>CAWKFL010000007.1:0-896364 GCA_963848855.1 uncultured Actinomycetota bacterium
CACTCCGGTCCGATGAGGCCGGCCGGCGAACCCTACCAACACCGACCGTGAAAATCGTTCTCGCACCTGACTCGTTCAAAGAATCCGTGACCGCATCCCAAGCGGGTGCGGCGATGTGTAGCGGAGTTCTCAAGCTGCCCTACGCCGAATGCGTCGGGGTACCGATGGCCGACGGAGGTGAAGGCACCGTCGACACCATCGTTGCGGTCCATGCGAAGGCCATGTCGATTGGCTGAATTGGCTTGCAGCGCATGGATGTCGATCATATTCTTGATCTGTCTACCTCCGATTGAGTTCAGCCATGAGTTCGCGGTTCGCAGCGCGTGCGGCGTTGAGTTCGTCCTCCCGATCGCGTAGCTGCTCGGTCAGATCAGCGACGCGCCGTTCGAGTTCGGTGCTGTGGCGGCGTAGGTCGCCGGTTTCATCGACCGCGCCCAGGCCGCTCGCCCGAATTACTTGTTGGCCGAGTGCTTCGGATAGTCGCTTCTCGAGGAGCGTGATGTGACGCGCAAGTCGTGTGTTCTGCGCGTGCATGTTGGCCAGATCGGCGTGTAGCGAGGCGGTGCTGATCGCAGAATCTACTGTGACAGTTGCAGATTGCTGCTGGGCGGTAGTGACCGCGGCGTGTAGCTGGGGGTGGCGGTGGATGAATGAACGATGCACCCGGGCGGCGCGGGCCACGGCCGAGACGCTGATCTCGTGGCCAGCACTGGTCATTGCGTCAAGTGCTCGGAGGACGCGGTCGTGGCGTCGAGCAGAGTCGCCGGCGCGGGCTTCTGCGAGGGCAGTGGTCACTTTGGCTGTGGTCACGATCGGCCGATCTTTCGGATGTCGATGGTGGCCGGAGGAACGGTCGGAGTTCCGAGAGATACCTGCTGGCGCGCTTTGCGTAACACCTTGCATGCTTGGTCGATCTGGTCGCGTTCCTCTGGAGTGAGGTCGTCTAGGTCATGCTCGACGCGATGAATCAGTTGGCGAATCTTGGTGATCTCGGTATCGCTGGGTGTGGCCTCGATGCGTGCCCAATCATCGATGTCGGTAGCGGCCAGAACCCGTTCACGGTCCGCGAGGAGACGGTCGAGGTAGGCACGCAGCTCGGGCAAGAACGACGCGTCGGTCCGGAAGTGGCCGCAGCCGACGCAGCGCATGCGGTAGGGGCAGGCGGTGCCGCCCGCTTGCACGTTGGAGGGTTCGGCGCAGATGCCGAAAGGCACCGCGATCTGACCGATGCGGTGTCGCGTGTGTTCACTGTCCAACAGTGCCTTGGCCTGTCGCCATAGCCGGCGACCGGCGCCGTCAAATTGATGGTCAATTAGCCGCTCGACCGCGTCGCGGGTGCGCGTTTCGGTGACGCGGTAGTAGATCTGAGTAGTGTCGGTGGATCGGTGGCACATCAGATCGCGCAGAACGTCCATCGGGGTGCCGGCGTCGGCGTGGCGCTGACAATAGCTGTGTCGGTAGGCGTAGGGCACCGCCAATGACTTCGGGAAGGGCGTGCCGTCTTCGAATAGAAGCGGGGGCAAGCTGTCGACCCATTCCCGGTGGAAATTGGTCAGCGTTGCCGCGCGAATTGGGCGCTGGCCGAAAGGATTTCCATTGGTCCCAGGCAGCAACACAAGTTGCGTTTCATCCGCGTGCGGATAGCGGAGGCGCACCCGCTGCTGTTGGCCGCGAATCAACTCGGCGGTGGCAGTGGAGATCGGCAGTCGGCGGTCACGGCGGTTGGTCTTAAAGTCGGTGTAGACCAGCACGGGTCCGGGCTCATCCTGATCCAGGCATGCCAGCGGAAGCTGACAAACCTCATCTGGGCGCCGGCCAGTGTCCATCAACAGCTCCACTGCCACCCGCATCTCGCGCGTGTGGCCCGCCTCGAGCTGGGGAAGAGCCGCATCAAGAGCCCGGATCACCTCAGGTGGCAGGGATCGCCAGGAACGTTTATCCGGATCGCGAGGGAGGTCGGTTCGGCGGATGGAAAACTCGCCGGGCAATCCGGCCATGCATTGGCCTGGCCGGGTCAAGCCAGCCTCTCGGCACTGCGCCAGAACGATTTTGACCTGACGTAGATGCCGCAGATGCATACAGTCGGTCAACTCGCCGCGGTCACGCCGATGCGCTTGCCGCGTCAGATAGTTCAAGATGTCGCTGCGGCCCAGAAGGCACGGATCGGCGCCGTCATCATCCCGGTGTATTCGCAGGCTGGTGGACAGATCGGCCAGCGAGCGGACGTGGTCGCGCATAAAGCCGTACTTGGTGGCCCTTCGGCGGGGCAATTCTTCAGCAGCCCACCACCGCATCGCGGCCTGCAGCCACCGTTGAGTGATCTCGGTAAAATCCAGGGTGCCGGGCAGCCCGATCACTCCAAGATCCCATATTACGTTGCGCTGTTCGTCTTCCCAATTCTGAATCGCCACGCGGGCCTCGCGCTGCAGAACCCGCAGCAGCCGAGCCACCTCGAACGCGGGAATCTCATTGGGGTCCAACCCCAGTAGCGAGGGCGCACCCGAGGAACGCACATGGCGGGCAATGAGATCCCAATGGTCGGGTGAGATCTTAAGTCCTTGCTGGGTGCGGCGTTGCGCCGCGATAAGCAGCTGCCACATCACCAAATCGGGAAGGGCGCGCAGGTTGACCACGCCGCATCGGGAGATCCCAGGCTCGGTTTGCAACCAGTGACGGTAATCGAAGCCCTCCGTGGTGTGGACCCTTTTCCGGCGGCTCTGGTGCGAAATGCACAGGCCCTTATTGTTTTCCGCCAAGCGCGTGCACGCCGCCACCTTGCACGGGCCCAGTGCAGGAAGCGGGACAACATCTGGTTCGCGCAGGAAACGCTGCACGGCGTCAGCCGTTGTTGCCTTGAATCGTTCCAAGCACTGCGAATGGTGAGCATTGCACAAACCATGCGTCTTCGCTGTTTGCGGGCGCGGGCACTTGTGAACACGGCACAGCGCGTCGATGAGCCGACGCCGCGCCCCCGCCACCGGCGGCTCCTGTCGGGCGGCGGCGATGAACTCGTGATTAGACATCGACGTTCGCCGCCACCGACGCTGACAGTTGGGACAGAGGCCGCCGTGGCCGCAGGCGCGCAAATCGCATCCGGGTATCACGCAGCGCGGCCAGCCCAGCGTGGGGTGCCCTGGAGCGGGGCGCACCAACCGCAGTGAGGCGTCCCAACCCGCCTCGTTCCAAAACGGCTCGTCGAACGCCGCGACCAGTCGGGCCAGCTCGTCGTCGACAGGTACGGGCGCTAAGACGGTGGCCGTCACGTTTCCTCCTTCGAGCGGTAGGAGGCCACGCGCTCCACCGCGTCCCGCAGCCGGTGCGGGGCCGGGTGGATATACGGTTGCGTCGAACGCACGCTGGCGTGCCCCAGCAGCTCTTGCACTTCATCCAGTGATCCGCCCGAATCCAGAACGTCACTTGCGAACCCGTGTCGCAGCTGGTGCGGATGCACCGTCTGTTTCAACCCAGCACGCCGAGACAACGCAGCCAGCAGCTCGTTGATCGCGCCCGGCCGCATCGGCGCGCCGACCGGAGGCCGTGCCAGATTCACCAACACAAAATCACTGTCCGCAGCAGGCCGACACGCGGCGCGCTCCCACCAGTACGCGTCCCACGCCTGCACCAGCAGCGCGTCTGCGGGCACACTGCGGGGGCGCCGCGACTTCGCAAACCCGCCTCGGGGCGCAACATCACGGCGGACCACATGCAGATGCGCGCCCTGCACCGGGCAGCCCAAGCTGGTCGCATCGAGCACGAAATGGACATCCTCACGCCGCAACGACACGAGCTCGCCCCGACGCAGACCCCGCGCAAGCGCCAACACAATGAACCGATCTCGCGCCGAATAGCACGCCGCCAGAAGGGCGACAAGCTCCGCGTTGCTGGCCCGCCGCACCGGGCGGTGCCGTTCCGGAAGCCGATGACGACGCCGAGCGATACCCCGTGGCGTCACACTCTCCCCGCGCACCTCATCGGGAAGCCACCTATCGTCGCCGGCCTCATACAGCACACCCAGCAGCGACGGCGCGGTCCACCCACATGCCACAGCGTGCTTGCAGAACTCCCGCACCACGGCAAGAACCCCGTTCACCCGACCCGGCCCCCGGCTCCCACCGTGCTGCAACCAGAATATGAACGCCGACAACCGGAGTGCCCCAGACCACCAATCCAGATTCAGCTGCTGACACCAACCGAAATACAACGCCAGCGCGCGGGCATACGACTCCGTCGTACCCTCACTGCGACCTTGGCCCAGCCGCAGATTGCGCAGATAGTCCTCGGCCTCGGGAACGACCCTCAGCTCATCATCGAGCACCGTCCAATAGCGCTGCCCCGACGGCAACGACACCGGAAACACCCGCATTACATCACCTCGCCGCGGAGGCTACGCCGCAACCGTCCACTTCAATGCACGACACACCGACAGGACGTGTCGCGGATGCGCATTTCGCCACAGCAGCGCGACAATGCCCGACGGCTATCGGACCCCGACGAAGAGCCGTGGTAAGACGCCGAAACCCCATGGTCGTGGGTGGGTTCATCCCCGGCGGCGGTCGCCACACCGGTGGGATAGGCACACTCCTCGTCGGGGCCCACAACGACACCGGCGAGCTGGTCTACGCCGGTCACGTCAGCACCGGGCTGTCCGACCGGCTGCGCCGCACCCTGCTGGTTCGACTGGGCGAATTGACATGTGCCGACTCACCTTTCACTGGACCGGCAGTGCACTCTGCGGGCGCCCACGTCAACTGGGTGAGGCCTCGCGTTGTTGTCGATGTCGAGTACCGCCAGTTCACCGGGCGGCTGCGGCATCCGTCGCTGAAAGGGCTGGCCGCTGTCGACCCGGATCTGGTGCGGCTGCCCGAGATCACATGACACTCCGATCGCCACAGTCGGTGCTTCGGCGCGGTAAGGCGCGGTCTTGGATGCGCTCGGGGCTTGGGGGGCGGCTTTAGAGGTCCAGTCCGGGTTGTGGCGGGAGGTCGTCTGCGGCCGAGCGTTCACGGCTGCGCATCCAACTCGCTGCGCGTTGCGCGTCATGTGCGCGTTGATGTTCTCGCAACAGGGTATTGCGACGGGTGAGGGCGCCGCGCAGGTCGTCGGTGACCATGTCAGGGTGTAGCCGGGCTGCCTGACCGATAACGGGTTCGAGGTCGGGTGCGGTCGGGGTGGCCGCGCCCCGGCGGGTGGTGGCTGTTGGGTCGGCAATGGTGGCGCTCCAGGGCAGGTCGGTGTGGGCCAGGTGCAGGAGCCGCGCGGAGGGCTGGAGGGGCCACGTCGCCGGGGTGGTGTCGAGGAGGATGACTCGGGCTTGCTGTTGTGCTGCGTGCTCGGTGAGGTCGGCCAGCATAGCGGGGTCAGCCGCGGCCGCGGCTTCCACAATGAGGATTTCGCCGCGCTCGGCGTGCCACGCGTTGTCGGTGAGGCGCTGGTGCAGGTCATCGACATTGGTGCTGTCTCCGCCAAGGGCGTTGTGCGGCAGGTGGTCTGCGGTGGGTGTGCACCACAGGATGTGCCGATCGGCGTTGTTCGCGGCATCGGACACAGCACCCAGTGCGGCGGTGAGTTCGGCGCCCGGGTGGGGCGGTCACAACGGCGAGTGTGAACGGTAGCTCGGTGGTCCTGGCGATTGCCGCATGGGTCCGGTCCTCGGGGGAGCCCGCGCCGATGGCCAGCGGCAGTGCGACGTGATACTGGCCGGCCGCAGCCAGGACTCGCAGCTCTGTCTCGAGATCTGCTTGCTGGGCGAGCACGTGCTCGACGGGACGGCTGTCGGCGGCGGCGAAGGAGGCGGCGGCCGCCAGTTCGGCGCGATCGAGGTCGCGCCGCAGATCACTGCATCGTCGATGCGCGGTGCGCAGTGCCTGTCGGTCGGCGTCGTTGGCGGCGGCAATCGCCCTATCGACATCTGTGTCAGTAACGATGTGCTCGGCTCCGCCGGCCGCGGCGGCGCGGGCAGTGTTGGCGGCGGTCAGCGCCGGGTAGAAGCGCTCGGCGGGGGAGACCGTGGGCAAGGTCATGCGTCGCAGGCGCAGGTCTGCTCGTGCAGAGGCGATGTCGAGTGGGTCGGTATCGGGGGTGGCGAGGAGGTCGTCGAGTTGTGCCTGTGCCCAGTCGATCTGGGCGACCTCTGCGTCGTATTGGGCGTCGGCGTCGGCCCATTGGTCGATCACCTCCTGCACCGCCAGCCAGTAGGGGCGGTCGGCTTCGGCGGCGGCGCGCAGTTCACGAATCTGTGGCATCGCGGCGCTCAGGGTGGGGCCGTTAAAGATGGCGACGCCGCCGGCCAGGGTGTCGTGCTCGTCTAGGGCCTGCTGGTAGGCGGTGCGCACCGCGGACACGTCCAGCAGCGCGGCGGGCAGCGGTGCTGGTGGGACGCGACGGGGGGAGAGGTCCTCGAACTGCAGGCTGCCGAGGTCTTCTTCATCGCCGGGGGTACCGGGGTGTGACGGTGGTGGTTCGGCGTCGACGAGTGTGTCGTTGACCCATCTCTGCAAGTCGTCGACGTCGCCAAGATCCGGTGGTGGGAGCTCGTCGTCGGGTGTGATGTGTTCGGGGTCGAGTCCGGCGAGTTCTTCTTCTTCCTCGCGTGTCAGCGGTGCGTGGTCTGGGGTGGGCAGATTGTGGTGTGGGTGTGCGGTCGGGTCGGAGGTGGTGACCATGTCGACGGTGTGGGTGATCCAGCGGGCGTACTCGTAGGCGGCGATGGATCGGCGGTCGGGGTCGGCGTCGGCGAGCTGTTCGGCGGCCAGGTGCAGCAGGTCGCGCGGCGTCCACCGCTTGGGGTTGGCGGTGGCGATCGCGGCGACCAGTCCGGGCCAGGCCGGATCGGCGGCGATGGTTTCGGCGATAGCCGAGCCGAACACGGCGTGGAGATCGTTGATCCAGGGTGGGCGGATCTTGGCGTTGGGGGTGTCCAGGGTGGCGGTGTGGCTGATCTTGCCCGACAGCCGCCACCACAGCGCGGCGGCGGGCAGTTCGTCAGGCAGCGGATGCTCGGACGCGGCATCCACCACCAGGTGGGCCAGGTCGGGGCGGCTGGGTGCGGCTTGGGCGAGGTGCTCGGCCAACTGTGGCCAGAAGCTGTCGCTGCGGATGCGGGGGTCGATGGAGTCGATGAGTTGACGGAATCGTGCGACCGCGGGGCGTCGGCGACCGATTGCGTCCACAGCGGCGTCTTGCAGGAGCCGCTGGATGGTGCGCGGCCGTGCCGCGTACTGTTCGGCGCCGAGGAGGCGGCTGTCCTCGGGCGCCACTCGGTGCGCCGCACGGAACACGGCGATTTCGGCGGCCAATTCGGGTGCCGTCCCGATAAGGGGTTTGGCCCATGCGGGTGCGGTGGCCGGTGTCCAGGCGCGTGCGGTGGCTCGAATCTGGTCGGCCAGTTCGGTGACGAGATCGCCGCGACGATGCAGGTATTGACCCCATTGCGGATTCTCGCCGAGTCGGTCGGGTACGGCGGGCAGCCAGCGCAACGGGCCGACGCCGGCCGAATGGCCGCCGGTGGGGTCGATGCGCCAATCGAGAACAGCGGCCGGGTCGCCGGCGTCGTCGAGCCCGCCTTTGGCTACGGCCTCCGATAGGGCCGCGGCGGGGTTGTGTCCTGCGCAGGCCAGCAGGGCCAGGTGGTTGCGCAGCACGGGCCAGCCTTCAGCGTGGGTGAGGCGCGGGTACAGGGTGTCGGCAAGGGTCGCGAGCTTGTCGAGTCGGGTTGCGCCGAGATGGGTTTCGGCGGCGGTGCCCAGTGCGTCGTGGTACATGTCGGCGGCCGCAGCGATCCGCAGCAGCGGATCTGCGGCTTCGCGTTCGGCGGTGGTTGCCGACACCTGCGCGCCGTCGCGGGCCAGAATCTTCGACAACACATCGACCGCGGTGTCGGGGTGGGTGGCTTTCGGGGCCAGGATGCGGTGCGGGTCGTCTTCTGCCGTCGACAGATAGACGTGGTTTTCGACGCGGCCACGGGTGAGCGCGACATAGAGCAGCTGGCGGGTGATGTGCTCAGCTGCCGACGACGTGGCAGCTGTACCCGGCGGTGAGTCCCTGGGCGCCGTCGATGGTGGTGGCGTAGCCGAGGGTGACCTGGGTGGTGACATAGTCTGCGGGCAGGGTGATTTCGCGGTCGGTGCCGATGTGGCGCACCCGCAGCGACCCGTCGGCGCCGACGTCGAGGACTTCATAGGTGTAGCCGTTGCGGACATAGTCGGTCGCCGACAGTCGCAGCCAGCGCGCGTTGTCGCGGGTGCGGATGATGTCACCGGCGGAGGCCGCAAGCTGATCCGAGAGCACGGTTTCGCGGCCGGGCCGCCACTGCGGGTCGGCGTGGGCGAGCGCGGCAAGCCGGGCGGAACGGGCGCGGACGTTGAGTTCGTCGACGATGGCGTTGGTGGGGGCGAGCAGCAGGGTGTCGCGGCCCGCGCGCTGATCGGTCAGCCAGCCGTGGAACGCCATGTCGGCGGCGGTCTGGTCAGCGCCGACATGCACGCGGCCGTGGTCGATGTAGAAGCCGATGCCTGACGGGTCCCCGGCCCGCAGCGCCAGTGAGGCTGCGCCTTCTTCGGGCGCGGTGAACCGCACTAGTTGCGACAGCGTCAGCGCGTCAGTTTCGGCGGCGATGTCGCGCAGGACGCCGCCGGCGGAGATGGAGGCGATCTGTCCGTCGTCGCCGACCAGGCGCACGGTGGCGCCCTTGGCCAACGCATGGCTGATGACCGCGTCCAATTGCAGGGTGCCGGCTTTTCCGGCCTCGTCGACGATGAGCAGCGTGGCGGAATCGACGGCTGGAGAACCATTGCGGGATCGCCGAACCCGTCGGGTTGTCGGTGAGGTGGATGTACTTGTCGAGGGTGTCGGTGGGTGCGGTCAGGTCCGCGCCGAGCTTGATCGCCGCGGCGGCGGTCGGGGCCAAGCCGAGGACGGTGCCGCCGGAGTTGCGCCAGGCGTGCGACAGCGCGGCCATGGCGGTGGTCTTTCCTGCGCCGGCCGGGGCGAGTGCCAGCGCGACGCGGCGGCCGTTGGTGGCCATCTCGGTGACCAGGGCGACCTGGCCCGGGTTGAGGTTCTTGCCGCGGGCGGCGGAGTCCGCGAGCGCGATCTCGACGTCTGCGGCGGTCGACGGTGCGGCCGCCGTCGAGTGTGGCGGCGTGCAGGATGCGCCGCTCGGCGGCGAGGATCTCGGCGCTGGTGTAGAGGGCGGTTCCGTCGCGCGTGTACACGCTGGCGCCGTCGCGGCGGCGAAGCGCGGCGGGTTCGGCCATGTCGCCGTCGTCGATGCGCGCCAATGGCAGGGATATCGGCTCGGTGAGCGCCGCGGCGGTGATGCGTTGCGCGAGTGTGTCATCGGCGGCATGCCCGGTCGATCGCACGATGCGCTGCGCTTCGGCGAGCACATGATGGCGCTGCCAGGTGGCGCGCGTCATGGCCACGGTGGCGATGGCCTTATGCGCCCGGGTGCTGATCCATTCCGCGGTGGCGGGAGTGCGGGTGTGGTGGCGCCGGCTCGATAAGGCTTGGCCGATCATCTGTGTCAGTTGGTGCGTGCCGCCGAGGACTTCGATGGCTTCGGCGCGCCAGGTCTGGCGCTGCTCGGCCAGCGAGCGGGGCTCATGTTTGGCCTCGCGGGATTCCAGGGTCGCCTGCTGGGCCAGTGCGATCGCTTCGACGTTGGTGGGTTCGCGTCCGTGGTCTGCCTGGAACTGCTTGGACAGCTCGGCGGTGCGGGCTTCGATGGCCTGGCGGCGCGAGGACCAGCGTGCGTTGAGTTCGGCGTTGACGCCGATGATTTCGCGGATCGGGCGCTTACCCCGACCGGGTGGGGTCATCTCGGTGAACTGCAGTCCGAGGCGCTGGCCAGGTGGGCTTCCAGGCGGGTGTTGTACAGCTCGGAGACGGCCACCATGACCCGGTGGAGGGGTTGGCCGTCCAGGGCCAGCCAGCGCTGCACTCCGTTGGCGTCGATGGTGGCGACCTTGTTGGAGATCGCGACGTGGGTGTGCAGGTCGGGGTCGCCTGCCCGGGAGTCGCGGTGGGTGAACGCGGTGCCGATCAGGCCGGTGGTGTCGACCTGGGCGACACCGCCGGCGCCGGTGCGGGTGAAGGCCGCATGGGTTCCATGAAGGCCAATGCATCTGCGACGGCGGCGTCGTGGCACTCCTCGATGTCGCGGGCCACCTCCAGCGGGGCGACCGCCCAGAGCGCGGACACGGATTTGACGGGGCTGAACGTCACGTCGTAGCCGGCGACCGCGGTGGTGCGGGCGCGGGTGTTGCGGGCGATGAAGCCCGACAGTTCGCGGTCGTCGGCGGGCTCGCGGCCGTATTGGTCGATGAATCGATGCCGTGCCAGGGTGGTTCGGATCTGTGCCCGGACGTCGTCGTCGAGGGGGGTATTCCACTTCTGGCCGAGTCTGGTGTTGTGTTCGCGGTAGGCCACCGCCAGTGCCCGTTGGAACTCGGTTTCGCCGGTGCGCACGGCGAATCGGCGGCCCAGCTGGGCTGCTTCGATGGCCACTGCCGGTTGGGCACCGCGGCCTTGCTGGTTAGGCTGGTGGCTGGAAAGGGTGTCCTGTCCGGATTTAGGGTGCGGCGTCCGGATTTAGGTTGCGACGGATCTTGCGACGTCCGGATTTAGGTTGCGAGTGCTACCGGGGTGCGGACCGCTCGCGGCGAACAATGTTGATCTGTGACTGCGTTACCCCCTGAGGTTGGCGGGCGGCTGAGCCGGTCGGTGTTGGCGGCTTCGAGATCGGCTACGTCACCGACGAGGGCCTCGAGCACCGGGTGTCGCTGTCGCAGGCCACACCGTTCGAGTCGTGCAGCCCCGATACGCCGGTTCAACCTCACACAGGGGGCAGCGGCATCTGAGCGGGCTGTGGTGGTCGGCCACGACCGGCGGGCATGTCGGCTTCGAGTCGTGGATGGAACGCGATCAGGTGATGGCGCTGGATTTCGACCCGACAGTGGTCGGCATCGCCTCGCAACCGTTTTGGCTGTCCTGGCGCGATGAGGCGGGCAAACTGATCTCGCATGCACCGGACTTCTTCGCTCGCCGAGTGGACGGTACTTCGGTCGTAGTCGACTGCCGCCCGGTGGAGCGGCGCAAGCCGCGGGACGCGGCCAAGTTCGAGGCCACCGCGCGAGCGTGCGCGATGGTCGGGTGGAACTATCGGCTGGTTGGCGTACCTGATCCGATCGTGACGGCGAACCTGCGGTGGCTGGCCGGGGACCGGCATCCGCGCCATGACCGGCCAGGCGTCGGCGAGGTGCTGCGGCGGGTGCCCGTGACGCCGACACCGCTGATGGCAGGCACAGCGGCTGCGGGCGATCCGATCGCGGTGCTGCCGGTGCTGTTTCATCTGCTGTGGCGCGGTGTGCTGGGGGTCGACGTATCGGTGCCGCTGCATCAGGACACGGTGGCTCGTTGCGGGGCGGCTGGCCGATGACGCTGTCGACGGTGGCGGTGCTGCGTCCTGGTGACTGGGTGCTCTATGACGGCAGCGAGCTCAGGTGCTGGCGCTGGCCGGAATGTCGGTGCGGCTGCGAGCTGTCGATGGCGCCGACTCAGTGGTGCTGGCCGGTCACCTCATGGCCTCACCCGGCTTCGCCGTGGTCGACAGCGAGCCGGCGCCCTCGGTTGAGCCGTTCGCGCTGCTGGACAGCCTGTCGGGCGCGGTGCTGGACACGGCGCGGGAGTGGGAACGCCACGTGGTCGAGATCGAGACCGGGTCGCCGCCGGGCGCTGAGCCCGGCGTGGCCCCCAGGCCGGAGTACGACCCGACCAGCACGACGGTGGGGGATCGTGATCGGGCCAAGGCTGCCGAGCTCGGGGTTGGTGTCCGTACGGTGCAGACGCGGCGAGCCCGTTACGCGCAGCAGGGTCTGTGGGGCCTGGTCGATCAGCGTGCGGTGCGAGCGTGGGAGGCGACAGGCCGCGCGGACGCCCGGCTGGTCGCGGCGGCGCGGGAGGTCATCGATGCGGAGACGGACACCTCGACGGGCACCAGATCGCGGCTGATCCGCCGCGTGACCAGAGCCGTGGAGGCAACCTACGGGCCGGGGGTGGTGCCGATGCCGGCCCGCAGCACGTTCTACCGGCTGATCGACGCACTGGCCACTGGCCGGCACACGTTCGGCTCGGCGGTGACGCGTCGGCAGACCGCGAACCGTCCGCAGGGCATGTTCACCCCGACGCACGCCGCCCGGCCGGTGAGCAGGTGCAGATCGACTCCACCCCGATCGATGTGCTGGTGCTGCTGGACAACGGTGTGCCGGTGCGGGCGGATCTGACGATCGCGGTGGACATCGCGACCCGCACGATCTGCGCGGCGGTGCTGCGCCCGGTCGGCACCAAGGCGGTCGACGCGGCGTTACTGCTCGCCCGAATGTTGGTGCCCGAACCGATGCGGCCGGGATGGTCGACGGCGCTGCGGATGTCAACGTCGCGGCTGCCTCACTCAAGGCTGGTCGACATCGACGCCCGGATGGAGCTGGCGGCGGCTCGGCCGGTCATCGTGCCCGACACGATCGTGATCGACGGCGGGAAGGTGTTCATCTCCGACACTTTCACCCGTGCCTGTGAACGGCTGGGGGTCTCGATTCAGCGGGCCCGGCCCCGCACCCCGACGGACAAGGCGATCGTCGAGGCGACGTTCGGCTCGATCAACACGCTGTTCTGTCAGCATGTCGCCGCATATACCGGCTCGAACACGACGCTGCGCGGCCTCGACGCGACCGGCGCGTGGACGCTGCCGGAGCTGCAGGACCTGCTTGATGAGTGGCTGCTGGCCGGGTGGCAGCCGCGCCCACACGATGGGCTGCGCGACCCGCTGCTGCCGCGGCGGGCGCTGTCGCCGAACGAGATGTACGCCGCGTTGGTCGCCGCTGCGGGCTATCTGCCGTTGACGCTGTCCGGTGAGGACTACCTGGAGCTGCTGCCGGTCCAGTGGCGCCAGATCAACGCCTACGGCATCCGCATCGGCTACCGCACCTACGACTGCGCCGAGTTGGGGCCGTGGCGCCTGCAGCACTCCGGTGTCACCGCCCGTCGCGGACTGTGGGAGGTGCACTACGACCCCTACGACGCCACCCACGTGTTCGTCCGCACCCCCGACGGATGGGTCAGCGTGTCATGGACGCATCTGCCGATGGTCTCCGCGCCGTTCGCCGAGTTCACCTGGCGCCACGCCCGCCACCTGGCCGCCGAGACAGGCATAGACGACACCAACGAAACCGAAATCGCGCGGGTCCTCGACGACCTGCTGACCCGCGCGCAGGCCGGGCCGGTGAGCAAGCTCAGCGACCGGATCGCTGCCCGCACCCGCGTCGCCGCAGCTGCGCACCGGCCACCATCGAGAGACGACGCCACGCCTCCCGAACCGGGGAAGCCCGCCGATGGCGACGACGACGGCCCGCCGGCGACCGTGATTCCGTTCGCGATCTTCGATGCCGACGCCGAGGCGAAGCGGTGGTGATCGTTGCCGGGATCAACGCTGTCGAGGCGGTCGCCGACGAGCCGCTGACCACGAAGGAAGGGTGGCGGCGCTTCGTTGACCGGCAACCGCACCCGCCGGTGCTGCTCGGCGCGGCCCGGCTGGCGAAGCTGTCTGAGCGTGACCGGGCGGCCTACGACGATGGCCGCCGCGGATATCACGCCGACCTGCCGCTGGTGAGCACCCCGATTATCCGGAAGGTGATCAGCACCTCGCGGTTGTTGGTGCAGCTCAACCGCAATCAGGTGTCGGCTCGCCGCGGGGTGATCATCTCTGGGGCGTCGGGCACCGGGAAGACCACCGCGCTAACCCAGTTGGGCCGCACCCACGAACTGCACACTCGCAAGCGGTATCCCGCCGATCGGCACCGGCTGCCGGTGCTTTACGTCACGGTGCCACCGGCGGCGACGGCGCGGATGCTGGCCGTGGAGTTCGCCCGCTTCCTGGGCCTGGAGTTCACCGGCCGGGCGAACATCACCGACATCGTCAACGCGGTCTGCGCCACGGCCGCCCACACCCGTGTCGGGCTGGTCTGCGTCGATGAGCTGCACAACCTGAATCTGGCCACCCGGGCCGGCGCGGAGGTGTCTGATCAGCTGAAGTACTTCGCCGAACGGTTGCCGGCCACATTCGTTTATGCCGGCATCGATGTGGAGGCGCAAGGCTTGTTCGCCGGTGTGCGCGGCCGGCAGATCGCCGGGCGGTTCACCGTCATCGGTGCCGCGCCCTTCGCCTACGGCACCGGCGCCCAACGCGGGCAGTGGCGGGCGCTGATCGCCGCTTTGGCGTCGCTGCTGCGCCTGCACCGCCACCGCAGCAGCAGCCTGGTCAAGCTTGACGAATACCTCTACCGGCGCAGCGGCGGCATGATCGGCAGCCTCTCGCAGCTGGTGCGTGGTGCGGCGATCCTGGCCATCGAGGACGGCAGCGAACAGATCACCAAGAAGCTGCTCGACAGCGTGCCCGGTCGACTACGCCGCCGAACGCGCCGACACCGCATCGCGGCCACCAGGCCGGGGAAGCCGGGCGATCCGCAAGCAGACCGGCTGATGGTGCTGTCCCGGCTGCCGATCGCCGTCGCCCCGGCCCAGCAGGAAACCGTCGCCTCCTACCTCACCCGCCTGGCCAACCTGCACGGCCTCCCGCTGCGGGAACTGTGGGAACCGATCAGCGTCCCGCGCCCAGGTGGCCGGCGGCGCGACGTTCTCGCCGACCGGCTGGCCGCCATCACCGGCCACCACCGCGAGCACCTCATCCGGGCGCTGCCCGAGCTGCATCCCACGCCGGGCTGGTCGGCGCTGCGCCATCAATCCCAACCCGGCTGCCCACGCTGCGACGCACGACACCCCGGCGGTCCGGTGACCCACCTACTGCCGCACCACCGCTATGTCTGCACCCGGCACCGCTACTGGGTCGGGCCGCCGGACATCGCCCAGCCCGCCACCGGCCTGGCCGGGCTCGACGATATCGTTCGTGCGCAGCGACACCACCTGCGGCTGCTGCGCCGCCACGGTCCGGCGCGCCGCCTACGACGCGGTGCTGACCGGGTTCCTGTTCTGCGGCCACCTCTGGGCGGATCGGCGGGAAGACGGCGTCGGTGTTCACCGCGAGTGGACCCGCCGCGCCGAGGTCCTCATCCCGGCGGGCACTGAGACGGCGACGTTCAGCGCCTCCCGGCTGTTCGCGGCGGTCTATCCCGAAGCCGTCAGCCTCGCAGGTCTGATCGCCTCGCCCACATGGCGACACCTTGCGGCGCGGTGATGCCGATCAGCAGCGACAGTTCACCACCGAGGTCGGGCGTCGCCTCGACCGTCCGGACTACCACCCGGGCGACGGCGGTGACGCTGTCGCCCACTGGATGATGTTCGACTGTTGGCGACCACCGAGCCGACCCGACAGGACTTTCCCCGACACCCGCCAGCATGGCGCAATTCACCTACCGAAGGGGAGTGCGCACAGCCGAGATCGACACAGCCGCAGTGCAGAATGGTTTGCCCGCACGCGCCGCGGCGGCGGCGCCATCTTGCACCACCGCCATATCCGGCCAGTCCTGATCCGCGAATGGTCGCCCAAGATGGACGGCATCGCCGGCACCATCTGGGCGAGCCAAACCACGAGCTCCACCTGGCCGCCGCGGCAACTTGTGACCTGACGTACGGACCGGATGCACTGGCTCTCCACAGAATCGAGCGAGGCGGTCACGAAATATGTCATGCCGAGCCAATAGGTGCCGATTCCAGATCCTCAGCATGTTGGTCTGACGACCTACGACGCCAAGGTTCCAACCACGTCCTAGCCGCCGATCACTGTGCTGCGCCCACCCGAGGGTGACGCCCAACGTCTTGATCGTCATGCTCGATGATGTGGGCTTCGGCGCCGCCTCGGCCTTCGGCGGTCCTTGCAACACCCCACCGCTGAGCGGCTCGCGGCTGAAGGGCTGAAGCTCAATCGGTTTCACACCACCGCGGTATGCTCTCCGACCCGGGCGGCACTGCTGACCGGGCGCAACCACCATTCGGTGGGCATGGGGGCGATCACCGAGATGGCCACCTCCGCGCCGGGCAATAGCAACAGCAGCATCCGACCCAAAAACAAGGCACCGCTGGCCAAAACACTGAAGCTCAACGGCTATTCGACAGCGCAGTTCGGCAAGTGCCACGAGCCACTGGCTGTCACACTCGTGGTGGAGCGGCCGACGAAACGGCCGTCTTGTGGCACCGGATCAGTCAGTCAGCGAGTCAGCGTGTCGCGGGGCCCCCGTGGCGGAGGTGCGCTGTTCGGGGCTGGCCTGCAGGGCGGTGTCGGTGAAGACCCGATAGCCGAATTGGGGCAGGTACCCGTGGATCTCGCGTGTGTCCAGCGCGGACATGAAGGCGAGGATGTCGGCGGTGACGACCTGCCCGGGAACCAGGATCGGGAATCCGGGTGGGTAGGGGGTGACGAACATCGCCGAGACCACCTCCCGGCCTTGGCTTACCCGTGCGGCCAGCTCCTCGGGTGGCAGGTACTCGCATGCCCCGGGCACGTACGCGAGGAAGTACGCGGCCCGCAGGTCCCCGTCCGGGCTGCCCAGATCGTGCCGGAACCGGTCGGCGAAGTGGCTGAAGTTCGGCAGCGGCGGCGGGTTGCCGGTGAGGGCGGCCACCCGCCGGTCTCTTTCGCGCCGTCCGAGTGGGCCGAGCCGGGCGAGTTCGTCGTCGAGCTCCTCGGCCAGTTTGACGAGCACCTCGATCAGGTAGGCCACCGAGCTGCGAGTGGTACCGATGTTGGTCATGAAGAGCACGCTGTTGCGGGAGGTTTTGTTGACCTGGATGCCGTACTTGTCCATCAGGAAGCTGTGCTTGAACGTGTCGCCGTCGATCCCGGTCAGGCCAATCAGAAGTGTCAGCCGGCTGGGGTCACGGACGAACTCGTCGCGCTGCCAGGCCTGCTCCATCTGGGAGAAGCCTCCGCGGAGGGGGAAGTCGATGCCGGATCGGCGGTACCGGGCGGGGACCATGTCCGGCGTGGTGAGGAACCGGAAGTACTTGCCGATCTGCGGGTTTGCCTCGACCGCGTCCAGAAGGTTCATCGCCAGCTCCGCCTGCCGCTGCACCAGCTGGTAGCCCTCCAGCTCGGCCTGGCTACGACCGACGTCCAGCGAGGCCAGGATCTGGTAGTTGGGTGAGGTGGACGTGTGCGTCATGTAGGCCTCGTCGAAGGCCTCCTCGTTCAGGTGCTGGAAGCTCTCGTCGAAGACGTGGATCATGGAGCCCTGCCGTAGGGCGGTCAGCGTCTTGTGGGTGGACTGGGTGGCGTACACCCGGATCCGGACCTTGTCGGGGTCCGGCAGCGGGCCAGCCTCGTCCTGCTGCCCACCTGCCGCCTGCGCCGCGGCGTATTCCTCGGCGTACTGGGCACTGCGGTAACGCTGCTGCAGCCGGCGCGCGGCGGCCATCGCCGTCCGCCGCCGGTAGATCGGGTGGAAGCCGGCAAAGGCAAACCACGCCTCGTCCCACAGGAAGACCAGATCCGGTTTGATAGCCAGGCACTCGTGCATGACCCGCTCGACGTCGTAGACGATGCCGTCGAAGGTGCAGTTGGTCAGGGACAGCATCTTGACCTGGTCGAGTCGTCCTTGCCGGCGATACTCCCGCAGGCATTGGGTGATAGTCGCCAGGGGGACAGCCCCGTACATCGAGAACTGGTCCAGCGGGTAGGAGTCCAGGTAGGTCACCTGCGCGCCGCCGAGCATCAGGGCGTAGTGGTGGGACTTGTGACAGTTCCTGTCGACCAGGACCACGTCACCGGGGGTGATGATCGACTGCACGACGATCTTGTTGGCGGTCGATGTCCCGTTCGTGACGAAGAAGGTCTGCTCGGCACCGAAGGCGCGGGCGGCCAGTTGCTGGGCCTTCTTGATCGGGCCCGACGGGTCGAGCAGGGAGTCCAGACCGCCGGAGGTGGCCGACGTCTCGGCCAGGAATATATTCAGCCCGTAAAAGTCGCTCATCTGGTGGATCCAGGGCGAGTTGACCACCGACTTGCCACGAGAGATGGGCAGCGCGTGGAACACCCCGGTCGGCTGGCGGCTGTAGCCGCGCAGGGCAGTGAAGAACGGCATCTCGTAGCGCTCGGCCACACCCTGCAAGATCGTCAGGTGCAGCTCTAGGAGGTCCCGGCGGTCGAAGATCCGCCGGAACCGGCGGGTCAGGGTGCCGGCGAACTGCTCGATGGAGACCTGCGCGACCAGGTAGAGGTCGACCTCGGGACGCCGCTCGGCGATCTGCTCGCCGAGCTGCAGCATCCGCTCATCGGTGGACAGCGGTTGCACTGCGAGCAGATCGACGTTCTCGATGAACCGGGCCATATCGGCCAGACTGTGCGGCGAGGTGACGGCGAAGCCCGGCCGGATGACGCACGCCTGGACCTCGGAGTTGAGCAGCACGGCGACCAGGGCGTCCTCGAAGCTGGGGACGACGACCAGCTCGTAGATGAAGGGATCTTCGGGTCGACGCAGCCTGCGGAGCTCCTCGCGCAGGGCGTCCGCCTCCGGCGTGGGGATGTCGTCGACGACCAGGACCTGGAACGCCGGTCGTTCGGTGGGCTCCTCATGGCCGGACAGCTGACGCCTGACCGTGTCGGTCAGTCGCATCGCCGACTCGTAGTCGTCCGTGTCGCACAGCGCGCCGATCTGCTGCAATTGGCCACGACCGGGATAGGCCCAGTAGGTCTCCAGGGGGTCCAGCAGCAACACCAGCTCGGTGATCCTGGCCTGCAACCCCGGACGCAGATCGGTGGGCGTCAGGGCGTCGGCCAGCCGTTTCGTGACGTCGGCCAACGAGGTCCACGCGTCGGCACGCAGCCGCCAAACACTGGTGTAGGCGTGCAGCCTTGGAACAGTCGACGGGTCGGGGGCATCAAGGCTGGGCATGCGTCTCGGATCAGTCCATGTAGGGGTAGCGGTAATCGGTTGCCGGCACGAAGGTCTCCTTAATCGTGCGGGGGGAAACCCAGCGCTGCAGGTTCAGGATGGACCCGGCCTTGTCGTTGGTCCCGCTACCGCGGGCACCGCCGAACGGCTGCTGCCCCACCACTGCCCCGGTCGGCTTGTCGTTGATGTAGAAGTTGCCGGCTGCGAACCGCAGCGCGTCCATCGCCTCGGCGATGACGGCCCGGTCCTGGGCGATGATGGAGCCGGTGAGGCCGTACGGGCCGACGGCGGCAGAGCCGCGCAGCACCGTGTCGTAGTCGGAGTCCTCGTAGACGAAGACCCCCAGGATGGGCCCGAAGTACTCGGTGGTGAACACCTCGTGGTCTGGGTCGTCGGCCAAGACCACGGTGGGACGCACGAAGAACCCGACGCTGTCGTCGGCCACCCCGCCGGCCGCGATCTCGACCCCGTCCTCGCCGCGCACCCGGTCGATGACCGCGCTCAGCTTGGCGAACGATCGGTCATCGATAACGGCACCCAGGAAGTTGTGGAAGTCGGTGATGTCCCCCATCGGCAGCGAGTCAACCTCGCTGACGAGGTCCTCACGCATCCTGGTCCACAACGAGCGCGGCACGTACGCCCGGGATGCCGCCGAGCACTTCTGGCCCTGGTATTCAAAGGCCCCGCGTACCAGGGCGACCCGCAGGACGTCGAGGTCGGCGGAGGGATGGGCCACGACGAAGTCCTTGCCGCCGGTCTCCCCGACCAGGCGCGGGTACGCCCGGTAGGCACGCAGGTTCCCCGCGACCGAGTCCCACAGCTGGCCGAACGTCCTGGTGGATCCGGTGAAATGGATACCGGCCAGGTCAGGGTCGGGCAGCGCGACCTCGCTGACCGCCTGCCCGCGCCCGGTGACTAAGTTGACCACGCCCGGCGGCAGTCCGCACGCCTCGAGCAGTTGCATCGTGTAGTGTGCCGACAGCTGCTGGGTCGGCGCCGGCTTCCAGACCACCGTGTTGCCCATCAGCGCGGGCGCCGTCGACAGGTTGCCGGCGATCGCGGTGAAGTTGAACGGGGTGATGGCCAGCACGAAGCCCTCCAGCGGGCGGTGGTCCAGCCGGTTCCACACGCCCGGCCCGCTGACCGGCTGCTGTTGCAGGATCTCTCGGGCGTAACCGACGTTGAACCGCCAGAAGTCGGCCATCTCGCAGGCCGCGTCGATCTCGGCTTGATAGCAGGTCTTGCTCTGACCCAGCATGGTCGCCGCGTTGAGCGTGGCCCGCCAGGGGCCGGTCAGCAGATCCGCCGCCGTGAGGAAGATCGCGGCCCGGTCGTCGAACGACATCGCCTGCCACGCCGGCGCGGCAGACTTGGCCCCGTCGACGGCCTGGCGCACGTCAGCGGCGGTGGCATCGCCCAGTGTCCCCAGCAGCGCCTTCCGGTTGTGCGGCTGCACCACGTCGATGTGCTCACCGGCCCCCAGCCGGTGCTCGCCGCCGATCGCCATGGTCAGCTCGACGCGTTCGGTGGCCATCTCCTCGAGCCTGGCGGTGAGCTCCGCCCGCTCGGGACTGCCCGGCGCGTAGTCGTGGACCGGCTCGTTCACCGGCTGCGGGACGTTCGTGACGGCATCCATAGTCAACTCCTTCGGGGTGGGTGGCCTGTTCGGCGCGGGTCTTAGCCACCGATCAGGGAACGCAGGAAGAACCGCAGGTTCGCGGGGCGTTCGGCCATCCGCCGCATCAGGTACGGGTACCACGCCGCGCCGAACGGGATGTAGACCGTTACCCGATATCCGTCGGCGGCCAGCGTCTGCTGCAGATCCCGGCGGATGCCGTACAGCATCTGGATCTCGAAGTCCCGCTTCCCGACGCCCGCTTGGACGGCGGCCTTCTGGGCGTATTCGATGCACGTGCTGTCGTGGGTACCAAAGGCCGGCAGGCTGCCGTGCACGAACAGCCAGTCGGTCAGGTGCTGGTACTGCGCGGTGATCTCCTTCTTCGACCGCAGCGCGAGGTTGATCGGCTCGGCGTAGGCCCCCTTGACCAGCCGCACCCGTGGCCTCAACGCCGCCAACGACTCCAGGTCCGACACCGTGCGGCGCAGGCACACCTGGATCGCCAGGCGCGTCGCCGGGTGGCCGGCGGCGGCCTCCCGGAACAGCTCCAGCGTGGCATCGACCAGGTCGCTCTGCTCCATGTCGACCTCCACGCCAACACCGAGATGCTTGGCCCGTTCCAGGATCATGTTCAGGTTCGCGGCACACGCCGCACGGTCGACGGTGAGCCCCAGCTGGGACAGCTTCAGCGAGACCGTCGAGTCGATTCCCCGCTCGCCGATAGCCTCCACGGCCTCCAAATACCCCTTGGTCGCCTCGCTCGCACCGTCGAGGTTCTGGACCCCCTCACCGAGCAGGTCCAGGATGCCGCCGATGCCCCGCGTGTGCAGGTCGACCGCCGCGGATACCGCGTCCGATAGGCCTGCCCCCGCGACGAACCGTTGCACCGTCTTACTGGCCAGCGGATTGTCGGCCACGAACTTCTCGAGCCGAGAGTTTTCCGCAGCCCACAGCAGAAGTTGATTGACCATGTCAGGACTCCAATCAGTTGCTCGCCACTAGGCGCCCTCACTATCAGAGATCGTGCTGGGTAATCGAGGGCGACGAACCCGTCATGCCGATGCCGACTTTTGGTTGTCTCGGAACGATCATCACGGGGACAGGCGCGTGCCGCAGGATTTTCGCGGCAGCCGAACCGAGGAACACCTGAGCCTTCTGTCCGGCCGCCCCCTGATCCAAGCAGAAGCAGGTCGCCGTTTTCCCAGGGGACATGCTCGACCGCCTCGCGCCAGTAGTGACCGGTTCCGATCACGACCTCAACGTCGGGTATCGCGATGCTCGCGCGAGCATCGTTGAGTTGCTTGACAATCTCGTCGGTCGTCCTGCGAGACCACTGTTCAACGACAAGGTCTTCAGCGGTCGGCTCGATCGAACCGCTGAACATCGTTATCGGCCGCACCGTGAACGAGACGATTCGTAATCGCACCGACCATTGTTTGGCCAGCTCAGCACATGTCGCGATGAGGCCGACCGCGTCGGCGTGGCCGCCGTATGCCGCGGTTAACCGGCTCACAGGATCGGGATTCATCGGGTAACCGCGCGGGGCGATCGCGACGGGCACTGCCGCGGTATGCACGAGCCGGTCGGTCACAGTCCCCAACCCAACCCTGCCCAGCAGTCCTGACGACGAAGACCCGACAACCACAAGATCCGCTTTGTGCTCCGCAGCGAGCTCCGTCAAACCCGTTGGGATAGAGGTCGATTGATGGACAACGACCGATATGTCGAGATCGGTGGGCAGCTGGCTGACCACGCGCTCAAGTGACCGCGAAGCTTGCGAGGTGACATAGCTCAGGTACTCGTCCTCGATCGGGTCGGCTTTGGGTGGCCACGGCCGCTCCACGATCGCGGTGGCGATGATCTTGTCGCCGGTGCAGCGCGATATCTGCGCCGCCAGGTTGATGGGCGCGCTGCCCTGCCGACTCGAGCTGAATCCAGCGAGGATCGTCATCGCGCGGCCGTTGCCACCGGGGTCGCCACAACGTGCGTCACCGGCACGCCGTGCGGCGGCACGCGCGCGGTCGACGACGTCGAAGCGGTGCCACACCGAGGCTTCGGGCGGCAATGTCGCGATCACGATCTGATCCGGGTGGAACGAGTCGACGGCGTCGGCAAGGGCCCGCAGCGGTCGCTGATCACCCAACACGCCGTCGGCGTCGAGGTTGTCCGAGCGCAGCGTGAACAAGGTGTGGTCCAGTCTCGCCTGAGCGGCCTGCTGGGTGGCCTCCATCAAATCCAGCGGACCATGCGTGGCAGCCACCCCGGTCTCGATCGGACTGGCCGGAACCACCACGAAGTAGGTGGCGGCACTGTCCGCCCCGATGCGGCGAAGCTCATCGAGAAGCTCCTGGGAGTTGGCGGTCTCGTTGGCCATCACGAGCACCCGGTGCGGCTTCTCCGTTGGGGCGACCTCCGCTGCTTCTGGGCGCCGGTTCAGGTACCACTTGTTGGCGAAGTACAGCACCAGGACCACTGCCCACGACAACAGGCTCAGGATGAGCTGTGACCGGATGTCCTCCTGCAGGCCCATCTGCACCAGGATCGCCAGAATCGCCACGGCGGTCAGGATTGACAACACCGGGAATAGCCACATCTTCACCCGCAGTTGGGAGTCCGGGGTGCGGCGCCGCAGCACGATCTGCGAGATGGCGATCAGCAGGTAGACGAACAGGATGATCGCGCCGCTGGAGTTGAGCAGGAACGCGAATATCGTGTCCGGGGAGATCGCGGCGGCGATGACACTCAGAAAGCCGACGACCGAGGACGCCAGAATCGCGGTGGCGGGCACTCCCCGACGGGTCACCACGACCAGCTGTGGCGGCGCCTCGCGGCGGGCGGCCAGGACGAACAGCATGCGCGAGGCGGTGTACATCCCCGAGTTGAGACAGCTCAGCACCGCGGTCAGCACCACGGCGTTCATGATGTGGTCGGCGTAGGGGATCCCCATCTCGGTGAACGCGGTCACGAACGGGGAGGCGGCCAGGGTCTCGTCGTTCCACGGCAGGATCGTCGCCAGCAGGAAAATGGAGCCGACGAAGAAGATCGCGATCCGCACGATCACCGAGTTTGCGGCTTTCGTCACCGCCCGCTCCGGGTCCTCCGATTCCGCGGCGGCGATCGTCGCGATCTCGGCACCCACCATCGAGAAGATGACCGTCACGATGCCGACGGTGATCGCACCGAAACCCAGCGGCATGAACCCGCCGTGGGCCCACAGGTTGGAGAAGTCCATCGACTTGTTCGGCCACAGACCGAGGACGAACAGCGAACCAAGCGCGATGAACACAATGATCGCGGCCACCTTGATGCCGGCGAACCAGAACTCGAACTCGCCGAAGGAGGACACGGAGAACAGGTTGGTCGCTGTCATCAGGATCATCAGGACCAAGGCGGTGAGCCACAGCGGGATCTCGATCCAGTACTGGATGATTTTCGCGCCCGCGATGGCCTCGAAGCCGACGACGATCACCCAGAAATACCAGTACAACCAGCCGACCGAGAAGCCGGCCCAGTTGCCCAGCGCGTTCCGGGAATAGTCGGCGAACGATCCGGTCGATGGGTTGGCCACGGCCATCTCGGCCAGCATGCGGATGACCATGATGATCAAGACACCGGCCAGTGGCGTAGGTGATGAAGGTGCCGGGTCCGGTATCACCTATGACGACCCCTGAGCCGACGAATAGGCCTGCACCGATCACGCCGCCGATAGCGATCATCGTCAGCTGCCGCTGGTTCAGCGCCTTCTTCAGGGTTGGTGTAGCGCTCATGGCATTCCTCCGATACTCAATACAGAATCATCTTCGCGTTTTCGAATGGGTTTGTTGTGGGATTCACCGGTGCAACAGCCGCGATCAGACCCCGCTTGAAGCCACGCGATGGTTCCGGCTCGCGGACGCACAGTGACCTGTTGCACATGTCACGTGTATCAGCGAGCGAGGCAGCATAGTGGTAGCGCCTTACGACATTCGACCGCAAGAATCAAGCGAAACCCACAACACCGGAGATTCGGGCATGACAGGAAGTCGGAGCCGGGCTAGCGGCACCGCGTGGCGCGATGGCCTGTGCCCGCAACAGGTCCAAGATGTCGGCGGCATGGGTACGCAGTTCTACGTCCGTGCCCGATCCGGAGAGTGGTAACTATTGCGGGGTCACCGTCGGCGCCGAGTCGGACTTCCTGAGATGGGCTGAGCATGGCGATTTGGTGGCCGAGGGACCCGATGAGGGCCTCACACCGGACGAAACCGATGAGCTCTTGACTTTGCCCGTCGGGTGCGAATAGCCCGCTTCGGTCGCCGAAATTGCAATGTCAATCTGGACGACCTGCGCTGGGATCGTCCAGACCTAGGTTGCGAACCCCCGCAAGCGCGGCGCATCCGTCGCAATCTTCAACTGGACGAGACACTGCTGCTTGCTGCTGCTGCGACGGTCGGCGTAATCGCTAAAAGTAAAGTTGCTTGTCCTGTTCGGGTGAAGGTTGCGAGTTCGGGGTTAGTTTGCGGGGGCGGTTGCGGAGTTCGGACATAGGTTGCGGGTTTTGAAGACGCGGGGCCGGTCCGGCCGGAAGACTGCTTTCGTTTACCGTGACATTGCGTTCGCGTTCGCGCTTTACGTTCGCCCCTCGCGGCGTCGAGAGATCTGTCCCGGAGTCTTCCGCGATCAAAATGGTCGAATACATCGCGTTGGCCGAACAAACGGTCGGCATCGCCACCTGCGGCGTCTCGTCCGCTCGTCTCGGACAGGCATGTCGTCATACCGGGGTTTCGGGGCATCAGCCCACCGGCCTGCGCACCGAATTGCCTGGTTGCCGCTTCGAGCGGGCCCGATAGCATCATTGAAGGTTTTCGATAACGGGGCGACGGTGGCAGCCGAGTCTCCCAGACCGCCTACCGCGGCAGGTCCGGACCCGCCGTGACGGGCCGCCGCTTAACCCTCGCCTCACCAGAAAGGCACTTGCCATGACCGCTCCTGTGAACACCACGCTGTACATGCGCCCGGATCGCAACCTGGCGCTGGAGTTGGTGCGCGTCACCGAGGCCGGGGCGATGGCCGCCGGCCGCTGGGTGGGTCGCGGCGACAAGGAAGCCGGCGACGGCGCCGCCGTCGACGCCATGCGTCAACTCATCGCCTCAGTGTCGATGCGCGGGGTCGTCGTGATCGGCGAGGGCGAGAAGGACGAAGCGCCGATGCTCTATAACGGCGAGGAAGTCGGCAACGGGCTCGGCCCGGAATGCGACTTCGCCGTCGACCCGGTCGACGGCACCACATTGATGGCCAAGGGCATGCCGAACGCGATCTCGGTGCTGGCGGTCGCCGAGCGCGGCGCGATGTTCGACCCCTCCGCGGTGTTCTACATGGACAAGATCGCCGTCGGACCGGACGCCGCCGACGCGATCGACATCACCGCCCCAGTGTCGGAGAACCTTCGTAAGGTGGCCAAGGCGAAGAAGTCCTCGGTATCCGATCTGACCGTGTGCATTCTGGATCGTCCTCGCCACGCCGAACTGATCGAGCAGGTGCGTGACGCCGGCGCCCGGATCAGGCTGATCTCCGACGGCGATGTCGCCGGCGCCATTGCGGCGGCGCGTCCGGAGTCGGGCACCGACCTGCTGATCGGGACCGGCGGAACACCCGAGGGCATCATCGCCGCGGCCGCCATGCGCTGCATGGGTGGAGTCCTGCAAGCGCGTCTGGCACCGACTGATGACGTCGAACGGCAGAAGGCGATCGACGCCGGGCACGACCTGGACCGGATTCTGTTGACCGAGGACCTGGTGTCGGGGGAGAACGTGTTCTTCACCGCCACCGGCGTCACCGACGGTGATTTGCTGCGCGGTGTGCGCTTCAGCGCCGGCGGCGCGCACACCCAGTCGATCGTGATGCGCGCCAAGTCGGGCACCGTTCGGGTCATCGAGGCCTACCACCGTCTCGACAAACTCCGCGAATACGCCAGCATCGACTTCACCGGCGACGCCAAAGCCCCGGCGCCGATGCCATAAACTCGCACCGCATTGGTTCATCCCGACCGGTCGGGAATGCCGGCAGCTCGGCGTATTCGGCGTCGTCGCGCCGCGCTCACGAGGCTGACGCTCTGGGGAGGACAGTGGAGAAGAGTGCATCTGGTTCGATCCGATCTCTCTGGCAGCGAGGTCCGGACTACGTGAACTCCGCTGCCCGCCTGAACGCCAGCGACGCCGGTGATTTCGTGAGTCAGATTCGGTTCAGCGCTGGTGTCAGAGCCTTGACGCGGCGGTGGCTAGTTCGGTGATGCGTGCCCAGTCGTGTACTGCGGGGACGTCGGACGGTGTGATCCAGGAGCCGCCGACGCAGCCGACATTCAGCAAGGTCAAGTAGCTGGCGGCGTTGGTGGTGGAGATGCCGCCGGTCGGGCAGAACCGCGCGGCGGGGATCGGCGAACTGACCGATTTGAGGTAGTTCGCGCCGCCGGCGGCCTCGGCGGGGAAGTTCTTCGATTCGGTGTATCCGGTCTCGATCGCTCCTTGAAATCGAATTGGGCCTAAGCCCGGAACGGAGGGCCCAGGTCTTGACTATTTCTGTTGGCGGGCGGCATTGCCGGGCGCCTGAACGACAGGACCCGGAAAATCCTGAACGGGCAAACGGTCCGAAATACTTAGACTCCTTCGTCGTCTAAGAGGTGGACGATGCTCTCCCGCCACCTGGAATCGTTGAGTTCCACCGCGGCGCGGCCGCTCGGGTCTGCGACGTAGCGTTGGACTGCGACGACCCCAGACACCTCCTCGATGGAGTGGGCCACGGCGTCGACGTCCTCGTCCGAGAGATCGGCGCGCAACGTCACCAGCAACCCGTGTTCGTCGTGGTCGGCCGGGTCCTGGTGTCCGCCGTTGGCGGCGGCGTTGCGTGGTTGTTGCTGGGCGTCGTCGTCGACGGCCATTGTGTTCACCGCACTTTCGTGGTTGGGCGGGATCTTCAGGTGGTACGGGCTCGCCGTGGGTTGTCCAGCGGCCGCCCGCGTCGAGCTAACGGCCACCCGGCTGAGCAGCATGCCGTCCCGGCCCATTGCCGGAGCTCAAGCACGAGATCGAGGTTCAGGTCCACACCCGTGAATCCCTTGTCTGCGGCAGGAACATGTTCAGCGTGCTCAGGTTGTGCCGAGTTGCGCAGCCTCGCGGGCCAGCGTCTCGATCTGGCTCCAGTCGCCCGCGGCCACAGCGTCCTTCGGGGTGATCCACGAGCCGCCGACGCAGGCGACGTTGGGCAGGGCGAGAAAGTCCGGGGCGGCGGACAGGTCGATGCCCCCGGTCGGACAAAAACGGAAGTCCGGGATCGGTCCCGCGAGCGCCTTGAGGTAAGCGATCCCGCCGGCGGGTTTGGCCGGGAAGAACTTGCCGTGCCCCAATCCACGCTCCATGAAAACCATGACCTCCGACGCGGTCGCTGCACCCGGTAAAGGGGCGGCGCCGCTGTCGAGCATGGCGTCGAGCACGCCGGGTGTGGAACCGGGGCTGACCAGGAACTCGGCGCCGGCATCGACGGACGCCGCAACGTCGGCCTGGGTCAGTATCGTGCCGGCGCCGACGACCGCGTCCGGCACCTCGGCCACGATGCGTTTGATCGACGCGAGAGCGCACTTGGTGCGCAGCGTGACCTCGAGGACCGTTAGGCCGCCCGCGACCAGGGCCCGCGCCAGCGGCACAGCGACGGCCTCATCGTCAATGACGATGACGGGGATCACCGGGGCGCGGTTGAGCAGATCGCCGATGTCATGGCTCGATGCCGTCATTGGACTTGACCTCCGGCTGAAGGGGGCACCGAAACCGGCGGTTGCCGGTCCCGGGGTGAAGCGGCGGGCAGCCCGAAAACCGCTGCCCCGGCGTCGGCGCCGCCCACCGCGTGGCGGAAGACGTTGAACAGTTCCCGCCCGGTGCCCACCCAGTCCTCGTCGCTGGCCGGCGCGCCCGACCCCGCACGGGTGAGCAATTCGACGTCCGACAGCTCGACATGAAGTGTGCCGGCCTCGCTGTCGAGGCGGATCACGTCGCCGTCGCGCACCCGGGTCAGGGGACCGCCAACGGCGCACTCGGGAGTGAGGTGGATCGCCGCGGGGATCTTGCCGGAGGCACCCGACATCCGGCCGTCGGTGACCAGCGCGACGCGGTGCCCGCGGTCCTGCAACACGCCCAGCAGCGGCGTGAGCTTGTGCAACTCGGGCATCCCGTTGGCACGCGGACCCTGGTAGCGCATGACGACGACGACGTCGCGGTCCAATTCGCCGCTGGCGAACGCCTGCACGACGTGCGCCTGGTCATCGAACACCCGAGCCGGCGCCGTGACCACCCGATGCGACGGCGCGACCGCCGACACCTTGATCACCGCGCGGCCGAGGTTCCCTCGCAGAACGCACAGCCCGCCGTCGGCGGTGAAGGGGTCGGTGATCGGGCGCAGCACCTGCGGGTCGAGGCTTTCGGCCGGTCCGGGTCGCCAAACCAGTGAACCGTCCGCCCCCAGGAATGGCTCCTGTCGGTAGCGGTTCAGACCGGCGCCGGCCACGGTGCGCACGTCGCCGTGCAGCAGCCCACCGTCCAGCAGCTGACCGATGACGAACGCCATCCCGCCGGCCGCCTGAAAGTGGTTCACGTCAGCGTTGCCGTTCGGGTATACGCGGGCCAGCAGCGGAACCACTTCGGACAGATCCGAGAAGTCGTCCCAGCTGAGGTGGATGCCGGCGGCCGCGGCCACCGCGACGAGATGCAGGGTGTGATTGGTCGATCCGCCCGTCGCGTGCAACCCGACGACGGCGTTGACTACCGCCTTCTCGTCGACGATCTGACCCATCGGGGTATATGCGGGCCCGGTCGCGGTCAGCTCGGTGACCCGCCGGGCCGCTGCCGCAGTCAGCGCCGCGCGCAGCGGCGTACCCGGGTTCACAAAGCTCGCGCCTGGCAGGTGCAGACCCATGATCTCGACGATCATCTGGTTGGAGTTGGCCGTGCCGTAGAACGTGCAGGTGCCCGGGCCGTGGTAGGACGCAGACTCCGCGGCCAGCAGCTCCGCGCGGCCCACCTTGTCCTCGGCGTAGAGCTGGCGGACCCGGCTCTTCTCGCTATTGGGCAGTCCCGAGGTCATCGGACCGCCCGGGACCAGGACGATCGGCAGGTGACCGAACACCAGGCCACCGATGAGCAGGCCCGGCACGATCTTGTCGCAGATACCGAGCAACAGCGCGCCGTCGAACATCTCGTGTGACAGTGCCACCGCGGTCGCCATCGCGATCACGTCCCGGCTGAACAGTGATAGCTCCATCCCGGCATGCCCTTGGGTGACCCCGTCACACATGGCCGGCACCCCACCGGCGAACTGCGCCACCGCCCCGGCTGCGGCCACCGCCTCCTTGATCGCGCGCGGGAACGTTTCGTACGGCTGGTGCGCCGAGAGCATGTCGTTATAGGACGACACAATCGCGACGTTGGCCTTGACGTTGCCGCGCAGGTCATCCTTGGCGCTTGCATTCGCAGGCCGCGAACCCATGGGCGAGGTTCGCGCAGCCCAGGTCCAGCCGGGCCGGCCGGCGGCGGGCGGCCCCGCCGATACGTTCGAGATACCTTCGCCGCGTCTCGGCGCTGCGCACCCGGATCCGGTCGGTAACGTCGCGGACAACGGGATGCAATACGGGCGTGGTCAACCGTTACCTCCCTGGGCGGCGCGCGTTGCCGGGCCGGCACGGCGGTCGTGACGCCCGCGGATACACGGTCACTGCCGCGCACGCAGTGAACAGCAGGCTCGCGACGCAGCTGCGCGCCACGGCGCCAGCCAAACCACGATACGCGACCACCAAGCGGTTGCGTGTCGAGGTTGAAGGATTGCGCACCCAGCTTTCCAGAACTCGGCGGCGGCCCAACCAGGACACAATCAAAGTCGTGCTGCTGGGTGTGACGTGCAGTCACTGAGCTGCTCAACAGCAAGCAGAGGAACGGGTTGGACCAAGACAATCGTCGCACCGATCAGTTTGGTCCAGGCGACCAGATCTGTTGCCGCCAAGATAATTTCCAGCCATGCGGCGTTCGCGTCGAACCCGGTGACAGGTTACGCAGCCCGGTGGCCCTGGCTTTGCGGATCCTGTCCTTCATCCGGGCGTGTTGGCGGTGCCGCAGTTCGAGTCCGCCGAGCTGGCCGCAGACCAAGCCGTGGCCGGTGTCAGTGATGAACGCGGTGACCCGCAGCCCGTCGGAGTCGGTAAACCCTAGTTGAGTTCCCGGGTGGGGTCGTTCCTATCGCAGGACTAGCCGGGTCCCGGGAGGCCAGCTGGTCATCTCGACCAGCCCGGTGGCTTCGGCGACCCAGGCGCCGTCACGGACGCCGCCGCGCGATTCGATCACCGGTGAGCAGCCGTCGGTGGTGTTCAGGATTCCCGCGCGTCCTGCTTGTTCTCGGATGGTCGATAGTGATGATGGCATCGACATCCAGGTGCAGCCACTGACCGGCACCGGGGGCCGCACCCGCGGCCCACGCGCGGGCCCAAGCGTGCGCGCGGGCAGCCCGGATACCGGGCAGAGGGCCGCATCGACCAGCCGCCAAATCGCGGTAGACGAGACGGCGACGCCGAAGACGCGTCCCCGATCACCGCACCGTTGTGCCCGACGCCGGCGATGCAGTCCGCCCCGCCGGCGACCGCGGGGCCAGATCCGCGAACACCGGACCCGGCTCGTAGATCCATACCCCCGGTAGGTGTCCGCCAACACCGCAGCGACCTCCGCTGACAGCCCGGTCAGCTCCGCCACCTCGCGCAGCATCCCCAGCCCGCCGTGCGACACGACACCATGCCCGTACGCGGACACTTTGACCCGGGAAACCGCTGCGCCACCCTTCACCTGCGAAGTGCCTTTTCGCCAGCATCACGGAACCCTAGAGAGGTCCCATTAATGCCGTGCAGGACAGGCACTTTCGCTTATCTCCACACCCGACCTCGCCAATTTCGCTAGGTGCCCGACGGCGGCGAGAACTCTTCGGCGACAGCCGAGGTCGCCTCGTCGATGATCGCCCGCATCGAGGTCTCGGCGGCCACCTCGTCACCCTGCCGGATCGCCCGCGCCACTTCGTCGTGCAGTTCGATCGCGGCGGGGTTCGGCCGCTCGGGCATCATGCCGTGGTGCGTGCGGCCGCTGAGCACCTCGGCGACCACGTCGGTGAGCGCCCGGAACATCTCATTGCCGCTGGCCTCGAGCAAGGTGCGGTGAAAGATGTTGTCCGCCAGCAGGTAGGACTCCAGGTCTCCGGACCGGCCGTGCACGACCATGTCGGACACCGCGGCCGCCATGCCGGCACTGGTGTGGATCGGCACGCCGGGCGGCCAGCGCGGCGGCGACCGGCTCGAAACCCCGCCGCAGCTCAGACAGTGACACCAGCTGCGCCGCCCGGTCTCCGGCGCCGAGGCGCCAGCGAATCAGCCTGGGGTCAAACACATTCCACTTCACGGCTGGCTGGATGGTGATGCCCACCCGACGGCGCGAGGCCACCATGCCAGCAGGGTTGGTGCGCTGCCGGGGAGACGAGGAAACTGTGCGGCCAGGTTGGCGCAGGCGAGACGCCCGCGCGCGGGTCCACGGCCTTCCGCTTCGCGAGTTGGCGGTAGGTATGCGGCGCGCTGCTTCGTTCGGTGATGCGATCGGTCACGGTCTTCAGGACGGGATGGATGGTGTTCACGGTGTTACTCCTTCGTGCCAGATACGGCCATCGCGCTCGATGAGGGTGGTCGCGTCGGTGGGACCGCTGGTTCCGGCGGGGTATCGGCGGGGGCCGCGCTCGGATTGCTGCCAGCCCTCCAGGATCGGCTCGACCCAGGCCCATGCCGCTTCGACTTCGTCGCGGCGCATGAACAGCGTCGGGTCGCCCGCCACGACGTCCATCAGGAGTCGCTCGTAGGCGTCGGGGGAGGGCCGCTGGAAGGTGTCGGTGTAGTTGAGGTCCAACGACACCGGTTTCAGCCGGATGCCGCCGGGTCCGGGTTCCTTGGCGGTCATGTGCAGACGCATGCCCTCCTCGGGCTGCAGTTGGATGACCAGTTTGTTGGGTTCGCTGGCGCCGTGGCTGTCGGGGAACATCGGGTGCGGGACGGGTTTGAACTGGATCACGATCTCCGAGCAGCGCTGCTCCATCCGCTTGCCGGTGCGCAGGTAGAACGGCACGCCGGCCCACCGCCAGTTGCGGACTTCGGCCTTCACCGCGGCGAAGGTTTCGGTGCGGCTGTCGGGGTTTTCCGCGTCGTCCTTGTATCCGGCGACGGCGACCCCGTCGACCAGCCCGGGTCCGTATTGGCCGGCGACGGTGGCGCGCTCGATGTCGTCGGGGGTCATCGGCTTGAGCGCCTGCAGGACCTTCAGCTTCTCGTCGCGGACGGTTTCGCGGTCGACATAGGTCGGCGGTTCCATGGCGACCAGGCACAGCATTTGCAGCAGGTGGTTTTGCAGCATGTCGCGCAGCGCGCCGGAGGTGTCGTAGTACCCGCCGCGGGTGCCCACGCCGAGTGATTCGGCGACCGTGATCTGCACGTGGTCGATCCAGCTCGAGTTCCACAGCGGTTCCAGGAAGGTGTTGGCGAACCTGGTCACGAGCAGGTTCTGCACGCTCTCCTTGCCGAGGTAGTGGTCGATGCGAAAGATCTGGGATTCGGCGAAGACCGCTCCGACGGCGTCGTTGATGGCACACGCCGACGCCAGGTCGCGGCCGATCGGCTTCTCCAGGACCACCCGCGACGAGCGGTCGACCAGCTTGTGGGTGGCCAGATGGGCGGAGATCGGGCCGAACAAGCTGGGTGCGCAGGCCAGGTAGAACACCCGGACCTTGCCCGGATCCGCCGGTAACAGGGTGGTCAGCGGGTGCCAGTCGTCGGGGTCGGCGAAATCGATGCTGGCGTAGTCGAGGCGAGCGAGGAATCGGTCGAGGGTCTGCTGGTCGATCGCGTCGTGGGCGACGAATCGGCCCAGCTCGCCGCGCACACTGTCGCGATAGCCAGAAATGTCGAGTCCTTCGCGAGAGGCCGCGATGATGCGGGTTTGCGCAGGTAGTTGACCATCCCGGTCGCGCAGATACAGCGCGGGCAAAAGCTTACGGACGGCGAGATCGCCGGTTCCGCCAAAAACAACGAAGTCACTCGGTGCCACGGGGTTCGCTGTCGACATGAAATCTCCTGACTTATGTCGGGTCTGTCGAGTCAAAGCTTAGGGACCGTTTAGGGTCGGTCCCTGCACCGCGGTCTAGTAGCCCAAATCCCGCATCGCGGCCGCGACATATTTCTCGAACTCGATTCCACTCATGACGTCGATCTCGGCCAGCCAGATGTTTGTTGGTTGCTGTTGCAGTAGTTGCTGCTGTCCTGTCCGGGTGAAGGTTGCGCGGCGCTGCCCGGATTGGCACGGTTCGCGGCCGACATTGTATTATCTATGACGGCGTTGCATCTAGGGCCGCGTGGACCTATTGGCCCACTGGCCAATGGTGGCTTCGAGGTTAGTTATGTGCCCGCCGACGGCGCCGAGCACCGCGTGCCGATCACGCAGGCGGCGTGGGCGGCGCCGCTCGAGCATGGCAGTCCCGTTCGTCGGTTCCCATCCCGAAAGGGCCAGCGGCATTTCAGCGGGTTCCCTCCGCGTCTGATCGGTGTTGCTGGCTGTTGCTGTAGGTGACCCTCCTATTTGGGAAACGGGTTCTCTACCCGTGTCGGTCAGGTTGCTGTCGTGTTGCAGCAGTCAAGATCTGATGTAGGAGGTAGAGAATTGCCATACCCCTGTGAGGCTTCCCTCGGACACCCGGTACTGGACGGTGATCGACGACGACCTGCGGCCGGTGCCGGTCGCTGATGCGTATCTGCGGCATGTGCGGTTCGGCCGCGACGATGCCGAGTCGACGACCAAGAGTTACGCCGGAGCGGTGGCGCTGTATTTGACGTGGTGCGTTGTGGCACGTCTGGATTGGTGGTTAGCCGCCGATCGGCTGAACGCCTGGCGCCATGTTGGGACGAATTGGATCGTTGGTCGCGCGGGTGGTCGAAGAGGCCGGTTCGGTAGTGGGGTTGCGCTTCGGCACCGAGGAGCCGCGCTACACGAGCGAGAAAGTGATCGGCCTTGAGATCCGGAACTACGGACCCTGTGTCGCCGCCGAGACGACAGTCTTCGGGGATGAGGGCAAGGCCCTCAGCGACGGGTTCCGGCGCCTCGCCGGCTACATCTTCGGCGGCAACCACGGCAACGCCAAGATCGCGATGACAGCCCCGGTCGCACGGCAGTCGGGCCAGAAGTTCGCCATGACGGCGCCGGTGTCGAAGACCTCGAGCGCCGATTGTGGATCAGTGGTCGGGTTCTTGATGCCGGCCGGCTGGACCATGGACACACTGCCCGAGCCCAACGACGATGAGGTCGGCCTCGTCACTGTTCCGGAAGAAACGGTGGCCGTGCTCCGCTTTACCGGCGACCGTGGGTCGGTCGCCGTCGCAGCGCGCACCACTCCGCTGCTGGAGGCACTGAGGGACACTGCCTTCGAGCCGACCGGCACGCCGGTCGGGTGGTTCTACGATCCGCCCTGGACCCTCCCGTTCCGGCGGCGCAACGAGGTCGCGGTGCCGGTCGCTCGTCGCTGACCCCCACCAAATCGCTCGCAAGTGTGCTGGTAGCGCATCGCTGCTTTCTCGTTGTCGAAAGCGTGTAATCGGCGTGGGCATTACGCAGTGCGTCCAAGATCAGCGCACGTGCTCGCCGCTACGTTGATTCATCTGGTCGCCCAGTTCGCATCCGCGTTGGCTCACCCCGGCTACAGGCCAGTGTTACGACGGCTCGTCCAGGAGATCGACCGCCCCGATCCCGACGGCACCCTCGCTTAGGTGTACTGACCTGGCACGCTCAGCTGCCACCACGGCCAGTCCCCGCTGTGGTCGTCACCTTAATCGGGCAGCCGACTCGTCGTGATCAAGCAGTGGACTGCGCGCGCGGTTACCTCCGGAACCCGTCAGGATCAGCTTGTTGAGGGATGCGAGCTCGGCCCCTGTGGAAGCCAGACCCGTGGCGTTTGGATGGCTTGATGTTGCTGGTTGGTTGTAGGCGATGTACTTCCACGCGACGGCGGCGACGAGGGCACGGTCGGTTAGCGGGTGGAATGTTGTGCAGGCATGAGGATGTGACGGCCGTCTTGGGCGTCCAGCCGCGTCTCCCCAATGTGCCGCGGACGCACCATCAGAGGCCTGGCTAGGGCAACGCCTCACGACATGGCGGATCGGGTTACGGGTGTTCGGTCGATTCGGGCGGTGCTTGGCCGGATGCGCCTCGCGAGTCGGGTCGGTGGGTGGCGTCGTGGACGGCCGCGCGCAGCCTGCCAAGCGCTTGCTGCCTCATGCGCCGCTGGTCTGGGTCGACGGTGATCGTGGCGGCGTCGAGCTCCAGCAGCATCCGGTCGACGGTGGTGAGCAGTGCGGAGTTGAGTTCCCACAGTCCCTGCCGGCTGCGCGGGTCCCCGATGAGTACGTCTTCAAGCCCGTCGCGGCGGCGTCGCAGGGATGCCAGCGCGCTGGCCAGCTCGACGTGTTGCTGCGCGGCCGTGCCCGCGCCGCGGCGGTGTGCGCACCGGCCGAACGCCCAGAGCACTCTCGCCATGTCGGCCATGAGCACCGCGGCGCTGCACCGCACGTCCGTGGCGTAATCGGGGTCGTCCTGCACGCCGGTACGCCGCAGCGTCGCGTCGTACATGGCGCGGAAGAGGGTGCGCATTGAGATCGAGGTGTGCTCTAGTGCCTCGAGGCTTGAGCGCAGTCCGCCCTGCGGGGGGTGTCGCAGCGCCCGCAGGTTGAGTCGTCTGCTCTGCTCCGCGTGGGCGAGCACCCGCTCTAGGCGGGGTGCTTGGCGAGTGAGTCGGCGGGCGTCCTCCAGCCACTGCGCGGCGAGGTCGCCCGGAATCGGGCCAACCTCCAACGCCTCGGCCGCCGCCGACAGCAGCGCCGCGATCTCCTTAGCGAAGGCCGTGACGGCGCGACTCGCGTCCCGGGTTGCCACTGGAGGTGGGAACGCGACGTTGACGAGCACCCCGGCGATCGCGCCGACCACAGTCTCCATGATCCGGCCCGACGCGACCGATTCCGCGCCGACCGCATGGCTCACGCCGAGCACCAGCATGGCACTGATCGGCACCTCCAGCAGGTGCGGTCCGAGGCGCAGCAGTTGACCGACCACGATCGATGCCGCGACCAGGGCGCCCAGACTCCACCACGTCAACCCGACGATTGACGCCAGCACCACCGCCAGTGCTACCCCGGCCACCACGCTGAGCACCCGCTGCAGTCCGCTTACAAATGTGCTCGCGAGTGTCGCCTCCACGACCAGCAAAGCGGTGAGCGCGGCGATCAGGGGCGGCGGATCACGCAGACCAAAAAGCTCAGCCGCCACGAAGGCCGCGACCGTCGCTCCCGTCAGCCGCGCACCACGGGACAACACTGACCGCCAGCGGGTGCGCAGCCGCCAGCCGGCCCGGGACGTCCTCGTGCGAGCGGCTCTGCGCAGCCCGCCCCAGACGCCGTATGCGCGCACGCCCCGACACCCCCATTCCTTACTGCTTTCACGGTATCTCCGCCGTAGTCCGGGTTGGTTTGGTCGGTCGGTTTCATAGCGCTGGAAGCCGGCAAGCGCGTGATCACTCACGACCGGCGCGGGTTTGGGCACTCGAGCCAACCCACGACGGGCTACGACTACGACACCTTCGCCGTCGACCTCAAGGCATTGATTGACAAGCTCGACCTGCGCGAGGCCGTGCGAGCCGGCTTCTCCATGGGCACCTGAACGACTCGCCGAGCGCCCACGCCACCGAAATTGCAATGTGAATCTGGACGACCTGAGCTGGGATCGTCCAGACCTAGATTACGAGCCCCAGCAAGCGGGGGGCATCCCTCGCAATGTTCAACTGGACGAGACACTGTGGCTGTCCTGTCCGGATTTAGGTTGCGACGTCCGGATTTAGGTTGCGACGGATCTTGCGACGTCCGGATTTAGGTTGCGAGTGCTACCGGGGTGCGGACCGCTCGCGGCGAACAATGTTGATCTGTGACTGCGTTACCCCCTGAGGTTGGCGGGCGGCTGAGCCGGTCGGTGTTGGCGGCTTCGAGATCGGCTACGTCACCGACGAGGGCCTCGAGCACCGGGTGTCGCTGTCGCAGGCCACACCGTTCGAGTCGTGCAGCCCCGATACGCCGGTTCAACCTCACACAGGGGGCAGCGGCATCTGAGCGGGCTGTGGTGGTCGGCCACGACCGGCGGGCATGTCGGCTTCGAGTCGTGGATGGAACGCGATCAGGTGATGGCGCTGGATTTCGACCCGACAGTGGTCGGCATCGCCTCGCAACCGTTTTGGCTGTCCTGGCGCGATGAGGCGGGCAAACTGATCTCGCATGCACCGGACTTCTTCGCTCGCCGAGTGGACGGTACTTCGGTCGTAGTCGACTGCCGCCCGGTGGAGCGGCGCAAGCCGCGGGACGCGGCCAAGTTCGAGGCCACCGCGCGAGCGTGCGCGATGGTCGGGTGGAACTATCGGCTGGTTGGCGTACCTGATCCGATCGTGACGGCGAACCTGCGGTGGCTGGCCGGGGACCGGCATCCGCGCCATGACCGGCCAGGCGTCGGCGAGGTGCTGCGGCGGGTGCCCGTGACGCCGACACCGCTGATGGCAGGCACAGCGGCTGCGGGCGATCCGATCGCGGTGCTGCCGGTGCTGTTTCATCTGCTGTGGCGCGGTGTGCTGGGGGTCGACGTATCGGTGCCGCTGCATCAGGACACGGTGGCTCGTTGCGGGGCGGCTGGCCGATGACGCTGTCGACGGTGGCGGTGCTGCGTCCTGGTGACTGGGTGCTCTATGACGGCAGCGAGCATCAGGTGCTCGCGCTGGCCGGAATGTCGGTGCGGCTGCGAGCTGTCGATGGCGCCGACTCAGTGGTGCTGGCCGGTCACCTCATGGCCTCACCCGGCTTCGCCGTGGTCGACAGTGAGCCGGCGCCCTCGGTTGAGCCGTTCGCGCTGCTGGACAGCCTGTCGGGCGCGGTGCTGGACACGGCGCGGGAGTAGGAACGCCACGTGGTCGAGATCGAGACCGGGTTGCCGCCGGGCGCTGAGCCCGGCGTGGCCCCCAGGCCGGAGTACGACCCGACCAGCACGACGGTGGTGGATCGTGATCGGGCCAAGGCTGCCGAGCTCGGGGTTGGTGTCCGTACGGTGCAGACGCCCCCGGAGCGATTGTTATGACGTTGTGCCACCAACCCGGACCACCATTGGATGCAGACTGGTTCACGTGAGCGAGATGAAGTTTCTCGAGCTGCACGGCGACCGGGTGGCCTATCGGGAGGCGGGCGCCGGCGAGGCGCTGCTGTTGATCCATGGCATGGCGGGAAGCTCGGCGACCTGGCGGGCGGTGCTGCCCCAGTTGTCGAAGAAGTATCGGGTGGTGGCACCGGACCTGCTCGGGCATGGTGAATCCGCCAAGCCGCGCGGTGACTATTCGCTGGGCGCGTTTGCGGTATCGCTGCGTGATCTGCTCGATGAACTTGGCATCAGCCGGGCGACGGTGGTCGGTCACTCGCTCGGTGGCGGTGTGGCCATGCAGTTCACCTATCAGCACCGCGACTACTGCCAGCGGCTGGTTCTGATCAGCAGCGGTGGGCTGGGGCCCGACCTGAGTTTGACGCTGCGGATGCTGTCGGCGCCCGGGGTGGAGCTGGTGTTGCCGGTGGTCGCGTCGCGGCCGGTGGTGAACGTCGCCAACACGGTGGGGTCCTGGCTCACGTCGGCCGGAGTCCACTCGCCGTCCGACAGCGCCGAGATATGGAACGCCTACTCGTCGCTGTCAGACGGCCAGACCCGGCAGGCGTTCCTGCGCACGCTGCGCTCGGTGGTGGACTACCGGGGCCAGGCGGTCAGTGCGGTTAACCGGTTGCATCTGGGTTCTGGGCTACCGATCTTGCTGATTTGGGGTGATCAGGATCGGATCATCCCTGTCGCCCACGGCTACGCCGCTCACGACGCCGTGGCGGGTAGCCGGCTTGAAGTGCTCGCCGGAGTCGGGCACTTCCCGCACGTCGAGTCCCCGACCGCGGTGGCGGAAATCCTTGACGACTTCATCGCCACCGACCCAATGCCGATCTGACGAATCGAAAAACGTGATCAGCACCGTGGTGCGGCGAGCGTCAAACTTCCAATTCAGACAGCTCTGAAGCCGCCTCACCGGCACCTTCGGACACTGTCGACGTAGCGGCCTACGGCGGGATCGCTCGCCTGCCCGGCGAGGGTCGTGGCCTCGGGGTCGGTCAGCGGGCGCTGAGTCCGCCAGGCGCGCTTACATTTTGGTGTATCGGGCCATGGCGAAGCTGTAGAGGCCGTAGGTGATGATTCCCAGGCCGGCCGCGATCAGGAGTACTGCTCCGTAGGGTTGGGCCCCGAGTGTTTTGAGGGCTCCGTCGAGTCCGGTGGCCGTGTTGGGCTCCGAACGACTCGCCGCGACGATGACCAGTACCCCGGCGCCGGCGATCACCAGGCCTTTGGCGATGTAGCCCACCATGCCCAGTCGTCGCACCAGGTCGCTGGAGGTGCCTTTGAGGTCGTCGAGAAAATTGCGGCTGGCTCCCTTGTAGACGTGGTACCCGCCGACCGCGACGATGATCACGCCGGCGGCGATGAGTGCGAGCGTGCCGGGGCCGGTCTGCATCAGGCGTGCGCTGATCCCGGAATTCTGTGCACCGGTGGATTTCCCGGCGCCCCGGGCGAATCCGAACGTGGAGTATGCGAACGCGAAATAGACCACCGCCAGCGCGAAGGCCTTCGCCCGATCCAGCACTTCCGAGGGTGCGCCCTGGGATTTCGGGTCGGTCGAACGACCGAGGGCCGTTTCGACGAGCCGCCACAGCGCCATCACCAGGAACGCGACCGCGGCGACCCAGAGCGCGACGATGCCGCCCGGTTTGGCGGCCACTGCCGCCAGCGCCCCGGATTGGTCGGCGCTGCCGCCGCCGCTGCCCAGCGCGATCCGGATGGCGAGGTAGCCGATAGTGAGGTGCAGCAGGCCGCTCACGACATACCCGGCGCGGGCGAGTCGTTCAAAGATGCTGTTTTGCGCGACCTGTGCCACGGTGGAGGACGCGGTGCGGTCAGACATTGGGGGTCGCTCCTAACCGGCAGGATCAATTATCCGGGCGGTGCTGCTGTGCGAGATGTCGCATGTGACGTGCTCACATCTCCATCGTCGGACTCAGAAGGCGTACCGCGTCCGCATACATGATTTGCGTTGCCGCGGCACGGTTGGTCGGCGATGACCCGGTTAGGTCCGGGCGTTGGGGGTTCGCGACCCTCACCCGGATCTGGGCATCGGGGGTGGGCCTTGCTTGCCGGCGGGGGTTCCTCGAGGCCCATCGCGGGTTTCGGAGTCTTGTCGCGGTTTGTCATCGGGGGTTTGGGTGTCCGGATCCATCGTGTCGGCGCGCTCGAACTCCTGGTTCACCTCGTCGCGGGCGGTGGCCGCGTCGGTGCGACGCACTTCCGCTTGGTGTTGTAGGCCCGTCGCGTGCGCGGCCTTGGCGTCGGCCTCGGCTTGAGCGGCGCGGCCCTTGGCCGCGGTCTCATCGGCGAGCGCTTCGCGTTGCCCCACCTGGTGGGACTGTTCGGCGGCTTTGTCGCGGATGTTCCCGGCCTCAACGCGGCGGTGCTGGGTGCGTTTCTTACGCGCCACCCACGCGATTGCGGCGATGAGCAGAATTGCCGCGACCGCGACGACGACGATCAAAACGATGGTGTTGGTAGTCATGTCGACTCCTTTGGGTTGGTTGAGCAGGTCGATGATTCACATCGGTTGGAATTGGGCTGTGGGGGTTTTCAACTGGGTTGCGGCACGTTGCAGTCGGTCACCTTGGGATTGACACCCACGTAATTGAGCGGTCCGGCGAGCACGGTCAACGCGATCGTGCCTGCGCTGGCACAGCTCTGTTCCGCGTGGGTGAAATACCCGCGCTGGAAGGCCGCGATAGCGCCCACGATCAGCCAGACGATCACCAGCAGCCCTACGACACACATCATGTATCTCTCCTTGGGTAGTCGCCCGGCGGGAGGCCCGACGGGCGAGCCGTGACATGGGTCGTTGGCCACCCGGTGACTCTGGGGCACGTCCCTCGATACCCGTCGCCGTGCGGCGCGGTCTTGGTCTGGTCGTGTTCGCGGGGCGGTGAATCATGTCCGTCGAGTCGGGTAGCGGTGGGTTACGTGTGGCCGGTTAGTAGTAGTGGCGGCGGCCGCCGACAGCGCGTCCCATCCTTCCCATCAGCATCAGTACGACGCCGATGATGAGGAGGATGAGCCCGACGACCCACAACAGGGAGATGTTGAGCAGAAATCCGGCGACGAGAAGGATGATTCCGAGGATGATCACGGCGTTTACCTCGTTCGATGCAGATGTGCGGGAAGGAGATCAGGCCGCGGCGTCAGTGCTTGAAGGCGTCTTTGACGTTGTCCCCTGCCTGTTTGGTGTTGCCCTTGAACTGATCGACGCGTCCCTCGGTGCGCAGGCGGGTGTTGCCGGTGGCGCGGCCGAAGTACTTCTTGGCGGCGCCCTTGGCGGCCTCGGCCTTGTGGGCGATCTTCTTACCGATGCTCATTGCGGATTCCTTCGTTTTCGGTGATCACAGGCCGCGACTGCGGGCTGAGGTTCGGTGTTACCGGGGTCCGTCCACGTGCGCGGTGCCCGTCGGTTGTCGACGACGCGACCAGCGACCGAACAGGGAAACCCCGCTTGCGGCGGGTAGTCGCCCCGTCGGAGTGCACCGGTGAGCCGGTGTCTGCGCCCTGCTGGTGTTCGAGCAGTTTGTCGCGGTCCCGGTTCAGAAACGCCGTTTCGCGTTGGGAGTTTTTGAGTTCATGTCGGGCGTCTCGCCCGCGGCGAGCGGTGCGCCGAACACCGGCCAGCAACACGCACAGGCCCAGCATCGCCACCGCGCCGATCACGATCCCGAACAGGAACAGCGTGCCGGTCGACCCGGTGACGTGATAGCCGAACACGGAGAAGTTCTCCGTCAACGGATGAGCGGCCCCCACATTGGTCAACACACCGGTGAACCCGACCATCACCGCGGCAAGCAGAACAATTAATCCAACGATGACGATCATGTCGACACCTCTGACCTGGTGCTAGAACTCCAGTACACGCCCCATTCGCGGGGCTGTCAACACTACAAAACAGTGCTGACCTGCACCGTTGAATTACCATGTTGGCCGACGATCTCTGGGTGCTGCGTCGACGACGAAGCAGCAGAGCGGAAAGGGAAGTGCTGCGGCGATGACCAGGCAGCCGACCGCGTCCGACGCGGGTGCTGACGACGGTGACCCGCCCGTCGCCGCTGCCGGGCCAAGACAGCGATTAGCTCAGCCGGTCGGTGACCCTGCGACTGCGCTGGCGATCGTCGACCGCTACGGGGTGGATGGATTGCCCATGCGCCGCTTCAGCAACGCAGTGGGCCGGGATCCGGTGATGCTCTACCGGCACGTCCCCAATAATGCCGCGGTGCTCGACGGCGTCGCCGAGATCGTCCTGGCGCAGCTCTTGGTGGACACACCGACCCGGACTGGGCCGGCCAACTGCGCACCGTCGCCCACCACTTCCGCCGATTGGCCCTGGCGCGGAACGTGCTGGTCACTCGACCGCTGGCCACCCCGCTCGGGCAGCGGCCACCGGGAATGCTGCGGCCACTAGAAGACGTCCTCGCGCTGCTCACCTGCGCCGGGTTCACCGGCGACGACGCGCTGCACATCTACCGGCTGCTGTTCGGCTTCTTGTACGGCCACATTCTCGACGAGTTGCAGGAGGTCATCGAGCGAGCCGAGGAACCGACCACGTGCTCCGGCTCGGTCTGCACCGGTTCGCGCCAAGTATCGCTCGGGTCCTGGAGTGCCACGCCCGCGTACTCTCCAACCTGCACTTGGCGAGTATCTGCCACACCCCGTGGAATGTGCAGAAGGCCCGCCGACCCACTCGCCCGAGGCCTTGCGATCTGACTTTGACCCGGCTACATGGCTTGCGTGCGACCAGGGTCGACCCGCGTCTGCTGATCGAGTCACCGGTCCCAGAGTCCGGTAAGACGACCGTCATCGAGCACGCGGAGCGGCTGTGCAGGTGCCCGTTGCAGATGGCCACCGTCTGTAGTCCCGCGATGATCACGCGGGTGCTGGAGAAGGGCATCCGGACGCTCTTGATAGACGAGGCCGACCGTTCTCTCAACCCGGACAAGCCTGGCATCGAGGACCTGATCGCGGTGCTGAACTCGGGCTACAAGAAGGGTGCTACCCGCCCGGTTCTCGTGCCGGTCAAGGGCGGCGGCTGGGACACCGTGGAGATGCCCACCTTCGCCCCGGTGGCGATGGCCGGCAACCAACCGAAACTCCCCGACGACACACTGTCGCGCACCATTCGCGTGCTGATCATGCCCGATCACGAAGGCACCGAAGAGGATTCCGACTGGGAGCTCATCGAGTCCGAGGCGAAACTCATCGCCGACGATCTGGCGTCTTGGGCTGACCAGGTGCGCGACCAAGTTCGCAGTGGGCAGCGTCCGACGCTGCCGGAAGGTGCTAAGGCCCGCACCAAGGAACGGTGGATGCCCTCCAGCGGGTAGCTGTCGCTGCCGGTGGCCGGTGGCCCGAAGTTGTGGACCAACTAGTCGAGTTGGACCTTGAACGGATGCGGCTTGAGAGGGAAGAGGGCATCGTGAATGAGAAACCTCACGTGACACTGCTGAGGCACATCGCCGAGGTATGGGCCAACGGCGAAACCTTCCACTCCACAGACGACCACATCTCCATGTTGGTGGCCAGGTTCCCGTTGTCGTGGGGAAAGTCGGACAAATACCCGAAGGGCCTTACGGCCCAGAGGTTGGGGCGGATGCTCGTCAAGAACTACGGGGTCTACTCCGACCGGACCGCAAGCAAAGTCCGCGGGTATAGCGCCAAGTCGTTCGAGAGGGCGCTGAAGTCGGTTCGGATGACCCCTATACATGAACCGGCCAAACCGGTTGATTCGGGCGAATCGGCAGTCTAGGGCGTTTACGCCGCCAACCGGTCCTGATCGCTGCCCTAAATGCGGCTTCCACGTTCCCACTCAGGGCCACCGCGACGGCTGCCAGTAAGCCCCTACTGAAGAAGATCAGCACGCCATGCCTGGCAGTGACTATTGCCCTCCGATCAGCCGATCCGCGATCGCCGACAGGTCTTCGTCATTCCAACCAGGAAGATGGATGTTGATGATGTGCTCACCGAGATTGTCGGTCAGCCTATATAGCCCTTGAAACCGTGGCCTGACGTGAGCGGCATCGAGCCGCGTCATCCACGCGACCCAAGGGTCTTTGGGGGTCCATTCGGTAGCCAGCCACCCAACCTGCCGATTATCGACATAAGCCGAGATGCCATATGGATTGGCCTCGTTCGACTCAAGCCGCATGGTCACCTTCAATGGGCCGAGAGGCAGTTTCTTCAGAGTCTTTTCAAAGTGCCAATCCCCGGCGACGGCGCGCTGCCATGTGCCCGGCACGTCAACGACCTGTACCGGGCTTTCGGCTTCGGCACTTCCCGCGCATCCAGCTGAGTCCGTGGCTGAGCGGGCTGTGCTCCTGCCTGCGCTTGCGGCGTCGATCCCCCCAACAACCAGTCCTTGACCCCCATGCGCCCACCGTAGTCAGGCCCGACCTTCGGCCGGTACAGGCTGAGCACAGTCGCCGCAGCAACCATCGGCGAAGTTTGAAATACGCCTTAGCGACGCAGTGTTCCGCGTCGGCGACCCATTACCGCCGAGACGATGGCCACGCCGACCACCGCCACCAGGACCTGGATCAGCAGCTCGATCCAGTCGATACCTTTGGTTTCTGTCGCGACGCCCAGCGCCCGGGCTATCAGGGTGCCGATCAACGCCGAGGCGATCCCCACCACAATCGTCAGAATGATCGAGATGTTCTGTCTTCCGGGTAACACCAGGCGGGCGAGCACGCCGACAATCGCGCCGACCACGATGGCCATGATGATGCCGATGAGTGAGAACTCCATGTTTCCTCCAGGAGCTGTGGGGATGGAGGTCACATACCCACCGCGGTCGTCAACAAACGCGCCGGGCTGAGGTTGGCACCTCTCGGCTACTCCATCGTGGGGTACTGGCCGGGGTACTGCTCGAATGACGCGTCAGGCATTGCGAGGCCGGGAGGTGACTCCGACTCCGGGCGGGGTGCACCCTCGGCAGGAGCTGCAGTGATGATCATGGCGGTGGCGGCGATCCCGCCGATGATCAGCTTCTTTGGGTGAGACGTGAGGCCAAAACCGCACGTCAATAGCTTTTTTCGATAACGCTTCCCCGGCCAGTGCACTGGCCCTTTGGTCTATCTATCGAAAAAAACAAGGTAGGCGATCTAATAAACGCGTAATCGAGCTTGTATGAGCCGGTTACGCTGCTGCTGGTGGTTTGTAGGGTCTCACGACCCACTGCAGAATGACGACTGACTGCAGATGAACTGCAGATCTGCAGATTCGTGAGAAACATCGAATCCGTAGGTGGTGGCGAACATGACGGTTCATCACGGCTGCGAGTCAAGAGTCGCCTCTTTCAATTGCTCGTATCGCTGACACGTTCCAACGCACTTTGAAGCTGCGCAGCATCGCCGGCAGCGCCGTCGATCACGGCCTGCAGGGCTTGAGCAACCTTTGTCAGCCCATCGCGCAAAGCGATGACCATGTGATTGCCGTATGGCGGCCTTTTTAATCCGTTTGTCGAGTTCGCGCGGCGCGGCTTTTGCCGCAGCGCCGCGATTTCGGCCGCATCAAAAGTAACCGCTGTAGATCGATGGGTCGCGAGAACGCCAACCGGCAGCGCCCGAAGGACCTCGCCGAACTCATCGGCTTCGTAATGATCTCCTTGAGTGATCGCATAACCGCGCGTTTGGGGAGACGGATCGCGGGTTCCGATCCCCTCTAGTTGTCCACGAACGCGAGTGCGGGCGCCGTCTACTCGACGCGGTCGCGGCGGGGGTGCTTGTCGATGTGGATGGAGGTTCGGGTGGCGATGGTGGGGTCGCCGAGCATGCCAGCGATCTGCGTGTTCACCGAATCGATCGATTCGATCAGTGCACTCAGCGTTGTCGGTGAGTGCGCGGTCACGGTGAGATCGATGGTGCGGGTACCGCGGTCGATGATTGCTCTGCCCTTGGCTGAATGTGCTTGCGTGCTCTGTCCCAGAATGCGGGCGGCGGCGTCGGCGACCTCGCCCAAGTCGGCGCTAATCGAACCGGCGTTCCCTCCGGACAGGCGCAGATTCTTCATCTTCGCTTTCGGGGTGTGGGTGAACAACCACCGCAGCGCGATCGCCACCAGCACGATGCCGGCGGCGGCCACCGCCCACGGCCACCACCCGGTCTCGGCGGCGGTGACCAACCCGGGCGCGGTGATGATCTGCGGGAAGCCGGTGATCCAGTCGGTGTTCCACACCAGCAGTCCGACGCCCAGCGCGATCAGTGCCAGCCCGAACACCAGGGCGGCGAGCCGGTCGAGGGTACTGGCTGAGCGGGTCATTTAAGCGCCTCCTGTGCGGGTGCGGACACGGATCTTCGGCGGCGGGTTCACGATCGCGGCGGCGCTGCCACGGACGGCCTCGACGACGGCGGATTTCATCTGGGTGGCGCCGCTGTCGGCCGTCGTGTGTGCGGTGACGGTGATCTTGCGCAGCGTTGCCGACGAGCGTGCGTCGAGGACTCCAGGCACCGTTTCGGCCGCGCGGGAAGCGAGGCGGGCCAAATCGGCGGGCGCGATCCACACGCTGCTGGCCGCGTTGACCGCGAGAGCGGTTCGGCGCCGCGGGCGCAACGCCGCATACACCCACCACGCTCCGACCAGGATCGCGGCGATACCGGCGGGGATCATCCACCATGCAAAAGTCAGACCGTCGATCCAGTCGATGACGGTGGTGATCCACGGTCGGCCGTCGAGCCAGCCAGCCGATACGGCGCTGTCACGCAGTGCGATGCCACCGAGGCCCAGGATCAGCACGGCAATCAGGGTGCCAACGTAGCCGGCGGCGGGGGTGGCCACCGGGGCGCGTCCCGCGGTGGGCACAGCGGGTTTCGCGGTGTTGGCTGGTGCGGCCGGGAACCGGGTCTGTTCTGGTGCCGTGCTCATAGCACCGACCTGGTGGGGTCCTCGGCGGCGGTGACGATGGCCTCGATCGCCACGTCCACGCCGTCGACGTGAAATCCGGCCGAGTCGGTCAGTGCGTCAGTGACGTTGCGCTGCACCGCCGCTCCGACCTGACGCAGTGACTGCGGCCACGCCACCGCGATCGTGAGGTGGGCACGGATTCGCGTTGCGGAGATGTGGACCCGTGCTCGTGGAAGGTCACGGCCGGTGAGGTTGTCCAGGCCTGCGGCATGGGGCTGGACACCGGGGGTGTCGAGTGCGGCTTTCACCGAGATTCGTTGGGCGACCTTGTCGCGCACCACCAGGGTGCCCCGCTCACCGGGATCGTCGTGGGCGCGGCCGTCAACACCCGGCGGCCGGCCCGTGGAGTGGTGGCGGTCATGGTCGTTAACCACGACCGCGCCCCGGCAAGAGAGTGCTCAGATCGAATTCGCCGTCGCGCTGTCCGCCGATCAGATATCCGGCCACACCGAGCAGCAGGGCGATCAGGAACCCGGTGAACCCGCCGGCGGCGGCGGCCACGCCGAGCAGCAGCCCCGCGATGAGTCCCAAACTGGATGTGGTCATCGAAACCTCCGAAACTTATTGCGCCGCAGCAGGACTTCGGCGGCGCCTGGTTGAATGCATGGGTGGAGCATGGTCACAGCGATAAATAACGACGACGCTGCAGCGGCAGGCGTGCGCGGGTCCGGCGATAGAGGCGCCGCGCTGCGCGAAGTCGCGCTTGTGCAGCACCTCTGCGGCTGCGCCGGATGAGCACTTCGATCGGCTCGGTCGGTGCGACCTGTCGCCGTGCCCCAAATCGCCGGTCGATACTGGCCAGGGCGGCCGCAAATTCGTTGGCGTCGCCGCCGGCGTCGGGGTGCAACGACCACGCCGCGGCGCGCCGGGCGCTGGCCCGGTCAGGGAAACCGTCCCAGCGCGCGTCGGTCATGGTCATGGTGCGCCGCCGCCGCCGATAGGTGCGCCCCCGCCGATATCGGGCGAGGCACCGGATTCGGCGGCGGTGGACGCGACGACATCTTCGACGGTGACATTGACGGTGCCGCCGATGACGCCGGCGACAACGTTGCGGATCTGCGCTGCGGTCTCGCGGACAGCCGTACCGAAGAACAGTGTCACGTGCACGTCGGTGACGCCGTCCTCGATGCGGATGCCAGCTACTCGGCGCCCGGGAAGATAGGTGCCGACCTCGCCGAACATACCCGCGTGTAGCCCGGCCACGCCGGGAACGCTTCTCACCGCGGCGGCGACCACATCAGCTGGTTCCGTCATCGCCTGCCCCCTTCTGCCGACGACAGTCTGCGCGCGTTGTGTCACTGCACGCGTGCCGGTGCGGCCTCCTTAGAGCCGTCTTCGTCGTCATCAAGGTGCACATCGTGGACGGTGACGTTGACCTCGGTGACCTCAAGTCCAGTCATCCGCTCGAGCGCGGCGATGACGGTGCGTCGCAACCCGTTCGCGAGATCGGGGATCGACACCCCGTAGTCGGCGACCATGTCGATGTCGACGGCGGCCTGCTTCTCACCGACCTCGACGGACACCCCTTGACTGCGGTTGACACTGGCCCCGGGAATGCGTTCGCGCAATGCCCCAACAACGCGGGTTGCGCCGCCACCAAGGTCGTAGACACCCTGGACTTCCCGCGCCGCGATGCCGGCGATCTTCGAGACGACGGTATCGGCGATCGTGGTCTTGCCCTGTGCACTCACCAAGGTCGCCCCGCTGCGCGAGGTGACATCCTTGGCCGGCGGGGTCGTCGGCTGCGTGCTAGTCATCGTGGTCTAACTCCTTGATCATCGTTTTGCGTACACCGTGTAGTCGGGCCTGCACACCCGATCCGAACGTCCCCAAGCTGTGATCTGTGTCACAGCATAGCTGCGGCGATGGCCGCCGACGGTGGGGGTAGGCGATAGGTTTAGCTCCACCAGCCACCACGCGTATCGACGAGGGAGAGGGCGTGATCACTGACCGGCCTGACGAGGTGGGCCTGGCCGAGGCCGGCGACGGCTTCCTCGTCAGCGCGGCCGCTCTCGGCGACCGGGAAACGTTCGAAGTCGTGGTCCACCGCTACGGGCCCCCACTGTTTCGCTACGCCCGCCGCATGCTCGTCGATGGCGGCGATGCCGCCGACGTTGTGCAGGAGACCTTCGTCGCAGCTTGGCGCCAACTCGGCTCCTTCCGCGGAAAGTCATCCCTGCAGACCTGGTTGTTCTCCATCTGTGCACGCAAGGTCGTCGACACCTACCGCGTCAAACGTGCCCAGCCCATCGACGACATGCTGGTTCAAGCTCTGCCGGACACCAGTGTCGGCAACGACCCGTTCACCGCAGCGTCCACGAGTGCATTTCTTGCCGCCCTCGAGGAGGCCCTCGGCGAGTTGCCGCCCCGGCAGCGCGCATCATGGGTGCTACGGGAAGTAGAGGAGATGACGTTCCCACAGGTCGAGGAGGTGCTCGGTCTGAGTCCAGACACCGCACGCGGGCATCATTTCCGCGCCACCCACACACTCCGGGAGAGACTGAAGACGTGGAGATGAATCAACCCAGTGACCTGCTGTCCCACGCAGGGGACTTTCTGCGGACCACCCCCGAGCCGGGCTGGGACGCGATCGCCGCCCGCATCATCGCCGCCGTACGGGCCACCCCCCGCCCCGGGGGCTGGCCCCTGCTCGCTGATACGCCTTCTCGACCCGGCCAAGGGCACATCTATGTCAGTGACCACGTCGTGCGCAGCACCCTGGCGGTGACGCTGCGGCAGCGATACCTGTGCGCGCCCAACGCCATTGAGCTCGACATCGACAACGGCGCGCTGCGGGCCGTGCATATCGAGATCACCGGCAGCTACGGCACCGAACTACACCAACTCGCCGACCGCATCCGCGCCACCACCGCCGACACCATCACCGAACTCCTCGGCACCCCCAACACCAAACGCGGCCCCATAAACATCACCATCACCAACATCGTCACCGGCGACCCCCTGCACACCTGAACGGGGCTTACCGCGAACCCTTCCGCATGCCCGGCGAAGACCGGCGGCCGACGCTGTCGTGGCCACGCAACATCCCGATCGATCCGTGGCGATCTCAGCCAAGCTCAGGGCCGCCCACAGCCCAAATCGTCCCGCCTGACGATCCGACGCACCCCTGCGCTTCTCGATGGAGAAAGAATCAAGACTTCATCTGTGGCGTGGACCTGAGCCAGCTGGGACGTTTGCTAGGGGCCGCCAGCCATTGCCGCCGTTCGCAATTGCCACAGCCATGCGGTCGTAAGCTTCGAGGACGAGCCGTCGGGTTCGTATTCGCCGTAGTCGCGTTCCTAGTATTTTCGCGCAACAACGAACGAGTCCAGAACATGCTCGGCTTCTTCGCGATCCAGCCCATACACGTGGAGAAAGGCCGCATCCAGGTCGGCACGTAGCATCGCTCGGCGCTCGGGAATCCAATGAAATGGTGGACCATAGTCGCCGAGCTCTTCGGCATAAGGCTTCAAACGCCAGGACGTGTAGGAAAGCTCGAGAATGTGGGCGCGAACCCAATCGGCAAGGGTGAGATCGTTCTGCCATGCAACGGCTTTCGCAAAGATGGTCGGAGGTCGACACGCGAGCTGTTTGAGGATGAACTGGGGGATCCCTTGACGTGGTGTAAGTAGCGGCGGCGTGTCGGCGGAGATGGAGTGGGCCATCGCGGGAGTCTCTGTGGTGAAACCACCAAGAATCACTACCGAGAGGAACATCGTCCCGGCTGTAGCCGCCTACAGCTTCCTTGCCCTAGTCGACGGCGAGTCGGCGCGGGCCGCAGAACCCTATCGTTGGGGGAAGCCCGGACCGGTTGCCGGACTTGCGCTGCGTACCGCAACCGCTCGACACGCCCGGATACTCCGGCCGCCGAAATTGCAATATGAATCTGGACGATTCGCGCTGGGATCGTCCAGGCCTAGATGGCGAACCCAAGCAAACCCGGGGGATCCCTCGCAATCTTCAGCTGGACGAGACAGATGGAACGGTTACGGAGGTGTGTGGGCACGGTGTAGTGGCAATGGATGGGGTGAATGTGGTGAAGCCATCGGAATATTCGGTTGGGAAAGGAATCAGGGAGTAGAGAACCGGAGGCGGCACGATGATTTGAGAACGGTGCCGGGCCATCGCCAGGTTTGCGTCGCCGCGCGGACGGTGCGGCCCTGAGGCGAGGGACGTGGGAACCGGAGCGCCGGCCACGGCGCACCGGTTCCCACGACGATCTGCACCCTCTGCCCACGCGGGACATAGGACGTCGAACGTCAGCATGGAAAAGCGTGGGGACTGCTCGTTGCCGGGGCGCGCCCCGGATATTCGTGGTGGACAAAAGCGGCGCTAGTGTTAGCGCCGATCGGCCAGGCAGTCGTAGGTTCGCCACTATGGCCCAGATTGAGTCCAAACACGATGTGCGCCGCAAGGTGCGTGATGCCCAGGCTCAGGTGAACCGTGAGCGGCTGAAGGAAGAATCCGACAACCGGGAAGACATGGTGGCCTTCCTGGTCGCCGAACAGAAGCTCAGCGCGCTCAGCCGGTGGGAAGCAGAACGGCACGCGCAAGTCCGGTTGGAAACAGAACAGCGCCGCGCGGAGCAGCGCCTGGAAGGTGCCCGCGCGTTGGCGCGGATGCGTGATCGCGGTGAGACCGTGGCCGACATCGCCCAGCTCGGCGGCTGCAGCGTGAAACTCGTCCGCAGGTATCTCAAAGAACTTCAGGCCGCCGCGCCCGTATCGGGCATGGCTTCGGGGAATGGTTCGCGAGCACTAGGTTCCGACCGTGCGGCCGTTGCGTCGGACGTTTCGCAGGCACTAGGCGGTGGCGGCCAAGACACGGCGGTCGAGGTCGAATCGTCCACGGCCGCAGCTGATGTCGGAGGTCATCCGTAGCGTCGGGTGACGTAACAGTTTTAGGGCGCGTAGGGCAGGCGCCGGCGCTCGCCCTGTGGGTGGATCCGAAGGTGCATGCCGCGCCGAGGTCGCCCGGTTTCGCAACAAGATCGTGGCCGGACCGGGCGACGGAGAGGTTGCGGCATCTGGATTGGCAGCATCGGAGCCGATGGTTACGGCCGGAACCGAGCGGAGTTGCGTGCACGCCAACTGGTTTCGACGACGGCACAGCCACAGCGGCAGTCGACTCGGTGGGCGGTTGAGCCAATCAGTGGCCGGTATCGAATTCGATCGGGAGAGTGGTCGGTCCGGTGATTCCGGTAATGGCCTTCCAGGGTGCCGGGCCGGTGCGGCGGGTGTTGAGCAGGCGCTGGGTGATGACGCGTAGCGCTTCGGTGAGTTCGAGTCGGGCCAGGTGCGCGCCGAGGCAGTAGTGCACGCCGCCACCGAAGGTCAGCATCGCCGGGGCATCCTTGCGCGTGATGTCGAGACGCTGCGGCGCACCGTAGATGTCCGGGTCGCGGTTGGCGGCCGCGGTGTTGGCCAGGACAAGGGTTCCGGCGGGAATGGTGACCCCGCCGACTTCGACGTCTTCGGCGGCTCTGCGGACGGTACCGAAAATGATTGGGCAGTACCGCATCACCTCGTGTACGGCGTTGGCTGCGAGTTCAGGATGTCCGGCGAGCAGCGCCCACTGGTCGGGGTGATCGGCCAGCACTTGCACCGCGGCCGCCAGCTGGTTGCGGGTGGTGTCGGCACCTGCACCTAGCAGGGTGGCGGCGAGCATGAGCAGTTCGTCGTGGGTGAGGCGGTCGCCGTCGTCTTCGGCGCGGATCAGATCCGAGATCAAGTCGTCGGTCAGCGTGTGGCGCCGACGGGTGACCATGTCTTCGAGGTAGGCAGCCCACGCAGCTATGGCCATCTCCACCCCTCCTTAGAAGTCACACACCAGGCCGCCGACCGCCCCGTCATGCGTCCGCGAACCCGGATGGCTGGTCCGACTTCTCATCCTGAGCTCTTGCTGGGTTAATTCGTGTCAAAAAGTCTGGCAGGTCGTTCCAACTGTCCAGCCATATCGTGTTGACGTCCAGTGAGCGCAAGTAGCGTTCCTTCACTGGGTTCCGGCGGCCCTGGACCGTATACGATGCGGGCACATCCATGCCATAGACCAAGCGGATGTCATCGTGGAGCAGGTTGAAGTTGGGGTCGCTGAGGCTGAAGCCAACGAACAGGAACGCTGTGTCGACCATTTCATTTCGTAGGAAGTCCAACATCTCTTTGCGCTCGGCCCTGGCCCTGGCGTAGTCGCTGCGCGTCAGCACGATCGTCCCTGGCTGGTCGATCGACCCGTGAAGTTTGACCAAGTGGCGCAGCGGATTGTCGGCGCGCCGAGCTTTGAACTGCTCCTCGGAGATGCTGACCCGCAGTTGCAGACCTGCCTCTAGGAATGCCGCTTCGATTAGCTCGTCGTAGTTCGTGGTGAACAGCAGCGGCAGGTCGAGACGGACCAGCGCGGCGTGACTGGGTGTCGGCTGAATGAAGGGTTGCCTGGATGCGTCGAATTGCGCCAGCAGGAACTCCCGGTAGTTGGCTTCGCCGACTGTCTGGCGAAACAGCTGTGCGCAGTCGAGCGGCCCCTCCTCGATGAAGAAGGTTCGCAGCGAATTGTGTTCCTCAGCCGGAGATTGGATCACGATCTCGCGGCACATGCGATTGATCAACTGGGGCCAGGACGGCAACGGCAAGCCATCATCGTGGGGCGTGAGATCGGCGAACGAAAGGTCGTGGGGCCACCAGCGGTCGTAGCGCTCGTAATCGAACCTGGCTCGACTATGTAGCCGGGCGGCACCAAATGAGAGCCCGGCCCCAAGAAATAGCAGCAGCCGGCCCTGCCCTACGATCACACGCCGGAGTCGGTGCAGGAGTGCAGCGTTAGCAGCATCGTCGTACCAGGCACTCACGTCGGCGATTGTCTCAGCGTCGGGCGATTGCGTCGACACCCAGCTTATTGCTGCTGAACGTGACGGCGTGTCCGCCGCGCCGGTGGATCTCAGCTGCGGCATAGTGCTCATCGGCCACGGCTACATTTCATTCCCTTCCGCTTGACACGGCCGAGCGATCCGGCTCGTGCGCAAACTCGTTGTCGTGCAAGTGCCGCGAATACCGAACCCTGTCGTACCTGTCGCTTAGGCTGTTACAGCATGTTCCCTGGGGCTTAAGACGTGCTCTGACCTGGGAAAATGCTTAACGATTTGCTAAAATGACAATCATTATCAATTACTCGGTGCTACATCGGAGGAGATTCACCTGAACACGAGCGAGCTAACGACCACCTCCCCCGCCAACCTCAGCACGAGGGTGCTGACGTGGTAGTGGCTGCTCCGACATCGAAGGAGGGTCAGCGTGCTGAGCTCCACAAGACGATCTGGCGCATCGCCAACGATCTGCGCGGCAGCGTCGACGGCTGGGACTTCAAGACCTACGTGCTCGGCATGCTCTTCTACCGCTTCATCTCGGAGAACCTCACCGCCTACCTGAACGAGCAGGAGCGGCAGGCCGGCCAGCCCGACTTCGACTACGCCGCGCTCGGCGACGCAGACGCGGAGTTCGGCCGCGAGGAGACGGTCAAGGAGAAGGGCTTCTACATCCTGCCGCGCGAGCTGTTCGCCAACGTCCGCAAGCGGGCGCGCCAAGCGACGAGAACCTCAACGAGACGCTCGAGAAGGTCTTCAAGAACATCGAAGGCTCCGCGGTCGGCACCGACAGCGAGGACGACCTCAAGGGTCTGTTCGACGACCTCGACGTCAACAGCGCCAAGCTCGGCCCCACCGTCGCCAAGCGCAACGAGAAGCTCGTGAAGCTGCTCGACGCGATCGGCGACCTGAACCTCGGCGACTTCAACGACAACACCATCGACTCGTTCGGCGACGCCTACGAGTACCTGATGACGATGTACGCCTCCAACGCCGGCAAGTCCGGCGGCGAGTTCTTCACGCCGCAGGAGGTCTCCGAGCTGCTCGCGCGGATCACGGTCGTCGGCAAGACGAGGTCAACAAGGTCTACGACCCGGCCTGCGGCTCAGGCTCGCTGCTGCTGAAGTTCGCGAAGGTGCTGGGCAAGGAGAACGTCCGCCAGGGCTTCTTCGGCCAGGAGATCAACCTGACGACCTACAACCTGGCCGGATCAACATGTTCCTGCACGACGTCAACTACGAGAAGTTCGACATCGCCCACGGCGACACGCTCATCGACCCGGCGCACTGGGACGACGAGCCGTTCGAGGCGATCGTCTCCAACCCGCCGTACTCGATCAAATGGGATGGCGACGCCAACCCGCTGCTGATCAACGATCCGCGCTTCGCGCCGGCCGGCGTGCTGGCGCCGAAGTCGAAGGCCGACCTCGCCTTCACGATGCACATGCTCAGCTGGCTGGCGGTGAACGGCACTGCGGCGATCGTCGAGTTCCCTGGCGTGCTCTACCGCGGCGGCGCCGAGCAGAAGATCCGCAAGTACCTCATCGACAACAACTACGTCGACACCGTCATCCAGCTGCCGCCAGACCTCTTCTTCGGCACGACGATCGCGACCTGCATCATCGTGCTCAAGAAGTCGAAGGAGGACAACGCTGTCCTGTTCATCGACGCCTCTGCGGAGTTCAGGCACGTCAGGGCAACAAGAACAAGCTCGCTGCCGGAACACCAGCAGAAGATCCTCGACGCCTTCATTGCGCGGGAGGACGCCGATCACTTCGCCAAGCTGGTCGCCAAACGCCGACATCGCCGAGAACGGCTACAACATCGCCGTGACCTCTTACGTCGAGGCGGAGGACACCACGTGAGGCCGTCGACATCACGGCACTGAACGCCGAGATCGCGCGGATCGTCGCGCGGCAGCAGGAGCTGCGCACGCAGATCGACGCGATCGTCGCAGACCTGGAGAGCGCGTCGTGAGTCAAATCGACGACCTTGATAGCTGATCTTTGTCCGCAAGGAGTCCCGATCCGGCCGCTCGGCGAAGTCGGCACTTTCATCCGCGGCCGCCGCTTCACCAAGGCAGACACGGTGGATGATGGTCTACCGAGCATCCACTACGGAGAGATCTACACCCACTATGGAGTGGCAGCGTCAGACACCCTGACGCACGTACGCCCAGACCTCGCACCAACCCTGCGCTTCGCCGAAACCGGTGACGTCATTATCGCGGCAGTCGGCGAAACGGTCGAAGACGTCGGCAAGTCCGTGGCATGGCTCGGTGTTGATCGTGTTGCAGTGCACGATGACTGCTTCATCTTCCGCTCACCGCTCGACCCGAAGTATGTCGTCTACTTCACGCAGTCAGAGGTATTCAACAAGCCTAAAGAGCCGTACGTGGCACGGGCGAAGGTGAAGCGGCTGTCAAGCAGTGGCCTCGCGAAGCTGCAGATCCCGGTTCCGCCCATTGAAGTGCAGCGGGAGATCGTGCGGGTGCTTGACGAGTTGCACGCATTAGAGATGGATCTGGATGTCGCGCTTGGCGCCGAGTTGGCTGCGCGGTGGCGTCAGTACGCCGAAAGCCGAGATGCGCTGCTCACCTTCGGAGATGACGTTCCGACGATGCCAATGGGTGACCTCGGTGAGTTCATCCGGGGTCGTCGCTTCGTGAAGACCGACGTTGTCGATGAGGGCATCCCAGCGATTCACTACGGCGAGATCTACACGCACTACGGCACATCTGCTCGTGAGGTGATTACCCACCTTCGAACTGACATCACAACTGCCCTTCGGTACGCGAGCCAGGCGACGTTGTGATCGTCGATGTTGGTGAAACGGTCGAGGATGTCGGCAAGGCCGTTGCGTGGCTAGGGGATGGGGCTGTGGCGATTCACGACCAGCTTTGCCTTCCGCCACTCGCATGAACCCTTCGTACATCTCGTACTACCTCCAGACCGCTGCCTTCCAACGAGAGAAGGCCAAGTACGTGGCGAGGACGAAGGTCAAAACGCTCTCGATGCCTGGAATCGCGAAAATTAGCATCCCAGTTCCCCCGCTCGAAGAACAGGAGCGGATCGTCGCCATCCTCGACAAGTTCGACGCGCTTGTGAACGACCTCAGCGTCGGCCTGCCTGCCGAAGTCGATGCCCGTCGCAAGCAGTACGAGTACTACCGCGATCGGCTGCTGACCTTCGAGGAGAGCGGCATGAGCGAGGCCAAGGCAGTCGCGTTACGAGCCGATCGCCGTCTCTGCCGAGAGCACGGTCGTCGCCGAGTTCGTTCCGGATGCCGCAGACCGCAACGGCGTATCAGTCCGAGGCGCGAGCTCGAGCGCGAGTTCATCAAGCTCCTGCAGTCGCAGGCGTACGAGTACCTGCCGATCACGACCGAGGCAGCAGCTCGTCGCCAACCTGCGGACGCAGCTCGAGGCGCTGAACGCGATCACGTTCATCGACGCCGAGTGGGAGCGGTTCTTCACGAGCGCATCGCCGGCGCGAACGACGGCATCGTCGAGAAGACCGTCCGCATCCAGGAGGACCACGTCCAGCTCCTGAAGCGCGACGACGGCTCGACCAAGAACATCACGCTGATCGACAAGACGCAACATCCACAACAACCGGCTCCAGGTCATCAACCAGTACGAGATCGGCCAGGGCGAGGGTGGCGCGAAGCACGCCAACCGCTACGACGTGACCGTGCTGGTCAACGGCCTGCCGATGGTGCACGTCGAGCTCAAGCGGCGCGGCGTCGACATCCGCGAGGCGTTCAACCAGATCAACCGCTACCAGCGCGACAGCTTCTGGGCCGGCTCTGGCCTGTTCGAGTACGTGCAGCTCTTCGTGATCAGCAACGGCACGCTGACGAAGTACTACTCGCAACACGACCCGTCGCCAGCACATCAGCGAGGCCGCTGGCGTCAAAGAAGGCGAAGCAAGACGTCGCAACTCGTTCGAGTTCACGTCGTGGTGGGCGGATGCCACCAACAGGCCGATCCAGGACCTGACCGGCGTTCACGAAGACGTTCTTCGCCAAGCACACGCTGCTCAACATCCTGACGCGGTACTGCGTGCTCGACCGCCGACCGGATGCTGCTGGTGATGCGGCCGTACCAGATCGTCGGCGACCGAGCGGATCCTGCAGAGGATCGAGATCTCCACCAACTACAAGCAGCTCGGCACCCTCGCCGCCGGCGGCTACGTCTGGCACACCACCGGCTCGGGCAAGACGCTGACCAGTCTTCAAGGCCGCGCAGCTGGCAGCGCAGCTTGCCGACGTCGACAAGGTGCTGTTCGTCGTCGACCGCAAGGACCTCGACTACCAGACCATGCGCGAGTACGACCGCTTCGAGAAGGGCGCGGCCAACTCGAACACGTCGACCGCGCGTGCTCAAGCAGCAGCTCGAGGACCCGAGCGCGCGGATCATCATCACGACGATCCAGAAGCTCGCCGACTTCATCGCCGCCAACAAGGGCCACGCGATCTACGACGGCCACGTCGTGATCATCTTCGACGAGTGCCACCGCTCGCAGTTCGGCGACATGCACACGGCGATCACCAAGGCGTTCAAGCGCTACAACCTGTTCGGCTTCACCGGCACGCCGATCTTCGCCGAGAACGCCGGCACGCGGCGGCAACCCGCAGCTGCGCACCACCGAGCAGGCGTTCGGCGAGCAAGCTGCACACCTACACGATCGTCGACGCGATCAACGACAAGAACGTGCTGCCGTTCCGCATCGACTACGTCAACACCATCAAGATGCCGGACGGCATCGCCGACAAGCAGGTGTCGGCGATCGACACCGAGCAGGCGCTGCTCGCACCCGGAGCGCATGCGCCAGGTCGTCGACTACATCGCTCGAGCACTTCGACCAGAAGACCAGGCGCAGCTGAGCACTACTCGCTCGGCGAGCGGCGCGTCGCACGGCTTCAACGCGCTGTTCGCGACCGCCTCGATCGACGCCGCCAAGCGCTACTACGCGCGAGTTCAAGAAGCAGCAGGAGTCGAGCTGCCAGCCGGACCAGCCGGCTGAAGGTCGGGCTCATCTACTCCTACGCCGCCAACGAGGACGTCGAGGACGGCTTCGCTGGACGAAGAGGGCTTCGAGACCGACGCCCTCGACCAGTCGCTCGCGCGACTTCCTCGAAGACGCGATCCAGGACTACAACGCGCATGTTCGGCACGAGCTTCGACACCTCGGCCGACAAGTTCCAGAACTACTACAAGGACCTGTCGCTGCGGCTGAAGAACCGCGAGATCGACCTGGTCATCGTGGTCAACATGTTCCTGACCGGCTTCGACGCCACGACGCTCAACACGCTGTGGGTCGACAAGAGCCTGCGCGCCCACGGCCTGATCCAGGCGTACTCGCGCACCAACCGCATCCTCAACTCGGTCAAGACCTACGGCAACATCGTCAGCTTCCGCGACCTCGAGGAGGAGACCAACGACGCCATCGCGCTGTTCGGCAACAAGGACGCCAGCGGCATCGTGCTGCTCAAGCCGTACGGCGAGTACTACGCCGAGTACGCCGAGCAAGGTCACCGAGCTGCTGCGAGCAGTTCCCGCTCGGGCAGCCGATCGTCGGCGAGAGCGCGCAGAAGGAGTTCATCGCGCTGTTCGGCGCGATCCTGCGGCTGCAGAACATCCTGACGTCGTTCGACGAGTTCGCCGGCAACGAGATCCTCACCGAGCGCCAGAGTCCAGGACTACCGCAGCGTCTACCTCGACCTGTACGCCGAGTTCCGCAAGGACACGGACGCCGAGAAGGAGTCGATCAACGACGACGTCGTCTTCGAGATCGAGCTGATCAAGCAGGTCGAGATCAACGTCGACTACATCCTGATGCTCGTCGCAGAAGTACCGCGAGGCGCACGGCGACGGCGACGACAAGGAGATCCGCGCCGACGATCAGCCGCGCCGTCGACTCCAGCCCGACGCCTGCGCAACAAGAAGGACCTCATCGAGGACTTCGTCGACTCAGTCTCGGCCACCGGCGAGATCGACGAGGAGTGGCGCGCATTCGTCGCGGCCAAGCGAAGGCCGAGGAGCTCGACGAGATCATCGAGGACGAGGGCCTCAAGCCCGAGGAGACGCGCAAGCTTCGTCGAGACGCCTTCCGCGACGGCGCGATCCCGACGACCGGCACGGCGATCACCAAGATCCTGCCGCCCGTCTCGCGCTTCGCAGCCGGACGGCGGCCACGGCGAGAAGAAGCAGCGCGTGCTCATCCAAGCTCGGCGCGTTCTTCGAGCGCTTCTTCGGACTGAGCTCGACGAGCGGCGGGGGTTCTGGTGATTAGCGGCAACGACGATCCTATCTTGTAGCGTATTACGCTTATTCCGTCCCTCCACCTTCGTTAATGGGTTCGATTTCTCATTAGCTGTGGGGCGTCGGTGCGCAGTTTTGTAGATGTAAATACAACACTCTTTCTCTGTTCGATGTACTGATGGCTGTTGTAAATTAGTCACGGCAGATACTGCTCATCGCATGAGATAATAGAACAATCAACGAGAGGCTGGCATGCGGATACGACGAGTAGACATCGAGAATTTCAGAGGTATAAAGAAACTGACCTGGGTAGTCCCCAAAGATCAGAATTTCATATGTCTTATCGGTCCTGGCGATAGTACGAAGACGACGCTCATTGATGCAATGTACTTAGCATTGTGCGAGCGAGCGGTATTCACTATCTCTATCAGATACAGATTCTACGATGCCAGTGTTGACCATCCCATCGTGGTTCGTGTGGCGATCGATGATCTGTCGAATGACGTGATGAAGCACGGCGTGCTCGGCATGGAGCTGAGTGGAATCAAAGACGACGGCGATCTCACGCACGATCCAGCCGACGGCGACTCCACCTGCGTGGTAATCCAACTGAAGATCGATGCGGACCTGGAACCGATCTGGACGGTGTACCGCGAAGGAGACACCGAACCCTTCACTCAAGTTGGCGTGGGAGCACGCAGGCTGCTCGGGGCATTCAAGGTCGATGAGAGAATCGACGGACACCTAAGGTGGACTCGAACGTCAGCACTTGGCCGCATGACCGAAGCTATTCATGGAACATCCGGGACTCTAGCCGCGGCTACACGCGCGTCACGCGATGCCGTCTCCGGAGCGATCTCTGATGAACTCAAGACACTCACGGAAAAGGTTCAGGCGCGCCTGAACTCACTTGGAAGTGGCAATTTTTCAGCGCTAAAACCCGGTCTTGATACATCGCTGTCATCGTCGGCTGGCGTCTTGGCGTTGTACGAGGAGCACGTCCCGCTCACCAGCTACGGGCTTGGTACGCGTCGACTCGCCGGCATCGCAACACAACAACTAGCGTTCGCGAGCAAGACAATTCTCATGATCGACGAGGTTGAATATGGGCTTGAGCCTCACCGCCTGGTGTACCTACTGCATCATCTCAGGAACTCGGGCGAGGTCGCCCAGGTCTTCGTAACAACCCATTCGCCTGTGGCTGTCGAGCAGTTGTCGGCAACTGATCTGTGCGTCGTCCGCTGCAATGCCGACGGAAGTGTCTATACGCATGACTTCACTGCCAAGCCCAACCGGGCTCAAGCAGTCTTGCGATCGAATCCATCCACCTTCTTGTCGCGGAAAGTGGTCTTCGGCGAAGGCAAGACTGAGTACGGGCTACTTTTCGGCCTGGTCGATCTCTGGAACAACGAGCGACTCGCAGCTTCAGAGACTCCCGCCGCTGGTCTTGGCGTTGCTGTAGCAGATGGAGGCGGAGGGTCGAATGCGCCTCGACGAGCCCGTCTTCTGACAGAAGCCGGCTACGAAACAGTTGTACTGATGGACAACGACGATCGTTCAGTTGACAGCGAGGTGACCAGAGCTGGACGAGAGGGCGTGATGTTCAGGAGATGGGATACCGGCGATGACACGGAGCGTGAACTGGTGGCTACACTGAGCGCCGCTCAGCTAACGGAGATTCTCGCGATCGCGTCGCTGGCCGAGTGAACACACAAACTGTTTTGCAGGACCTCAACAACAAGGACGACACCGGGGCGGATCTCGATGCTCTCGATGTCGAAGAGTGGGTAGCAAACAGTGGATTCACGCTCGCCTTCGCGCGGGACTTAATTGCCTCCGCGGCAAAGGAATACGCATGGTTCAAGAACCCCTACCAGGGCCGACGGTTGGCTGAGTGGATCGTCGAAAACCGCGACGCGCTTACCGGGTCCACCCTAATCGCGACAATTGATCAACTGCACGATGACATCTACGGACCAAAACCCGACGCCACGACGCCAGAGGACGACTGGTAGTCGTTCATGGACGCAGTGCTGCGTGCCGAGGCCACCTTGCTTCTGCAACGACTGCCCTTCTCTGTGGAGATGCCAGCAGGGACCGGTAAGACCCAGCTGGTAGCAGCAATGGCAGGGGTTGCAGCCCAAACCGGCGAGCCGTCTCTGATTTTGACTCACACCAACGCGGGAGTTGCTGCCTTACGAAAGCGCCTGAAAGACTTCGGCATTCCACAGAAAATGGTGCACGTCGACACGATCGCTAGCTGGGCGTTTGAGCTTGTCCGGCATTACCCCGATCTGGCTGGCATCCGCATATCTGCCGTACCAGACTGGTCGAAGACTTCCGAATACGTCAGGGGCGCAGTGAACGTCGCGCATGCCCACGCTATCGGTAAGATGCACAAAGCTAGCTTCACGTACTTGTTCGTTGACGAATACCAGGACTGCAATCTCAACCAACATGACCTGATACTGGAGATAGTATCCGCCATCCCGAGGGCTGCGGTATTCGGCGATCGCCTCCAAGGAATCTTCGACTTTGCCGGTGAAACCCTTGTCGACTGGGACACTCACGTATTCGCGAACTACCCCCTGATCACACGGGAACACACAGCGTGGCGATGGACTGACCACAATGACGCGCTGGGGCGATGGCTTCTCGACTTGCGCCCTCAGCTCGTTCCTGGTGCGACGATTGACTTGTCAGCGATCTCGATCCCAGGCCTGGTATGGAAAGCGGCAAGTCATCAAGCACTCACGGCGGCTGCGTACGGAGTGAGAACCTTTGATGAATCGGTGCTCATCCTCAACCAGTGGCGAACTGATAACGCGACGACCGCAGGACGTCTTGGCGGCACATATGCGGTGATGGAGGACCTGAACGGCAGATTCATGCATGACAGCCTTGCGTCACTTGAATCTTCCGAACCGAGCGAGTACGCGTCGTGGCTAGCCAGTTTTGCAAAGAACTGTTTCTCTGGCTACGGGGAAATCAATCAACCTATCCTGCGACGACTGCAAAGGGGAGAGGCTTTCGATGGTTTAAGTCGCCCAGGACTTGAGGCCACATTATCGGCGCTTGAAGCCGTTGGTGCTAATCCATCGCTAGAGAACTTGGTTGATACTATGAAGAAGATCGAGTCCTCGAAAGAAGGAAGGCTTTACTGTATTGAGGCGTGGCGCGACACCCTAGCGGCGATCGAATCTGTGGTTCTCAACCCTGGCGACAATATGCACGACAACCTATCGATGATACGAGATCGACTTCGCTATACGGGGCGGAGGAGGCACCAGCGAGTAGTGTCTCGAACCTTATTAGTAAAAGGTTTGGAGTACGACCACGCGATTATTTGCAATGCAGACAATATTGGATCGGTCCGGAATTTCTACGTAGCGATCACTAGGCCGAGAAAAACCCTCACGATATTGAGTCAATCGCCGATCATAAGGTTGAGGTAGGTCATGCCCCGCCTCACCCACTCAAACGCGAGGAAATTGACTTCGATTTGTACGCCCGGACACTGATCAAGATCGCGAAAGCACAGGTGCTGGCGCAGCGAGCAGCGTCAAAGAGAGTCAGGGCGCGGAAGACCCACCAGATCAAGGGGTCCTAGTACTTCCGCCCTTGCGGTCGTAGCGCCACGCCAGCTGCTTTCAAGATCTCCAGCACAGTGGTTCGGCCCAGCCCGAGTTTGGCAGCGACCCGCCGGCAGCTCATGCCCGCCGTGTACTACTCGACTACCTCGGCCCGCAATTTTGGTTTGTGAACGCTTGTGAACGAGCGGCGGCCCGCCTCGATGGCTGTGCATCCTCAAGAGGGCAACGGAGCCGGATGCCCAGTCGTCGCCGGAGGTATTGAGGCTGCCTGCTCGGCCGCGTCGCGATCGTCGTCCTTGAGAACATGGGCGTAGGTCTGGAGGAAGAATCCAACGTCGGCGAGCCCGATTCGCTCGCTGATGACCTTCGGACGCACGCCGGCCTTCAACGCGCCGGTCGCGTAGGGGTGGCGCAAATCATGAAGTTGATGCGCGGCCGCGGCCGCGGCGAGGCGGTCGAATCGCTGCCTGGTCGTGTCGGGATGCGGAGGTCGGCTGTCCTCGAAGGTGAACACATAGTCGCCAGGGTCATAGTCGGTGCCGTAGAACTCGCGCTCGCCGTTCTGCAGCTCGAGCCATCTGCGCAAGGCCGCGACTGTCGCCCTATCATCAGATTTGACGGCTCCATCTCTAACAGTGCTGCTTACCAACATCTTTCATGCTCAGAGTTGCATCAAGCGACAGAGCAAAGATTCACGGATACTGATTCATCTGATGGAAACGGCGACTTTGATGGATAACGAATGTTATCCACCAAGAATTGCTCCGTTTTCATCAGATGAATCACGGGTGCCGGGCCGGCGCCGATTGGCGCCACTGTGGTGTGGTGGCCAAAGCCCTTGTTGGTCTGTGGGTTTGGGCTCAGTGGTGGCAGGTGGGGGAGTGCCCGTCTGCGGGATGGGGCCGACACGCCGGGCCGAGTCGTTTCAAGGTGATGCGGCTACCTGCGCAGATGTGGGAATGATTCAGGAGATGATTCAATGATTCATTGAGTGAGACCGCCTGGAGGCCGTTTTGCCCGTCGATCTGAGCGGTCGCGTGTATGTGGTCGGTTCGGTTCCGGTGTTGCATCCGGAGGTCCAGACGGTCAACGAGGTTGGCGCAATCAGCAACTGTGCCGCAACTTGGATGCTGACACCGTTGCGGGGCGAGCGCGCCTCGTCGAGCGGCAACATCTACCGCAAGATAAACGGCTACGGCATCGCGTAACACCCTTGGGCGTTTCAGCCCAAATGCATTGGCTAACAATATCATCGCGAAACGCCGTGTCCCTCGGCTTTTGCTCCCACACGCTGCGGGTGGCACAGCGGTTGATGTGGTGCCGGTCTCGCAACCCTTTGCGACAACCCGATGGGCGGTTGACCGCTTCCCGATTCGCACCGTGCCGCTGCCGCGACAAACAGGCTGCCAGGTCTTGGCCAATTACGGGATGCCGTTGCGAATACCCCACCCGCAGGCAGGTTTCGTCTGGTTGCTCGTGGCGCTCGAAGTACGCGGCCAATCACCCGGGTGAATTAGTTCGCTGGGTGATGACCACTCATCCCACGTCGATAAATGCTGGCTCAGCAGATTGCCAGCGGACGGTAACAGCAGCCAACCGTGTACCGGACCTGTGTTCGGCGCCTCATAAGCGACCACGAGTCGCGTTGTCGGCGGACGAGTTGGCTGTGTTGATCACCGGCAATGCCATCGCCACAAACGGGAGAAAACCAGATGAAGCGTCGTCAATTTCAACGATTGCCTGAGGAATACGGCTCCGGCGCCGCGCGGGCACCATGGCTTCTGCATCGAATGCGGGATGCCGCCGCCCTTGCCCGGCGTTCGGCGCATCGGAAAGGAGATGCCGCGAGGGACACCGTCCCGGCGATCGAGGATCAACTTCACACCTTGCAGCCCATCTGCAGTGCCCAGCGAGTGTCGACCGGCACAACATGCGGCGCGCCCGCGGTGGCGGTCGCCGAGATACACGCCATCGACGGATGCAACCAGATGGGGCTAAGCCCATTCGGCGATCTCGTCGAGACGTTCTGCCAAGAGTGCCTGGCTACTGTGCAACGGGCGATGGCGACCTACGTGGGCGACAAACGCAAGATGTCATCCCGTTGCGGCACCCAGCCGGTGTGCAGCACCTGCGGGCGTCCCACTCGATACCTGCGCAGTGTCTTCGCTGTGCGCCCGATCGGGCTGGCCTGACGGGCCGGCATCATGACCCGACTACGCATCGCCTCTCTGTTTGTGGCTGTGGTGGCCGGTGATTATGCGGCCCTTATGTTGATCGACGGTCAGCTGATCAATTTCGGCGTGGCCGCCGCCATTTGTGCGGGATCCTCAGTCGCGGCCGGGCTGATCGCCTTCGCCGACGACGAGGACGCCCGGCGGCAGCACGAGCTGGGTACGCGACGCCGCACGGCGGTGACGCGGCGACGAGCGGCAATCTGGGAGCACCCTGATCAGCGGGTGGCTGCCCCGCCCGGCCCGCAGTCCCCGTTATGCGGAGGCGCACGCCAAACACAAAGTGACTCACCTAGATTCGCTGACCGGCAGGAAGTGCGGTTGTGCGGGGCATGCGCGTCGGCCCCAACTCAGAGCCAACACGATAAGCCCACGGCCGGCCTCGGTGCCAGTTCTGATGGGCGAGCAACCCGATCGGGTGCGCCGAGGCACGGCGAGCCCCGCCTTGGTGTCACCTGGGATCGGTTTGGGTGGCGTGTGCTACCCGATGACCCCGACGTGGAAGTGTTCACGTGAGCGCACCCGCCGACGCGTCGGGTTCATCGCGCCCCGGTCTAGGTGCAGCCACGGCACGAAACCCTCGACGGAGCCCGCGCCGCGCGGGCGCCGTCGTTGCGGTCATCCAGGACGATCCGAGCATGGCCGGGCGCATCGCGTGGCTCAGCGCCCGGCTGATGATCCGGCCCACGCTGATGGTGGGCAGCTTTCTGCCCTCGGCGCCGTGGCCATGGGGCCTCGTCGAGTTCGCCGCCCGCGCCATCGCGCCGACGCCAGGCATGGTGCGCGCCGGCATCGAGCTCCCACACTGCACCGCGCAGCTCGTCTGTGCCGCCGGAGTGCTACCGGCCGACGGCACCCGCCGCGTCGTGCTGTATCTGCACGGCGGGGCATTCCTAACCTGCGGCCCCTACTCCCACGGCAGACTGGTGAGCATGCTGTCGGGCTTCGCCGACAGCCCGGTACTGGTGCCCAACTACCGCAAGATTCCCAAACATTCGATCAGCGATGCGATCGACGACTGCTACCACGGCTACCAGTGGTTGCGCCGAAAAGGCTATCAGCCCAATCAGATTGTGCTGGCCGGGGATTCGGCCGGCGGCTACCTGGCGCTAGCGCTGGCTCAACGCCTGCTCGAGTGCGGCGAGCGGCCCGCAGCGCTGGTGGCCATGTCGCCTCTGCTGCAACTGGCCACAGAACCCAAAACGACTCACCCCAACGCCGGCTCGGATGCGATGTTTCCGCCAAGAGCCTTCGACGCCTTCCACGGCTTGATCGCCCGCCCGGCAGCACACCGTGGCACCAGCGGGCATCCCGACGCGCTCTACGAGCCGCTCGATCACATTCGATCCGGCCTGCCACCCACGTTGATGCATGTGTCCGGTTGCGAGGTGCTACTCCACGACGCGCAGCTGGCGGCCCAACGGCTAGCCACCGCAGGCGTGCCTGTCGAAGTGCAGGTTTGGCCGGGCCAAATCCACGTGTTCCAACTCGCGGCACCGATGATTCCCGAAGCCAGCCGTTCACTGCGCCAGATCGGCCGCTACATCCGCGAAGCGACCGGATAACCTCGCGAACCGAAAGGCATCGATGGGTCCGCCGCTGGTGGCGATGACGGCACGCCCATACAGATCTGAGTCCTGAACGCATCGCTGGGCCTCACCGTTGATGCCTTCGATTCGCCCAATTGTGCGTTTGCACTCACCCGGGTGAATTAGCTCGCCGGGTGATGACCGCTCACCCCACGTCGGTGAATGCTGGCTCAGCAGATGGCGAGCGGAGGGCCAATGCAGGCAACCATGTACCGGATCTGCATTCGAGGCTGCGTGACCGAGCGGATCGGGTCCGCATTAGAAGGAATGCGCCTCGAGACCGGCGCGGCCGAAACCGCATTCACTGGTGAAATCCGCGACCAGTCACAACTTTACGGACTCCTCGACCGGGTCCGTGACCTAGGCCTTGAGCTCGTCAGCGTACAACCACAGCCCGCGACTGACCCCCACAACCGACACGACGAGGCGATCGGCCTCAGGAACAACCCACTCTAGGAAGGACCTGTAATGCAAGCCATCACTGTTTCAGATCGTGAGGCCGGTGTCGCTGGCCTGAAGCTGACAGACCTGCCCTATCCCGTGGCGTCCGAAAACGATGTCATCGTGCGGGTACATGCCGCGGGTTTCACACCCGGGGAACTTGACTGGCCAGACACCTGGACCTACCGCGACGGTCGGGACCGCACACCCAGCGTGCCCGGCCACGAACTGTCCGGTGTCATCGTCGAGTTGGGAGACGGCGTAACGGGGTTCAGCGTCGGGCAGCGGGTGTTCGGTCTCGCCGACTGGGCCCGCAACGGCTCGCTGGCGGAATACACCGCGGTGGAAACTCGTAACCTGGCACCGCTGCCGATGGACATCGATCACACGGTGGCCGCCGCGCTGCCGATCTCCGGATTGTCCGCCTGGCAGGCCCTGTTCGAACACGGCCGCCTCGCCCCTGGACAAACGGTTCTGATCCACGGCGCCGCGGGCGGGGTGGGGTCGATCGCAGTGCAACTCGCGCGCGAGGTAGGTGCGTGCGTGATCGGCACCGGACGGACCGCAGATCGAGACCAGGCGCGAAAGCTCGGCGTTCACACCTTCCTCGATCTGGAGACCGAAAAGCTGGAGGACGCAGGGGAAGTCGACGTGGTGTTCGACGTGATCGGCGGAGACATTCTCGCCCGCTCAGCGGCTTTGGTGCGGGCCGGCGGAACGCTGGTCACCATCGCCGAGCCGCCACAGAACCGGCCGCGCGACGGGCGGGCACTGTACATGCTTGTCGAAGCCGATCCCGCGCGACTCGCCGACCTCGCCGCGCGAGTGCGGGATGGACGGCTCAAACCGGTCGTCGGCGCCGTGTTGCCCCTTGCTGAAGCTGCCGCCGCATTCGCTCCCGACAAACGCATCCACGGCAAGACGATCCTGCGCGTGGCCGAAGACTAAACGGAGTCTCCCAGCTACGTCAGCCTGGTCGTGAAGAGATTCCGGCACCCACGTGGGTCACCCCAAACCGTGCGATTGCATCACTAGTCGTCAAGACATCCGAAAAGGGAAGGCGGTCCAAACTGTGGCCCTGAGAACACTATTGGCCGGACTGATCGCTGTTGCGGTACTCGCACCTGCGGCCCACGCCGAGCCGATACCACCGAATTCGGATCAAAACCCGGTTGTCCGCCCAGTTTTCGATCAACCGACGAACGTTCCGGGCAAATCGCTCAAAGCCGTGACGGTCAGCTATCCGCCAGGAGCTAAAAGCGAAGCTCACCACCACGCGCAATCAGCTTTCATCATGGCCTATGTGATCTCCGGTGCGATTCGCAGCCAAGTCGAAGGTGAGCCTGCACGTGTCTATCACGCCGGTGAGACGTGGAGTGAAGCCCCCGGTGCGCACCACACGATCAGTGAAAATGCCAGCGCCACCGAACCGGCTGAATTGCTCGCAGTCTTCCTGGTCGATCCCGGCGACCTTCCACTCACCACCGACGACACCACAAGCGAGCCTCCGCGATAGCGATGCGAGACGTTCGGGCAGTTCGACGTGAGCAGTTTGACGCCCAGGGCCATTCGCGGTACGGCACAGCAGGAGGAGCCATGCACGCACCTGATCGGATCCGGGTCGTCAGGACCGCACTTCGCTTGTCGCTCGCGACGGCGTTTCTCTCCGCTGTTGCCGACCGATTCGGTTGGTGGGAGCCGTTTGGGCAGGGTAGCTGGGGGAGCATGAGCGCCTTCGCCGACTATACCCACCAGCTTGTTCCGTTTGCCTCTGGATGGTTATTGACCGTCATAGTGTGGACTGCTACCGCCACCGAAGCCACCCTCGGCGTCTTGCTTCTGACCGGCTGGTGGCCGAAACTCGTTGGCGCGGCGGCATGTTTGGTGCTCATCGTATTCGGTACCGCGATGGCTGTATCCCTCGGCGTGGAATCACCGCTTAGCTACAGTGTCTTCTCCGCGGCAAGCGCAGCGGCGGCCTACGCGATACTCGGGACATCATCGCCGCCACACCATGACGCCGCCCCGGCACCTACTCGAAATCGTCGCAACGCCGAGTGATGGCGTTGCTGCCGGGCGCACCCAAACACACGTGTCCGTACCGATCGTCGAGAGTGAGGGCAGATGAACGAGCGGCAGAGAGTTCGACGTCGTCGTCGTAGGCGGCGGGGTGGGCGGTGTCGCCGCAGTGCGAAAGCTTGCGTCGATAGGTCTTTCGGTAGCTCTTGTCGAGGATCGTCTGGTCGGTGGTGAGTGTCATTACTGGGGATGCAACCCGAGCAAAACCCTGCTTCGCCCGATCGAGGTGTTCAATCTTGCGAAGGCAGTTCCTGGTGTGCGAGAGATCATTTCGGACGAAGGGCCGGACGTTGCCGCAGTCTTCGCGAAACGCGACGCGATCATCGAGCACCTCTCGGACCAAGACCGAACAGCATCGCTGCGCCAAGCTGGTATAGCGGTGTTTCATGGGTGCGCCCGGTTGAGCGGCGAACGAACGGTGCGCGTGGCCTACGCCCGGGGAGATACCACCGAAGCCATCTTGACGGCACGCCACGCGGTCGTGCTGGCCACCGGGACGCGTCCTAACGTGCCCGAGGTACCTGGGTTGGCGCAAGCACGCCCGTGGACCAATCGGGACTTAACGACCATGACACAAGTGCCACCTCGCGCGCTCGTGGTGGGTGGCGGCCCGGTCGCCGTCGAGTTCGCGACCATCCTGACGGGTTTGGGCTCCGCGGTGACGCTTCTGGTACGTGAGAACACCCTGCTTCGCAACTGCGAACCCGAAGCTCGCGAACTCGTCGCGCAGTCACTGCAAAGCAAAGGCGTCAAGATTCACTTTGAGACAGAGTTGTCGGCGGTAGCCCGCCCCGTGGCGGGCGGGCCCGTCACCGCAACCTTCCAGGGCCAGACCATCGAGGTAGACGAGGTCGTCCTGGCCGCCGGACGGCGCACCAATACCGACAACCTCGGACTGGAAACCCTTGGCCTGCCGGGCGGCGGGATCGTTTCTGTGAACGACCATCTACAGGCGGTCGGCGTCACAGGCGGTTGGCTCTACGCGCTGGGAGATACCACCGGACGTGCTCGGCTGTCTCATATCTCCACCTACCACGGCCGTGTCGTGGCCGACATCATCGCGGCCCGGGCGGCGGGGCGAGAACTGTCCGAGAACGAGTTGATTGCCCGTGATGCCGGCAATCTGGCGCAGGTTATCTACACCGAGCCTCAAGTGGCCTGGGTGGGGCGCACCGAAAGTCAGGCCCAAGCAGAAGGATTCGCGGTACGGACGCGAACTGCCCATTACCCCGGCGCAGTGGCATTCCTCGCCCTTTACCGGGATGGCTTCCAAGGATGGGCGAAATTGGTGATCAACGCCGAGACCAACACACTGCTCGGAGCGACATTCGTCGGGCCGCAGTTCTCCGAACTGGTTCAAGCAGCCACCCTGGCTATCGTCGCGAAGGTCCCAGTCAGTCTGCTACGCCATGCTGTCGCGCCACATCCGACGGTCAATCAGGTCTGGGATCCGCTACTCGCCGAAGAGTCCGAACTTGCCTCATTAGCTGAATAACGGGCGGGAGAAAGTACAGAGATCAACCCCGTTAGACCTCAAGCCATGAGAGGAACCGCCACAATGACCTACGACTGGCCGGTCGCCTCACTGTGACCATGCTTGTAGCGGGGGTCCGCACGGTTCGGCGGCAAAGTGGAGACGCTTCGAAGTGGACGAGCCGCGACCGTTAGCAGCCGACGAGGTCCTCATCGATGTCCGCAGCTGCCGGGGTTGGCAACTGGGACAATATCATTCGCACCGGCGGTTGGGACGTTGGCATCAGTCCGCCGCTGGCGCTCGGCGTCGAGGCTGCCGGGGTCATCAAAGCCGTTGGTGCCGACCCGGGCGGATTCGGTGTGGGCGATGAGGTGCTGTGTCACCCTGTGCCGCTGCGCGGCCAAGGCACGTGGGCGCCGTTTCTGATCGCACCCGTGGGATCGCTTGCCCACAAGCCGCCCGAGATTTCGTGGGAGACCGCAGCGATCTTTCCGGTGCCGGCGTTGACCGCTGAGCAGGTAATCGCCGAGGCGTTGGCCCTTCGCGGTGGAGAAACGGTGCTCGTCAATGGCGCGGGTGGAATCACCGGCGGGCTCATTGTCCAGCTGGCCGCCCTGCGCGGGGTGGATGTGCTTGCCACCGCCAGCCCGCGCAGCGCCGACCGAGTCCGCGGCGAATGGCGCCCGCGAAGTACTCGACTACCGCGATCCGCTGTGGCCACAACACGCAAGGGCGTTGGCGAAGGACTCCATCCACGCCGTCGCCAACGCGGCCCCCGGGGGTGCTGCTGCAGCAATGACCGCACTTGCCGACGGCGGCCGGCTGGCCACCATCACCCCCGACCCACCCGCATCCGCCCGCGGGATCAGTGTGACCGCGGTTTACGTCCGTTCCGACGGAGCTCAACTCGACCGCCTCACCGCGCTACTCGCGTCCCGTCGGTTGAGCATGCCGACCCCGCGTTCCTGCAGCCTGGATCAGGCTGGGTCCGCCCTCGCACACGTCGTCGCAGGCCACGAGCCCAGCGGAGTGGTCATCACGAAAGACATCTGAAGAAGTTGCCATCACACATCGAAAAAACCCACACCACCAAGGAGTCTTGAGATGACAACCACTACCCCGATCCTCACCGGAGTGGCCGCTCACATCGGCCGCTACGCCGACGCTGTCGCCGTATCCGGCGGTGGCACACGGATTTTCGTTTCCGGAACGCCCGGGCTACGCGAAGACGGCACTCCGCCTGAGGACTTCTCCGACGAAGCGCGGCAGTGCTGGGCCAACGTCGAGAACGCGCTCGGCAAGGCCGGCGCCAAGCTCACCGACATTGTCTACATGCGCCAATGGCTCACCAGCCGTGACAATGTGTCCGCCTACCTCGCGGTGAGCAAAGAGATCATCCACCACCAACCCGCCGCCATGCTCAGCATCATCGACGGGCTGGTGTGGCCCAACCTGCGGGTGGAAGTCGAAGTCACCGCCGTCCTGCCGGCATGAGCGATCCGAGCGCCATCACCGTCCGCCGCGTCGACATCGACGTAGCTGGCATCGGCGCGCCCCCAAAGGATTCGGTTGTCCACCAGAAAGGACGCCTGAGGTCATGAGCGATTACCCCGTCGTCGACTTGTCCACCGACGCACTGCTGACCACGACCCGCTCGGTGCGCAAACGTCTCGATTTATCCAAACCCGTTCCGATCGGCCTGATTCGGGAATGCCTCGAGATCGCGGTGCAGGCACCGACGTCGGCTAACGTGCAGAACTGGAGCTTCATCGTGGTCACCGATGCCGAACAGCGTCGCGCAATCGCCGATGTGTACCGCCGCACATGGGACTTGATCGTCGCGTCCCCTTTCGCGGTCGCTGATCGGTTCAAGGACGACCCTGCGCGCAATCGCGAGCAGCACAAAGTGTCCGACAGCGCGGCGTATCTCGCAGAGCACATCGGCGAGGTCCCCGTCTTGATGATCCCGTGCGTCGAGGTCATCGACGGTGACGGCACGCTGACGGGCGAAAACGCCAACCAGTATTGGAGTTCGATCATGCCCGCCACATGGAGCTACATGCTCGCCGCGCGTTCTCGGGGCTTGGGAACCACGTGGACCGGGGTGACCATAATGGCCGACGACGAGATGCGGGCCATCCTGGGCCTGCCCGACAACGTCTATCACGCCACGACCATCCCGACCGCCTACTACACCGGCACGACCTTCCGCCGCGCCAAACGGATTCCGCTCGACAACGTGCTGCATTACGACCGGTGGTGAGCCGCCTATCGAAGGCGGCCCGCGGGGCGGTATGCGCAGTAATTGGTCACCCCCTGAAAAGAACGCGACCATGACCATCCTTGGGGCCGGCACCTCCGGAGTGTCGGCCTCGGTGAGTCGCGGAAAATGCGGTGCAGGAATAACTTCAGGCGCGACGCACTAGCGTTCCGCCGCATTACGCTGTAGGGCACTCCTACCGTTGCCTGGCTGTATTGCATGAGAATGTGCCGTCGCTCCGCAACAGCCCGACGCGCGCCAGCGCAGCCTTTTCCATTCGCGCGTCGGTTCGTTTGCGGTCGATTACTCACCCCGGGTGAATAGGTGGTTGGGGTGATGACAGCTCACCCTGCCTGGCCGCAGTCTCAGTACCGGCAGAACCCGGCGGGATCGTCACCACCAATGCGGGACGCCCCAGCTGAGCCTGACGGGTCGTCGATACGAAGAAGGCTCCAGTAGGAGCCGTCAGGAGAACCAGGAAGCGAACCGAAACGACATTCCCATCTGCAGCGAAAGCCGAACCGCACAGAAAAGGAAAAAGAAAATGAACGACACCAAGCAGTCCGCCGAAGATCTGGCGATCCTCGAGCAGCTCAACCTTGACTACGTCCACTCCGACCAGTTCAACGATGTCAAGCGCTTCAGCGAGTTCCTCGCTGAAGACTTCATTGTGCAGACTCCGGGCGTCACTCGGAACCGTGATGAGTTCCTCGACTACATCGCTAAGCCGCGTCCCTTCAAGGATCTCGCTGTGCACGACGTCAACATCCGCATCCTCAGTGACGTTGCTCTGATCCACGCCCGCGCCACATACACCATGCTCGACGACGGAGTGCACCAAGAAGCTCTGTACACAGACACATATCAGAAGCGCGACGGCACCTGGGTTTGCGTAGCAGCCTGTGCGATCGCTCCGGGCGCTTAACCGCACTATGACGACTGGAATCGTGTTGTTCCCCAACCCGCGAGCAATCAATCTGGTCGATGACATGGTGGCGCAGGCGAGCGCGCGCCTACGACCTCGGCGTCCGCCAGGTCTGGCTGGGCCAGCAACACGATCACGACGCGATCGCGCTCGCAGCTTTGGTCGGCGCGGCCGTACCGGGGCTGGGTGTCGGCACGTCGGTGGTGCCGATCAACCCGCGTCACCCGCTGATCGTCGCGTCGCTCGCACAGACGGCGCAGGCTGCGTCGCACGGCAACTTCAGTCTCGGCCTCGGATTGGGTGCGCACGCCCCGGAGCGCCAGGCTTTCGGGATGTCGTGGCCCAACACGATCACACGCCTTCGTGAGCACTTGACGGTCCTGAGGTCGATCTTCGATACCGGAGCGGTGGACTTCAGCGGCAACGAGATCAGCTCGCATCCCGGATGGCCGGTGCGGGTTGCCGGAGGCACGCCCGTCCCGGTGTTCGTGGCCGCGATGGGCCCAAAGGCATTGCAGGTCACCGGCGAACTGGCCGACGGCACCCTGCCCTACCTGGCCGGTCCGCGGACCATTGCAGAGTTCATCGAACCGGCTATCGCGAAGTCGGCCGCCGACGCCGGACGTCCGAAACCCAGGATCATCGCAGAGGTGCCCGCAGTTGTGTCCGACAGCGTCAGAACCGCAACGGAGTTCGCAGCCGAGAAGTTGAGATTCTACGAGGCAATCCCGTCGTATAAGAACGTTATTGCGCGCGAGGGTGTCGCTAGCACGGCAGACCTTGCCGCAGTGGGTTCAGCGGAATCGGTCAGGCGGCAGCTACAGAGCTATCTGGATGCGGGTGCCACCGATGTGGTACTGAGTCCGCTGGCCTGGACCGAGGCCGCCGCGGCTGAAGAACTCTGGGCTGTCGCCGCCTCGCTCTAACCGACCGGGCCGGCTAGTGGCAGCCGAATCCCAGCAAGTGCCCGGCATTCATCGCGCTCGGCTCGTCGCTGTGGTTGCTAAGGGCGACGATCGACGCAACCTGCAGCCGACGCGCCCGCGTAGCTTTATCCATCCACGCTTCGGTTCAGGGGCGACGCATTACTCACCCGGGTGAATAGGTGGTCGGGGTGATGACACCTCACCCCGACTGGCCGCAGTCTCAGTACGAGCAAAAAACCGCGTGGGACTGTCAACCCGCTTGCGGCGCGCGGTCGGGGCGTTGAGCCCTGAGAAGGAGGAGAGATTTCCGTGACTAACGACATGTTGCGGCCTGACGGCCCGCCAACTAAGTCTGTCGGCCGCACGGAAGGCAAGTCCGTATTTGATTCAACCGTCGGCGTCCGCCACTTTGTCGATACGGTTCAGGCACAAGGGTGTCGCTCGGTCCTCGAGCATCCGATGTCACCCCGTGCGCTAGCCTCGGCTCTTACGCGTCCCTCGATGATCCAGCTGTACTCATCTTCGTTGTGGTGGCGATGAGATGTCGACCGTGTTCCCGAACTAATGCAAACGCTTCGACTTGAAACACCCTTGCGAACCTATTTGATATGCACCGTAGGAATCGAAATCCTCGTATCCCCGGGATATTTCGGCAGCTGGCCGGTCAACTGCAACTCTGAAAGGTTTCATCATGAAGATAGTGGTCATCGGCGGTCGTGGGCTTATCGGCTCGAAAGTAGCGTCCAAGCTGTGCACACAGGGACACGAAGTGATCGCTGCCTCACGGCGATCAGGTGTCGATTCACTCACCGGTGAGGGTCTCGCCGACGCCGTCGCCGGCACGGATGTCGTGGTCGACGTCGCCGATTCACCATTGTTCGACGATGAACCTGTGATGCACTTCTTCACAGCCACAACCACGAATCTTCTCTCTGCTGAGCAGGAAGCGGGAGTCAAACACCATGTCGCGCTGTCTGTAGTGGGCGCGCAGGTCATGCCAGATAGCGGTTACAACACCGCGAAAGCAGCTCAGGAAAACCTGATCAAGGCCTCGGACCGGCCTTATTCGATCGTCCGAGCAACTCCGTTCTACGAATTCGCGCTCGGCTTAGCCGATTCCGCGACAGAGGGGGACATCGTCAGATTGCCACACGCCTTGTTCCGTCCTATCGCCGCCGACGATGTCGCCACCGCCGTGGCGCGCGCGGCTGTCGGGCGCCCTCTCAACGGAGTAACCGAGATCGCCGGACCAGAAGCAATGGGGATGGACGACTTTGTTCGCACCGCCCTTGCCGCCAATGGTGATCAACGGCGGGTCGTGACTGACGCTCAGGCACCGTACTTCGGTGCGGTGATCGACGATCACACCCTTGCACCCGACGAGAATGCCACCATCTTCACGACTCGATACTTCGACTGGATCGACGCGCACTCCAGCCGCCACGCTTAGGGCGAAATCGAATGGAGCGGAGCGTCCGTAGCGGTACGAGGGTCCGGTGCCGAACGCACGATGTCAGAGCACAGCCGTGATGGGCTCAACTCGAGGGACAACTCTTATGCGAACGGCCGATCGCGGGTTGATGTGGCATGGCATGTTTCTGTTCTTGATCGGGTTGGTGACAGGCCTGAACGAGCGGCGCTTCACAAATATGCGCATGGCGCTTTCCGCGCATCTGGAGGGCGTGATGAACGGCACTTTCCTGATCGCGCTGGGTGCGATCTGGGGCCACGTCGAGCTTCCGCTACGCGTAGAGAAGGCGGCACGGTGGTCCGCGCTTTACGGCACGTACGGCAACTGGCTGTTCACCGCGCTTGGGGCCGCTATGGGTACCGCCGCAGCCAACCCCATCTTGTCGCATGGTCATCACGGGAAGCCATGGCAGGAAAGGATTGCCGGCGCCGGCTTTCGCAGTATCGCCTATTCGATCCTCGTCGCCGGGGTGCTGATTCTGTGGGGCCTTGGCCGAGGGGGATCGGTGCCGGCCACGGCAATCTCAGCGCGAGATGACGACGGCTTTGTCGCGGCCGGCCCAGGTGCGCCGGCCGGCAAGCAGAGTTGAGCGTCACCGTCGCGCCCACTTTCTACTTTGTCGGCCCCGACTAAGCGGCATTGTCGCAACTCCGCTATACGGTCACGCGCACGCGTATGAAGATGTGGTTCCTGACCACGTCCGGCCGCTGGGTCCAACCTGATGGCGTCCACACTGGGTTGTGCTCATCCGGGTGAATTGGTTCGCCGGGTGATGACCACTCACCCCGCGTCGGTGAATGCTGGCTCAACAGCTGGAGGGCGGAGGGCAAGTGCAACCGACGATGTACCGGACGTGACAATGGGAATGTATCGTGGCGCGCGCGCGTACTGAATGTGCCAGCCGGACGGAGGATCCCGCAAGCGCCGCTCACTTCGAGCGTGACGTGATCCCACTGCTCGAGCCCCTCCGCAGGCGGGCGATTCAGATGACCTCCACCATCGCGGACGCAGAGGATCTGCTGCAGGAAACGCTACTCAAAGCCTACGCCGGTAGGCGTTCATTTCAGCCGGAAACGAATCTGAAGGCCTGGCTGTTCCGGATCATGACCAACAGCTACATCAGCAGCTACCGAACCAAGAAGCGCCAGCCGGCGCAGTACCCGACCGACCAAATCACCGACCGACAGCTAGCGGCCGGCGCCGCGCACCGGTCGGGCGGCCTGTGGTCGGCCGAAGACCAGGCACTCGCAACGCTGCCGGACCCCCAGATCAAGGCCGCGATGCAGGCTCTGCCCGAACAGTTCCGGATTGCCGTGTACTTTGCCGACGTCGCGGGTTTCTCCTACAAAGAGATCGCCGCAATCATGGAGACCGAACAGGGAACGGTGAGTTCAAGGATCAGCCGAGGCCGAGAACAGTTGCGCAATCTGCTCATTGACTCGCCCAGCAGGCGGCGACCTCAGGGAGGATCGCGTCACCGGACGGTGCGGCCGAACGACGTCCTACTGTCAACGACACCAACCCTATCAACGACACCAACCTCGGTGACGCGGCCAGCAGCCGGTTTTGACACTTGACCATTCCGACCTTCGATCACACCTGGCGCACCAGCCGCCCCGGGACACGTTCGCCTCGACCGCATCATGGCCGAGGATCAGCACCGCAGGCCCCTTCTCGTCCGCCGCTCACCCGGGTGAAATGCACAGCTGGATGAGGACAACTCACCCACTGTGCACAGATAGTGGTCGCTGACCTGAGCCGCGGGGCAGCAACTGGACATCAACCTTCTGTGTGAAGAAGGACGGTGTTCGACAGGGCCACAGCGGCGCAATGAAATACGAAGGGACACCGCATGTCTTACGATCGCGCCACAGGCATCATGGCTGATGAGCTACGAAGCTCCCGAACGTCCGCCCTCGCGGCGCTCGCCGCACGGTATGGTCTGGTCATAGTCTTGGCCTGGTTCGGCGCGATGAAGTTCACTTCCTATGAATCGCACGGTATTTCACATTGGGTGGCCAATAGCCCCCTCTTGAGCTGGGCTGTACAACATCATGTCCATCGACGCCTTTGGTCGATTGAACGGATCAATAGAATTGATTGTTGCAGCACTGCTGGCGGTCAAGCCGTGGTTTCCGAAGGCTTCCGTGGTGGGCGGCGTATTCGCCTCGTTGTTCTTCGTGACCACGCTGAGTTTCATGGTCACGACCCCCGGCGTCGGCGAGGCTTCTGCCGGTGGCTTTCCCGTTTTGTCCGCCGACGGGGAGTTCTTGATGAAGGACATCGCGAACCTCGGCCTAGCGCTGTGGCTGCTGGCGGACGCGATTGACGCAACCCGCAGACAGGCGATAGCCGCCAAAGCAACCTGACAGTTCCCGCCGGTGAAATTGCCTGCGACCAGGAAACCGCGGCCGCGCACTGCTCACCGCGGCCTCACTCCGCCCAACAAACAGGAGCCAAGATGACACCGCCAGCCGGCGACCATTACGACCTCATCGTCCTCGGCGCAGGCTCCGGCGGATATGTGGCAGCCATCCGCGCCGCCCAGCTAGGCATGAGTGTCGGGATAGTTGAGGAACGCTATTGGGGTGGAGTGTGCCTCAACACTGGCTGTGTTCCCTCAAAAGCGCTGCTGCGCAACGCTGAAATTGCCTCCATCGTCACCCACCAGTCCGCCACCTTCGGCATCTCCGGTGACGTCGAGTCTCGACTACTCCCGCGCCGTATCACGCAGCCGCGAAGTTGCCGAGGCCCGGGTCCGCGGCGTGCATTTTCTGATGCGCAAGAACAACATCACTGAGATCGACGGCCACGGCCGTTTCACCGATCCCCACAACCTTCACATAGACCTGCGCGAGGGGGGCAGTAGGTTACTCAGCTTCGACCACGCCGTCATCGCGACCGGATCGCGCGTGCGCATGCTGCCTGGAGTTGCGCTCAGCGACAACATCGTCACCTATGAACAGCAGATTCTCAGCGCCGATCTACCCGAGTCCATCGTGATCATCGGCGGCGGCGCCATCGGCATGGAATTCGCATACATCCTGCACAGTTACGGTGTCCGCGTCGAGATTCTGGAATTCGCCGACCGTGTCCTTCCTAACGAGGACGCCGATGTTTCACGAGAACTTCAGCGCCACTACCGGCGCCGCGGGATAGCGATTCACACATCCACCCGGGTGGACAAAGTCATCGACCACGGCGACTATGTCGTCGTCAGCCACACCGGCGCTGACGGAACGTCCGCCAACGCGCAGGCCGCCCGGGCCTTCATCTGCATCGGATTTTGTCCCAACGTCGAAGAAATCGGTCTCGACGCCGCTGGAGTGCGGGTCACCGCCGCTGGCGCTATCGACATCGACGACTACATGCGTACATCCGCACCGCATATCTATGCGATCGGCGACGTCACCGCCAAAGTTCAACTCGCCCACGTCGCTTCCGCACAAGGCGTGGTAGCAGCCGAAACCATCGCGGGTGTGGAGACGATGCCGTTGGACTACCAGATGATGCCGCGAGTGACGTTCTGTCAGCCACAGGTCGCCAGCTTCGGCTACACCGAGGAGCAGGCCCGCGCCGCCGGCCACCGCTTGCGGGTCGCTACTTTTCCGATGCAGGCCAGCGCCAAGGCGCACGGACTAGGTGAACGCGGCGGTTTCATCAAAATGGTTGCCGACGAAGCGCATGGCGAGCTTCTGGGAGCGCATCTGGTGGGCAGCGAAGTCAGCGAACTTCTGCCCGAGTTGACGCTGGCGCAGCTGTGGGACCTCACCGCCACCGAGCTGGCACGAAACGTGCACACCCATCCCACACTCGGTGAAGGACTGCAGGAATGCTTCCACGCCTTGACCGGGCAGGCGATCAATCTGTAGCCGAACTGCGGCACGCGACCGGTCATGCGCTATTTCGAAAGCAAAGAGGGATAACAAAACTTGAAGGAACGACCGACTCCGAATGGGAATCAACAACAACGGTGGTGCAGGAAGTACGGTCACCGTTGATTCCTGAAGGTGCTCATGTGATGACTGTTCTCATCAGCCATCCACCAGGCGCCCCTGGCTACCCGCCACATCGCCTCCCCGGCGGTCCAGGATTCGGCTACATGATTGACGGTGAGATGTTGTTCGAGCTCGAGGGCGAAGCGCCACGTGTTCTCCGCGCTGGAGACGCGTTCTGGGGAGCCGGAGGCGACGTGATCCACTATCAGGACGCTAACAACCGCACTGACATTCCTTGTAGCTTCGTGCTCACGCTGTTCTGCCTGCCCGGGCAACCGATGCTCGAATGGGTTACCGAAGAGGAGCTTGAGGAGCGAAAGCGGCTGCACGTCAGTATCTCACCATCAATAGACGGCCACGTTGACACGAGTCCGCTGCCTCGACATACACCGGCGCCGGCGCAGCGACGACAAGCCACGAATCCGGATACTCACGGGCACACCAATGGCGTGCAGCCACCCGCGGGCTGGTGTTGCTTGGAGCCACCGCGATGGCCGCCTCTGACCAGCCGCAATCGCAGGGCTCGATCTCGATCACCGTGACGGGCAAGGCATTATCGAATGACCTGTTGCTCGCCGACACCGGCACCATCGCATTGACATCCCTCGGTGACCACGCAGACGCGCGCATCCACCCGATGAGGGTGGTACCGATGCCGCTCGACATGCTGAGCGACCTGCCCGCGATCTGCGTTCTGGGGCATGGCATGACCGAGCCGACGCAATTGCGGCTCGTGGTTGAATTGACCGCGCGCAACCTGCACACCGACACCACGTCGGTGATGACGTGCAAATATGATTCGGTTCTCCTCGATGCGCGGACGCCGCTCGTGCTATTGGATTTTGAGCTACAGCACGGCGAACTGCGCCACTAGCGACCAGACCGACCCGCCCAATTCACACACCGAGTGCGGCACCACGAGCCGACACACTAGGGCCGCGATGTCAGGAAACCTGGTTAACGCTACGGCTGCTAGCGGATGCGATCGATGAACGCGCAAACAAGCAACGCTAGCCACCAGTCCTGTCCGGCTCCGTGCGTACGCATATTCGGTTAACGGCGCGCGTAATCACCCGGGTGAGTACGAGTTTGGGTGATGACAGCTCACCCCGCCTGGCCGCAGTCTGAGTACGACCCGAACCGGGCGGGATTGTTGGCCCGCCTGCGGGCGCCCCAGCTGAGGCCGTTACGCGGCGTCGACAGGACAGCGTCGGTCAGGTCGGAGCCGTCAAGGAGAACCATGGAAGGGACCTCGAGTATGCATTTTGAGGCCAAGAAGGTCATTGTTGTCGGCGGCAGTGCCGGCATGGGACGACAGGTCGCGATCGACGTCGTCGATCATGGCGGCAGCGCGGTGATCGTCGGACGCTCGAAAGCCCGTGTCGATGACACCGTCGAGTTGATGAGCCGGCGTGGCCATGCCTGGGGCATCGCCGCCGAATTGACGGATCGCGCTGCCATTGCCGATGTCCAGCGCGCGCTTTCCGAGCATCACGGCGACGCGACACTGCTCGTCAACGCGGCCGGATTCTTCATCCCCAAGGCGTTTCTCGAGTACGACCAACAGTTCTATGACTCGTACATGGAGCTCAACTATGCCCTGTTCTTCCTGACGCAGACCGTCGTTGCAGGGATGATCGCCCGTGGGGAGGGCGGCTCCATCGTCAACATCGGCAGCATGTGGGCGCATCAGGCGATCGGCGTGACCCCATCGACTGGGCACTCGATGCAAAAAGCCGGGCTTCATGCGCTCACCCATAACCTGGCCATCGAGCTTGCCGGGCACAAGATCCGCGTCAACGCGGTGGCACCGGCCGCCGTGAAGACTCCCGCTCTCGAGCGGTGGGTGCCCAAGGACGAGATCGACGCCACGCTAGACACATTCGCGCCGCTTCATCCCCTGGGACGAGTCGGCACCCCCGCCGACATCGCCAACGCCGTCACCTATCTGCTCTCCGACCAGGCCAGCTGGATCACCGGCGCGATTCTCAACGTCGACGGCGGCATCATGGCCGGCCGCATTTGACCCGGCGCAACCTTCTGGCGCGCGCCGGGCAACCAACCGCGCACTCACCCAAGGAATATCCGTGTCAGACGAGTATCGCCATGTCGAAGTCGACCCCGAGTCGCGACGCATCCACACCCACCGGCTGATGTTGCGGCCATGGCACATCGACGACGAGATCGCCGCGTGCGCGATCTATGGCGCCCCGGAGGTGGCTCGGTGGTTGTGCCCGGCGCTGCCCGCCACCGTCGACCGCAGCGACATGCGACGCATTCTGCGCACCTGGATGGTCGAGAGCGACGCGGCTGGATTGCCGTTGGGTCGCTGGGCGATTACCGACAAGCAATCCGGACAGGTGATCGGGGGAGTGGCCTTGCTCCCGCTGCCGCCAGAGCGCAGCGACCTGGAGATCGGGTGGCAGGTGGCCCCCGCGATGTGGGGTCATGGGTACGGCGCGGAGGCCGGTCACGCTGTCGCGCATCAGGCCTTTGAGAAGGCGGGTCTCAGTGAGGTGTTCGCGGTCGTGCGGCCGGGCAATCGCCGTGCCGTGGCCACGGCACGGCGAGTGGGCATGGAATGGGTCGGCGAGACCACCAAGTACTACGGGTTATCCCTTCAGGTCTATCGCCTGAGGAAGGCGGACTTGGATCTGCCGGAGCCGGGCTGCGCTGATGTCCCGCTGATCTGAGCACGGTCGATCTAGCCCGGCGGCTGGATTTGCTACCGCGCACGACGATCCACGGACCGAGGGTGAACGGTCATCAATTGGCGAACTGATTCACCACTGCGGTACGGCGGTTAGGGAAGAAGCGCCCGGAAAACGAGCCGGACCATTCCCTCCATAGGGGCGATGACCACGTAACAACCGCAGGACGCGTGTGGAGGAACACGCCTACACTGACTGCCTTAGCGGTGGTGAGAACTGTGGACAACACAACGTGGAAGCCTTCCGCCCGCCGAATACACGTTGGTGGGCGGCGGTTCGCGTGAGCGCCGCCACGGCATCGGGCAAGGTGCGCATACCGCCGATTCGTGGGCGGGCGGGTGAGTTGAAGGTGATCGGCGCGCTGATTTCCGCGGTCGCTCAGGGGCGCGGTGGTGTGCTGGTCATCGAGGGGCCGCCCGGCATCGGGAAGAGCCGCATGTTGACCGAGGTCTTGGTGCTCGCCGAGAAGGCCGGTGTGCGGACACTATTCGGTGAGGCGTTTGAGTATCAGCAGACGGTGCCGTTTTTCTCGCTGTTCATGGCGACTTTGCGCGCGGATCCGCGCTGTCGGCGACGCCGAGGCGTTGCGCAGGCTGGGCGGCTCGGCGGATCTGCGGTATTGGGTGGTGCACGATCTGGCCGACGCGATTCATGCCGCGGCCGCACAGAGGCCGCTGGTGATTGTGTTGGAGGACATTCACTGGGCCGATAACGGCACGCTGTTGGCGCTGCGGTCGCTGGCCACCGTGCGGCCGGATGTGGCGCTGTTGTGGGTGTTGACCGCCCGTACCGGGGGCGGCGGGCCGGCGATGCAGGAGACGTTGTCGGTGCTGCAACGGGCGAATGCCACATTCGTGCGATTGGGGGCCATCGCGGCGGATGCGGTCGCCGACATGGTCCAAGATGCCGTGCGGGCAAAAGCCGATGTGTCGTTGCTGAATCTGGCCGCCAAGGCGCACGGAAATCCGTTTCTGGTCAGCGAGCTGGTCGGGGGGCTGGGTGAGGAGGATCGGCTGACTGTCGCCGGCGGGCGTGCGGTGGTCACCGGAGACGGGTTGCCGCGACGTTTGGGCGCCACGATGCACCAGCGACTTGACCTGCTTTCTGGCGAGGCGTCGGAGGTGGTGCGGGTGGCCGCGGTGCTGCCGGATCGGTTTTCGGCTGGGTTGTTGGCCGCGATGCTAGACCGCCAGCCGGTGTCGTTGCTGTCGGCGTTGGAGGAGGCGGTGCGTGCGGATCTGCTCGTGGAAGATGGTGAGCAGCTGAGGTTTCGGCATGACTTGTTGCGCGAGGCTACCCGGCAGTCGTTGCCGCAGTCGTTGCGCCGGGCGATGGAGCGTCAGTCGGCGTCGGTCATGCTGGGGATGGGTGCGGCCCCGGCCGAGGTGGCCACCCAGCTCGCCCGCAGCGCCGAGCCAAGGGACAAAGAGGCGATCGATGCGCTGCGCATAGCCGCGAAATCGGTGGGCCACAGCGATGCCAGCGCTGCCGCGGACCTGAGCAAGCGCGCACTGGAACTACTACCCGCCGATCATGTCGAGCACGGGTCACTCGTCGCCGAAACGGTGGAGTGGCTCAACCGGGCCAGCCGCTACGGCGAGGCCGAAGAATTGGCCGTCGTGGCGCTCGCGGAGGCGGCCTCGCCCGAAGTCGAGGCCGAGATCCGCCTCCGGCTTCCGACGCATACCAAGCACAGCACCCCCTGGCGGGTGGAGGAGAACCGCCGAGCGCTGCAGTTGAGCGGCATCAGCGAGATCACCCGGGCGCGCCATCAGGCGTGGCTGGCCTACAACCTTGTGTTGCAGGACAAAACCGGGCAATGGCGCACCGTGGCCGACGAAGCTGCCGCCGCCGCGGCAGCCACCGGTGATCTCGAGGCCACCATCATTGCCGAGGTCACCCACGCTTTGCTCGATTCTGGTGAGGGGTACCCGGCCCGCGCATTAGGCCGCCTCGAACAGCTTCGCCCACTCGCCTACACGAATGAAACGGCATTGGCGCATGCCTATGCCGGGATGTACCACGCAAACCTGCTGGCAGTGGTCGGCCGATTGGACGACGCGACCGCCCGGGTCGCCGAAGGCATGGGGCAAGCCGGCCGGGAAGGCAACGCGTTGGCCCTCGCTACCTGGGCCGTTTACCGTGGGTGGGTCCACCTCGCTGCGGGCCGGCTGTCGGCCGCTCGCGACGCGGCTGATTCCCTGCCGCCCCCGCAGCCGACAGGCGCGACCGAGCAGGACGTACATCGTATGCTGATCCTCGCCGAGGTGGCGGCGCACACCGATGACCGGAACTTGCTGCAGCAGACGGCCAATGATGCACGCGATGCCCACTGCATCGGTTCACCTGGCCAACATCGAGCATCAGCGTATGTGCTGGCGCGGGCGGCGTGGTATCGCGACGACGTTCATGAAGCAGCGCGCTGGCTTGGCGACATCAGCCTACTGGGGACACCCCTTTTCCCCCACGCATTGGTTCGGCTGATCTTGGGTGCGCGGGTGGCCTCGGCCGCCGGTGATGCCGGTTTGCGCGCGCGGGTCTTGCAGGCTAACGAGGTGCTGGAGCGTGAACGGCCGACGGTGCCGCTATTGACGGCGGTGGCCGGATATGCCCGCGGGATACTGGAACGTGACGCGCAGGCGCTGGTGGCCGCCGCGGGGTTGCTTGAATCGTCGGAGCGGCCGCTTCTTTATGCTGGCGCCGCTGAGGATGCTGGTGCTGAACTTGCGCGCATCGGCCGCAGTGACGAGGCGGTCGATCAGCTCAATGCCGCATTCGACACCTACACCCAGCATGAAGCGATCGCCGATGCACGCCGGGTCGGCCGCGCGCTGCGCCGATTAGGCGTGGAACGGCGCATCGTCGCGCAGCCGAGAGCTAAAACGGGCTGGGACAGCCTCACCGACGCCGAGCTCAAGGTCATCCACCTCATCGCAGCGGGCGCGACCAACCGCTCCGTCGCGCAACAACTGCACCTATCCCCTCACACCGTGAAAACGCATCTTCACAACGCCTTCGCCAAACTCGGCATCACTTCCCGAGCCCAATTGACGCAGCTCAATCGCGGCGCTCGTTGATCGACAGCAAATCGGTACGGGACGGTGCGCGGCCTACAATGACGTGCGCTGGAATGGCAGTCCGGCAAACGGTAGACAGGACACCCGATGGGGCCTTCAACCGGAATATATGACGTCGGCGGACAGCGCCTGGCCACTCCGCCGATTCGTGGGCGGGCGGGTGAGTTGAAGGTGATCGGCGCGCTGATTTCCGCGGTCGCTCAGGGGCGCGGTGGTGTGCTGGTCATCGAGGGGCCGCCCGGCATCGGGAAGAGCCGCATGTTGACCGAGGTCTTGGTGCTCGCCGAGAAGGCCGGTGTGCGGACACTATTCGGTGAGGCATTTGAGTATCAGCAGACGGTGCCGTTTTTCTCGCTGTTCATGGCGACCCTGCGCGCGGATCCCGCTGTCGGCGACGCCGAGGCGTTGCGCAGGCTGGGCGGCTCGGCGGATCTGCGGTATTGGGTGGTGCACGATTTGGCCGACGCGATTCATGCCGCGGCCGCACAGAGGCCGCTGGTGATTGTGTTGGAGGACATTCATTGGGCCGATAACGGCACGCTGTTGGCGCTGCGGTCGCTGGCCACCGTGCGGCCGGATGTGGCGCTGTTGTGGGTGTTGACCGCCCGTACCGGGGGCGGCGGGCCGGCGATGCAGGAGACGTTGTCGGTGCTGCAACGGGCGAATGCCACATTCGTACGATTGGGGGCCATCGCGGCGGATGCGGTCGCCGACATGGTCCAAGATGCCGTGCGGGCAAAAGCCGATGTGTCGTTGCTGAATCTGGCCGCCAAGGCGCACGGCAATCCGTTTCTGGTCAGCGAGCTGGTCGGGGGGCTGGGTGAGGAGGATCGGCTGACTGTCGCCGGCGGGCGTGCGGTGGTCACCGGAGACGGGTTGCCGCGACGTTTGGGCGCCACGATGCACCAGCGACTTGACCTGCTTTCTGGCGAGGCGTCGGAGGTGGTGCGGGTGGCCGCGGTGCTGCCGGATCGGTTTTCGGCTGGGTTGTTGGCCGCGATGCTAGACCGCCAGCCGGTGTCGTTGCTGTCGGCGTTGGAGGAGGCGGTGCGTGCGGATCTGCTCGTGGAAGATGGTGAGCAGCTGAGGTTTCGGCATGACTTGTTGCGCGAGGCTACCCGGCAGTCGTTGCCGCAGTCGTTGTGCCGGGCGATGGAGCGTCAGTCTGCGTCGGTCATGCTGGGGATGGGTGCGGCCCCGGCCGAGGTGGCCACCCAGCTCGCCCGCAGCGCCGAGCCAAGGGACAAAGAGGCGATCGATGCGCTGCGCATAGCCGCGAAATCGGTGGGCCACAGCGATGCCAGCGCTGCCGCGGACCTGAGCAAGCGCGCACTGGAACTATCGCCAGCCGATGACCCTGAGCACGGGTCACTCGTCGCCGAAACCGTGGAGTGGCTCAACCGAGCCACCCGCTACGACGAGGCCCAGGCGCTTGCCGACAGCGCGCTCTCAACGGAACTGTCACAAGACGACGAAGCCGAGATTCGGCTGCGGATGGCCGCGGGCACAGAGGACCCGGAGCAACGCATTGCCGAGATTCGTCGCGCGCTGCAGTTGGGCGGCATCAGCGACATCACCCGGGCGCGCCACCAGGCATGGGTGGCCTACTTCGAGGTGGTCAACGGCCTCCATGCAGACGCCGCGGCAGCGGGCGTGGCCGCGGCCGCGGCCAGGGCGACGGGTGATTTGGAAGCCCGGATCGTCAGCGAGACCGCGCTTGCCCTGATCGATTATCAGGACGGTTATGCGGTCCGCGCGCTTCAGCCGCATGGACGAGGTAAAAGTACTGCCGCGCAGCGGTGAGCCTACTTTCGGCGGCATATACGCGGCCAAGCGCCGCGCAAGCGTTGATTGTTTGCGCGGGCGGCTTGGAGGAAGCCCGCGCGCGGGTTGCCGAGGGTATCGAGAAAGCGCATCGTGAGCGCAACGCGATGGCGCTTCCCGGCTGGACCCACCTGGGTGGGATGGTTCATGCCGCTGCGGGCAGTTTGGCCGCGGCACGTGGCACCATCGAGGCGCTGCCTCGGCGTGAATGGGCGAATGATACCGAGGTCAACATTGAGCGCATCCTCGTTCTTGCTGAGGTGGCCGCCCGAACCGGTGACCGAAAGTTGTTGCAGGACTTGGTATCTGAGGCGCTGGGGCTGTATCACAGTAGCTTCACCTTTGTTGTCCTGCGGCGCGGCTTACGTGGTCGCGCTTGCCGCGTGGCACCGCGACGACGTTCACGATGCGGTGCGCTGGCTGGGGAGCCAGAACACGCGTGTCATCACACCGCTGTGGCCCAACGTGTTTGACCAGCTCATCTTGATGTCGCGGGTGGCGTCAGCGTCCGGCGACGCCGGGCTGCGCGCGCGGGTGCTGCAGAGCATCGAGGTGTTGGAACGCGAGCGCCCGGAGTGGCGTTGTTCGCGGCTGTCGCACAGCAGGCCCGCGGAATCCTGGAACGTGACGCCGATGCGTTGTTGGAAGCGGCCAACATGTTGGGTACGTGGCGGCCGCTTCTTTACGCCGATGCCGCCGAGGACGCCGGCGCTGAACTCGCGCGCGCCGGACGCGATGCGGAGGCGATCGAGAGCCTCAGTACGGCATTCGACACTTTCGTCGAATGCGAAGCGATCGCCGATGCCCGGCGGGTCGGCCGCGCGCTGCGCCGATTAGGTGTGGAACGGCGCATCGTCGCGCAGCCGAGGGCTAGAACGGGCTGGGACAGCCTCACCGACGCGGAAGTCAAGGTCATCCACCTCATCGCAGCGGGCGCGACCAACCGCTCCGTCGCGCAGCAACTGCACCTATCCCCTCACACGGTGAAAACGCATCTTCACAACGCCTTCGCCAAGCTCGGCATCACGTCTCGGGCTCAACTGACGCAACTCGTGCGCCGCACGGATCACCAGTCCTTCAAAGATCAAGGCCGTTAGGTCTACGCCGACCCAGCCCTAGAAGATCAGCCGCTGGGCGATGGTGGCGGCGGTGCCCACGCTGCCAACGTAGTCATTGAGTTCTGGATCGCCGCGACCGCCGCCGCTCAACCAGGAACCGGCGCCGGCCAGCGACGAGACAGAGGAATTGAGAAAACGATTATGAGCACACTGTTGGGAATGTTGATGATGATGCCGGTGGTGTTCGGCGTCGGTGGGTACGCGTTGGTGTCCCGGCGACCATGAGCACGCTAAACGGGGTCCGCCAGGGTGCGTCTGCCGTAATCACGGAGAACGCATCTGATTCAATAACCTCACCGCCATCGCCGCGCAGAACGAGCCCGGGCGGCCCCGCACGGAATAACTGTGATGCCGAGAAGCCGACGCCCACCCAGGATGTGTCAACGCCGAGTGCTCCCCCCCGGACGCTGGGTTCAACGGATTTGCGGAGTCCCGACGTGACCGGCTCAGCCGGGCGTAGCGACAACGGCGTCGGAGAAGGCGCTGAGCGAGCAGTTCTGCTCGAAACCAAATTGCACGTGCCCAGCTATGGCGGGGCCAGCTCGTTCAGCGGACCGCCCTGCTGGACGCACTGTCGGCGGGACGCCGCCGCAAGCTGACGCTACTGAGCGCGCCCGTGGGCTGGGGCAAGACGACATTACTGGCGCAGTGGGCATTAGGTGCGGGTGAGGACCAGCGATTTGGCTGGGTGTCGCTCGATCGTTCCGACAACGACCCGGTGTGGTTTTGGATGTACGTGGTCGCGGCGCTGCAGAAGGTCAGCCCCGGGGTGGGGACTCGCGCGGTCGAACTCCTGACGATGGGTGCCGACCCGGTGCAGGTCGTTCTGCCTACTCTGCTGAATGATCTGGACACGATCGCTAGCCCGATGGTGCTCATTCTTGACGACTACCACCAGGTGGTAAATCGAGCGGTTCATGAGCAGATGGCATTCGTTATCGGCCGGATGCCGGCGAATCTTCACTTGGTGTTGGCCACCCGATCGGATCCGATGTTGCCGTTGGCTCGGCTGAGGGCCAGCGGCGATCTTGTCGAGATGCGAAGCGACGATTTACGTTTCGGGGCTGTCGAGGCGGACCATCTGCTGAACGATGTGCTCGGGCTGGACTTGGCTGACGCAGATATTCAACTTTTGCACCGACGCACCGAAGGGTGGGCTGCAGGCCTCTACCTTGCCGCGCTCTCGCTTGCCGGGCGTCGCTGATGCCGCCGCGTTCATCAGGACGTTCGCAGGCGATAACCGTCATATCGTCGACTACTTGATGGCCGAGGTGCTCGACGGTCAGCCACCGCAAATGCGCAGCTTCCTGCTGCGCACCTCGGTCTTGGGACGACTCAGCGGTGCGCTGTGCGACGCGATGCTGCAAACCACTGGCGTCGGCATCGGTCTTGGAGAAGATCGAGCGCGAAAACCTGTTTGTGGTGCCACTGGACATGTCGCGTCGCTGGTATCGGTATCACCACCTGTTCGGGGAGTTGCTGCGCGCCGAGCTGCAGCGCAGCGAGCCCGATCTTGTCGCGGGTCTGCACCGACGAGCCGCGGCCTGGTTCGAGGCCGAGGGCCTTGTCGATGAGGCGGTGCGCCACCTGGTCGCTGCGGGTGACATCGCGGCAAGTGCGGATCTGATCGCCGCGGACTGGGTCAACGAATTCAACGGCGGCGGCCTGTCGACCGTCTCCGGCTGGCTGGATCTGCTTCCCGACGAGTCTGTTCTACAGGATCCGCGGCTGAGCGCGGCCCGGGCCTGGATCGCGTTGAATGTTGGCCAGTTCGATGACGCGCACATGTGGATTGAGGCGGTCGAAGCCGGGTCCGCGGCCGACACCGTCGATCATGGCAGCCTCGGCGCTCAACTCGTCGCCTTGCGTGAGGTCCACGCGTTCAAGACGGGTGACGTCGCCGCGGCGCTCGAGGCGGCTCGCCGCGCGATTACCCTCGACTTCGACGACGCACTGCAGGCCCGGTCGGCTGCCTGCTGCATCTATGGATCTGCGCTGTACTTCTCGGGCAGCATCGACGAGGCCCAAGCCACCTTCCGGCGGGCCGTGCAGCTGGCCGAGAAGATCGGCGATCGGCGCCGCCGTATCTATGCGCTGGGTTATCTCGCTCTGATCGCGGCCGAATCGGGTCAGCTCGCAGATGCCGAGCACCAGATTCGCCGGGCAACGGGCGTCGGTACAGACTTGGCGGGCGGCGAGCACTTCGTCAATGCGATGGTGCCGCTAGCGGCGGCCACCGTCCTTGACATGCGTGGCGACAGGGCTGCTGCCGCGGACGCGGCTCACCTGGCCGTCAGTTTGGCCCGCAAGGGTGCAGGAATCCTCGAAGTTGCCAAGGCGCTGCTGGTCAGAGCCAAGATCCTCGAGGACCTCGGTGATCACGAGACGGCGGCGGCGAGCCGGAATGAGGCCGGCGCGCTGCTTCGAGGTTGTGCGGATGCCGAAATAGCGCAAACGGTGCTCACCGCGGCCCGGCGCAGCAAGGCCGTCGCGGTCGCGGTAAGTCCCCGTAACCAGGGGGACACGGTCGCCGAAGAGCTCACCGCCAAAGAACACGAGGTCCTTCGGCTGCTGGCCACCCGATTGTCGCGCCGTGAAATCGGCCAGCGGCTCTATGTCTCACTGAACACCGTGAAAACCCACCAGCGCGCCCTGTACCGCAAACTGGGCGTCGAGAACCGCGCCGCGGCGGTCACCCGCGCCCGCGAGCTCGGCCTGCTCTAACCGACACCCCGCCCGATCCAGGCCCATCCGGGATCGTCGCGGAAACGAACAATCACGCAGTAATCGCCCGGGTGAACAGGCGGTAAGGGTGATGACCATTCACCCCGCCCGGCGGCAACCTCATGGACAGCAGCCTTCGGCCAGCTCTGACCACACCGGCACGTCGAAGGCCCGGCCGCCGCACGGCGCGGCGACCGGATCGAGGACAGAACGATGAAAAGCAAACGGCGGCGCGCCATTAACCAAGTCGGGGAAGGAAACCAGGACATGTATTCAGACGTCGAGGCGGGATGCCTTGCACCGGATCGAATATCACGCCGAACTCCGCTGATGAGCCGCCCGGCTGGCGTTCACGCCGTCGACGGTCACGGTGCCCTCGCCCCGCAGTGTGAGCTGGGGTTCCTCGACAACGGATTCCGGTGCGCCCTGCCGGCGGCGGCGTACGTGGAATTTCACATGGTCGGGCACTGTCAACGCTTCGACTGTGACGCGCACGGTAACGCGTGCGGTTTCGTGTGTGCGGATCATCTAGACGCGCTGGAGTACACCGCGGAATGCACGGCGGCAGAGATGCAGCCCACGGCCCTGTCGCGGCGGCTGTTCAATCGTGTCGCTCGATGCCCGACGTGTGGCAAAACGCTTCTGAGCGCATCCGACATCCTGCAAGCCGTGGTGGCACTGTGATGCCAAACACGTGGGCAACAGGCATTCATTCGTGGCCGCGTCGCTGCGGTTTACGCCGCGAGACCATCTGGCCCGCAGTCTCTCTCAACGTCCGCCAACCACACAGCGCAGCCTGAGATGACTGCTACATTGGCGCCATCTGCGAAGGTGAGATCGGCTGGGTCGTCATCGCCGGCGCCGACCACGGTTGACTTGTCGATCATCTCGGACGCGAACATGGCGTGGATGCTCGCCGATGCGGCAGATGTGTGTCTGACGGGTCATGAACGCACCATGACATTTGTTGAATTGGGCTCTGGCGAAAATCATCTCGCGATCGAGCGGATCCTCAACGCGGTCATGTCAAGCCGGATGACGTTGCCGGTGGCGGTATTCGACAGGCTGACCCGCTGGCTAGACGGGTACGCCGGCAGCCCAGAAGAGCCGCGACTGCGCACAATGCTTGCCGAGGTTCGGGCCCAGCAGTTCGAGCCGATTTCCTTGCGCACCGAGCAGGCGCAGTGTGGCGATGTAGGGCTAACCGGTGCGCCTGCGTGCGGCGTTAGCGTCGCGAGTTGATGCAGGGCGCAGGCCGGGTTCGTGACGTCGTCATCGTCGGGTCAGGTCCCGCCGGTTACACCGCGGCGATCTATGCCGCACGGGCAGGACTCGACACCCTGGTCGTCGAGGGCCATCTGCCCGGCGGTGCCCTGATGGCCGCGGGGCAGATGGACAATTACCCCGGCTTTTCTGTGCCCGTGTGCGGTTCCGGCCTTGCCCGCGCGATGCGCGCACAAGCTCACCGTTTCGGCGCCGAGTTCCACACCGGCGACGTCGACGGGTTCGATCTGGAAGGTGAGGTCAAGTCGGTCGCCATCAACGACGACCTGCGTCACGCTTCCGCGCTGATCCTCGCGATGGGCGCAGTCAACCGGCCCCTCAGCGTGCCCGGGGAACGTGAGCTGCGAGGCTATGGAGTCAGCGCCAGCGCCAAACGCGACGGTGAGCAGTTCGCCGGCCGCGAGGTCGCCGTCGTCGGCGGCGGCGACGCCGCCACCGAGGAGGCCCTGTTTCTTGCGCCGCTGGCCCGCCGCGTGACCGTCATCCACCATCGGCCCCGACTGCGCGCATCGACTGCCATGGTTGCCCGGCTGCGCGCTCAGCCCAATGTCGTTGTCCTGGACGCCACCGAAGTGCTCGCCGTAAAAGGCCGACACCACGTCACCGGGCTGCGCGTACGCGGGTTACACACCGCCGCCGAGTACGACATTGACCTCGCCGCGGTGTTCGTGGCCATCGGTCAGACTCCTCGCTCTGATCTGCTGGTGGGACTGGTTGACCTCGACGCCCGCGGCTATGTCCTGACCCGCGACGAGGGCACCCATACCTATGTCGATGGGGTTTTCGCCGCCGGCGACCTGATCGACCGCCGTTACCGCCAAGCGGTCACCGCCGCCGCCAGCGGCTGCCAAGCCGCACTCGACGCGCAGCGCTGGCTCGCCCAATCACACACTGCCACAACCAATGTCACCATCAGGAAGGACAACGCCCCAAAATGACCCAGTCCCATCCGATCACTGTCACCGATGCCTCATTTATGGCCGACGTCCTCGACAGCGCCACACCCGTACTGGTGGACTTCTGGGCGCAATGGTGTGGCCCCTGCCGCGCCGTGGCACCAGTGCTCGAACAAATCGCCGCCGAAAACGTCGAGCGCCTCACCGTGGCCAAGCTCGACGTTGACGCCAACCCCCTGACCGCTCAGCAGTACCAGGTGGTGTCCATCCCTACCCTGATCGTGTTCAAGGATGGCCAACCGGTCGCCCGCATCGTGGGCGCGCGCGGAAAATCCGCCCTCCTCAGCGAACTCAGCGACTATCTCTGAAACCCTTCGCAGAAGCGTTCGCGCCAAACTCAACACAAGCCCCGATTCCCGTCGGCGTATCTCCCGACGCGACTTCACAAGAAGGGCGACATTCCGACGCCGCGCCGGCCTCTCACCCGGGTGAATGACGCAGTGGGGCGAGGACAGCTCGCCCCACTGCGCGGCATGCTCATTGCCCGGAGCCGGCGCGGCGGTCTGCAGGTGTCCTAATAGGGCAGCGGACCGCGCAGTGCGGCGAGACCGCGATACGGAATGGAGACCGCACTGATGGGGAATTCTGAGTTCGATGACGTGGCAGCCCATCTGCTTGAACCAGAAGAAAGCCTGGACTCAGAACAGACTGGTATCGACCTGGACGAAGGCTATTCACCCCCGGAAAGCCCGCGAGAACTGGGGGCCTGGGGGCTGACCGCCAGTGAAGCGCGCACCCATGAAAGTCTGGCGCGCCGGCTGGCCCGTGAGGTGCCCGACGTGACCGACCGGTGGGATGGCGACGGGATCGGTGACAGCGCCGACAGCGACGGCGAGCCCATCGACGATCAGGTCGGCGACAGCCGTGCAGGTCGGCTCGTCGCCTTCGGCGTCGACCCCACAGATCCCACTACCGATTACCGCGCCCACGATGTGGGGATCGACGGCGGCGCCGCCTCGGCTGAGGAAGCGGCCATGCATATCATCGCCGATTGAGGACACCATGGCCCGAGATCAGCTTCAATCCGTGGCTCAGATACGCGAAATCATGGAAGGCGAGACCGCGCAAGCTGCCGAGGCAATGCTCTTGCTCAGGCCCCGCTGGAAGACCGCCGACGCCGTTATCGACTTCATTGACACCAAGCTTCGGCCGACGGGCTATCGGCTGGTCGGCGCGTTCGAGCATTCCTCGCATGCGGCGGTATCAATCGTCGGTTTCCGCGAACTGTGGTCGACTGCATGCGGGTCACTACATGTACATCGACGATGTGAGCACACTGGAGACAGCACGTGGCAACGGATTTGCCGACAAACTCATGCGGTGGGTAATCGCTGATGCTAAGCGTCGCCAATGCGAAGGAGTCCACCTGGATTCAGGCGTTGGAAGCGATCGGGCAGCGGCACATCGGCTGTACATGCGGAACCGCCTGCGGATCTCAGCCCATCACTTCTCGCTCGAAGTCGACAGCTGACGAAATCCGCGTATGGCAATGCTGATGCACGAGTAATCGAATGACGGCAACCGGTTTCGACGGTTGGCCGCAGCCTGCACATCGATCTCGGGCCGCTGCGCGCCAACAACGGTAACACCAACTACACCGCACCCGGCGACGCCCACACCGCGCGAATCAGCGGCGTCATCCTGTGGTGTAGCCGCTTCGGCGTGCCCTTTGTGCGCGGCGCAATTGCATAGCACCTGATGGAGATAACTGCGCTATACCGCTGCTCACGGCCTCGGTCTGTCCTCACCCGGGTGATTGGGGCTGCGGGGTGAAGACAGCTCACCCCGAGGCGGGCCAGGCTTGACTTCCGACAGACCTGCGCGGCGGTCACCGATTGTTTCGGTGCCACACAACCAAACGTTCAACGCGGCGTAGCAGGTGAAGAAACCAGGGAAGAGAGGACTGACCGATGGGCGCAGAGTTCGACGGTAAGAAGATCGTTGTCGTCGGCGGCAGTGCCGGCATGGGACGCCAAGCCGCGCTCGACGTCATCGATCGCGGTGGCAGCGCGGTGATCATCGGACGCTCAAAGGGTCGTGTCGATGACACCGTGGCCGAGCTGACCGACCGGCGGGGTCAAGCCTGGGGGATCGCTGCCGAGCTGACCGACCGATCCGCGGTTACCGATGTCCAGGCGCGCACTATCTGAGCACCACGGCGACGCAACGCTGATGGTCAACGCGGCCGGCTTCTTCATCCCAAAACCGTTCCTGGACTACGACGCCCAGTCCTACGATTCGTATCTCGATCTGAACTACGCGCTGTTCTTCCTCACCCAGACCGTGGTCGCGGGCATGATCACCAACGGTGCGGGTGGCTCGATCGTCAATATCGGCTCCATGTGGGCGCATCAGGCCATCGGCGCGACGCCGTCGTCGGGCTACTCCATGCAGAAGGCAGGGCTACACGCCCTCACTCACAATCTGGCCATCGAACTGGCCGGCCATCAGATCCGCGTCAACGCCGTCGCACCGGCGGTGGTGAAAACACCGCTCTACGAAGGGTTCATCCCCAAGGACGAGATCGACGCCACGCTGGCGACGTTCGCGCCACTGCATCCCCTGGGCCGCGTCGGCACCCCGGCCGACGTGGCCAACGCCATCACCTTTCTGCTCTCCGAACAAGCAAGCTGGATCACCGGCACGATTCTCAACGTTGATGGCGGCATCATGGCCGGCCGCAACTAGCCCACTGGCCTACCGGCGGGAAACAAACGCCGCACTCACCACGAGGAGCACCTCTGATGCACGACTACCATAAGAATCCGGCCGCGATCGGCGCGTTGCGCCCCGAGCAGTACTACGTCACCCAGGAAAGCGGCACCGAGCGACCCTTCACCGGCGAATACCTCGACAACCACGAGCCGGGCATCTACGTCGACGTGGTGTCTGGTGAGCCGCTGTTCGCCTCGGTCGACAAGTTCGACAGCGGTACCGGCTGGCCGAGCTTCACCAAACCGATCGACGGCGACAACATCGTCGAAAAGTCCGACCACCGCCACATCATGGTGCGCACCGAAGTGCGCTCGCGCCACGGCGACAGCCACCTCGGGCATGTCTTCACCGACGGACCCCGATCCGAGGGCGGCCTGCGCTACTGCATCAATTCCGCGGCGCTGCGCTTCATCCACCGCGACAACCTCGAGACCGAAGGTTACGGGCACTACCTGAGCCTCTTTGAAACCGCGGACAACTCAGCGCAGCAAGACTGATTCCGAACTCACGGAGCCGCAGCGATGACCACCAACACCGCGATTCTGGCGGGTGGATGCTTCTGGGGCATCCAGGACCTCATCCGCCTGCTGCCCGGTGTGGAATCGACCCGCGTCGGCTATACCGGCGGTGAAAACGACCACCCCACCTACCGCAACCACCCCGGTCACGCCGAGGCGATCGAGATCACCTACGACCCCACCAAAACTGATTACCGCGCCCTGCTGGAATTCTTTTTCCAGATCCATGACCCGACGACAAAGAACCGCCAGGGCAACGACGTCGGCACCAGCTACCGCTCGGCGATCTTCTATCTCGATGACGATCAGAAGCGCATCGCGCGCGACACCATCGCCGATGTCGACGCATCGGGGCTGTGGCCCGCCGCGGTGGTCACCGAGGTGACGCCGGCCAGTGACTTCTGGGAAGCCGAACCAGAACATCAGGACTATCTGCAGCGCTACCCCGGCGGCTACACCTGCCACTACGTGCGGCCGGAATGGAAACTGGCTTCCCGCAGCGGATCTGGCGGCACGGAGCGCACCACGGTTGAGTCGAGCCGCCATGAATGAGCGCCACCCTGCGCGGCGTCACCGCATGTCGGCGCGCGATCGGCAGATGCTGGCCGCCGCGTACTTGCCGGTTATCGCGTTCGCCGCCGTGCTGATCGCCGCGCGAATCTCGCGTACGCGCCGACACCAGCTGCAGGCAGCTCTGCGATGACGCAGAACCTCATTCTGAGCGCGCTGTCAGCGGCGGGGGTGTCGGTCTGGTTGGATGACCTGTCCCGTGACCGCCTGACATCGGGCAACCTGCAGCAGCTGATCGACACCAGAAGCGTCGTGGGCGTCACCACCAACCCGTCGATCTTTCAGCACGCGATCTCCCACGGCCAGGCCTACACGCGGCAGCTCACCGAATTGGCCGAACGCGGCGCCGACGCCGATTCGGCGATCCGCACCGTCATCACCGACGACGTGCGGGCGGCCTGCGACGTCCTGCGCCCGCAGTGGGAAGCCTCCCGCGGCGTGGACGGGCGGGTATCGATCGAGGTCGACCCGCGGCTGGCCCACGACACCGAGGCGACGGTCAGCCAAGCCGCCGAGCTGTGGAAGATCGTCGACCGGCCCAACCTGTTCATCAAGATTCCCGCCACGACGGCCGGGATGCCGGCCATCACCGCCACGGTGGCCGAAGGCATTTCAGTCAACGTGACGCTCATCTTCTCCGTCGAGCGTCACCGCCAGGTGATGGATGCTTATCTGGCCGGGCTGGAAGCCGCGCAACACGCCGGGCGGGACCTCACCGGAATCCATTCGGTGGCTTCGCTGTTCGTCTCCCGGGTCGATACCGAAATCGATCAGCGTCTGGAAGCGATCGGCACCGATGCCGCCATGGCGCTGCGCGGACAGGCGGGAATCGCCAATGCTCGCCTGGCCTATGCGGCCTACCAGGACGTGTTCGAAGCCGGAACACGTTATGCCGCACTCAGCTACGCCGGCGCCCACGTGCAGCGGCCGCTGTGGGCATCCACCGGGGTGAAAAACCCTGCCTATCCCGACACCATGTACGTCACCGAGCTGATCGCACCGCACACCGTCAGCCACCATCCCGGAACACACTCTGGAGGCCCTCGCTGACCACGGCGTCATCGTCGCCGACTCCATCACCGGCACGGCCACCCACGCCCAAACGGTGCTCGACAACGTCAGCGCGGTCGGCGTCGACCTGACCGATGTCTTCAGCGTGCTTGAAAACGACGGCGTCGCCAAGTTCGCAGCATCCTGGCGCCAACTGCTCGACGCCTACCCGACATCAGCGGGGACCGCCGAAAATGCGCAGGGCAGGGGAGAACCGGACCGTTGACAACCCACGCACCCTTAATCGGAGAACTGCAGGCCCGGCGTCCCTTTCCGGCCCGGCTGGGTCCCAAGGGCACGCTGCGTCTACAAGCTGGTGACGACCACCGATCACAAGGTGATCGGCATGATGTACGTCGTCGCGTGCTTCGCGTTCTTCTTCATCGGCGGGCTGATGGCGCTGTTCATCCGTACCGAACTGGCCGCGCCGGGCCTGCAGTTTCTGTCCAACGAGCAGTACAACCAGCTGTTCACCATGCACGGCACGGTGATGCTGCTGTTCTACGCCACCCCGATCGTGTTCGGGTTCGCCAACCTGGTGCTGCCGCTGCAGATCGGCGCCCCCGATGTGGCGTTCCCACGGCTGAATGCGTTGTCGTTCTGGCTCTTTCTGTTCGGCGCGCTGATCGCGCTGGGCGGCTTTCGTCGCCCCCGGCGGGCCGGCCGACTTCGGCTGGACCGCCTACACCCCGCTGTCGAATGCGATCCACTCCCCGGGCGCGGGCGGGGATCTGTGGATCATGGGTCTGATCGTCGGCGGCCTGGGCACCATTCTGGGCGCGGTCAACATGATCACCACCGTGGTGTGCATGCGCGCCCCCGGGATGACGATGTTCCGGATGCCGATCTTCACCTGGAACATCCTGGTGACCAGCGTGATGGTGCTGGTCGCGTTCCCGCTGCTGACCTCTGCGCTGTTCGGGCTGGCCGCCGACCGCCACCTGGGCGCGCACATCTTCGACCCGGCCAACGGCGGGACCATGCTGTGGGAGCACCTGTTCTGGTTCTTCGGCCACCCCGAGGTGTACATCATCGCGTTGCCGTTCTTCGGCATCGTCACCGAGATCATCCCGGTGTTCTCCCGCAAGCCGATCTTCGGCTACACCACGACTGATCTACGCGACGCTGTCGATCGCCGCGTTGTCGATCGCGGTGTGGGCGCATCACCTCTACGCCACCGGTGCGGTGCTGCTGCCGTTCTTTTCGTTCATGACATTCCTGATCGCGGTGCCGACCGGGATCAAGTTCTTCAACTGGATCGGCACGATGTGGAAGGGCCAGTTGACGTTCGAGACACCGATGCTGTTCTCGGTGGGGTTCCTGGTGACGTTCCTGCTGGGCGGCCTGTCGGGTGTGCTGCTGGCCAGCCCGCCGATCGACTTCCACGTCACCGACTCCTATTTCGTGGTGGCGCACTTCCATTACGTGCTGTTCGGCACGATCGTGTTCGCTACCTACGCCGGGGTGTATTTCTGGTTTCCGAAGATGACCGGGCGGCTATTGGATGAGCGGTTGGGCAAGCTGCATTTCTGGCTGACCCTGATCGGTTTTCACGCCACGTTTTTGGTGCAGCACTGGCTCGGCGCGGCGGGCATGCCGCGCCGCTATGCCGACTATCTGCCCACCGACGGGTTCACCACGCTGAACGTCGTCTCGACGATCGGTGCGTTCATCCTCGGCGTCTCGGTGCTGCCGTTCGTGTGGAACGTGTTCAAGAGCTGGCGCTACGGCGAGCCGGTGACTGTCGACGATCCGTGGGGTTACGGCAACTCGCTGGAGTGGGCGACCAGCTGCCCGCCGCCGCGGCACAACTTCACCGAGCTGCCCCGCATCCGTTCGGAGCGGCCGGCATTCGAACTGCACTACCCGCACATGGTCGAGCGGCTACGCGACGAAGCCCACGTCCGCCGCACGTCCACCCCCACGGCGCAGCGCCGATCGGCGGCGCCCACGTGAACCGGATCGTGCATGTCCTCATCGGCGATCTGCCCACCGTCGGGGACGTGGCGATCAAAACCTCGGCACTATTTTTGACCGCGGCGATCCTGTTCCGTTTCACCGAACGACGCACCCTGGCGGAATTCGCGCCGTTCGACTGGATCGCCGCCGTCGCCGCCGGCGCCATCGTCGGTCGTGCGGCCACCGCCACCGACACCGCGTGGCTGCAGGCGACCACCGCGCTGCTGTGCCTTCTGGCCGCCCACGCAGTCCTCGCGCGACTGCGCTTAATTCCCGCCTTGTGCCGGTTCATCGATCCGCCGTTGATGGTCCTGATCAGCGACGGAGAAGTGAACCGACGCAACCTGCGCCGTTGCGGCCTGACCGCCGCGGATTTAGAGGCGGTGCTGCGCGAACACGGGCACCCCAACGCCGACGGTATTCATCTGGCCATCCTCGAAGCCAAAGGGGCCATCTCCGTTCTGGGTGCTGACATGGCAGTAAAACCTCGAGCAGGTGCTGAGATCCGTGAAATTTGATTTCCACCCGACGTCTCACAAAACGAGCCGAGTCAGCCAACTTGACCACTGCTACGACCGGAGCATCAATGAACCTCGCTCCCAAAGGCTCTCGCCCACGCCGCTGCGGTGAGTCAGCTATCAAGCCGAATCGATTGGAGATGTCATGATGGAAAACTCGAATGCTGTTCGCCTGGCGCGTGTCGTGGGGGGTGCGGCGGTTCTGGCTGGGTTGGCGGCATCGATCGCCAGTTGTAGCGGTAACGGTTCGAACGCGCCGTCGACCACCCAATCGCCAACGACGACAACCACCACCACGCAGTCGCCGACCCCGGCCGCGCCCCCACCCGCGCCGACCGAAAAGAGCATCAACCCCACCGGGGGAAACCTGTTCACGCCGACGGTCCACGGCACCACCGGCGCCGACGGCCATCCCCGGAAACAGAGAAAATACCGGATAGGGCACCGAAAACGAGCCGAGATTGATGGATGGCTCATCACCACGACGGGAGCACCAATGACTATCGTCAACAAAGGCTTTCGCGGGCGCCGCACTGAATCGGCCCGCCAGTTGCCGCCCGGTCAGCATCTGACCGCGGACTTCCCAGTCCTGCAGGCAGGACCGACTCCGCGCATCGACCTCGACGACTGGCGATTCACCATCCGCGACGAGCGTGGCGCCGAACACGTATGGACCTGGGCCCAGCTGAAGCTATTGCCCAGCGAGCGGCTCACTGTCGACATTCACTGCGTCACCACGTGGTCCAAGCTGGATACCAAGTGGGAAGGCGTTTCGCTGGACACGCTTTTCGAATCAGTCGACACCACCGCCGAATTCGCACTGGTCGGTTCCTACGGCGGCTACACCACCAACATCCCGGTGGCCGATCTTCTCGGCGGCAAGGCCTGGATCGTCTACGGCTACCAGGGCGAACCGCTCCCGCGGTGCATGGTGGCCCGGCGCGGCTGCTGGTGCCGCATCTGTATTTCTGGAAGTCCGCGAAGTGGGTGCGATCCATTGAGTTGCGCGACAGCGACATACCCGGATTCTGGGAGGGTTTGGGTTATCACAGCTACGGCGACCCGTGGCGGGAACAACGCTACGCCGGGGATTGACCCGTGGACGATGGTTTGACACCGAAGTTGCAGTGGCGGGTTGCGCGGGTGGTGGACTCCGAACCCGAGACCGAGTCTGCGCAAACGATCGGGCTTGCCGTGCCGGGTTGGGGCGGCCACTTGGCCGGCCAGCACATTGATCTCAAGCTGACCGCTGAGGACGGGTACAGCGCACAACGCAGCTATTCGCTGAGCAGACCGGCCGACGGTGAGCGCATCGAGCTCACCGTGCAGCAGATCGACGACGGAGAGGTCTCGCCCTATCTCACGGGAGTGCGCCCCGGCGAGGAGATCGAGCTTCGCGGACCCATCGGCGGCTGGTTCGTTTGGCGGCCGGCCGAGGAGGCCCGGATTCTGTTGGTCGCTGGCGGATCGGGCATTGTGCCGTTGATGGCGATGCTGCGACAGCGGATATTGGTGGGCAGCGCGGAGTTTCGGCTTGTCTACTCGGTGCGCAGTCCCGCCGACGTCTACTACGCCCAAGGAGTTGGGCCACCTCGAGCGCGACTGTGACTGGCTGCGGGTCGCTGTGGTCTACACCCGGGCGGCCGCGCCGCAGACCGCCCGGCCGCCCGGCCGGGTCGGCGTCGGTGATCTCGCAGTGCCCGGGTGGACCCCCGACGACGGTCTGCGCGTCTACGTCTGCGGCCCAACGGGATTCGTGGAATCGGTGACCACGAAGCTGATCGGGCAGGGCCATCGCCATCGGCCATCCGGACCGAGCGGTTCGGGCCGAGCGGCTAATCGAGGAAGAAGGAATGATGACAGAACCGACGCACGTCGACGGTAACGCCGCCGCGGGCGCCTTCGCGGACGTGCTGGGATTCGATGTCACCACCGCGACGCTGACCTGCGCCGGATGTGGTCGCGTCGGGGCCTTCGCCGAGAGTCATGTCTATCACCGCGCCCCGGGCATCGTGGTGCGCTGCCCGGGCTGCGACCACGTCCTGGCCCGGCTAGTGCAAACCCCGACCGACGTGTGGCTCGACCTGCGCGGCGCCCAGTCCTGGCGTATCCCTGTCCCGGCCCGTTGATGGAGTCGCTCGACGCGCTCGCCAGTCGGGTGCGCACCGCCGACATCGTGGACGCGATGGGGCGACTGCACCAACATCGCTGTCATCTCCTCGACCTGGTGAGCCCGACGCCCGGTCGCCGGCTCTTCGGCCCCGCGGTGACCATCTCCTACTTCCCGGCGTGCGGGGCCGCCCTGCCGCCCGAGCGCTACAACTTCAAGAGGGTGTTCTACCAGGCCATCGAAGGCGGCGCCGACGGGCACGTGCTGGTCTTGGCCAGCAACGGCTACACCGATGCGTCACTGGGCGGCGGGACAAAGCTGTCGCGTGTCCAAAACCATCGGCTCGCCGGCATTCTCGCCGACGGGCGGCTGCGCGATTTCGCCGAGCTCGAGCACTACGACCTGGCCATCTACTGCCGTGGCGAAACAACGCGGTGGGGCGGTGACACCGTCACCCCCTACGAGGCGAACCGTCCGGTGGTGATCGGCGGGGTGGCGGTCTGTCCCGGCGACTACGTCTTCGCCGACGCCTCCGGCGCCGCGGTCATACCGGCCGGCGACGTGCGCGCTGTGCTGCACACGGCCAACCAGGTCGTCGCAGCGGACGCGGCGTCCATCGTCACAATCAGAGGTGAAAGCCCAAACACGCTGGGAGACAGTGAGAACTGACGAGTGCGCAGGAGGACCGAAGCGTCATGACGGCAGGGCCGATGGTGATCGGGATGACGACGTGTCGCTCGACGAGTGGGGCGATGGGCTAGATCTGGGGTCGCCTCCGAACCGCGGTCGGAAAACTGCGTCGTGAGCGGATCACCGGTGTGGCTGCTGGTTGTGATGTTTCTTGGTGCGGGAGCGGCGATCTGGGTGGCGGGCATTCAGCTATCGGACCAAACGGATGTGCTGACGATGCGGCTGGGCCTCGGCTCGGCGCTCGGCGGCCTGATCCTGTTGGCAATCGCTACCAACCTGCCCGAGATCGCCATCGTCGCCGCTGCCGCGGTGTCGGGCAATATCGGTGTGGCGGTGGGCAATATCCTCGGCGGCATCGCCATCCAGACGGTGGTGCTGGTGGCCCTCGACGCCTTCGGCGTGCGCGGATCCAGACCGCTGACCTATCGGGCGGCGTCGCTGGTGTTGGTGCTGGAGGCCGCGCTGGTCGTCGCAGTGCTGGCCATTGTGATCGGCGGCACCCAGATGCCCGCAACGCTGATCACAGCGCGGCTGACGCCCGCCCCGGTGCTGATCCTGATGGTGTGGGTGCTGGGCCTGGTGTTGTTGCAGCGGGCGGGACGGTCGTTGCCCTGGCACGAGTCGGGCCAGCCCCCCGACGGCCAGCAGCAGCCCCGCGGACACCGCACCGCGATGACCGAGCAGCAGGCCACTGCCGAGGGGACCAGTACTGCCAGGGCGGCGGTGACGTTCGGCTTCGCCGCCGCGGTCACGCTGATCGCCGGAGTCGTGCTGGAGCGCAGCGGTGAAGCTATCGCCGACCACATCGGTCTGTCCGGTGTGCTGTTCGGTGCGACCGTGTTGGCCGCGGCCACGTCGCTGCCCGAACTGTCCACCGGCCTGCGGTCGGTGCGTCATGGCGACTACCAGCTCGCCGTATCCGACATCTTCGGCGGGAACGCCTTCCTGCCGGTGCTTTTTCTGCCTGCAACGCTGCTGTCGGGGCACGCCGTGTTGCCGGCCGCGCAGCGCACCGACATCTATCTCACGGCGCTGGGAATCGTGTTGACACTGATCTACGCGGCGGGTCTGCTGTTTCGGCCCCGCCGCCGCATCGCCCGGCTGGGTGTCGACTCGCTGGCCGTTCTCATCCTTTACGGCCTGGGCATGGTCGGACTATTCACCGTCTCGAACATGCGGTGACCGTGACAAGATTCGATCGGCCTCCGCGCCATCGTGCAATTGGCGCGGCCCTTCATCGCCGCCGTCGGCGGATCGTTCGACCGCCCTGAAAGCGTCATGACGATGAACCTCTCAGCGGGGATCTGTTCCGCGTCGGCCTCTCACCCGGGTGAAATACGCAGCCGGATGAAGACAACTCACCCCATGCGCACAGATATTGATCGTTGTTCCGAGCCGCAACGGGCAACACCTGGACCACCTCAACCCGCCGCGTCAAGGAGACAGTGAACGTTCGGCAGGGCCACAGCGGCGCAATGAGATACGAACGGAGACCGCATGTCACACGATCAGGCCACAGAATCTGTGGTGGTCGTCACGGGTGCGCTAAGTGGGATCGGTGAGGCGACCGCACTGGCTTTCGCGCAACGCGGCGATGTCGTCGTGATCTCCGGTCGCGACGACGATGCCGGCGAACGGCTGGCCCGTTACCTCGCAGCGGTGGGGGCCGCCGACGCACTGTTTGTCCGTGCCGATGTCCGGTTCGAGCGCGAGATCGCCGACGTGATCGACACCACTATGAGCTGCTTCGGGCGACTCGACATCGCGGTGAACAATGCTGGTACAGAAGGACGCCTGGCCCCCATCGTTGAATTGGGCGCAACGCAATACGCGGATACGTTCGGCAGCAACGTCCTGGGAACGTTGCTGTCGATGAAGCACGAGTTGCGGATCATGCAACGCCAGGGCAGCGGTGTTGTCATCAACGTTGCGTCCTACTGCGGCGATCAGGGTGTCCCCAAGTCGGCGCTCTACACCGCCAGCAAATGCGCCATCGTCGGCCTGACCCGCGCCGCGTCGGCGGAGGCGACGCCGTTCGGGATCCGTGTCCACGCCGTCGGAGCCGAAGACAACGCCAACGCGATAACCGCACGCGTCGCGGGCAACCCCGACAATCACAGCGCCGCGGCCAACATCATTTCTCACGACCGCGTCGCAACGACCGACAAGGTTGTCGACACGATCGTGCACCTCGCCGGCACCCCGGCCATCTGATCATGTACTCGATCAGCGGGCTGTCTGCATCAGAAACCACGCCATGAGCGCCAAACCACAACCATTGGACTTTGTGGCTCGCACCGCCGCCGCCAGTGCCGCAATGACAGCTTCACAGCGCGTTGAAATGGCACTGACCCATCGACCCGGAAGCGACCTACCCGTACGGGTCGTCGAGGCACTCATTGGCCGCGGCGTGCCGACCAGCGCGCAGGCCGTCGCCGGACAATTCGCACAAGCGACGCTGGCGGCCCTCGCACTCGGCTTCGCCAAAGTGGCACACCGCATTCCGATTGTTCCCGCGATCGCGCTCAACATATTGCTACTAGTCTCGGCGAATGCCGTGGTAGCGCAGGCTCTCGGACTAGGCGACATGCCATGGAAATGGTCAGGTCGAGACATCGCCACCGACCTCACCCACAAAACGACTCTGGCCGTCGCCGCAACAAACCTGGGCCGGCGCCGAAAGAACAGCGCGCTAATCCGACCCACGTTGCACGACAGGAGAACACATTGACCGACGCCTATCTGCTTGGCGGTGTGCGCACCCCTTTCGCCCGCTACGGCGGCTCGTTATCGCACCTGCGGCTCGACGACCTGCTTGGGTTGGCCTTGGCCGGGGCCTGCGAACGCGTCGGTGTTGATCGCGACCAGATCGAAGACATCATCGCCGGCTGTGTGAACCCCGCGCATGAAGGCATGGGAGATCTCGCCCGCTGGGCAGCGCTGGCCGCCGGCTTCCCCGACCGGGCAGCGGAAGCCACCATCAACAGATTCTGCGGATCGTCACTGAGCGCCACGGCCATGATCGCGCATGCGATCAAAGCCGGCGACCTCGGTGTCGGGATCGCTTGCGGCGCTGAGTCGATGTCGCGCTCGGGGTTCGCGTACATGAAAGGTGAGGCCCCGTTCAGCCCGCGCGGACCCCAACTGCTGCTCGACACCATGTGGTCCGGCGCCGGCGGCCCACCCAATCCCGTCTTGCTGGGCCGCAACGCCTACATCGGCATGATCGAAACCGCGCAGAACGTCGCCGACCGCTACCACCTCAGTCGCGAAGAGATCGACGCGTTCGCGCTGCGCTCCCAACAGCACGCCCGCGCCGCCCGCGACTCGGGTCGGCTCGCCCAAGAGATCATGCCCGTCACGATCCCCGCGACCCGGAAGACCCTACGGCGCACCGTAAGTCACGACGAATTCATCCGCGACGACACCACCCTGGAGATGCTGGCTGCCCTACCCGCTCAGCCCGGGACGACCCAGATGACCGCCGGCAACTCCACACCGCTGTCCGACGGGGCCGCCGCGTTGATCCTGGCCTCCGCCGCACGGGCCGACGACCTCGGCGTAATCCCGTTGGCCCGGGTGGTGTCCTCGGCCGTCTACGGCAACGATCCACTGCTGATGGGCATCGCCCCGGCCTGGGCGCTACCGCTGGCGCTGCGACGCGCGGGCGGCTTGACCCCCGAACAGATCGACATATGGGAAATCCACGAAGCCTTCAGCGCGCAAGCCCTGGGCGTACTACGAGAGCTGCCCAACCAACTCGACGGCTTCCAAGTTTCCGACGACAAACTCACCCCCAACGGGGGTGCCGTGGCCATCGGGCATCCGTTCGGCGCCACCGGCGTACGTTACGCCCTGACCCTAGCGACCGAACTACGCGAACGACATCTCCGCTACGGCGCCATCGGCGTGTGCATCGGCTCAGGCCAAGGCGTGGCAATGATTCTGGAAAACCCGCAAGCGGCCTGACCGCGACTTCCCGCCCGCACCCAACATCCCCGACACACCAACACCTCAAACACTCAGACATGGACGCCTACAACTCCCGCCAGCGAGCGCGGACCGTCCGCGTCGCGGCCTGCACCCTGCGAACCACACTGGGCGATCCGGTGGCCAACGCCCATGCTGTGCTCGACATTGCGCGCGAATGCCACGAGGAACGCGCCGGAGTTGCGGTTTTCCCCGAACTAGCACTGACCGGTTACTCGATCGATGACATCCTGATGCAAGACGCACTCCTGGACGCCGTCGAAGACGAACTACTACGCATCACGCAAGCTTCCGTGGAGTTAATGCCGGTTTTGGTGATCGGCGCCCCGCTGCGCCATCTGCACCGCATCTACAACACCGCCATCGTGATCCACCGCGGCCGCGTATTGGGCGTCGCGCCAAAGTCCTATCTACCGACCTACCGCGAGTTCTACGAACTTCGCCAGATGGCCGCAGGCGACAACATCTGCGATGAAATCCGTGTGGGACGCAAGACAACCCGCGTGCAAGCACCGTTCGGTCCCGATCTGCTGTTCACCGCGTCCGACTTGCCCGGCTTCACGCTTCACGTTGAGATCTGTGAGGACATGTGGATACCCATCCCGCCCAGCGCTCGCGCCGCCCTAGCCGGCGCCACCGTGCTGACCAACCTGTCGGGAAGCCCCGTCACCATCGGTCGAGCCGAAGACCGATGCCTGCTGGCTCGATCAGCGTCGCTGCGTTGCGCCGCCGCGTACATCTACGCGGCGGCGGGGGAGGGCGAATCGACAACCGACCTCGCGTGGGATGGCCAAACCATGATCTGGGAAAACGGCGTGTGTCTAGCCCAACAGCGCTTTTCAGCCCAACCGAAACATTGTGTTGCCGACGTCGATCTCGATCTTTTGTGCTCAACGAGGCGACAGACCGGTATATTTGACGCGAATCGCAAACACCATCACCTCAGCCGAGCCGGGTTCCGCGAGATCGCATTCATCCTAGACCCGGCGAAGAGTGTCGGCCGTTAAGCACCGACAAGTAGCACATATCGCGAAGGAGATAACCGTACGAAGGCGGCCTGTATGGCTAGCCGAAAACGGTTGGCGGAAATCAATTTCCATCTGGGGGAGCGGCGTCGTTTCGTTTCCCCGGCCCGTCTCTGGACCGCCCGCATTCAGCTGGAGCGGTTCCAAGCTGCTGCTAGGTGCTCGAAAACGGTTGGCATCACGCGCACCCGCAGGAGTGAACAGCACAAACAGATCTGCAAAATTCCTACAAAGCAATGTAATAACAACTGCATCCACTTTGCGGTTTGGACCCGAGCGTCACTGTCGACGGGGTGCTCGGCTGTCGTGATTAGCTAGTGCGCGGAAGTGTCGGACTACTGGGTGCGCGGCGTCCCACCGCGCCTCGATGCGGGTCACGCGGCGATTCTCCACGACGAACCACAGCGCTCCGGCGACCGCGCCGAGAACGGCGATGAGCACCGTGGTGGACAGCCATTCGTAATGTCGATAGGCAGCAGCTGCCGCGGTGCTGATCAACGCGAACATCGCTACGACCAACAGGATCAACCCTGGCCAGAAGAAGTTGTCCTTCATCACGATGCCAGCGTGCGGTTGCGTGGTCCGAGAGTGATCCGTCGGATCGTCATGCGTGTCTCCCATCACCGCTCCCTCCGTCGTCGGGCGAAATAGCAAAATTCAAGTCACTGCGCGGACCCGGGCGAAATGCAGAATCTCGACGCGGACCACCACCATCCAACCGTGTGCGCCGCGGCGTGTATTGGTCAGGTCGAGCCGGCCCCGTCGCGGATGAGCAACTCGGGCAGCGTAATCGCCCCAATCGTTGTCACCAGCCACACCACAACCGTCATGGCCAGCCATGATTCCATGCCTTCAATAGTGAGTCCGTGCGTGAAAATGGACGCAAGGATCAACGCGATGATCGTCAATGCCAAGCCGGTGCCCCCAAGGAGCAGCGACGCATACCGATGGGGCAACTTCAAGATCGACAAGGACAGGATCGCCTCCGTTACCGCGAACATCACTACGGCGACGATGAAGCCCGGTACTGACGACGAAACTCCGGGAACGATGCACGCCGCAACCAGGAATCCGGTCGCCCACGATGCCAGAAGCAATACTGCTCGCAGCAGGATTTGCCTCATCGGAATAGCCGTAGGTCGCCGAGCTCTGGCTGGGCGAAGAACAACGATGATGAGGGCCGAACCCACCGCCAGAAGGATGATCCGGCTTCGACACCGCGACCGCGTCGTCGCCGTCGCACTGGTATTGATGTTGGTTCGTGTGTGGTGGGCAACGGGGCTCGTAATCCTTGGCGCCCGCGGTGCAGACGTGACATGACGGTGCCCTCGCAGCACGTTATGATCTCGGCGCTCTCTCGGCGCCGGAGTTCTGCGATATCGCGATCGTAAACAGTCAGCCGGAACTGCACTGGCAATGTGATCAACACGTCGGCGAGTTGGATGTCCGGCAACGCGTCCAGTGCATCGAGTTCGAACGATCGTGGCCAGTCCGAGGATTGTCGATCTTGGGCGGCTAGTTGCCGGTCGGTGATGTGGTCGATGAGGTACTCGCTTGGCCGGTGATGCGCGCGGAGGAGGAAGTTAATGTAGGTGTTGGTCATGATGCGAAACAGCCACGCCCGAAGGTTGGTTCCCTCGGAAAAGGTGTTGAAGCCGGCATAAGCCCTCAGCATCGTCTCCTGCACGAGATCTTCGGCGTCCACGCCGTTGCAGGTCAATCGGCGGGCGCGGTCGTCGAGCTGATTCAGATACGGGAGCGCGTCATTGACGAACCGCGCGGTCAGCTCCGGCTCGCGCGAAGCCAGCGGCGAGTCGCTGCCTGCTAGGCGGTCAACCGGTGGTGTCATGGGCACATCCTGGCCATGGTCAGGGTGAGTTGTCATCGTCCGGGTCGCCGACTCACCCGGGTGATTCTGCCGCAACGACTTCGGCTCCAACCGTCCTGAATTCCAGCTTCCCGCTCAGCACCCAAACGCCGACTGGGAGGCACTGTGTATGACCGAATCGTTTCCCACGTACCGACAAATCGGCACGCCAAGAGACCGTTTTGGGCCACCATTGTCCAGCAGTGAATCGAGTCCATGCTCGTTGCCGCGATCCCGGGGCGACCTAAGAGCAACAGTCCGAACACCGATGGAGCGCGCGGCAAACGGAGATTTTTTTGCGAGATCCGTTCATCCGAAGCGACTCGCCCACCCCTCGTGCTGCTGCGACAGGCGGCGGTTGCGGATAAGTAGGGTCTGCAATGGCCCGAGAATCTCAGCCATGTATGGATGTCGTCGCCGAGTTCTGCCGGTGCAGTCGAGGCGGAAAGCGACGTAGCTGATCGTCGCCGGGTGCGTGTCCTTTCGCGTAGAGGTCTGTCTGATGTCTGTGGTTTGTGGTGCTGAGTGATGACGCGATTCGGCCGGGCCATCGCACAGCGGCACCTCTCCGCTTCAGCTACGCCACCGATCGCGGTCGATAGGGGTGAAGTGGAAGCGAGACCGCCACTTGGTGTTGTTGGGCAGGCCGGGTGCGAACCCCTGACCAACGAAAGTCGTTGCAAAACAACCTATATGGCGTCACAACTCTTGCCCGGGGCTGGCTGATGCCGATTGAATCCAGGTCATTGGTTGGCGCGAAATAGCGGACGAAATCCTTTGGTGCGCAATACTGTTCCGCAGCTCCACCGCTTGTACCGCGTGGCCGCCGTCGGTAGACGGCCGTTCCCACGGCCCGTGTCACCTGGGTTTACCGCGCCGGCCGCCGGGCCGACATCTCGTTGGCTTACAACCACCGCCCGGTATTGTCTGTCGGCCGTGGTGGATCACGTGATCGACCCGGTGATGGGTCAGGATGGCCTGCATGGTCGCTCAGGCGACCGATGCTAAATGTGCGCTGAATTGTGCTGCAGGAAACGATAATTGCGATTTATCGCGGCAACACAACAGCAGATTGCGGTGAGCCCATGCGTTTGTCAGGTCGACGGTGCGCAGCTCTTGATGCGAGCATCGCGCGGTGGCTAAGGCCGGGACGACCGCGATGCCGACACCGGCTGCGACCGCGGCACAGATCGCCTCGGTGGTGGGTAGATACGCCCGGTAGCGGGGGCGAAGCCCGAGGGGCTGGGTTTGGCCACTCAGGTGTTCCTGCAGCGGATTTCCCTGGGTGAATCCCAGGAACGGGTAGTCCAGACATGCACTGAACGCCACTTGGTCGCGGTCGGCGAGAGGATGGTTGGCGGGCACGATCACGACCAGGCGGTCGGGGCGCAGCATCGTGCACTCCAGTCGACCTGAGTCCACTGTGTCGGCGATGATTCCGAGCTCGGCGCGCCCGTCAGTGACGGCCGCGACGATCTCGTAGCTCGGGCGCTCCTGCAGCTCGACGTCGACGTCGGAGTGGGTGGCCAAAAACTCGGCCAGCCCGGTCGGCAGCAGTGTCTGGATAGCCGATGTGTTCGCCAGAACCACTAATGTTGGTTGCAGCCCGTCGGCTGCGCGAGCCAGTTCGGTGCGCATGCGCGCCAGCTGACCGACGATCGCTCGGGCGTGTGCGACCAGCAACCAGCCGGTCGGGGACGGCACCACACCACGCCGGTGGCGCTCCAGCAATTTGGCCCCGAGAGCCTTCTCCATCGCTGTGATTCTTGTACTGGCCGATGCCAACGACAGATGCGTGTGCTCGGCTCCTTGGGTGATACTGCCCTGATCGACTACCTGCAAGAACAGCTCCAAATCGGTGAGGTCGTAGGCCATAGTGTCACGGTACTCAAACCGGTATAAGAACATCAGCCTTCGGCTCAACCGAAGACTGACTCGCAAAATGACGCATTGTGCGCACGGCTGCCGGCGTCCACGCTTGATTCAGGGCCGGATACCGGCCGGCAGGCACGACGGCTCCCCGGAAGGTACTGAATGACAACGCATGCTGATCTCGCCGAGGTTTCCGATCACAGGATCGTCGCGGACTGGGCGCTGGGCCAGTGGGCGGATCGGCTGCTCGAACAAGCCGGTCTCGGGGTCACCATCCTCGACCGCCACGGCACGGTGATGTACTACAACAAATGGGCCTCCGAGCACCTGGACCGCGAGCCCGGCTACCTCGGTCACTCCGTGCACGAACGGCATCGCCGCAAGATCACCAACCCGCGGTTCGACGCCATGCTCAAACTGTTCGTCGACGGCCGCACCGAGCCGGTGCACTACGTGGCCAGGCCATACGGGAAAACCACCCTCCTGGTGACCGTTTCGCCGATCCGGATCGACGACGAGCTCGTCGGCCTATCACAGCTCGTGCTGCTCAAAGACGAAGTGCAGGAACTGTTTGCACGTTTCGACGCCGCGGGCCGCGAGTCGTTCGAACGCGACATGCTGCCCGACGGCTACCCGGACGCGTGACAGTCGTGGAAGTCTGCACAACGAGGCCCGACCGCCGCCACCAAACGCGCATCGCCATTTCATCGCGGACGGTTACCTGCATCGAATGGTACGACGCTCTGACGGCCCTTAGACGCCCACGCTGTGTTGCCCCGGCCGTCGTGACCGCGCCCGTCGATCGAACCAGGAGTGCCAACAGATGTCGCGAATGACTGCACCGGCTGAGGCCGACATCCCCGCCGCCTCGCGCCCGGCCATCGATGCCGCCGCTCACCAACTCGGATTCGTGCCGAATATGTATCACGCGCTGGCAGCCACCCCCAAAGCTCTCAACGCCTGGCTGGATTTGAGGAAGGCGATGAGCACCTCACTGGATGCTGCGACCCGCCAGGGCATCGCACACGCTGTCGACGAAATCAACGGCTGCGACTACTGCGATGCCATGCACACATGGGTATCTCAGCAGATGACGCGCCTCGACGATGAGGAGATCGCCCGCAACCGCGGCGGATCGTCGAACGATACACGGCGTGCGGCAGCGGTGGCATTTGCGCGCGAGGTCGCCCTTACCCGCGGGAAGGTGAGTGACTGCGCGCTGGACGCGGTGCGCGTCGCAGGCTTCACCGACGGCCAGATCCTCGAAATCGTCGCCGTGGTCGTGCTGTTCACGATGAGCAACTACTTCAACAATGTGATGAAAACCGATATCGACGTATTCCCTAACAAGGGCGTTGGGTCCGTCGCGGAGCAGAGCGCGTGAATTCTGCTCGAGGAGAATCGAAATGACCAGGATGACGCAAGGACCCTGGACACGCATCCGGCCCCTTCAGATCGACGAGGTGGACGCCAAGACCGCCGCAGCGATCAAAACGGGAGAACTGACCCGGGGAGGCTTGCCCAACAACCTCGTCAAGGTGATGGCTTACTGCCCCCGCTTCGTGCAACTGGAGGTCGAGTACGCCAACTCCTTCATGTTCGATCCAGTCACTTTCGTCGGTGACCTTCAGACCGCCGGCTTCAACGACCGGTTCCTCAAGGAACTAGTCATCTCGCGAACATCGCTGTTGAACCGATCGCACTACGCGGTGACCCACCACTCTTTGGTCGGAACCGCACTGTTCAATGACGCGGGGCGCGGCGAGGAGGGACACCAAAAACTCCTGTATCTCGACGAGCACGAGAACCACCCGAACGTCTACACCGAACGCGAACGGGTTGTCCTGGACTACACCGCGAAGGTCAGCCGAGACGCCCACACCGTCACCGACGGTGACTTCGCCGATCTGCGCAAGGTGCTTGAGGCACACAATCGCACCGACGCGCGGCTCAACGAACTCGGCGATGCCGCGATGGCCCGTCACGTCGATAGCCAGATCGTCGAATTAACCTGGCTCATCGGGCATTTCGGCCTCCTGAACCGGTGGTTCACGGTACTGCAGGTTCCCGATGAGGGACCCCTCGATGAGGGCGACTTCGTGACGCTGTATGAGCAGGTGGTACCGGCTGACATCAGGGAACGCAATGCGCGGATTCTTGGCCGCGGTTTCTAAGGGAAGTGGGAGATTCAATATGGTCGGTATGTCGGCGGTTCTGGGTATCGCGGCCGTCGCGTTCGGGATAAGCCTCATTCCCGGACCAAACATGTTCTACCTGGCGTCGCGCTCGATCACCCAGGGTCGCGGCGCGGGACTGATCTCGTTGGCGGGGGTCGCGGTGGGCTTCGGGGTGTACCTGGGGGCGGCCGTGGCCGGACTCGCGGCGGTCTTCGCGGTGGTCCCGGTGGCGTACACGATGCTGAAAGTGGCGGGTGGCGTGTACCTCCTCTATCTGGCCTGGCAGGCGTTCCGCCCGGGCGGAACCTCCCCGTTCTCCCCGACGGACCTCAAACCGGCGTCGCGGCGCCGGCTGTTCACCATGGGGCTGGTCACCAACCTCCTCAATCCCAAGATCGCAGTGCTGTACGTGTCCCTGCTGCCGCAGTTCGTGAAGACAGCTCACGGCTCGGTGGCGCTGCAAAGCCTCGTACTGGGCGGGGTACAGATCGCCATCGCGCTGGCAGTCAACGGGGCCATCGTGTGGAGCGCGTCGAGGTTGTCGGTGTTGCTGGCGGCCAAGCCCCGATGGATGGCGCTGCTACGCCGGGTCATGGGCACGGTGCTGGCGGGCTTCGCGGTGCAACTGTTCTTGGACCCCTCGCGGGCGGCGGCCGCCGGTTGAGCCGGCGGGTCGACCACCAACGACGTTCTCCGGCGGCGCGCGGCGGCAGCGATGCCGTTGCCGCCGCACACGGTGGTTACGACAGGTGGGCTGAAATGGGTCGAATGTCCAGCGTCGCTTCGCGATTCATCGGGCATGCTGCCGGAGCTGAGGCCTCCGGCGTCGACTCGACCCGCTGCTCGGCGAGCGGCTCCGCCTCGAAGGCGGTAATCCACGGCGCTGAACCCACCACCAACGACATCCGTCAGCACGTCGACGACACGAAATCCGAGTTCAGGCAGATTAATCAAGAACGAACCAAGACAACCATCGAGTCGACCCTAGCCACCGCCCGGTTGCGCACCAAGATCACCCATGGTCCCGGATCCCGCGCTGCTGGTATTGCTATGGCCTACAAGCTGATCGAGTCGGACATCACAGGCCGTCGATGCGTCCGACACCTGGTCGCGCAGGCGGCTGCTCGCCGAAGCTGAGCTGGTCAAAGACGCATTGCGGGAGGTTGTCAAGAGAAAATTCTGAGCCCAGCTGCTAAGCGTCGCGCCGTCGACATACTCACCACCACATTGGGCATGTCGGAACGGTTGGCGTGCAAAGCCGTTGGGCTGGCCCGCTCCACACACCGCCGCCTGCCACTGGCGCGGACCTCCACTGATCCTGACGTCGATATGCGGGCTTGGTTGCGCGCCTACGCCACGAAACGCCCATGTCACCGGTTTCGGCGTGCGTGGGCGGCATGGCGCTACGACGAGCACCGTGAGGTCAACAAGAAGAAGATCCACCGACTGTGGCGCGAAGAGGGCTTGCAGGTGCGGGTGCGTAGTCCGCGCAAGCGGGCTGGGGTGTCGTCGATCCCCCCGATCGACGCTGATGCCCCGGCCCCGAACGTGGTGTGGGCAATCGATTTCCAGTTCGATTCCACTGTCGATGGGAAGGCGGTCAAGATTGCGTCGATGATCGACGAACACACCCGGTGCTCGCTCCTGAATATCGTGGAGCGCTCGATCACCGCCGAGAATGTTGTCGTCGAGCTCAAGAAGGTGTTCGCCGCGGCGGGCGGGCCACGGAAGGTGCTTCGGATGGACAACGGACCCGAGTTCATTTCTCAAGCGCTGCACCAGTTCTGCGACGGTAAGTTCGGAATGTCCTTCATCCCGCCGGGGACGCCGTGGAACAACGGACACATCGAACCCTTCAACAATGGTCTACGGAAGGAGTGCCTCAACCGCAACCACTGGAACACCCTGCTCGAGGCCCGCGTGGTGATCCGCGACTTCAAGGAGGAGCACAACCACCGACACCGCCACTCGGCCATGGGGTACCGCACGCCGGCCGAGTACGCTGCGGTCTGCAGGTGCACCCACACCCCGATGGCCTGCAGCGTCAACTGAATCTGAATCAAACAAACCCGATTCTAGAAACGGTTGGACTCAGAAACGGTGACTCGCCAAGAAGATTCGTGGTCGTGGTTGTGGTTGTGAAGAAATGCATCACAGGTTCATCGTCGAACAATGGTGAATCGGCGACGTCGACCACGACGTCCGCACCGGCGACGGCGTCGGCGAGGCTTCACCGGTGAGTGAATCGACACCCGATCGGCGTGAGCCGGGGATCACGCCGTGGCCATGGTATCGGTGCAGCCACTGCTTCGGCTTTTGCTCAGCGCGGCGATGCGGTAGTGGTATCTGGCCGCCACGTTGACGTGGGCGAACGTCTGGCCGGCGGCCTCAAGCGTGCCGGCGCGGCCGACTCATTGTTCGTCCATGCCGACGTGCGGTTCGAGCGTGAGGTCGCCGAGCTGAGCTCTGCCGCGGTGAAATCCTTCGGCCGGCTCGCCGTCGCGGTTAACAATGCCGGCACCGAAGGGCGCTCGGCGCCCATAGTCGGGCTGACCGCAACGCACTACGCGGAAACGTTCGGCACCAACGTGCTGGGAACGTTGCTGTCGATGAAACATGGGCTGCGTGTCATGCAGATCCGGGGCAGCGGTGTGATCGTCAACATCACATCTATGTTCGGCGACAAGGTTTTTCCCAATTTGGCGCTGTATGTGGCCAGCAAGCAGGCTGTCATCGGCCTGACCCGCACTGCCGCGCTGGAGGCGGCCCCAGTCGGAGTGCGGGTCAACGCTGTCGGGCCCGGGTACATCGAAACGGCGATGTTCGCGCGGGTAACGGGCAGTCCCGACAACCAAGCCGCCGCAACAGACACGGTCCCACAAGGCCGCGCTGGACGCCCCGAAGAGGTCGCCGACGCGATCATGTACCTGGCCGGTCCCCAGTCGACCTATCTGACCGGCCAGACCTTGTTTCACGACGGTAGCGTCAAGGCAAGCTGACCGGCCCGCCGCGCCCAACGCGACGCTTATCCCGACAGCTTCAAGATGACCGCCGCCGACATCGAGCACGCGCCCGAGGTTCCCAGCATCCCGCCGCTACTCAGTCAACCCGAGACATAGACGACGCGGACCCGCCATAACGATCCAGCGATTACAGCCGAAAAGCGCGGCCCAGCTTGGATTTCAGGTGAGGATGGCGATAGCACTGTGCCAGGGGTTCGGCATGTTCTGCTGCAGCGACATGTGCAAGATCATGAACGCTTCCAGGGCTCGGGCGCGGCGCAGGGGCCCGACGTCGATGGGATGCAGGCCGGCGGATTGGACGAACTGGGCGGTGGTGTCCTTGGCGTCGGTGTCGTCGCCGGCGATGAAGACATCCAGCGGCCGCCCGTTGACCTGCCCGGTCACCAGAGTCGCGGCGAAGGTGGTGTTGAACGCCTTGACCACGCGCGCATCGGGTAACTGGGCGGCCAGTTCCTGTACGGCCGAGGTACCGGACTCGGTTGTCGGGTCCCAGGTGGCGAAGTCCGCGGGATTCGCGATGTCAATGACGATCTTGCCGGCTAGCTCAACGGAGTGCTCGGTTGCTACCTGCAGGCTGGCCGGATAGTTCAGGGCCAAAACGACGAAGTCAGAGGTAGCGATGGCGGTGCCATCGGCGGGCTCGACGTCGCCGGATGCCTGCCCGACGATTAAGTCGGCGGCGAGCTGCGCTGCCTTGTCAGCGTGGGTGTCGATGATCCGCACTGCGTGACCGCCGGCCAACGCGCGGGTTGCGATCCCGCGGCCCATGTTGCCGGCTCCGATGATGGTGATCTGCATGATTGGTCCTTAAGTTCGTAGGTGAAGTTACTTCGCGTTGTTACGTTGTGCTGTGATCCGGGTGAGTCGGCTGACCGGTCTTTTTCGTGAAAAGTGAAGGAACGCTATGCCGTCGATCCGTATCGACACACGCGGGGCGTCGACATCATCCACTTCCTGATTTCGTAGACGACTGGCGCGGACGCGTTAGCGTTCCCACCGCCCGATCGCCGGCACGGGCGGTACGCCCTCAACGGAGATCTCGTGGGCCAGCATCATCAGTACCTTGGTTGTAGTTTCGGCGATGGTTTGCGTTGCCGCTCTTGGTGACTCAGGTTGTACACCGCTCACCCGTGATTAGAGTGCGAACCTCCCATTCAGCTGGACAAGCAACGTCGGTCGAAGGCGTCCCGAAGGCATCGTTGCCTCGGAGCGACGTTTCGCGATCTGGCGCCTAGGTCTACGTGTTGCCGGATCCGACGATCGCGACGACCTCGATCTCGACGTGCTGGTTGGGCAGGGCGAGCGCCTTGACACCCAACGCTGTCCACACCGGCAGACTTTCGCCGAACCGCTTGCGGAACTGGTCCACCATCACCGACATATGTTGATCGCCAATGGAATCGTCGGCGGTGGGGACGTGGTAGGAGCGGACGTTCACAACGTCGCGCCAGCTGCCGCCCGCCACCGCGAGGGTCTTTTCGACGTTGTCACACGCCTTGACGATCTCGTCCTCCACGGATGTGGTCGACAAGGTGAATCCGCGTCCCAGCCGCCTTGGCCGGAGATCTCAATGCGGTCGCCGATGCGTAGAGCTTGGCTGTAGAGGAAGCGGGTACGGGCAATCTCGCCGTATCCGGGGGTATCGAAGAATTCGGGCCTGGACATGCGGATGTTTCCTCTCATCTGTGGCTTGCCGGAGCCGTGCTTGCTGCAATCGATGCGCTCCCAGGAGTAGCGCGTTCGTCGAGGATGCCCGCGAGCGGGCCGACAATTCAGCCCGGTTGTGCGTGTCCTGAGACTGCGGTCAGGCGGAGTGAGCTGTCATCACCTCGGCGAGATCATCGTGCGTTGTCATTCAGTACCTTCCGGTAGCCGTCGTGCCTGCCGGCCGGTATCCGGCATTAACCGAAGCATGGACGCCGGCAGTCGTAGGCACAATGCGTCATTTTGCGAGTCAACCTTCGGTTGAGCCGAAGGTTGATGCCTCTGTGGCGGTTTGAGTACCGTGACGCTATGGCCTACGACCTCACCGGTTTGGAGCTGTTCTTGTAGGTAGGTAGTCGATCACGGCAGCATCACGCAAGGAGCCGAGCGCGCGCATCTGGTGTGATCACGCGCCCGGTCACGGTGGCGGACAACAGATGTGAACTCAGCTGTCACTGGTGCCGACTGCGCCGAGCTCGGAATCATCGCCGACACAGTGGACTCAGGTCGACTGGAGTGCACGATGCTGCGCCCCGACCGCCTGGTCGTGATCGTGCCCGCCAACCATCCTCTCGCCGACCGCGACCAAGTGGCGTTCAGTGCATGTCTGGACTTACCCGTTCCTGGGATTCACCCAGGGAAATCCGCTGCAGGAACACCTGAGTGGCCAAACCCAGCCCCTCGGGCTTCGCCCCCGCTACCGGGCGTATCTACCCACCGCCGAGGCGATCTGTGCCGCGGTCGCAGCCGGTGTCGGCATCGCGGTCGTCCCGGCCTTAGCCACTGCGCGATGCTCGCATCAAGAGCTGCGCACCGTCGACCTGACAAACGCATGGGCTCACCGCAATCTGCTGTTGTGTTGCCGCGATAAATCGCAATTATCGTTTCCTGCAGCACAATTCAGCGCACATTTAGCATCGGTCGCCTGAGCGACCATGCAGGCCATCCTGACCCATCACCGGGTCGATCACGTGATCCACCACGGCCGACAGACAATACCGGGCGGTGGTTGTAAGCCAACGAGATGTCGGCCCGGTAACGCGCATCCAGATGCGCAGCACATCGGCAAGGCGGCGCAAGCCCACGTTATTGCAGACGATCGCTGCGGCTGCGCCGTCGGTCAGAGCTGCGCACATAGGCACTAGGAGAGTTCGACGATCGATCGGGCAGACAGGATTTCGTCGACCGAGATCGCTTCGCGGTAATGGGTGAGTGGATTGTGTACCGCGTGGGCCCTATTCTTCTGCGGAACGTTGGCTTTATCCGCAACCGATGAACGACGATCTCGCGAAGAAATCTCCGTTGCCGCACGCTCCATCGGTGTTCAGACTGTTGCTCTTAGGTCTCCCCATATGCAACTAGATGAAAGGGCGGCATACCAGCTGCAGGCCGAGCAGCATCAGCAGCGCCAAAAAACACCGCCGAAATTGCGTAGGGCTGATCCGTGACCGGATTCGGCCACCGACCCACATCCCAGCCATTGCTGGGGCAACCGCGAGAGCGGAGGGGCCGAGGCTATCGAGCTGCAGGGAGCCTTGCGTCATGAGCCCGACGGCCAGTGCGATGGTGGATACCGTGAATGAAAGTCCCAGCGCCTGAATCAGTTCGTCAGTGTCGAACCTAAGCGCTTGCAGATATGGCACAGCAGGTATTGTAAAGACCGCGGTTGCGCCCGTGATCAATCCCGTCACGACCCCCACGAGCGGCGACAGCCAGACCTCGACAGAACGGGGAATCGACAGCGTCGGCGTCAGCAGCGCATAGCCTGCGTAGATGATCAAAACGGTTCCCAGTGAAATGCCGGACCACATCGGGTCGGCGTGCACCAATAATGGCGAGCCGACGACCGTTCCCAGGACGATCCCGATCATCATCGGCCACAGCCGCCGCAGCGTCGACACAATCGCCGGCCCAGCAAGTAGTTGTCCGACGTTGGTAACCAGCGAAGGAATCACAAGCATCGCCGCCGCATGCGCCGGCGGCATGGCGATTCCGAGCACACCCATGGCGACGGTGGGGAGGCCCATACCCGTGACGCCTTTGACCACTCCTGCGCTCAGGAACGTCATCGTCACGAGGCTAACGAGGATGGGTGTCTGCATGGACTAATTGCAGCTGCGACCTGTGCCTTGTCACAATGCGGATTTTTGCTTGTAACCCTTCATACGATCCGAAGGCTCCGGAGGTACGCTGATCGCGTCAGCAGCGGGCGTTGCTGCAGCTCGATGTCGATGTCGGAGTGGGTGGCCAAAAAGTCGGCCAGCGCGGTCGGCACCAGTGACAGCTGAGTTCACATCTGTTGTCCGCCAACGTGACCGGGCGCGTGATCACACCAGATGCGCGCGCTCGGCTCCTTGCGTGATGCTGCCGTGATCGACTACCTACCTACAAGAACAGCTCCAAACCGGTGAGGTCGTAGGCCATAGCGTCACGGTACTCAAACCGCCACAAGGGCATCAGCCTTCGGCTTAACCGGACGTTGACTCGCGAAATGACGCATTGTGCGCGCGGCTGCCGGCGTCCATGCTTCGGTTAATGCCGGATACCGGCCGGCAGGCACGACGGCTACCGGAAGGTACTGAATGACAACGCATGCTGATCTCTCCGAGGTTTCCGATCACAGGATCGTCGCGGACTGGGCGCTGGGCCAGTGGGCGGATCGGCTGCTCGAACAAGTCGGCCTCGGGGTCACTATCGTCGACCGGCACGGCACGGTGATGTATAGCGACATTGCCACCGTCGCCCCAGATGTCATCGGCGCCGATTCCGAACGTGGCGGCGTGTCCGGCGAAGCGATTGTGTGCGCCCGCGTGCAGTTCGGCGCCGCAGGAGCGAATATCGCGGTGGTGATCGGCAATTCGATGCCTGTTAGTGGCAGCGGCAGCATGGTGGCGGCGTTACCGGCCGCTGGTACTCGTCGCTGGCCAACAACATTCAGGCCGCCGCGCTATTGTCCCACAAGGAGGTTCACACCGAGTACGCGGCACGCAGACTGCCATGAACTCGGCGGGTTCGAACGTCTGCTCAGCCGCGTCGATGGCGGGTTCGCAGTGTCGTCGCCCAGTCGTAGCCCGTGCCGATCGGTATGGTCGTTGGCTGCGAATCGAGCTCGCTGAATTGCCGCTGCTGACAGAAGTATTCGCGATACCGCACCCAAAGGGCCCCGGGTTACGTGGTCACGCGCGATGTAGTCGGAGGCCCATGACAGTCCCGGTGCAGCACTTCGGCCACATTATCGAACCTTCGAGTGTTCATTAGAGAACGTTCGGAGGCGGTGGCGAGACTGAACGTGTCGGGTTAAGCGAGAGGCGGAGACGGCAAGTCGATGTCAGACCAAATCGGTACACGGCGAAAACACCTATAGGGGAGCACGTTGTCAAGCCGACCATCGAATCCGTCACCCCGTCCCAGGCTCCATTCCTGATTGCGACCGCGGGCCAGATGTGCTCGCAGAGTGAAGGGTGTTGAGAGTGAAGAGGTTAACGACGGCGGCCGGTGCTGCGTGTGCCTTGGCGGTCGCTGTACTGGGTTCCTCGGGTGTGGCCACGGCGGCTCCCTCGGGGTTCGCCAACTTCGGCAATGCCCAAGACACCGTCAACGCGCTAACAGCTGCAGGCTATAACGTGCAAATTAATGGAGCCACGGTCTTCCCGCTGTCGAGATGCAAAGTCATTCAAGTTGAGGGATTGAACAATTCCAACATTGATTCCGATGGAAAGCGGATCGACTCAACCAAGTTCGACACCGCATACGTCGGCGTATCTTGCCGGGGAGGGTAATTCGAGTCACCGGAGCGCTAGTGCGGCCCGGTCCGGAGTCGCATCTGATATGAAAGGAAAGTCCTTGAATAAGACCGCGAGCAACATTGTGCAGACCGCGGACCACATCACGGCTGTCGGCACCGCGGTGGTGCGATACGGCCTGGTGGTTGTCATCACCTGGATCGGGTTGATGAAATTCACCGGCTCGGAGGCCATGCGGATACAGCAGTTCATCTCCCACAGCCCCTTCATGAGCTGGCTGAACGGCATCCTGTCAATTCGCGCGCAGTCCGACGTCATCGGGACGATCGAGATCCTCGCGGCCGTGCTCATCGTCCTGAACGTGGTGTCGCCGCGCCTCGGTGCGGTTGGCGGCGCACTGGGCACGCTGTTGTTCGTGATTACGCTGAGCTTCCTGTTCACCACGCCGGGTATCGGCGATACTGCGGCGGGCGGATTTCCGGCGCTGTCGCGGGTCGGGGAGTTCCTGATCAAAGACATCGTGCTGCTCGGCGCATCGATCCTCGCGCTGAGCCAGTCGCTGACCGCCATACGTTCGCCGTCCGGCGCTGATCAGGTGTCGGCGCACACCACGTAGCGACCCCACACGGCGCCTTCGAGTCGGCTCTGTTCGCCCGTGCCTGCGGTTGTGAACACGAGGCGAAGTGACGTGTGACTGGCGCGACGATCTCGTGGCTCGGGCGTTCCTGCAGCTCGATGTCGATGTCGGAGTGGGTGGCCAAAAAGTCGGCCAGCGCGGTCGGCACCAGTGACAGCTGAGTTCACATCTGTTGTCCGCCACCGTGACCGGGCGCGTGATCACACCAGATGCGCGCGCTCGGCTCCTTGCGTGACGCTGCCCTGATCGACTACCTGCAAGAACAACTCCAAACCGGTGAGGTCGTAGGCCATAGCGTCACGGTACTCAAACCGCCACAGAGGCATCAACCTTCGGCTCAACCGAAGGTTGACTCGCAAAATGACGCATTGTGCCTACGACTGCCGGCGTCCATGCTTCGGTTAATGCCGGATACCGGCCGGCAGGCACGACGGCTACCGGAAGGTACTGAATGACAACGCATGCTGATCTCACCGAGGTTTCCGATCAAAGGATCGTCGCGGACTGAGCCACCCTGTTCGGCGACACCCACGCCCACGGCACCGAAGGCGTGCACTTCTTCGCCCGAGCCAAAGCCACCACCGCCCGCTGGCTCGACCCCAGCGACGGCGTCATCGAACTCGGCGTCCCACAAAACAAGTAGCGAAACTTGGCGCACCGGCATCGTTGGTGCCCGGTCGGAAAGGAACCACCAATGCCCCTCGTCCACATCCACGTCACCGAGTCACGGCGAACACCAGCACAACTCACGCTCCTGGCTGATTCAATCCAACACGTCATGCGCGAGTACTTCGATGCTCCCAACCGCGACCGCTATCAGATCATCACCGAGCACAAACGCGGCCAGATCATCGCCGAAGACACCGGCCTTGGATTCGAGCGCACCGACGACATCGTCATCGTGCAGATCTTTCAACAGGGCCGCACACTGCACCAAAAATGGGCCGCATATAAGGCTCTGGCCGAGCGACTGCAAGGAGAAACAGGTCTGAAGCCATCCGATTTAATCGTGTCAGTTGTCGAAAACAGCCGTGAAGACTGGTCATTCGGCGACGGCATCGCACAACTCGTGGAAGGTCAGCTCACCTAGTCGTCGATGTCATCTTGTTCGAATGCCGGTACCCGAGGGCCAGGTTGAGGCTGGTGCGCAATGTGCGCGCTGCCGCGTTGGGCACCAATCCCCCCGATCCAAGCCAACGGCCAAGCGGGAAAACGATGACACGGTTCAGTGCGCCCGCAGGTGTCTCACTTCGAGACGCTCATTCACCTCATGTTGAGACGCTCACCATCCGCGCGCGGCGGTGTGATCAGTTGCAGAGGCCAATAAACGACACTGAGGGAGTGAGAAAACGATGATGAGCACGGTGTTGGGAATGTTGGTGATGATGCCGGTGGTGTTCGGCGTCGGTGGGTACGCGTTGGTATCTCGACGATGATGAGCACGCTAAATGGGCGCCGGCGGTGCGGGCCTGCGGTGATCGCCGAGAACGGTTCCGATTTAGATGGGTTGCCGCGTTTGCCGGGCGGTACGGGCCTGGGTGGTGCTGCGCAGAACGACGGGGATGGCGTGGGGCCGGCGCGCACTGGGGATGGGTCAACGTCCAGTGTTGGTGCCCGGGGGTTGGGTTGCACGGATTCGCGGAGTGCGGAGGTGAACGGCTGGGCTGGTCGTGGCGGCAACGGTATCGGGGAAGGTGCTGAGCGAGCTGTTCTGGTGGCTACCAAGCTGCATGTTCCGGCCGTCGGGGGCGAGCTTGTTTATCGGGGTGCGCTGCTGGAGGTGGTGTCGGCGGGGCGAGGCCGGAAGTTGACGTTGTTGAGTGCGCCCGCGGGGTGGGGTAAGACGACGTTGTTGGCGCAGTGGGCGTTGGGGGCGGGTGAGGACCAGCGGTTTGGCTGGTTGTCGCTGGATCGTTCCGACAATGACCCGGTGTGGTTTTGGATGTATGTGATCGCCGCGCTGCAAAAGGTCAGTGCGGGGGTGGGGACTCGCGCGGTCGAACTCCTGGCGATGGGTGCTGATGTGGTGCAGGTGGTGTTGCCGGCCCTGCTCAATGATCTGGACACGATCGCGAGCCCGATGGTGCTCATTGTTGATGACTACCACCTGGTGATGAATCGGGCGGTTCATGAGCAGCTGGCATTCGTGGTCGATCGGATGCCGGCCACTGTTCAGTTGGTGTTGGCCACCCGATCGGATCCGATGTTGCCGTTGGCGCGGCTGCGGGCCAGCGCCGAGCTTGCCGAGATGCGAAGCGACGATTTACGTTTCGGGGCTGTCGAGGCGGAACATCTGCTGAACGATGTGCTCGGGCTGGACTTGGCTGACACAGATATTCAACTGTTGCACCGACGCACCGAAGGGTGGGCTGCCGGTCTCTACCTTGCCGCCCTCTCGCTTGTCGGACGTGCCGATGCCACCGCGTTCATCAGAACGTTCGCCGGCGATAACCGTCATATCGTCGACTACCTGATGGCCGAGGTGCTCGAGGGGCAGCCACCGCAAATGCGCAACTTCCTGCTGCGCACCTCGGTCTTGGGACGACTCAGCGGTGCGCTGTGCGACGCGGTGCTCCAAACCACCGGCGCCGCATCGATTTTGGAGAGGATCGAGCGCGAAAACCTGTTTGTGGTGCCACTGGACATGTCGCGTCGCTGGTATCGGTATCACCACCTGTTCGGGGAGTTGCTGCGCGCCGAGCTGCGGCGCAGCGAGCCCGATCTTGTCGCGGGTCTGCACCGACGAGCCGCGGCGTGGTTCGAGGCCGAGGGCCTTGTCGATGAGGCGGTGCGCCACCTGGTCGCTGCGGGTGACATCGCGGCAAGTGCGGATCTGATCGCCGCGGACTGGGTCAACGAATTCAACGGCGGCGGTCTGTCGACCGTGTCAGGCTGGCTTGATCTGCTTCCAGAGCAGGCTGTTCGACAGGATCGGCGGCTCAGCGCGGCCCGGGCCTGGATCGCGCTCAATGTCGGCCGCTTCGATGACGCCCACCGCTGGATTGAGGCGCTGGAAGCCAGCTCCGCGGTCGACACCGTCGATCAGGGCGGCCTCGACGCCCAACTGGTGGCCTTGCGTGAGGTCCACGCGTTCAAGACCGGTGACGTCGCTCGCAGCGCTGGCGGCGGCTAGCCGCGCGATGACCCTGGACTTCGACGACGCACCGCAGGCCCGGTCGGCCGCCTACAGTGTTTATGGATCCGCGCTGTACTTCTCGGGCAGCATCGACGAGGCCCAAGGCGCCTTGCGGCGGGCGGTGTCGCTGGCCGAGAAGATCGGCGATCGGCGCCGCGGTATCTATGCGCTGGGCTATCTCGCGTTGATCGCCGCCGAATCCGGTCAGCTCGCCGACGCCGAGGAACTGATCCGCCGCGCGACCGGCAGCAGCAGGGACCTGGCCGACGGCGAGTACTTCGTTAATGCGATCGTCTCGCTCGCGGCGGCCACCGTCTTTGAGATGCGCGGCGATGCGGCGGGGGCCGCCCACGCGGCTCAGCTGGCGGTCGGGTTGGCCCGCAAGGGCGCCGGAATCCTCGAAGTCGCCAAAGCGCTGACGCTCAGCGCCAACATCCTCGCCACCCTCGGCGATCACCAGACCGCGACGGCCAGCCGCAACGAGGCCGCCGCGCTGCTGCGCGGGCGTGCCGACCCCGCGATAGCCCAAACACTGCTCACCGCGGCCCAGCCCAGCACCGCCGTCGCCTTCACCGCGCGCAACCCGGCGTGCACACTTGGTGAGGAACTCACCGCCAAGGAGCTCGAAGTCCTTGGGCTGCTGGCCACCCGGTTATCGCGACGTGAGATCGGCCAGCGGCTCTACGTCTCACTCAACACGATAAAGACCCACCAACGCGCCCTCTACCGCAAGCTCGGCGTGGAAGACAGGAGCGCTGCGGTCAAGAGGGCACGAGAACTCGGCCGGTTGTAATCCGGATGCCCGGACCTCCGCGGAGCCTTGGGGGCAATAACTGCTCCGTAACGCAACGGTTAATTCACCTCAGTCCGCCACTTCGCATGGCGTAGACGATTCCAAGGAGGAGATCGCGTGAGTGCTGAGACATCGGTGACGGTCGTCGGCGCCGGTGCGACGGGCGGATATCTCGCCGCGCAACTGGCCAAGGCTGGCGTGTCGGTCGTGTTGGTCGCCCGAGCCGACAGCCTACGACAGATCCGCTTGAGCGGGATCACGCTCGAGCGTCCGGACGGTGAGCGGGAAACCATCCGGCCGCAGCGCGTCCTGGCCGCGAATGAGATCGAGCATCGGGCGGACCTCGTGCTGTTCTGCGTGAAGCCCTACGACACCGAGGCCGCCGCACATCTCCTCACGCCTCTTGTCGCAGACGACGGCCACGTCGGGTCTGCAGAACGGTGTCAAGAACGAGCAGATTCTCGCTGCCGCGATCGGTGATTCGCGGCTCTTGTCGGGTGTCCTCTACATCGGCTCCGAGCGGTTGCGCCCGGGAGTGATCTGCTGTTCGATGTCACCGTCGCTGATCGTCGGTCCTTATGCCGGCGCGGATCTCACATCGAGCACCAAGGTTCAGGAGCTCATGTCTCGCGCCGGCATCAAATGCGCTGTCGAGCCCGAGGTGCGCTCGTCGAAGTGGCAGAAGTTCCTCTTCAACTGTGGGTTGAATCCGCTCACGGCGATCGCGAAAAGGCGACTCGGCGAGCTGCTTTCCCTCCCGGCCACCGCAGAAGTGTTCACCATGTTGGTCGATGAAGCGGCGGCAGTGGCACTGTCGGCCGGTGCGCCGTTGGCCAAGGATCACCGGCAACGCGTGGATCAAACCGCGATGCGGATGGACATCTCGTCGTCGATGGCCGAAGACCTCGCCGCCGGGCGGAAGATCGAGCTCGACGCCTTCACCGGGTACGTGATCGAACTCGGCCTGGCCCACGGCGTCCCGACTCCGGCGATTCGGGCCGTCCACGGAATACTCGTCGCCCTCGACAACGCGACGGCGGCTCGGTGACGGGACGTAGGATCGCTCTGTATTACGGCCGCCCAGTACGCAGTTCCCCCTCGACACCGACGCGGCCGGCGAGGTGGCGCGCCGCGTCTCCGCAAAGCGGGGGCGGCAAGCGGCGCCGCTAAAGAGCAGCAAGTGCTGGGCTCTGTAGCTGCGGCCACACCCATTGCGTCTGACATCGCTACGACTGAGCCGCACCCAGTCGATCTAGGGGCGTGCCGAAAATGGACACGGGAGTGAGACAAAATGAAGTGGACATCGAGTGAGACGGCGAACATCACCACATGTCACACACCCGCAGCTCAGCACAGAACGTTGATTCATCTGATGCAATATGCAGAGGTTGTTCATGGATAATAGAGATTATCCATGAACACAGGATGCGCTGGGGGACACCTAGATTGGGACGCGAGCCGATCGAAACGTCTATGAGACGTACCGATATGTTCCTGCGCGGCTTGCGCGAATGTGTTCTAAAGTATTGATACTGCGAATGGCCTGGAAGCGAAGATAAACCAGTCAGGACTGACCCCTACCTCGGCGGATTGTCTTTACCGTTCCGGACAGAGCGCTCTGCTGTGCTTCTTGATTTTTGTCGTCAGCTACTGCGATGGGTCGGGGCGAGGAGATCTTGCGGACCTCGGTAGTGCAGTTTAATTCCTGAAGAATCCGACAGCCGACGGGCGTGCAGAACGCCCTGTCGATGTGGATTGATGTCGACCATCGCTTCGCCTAGAGCGTCAAATCCTACTTATCTGCGAACGATGCGCCGGCTGGAACAGACGCCTGGTCAAAACAGGATCGCGGGTAGGTCTATCCACAGGCTTGGCGCGGGCCGGTTGGCGCATCGTTCGCTTTGAGTCAGTTCGGTGACTGTTGGCCGTTCTGGCGGGGCGGCATGCCGTTTTTGGTCAGACCCTGAGCACAGACGGCAACGCTCAATAGCCGGCAGACGACACGGCGTGCCTTCTCGGTCCGGCCCGCACGGACAGGTTGGGATTGTTGGTGGTTCGAGCCCGCTCGCGCGACGGGACGCCCCGAATCTTTTCGAGAGCCATCGAGCTCTGACGGAGACCGGCGCCGTGCGGGTGCGCTGGGATCGCGAACAGCTCATCGGAGGCAAGCCCGAGAGGCTCGTAAGTAGGGTGCTGCGCGTTCTCATCTGGGTTCCGGACCAAGAGGAACACCCGAATTGATGGAGGTGCTGGATTGAACTGTTTCTGCGGAATCGACTGGGCTGAAGGGCATCACGACGTTGCGATCATCGACGGCGATGGCAAGCTGGTGGCCAAGAAACGCATCAGCGACGACCCTGCGGGGTTCACCGCTTTGACCGGCATGCTTGCCGACTCTGGCGACAGCCCCCAGGACCCGATTGCGGTCGCGATCGAAACCCCGCGCGGACTGCTGGTGGCGGCTCTGCGTGGTACGGGGCGGCCGGTGTTCGCGATCAACCCGATGGCCGTGGCGCGTTACCGGGAGCGGTCTTCGGTGGCTCGCGCGAAGTCCGACCACGCCGATGCGATGACGCTGGCCAACATCCTGCGCGTCGATGCCCACATCCATCGACAACTACCCGCTGATAGCGAATTAGCCAAAGCCATAGCGGTTTTGGCGCGCGCGCAGCAGGATGCGGTCTGGCGGCGCAGCAAGGCCACCAACGAGTTGCGATCGATCCTGCGCGAATACTATCCGGCGTTCCTGGACACCTTCGCCGGAAAGTCCGCCACCAACTTGGCCACACCGCAAGCCCGCGCGATCCTTGCCATCGCGCCCACGCCCGCGCACGCCGCCCGGCTCAGCAAGGCCCGCGTCGCTGCCGCGCTGCGCCGCGCTGGACGCAAGCGTGGCATCGACAGGCTCGCCGCCGACATTGTCGAGCGCCTACGCGTCCCGCAACTGCGCCAGCCCGAACTCGTCGAGAAGGCGATGGGCCGCCAGGCGATGGCCCTACTGGCGATGCTCGATGCCGCCTGCGCCGGCGCTGACGATCTGGAACAGGCCGCGACCGAGGAATTCCGCAAGCACCCCGACCACGCCGTCATTACCAGCTTTCCCGGCCTGGCCGAAGTGACCGGCGCCCGCATCCTCGCCGAGATCGGTGACGACCGCGACCGCTTCACCGACGACCGCGCACTGAAGGCCTACGCCGGATCAGCCCCTGTCACCAGGGCGTCGGGCAAGGTCACTTCCATCACCCACCGACGGATCAAGAACGATCGCCTCGCCGCCGTCGGCTGGGTCTGGGCCACCTACGCCTCGATCAACCCGGGCCCCGCCCGCGAGCACTACCGACACCGCCGAGACCACGGCGACCGCCACGCCGCCGCCCTGCGCCACCTCTTCAACAAGATGCTCGGCCAGCTGCATCACTGCCTCCAAACCCGCCAAACCTTCGACTCGACCAAGGCTTTCGGACAACCCTGCACAGCGCCGGAACCGGCTGCTGCTTGACAGTTAGCGGAATCGGAGGTCTGTGGACCACAGAGCGATCCTGCCCGGACCAGCGTCAGTTACGCGCAACCACGCACCCGACTCTGGGACAGTACCGCGCCAAGCAACTTCCTCAACGCTCTCGACATGGAGTGCCCAACTATTCGAGCGCAGGCGGTCGGCGCGGTTCACAAACTGCTTCCACGCGGCGTGCGACTCAACGGTTGGCCAGTCCGGTGATTCGGTGAGGTCTGGGTCTAATCCTCGGATCCAGTCCCGCATCTCGAACGATGAGTTGAAGGTCGCCTCGGAGTCGGTTATCGCGGCGATCGCCGCGGCACGGTGGTCGAACCCGGACCGGATGAGCAAAGATGCCGACCGGTTGAACGTTCCAGTCTCGATGGCCGTCAGAGCGGTACCGGTAAGCACTGTGGCGACTATATTTCCGTGAGCAGTCTCGTAGACGCGGGCGGCTTCCATGCCCCAAACGAGTCGGTACACGACGTCTGCTTCGATGAACTGCGCAACTTCGACAGGATCCTCACCGAGAAGACCCAGAGGCGCTCCGCTCAGCCAGTGAACAAGGACGGGCTGCCATATGAGCGACGTCTCGGGTTTGAACTCGCTCACGGCAAAGAGGATCGTAGCGATCTCGAGAAGGCTGTCTGCCGCAGCGTCGGTGTCGTTCTTTTCGATCGCGTTCTCAGCGTGAGAGATCAACTCAACGACTCGGGCTGCGGCTAGTCCAAGCTCGTACCCGGACGCCGCACCCAGCCCCGCGAGGTACCAGCCGCGGCGCTGAGCCGCCGTTGAGTTGCTCCACACAAATCGGGCGCGGCTGCTCACGAGTTCGCGTAATGCGTTGGCCGCCTGCTGATTCTCGAGTCGATTGAGCTGACGCTCCCGCAGGGAATCCCGCAGCGCATCGGCGATGAGTTGCGTCACTTCATCCGGATCGGAATCGTCTTCGCCAGCGATGCTAAGCAGCGCGGTGTCGAGCAGGGCCAGGCTTGAGGACCACGTCTGCTCGGCAGCGTCGCGCACCTCGGTGTCCTCACCGAGCATGACAGGGAAGGCCCAGTCGACCCCTCCGGTGAGGTAGTCGATGAAGGTTTGCAGCTGAGGAGAGCCTGCCGATGCGTGCATCCGGCGGACTAGGTTTTCCGCCACGGTGATCAGCCCTGAACGCAACGTCTTGCCCGCGTCTCCGGCGGTCAGGTCGAACCATTCGCGTCGATGACGTCGGGTCGGCTCGTAGCGGGGGTAGAGCACCAAGCCCTCGGTGTCGACGAACGCTCGACCAGCCCGCCCTATGACGTTGGCGAATTCGGACCCGGTGAGCAGAGCTCGCCCTCGGCGGATGCCGTGAAAGAGCACGACCGATGCGGACAGGTTCAGTCCCTGGGCCAGGGTGGGAGATGCCACGGTCACCTTGATCACTCCGCGGTGCAGAAGTCGTTCGACCTCGCGGCGGAACGGCCCGGGCAGTGCCCCATGGTGGATGGCGACACCGACCCTGAGACATCCCAGGATCGGATGGTCGGCGCCGAACCACTCGGCGCCGATTGCGAGCGTCTCGTCGAGATCGACCTCCGACGGAAGGACTGAGTCAATGAACCCCTGGCCACGGAGTTTAAGGATCTCACGTGCGTATGGCTCGACCGAGTTTCTCTGCGGGCAGAAAATGAGGACCGTCTGCCCTTCTTCCACCAGCCGCCACGCGGTCGCGATGACGAGTTCACGGTTGTCGTGCGGGAACGGATTTCTACGTTTGCCGCCAGTCGATGCCTTCGCTTCGATGTAACGGGGAATGAAGGACTGTTCTTGTTCGAAGGTCATCGCAAGGCGGGCGTGGTCGGTTAGCCATTCGACGAGCCCGAAGCGCTGGCGAGTGGGTCGCCAGTTCTCGCGGTGGAGTCCGTCGGGCTCGTCGTCTGTCACCCACGCGACAAAGTCGTCGAGATCGGGGCCGGAAGGGAAAACCGCGGAAAGGCAGACGATGCGCCGCGTGTCGGCGTCGGCGCGCCTGAGCAGGCGCTGGACCTGAGCCTCGTAGCGGACTTCGCGGTCCGATGGCCCGATCATGTGTCCTTCGTCGAGGACGACCAGTCCGATGTCGTCGAGGACGGTCCGGTCCGAGCGCAGCGCGAAATCGAGCTTCTCGGGCGTCGCCACGACGATCTGGCTTGATCGCAGCGCGTCTTGGTCCACGTCGCTGACGCCCATGCTCCCGTACAGAGTCGAGACTTCGGCGCCCAAAGGGGTAAACGTCCGCTCTAGAACTCGTTCGGTCTGAGCGGATAGGGCACGCAACGGCGTGACATACACGACTCGACGCCCTTGGGCCAGGCAAGCGAGGATGCACAACTCAGCGATGCGCGTCTTGCCGGCGCTGGTGGGCAGGGCAACGACGAGATCCTTGGTGTCTTCGAAGATGCGCTGCACCACGTGCAATTGCGATGGCCACAAGTCGATTTCGGATTGTCCTCGTGCGAACAACGCTGATACAAATGTTCTGCGGAGATGGTTCCAGTCGCTTTCGCCGGTTCCGGGCGTCTCGTCCGATGCGGTCGCCGCTGGTGGGCGCGGGACCGGGATATTGGCCCTGATACTGGTCTGCCCGAGGTCTCCGAGCAGGCGCCGTGTGAGCCGGTACACCCACCAGGGCCCCGGAACACTGATCTCTTGCGATGCTTGTTCACCGGTCGCGAGATCCGCCAGTGCTGCCTGCAGCAGGTTTGTCTGGTTGTACGCGAGGGCGAACAGTGCGCTGGAGACAGCTGAAAGGTAGTGCTCGCTGAGCAGCAGTGCGATGGGTCCCACAGCACTCGCATCGCTACTCGTCGTTGCCTCGGAATTAGTTGTCGTTTCCGGCTTCTCGTCGTCCGCAGTGGGATCGTCAGAGCTTTGCGTCTGTAGGGCATCGAGGATTGCCCCGTCTGTGAGTTCGGCAGACAACCGTAGGGCAATCGTGCGCGTCTCGATCCGCGTGAGGTTGCGAAGGACAAGATCGGCGAGTGTTTGCTCCATCGGCGTCAGTCGCCCGGAATCGATGCTTGTTTGCATCAGGGAAAAGGCGCGTGCCGCATAGCCGGCCAAATGGCTCGCAGCCCCGGCGATCAGGCGGTCAAAGGCCATTCCTTCGTCGGGTTTGGCGTTGCGGGTTGCAGCCTCGAGCGCATAGGAAGCCTCGATGAAACCGGTCTGTGCCTGTTGTTGCCGCTCCTGCGCTGTCGGACCGCCGTCGCTGTTCTCTGGGTCGACCGCTTCGAGAAGTTGAAGACTCGTCGCGATGAGGGCGTAACCGTAACTGAGCAGGTCGTCATCGAGATTGGCGCCGAACTGGGGCGCGTCTTCGGGGAGTATCCCGTCACGCCGGATCATCGACTGCGCCTGCCCTCTGGCTAGGAGCCGCCCCCGGAATTCAGGGGCGGTCGCCTCTTGCACGCTCGCCGCGAGGGCGCTGGCATCACGTGTCATCGACCAACGCCTTCTCGTAGGCGGCGCGGATGAAGTCTTGGTGGGCGTTGACTCTCAGCGTCATCGCGAGCTGCTTGATCGTCCCGGTGTAGGCGGTGAGGTCGTTCTCGACGAGCTCGCTCGGGTCACTCGCCGTGAACAAGAAAATCACGTGAGTCATCGCACCGGGTCGTACTCCCTCAACCAGCTGCAGTCGCAACACAGCCTCACCCAACGCGTCATCCGAAGTACCGAGAAGCCGTTCCGCGAACTGGGTGAGTGAGTGCGGCGACGGTAGACCGTCCGTTCGCTGTAGCCCTTCGCGAGCATCCTTCACGACCTTCTTGGTGATCGAAACTCCACTTTTCGCCTCGACTTTCGCCAGGTGTACGCGAGACTCAGAGTCGACGAAAGCCCCGAGAACGTCGTCTCCGCGCATTGCCCACTCCCGATGGTCGCGGTGGATGAGTCGGCTCGGCCCGACAACATAGTCGCGGTCTTCATGAACAAACGCAGTTGCGAGGATCTCGCCCATATCGCCCGACCGCGCATTAGCCTTCGTGGGAAACCTATGCCGAAGAAACGTTGCAACCTCCTGCTTGCCCAGCTTCTCGGCGATGAGCGCAAGAGTCTCGGTTTCCGCGTACTTCTCCGCCAAGGTGGCCGCGACAGCATCGATGCCCACTGAGTCGTCGTTCGACAGCAGCATACCTGCGGTGTGCTTTTTGACTTTCACGAATGCCGCTGGCTGACACCAACTCTCGAAGTCAGTCACATGGTCGCTCCGCGTTGCTGTCGTGCTCGGCGTGGGCGATATGAATGGAGCGTGCCCCGCTTTTCATTGGATTATCTGGCATCAACGCGTAGAGGCGGCCCGGATCGTCCAGGGATTGAGTGGCATGAGGGTGTTCCGTCACTCTACGGCCGCAGGATGTCGGCCGGGGACACGGTTTCGACGAATGCGCGGGGCCGCGGCGGCCAGTTTCGTGTCCGCGGTGGCCAGCGCGTCCGCCTGCAGCTGGGTCAGTGCGATGTACTCGGCCTGGTAGGTATCCGGCCAGTTCAGTTGGGCGGCTGTCCGCCATGCGTGGTCCTGCAGTACTCGGTCGCCGAGGAGCCGGATCCGCAGCCCACGGTCGTCGAGAACGTTCCGACCGCTCTGTCGCAGACAAACTGGATGTCGACCAACTCGGCCTTATCGGCTTCAGTAAGCGCCATGACGCGACCGTATAAACATGCACCGATGCGTCGATTGCTTTAGTGGGCGCCATAGCCAGCGACCGCTACGCGGTGCGGGGGTCTGGCCCGAGCGGACCACCATCGGGCAGTGCGACGGGACCGCCGTCCGGTCGTTCAAGAGGGATGCCGCAGTGTTGACATGTGACCCACGCGGACTCGTCAGGCTCGTGTGGCACGTGCTGCCCTCGCTCAGCACATTCGGCCTTCGTGGGGTCCATCTCCTCGTTCTGGTCGATGACCATTTTCACCATGTCGTCGGCGAGCACGAAGTAGCCGCCTGCGCGGCGCTCCCACAAACCGCTTGCTTCGAGTTCTGCGGCGGTGATCGTCGTCTCGGCCGGAATCGCATTCAGCCAGTCGTCACTGACGAAGCCGGGGGTTCCGTCGGCACAGCTGGTGATGACACCGTGCATAAGCATGTTCAAGGCATCCCTCGTTAAGACGCCCATGCCCTCGCCGCCCAAGTCGCCTTCGACGTCGATGAAGTGTGGATCGTCCTCGAAGTCGTCGGGCATGACGACCTACTGGTGTTCGCTCTCGGCGGCCTCGAACTCTCTAATCGCCTGCAACAGCAGATCGCGGCCCGGCTCGTTGTAGTTGTTCATAGCGAACCGGTACAGCGCCTTTGACTTGGCAATGAGGTCGTAATCGTCTCGGTCGAGGACACTGTTCCACCCCGCGAACTCGGTGATCAGATGGTCCATCGACACCGAAGTGTCCTCGAAGTCTTCAGGGCGTGCTGGGCGAGAAGCCATGGGTGATCAGTCTTTCCAGGTTTGTTCTACGGTGGCGATGGCCTCGAACAGCAACTCGTTGCCGGGTGAGTCCATGTGGGTGAGCGCGAACCGATACAACGCGGCCAACTTCCTGAAGGCGCTGTAGTCGTCGCGGTCGATGCCGGGGAGTTCCTGCCAGTGGTCGTACTGCTCCAAGAGTTCCTCCGTGTTCGGCCAGGGCGTCGTCGAGGTCTCCGCGTCGGTAGTAGTGGTTGACATCAGAAGGTGTCTCCAGCCTTTTCTACGGCGGCGACCGCATTCAGCAAGAGGTCGATACGCGGGTCGTCGTAGTTGGCAATGGCGAAGCGATACAGCGCGACGATCTTTTCGACTCCGTCGAAGTCGCCACTACCGGCGTACTCGAGGGTCCCGCGCCAATTGTCGTACGCGTCTAACAGGTCACCCGGCGACCGGCGATCGGCGGCCATCGCGGTGGTCTCGGTGGGAGTAGTCATGAAGCAAACATAGGCCGCGCCGCCGACAACTCCGCGTACGACACGCAGGGGAAAGAGTCATTATGACGGCCACTCGATGGAGGCCAAAGTAACGACACGCACAAATTACAAGATTGTTATTCGCAGCATGCTGTGGTGCTGCCGCTCGTCGTCCCCCAGGGCTGGTGGTGGGTTAAACGCCACAGGGCGGATGGTGGCTGGCGTTCTAGCAAGTCTGGCTGAGCTTGAGTTGGACTTGGGACTGGAGCATCGCACGGCAACGCGGGACGCCCGGCGAGCCCAGCGGCCAATCCATCGGTCGCCCGAAGGCGTTAGACGAGTCGAAGAGGGCGCTTGACCAGCGGATGCACACAAGCGGCGAGTCGGCAGGCACGATTGCGGCCACGCTTGGTGTGAGCCGGGCGACCGTCCACCGTGTGCTCGCTGAGAAGGCGGACGACAGCGCCTGATCTATTACGCAACGTTCAATGGGCGGTGACGGGGGGAAGGATCATCGTTCGGGCGAAGGCGCGGAGTTGTTCGGAGCTAGTGAGATCGGGCGGTCCGTCGGCTCATGGCCGCCGCGGCGGCGATGGGTAAAGCGACGCTGGACGCCCGAACGGGCGCTCCATATCGGAAGACTGACCATTGTCGACGGGCCGTGCTGGGAAGCAATGGGGGTCGCCTATGTCGAGCCGTCGCGCCTGCGCGCCGCGATGGCTGCGATGGTTGACGCGCCCAAAATGGAAAGCCCTGAAGAGATAGAGCGCTACGTCGAGGGCATGAAAGTGCTCGCCGAGCAGGTCAACGAAAACGTCCTGGCACAGGTGGTCGCAGCAGCTGACCGGGTATCGCCGGCGGAAACCATGTGGAACCGCCGGCGCCGGCGCCGGCGATGCGCGCATTGCCGAATCGGCGAACACCACCAACAGCCGCTCGCCGCCGACACGCCCGACCAGCCACAGCGGTGCTAATCGCCGAGCGCGGCCGTCGTGGCCGCGTGCGCATCTCGGCAGCGGGAGTGACTTGTCGCCGCGGCTTGTGAACGGATTTGTGAACGAAACGCGGCACGAGGGCCCGTATGGCGTGGAACGCGGCGTGATGGCGTGGACGTCGGACTACCGGTGGCCTGCATGTTTGAGACACCGGCGTCGACATGAAGCTGTCACCGGTTACCTCATAACCAGAGGTCGCAGGTTCGAATCCTGTCCCCGCTACGAGCGCGAGCTTCCTCGGATCGCGTCGAGGAAGTCCAACCCCCGCTGTGCCAACAGTGTGCCAAGACGCGCAGAAACGCCCCGTGAAGGCGTGGACGCGGCGAGGTCAAGTCCAGGGACGTGGTGTACGACGTTCGTCGTGTGATTCTTCGATGTGATTGGTTCAGGCGGTCAGTGCCGCCGGGGTTGCCTCCTGTTCTGTTGGGGTGTCGTTGATGGCGCGTGATTTGCTCAGGACATCCAGGCCGAGGTAGCGCCGGGATTCGGCCCATTCGTCGTGTTGTTCGGCCAGCACGGCGCCGACGAGGCGGATCAGGGCGTTGCGGTCGGGAAAGATCCCGACCACGTCGGTGCGCCGGCGGATCTCTTTGTTGAGCCGTTCCTGGGGGTTGTTGGAACCAGATTTGGCGCCAGATCTGTTTGGGGAACGCGGTGAAGGCCAGCAGATCAGGTCGGGCGGTATCGAGATGCCCTGCAACTTTGGGTAGCTTGTCAGAAAGCGCATCGATGATCCGATCATATTGAGCAGCAACGGAATCGGCATCCGGCTGATCGTAGACCGAGTGCAGCAGGGTGCGTACCCAGGGCCACGAGGACTTCGGGGTGATGGCCATCAAGTTGGTCGCGTAGTGCGTTCTGCACCGCTGCCAGGACGCTCCGGGCAAGGTGGCGCCGATCGCCGCCAAGAGCCCGGCGTGGGCATCGGAGGTGACCAGCTTGACCCCCGAGAGGCCGCGGGCGGTCAGTGACCGCAGGAAGGTCAGCCAGCCGGCTCCGTCTTCGGCGGTGGTGACGTCGACGCCGAGGATTTCGCGGTAGCCCTCGGCGTTGACTCCAACGGCGATCAGGGCGTGTACGTTGACCACCCGCCCTTGCTCGCGGACCTTCAGCACCAGGGCGTCGGCGGCGACGAAGGTGTACGGGCCAGCGTCTAGCGGGCGAGTACGGAAGGCCTCGACGGCGGTGTCGAGTTCTTTGGCCATCACCGACACCTGCGACTTCGACAGCGACGTGATGCCGAGGGTCCCGACGAGCTTGTCCATCCGCCGGGTAGACACCCCGAGCAGATAGCAGGTGGCCACCACCGTGGTCAGTGCCCGCTCGGCGCGTTTGCGGCGCTCCAGCAGCCAGTCCGGGAAGTAGGAGCCGTGCCGCAGCTTGGGGATCGCAAGATCCAAAGAACCTGTCCGGGTGTCGAATTGGCGGTGTCGATATCCGTTGCGGGAGTTGGTGCGCTCGGTGCTGCGCTCACCGTAGTCGGCGCCGCACAGCGCGTCGGCCTCCGCGCCAATCAGGGTATGGATGAACGTCGAGAGCAGTTCGCGCAGCACGTCGGGATGGGTGGTGGTGAGTCGTTCGGCCAACACCGTCGGCCAGTCGATATCGTGGGCAGTGGTCATCGCGTTGATTCCTTTGCTCGAGTGACTTTCGCGGTCTCTCGAAGAATCACGCGATGACCTTCATCTATCCGGCTACGACACGCCAGTCCTCAACAACCGGGCCCGACTGATACACCACCTTGGTGGACGCAACCCGCGGCGACACGGCTGTGACTCGCTACCAGGACATATGGACATCGCTGAGACACGCTGAGACGGTGGATACTCTGAAAGGCAGCTTTACACACCAGCGGTCGGCGATTTCGATATCGTCCACGCCGACGAAGTTTCAGCAGGTCGAACGGTATAAGTCGCTATATCGCTGACCCCGACCAAGACCCGCCCGTCCGACGTAGCCGCGGCCACCCTCCTCGCCCGTTCGGGCGGGCGCACCCACGAACAATGTCGGGGGATCGTCATCGATCCGGACGATCTTGCCGTACAACTCTGGGCCATACCCACTCGACGGACAGTGAGCTGCTCGGATCTCACCGCTGTGACCACCGGCCATCTACGGCGCGCGTATTGCCACCACTCTGCTAGACGCAACGCCTTTGGCCTCTCGAAACCTACCTGTGACGCAGGCTGCCATGTGACGTTGGGTCGCGCGCGCCCGTCCGGCAGCATTTGCGACTCTCTTGCCGTCAAGGGAGGCGGCGAGTACCTACCGACGTACGTTCGACGTGTCTAATGGGAGTCGATCGGCGAGCCTCGGACAGATAGCGATCCGGGAGGGTGACGCTGATCGCCGAGCCGCCGGTCGGTGAGCACTTCTGTGTCCTGGAGTGAAGTGTCAACGGCGGCCGAAAATTGACCCCTTTTCGACGGTTGAAAATTGACCCCCTAGGTGTTCATTCTTCGGTCGTCGATCCCGGGACGCGCCCGAGGTCGCGGTCTTTGATGCGGTACGAATCGCCTTTGAGCGCGATCACTTCGGCGTGGTGGACGAGGCGGTCGATCATGGCCGCGGCCACCACGTCGTCGCCGAACACTTCACCCCAGCGGCCGAACGGTTTGTTCGAGGTGACGATGAGGCTGGCCCGCTCGTAGCGGGAGGAAACCAGCTGGAAGAACAGGTTGGCGGCCTCGGCCTCGAACGGGATGTAGCCGACTTCGTCGACGACGATCAGCGGGTAGCGGCCCAGCCGGATCAGCTCCTGCTGGAGTCGTCCGGCGTGGTGGGCTTCGGCCAGTCGGGCGACCCATTCAGACGCGGTGGCGAACAGCACCCGGTGGCCGGCTTGGCAGGCCCGGATCGCGATCCCGATGGCTAGATGCGTCTTCCCGGTGCCCGGCGGGCCGAGAAACACGACGTTGTCTTTGGCGACCACGAAGTCCAGCGTCCCGAGGTGAGCGATGACGTCGCGTTTGATGCCGCGGGCGTGATCGAAGTCGAATTCCTCCAGCGACTTTCGCGATGGGAACCGCGCAGCGCGGATACGGCCCTCACCGCCGTGCGACTCACGTGCGGAGACCTCACGCTGCAGGCAGGCCACCAGGAACTCCTCATGAGTCCAGGACTCGGCGCGGGCCCGCTCTGCGAGTCGGGCCACCGCCTCGCGCATCGTCGGGGCTTTCAGGGCGCGGGTCAGGAAGCTGATCTCGGCGGTCAGATCCCGGTTGGTCGACGAGGCGGCAGCCGTCTTGGTCGCGGCCGTTTTGGTGGTCATGACACCAACCCGCCTTCACCGACGTCGATGCCCAACGCGGCGTCATAGTCAGCCAGGCAACGCTGCTCGACCATGAGTTGATCGTCATGTTCACGGACCGGGCGCAATGCACCAATACGGTTGTGGCGCAGCATGTTCGCCGCTTCGCGATGTTCCGGATCGGTGATGGTCTGATGCCAGGCCCACACCCGTTCATGATCGGCGACGGTCTTGCCGTCACAGAACACCTGGACCCGATCCAGATCCGCGAGGACCTCGATACGCCGACCGATCACCCCCGGGTGCACCGAGTAGTCATTGGAGTCCAACCGGACGTAGTGATCGCGGGCCAACCGCGTCGAATTTCGCCACCCGACCTGCGGAGCCACCGGGGGCAACGCCAGCATCGCCTGGCGGTCCGCGCCGATCCGATCCGTCGGAGCACATCCCAACACCCGGCGCCGACGCGCATTGACCAGCTGCAACCACTTCCCGAACTGGTGGTTGAAATCCCCAGGGCCGCTGAACACTCGGCCGGGCAGAAACGACCGCTCGAAATAATCGTGAGCCCGCTCGATGATGCCCTTGTGCTCGGGCTCGCGCGGTTTGAGGACCACCACCTTGGTGCCCAGAACCCCGCGAAACGCCTGACAATCGCGGGTCAGCTTGGACTTGCCGGACCGATACCGTCCGATCGCGCCTTCACCGTCCCAGACCAGGGTGCGGGGCACCACACCCAACGCGGCAATCAGCTGCCACCAGCCGGCGAACAGATCCTCAGCCCGCCGCGAGGGCAGCAAGATCGCCGAGAGCCACCGCGAATAGCCCAACACCATCGTCAGCACCGGCAACTGCATCGGCGTGCGGCTCTGCCCGTAACCCACCGGGATCGTCGTTGGCGGAAACCACAAGTCGCACTGCGCGATATCGCCGGCGTCGTAAGTGGTGCGCCCGGCTGGGTCCGGCGGTAGATACGCCGGACGCAGCTCCCGCACCCGGGTGTTGAACACCGTCATCCCACGCGTCCAGCCGACCCGCTCGGCGATCACCGAGGCCGGCATCGTCGGCACCGCCGTCAGCTGGGCGCGGATCGCGTCGTCGAACGCGTCCACCGCCGACCCTGCCGGTTTGCGCTCATACTTCGGCGGCCCATCGGAAGCCAACGCCGCCCGCACCGTGTTCCGTGAAATGCCCAACGTCCTAGCGATCAACTTGATCGGCAACCCCTCCGCTCGATGCAACCTGCGGATCTCAGCCCAGTCCTCCACAGCCAACAACTCCCTTCTCCTCTCAGCTCGTAAGCCGAGACTCAGACGAAGGGGGTCAAAATTCGGGCGTCGACACGGGGTCAGTTTTCAGACGACGCCGACATGAAGTTCGATTCCTAGCGCTAGATCGTGCCCCGGCTGGTTTGGTGAGGTCATCTGTAGCGCTGATGGGATGTCGTGCCGGTCGAGCACTGATCCATTAGGTCGCCGCCGGGTGTCCTTGGGTTCGAACGGAATTTATCGCTCTGATCAAGGGGAGGCTTATCGATGCTGTTCGTCGGAGACGACTGGGCAGAAGACCATCATGACGTGTACCTGATGAATGACGCCGGCGACCGGCTGGCGTCGCGGCGGCTGCCCGAAGGCTTGGCCGGCATGCGGGCGTTTCACGAGCTGGTGGCTGTCCACGCCGAGGTTGCGGACCACGTCATGATCGGTATAGAAACCGATCGAGGCCTCTGGGTGGATGCGTTGAGCGGGGCCGGATACCAGGTATTTGCGGTCAACCCGCTGGCGGTGGCCCGCTACCGCGACCGCCACCATGTCTCGGGCGCCAAGTCCGATGCCGGGGATGCCAAGCTGTTGGCTGATCTGGTACGCACCGACCGGCACAACCACCGTTTGATCGCCGGTGACTCTGCTGATGCCGGGGCGGTCAAGGTACTGGCCCGTGCACATCAGAATCTGATCTGGACCCGCAACCGGCACACCAATACGCTGCGCTCAGCGCTGCGTGAGTACTACCCCGCTGCGCTGGAGGCGTTCGATGATCTGCACGATCGTGACGCGCTAGCAATCTTAGGCCGCGCTCCTGGCCCGCTGCAGGCGGCCAATCTGAGTCTGGCCAAGATCCGGTCGGCGCTCAAAGCCGCTGGGCGACAACGCAACCTCGACACCCGGGCCCAAGACATTCAAGGCGCTCTACGCACCGAGCACCTCGCCGCCGCCGCTGCTGTGACCGCCGCGTTCGCCGCGACCACCCGCGCCACGGTCGGCATCATCGCTGAACTGAACCGCCAGATCGATGACCTCGAGACCGAACTGGCGACACATTTTGAGACACACCCGGACGCCGACATCTACCTCTCCCTGCCAGGACTTGGTGTCATCCTCGGCGCCCGGGTGCTCGGTGAGTTCGGGGACGACCCGAACCGCTACACCACCGCCAAGTGTCGCAAAAACTACGCCGGAACCTCGCCCCTGACCATCGCGTCGGGCAAGAAACGCGCCGTGCTGGCCCGCCACGTCCGCAACCGCCGGCTCTCCGACGCCGTCGACCAGTGGGCCTTCTGCGCGCTATCAACTAGCCCCGGCGCACGGATCTTCTACGACGCCCACCGCGCCGCCGGCGACACCCACCACCAAGCGCTACGCGCGCTCGGCAACCGCCTCGTCGGCATCCTGCACGGCTGTCTACGCCATCGAACCCACTACGACGAATACAAAGCCTGGACACACCGTCAAGCCGCCGAGGCGGCTTGATGCGATGAAGGGGCGGGGCCTCCGCTCCTCGTGACGTCCCGGCGGATGCTGGGGGTGCTCACTTCTACGAATCACGGGAGGCCCCTATGGACGAGTATGACGGCAGGCAGTTCGTCGGGATCGATCTGCATCGGCGGCGGTCGGTGATCGTGCGCCAGTCCGAATCCGGTGAGCAGCTCTCGGCGGTGCGGATCGTCAACGATCCGGTCGCGCTGGGACTGCAGCTCGAGCAGGCCGGCGCCGATCCCGAGGTGGTGCTGGAAGCCACCTACGGCTGGTACTGGGCGGTCGACGTGCTGCAGGCCTGTGGAGCGCGGGTGCATTTGGCGCATCCGTTGGGGGTCAAAGGGTTCCGGTACCGGCGAGTGAAAAACGACGTCCGCGACGCCGCCGATCTGGCCGATCTGCTGCGGATGGGCCGACTGCCCGAGGCCTGGATAGCCCCACCGCAGACCCGTGAGTTGCGGGAATTGGTGCGCTACCGAGCCAAGCTGGTCGCGATCCGATCCGGTCTCAAGGCGCAGATCCATGCCGTGCTGGCCAAGGCCGGAGTGTTGATCGCAGCCTCGGACCTGTTCGGCGTCACCGGTCGGCAACGGTTGGCGAAGGTGCCACTGGGCGCCGCCTACGCCCAACGCATCGGCTCGCTGCTGGAACTCATCGACATCCTCGACAGCCACGAAGCGCGCTTCGCCGCGATGATCGCCGAACGGCTAGACACCCACACCGGCTATCACGCCATCCAGCAAGTGCCCGGCATCGGACCGGTGCTGGCGGCGGTGTTCGTCGCCGAGATCGGCGACGTGCACCGCTTCACCGACCCCGCCCACCTGTGCTCGTGGGCCGGGCTGACCCCCACCCACCGCGAATCCGACACCGTCGTGCACCGCGGACACATCACCAAACAAGGCTCCAAAGCGGTCCGCTGGGCGGCGATCGAGGCGGTGCAGCGCCACCCCACCACGGCCAAGATCGCGGCCGACAAACACCGCATCGAAGCCCGCCGCGGCAAAAACATCGCCAAGGTTGCCGCGGCACGCAAACTGCTCACGCTGGTCTACTACGGGCTGCGCGACGGCCACATCCGCGCCCTGGCCCACCGTCAGGTGGCGGCGTGAGCACTCCGGACCCAACCCGCGCGCGGCCGCTCACTTGTCTGACCCCCGAACCATCGGCGTGGTCGCCCGCTTGATTGACCCCGCGTGTTGTCACCGCACCGCTCCATGCCCATCCAGCTGGGCGAAGGGATGACCGGCAGCCGGACCAATCCGGCCCTGCCCCAACGTATCTGCGCCATCACGGCTTGGAGAAGGCCCACAACCACACAGTCGCGCCGCTGATCTTCCGGGATCCGCCGACAGCATGCGCCGGGCCGGCCCAGCGTCAAGACCGTTCGTCCTCGCTACGCTGCGGGCGCTCCGTCTTGACCCCGGTCCTTCACCCGGCGCTGCCCGCACGGAGGCCGAAAGCCAGCAAAACCACTGGTCGACAACCTCTTGACAAAGACCCGCCCCTTCAGGGATGACAACTTACACACCTGGGATGTCCTAGCAGTGTCCTATGACACCTAGTCACCCGCAAGCACGGCCGAGACACATCAGTACGAAGACGGGTTGCACTTAGGCGTTATCCGATACACCGCAGACGCTGTGAAACGCTGCAGCACAGGCATTTTCACACTGGCAGTGTGGGGGTCAGGGGTTCGAATCCCCTTAGCTCCACTTTGAAAACGCGTTCTGACCAGTATCGGAGCGCGTTTTGCTCGTTAGCTGGACGTACACGGCCTGGGTCATGTGCTCGGTGTGGCCGTGCCAGGCGGCGGGCGGCGGCGGGGGCACCCTTAATGGGCACCTCCCGACGCTGACTCAGACACCGGAATCGCGATCTCATTGCGGCGTCGGAACGGCAGCGTCCACGGTGGGTCGTAGAACCATGCGGTGGCATCACCGACAGCCTCGAAACCGGTGACCCGCAACAGCTCTCGCAGCTCGGCGGTCCGCGCTGCCACGTGTGTGCGGTCGCGACTTCCGCTGAACCGCAGCACCGCAACCGTCTCCGGCGGCACCGTCACCAGCTCGACGCGCGCATCGTCGGGGACCGGTAGTGCATCTAGGGTCCACTTGGCGGGCATGAAGAATCGGATGACCCAATTTCCGTCGTTGTCGCGTTGCTGCGCCACCGGTGCTGTCATGGCGATCTTCTGGCTGCCGCTGCCTGTCGTCGCCTGCTGGCCGACGGGCGCGGTCATCGCGATCTTTTGGCGCGCGTGGTTGGCGCCGAAAATGTAGCAGGCCAGCCGCCGAAAGCCCTCGCTGCGGGCCATCTCCTCGCCGGCTGCGACAGCCGTCTGCGCCGCGGTGCGCGATCCGTACTTGCGGATCTGAACACCTTCGATGAGCGGCTCAACGGTGTACGGCGGTTCCTCGGTTCCGATCCGAATGCCGGCCACCGAGCCGATCGTCTCCGCCACCTGTTTGGCGACGGTCCGCAACTTGTTCAACAACACGCACTCCCTCCAGCTTGTCGAAACAATCCGTTACCGGTTATTCGGAGCCGCCGGACAGATGGATGGCCGCGGATCCGTCTTATTGCAGAAATTCACTCCAGTCACTCCCGTCGCTGCGCGCGGGGATATGCACTGACTCAAAACGTGATATCGCATGCGCTATCACGTTTCGCGACAACACACCCCCGCCCGCTTTGTGACGAATGTGACCGCTGAGGCCCGGCCTCACGACCGCCAATGTCGCCGGCACCCACAAGACCGTCGAGGGCACCCAGCCCTGTGCCAAAGCACATCATCCACACCAAAAGCGTTGTGACAGTATGACTACGAGGTTCACTGGCAACCCGCGGTATTCTGTGCTGCCGTATTGCCGGCTCGCGTGGGAACCTTCTGCGTGGCGGGCGGGTTATGGTGGATCGCCATGCAGGACTTGACCGCTCCCGCAAGTTTTGGTCATTCGGACTGCGAGCGCATCGTAGGCGCCGTGTTGGCGCAGCCGGTCCTGGCCATTACCAGCCTGGCCTACGTAGCCGCCGGAATGGCTGTGGTGTTCTGGGCGGTGCGGGTCACGGGACTGCTGGCTGGGGTTGCCGGAGTGACGCTCATCGCGGTCGGTGTCGGCAGCTTCGCCTATCACGGGCTCCAGCCGTCGTGGGCAGACCTCGCCCACGACTGGCCCATCGTCGCGGCGGGAGCAGTTTACGTCGCCGGCCTGGCCCGGAGCGCACGCCGGCAGCGGCGGTCGACCTGGATGACAGCCGCTGGGATTTTCGCGCTTGGTCTGGCCGCCTACGTCGCAGGACGCTCCGGATCGCCGCTGTGCCGGCCCGACAGCCTGTGGCAGTACCACGGCGCCTGGCACGTCCTATCTGCCACCGCCGCCGGATGGGCCGCTCGAGCCATGGGCCCCCTGTCGCCGCGCGTCAACCAGCGCTCGATGCTCCCGCCGACCAATGACGGCCGCCCTGGCTTCTGATACTCATCGGGTTCCTGACTGTGCTGAGTGGAGGGTTGCTAAACATTTGTCTGTCGCTCGCGTCGCAGTTGCCCTCTGTCGGCGACTGGATTGGCAAGAACGCTGCCTCACGAAATCGCCGGTTGGCGGCACTCGTGGTCGCGTAAGCCGCGCCCCCGGGTCAACGTGAACTCGAGCCGCGCGGCTGAAACCGCCGCTGTGGCGGTAGCGAGACGCAGTTGCACGACGTCGCGAATCGGACACTGTGACATCGATTGCAGAGCGCGCGACACCAAGACACATAGCGGCAATATCGCCAGACTTGTCCGCGATGAGCGGCATATCGCCCAGACCCGCGAGCTGTTTCAATCCAGGAGCCATGGCTGTTACTCCCTGCCGAGCCCCGTCGCGCAGTGCGTCAATGTGGCGCTCGCGCAACGCGGTTGGTGACTGCTGCAGGTATAACAGGGTCATGATGTGCGTCCAGGTGGAGAGCCCGACCGCGAGGCTTTGCCCCGCCACGACCTCGACTAGGTGGACCAAGGTCGGAAGACCGTACTTCTCGAAGACCGGGTCGAAGAGCATTCTTCGACCCGACTCGGCGAGTCCGGGCGAACGTCGGTGCGCCCGTGGTCAAGCGCCGCGGCGCGCGCGCCCACCGACGTGCTGACGGCAGCCAAGGCGTTGCGGTAGCGATCTGCCACTTTTGTTGCCTCGCGAGAGGCTCTCGAAGCGCTCATCGGCAACAAATGTATAAGGCCTCAAGCCCGTGTATCAGGGTGCTGTCGCGAAAGACAACAGGCTTTGTGTTGTCGAGTTTCATATGGGGGAACCGGGTCAATAATCGCTCGAATGCGACGCTGGCTTCGAGACGGGCAAGAGATGCGCCAATGCAATAGTGGATCCCGTGTCCGAACGCCAGGTGGGACTTTGGTTTTCGCGCGATGTCGAGCATCGGCGGTAGATCGAAATATCGTTCGTCGCGGTTCGCCGACAACACTGAGATCATGATGAACTCGTTCGCGGGAATCTCTGTATCGCCTACGGTGATGGGAACGGTAGTGAACCGTGGTGTCGCGTTACTGACGGGGCTGCCGAAACGTAGGAACTCTTCGACCGCTGGAGAGATCAGCGACGAGTCGGCACGTAGTCGCGCGAGTTGGGCGGGATTGTGCAGCAATGCCAAGACACCGTTGCCAATCAGATTGACGGTAGTTTCGAAGCCGGCAGCGATGATGACGAAGCACACCGCCATCAATTCCTGCTCCGAGAGCCGGTCACCCTCGTCGGTCGCTTCGATAAGGTGACTAATTAGGTCATCGGTGGGCTTCTTTCTCTTGTCCGAGATTGATTCGGCAAGCAGACCTGACAAGGTGGCGCGGGCGGTGTCCTTCTCCTGACGGTCGGTTTGGTCTGAAAGGGCCACCACGGAGTCACGGAATGGCTTGTTGCTCGACGTTGGTATACCCGCCAATTCGCTGATCACTTGTAGGGGTAGGGGCGTCGCGAAAGCCTCCATGAGATCAAAAGCACCGCGATCGTCGATCTGTTCGAGCAGGTAGTCAGCAATCTCTTCTACCCGACCTCGTAGCTTCTCGACAGCGCGTGCGATGAACGCCTTGGCGACCAGTTTGCGAAGTCTGGTGTGGTCTGGTGGATCGCTCTGCAGCATGTTCGAGTTCATCGATGACTGAAACGCACCGTTGTGGTTCGGTGGGAAAAGGGTCTGAAGCTTCTTGTTGTCCTTGCTTAGCCGTGGATCAGCGAGGAGAGCTTTGGCCTCCTCGTACCTTGTCACCAACCAGACTGGAACACCGCCCCACATGATTACTCGGCTCACCGGACCGGCGGCGCGGAGTCGGTCGAGTATGAGGTGGGGCTGTTGCGTGAAACCTATGTCCAGGACTGTGAATTCAGCATTCTCTGTCATACAGCTTTGAAACGCACGTCACCGTCCGGTCCGTTTATTTTGGCGCATTTTCCAGAATCTGCACAGCTCCTGCTCGCCGCGCGCCCGACGATAGATTCTTCGACAGGCGCTCTAAAGTGGTTGTAGTCCAGTTGATTAGACGATGCGCCAATTTAATAGGACGAATGTCAGCGCCGTACGGTCAGCCAATCATCGCACATACGGGCGCGATGAGCATCATGGTATTCATCGAATGATGCGAGACCTTTGCGATATCGAATGTGAACATATAGCGCCGTGGTGTGTTCGGCCCCGATGGGACACGACAAGTCACCTCCCCGCGATCAACATCCGGTTTCTGCAAGAGATTTCCGGTGACAGAAAGGTGCTGCGGGCATCAACTTTGACGTCGAACCGAGCCGGGTTGTCTGTGCCATCGGGGCCGTCGGGGTCGGGGAAGTCCACCTTGCTGCGATGCGTCAATCGCCTGGAAACACCGACCGGCGGTCAAATGCTGGTCGAGGGGATCGCGTGACCGACCCCGACACCGATATCGAATCCATCTGCGCTCGCGCGGGGATGGTATCCGAGAATGCACGCATATCCCGGTCAGCTTGCAGCAGCAGTGAGTGGCGATCGCCCGTGCGCTGTCGATGGACCCCGACATCATGCTGTTCGACGAGTACACGAGTGCATTGGATCCCGAACTGGTGGGCGATGTTCTGGCCGTGATGAAGGGACTGGCAGCCCGTGGGATGACGATGATGGTGGTGACTCGTGAGATGAGGTCGCGCAGTGCAACTGTTCAGATGGCGTGTAAGGCCGCGTGATCTTCGACGGACGTTTGCCTCAAGCCGGGCCGAAGTCACTATTCGGACACGGCTTGGCACGAGGCGTGGCGCGTAGTCGACTTTGCTGTTGATAATTAACGTGGTCGTCGTGGCGGCGACTGCGGTGGCTTGTACCACCTGAATGAGCGCGAATGGAGGAGTCGACGTCGATGACGGTCTTTGATCGATTCAACATCGGTGTGGTTGCTGCCGGGGTTGGGTTGTGCGGGGCGGCTCTTGCGTTGAGCCCGGACGTCGCGGCCGCTTCGCTGATAACTGGCGGCTACGCATGCGCCACCACGACGGCGGGCGCGCTCGGCGGTGCATCTGCGGCGGCGGGCCAGATCGGTGGTGCATCTGCGGCAGCGGAGGGCTGCGATCTGGCTAGCGCTCCCATCTCTGAGATGGCTGGTGTTCCGTTGGCCTTGCCGGGGCCGGTTCCTGTGGTGCCTCCCGTGGGTGCCCCGGTTCCTGTGGTGCCTCCCGTGGGTGCCCCGGTTCCGGTTGTGCCTCCCGTGGGTGCCCCGGTTCCTGTGGTGCCTCCCGTGGGTGCGCCGGTTCCTGTGGTGCCTCCCGTGGGTGCCCCGGTTCCCGTGGGTGCGCCGGTTGCGGTGGGTGCGCCGCTCGTGGAAATGTCTGGTGCATATGCCGGTAAGGGCGACCCGATCGGTCCGCTGCCGGAGGGAGCGCCTATGTCTGGTCAGCCAATTCCGCCTGGTCCTGCAACAGACGGCGCGAGCTGAAGCTGCTCATCCTCTGCGTCCGTTCGGCGGCACGTGAGCTCCATGCGCTTCGCGAGTCGCTACGGGCGTGAGGCGCACAGCCTTGAGAGCGGCATCGCGGAGCCCGCCGGTGATATCGATACAACGACACCACCAGGCGCATGCACCCGCACGCCACGTATTGGCGGCGCCTCGCTAAGCCGACACTGCTCGAGGAACTTCGATGTTGTTTTCCTGCACTATCACCGGGTCGCCGACGTTGACCGTGTTGAAGTACCACTCCGCGTCCTCGGGGCTAAGGCTTATGCAGCCGTGGCTGACATTGTCGTACCCGAGTGAACTGAGGGCCCACGGAGCTGAATGCACGAAGAGGCCACGGCTGGTGATGCGGACGGCGTAATCCACCGTCAGCAGGTAACCGTCGGGAGCGTCGACGGGGATGCCGACGCTGCTCGAATCCATAGTCACCGAGCGTTCCTTGGCCAGCACGGTGTAGGTGCCGACGGGCGTCGGGTACTCCGGCCTACCCATCGAGGCCGGGAACACGCCGGCTTCTCCCCAGTGGGGTCGGTGGTGCGGAGCCGGCAGCGTAGACGGTGGTCCCGCATCGACGCCGTCGATGCTCACGGTGAACGTATGCTCCGAGATGTTGGCAACACCGACGACCGCCGCGCCCGTCGCGAAGTTCATTGCCAGGTTGTTGACTGTAAGCGCAATTGTGCTGTGCGCCGGCCAGTATCGGTCGGGAACCCACTGCACGACATCGTTGTCGAGCCATTCGAACTTGCCCGTCATCGGGGGCGACGACTTGATGTCAATGTCGCGTTCGGCCGTGCGCCGGTCGGCGACGGGAGCGCGGAACGTCATCACCACGGGGTGCGCGATACCCACCACCGCTCCCGGCGTTGGCAAAACCGACGCGATGGCGGGCGCAATCGAATGGCTCGCTGCCGCCATGCTGCCCCCGGCAGGCCCCGCAGCCACGAGCGCAGTCACCCCCACAGTGACAACAACACACCGCACACCCTGACGCATGGCTCCCGATTCGTCGAATTACATCGATGTCGATTGATGGTAGGGGTGCCGCGACGATTCGATGTGTCGGCGGGGCTTAGCAATTCGATCAAGGATCCGTCACGCTTCGGCAACGGCGGTCGAATCATTGCCTGATCGGCCGGGGTGCCGCCGGCCGACGTCGTGGCCGGCGGGCGGGTGGCGCTTGACTTCTTCCGCTAGTGCCGGGCGAAGCTCGACGTGTCCGTCTGCGCAACGGTCTGCTGCCCGTCCGTCTTCGGGCCCGGGATCGTGTCGATGCCCTCCATGCCCTTGGTGAAGTCGACCGGAAGGTCGTCCATGAAGGCCCGCGGGTTGAAGGTGCTATCGACCATGACGCCGTGCACCCTGCGGCGCTGCATGCCGAAGTTCCCGGCGTCGTAGAGCGGCAGGAGCGCCGCCTCACGCAAGTACCGGTCGTACCTGTTCTTCTTATCGACCGCATTAACCCCGACGACCTGCATGCACTTATAGACGCAGTCGAACAACATTTCGGTGCAGTGGATTTTGCACATCGCCCCGAGCATCTCGCCGTGGTAGCCATGCTGATCCAGGTAATGTGCCGATTTCCAGCAGAAGTACCTCGCCGCCTCGATCTTCGCCGCGACATCGCCCAGCACATAGCCGGGATACTGGTAGTTGATGATCGGTTTCGGGCCGCCCGCGGTGTAGGTCTTGGACCAGTGCAGGGCATCCTCGTAGGCGGCCCGCGCCACCGCTACCGCCCCGATCCCCGCAACCGGGCCGGACCAGGCGAAGTTGCGGTTGATCAAGAGGTCGCCGTTCCCTTTCGTCCCCTCAATCAGGTTGGCCGCCGGCACACGGGCGTTGTCGAAGATGATCTCGCAGTTCGGCGCGCTCCGCTGGGCCGAGGTGCTGATCGAGTTGTACGTGATTCCCGGGGTGCCACGCTCGATCATGATCGCGGACAGCCCCGCCGTCCCCCCGGCCCCCGGGTCGGTGCGCACGACAACCAGATTCAGGTTGGCGCCCTCGTTGTCCCAGCCGCCGACATTGCATGGCCAGTACTTGCGGCCGTTGATGACGTACTCGTCGCCGTCGAGGCGCGCGGTGACCTGCATGCCGGCGCCGTCGATCGCGGGTGCGTCGAAGTTCGCGGTGCCACCCGGTGTGCCCGGAGGCTCACTTGCCGCGTAGCCGACGATGAACTCACCGCTCTGGTCGGCTGTTGCGGTGCCGATGAATCGCTTCTTCTGTTCCTCGGTTCCGTAGTACCAAACCGGCATCAGCCCGAGTCCGTTCACCAGCAGGGTGGTGCCGAATCCGGGGTCTACGGCCTGTATCTCCTCGGCGGCGAGCACGAAATCGACGTTAGAGAGCCCACCGCCGCCATATTCCGCGGGCAGCATGGAAAAGGCGAACCCACGTCTACATGCCTCCGCATATGCGTCCTTCATGAGCTGAAACGCCGTCAGCGGATCGGGTTCCGCGTCGACCCGATCGGTAATCGGCGCTAAGTGGTTCCGCGCGAACTCACGAGCGGATTCCTGGATTTCTCGTTGCTTTTCGGTCAGGGTGAAGTCGATGGCCATGACATTGATCCCAATCAATCGTGCGCCACATCGAACGAATCCCGAATCGTGCTGTGCTCCGCCCAGTGTGGCGAATTCCGATGTTCTGATTACGTGGTAGGCCAAAGCCTACTCCGCGGCGCCGCGACCCATCGCCATCCGTCGCGGGCCGTGACGCGATAGTGAGAATTTATGTTGACGCCGCAGGGATTTCATTTATCTACATGAACCATCGGCATCAGGTTGCGGTTATCGAGACGATTGCGGTCGCCTCGGCACATCAGAGTTGACCCCGACGTCGTTTACTCGCGGGCGCCCGGGAACGAGGTTACGGCGATGAAGCCGGAAGTAAGGTCTGCGCATGGACCTCGAGCCGGTCGAGCAGCGGATCCTGGGCAGCCTTCTGGAGAAGCAGGTGACGGTTCCCGCGTCGTACCCCCTCACGCTCTCCAGCCTGCGCACCGCCTGCAACCAGACGAGCAGCCGTGAGCCGGTGATGGAGCTCGACGAGCGGACGGTGGAACTGACGGCCCGGGCGCTCAAGGACCGTGGGCTGTTGCGCGTCGTTTGGTCCGATAGCGGACGGCGCACGCTGAAGTACCACCAGACGCTCTCGGAGAGCCTCGACCTGGCCGACGACGAGCGTGCGGTGCTCACCGTGCTGCTCCTGCGCGGGCCGCAGGCCCCTGGGGAGCTGCGCACCCGCACCGAGCGGCTGTACCCGTTCGCCGACCGCGCCGCGGTCGAGGCGTGCCTGGAGAGGATGGCCAGGCGTGACCAACCGCTGGTGCAGCGGCTCGAACGGCGCCCAGGCCAGCAGGACTACCGATGGGTGCACGAGCTGGGCCCGGTCGAGACTGGGGAGACGCCCGCGCGGCCTGCGGTCGATCGTGAGGCTCCCATCGCGGACTCGCCCGAGGCGCGCGACGACCGGGTGCGGGCGGTGTACGGGGTCGTTGCTCCCAGCTACGCGCGCGAGCTGTCCGACGAGCTCGACGGACAGCCCTTCGAACGCTGGCTCCTCGACCGCGTGGCGGTGGCCGCCCGTGATCTGCCGGTCATGGATGCGGGCTGCGGTCCGGGCCATGTGACGGCGTACCTGGCTGCCGCTGGCGCCGACGCGCAGGGCCTCGACATCAGCCCGGAGATGGTCGTCGAGGCGCAGCAGCGGCATCCCGACGTCGGCTACGAGGTGGGCGATCTGCGGCGGCTGATGCGGCCGAAGGCCGCCGTCGGCTGGGGCGCCGTGCTCGGGTGGTACTCCCTCATCCACCTCGCGGCGTCCGAACTGCCCGGCGCTGTCGCTGCCCTGGCCCGGCCACTCGCATCCGGCGGGCTGCTGGTGCTTGGTCTGCACGCGGGTGACGACGTGCGCCGGGTAACCAGCTGGTTCGAGGTCGAGGTGCCGGCACTGGACTTCGTGCTCCACGACCTGGCCGCCGTCGTCGCGGCGGTACAAGCGGCTGGGCTTACCGACGTCGAGTGGTATCTCCGCGGGCCGCAGGAGTGGCGCGGCGAGACCACCCAGCGGCTGTACGTAGCGGCACGCCGGGTATGACGCGAGGGTGAGGCGATATGGGCGCGCCGGGATCGGTATCAGGTGATTGCGGCGTACCCGTCGGGCACGCTCCGATGCGCTGCTCGATATCGCCGGTAACCGGGCCGCCGCTGACATTGGGCACCCAGTAGGCGAACGTGACGTGGTCTGCGATCCGTTCGGTCGTCGTGGTGTGCCATACCAACAGGGGCGCCCAGGCCAGTCACCGGTAGCACTCGCGATGACGGACGGTCAGACCTCGACGATCGGCGTGGCCGGGATTCCGTTGAATCGCGACGAGGTGACGGTGGTGTAAGCGCCCATCAAAGGGGTGACCACGACGTCGCCGATGTCCAGCGGCGGCATCGGATAGTCGCGTGCGATGACGTCGGCACTATCGCACGTCGGCCCCGCCAGGGTGACCGGCTCATCGGGCGCAAGGTCGTCGGTCAGCTCGCGCAGCGCCAGGATCGCTGGGTGCACGTCCTCAGTCATCACATTCGAGTAACTGCCGTAGAGGCCGTCGTCGAGGTAGTGCCACAGTCGGCCGTCACGCACGCCGGTGCCGACGACGCTGGCCAGCAGCGTCATGCAGTCCGCGGCCAGATAACGCCCCGGCTCGGCCAGCAGTGTGAACTCGTCCCGGTGGTCGCCGAGCGTGTCATCGATGATGTCGGCGATCGTGGTGATCGCTGGCATCGGCTCGCGGTATGTGACGGGGAAGCCGCCGCCGATGTCGATCACACTGCTGTGCACGCCGAGGGTTTCGCGGATGTGCGTGACGAGGTCCAGGGTGCCGCGCAGGGCCGTGCGGTACGGTTCGGCCGACGAGCCCTGGCTGCCGACATGAAAACTGAACCCGGCGAACTGCACCCCGGTGGCGATCACGTGCTTGACGAGCAGCTCGGCATCGGCGGGGTCGGCGCCGAACTTTGTCGACAGGTCCGACTTGGCCGACGGATTGCGGAACTTCAGCCGCACCAGCACCTCGATGTCCGCCGGTCTGCCGTTGAACTTCTGCGCCTCAACCGGGTTCTCGACGATAAACCTGCGGATGCCCGCCCGGTAGGCGTGATCGATGTCGGCGGGCTTCTTTATCGGGTGGGTGTGGATGCACCGGTCCATGGGTATGCCCAGTGTCCGCACCAGGTCCACCTCGCCTTCGGTGGCGAGGTCGAAGCCGCCGCCGCACGCCGCGACGGTCGCGAGCACCGCCGGATGCGGCAGCGCCTTCACGGCATAGTGCAGCCGAAAGCCGCGGAGGTGATGGCTGAGCAGGCGGTACTGTGCGGCGACCCGCTCGGGGTCGAGCACCAGCAGCGGGGTACCGTGCCGTTCGATGAGCGCTGCCCAGCGCTGGTCGTGCGCCTGTGCGCGAAGGACCTCACGGAGCTGGGACCGTCGTGACGGGTTCACCATCGACCTCCTCGGCCTGTGGCCGACGGACAAGAAGGCCGTTGAAACGCTCGTAGCTGAAGATTGCGAAAACGTAGAAAGCCACGTCTGACACCAGCTTTCCGAAGATCCAGCCCACCACGACGTTGCCGAAGATCTGCGGCCCGAAGTAGAAAGCCGCCGGCCGCACCAGCAGGCTGTCGATCAGTTCGGCGGGTCCGAATTCGATCGCCACGCTGCGCAACGCGATGAGGTTCGCGACCACCAGCCGCACAACCCGCGTCCGGTCGCGGCGCGCACGATAGGCCCACCGCATCGCAGTGAGGTATGCGGCCGCGTAATAACCCACCGACGCACCGACTGTCGCGGTGACCGCGGCCGCGGCCGTCGACCCGGTCAGCACATATGCGACGGCGGCGCCACCCAACTCACCGACCGTGCCGGCGATTTCGCACGGCAGATAACGGCGAAGCCATTCCATGAGCTTGTGTCTCACGACCTGACCAGTCCCGCCTGCTACCGGCCCGGTTGTGAGGGGACGAAAGCCACGAGGGTCAGTGAGTTTGTGACCATCCCCAGCCGGGCTAGTACCACGGCTCCACGCCTGGTGTCTCGCTTGTCGGGTGTTGGCTTGTGGTGAATGTCGAACCCATTCATGAGGTAAATAATCAGGGTCGAGAAATGGTTCGGTAATGGCTGGGAAGACAGATCTCACACCTGAAAAGGAAAGACTTTCCTATCCGCCGGGGTAGGGAATCGGGTTCCGCTCGAACGAAGCCAACGACCCGAATGCGTTTCTCAGCGATGGGTTGGAGAATCGCGCGCTGCGCTCTACGTCTTTGGGGGGTCGCCGAACACGGGGCGATCGCCCACTAGCGGCGAGCTTCAGAGCGGGCACTCCGGGGCGACGTGATCATGTTCGCCCGGTCGGCACAGGCGGCGGTCAAGGGGTAAAGACGTCGGTTATCCATTACTTGGTGGCGAGTGAGCGCGTGCGAACGGCCTGACACTTCCGGATGCGATGGCCCAGTAGTCATTCGACGAGTGGTGGTCCCTGGTCCCATCGCTGGCGGGGCCACTTGAGCGGGTGTTGGGGTCACTTCCCGCCGAGGTGAGCGCGGCCATCCGCGCCCGTGTTGACGCGGCGATGGCAGATTTCGCCACGCCTGACGGCTACGAACTGCCGGGTGTAAGTATCCTCGGCAGCGGCCGCCGCTAGCGCCGCGGCCTGCATGCGGGTCAACGTCAGACCCCCACCGGCTCCACCTATGCCGGGCACCTTCGCACCGATTGCGCGGTGGCCGGGCGGCGTGGACATCGAAAGCTTCGTCGGCGTCATCGGGAGGAAGATCCAACCGCTACCGGCGGCCCGGCGATGCAATATCGTCATCACGGTGGTCGACGTTCAGGCACGCCGCGCAGGTCCATCCGACGTGGTTGCCATCGAGCGCATCGTGCACGACGCTTTCGACATGTACGTCGCTCGGATCGGCAGACGACCGGCGCCGATGGGTGCGGATTACCATGCCGTCGTTGCGTCGTCGCGAGTGTGGGTGATCGAAGCTGACGGCGAGATCGCCGGGGTCGTGGTCAACGAAGTGCACGACGACCATCTATTGCTCGACACCGTCGCAATCGCCCCAAGCGCGCAAGGGCACGGTTTTGGTGCGCTGTTGCTCGCCCGTGCCGAAGACGACGCCCGGGAACTTGGATTGTCGGAGGTGCGGTTGCTCACCAATCAGGCGATGACCGAGAATCAAACGTTCTACCCGCGTCATGGATATATCGAGACGGCACGCGGCCGCCAAGACGGCTACGACCGCGTTTTCTACGCCAAGAAGATTGCGGCGCATTAACTGCAGTCATCGCGCCTAGTTCAGCGGGGTTCGACTCCACGCTTGGCGGCGCCACCGACGCGGCGCGGCGCGGCTATCCACGCGTGAATGTTTCGAGGTACCGCCCAATGGGCAACTAGCGCAAGTTCCTGCCGGCGGTCGCAGGCGCCATCGCAGTCAGGATTGGAGACTAATGACTCCCCACGCTGTCATTTCCGGCGCTGGCATCGCCGGACCCGCGCTGGCTCATCAGCTCATAGCGCGCGGTTGGCGAACTACCGTCGTCGAACGTTTCCCTCAGCGTCGCGACGAGGGTCAGAACGTCGACATACGCGGTGCCGCTCGCGAGGTCGTCCGCCGGATGGGCATCGACCACGACGTGCGCGCGGCAAATACCGGCGAAGTCGGTACGCGCTTTGTTAGAGCTGACGGCTCGCCGGCGGCGTCGTTCTCTGTCTCATCCCCAGGAGAAACCGACGGGCCGACTGCAGAGTTGGAGATTCTGCGCGGAGAGCTGTCCCGGATCCTCATCAAGCGCACCATCGAGCACACCGATTACCGGTTCAGCACCCAGATCGCCGATGTCACCGATCGAAATGACCACGTCACAGTTACGCTGCAGGACGGCACCGGCCTGGACGCCGACCTCCTCGTCATTGCCGAAGGTTTGCGGTCGCGATCGCGCCGGTTCGTCACGCCCGCAGTCGTCGAAGATCTCGGCATGTACTTCGCCTACGCCACCATCCCTCGCAGTGACGTCGATGACCGGTGGTGGAATTGGCAGCACGCGACCAAATCGCGCGGCGTGCATTTGCGGCCGGACAATCTAGGCACCACCCGCGCCCTCCTGACCTTCATCTCTGACGTGCGGGGTCTTGAGAACCTCGACCAAACCAACCAGATCGCCATTCTGCGAAGCACTTTCGCGGACGTCGGCGGTGCCGCGCCACGCATCCTGGCCGAACTCGACGCGGGCGCACCGATGTACTTCTCAGCGGTCGGTCAACTGCGCCACGATTCCTGGATCAAAGGTCGCGTCGCATTACTCGGGGACGTTGCCTACTGCAATGCAACCTTCGGTGGTGCGGGTACCAGTTTGGCACTCATCGGCGCCTACATCCTCGCCGGTGAATTGGCAGGCGCCGACGACATTGATTCCGCATTGGCTCAGTATCAGCTCTTGATGCGCCCCTTCGTCGACGCCGCCCCACACGTACGCCGCAACGTGTTGCGACTGGCCAACCCGCGCACACGCATCGGTATCCGCACCCTCCATGCCGGCGCCCGCCTCGCAGCGAGCCATGTTGTCAGAGCCGTCACTGCAGTGACCGGTACAGGCCTGGTCAACATCGCAGAGGGGACGCGTTTACCCGACTATCCTCGCGCGACGACCGGCGCCCTGTAGATATCGAGGGCTTGCCCGAAGTCAAGTTGGCTGCGTCGGGATCAGTCGCGGGCATAGCCTCAGGTTCGTGAACTGGGATGCATGGGTGAATAACTTCGGCAGCGCCCGCGATCCGCGTTTCGACGTGCTATTCGAGCCCGTGAAGATCGGCCCCGTTACGGCGAAGAACCGCTTCTTTCAGGTGCCGCACTGCAATGGCATGGGCTATCGCGACGTCTCCGCGCACGCGATGATGCGGCGGATCAAGGCCGAAGGCGGCTGGGCGGTGGTGTGCACCGAAGAGGTCGAGATTCATCCCACGTCCGACTTGACACCCTATATAGAAGGCCGGCTCTGGGACGATCGCGATATTCCGGCTCACGCACGCGTCGCGCAAGCGATCCACGACGGCGGTGCCCTCGCCGGTATCGAGCTCGCCCACAACGGAATGTCCGCACCCAATTTGGCTACGCGAGAGGTCCCAGTTGGGCCTTCCGATCTACCGATCCTGTCGGCTCATCCGGTTCAAGCGCGCAGCATGTCGAAGGCCGATATCGCCAACATGCGGGATTGGCATCGCGCAGCAGTGTGCCGGTCTTTGCAAGCCGACTACGACGTGGTCTACGTCTACGCCGGGCATAACCTCGGTGGGGCGCAGCACTTCCTGTCACCGCGGTATAACCACCGGACCGACGAATACGGCGGCCCGCTACGAAATCGCATGAGGTTGCTGCGCGAACTCATCGAGGACACCGCCGAGAAATGCGAAGGTCGCGCAGCTGTCGCGGTGCGGCTCTGCGTCGACGAAATGGTTGGCTCGCACGGTTTCACCCGCGAAGACGTCGATGAGGTCATTGCCGAACTCGCTGAGCTGCCTGACCTATGGGACTTCATGGTCGGGGACTGGTCCAACGACTCGTCGCCGTCGCGCTTCGCAATCGAGGGATCGCACAGCGAGCGCCTACGAGGGCTGAAAGAGCTCACCACCAAACCGGTCGTCGGCGTCGGCAGGTTCACCAGCCCTGACTTGATGGTTGACCAGATCCGCTCCGGCATCATGGATTTCATTGGGGCGGCAAGACCCTCGATTGCGGATCCCTTCCTTCCCAACAAGATCGAATCAGGCCTGATTGACGACATCCGAGAATGCATCGGCTGCAACATATGCGTGTCCGGCGATCTCACAATGTCGCCGATCCGCTGCACGCAGAACCCCACCATGGGTGAGGAGTGGCGCCGGGGCTGGCATCCCGAATACGCACCGCCTGTGCAACAGCCGGAATCGGTGCTGGTGGTCGGCGCAGGCCCGGCGGGCCTGGAAGTTGCGAGGACGCTCGGGCATCGAGACTGCAGCGTCACACTGCTCGAAGCTGGGAGAGAACTCGGCGGCCGGGTGCGGCGGGAATCGGCATTGCCCGGCCTGTCGGCATGGATTCGCGTCGTAGATTACCGCGAGCAACAACTCGGCAAGCTCGACAGCGTCGAGATCCACCGGCAAAGCCCGGTCACCGTCGATGACGTGCTGGACTTCGGGTTCGCCCACGTCGTAATCGCGACAGGCGCGACGTGGCGCGCCGATGGCGTGGGCCGGTGGAATCATCACCCCGTCCCCATCGCGAGCGGTGCGAATGTGCTGACGCCCGACGACATCATGTCGGGTGCGCGCCCATCCGAACCCCGGGTGGTGATCTTCGACGACGACCACTACTACATGGCGGGAATCCTGGCCGAACTGCTGGCGAATGAAGGATTCGTAGTCACGGTCGTCTGCCCCAAACCGCAGGTGTCGGCCTGGACCTCGAACACGCTGGAGGTCGATCGCATCCAAGCCAGGTTGATCAACGCCGGCGTCGCGCTGCACAACAATCAGGCCCTCGTCGCAGTGGATGGGGAAGCGGTGACGGTGCAGTGTGCCTACACCGGTGCCGCGTCCGTGCTTGCTGCAGATTCCGTCGTGCTCGTTACCGCCCGCCAGCCCAATAACGAGCTCTACCAAGGGCTGGAAGCCCGAGTTGGCGAGTGGCACAGCGCCGGAGTGCGTTCCGTACGCAGGATCGGTGATGCCGATGCGCCGTCCACCATCGCTGCCGCGGTGTACGCGGGTCACAAAGCCGGGCGTGAGTTCGAGCATGCCGATGCTGACCCGGCCCTGGCGATCCGGCGCGAAGTCACGGGGTTATCGGACGACTTCCCGATCCATCGTTGACATCGCCGACGTCTACTGCGCCGGGTCGAGTTAAGCCGAACGATCCTCGGGCGTATAGCTGAAATATTCCGGGCCGAGCCACTCCTTGATGCTGGGATACATCAATGAGCGAAACACCTCGACGGCGGGCAGCGGTCGGTAAGCGGCGATGCGCTTTCTGATCAACCCATGTTCGTCGTCCTCGATGAGTTCGAGGATCTCCAGGTCTCGACCATCGACTTCGCCTTGCCAGTACAAGAACGTGGTGCGTTCGTCGAGCTTGTCCTCACGCAGGTAGCGACCGGAGCGCATGTGCGACGACAGCGCCCAGATCCGGCTGATCAAATCACGGCCCGTCACGACCTTGGTCAGGATCGGAGTGTGGAATTCGATGTCGTCAGCGAGAAGCGCCGCGACCTCTTCGGAGGTGTTGTTTCCGCGTTCACGGAGCGCGCGCAGTGGATGCATGCTAAGTCCTAGGGTTCAGTCGTCGCTGACTGAACCAGGACGTTGGGCACCTCGACTCCCATGGCCGACAACACATTGGCGACCTTCTGATCGAGTTCGCGCCCGACGGCTGCGACCTCGGCGTTGTCACCGAGACTGCCGAACAACGTGCTGGGCTGGTCGATCACGAGCACTCCCTGCCCGTCGTCGTCGGCGTAGATGAACAGGCGCAGAGGGGCGTACAACATAGCCGCCGGCTCATGGCGGTACATCCGTTCGGCGATGGTGTGGTTGCCCGCCAAGTATTCGGTCCCAGGGCGTTCGGTTCCGGACGTTCGCATGTACGCCTGCACGTCGATGGATCCGAAGCGCATCAATCCCATCGGCGCGACGGACTCGGACAACGTGAAATTCTCTTCCCAGCTGTCCAAGGATTGGAAACGCTGCGGGTCTATGGGTGGCACGATCCGCTCGAAGTCTGCGATCGCCTCGTCGTAGGAACGACCGAGCCGCACATGCAGCCGTCGAATCGTGTGTTCGGTGAAGGGCCCGAGTGTCATGTTGCTAATCCCATTCCAGAGTGCTTCACTATCCACTTGGACGTTACAAGTTCATTCAATGAAGTTCAACTGCTCTCCTGGCCGAAGATGACCAAGCGTCTTCCAGACCCGTCTGGACGCGCTCGACTGACGGATGAGCGGTGGGAGTCAGGTTGGCGAAACAGCCAGTAAGGGAGGGATGTTCAGACCGCTGGGCGGCGGAGCGAGCGAGTCTGGTCAAGCCGCGTCGATGAAGGGCTCAAGCATTCGGTGGGGCTTCATTAACAATCGGCTAATCCGATCGTCCCGATCGGCGTTCCGTGACCTCGAGCGCCGCGGATGTACCTCGAGATCGCGTGGTTCAGGAACCGCGCCACACCGTCCGCAGTTCCCCAACGGCGTGAGCTGACCGCCGCACCCATAATGCACGATCGGGCGACGCAGCTCCGTCTCCACGTATGCTCGTTGCCCCAATTCATTATTGACCACACGACAGGCCAGAGCAGCTCGCCCTTGCGGGTCAGCGCGTACTCACTTCTACCGCTGGCGCCCACGGACGTCGTCATGATCTCGTGCGCCACGAGCAACCGAAGACGCTCGATCAGGACAGCTGACGGGATCTCCAGATGCGCCCGAAAATCGGTGAAGCGAACAACGCCGTAGAACGCGTCGCGGATGATCAGTAGTGTCCACCGCTCGCCAAACACTTCGAGCGAGCGCGCAATTGGACATAGCTCGTTGTCGTACTCCCCCCGCAATGCCATTTTGACAGTGTATCCGGATGATAGTTCATTGAGCGAAGTATTGCGGATCCAGCACTCCGTTGCTGGCGGCCCTGGTAGTCGTCGGCTTGGACCCCGGGTTCGGTCACACCTCCGTTCAGCACTGTCGTCGGGGTCGAACCGATGATCGAAAGGATGCCGCTCGACGCGGCCCCGGAAGCTTATGAGCGCATGATGTGCGGTTAGGCAATCCTGCGCATCATGCTCGACACCAAATGGCTTTCAGCGGCGGATCCCGGAGCGCATCTGGACTGTTTCCGGCAAACGGGGTATTCAGCTGGTATGGATGGCATCGAACCTTCCGGCGTGCACACCGTTCTCGCCGATGCCGATGGCACTGCTTACCGCTCGTTGCGCCAGCGACCGGTAACACGGGCCGAGCGCTACGCCCTCGGCAAGAGTCTGCGTAAGCGGGTGCCGCGCAGATCGTTGGCCGACTGGACGGCGCCTTCCGATCGTCCCGACCCCGTGGATCTCATCAACGTCAGCCACCAGGGCAGGGTCGACCGGCTGATCCCGATCCGTGTCGGGCGCATGGTCGACTCGCCGTACGGATTTCTCCGCGGGACCGCCGTGGTCATGGCCGAGGACGTGGCGCATCTGCCCGCAACCGGAATCACACCGGTGGTGTGCGGTGACTCGCACTTCGGCAACTTCGGGTTCTATGCCTCTCCCGAGCGGGATCTGGTGATCGACCTCAATGACTTCGACGAAGCTCACCCGGGCGGCTGGGAGTGGGACCTACGGCGGTTGGCCGCCAGTATCTGGGTTGCCGGGCGCCACAATGGGACCTCGGAAATCCACTGCGGCAACGCTGTGCGTTCCTGTGTTGCCTCCTATCGCCTCGAGTTGCGGCGGCTAGCCGACCTGCCGCTGTTCACAAGGTCCTTCGTTCGGCTCGATGTCGACAGGCTGGCAGCCGAGACAGCAGGCCCGCTCAACGAAGAGGTCGTGCGGTCGGCGAGGCGGGCGCGTCACCGCACCGGTGACCGGGCGCTGCCGCGCTTCACCCATGAGGTGGAGGGCGAGCGGAAGATCGTCGAGGAACCGCCCCTCATCACTCGATTGCCTGAGCGCGAATCGGAGTTGTTGGCGGAGGCGCTCGACGAGTATCTGGAAACTCTGCCCCCTTACTGGCGGCGCGTACTCGGTGGCTACACGTTGGTTGACGTCGCACACAAGGTCGTCGGGGTGGGCAGTGTCGGCCTGCGCGCGTACGTGGCGCTGCTGGAGGGTTCGTCGGAATCAGACGTTGTTTTCCTCCAACTCAAGCAGGCCCGCCGGTCGGTACTGGGCCGCTACGTACACGGTGAATCGGCATGGCACGCGCACCAGGGCCAGCGTGTCGTGGAATACCAGCAGGCACTGCAGACAGTCAGCGACCCACTGTTGGGCTGGACCACTATGGAAGGACTGCAGTACTACGTGCGTCAGTTCCGAAATATGAAGGGGCGCATTCCTATAGACGCGATAGACGCGGCCGCGCTTGCTGATTACGCCGGAGTAGTTGGTCAGCTTCTCGCCAAAGGCCACGCCAGGACTAGCGGCGCATCGATGATCGCCGGGTACATGGGGAGCTCCGATCGGGTCGACAAGGCGCTGTGCAAGTTCGCGCGGCGCTATGCCGACCAGACGGAAGCCGACCATGCCGCCCTCGTCGCCGCCGTCGACCGCGGACTGCTTCCCGTTGAGCGCGGGGTATAGGTCGCCAGCCCAGCGTCGCGCCGGACCATGTGACGTCTTTGGAAAGCGATATCACCTGCGATATCACATTTGAGAAGCACGCATTGCCGCGTTCGTGTGACAGAAGTGACGCCACCGCACGGACGACCCGCGTGCTCACCGCGTTGGCATCACGACAAACCCAGATTGATGCCGTTCCGCAAGTCTTCCGCAGAGAACGCGATCTTTGCGTCGCCGATATCCACGGTGTATTGGCCCTCGCCGGGCTCCGTCACCGGCGCCGAGAACTTGTATTGGCAAGTCGCGCGCGACGATTCGGAGTGTATGCGCTGCGTCATCTGGTGTATCAGTTGGCCACTGGACAGTTCGCCGCCGCCGACAGCGCGGCCGTCCAGACTGATGACTACCGGAATGCCTTGCCGCACATCTGTGCCCGCCTCTACGGAGTTGGCGATGCACCGCTTGGTTCGCGGCGTATTCACATCGCTGCGAGGAATGGTCACCGTGACGCGACCGTACGCCAGGAAGCCTTCCTGCGGTCCATCTGATGGTTCGGCATCCAGCGCAAGGTGGATTCCGGCTGCGGCCGCGATCGCCAGCAGCAGCCAGACGGTCAATGCGAATCGACCTATTCGAACCATCGGGATGCCTTCGAGAAGCTCGGAGAAAGTCTACGCCTCGCACCCTATTGTCACCGATGCATTTGCTCTACGGCTAACATGTTCGCTCATGCAGGAGATACAGCGTCGTCAGGTGTTGCTCGCCGCTGGTGTGCTTGCCGGCATCGTCGGCTCCCCTCTGATCGCCGCCGCGCCAGCAGGCGCTGAGCCTGACCCGAACGACGTTCCCGACCTTGCACTGCTCCGCCGCAGCTTCGTGTTGGCCAACGAAGCCAGGGAGGGTGGGGGCGCCCCGTATGGCGCCCTGGTCGCGGATGCCGACGGCAAGGTCATCGCCGAGCACCGCAACACATCATGGGCGGACGGCGGTGACCCGACACAGCACGCAGAGCTCGTCGCCACAACCGATGCGTGGCGTGTTCTGGGTATTGACGGGATGAATCAAGCCACTCTGTACGCCAGTACCGAGCCGTGCTCGATGTGTGCGGGAGCGTCTTATTGGAACGGCATCGGCAGGGTCGTCTACGGCATGTCGAACCTTCGGCTGTTCCAATTCACCGGCGATGACCCGGCGCATACTTCGTTTGCGCTGCCGTGTCGCGAGATCCTCTGCAACGGCTCGCGCCCGATAACCGTCATCGGCCCCCTGCTCGAAGATGAAGCAGCCCGATCCCATGAGGGGTACTGGCGCTAAGACAGCGTCCGAATCGGTAGTCGGCACTTCAACTTTCGCACGTAGAGCATGCTGAGCACAATGCGCAAAAGCTCAAAATCGCTGCTTGCGTCGCTTGTGCGCACAAGCGTGCCACCGTCCTCGCCGGTCCGTAATTTCGACCGCATCAAGGTGTCGGGAACCTTCCGACATCGACACCGAGCGAGGAGTCCACCATGTCGGCTGCGCCCAATTCCGATCTGGCGCCTGCCCCGGTTCGTGCCGCCGCGTCCACGCTCACCACCGAAGATGGCTACGTCGAGCTGACGGTCACCACCAGTGACGGTGTGCGTCTTGCGGTGCGCGACTACCGCTCTGAACGAGCCGACGCCCCCACCGTCGTTCTGATGCACGGCCTTCTGCTCACCCAAGAGAGCTGGGAACTGCAGGTGTGCGAACTGCGGCGTCAGTGGGGCGATCGGATTCGCATCATCACCTACGACCATCGCGGCCACGGTCGCTCGGCAGGTGCCCCCATGCCCACCTATCGCGTCGACCAACTCGCCGCCGACCTCGCGGAGGTTCTCACGGCGATGCACATCACGGGTCCGCTTACGCTGGCGGGTCATTCGATGGGCGGAATGACGGCGCTGGCTTATTTCAGGCGCCCCGCATCGGAGCGCCCGGTGGAACCGCACGGCCTCGTTCTGGTCGGAACCGCGTCGGGCCACCTCGCGGAGCGAGGCATACCGCGTCTGCTTGGCACTCCCGCGACGGACGCGCTGTTCGAACTCATTAACCGCATGCCGCGACGGGCGACGGACAAGGCCGTCGAGAAGGTCACTCAGCCGCTCGGCGCAGTATTGGGCCGATTGGCACGCAACCGCCACAAGGTCGCTGCCGTTGCGGCTGCAGCTGTCCGGACCACATCATTGGCGACGGCCGCCGGGTTCCTGCCCAGCCTCAAGCGCTACGACGTGTGCGACGTGCTCGCGTCCATCACCGCCAAAACCCTGGTGATCAGCGGCGGAACCGATGCTCTGACCCCGGCATCCCATTCACACGATTTGGCCGCCGCGATCCGGGGTGCCATTCATCTGCACCATCCCACGGCCAGCCACATGCTCCTGCAAGAAGCTGCGGAATGCGTGAGCGATGCGATCAGCCGCGCGGTGGGGATGCGCCGTCGCGCGAACACGCGGACGTCGCAGAACCGTTCCTCTGCAGCGCAACTCGCAGTCGTGGTGTCCTGACCTACTTTTACTCTGCGTCGACGGCGCCGCGGGCAGTAGCAACACGGTAAGTAGCTGAGCATTATGTGCGAAACGCGAATATCGTTGCTTGTACTGAGTAGTGCGCACAAGCGAGAACTGTTGACACACAGGCCATAACGTATCCGGTAGTGATCGCCAAGAATAGTTCTCCCTAGCCGGGAAACAGCACACCGGAGCAAAATGTCATGAAAGCCTTGAAGAGTCTGTTGGTCGGCGCAGCCGCCTGCGCAGCCGTAGTCGCGGCCCCGGCCGTCATACTGCCCAAGCATGGTTCGCAGCCGGATTCCGCCAACAGCGACGCCACCGCGAACCTCAAGACCATGACATTGCACGGCGATAGCGTTGCGTACCGCGATGAGGGCACCGGCGAGGTCCTGTTGCTCGTGCACGGCATGGGTGGCAGTTCCAACAGCTGGAGCGGCGTAATTCCGCTGCTCGCTACGAAATACCGCGTCATTGCACCGGATCTGCTCGGCCATGGGGAATCCGACAAACCGCGCGGCGATTATTCGGTGGGCGCCTTCGCCGTCCTGCTTCGCGATCTACTGGATACGCTCGATATCTCCCGAGTGACTGTCATCGGTCACTCTCTCGGCGGCGGCATCGCCATGCAGTTCGCGTATCAGCACCGCCAGTACTGCGAGCGGATCGTGCTCATCAGCAGCGGCGGGTTCGGCCACGATGTCGGCCGCGTGCTGCGCCTACTGTCCCTGCCCGGATCCGAGCTCGTGTTGCCCATAATCGCGTCGCGGCCTGCCATCCTCGCCGGCAACGCGCTCCGTGCGCTGATGGGATCTTCCGACCGCTTCAAAGCACGTCCGTCGCTGTCGAATCGGGACAACAGGCAGGCATTCCTGCGCACACTGCGCTCGGTTGTCGACTTCCGCGGTCAGGCGGTGTCCGCCCTGAATCGCCTGAGCTTTCACGGGGTTCTGCCCGCGCTGATCATCAGCGGTGACCAGGATCAGGTGATCCCTGTCGAACACGCGCATGCAGCCCACCGGACACTGCCGAACAGCCGGCTTCACATCATGTCCGGCGTTCACCACCATCCGCCGACTGAACGTCCCGAGACGGTGGCACGCCTGATCGACAATTTCGTTGCCACAACGGCAGAACGCACGCCCTGCGCTGCCTAGCACCGTTTCAGGCGCGCATGCTCCGGCCTGCGAGTGCATTTGATCCAGTGCTGCCCGGGGTGGACTCGGGACAGCCAGTTGCTCAGTCGTTATCGTTGTATCTCGTTCATTCTGGGCAGCACACGTTGGAAGTCAGCCGTCTTTCTGCCGCACATGCTTGGCTTTGAACAGGAGCGTCACGTCGGGAGTTGCGTACGGGATGCCTTCGCTGGTGCGAAGGATCAGCTCGCCGTAGGGCAAGGTGATCGACGCGTAGCGCTGTGCGATGGGTGTCCACGCTTCTCAGAGTTCGTTGATCTCGGCGATGGTGCGCCCTCGCAAGTTCATGCGCAAGCATTGATCACGATTTCACGCCTCGCTTATGCACATGAAAGGAGGGCCGCCAATTGGCGGCCCTCCTGCGACTACTGCGGATCAGCGGCTACCCGGCATGGGTCTCCACCGCCTTGCGGCCAGGCGCGGCCTTGCGCGGCTTCGCCGGCCACCAGTTCGCGGGCCCCAACAGCGCGGCCATCGCAGGCACCGTGATTGTCCGCACCACGAACGTGTCGATCAGCAAGCCGACGCCGATGATGAATCCGGTCTGCATCATGGTGGTGAGGCTGCCGAACAGCAGACCGAACATCGAGGCGGCGAAGATGATGCCGGCTGAGGTGATGACACCACCCGTCGAACGGACCGCACGGATGATGCCGGTGCGGATGCCTGCGCCTGACTCTTCCCGAATGCGGGTGATCAACAGCAGGTTGTAGTCCGCCCCGACCGCGACCAGCACGATGAATGCTGTCGCTGCCACACTCCAGTGGATCGCCTGGCCGAGCACGACCTGAAAGAACAGCACTCCGGCACCCATTGCCGACAGGAAAGAAATGACGACGGAGACAATGAGATACAACGGGGCCACCAGCGCCCGCAACAGTAGCACCAGGATGATGAAGACAACCGCAAGTGTCACGGCGATGATCAGCTCGACATCGCTGTTGTAGTAGTTGCGGATTGTGCTGTACATGGCGGTGGTACCGACCATCGATGTCGTGGCATTCGACAGCGACGTGTTCGGCTGAGCACCGCGCGCCGTGTCGAGGATCGATGGCACCTGATCCATCGCGTCCGTGCTGAACGGATCGAGCTTCGTCTCGACCATGTATCGTGCCGCATGCCCGTCGGGTGAAATGAACAGCTGCGCTGCCTTTTTGAAGTCGTCCGAATTGAGCACCTGGCTCGGGATGTACATGCCCGCCATGGAGGGTGACGATGCACCCTGCTTCATCGACAACAGCAGGTCCGACGCCTGGTTCAGACCAACGCCCATCTTCTTGGTCTGGTCGACGAGCGTGTGCACACCCGCAGCCAGCCGAGCACTGCCGTCGGCCAACTGGTCGGCGCCATTCTGCACGCGGGTAATCTCGGACTGGATGCCTGCGGCACCACCGCCCGTCACCGCCCGCAGATTATTGATCGCCGTCTCCAACTGGCCACTCAAATTGTCCACCACCGACAGCACATTCGGAGCGGCCGGAGCCGACGAGGCCCCTGCGGGAACAATCTTTGCGACCTCGGAGCGCCCGATGCTGCACAACGGGTTGGCGGTGCATTGCGGGCCGTTCAACGCGGCCTGAACCTGGCCGAACATCCCCGCGGCGTGCGTAACGGTCGACGCGGTGGAATTCGCCATCCCACGGATCGAGCTGACGAGGTTGGCCGCGGCGCCGAGCTGCCCCTGCACCTGGCTCAGCGTGGAGGTCAGCCCGCTGACGGACCCGCTCGCGCTGTGGATCTGATCGCGGACCATGGCCAGTGTTGAAGCCAGTTTATCGGCGCCACTGGTCAGTGCATCGAGGTCGTTGGTCTTGTCAGAGATTTGTGTCGAAGCGCCGTGGAGGGCATCGCCGACCTGCCCGGCTTGATAGCTGAGCTTGGCTTGATCCAGCGGCTTGCCGTCAGGTCTCGTGATGCCGCGCACCGCAGCGATATTGGGCAGCTGAGACACCCGTTGCGCCATCTGCTCCATGTCCGCGAGAGCCTGCGGCGTGCGCAGATCCTGGGGCGAGTGGATGTAGATGTATTGCGGCAGAAGCGCACTCGTCGAGAAGTGGTCCTGCATCGCCGAGAATCCGGCGTTGCTCTCGGCCGCCATCGGGAGCTGCATGCGGTCGTTGAACGTGGGATGCAGGAACGCCGCGCAGCCGGCCAGTGAGATCAACACCGCCAGGCTGACGAGCAGATGCACCTTGGGCTTGCGAACGATCTGAATGGCTGAGCGCTGCCACAGCCGGCCGGTGAGCGAGCGACGCGGCGCCACCCATCCACGCCGACCTGCGAGCACGAGGATGGCGGGCAGCAGTGTGATTGCGGCCAACAACGCGACTGCGATCGAAATCGCCAGCGCCGGACCCACACTCGTGAACCAGGGGAGGTGGGCAAAGATCATGCCGAGGAAGGTGACCGCAACGGTGGCAGCCGACGCCGCGATGACCTTCCCGATGGAACTCAACGCCTTCTGCACCGCGGTGTCGGAGTCCATGCCTTCGCCGATGCACTCGTGGTAGCGGCTGATCAGGAACACGGCGTAATCCGTGCCTGCGCCGGCGATCATCGTCGTCATCAGCACCATCGTCAGAAGCGAAACGCCCAGCCCTAGGTGGGTAAGTGCGGAAACCGCACCTTGGGCGGCTGTCACCGAAACTCCGATGGCGATCAACGGCAGCAGCACGGTCACGGGCCGCCGATAGATCACCAACAGGATCGTCAGCACCAAGATCGCCGTGGCCATTTCGATCATGTGCATGTCGTGCTCGCCGATGATCGAAAGGTCGCCCATCATGGCGGCTTGCCCGGTCACGTTCGCGGTCAGCCCGGAACCCTCGGTGGAGTGTTTGACGGTTTCGGTGATCTTTGTGTAGGCCGTCGAGGACTCGGGCGAACCGGCGGGTGCCTTCAGCATCACCGCCATGTAGAACGCCTTGTTGTCCTTGCTGACCATCAACTGACGCAGGGGCGGCGTGGTGAGGAAATCCTGCACGCCGGCCACTTGGTCCTTGTCGTTGCGCAACGTGGTCGCCACCTTGCGGTAGACATCCTCGTCGGCAGGTCGCAAGACCCTTCTTATCGGTCAGGACCACGACCAGGATGTTCTGGGCGGATTCGCCGAAGTCTTTGGCCATCTGATTGGTAGCCGCCATCGCTGCGGGTGGCAGCGGCTGTACCTGCTGGTTTTCCACCACCTTCGCCAACGGTGTGCAGACCACGCTCAGCACGACGACCAGCGCGAGCCAGGCGGCGATCATGACCCATGGCGCGCGCACGACGAAGCGTCCCAGCATGGAGAACGCATCCAGGGAGGTCTTGGTCCCCGGGGTGCCGGTCTTTTTGAACACGGTGCAACCTTTCACAGCGGTATGTGGTGCCGAAGTCCCGAATTACACAGCGCGCCAGCGTGATTACTCTCGTGCTGCACATCGTGCGAACTGTTCGGTTGTTATGTCGAGACCTAAGTTATGGCGCCGGTTGCACCAGGTCGCGCTTGTGGGCGATAGTCGCCGAAAGCATCGATTTCGCGGTTTTACGCATTGTGCTCACCCACTGCGTGGGGCAGTGGGTGAGCACAATGGCGAGGGAGTGGCTACCGTGCGGCGCAGACGGGCGCGGTGCTGGGCCAAGCGACGCTGGCGGTGAGCGAGAAGTCGGTCAGCGCGCTGGTCAGGTTCCGCCGCAGGTCACCGTCCGAATTGGACCGGCCCGGCTGATACGCGGCGACCGAGACGAAGATCTTTCGGTCCACTCTTCCCAGGACCACCGCCATCATTCCGCCTGTGCGGTGCATGAGTGACTTGGTGATGCCGCGGCAGGAGGACTTTATGGCGAAGCTGGCGGCCTCTGTCCCGTCTGGCCGGTAGGCAGCCGGGTTGACCTCGCCGAGGTTGGACGCGACGACGCCTGTGGACGTGCCTGCGGCCACGCTGGCCATGCGCTTGAGCAGCCATTGCGGCATCAGGGGAACGAGGGGCAGCAGGATCCAGCGCTCGTCGGGGACCTCGTCGCGACGCAGAATCGCTTGCTTCGTTGCCGAGCGGATCTCGCGCAGGTCCGTCGTCGCGAAAGCCGGATCGACCGTGAAGTCGACATTCGTGACGGCGTTGGCGCGGGTGTCGTCGGCCGTGCGCTCGTTGACGGGCATCCCCAGAGTGACCGAACCGTCTGTGGCGACGCGTCCGGACTGCTGGGCGAGCCGGGCCGCCACCGCCGCGAGCAGGCTGTTGCTGGTGCCCCCGAGGGAGCCTGCACGGGCATCCCACTCGTCGGCGTCGACCAAGATCGTCGCCGTCGCGAGCGTGATGGACCCGTCGACTCCTGCGGGCAGCGCGGGCGGGCGCGTGGTTGGCTCAGAAAGAGGCCGAGCGGGTGAAGCCGCACCGCCGCCCACGCTTCGTCGGGCCATTCGCGCCGCGGTGACGACGGCGCGGCCGATCGCGGGGATATCGCGGACGGTTTGGCGGGCGTCCTCGCGGATTGCTCGCCATCGCGGGCGTGTTCCGGCGGCGGGCCAGTTGATCGCGTCGTCGCGGCCCGACGCCGCGTCGGCCAAGGCCGCACACAGCCCGACGCCGTCGGTGAGGCTGTGCGAGATGAGCAGGCTCACCCCGGCGCCGCCGTCGGTGAACGGGAGCACCGCGAGGTGCCACTCGGGTCCGTGCTCGGCGTCCAGGTCCGTGGTGGCCTGTTCGCGCAGCCAGGCCTCGAACTGTTCGCGCGGTCGCGGCGTCTCGACGATCTCCAGCTCGGACTGACCGCCGCCCGAGACCCAGCGATGGCGGGCGAACGGCAACGGGGAGCGTTCGATGCGGCGGGACAGCCGGCCCCGTTGGAGATGATGGTGGAACCGACGCAGACCGTCGATGTCGATCGCATGGTCATATATCCAGACGCACTGCAGCAGGCCGCTGGCGTCGGTGACTCGCTCGCCGGTGAAGAAGGCCTGGTCAAAGAGGCCGAGTACGTTGTCCATTTTCCTGAAGTCCTTATCTGTTAGTTGCTTGCGGGAACGTCTAGCGGGACTGGTTGGCCGGCTCACGGCTCGGCCATCCGATGGTGGCGGGGAGCGAGAAGTCGTCCATGACGCTCGAAAGGACCTGTCGCAGCTCGTCATTCGAGGTGACACTGCCCGGCTGATACGCCAGGACCGAGACGAAGACTCGTCCGTTCACCTCTGCCGAGATCAACCCCATCAGTCCGTTCGAGAGCTGCACCGTCGCCTTGGTCACGCCCGGGCAGACCGACAGCAAGGAGATGTAGTCGGCGTCTGTGCCGTCTGGCCGGTTGACGATCGAGGGGGCCGAACCGAGTTGGGATGAGGCCACGCTCGTCGTACTGGGCGTGTACACGTTGACCCATCGCCTGACGAGCCGCTTGGGCAACAGTGGGACGAGGGGCAGCAGTGCCATCCGCTCATCGGGAACCTCTTGACGGTGGATCAGCGCTTGCTTCGTTGCGGAACGGATTTCGCTCAGGTCCGTCGTCGCACGCGTGGCGTCGACCGTGACGTCGACGTTGGTGACCGCATTGGCGCGGGTGTCGTCGGCGGTGCGCTGGTTGACGGGCACACCCAGCGTGACCGAGCCGTCTGCGGTGACCCGTCCCGCTCGTTCGGCGAGCCGGGCGGCCACTCCCGCGAGCAGCGAGTTGCTGGTCCCTCCCAGCGCATTGGCGCGAGCGGCCCACTCGTCGGCGTCGACGAAGATCGTTGCCGTTGGGAGCGTGATGCGTTCGTCCGCTCCGGCCGACATCGCGAGTCGGTGGCGTGGGCGATCCCGCACCGGTGCGGTCGCGGCGGGCAGATCGTGCCGATCGTGCCGCGGCGACCAGGGCGTCGGCGGATAGCCGGAATGTCGCGGACGGTTTGACGGGCGTCTTCGCGCAGCGCCCGCCACCGCCGCCGTGAGCCCGCAGCAGGCGCGTCGATTGCACTGTCATAGCCGGCAGCCGCTTCCGCGACCGCCAAGCATCCGCCCATGCCGTCGGCGACGGCATGTGAGACGACCAGGCTCACCCCGGCGCCGCCGTCGGTGAAGGGCAGCACCGCGAGATGCCATGGCGGATCCGTGCTCGATATCCAGCGGACGGTTGGCCTGCTCGGCCAGCCAGGCGTCGAACTCTTCACGCGGCCGCGGGGTCGCGACGATCTCGAGTTCGGACTGAGCGCTGCGAGACCCAGCGATGGCGGCCGAAGGGCAACGGCGAGCGTTCGATACGGCGGGACAGCCGTCCCTGCTGAAGGTGGTGATGGAATCGACGCAGACCGTCGATGTCGACCGCACGGTTGTAGATCCAGACCACCTGGCCACGGCTGCTGGCGCCGGTCGCCCGCTCGAAGTCAAAGACTGCCTGGTCGACCAGGTCGAGTACGTTGCTCATTTTCCTACGGTTCCTTTTCTTGTCACTTGCCTACGCTGTCAGGGCAGACAGCTCAGATGAATTCGGTTGCTGCAACCGCATCGCGCCAGCCGATGGTGGCGGTGAGCGAGAAGTCGTTGAGGGCGCTCGAAAGATGCTGTCGCAAGTCGTCGTTCGAGTTGGACCGGCCCGGCTGATACGAAAGGACCGAGACGAAGACCTGTCGTGCGTTCGTCCCGACAGCAACACCAGCAATCCGCCCAGCCGGTGCATGATCGCCTCGGTCACACCCTGGCCCCGCGACCTCATGACGAAGTGGTCGGCGGCTGTGCCGTCCGGCCGGTAGGCGGCCGGGTTGACCTCGCCCAGGTTGGAGGAGACGACGCTGGTGGCGCTGCCTGCGGAAACGCTGACCACTCGCCTGACCAGCCACTGCGGCAGCAGGGGAGCAAGGGGCAGCAATTCCCACCGTTCGTTGAGCACCTCCTGAGAGCGGATCAGCGCTTGCTTGATCGCGGCCCGGATGTCGCGCAGGTCGGTTGTCGCGCGGTGCGGGGTCGACCGTGAAGTCGACGTTCGTGATGGCGTTGGCGCGGGTGTCGCCGGCCGCGCGCTCGTTGACGGGCAGCGTCAGGTCGACCGAGCCGTCTGCGGTGACGCGTCCCATTCGCTGCGCGAGGCGGGCCGCCAATCCCGCGAGCAGGCTGTTGCTGGTCCCTCCGAGGGAGGATGCGCGGGCGTCCCACTCGTCGGCGTCGACGAAGATCGTTGCCTGTCGGGAAAGCGATGGGTTCGTCAGCTCGAGCGGACAGAACTGCGCGGCGGGGTGGCGGGCCCTGCGCTGGCGCGGTTGCGCCGGGCGAAGCGTGCTGCGGAGACGACGGCGCGGCCGATAGCGGGGATATCGCGTGCGGTTTGGCGGGCGTCCTCGCCCAGCGCCTGCCAGAGCGGGCGCGAGCCGGCTGCGGGCCAGTTGATCGGGTCGCGGCGGCCGCAGGCCGCGTCCGCCAACGCCTCGCACAGTCCGACGCCGTCGGTCAGGCAATGGGAGATGACCAGGCTCACCCCGGCGCCACCGTCGGTGAACGGGAGCACCGCGAGGTGCCATTCGGGTCCGTGCTCGGCATCCAGGGCGGTGTTGGTCTGCTCGCCAAGCCAGGCATCGAACTCTTCGCGCGGCCGAGGCGTCTCGACGATCTCGAGAGTGGACTGATTGCTGGCCGAGACCCAGCGATGGCGGCCGAACGGCAGCGGTGACGGTTCGATGCGGCGGGACAACCGGCCGCGCTGGAGGTGGTGATAGAACCGGCGCAGTCCGTCGATGTCGATCCGCGCGGTCATAGACCCAGATGCACTGCAGCAGATTGGTGGTTCCGGTCGCGCGCTCGCCGATGAAGAACGTCTGGTCGTACAGATCGAGAACGTTGCTCATTGTCCTACGTCCTTCCAAGTTCGGAGAACCTGCGTAGCGCGTGAATTACTGTGCGCGCCAGTTGATTCGGTTCTAGGTGACTGGTCTGATTCGTTTCGATTATTCAGTGAGGTCGAACTTACGGCGACGGGTGTTCCCGGGTCGCGCTTGTAAGCGATAGTCGGCGTTAGTGTCGATTCTCGCGGTTTTGCGCATTGTGCTCAGGGCATTCCCAGCCCGATGTCGCGGTCAGCGAGAAGTCACTGAGCGCACTCGAAATATGCTGTTGTAAAACGCTATTCGAGTCAGGGTGGTCTGGCTGATAAGCGACGACCGAGACGAAGACCCGGTCGTGCGCCCGTCCTGAGAGCACAGACAGCAGGCCGCCCTGCCGGTGCATCATCGCCGTGGTCATGCCCGAGCAGAGCGACTTCATGGCGAAGTGGTCGGCATTGGTGCCGTCAGGACGATTGACGGCCGAGTCGAGGAGACCGACGTTGGATGCCCCCACGCTGGCCGCACTGTTGGTGGCCGCCCCGACCCATCGGCTGCGGAGCCGCTCAGGCACCAAGGGGACCAGGGGAAGAAGTGTCCACCGCTCGTCGGGCTGCTCCTGCGAGCGCGTCAGTGCATGCTTGGTGGCGGCGCGGATCGCACGTAGGTCCGTCGTCGCGGATGCCGGGTCGACCGTGATGTCGACGTTCGTGATGGCGTTGGCGCGGGTGTCGCCGGCGCTGCGCTGGCTGATGGGCATGGTCAAGGTGACCGAGCTGTCTGGGGCGACGCGGCCCACCTGTTGGGCGAGATTGGCCGCCACAGCCGCGAGCAGCGTGTTACTCGTCCCTCCGAGCGAGGCTGCGCGGGCGTCCCACTCGTCGGCGTCGACGAAGACGGTGGCAGTGGGGAGGGTGACGAGTTCGTCGGTTCCGGCGGGCGGCGCAGCTGGCGGGGTGGCCGACTCGAACTCCGCGGTGCCACCGTTACCCCGGAGGAATCGCGTTGCCGCGACGACGGCGCGGCCGATATCGGGGATGTCGTGAATGGTTTGGCGGGCGTCCTCGCGCAGCGCGCGCCACCGCGGACGTGACCCGGCTGCGGGCCAGTCGATCGTGGTGTCGGAGCCGGAAGCCGCGTCCGCCAGCGCCTCGCAGAGCCCGACGGCGTCGGTGAGGCAATGGGAGGCGACGAGGCTCACCCCGGTGCCGCCGTCGGTGAACGGCAGCACCGCGAGATGCCATCCGGGTCCGTGCTCGCCGTCCAGCGTGGTGTTGGCTTGCTCGCCGAGCCACGCGTCGAACTCTCCACGGGGTCGCGGCGTCTCGACGATCTCCAGCTCGGGCTGGTCGCTGGGGGAGACCCAGCGGTGACGGCCGAACGGCAAGGGTGAGAGTTCTATGCGACGCGACAACCGGCCCCGCTGCAGCTGGTCATGGAACCGACGCAAACCATCGACGTCGAGAGGCCGGTCATACACCCAGACGCACTGGATCAGACTGGTGGTTCCGGCCGCCCGCTCGAGGCTGAAGATGGTGTGGTCGACCAGGTCGAGTACGTTGCTCACGTTCTTGAGTCCTTGTGTCAGTTGCTTGTCAGTTGGTCGCGACGCACACAGCGCACAGGTCGCTCGAATTCGCGTGATGGGCAAGTTGTTCGATCCAATCCGCGGTGGTCTGCGCGACATCCGCGAACACCTGGCTTAAAGTCGCGATGTAGCGATGAACCGACTTACGCGCGACGGGGTTGTCCGGAAATGAGACGGTGACGGTGGTCCTCGTGGCGTGCCGGTTGATCCACACGTTGATCTCGCCGTTGTTCAGATTGTCGCCGTAGGTACCGAAGTTCGTCTCTTCCCACAAAGAGGAGACGGGAATCTTTCGAAAATCGATGAACGACATCATCATTGACGGACGTGTGGGCGGCTTGATCTCGACTCCGGCCGCTGCCGCGAGCTGCAGCACCCGGTTGATCGGAACATCTGCGAGGTGTTTGGCGGCGTCGAACGAAATCTGCGCTGCCTGGGCCGCCTCGCGAAATGAGCCGCCGCTGGTCGGCACGGTGACCGGAAACAGGCTGGCGAACCATCCCACGGTCATCGCGTCGACGCCCGGTGTCCGCGTGTCGTAGGGCGTGAAGCCGTGAAAGGTTTCGATTCCTGCCAATTCGCGTTCGGCGAGAGCGGCGCACGCCATGACGCCACCGACGAATCGCGCGCCTGCAGCGCGGCATGCGGTGTCGAACGCCTCGGTGTCGATGCCGTTCAACAACTCGACCGTGACAAAGCCGCCTTTGTTGTCGGCCACCGTGTCGCCGAGCGGCAGCGGGAAGCTCGGCCAGTCGCCGTCCGCGTCCTGCGCGAAATCGATCCAGTCCCTGGTCTCGGGCGACGACACGGTCAATCCGGCGAGCATGTTGTGCTGCCGCGCGGCGTAGTCGCGATAGCTCCTGACCTCCGGGAGCGTGCCGGGCTCGATTTGTTCACCGCTCGTCCTCAGGTGGTGGTACATCAAGTGAATGTCGAAGAAGATCAGTCCGGCGGAGATGCCGTCGATGTGGAGATGGTCGACGCTGGCGTAGAACGTGAAATAGTCGGTGTGCTGCACAATCCCGAACGTGAAGCAATCCCACTCGAGCGTCCCCGGTGTCGCCGTCAGTGCGTGTGTCCGAATCTCTTCGGCGTCCATGTATCCGAAATCCACAGGGACGAAATCGATCATCGCGGGGTCGTCGATCATGCGGCGCACGAAGACGCCGTCGTCGAATTCAAACCAGTCGTGGTAGGCGTCATGCCGACGGATATGTCCATTGATCGCCGCCGTCATCGCCGGAATGTCACAGATTCCGGGAATGTCCCAGGCCACGATCATCAGGCGGGGAAGCTGCTTGCCTGCCGCCTTGCCGTCGTAGGCCTTCCGGAGGTGTGCGGCCCTCTGGTACGTCGGAGGTGCATCGTTGCGTCGCGCGGTCCGCGCCGCTTCACGCGCGGCGGGTGAGGCCATCCACGTGGTAACCGGACCATCCGATGGCTGCCATCCGCTGATGTTGCCCAGTGCGACCATTTCTGCGCTCCTTGCAGTTTCGCGAGTTTCGTTGACCCGATGCGACAGAAATTACGGATCTGCAGGAGGCGTGGCTCGCTTGTGCGCACTAGTTGCGAAGTAAGCAATTCAACCGGTTTTGCGCATTGTGCTCAGGGTTCCCGGTACCCCGAAAGTTGCCCGGGTGGCGGGCGCGACGCAGGCTGCGTCCGAGAGTCGGACCGTCAGCGCGGCGACCGATTTGGCGGCTTGTCCACCGCCACGAATTCCTGCTCGGGACGTCCGGTCGTGCCGTACCTGAGCTGTATTTTGACCTCACCCGAATTGGCCAGCGTCGACAAATAGCGTTGCGCGGTGGCGCGCGAGACGCCGATTTCCACGGAGACCTCGGCCGATGACATCGGCTGGCCCGAGGCGCGAAGCGCCTGCAGCACTAGGTGCTTCGTGGGCGACGGTACGGCAGTGGCGGACGGCGCAGGCGCGATGCGCGGGCGAAGGGCATCCAGCGCCGAGTCCACCTCGCTTGGCCCGAGGTTGGCTTTCGCAAGGATATTGCGGTACCGCGCATAGCCCGACAGCCTGGTCACGAGGTCGGTGGGGGCGAACGGTTTCACCAGGTAGCTCAATGCTCCCGCGGCCACCGCGGCGCGAATCGTTGGGGCGTCGGTTGCCGCGCTCAGAACCATGCTGTCGCATCGCAACTCGCGAACGAAATCGATCCCCGAACCGTCGGGTAGATACACGTCAACCAAGGCCAGATCGACGGGGTCGGCCTTGCGGGCCGCGGCGAGTGTCGTCGACGTGTCCGTGACCGTGAAGCCCGGTAGCGCATTGACGATGCCTGCATGCATGTTGGCGACCCGGAAGTCGTCGTCGACCACAAGCACGGTCAGTTCTGTGCTGCCCATTGGGCTTCCTCCTCCACCATCACGCCCGGAAGACGGGCGATGAACTCTGCGCCGCACAGCACCGCGCCCGGGTTGCGCGGGCTCGACAATCGAACCTCACCACCGAGTGAGCGGCTGATCTGTCGGGACAGCGCCATTCCGATGCCGCGGCCGCCCGGTATGTCGGACTCCGGTTTCGTCGACTTGCCTTCGGTGAACACGTGCTCGACGAAGTCGGGTGCGACGCCGTCCCCGGTGTCGGCCACGGTGATGTGCAGCGTCGAGCCGTCCTGAAGCAGTTCGACCTCGACCATCTTGGACTCGCGGGCGCCGGTGCGTGCCGCATAAATGGCGTTGTCGAGCAGATTGCCCAGCACGGTTGTCACGTCGACGGGCAGCGCGAGACGGCCCGATACCCAGGTGTTCTCGCCGATCGTCAGCGTCACCCCCGCTTCGCGGGCGGACGCGGCCTTCGCCGCGAGGAACGCCTGCAGGTACGCATCGCGGATGGCGTCGATCCCGGGCAGCGCCGATCCCAGCGGACCGGAACCGAGCAACTCCTCCACGTAAGCGGCGGCCTCGTCGACATGGCCGCTGTGGAGTAGGCCGTTCAGCAGGTGTAGTCGATTGGCGAATTCGTGGCGTTGGGCGCGCAGCACCGTGCTCATCAGCTGTACGGCGTCGAGCTGGCGGGTCAGGGATTCGACATCGGTGCGATCGCGCACAACAAGTACGGTTCCCAGATCGCGTCCCTCACGCGACACGCGTCGCGCCGAAACCACCACTATCCGGTCACCGATGGTGGCGAGTGCGGGGTTCGCATCCGCCGACCGGAACACCTCGAGCACACGCGGTGTCAGGCCAATCTCCTCTACCGGCCTGCCCGTCTCGTTGGTGATGTCGAGCAGGCGGCCGGCCTCGTCGTTGACGAACGTGGTCGTCCACGCGGTGTCGACGGCCAGCACGCCCTCGTCGATGCCGTGCAGTACGGCGGCCTGGCCGCGGATCAACTCGGCCATCTCCGAGGGCTGCAGTCCGAGCGTCAGGCCCCGCCACCTCCGGGCCAGAAGCATGGAGCCGACGACACCGATGAACAGCGCCGCGCACACCAGGCCCGCTGCAGCCCGCACGTCAGTCCAGAGCTGATGATGAACTGCCGAGGTCGAGATGCCGACGCTGACCTCGCCCACCACCCGGTCCGAATTCGGCGCCATGATGGGGACTTTCGCCCGAACCGACGGCCCGAGTGAGCCGGATTCCCGTGTCACCACTTCATGGCCCGCCAGCGCCTGGGAGGGATCCGTGCTGACGTGCTTGCCGAGTTCGTCCCGGTTGGGATGGGAGAGCCTGATGCCCTGATCGTTGGCGATGACGACGAAGAGGACGCCGGTCCGCTTCTGGATCTCGGAGGCCAGCGTCTGCATCTCCCCGTTCGCCAGCTCGTCGGTGAGCGCCGGGCCCGGTGTCAACGGGATTCTGTCGTAGCGTTCGACGTCGGCGCGGACTATGGGGGCGAAGGCGATCGAGCGCGCCATATCCAATGACCGGGTTTCGTACTGAGTGGCGATTCGGTTATGGCTCAAGAAGGCGAGCATCCCGCCGGCGATGCCCAACGTGAACGCGATAATCGCGACTTGCAGCAGCAGCACTTGCGTGGCGAGCCGCAGATCCACGCGCAGCTTCCGCACCATGAGCGGAGCGTACGCGCTTCGATGAGCAAAATGCGCAAAACCTCAAGATCGCCGGTTGTGCGGGTTGTGTGCACAAGCGAGCCAGTGCGCTGGCGGGTCTTTAGCTTCGGTCCAATGACCACCTCGATTGAGTCACCGGGTCTGGGCGATGACTCCGCCCGGTTGCGCGAACTGGGGTACGAGCCAGAACTCGCGCGCCGCCTGTCCGTACGTGATCTGGTGATCCACGGCTTGATCTACATGGTGCCGCTGGCGCCGATCGGCGTGTTCGGAATCATCTACAACGCGTCGGCCGGGGCGGTGGCCGCCGTCTATGTCGTCGCCGCGATCGCGATGTTGTTCAGCGCGATCAGTTATAAGGAGATGGCCCAACAGTTTCCCGTCTCGGGGTCGACCTACAGCTATGTCAGTCTCGGAACGAACCGTTTCCTTGGGTTCGTCTCCGGCTGGGCGATCCTGCTCGACTATCTGTTGTTGCCCGCGCTGCTGTGTGTTCTTTCCGCGAGCGCGATGACCACCATCGTGCAATCCGTACCCGCTTGGCTGTGGGTGGTGTTCTTCGTCGCGGTGACCGCTCTGACGAATGTGCTCGGCGTGGACGTCACGGCGAAGATGAACAAGTACTTCCTCTACATCCAACTCGCCATCCTGGCCGTGTTCCTGTGCTGGGCAGCAGTTTTGGTCTTACACGGCCACGCGCATCTGACACTCGATCCGTTTCACCCGCACGGCAGCGCATCGTGGTCGGTGGTGGCGGGCGCGATTCCGGTGGCCGCGTTCAGCTTCCTGGGTTTCGACGCCGTTTCGACCCTCAACGAAGAGGCCAAGGGCGGGGGTAGGGCGGTGTCAAAGGCGACGATGCTCGTCATGTACGCCTCGACGGTGTTGTTCGTCGTGCAGGTGTACGTGGCCTGCATCCTGGTGCCCAACGGCACCCGTTTCGCCGACGGGACCGCGGCCAACAATGCCTTCTACGATCTGGTGGGTGGTGTGATGGACAGCCGGTTCAAGCTGATCGTGGTGTTGAACTCCGCGCTCGTCGCGGCGATGGGCAATATCATCGTGGCCAATGCGACCGCGTCCCGGCTGGTCTACAGCATGGCCAGAGATGGCCATCTGCCGAAGCTGTTCGCCCGGGTGAGCGGCAAGCGTCAGGTGCCGGTCAACGCGATGGTCATGATCTCTGGACTTGCCCTGGCGATCGGCATCTTCGGTGTTGACCAGGCCAGCCTGCTCACCATGCTGGTGACCTTCGGAGCGCTGCTGTCATACATCCTGATGCACTTCAGCGTCATCAACCACTTCGCGGTGCGCTCTCGCAGCCGCCGTTGGTTCACCCATGTGGTGTCGCCGCTCCTCGGCGCGGCGATCCTGTTGATCGCACTATGGGATGCCGACGTCAACGCCAAGATCGTCGGAATGGCTTGGCTGATAATCGGCGTGGGTGTCGGCGCTTACCTTCGTGTGGGTTCGGCGCGAGTTACGGGTTAGCGCACGGTTCGCCCGCGAGAGTTGTGCGGTAACCCGGATTTCGGCGCCTGATTGACAACTGGCGGCCCGTCGGCACGCCACACACGCAAGGCGGCCGACTGTTTGACGAACATCCGACACGACAATGTGTACCGCTTACGTCGGGTTGATCTCGTCCAGGCTTCTGCCCGTTGTACGTGGCCCAATCGGCGCAATCACGGCGACCGTGGCGGCGAGTGCGACAAGCACGACACCGAACATCGTTGTGGCGCCGTAGTTGTTGAGCACCGGGATGAGAATGAATGGCAGCGCAGCACTCGACAGCCGCGACACCGAGTACGTCCACCCAACGGCGGTCGCTCGTACGTCGTTGGGGAAGATCTCGGCCTGGTACACGTGATAGAAGTTCGAGAAGGCGTTGCTTGCCGCCGTCGTCAACAGCCCGAACACGACGATGAGTGCAGGCACGGTCACGGTCGCGAAAAGCACGCCGCATGCGGCCATCACCGCGACCATCACCATGATCAGGTACTTGCGCTCGAACCTCTTCAGCAGCGGAATCGAGATCAGCGATCCGATCGGGTAGCCGATGAACGACACAGCGGTGAACATCAGCGATGACGTCACATCGTAGCCGCGGCTGACCAACACCAACGCCGCCAATGTGCCGAATCCGTAATAGCCGCAGGGCTGGAACAGATGAAACACCGCCAGCATCATCAGTCGCTGACGGTAGGGCGAAAGCCGCAATCGCTTCAATGTGGTCGCGGTCGAAGGCGATGACGGGGGCGGGGTGACGACATCGACTTCGTTGCCGCCAACAGCGTGGTCCGTGCCGGATTCGAACGCCCGCAACGCGGCCTGCGCCTCCTCGATCCGGCCCACGCCGGCCAGCCAGCGGGGTGACTCCGGCAGGGTGCGGCGCAGCGCGATGACAAACAGTGCACCAATTGCACCGACCAGCAATAGGACCCGCCAACCTGCAAAGCCGAATACAGTGCGGTCGTTGAGTGCGAGCGATCCGAACCCCAGTGCCGGCACCGCAATAAACGAGCAGGTGTAGGCCCATGCGGACAGGCGCCCTCGATCCGCTTTTGGGAGAACGTCGGACAGGTACGAATCGGCTACCGGGTATTCGGCGCCGACACCGATCCCCGCCATGAAGCGTGTCGCCACCAGCAACGCGGGATTCGGCGCGAAGGCGGCGGCGACGCTCCATGCGGAGAACCACACCAGGCTGAACAGAAAAGCCCGTCTGCGACCGATCTGATCCGCGATCCGGCCGAATGCCGCTGCGCCGATGAACATTCCGAGAAATGACGATGCGAGCAGCAACTGCAGCGCGGTGCCGCCGAGACCGTACTGCGTATGCAATGCCGTGGCGATCGAGCTGGACAAGAAGATCTCGTAGACTTCGAAGAACAGCCCCAGACCGATCCCGATCACCACCCTGCGGTGTACGGGCCCGACCGGGAGGTTATCCAGTCGTCGTCCAACGGCACGCAGCCCGACCACATGGTCGGGCTGCAGCGTCGTGCTCATTTGGAATTAGCGGTCCCGTTAGAAGTCGTCGACTGGTTATCGCCGCTCTGATCGTGTGACGACTGGGACGACTGGCCGTCGCTGTCTTGGTGACGCCCCGAATGGCTGCTGCCGTCGCTCTCACTTCGCGAGCGGTCGTCGCTGTCATGATCACCCGTCCAACGGCTGTCATCGTGCCGATGAACGAGCTGGTAGAGATTGTTCTGGCCCCACTGGTTCAGCTGGTTCCACCTCCAGGGCGGCGATGTGCCTTCGCGATCGGACTGCCACTGTTGATCGTTGTTGTGCTGGCCGGACGAGTACGACGGCGGAGGCGGGCACGGTGCCTGATGGCTGGTTGGCGGAGCCGATGCATGACTCGTCAGCGCTACGTGGCTCGTCCTGGCTGAATTCGCCTGAGGGGCAGGCGATGCCGGTGGTGGCGGCGGGGCCGGGGGCGCCGCGACGGGCGCGGGTGAGGTGTGATTGCTCGTGTCAACCGCGGTGCTGGACCCGCCGTCGAAGGCTGCGAAGAGCCCGACCGCTGCAGCTGCCACGAGTCCACCCGCTGCGAGCGCCAGCACGCGGGGACGCGTGAAGAAACGTTGCGCCGGGTCCGGCTGCGGCGCCGGCGCGGCCTCGGAGCGCTGAGATGGAGCGAACTCGGACTCGTCCGACCACGCCAGCTGCTCGGGCACGTATGCCTGACGTGAGGACGTCCGTGCCGTCGGAGCGGATTGCGCCGCAGCGGGCGTCGCCACTGTCGGCGGAGCGTAGCCCGCGACAGTTGGCGGCGCGTAGCGCGCCGCCGTCGTCGGCGGAAGGTAGGTGGCCGCGGTCGGAACGTCGGGTGCCGCAATCCTCATCCGAGTGGTCGGCGTGGACCACTGGTCGGCGGGCTGGTTCGAAGGCCAGGTCGTCATTTTGAACTCCTTGGATCGTGATGTCGGTGCAGCTCTTGGCGCCGCTGCATCTGAAGTTAGGGAAGTGTCGGCGCCATGGCTCGGTTGTGCGCACAACCTGTGCTAACAGGCGATTTGTGCCTTTTGCGCATTGTGCTCAAGCTGGCGCCTGCGACACACCGGCAACATCCGCCACAAGCGTCACGGTGTCGGCAAAGATGATGAGCGGGCAAAGCTGGGTGTATTGGTGGCTTCCGCTTCGCGCGGACGAAGCTTGAAGGTGGACCGTGCGCCAGATCAGACGTGGGGGATACCGGGCGCTCCAAACCACCGTGATCGCCGTGATCATCGGGCTGGTGTGCACCACCACAATCAGTAGAGAACTCGTGCGCGATACCGGTCCGCGCGACGTCTTCGTCGCGTCCACCGTGACGATTGACGCGGTGCCGACGACGACTGCTATCGCCGACTCCGATGTCTACGGCATGACACAGGCGGACGTCGACAAGACGATGGACATGCTGCGCGCGAGCGACATCACGGCCGTGCGGCTGATGATTCCGTGGGCCGGGATCGAGCCCACCCAAGGCAAACTCAATTGGAACACCGTAGACAAGACGGTGAACTCAGCGGCTGCCCGCAACATCGCGGTCGTCGCGATGGTGAACTCCACGCCGCGATGGGCGGTGGCCAACGGCGGGAAATACCTCAGCGGGCGGCCGGCCTCGCCTGCCGTCTATGCCGACTTCGTCGGGAAGGTCGTAACGCGGTACTCGGGCAAGATCGCGGCCGTCGAAATCTGGAACGAGCCCAACGCGGTGACCTCCTACACCCCTGCGCCCGACCCGGCAGGCTATGTCGATCTGCTCAAAGCTGCCTATCCGAAAGTCAAGGCGATCGATCCTTCCATCGTCGTGCTCGGCGGTGTGCTCGGATCCATCGTCGACTGGGGGACAAGCGCCATAAACCCGGTGACGTTTCTGAACCAGATGTACGCCGCGGGTGCCAAGCCCTACTTCGACGCGTTGACATTCCACCCGTATCACCACAGCCTCAAGTTCTCCGACGGTGTGGGCAAGGCGAACTCGCCCCTGCAGCAGCTGATGCGAATGCGGCAGACCATGATCGCCAACGGTGACGGCGGCAAGAAGATCTGGGCGACGGAGTTCGGCCAGCCGATCTCCAGCGGCGGTGCGACGATCCAGAACGAGTTCATCGCCGACGTGCTGTTGAAATGGCAGGAATTGCCTTACACGGGACCGATGTTCATCTACACCACTCGAGACCGAAAGACAGGCAGCAGCCAAGCCGCCGAAACTTTCGGCATCTACGAGGACGACTGGACGCCGAAAGCCGCCCAACAAACGGTGAAGGCAGGTGCGTCAGGCGCTATGCCGAAATCCGCCGAATTCAAGAAATTCGCGACGGTCACCGACCCCGCGCTGGGCACTGCGCTCACGCCGGTTTACAAGACCACCGACAGCAACTGGGCGCAGGTGCGGACGGTCAGCACAGTTTTCGAGACGACGAGCGGCATGATCACGTCACCCAATCCCGTGGCCGCCAAGGCAGGGTCGTACATGATGGTCCCGATTGGTCCGTTCGCCAACGGCTATCAGGATTTCAACAAGACCACAGGGCTGCGCGTGTGGTACTCGGAGGCCACGGGTGCGCATTCGGGTGCCGGCCACATCGCCAACGTGTGGGTGCCGGAACTCGGCTTGGCGACCAGTGACGAAAGCGGCGGTCCGACGGGCACCGCGATGAACTTCGAGTACGGCCAGATCACCTGGACGCCGCGGGGCGGCGCGAAGATCACCTGGGCCGACGGTCACGGCCCCGGGTCGCCGACGAAGACACCGACGACGACGCCCACCACACCCACGACGGTGCCGCCTACGACTCCGCCCAACGGCCAGGCAGGGAATCCGATGGTCGCGGTACACACCTTGCTCAGCAATCTCCTCGGGTCGTTGGGCGGGAGAAGGTGACCCAGGGTCGAGTCGCCGCGTCGTGCGCCTCGAACACCGCGACCCCGCGCTCCCGCCGGGACGTCGAACGGCACCTCGGCTGTGATGGTTGCCCCAGAATTGACGCGAATCGTGGCCATTGCGCCGGCGTCGTACTCGCGCCCGGTTGAGTCGATCAACTTTTGACAATTGGCGGCGAACGAGTGCGAGTTGCCGTCGACGTTGTGCACCGTCAACGTCGCGATCACCCAGCAGCCCGGCGGTTGTTGTGGGCTGTGCCAGTTCGCGGACGTGCTCACCTCGGTGACGACGAAGACGAATTTGCCGTCGCGCACTTCTTGGCCGATGCCCACCTCAGCGCTTGGCCTGCGGCGAATATGCCACCCATCGACCGCGCACCCACCACGACGAGCGCCGAGTGGCCGCCGAAGAACAGTGCTACACCGCCAGGATGACCCACAGCCATTGCTTGCCCGGCGAAGTGATGCGCGGCGGGATCGTCGATCTGTGCGCGGTCCCGCCTGCGGCGTCAGTGTGCCGCCGGCCATCCGTCCCCCCACGGATTGGATGCCCGCCAACCCACGATGATGCGGTCATAACCAGCCTCTTGGAGTGCTGATGGCAGGGAGCCAAAGTTGTTGAACAATCAAAAACTAAAATCTGATCATTCAACATTGCAAACTTTGCGGCTTTGCTTCGGCACTCCGCACCGGCCCGACCGTCGCCCGGCTGCGGCGCCGGCCGCCTGCGGCGCAGGGCCGTACCGATGCGGATGTTGCGATGACCCGTGAGCGGCACGAGAAGGGCGTGGTGAGAAGGCGATCGGCAAAAGTTGCTAGCAACCCTCGTGCCCACAATTGTCGTTCGTAACTGACCAGGAAGTTTGAGCACCGCTAGAATGCCGCCTTTATTCGCTACTCTGACGACACAATGAACGGTACAAAGGTGACCTAAAGAACAGAACTGTTCGCGTATAACCGAGCAGTATTACTTGGGTCGGTCCTAAACTTCCGACGTGCCAGCAGTTCAGTGGGTCACCGCTCAGCGCGGAGCTTCGCTCGAATTGCTTGACTCGACCCTCGCCGACGCCAAGCAACTGGGCGCGGTGCTGGTGGGCCCCGCGGGGGTCGGCAAGACGGTGCTGGCTCGTGCCGCCGCCGAACGGTTCGCCAAGCGCCACCCCAAGACGAAGATGCACTGGGTTGCGGCCACAGCCTCGGCGAGCAGCGTGCCGTTCGGCGCCTTCAGCCACCTCGTCGAGGTGGCAGGCGTTGGGGAACCCGCGACACTCCTGCGCGCGGCAAGGGCCTCGCTGTGTGGGGCAGAGGGCAGCAGCCTGCTCCTGGCGGTGGATGACGCCCACCAACTCGACAATCTGTCCGCCACGCTCGTGCATCAGCTGGCCGTCACCTCATCGGCCCGGATCATCCTCACCGCGCGCTCGAACGAGCCAGCGCCCGACGCAATCACCACGTTGTGGAAAGACGCGTTGCTGACCCGCATGGACATCGAGCCACTCACCCGATCGCAGACGACGCGGCTGCTGGAGATGGTGTTGGGCGGGCCGATCGAAACCTCCAGTCTCAACCGTATTTTCGCGATCAGCCGGGGCAACCCGCTGTATGTCCGGCACCTCGTCGAGGGGGCGGCCAGCAACGGGAGTCTGCGCCCGGTCGACAGCGTGTGGCAGCTGCGCGGCGAGATGGCGCTCACACCACAATTATCGACGCTCATCCAGCGGCACCTGGAATCGATGCCGTCCACGGTTGTGTCGGTTCTCGAATACCTCGCAATCGAAGAGCCGCTGACCGTTGGCGACCTTTCGGAGATCGTCGGACGCGAGGCAATCGAGGAGGCCGAAGGTGCGGGTGCGATCACGGTCGGGATGCGCGGCAACGACCTCGTGGTGCATCCGGCGCATCCGCTGTACACCGAGGCGGTGCGGGCATCGATGGGGCAATTGGCCGCGCGCCGGCTCCGCACCAGTCTCGTCGCGCAGATGTCGAGCCGGGCCCATGAGCACGTCAGTGACCGGATCCGGTTGGCGGCGTTGGCCATTGACAGCGACAACCCTCCGGAAGTGCCCGCGGTGATCACCGCTTCGTGGGAGGCCATGCGGCTGGGGGACCTCATCCTCGGCGAACGTCTTGCCCGAAGTGCCCTCGAGCGCTCCGGAAACCTCGCGGCGCGACTGCCGCTCGCGCACTCGCTGTCGTGGCAGGGTCGTGGTCGGGAGACAGACGACGTGCTGACCCCGGTGAACCCCGACGACCTCACCGAGTGGGACCTGACCGCATGGACGCTGCCGAAGGCAGCCAATCAGTTCTGGATGCTACGAGAGTCCGAGGAGGCGGTGTCATTCCTCGAAGAGATGAGAAAACGCATCTCACAACCCGCGGCGCTCCACACGATTGACGCACTCGTCGCGACATTCGCGATGAATGCGGGTGAACCGAGGAAAGCGATCGAGGTGGCGACGGGTGTGTTGTCCGCGCCGACAGCGGATGATCTCGCGGTCGCGTGGGCGGCGGCGGCAGCCGCGCTGTCGAGCGCGCGCGTCGGTCGCTTGGACGATGTCGCCGCGCTCACCGACCGTTGCCTTGCCGCATTCCACCCCGGCCTGGTTCGTTACGCCGCCGGCCTCGGCAGCGTGACGTCCTTACTGCTGATGGGGCAGGTCGCCGAGGCAGAAAAGTTGGCCCGCCACTACCTCGGCTTCGCCGAGTTCCAACATCCCGGCCGGGCGATCGGGGAAGTGGTGTTGGCCCAGGTGCTCATCGCCGAGGGCAACTTCGAAGATGCGGCGGCGATGCTTCGTCAGGCCACTGCGGCACTCAAAGAGACCGGCTATTCCTGGGGGCCCATGGGTTTGATGCACCTGACGCGGGCCTTGGGCCAGATGGGTCAGGCCGCCGCAGCGGCGGAGGCGTTGCAGAGGGCCGAGGAAAGTCACGGCATGCGGTCGGCGGTGTATTCGCCCGAACTCGACCTGGCGCGTGCGTGGACGCTGGCGGCCGCACGCGACATCCGGGGCGCGGTCGCCGCGGCCCGAGACGCTGCGCACGTCGCGTTGCGCACCGGGCAGCGTGCGGTTGCGATCCACGCCCTGCACGAGGCGGTACGGCTTGGTGATACCACTGCCGGCGACAGCATCGCCGGAATAATCACCGAAATCGACTGTGCCGCCGGTCATACGGCGCTGATGCATGCTCGCGCGCTGGCCGCGCGCGACGGTGCTGCATTGGACAAGGTCGTCGACGACCTCGCCGCATTCGGCATGAACTGCGCCGCCGCCGACGCGTCCGCCCAGGCTTCCATGGCGCACAAGGCGAACAACGACCGCAAGAGCGAGTTGAGGTCCAGGGCACGCGCCGCGTCATTGGCGCAGCAGTGCCGCGGAGCGTCAACGCCGGCGCTCGAGCAAGCGCTCAGCCCCCTGCCGTTGACCGGCCGCGAGCGTGAGATCGCGGTGATGGTGTCGGAAGGCATGACCAACAAGGCGATCGCCGAACGGCTGTGTGTTTCGGTGCGGACGGTCGAGGGCCACATCTATCACGCGTGCACCAAGCTCGACGTGCCGGACCGCACGACGCTCGCGCACGCGGTGGCTGCGGCAACGTCTGGCGACGAGTCATCGACGGCGAGCAGCGCCTCCCGCTCGTTGCTCTGAGCCAGCTCAGCGGGGCGCGACCTGGGTGGGCTCCGTCGCGATGTCCGGCGTCTGCGCGTCTCTGGGGTGGTGGGTCGCAAGCACGCAGCCTGCGAGGATGAGGGCCAGGGCGGCGATGTTCCACGCGGTCAGGGGCTCGTTCAACACGATGACGCCTGCGGCCAGTGCGACCGCCGGGTTGATGTAGGTGAAGACCAGAGCCCGTGCAGCGCCGACCTCGCGGATCAACGCAAAGAACACGATGAATGCCAAGGCTGTGCAGATCACGGCAAGGCCGGCGAGCGCCAAAAGCACACGGGTGGCTGGCATTTCGTCGGGCCAGGTGGCCGCCGCAGGTGCAGCGTACACGAGGGCCGCGAATCCCAGACACACCGCCGTCATCGGAAGCGCTGGCACATCGCCGAGATACCGGGCGGCGATCAAGGGCGCGATCGCGTAACAGGTCGCCACCATGAGCACTTCGATGATCGGCCATGTGCTGCCGCCGATGTGTGGTCCCGCGAGCACCGCCACTCCCGCGATGCCGATGGTCAGGCCGAGTATGCGTTTGACCCCAAGCCGGTCACCGCCGGTGAAACGATCGAGGACCGCGGCGACGATCGGCGAAGCGGCGATGAGCAGACCGGTCATCGAGCTGGTCAGATGACGCTCGGCATCCGAGAGCAGCCACCACGCGGCGATGATCTCGAAGAACGCGAAGCCGAACAGCGCCTTCCAGTGGTTGCGCACGATCGTCACCGTCTGGCGAGACAGTGCCATCGGTAGCAGCACCGCCGCGCCGACCGCCGTTCGGGCGAGGACCAGGACCGGGACGGAAACACCCTCGACAGCGACCTTGATCATCAGATAGGGGATGCCCCAGATGATGCTCATCGCGAGGAACAGGATCCATCCACGCGAGCTCATGTTGACACCCTAGAAGGTGGCAACGACACGCCCTCGCCGGACCGTCCCGCCACCGTGCCCGGAGACAATCGTCGTCGTGAACGAACGCAATTCCCGGGTCGCCGCCGCCGTCGCGGCTGCGGGTGTCGAGCCGAAGATCAAGATCCTCGACGCGGACGCCAAGACCGCCGTCGCGGCCGCCGCCCAGCTGGGCTGCGAGGTCGGCGCGATCGCGAACAGCCTGGTGTTCGACTGTGACGGTGAACCGCTGTTGGTGATGGCCAGCGGCAGCCATCGGGTGGACACCGACCTGCTGGCCCGTGTCCTCGGCGCGGCGACGATCAGCAGGGCGACCCCGCAGCTGGTGCGAACAGCTACCAATCAGGTGATCGGTGGGGTGGCGCCCACTGGCCACCCCAACACGTTGCGGACTGTGGTGGACGAGTCGCTCGCCGGCTTTCCGGTGATATGGACTGCGGCGGGCACGCCGGATTCGGTGATGGCGCTAACGTACGACGAACTACTGGCGGTCACCGGAGGTGTAGCCGTTCAGGTTCGCTGATCGGACGGTGCCGTGGTCAGCCGCGCGAATCGCACGAGGTGGTGATCGGTCGAGCCGAACTCATACTGGATTGCCGTCAGCCGTTTGAAGTAATGGCCGACGGCCAGCTCCTCCGTCATGCCCATCCCACCGTGCAACTGGACCGCCTGCTGCCCGATGAATCGTGCCGCGCGCCCGACCGTCGCTTTCGCGGCCGATACCGCGCGGGCACGTTTCGCCGGATGGGCGTCGATGTTGAGAACAGCGAGGTAGACCGCGGCGACGGACTGCTCGAGCTCCATGTACATATCGACCATCCGGTGCTGCAGCACTTGAAAGCTGGAGATCGGTTGTCCGAACTGATGGCGTTGTTTGCAATACTCGACGGTGTCGGCCAACACCTTTCGCATACAGCCGACCGCCTCCGAGCAGATTGCGGCTGCGCCTTCGTCGCGCGCCGCTGCGATCGACTGCCAGGCCCGGCCCTCCTCGCCCAGCAGGGCATCCGCGGGCAGGCGCAGACCGTCGAACACCAGATCGGATGCGCGTCGATCGTCGACCGTGCGATAGCTGTGGATCTGCAATCCCTTTGTGTCCGAAGCGGGTTCGACGACGAACAGCGAGATACCATTCGGCGTGCGCGCGGTGACCAACAGATGAGTTGCCAGCGGCGCGCTGACGGCCACGATCTTCGATCCGCGCAGCAGCCATCCTTCGCCGTCGCGTTCGGCAACCGTGGTTACCTCCTGCCAGTTGTCACCCGATGACGGCTCGGCCGCGGCCAACGCGACGATCGCGCCGCCCGACACGATCTCCTCCAGCAGCGCGTCGGCAACCGCACCGCCTGCCCGGCGCAGCAGGCCGCGCGCCACCACCACGGTGTCGACATAGGGTTCGACAACCAGGGCATACCCGAGTGCTTCGGTGATCACCATGACTTCGACTGAACCACCGCCGATTCCACCTACCTCTTCGGGCAGGGCGGCGCCAAGGATGCCGAGCTCGTCGGCGAAACCGCGCCAGATGTCGGGCTGCCACCCGGCTCCGGTCTTGGCGGCGGTGCGGCTCTTTTCCAGGTCATACCGCGACGACAGGTACTTGGCCAGCCCGTCGCGCAGCAGTTCTTGTTCCTTGCTCAGGTTGAAGTCCATTTACAGCCCCAATGCCGCCTTGGCGAGAATGTTTCGCTGAATCTCATTGCTGCCGGCGCAGATCGATCCGGCCCGGTCGTTGAAGTAGCGCAGCGCAGCGACTGCCTGCCACGGGTCGCCACTGACGTATCCGTCCGGTGGCGGCTCGAATCCGGTCACCGGACCACCGGGACGCGTCGCGTGGGGTTGGTACGCCATGCCGCGGGGGCCTGCCGCTTCCATCGCGAGTTCGGTTAGGGCCTGGCTCAATTCGGTGGCGAGCACTTTGAGCATTGACGCTCCCGTGCCAGGATTTCCGCCAGAGGCCACGGTTGCAAGCACCCGGTACTCGAGGATCTCGAGGACCTCCGTGCGGATCCTGGCGTCGGCCATTTTCCGCGCGAACGAGGGATCATCGACCAGTCGACTTCCTGCCGGGCCGGGCTGTTCAGCTGCGACGGAGGCGATCTGGTCCGCCATCACCTGCAATGCAGGCGATGACGCACCGCCGCCGCGTTCGAATTCCAGCAGGTACTTCGCGACGGTCCATCCGTCGTCGATCTTGCCGAGCACATTCGACTTCGGCACCCGTACCTCGTCGAAGAACACCTGGTTCTGAATTTCCTCGCCTGAGGTCATCACCAGCGGCCGAATCTGGATACCAGGGGACGACATGTCGATGAGTACGAACGTGATGCCCTGCTGCTTCTTCTGAGACTTCGTCGTGCGCACCAACGCGAATATCCAGTTCGCTTCGTCCGCATGCGTTGTCCAGATCTTGCTTCCCGTGCATACGAGATCGTCGCCGTCGTCGACAGCGGCCATCGACAGTGCCGCCAAATCCGACCCGGCTTCGGGCTCGGAATAGCCCTGGCAGAAGAACACTTCGCCGGTCAGGATCCGCGGCAGAAAGTAGTCCTTCTGCGCGTCGGTGCCAAACGCGATGATCGCGTGGGCGACCATCCGGATCCCCATCGGCGATAAGGAGGGAGCACCAGCGAGCGTGGATTCGCGGCTGAAAATGTAATGCTGCGCCAGGGTCCAGTCGCAGCCGCCGTACTTGACCGGCCACGCCGGTGCTGCCCAACCGCGTTCGTGCAGGATCCGCTGCCATTCCATGCTCGCCCCATGATCCGGGTACACGCTCGTGGCAAGGCGACCCGCCTGCCGGAGTTGCGGTGTGAGCTTCTGCTCCAGAAATCCGCACACCTCATCACGGAAGGCCAGGTCGGTCGCCGACCACTCCAGGTCCATGGATGTTCCCCCTGCTGTCTGTCGGAACGATACTTCAGATCGTAAACCTAGTTAGTTAGGTGGAGTCACCGCGGTGCGGCTCGACGCGGGTGACGAGGTGGGGCATGGGCGCAATAATCGAAACAATGGAGCGGCGACGCAACGGGCAGGAAGACAAGTCGGCGATGACGCTCCTCGAGGAGCTGCCGGCATTGGTAGTGCTGGAGCGCTTTCCGGTGCCTACTCTGGCGATCGCGGAGGACGGCGCCATCCTGTTCGCCAACGCGGCGTTCGCCGAGATGCTCGGCTATAGCTCCGATGCGATCACGGCATTGAAGTTTCCGCAGATCTTTGACCAGGTGCCTGCCGACGAATCCGCGGTGTCGGTCGTGCGCGCGCACGCGGATCTGGTGGTCCAGCTGGTGCACCGCGACGGATCGATCGTCCGCGCCAGGATGAGCAAGTCGGCCCTGTTGCGCGGTGACGATCCGGTGGCGCTGGCGGCGTTCCAGGATCTGACCGAACGGCTTTGGGCCGACGGGCCGTAGTCACTCGCCAGGTGGAGACACCAACTGGCGCAACGACTCGCGCGCCAGGAACTCGCGGAAGTAGGGCAGTGACGCTTCGCTGACGATGCCCGGTAACAAGACTTCCCATGTTCGGCCGACTCGTAGCAACACATCAGCGCCCGCCGACGTCGCGTTCGACAGCAATTCCGCACCCAGCATCGAGGCGACGATCGTTTCGCTGACGGCGCGCGGGTCCAGGTCGGCGCGAAGGTCTCCTTCTTCGATCGCCTGAATGGTGCGTTCCTTCATATAGGCCACCCAGACGCCGTATGCGCGGGCGGCGGCGTCGTTGAACTCGCCGAATGCCCGCAACAGCTGGGTTCCACTGCGGGCAACGTTGTCCGTACTGAGCATGTCGGCAACGACGAACACGCCGTGAATGATGTTCTCCAACGCGGGCGCGGACGACTGGGCGATGCCCTGAAACACTTCGACGAGGCGGCCGCTGCCTTCCTCGATGATCGCCGTTGCGAGCGCTTCCTTCGAATCGAAGTGATAGTAAAGCGCACCCTTGGTCAACTCGGCGCGTTCGATGATGTCGCCCAAACCGGTAGCCGGATAACCGATCTCATTGAAGAGTTCCACGGCGGAGGTGATGATTCGGCGACGGGTAGCCTCAGATCGGGCTTGGCGCACCATGCTCTGAGTACCTCCGGAAATCCGTCAACCTACCGGTGATGATGGCCTGGACGGCGATCATAATTCATTTCGCCAGGAGCGGAGTCACTCGTTTCACGGCAACAGCGGTGCGTCGCGTCACGAACTGGCTCAGATAACCGATGCGATTCGGTTCGGCGAAGCCGGGCAACAGCATCGCCCATACTCTTTCAAGGCTGTGTAGGAATTGTTCGGGCTCGCTCAGATCGGTCGTCTGACGAAGGCCAAGGTAGGTCGATACGAGCAGTCTTGCGATGCTTTCTGGCTCATGCTCGTGCGTGATATCGCCTTCCTCGATCGCTTCTCGCGCGAAGCCGGCGAAGGCGCTCACCCAGCGCCCAAGGACGTCCGCAGCCAGGTTGTCGGTCCGGCCAATGCATTCGAGCAGATTCAGCGCCGCTCGCGTGGTTTCGTCGCTGATGTCCTCGACCGCTATGAAGTAGGAGATGTCGATCAGGGTCTCGAGGCCCGAGCGTCTCTGGGCCAGGAGGTGGTCCACCGAAGCGCGGGCCACTGCGCCGCGGTACTCGATGATGGCCAATGCGAGCGCGTACTTCGATCGGAAATGGAAGTACATCGCACCCTTGGTCACCTCTGCGTTGCCGAGGATGTCGTCGAGGCTGACCGCGCTGTACGTCTTGTGTGCAAACTGCCGCGACGCAGCGCGCAGAATGTGCAGTCGCGTGGCATCCGCTCGTCTGTCGAGTGGTTCGGTCACAGCGGGACCCCGAATCTCGAATTAGTCACATGATTCTTTCATCCAGGGGCCGCGGACGGCAGACGCAAACAGCGGCGCGCCCGTCTCGGAAGCGAGTTCTCACCGGGTGCCCTCCTTGAGATATCCGAAAGCAAGCGACTGGGGCAAAGCACAACGCTCAATACTGTAAGTTACTTGGCGCGGAACAAAACAGCCAAAAAGTATGTAAAGTGCTCGACATGATGACTCTCGGTTTGGCCGCCGGGGACGGGCCGTCCCGGCTCCTGCCGAGGTCAGCCCTGTCAAACCGTGTCGGACTTCACTCTCGCCGCGGCCTGCTCGATGGTATGTTCGTGTGGTTGCCATAGTCCACGCTGGCAAACCCCTTCGAACCCCTGCGTGGGCTGTGGCAACTTCATGGCGTTTGCCATTGCCACCGATCCTACTGGGAAACTGTGAGGCATTGGGCCGCGTCACCCATTTCGACCAGCAATATAGGAACAGTTAGCCGTGATTTGGGACCAAGAAGCCGACGTCATCTGCATTGGCAGTGGCGTCGCCGCGCTGGCCAGCGCGATCTCGGTCATCGACGCCGGCGGCGAGGTCTTCGTTGCCGATTTGCGCAGCGACAACGGATCGAACCGGATGTCCGCGGCGGCGCGCCCGCAAGCAGACCGCTTGCACTGGCTTGACGTCGATGTCAGCGATTCGGAGACCAACGAGTACTTCGCGGAGCTGATGTCGGACCTTGGCCCGCTGAAACCGTATGCGCGGGACGTCGAACTGTCGGTCCGGGCGGTGCGTCGCCCACCTCCGGTCGATCCGCGGGCACCCGTCGCGCCCTTTGTCGGCGCCCGCCTTCGGGAGTGGGCCGGGCGCTGCTTGGTATCGCCGTACGGATTTCTGTACACGCGCATCTCGGATCGGCCGACGAAGACGCTGCAGACCGTCGACGGCGACGAGATCGAAGTCGCTGAAATCGGGTCGATGACGCCCGATTCCGCCGACGTTGGTGGGTCGGTACTCGGCTGGCTCCGTGAACAGGCCCGTGACCGGCTCATCGAGGCATACGCGGACAGCTGGATGCAGCGCATCGTCTTCGAGGACGGTTTGGTCATGGGCGCCGTGATCATCACCCCTGGCGGGCCGCTGGCCGTCCGGGCGAGGCACGGCGTGATGGTGTCCCCGGGCGAGAGGCTCATCACGACGGGGGGCAGGCAGCAGCTGATCGCGGATAACACAGAGCTGCGGCTGTGCCTCGTCGGTCAAGCCGCCAGCCGGTTCGGCCGACTCGAGCTGTTGACGTCGGCGCCCGTCACCGGGGAATCTCGGCCGGGCTGCGTGACGAGGAACCGTCAGCTACCGAACAACATGCGTGAGACACGCAAGCACTCAGAGGCGTGGCGTTGCGGAAAAGTTTACGGCTATCCGTCCCTTGGCCAGGAGTGACTCCATCACGTCGCCGGGGACGGGACGCGAGAGCAGGAAACCCTGCGCGCGATGGCATCCGTGTCGTAGCAACGTCATTGCTGCTGCTTCGGTCTCGACGCCCTCGGCGACCAGCTGCAAACCGAAAGCCTCGGCCAGCGCGATGATCGCCCGCACGATCGCCAGGTCGCCTGCGTTGGAGCCGAGGTCACGAACGAACCCCTTATCAATTTTGAGGGTGTCGACGGGCAGCGACTTCAGGTGCGAGAGCACGCTGTAGCCGGTCCCGAAATCGTCGATGGCGACCTGGACGCCTGCCTCTTTCAGCCCGGCCAGCGTTATCCGTGTCGTTTCGATGTCCTGGACGACGACGTTTTCGGTGATTTCAAGGCACACGGAATCGCCTTGGAGGCCGAACTCGCTGGTGATGCTGGCCACGGAGTCGACGAAACCGTCTGTGACCAACTGGACTGGCGAGACGTTGACACGGAGCACCGAGTCACAGCCCACGCCGTGCGAGCGCCACCGCGCGAACTCCGCGCAAGCCGAACGCAACACCCACCGGCCCAATTCGCCTGCGAGATTGATCGATTCGGCCACACCGATGAAGGCGTCCGGGGAGAGCAATCCGCGTGTCGGGTGCTGCCAACGCACCAGCGCCTCGGCGGCGAGGATCTCACCGGTTCGCATGTCTACCTCGGGCAGGTAATGCAGCAACAGCGATTCGTTCTCGATCACGTTTTGCAGGTGCAGCTCGATGTCGTTGCGGAACTCGCTCTCGAGCGACATGTCGTCGGAGAACACCGCAACCTTGTTGCCGCCCGAGTTCTTCGCGGTGAGCACGGCCTGGTCCGCCCGGCGAAGAAGATCTGATGTCGTGTCACGCCCCGGAACACCCAGCGCGACGCCGATGCTCACCGTTCGAGTCAGCATCTCGCCGTCGATGGCGACGCGCTCTCGCAGCTTCGACTGGAGACGGTAGGCGAGTGCCTCGGCGGTTTCGGAGTCCATCGGTGATGCGGGTACGACGACGAACTCGTCGCCGCCAAGGCGAGCGATCAGGTTCGGACCGCCCGCGCCTTCGCGCAGTCGCTCGGCAAGAACCCGGATGAACCAGTCTCCGGCCGTGTGGCCGAGATAGTCGTTGATCGCCTTGAGCCGGTCCAGGTCGAAGAACAGCGCCGACACCGGGCCGGGCTGCCCGGGGGTGAGTCTCGTGTCGAGGTGCGCCAACAGGGCCCTGCGGTTGTGCAGGCCGGTCAGGTCGTCGTGCTCAGCGAGGTGTCGGAGCGTCTCCTCGGCGAGCACACGGGCTTGCACCTGCGCGAACAGCGAGGCGATGGCCTTGAGGGCGTTCAGCTCCTCGGACAGCCAGTCCCTGTCGCCGAACTTGACGAACCCCAGCGTCCCGGTGGTGAGGTCCCCCGACACCAGAGGCACCGCCGCCGTTGACGTCACGGGTATCGCGCGGCCCGCTTCGATGCGGTTCTGATAATCGTCAGTGGCCGGTTCCGGCCTGAACACATGAGGTTCCTTCGCGTACTCCGCCAGCGCGAACACCGGGTCGGCATCTGCGAAGTAGATCAGCCCCAAGGGGTCAGGGTCGGGAATATCGGGTCGCACGGGCCACTCTGCAACCAGTCTGGTCGCCCGGATCTTGTGATCGTTGTACCGCAGAAAGCTGACATCTACATCGAAAAAGGCAACGAGGTCTGCGAGGACCTGCTGACTGATTCCAGTCGACGTCCCCGCAGTGGCACCCATCAGCTTCGTGGCGACTGCGGTGACGACTAAGTCAAGACTGCTTGGCAACTTTTTCTCCGATAATCGGGTGATTATCGTAGCTGGCAGCGGGCCTGTTGAGAACGCGACGGCGGCTACGTACCGAAGTAGGCGGACCATCGAACAGTCTCAGCACCAGCACCTGTGATTCGTCGGGCTCCGTCTTCGTGAGTGCCCGGAACCGCTCCTGCAGGTCGCGCAGTGACGCAGCGAATGCCGGTGAGAGGTTGTGAAGTTCGTCATCGCTGTGGGCGTACAAGAAGACGGGCGATATCGGCTGCACGGCCAGACCGTGTTGATTCGCTTCGATCCATACCGACTCCACCGCCGAACCGCCGATCGCGTAGTCCGTCAGAGTGCGGCCGGAGACGGTCACGACCGCCAGCCCCGCACTGGTACACACGCGATCGAAGGTGTCGACGCCAAGGCCCGATCCGCCGTTCCAAAGCTCCAACAGGGCCATCACATCACCGCGCCGCAGGATGTCCAGGGTGACGAGGTCGGCGGGTTCCAGCTCGAGGCTGCGTACGTCGATGCCCGAGTCGAGCGAGCCATCACCCGGCCATCGGAGTTCCGACATCATGTCGGCATGGAGACGCGGTGTCAGGTAGCGAATGCGGTCGGCTGCGGCAAGAACACTTGCCGCACTACGGATCGTCTCGCGATCCCGCAGCAATCGCACGCGCGCGCCTTCGCGACGGGCCGAGGATTCGAGACGGCTGATTGTACCCTCGGTAATCGGACGGGGCTGGCCCCGATGACGGTTGGTCTCGCGCAACAACATCGGCTCGTACAGTGCGGCGAGCTCTGGATCCGTCCGTTCGTGTAGGTGAATGATCGCCTGCAGCGGGTGGTCGCTGTTCTCGATGAACTCGACGGGCCCGAGCATTGCATTGGCCGAGGCGGCAACTCGCGCGTTGAACACTGCCGCTCCCACCGCGACGGCGCTCGCGCGAAGCTGCACATCCATCGTCGACGTCAGGGCCGCGGCCAGGCGTACCGTCAGTGAATTCTCGCTCGATGCGAGAATCCACGGCTGCGCGTTTCCGCCCGACGGGGCACGGATCGCGGCGGCCGCGATGCGTTCGGCGGGATTGTCATCGGTCAGCGGGGGATCATCATCGTCTGACGGAACTGTGACGGGCTCGGGCAGTTCCGGTTCGTGGAGTCGATCGAGCGCGGCGGCAACATCGATGCGGACGCGCCCGGACGAAAGTGGTTCTCCCAGACCGATTCTCCTTATTGCCGCCGTTACCGCGGAGGCCCCAAGCGCCACGTCGCCTGCCAGTTGGGGCCAGGTGGACAGCGTGTGCCCTACTTCCACCAGTGACGCGGCGCCGCGGGGGGACAGGTGCCCGGCATCCAGTATCCGCAGGACGTACGGGACCTTCTGCTTGCTCGTTAGGGCCGAAAGTCGGGTGGTGTCAATGTCGTGAAGGAGGCCGTGCAGAACAGGACGCTCTGGCTCGAGGTCGAAGCGCTCGATGTCGACAAGACCGCGATCGCTGGTAGCCATCAACACCGGGATCCCGAGCTTGCGTGCCCTATTACGAAGCAGAACCTTCGCATCGAGCGAGTCGCATTCCTCGACAACGATATCCAGACCGTCGAGAAACTCCCCGACGGTGTCTGGCGTGACGCCTGTGGTCAAAACATCAACGGGCAGATAGGGGTCCGTCTCGGCGATGCGGCGCGCGGCGACAATCGCCTTGTTCGTGTTGAGGTCGAACACCGTCGCAGGAACCCGGTTGAGATTGGCCAGCTCGAGACTGTCGAAGTCGGACAACCGCAGCTCGCCGCATAGGCCCTCTGCCGCGATCATCTGAGCGATGATGCTGCCGACGCTGAGCCCTACTACTCCGATACGCAGGGCGCCAAGGCGTTCCTGCTCGTCCGACGTGATCATGTTTCGATTGCGGTTCAACCGCACCATTCGAAACGCTTGCGGCCCCAGCACACTGATGATGGTTCGCCGCCAGGGGTAGTACGCCCACCGCATGCCTTCGGCCGTCGCGACGTAGCCCGGAAGGGGCTGGATCTGGCGCGCACTGGCATCCTGTTGTGCCCAGCTGTCGATGATTTCGACTTGAGGGTCGGCACTTAGTTCGGTCAACGTGCGGCGGTCGGCGGGGTTGTCGGCGTCCAGAATGGTTGCGCGCCAGCTTTGGTGGTCCGAGGTCACGAACTGCTTCCGCTTCCGACGGCGTGTTCGCGTGAGTTCAAGATCTCATTCAATTGGGTCATCTCCGCGATGATCTTCGCGGCTTGACGAGGCTCTGCATGGTTAACGAACGTCCTTCGGTCCCACCACATTATCTTTGTGAGATATCGCTCGTCAGGATAGGGCGTCGCGGGAATCTTAGGGGCCACGACGGCTCCGGACGATCGCCAACGCTCTAACACATGCCTTGAGGACGTCGCCATCAAGAACTGAGCATTGAGTAATGCCATTGCTGGAAACGCGGTGCGAGCAAGAGTGTCAATCAGTGCGCGATTGCGAGTCGGATCATCGGTGACCCAGGCCGTCTTCATCTCCACGACGCCGAACGGTAGTCGGTCGTTGATCATCTTGCGCACCGCGTCCTGCCCGGGCTGACCGTGCCACTCCAGGACAGCATGCGATTCGTCGGCGCTTTGGTACGGCCCCTTGGAGCGCAGGCCGCCCACCACGCGACCAGAAGCATCGACGGCGGTAAAAAACAGGGCAGTGTTGCTGCCGTCGCCGATCTCGGTCCTATCCAGGGCACGTTCGACGCCATGTTTGCGGTAGCTGCGCTCGGCGCCTCGCACATAGTCATCCCATAGGTCAGGCTCCAAGGATGGCCGCGATACCACCACCGTGCACTGGCTATCGGAGTCCCACCACCCGAGCGTTTCCGTCAAGCCAATATCGCTTTGGCGTTCGGCCTCAAGCGGGAGAACTGTCATTTTTCGTAGTCCCATTCGGTTGGTCAGTTGGATGACAAATGTCGCCGCAACTGAAGCCACTATTCGGCATTACGCGTGTGCAGTAATACGCGTGATCAGTATCTCGCCGCACGGACGCCTTATACCAGCTAGCGGCGCAAATTGGTTTTGCGAATTTCCGGCTGCGCAAGTCTCGCGACGACCGTGACCAGCGGGTTGGCAACTTTCTCACGGTATACTTCCTCCTGCAAATATGCTATCCGCGGCGCCTGTGGCGAACTCGTGAGCGAACCTCTCTTCTGTCTCGAGCTATCAAGATCGCTGTCGTCTTCGACCACCGGCTCACCCGGGCCATACCCATACGGCAGAAAGGCTGCAGCTAATTTGCTGTGGCGTCAATACCAGCCCCGCTGACGGGGCCCGTATTGGGCCGCGGACAGCCCAAACGCGGGTGCGTTTACACCGCCGTCAGAACCCCGTTGTACTCACGCGATCCTGCAGACCAACGAGGGCAGCGTCCTTCCGCGGTGCCGACAACCACGCGTTGTGATCCGGATCGTGTGCGCAGGCGAGACAGCCAGGCGATCGCAAAGTGTCGGCGTGAACCGGCAGCGATATTTGTCGACATGGGCGGTGAACGACCGTTTGACCGGCGTCGGTCGAAAGCGCGTGGGTTGCCTATTGGCAAACGTGCGATATTCGAAAACCGCTGCTGTGCCGACGCACAGTTCGCCGTTCATATCCATCAATGAGTGGCACGCTAAAAGTGCGTGGTGATTGACGGGAAGGGGTGGGGTGATGGAGCGCGAGCAATATCCTCGTGTCGGTCCAGGGCCGCTGCCGGCGAAGGACATCGGCCGGCTGCTACTGCACTGCGCCGACCGACCCGGTTTAGTTGCGGCGGTAAGTACTTTCCTGGCCCGTGCGGGAGCCAACATCGTTTCGCTGGATCAGCACTCCACCGAGCAGTCCGGCGGCACGTTCATGCAGCGCACGATCTTCCACCTGCCCGGCCTGACCGCCGCGCGTGACGTCCTCGAGCGCGATTTCGCCGAGACGGTGGCGTCTCAGTTTGAGATGGACTTTCGGCTCACGGAGGTGTCAAAACCCAAGCGTGTGGCGATCATGGCCTCCAAGGAGGATCACTGCCTGCTCGACCTCTTGTGGCGCAATCGCCGCGGTGAGCTGGATATGTCGGTCGTGATGGTCATTTCGAACCATCCCGATCTGGCTGAGGAGGTCCGCCCGTTCGGAGTGCCGTTCGTGCATGTTCCTGCGACGAAGGACATTCGCGCCGACGCTGAACAGCGCCAACTTGACCTGTTGCGGGGCAACGTCGACCTGGTGGTGCTGGCGCGCTACATGCAGGTCCTCACGCAACGGTTCTTGCACGAAGTCGGCTGCCAGTTGATCAACATCCATCACTCGTTCCTGCCTGCATTCATCGGCGCCGCGCCTTACCGGCGAGCTAAGGAACGCGGCGTCAAGCTCGTCGGGGCCACCGCACATTACGTCACCGAAGACCTCGATGACGGGCCGATCATCGAACAGGACGTCGTGCGTGTGGACCATCGCCATACCGTCGAGGACCTCGTACGTCTGGGAGCCGATGTCGAACGCGTCGTCCTGTCCCGCGCGGTGCTGTGGCACTGTGAGGACCGCATCGTCCGATATGGGAACCAGACGGTCGTGTTCTGAGCGCAGACCGCGGTGAGGAGACATGGTGAAGAAGTTCAACGGGCTGGATGAGTTTGCCGCCGCACAAGGCACCCAGCTCGGCCCGACGGAATGGCTCGAAGTCGACCAGGACCGCGTGAACTTGTTCGCCGACGCAACCGACGACCATCAGTGGATCCATGTGGACCCCGACCGCGCGACGGACGGCCCATTCGGTGGGACGATCGCGCACGGCCTGCTGACTCTGTCGCTCTTGCCCCAGTTCACGCGCCAGCTGTACACCGTCTCCAACATCGCGATGGCGATCAACTACGGCTATAACAAGGTCCGATTCATCACCCCGGTGCGGGTAGGGTCGAAGATCCGCGCCCGCGCGGAGATCGCGAATGTCGCTCAGCTCGAGGGCGCAGTGCAGGCGACCGTGACCATCACGGTGGAGATCGAGGGTTCCGACAAGCCGGCCGCCGTCGCGGAGTCGATCGTGCGCTTTTTCGGTTGACGCGTAGGGCTACTCGTCAGTACGGAGCAGAAGCTACTCGTCAGTAATTGGGCGAACCTACTCGTCAGTACTGGGTGGACGGATATCGCTTGGGCCGTTACCATTTTCGACTCGTCGCCGGCCAACCAACAGACGGCGTCGGCGATGTCTTCGGGTTGCGCCACCCAGGTCGGAAGAAACGGCGTCAGCACGTTGAGCAACGCGTGGTTGTCGTCGGCCTCCGCCGCCTTCGCCATTGCCTTCACCAACTGAGGGGATCCCATCGCGGTGACGACGGGGCCAGGATGCACGCTGTTGACGCGGATTGAGTGCTTACCCAGCTCGGCAGCGAATGCCCTGGCCATCCCGGTGACAGCATGCTTGCTGGCGGTGTAGTGAATCATGAACGGCTGCAGTTTGACTCCCGCCGCGGAGCTGATCAGGATGATCGAGCCGCCACGTCCGCCGTCGACGATGAGCTGCGCACCGGCCATCACGGTGTTCCACGTGCCGGTGACATTGACGTCGATCACGTCCCGAAATTCCTCGGGTGTGATGGCATTCCAAGCTCGGGAGAGGCGATGCCGGCGTTGGCGACGATGATGTCGAGCCGACCGAATGTCGCAGCGCCGTCGGCGACTACGCTGCGCAGACCGTCGTGATCGCGGGTGTCGGCGGCAAAACAAGACGATCCGGCTTCCAGTGGCCTCGACGAGCCGCGCGGTTTCGTTCAGGTCCTCTTGCGTGGCCGGTGGGTAGGGCACGCACGGCGGCAGCTCGCCCGCGATGTCCACGGCAATGATTTGGGCGCGCCCTCCTGGGCCAACCGAACAGCATGGGCTCGACCCTGACCTCGCGCCGCTCCGGTGATGAAAGCCGCCTTGCCAGTGAGCCTGCCGCTCATTTGTGTGCTGCCTTCACGAGATTCGATCCGATGATGAGTCGCTGAATTTCGCTGGTGCCCTCGTACAGTCTCAGCAACCGCACGTCGCGGTAGATCCGTTCGACGGGGACGTCCCGCATATAGCCGCTGCCGCCATGGATCTGGACTGCGAGGTCGGCGACCTTGCCGACCATTTCGGTGCAGAACAGCTTCGCCGCCGATGGCGCGATCCTGCGGTCCTCACCGCTGAGCCACAGCTTCGCGGTGTCTCGCACCAACGCTCGACCGGCTAGCACGCCGGTCTGTTGGTCGGCGATCATCGCCTGCACGAGTTGGAAGTTCCCGATCGGGGTGCCGCCCTGCGTTGCGGTGGCGGCGTATGCGACGGACTCGTCGAGTGCTCGCTGTGCGGTCCCGACGGCGAGCGCGGCGATGTGAACCCGTCCGCGCGCCAACGAAGTCATGGCGGCCCGGTATCCGATGTCCTCACTGCCACCGATCAATGCGGCGTCGGGAACCCGGACGTCGTCGAAGCTCACATCAGAGGTCCAGGCGCCCTCCTGACCCATCTTGGCGTCCTTGGCGCCGACCACGACGCCCTCGGCGTCGGCAGGGACCAGGAAGACGGCGATGCCCGCGCCGTCATCGTCGGCGGGGCGCGTGCGCGCAAACACGATGAAGAGGTCGGCGACGGGCGCGTTGGTGATAAATCGCTTCTGTCCGTTGATGATCCAGTCAGCGTCACTTCCCGAGCCGTCGCGGACCGCTTTGGTACGCAGCCCGGAAGGATTACTTCCGGCGCCGGGCTCGGTCAGCGCGAACGACGCCACCACGTTGCCGGTCGCCATCGGCTCCAGCCAGCGGGCCTTCTGCTCGTCCGTGCCGAACCCGACGACCACCTGCCCGGCTATGCCGTTGTTGGTGCCGAACATCGAGCGCAGGGCCAACGACGTGTACGCCAGCTCCATCGCGAGTTCGACGTCCTGGGCGAGGTTGAGGCCGAGACCGCCCCACTCCTGGGGAATGGCGTAGCCGAACAGGCCCATCTTCTTGGCCTGTTCGCGCAGGTCGTCAGGGATCCGGTCGTCGGCCAGAATCTCCTGCTCACGGGGAACGACCGCGGTGCGGACGAAGTGACGCGTCTGCGCCAGGATCGCCTGGAAATCGTCGTCAGTGACGTCGGCTGTGGCCATCGAATAGTGCTCCTGTCCCGACTCGTTCACGGTTTCTGTGTCTGCTCGTCAGGGGGGCCGGCAGTGGCGGCCTCCGGTCCGGGGGCGAGCATATATGAAATACGATGTTTGATTGATGGCCCGTGCCGTTGCTTCGCCAGCGCAGTAAGGAGTGATCAGGTGTCTTTGCTCAGCGGTCAGACCGCGGTCGTCACTGGCGGTGCACAGGGTCTCGGGTATGCGATCGCCGAGAGGTTCATCGCCGAGGGTGCGCGCGTCGTGCTGGGCGATCTGGACCTCGGCGCGACGCAGACCGCGGCCGAGCAGCTCGGGGGCGAGAGCGCCGCGTTTGCGGCGCGCTGTGATGTGACCAAGGCCGACGAGGTCGATGCGCTCGTCGCTGCCGCTGTTGAGCGGTTCGGCGGCATCGACATCATGGTCAACAACGCCGGAATCACGCGCGACGCGACGCTGCGCAAGATGACCGAGGAGCAGTTCGACCAGGTCATCGCCGTGCACCTGAAGGGCACCTGGAATGGGACCAAGGCCGCAGCCGCCATCATGCGGGCGAACAAGCGCGGCGCGATCGTGAACATGTCATCGATCTCGGGCAAGGTCGGCCTGGTCGGGCAGACCAATTATTCGGCCGCCAAGGCGGGCATCGTCGGGATGACGAAGGCGGCCGCCAAGGAACTCGCCCACCTCGGCGTGCGGGTCAACGCGATCCAACCTGGATTGATCAGATCTGCGATGACTGAGGCTATGCCCCAACATATTTGGGATGAGAAGCTGGCCGAGGTGCCGATGGGTCGGGCCGGTGAGCCTGCGGAGGTCGCCAAGGTCGCACTGTTCTTGGCGAGCGACATGTCGTCGTATATGACCGGAACCGTACTCGAGGTCACAGGAGGTAGATACGCATGAGCCGAGATCGACGAAATGGCGGGAACTACTCGCACTTTCTCGCCCGTTTGTCCGTTTCGGCGGAAGGGGCAGCCCGTGCGTGACGTCGTGGTGTGTGAACCGGTTCGGACGCCGATCGGCCGCTACGGCGGCATGTTCAAGTCGTTGACCGCCGTTGACCTCGGAGTGACCGCCCTGAAGGGGTTGCTCGGGCGAAGCGGAATCGACACTGGCGCAGTGCAAGACGTCATCCTCGGCCATTGCTATCCCAGCAGCGAGGCGCCCGCCATCGGTCGGGTGGTCGCATTGGACGCCGGGCTGCCGGTGACCGTTCCCGGGATGCAGGTCGACCGTCGCTGCGGTTCGGGGCTGCAGGCCGTCATTCAAGCCGCCTTACAAGTTGCGCACGGCGACAACGACGTTGTCATCGCCGGGGGCGCCGAGAGCATGAGCAACGTGACCTTCTACTCGACGGACATGCGCTGGGGAGGGGCCCGCGGCGGTGTGAAGGTGCACGATGCGCTTGCGCGAGGCCGTACGACCGCGGGCGGCCGGCACTATCCAGTGCCGGGCGGCATGTTGGAGACCGCCGAGAACCTCCGCCGCGAGTACGGGATCACCCGACAGGAGCAGGACGAGCTCGCGGTGACTTCCCATCAGCGGGCGGTCGCCGCCGCCAAGGACGGAATCCTCGCGGAGGAGATCATTCCCGTCGCTGTCCCGACGCGGCAGGGCGAGGAGATCATCGACACCGACGAGCATCCGCGCGCAGACACCTCGGTGGAGTCGCTGAGCAAGCTCAAACCGGTTCTGCTCGAAGATGATCCAGATGCGACGGTCACCGCGGGCAATGCCAGCGGTCAGAACGACGCCGCGGCCATGTGCATCGTGACAACGCGGGACAAGGCCGACGAACTCGGTCTCACCCCGTTGGTCAGGCTGGTCTCGTGGGGTTCCGCCGGTGTTGCGCCGAACATCATGGGCATCGGCCCGGTGCCCGCGACCGAGGCGGCGCTCGGCAAGGCGGGCCTCCGGCTTGCCGATATCGACCTTATCGAGCTCAACGAGGCGTTCGCCGCGCAGGCACTCGCCGTGATGCGGGAGTGGAAGTTCACGGCCACCGACCGCGAACGGACCAACGTGCACGGCTCTGGCATCTCGCTCGGCCATCCGGTCGGCGCCACCGGTGGCCGCATGCTGGCCACCCTGGCGCGGGAGCTGAACCGACGCGGTGCACGGTACGGACTCGAGACGATGTGCATCGGCGGCGGTCAGGGTCTTGCCGCCGTGTTCGAACGAGTCGGCGCATGACCAGGCTTGCCCAGACTCTCGGGCTCACCGAGTTTCAGACCGAAATCCTGGCCACGGTGCACGAATTCGTCGAGAAGCAGGTGATCCCCAACGCGGCGGACCTCGAACGGACCGACACCTATCCACAGGCCATCGTCGACCAGATGCGCGAGATGGGCCTGTTCGGGCTGATGATTCCCGAGGAATACGGCGGGCTGGGCGAATCCCTTCTCACGTACGCGTTGTGTGTCGAGGAACTCGCACGCGGCTGGATGAGCGTGTCCGGAGTCCTCAACACACACTTCATCGTCGCCTACATGCTGCGCCAGCACGGCACCGCGGAGCAGAAGGACCGGTTCCTGCCCCGGATGGCGACCGGCGAGACGCGGGGCGCCTTCTCGATGTCCGAACCGGAACTCGGATCCGACGTCGCCGCAATCCGCACCCGCGCCAAGCGAAACGACGACGGGGACTACGTCATCGACGGCCAGAAGATGTGGCTGACCAACGGCGGCAGCTCGACGCTGGTGGCCACGTTGGTGCGGACGGAAGAGGGAGCCGAGAAGCCACACCGCAACCTGACCGCCTTCCTTGTCGAAAAGCCCACGGGATTCGGCGAAGTCGTGCCGGGACTGACCATCCCCGGCAAGCTCGACAAGCTGGGGTACAAAGGCATCGACACCACCGAGATGATCTTCGACGGCTATGTCGCCAGCGCCGACGATGTCCTCGGCGGCACCCCAGGACAGGGCTTCTTCCAGATGATGGATGGCATCGAGGTCGGCCGGGTCAACGTATCGGCGAGAGCGTGCGGTGTCGGGATCCGGGCGTTCGAACTCGCCGCACGGTACGCGCAGCAGCGCCATACGTTCGGCAAACCGATCGCCGAGCATCAGGCCATCGCGTTTCAGCTCGCCGAAATGGCGACCAAGGTCGAGGCGGCACACCTGATGATGGTCAATGCGGCGCGGCTGAAGGACTCCGGCGAACGCAACGACGTCGCGGCGGGGATGGCCAAGTACCTCGCGAGCGAGTTCTGTTCCGAAGTCACCCAGCAGAGCTTCCGGATCCACGGCGGCTACGGCTATTCCAAGGAATACGAGATCGAGCGGCTCATGCGCGACGCACCGTTCCTGCTCATCGGCGAAGGAACGAGCGAGATCCAGAAGAACATCATCAGCAAGCGCCTGCTCGCGGACTATCGGATCTGACCGTGACCGGACCCGACTTCGCTCCCCGGCCGCAGCTCGCCGAGGATGTCGCGCGGTTCGTGCGCCGCCGCATTTTCGACGGCACTTACGCTGCGGGCCAATACATCCGGTTGGACCAGTTGGCGGCCGAGTTGGGTGTCAGCGTCACTCCGGTTCGTGAGGCGCTCTTCGAGCTGAAGGCTGAAGGGCTGTTGGCGCAACAACCGCGCCGCGGCTTCGTGGTGCTGCCGGTGACGGGGCGTGACCTCACCGATGTCGCGAACGTCCAGGCGTACATCGGGGGCGAACTCGCCGCGCGCGCGGCGGCGAACATCACCGCCGAACAGCTGCGGGAGCTGGAGAAGATCCAAACCGAACTCGAAGACGCGTACGTGAGCGACGACAACGAACGCGCGGTCCGGCTCAACCACGAGTTCCATCGCGCGATCAACGTCGCGGCGGATTCGCCGAAGCTCGCTCAGCTGATGTCACAGATCACCCGGTATGCACCCGAGTCGGTGTATCCGACAGTCGTGGGTTGGCCCGACCAGTCGACGGCGCACCATCGGCAATTGTTGGCCGCGCTGGATGCGCGCGACGAAAAGCGTGCTCGCACAGAGATGTCCGAGCATCTCGCGGCAGGTGCGACGCCGCTGATCGACCACCTCACCGCCCGCGGCGTCGTCACCTGACTTCGCCGAGCAGTAAAGCCCGCAACCTACGGACGTCGACCTTGCCGGTGGCGCCGCGCGGGACGGCGTCGTCGGAGTCGAGAACCAGCCACACGGTCGGCACCTTGAACGAGCTCAGCAGCATTCGCGCGGCAGCATGCAGCTGATCGACAGTGTGCCGGCATATCACGACCGCGCCGACGGCTCCGGAAACCTCGGTGACGAACGCGTTGTCGACACCATCGATGGCGCGCAGCGCTTGTGGTGCCCGAGGTCACCGGTGGGGTGGTAGCCGTCGGCGGTAAAGAGGTCCTCGCGGCTGCGTCGGCATATCCCACGCATGACGTGGGGTCCGCGGATCTGGATCATCCCGACGGCTCCGCTTGGCTGCAGCCCTCCGGTGTCGGGGTCGACTATCCGAACCGCTATGCCCTCGAACGGTTTTCCGTAACTGCCCCACGCCGACTGCGGCATGTCGGTGTCGGCCGGATACCCGCAGTAGGGACCGAACGATTCGGTCGTTCCGAACAGTCGTGCCCGCGCTCCCGCGTCGGCGCGGAGCTCGGGCGGCAGCAACGCCTCCAGGCTGCCGGGCCGCAGCGACGACAGATCGGCTGCCACGGAATCGGTTTGGCGTGCCAGCGCCTCGGCCTGGTCGGGCCAGCCGCGAAACAGGGTAACCCGTTCCCGCTCCAGGAGCCGCAATGTCTTCTCCGGCCGCGGGATCTGCTCGGTCACCAATGTGGCGCCCGCTAACAGAGCGGACAACACTCCGCTGCCGAAGCCGCCCACCCAGAAGAACGGCATCGGCAGATACAGCCTGGTGTCGCCGTCGATACACCGAGCGGCCAGACCGGAGCGCACCGCACCGAGCGCGTTGCCGTGCGAGTGGATGACACCCTTGGGCGGCCCGCTGCTGCCAGAGGTGAACATGATCGCGAGCGTGTCGCTGGGCGTGACGGTGTCGGCTACGGCGTCGACGACGGCGCTATGGAGCCGGCGGCAACCGGTCCGCCCGCCAAATATCGCGCAACACTGGGAGATTCGCGTGCTCCGGCGAGCCCAGCACGGCACCAAGGAGGCGTTCGGGCTGCGCGATGAGCACTTTTACGTGCCCGAACCCGAGTGACCCGCCTCACCTACTGGTGCAATACAGTATCTGCTAGTTTTGTAACGCCATCTACGCCGAAAGGTGAGGTCCAGATATGCCCACACCCGTGATCGTCGGTGCCGCAAGGACAGCGATCGGCCGCTCCTTCAAGGGCACATTGGTCAACACTCCACCCGAGACACTGATCACCGCCGTGCTGCCCGAGGTGGTTCGCCGGGCGGGCGTCGACCCGAGCGCCGTCGACGACATCATCTTCGCCGAATCGCATTACGGCGGTGGCGATCTCGCCCACTACGCGGCCGATACCACCGGTATGCAGCAGGTGCCAGGACAGTCGGTCAACCGGCATTGCGCCGGAAGTCTCACCGCGATCGGCAACGCCGCCGCGCAGATCGGTTCCGGCATGGAGCGTGTGCTTATTGCCGGTGGTGTGCAGTCACTGTCGATGATGCCATTGACCAACTGGCGAATCCCGGGGCCGGAGCTGAAGTTCGAGGAACGGTGGATGCCGCCGACCCACGTCGAGACGCCGGACGCGCCGACGAAGGACATGTCGATCACGGTCGGGTGGAACACCGCACAGGCGGTGGGCATCACCCGCGAAGAGATGGACGCATCGGCGGCGTGGTCACATCAGCGCGCGATCGCCGCCATCGACGCAGGCAAGTTCGTCGACGAGATCCTTCCGTTCAAGGTGCAGCAGTTCGACGGTTCGGTCGTCGACTCCAGCGTCGACGAGCATCCCCGCCGCGACACCACCGTCGAAAAACTGGCGGGGCTCAAGGTGCTGCATCCCGAGATCGAGGGGTTCTCGATCACCGCGGGCAACAGCAGCGGAACCAACGATGCGGCCGCCGCCGTCGCACTCGTCGAAAGTGACTAAGCCGACGCGGAAAAGCTGACGAAGCTGGCGACGGTGAAGTCATGGGCCGCCGCAGGCGTGGCGCCCCGCGACACGGGGCTGGGAGCCGTGAAGGTGATCGGCAAGGTACTCGATCGTGCGGGGCTCGAGGCGTCGGATGTGACGCTGTGGGAGATCAATGAGGCCTTCGCATCGGTGCCGATCGCGGCGTGCCGCGAATTCGGCCTCGAAGAAGAGCTGGTGAACTTCTCCGGAAGCGGTTGCAGCCTCGGCCATCCCATCGCGGCGTCGGGTGCACGGATGGTGACGACACTGTCTACGAATTGCAACGGCTGGGCGGTGGCATCGGCGTTGCGGCGATGTGCGCAGGTGGCGGCCAGGGCGGCGCCGTCGTCGTCGAGGTGTGACCAGTACCGCTGAGCGCGACGGATCACGCCTTCTTGCGAGGGGTCCTCTTGGCGGGCTTGCTCTTGGCGCCCTCGATCAGTCGGCTCGCGTGGTCGAGGATGCACTCGAGGCCGAACTCGAAGTTCTTGTCGTCGGCCGCCCCGATGTGATGGCCCTTTTCGGTCACCAGTGCGAGCAGCGGGGTCGAACCGGCATCGATCGTCATCGTTTCCTCGATGTCGCTCGGCCCCTCGTCGGCCGCCCGGTTCTTTTCCCTAAGCCGCTGGAGCACTACCGATCCGCGGACATGAACGGACACCGCGGAATAGGTGTCGAACGCATCATCGGCGGACAGCCCCGCTTCCACCAGGCTCGCGATGGCCTTCTCGACCTCTTGGACGCCCAAGCGTGCGGCCCGCGGGCTAAGTGCTGATCGGATGAGAATCAGGTCGCACAAAATCGGGTTGCCCATAAAGGTTTTCCGCATCGTGCGGGCGTGATTGCGCAACGTCTCGCGCCAGTCCGTGGCCTCAACGTACGGGGTGGCAAAGACGTACTGGCGCAGCGCGCGGTCCGTCATCGAATTGAGCAGATCGTCCTTCTTGCGGAAGTACCAATAGATGCTCGTCACTCCGACACCGAGATGCTTACCGAGCAAAGGCATGGAGAGGTTGTCGATGCCAACGTCTTCTGCGAGTTCGAACGCGCCCTTGATGATGTCGTCGGGATTGATGGATCCGCGTTCGCGACGCTGACGTTTCTCAGCGGTTGCTTGCCTTGCCACGACGGGCACCTCCATCAAGATCAGCTGCGCACGGGGGTGGTGGACTCGAATGTACCGGCAGCTGCCGTCTGATCTGCGTCTACGCATGCGTGTCGCCGCTCGGCCGTTAGCTGGACAGGAGGCCCAGAGGTCATCGACGTGATGAAGCCGGCGTCGACGTGGATGCCCCGGTCGGTGATCCGGCGGGCCTCCGGTGAACCCAGGACGGCGATCACGGGTACAACGTCGTCGACTGCTCGGCACCGATGCCCGATCCCGCGGCGTCGACGACAACCCTGCGTTGATGGGTTATGCGGCGTCATGGACGCGCCGGGCGGCGACATGTCGGCGCGCTGCATTCGTATGGCAGGAACCCGTTCAGCCGCAACGAATCACAGCTGGCGCTCGAGGACGAACTCGCCACGGCCGCAAGGGTGAATTTCAACTACGCCGGTTATCTATTCGGTTGTCGAGCACCACGTCGAACTGGGCCTGGGTGCCGGATTGCATCGGCGGAATCCAGAACCGCCTCCGGTTGGAAGACTCCCGCCTCGAACTCAGCGCACCCGAAGGCCACAGAGTGACCTTCCGATGGTATCTCGCCACCGAACCGACTTGCGCCTGCGCGTGCTGCAGTTCCTCGGTGCCCGGATCATCGAGGGTAGGGCGGCCGGAAGTCCGCCGCCCCCTGCTGCACGGCTCCACGTTGGGGCGCTGGAGTTCCCCAATTCAGCTGGAACGCGTCGGCGTCGGTAGCGGGGTGAGGATAAAGTCGGCGGCGTCCACTTGGCGGGTGCGCTGCCAGAACTCGAAGGTCGTCAGCGGCCAGTTCTGGGTTGACCGGCCAATACTGTTCTTGTACCAGGAATTGACTGCGGAAAACCCCCAGGCCCGGATACTGCTGGCCTCATCAATGCGACGCTGGTATGCCGCCAAGACCGATTCGCGTATTTCCAGGGACGAACCGCCGCTCTCCAGAAGCAACTTGATCGCATCCACGACGTAACGGACTGCGCATTCGGATATGAAGAACACCGAAACGCCGTGCACCACGATGCCGGTATTGGGGCCATAAAGAGTGAAGAAGTTTGGGAATCCCGGCACGCACGCGCCAAGGTAGGCACTTGCGTTGTCTCCGGCCCAACGGTCTCGCAGATCCCTCCCGTCACGGCCTTCAATACGCATCGGCGAGAGAAATTCCGCCGCCCGGTACCCGGTCGCGTAAACCAGTACGTCAAGGTCGCGTCTTGCGCCCCCGATACATTGCAGCCCCGAGGGCGAGGCTTCCGTGATGGGTTGACGGATCAGGTGCACATTTGGCCGCCTAAGGGTGGAAAGCCACGTACCGTCGTCCGCGATCCAGCGCTTCGCGCCAAACGGTCCGCCTGGCGCCGCCGCCGACCGGAGCTCCGGATCGGCCTCTGTCTGCACGTCGATCCACTGCTGCATGAGCGCGCGGACCTGATCGTTGGCGGCCGATACTGCGCGTTCCGTTGGCGGGTAGTCCGGATCGACGGTGACTGCGTGCAGGTTGCCCTCAACTGTCGCGAGGAACTCGGTCGCCCTAAACCAGGTGCGATAGTGGGGCAGGTTTTCGAGCAACCACTGCTCATCGTCGCCAACGGCCTTGCGCAGAGCGGGGGTGGGTACCAGCCATGGCATGGTCCGGGCGAACACCGACACTTCGGCCGCCGAGCCCGCGATCTCCGGCACCAACTGAACCGCACTTGCGCCGCTGCCAATCACGCCGACCCGCTTCCCCGTTAGGTCCAACGAGTGGTCCCAGCGAGAACAGTGGAAGGCGTCACCCGTGAACGTCTCGATGCCGGGAATATCGGGAATATGTGGCTGATTGAGTTGGCCCACCGCACTGACCTGAACGTCGGCAACGACTTCGCGAACGGTCTCGCCGCTTCGCACCCGCAGCACCCACTTCGCGCGTAAGGAATCCCACCGACTGGAGATCACCTCGGAATCGAATTCGATGTCGCCATAGAGATCGTTGTCGCGCGCAAAGGCTTTCAAGTACTCCAGGACAGCGGGCTGTGTGCTGAAATAATCGTCCCAGCGCCTTGGATAACCGCTGTACTGATAGGCCTGGCTGGTGAGGTCGACACGGCAGCCTGGGTAGGTGTTTTCGTACCACGTTCCTCCGACGTCAGGATTCTTCTCCAGCACAACGACTGCCACACCCGCCTGCCGCAGCCGGTGTGCCAAAAGCAGGCCACTTTCCCCCGCGCCGATTACCGCCACCTGAAAATCGCGACCGGCCCCTACTGCGGTTCGCCGCCAACGCGGCCTTCCAGGGTCACTTTCCGGTGAGAACGAGAGCCCGTCGGCCAGCAGCGGAACGTAGGGCGCGAACGCTGACCCCATCGACCAGACGACAGCTCGCGCTAACAGGTCGTAGTCGGGTCCCACACGCTCCCAGTCGCCCGTCCGCGCAAGCGCAGCGCGGCACGCCTCAACTATTTCCGCACGGCGCTCTGCCGAAAACCCGCCCTGAGGTACGCCCATCGTCATGTTTGGCTGCCACTCGTCGCGCAGGAGGCCGAGATCTCCGGTCAGGTGCGCAGTGCACATCAACAGGGCAACGGGATTTGCGGCGTCGAAGCGCGACCATGTCTCTCTCGCAAGTACTTCCGACTGTGTGAGATTTGGCACGACTCATTTCTCCTTGAAGTTGAGCGGGACCTAGGAGGTCCCGCGGTCAGTGATGAATGCTGGTGAACCGGATGCTGGCGGCGCGCATAGCCATCGCGATTGATGTGGATAGCTCATGTCGGGACAAGGGAAGTCGCGCGTCCCAACCGTCAATAGGGTTCAGCCAAGGCCGATCATTTCCGCCGCGCGTTCGGCGATTGCGTAGACGGTGGCATTGGTGTTGTTCGAAGGGATCGAGGGCATCACGGACGCATCCGCGACTCGCAGGCCGCCGATTCCGCGCACTCGCATCTCACTGTCGACCACCGACGATTCGGTGTTGCCCATCGCGCAGGTTCCCACCGGATGGTAGTAGGAGATGAAACTCGCCTTCACATACGCGCGCAGGGCCTCCTCGTCAGTGACGTCTGGCCCCGGTGCTACCTCTTCGCCGCGCCAGGCAGCGAGGGCGCTGGCCTGACCGATTTCGCGGGCAAGCCGTAGACCGGCGATCATCGTGCGCATGTCTCGGTCGTCGCCGAAATAGTTCGGGTCGATACGCGGGGCCGTGCTGTTGTCGGGCGCCGACAGCCGGACCGTGCCGCGGCTGACCGGTTGCATGAGCGAGACCCCGAACGTGTAGCCGTTGTCGACTGGGATGTCGACGCCGGCCATTTCGGCTGCAGCATCGACGAACACCACCTGCAGATCGGGTGCGGCACCGGCCCATTCACTTTGCATCAGCCCGATGACTTCGGCGTGATTGTTGACGGCGGCGGGCACAGGGATCGCCGCGCGGTAGACCAGGACGGCAGTGGGGTGATCGTGCAGATTCGCACCGACCCCGGGAAGATCCAATACAACGTTGACTCCGACCTCACGGAGATGGGCCTGCGGACCGATGCCGGACAGCATCAGCAACTGCGGCGATCCAATCGCCCCTGCGGTGAGCACGACCTCCCGCATGCTGGCCACGGAAATCACTTCTCCGCCGCCCGTGCGGTACTCAACCCCTGTGGCGTGCCCGTTCTCGATCAGCACTCTGTGGACCATGGCGTCGGCTACGAAATCCAGGTTCGGGCGTGACAACGCGGGCACGAGGTACGCGTCTGCGGCACTCTGCCGCTGGCCATTGACGATGTTCAGGTCGACCGACCCGAAACCGACTTCGAGGCCACCGGTCACATCGTTCACGCGCTCGTATCCAGTCTCGACCGCGGCCGTCAAACAGGCGGAGAACAGCTTGTGGAGCGGATTGGCCGGTGCTACGACCAGCGGGCCGTCGACGCCCCGCAGTTCGGGGTCGCCGGCCGTCGCGGTTTCGCTCCGCTTGAAGTACGGCAAGAGATCCTCGAAGCCCCAACCGGCTGCCCCGGCCTTCTCCCAGTTGTCGTAACTGGAGTGATGTCCTCGCGCCATCAGCATTGCGTTGATCGCGGACGATCCGCCTATACCCCGGCCACGGGGAATCGGCACAGCGGTGCCGGTTGCCGATTGCACAGACGTCGTATCTCCCCAGCTGGACTCGCCCGCGAGGAGAGCAGGCCATGCCGGTGGAATCGCACTCAGCGGCTGCGGTGTTGCGCCGCCCGCCTCGAGCAAAAGTACCCGGGCGCTGGTGTCCTCTGACAGTCGGGCGGCCATGACGCAGCCGGCACTGCCGGCGCCGATGACGACGAAGTCGTAGGACGGGGATGACGATGACATCGATCTCTCCTGTTATGCCGAACGCCCGACGCAAGGCGTGTTTCCATTGATATGTATCATTGATACTACGTGTTCAGAGCTGTGATATCGCTGGGTGTTATCGTCGATACCGTGACTATGGAGATGCACCAAGACAATCCAGTTCCGACTTCGGTGAAGGTGTTGCGGGCGGCCGCCGCTTTGTTGGACTCTGGCGGCGTCGAAGCGGTGTCAACGCGCGCCGTGGCCGCCGCTGCCGGTGTTCAGGCGCCCGTCATCTACCGCGAATTCGGCGACAAGGAGGGACTGCTAGACGCGGTCACGGCATTTGTCCTGGAGAACTACTTGCAGGACAAGCGGGCCGCCGCGTCCAGCGACCCAGTGGAGGACCTGCGCCATTTGTGGGACCTTCACGTCGCGTTCGGCCTGACTCAACCGGAATGTTATGTACTCGCCTACGGGGTGGTCAGCGCCGGCAAGATGGGCAGGGCGGCGAAGGAGTCATTCGAGATTCTGCGAGGAGCAATTTCGCGACTGGGGCACCAGGGCAGGCTGCGGATGAGCGTCGACAGTGCCGCCCAGCTTGGTTTTGCCGCGGGAGTGGGATTCGCGTTGTCGCAGATCTGTCTCCCGGCCGACGAGCGGGACCCCCAGCTCTCGCTGATCGCCCGCGAACACGTGTTGCGCGCGATCGTCAACGATGCGGTGGTGGCCGGGTCAACCACGCCTGCGCTCACCGGCCGCGCTGTTGCGCTACGGGAAGCGCTCCGTGACGACCCCGGCGTCGCGCTCACGCGCGGCGAACGCGTCCTGATGGCGGAATGGCTTAACCGGTTGGCTGACCAGAGCATTGCGACGGAATCTACAGAGAATGCGGCGGGCTGATTAGCTTTCGCGGACGGTGCCAGCTCGGTCGCCGGCTCCCGCCGCACCTTCGTTGGTGGCGGCACTGAACGACCGACAGTAAGGATGACTGTAAAAGATACCGCCGCATCCGACGATGATCGGCGATGTTACCGTCAGCCTTACCGGAAAGCCGTTTGGTGTGAAGGGATCGGCGATGGCGGACGTGGCATGAGCAGAACGCAGGACCTGTTCGACGGTGCCGTCGGCGGTCAGCGGGACGCCATGCACGCGGTCCTCGAGCGCCAACGACCGGCCTTCGTCACCGAGCGGCCACCGAGTGTCGCAGCACGCCGTAATCGCATCGACCGACTGGTCGCGCTCGTCCTCGAAAATGCCGACGAGTTCGTCGACGCAATGGCGGACGACTTCGGAACCCGGCCACGGGCGGGGACCTTGTTCACCGAGATCATCGGCATGATGTCGGTGATCGAGCACACCAGAAAACATGTACCGCGATGGATGCGGGCGACGAAGCCGATGCGCGCCGCGCGACTGTACGGCTTGAGGGCTGAGGTGCAGCCGACTCCGCTGGGTGTCGTCGGAATCATCGGGCCGTGGAACTTCCCGCTCAATCTCGTCGTGCTGCCCGCGTCGGCGGCATTCGCGGCAGGCAACCGAGCGATGATCAAGATGTCGGAAGTGACGCCCCGAACCGCCGATCTCATGGCGGCGACGGCGTCGAAGTATTTCGACGCAACCGAACTCGCCGTCGTCACCGGCGGCGTCGACGTGGCCGCGAGTTTTCGACGCTGCCGTTCGATCACCTCTTCTTCACGGGTTCAACGTCGGTGGGCGTCCTCGTGCAGAAGGCCGCCGCCGTCAATCTCGTCCCGGTGACACTGGAGTTGGGCGGCAAGAACCCGGTGGTCGTGTCGCGCGATGCTGATCTGACGCAGTCGACGACCCGAATTGCGCAGGGCCGCATGATCAACGGCGGGCAGGTGTGCGTCTGTCCCGACTACGTCTTCGTCCCGGACGATCGAGTGCAGGCATTCGTCAACGCCGCGCGTGACACGCTGCGGAGTATGTCCCCGTCGATCATCGCCAATGACGACTACTGCTCGTCGGTCAACGAATCCAATTTCGACAGGGTCGTCGGCCTGATCGACGATGCGCGCATCAATGGCGCCACCGTCGAAAGCGTCGCGCCGCACGGTGAATCGAGGCCGGACCGCGCGTCCCGAAAGATCGCGCCGACGATCGTGCGCGACATCGACGAGGAGATGCGCATCGCCAACGAGGAGATCTTCGGCCCGGTGCTGGTGGTCCGGCCGTATTCGGAGTTGGCCGATGCCATCGCCTACATCAACGAGCGGCCCGCACCGCTCGTCGCGTACTGGTACGGGCCGGACAACGACGAATTCCGGCATTTCGTCCGCAACACCCGCAGTGGGGGAGTGGCCCGTAACGACTTTGCCGCGCAAATGATTCCGTCGGCTGCCCCGTTCGGCGGCGTCGGCGGCAGCGGCACGGGTGCCTACCACGGCAAGGCGGGGTTCGACGCCTTCAGCCACTATCGCACCGTGGTGGGAACCGATCTGCCGTTCACCATCACCGGACGGGCCGCACCGCCCTTCAGTGGGACGATGCGGGCCGGTTCGCGTATCGCGTTGCGGGATGGCCCGCAGCCGTACCCGCCGTCGGCTCAAGCGCTTTCGCTGACCTGTTCGCGCCCGCGGAGATCCGACTTTTTGCACGGCCACGGGTGGTTTCGTGTACCGGAACCCGATTTCGCGGCGCAGACGCAGCCGTCGGCTCAGGCGCTTTCGCTGACCGCCTGTTCGCGCGCCCACCGGTAGTCGGCCTTGCCCGCCGGGCTGCGCTCGATCACGGGCCGAAAGACGACCGCCTTCGGCAGCTTGTACCGCGCGATGGAGGTCGACGCGTGATCGATCAGTTCCTGTGCGTCTGCGCTCGCACCCTCAACGAGGGCTACGATCGCGACGACCTCCTGACCCCACCGCTCACTGGGCCTGCCGGAGACCACGACATCCGACACCGCGGGATGCGACAGGAGTGCGGTCTCAACCTCTTCGGCGAAGATCTTCTCCCCACCGGAGTTGATGGTCACCGAGTCGCGGCCGAGCAGTTCGATGCCGCCGTCCGCGAGATGGCGCGCACGGTCACCCGGTATCGAATACCGAACGCCGTCGATGACCGGAAATGTCTTAGCCGTCTTGGCCGCATCGCCCTTATAACCCAGGGGCACATAGCCGCGTTGGACGAGCCAGCCCATTCCGTCATGGCCAGGGGCAAGAATCGCGGTGAGGTCCTCGGCCGCGACGCCGGTGTCCGGCCCGGCGTTGAACTTGCCGGTCGACACTGCGCCAGGAGCCGACATGTGGCTCATCTGGATCCCGGTCTCCGACGATCCGACGCCATCCATGACGATCAGGCCAGGTTTGACGTCGATGAGACGTTGTTTGGCGGTCGGCGTCAGCAGTGCCCCGCCGTTGGCCACCACCGCCAGCGAGGACACGTCGGCCGAACTGCGCTCGAGGGCGTCGGCGATCGGCCGCGCCATCGCATCGCCGACCACCTGCACTGCCAGTACCTTTTCCCGTTCGATGGTGCGTACGACCTCGTCGGCGTCGAGACGACTTGGGGTAGTCGAGAACACGACCGTCTGCCCGGTGGTGAGCGCCGTCATCACGCTCCATTGCGCGGCGCCGTGCATGAGTGGCGGGAGGGTCAAGATCTTCGTGCCCGGATTCTCGGCGACGCGCTTGGCGATGTCGTCATAGGACGTCGCCAGTTCGCCGGTGGCCATGTTCCGACCACCGAACGACGCCATGAAGATGTCGTGCTGGCGCCACAGCACGCCCTTCGGCATGCCCGTGGTGCCGCCGGTGTACAGCACGTAGAGATCATCGGGCGACGGTTCGACCGGCGGCGGTTCGGCAGATCCTGAGGCGACGATTGATTCGTAATCGACGGCGCCGTGCACGAGGTCGTTGCCCGAGTCGTCGGCGATTTGGATTAGCACCCGCAAGCGGGGCAGGTCGGGAAGCACCTCGCCGACCCGCGGCGCGAAGGTCGCGTGGTAGACCAGCGCGGTGGCGCCCGAGTCGGCGAGCAGATAGTGCAATTCGTTCTTGACGTATCGGTAGTTGACGTTGAACGGGGCTACCCGCGCCCGCCACGAGCCGATCATCGACTCGACGTACTCCGGCCCGTTGTAGGCATAGATGCCCAGCAGGTCCTGGCCGACTTCGTGACCGCCGAGCGTTGAGCGCTCTGCCTTTACCCCCAGTCCGCGCGAGTGAAGATATGCCGCGAGCCGGTTGGCTCGCGCGGCGACCTGGGCGTACGTGTAGCGGCGGTCCCCTTGGACGAGGAAATCGCGGTCACCGATCACGGCCGCGACAGTGTCGGCGGCGGCCGGCACGGTGAACTGTGTTGCAGAGTCGGACATCGGGCCTCTCACGGCTGGTGGGGAGCAATTTGATCATCAGGGCGTTGGCCTCGGATAGTACGTTGCCGTGCTGGTCGGTCGTCATTGCCTTGACAAACGCTTTTCGCCCGTCGATCGACTCAATCCACGCGCGCGATACCAACTCCTCGTCAGTTGGGGTGATCTTGCGGTAGTCGACGTGCAGGTAGGCCGTCCGGCTGTCGGGCCCGCCCGCCGCGGACACGACCATGCCGAAGTGCCAGTCGCAGAAAAGCGGAATTACTCCGCCGTGGACGGCACCGTTGCCGCCGACGTGGAAACGGGTGAAATGCCCGCTGCATCGTGACTCCGTCAGGTCCGAAGTCCGCGACCACCCACGGTGGCACCAAGGGATGACCGAGACCCGGCAGATGACGGGCCCGCCCTGCGGGTGCCACGCACGCAGGCGCCTTGTGCTCTTCGAGACGCGCGCAGACGTCTTCGACAAGCTCGGCCGTGTCGTTCCACAGAGTTGCATCGGGGTTCGTCGACACGACGATGTCCTGCAGTCTGCGCATCGCGGTCATGAACCGGGCCATTTCGGGCGTAGCCTCAACCGGTTGGACCCTTGCGAATTCGCGGATTTCGTTATCGGTATCGGTCACGCTACTTCCAGGCGTCGAGGAGATCGTCGGTGGTGACGATGGTCGCCAACAACGAGAGGGTGTTGTCGATGATCGCGTTCGCATAGTCCGTGGGGATGCCTGCGAGCAGCGCCTGCCTGCGCGCCTCCTTGGCGAGTGCGCCGAGGCCGGCGTTGGACCCGACGACCGCGCCCTGCAATTCCTGCGTGACGATCGCGGTGTGCGCCGGCGCGACGATATCGGCGAGGTCGATTTTCATACAGACGCGGGGACCTCATATAACTGCGTGGCCCACTTACGCATGGCCATATAGGGTTTCGCGTCGACCTTGGACAGCGCAGGGTGCTCGATGTACTCCTGATAGCGCCAGATGTTGAGATCGTCCCAAACCGTGCCCAGGAATTGGCGCTCCACCTGTTTCTCGCACTTTGTCCGGTGGCACGTCCGAGGCATCACCGGGCAGCCGGGGCCACCAGATCGAATAGAACATGTCCGAATGCCCGTCCTCGACCGGGGTGCAGGCGAAGATCAGCCGATGGTTCGACGATCCTTCGAACGCACTCTTCGCGAACCCCAGGCCGGAGAAGTGGCTGTGGAAGTAGAGCGCCATCTTGCTGGGATCGTCGCCGCGTATGTCCGGCCAGCCGGTCAGGAAACGCCATTCCTCGTCGACGGCCTCCCAGTCGAGGCACACCGGTGTGACCGTGGCGCCGTGCACGTGTGAAAATGCGCACTATCGGGCCCGTTCTCCGCGACGATCTGCGGATGCACCGGCTCGTGTTCGGCGCGTCGCGAAAACTCCGGGTACGGACGGTAATACGCGTCCGGATCGGTGGAGAACTGCGGAAACTGGTGAAACAGATCGGGCATCTCCCACTGTGGTTGCTTGCCGTCGGGTTGATACCAGACAAAGACGCAACCGTTTTGCTCGCGAACGGGGAACACACGCAGTCGCAACGCCTTGTTGGGCCGGTCGGGCTGATACGGGATGTAGCGGTTGGTACCGTCTGGCCCCCACCGCCACCCGTGGAACGGACACTCGACACAGTCGCTGACGACCTTGCCGCCGTGGCCGATGTGGGCGCCGATGACTGCTGCTGGACCGCCGAGATCAACCACGACCCATTTCTTCCACTGGCGTTGGCCGCCGAGCATACGACGACGATCGAACTGGGGACGAGCATCGCCGTTGCGTTCGCACGCAACCCAATGACTGTCGCCAACGTCGCTGGGACCTTCAGGCGTACTCGCAGGGGCGCTTCATCTTGGGTCTCGGGTCACAGATCAAGCCGCACATCGAAAAGCGATTCAGCATGCCGTGGGGCAAGCCGGTCGATCGGATGCGCGAGTTCGTGGTCGCCTTACGCGAGATCTGGTCCTGCTGGCAGGACGGCACAAAGCTGCGATTCGAGGGCGATTTCTACACCCACAAGATCAGGACGCCGATGTTCACACCCGAACCTCTTTCGCATGCCTCAAAGGTTTTCATTGCTGCAGTCGGCGAAGCGATGACCGAGATTTGCGGTGAGGTTGCCGACGGCATTCTGGCGCACGCGTTCACAACAAAGCGCTACTTCGAAGAGGTGACGACGCCGGCGCTGTTGCGCGGCTTGGAGAGGTCTGGGCGCAAGCGAAGCGAATTCCAGCTGTCCGCCCCGATCTTCGTCGTCACAGGAGACGACGACGCCGAACTGGATGCGGGGGCTGTCGGCACGCGCAAGCAGATCGCTTTCTACGGCTCGACTCCCGCCTACCGCAAGGTTCTCGAGCTGCACGGTTGGGGCGACCTGCACACCGATCTGCACCGGCTGAGCCTGCAAGGGGAGTGGGATGCGATGGGTGCGCTGATCGACGACGATGTGCTCGATGCGTTCGCGGTCGTCGCACCGCTGGACAAGGTGGCGGCCGCGATTCGTGATCGCTGTGACGGCGTCATCGACCGCGTTGTGGTGGGTTTTCCGCCGTCTGTCGCCGACGAGACGGTCGCGGCCCTGCTCTCCGAACTTCGTCAGCCGATTGCCTCTACGAGGAGCCGTCCATGAGCAGCGCCCGTGTCATCGATGAAGTCGCCAAGGTGTTCGCCGATCCGCTCGCGTATGCCGATGAGGCGAAACTCCATGCCGCGCTGACTCATTTGAGGGCCAATGCGCCGGTGGCATGGGTCGATGTGCCGGACTATCGCCCGTTCTGGGCGATCACCAAACACGCTGACATCATGACGATCGAGCGAGCCAACACGGTGTTCACCAACTCACCGCGGCCGGTGCTGGCCACCCGGGAGGGTGACGAGCAACAGGTCGCGATTGGCGTCAGCACGCTGATTCATATGGACGATCCCCAGCATCGCGCGGTAAGAGCGATCGGCGCCGACTGGTTTCGACCGAAGGCCATGCGGGCGTTGAAGCTCCGCATCGATGAACTGGCGAAGTGTTATGTCGACCATATGGCGGCGGCGGGACCGGAGTGCGATTTCGTTCAAGAGGTCGCGGTGAATTACCCGCTGTACGTGATCATGTCGATGCTCGGGATACCCGAATCCGACTTCCCCCGAATGTTGAAGTACACCCAGGAATTGTTCGGTAGCGAGGACGCCGAATTCCAGCGTGGTACACGCAAGGAGGAGCAAATCGGCGTGCTCCTCGAGATGTTTGAGTACTTCAACGGGCTGACCGCGTCGCGGCGTGAGAACCCCACCGAAGATCTGGTGTCTGCCATCGCCAATGCCACTATCGACGGTGAGCCACTCTCCGATATCGACACGGGGTCGTACTACCTCATCATCGCGACAGCAGGCCACGACACGACCAGCGCGGTGATCACGGGTGGCCTAAACGCGTTGATCGACAACCCCGATCAGCGAGAACGGTTGCGCACCAATATGGATCTGATGCCGTTTGCTACGGAGGAGATGGTCCGCTGGGTCACTCCGGTCAAGGAGTTCATGCGAACTGCCCAGGAGGACACCACTGTTCGCGATGTCCCGATCGCCGCAGGCGAATCGGTGCTGCTGTCCTACGTGTCGTCCAATCGCGACGAAGAGGTGTTCGATCGTCCGTTCCTATTCGACGTCGGCCGTGAACCCAACAAGCACAACGCCTTCCGCTACGGTGTGCACTTCTGCCTCGGGGCGGCACTGGCCCGGATGGAGGTCAACAGCTTCTTCGCCGAGCTGGTGCCGCGGCTCGACTCGATCGAATTGACTGGCACGCCGGAACATATCGCGACGATTTTCGTCGGTGGTCTCAAGCACCTGCCGATTCGATACTCGCTCAGGTGAATTGACCGGCTGGACGGCCGCCGCGGAATTCGAGGCGGCCGTCCCTGGTTCCGGTCAGGTCGGCAGAGGAATCCAGATTCCGAAGAACCAGAAGCCCCATTCCTTGCGAACGGGATCCCACACCGGGTGCTGCCGGTAGCCGCAGTAGTCGAAGTCCGGCGGATAGTCGACAAACACGAGCGGTATGTACGGCGGCCGCGGTGGCGGGCCCCACCCCCACGGCGGCAGACCTTTACCCCACGGGGCGTCGTGAAACCGACCACGCCAGTCGTTGTCGTTCGGGTTCCACGGTGGTCGCCAGTCGTGGTTGTCTTGTCCGCTGGCTCCGCCGGGTCCGTGGTCGCCTGGGCCGCCGGGTCCGTGATCGTCGGGTCCGCCTGGGCCGCCTGGCTCCTGGTTGTCTGGTCCGCCGGGTCCGTGGTCGCCGGGGCCGCCAGGTCCGTGATCGTCGGGTCCGCCTGGGCCGCCTGGCCCGTGGTTGTCTGGTCCGCCGGGTCCGTGGTCGCCGGGGCCGCCGGGTCCGTGATCGTCGGGTCCGCCTGGGCCGCCTGGCCCGTGGTTGTCTGGTCCGCCGGGTCCGTGGTCGCCGGGGCCGCCGGGTCCGTGATCGTCGGGTCCGCCTGGGCCGCCTGGCCCGTGGTTGTCTGGTCCGCCGGGGCCGTGGTTGTCGGGTCCGCCGGGTCCGCCGTTGTCGGGTCCGTGGTTGTCGGGTCCAGCGGGCGCGGTCGGTCCGCTTGGTTCTGCGGGTTCTGCGGGTGCAGCTGGTGCTACGGGTCCTGCGGGCGCGGCGGGTGCGGCCGGTCCTGCGGGTGCGGCGGGTGCGGCCGGTTCTGCGGGTGCAGCTGGTGCGGCCGGTTCTGCGGGTGCAGCTGGTGCGGCTGGTGCGGCGGGTTCGTCAGGAATCACTGGAACGAACCCGCCGCCGAATCCGCCACCGCCACCGCCGAATCCGCCGTTACCGCCCCCACCGCCACTACTCCCGCCGCCGAATCCGCCGCCCCCGCCGCCGAATCCGCCACCGCCCCCGCCGCCGAATCCGCCACCGCCCCCGCCGCCCCCACCCCCGCCTCCTGCGCGGCTCGGACCGCCGGGTATGTGAAGGTCGATGAAACTCAGTACGGCGCCAGGACTTCCGGACCCTTGGGCTTCGGCCGGCGGAGATTCACCGGCGACGCCTCGGACGCCACATTGAGTGGCTGGAGTTGGGATACAAGTTGCGGCGCTCGCCGCGCTTGACCCCAGGCCGATTCCAGTGGCACCCAGAGTGCAGGTGATCGCTGCTCCAGCGATCATTTCCGTGAGCTTCATACCTGGCCTTTCGCGCGATTGTGACATGTGCTAGACGGTTGATAGCGAGGGCTCTGACTAAGCAATTAGCAAGGGCGCCACCAAGTTTCGATCCTTCTGGGAGCAGTTGATCTGTTCGATTTCGCCTGTGATGATTTCGGCCCGAGGCTCGCGTTCTTCTCTTTTCCGAGGTGGAGCCGTGGCTCGACTCGATTGAGCGGGCCGGGATGGCAGAACACGTCGCGGCGATCTTCGTCGGCGGGCTCATGCGCCCACCGATCCACTAGTCAGTCAAGCGATTTGGCCGGGGCGGACGGCCGCCTCTGCGTAAACGAGGCGGCCGTCCTGTCTCAGGTCAGATCGGGAGCGGAATCCAGATCCCGAAGAAATAGAATCCCCATTCGCGGTAACCGGGATCCCAGATCGGTTGCTCGTCGTAGCCCCAGTAGTTGAACGGTGGTGGCGGAGCCCCCCACTCGGGCGGCAGCGGCCCGTCCCACGGCGGCGGCGGCGGTGCGCCCCAGCCCCACGGCGGTAACCCGTCACCCCAAGGGGCACCGTGGAATCGGCCGCGCCAGTCGTTTTCTCCTGGGTTCCAGTGTGGTCGCCAATCGTGGTTGTCGGGTCCTCTGAAGTCGCCCGGCCCGCCTGGTCCGCGGTCGCCTGGGCCGCCGGGTCCGCGATCGCCCGGTCCACCCGGTCCTCGGAAGTCACCTGGCCCGCCTGGTCCGCGGTCGCCTGGGCCGCCGGGTCCGCGATCGCCCGGTCCACCCGGTCCTCGGAAGTCACCTGGCCCGCCGGGTCCGCCTGGCCCGCCGGGTCCGCCTGGTCCGCGGTCGCCGGGTCCGCCGGGTCCGCGGTCGCCTGGTCCGCGGTCGCCGGGTCCGCCTTGTCCGCGGTCGCCTGGTCCGCGGTCGCCGGGTCCGCCGGGTCCACCCGGACCACGCTGCGCTGGTGGGCCGCCGGGGCCACCACCCGGACCACCGGGGCACTGCGCTCCAGGGCTGCACGGCGGCGCCGCGTTGGCGATGCCAGCGGTCATGCCGATGCTGCCCGCGCTGAGTGCGCAACCGATCGCCGCGCCAGCGACTAGTTGTTTGAGTGTCAAAGCAACGCCTTTCCCGCGTTTCATAGACGCCCCAACCCACAGGCGAGGTTAGGTAGGCATGCTAAGAGCGAGCTATGTCATCGCTATCAAAGTGCTGGGAGGCGTTGTGACCTGGCCTTTTCATCCACGAACAGCAGTCAAGGAGTCTTACCGTGGCGCATTTGACCTGTCCAATTGCGCTTGCAATGAGGACGCGCCAAGGCTCGAGTCCTTCTTATGGTGGCTCAGCGCTTGGATGGAGACGTCGTGGCCTTCTGCGGCTTTGCGCAGCGCGCCGACGGTGGCCTGGTCTTTGGCGATGTGGGCGAACGGGTCCCAGCGATACCAGCGCATCGCGTTCTCATAGGTCATCTTGTTGACCTCGACGTCTGTGACCTTGTGCTCGGTGAGAACGTCATGCAGCTGTTCGGGCGCACCCGGCCACATCGAATCCGAATGCGGGTAATCGGCTTCCCAACAGATGTTGTCGATACCGATCTCGTTGCGCAGCGCGACCCCGGCGTGATCGGAGATGAAGCAGGTCAGGAAGTGATCGCGGAACACCTCGCTCGGCTTCTGCTTGCCGAAGTCCAGTCCCGTCCACGTCGCATGCATCTCGTAGGTGCGATCTGCTCTTTCGAGAAAATACGGAATCCATCCCGTCCCGCCCTCTGACAGCGCGATCTTGAGGTCCTTGTATTTCTTGATGGGCTTGGACCACAACAGGTCTGCGGCGGCCTCCACGATGTTCATCGGCTGCAGCGTGATCATCACGTCCATCGGCGCATCCGGGGCAGTGATCGCCAGCTTCCCGGAAGAGCCGATGTGGACATTCATCACGGTGTCGGTATCGACCAGCGCCTCCCACAACGGCGTCCAGTAATCGTCGTGGAAGCTCGGGAAACCCATCGCCGCGGCGTTCTCGGTGAACGTAAGGGCATGCACGCCCCGTTCGGCGTTGCGCCGCACCTCCTTTGCACACGCCTCGGCATCCCAGATCACCGGCAACGTCATCGGAATGAACCTGGCGGGGTAGGCGCCGCACCATTCTTCGACGTGCCAGTCGTTGTAGGCCTGCAACAGAGAAAGACTGAATTCGGGGTCTTCGGTGACAAACAGTCGGCCCGCAAAGCCGGGAAACGTCGGGAAGCAGATTGAGCCCAGGATGCCGCCGGCGTTCATGTCCTTGACCCGCTCGTCGACCTGCCAACACCCTGGCCGGATCCCGTCGAGGCCCTGCGGTTCGACCCCGTACTCCTCCTTGGGCCGTCCTGCGACGGCGTTGAGCGCTACGTTCGGGATCACGATGTCGCGGAACTGCCAGGTGTCCGATCCGTCGGGGTTCTGCACCAACCGCGGCGCCTCGTCGAAGTACTTCTTCGGGAGGTGGTTCTTGAACATGTCTGGCGGCTCAACGATATGGTCGTCAACGCTGATCAGGATCATGTGGTCCTTGTTCACGACTTCGCTCCTTTCGCGCGTTACGGTGTTCAGGCGACAACTTGCGGTGACGTGAGGTGATGATGTGCAGAATTGCACCTTCAACGGCGTTTGCGTCGATTCCGTTGGATGACCTCGGCCAAGGTGATCGCATCAATCTCGGGGTGGCGTCCATACTCGGCCATCGCCCGGAGGTGGCGAACGCGGTCGGTGCGCTCAGGGCGGCGCTTCAATCCAGTGGCAGCCTGTCTCCGCGACTCGTCGAACTCGTGCGGCTGCGGTTCGCCTTTCACAATCAGTGCCGAAGTTGCATGTTCGTGCGCTACCAGAGCGCGATCGATGACGGCCTGACAGAGGATCTGGTGTGTTCGCTCGAGAAACCCGCCGAGGCTGAGGACCTGACGTCGGCGGAACGCAGCGCGCTGCGCTTCGCCGACCTGTTCGCCACCGACCCACCTGTCGATCGACGACGCGGTGTACGTCGATCTGCGCCAACACTTCACCGAGGACGAACTCGTCGAACTCGGTGTGCACTGCGCCTACGCGGTGGGCATGGGTCGGCTCGCGGCGACGTGGAGCGTCACCGACGATGTTCCCGACGTGTTCCGGTCGACGCCGGATTCACCTGTGGCGCCGTGGGTTTCCGACGGCGTCGTCGCATCCGGCTAGACGCCCGGCGCTAGCAGCACCGCGGGTTGGGGCTGGACTCTGTCGCGTCATGCCGCATCCGCCAGTACTCACGTTCGGACATAACGGGCTCACCGGGATGGGTGCTCCTGCGATGCTCGACATAGCGGCGATAGTGGTTGTCACCCATCAATGTGCCCCAGTACCAACCGATTTGGCGTGCGATTTCGGCAGCGCGTCCCATTGCTTTTGCACCTCCCGTTCGGCGTGAGTGGGTATGAGTCCTGACGGGGCGAAGATCCGCGACGCCACTGGCTCGTCCTCGGTCGAGGGCAAGCCGCCGCTGCGAATGGCTCGCAGCGCCATGATGACACCGGCCGCGAAGACGATGACCACAAGGGCGGCGAACAGAATTGACAGCGAGCCCTGGATGAAGGTGTTACGCACGATCTTGTCAACGTCGGCTGGGGTCTTCGCTGTCAGGCAGAGGTTTCCCGCCTGCTGCGCGGCCTCGCAGATGCTGTGCTGTTTCCAGTAACCCACCTTCGGATCGCCGGAAAAGATCTTCTGCCACGATGCGGTGAGCGTCACGGTGAGGTCCCAGAGCAGCGGAACACCGGGTACCAAAGCCCATTTGAGGTAGCCCTTCTTGAGCACCACCACCGTGACGACGGTCAGCGCGATCGCGGCCAGCAGCTGGTTGGCGATACCGAACAGCGGGAACAGCGTGTTGATGCCGCCGAGCGGATCGGTGACACCCATCAGCAGGATGCTGCCCCACGCCGCCACCACGACCACGCTGCAGATCCATGCGCCGACACGCCAACTCGGATCTTTCAGCTTGCGCAGCGGCCCTCCGAGGTTGCTCAGCCCGTCCGACAGCATGAACCGCGCCACCCGTGTGCCCGCATCGACCGTCGTCAGGATGAACAACGCCTCGAACATGATCGCGAAGTGATACCAGAAGGCCTTCAGACTCTCGCCGCCGAACACCGTGTGTAATACCTCGGACATGCCGAACGCCAACGTCGGCGCGCCGCCGGTGCGCGACACGATGCTTTCCTCACCGACGCTTTCGGCGGCGGCGTCGATCTCGGCCGCGGTGATCGGCGGCCCGGACAGGCCGAGTCCGTTGACGTAGTCGGCGGCGGTCTGCGCCGTTGAGCCGGTGGAAGCGGCGGGGGCGTTCATCGCGAAGTACAGATGCTGGTTGAGAATGGCGGCGGTGATCAGGGCCATGATCGCGACGAACGACTCGGTCAGCATGCCGCCGTAGCCGATCAGCCGCATCTGGCTTTCCTTCTCCAGCAACTTCGGGGTGGTGCCCGACGAGATCAGCGAATGGAATCCCGACAGCGCGCCGCATGCGATCGTGATGAACAGGAAGGGGAACAGCGATCCGGCGAACACCGGGCCGGTACCGCTGGTCGCGAACGACGAGATCGCAGGCGCCTCCATGATGGGGCGGGCGAGCAGAATGCCGATGGCCAGCAGCGCGATGGTGCCGACCTTCATGAAGGTCGACAGGTAGTCGCGCGGCGCGAGCAGCAGCCACACGGGCAGCACTGACGCAGCCAACCCGTAGATGATGATGCACCAGCACAACGTCACCTTGGACAGCGTGAACCAGTCAGCGCCCCAAGCGGTTTCGGCAACCCAACCACCAGACATCACCGCGAGGAGCAGCAGTACTACGCCGATCAGGGAAACCTCGGAGACACGACCTGGACGAAGGAACCGAAGGTACAGGCCCATGAAGATGGCGATCGGGATCGTCATCGAGATCGAGAAGACGCCCCACGGGCTCTCGGCGAGGGCGCCGACCACTACCAGCGCCAGCACTGCAAGCAGGATCACCATGATGACGAGGACACCGACGATCGCGGCAGCGCCACCGACCGCACCGAGCTCGTCGCGAGCCATCTGGCCCAACGAGCGGCCCCGTCGTCGGGTGGAGATGGACAGCACCAGGTAGTCCTGAACGCAGCCGGCGAATACCGCGCCGATGATGATCCAGATGGTTCCGGGCAGATAGCCCATCTGCATGGCCAGCACCGGGCCGACGAGAGGGCCTGCGCCCGCGATCGCCGCGAAGTGATGGCCGAACAACACCCTGCGGTCGGTCGGCATGTAGTCGGTGTCGTTTTCGAAAATCTCGGCGGGAGTGGCATTGTCATCGCGCGGGCGGACGATGTTCATCTCGATGAGCCGCGCATAGAAGCGGAAACCGATCACGTAGGTGCATATGGCCGCGATGACAAACCAGACCGCGTTGATCGTCTCTCCGCGGAAGAACGCGATGATCGCCCACGCGATCGCACCTAGCACGGCGATGATTCCCAAAATGATCTTGTGACGTGTGGTGATCGGCGAGCGGTCGATGATCGCTACCGGCGGTAGATCCTTGTCCGTGCGGATATAGGTGATGTCGCCTTCGGTTTCCTCAATGCGGTCCGATGGCGCGGCGGTGGGTGAAGCCACGGTCTCTCCCTCGTCGACGGTGGAGTTTCTTGTGCCTGATCCGATCCTTGCACCGCTGAAATCAGCGTTGGGCCGAAACCCCCTTTTCTCGGTCAGGCACCGTGCTCGTAAAACGCGCGCACGGTGTCGATCGTGTCAACTTCGGCTGGGCTCTTATCGTCCCGGTAGCGCAGCACCCTGGCGAATCGCAGCGCCATGCCTCCCGGATACCGGGATGAGGTCTGCACGCCGTCGAACGCGATCTCGACCACCTGTTCTGGGCGTAGCTCGACCACCCAGCCGTCGGTCGGGCCGTCCGCCAGCTCGGTGAACCGCGTGGTCTGCCAGTCCAGCATCGCGTCGGTCATGCCCTTGAACGTCTTGCCGAGCATGACGAACCCACCCGTCGACGGATCGCGGGCACCGAGATGAATGTTCGACAGCTTGCCGGTGCGTCGGCCGGAGCCCCACTCCACCGCGAGCACCACAAGGTCGAGGGTGTGGACCGGTTTCACCTTCAGCCAGCCGGCGCCCCGTCTGCCCGCTTCGTAGGGCGCGGTCGGTGATTTCGCCATCACCCCTTCGTGTCCGGCGGCCAGCGTCGTCTCCAAAAATCGTTGGGCTGCTTCGTTATCGGAGGTGAGCAGCCGGTCGACCCGCTGGCTCGACGGAACGATCGCGTCGAGCGCGGATAACCGGTCCTGCGTGGGCTCATCGAGGAGATCGACACCGTCGAGGTGCAAGACGTCGAAGAAGAACACCGACAGCGGCTGGGCGGCGCGGGCAGCCGCGATGTCGACGCTGCGGTCTTTGCCGCCCCTGCCTCCGCCGCGACCGAACCGTGACGCGGTGACCTGAAACCTGTGCGGCCGGCCGTCCGCCCGCAGCGCGATCGCTTCTCCGTCGGCGATGAGGTCTTTCACCGGCAGCGCGAGCGTCGCCTCGACGACCTCAGGCAGCCGTACGGTGACGTCGTCGAGGCTGCGGGTATAGATCGACACATCGTCGCCCGCACGATGGATCTGAACCCGGGCCCCGTCGAGCTTGGCCTCGAAAACGGCCCCGCCGCCTAGCCGTTCCAGGGCTTCGGCGACGCCGGTCGCGGTTTGAGCCAGCATCGGCCCAACGGGTTGTCCGACCTTCAGCGTGAACTCGGACAGCGCCGCCTCGCCGCCGGTCAGGGCCGCCGCCGCGACGGCGGGCAGGTCACCGCCCAGCATCGCCGCCCTCCGCACGGTTGCGGCGGAAGCGCTCGCCGCCTTGGCGACGGCATCCGCCATCACCCCGGCCAGCGCGCCCTGCCGCAGCTCGCCGCTCAGCAGCCGGCGCAGGAAGAGCTGTTCGGGCTCCGTCGCCGCAGCGAACAGATCCGCGACCAGCCCCGCCCTGCGGGCCTGTGAACCCTTACCGGCGACAGCGCCGATCTCGGTGAACGCGGCGTCGACGGTTTCGATCGTCAGCGTTGGCGTCTGCGCGGGCGGCGGCAGCGCCCGCAAGGCCGCCCATCCGATGCCGATTTGACGCTGAGGCAGGTCGCCCGATAACCAGGACACGATGACGGTGACTTGTCGTGCGTCGTCGCGGTCACCGGCATTCGCCAGTAGGTCGGCAATGCGGGCGATCTTGGCCAGCCGTGCCGAGGAGGCGCCGACCTCCTCCGATGCGGTGGCGACGTCGATCAGCTGCACGCTCCCACCCTGGCACGAGGGTCAGACATCGCTCAGCAGGTCGGTGAGGATCGCTGCCTCGGCCCTGAGCGCCGCGGCCCGCTCGGCGTGGCTGCCTGCGGTGAAATCGTCGGCCGCGCGCAACCGCTCGTCGATCTCGGCGCGCACCAGGTCGCGGATCTGCTCGTCGGAGAGTTCTCGGCGCGCTACCTCCGTGGCGCCGAGCCCCGTGACGGCGCCCGCGATTTCTCCGCTGGGCCGTCCCGCGATCGCCACGCTGTCGGGTGTCTCGGCATTGTCGATCGCGGCCAGCACCGAGCGCAGGGCGGCGGTGCGCACCGAGTCCCGCTCCTTGCGGGCGGTCGTCAGTGAGCTACGGAGATGCGAGCGCCAGATCTCGGTCGGTGGAGTGATCACGGGGCGTGAAAGTACGCGCGAGCGTGCGCATTTGCACCTGATTTTTGGGACGTGTCGGTGTACAGACACGCACATTCGCAGTGCGAGGGGACCGCCCTGTCAGGTTACGGAGAAGGAGACCGAGTGCCAGCCGGTCGCGCCGTCGGGGACAGGGTCCGCCCACGCGTCGGTCTGCACGGCCCCGGTGTTGTCGGTGGCGCGCACCGTGATCGAGTGCGAGCCGGAATCATCGGCCTGCCACGGGAAGCTCCACAGTCGCCAGGTGTCGTTGGCGTAGCCGGCGCCCAGCTGAGCCTGCTGCCACGTGCCCTGCTTATTCGGGCCATCGACGCGCACCTCGACGGCCTTCACCCCCCGGTTCTGCGCCCAAGCCACACCGCCGAACGTGACGGGCCCGCGAGCGACCTGCTGCCCATTGCTCGGCACATCGACGCGGGACTCGGTCTTGATCGGCCCGCGCGGCGACCAGCCGAGGCGCGTCCAGTAGGCCTCGGCCCGATCGAAGCGGGTCAGTTCGAGGTCGACCACCCATTTGGTGGCTGACACGTAGCCGTACAGCCCCGGCACCACCAGCCGTGCGGGGTAGCCGTGCTCAGTGGGCAGCGGTTCGCCGTTCATCCCGATCGCCAACAGCGCGTCGCGGCCGTCGGTGAGCGCTTCGATGGGCGTGCCCGCGGTGAAGCCGTCGCTCGACATAGACAGCACCATGTCGGAGTCGTCATGAATTCCGGCATCCGCCAACAGGTCACGTACCCGGTAGCCGGTCCAGCTGGCATTCGAGATGAGGTCTCCGCCAACAGGATTGGACACGCATGTCAGTGTCACAACCTTCTGGACGACCTCAAACCGCTCCAGATCCTCGAAGCGGTAGGTGATTTCGCGGTCGACCAGACCATGGATCTTCAGCCGCCAATCCTCGCGGCTCAACTGAGGGACACTCAACGCGGTGTCGATCCGGTAGAAGTCCTCATTACTGGTGATGAATGTCGGCAGCGCAACACCTTTGGGCTGCACATCAGGTGGAATCGGTGGCGCGTTGACGTCCACAGCAGGCAACGCGAACGCGTCACGGTCACCAGCCACCGACGTCCGCGCCCGAGACACCACAACCCCGGCGACGCCGCCGACCGCGCCCGCGGCAAGTATGCCGAGCGAGATCAGCGAAAGGCGCCGACCCCGGTCGGGTACATCCGCTGCGCCGGATGCGTCGGGTTGGTCGGCTTCGTCGGTGAACCGTCCCGAGGTCAGGAGGCGCAGCACCGCGACACCGCAACACGTGCCCACCACAGCCGGCACGATGTCGACGATCGTCGCGCCCTCGCGGGACAGCACCGCCGCACAACCGGCAACGCCGGCAAGGACGATCGCCGCGCTTCCGATCGGAACACGTCGCGTCTCCCACGACGCAGTGACCGCCGCGATGATGGCGATCACCGCCAGCACCAATACCGACAGCACGAGTTTGTCGGCCGTCCCGAACGTCTGGATCGCCCATTCCTTGACCGGGCCCGGTGTCAGATCGATGACCGCAGACCCGACCGCGGTGCGCGCGTCGGCCTCCGGACCGACGAACGCGGCCATCAGTTGGGCGACGCCCAGAGCAACCGCCGCCGCAGCGATTCCGGCCATCGAACGTGCGTCACTCGCCGCCATGCAGGCCAAGCTACCTATCCGCCCACCCGAAAGGCTTACCGAAAAATGACATCGGTAGGTTGCTTTACGAATCGAGGACTTTTTGGAAAGGAAGCCAGATGGAGATCGCGGGGAAGAAGGCCGTCATCGTCGGCGGGGCGTCCGGGTTCGGTAAGGCTACCGCGCAGGCGCTGGCCAAGCGGGGCGCCAGCGTGGCGGTGCTGGACCGGCCGAACAGCGATGGCCAGAAAGTGGCCGACGAAATCGGCGGCGCCTTCCACCCTGTCGATGTGGTGGATTTCGCGGGCACCGAGCAGGTGCTCCAGGAGGCGGTGGACGGACTCGGTGGTCTGCATATCGCGCTCACGACGGCGGGCGGCGGCTCGGCGATGCGAACCATGACGAAGAACGGACCCCACGACCTGGACATCTTCCGTCAGGTGCAGGACCTCAACACCGTCGGCACGTTCAACATCAGCCGGCTTGCGGCGGCCCACATGAGCAAGAACGACCCGGTGGACGACGAGGCCGAGGAACGCGGCGTCATCATCAACACGTCGTCGATCGCGGCGTTCGAGGGTCAGATCGGGCAGGTCGCCTACACCGCGTCCAAGGCCGCGATCGCAGGCATGTGCCTGACCATGGCGCGCGACCTCGGCAGTCTCGGGATCCGCGTACTGGCGATTGCGCCGAGCCTTTTTGCGACCGGTCTGACGGCGGGCGTGCCGGAGGACATGGCCAACGCGCTCACCAAGGACGCCGCGTTCCCGCGTCGCCTCGGCAGGCCGAGGAGTAGGCCAAGCTGGCGCTGGCGATCGTGGAGAACCCGATGCTCAACGGCCAGTGCATTCGCCTCGACGCGGGCCAGCGCTTCGCACCCAAGTAGTCCGGCCAGTCCGCGACGGCGGCGGTGGAAGCATATACATCCTTATCTGATCTTGACCGCTAATGTTTGCCCATACGCGGTCGCCTCGCTGCTCGCCACCCAGTGGGGTTTGGCGGCGCTTACCCGGTTGGGTGACGAGTCGGACGAAAAGACGGGCACTCTGCGCGGTGACTGTCTTGCGGGTGGCTATACCGCCAGCGTGATTCTGTACAACCGGCCGGCGACAAGCACTTACCACATCTCACCGGGCGACCTCGACGAAGCGATCACGGCGCTGCTGGTGTTTCGCGGTGAAGGCGACGTCGAACGTCAGGGCGCAGGCTGGGCACGCGTGAAGGCGTTCCGTGAGGGCGTCGTCAACGGCGCCCAGGCCTGCCTCAACTATGAGGCGTAGCAACGCTTTTTACGCGGGCCGCGGCACGGCGGACAACTGCGACTGCCCGACCCACGTGGGGATCGCCCGACGCACCTCGGCAGGACCCGACACTGCGGCGGTGCCGTCGAGCAGCGCGTGCGACCAGCTGACGTCACCGCGCCAGATGCGGGTCAGCGTGCGCAGGCTGGTTTCGACGGTGCCCGTCACCTCGAAGCCGGGGTCGAAATCGCACACGTCGGCTTCGCCGTCGGCGACCACGAGCCACCACCGCGACGCCCTCGGCGCCACGCCGCCGAGATGGAAGGCCAGCGTGGTGCGCGACCGCGGCCACTCCTGAATCGGAATGGTCCGGCGCATATCCCACATGAGCAGATGCGGATCGAGGTCCGCCTCGCCCAGTTCACCGATCCACCGCACGCCCCACGCGCCCAGCGCGTCGACCACTTCGGCGAGTTCCTTGCCGCATTCGGTCAACGAGTAGGCCGTGCGGCCGTCGGCTTCCGCCCGCTCGACCACACCGGCACGGGTCAGCGTCTTGAGCCGTTTGGACAGAAGGGCGGGCGACATCTTCGGCACGCCGCGGCGCAGATCGTTGAAGTGTCTGCTGCCAAGCAGCAGTTCGCGGACGACGAGCAGCGTCCACCGCTCATCGAGTAGCTCCATGGCCTTGGCCACCGGACAGAATTGGCCATATCCGGACATTTGCGCACCTCCGAGCCTTGTGCGAGCTGTACAGATATAGAACCAGCGCCGGTACAGATCTGTAACTGGATCCGCATGATCTCCCGCGGGACGATGTTTGCATCGATCCAGTGAGGAGTCGCTGATGAACAATCCCACACCAACCGTTGACGATCAGGCGGTGGCTAGCAAGCACCGCGCCATGTGGGCGTCGGGGGACTACCCGAAGCTCGCCGCCGAACTCGTGGCTCCGCTCGGCCCCGTGCTGGTGGCCGCCACCGGAGCAGGTCCTGGCGACCGCGTCCTCGACGTTGCCGCAGGTACCGGAAACGCGGCGATTCCCGCCGCAGCGGCCGGGGCGAGCGTCGTCGCCTCCGACCTGTGCCCGGAGTTGTTGGCCGAGGGGAGCCGGTTGGCCGCAGAGCGCGGCCTCGACCTCGAATGGCGCGAGGCCAACGCACACGAATTACCGTTCAGCGACGGCGAATTCGACGTCGTGATGTCCTGCATCGGGGTGATGTTCGCCCCGTTCCACGAGCGCGCCGCGCGTGAGTTGGTGCGGATGTGCAAGCCGGACGGCCGGATCGGCCTGATCAGCTGGACGCCCGAAGGGCACATCGGTCAGCTGTGGGCGACGATGAAGCCGTACGCGCCGCCCCCGCCGCCGGGTGCGCAGCCGCCGCCGCTGTGGGGCAACGAGGAGCACGTGCGCGCGCTGCTGGGCGACCGTGTCACCGACGTCGTCACAGAGCGACGCACCCTCCCGGTTGACCACTTCGCCGATGGAGCCGCGTTCCGCGACTACTTCAAAGCGGTCTACGGGCCGACAATCGCGGTGTATCGCAACATCGAGGGCGACGCGGACCGCGTGGCGGAGCTCGACGCGGCGATCGCCCGCATCGGCGACGACTACCTGCGGGGCGGACCGACTATGGATTGGGAGTACTTGCTGCTGACCGCTCGCAAGGCCTGACACCATGTCTCCATGTCTGAGGACGGCTACCAGCTTCCAACACTGAGCGACGACGATCAGGCGGCGTTACAGCGCTGGGTGCGACAGCAGGAGCTGGGGTCGACGGTCAGTGATGTCGAACCGCTGACCGGCGGCACGCAGAACATCGTGGTGCGGTTGCGGGTGGACGGGCGCCGGATGGTGTTGCGACGGCCGCCCCTTCATCCGCGGCCGACGAGCGATAAGACGATGCTGCGCGAGATCGCCGCACTCCGCACCCTGACAGGCACACCGGTGCCGCATCCCGGGTTCATCGCCGGATGCGACGACCTCGACGTGCTGGGTGTCGTGTTCTACCTGATGGAGGAGGTCGACGGCTTCAATCCCGGCAGCGAGATCGAAGAGGCGTACGTGCGCGACCCCGCCATGCGTCATCAGGTCGGGCTGTCGTACGCGGCCAGCCTTGCGCAACTCGGCAACGTCGCGTGGGAAGGCAGCCCCCTCGCGGAGCTCAAACGGCCGGGTTCCTTTCTGGAGCGCCAAGTTCCGCAGTTTCTGCGGCTGCTCGAAAGCTATCGGCACGACCGATACGCGCCTGAAACGCTGGCAACCGCCGACTTGGCACAGTGGCTGGAAAGTAACCGGCCGCCGGACGGTGAGCCCGGGATCCTGCACGGCGACCCGCATATGAGCAATGTCCTGCTCCGCCGGGACAAGCCGGAGTTGGCCGCGTTCGTCGACTGGGAGATGTGTACCGTCGGCGACCCGCTGCTGGACCTGGGCTGGATGTTGATCTGCTGGCCGCTGGAGACCAACACGATCACCGCTGGGGTGGAACTGGCTGCGCTCGGCGGGCTCGCGACGCGTCGCGAACTGCTTGACGCGTACCTGGCCGCGGGTGGCCGCGAAACGTCAAGGCTGGACTGGTATGTCGCGATGGCGTGCTTCAAACTCGGTGTCGTCATTGAGGGCACCTGGTCGCGATATCTGATGGGGCAGGCCAGCCGCGACGCCGGCGAGCGGCTGCACGCCAACGCGCAGAACCTCATTGATCTCGGTACCCGGGTGGCCAAGGGCGACAGCCCGTTTGATCTCGGTTAACTGGCTCACAGCAGTCTCCCGATGCCGCGCGCCGCGACTTGCAAGGCGCCGAGCCTATGTTGCCGATCCCGTTTGAGCGACGCGACCACCACCCCGATGGCCGCAACTACGGCGTCATCGGAGGATCGCACCACCGGCACCGCGAGCGAGCACGCGCCGATCGACATCTCCTCACTGGTCGTGGCCATCCCGTCACGGCGGATTCTGGCGAGTTGCGCCTTCAACACCTCCGGCCGAACGATCGTGTGGGGCGTGACGCGGGTGAGCCCGTCGAAGACGCGGTCCTGCACCTCGACGGGCGCGTGGGCCAAAAGCACCTTGCCGACACCGGTCGAGTGCATCGGCAGCCGGGTACCAACGGTGCTGACGATCGGCACCGACGCCCGGCCCCGCATCCGGTGCAGATACAGCACCTCGTCGCCGTCACGCACCGCGAGGTGCACGGTGGCCAGGGTGGCCGCGTATACGTCGTGCAGAAAGGGTTCGGCGACTTGGCGCAGGCGGCCCTGCACCGGGGCCAGGAGCCCTGCCTCCCAAACCAGCCTGCCGACGACGTAGCGGCCGTCGTCGAGCCGGTGCAGGGCGCCGCCCGCGACGAGCTCGCCGATCAGCCGGTGTGCGGTGGACATCGGGATGTCGGCGCGCCGGGCGATCTCGGAGAGGGCCAGGCTGCGGTGCTGCTCGTCGAATGCGCCGAGCACGGCCAGCAGCCGCGACGTGACGGTAGCGCCGGGTACGGACGTGTTTCCGGCCAATGCCTCAGCCCCTTTCCGCTGAGCGGAAGTCTAGCCTTTATCGCTCACAGGCGGCGCGGATACGGTGCGAGCATGACATCAACCGTCATCGCCAATTCCGACAGCGCCGCGGCGAGTCAGGACGAGATCACCGCGGAGATCGCGGCGATCCACGAGGATTACTACCGCGCCGGTGTTGAGGAGACCCAGCCGCGGGTGGATTACACCCCGTACCGGAGCAGCCTCCTGCGCCATCCCACCAAGGATTTGTTCCACGCCGATCCGGAGGCGGTCGAGCTGTCCGGGCCGTGTTTCGGGGAACGCGATGTGCATCCTCTCGAGGCGAATCTGACGATTCAGCACAACGGCGAGCCGATCGGTGAACGCATCGTCGTGACGGGGCGAATCGTCGATGGTGACGGCCGTCCGGTGCGGCGCCAGCTCGTCGAGATCTGGCAGGCCAACGCCAGCGGTCGCTACCCGCACAAGCGCGATCAGCATCCCGCCCCGCTTGACCCGAACTTCAGCGGTGCGGGGCGCTGCCTGACCGACAGTGACGGCGTCTACCGCTTCACCACCATCAAGCCGGGACCGTACCCATGGAAGAACCACCACAACGCGTGGCGGCCCGCGCACATCCACTTCTCGTTGTTCGGGACCGATTTCACGCAACGGATGATCACCCAGATGTACTTCCCTGGTGATCCGCTGTTCGCGCTGGACCCGATATACCAGTCGATCACTGATCAGAAAGCCCGTGACCGCCTCGTGGCAGCCTATGACCACGGCGTCACCACACACGAGTGGGCGACGGGCTACCGGTGGGACATCGTGCTTACCGGCGCTGCGAGCACCCCGATTGAGTCCTGATGAGCACGCTGACCGCAACACCCGGCCAAACCATAGGCCCGTTCTTCGGCTACGCCCTGCCGTACGACGGCGACAACGAGTTGGTGCCACCCGGCTCGCCCGGATCGATCCGCCTGCACGGAACAGTCATCGACGGCGCGGGTGACCCGGTTCCCGATGCGTTGCTCGAGATCTGGCAGGCCGACGCGGATGGCGTCGTTTCCACGGCCCCGGGATCCCTGCGCCGGGACGGCTGGACCTTCACGGGCTGGGGCAGGGCGAGTACCGACGACGCAGGCCACTACAACTTCACGACGGTGGAACCGGCTGCCGGGCAGCCGGATTCGGCCGCATTCATCGCGGTGACGGTGTTCGCGCGCGGCCTGCTCAACCGGCTGTTCACCCGCATCTACATCCCTTCCGATCGGCTGGACACCGACCGTGTGCTCAGCGCGGTTCCCGCGGAGCGGCGCCACACGCTGATCGCGACACGCGATGCGCAGGGGTTGCGGTTCGACGTCAGGCTGCAAGGCGACGACGAGACCGTGTTCTTGCGCTACCCGGGGCATCGCCGATGACAGATTTGTTCTGGCCGGGGGATCACCGCGCAGGTGATCTCATGAGCGACGGGGCATTCCTCGCGGCGATGGTCGCCGTCGAAAACGCCTGGCTCAGTGCGCTTGTCGACGCGAAAGTGGCACCGGACGCGGCCAGGGCAAACCTCGAGACACTGGTGTCGGCCGCCGATGCCGATGCCGTCGCGGAAGGTGCCGAAGGCGGCGGGAACCCATTGATCGGGCTTGTCGCGCTGCTGCGCGAACGCGCAGGAGGTGAGACGGCCACCTGGCTGCACCGCGGCATGACAAGCCAGGACGTCATTGATACCGCACTGATCATGTGCCTGCGAGATGCGTTGTCTCGCATCCGCTCCGAACTCACCGCACAGGTGCGCATCCTGGTCGGGCTGATCGAAAGCCACCAGCGCAGCCCCATGCTCGCCCGCACGCTGACCCAGCCGGCGCTGCCCAGCACCATCGGTGCGCGAGTGGCCAACTGGCTGTCCGGTGTGCTCGACGCCGCCGACACGCTCTCGGCCCTGCCCCCATTTCCCGTGCAGGCGGGCGGCGCCGCGGGGACGCTTGCCGCCGCCGCCGAACTGACCGGATCGCCCGCCGCCGTGCTCCCGCTGATCGATACGTTCGCCGCCGCGGTGGGTCTTGCACCCGCAGCGCCGTGGCACACGACCCGGTCGGTGATCACCCGCGCAGGCGACGCGCTGGTGACGTGTTGCGACGCCTGGGGACACGTGGCATCCGATGTGGCCATCGGCAGCAGGCATGAAATCGGTGAATTCACCGAAGGGCGCGGCGGTGGTTCGTCGACGATGCCCCACAAGAACAACCCCGTGCTGTCGGTGCTGATCCGTCGGGCCGCTCTCATCGCACCGCAGCTTGGCGCCACGCTGCATACCGCGTCGGCCGCCAGTGTCGACGAGCGCAGCGACGGCGGCTGGCACGCCGAATGGCCCACTCTGCGCACCCTCACTCGATGCGCCGTCGTCGCCGCGGCGCACTCCACCGAACTGTTCGACGGGCTGGTAATCGACACCCGGCGCGCGGTCGACAACCTGACAGCCGCGGGAGATCTGCTTGCCGAGCAACGATCGATGACCGAACTAACCGGTCGCCCAGCACTTCCCACCTACCTCGGCGCCACCGACCACCTCATCGACGCTGCCATGCAACGCGCGCGTCATCACCTCAAGGAGGCGACATGACGATTCCGGATCTCGTCGGCCACGACTTCGGCGGTCCGCCCGACGCGCCCCTGTTGCTCCTCGGACCGTCGATCGGAACGTCGGCTGCCTCGCTGTGGCGCACAGTCGCCGAAAAGCTCTCGGAGACCGTACATGTGGTCGGCTGGGACCTGCCGGGCCATGGCCGCAGCCCGGCGGCTGCGTTCCGGATGCCCGACCTCGCCGCCGGAGTGGTTGCGCTCGCCGATGGCATCGACCCGGGGTGCGCCTTTCACTACGCGGGCGATTCGATCGGAGGGGCCGTCGGTCTGCAACTGCTGCTGGACGCACCTCGTCGGGTGTTGTCCGCATCGCTTCTGTGCACCGGCGCGGTGATCGGTAGGCCCGAAGACTGGTCGGCCCGGGCGGCGACCGTTCGGGCGTCGGGTACCGACGCGGTGGTCGAACTCGCCAAGCAGCGGTGGTTCGCGGCCGGATTCGCCGACAACCATCCCGACGTCACTGCCGAACTGTTGAATGCGCTGCGGGCAGCCGACGCCGAGTCCTACGCCCAGGCCTGTGAGTCGCTCGCCGACTTCGACGTTCGTGACCGGCTCGGCGATATCACCACCCCGGTGCTCGCGATCGCGGGTGCCGAAGACGTCCCGACGCCACCCGATGGCTTGCGCGACATCGCCTCCGGGGTGAAGGACGGTCGGCTTGTCGTACTCGACGGTGTCGGCCACCTGGCGCCTGCGGAGGCGCCGCAGCGGGTCGCGGAGTTGATCGGCGAGCATGTGCGACCCGACCCCTTCGCCGCGGGTATGGCGGTGCGACGGCAGGTGCTCGGCGACGCCCACGTCGACCGCGCCGTCGCGGCGACCACCGAGTTCACCGCCGACTTCCAGGAGCTGATCACCAAATACGCCTGGGGCGCGATCTGGACCCGGCCCGGCCTGGATCGGCGCAGCCGCTCACTGATCACGCTGACGGCGATGGTGGCGCGTGGCCACCACGAAGAGTTCGCGATGCACGTGCGCGCCGCGCGGCGCAACGGCGTGACGAACGACGAGATCAAGGAGCTGTTGCTGCAGACGGCGATCTATTGCGGTGTGCCGGACGCCAATACCGCGTTTCGCATCGCCAACCAGGTGCTCGCCGACTATGACGCGACGGAGGCCGAGCAGTGAGCCGCACCGTCATCTGCGCCACCGCCGCGGATGCGGTCGACGGAATCGCCGATGGAGCAACGGTTCTCGTCGGTGGTTTCGGTATGGCAGGCATGCCAACCACGCTGATCGACGCGCTCATCGACCAGGGGGCCAGCGATCTGACCATCGTCAGCAACAACGCGGGCAACGGTGACACCGGATTGGCCGCGCTGTTGGCGGCGGGCCGGGTGCGCAAGGTGATCTGCTCGTTCCCTCGGCAGACGGACTCGTACGTGTTCGACGGGCTTTTCCGGGCAGGCAAGGTGGCGCTCGAGGTTGTTCCGCAGGGCAACCTCGCCGAACGCATGCGTGCCGCAGGCGCTGGCATCGGAGCGTTCTTCTGTCCGACCGCTGTCGGCACGCCGCTGGCCGAAGGCAAGGAGACACGCAACATCGACGGCCGTGACTACGTGCTGGAGTACCCGATCAAAGGTGACGTGGCGCTGATCGGCGCCCATATCGGCGACCGGGTGGGAAACCTGTTGTACCGCAAGACGGCCCGCAACTTCGGGCCGGTGATGGCCGCGGCGGCCGCGCTGACCGTCGCCGAGGTGTCGCGTGTCGTCGACACCGGCGACATCGACCCGGAGACCGTCGTCACCCCCGGCATCTACGTCGACCGCATCATCGAGGTGAATTGATGACCAGCACAACGTCACAGCCGCAGACCGAACACGTCGACCGCGGACCCCTTGACCGTGATGAACTGGCCGCGATCATCGCCCGCGACATCCCTGCCGGTTCGTACGTGAACCTCGGCATCGGCCAGCCCACTCTCGTCGCCGACCACTTGAACCCCGAGGCCGGTGTGGTGCTGCACACCGAGAACGGCATGCTCGGCATGGGCGCGGCGGCCACCGGTGATGACATCGACCCCGACCTGATCAACGCGGGCAAGATCCCGGTCACCGAAACGCCGGGGGCGTCGTACTTCCACCACGCCGATTCGTTCGCCATGATGCGCGGCGGCCACCTCGACGTGTGCGTCCTTGGCGCTTTTCAGGTCAGCAGGCACGGTGATCTCGCCAACTGGCACACCGGCGCCCCCGACGCCATCCCCGCTGTGGGCGGGGCGATGGATCTGGCGATCGGCGCCAAGAACGTCTACGTGATGATGAATCTGTTCGCCAAAGACGGCACCGCCAAGCTCGTTCCGGCCTGCACCTACCCGCTGACCGGCCTGCGCTGTGTGCGCCGGGTGTACACCCATCACGCGATCTTCGACATCGATCCGGCCGCGGGCGCTGTGCGGGTACGCGAGACATACGGCATCACGGTGGCCGACCTGCGATCGCGGATGTCGGTCGATCTGAGCTAGGGGCACCGGCATACCAGATTGGCATGATGGTCTGGCATTTAGATCGGTTCGGCGCTAACGTCGCGGTAGTGCGGACCCGCAGGCGGTATCTGGTGCTCGGCGTGTGCTGCATGAGCCTGTTCATCGTCAGCATGGACATGACGATCATCAACGTGGCACTGCCGTCGATCGGCGAGGACTTCGGCACCCCGATCTCCGGACTCCAATGGACCATCGACGCCTACATCGTGGTCTTGGCCAGCTTTCTGTTGCTGTCCGGGTCGACGGGCGATCGGATCGGCAGGCGGCGGACCTTCCAGACCGGCCTTGTAATCTTCGGTGCCGCATCGTTGTTGTGCAGCATGGCGCCATCGGTCGAGTGGCTGATCGCCTTCCGCATGCTGCAGGCATTCGGGGGCTCGATGCTCAATCCCGTTGCGATGTCGATCATCACCAACGTCTTTACCGAACCGCGTGAGCGGGCCAGGGCGATCGGTGTGTGGGGCGGTGTATCGGGCCTCGCCATGGGGCTGGGCCCGCTGGTCGGTGGCGTTCTCGTCGAGTTCGTCGGGTGGCGGTCGATCTTCTGGGTCAACGTGCCGATCGTGATCACCGCCCTGCTCGCCGCGGCATTCTTTGTCCCGGAATCCGCCTCACCGCGGCCGCGTCGGTTCGACCCCGTCGGCCAACTGACCATGGTCGTGCTGTTGGCCAGCTGCATCTACGCGATCATCGAGGCGCCGCACGCGGGATGGCTGTCCGCCCAGACGCTTTCGTTGTTCGGCGTCGGCGCTATCGCGCTGATCGTCTTGCTGATCTACGAACCGCGTCGCACCGATCCGCTGATCGAACTGCGGTTCTTCCGCAGCGCACCGTTCTGCGGGGCCACGCTGGTCGCCATCTGCTCATTCGCATCGTTCGCGGGCTTTCTGTTTCTCAACACGCTCTATCTGCAGCTGGTCCGCGGTTTCTCGCCGCTGCAGGCCGGCCTGTGCACGCTGCCGCTAGGCCTCGCGGTTGCGGTCTGCGCCCCGATCTCCGGGAGAGTGGTCGGTGCGTTCGGCCCCCGGCCCTCGCTGCTGTTGGCCGGCACCATGATCTGCGTCGGTGCCCTGATGTCGTTGCGGGTCAACGCCGAAACCACCCTGGCGTACGTGCTGGCGAGCTATCTGGCGTTCGGCGTCGGTCAGGGAGTGATCAACGCACCCATCACCAACACCACCGTTTCGGGGATGCCGCGCAGCCATGCAGGCGTTGCCGCCGCGGTCGCGACCACCAGCCGCCAGATCGGCACCAGTCTCGGCGTCGCGATTGCAGGATCGATTCTCAGTTCACACATTTCCGGTTCGATCGCGACGGATTTCGTGCTGGCCAGCCGACCGGCTCTGGTCCTGATCTCCGGTCTCGGGATCGCGGTGGTGTTCGTCGGCGCCGTTACGACCAGCGGTTGGGCTCGCCGGACGACCGAACGCATCGCGCATCTGTTCGGTGAGGACGAATCACAGGCTGCCCTGGGCAGCCACCTCGGCAATGCCGGCGTTGGCCCGCGCCGGGTCGAGGTAGACGCCGCCGGCCACCAAAGGCGTTAGCGTGTCATCGAGGTCGTAGCGCAGCGGCACGCCGGTGGGGATGTGCAGCGTTCGTACGCGCTCGGGGGTGAGGCCGTCCAGGTGCGTGCACAGTGCCCGCAGCGAGTTTCCGTGCGCCACAACAAGCGTGACGTGACCGGCGGTGAGGTCCGCGGCGATCGCATCCTGCCAGTAGGGAACCAGCCGCCTGCGCACCGCGGCCAGTGACTCCGTTGCCGGCAGTTCGTTCGCGGGCAGCGCGGCGTAACGGGAATCGTGGCGGGGATGCGTCGGATCGTCGATCTCGATGGCCGGGGGAGCGAGGTGATAGGACCGACGCCATTCGCCGAACAACTCCGCGCCGAACTCCTTGCGGACCGCCGAACGGGTCCTGCCTTGCAGGGCGCCGTAGTGGCGCTCGTTGAGGCGCCAGCTTCGCTGCGGGGACGGTTCTTCCGACGAGATCTCGGAAATCGTGATCTTCGCGGTGTCGATCGCACGGGTAAGCAGCGACGTGTGCAGGGCGGTCGGGGTGAGCCCGGCATCGCGGATCAGCCTGCCCGCCGCGGCGGCTTGATCGCGGCCACGGTTCGTCAACGGGTAGTCGAGCCAGCCGCCGAATACGTCGTCGGCGTTGGCCGTGCTTTCGCCGTGCCGCAGCAGTAGCAGCACGCTTGGCGCGCCCCGCCTCATTGCGACTGACTTACGAATGAGGCGTCGACGAGGGTGGACAGGTCGAGATTTCGCACCGCGGGATTCGTTGGCTCCAGTTCGGTCACCGACGTCTGCAGCTGCTCGACGGTTGGCGTCGGAACATCGGGCAGCACCCTGGTGTAGTAGACCCACGTCTCGTGCAGGGCACGGGGATCAGAGACCTTGAGGTGCTTCGAGAGCACGCTCTGCGCATAGGGTTCATCGGTCTTCTCGCGTTTGATCGCCTGTCCGACCGCAGTCATGAAGCGCTTGATCTGGTCCTGGTGTGATTTGACGTAGTCCTCGGTGGCCGCGACGCCCACGTTGGATGTCGGAATGTTCTGTGCGGCAAGGTCGAGCAGCGAATGCAGACCCGCGTCTTCGAGTTGAGTCGTCGCCGGCGGATGCGACATCGCCGCGTCGATGGTTCCGGCCACGAGTGCGTTGTTGACGTTGGTGACCGATCCGAGCGGCGTCAGCGCGACGTCGGAAGGCGACAAACCCAGTTGTTTGAGCGCCTCGACGGTGGCGATGTACAGCGAGCCGCTGGTGGACGTGATGCCGATACGTTTGCCTTTGAGTTGCTGCGGATCATTGACTTTGGCGAACAGCTCGTAGGTGAACACCGGCGTCAAGGTGGCGAGGTAGCGTACCTGTGCGCCCGATGCGGCACCGGAGACCATCTCGGGCGCACCGATCGACGCGAGCTGCGTCTGTCCGGAAACCAGTGCCGGGAACCCGTCGGAGCTACTGAGATTCGTCAGCGTGACGTTGAGGCCCTGCGCCTTGAACAGGCCGGCTTCGTCGGCGATCCAGAACGGAAGTTCATCCGCAACCACCTGGCTGTAACTGAGCGTGATCGAGTTCGCGTCGCCACTTGACGACGCTCCAGTGTCTCCACCGCAGGCCGTCGCCGTCAGCGCCGTGGCGCCAACGACGCACAGCGTCGCGATATGCCGTGCGGTTCCAACTCGCATTGTCGTGAATCTCCCTGTGTCGGTTTAGGTCTGGGGTCGCCACGCGGCGAACCGTTGTTCGACGGCGCGCAGAGCTCCGGTCAACACCACGCCGGTCAGGGCGAAGATGAACAGACCGGCGAAGACGACCGAGGTCTGGAACTGCTGGCCCGCGTTATTCATCAACATGCCGACTCCATTGGTGGCACCACTGAGCTCGGCGACAAAGACGCCGATCAGCGCCTGGCCTACCGCCAGTCGCAGACCGCTGATGATGAACGGAACCGAACCTGGTAGTGAAATGGTTCGGAAGAGCTGCAAGTCGTTTGCGCCGAAACAGCGGGCGACACGAAGGATCGCCGAATCGAGATTCTGCACACCGCTCGCGGTGTTGATCAGGATTGGAAAGATCGCCATCAGGAAGACGATGGCGATCTTCGACGTCTGTCCGATTCCCAACCAGATGATCAGAAGGGGGGTCAAAGCGATCCGCGGTGTGGCGTAGAGGAAATTGATCAGCGGCCCCGTGACGTAAGCCAGCCTGCGGTACCACCCGATCAACAGGCCGAGCGGGAGGCCGATCGCGGTCGCCAGCACCAGGCCGTACAGCAGTTCTTTGCCGCTGGTGGCCAGGTCGGCCCAGATGGTCACGCTGGTGAAGAGTTGCTCAAACGCCGCGATGACGTCGGTCGGGCCCGGCAGGACGATCGCCGGTTTGATGCGCAGCGCAGCGACCAACTGCCAGATGGCCAGGGCCGCTACGACCGCGCCGACGCCGTACAAGTACCGCTCGTTGAGCCACCGCCACGGTCGAGACCCCTTACGCCGCCGGTCGGCAGTCGGGCGGCCGGCGCGCGTCGCCGCAACAGCCATCAGCGCACCCCGCCCGCGGCCATTTCGCTTTCCGCGCTGTACAAGATCTCTGAGATCTCCTCCACCAATGCGATGAATTCCGGTGTCCTGCGGATGCGTTGGTCGCGCGGGCGCTCGAAGGGCACCGTCACCTCGCGAACTATGCACCCCGGGCGTGGACTGAACACGCCCACCCGATCGGCGAGGAACGCGGCCTCCGAAATGTCGTGGGTGACGAACAGCGCGCTGACATCCCGCGCCGTGCAGATACGGAGCAATTCCACCTGCATGACCTCGCGAGTCTGAGCGTCGATGGAAGCGAACGGCTCATCGAGCAGCAGCAGCTGCGGATCGACGGCAAGGGCGCGGGCCAGATTGACGCGCTGTTGCATACCGCCGGAGAGCTGTGCGGGATACCGGTCGACGAATGCCGAAAGGCCGACAAGATCGAGCAATTCGCGAGCCCGCTCGCGGGCGGCACCACGCTTGATCTTCTTGCCGAGTTCGAGGCCGTAGGTGACGTTGTCGACCACCTTGCGCCAGGGAAGCAGGCTCGGCTGCTGGAACACCATGGCGCGGTCGGGTCCGGGCCCCGGGATATCGGCGCCGTCGAGCCGCAACGTGCCGCCCTGTATCGGGATGAAACCTGCGACCGCATTCAGGAAGGTCGTTTTGCCGCATCCGGAGGGCCCGACAAGACAGACAAAGTCGTTTCGGGCGAGTTCGAGGGTGACGCCGTCGACGGCCAGCGTCGAATCCTGGCTGTCGCTGTTGTGGTACTCGATGCGTACCTGCTGCGCCTCGAGGTGGGCAGCAGAAGGCGTTGCCGGCTGTGGGCTGGACGACATACTCGGAGACTAAGGTCTAGCGTCACACCAATCAAGGCCAAACCGTAAGACCTTTACTGTTGTTTAGGTCAGCGATTCGCCCCGCTCGAGTGCGCTGATCTGGTCCACTCGCAGTTGGTGACGTCCGCCTTTGAACGGCGTCTGGAGCCACACGGTCAGTATGCGCTCGGCCAAGTCGGGCGCGACTACCTTCGCCCCCATCACCAGGACGTTGGCGTCGTTGTGTGCCCGCGCGATCTCGGCGGTGAAAACGCAGTGGCACAGCGCTGCGCGCACGCCGCGGACCTTGTTCGCCGCAATCTGCTCGCCGCAGCCGCTTCCGCCGAGAATCACCCCGAAGTCGTCGTCGCCGTTGACGACCCGCGTGCCGACGTCCGCGCACAGCGGGGGGTAGTCCGTGACCGACTCGGCGTGCACGCCGCGATCGTCTATCTGGTGGTCGCGCTCGGCCAGCCACGCCGCCAAGCGGGACTTCATCGATACGGCGTTGTGGTCGGCTGCGATCGCGATGCGCATCTATCCCCGTCCTATAAACTCGCACGTAGACAGTGGTGGCCTTATGGTAACACCATAAAGGAGTGGCCAAGGTCTTGAAGAAAGAGTCGGGCCTCAGTTAAGGTAGAATGGTAAGACCATCAGAGTCCGGGGAGTCCGCATGCCGAAGGTCGTCTTCATCACCCTCGACGGTGCCCAGCGCGTCGTGGATGCCAACGTTGGCGAGTCCGTCATGGCGGCCGCAGTACGTAACGGCATCGAGGGCATCATCGGCGAATGTGGCGGCAACTGCAGCTGCGCCACGTGCCACGTCTACGTCGCCGACGAATTCTCCGCCGACGTCGGAGGCGCCAACGACATGGAGGACGACCTCCTCGACCTCGGGGTCGCCGATCGCCGTGAGACCAGCCGGCTGTCCTGCCAGATAAAGGTGACCGAGGATCTCGACGGCATCACCGTGCACATACCGGCGGAGCAGTGACAGTGGACGCGGGCACGCTGATCGTCGGCGCCAGTCAGGCCGGCCTGCAAATCGCGGTGTCGCTGCGCGACGCCGGTGATGACGCGCCCATCACGTTGATCGGGGAGGAGCCCCACGCTCCCTACCAGCGGCCGCCGCTGTCGAAGGCATACCTTCAGGGTGGTGCCGAACTGGAGCACTTGTGGCTGCGCGCACCGGAGTTCCTGGCGGGCCGCGACATCTCGGTCGTCACGAATGAACGGATCGAGAGCCTGGAGCTGACGTCCGGAGGCCCGTCCGGAGCGGCGCGCACGGCCAGCGGCCGTGTATTGAACTTCGAACGCCTGGCCCTGGCCGTCGGCGCGCGTCCGCGCCGCCTCGAGGTGCCCGGCGCGGACCTCGACGGCGTGACTTACCTGCGAACCGCCGACGATGCCGAGCTGCTGCGGACCATGCAAACCGACGCCGAATCGGTTGTCGTGATCGGTGGCGGGTTCATCGGTCTGGAAGCCGCGGCCGTGGCCCGCGCGCAAGGCAAGTCAGTGACCGTCGTCGAAGCCGCCGACCGGCTGATCGGCCGTGCCGTGGCCCCGGTGGTATCCGACTTCTACCGCACCGCGCACAGCAAACGCGGCGTCGACATTCGTCTCGGCACCAGCGTGAACCGGTTGTCAGGCACTGACAACCGCGTACAGGCCGTCGAATTGTCCGATGGCACGTGGATCCCCGCCGACCTCGTGATCGTCGGCATCGGGGTGGTGCCACGCACCAAGCTCGCGCGGCAACTGTGTCTCGACGTCAACGGCGGAATCGTCGTCGACCGCTTCGCGCGCACGAGCAATCCGACGGTGGTGGCCGCTGGTGACTGCACGGTGCAGCCCAATCCACTCACCGGCCTCGGCCAGGTGCGGCTGGAGTCGGTGCAGAACGCCATCAACCAGGCCAAGACCGCCGCCGCTTCGTTGGTCGGCAGGAGTGAGCCGAACGACGCGGTGCCCTGGTTCTGGTCCGACCAGTACAACCTCAAGCTTCAGATCGCCGGGCTGTCAACCGGACACGATCGATACGTGGTTCGCGGGGACATCGGGGGAGAAGCCTTCTCGGTGCTGTACTACCGCGATGACACGCTGCTCGCGGTCGACGCCGTGAACACACCAGCCGACTACATCGCGGTGCGCAAGGCGCTCACCCAAGGTGCGACGATCTCCGCCGACGCGGCGGAGGACAACGCGGTAGCGCTGCGGGAGCTGATCGTGCCGCAGGCCGTCGGGGCCTAAGTAGCCCGGGTGGGCCTGGCCGGCCCGGGTGGGCCTGGCCGGCCCCGTCGGAAGCTAGGCGGCGAAGTCGGAAGCTAGGCGGCGAACACCTGGTCGATGTCGACGGGCCGGGTCAGGATCCGCTGTGCGAATGCGAACTCCATGAGCACCTCGAGCATCGGCCGGTTGGGCTCGATGCCGTAGGGCAGCGGGTCGGCGCCGGTGGTGTCCAACACCCGGGCATACATCCGGTCGTTGGCGGTCGACACGTCCCCGTCGCGCAGCCGGGTGACATAGCGCTGTTTGGCCTCGGTGAACGCGTCGAACACCGCGGATGCCACTTCGGGATGTTTCTGCAGTACTTCGTCTTTGACCACGACCAGGTGGTTGATGGGATAGAACGCGCGTTGCCGCAGCGCGGTGACCGCGGCTTCCTCGGGGGCGGGGATCAGCGGCGCGACGTCGGGGTGATCGACGTCGACATTGATGACGGCGTCGAGTTCGCCGCGGATCAGCATCTCGCCGAGGTCGGCACCTGGGTCGGCGGGTACGACATTGGCGGGGGGCACGTACGACGCGACGTGTTCATCACCGGACAGCACCCACGTGATGCGGTCGAGGTCTACACCGTGCTCCGAGGCGAGGATCCCGCGTGCCCACACGCCGGTGGTGACGGTATAGCCGCGGTTGACGCCGACCCGGCGGCCTTCCAGGTCCTTCGGCTCGCGAATCGAGGATCGGGTGTTGTATTTGATTGCGCCGTGGTGAAATCCGCGCACCAGGAAGATCGGCAGGGCAGTGAACGCGACGCCATGCTCGCGCGCGGTGAGGTACGTGGTCACTGCCATCTCGCTGACGTCGAATTCCAGGGATCGCACCATCCGGCGGAAGCCCTTGACGAGCACGGGAATCTCCTCGAACTGCAGCGAGAATCCCGCGGGGGTGACCGAGCCGTCCTTCAAGGCCTGGTTCGCACCCTGGGTACGCGTGAGCGTGGTCAGTACACGGCTTGCCTCAGACATCTTCACATCCATCCATCCCTAGTGGTTTCCGACACCCGATGGTATATTGGCATGACCATAATGCCATAATGTCGAGGGGTGACAATTGGTCGAGCATGTACTGGCCGCCGTGCGAACCGCACCGAGCACCACCGAGCTGCGGGAACTCCCGATGCCCGAGATATCCGACGACGCCGCGCTGTTGAAGGTCGAGGTCGCGGGAATCTGCGGCACGGACGTCAAGATGTATGCCAAGCCGCCCTTCGACGACCCGGTGATCATGGGCCACGAGAACGTGGGCACCATCGCGGTCGCAGGCAAGAAGTTCAAGCAGTTGCACGGCGTCACCGAAGGTGACCGCATCTTCGTCGAGCACTATGTCGGTTGTTACAACTGCGAATGGTGCCGCATCGGTGAGTACCGCCACTGCGAGGCCACCGACTGGCGGACGAATGCCGACGCGCGCCGGTACGGGTACACCTCATCGGAGAATCCCGGCACACTGTGGGGCGGGTTCTCCGAATATATGTACCTGCCATGGAATGCGGTGTTGCACAAGGTGCCGCAGGGGGTGACCGCCGAGCTCGCCGGGTTGGTCACGCCGCTGTCGAACGGCATCGAGTGGGCCTTGATCGCTGCGGGTGTCGGTTATGCCGACACCGTGCTGATCCAGGGGCCGGGTCAGCAGGGGCTGTCACAGGTGGTGGCCTGCAAGCAAGCGGGCGCATCGAAAATCCTCATCAGTGGTACCACCAAAGACAAAGCACGCCTTGACCTTGCGCTCGAGCTCGGTGCGGACGAGGCCATCAATATCGAACAGGTCAGCCCGTACGAGCAGGTAATGGACCTTACCGGCGGTCGCGGCGTGGACTTCGTCCTCGACTGCACCTCGCGAGCTGGCGTCGGCCCTGTGCTGCTGGGTATCGATGTGCTCAAGCGCCGTGAAGGCACCCTGCTGATCCAGGGTGAGCTGTCCGCGTTCCCCGACTTCCCGATCAAGCTGCTCACCGAGAAGGCGATCACGATCAAGAGCGCCCGCGGCCACAGCTACCGGGCGTGCGAGCTGGCGCTGGCGCAGCTTGCCTCCGGTCGCTTCCCCCTCGAGCGGCTCTCCACCCACAAGTTCGCCCTCGATCAGGTCGACCACGCCATCCGTGCGCTGGCCGGCGAGACCGAGGACTCGGACGTCATCCACATCTCGCTGATGCCCTGGCTGGGAAAGGACTCCTGACTGTGACGATCGTCGTGCGCAACCCTCGCCGGGCAGATCCAGAGGTCCGGGACGGGCTAGGCGAGTACGGAGTCGCCACCATTCACGAGGCGCAGGGCCGCACCGGTCTGGTCGCGCCGTACATGAAACCGATCTATACGGGCGCACGGGTCGCCGGGACGGCGGTCACCGTGACCGTGCCCCCCGACGACAACTGGATGTTGCACGTCGCTGTCGAGCAGTGCCAAGACGGTGACGTCCTCGTCGTGGCCCCCGAATCCCCGTCGGAGTACGGGTATTTCGGTGAGCTGTTGGCTACCACACTGGCCGCGCGCGGTGTGCGCGGGCTGGTGATCGACGCAGGCTGCCGCGACATCGCCGAACTGACAGCGATGAAATTCCCCGTCTGGTCCAAATGCGTCTCCGCGCAAGGCACCGTCAAGAAGCGACTGGGATCGGTGAACGTGCCCCTCACCTGTGCGGGCGCAGCCGTGCAGCCGGGCGACGTTGTCGTCGGCGACGACGATGGAGTGGTCATCGTGCCTCGCGAAGAGGCGGCGACGGTGCTGGCGGCGGCCAAGGCGAGGGAAGAGAAGGAAGCCCAGTCCCGGCAGCGCTATCAGAGCGGCGAGCTGTTCCTCGACATGTACGACATGCGAGGTGAACTGGAACGTCTCGGCCTTCGCTATGTCGACTACCAGGATGTAAACCCTTGATCATCGACATCCACGGGCACTACACCACCGCGCCCTCCGAACTCCAGGCATTCCGCGACCAACAGCTCTCGGTGCTCGACGACCCGACGCTGCCGGCGCCGAACCTCGCGAAGATCAGCGACGACGCCCTTCGCGAAAGTGTCGAACCGAACCAGCTGCGGGTGCTGCGTGAGCGGGGCGGTGACCTGATGCTGTTCTCGCCCAAGGCATCCGGGATGGAACACCACATCGCCGACCAGTCAACAGCGTCGAATTGGGCGAGGGCGTCCAACGACCTCATCCACCGCGTCACCGAGTTGTATCCCGAGTCGTTCGCACCCGTTGCACAGCTTCCGCAGACACCGGGTGGAGATCTGGGACCCGTGATCGGTGAACTGCGCCGCTGCGTCGACGAGCTTGGATTCGTCGGCTGCAATGTCAACCCCGATCCTGCGGCAGGCTATTGGACGACGCCTCCGATGACCGACGAGTACTGGTACCCGCTGTACGAGGCGTTGGTGGATCTCGAAGTGCCCGCCATGCTGCATGTGTCGACGTCGTGCAATCCGAACTTCCACACCCTCGGAGCGCATTACCTCAACGCCGACACCAGCGTGTTCATGCAGTTCGTGCTTGCCGACCTGTTCGTCCGCTTCCCGACGCTGACCTTCGTGATTCCGCACGGCGGTGGCGCGGTGCCCTACCACTGGGGCCGCTACCGCGGGCTCGCCGCGCGCCTCGACAGGCCGGACCCGAGAGAACTGTTTCGCAACGTGTTCTTCGATACCTGCGTCTATCACCAGCCCGGAATCGATCTGCTGTACAAGGTGATCGGCACCGAGAACATCCTGTTCGCCTCCGAGATGCTGGGGGCGGTCCGCGGTGCCGACCCGGAAACCGGCATCGCCTGGGATGACACGCTCGCTTACGTCAACAACCTCGACCTGACCGATGAGGATCGGCGCGCCGTCGTCGAACTCAATGCCCGGCGGGTCTACCCGAGACTTGACCGGCGCCTGACCGCCGGAGAAAGGATGACCGGTGTCGCGCCTGCATCTCACCTTCGCCTGCGGTGACTATGACCGGACCCGTGCGCTCGAGGACGGCAGCGTGCGGCCGGACGGTATCGATCTGACCTACCTGCGGCTGCCGGTGGAGGAGACGTTCTTCCGGATGCTGCGGCACCAGGAGTTCGACGTCGCGGAGATGTCGCTGTCCACCTATGTCGCCACGCTTGACCGGTCCCCGCGACCGTTCGTCGCGCTGCCCGTCTTCACTTCGAGGATGTTCCGGCACGGCGGGATCTACCTCAACGCCGACGCAGGCATCGAGAAGCCATCGGATCTGGTGGGCAAGCGGGTGGGGAGCCCGGAATTCCAGTTGACGGCCTGCGTGTGGATCAGAGGCATCCTGGCCGAACACCACGGTGTGCCAATCGATTCGGTGACGTATTACACCGGTGGACAGGAAACGCCGGGCCGGATCGAGAAGGGCAAGGTCGACACGGGACTCGACGTCCGGCCGATTCCGCAGGGTGCCACGCTGTCGCAGATGCTGGCGAACGGCGACATCGATGCGCTGCACACGCCACGCGTGCCGAACCCGTTCCGCGACCGCGATCCCCGCGTCCGGCGGCTTTTCGACGATGTCGTGGGAGTGGAGAAGGAGTACTTCGCCGCGACCGGCATCTTTCCGATCATGCATGTGGTCGCTATCCGCCGTGAGGTCTACGAACAGCACAGGTGGGTGGCCCAGTCGCTGTACAAGGCATGCCAGATCGCGCGCGATGACGCGTATGCCCGCATATATGACTCGTCGGCGCTGAGGTTCATGGAGCCGTGGCTGATCCAGCATCTCGAAGAGTCGAAACAGATACTCGGCCAAGACTATTGGTCGTACGGCCTGGCTGACAACGAGAAGACCCTCGACGTGTTCTTGCGCTATCACCACGAGCAGGGGCTGTCTCAGAAGCGGTACGAGCCCGCTGACCTGTTCGCTCCCGAGACGTCGGAATCCTTCGTCATCTAGGTCCTCAAGTGCCGCCGAACGTTCCTTACCACTCGAAAAATCGGAGATTTTTCGAGTGGTAAGGAACGTTCGCGCGAGATGGGGGCTTCACAGATGCGTCCCCGCATGATAGAAATCACACCAATGGTCTGAGGGTCAGTCCATTCACAGTTTGAGACCGTTGAGGAGAGACCCGTGAGGAAGCAACTGGCCGGCTTGCTGGCAGTCCTGGCGTTGGTTGTTGCGGCCTGCGGCGGAAGCCCGACCGCAGGGAATCCCGGCTCGTCGGAGCCGGCGGAGGCGGCGGCGTCTGAGAAGGTCTACGACCAGATCAACGGCCTTTCTGGCGACGAGCGGGAGAAGACGCTGCTCGATATGGCCAAGAAGGAAGGCACGCTGTCGCTGTACACCTCGAACACCGACATGGACGACGTCGTCAAGGCGTTCGAGGAAAAGTACGGCTTCAAGGTCGAGACGTATCGTGCCAACTCGGAGACCGTCTTGCAGCGAATCCTCCAGGAATCGAGTGCCAACTACCAGGGCGCCGACCTGGTCGAGACGAACGCGGGCGAACTCAACGCCATGCAGAAGCAACAGCTGCTCTACCCGTACGAGGGCGCGCTGCGTGACAAGGTCCGTCCAGAAGGCCGCAAGGACGGCTGGACCGCCGACCGCTTCAACGCGTTTGTGGTGGGCTGGAACACCTCGAAGGTCCCGGCGGGAACCGAACCGAAATCGCTGAAAGATCTTGTCGGACCGCAGTGGAAGGGCCGCGTCGGGCTCGAGATCGGTGACGTCGACTGGTATGCCGCGATGGTCAACTACTACAAGTCCGAGGGCATGTCGGACCAGGACATCAACAACTTCTTCCACCAGCTGGCCGCGAACGGCAAGATCGCCAAGGGCCACACCGTGATGGGTGAGCTGCTGGCCGCGGGCCAGTTCGACGTTGCCGTGTCGATCTACTCACACACCGTGGACAACGCAGCCGCAAAGGGCGCACCAGTTGCGTGGAAGGTGAACGGCAAACCTGTCGAGCCGGTTGTGTTGCGGCCCAACGGCGCTGGTTTGATGAAGTCGGCCAAGCACCCCGCAGCGGCCATGCTCTTCCTCGACTTCTTGCTGACCGACGGTCAGAAGGCGATCGCGGGCGCCAACCGCATCGGCGCGATTCCCACCGCCGACGACCCGCTGGCCGGCGTAAAAACCGTGCAGGTCCCCGAGGAGGAGTTGCTCAACAACCCGCAGAAGTGGAGTGACGCCTACAAGGGCGTGACCGACGCGGGCGGACAGGCATAACCAACGGACTCCAGGTCCAGGGCACAAGCAAGGAAAGGTAGGACATGGCCTCGCGTACAACGACCAAGGTCTCGCACTATCACGTACAGAAGAAGCGCCGCGCCGAGTTCATCGACGAATGGCGGAGCTACCAGAAGACTGTGGTCGCACTGGAAGACGTGGCGATGGTGCCGACCGAGCGCGGCACCCGGGTCGGTGTCTACGCGGGTGCCGACGGCGATCGGCCGACACGTTCGATGGACGCCCTGGCCCACGAGATCGATCCGGGGGTGGTGTCCACCATCCACCGGCATTCGTGGGATGCGATGGTGCTCGTCGTCGCAGGCAATGGCTGGACCGAGATCGACGGGGAGCGAATCGATTGGGGCCCAGGCGATGCATTGCACCTACCGTCCTGGGCCTGGCACCGGTCCGGCAACGACGGCGACGTCACGGCGCGCTACGTGACCTTCTCCAGCGAGCCGCTGCTGGAGACGATGGGCATGTCGGTCATCGAGGACGCCAGCCACACCCCGTTCAGCGAGCTGTCGCCCCGTCCGCCGTATTCACCGGAGCTGACCGGCGACGACCCCTATGCGCGACGCGTTCGCCGGTTGGCCCGTGACCAACGCGCCCGCAGATCCGGCCGGCTGCACACCAGCTGGGACGAGCTCGAACTCCTGCCGACACCGCGGGGCACCCGCACGACCTTCCTGCTTGACCGCGCCACCGGGTATCAGGCATCGGGCATCTCCATGGCGATGTTCGAGATCGGGCCGGGCCGTGGCCAGTCCATGCACCGCCACGCGGGTGAGGCCTGGCTTTACGTCCTGGAGGGCACCGGGCACAGCTACCTGGGCACGGAACCCGAGGGCGGGACGAACCACCCGTGGAAGAAGGGCGACATCATCGTCGTCGACCACTTCCTGTGGCATCAGCACTTCAACGACGACCCGGAGAAGACCGCAAAGGTCGTGCGGATCCACATGTTTGACAGTCTGCTCGACACGATGCGCGTACTGCTCGATCCGTTGGTGCTGTTCGAGGAGCCGCCGGACCACATCCGGGATGCGCAGGCCGGCGACCCGACGACGATCGACTGGCCGGAGGTCACTAGGCCGACATGGCCGTGACACCTGTTGCGCTGCCACCCGGTGTGCTGTCGGTCCACGTACTGCCGGCGGATCACCACGACGGGCCATGGGATCACATCGTCACTCCGCCCGATGTGAAGGAGCGTCTGCTCAACCATGCGCTGCTGACGCTGTTGCACGGGCCCGCGCTGTCGACAATGGCGGGCCTGCCGCACGGACTCATCGTCCTGTCAGGTCCGCCGGGGACCGGTAAGACCACGTTGGCGCGCGGGCTGGCGCAGACGGCGGCACGGGCGGTCGCAAAGCGAGGCGCGACAACGTATGTCGAGATCGACCCGCATGCGTTTCCGTCCGAGCTGCTGGGGGAGAGCCAGCGCAACATCACCAAGTTGATGACGGACACCATCCCGGAACTCGCCGCTCGGCGTCCGCACACCGTCGTGCTCGTCGACGAGGTGGAGAGCTTCGCGGTGCGCCGGTCGGCTGCTTCATTCGGCTCCAACCCTGTCGACGTGCACCGGGCGACCGACGCGTTGCTTGCAGGCATCGACGCCGTGGCCGCAGACCTGCCCAGGGTGCTGTTCCTGGCGACGACGAACTTCACCGACGCGGTCGACGAGGCGTTCCTGTCCAGGGCCGACCTCGTGCTGACATTGTCGTTGCCCGACACGACGACAATCGCTCGGATCATCCGGCACAGCCTGCTCGAGTTGGCCACACTGTGGTCGGGTACGGCGTCGCTGGCACACGACGACGGGCTGCATGCCAAGCTGGCCGACGCCTGCGCGGGTTTGGACGGCCGCAGGGTACGCAAGCTCGTGTTGTCGGCGCTCGCCCTGCGCCAGGAGGTCGCGTGCGATCCGAACACCCTGACCGCCGACGATCTGCTCAGCGCCGTCGAGTACCTCACCGTGGGATCCGTCGACGCCTGAACACTCTGTGCGGCAAACAGATCAGCAGCGAGGGAGGAAACGACCGATGCACCTGCGACTACGCGCCGGACTGAGTAAGTCGATGGTGGCGCTCGGACTTGCGACCGTGATGGCGGCGTGCGGTGCGCCGCCCCAGAGCGGGCCGGACGCCGGGCAGGCGGCTCCGTCGTCGGCCGCGCAGCCGTGGGACGGCCTCACCGGTGCGGCGCGGGAGAGCGCGCTTCTCGAGGCCGCGAAAAAAGAAGGCGAGCTGATGGTCTACTCGGCGTTCAACGACGAGCAGGCGATGGCAGACGCATTCAGCAAGAAGTACGGCATCAAGGTCAACGTTTACAACGCCAACTCCGAAACCGTGCTGCAACGCGTCGTGCAAGAGTCCACGGCGAACAAGCTCGGCAACGACGTGCTGGTAGCACCCGCCACCGATATGACGGCGATGGAATCCAAAGGGGTGCTCGGCGATTACCGCTCGTCCTACCGCGATGCAATGCCCGACGCCGGAAAGTCGACGGGATGGACAGGGGTGCGCCGCCTGGCATTCGTCGCCGGATTCAACACGGGCATCCTCGCCCCTTCCGATCTTCCTGCCGACTACGCCGGGTTCGCCGATCCCAAGTGGAACGGCCGAATCAGCATGGAGTACAGCGATATCGATTGGTACGCCACGCTGCGCCGCTACTACGAGAAACGGGGTATGTCGGCGGGCGACATCTCGTCGATGTTCACGCGGATCGCCGCGAACTCCAAAACGGCCAAGGGACACACGGTTCAGGCTGAGCTGCTTGCTGCGGGACAGTTTGACGTGGCGCTGTCCGTGTACACGCAGTCCATCAACAGGCTTGTGGACAAGGGGGGAGCTGTGTCCTTCGGCGAGGGCAGCGGACACATCGTCAACCCCGTGGTAGTTCGGTACGACGCGGGCGGCGTCATGCGCGGCACCGACAATCCGGCAGGCGCCGCGCTCTATTTGGATTTTCAGCTCGGGCCCGACGGTGCGGCGGTAGATGAACAACTGCGCGCCCTCCCGCCACTTCCCACCGACCACGACCCGCTGGCCGGTGCGGAGGTGGTCGACCTCGATGTCCCGGGATTCGTGGCGAACCGCTCGAAGATCGCCGACGAGTACAACCAGCTGGTCACGGGTTCTTGACCAGCACAACGTCGTCGGCTGAGCAACGAAGAAAGGTGAGCGTCAAGAATGTGTGTTGAGCCGAAGGGTGTGCCAGTCCTGCGGACCGCCGATGCGCGGGGCCCCGCGGATCGGATCCCGCCCGACGAGTTGACCAGGCTCGGGCCGGTGTCCTACGGCTGCGTGGCCGTGCCGGACGTCCTCGACGGATCGGCGGCGACGCCCGTGGTCATCATCTGCCACGAGCGCTACGGCGTCGTGCAGCACACTGTCGAGCTGACCGAGAAGTTCGCCGCGGCCGGATTCATCACCGCGGCACCGGATTTCTACGCCGACGTGGACCTGTCCGGTGAACACGAGCGGCTCCCGGACATCGGTGACGTCGCAGCGCTTCGACATCTCGACGCCGCTATCGCACACGTCCACAGCCTGGACGCTTACGTCGACGGGGCACCGATCGCCGTGATCGGGATCTGCCGAACCGGCAGCTACGGGATACTGGCCAGCGCGGAACGCGCCGACATCGCCGCGGCCGTCATGCTCTACGGCGGAGCGCAGCCACGCGAGTTCGAGGTGGGGGAGCTGCGCCCGAGGCCGTACGTCGAGCTGATCAAGGCGGGTACTGCACCGGTGCTGGGGCTCTGGGGCGAAAAGGACCACACCATGTCGGTCGAGCACGTCCGACGGGTCCGTGATCACCTCGAAGATGCCCGTCGCAGCTACGAATTCGTGATGTATCCCGATCTTCCGCACGGTTGGCTCAATGACACGATGCCCGGCCGGTTCCGCGCCGAGCAGGCCCGCGAGACCTTCGACCGGATCGTGTCCTGGCTGCACGCGACGATGTCCGCGACGCCCGCGTCGGGTGTGTCCTGGCGCTTCACCTCGACCATTGCCGGCGACTACGACTTCGCCAGCAACACGCGTCAGCATTGACGCGAAGAATCCGATTATATTTGGAGTCGATCACCAGTGATTCATTACGATTACCGTTCCACCGGCCTCGTCGTCTTCGACATGTTGGAGGCCTACCGAGAGCCGATCGAGGCGGCCGGATCGATCGGCCCGACGAAGCGACTGATCGATGCGTGCCGCGGCGCGGGCATCCCGATCTTCTATGCGCGGGCCGACCATCGCGCCGATGGCGCGGACTTCGCGCGGACCATCGCCGATACCGACAGCCACTTCCGTCCGTGGGGGCCGGATAACCCGTATCGCACCGTGCCACCGCACGCGTCCGGGTCACCCGGGTTGTCGGTGCTTGCCGAGATCGCGCCGCAACCCGGCGACTACGACGTGCCCAAGCATCGCTGGTCGGCGTTTCACGGCACGCACCTGGAACTGTCGCTGCGCAGCCGCGACATCGACACCATCCTGCTGGTGGGCGGATCGGTACACGTCGGTATCGCTTCGACCGCCTACGACGCACGCGACATGGATTTCCAGATCACCGTCGTGCCGGAATGTTGCCACGGCTTCGAAGATCAGCGCGTCTTCTTCATGGAGAAGGTGTTCCCGAGGATGTGCAACGTCCGTTCCGTCGACACGGTCATCGCCGGTTTGACCCCGGCCTCGGTCGGGGCGCACAGGCTTGAGTTGTAGCGTCGGCCATGGCTAGACACCCTGTGTGACAGGGCTTACTATGACTAATGGTAAAACCATTGGACACCAGAAGACGAAGAAGGAGACGATATGGGGAAGAAGGGCCGCGTATTCGTTCGCGGACTCACCTCAGAGACGTATGGTCTGGGCGAGTTCCGCCGACAGCAGCTGGCCGTCGAGCGGGTTCGTGACGACGAGTTCGTCGTCGATGACGCCAAGGTCGCGCACTCGGGCGACAGCGAGCAGTCGCGCACCTGGTGGCGGATCGGCCCCGGCGATGAGGACTTCCTGACGCAGACCATCCAGGTGCACTTCGTCGAACTACCTCCGCAGTCGTCGAACCACGGACACGGCCACCAGAACGAGGCGGCGTTCTACATCCTCGAGGGTCGCGGTTACGAGGTTCACGACGACCAGCGCTACGACTGGGCAAAGGACGACCTGGTCTACGTCCACACCGACTCCGTGCACCGCCACTTCAATCCGTACGACGAGAAGGCGCTTGCCCTCGTCGTCAAGGCCAAGTGCACGTGGATGTTCATGGGCCTGATTCAGCAGGGCCGCAGCGGACCGGTCGAGAACGAAGAGGCGTTCGGCCCGCGCGAAGACTGGTCGAAGATCTGGACCCCAGGCGTGCTGGACCGCAAGAAGGTCATCAGCCCGTCCGACACCGTGTGGGAGCAGACCCCGTTGGGCCGGGTGCGAGTGATCGCATCGCCCGAGCGCACCGACGGCAGGATCTTCAGCATCGACGCGTTCGAGCTCGAGATCGAGGCGGGCGGACATTCCGGCAAGTACTGGAAGATGGCCGACGAGGTCTACTACGTGCTCTCCGGCGGGGGCTACGCCCTGCAGTGGGAGGTCGAGGCCGAGATCGCCGAGAAGTACTACGCGCGGATCGCCTGGGAGCCCAAGCGGTTTGAGTTCAAGCAGGGCGACACCCTGTACGTCCCGCAGAACCACGTGTGCCAGATCTTCGCAGCCGACGGCAGCCCGCTGCGGTTGTTCAACGCGCAGAACCGGGTGTTCAAGCACCTCGGTTACGACACCGTGCACTACTTCGAGCCGGCATCCGGCTCAGATCAGGCCGTCGGCGAACTGGCCGACACCTCCGCCTGATTCACAGGCTTCGGTCCGGCGGCTTGCTCCCGCGGCCGCCGGACCGAATCACCACCACGCTTCCGCAGTCGCCGGCCGCGAATCGCCGTCCGGCCTCTTCTGCTGTCCAGAAAATACTGGCGTTATCCGCTCGTCAGGCAGACAATAAGTTGTTTGCAGGGGCTTCACATCGGCGCCCAAACATGATAGAAATCACACTAATGGTCATACAATAAGTCCAGTGATCCGCACCGGACGTCCAGCCCACGGACCGACGGTCGCAACCGAAGAGATAGGACTGCAAGGCACATGTCACTCCGACTCGGCCGAATCACCGTCGCCATCGGCCTGACCTTCGCACTGGTTTCCTGCGGTGGCTCGCCGACGGCATCCAACGACGAGCTCCGGATCCGGCGGACGCCGCGTCGAAGTTCCAGCAATACGAAGCGCTGAAGGGCCAGGAGCGGCGCGACACGTCTCCTCCAGGACGCCAAGACCGAGGGAGCGGTTTCGCTGTACACGTCGATGACCAGCCGATGTCGCCGACGCGGTCACCAAGGCGTTCACCGATCAGACCGGCGTCAAGGTCAACCTGTACCGCGCCGCGTCGGAGACCGTTCTGCAGCGTCTCCTGCAGGAGGCCAGCGCCAACCACCCCGGTGCCGACGTGGTGGAGACGGACGACGCGGAGATGGCGGCGATCGGCAAGGAGAAGCTGGAGGTCGCCGTACACCGGAGAGCGTCGCGACAAGGTCGGTGAGGAGGGCCAGTTCGACGACATGGACCGCCAGCCGCTACAACCTGTTCGCCCCAGCTGGAACACCACCAAGGTGCCTGCCGGACAGGAGCCCAAGACGCTGGGAGGACCTCGCCGATCCGAAGTGGAACGGCCAGCTCGCTATGGAGCTGTCCGACTACGACTGGTACCTGACGCTGCACGGAGTACTGGCAGTCGCACGGCAAGAGCGACGCCGAGATCGACAAGCCTGTTCGCCGAGATGGCCAACGGCGCCAAGGTCGTCAAGGGGCACACCGTGATGGGTGAATTGCTCTCGGCCGGACAGTTTTCCGTCGCCGCGTCGAACTACTCCTACCTGGTTCAGCGGGCCGAGGACAAGGGCGCGCCGGTTGCCTACCAGCCGTTCGTGCAGCCGGTGATCGCCCGCCCGCAGGGCGCCGCGCTGATGAAGACGGCGCCGCATCCCGCCGCGGCGCTGCTGTTCGTGGACTGGCTGCTCACCGAGGGCCAGCAGGTGTTCGTCGATCTGGGCCTGACTCCGTCGATCGAGCCGGAGGGTCTGAAGGATCCGCTGGAGGGCCTCGAGGTCATCCCGGTCGACGTCGAGCAAGCTGCTGAACGAATCAGAAGCAATGGAGCGATCGCTACAGCGCGTTGCTCGAGAAAAGCGACAAAGTCGGTGGCTGACCAGGCCCGAGTCCGAGTCGAACCAGCCCGAACAGTTTCCCTGAGGTGAACATATGACAACCACCACCCCGACCCGGCCGGCGGCTCCGACGCCGCCGTTCGACAGCAAGTCGCCGGAACCCGCGAGGTGGCGACAGTGGCTTCCCACCCCGAAGATGGCTGATCCTCGGGGTGGTGGCAGTGGTCATCGCCTATCTGGCGATCGTGCCGCTGTACTACCTGTTCTGGGGCACCTTCTTCGACGCGAACGGCCTGACGTTCTCCGGCTTTGCACGCGCATACGGCAACGATCAGATCTTCAGCCTCGTTGGGAACTCGTTGTGGTTCGCCGCCGGCGCTGCTGCGGTGTCGCTGGTCTTCGGTACCGGGTTGGCGTACCTCAACGTACGCACCGACGTGCCGTTCAAGGCCCTGTTCTTCGCAGCGTCCATCATCCCGCTCGTCATACCGGGCATCCTGTACACGATCGCCTGGATCCTCTTGGGCAGTCCCGACATCGGGTTGATCAACCACTATCTCGAGCCCATCTTCGGACGCGCGGTGATCGACGTGTTCAGCATCTGGGGGATGATCTGGGTTGAGGGCCTTCAGCTTTCACCGATCGTGTTCCTACTCATGGTCGCATCGTTCCGGTCCATGGACCCATCGCTGGAGGAATCGGCGTTGATGTCAGGGGCCAGCCGCTGGACGGTCTTCCGAAAGATCACCGTGCCGTTGGCACGTCCGGCGATCGTGGCCGCGATTCTGATCATGGTGGTGCGCAGCCTCGAGAGTTTCGAGGTACCCGCGCTGCTGGGGCTCCAAAACGGCATCTATGTATTCACCAGCCGGATCTACTTCGTGCTGCGCGACTATCCGCCGGACCTGTCGGCGGCGGGCGCACTGGCCATCGGCCTGCTGGCGATCGCGATCATCGGCGTCGTCATCTCCAACTACGCCGGACGCGCCAGCAAGAATTTCCAGACGGTCACCGGTAAAGGCTTCCGACCCCACCCGATTCAGTTGGGTAAGTGGCGCCCGGTCGCAGGCGTGCTGATCATCCTGTATTTCCTGCTGACCGTCATCGCCCCGCTTCTGGTGCTGCTGTACACCTCGCTGCTGAAGTTCTACGCTCCGCCGTCGAAGGACACGTTGAGCAACATCACCTTCGACAACTACAAGCAGCTGGCGCATACCTCTGACGCCCTGACGGCGCTGAAGAACTCGTTGATCCTCGGGCTTTCGTCGGCCACGCTGGTGATGGCCTTCATGGCCGTCGCGGCCTGGATCGTCGTGCGGTCACGGATACCCGGGCGAAAGGTGTTGGACGGGTTGGCGTTCATGCCGCTCGTCGTGCCCGGCCTGGTGATGGGTCTGGCATTGAGCTTCGTCTATCTGCGCAGCCCGATTCCGATCTACGGCACGCTGTTCATCCTGCTGATCTCCTACTGCACCCGTTATCTGCCGTATGGCATGCGCTACTCGGTCACCTCGATGCAGCAGATCTCCAACGAACTCGAAGAATCCGCAATGGTGAACGGTGCAAGCTGGTGGCAGACGTTCCGTCGCGTGCTGCTGCCGCTGCTGATGCCCGGTCTGGTCGCGGGTTGGATCTACATCCTCGTGGTGTCGTTCCGGGAGCTGTCGAGCTCCATCCTGCTGTACAGCCCCGGCAACGAGGTGTTGTCCATCCTCATCTTCGAACAGTTCGAGAACGGACAGTTCACCGTCTTGTCGGCATTGGGTGTCGTCATGGTGTTGACGCTCGTCGTGCTCGTCACCGTCGCCTACAAGCTTGGGGCCAAGGTCGGCCTCAAACAGGATTGATCTCGGGTCGAAAGGAACATGCCCCGTGCTTGAAGTTAAGAATCTGGTCAAGTCATTCGACGGTGAGCGGTCCAAACGTCGGGTCCGTAAAGAACAGTCGACCAACGGCGATGCGCCCACACGTGTCTTCGCCGTCAACGACGTCAGCTTCAAGGTAGAACCCGGCGAGCTGTTCACCCTGCTGGGCCCGTCGGGCTGCGGGAAGTCGACGACGCTGCGATCGATCGCAGGCCTGGAGCAGCCCGATTCCGGCATCGTGTCGGTTGGTGGCACAACCTTGTTCGCGGCGGGCGCAGCTGCCACCAAGCAGGTGAACGTGCCCGCGAACAAGCGCGGACTGGGCATGGTGTTCCAGTCCTACGCCATCTGGCCGCACATGACCGTCTTCGAGAACGTGGCGTTCCCGCTGCGGGTTCGCGGGCGCAAAGAGCGTCCGGGCAAGCGCGAGATCGGCGAGCGCGTTGAGCGCGTGCTCGAGACCATGGAACTGCTGCAGTACGCCGACCGGCATGCGACGAAGTTGTCGGGTGGACAGCAACAGCGGCTGGCCCTGGCGAGGGCAATCGTCGTCGAACCGTCGCTGCTGTTGCTGGACGAGCCGCTGTCGAATCTCGATGCGAAGCTGCGCGAGTCGCTTCGGTTCGAACTCAAGCGTCTTCAGCGCGAACTCGGGATCACCTCGATCTACGTGACGCACGATCAGATCGAGGCGCTGTCGCTGTCGTCGAACATCGCGGTGATGCGGGCTGGCGAGGTCGTGCAACTCGGCAAGCCGCGCGAGATCTACGAGAACCCGCAAAACAAGTTCGTCGCGGAGTTCATCGGTACATCGAACTTCATCGACGGCACCGTGAAGGCACGCAACGCGGGTCGCTACGTCGTCGAGACGCACGACGGTCGCCTCACCCTCGATGCGGCGCTCGATGTGGCGCCGGGTACGGAGGTGGTGGTGTCGATCCGGCCCGAGGCGGTCATGCTGACAACCGAGCGACCGGTCGAAGCGCTCAACGTGTGGGAGGGCAACGTCACGACTCGCGCTTTCCTCGGCGACGCGGTCGACCATGTGGTGTCGGTGGGCAAGCGTGACATCCGGGCCCGCTGCCTGCCGCACATCTCGCATGCCCCTGGCACGACGGTGTTCATGCAGATGGATCCGGCCAAGCTGTCACTGGTCCCGGTCGACTGATCGCCGGGATGGGTGTTGCAGCTGTACTGAAGAACCGCGACTTCGATCTCTACTGGGCCGGTGTCGTCTTCTCCCAGATCGGCACTCGGGGAACGGTCGCGGCGAACCTCTACCACGTCTATCAGCTGACCGGTTCCGTCACCCAGACGGGCCTTGTCGGCGCCGCGCAGGCGGTGGCGCTGCTGGTGCTGAGTCCGCTCGGTGGCGTCCTCGCCGACCGCTGGGATCGGCGCAGGCTGTTGCAGGCGTCGCAGGCGGTCGCGATGGTGGTGGCGGCGGCGCTCGCAGCGTTGACGCTGACCGGCCACATCGTTGCGTGGCAGGTGCTGGTGTCGGTGGTATTGACCACTGCGGCCGCAACATTCGACCAGCCGGCCCGGCAGGCGCTGATCCCGGCCCTGGTCCCACGGACGCAACTGCCGCAGGCTTTCGCGCTGCTCAATCCCTCTCGCGAGGTTGCCGTGCTGTTGGGTCCCGCATTGGCGGGCATATTCATCGGCATCGCAGGGCCGGGTCTGATGTACGCGGTGGACGCCGCGACCTACCTGGTGCTGGTGGTCATTCTGCAGATGCTGCGCGTCGCCAAGCTCGAGGGCGCAGGAACCCATATCTCGGTGTGGCGACAGATCGTCGAGGGCGCGCAGTTCGTGAAGGGCCGCAACATCATCTGGATGCTGATGTCGCTTGACCTGTCTGCGACATTGTTCGGTGCCTACCGCGTTGTGCTGCCTGCGTTGTGCGCCACGGTCTTTCACGTGGGCCCGCAGGGCTACGGTGTACTGTCCGCCGCTCCGTCGGCGGGGGCACTGCTCGCCACTTATACGGTGTTCCGGGTGGTGGATCGGACAGAGCGGCTTGGCCGGGTGCTGCTGGTGTCCACCGTGTGTTACGGGCTGGCCAATGTCTTTCTGGCGCAGGCGCATATCTTCCTCATCGCGGTGCTTGCAGGCGGACTGATCGGCGCGTTCGACGCGATGGCGACGACGATCCGGCACGCCGCGGTGCAACTCGAGACACCCGATGAGCTGCGAGGCAGGGTGTCGGCGATCTATCAGATGTCGTCGCGCGGTGGTCCCGCAGTGGGCGACACAGTGGTTGGCGCGGTGGCGGGAGCCATCGGTCCGGTGACAGCATTGACTCTTGGTGGGTTGTTGGCCGCCGTATACGCCGGCGTCTTCCTCGTCAGGCCGAATCCGGTCCGTACGTATCGGGGCGTGGCGGCCGAAAAAGAGGAGGCGGCGGCGCCGAACCAGGCTTGACACTGCGGTTATTGGTAATACCATTAGATCAAATACGGCTCGATGGAGGATGCACGTGGCAAAGGATGCGATCGTTTCCGATGACCTGGCGAAGAAGTTCGCCACCGAGAAGGATTCGCCGTACGTGCGATGGGTGCGGGACGAGGGCCTCGACATCATCAGCGCCCATTACGTTCCGGATCTCAACACCGTCGAGCTGAAGCCATGGGCCCGCCGAGGCGGCCGTGGGGTGTTCGTCAACCACGAGGCGTCACGCACCTCTAACGACTGCTATGTGTGCGAGATCCCGGCGGGCAAGGAGCTGGCCCCGCAGCGGCAGCTGTTCGAAGAGATGATCCTGGTGCTGTCCGGCAACGGTTCGACGTCGGTGTGGAACGACGCCGGACAGAAGGTGACCTTCGAGTGGGGCCCCGGCGCCTTGTTCGCCATCCCGCTCAACACCTGGCACCAGCACTTCAATGGTTCCGGCACCCAGGCGGCACGGTTCGTGTCGTCGACCAACATGCCGCCGGTCATCAACCTCTACGACGAGGCCGACTTCGTGTTCAACACCGCCCGCGACTTCACCGGCCGGTTCGCGGGCGAGCCGGACTACTTCGCACCGAAGGACGAGCAGGACGGGCTTCTGCTCAAGACGAACTTCGTGGCGAATGCGATCGACCTGCCACTGATCTCGGCAAAGGAACGCGGTGCCGGCGGCGGCCACATCCGGTTCTCGATGGCCAAAGGCTCGATGAACAGCCACATTTCGCAGTTCGCCACGGCCACCTACAAGAAGGGCCACCGGCACGGTCCCGGCGCCCACGTGATCATCCTGACGGGCGAGGGCTTCTCGTTGATGTGGCCCGAGGGCGAGGAGCCGCGGCGCTACGACTGGAAGGCGGGAAGCCTCATCGTGCCGCCGAACATGTGGTTCCACCAGCACTTCAACACCGGCGCCGAGCCGGCGCGCTATCTGGCCTTCAAGCACGAGGTGGTGTCCGTGCGCAACGCGCAGGGCGTGCCGAAGGCATGGATCAGCATGCGAATCGGCGGCGACCAGATCGACTACGCCGACGAATCACCGGTGATCCGCGAGACCTTCGCCAAGGCGCTCGCCGAGAACGGCCTTGAACCGAGGATGGACGAGGCCTACGCGGCCGAGCTGCCGGACCTGCCGCCGAAGCCGGGAGAGCCCGTGCCGGTGGCATCGCACGCATGACCCGAGACCACGATCACGAGCACGACGAACCGGACCTGCCGCTCGAGGAGAACCCGATCTGGCAGCAGGACAACGTCACGCTGCACAGCGTCGGTATCGACATCGGTAGTTCGGGAACGCAGGTGGCCTTCTCGCGCCTTCAGCTGCGCAGGCGCGGTGAGGATCTGACAAGCCGATACGTCGTGGTCGCCAGGGACACGCTGTTCGAGTCGGATGTGCACCTCACCCCGTACTCGGACGATCTGCAGATCGACGCGGTCGCGTTGGGCCGGATGCTCGACGCGGCCTACGCGGACGCAGGCCGGCAGCCCGAAGATGTCGACACCGGCGTGGTGATCCTGACCGGCGAGGCGTTGCGCCGTCGCAATGCCGAGCGGATAGCAGCCGTCGTCGCCGAACGGGCCGGTGATCTGGTCTGTGCAACCGCAGGTCACCACATGGAGGCGATGCTGGCCGCATACGGTTCCGGGGCGGCGTTGGCGTCACATGAGAGGTCCGCCCGGATCCTCAACGTCGACATCGGCGGCGGAACAACCAAACTCGCTCTCATCGAGGGCGGCCGGGTGCTGGCGACCGCGGCGCTGCACGTCGGCGGGCGACTGATCGCCGTCGACGGCGAAACCGTGACGCGGATCGAGCCCGGTGGTCGCAGGCATGCCGCGGCCGTTGGCATCGATCTCGATCTCGGCGGCAGCGTCGGGTCCGACGAACTCGACCAAATCGCCGCTGCGATGGCGGATCTGGTGATCGCCGCGGTGCGCGGTGACGAGGCTGCCGACCACCTCTTCCTGACCGAGCCGATCCCGGGGTGTGCAGCGGTGGATGGCGTGATCTTCTCCGGCGGCGTTGCCGAATACATCTACGGCGCGGAGACACGGGACTTCGGCGACCTGGGCAGGCGGCTGGGGGAGGCGTTGGCAGGCCGCGTAGCCGCCGGTGCGGTGCCCGCACCGGTATTACCCGCGGCCGAACGGATCAGGGCGACGGTCCTCGGCGCCTCTGAGTACACCGTTCAGCTCAGCGGTATCACCAGCTTCATTCCCTCGCCCGACGAGACGTTGCCGCGCCGCAACCTGCAGGTGGCAAACCCTCATTACGAACTCGGCGACGTGGTCGATTCGCAGGGCCTGGCCTCGGCGATCGAGAACCACCTCGCGACGTTCGGTTTGCTGGACAACCCGGCCGATATCGCGCTGGCGTTGCACTGGAGTGGCGTGCCGAGCTACCGAAGGGTGCGTGGGTTCGCAGACGGCATCGTCGAGGGTCTGCGGAGGCGGGTAGCCGATGGCCTGCCGATCTATCTGATGATCGACGGCGATATCGCGCTGACTCTCGGAACGATTCTGCGCGAAGAGCTCTCAGTGACCAACGACCTGCTGATCTTGGACGGCATCGTATTGCGCGACTTCGACTTCGTCGACCTCGGACGCGTCCGCTATCCGTCCAACACCGTGCCGGTGACCATCAAGTCGCTGGTGTTCGGCGTCGAGTCGGCGGGTACGCGAACGCCCGCCGTTGCGATGACGTGAGCGATCTTCAGAACGTCGTCGCCACCGCTTGCCGGATCTTGGCTCAGCAAGGCCTTGCGGTAGATGTGCTCGGACACGTCAGCGTCCGGTTGGATGCTGATCGCATCCTGATGCGCTGCAGGGGACCCGAGGACCGCGGGCTGTTGTTCACTGTCGCTGAGGACATCCGCGGCGTTCACCTCGATGGCAGCGCGGACCTCGAGGGTGGCTACGCGGTCCCGAACGAATTCCACATCCACACCGAGCTTTTTCGCGCCAGACCGGAGGTGCAGGCCGTCGTGCACGCCCACCCGCGTGACGTGGTCGTCGCCGACCTTGCCGGCGTCGAGCTGCGACAGGTCATTGGCGCCTACAACATTCCCGCGTCCCGCCTCGCCGAACAGGGTGTCCCCGTGTACCCCAGATCGGTGCTTGTGCGAACTCGCGAGCTGGGCAGGGCCGTCGTCGCGGCAATGGGCGATGCCGAGGCGTGCATCCTGCGCGGTCACGGCGTCGTGACGACGGGGGAGTCGGTGGAACACGCGACGATGCGTGCGTTGGATCTTGCTGAGCTGTCGCGGATCTCGACCGAGGTGGCGCTGCTGCGCGGTCAACCTCAGGTTCTGCCCGACGACGACCGCAAGGAGTTGCCGGATCTAGGCTCGGCGTTCAACGACCTGTCACGCTGGCGCTACTACGCCGGTCGCCTGCAGATCGCGGGACTGTCGTTGTAGCGCAACCGGTTACAGCCCGCCGCCAGCCTTGGCCAGCGGCGGGACTGTCCGTCCGCTATTTCCAGACGAATTCCGGGTTGGTGTAGACCTCGTCGGGCATCAAGGACGTGAGACCGCGCTCGCCGAGCTCGTGTTGAAACATCTCGCGCACCGAGGGATCCTCAGCGGTGTATTCGATCTGGTCATTACTGTTGACCACTTTTTCCGTGTAGCCATGCATCTGGATCGGCGGGTGGATGGCCAGGTAGCGGGCGGGTGCGGCGCCAAGGTTGAAATGCTGGTGAAACCACCGGTTTGGAGGCACGAACATCGCCCCTTCCTGCCAGCGGACGATGACTTTCTCGCCGCCCTCGGGCCACATCACCGAGTAGCCCTCGCCTCCAGGAATGAGGATCGCGCGTCCCGGGCCATGGCGATGAGCCTTCTTGTACGTGCGCGATCCGAACACCGACATATGCGCGCTCATATCGGTCCCGGCGAACTGAATGCGAACCGATTTGCTGCCTGCTCCGCGTTCGGCGTTGGTGTCAAGCCGGTCCCATGCGAGAAGATCCGGGAAGAGCCGGCCGTACCAGTATGCGACGCCGGGTCCCCGCTGGCCGTTGATCCAGCGGTAACCCTCGCCACCCGGAATGGTCCGTGCCTCTGAGTACACGTCCTCGACGCCGAGCCCGGCCGGTCGCTCAAAGGGGTTGTTCAGGAAGAATTCTGGATCCGTGACGACCGACAGCGCAAGCGGCAGGTAGGAGTAGTGCACCACCCTTACCGGGGCATCGCCGCCGAGGTTGCGAAACTGGCGAGTCGTGTTGGCAGGGACGAGAAAAAGGGCTCGCGGTGACCACTCGAACGACTGCTTCCAGCCGTTGGCGTCCCAAACCTCCGTCATACCGTTGCCGCTGAGGACGTAAACAGCCTCGTCCACGCCCACCTTGTAGGGCTCGAGGACACCGCCGGGTGGGATCTCCGTGATGCGGGTTTCGCTGATGCCTTCCTGCCCCATCAGCTGCACAAACCCAGTCAGGCACTTGCGTTCCTCCCACCAGCCGAGTTCGACCGTCCGGAGGTCCGACACCGCGTACCCGTGGTGGATGGGGACACCGAGCCCCGCCATCCACTCGTCGTACACAAACGTCGTCCGCGGCGGTGTCGTCGTCGCTTCGAGCGTCATCCTCGATCTCCTTGTCTTGTTTGCTCTCTCGTAGGACCGCCCCGCCTCAGCGAGTGAGGAAGGTCAGTGACTTCACCGTGACGGGGACCGTGAGGCCCGGCCCCAGCGGTCTGCCGATGTCCACGTAATCCAGGTCGCCGACGGCGATTCCGTCGACGACGATGAGCGGTCCGGACCAGCCGACCTCGATGCGCATGATCCGGCCCAGAGCCTGGGCGACGTCGGCGTCGACGATCACGAAGAGCGGGCGATCGGGTGGGGCCGCCGAGACCACCTCCTCGGCGATCTTCCGCAACAGTCGGTAATCGACAGGAGCTTCGATCGCCATCGCGTAGGCCATCTGTGGTGACATGCCGTCGAGTTCGAATCGTTGCGCAGTCGACGTAAGCGCTCGCCCGAGGCCGTTCGGGTCGATGACGCGTGCGGCCACCACCTTGAGACCCGGGGCCGGGAGTATGTCGTCGTCGAGGAAACTTGTGATTCCGCTGGCCTGGACGCTGTGCTGGCCCGCACCCAGCACCGTCGCTCGGATGCCCTGTTCCGGTTGTGCGACCGTAACGGCGGCCGCGTCGAGCCTCGCCCGCACCTCCTTGCCTAGCCGCAGGCCGAGGTCGCCGTAATCTGTTGAATCGCGATCGTAGATGTATTCCGAGACACCGCCCGAGAACACCACCGCACCGATGCCTGAAAAGAGTTCAGGCGCAAGCTCGTCCGTCACCCACAACCGACGTAGGAGTGGATCGCGGGGACGCTGAAGGATGACCTGGAGCACCAGCTCCGCCATCAGCCCTGCCAGCTCGTCTGCAACGCGCGGCGGCAACACATCGCCCACGTCGACTGTCGAGGAGAGGCGGTCAAGCATCCATCGACCCGGCGGCTCTATCCTTGTCAGCCGCCCCGAGTCGTCGCAGGCAACCAGCCGGGCACCGACGCTGAATGCCCCCGTGTGCAGAACAGCACCGTCGGCGACAATGGAGAGCTTCGTCGTCCCTCCGCCGACGTCGACGTTGAGCACTCTCTCCGCTGTGTCGGTGGACATCGCGACCGCACCCGAGCCGTGTGCCGCCAGTAGCGCTTCGTAATGGGGACCTGCCGCGACGCAGATGAACGAGCCCGACCGTGCCGCGAAACGGGTAGCGAGCTCTTCGGCGTTCGGCCGGTTGGCGGCCTCGCCGGTCACGATCACCACGCCGGTATCGACATCTGTCGGTGTGAATCCGGCCTGGCGGTAAGCGTTGTCGAAGAAGCTTTGCAGCCAGTCCGCGTCGATGCGGGCATCGTCGCGGTAGGGCGTCAGTGCGACTTCCGATCGGTAGAGCTCAGTCCGCTCTACCACTACCCATTGGCTGGACAACTCAGCGCCGCGTCGCTTGAGAACCACTCGTGAGATCGTCAGGTGCGATGTCGCCGACCCGATGTCCAGACCTGCCGAGTGCAGCGTCAACCGCTCGAGTCCGTTCACCGCCTGGTCGTGCTCTGTGTCGGGACCGTGTCGACGTCCGTCGCCCGCGGTGGTCTCGCGGACGTGGTCCGGCGCGGCGGGCGGCTCCGCGCGGATGGTCGTCTTTTCCACGTATCTCCACTCAACTCGCGAACGGACACGTCACGAGGCTCGGGGTGGTCGCCTCGCGTCTATCATCCCGACAATCCGGCCTGATGGAATGACCATAGGACAATTTGATGTCTATCACACAAGAAGTGCGCTGTGAAGTCGCTTCCGCGAGTTACCGTCCGAGATCTTGCGCGGATTGCCAGGTCAACAAGGTGGGGTCGGCGATGTGGTTGTCGGCGGTGGTGAAGTGGCCGGTTTGCTTGGGCACGCCCGGGTCGAGCGGATTGGTCAACTGTTGGGTGAAGGTTCCCGCATTTGTGTCGAACACCAGCGTGTGCAGGACGCTCGTTCCCGACCAGTCCTCCGACGGCAGCGAGATGAAGTTCACGGTGAACGTCGGGTCGGTGAAGCTGCCCTGCATGACGTAGGTGCCGTAGTGGTTCTCGCCCTCCGACAGGATCGCGTACATCCCGTTGTCGTAGTACAGCAGCACGGCGTCGGGGAACGGCTTCTTCTCGTAGAGATCGGTGTACTCCAGACGTTGCAGTTTGGTGGGTGTACCGAACTGCACGGTTACCATGCCCCCGCCGGGCTTTGCCCCTGCCGAGCCAGGGCTGCTCACGGCCGCGGCCGTGATAGCCGTCGCGTACAGCGCGTAGATGCCAAGTACGGCTAGAGATTTCTGCCTGACGCCGGAAACCAAGCGACTGGTGACCGCCCAAAACGAATTCATACCTACACAATTCCATCCGGAGCTGGGTAATCCTCGAAACGCCAGCTCGGACGAAGCCGCCACGGCCGGTGAGGCCAGGCGAACTCCGCTGCGAGGACTTCGGACATGCTGAGCTTCTGACATAAAGGGGCTTTCGCGGTCTGTTCGCTGTGTGATAGAAAACACACGTGGAATAAATATATGACCTTTAGACCAACCGTGAAAGTGATGCCTCCGATGTAGAGCTGCGAAAGCCGTTGCACGCCATCGATACCGGACATCTCATCGGACGACCCGGACCCGGTGTCCATGGCCCGACACTTCGGTACCCATCCAACTCGAGCGAAAGTGGTTCGAATGCCTCACCATCTTCGAAGCGTCATCGCAATGGTTGTCACGGCTTCACTCTTGGCCGCTTGCGGTGGCAGTGAGTCGAATTCCGCAGGCAGTGATGCCGCGTCACAAGCCTTCACCTATTCGGGCAGCGAACGCGACGCCTACTTGACGAAATGCGCCGGCGACGAGGGGTCGCTGACCTGGTACACGTCACTCGCAGGCGACGTGGTCGACGCGATGGTCCGGACCTTCTCTGCGAAGTACCCGAACGTCAAAGTGGAGACGTATCGCGGCGAGCAGACCGACATCGTGTCCCGCGTTTACCAAGAGGCGCAGGCGGACCGACTGCAGGGCGATGTTGTCGAGGTGACCTCCGACGGCTTTCGGCAGTTAGCCGAGATGAAAACCATCGGTGTGTTCTCCAGTCCGGTCACCGCGAACGCCCCCGAACGATTCACGCTCAAGGATGATGCGGGCGGCACTCTGGGTATCGGTGACCGCGCCTCGTACGTGTCGTTCGCATACAACACCGACAAGCTTCCGGCGTCGGCCATTCCACGCACGCTCCAGGACCTGCTCACGCCCGCGCTGAAGGGCAATATCGCACTGACCGACAGCACGACCGGGGTCCGCTTTGTCGGGAACGTGCTGCAAGCCCTGGGAGAGGAGAAGGGCAAGGACTTCCTCGGTCAGCTCGCAGCGCAGAACCTCCGCATCGAGGCGGTCTCGGGATCGGCTCTTGCCGGCATGATCGCGACGGGCGAGGTGACGTCGTCGCCGGGCATCTTCCGCAACCATGCTGAGCAGGAGACCGCCAATGGCGCTCCCGTGAAGTGGGTTCCGCTCGAGCCAGTGACCGCCAACGTCGGCTATGCCGGTGTATTCGCCAAGGCGGCGCACCCGTGCGCGGCGATGCTGTTCCTCGACATGCTCCTCGGGGAAGAGGGCGGGAAGGTCTACGAGGGCCTCGAATACCCCAGGCCAAGCGATGATCTCGGGTTTACCTCATGGGTGCCCGATGAGACGTTCAAGTCGACTGACGACTACAACGAGGCATTCAACACGTGGAAATCGTTGTTCGAGGAGGATTTTCGCTGACTGACCACGCGACCCGCCGAGCCTGCGCCGAGTCGCCCTCGCGCGTGATGGCTTGTTGAGAAGGAGATTCGAACAGTGACCGCTGTGTCCCAGGCCCCGTCCTCTCATACACCGTCCTCCCAAGCTCCGGCGTCGCGCAAGTCCATACCCGTGCCTAGGCTCGGTACGAACGCATGGTTCGTCATCGTCGCCGTCATATCGGCGGCGCTGGTGGTGCCGCCGCTTGTGCTCATGGTCTGGACAAGCGTGACACCCGACGGCACGCTGACCAGTCCATCCGGGGTGTCTCTGCAGGCATATCTCGACCTCTTCACGTCCACGTCGTTCAAGGCGATCGCGATGGACACCCTCGTTTTCACCGTGGGAAGCAGCTTGCTCGCATTGGTGCTCGGCACGGTGATGGCGTGGTTCGTGGCGCGGACGAACATGGCGGGCAAGGGGTTCGTCTACTCATGCGTCTTCCTGTCGTTCGCCATCCCCGGAATGATCGAGGCGACAGGGTGGATTCTGCTGCTTGGCAAGGGCGCGGGGCTGGCACGTGAGCCGCTGCAACGGCTCATCGGTTTCGCGCCGACCATCCAGAGCATGCCGGGGATCATTGTCGTTCAGGCTCTTTCATGGGCCCCGATGGTGTTCCTGCTGCTGGTAGGCGCCTTCCGCGCAATGGATGCCAGTCTCGAGGAGAGCGCACTGACATCGGGGGCGGGGCGGTGGATGGTGCTGCGACGCATCACCGGCCCGCTCATGGGCCCGAGCATCCTCGCAGTTCTGATGCTCGTCGTCGTGCGCGCGGTCCAAGCCTTCGAGATCCCGCTCTTCCTTGGAAGTTCAGCGGGTATCCGGACTTTCACGACCGAGATCTACAGCGGCCTGCGGAAGAGCTTCATCCCGGATTATGCGCGTGCGGCCGCCTTCGGGACACTGCTGGTATGCGTCCTGTCGGTCGGGCTCTACCTCTATCACCGCGCCACAAAGATCGGCGCACGCTTCACCACGGTCACCGGCAAGGCGTTTCGGGCGCGCGAAGCCGACCTCGGCCGGTGGCGGTGGGTCGCAGGCGGTGTCGCGTTCATGGTGTTGGTCTTGTACATCGCCCCGGTGTTGACGATGTTGCTGACGTCGTTGTGGCCGCAGATAGGGCGTGGCGCCGGTCTCGGCGATTTCACCATGGAGAACTATCAGCAGTTGGCCAACTATCGCGATATCTGGAGCGGGGTGCGGAACAGTCTTTACGTCGGCGTCGGATCGGCGACCCTTGCGACCCTGCTGTGTCTGGCCGCAGCGTTCTTGATCGTCCGAACGAAGCTACGCGGGCGACAGGGTCTCGATCACCTCCTCTCGATTCCCATGGTCATTCCTGGAACCGTCCTCGGGCTGGCGTTTCTGATCACCTATCTCCGTGTGCCAATTGGCATCTACGGCACGCTCTGGCTGCTGGTACTCGCCTTCATCGCGCACTACTCGCCATACGCCATGCGGTATTTACAGCCGACGCTGTTGCAGATCAGCCCGGATATCGACGATGCCAGCCGGGTTGCGGGGGCCAGTGAGCTGACTGTGTTTCGGAAGATCCTGCTGCCGTTGGTCATGCCGGCCGTCATCGGAGCATGGCTCTACATCTTCTTCCACGCATTCCGTGACGTGTCGATCGCATCGATGCTCTACACCGCAAGCACACCCGTGGTGGCCACTCAACTGCTCGACATGTGGCAGGACGGTACGCCCGGGGTTCTGAGCGCATACGGTTCACTGCTGTCCATCGCCAGCATCCTCGTCGGTGGCGTGGCGTTCAAGCTGTCAAAGCGGTTCGGTTTCCAGCTCTAGGTGGCTTACTGAACGCTTTCGCAGTAGGCGTCGACCGCGACAACGCCGTCGCCGGCGCCCATCACCAGGACGGGATTGAGGTCGAAGCTCGACAATGCGGACTGCGGATCCGCGACGGCGGCAGAGACTTTCGCGATGACTTCTGCCAACGCCGGTACATCTCGGGCCTTCTCACCGCGCGCACCTTGCAGCACTTGCCAGCCCTGGAGCGTCTCGAGCAGGGCGGTCGCCTGGGCCGGTGACACCGGCGGGACGGCGTATGCAACGTCCTGCAGCACTTCCAGGAAGATTCCTCCCAGCCCAAACGACATGATCGGGCCAAGAATCGGATCGGAGTGCATGCCGATGAAGAACTCCGCTCCGCCCACGGTCATCTCCTGGATTTCGACGGCGACGGGCCCCGCATCACGATCGGCGGGCAGCGCGGCCATGCGGTCGAACAGTGCCTTGACCCGTGACTCGAGATCGGTCGCATCGACGATCGAAAGCTCGACGAGGTCGAGGTCGCTCTTGTGCGCGATGCCGGGGACAATGCCTTTCGCCACAAGGGGATAGGTCATGGCGCTGGCTTCGGTGAGCGCATCCGAGACGCTGGTGCCTTGCCCGGTCCTGGTGAACGGCACCCCGGTCTGCGCAACCCAGTCCATCGTCTCCCGCCACGAGAGAACGCGCGTGACGGGTGGTTGTTCCACTCGCTCGGGAAGCGCCAGGAACGTGCCGTCGGCGTTGACGAATTGCGCATCCTTGCTCCTGCGCTGCAGGTTCGCGAATGCCTTGAGTGCGCCGTCGTAACTGGTCAGGAACGGCGTCTGAAGGTCGGCAAAGAGTTCGTACCAGTGCTCCGAGGACACTTCCTGCACGCGAGACATGAAGACGCACTGGGCGCCGTTCGCGCGGATGTGCTCGGCGACCTTTCGATACATCTCGTCGTGCGTGGCGGTCGGACTCTGCGCGAGATTGAGCCGCAACGCGACCGTCGAGACATTCGGATCGCCGGCCAGGGCGGCCAGGCTCGACCAGTACGCGTCAGGATTCGACGTCCGGGTGTTCCGCACATCCAAGGGGTTCGGGAGAATATCTGTGCGAGAGAGTTTTTCGTCGAGGGTCGCCTGCGTTGCGGGGGTGACCTCGCTCAGGTCAAGGCCGACCGCCTCGGCCATGTCGCTGAGCAGGCCGCAGTCGCCGCCGGAGATGGTCGCCAGGGCGAGTCCGCCGTTGTGGTGTGCGCCGGACAGCCCTGCGGCCAGGCAGATTGTTTCCATGAAGTCCGACAGATCGTCGACCACGATCGCCCCGACCTGACGGAACAGCGCGGACCACACTCGGCCCGACGTGGCCATCCGGCCGGCGTGGGACGACACATTGCGCATCCCGCGCTCTGACTTCCCGATGGACAGGACCACGACGGTCTTACCGCTCTGGTGGGCATGATGCAGAGCCCTTGCGAGCGCCCGAGGTCGGGTTGTGCTCTCCAGGACGATGCCCAAAACATCGGTCTCGGGGTCATCGGCGAAGGCGTTGATGAAGTCGGCGAGGTCGAGGACGGCCTCGTTACCAACCGACACCGCTGCCGCGAGACCGATTCGGCGGTAGGCGATTTGGCTAAGTACCAGGTTCAGCATGCCGCTGGACTGGAAGGCCAGCGAAACCCGGCCGGCGCAGAGTTGCTCGGGCACCGCCCCGGCGACCCAGGCGGCGATTTTTCGGGAGGGTGCGACGTAGCCGAGGCTGTTGGGCCCCAGCAGGGCGACGCCGTGGTTGGCGGCCTTGTCGGCAAGAGCCGCCTGACGAGCCGTCCCCTCCGCGCCCATCTCCGAGTAGCCGTCGGCGATGACGAGCATCGCAGGCACCGCGGCCTCGATGACGTCGTCGAGCACCGACTCGACTCGGTCGGCTCCGACCAGCGACACCACCAACGAGGGCCGGTCGGGGAGTGCCGCGATGCTGGGATAACAGCGATGGCCGTCGACTTCTTCGTACCGCGGATTGACGGCACAGATGCGGTCCGTCGGCAGGCCGAACTGGCGGAGGTTGACGAGGGCGCTGCTCGAGTAGTGCTTGCCGGGCGACGCCCCGACCACCGCCACGCTGGTCACATCGAAAAGCGACATCGGGTTCGGCACTTTTGCTGAAGTCGTCAACGCGGAAGTCACTGTCGTCCTGTTCGTGTCGTGGTTGTCAAAGCAGGTTCATTGCGGCGCAGGGGTTCAGGCGAGCGAGACGCCGAGGCCCGGCTCGGTCGGGACGCTGATGCCGCCGTCGACCACTTCCAGGCCGGTCGCCACATCGTTGGTCAACCGCGCGAACTCGCCGAGTTCGGCAAAGGGTTCGACGTGTGGCAATGCGGCAGCGGCATGCAATGCCGCTGCGTTCATGATGCGGCTCCCGACGTGCGCCCCGATTCGTGAGCCCACACCGTTGGCGGCACAGAGGTTGGCCGCCAACAGAAGTGAGTCGATGCCGCCAAGCTTGCTGAGTTTGAGTGAGACGGCGTCGACCGCTTCTTCGCGCAAGAGGGCCGCGACCGCCTCGAGGGAGTCGGCGCTTTCGTCGGCCTCGATCGTCATATCGGACCTGTCCCGCAACCAGCGCAGAGCAGCGATGTCACCGCGGGGGACCGGCTGTTCGAAGATCTGAACGCCGAGACCGTGGATGGCGCGGCCGAAGGTCACCGCTTCTTTCGCGGTGTAACTCTGGTTCGCGTCGACGGTCAGCACCGCGGAGTCGCCTACAGCGTCGCGAATAGCGGCAACCCTGGCGATGTCGAGTGACATGGGGCGGTTCTCGACCTTGATCTTGAAATGGTCGTATCCATCACCCGCAAGCCGGACGGCCACCGCGGCCATTTCATCCGGGGTCTTGAGCGCTACGATTCGGTTGACGCGCAGCGTGATTGTCTCGGCGCCACCCAACAAGCGGTAGAGCGGTACGCCTGCGATCTTCGCCAGGCGGTCGTGCCATGCCATGTCGAACAACGAACGGACGGGCGCGGGCAACTTCTGTCGCCAAGGCGAGCCGACCACGCTGCGTCGGTCGAGAGCGGGAGCCGCCAGTACCGCGCGCACGCGGGACGCGACGACGGCCTCCATCACATCGATGTCGTAGCCCAGATGAGGAACTTCCGACGCATAGCCGAGTCCGACGACCCCGTCGGCATCCTCCATCTCGAGAAGGATGCCGACGGACTCGGCGCGGGCACCGAGTGCGAACCGCCATGTCGGATCGTCCTTGGGCATGACCGATCGTCGGAACCGAACGTCGGTGATCGGCGCGGTGGCGTGCTCGCGGGCCGGCGCGGTCACTCGTCGATCAGCTCGAATCGGGGCAGCGTGAAACCTTCCTCGGGGTGGTCCTCGTAGGCGATCCTCACGCGCCGTCCCACGTCGGCAATTACCGACGTGGGCTGCTCGCCGATGATCGTCGAACTGATCAGCGGTCCCTCATCCAGCTCGATGAGCGCGTAGAAGTAGGGCACATCTTCCTTGAAACCCGGGTGAAACGCGTACTCGTGGCGGTTCATCGCGAAGATCCGGCCGAGTCCGCTCGACGGCTGCCATGACATGTTCTCGGCAAAGTCGTTGTTCTCGTGGTTGATGCAGTACGTCTTCGGCCAGTACGCCGTCTGGCACTTCTCGCAAGTCCAGAGCAACAGCTCATGCCGGGTCAAACCGTCCCAGAATGCCTTACTGTCCGCATCGATGTTGGGACGCGGCTTGGTCCAGGTCTTTTCGTCTGTCATCGCTTTCCCTTCGTTCGTCGTCGTCAGTCGACCGCGAGGATCGTGCTGGTGTGGATCGAGCACATGCCGGGGGAGACGAGCTCGCCGCCGTGGCCCGTGGTCAGTGCGACCTTGCAGTCATCGACCTGCCGGTCGCCGCCCTCTCCGCGCAGCTGAGTGACGGCCTCGGCGTATCCGGTGAGGTCCCCGAGGTGCCAATTCGACAGCAGACCGCCGCCGGTGTTGACGGGGATGGTGCCGCCGCGACCGATGTTGCCTGCGGCCACGAACTCGCCGCCTTCGCCCTTCTTGCACCAGCCGTAATCCTCCAGCTGGAAAAGCACTTCGGCGGTGAAGCAGTCATAGAGCTGTGCGCAGTCGATGTCCTCCACGCCATTGAGCCCCGCCTGGGCGAAGGCCTTCTCCTTCGCGGGCGCGACGGCCATGTGCGTGAAATTCTGTTTCTTCCACCACAAGTCGGCTGCCACCTCGCCGAACCCCTGACCTGAGACGTAAACAGGTGTCCGAGCACAGTCGCGCGCCCGGTCCTCCGTCGTCAGGATGAACGCGATTGCGCCATCGGAGATGAGGCTGACGTCGAGCAGGTGGTACGGCTCGACGACCCACGGGGAGGCCTGGTGATCCTCGATGGTGATCGGCCTGCCGTACATGCGGGCCTCCGGGTTCAGGCACGCCCACGCCCGCTCGGCCACCGAGATCGCTCCGAGTTGCTCGCTGGTCGTCCCGTACACGGCCATGTGACGGGCGGCCATCCAGCTGTGGTGGCTCGCGGCGCGCAGGTCTCCCAGAACCTTGCCCCAGTAACCTTCCTTCTCCGTGTGGGACATGCCCCGGTGCCCCTGCTTCTTCGCCGCTTGGGCCTTCGTCCAATCGTCCACCGCGCCGACGCACACGATGTACTTCGCGAGCCCGCGGTCCAGAAAGCCGGTGGCGGCAGCGGTTGCGAGTCCAGCAAGTGCGCCACCCCTCCCGATGGTGAAGTAGAACTGAGCCTGCAGCCCGAGCACCCGCGTGAAGGCGTCGCTATAGCTCGCGCGGTCACCGCCTCCGCCGGTGCGGCGCAAATCGATCGCGCCATCGATGTCGCTGATGGAAAGCCCCGCATCGGAGATCGCCCGCCGCGCGGCCTCGGCCGCCATCATTCGCTGGCTGGTTCCCTCGGGCGCTTGGTGGACGGTCCCCAGACCGACTACGGCGATCCTGTTACGTGTCGTCATGCGATCCTCCCCGGCCGGGTGGTCCGGCCGCTCGGCACCCGTTGATGTGACGGGCGGTCGGTTGTTGTGGAATTCGGCGCGTCGTTCATCGAAGCGCCTGTGGCACTAGGCCGGACGCGCCGATGTCGCAAGCGCGTCGCTATCGCTGTCCAGCCCGCCGTCGGCTTTGGCCAGCGGTGCGACCCGCCGACCGAGGTAGTTGCATTCCGACTCGTAGAGCAGCGCGGCGACGTCGGCGGCGGTCATCGTCTTGATGAGCTGGTCAACCTGACCGGTCAGCGGCAATACGAGCCCGCCGTTCTGCGCCAAGTCGATGGCGAAGTCCATGTCCTTTTCCTGCCAGGTGAACCGCGTGCTGTCCCACCGCCGCAGTGTTCCGTTGTCACCGGGACACTTCAGAAGGACCTCACGCATGCGTTGCGCATCGACCCCGTAACGCTTTGCGATGGCGAGCGCCTCGAAGTTCGCGACGCAGTGGATCCAGTGCAGCAGGTTGTTGCACGTCTTCGCCAACTGTCCTGCGCCCAGCGGTCCGACATGTTCGACCCCGCGGCTGTAGCTCATCATCACCGGTCGGGCCCGTTCGACGTCTGCCGCGTCACCGCCGCACAGTGACAGCAGGTTTCCGTCGCGGGCGCCCTGTGCACCGAAGACCACCGGGGCGTCGATGAGCCGGATGTCCTTCGGCTTGACGATGCTTGCAAGTCGCTGCATGAACTCAAGGCTGTGCGTGCCGGTCACGACGATCAGTTGACCGGGCTTGCCATGTGCGACCAGCTCTTCGGTGACGGCCTCCATCTGGTCGTCAGTGCGCAGACATGCGACGAAAATGTCGGCCTTCTCGGCAATTTCGGACAATCCGGACGCCGTCGTGGCGCCGCCGGCCGCGGCGGCGGCCAGTCGATCCTGGTCGATGTCATACGCGATGACGTCGAGGCCGCCGCGGGCCACCATGTGCCCGCACATCGGAAGCCCCATATCGCCGACGCCGATGATTCCGATCATGTAGTTGCCTTTCTCTACTTGGATGCGCCCTGAACAAGACGGGTATAGCGGTCGTTCCAGTCCTTGGCCTGGTCGAGGTAGGTGGGTACGTCGACGGTGACGGTCTCCACCCCTTGCAGCGGATCGTGGTCGGTGAGGACCGATCCGAGTTGGTGGCTGTCAGCGATGATCTGCTGGCCCTGCGGTGAGAGCAGGAAGTCCATGAACAGCACCGCGGCCGCGGGGTGCGCCGCGTTCGCAGCGAGCCCGGCGCCGTTGGGGCGCAGCACGACCGGTTCGACAGGCTTGCCGGAAGACGGGCGCCACGTGATCGGAGCCCCGTCGTCCGCGGCGGTCTCGACGTTGTGCGAGTAGGCCGATGTCGTCACGTCGAACTGTCCCGCGCCGAGCAGTTGCACCTGGGTGGTGTGTCCGTTGACGACCTTCGCGTTGGCGGCCAGCGCGGAGAACAGCTTGTCGACGTCGGCTTGGGACCGCCCGTGATCGAGGTAGTACTGATACAGGGTCGCGTACCAGTCGGTGTCACCGACTTCGAGGCTCACCCTGCCCTTCCACGGCGGATCGGCAAGGGCTTCCACCGAGGCGGGCTGCTGTCCGTCGGGAACCTTGTCGGTGTTCCATGCGACGACGAACATGTTGAATCGTGTTGCGGTCCAGTTGTCGAGCTGTCCTTCGGGCCGGACCTTGTCGCGTAGCTCGCTGCGGTATGGGTAAAGGGCACCGTCACGGCCGAGGACGGTCAGCTCGGTTCCGTTGGTCTCGACGATGTCGGCGCCCTGATGGTTGGCTTTGCTCTCCTGGGTCACCCGCTGAAGGATCGATTCGGAGGTGGCCTGATACACCTTCACCGGGATGCCGTATTTCGCGGTGAAGGCGTCGACGAAGCTCTGAAGAGAGACGTTCGACGTGTACAGGGATAGCTCACCCTCGTCCTTTGCCGCTTTCACGAGAGCGTCCTCACGCTGTGACCCCGTGAGCGAATTCATCTGGTCGTAGACCTTAGCGGCCGGGTTGTTCTGCTGCTGTTCTTGCCCGGTCGTCGCCGTCGGGCTACCGCCGCAGCCCGCGAGCAGCGCTGACACCGCCAGAATGGCCAATACGGTCCGCATCATCGATTGACTCCCGCCTAGTCGTGGTTGCAAGTCGGCTGTGAGCTGGCCAAACGGTAATACCATTATGTGATTGCTATCACGTCGCGACGCGGAAGACAAGGTCCGTTGACATTGGACTAACCAAAAAATAGATTGGCATTTAGGAGGTGCCGCAGATCACACGCGGCCCCGCTGTCAATTCGACAAGCTCGCCCTGGGAGGGATACCCGAAATGTCTGCTCGCAAAGTGGCAATCGTGACCGGCGCAGGCCGAAACATCGGGCGTGACATTGCGCTGCGACTGGCCACCGAGGGCATCGCGGTGGCCGTCGTCGATCGCGACGCCGACCTGGCGGCCGCTGTCGCCAACGAGATCATCGGGACCAACGGCAAGGGCGCGGCACTGGCCATCACGTGCGACGTCACGAGCGAGGCCGAGGTCGAGGCGATGGTCACCAAGACCGTCGAGCAGCTCGGTGGCGTGCACTACCTCGTCAACAACGTGGCGGCGACTGACCGTGGGGCGACCGTGCTGGACCTGTCGCTGGCGGAGTGGAACAGGATCTTCGAAATCTGCGTGACGACCACGTTCCTGTGCACCAAATGGGCGGCCCGGCAGATGGTGGAACAGGGCTCGGGCGGCGCGATCGTGAACATCGGCTCGACATCTGGTTACTACGGACGCGCGAACGCGCTGGCCTATCCGACGGCCAAGAGTGCGTTGTTCGGCCTCACCAAATCGCTGGCGATTCAGCTCGGCCCGAGCGGCATCCGGGTCAACCTGGTGGCGCCCAACAGGGCGGGCTCGCCGGTGGGGCAGAGCGATATCAACCCCGCCCGCAAGACCCCGAATCTCATCGGTCGAGCGGCCGAGCCGGCGGACGTGGCGCGGGTGGTCCGCTTCCTGCTTTCGGATGAGGCCGCCTTCGTCACCGGCGCCGACATACTCGTCGACGGTGGCGCTCTGCTGGTCGGCGCGGGGAATTGAGCGGCCGCCAGATGATATCGGATTCCTGGTATCGCGTCGCAACCGACACCGGCGGCACCTTCACCGACTTCGTCGTGTTCGACGAGCAGGCCAACGATTACCAGATCATGAAGGTGCCGTCCCGGCCGGACGACCCGTCAAGGGCGGTAGTCGAAGGTCTAGATGCATTGCGCGCCCGCGGTATTCGCCCCGAGCGAATCCGCGTTTTCATGCACGGCACAACGGTCGGCACCAACGCGCTGCTGGAGGAGCGCGGCGCCCGCATCGGTTTGGCCATCACCGAGGGCTTCCGTGGCGTCTACGAGGCGATGGAGCAGAGCCGCCCGTTCGGCCCCGCGGTGTTCGATCTCGGCTACACGAAGCCGGCCATGCTGGCCCCGCAGTCACGCACCGTCGAGGTCGCGGAGCGGGTGGCGTTCGACGGCGAAGTGCGGCGACCGCTCGATGACGAGTCGGTCCGCCAGGCCATCAGCCGACTCGAATCGGCTCAGGTCGACGCCGTCGCGGTGTGCTTCCTCTTCTCGTTCATGAACCCTGGGCACGAGCGCCGCTTCGCCGCCGCTCTGCGCGATGCGCATCCCGAGTGGCTCGTGACCACGTCGAGCGACCTGTTGCCGCAATTGCGTGAGTACTACCGGCTCAGCACGACAGCGATCAACGCCTACGTGTCTCCGGTGCTGGCCAAGTATGTTTCCCGGTTATCCGAGGACCTCGACGCTCGCAACATCGCGAACGGTCGCCGGTTCACGATGCAGAGCAACGGCGGCTCGGCGCCATTCGAAAAGACCGCGGAGCGGGGCGTGTCGACGATCCTGTCCGGTCCCGCCGGCGGCGTGACCGCTGCCATCGGGCTCGGGACAATCACGGGGCTCGACAACATCATCACCTTCGACATGGGTGGCACGAGTTGTGATGTCGCGCTGGTCCGGCACGGTTCCGCCCTTGTCAGTGACCAGAACACCGTCGACGGACGGCATCTGGCGGTGCCGATGCTGGACATCAACACCGTCAGTGCCGGCGGCGGAACGATCGCCCGAGTCGACGATGGGGGTGGGCTGAAGGTCGGTCCGCGCAGTGCCGGCGCCGTCCCCGGGCCCGCCGCTTATGGTCGCGGCGGCACCGAAGCGACTGTCACCGATGCGGACATTGTCCTGGGCTACCTCAATCCGGATTGGCTGCTCGACGGCGACTTGCGGGTCGACGCCGCCGCGGCGCACGGCGCGATCGACCGGGTCGCCGAGGGTCTGGGCGTCAGCGGGTTGCGCGCGGCGGACGGGATCGTGCGCATCGTCAATATCAAAATGGCGGAAGCTATCCGGGCCATCTCCACCGAACGGGGATTCGACCTGCGCGACTTCTGCCTCATCCCGTTCGGCGGTGCCGGTCCGCTGCACGCATGCCAGATCGCCATCGATCTCGGCATTCCGACCGTCATGGTGCCCGCCGCGCCTGGGGCGACCTCCGCGCTTGGACTGCTGATGTCGGATGTCCGACACGACTTCATCCGCAGTCGCCTGTCGCCGCTGTCCGAACTCGAACCCGACACGGCGAACCGGCTTTTCGACGAGATGGGTGCGGCCGCGCATGAACAGCTGACGTCCGAGGGGTTTTCGGGCGACGAGGTGCGGTTGGAGCACTTCCTCGACATGCGCTACGCGGGCCAGGGATACGAGAACGCGGTGCAGGTCGACAGCGTCCCGCTGACGACAGCCGATCTGGCCCGCTATCGATCGGTGTTCGATGAGGTCCACCGACGGTTCCACGGTCACGCCGCCCCCGATCAACCCGTCGAGGTGGTCAGCTACCGAACCGTGGCGACAGGAGTGCTGCCCGATGTGGCGCTGGCCCGGGTGGACGCCGTCGACACACCCGTCGAGGACGCGATCATCGGAACCCGGGCCGCCTACTTCCCGTCGGCATCCAAGGAACAGGTGCAAGTGGATGTCTACGCGCGTAAACGGTTACGGCCGGGGCACCGCTTCGACGGGCCCGCGATAGTCGAGCAGTACGACGCCACGACCGTGGTGTGCCCGGAGCAGACGGTGCGTGTCGACGAATACGGCAATCTGATCATCACCCAGCCCGGGAGTGGAAAATGACGGATGTCGACGCCATCGAGGTAGAGGTCATCAGCCAGAGCCTCGTCGGTGTGGTGCAGCAGATGCAGAACTCGTTGTTCCGCACGGGATACTCGACGATCATCCGGGAGTCCAGGGACGCCAGCTGCGCGATCCTGAACATCCGCGGCGCGGTGGTTGCGCAGCACACCGTGCTGCCGCTGCACCTCGGGGCCTTCCCTGCCTCGTTGGCCGCGGTGCTGGAACACTATCCCGTCGAGGATATGCGCGACGGTGATGCGTTCATCGTCAACCATCCGTACTTCGGTGGCAGCCCGCACGCCAGCGATATGGCGGTGATCGCGCCAATCATGCTGGGCGACGAGGTGTTCGGGTTCAGTGGAAGCATCGCGCACAAGAGCGATATCGGCGGCCTGGTGCCCGGCACGAATTCGGGCCAGGCGCGCGAGATCTTCCACGAGGGCTTGCTACTACCGCCGGTGCAGTTCTGCCGCGGGTTCGAGGTCGTCCGGGAAGTCGAGGCGATCCTGCGCGCGAACAGCCGAACTCCGCGGCTCGTGGTCGGGGACCTGCATGGCCAGGTCGGAGCGGGGCGTTTGGCGGCGGACCGGCTCCGCGTGCTGTGTGCGAAGTACGGTGCTCAAACGGTTCGGCAGGCCTGCGACGGCTTGCTCGAACTCACCGAGCGACGGGTGCGGGCCGCGGTGTCGAGTTGGCCCGACGGCACCTACTACGGAAGCAGAACGTTGCATACCGAGGGGATCGAGGGCGGCAAGCCGGTGGAGATCCGGGTGGCCGTCACCATCGACGGCGACCGGATCTGCTTCGATTTCACCGAGTCCGACGATCAGGTGGCGGGGCCGTACAACATCCGCCCGCCACTGGTTCGCGCGGTTTGCTTCTATGCGCTGAAATGCCTTGTGGATCCGGAGATTCCGTCCAACGGTGGCTTCGCGGCGGCCGTCGAGGCCACCTTCCGTCCCGGGTCGTTGCTCAGCCCTGAGTTGCCCGCACCGGTGAACACCTACATGACGGTCGCGGTCTCGACCGCCGACGCGTTGTTCGACGCCCTTGGCGACGCGCTGCCGTCGGCACGGATCGCCGAGAGCAGCAAGGGCACCAACGGCACTCTCTCCCATGTGGCTTCCCGGTTCGGTCAGCCGCAGGTGCAGTACGAGCTGCCCGCGGGGGCGATCGGGGCCCGCCATGACAGGGACGGGGTTTCGGCATCCAAGGCTCACGTCGCGAATGGAACCTTGACGCCGATCGAGGTGGTGGAGAGCGAGTTCCCGGTTGAGCTCCAACGCTTCGAATTGGTGGTCGACTCCGGCGGGCCCGGCCGCTTTCGCGGTGGGTTGGGCTATGTCCGGGACTACCGGCTGCTCGGCGATGCGAGATTCAGCTCCCGCACGGGTAAGGACCTCACACCGCCTGCGGGCCGCGCGGGCGGATTGCCTGGCGGAGGTTCGAGCATCGTCGTCAACCCCGGACGGCCAGAGGCCTTCGAGGTCTTGGTGACCGACGGGCCGGTCGTGCTCAAGGCCGGCGATGTGTTGCGGATCGCCCAGTCAGGCGGCGGCGGATACGGCGACCCACGCGCACGTCCCATCGACGACGTCGTCAACGATGTGCGGGAAGGCTACGTCAGCGTTGCGGCGGCTCGAGACGCCTACGGCGTGGCGGTGACCACGGCCGATGGCGATTGGCGTGTTGACATGGGCGACACCGCCTGCCTGCGCCAGAGGTTATGAAATCGCCGAAGACTTGGCTGTGAAGCCTAATGGTCATACAATTAGTTCGTTCCACAATCAGCCCTGAGAGGATGGACGGTGCTAAGGTCCGAGATCAATGAGCTTTTGACCAGAACCGGCCCGGGTACGCCGATGGGCGAACTGTTCCGGCAGTACTGGATACCCGCGATCCTCGCCGATGAGCTTCCAGAAAACGACTGCCCACCGGTACGCGTCAAACTTCTGAGCGAACGGATGGTCGCATTCCGCGACAGCGACGGCCGCTACGGGCTGATCGACGAGTTCTGCGCACACCGCGGCGCCTCGCTGTGGTTCGGCCGCAACGAGGGGTCGGGACTGCGCTGCCCGTACCACGGCTGGAAGTATGACATCACCGGCCAGGCTATCGAGATCCCGTCAGAACCCGAGAACAGCAACTTCTGCGCTCACGTGAAGCTGACGTCCTACCCGCTGATCAAGATCGGCGATGTGCTCTGGACGTACATGGGTGATCCGGAGAAGCAGCCGCCACTGCCGGAGTTCGAATTCGCGCTCGTCCCGCCGGAGCAGACCTACACCTCGAAGCGCTGGCAGGAGTGCAACTGGCTGCAGGCGTTCGAGGGCGGTATCGACTCCAGCCACGTGTCGTTCCTGCATTCGGGCGGTCTGAAGAGCGACCCGTTGTTCAAGGGCGCCAAGGGCAATGAGTACAACATGGGCGACCTCAAGCCGTACTTCGAGGTGGCCGACTTCGACGGCGGGCTTTTCGTGGGTGCGCGGCGCAACGCCGAGGACGACACCTACTACTGGCGCATCACGCCGTGGGTGATGCCGTGCTTCACGATGGTTCCGCCCCGCGGGGATCACCCGATGCACGGCCACTTCTGGATCCCCATTGACGACGAGAACTGCTGGGCCTACTCGTTCGACTACCACCCGGTGCGCGCATTGACCGGCTCCGAGGTACAGGCGATGCGCGATGGCCACGGCGTGCACAGCGAGAACATCCCCGGTACCTTCCGGCCGAAAGCCAATAAAGACAACGACTATCTGATCGACCGCGAAGCACAGAAGCGCGGCGACACCTACTCGGGTGTGAAGGGCATCGCAATGCAGGATGCGTCCCTGCAGGAAAGCATGGGTCCGATTGTCGATCGCACCAAGGAGATGCTGGTGTCGGCCGATACCGGCATCATCAAGGCCCGGCAGAAGCTGAAGAAGGCGGTCGAAGCATTGCGGGACAAGGGCATCACCCCTCCCGGTGTCGACCCCGCGCATCACCGCGTGCGGTCCGCTGCGGTGGTGCTGCCGCGGGACGCGTCGTTCGTCGAGGCCTGTCGCGAAGACCTGTCGGTGCGCGAAGGCGTTCGGCAGTCGTCGGTATGACGACCGCGCGGCCGATTCTCGGCAGCAGTTGCGCGCGGGCAACGACCGCTGCCGAGATGCGTTACCGCATCGACCGTCCGATCCGTGGACGCAGGGGCGCACGGGTGGTCGGACTCGACACCGGCGCCAATGCCATCGTCGAGCAAATCTCACACCAGCCGTGGGGCCATGCCCGATTCTTCTCGCTGGCCGAGCCCGTCGGCCAAGTGGGCGGCGGCGGCTCGGAATCGGTGACGCTTCGCGACACCGATGGTGCGGAATCGAGTCTTCTCGCGGAACTCGAAGAAGCCGACGTGGTGATCATGGTCGCCACGACCGAAAGCGACGCAGGGGCGGCCACAATCATCGGTGCGGCGTGCACCGTCCGCGGGATAATGACCGCGGGCCTGGTGATCGGTGAGCGAGCACAGGTCGGGGCCACCGTTGCGGCGATTCGACCGCATGCGCGAGTGTTGATGGTGAGCGGCGATGAACGCGACGTCATAGACGTGCTGACCGCTCTTCGGGCCTGAAGGAGGTCACGTGACTGACAAGGTGCAGCTGAGCGACCTACAGGCGATGAAGCGCGACGGCCGAAAGATCGTCGGCGTCGTGGCCTGGGATTACCAGATGGCGCGGATCGTGGATCGCGCCGGCGTCGACATCGTCTCGGTCGGCGACACGGTCGGCGTCAACTTGTGGGGCCAGCCCAACCCACTCGAGATCACGGTCGAGCAGATGATGGTCGTCTGCCAGGCAGTGCGCCGCGGTGTCAAACGCGCGCTCGTCAGCTGTGACTTCCCGTTCGGTCCCGTCCAGGAGGGAACCAAAAGCGCTGTGCGGGCGGCAATCCGGTTCGTCAAAGAGGCCGGCGTGGACATGGTCAAACTTGACGGGGCGTCCGAACATCTGGATGCGGTGACCGCGGTGACCCGGGCGGGCATCCCGGTCTTCGCGCAGTTCGGAATCACGCCGCAGACATCGTTGAAGTACGGCGTGACCTACAGCGCGATACCGAAGCCGGGTGATGTCATCCCCGACGAGATGCTTGATGAAATCGTCGGAGAGGCAAAGCGACTCGAGGGCGCAGGCGCCGCCCTGCTCAACTTCACCAATTCCGGGCCGACCGTCGGCGCCGCCGTTGCGCAGTCCGTGTCGATTCCCGTCGTGGGTGGCTTCGGCGGCGGGCCGTGGCTGGACGGAAGGATGCGGATGGCCACCGCGGCGATCGGCTACAGCGCCGATTCGCTGGACTCGCCGCCGGATACCTATGCCAACGTCGCACAGATCGCGCACGATGCGATCGTTGCTTACGCCGACGATGTGCGGTCGGCGCGCCAGATTGCGGGTGGAATCCGGCGATGAGCGCCTCGGGGACGGTAGTTGTCGACGGCATTGCCACCCGATATGAGGTGGCGGGTTCGGGTCCGGCGCTGCTGATGTTCTCGCCCGGTGGCTTCAACGCCACCATCGAGAACTGGTCGACACACGGCTTGTATCAACGCACCCACATGCTCGCGCAGCTCTCAGAACGGTTCACCTGTATCACCTTCGACAAGCGCGAGTCGGGTCGCTCAGGCGGCCGGGTCGAGCGGGTGCAGTGGCTGGACTATGTCAATCAGGGTGTCGCGCTGCTCGACCATCTGAACTACCAACGCGTGCACATCATGGGGGCGTGCGTAGGTTGTACGATCGCGGCTCTTTTCGCCACAACGCACCGCGACCGGGTGGCAGGCATGGTGTTGTATTCGCCGGCGGGCGGGCCAAAATACCGGCGTAAACAGCATGCCCGCTTCACGGCGCATCTGGCCTACGTCGCCGAACATGGGATGGCGGGTGTTGTCGCACTGGCCCACTCCACCGAGGCCGGTTTCTCCGATGACGGCCGAGTTGGCCCGTGGGTGTCGGTGCTGCGCAGCGATTCCGAATTCGCGGCCCGCTACCTCGAATTGGACGTCGGTCGGTACGAGACGATCGTCTGGGGCATGAGCAGACTGCTGTTCGACCGCGATACCGTACCGGGTGCGGAGCCCGAAGATCTGTTGGCGCTGGACGTTCCTGCGCTCATCGTGCCCGGGCAGGACAGTTCGCACGCGCCGTCGGCCGCGCGTTACCTCCAGGAGTGTCTATCAGGGTCTGTGTACTGGGACGTGCCAGTCGCGCAGCAGACTGCAGAAAACGCGCCGGCACGCGTCATCGAATTCCTGGAGTCACTTAACCTTTGATACGTGGCGAGCCGTGCGGCCGATGTGGGTACGCATCACGGCGGTGGCCTTCTCGACATCACCCTTCTTGATGGCGGCAACGAACTGACGGTGTTCCCGGTTGCCGCGGATTCCCATCTCGGGATGGTCGTCCTTCACGTGTTGCAGCGATCGCAGTGTCGGGCCGTGAAATGAATCGGCCAGCATGACGATTGCGGAATTGTGGCTGGCGCGGGCGACCCGGGTGTGGAACTCCGCGGACAACGCCATCGGATACGAACCCTTCGCGAGTGCCTCGTCGCCGCGGTCGCAGATCTCCAGCAGCTCGGCGATGTCTTCCTCGGTGGCGCGCTCGCACACAAACGGGATGATGCCGAGCTCGAGTACCTGTCGCGCCTCGGTGACCTCCTTGTCGGTCAGCTCCGACAGCGACAGAAGATCGATGATGCCCTCGCCGATGCGAGCGCTCGTCGGGGCGGTGACGAACGCGCCGCCGCGTGCGCCGACCTTGATGGTCACCATGCCGTTGGCTTCGAGTCCGCGTAGCGCCTCGCGCACCGTCACCCGGCTGACGCCGAACCTTTCGCCGAGTTCCCGTTCCGCAGGCAGCCGGTCGCCTGGCTTGAGTGAACCGTCGCGGATCAACAGCCGGATCTGATCAACGATCATCTCCGAAGCGCGACCAGGGTTCACGCGACTGAACATGTTGTCTGTCGCAGCCCTGGCCGAAGTACCGTCTGTTGTCATGGACCAATGATAATGCCACCAGACCGAATAATGTGGACCTTCGTTTGCCCGGGTGCGTGCCTCCTTATGAGGGCGGGCAAAGATTTGTTCAGAATCGGCCGATCTCGGCCGATTCTGCGTGATCTCGCAAGCGGATTGGTACGCTTAGCGTACTAAGTAGTTGCTCAAGCGTATTAAAGGGTGGCCGATGGCCGAGACCTACCGGTGAGGGGATATTTCGCAGCGACATTCTCGTCGCTTCGGATCCGTGACTATCGTTTGTACGCATTCGGGCAGACGATCTCGGTGAGCGGTACCTGGATGCAGAAGCTGGCGCAGGCCTGGCTCGTGCTGGAGCTCACCAATTCAGGTGTGCTGCTTGGCATCACGGCCGCATGCCAACAGGTACCCACGCTGCTGTTCACCACGCAGGGTGGCGTTCTCGCGGATCGTTTCGACACCCGCAAGATCTTGGTGTGGACTTCGATCGCGGCCGCGATACCCGCCGCATTGCTCGGCATTCTCGTCATCACCGATCACGTCGCGATCTGGATGGTCATGGCAGCAGCCCTTTTCCAAGGCTGTGCCGATGCGCTCGACAAGCCCGCCCGCCTGACCATCGTCAATGCCCTGGTGGATGAGAAGCACCTGACCAACGCCGTTACGCTCAACAGCGTCATCCAAAACAGTGGAAAGGTCGCAGGTCCCGCGGTCGCGGGCATCCTGATCGGCACGGTCGGGCTTGCGCCGGCCTTCCTCACCAACGCGGCCTCCTACCTGCCCGTCATCGCCGCGCTGATTGCGATCCGCGCCCGTACACCCGGCCACTCGTCGTGGTCGGATGATCGGCGGCATCAGTTGAAGAAGACTCTGGGCTATGTCGGGAGCCACGCCGCTATTGCCGCGACTCTGATGTTGATGACTGTCGCCGGTCTGCTCGCCTACAACTGGTCGGTATTGCTTCCGCTGTTGGTGCACACGACGTTCGAGGGCGACGCGCAGGACGTCGGATTCGCCTTCACCGCAATGGGATTAGGTGCAATCGTCGGCGGGCTCGCGGTAGCAGGCTCGCTGAATGCGACGTCGCGGGCGCTGGTCGGCACCGGCTTGGTGTTCGCCGCCCTGACACTGGTGCTCGCCATATCGCCCACCTTGTCGGTCGTGTACATCACGTTGTTCGTGTTGGGCGGCGCCAGTGTTGCCTTCCGGGCTACGGCGACGTCACTTCTGCAGCTGCGGTCCGATCCCGCGATGCGCGGTCGGGTCATCTCCTTGCTGGTGCTCGCGACCGCAGGAACGACACCCGTCGGCGGGCCTATCATCGGCTGGATCTGTGAGATCGCGAGCCCCCGCATCGCGTGTGTCGTGGCGGCGGCAGGCACAGGTGTTGCGGCGCTTGCGACGGCAATCTACCTGGCGCGCAGCCGTCGGCGCCGCGGCCCCGCAGCCGAACACGTACAGGACGCACCGGTCGAGGAGTCATCGCTGGACACCGACGACCGCCGGTTGGCGTGACGCAGACACCGGACGTGTCAGCGTTTCGCCCCGATCAGCCGTGTCAGGACCGGTAGCGCGGACAACAGCACCGCGCGGTCCTCGTCCGAAAGTGCCTCCACCTGGCGCAACAGGTAATCGTTGGCACGCTCCCTTGCGTCTGCGAGATACGCATGGCCATCCTCGGTGATGGTGAGATTAAAGCTGCGTCCGTCGCTCGGATCGATCCGCCGGACGAGATACCCAGTGGCTTCGAGCCGCGCCACCAACCTCGTTGCGGACGATTTGCCGATCTGTTCGCGCTGGGCAAGATCGCCGATCCGCATGGGGCCATGCCGCAGCAGCGTGGATAGTGCGGACATCTGCGAGAGGCTCAGGTTGGTATTCGAATGCTTGCGGAGGCGCCGAGTCAACCGGAAGCTGACATCCTGCAGGACGGCGACCTGTTCGCGCTCGACGGTGACCATCGCCAACCTCCCTTTCGCCGCGACGAACGTGACATGCCCCTGCAAGGCTGTCACGTTCTCAAACGCGCATGGTCACCCCGCGATCAGGGTGCACCAACGGGCGGGAAGTTTGATCATCACCTGGTCGCCGGGGGGAATCGAAAGCTCGGGGTTACATCTCATGCGCAACGTGAGGTCACCGACCCTCAGTTCGTGCTCGACGACGTCGCCCATGAACCCGCGCGCGGTGACCTCTGCCTTCCACGCGCCGTGGGTGGAGGCACCGGGGTCGTCGACGACGATGATCTGCTCGGGGCGGATGCTGACCACGACCTTGGTGCCCGGGGTGAAGTCAGTATTCGACGAGGCGACGACATCACCCTGGGCGGCGCTGACCACATACATGCCCTCCCCGGACTTGCCTTTGACGACGGCATCGATGAAGTTCGACGTGCCGATGAAGTCCGCCACGAATCGTGATGCAGGGGCGTTGTAGATATCGCGAGGCTTGCCGAGTTGCTCGACGGATCCGTTGTTCATCACCGCGATGCGGCTGGACATCGTCAGCGCTTCCACTTGGTCGTGGGTGACATAGACCGCGGTGATGTTGAGGTCGTGCTGGAGTCGTTTGAGTTCGAAGCGCATCTGCTCGCGCAGTTTGGCGTCGAGGTTGGACAACGGCTCATCGAGAAGAAGCAGCGGCGGCTCCATCACGAGCGCCCGCGCCAGCGCGAGGCGCTGCTGCTGGCCTCCGGACAGGTCGGTGGCCGGTCGATTCATCAGGTGATCGAGATGCACAACGGAGAGCACGCGCTCGACGCGCTCGTACACCTGCGCCTTTTTCAAGCGCTTACTGCGCGGGAGGACGGTCAGCGGATAGGCGACGTTCTTGTAGACGTTCATGTGCGGCCAGATGGCGTAGGACTGGAACACCATTCCGAGCCCGCGGGAATCGACCCGCACGTTGATTCGTTTGGCCGAGTCGTACAGCACGCGGTCGCCGACCGAGATGCGTCCGGAGGTTGGGATCTCCAAGCCCGCCACGCTGCGCAGCGTCGTCGTCTTGCCGCACCCAGAAGGCCCCAGCAGCGTGAAGAACTCTCCTTCGGCGATATCCAGGCTCACCCCGTTCACGGCGGTGACGGCGGCGGTCCCGCGCTGCTTGGCGTTCTTGGTCGCGGGGAACACCTTGTTCAGGTCTTCGATCACGAGCACTGTTCGGTCACCTTCTCTGGTTGTCTCACTTGCCGTCCGCATTGGTCATCGCATGACCAGTCCGGTGCCGTCAGATCCAGAACCTCGGATATCGCGCGATCGTCTGGTATCGACTGCACCGCTTCGTGAAGCCGCAACACCTGCGCGGCGCTGAGCGCGCTTGTTGCGCATGTGCTGAACTTGGCTGATACCGAAATCCAGTCGTGCAAATCAGGTTTCGCATCCTGTTCGGCCCTGAGCACCCGGCCGTCGGTCAACCTCACCGTGACTCGTTCCGGACGACCCGGCTGCATGGCCGCCGGATCGTGGTGAACCTTGGCCATCAATGCTCGGACCGCGGGATCGTGCAGCCGGTCGGCGCTGACCTGCTCCAGGCCCACCTGACCATCCAACAGCGCGACCGACAACAGGTACGGCAGGCTGTACCCGGTCGCGATCGCCTCCTGCGGATCGGTGCGCATCAACGAGAACGTGTGTAAATCGGCTTCGACAGCGGCGATCTCGTCGATGGTGAAACCGTTCGCGGCCCGCAGCTTGAGCACCGCCGTCACCGGCTTGTGGCTGGGACTGCACGCTGGATAGCGCTTGATCGCGGGCACACCGGCGAGGTCGAATGGTGTGCCGAGGCCAGACAGTACTGACCAATCCGCCTCGCCTGGCAGGCAGATGGCATTCACCAACCCCAGGTCGGACTCCAGGATGTCGACGTCGGCGGTGAAGCCTCGTGCGGCAAGCAGGGCGGCGTGTACACCGTCGCGGGCCGCGTTGCCTGCGTGCAGTGCCTTGGCCATGGTGCCCTGGTTTCTGCGAAGGCCTGCGGAACTGGATGCGGCGATGCCGATCGCGTGTCGCAACGCAGTGTCGGTCAGCCCGAGGACCACGCCGGCGGAGACAGCTGCGGCGATGGGCCCGACCACGCCGACGCGATACCAGCCGCGGTAGGTCGGTCCCCTCCGCGACTTGCGTTGCGCCTCGATCACCGAACCCAGCTTCGCGCCGACCTCACGGCCGAGGACATAGGCCTCCAGCACAAGTCTTGTTGATGCACCGACGAACTCTCCGACGGCGAAAGCGGCTGGCAGCGTGTGGGTGCTGAGGTGCTTGTGGTCATCGAAGTCCAGGCCGTGTGCGAGCGTGCCATTGGCGTATGCCGCCGTTGGCGCCGACGCCCGCACGGCGCTTCCGAGCACACGGGCGTGTGGACGGTCGCCGAGGTCGGCGACATAGGCGGTGATGATCTGGCCGACGGGAAACTGCTGGGCGGCGATCATCGCCCCGATGGTGTCGAGGGTGACCAGCCGGGCATGCTCGACCACCTCGGCGGGCAGATCGATCAGGTGTGTGCCCGCTACGAATTCGGCGATGGCGGCGGTAGCGCCATGACTGTTACTGGGCATCGGTGGGTCTTCCGCCCATCCGTTGGAACACGGCAACCAGCACGGCAAGCGCGATGACCATCAGTACGCCCAGTGCCGACAGCAGGGTGTAATCACCGTTGGTGTAAAGCTGATAGATCAGCACAGCCAACGGCTGATTTTGCGGGCTCGCCAGGATGATCGACGACGACAGCTCGCGGGTCGAGACGATAAAGATGTACACCCATGCCGCGAACAGGCCCGGGCGAAGGAGCGGCAACAGTATGCGGGTGAAGGTGTGCCACCACCGCCCGCCTGCGACCGACGAGGCCTCTTCGAGTTCCTGGCTCACCTGCACAATCGTCGAAGTGCTGGAACGCATCCCATAGGGGAGGAACTTGATCACGTAGGTGATGACCAGGACGATCAACGTGCCGTAGATGGGCAGCGGGGACGCCGCGTACAAATCCACCATGGCAACGCCGAGTACGAGACCGGGGATCGCGATCGGCACGAAGGCCATGATGTCGAGTAGCTGGCGCCCCCGAATTCGGGTGCGCACTGTGATCCACGCCGAGACCGCGCCGAGCAGCACCACGATCGTCGCCGTGAACAGAGCCAGGATCAAACTGTTCTTCGCGGACGAGATGATCGCCGAATTCTGGAATACCTCAATGTAGTTCGCAAAGGACATCTTGCCGACGGCGCTGGGACTGGGCGCGGCGTAATACGGCTGAAATGACGCCCATACCATCAGCAGGGCCGGCAGCACGAACAGACTCAGGATGTAGGCCGCTGCGAACGCGAGCGCGGGGTAGCGCCAGCCGCCCAGGTCGATGACCCGGGGCCGGAAACCCTTGCCGGAGATGGTCGTGAATGAGTTCTTCGCAATCATCCTCAGATAGATCAGCACACCGGCGGCGCCGACGACGAACAGCATCGTGGAGTACACGCCCGCCGCACCGTAGTTGATCGGAAAGGTCTTGAGGGCCAGGTAAATCTGCGACGCCAGCACATACTGCTTGCCTGGCAAGCCGAGCATGGCGGGTACCTCGAAACCCTCGACCGCCCGGACGAAGCCGATCAGCAGGGTTGAGGCCAGGGCGGGCAGCAGTAGCGGCAGGGTGACGCGGCGGGCGGTGGTGAGAATGCCTGCGCCCGCAGCGCCGGACGCTTCTTCCAGCGATGCGTCCATCGAACGCAACGCGCCTGCGATCAACAGAAATGACAGCGTGCTCAGATGGATGCCTTCGACCATGATCATGCCGGGCATGCTGTAGATGTTCAGCGGGCCTTCACTGAACCCGAATAGCTTCTGCAGCACTATGTTCACGATCCCGATCGTCGGGCTCAGGATCAGCACCCATGCAAAGGTGGCCAGCGAACCCGGCATGATCAACGGCACCAGTGCGGCGACGAACATGAAACGCCTGCCCGGCATGTTGGTCCGCTCGACAAGCCAGGCCAGGATGGCGCCGATCACCGTGCCCATCAGCGCGCCACCGATCGCGAAGATCAGCGAGTTCAGCATCAACCGATAGGCGGTGCCACTCGTGACGATGCTTTGGTAGTTGCGCAGGCTGAACGAGCCGTCGGGGGCCTGAACGCTGTCGATCACCATCATGCCGATCGGGACCAGCGTCAGATACCCGATCAGCAGCGCGATCCCCGCGGGCATCAGCACGCTGAAATCGATGCGGGAAGTGGGGCGGATGAATTGTCGCTCGACGTGCGTCGCGGTGCTCATGCGGCACCACGCTCACGGCGTGTGCCGACGTGTCCACGGCCCGTCATCCGATGACCGGGCGGCCGGTGGTCTCGTAGTACAACTTGTTGTACTCGGCGAAGTTGTTCATCACATCGTCGCCCGCGAGCACCATGTTGAAGGTGCCCTGTTTGAGTTCGGGCTCTTTGGGTTGCACGTTCGGATTGACCGGAATCCGCCAGTTGTCGGCGACCGATTGCTGTCCGGCGTCGGAGAGCACATAGTTCATCCACAATCGGGCCGCATACGGATGAGGAGCGCGGTCGAGCACGCCAAGGGCCCCGTAATTCGCATACAGCGGGTCAGTCTTGACCCAGGCCACTGGCGCGCCCTTGTCCATCGCCTTGGCCACGCTGTGGACATTTGCCGCGACGGCGATCGTGCAGTCGCCGGCGACCACGGATTCGACTAGGTTGGTCTGCCCGTTGATGAATCGAACACCGTTGTCGGTCAACTGCTTCCAATATGCGATTCCCTGGTCCCTTCCCATCTCCTGTAGCATGTCCGCGAACACCGACACCTCAGCGGCCTCGGCGCATACCTTGCCGTTCCACTTCGGGTTGAGCAGGTCGTTGTAGTTCTGCGGTGCATCGGCGTTCGGCACCTGTTGGGTGTTGTAGGTGATCGGTTTGATCTGTATGCGGTGACCGGTGAACCACTGTTTCTTGAGCCGATTGTCGAAGGATGCCGCTGTGGGCGGCGAGTATTCGGCCAGCAGATTCAGTTGTGCGAGTTGATAGATCGTGTTCTGTTCGGTGTCGATGATGTCGGTGGTGTACACGCCGGCATTCGCCTCCGACGTCAGCTTCGAGGCCGAGTCCTCACCGACCTGTTCGAAGTGCTCGATCTCGACACCGGGATACTGCTCGTGGAAACGCGCCGACAACACCTCGAGATCGTCTTTGCTCTGCCCGGAGTACAGAACGAACTTGCCCTCCTTCTTGGCTCCCTCGTACAGCTGCTCGACGGTGAGGCTGTTCCAGTCGATACCCGACTCCGACGCCGCCGTTCCGCTGTCGCGGCTCGATCCACACGCCGACAGCGACGCCAGCGTGAGCCCAGCGACGATGACGGCTGCGGCGCGGCGACCTTTCTGGAGCCCTCCATGACGTGCGACTAGATCCGGCATCGAACATCCTCCTTGCGTGACATGGGCTCTGAAGTCATGAGCTGATCTGCGGATCAACGGCCGTGCGGTCAAGTGCTGAAATCGACTGGAGCACCGCCCAAGCCGGGTAGTCCATCGCTGGTGGCCCATGGCCCCTCGAACGTCACGCCTGCGACATGGTCGTCGATGAGTGACGCCGATTCGCCCACCTCGGCGATGGGCTCGACATCAGAATGCGCCAAGGCCAGGCGAGTCAGCGCGCTGTCGAGTATGCCTGGCGCGCCGCTGCCGCCGAGATGCACGCGCAGTCCGAGTGCGCTGCACACATCGATGGTCCTGACGCATTCGTTGACGCTGCCCATTTTGGTCAACTTCAGCGAGACCAGGTCGGCTGCACCGGTCTGTGCCACCCGCACGGCATCCGCTGCGGACTGCACCAGTTGGTCCGCCATCAAGGGGACGCCGGAGGTGCTACGCAGCGCGACCATGGCGTCGATGTCGCGGTAGGGTACTGGTTGCTCGACGCAGTACACCTTGAGATCCGTCAGCGCGGAGCACAGTGCACGCGCGCCCGCCAGGTCGTAGGCGGCGTTCGCGTCGACTGTGATTGTGATGTCGTCGCCAAAGCGCTCCCGCACGCGGCGCACGGCGTCGACGTCGGGTCCGAGCCCGCGGCCGATCTTGAGCTTGAAACCCCGCAGTCCCTGGTCGTAGAGCACCTGTACGGCCTCGCAAACCTCGTGCGGCTCTTTGATACCCACGGCTCGGACGACCTTGACGCGATCCCGGACCGGGCCACCCCACAGAACCTCTGCGGGCACGCCTGCCAGCTTGCCGAACAGGTCGTGCAGCGCAAGGTCCGCGGAGATACGGGCGCGTGACGGCAGACCGACAAGTCCGCCGAGTGCGGCCCAAGCCTCATCCACCGAGATACCTGACAAGGCAGGCTGCACGCGTTGGGTGATCGCCTCGAGCAGAACGTCGCTCGGCATGCTGCGGGGGTGCGCTGCGGTGGCTCCGATGCCTAGGGCGCCACCAGCCTCGACACCGACGTAGACGCCGACCACCTCCGATGACGCGTACGACGAGGTCCGCCATTGGCGGTCGCGGCGCTCGAGGTGGCGGATCCGCACGTGCAGTGCGTCGATCTTCAAATGCGTGCGTCCTCTCACAATGTGGCCTTGGTCACATTATTGTATGAATGTAAGACCATATGGCACATCCGTCAAGATCGATATCACCCTGTCTGCCTTCGAATTACGGGTTCGGCACCGGATGCCGCGCTACCGACGCCACCAGCATCTCGGCGGTCCGAACGGCAATGTGGGCCGGATCGAGAACCGGCACACCGAGTCGGTCGCTGACCTCACGGGCCGATACGCGGACCGGCACAAAAGCCAGGCCGGACGGGCAGATGACGTCGGCACCCCGTGCCACCAACCGTTGTGCCGCCGCGGTTAGCGCGTCCGTCATCGCGGCGGCGTCCTGGCCGGCGTAAGCGCCGATCGGACGGTTGATCGGCTCGACCCCGATGACATGCTCCGCAACGCCGACGTCGCGGATCTGTCGCCAGTGGTGAGCGACCGCGGCATCGCTCGGCACGGTCATCCCGATCGACCGTCCCATGACGAGCCCCGCGCGCAGCGTTGCCTCTCCTGGGCCGATCACTGGAATCCTGGTGTGCCGACGAGCCTCGTACAGTCCGGGATCCGAGCAACAGTGCATGATCACCGCGTCGTAACCATCGGCTGCGGCCCGCGCGCAGGCCTCCGGATACAGCAGCGCATGGTTGCGCACGGCGTCGCCCTGACCAAAGGCGTATTCCCTTGAGATGCCGCCGCTCTCACGTTCACCCGGCAGGTACCCGAGCTCAAGTTCGGTGCCCGGCGCACAGTAGGTAGACCAGATGCGAAGACGCGCCGCGTCGGCTCCGCCCTTATAGCGTTCACGAGATCCGTTCAGGATCAATTGAATTCTCATCAGTGCCCATTCGTCGTGACTAGCAGGTCCATCATCGGCCGCACTGACGGCAGCGACGCCAACTGTAGTGCGGTGTCGACGATTTCGTCTGCCGAACGACCACCATTGACCGTCAGTTGCGCGACTTTGGCTGCCAGTTGGGCTGTGGTGACGGGATTGCGTGGATGTCCCGGCGGATACAGCACGGTCTTGGTATAGGTGGCTCCCGACGACAGCCGGATCTCGACCGTAGCGGGGTTCGCCGCTGGCCAATGCCTGGTGAGTTGGTCGTCACGTGTGATGGTCGTTTTATCGATGAGGTTCAGGATCCGTCGGTCGGTCAGGCATTGCTGATCGAACTGTCGGGCCAGAAGATCGCCCTCGACCAGCGCCGCGGCCACGCAGTACACCACACTGTGATTCGCCGTGTCGCGGTTGGCGGGCCTGCGCCTGTCTGCGACGTCTTTGAGCTGATTGCGCCAATCGCGGTCGGCGAGACGCAGTGTCACAGCGCTGATCTCGTCGGTGTCACCGAACTCCTTTCGGAGGTCCAGCGCGGCCGCCGCAGCCGACTGCGCACATTTCACCGCGTTGTACACCTTGGTGTAGCAGTCCAGAATTCGGAATCGGCCGAATGGCGCGAGCAAGAGAGCTGGGTCGTAGCGGCCGGCCACCGCCGTGACGAATCCACCATCACCGTCGTATGCCCCCAGTGGCCCGGTCATCCCCGCTGCAGCCAGATGCGTCGCCATGACCGCGGACACGGCGACCATCCCGTCGACAGCGGCCTTGCTCTGCGCCATCTGGCCTCGGCTGCTGGCATCGAGCGTCGGCGCATGAACGGTGGCGATCGCCATGGCAGCCACGAGGCGCCTGCCGCGTAATCCCAACAGGGCGCCGACCCCGTACGACGTCGCCAGGGCAAGATTCGTGCTACCGCTCCAGCCGCGCACCGTGATGTCGGGATCCCCGCTGGCGACCTGTAATCGCGCGTCCAGCTCATATGCGAGCACGATTGCGCGTGCAACGTCGAGCCCACTGATGTCGCGCGCTTCGGCGGTGGCCAGTATTGCGGGGATGGACAGCGACGGATGACATGAATACGGGCCGGGATGGCCGTCCATGAAGTCAAGGCTGCGTAGCGATGTCGTGTTTGCAAGCGTGGCGCCCGCGATGTTCGACCGTCTCGGATCGCCCGCGAGTGTCGCCTCGCCGGTTGGCGTACCGACGGCGTCGTAGGTCATCCGGGCGGGCCCGGTGGTCGCTCCGCCGAGCATGCACCCAACGGCGTCCGCTACCCGGCGACCGACTTCGGTAAGCACATCGTCCGACAGTGCTTCGGCGGCCAAACCGTCGGCGAGATGAACCAATTCGGGTAGGACAGCTCTGACTTGGGTCGCTGGTCTGTCTGTCATCAGCTTTCGGTGAACCCCCGCATGATGATCCGGCGGCTGAAGAAGGCGAGCACCATGAGCACGACAATCAGGCACACGCCCATCGCCGCGGTCAGCGGGAAGTCGGCGTACCGATTCCAGTACACGTACATTCGCAGTGAGATTGTCTCCGTTCCCGATGTACCCAGCAGTAATGGGAATGTCAGATTGCGCATGGCGTGAGCGGCTACCCACACCCAGCCCGCGATGAAGGTGGGTAGCAGCAGAGGCATGGTCACCTGCATGAAGCCGCGCAACCGGCCGGCTCCCGAGAGCCACGCGGCTTCCTCCAATTCGCTGGAGACCTGAAGCATCGCGCTGTTGCCCAGCCGGGTGGTGAATGCGAGGTACTTGGTGCCGATCGCGACCACGATGATCACCAGCGTGCCGTAGATGGGAATCCATGCCGCCGCGGGGTTGAGGTAGAAGACGATGAGGCCGAACCCCAGGGCTACCGCCGGAATTGCGTTGGGCGCGAACGCCATCGCATCCATCAGCAGCCCACCGCGCACTCGGACGCGAATCACGACCCAGGACACCAGGAATGCGATGATCATCGTCGCCGTGGCGGCGCCGACGGCCAGCACCACCGTGTTGATCGCGGCGTGGATGATCTGTGGATCCTCGATGACCTTCCGATAGCTGTCGATGGTCATTGTGTCGATCGCGTCCCATGACGGTCCGGTGTATACCGGCACCAAGGACGCGAAAACCAGCGTGGCCAAGGGCAGGACGATCGACAAGAGAAAGAAGAGCGCGACGAACCCCGTCGCGGGCCACTTCCATGGGCCGAGCTTCACACGATGTGGCCGGAATCCCTTTCCGGAGACCGTGGCGAACGTGTTCGACCGGCGGACCACCACCACGTAGTAATAGACGATCAGCGCCACCATCAAGATGAGGAAGATGCTCGTGTAGGCCGATGCCAATCCGTAACTGGAACTGGGGCTGACGTAGGCGGTGAAGTAGATCAGCGTCGGCAGGATGAACACATTGGCCGGTAGGCCCAGCAGAAGCGGGGTGTCGAAATCCTCCATGTTGCCCAGAAACGCGAAGATGCCCGCAGCCAGCAATGCCGGCTTCATCAGCGGTAGCGTCACGTGACGCAGTGTGTCCCAGCGCAATCCGCCGCTCATTGTGCTGGCATCCTCGAGCGCGGGATCCATCAGGCGGAATGCGCCGACAATGAGCAGGAACAGCGTCGAAGTGCCCTTGAGCGATTCGACCAGGATCATGCCGTAGAGCGAATAGATGTTGAACGGGCCGCTGTCGAGGTGAATGCCTACCACGTCCAAGAGGTTGCGTATCCAGACGTTGAGCGCACCGATCTTGGGAGAGCCCAGCAGGATCCACGACATCGCCGAGAGCATGCCTGGCATTGCGATGGGGACGATCATCGCCACCCAGACCACGTTGCGGCCCGGCATGTCGGTGCGCTCGACGAGCCAGGCGAAGATCGTGGCGAGCGCCAGGCTGATCAGGCTCACCGTGCCCGCGTAGATGACCGTGTTGAGTAGCGTCGAGTACGTCACCGCCGAGCCGTAGACCTGTTGGTAATTGTCGAGATTGAACCCCTTCGGCCGGGCCGGCGTACCCTGCCTGAAGCTCATGTTGATCAGGAAGGCCATCGGACCTGCGATCAGCCAGAGCAGCAGTGCTGCGATACCGAGCGCGAGAGCGTGCTTGCGGATCCACTTGATCGGGGCCATCGCTGTGCTCTTGCGCCGGTGAATCGAGGCGCGCGGCGGCGGTGCACCTACCGGTGGTCGCTCCATGGTCTGAGTCATGACGTGTTCCCTACATCCCGTTGGGTGGAAACTCTCGAAGCAGCATGCCGAAACCGTCGATCGGTGCAGTAGTGCCGAAGTGGTTGCACATCTCCCAGACCACGGCCTGCGTGCTCCCTATCACCGGAGCCTTGATGTCGGCTTCGAGCTCTTCGAGCACATCGAGGACCCGTAGCCTGCCTCCCGCCATGTACAGTGCGTCGGCGCGGCCCGCCGCCGATTGAAATGCGTTGCGCCCTACCCGATAGGCGGTTTCGCCGGGAATTCGGTGGATGCGAGTGAGGTCCTCGGACATGCCGTAGGAGCTGACGACCTCGAAGCCCTCCGCTTCGAGAAATGCCTCCAGTTTGGGATTGCGATCGACGTACGGGCTACACAGCGCGAGGCGTTTGGCGCCGATGGCGCGCAGCGCCCGCATCGCCGACGTGGTCGTGGTGGTTCCCGGCTGACCGGTGACGTCTTTGAGCTGATCGATGAGCCGGATGTCCGAGCCCGGCCCTCCATGGGTGATCATCGGCGAGCTGTTCAAGACGAAGTACTCGGCCCCGTTTCGGGCGAGTAGGTCGGCGGTGTCGTTCAGCCGCGCGAGCGCTGCCTCGGTTTCGCCGTCGGACTGGTCACGCTTGCCGAGGGTGGTGAACAAGATCCCGTACCCCTCGGGCAGCAGTCGGTACAAATCGACCGGCGTCGAGTGCAGCATGCCGTACGAGTGGATCCATCCAACCAGCGCCCGCCAGCCGAATTCCGCTCCATCACGCATATGGGTCATCTCCTTTCGCCGCGAGTCGCGCCTACGCGATCCGGTTCGATAGACGGGGCGGGCAGGGTGGCCGCTGTCATCAGCGCGCGCACGTCCGCCGCGCGCGGGAGCGCGGCTGCCGCCGCGACCAGCGCCGACCGTTGCGCGGGGGAGAAGCCGACGCGGTCGGTATCGGCGAACTTCTTCTCGATCTCGGTGAAACCCCATGGTGCGGAGGGGCTGCCGGGAACATCGGTGACGGCTTCGGTGAAACGTCGTCCGTCCGTGAGCTCAATGGTCACCACGGCCGGATAACTGTGTTGCGCGGTCGTCACCAGCGTGCCGTCGGGTATGACCTGGATGCGCGCCATCAGGGCGGTGGTTGCGGGTGCCCGCCATCGTTCGTCGGCGAACTGTGCGAGGGAAAGTCGTCCATCCTCGAGCGCGGCGGCGAGCAGGAACGGCAAGCTGTGATCGGCGGACTCACGCGAGTCAGGACGCTGTCGCTGTTCGATCTCCATGTGCTCCCGTGTGGCGCTGGAATCGGGCAGCCGAACCTCGACCTTCGCGACGTTCGTCGCGTCGACGTGCTCATGTCGGGCCAGTCGCACGACCGCTTCGATCGCGGACTGCGATGTCGCAATGGCGGGGTAGGCCTTGATCGACACGTTGCGAATCGCCCAAGTCGGGGGGTTCGACAGGGCCGCGCGAAGGGAATCCTCTGGGTGCAGGCCGAAGGCGCGCAACACACCGGATTTACCCTCCAGGATCTCGATTGGTCCGGTGAGTCCGTGTTGCGCCAGTCGCGCGGCCAGCACTCCGTCGCGCGCGACGAGCGCGTTCGCACTCGCCTTGATCATCGAGATCGAACCGCGGCGTAGCTGTTTGAGCGCATACCCCTTGGCCAAGCCGATCGACAGGGCATGCGCAAGGCGATCATCATCGAGCCCGATGAGGAGTCCGGTCATCGCAGCGCTCACCGCGCTGCTTACGGAAACACCGTCCCACGCGGCCGCCTGATCGGTTCGCGCGTACACGGATTGCCGAAAGCGCCAGAACAATTCGTAGCCCAGTGCCGCAGCGGCCAGCAGGTCGTGGCCGGACGCGCCTTCGGCCTCGGCAACCGCAAGCGCTGCCACCAGGTTGTCGCTGGGATGGCCGCCCGGACCGGCGCCGATGAAAGCGTCGTTGTAGTCGAGGAAGCGCGCCGCAGTGCCGTTGACCAGGATTGCGTCGACGACACTGACCCGGTCATCCGTGAACAAGACGCTGGCGTGCGCCGGGCCCGACCCCTTGGTGACGGCACGCGCGATCCGCACTGGTTCGGAGTCGAAACCACCTGACGCGCACGCAATCGTGTCGAACAGCTGGATGGCGGCACGATCCAGTACGTCGTGTGGCACTCGCCCGGTGAAGGCCTCGCGAAGGTTCGCCGCGAGGTCGCGGACCCACGGTGTGGTTGCCGAAATGGAGCTCACCGTGACATCGCGTGGGCGGCCGCCTGGCGGGAGAAGACCACGTTTCTGGTCTGCCCGGTGCTGCCGACATACCCGTTGTAGAAGATGCCCATGATGTCGCCGGACGCGTAGAGGCCCTCGATCGGATCCCCGGTGACGTTGAGCACCTGGGCGTCGGTGTTGACGCGTAGTCCGCCGAAGGTGAACGTCACTCCCGCCGTCACGGGGTAGGCCAGGAACGGTGGCGTGTCGATGGCGACGGCCCAGTTCGACTTGGGCGGCATCAGCCCAGTGGTCGAGCGCCCGTCGAGCCTTGTCGGGTCGAAGTCGGCGGCATCCTCGTGGATCGAGGCGTTGAACTCCTTGACGGTGTATTCGAGGACCGCGGCGGGTACGCCGATCTTGTCGGCCAACTCCGAGATCGTCTCGGCCTCATAGGATTCCCCGCCTGCACGATAGCCGGTGCGCAGCAGTGTGCCACCCTCGTGGTTGTTGGGCTTGCTGTCGAAGATCTGCCACGCCATCCCGTCGGGTTCCGCGAGCGCCTTCCAGCCCATCTTGGCGTAGGTCATCATCCGCAGGTTCTCGCCTTCGTCGCAGTACCGGTGGCCCGCGGTGTTGACCGATATGCCCCACGTGTAGGAGTACCGGCTGTACCGCTTGCCGATCAGGCTGTAGGCGGGTCCGTCCGCCGAGACGACCGACGAATGGCCCAGGCTCCATTGGCCTGCCGGTGCCGCCCCCATCGCCAGTGCCATCTGCAGTACCTCGCCGGTGTTGTGGCGGCTGCCACGCACCTTCATCAGATCGGCGTTGGGCGGGAGATAGCGTGCCCGCATCTCCGGGTTGGCCTGGAATCCTCCGCTACACAAGATGACGGTCGGTGCCACGATGTCGTATTGCCCGCTCGAATCGACGACGCTGACGCCCTCGATCTTGCGGGAGTGCCCTTGCAGCGCAGAGACTCTCGAGTCGTATCGGATTTCGATGCCCATGGCCAGGGCGATCTCTCGCATCTGCTCCAGCTGACCGAGGCCCCCGCCCTGCGGGTGGATGGTGTAGCCCGGTTCGAAGTGGAACTTCCCGTCGATCTCGAGTTTGAGGTCGAGCTGCCACTTCAGCCCAACTTCCTTGAGCCAGTGGATGCCCGCGTTGGAATTGTCGACGAGCAGGTCGAGGAGGTCGGGATCCATCCGCCCGCGGGTCGCCCGCGTCAGGTGGCCCTTCATGTCCTCGGCCCGGTACGGCTTGATGACCGCCTTCGCGAACTCGGCGTCGGACAGTTGGGGCAGAAACTCGCGAACCTCGTCGGCGCCGCTCTGCACCCAGCGAAACCCGCTGTGCGACCATCGCGGATTGCCGCCGAACTCGTCCTCGGGAGCCTTTTCCAACAGCAGCACCCGGCTGGCACCAAGCTGTTTCGTTGCGACCGCGGCCTCAAGGGCCGCACTGCCGCAGCCGACCACGATGACGTCGGCCGTTTCGGTAGTCGATGTGGTCACGAATTCATTCCTCCGGGGGTGAGCAGGGCGGTCAGTTCACGCACTGACCCCAATTTCTCGAGTTCGCCGACGATCTCGTGGATCCGATTGGCGCGCTCCTTGCCGATGATCGGTTCAGCGCACTCGAAGAATTTGGCCAGTGACTCGTCGGGCACGATCAGATCGCGCACAGGCCGCGACGCGGATTCGAACGTCTCACCCTGTTTGGTGAGCATCCGGATGAATCCCGAGGCACTGTCCTCATACGTCGTGCGGTTGAGCAGATCCTGCACGTCGGGGCGGAACAGGAACTCGAGCGTGCAGTTGTCGAGTGTGAGCTGGCCGTCGACCAGGGCGGCGATCGCTACGAACGCGGGGCTGAACTTGCACTCCAGTTCGGTGGTGGGGAAGTCGCGTTTGGTGGTCTGGCCGGAAATGCGGCTAATGGTGATGGTTTCGACATCGGCTGGGCCCAAAGCGTGTTCGCGGCACAAATACCGCATCGTCTCGATGAACTGGTGCGTGCCCGTGCATGCGGGGTACGGCTTGATCCGGATGCCCTTTTCAACCAAGTGGAAGTAGGAGCGCAGGCTCTCGGCCACCTTGGTCATATCGCGGGTCTCTGGGTAGGAGAGGGCCTCGACGTAGCCTCGGCGAGTGGTCAGGGTGTCGGGGTCCGCGGTGAAGCCCCTTGCGGCCAGGGTTGCCGCGAGAACACCGTTGCGCGCGGCGTTGCCCGCGTGCAGGGACTTGGTGGACGTGCCGAAGTTGGCCATCAGGCCGCTGGCCAGCGAGGCGGCAATACCGAGTGCCATCACCGTCTGGTCGACCCCGAGGCGAGTCACCCTGGCCGCCGCAGCGGTGGCACCGATAGCGCCGACGACACCGGTCTCGTGCCATCCCCGCCAACCGGGGCCGCTGCCCTTCTCCTTCGAGCCGTCGCGGCTCTTGCGGCCGGGCCGGAACTCCTCGTCGATGTGCTGTCGCACTTCGCGGCCGGTGATGTATGACACGAGAAACTCTGCGCCGCAGACGTCGTCGCGCTCTCCGAGCGCAAGCGCCGCGGGCAGAGTGTGTGTGCTCACGTGACCGCGGTCGTCGTAGTCGAGCACATGGGCGAGCAGGCCGTTGGCGAGCGCGGCGAGTTCGGGCGACGATCCGTGATTCGATGCAAAAACGGTGGAAACCGCGGTTGCCCCCGTCTGTTCGACGTAGTCCATCATCATGCGACCGGTAGCCAGGCGGCTGCCTGCCAGCGTGACACCGATGGTGTCGAGAATGGCGGTCTTGGCCCGTGCGATGGCCAGCTGCGGGATGTCGGAGAGCTGCATTCCGACCACGTACTGCGCGATATCTCTCGTCGCACTCGATGTCATCTCAGCGGTTACCGCCCTTCGTTCCTGTCCCGCACCACATTGGCGCGGGACACCGATGCGAACTGGTCACTTTTCAGGGATCAGGCCGCACCATTGCGGGCTGAACCGGATCATCACGTCGCGTCCGGGCGCGATGGACTTCGTGGCGTTGCTCTGCACGAGCAGCCGAGTTTTTCCCAGCTCGAGCTGATGCTCCACGCTGTCGCCGAGAAATGCGCGGCCGATGACCTTTCCGCGCCAGACGCCCGGCCCCGTTGAGTCTGTGAGGTTCTCGTCGAGCTCGATGTGTTCGGGTCGGATGCTCACGGCGACCGAGTGCCCGACGGGCAGGTCCAGTGCACTCGAGACCAGGATCGAACCGTCGGCGGTGGTCACCTCGTAGATTCCTTCACCGCGGCTGCCGCAGATCGACCCGTCGACGAAGTTCGACTTGCCGATGAATCCGGCGACGAAGCGCGTGGCCGGCTGGTTGTAGATCTCGCGGGGCTTTCCGACCTGTTCGACGACACCCTGATTCATCACCGCGATGCGGTCGGATACCGCCAGTGCCTCCGACTGATCGTGGGTGACGTAGACAGTGGTGATCTGCAAGTCGCGCTGCAGCCGTTTCAGTTCGAATCGCATCTCCTCGCGGAGCTTGGCGTCGAGGTTGGACAGCGGCTCGTCGAGCAGCAGAAGCGGCGGTTCCATGACGAGGGCGCGTGCCAACGCGAGGCGCTGTTGCTGGCCGCCGGATAGGTCGGTGGCGGGCCGATCGGCGAGGTGGTCAAGCCGGACGGTGGTGAGGATCCGCTCGACTCGTTCGCGGATACGGTCGCGGGACACCCGGCCCGATCGGCGCCGAATCTTCAACGGGTATGCGACATTTCCGTAGACGTTCATATGCGGCCAGATCGCGTAGGACTGGAACACCATGCCAAGGCCACGCTTGCTGGCGGCTACATTGGTGCCGGTGGCACTGTCGAACATCACCCGGTCGCCGACAACGATCTGGCCGCTGTCGGGGTCCTCGAGCCCGGCGATGCTGCGCAGGGTCGTGGTCTTGCCGCAGCCAGACGGGCCAAGCAGAGTCAGCACCTTGCCGCGGTCGATGTCGAGGTTCACCCCGTTGACTGCAGGGACGTCATCGGCACCCCTGCGCGCCTTGAACGTCTTGACAAGTGCTTCGACAGTCAGCATGCCCTCTCCCGTGCCGTTTCTCGGTCGTGTCTGGCGGCGGTCGCTCATCCCTGGGGGAAGCCGAGCGTGCTGGCGATCTGGTCCATCCATTTCTCCATCTGGACGTAGTTTTCGAAGCCCGCACCTGAGGTCTCATGCCCCTTGACCGCCGCGGCCACCTTCGAGGCCGGCGAGTAGATCGATGACTTCAGCGGATCCTCGTCCAGCAGCGCCTGCCCCTCCGGGGAGGCCATGAACTCGATGAGTAGCAGTGCGGCATAAGGGTTCTTGGCGATCTGGTCGTTCATCACACCGAGCGCATTGCTCAACCGGACCGGTACCGGGTTGATCAGGCCGACCTGGAGGTTGTCACCGGCGTCTTCCATGGCGCGGATGGTGGAGTGGTAATTCGTGAAGATGTGCAACGGGACCTCACCCGCTGCCACCCGGGTCAGCGCGTCGGTCGTTCCGCGGGTCAGGATGGGGTCTGCGGCCTTCAGGCACTTTGCGAGGTTCAACACCCGGTCCATGCCCCAACTGGCCACCAGGGGTGCCATGTTGCTGGGACGCAGGTCGAGCATGAACTTCTGGCCATGCAGAAAGCCGGTGTCGCAGAAGCCTTCCCACGTCGTTGGGATGTCTTTTTGGTCGATCATCTTCGGGTTGTAGGCGTAGCCGGCGATCTGCGATCCCACGGCCACCACATTGCGGTGCTCGGGATCGATCATCTCCTTGGGGATGTTGAGGATGCCGGCCTCGGCCATGCCGAGGATGTCGTACGGCGCCATCAGTGCGCGGAAGGATTCATACTCTTCCGGAGGCGCCTGCTGGACATCGACGTCCTGGAGAGCGCCGGAGTCGGCCTCGAGCAGGAAACGCTGATAGGCGTCGGTTCCGCTGAAATCCTCGAGCTTGGCGGGAATACCGGTCTTTGCGGTGAAGGCCTCCGCAATCTTCTCCGCGACATCGGAGGAGACGAAACCATTAAGGGCGGGGCCCTCTTTGGCCTTCTGGACGATCTCGTCGTGGTTCGTCAGGAAGATCATTCCCAGCTGCTGAGCGTTCTCCGCGGCGGTGCGGATCTCTGGCGGAAGGTTCGCGGGCAGTTCCGTAGGTTCGACTTTCTGCGCGCCCTCGCTCGAGTCCGACCCGCTTCCGCAGCCCGTCAGGCAGAGGCCGACCGCGAGCAGGACGGAGAAAATCGCCCTCGCCGACCTCCAGAATGATGAAAAGTGTGACATCGCCGTTCCTTTCCGTGCGAGCACAGCGACCGAGGTCGGTTGGTCATGCCTCTGGGGACGGCGTGTCGGCCGTCTGGCGGGCTTTGGTCTTAACAACCAACGGTCATACCGTCATGCAAAGGGTAAGACCACGACTGTCAAGGTGTCCAGGTTTTCTGAGATACGGCTCACAAATGATGCCGAACGTGGCTCACGTCATGTCCGTTGCCGTCGGCGTTGGCGGTTGTTGTTCGAGAACTATTGGAGAGGTGGTCAACTCCCGTTAGTGCAGAGCGCTCGGCAGGCGTCGTCCGGCAACAACTGCAAGGAGCCGACGCGCTGTCCCCGGGTCCACTTGGCCACATCGCGGGGACAGCCGGATCACGAACAACTTCGGCGTTTGCTATCCGAAGGACGAAACCAAAATGCATTGCGCGCTGTGCCGATGAGCGTCTAGCATCGCGTTCGTGCCGAGGCGACTCGTAGTAGCAACCCGCAGCGGGGTCTGATCCTGACCGACCCCTCGCTGTGGGTCGTCGCTACATCGTCGGTCTCTTCCTCTGAAGAATCGGAAAGACCGGCACATGACATTCCCATCCGCTACCAGCGCATCGCCGCAGCACCTGGCGTTCACCGAGCACTTCGACGCCCCGTTGCCCCGCGGTCTGCGCGAGGAGGCCGACGCAATGTCCTTCGCAATGTCCTTCGACTCATTTCTCGCCGAGTACGCGTCCAGCTCGGGCCCACTGCGCCTGGGCCACTGGACATGCACCGACGCTGAGCGGTCCGCTGCCAGGCTCGGGCCGCAACCCCGCAACTACCAGGCCACGCTGGCCGTCGGCGACAGCATCAGCACGTCGACCGCGGCCGCATCGGGACCCGTTGCCGCATTGACGGCGATGCTCCACGACCGCGGCATCGCGGTCGAGATGACGGCTTTCCATCAACTGCCTTCCGGCGAACAGACGGCCACCTTCATCCGCGGATCAGACGGGCTGCGGACGGAGTGGGCGATGGGTTGGTCCGACGATCCGACGCAGTCGGCGCTGCGCGCGGTGATCGCGTGCGCCAACCGTCTGATCACAGCGGCGTAATCGCCGGAATTCCATTTCGCGGCAGCGGTTAGCGCAGCGGGCGCAGCACGATGGGCATTCCGTCCATCGGCACCGGCATACCGCCGTAGTCGTAGCGCGGCTCGTAACCCGGCCGCGGCAGCTCGAGGCGATACCGGCGCAACAACCGGTGCATGATCGTCTTGACTTCGAGCTGACCGAACACCATGCCGATGCACTTGTGCGCGCCACCGCCGAATGGCGTGAACCCGTACCGGTGCTTCTTGTGTTCGTTACGCGGCTCGGTGAAGCGCTCCGGGTCGAACTTGTGCGGGTCGGGGTAGATCTCCGCCAGCCGGTGGTTCATGCCGGGATAGCCTATGACGTTGGTTCCCTTGGGTAGGTAGTAGCCGAGCAGTTCGGTGTCGCGCACGGTCTGACGCATTGCCCATTGCACGGGCGATACGAGCCGGATCGACTCGTTCATCACGAGGTCGAGGGATTCCAGCTTCTCCAGTGCCTCGATGTCGAGCGGGCCGTCGCCGAGACGGTCGGACTCGTCGCGGCAGCGCTGTTGCCACTCGGGATTGGCGGCGAGGTAGTACGACATGGTCGTCGCCGTCGACGTCGAGGTGTCGTGAGCGGCCATCATCAGGAAGATCATGTGGTTGACGATGTCCTCGTCGGAGAACTTGTTTCCGTCCTCGTCCTCGGACTGACACAGCACGGTCAGCAGATCTGAGCCGTCCTTACCGCGGCGCTCCTTGACGCGCTCCTCGAAATACTGCTCCAGGTATTCGCGAGCCTTCAGGCCGCGCCACCACGTGAACGGCGGCACGCTCGTGCGGATGATCGCGTTACCCGCGCGGGTGGTGACGGTGAACGCCCGGTTGACTTTGGTCACCAGTTCGCGGTCGGTGCCCGGCTCGTGACCCATGAACACCATCGAGGCGATATCGAGGGTCAGTTCCTTCATCGCCGGATAGAGAAGGAACCGGGAATCATTGGCGACCCAATCCTTCGAAATGACCTTCGAGACAACCGTGTCGACGTGTTCGGTGTACCCGGCGAGCCGGCTGCGGACGAATGCCTCCTGCATGATTCGCCGGTGGTACATGTGCTCGTCGAAGTCGAGCAGCATCAGCCCACGCCTGAAGAAGGCTTCGATCGCCGGTGCCCACCCTTGCTGCGAGAAGTCTTTGTTGCGGTTGGAGTAGAGCGCCTGAATGGCATCGGGACCCAGCGCCACCACCGTCGGAAGAATCGGCGAATCAAGCAGCGACACCGGCCCGCGGCTGCGGTAGAGATGCAGCCAGAAGTCGGGGCCGCCGCGGAACATCTCGATCATGTGGCCGAGGATCGGCAGCCCGTTATCACCCATCACCGGCTTGAGGTCGCTACCCGCTGGCGGGTCGGCCCACGCGTGCTGAGGCCACTCGTGCGTCAGCAGACGCCTCTCGAGCTGACCCATGCCAGGCAACGTGAGGAAAGGCGACGTGGTGATCTGCCGCTTGGCCTTATCAACCAGGTAGTCCGTGGTACTGATCGTCGGCATTGACGCTCCTCAGGCCAAAAAGACTGTGCGCGTTGTCACTCCTATCTTCATCCTGAATGGCAGACTTGACGCATGTCAAGTTTTGTTCTGACGTGTCGTGATGCCAAGGTCTACTGCCATGACCGCTGAGTCACCGGCGCCCGAGGTTCGTCGCAGCAGGGGCGACAGGCAACGCGACGCCATCGTCACCGCCGTCCGCGAGCTACTCCACGAACGGTCCTTCGCCGATCTGTCGGTCAGCACCATCAGCGAGCGGGCGGGTGTCGCCCGGTCAGGCTTCTACTTCTATTTCGACTCGAAGTACGCGGTGCTGGCGGTGATATTGGCCGACGCCAGTGATCTGCTCGACAGCCTGACCCATCATTTCGCCCCGCGTGAGCCGGGCGAGACGCCCGAGGCGTTCGCCAAGCGGATGGTCGGCAGCGCCGCCGCGGTCTACGCCAACGACGACCCGGTGTTGAAGGCCTGCGCGGTCGCCCGCAACACCGACGCGCAGATTCGCGAGATGATGGACGACTTCTACGACGCCATCATCGACAAGCTCGTCGCACTTCTCGAGCAGGATCCCGACGCGAAGCCGATCTCCGAGGATCTGCCCGCGCTAGTGCGCACGCTTGCGGCGACGACGACCATGACGCTGACACAAGACAGCGCGTTCGTTGGCCGCGGCACCGATCCGAACCGCGCGGTCGACGCGTTGGAGCGGTTGTGGGTGGCCGGGATATGGGTCGGCCCCGGCGACACCACCACTGGGTAGTGTCGCCGCCATGGCGCAGGGGAGCGGCTTTACCGGCAAGCGTTGTTTTCTCACCGGAGCCGCCAGCGGCATCGGCCGCGCGACCGCGCTGAAGCTGGCCGCCGACGGCGCCGAGCTGTATCTCACCGACCGCGACGCCGAAGGTCTGGAGAAGACCGTCGCCGACGCGCGTGCGCTCGGTGCGCAGGTGCCCGAATACCGCGTTCTCGACATCTCGGACTACGACGAGGTGGCGGCGTTTGCCGCCCACATCCACGCCAACCACGAACCGATGGATGTGGTGATGAACATCGCCGGTGTGTCCGCGTGGGGGACGGTTGACCAGCTCACCCATCAACACTGGAAGTCGATGATCGACGTCAACCTGATGGGGCCGATCCATGTGATCGAGTCGTTCATTCCACCCATGCTGGCCGCCCGCAACGGCGGGCATTTGGTCAACGTGTCATCGGCCGCGGGCCTGGTGGCGCTGCCGTGGCACGCCGCCTACAGCGCGAGCAAGTACGGTCTGCGCGGACTGTCGGAGGTGCTGCGCTTCGACTTGGCCCGGTACCGCATCGGCGTTTCGGTTGTGGTCCCCGGTGCGGTGAAAACGCCTCTGGTGCAGACGGTTCAGATTGCAGGGGTGGACCGCGACGATCCCAACGTGCAGCGGTGGACCGACCGCTTCAGCGGACACGCGACATCACCAGAGCGCGTCGCGGACAAGATCCTGCGCGGCGTGCGCCGCAACCGGTTCCTGATCTACACCTCGCACGACATCCGCGCGCTGTACACGTTCAAGCGCGTGGCGTGGTGGCCCTACAGTGTCGCGATGCGTCAGGCCAACGTCCTGTTTTCCCGTGCGCTGCGGCCGAAAGCACGGCGCTGAGCGATCACGACCGATTGATGCCGAGCGCGTCGGTCATCGTGAAGAAGAGGTCCGTCTGATCGTTGAGGCCGACGACGTTCGCGGCGCGAGGGCCGTACGCCGCGATGCGGACCTGCGTGCCGGTGTGCGTCTCGTCCTCGATGCCGACGTCGGCGGAAGTGCCATAGCTGACGATCATGTCGGCGTTGTCTGCGGTGGTCAGCTTGAGCGTCAACCCCGGATACATGATGTCGCGCACCCGCTCGATCGGCTGCTTGGTGTCCTCGGCGATGCCCCGCAGATCGTCCTCGGTCAACTCGTCCACGATCTGGCTGCTGTGGCCGTGGTCGGCGCTGACGACCACGAGCGTGTTGCCGTCTTTCTTGGCGAATTCGAGGGCCCTCTGGACGGCCTCGTCGAAGTCGACGGTCTCGCCGATCTGGCCGCACGGGTCCGCCGCGTGGTCACGTTTGTCGATCGATGCGCCCTCGACCTGGAGGAAGAAGCCCTTATCCTGACCCTTCTGACTGCTTGACAGCAGTTCGATGGTCTTGCTCGTCATGTCGGCGAGTTTGGGCACCTCGGCGCCGCGCTCGGGGTTGTCGGTGCACTTGGCGGCGGGTCGCAGATACCCCTGCCGCGCTGCGGCGGGCCCGCTCCACCGCACGGGCATGTTGCCATCGGCGAACAGGCCGAGCAACGGCGCGTCCTGATCGGCCTTGGTAATTTTGGTCAATTCGCTTGCGGTGCGGACGATCTGGAATCCCCGCTCCTTGGCCTGCGCCTCGAGGGTCTTGTCCCGGTAGTCGCCACCAGTCGCGGTCTGCCCGAACGTCTCGACGCCGCCCCCCATCGTGATGTCGGGACGGTCGGCGAGCAATTGTTCGGTGACGGACCCCTTTCCACCCTTCTCCAGGGTCTCTGCCGGGCAGTCCTTGACCATCTCCTCGGGGCCGTAGCAGTCCCGCTCGCTGATGTGGGAGAACAGGGAGGCGGGCGTCGCGTCCTGGATCTCCGATGTGGTGATGTCGCCGGTGGCGAAGCCCTGGTCCTTGGCGAGTTCGAGGATCGTCTTCTGCGGTGCGCCCTTGATGTCGATGCCGAGCGCGCCGTTGTATGTCTTTGTGCCCGTGGTCCATCCGGTCGCGCTCGCGGCGGAGTCGGTGACGTAGTTCGGCTTGCCGTCCTTGGTGAGGGCGAAGGTCGTGTACTGCCCCGTCAGCGGGAACGCGTCGAGGCCTGCGAAGCTGCCGCCTGCACCTTTCTCGTAATTGCGCGCGACCGTGATCTCCGAATCGCCCATGCCGTCACCGAGCAGCATGATCACGTTGCGAGCGCCGGAATCGTTGATGGCGTTGCGAATGGTTTGGGTCTGATCACCGTTCTCCCGGCGGGCCCCGCCGTTGGTGGACAGGTCGCCGCTGGCGGCGCGGGTGATGGTATCGCCGCTGGACTCCTTCTTCTCGTCGCTGCCGCATCCCGCGAGTATCAGGACGGCCGTGGCGCCCACGACGCCGGCGGCTCGATACCAGGTGTTGACTGCCATACAGGGCTCCTCGCTCCACGGACTTGGCCGACCGCATTGAACGGGATCTCGGTAAACGGGAGTTGGCCAGAGTGCGAACTATCCAGCTTGCTCAACGCTTTCCCCAGTCCCAGGGCGGTGCCGTCAGCATGCTCAGCCCCTTGACCCGTGTCTCTCCGAGTTCCTTGTGCAACTCGATTTCCACCGCCGCGCCATCCTCCGCGTCGGCGACGGGCACGGTGTCCAGGAATTCCAGCATCGCCTTCGAGTGGGTGACGACGACGACTTGCGTGTGGCTTGCCGCCGCGCCGATCAGCGATGCCAGCGGCCGCACCAGATCGGGGTGCAGTGAGGTCTCCGGCTCGTTGAGCACCATCAGGGATGGCGGTTGAGGGCTGAGCAGCGCGGCGGCCCACAAGAGGAATCGCAGTGTGCCGTCGGATAATTCGGCGGCCCGCAGCGACCGCAACATGCCGCGCTGTTGCAGTTGGAGATCGAACAGTCCGTCGCGCACTGCCACCGATACGATCGCGCCGTCGAACGCATCGGCGACGGCGCGCGCAAGGTCGTCGAACCCGGCCTCGATGATCGTCTGTACGGCGGCCGCAAGGTCGGCGCCGTCATCGGAGAGCACGGGGGTGCGGGTGCCAATGTGGGGGAGTCGGGAGGGTGCGGCCGCGTCCACCCGGAAGCCGTCGTAGAACCGCCAGTTACGCAGCCGCTCGCGCGTCGCCGCGAGCTCCGGATGCGCGCCGGGATGCGCGTACTCGGCGAGCACGCTGCGGTAGGGCGGCAACGACCGCGACAGCTCGTCGAACCCGCGGCCCGATTCCGCGCTCGCTTCGGCAAAGTCACGGGTGCGGCGCACCAACGCCGAGTTCGACCGCATCACCGGCCCGACGAACACCACCTCTCGTTTGATCTCGGGGTCACGCGCGAACAGCGAACCCGGGCCGGCCATTTGAGGCAGCCCGAGGTCGACCAGATAGCCGAAGTCATCTGAGGCGAAGCCTAGTTCGAGTGAGACCGGCCTGGTCCGCGTCCTGCCTTCGACGCGGCCGGTTCGCCGTGCGCCGCCGAGTTGCTCGGGCCCGGCCCACAGCACCGACTCGAGCCCGCCCTCGCGTGCCAGCGAGCCGATCACCTCGCCGCGACCGCAATCGGCAAGCAGCCGCAGTGCCCGATATAGCGACGACTTGCCGGTGCCGTTCGCGCCGGTGACGACGGTGAGACCGGACAGGGGCAACACGATGTCGCGTAGTGACCTGTAACCCCGAATGGCGACCGTGTGCAGCATGTGGCGAGCGTATTTGGTAGGTGTGACTCAGTAGCCGCCCTCGGGCGGCGCCAGCTCCAATCGCACCCCGAGTAGCCGGATCGGCCGGTCGAGTTCGAAGAGGTGAAGGAGGTCAAGCGCAGTCTGGGTGACCACGTCCACATCCACGCTCGGCGACGGCAGCTTGCGGATCTTCGTCCTGGTGTAGAACGTATTTGTGCGCACGGTCACCGCAACCCGGGTGACCACACGTCCCTGCTCGACGATCTCGGCAAGTGTCTGGTGCGCGAGTTCGATGACAGCCGAATCGATTTCAGGACCGTCGGTGAGATCGTGCGGAAATGTGATGACGTGGCTGCGGGAGCGCGGCACCCACGTTTCGGCGCTGACGTTGGTGTCGCCACCGCCCTTGGCGAGCAGCAGGATCCAAAGTCCAGTCGTGGGGCCGAAGGTTGAGGTGAGCAGTGTGGCATCGGTGGCGGCAAGATCGGCGACGGACGTAATGCCCAGTCCGGCAAGCTTTTTGGAGGTCTTGGGTCCCACACCCCACAGCGCGTCTACTTCGCGATCACCCATCACCGCCATCCAGTTCTCATCGGTGAGCTGGTAAATGCCTGCCGGCTTGCCGAACCCGGTGGCGACCTTGGCGCGTTGTTTGTTGTCGCTGATGCCCACCGAACAGGACAAGCCGGTCGCCGAGGCGATGACCTCGCGGATCTGCTGGGCCAGTTCGAACGGATCCTCGGAATCGTCCAGGTCGGCGCCAACGTAGGCCTCGTCCCAGCCCCACACCTCAACGGGATGGCCGAAGTCGCGCAGCAGGCTCATCACCTGTTCGGACGCCTGGTCGTAGGCGTCGGTGTCCAGGGGCAGAAACGTCGCGTCCGGACATTTGCGGGCCGCGGTGCGCAGCGGCATGCCCGCGTGCACCCCGAACTTTCGCGCCGGGTAGGACGCGCAGGTGACGACCTTGCGGGGTTCGTTCGGATCACCGTTGCCGCCGACGACGATCGGTAGGCCTTCGAGTTCGGGGCGGCGGCGCATCTCCACCGCGGCCTGAAACTGATCCAGGTCCACATGAAGGACCCAGCGTGGCGTCATCGGCCGCAGAGCTTGCGCGCCAGGCTTTCCCACGCGTCGCCGAGTGTCTCGAGCGTGTCGCCGCGGTCGGTCAGTTGATGATGGACGTAATCCGCATCCAGAAGCGCCCCAAGGGCGGTCGCCTGAGCGTCGAGGTCGCCAGTGGTGCCCGCATCCTCCAACAACAGGCGGACGTGACGGTGGTGCAGCGTCAGGGGCGCGTTGAAGCGCATCTGCGGATCACGGTTGGCATCCGAGAACAGCGCGTGGTGTTCGTGGACGAACTTCAGCCGTTCACGGCCGTACGCCAGTAGCCGATCCAGCGGCGGGGCGCCGGGCCCGAGCGGGGGAGGACCGAACATGAATGCTTGCTGCTGGACCTTTTCGTCCTCATCGAGCAGCACCATCATCAGGCCCGCGCGGCTGCCGAACCGTCGGAACAGCGTGCCCTTGCCGACACCCGCGGCCACGGCGATGTCGTCGGTGGTGACCGCGTCAGTGCCGCGCTCGGCGATGAGCCGGCGGGCGGCATCCAGCAACAGCGTGCGGTTGCGTGCTGCATCGCCCCGCTCCTGTGGGCCAGAATCGGTTACCGGCAGATCTGTTAGCCGGCCGGAGACGCTCACCCTCGCCACTTTAACTCAGATGGAATTAATCGGACCACGGTCCGGATCATCGGTGCGAGGATGGTGCGGACTACCGAAGGGAAATTAAGGATGTCGGACATCAAGGTTCTGGTGCTGGTGGGAAGCTTGCGCGCCGCGTCGATCAACCGGCAGCTGGCCGAGCTCGCCGTCGACACCGCACCAGAAGGCGTGCGACTGGAGTGGTTCGACCGGTTGGGAGAGCTGCCATTCTACAACGAGGACATCGACAACGACGGTGTGCCCGAGCCGGTGACCGCGCTGCGTGCCGCGGCCGCTGACGCCAACGCCGCCCTGGTCATCACCCCCGAGTACAACGGCAGCATCCCCGGTGTGTTGAAGAACGCCATCGACTGGCTGTCGCGGCCGTTCGGCGACAGCGCACTCAAGGGCAAGCCGCTTGCGGTCGTGGGTGCGGCGCTCGGCCAGTACGGCGGCGTCTGGGCACACGATGAGACCCGCAAGTCGTTCGGGATCGCCGGGCCGCGGGTGGTCGAGGATCTCAAGCTCTCGGTGCCCGCCAAGTCGCTCGACGGCAAGCATCCCCGGGAAAACGCCGGGGTGGCCGCGAACCTGCGCGACATCGTGGGCAAGCTCGCCGCAGAAGTCGCCTAACGCTGCCACGCAGAGCCGCCGGCTTGGATCCTGAGTGATCCGCCGGCGGCTTTGCTGCTATCGCCCCGCGACCCGTGGGCCCGCGCATTCTGTCGGTGGCCGGTGATAGACCTGTTCGTAGAGCGCGACACGCCTTCGGAAGTGACATGCGACACGCCGGATGTGTCGGCGTGGGAAAGCTTACGACCAGGGAATTTCAAAATTGTTATTCAGAACATCTGGTATCCCTTCGCGATGTCGGACACTAGGTGTAGTGTTTCCGACACCGACAGACCCCCACGGTTCGGAGGTCGGCCGGAGGCTCGAAATCCGGCGGTGTCGGTTCGCAGACCCACTGGAATTCGGCCCCGGACGCCAGGAATTTTGAGGGCCTGGGCGGTGCTGAATATCAGCGATATGCATTACCCGACCAGTTGCCAGTCCGTGTCTAGTTTCGCTGAGGAGCCGTACCGAAGATGACCATCACCGTGTACACCAAGCCCGCATGCGTGCAGTGCAACGCCACCTATAAGGCGCTGGACAAGCAGGGCATCGCCTACGAGAAGGTCGACATCAGCCTTGATAGCGAGGCCCGTGACTATGTCATGGCGCTGGGCTACCTGCAGGCGCCCGTCGTGGTGGCCGGCAACGACCACTGGTCGGGGTTCCGGCCCGATCGCATCAACGCGCTGACCGGGGCCGTCGCGGTCACGGCATAGGGGTACTCGTCGGGCAGGAAGGAGACAACGATGAGCAATCTCGTCTACTTCTCCAGCGTGTCGGAAAATACCCACCGCTTCGTCGAGAAGCTGGGCCTGCCCGCCATCCGGATTCCACTGCACGGTCGCATCGAGGTCGACGAGCCCTATGTTTTGGTGCTGCCCACCTATGGCGGTGGGCGCGCCACACCCGACATCAATGACGGTGGCTATGTGCCCAAACAGGTCATCGCGTTTCTGAACAACGAACACAACCGGTCGCTGATCCGCGGCGTCATCGCCGCGGGCAACAACAACTTCGGTGCCGAGTTCGCCTACGCGGGCAATGTCGTATCCCGTAAGTGTGGCGTCCCGTACTTGTACCGCTTCGAACTGATGGGCACACCGGACGATGTGGAAGCCGTCCGCGCGGGCCTCGCTGATTTCTGGAAGGACCAGACGTGCCACCAACCGTCACAGCTGCAGAGCCTGTAACCCCCGCCGCGCCAGGAGCACTGCCCGGCGAGACGGACTTCCACGCGCTCAACGCGATGCTGAATCTGTACGACGCCGACGGCAAGATTCAGTTCGAGAAGGACCGGGAAGCGGCGCACCAGTACTTCCGCGAGCACGTCAACCAGAACACGGTGTTCTTCCACGACCAGGACGAGAAGCTCGACTACCTGATTAAGGAGAACTATTACGAGCGCGAGGTTCTCGATCAGTACAGCCGCAACTTCGTCAAGAGCCTGATCGACCGCGCCTACGCGAAGAAGTTCCGGTTCCCGACGTTCCTTGGCGCGTTCAAGTACTACACCAGCTACACGCTGAAAACCTTTGACGGCAAACGGTATCTGGAGCGGTTCGAAGACCGCGTCGTCATGGTGTCGCTGACGCTGGCCGCCGGTGACACCGCTCTGGCCGAGAAGCTGGTCGACGAGATCATCGACGGCCGCTTCCAGCCGGCCACCCCGACGTTCCTCAACTCGGGCAAGAAGCAGCGCGGTGAGCCAGTTTCGTGCTTCCTGCTTCGCATCGAGGACAACATGGAGTCGATCGGGCGCTCCATCAACTCCGCATTGCAGCTGTCCAAGCGCGGCGGCGGAGTTGCGTTGCTGCTGTCCAACATTCGTGAGCACGGCGCGCCGATCAAGAACATCGAGAATCAGAGCTCCGGTGTCATTCCGATCATGAAGCTGCTGGAGGACTCGTTCTCCTACGCCAACCAGCTCGGCGCGCGTCAGGGTGCGGGCGCGGTGTACCTGCATGCCCACCATCCCGACATCTACCGCTTCCTGGACACCAAGCGTGAGAACGCCGACGAGAAGATCAGGATCAAGACGCTCTCGCTGGGTGTGGTGATTCCCGACATCACGTTCGAGCTGGCGAAGCGCAACGAGGACATGTATCTGTTCTCGCCGTACGACGTCGAGCGTGTGTACGGGGTACCGTTCGCCGACATCTCGGTGACCGAGAAGTACTACGACATGGTGGACGACGCGCGGATCCGCAAGACGAAGGTCAAGGCGCGCGAGTTCTTCCAGACGTTGGCCGAGCTGCAGTTCGAGTCGGGCTACCCGTACATCATGTACGAGGACACGGTGAATCGGGCGAACCCGATCGAGGGCAAGATCACGCACTCGAACCTGTGCTCGGAGATCCTGCAGGTGTCGACGCCGTCGGTGTTCAACGAGGATCTGACGTATGCCCAAGTGGGCAAGGACATTTCGTGCAACCTGGGTTCGTTGAACATCGCGAAGACGATGGATTCGCCGGATTTCGCGCAGTCGATCGAGGTGGCTATCCGTGCGTTGACGGCGGTGAGCGATCAGACGCACATCTGGTCGGTGCCGTCGATCGAGCAGGGCAACAACGACTCTCACGCGATCGGGCTCGGGCAGATGAACCTGCACGGCTACCTGGCGCGGGAGCGGATCTTCTACGGCTCCGAAGAAGGCGTGGACTTCACCAACATCTACTTCTATACGGTGCTTTACCACGCGCTGCGCGCGTCGAACAAGATCGCGATCGAGCGCGGCACGCACTTCAAGGGTTTCGAGAAGTCCAAGTACGCGACGGGTGAGTTCTTCGACAAGTACACCGAACAGGTGTGGGAGCCGAAGACCGATCGCGTCAAGCAGTTGTTCGCCGATGCGGATATCCGTATTCCGACGCAAGAGGATTGGGGTCGGTTGAAGGAGTCGGTGCAGCAGCACGGCATCTACAACCAGAATCTGCAGGCGGTGCCGCCGACGGGATCGATCAGCTACATCAACCATTCGACGAGCTCGATCCACCCGGTCGCGAGCAAGATCGAGATCCGTAAGGAAGGCAAGATCGGCCGCGTCTACTATCCGGCGCCGTACATGACGAACGAGAACCTCGAGTATTACGAGGATGCCTACGAGATCGGCTACGAGAAGATCATCGACACGTATGCCGCGGCGACGCAGCATGTGGATCAGGGTCTGTCGCTGACGCTGTTCTTCAAGGACACCGCGACGACGCGTGACGTGAACAAGGCGCAAATCTACGCCTGGCGCAAGGGAATCAAGACGCTGTACTACATCCGGTTGCGTCAGATGGCGCTGGAGGGAACCGAGGTCGAGGGCTGCGTGTCCTGCATGCTGTAGGGCGGGCAGCGGCGGCCGGCGAGTGCGGACTTATCACACGTGGATCGGACGACGCCGTGTCATAGGTCTGATCTCGCGGTGGGGGCGGCCGACACCGAATTAACCCAGCGACGCGACCGGCAGATCTGGAGGTCGTGTCAGCACAGGCCTTTTCGGCGGCACGCTGGGCCCGGGACCGGCCTCCTCGAGAGTCGCCTCGGGGTAATTCCAGCATTCGCCAGTCTTCTCGTCGTAGGTGCCGCCGTAGAAGACGCAGCACACGCCGATACCGTCGGTGTCTTGATGGTCGCCGACGCATTGCCAGAAGTCTTCCTCCGGTGTTGCGTTCGCGTTCGCGGCAAACGCAAGGGAAAGTCCAGCCGCCATCGCGGCGCTGGCCAGAAAACGGGTGATGTTCATGCGGCCAAGCGTGAGGCCGGATCGTCAAGGTCGAATCGGGGCTAACACCTTCGGATTGCGGGCACCCTTGCGGGAATTCGCTGTATTTGGCACTAGGGGGTTAGGGGTACTGCAATCGTTTGTCGGAGACCACACATGTCTGTATGTTCTGACATCGATCACACGATGAGACGGAGGCTTTGAGTGACCGCGTCCTTCTTCAGCCGCGAACGCATCGTGGCTACACCAGGCTGGAGCCGCTGGTTGGTACCACCGGCGGCGCTATCGATACACTTGTCCATCGGTGCCGCGTACTCGTGGAGCGTGTTCAAGAAACCCCTTGAAGGAGCGCTTGGCATTTCGGGCACGCTCAGCGCCCTGCCCTTCACCGTGGGCATCGTCGTGCTCGGGCTTTCGGCAGCGATCTTCGGCACTTGGGTCGACCGCAGGGGTCCGCGCGCCGCCATGTTCGTCGCGATGTGCTGCTTCTGCGGCGGCTGGCTGGTCGGTTCCGCGGGGCTGGCGATACACCAATACTGGCTGGTGCTACTGGGTTACGGGCTGCTCGGCGGAATCGGTTGGGGCATCGGCTACATTTCGCCGGTCTCGACGCTGATCAAGTGGTTCCCCGACAAGCCGGGCATGGCGACCGGGTTGGCGATCATGGGCTTCGGCGGCGGCGCGCTGATCGCATCGCCGTGGTCAACCGCCATGCTCGACCTGTTCGGCACGGAATCGGCAGGCATCGCCAAGACCTTCCTGGTGCACGGAGTCGCCTACGCGGTGTTCATGTCGCTCGGCTGGTTGCTTGTGCGGGTGCCGAGGGACGATTGGAAACCGCACGGATGGACTCCCGAGCCGCCCGCCCAGGGCTCGATCGTTACCGGTGGCCAGGTCTCGGCGAACAACGCGATCAAGACACCGCAGTTCTGGCTGCTGTGGGTTGTGTTGTGCTTCAACGTCACTGCGGGCATCGGAATCCTCGAGAAGGCCTCGCCGATCTATCAGGACTTCTTCCCGGCGGCCGGAGTGGCCGCCGCCGCACTCGCCGCCGCAGCGGCCGGCTACGTGGCGCTTCTGTCGCTGTCGAACATGCTTGGCCGCATCGGCTGGTCCAGCCTGTCGGACAAGATCGGCCGAAAGAACGCCTACCGGATGTACCTCGGTGTGGGAGCGCTGTTGTACCTGACCATCACGTTGATGCAGAACTCGAACAAGGTGGTGTTCCTCATTGCCACCATGCTGATCCTGTCGTTCTACGGAGCAGGTTTCGCAACCGTACCTGCGTATCTGCGTGATCTGTTCGGCACGTACCAGGTCGGGGCGATTCACGGTCGGCTGCTCACCGCGTGGTCGGCGGCAGGCATTCTCGGGCCCATCATCGTCAACGCGATCGCCGACAGACAGGAGTCCGCGGGCAAGTCCGGACCGGCCCTGTACACCCTGTCGTTCTCAATCATGATCGCGCTCTTGGTGATTGGGCTGGTGTGCAACGAGCTGATCAAACCGGTCAATTCGAAGTGGCATGAACCGAGCGCACACGAGGAACGTGCCAAGGAAGTTCAGGAGAGCGTCCGATGACCGACCAAACAGCCGGCACCGAACTCCACGAGTATCAGGAAACGGTGCCCAAGATATACATCGTCCTGGCGTGGCTGTGGGCCAGTATCCCGTTCGCCTACGGCGTCTACGAACTTCTGCTCAAGGTCAAGCAGCTGTTCGAAACGGGATAGCGCGCCCTACTTGTACGTGTGCTGCGGGCCTTGCGCCTTCTTGTACAAGGCCTTCAGCATGCGGTCGCGGAAAAGCCCGTTGTCGATGAACTTGATGCCCGTGTTCGCAACGGCAGGAATCCCGGCGAGCTTGTGGAAGTAGCGGCCGCGCCGGTACTCCCTGCCCCACGCCGCCTCCATGCGCTGCGCGTAGTTCGTGAAATCGTCGGGGCCGCCGTTGGTCAACGCCGCGATCGCGCATTCGCCCGCGGCGAGCCCGGACTCCAGGGCCTTCGAAATACCCGCGCCCGACGCCGGTTTCCCTGCGCCAAGCGAGTCTCCGGTGAACAGCACTCCCGGACGCCACGGCGGCCACGCGGTGAAACCCATCGGCAGCCGCCACGCGCGCACGCTCTTGTTCTTCTTCAGCTCCTCGATCGGCGGCAACTCCCATTCCGGCGGAAGCGTCCGCAGAAACTCGCCGAGGAATTGCGTGGCATTGATGGACTGCCAGTTCTTGTAGCTGTTGACGTAGCCCAGCCCGATGTTGAAGACACCGCTGCCCATCGGGAACACCCAGCCGTAGCCGGGCAGCTGATCACCCTGGAACTCCAGCTTCAGGTAGATGTCCAATGAATCGGAGTCCGGCCGGTTGGCGTGCATCTCGGACCGGATCGCGATCGCCGAGTAGCCGTTGTACTCCGAGTCGATCTTCAGCGCCCGCTTGATGGGGGAGTACGCACCGTCGGCGGCGATCACCGCGTCGCCGAAAACCTTCTCGCCGCTCTTGAGCACCACGCCGACGACGCGGCCGTTGGCATCGAGTTCGGGTCCGGCCACCTCGGCGCCCTGACGCACCTCGGCACCCGCGGACTCGGCGTGCTTGAGCAAGACCGTGTCCAAATGGGTGCGGCTCACCGTGTGGCCGTGGTCGGGCATGCCGGGCCGCTTGGGGAACGAGAGCTCCCATTCCGACGGACTGAACACCGTGACGCGGTTGACGCGATGGAACGTGGCCACCTCGTCGGCCAGGCCCATTTTCTGCAGGTAGCTGACCGCGCGCGCGGTGAGGCCGTCGCCGCACGGCTTATCGCGTGGGAACTCCGCCTTGTCCAGAACCACTACCTTGGCGCCGGTCTGCGCTGCCTGCCACGCCGCGGCCGACCCGGAAGGCCCGCCACCTGCGATGACCAGGTCATATCGCTGCGTCATATGACTCTCTCGTCGATTGGCTTTCGCAAAGATAGTACCCGGGCGCAACGGGCACATCTCCCCAGGTAAGTTGCCTGGCCACACCCATCAAGAGCCGTGTTTGCGGCACGGTCTGAGCAGGTCAGCGACCTCTGGGCGGTACAGTGATCGGGTGCGACGAGGGTCGAGATCACGCTCCGGAGGCGAGCCAGGCGTCAAGGTGGACGCCCGTAGCGAGCGCTGGCGCGAGCATCGCAAGAAGGTGCGGTCGGAAATCGTCGACGCTGCCTTCCGCGCTATCGACCGGCTCGGCCCCGAGCTGTCGCTTCGCGAGATCGCCGAGGAAGCGGGCACGGCCAAGCCGAAGATCTACCGCCATTTCACGGACAAGTCAGACCTGTTCCAGGCGATCGGGGAGCGTCTGCGTGACATGTTGTGGGCGGCGATCTTCCCGTCCATCAACCTGTCCAGCGACCCTGCGCGCGAGGTGATCCGCCGCAGTGTCGAGCAGTACGTGCGCCTCGTCGACGAGCACCCCAATGTCCTTCGCTTCCTGATTCAGGGCCGGTTCGCCGAGCAGAGCGAGTCGACGATGCGCGCGCTCAACGAGGGCCGCGAGATCACGCTGGCGATGGCCGACATGTTCGACAACGAGTTGCGGGATATGGAGCTCGACGCGGCCGCACTCGAACTCGCGGCGTATTCGGCGTTCGGTTCGATCGCGTCGGCGACCGACTGGTGGCTGGGAACCGAGCAGGACAGTCCGCGCCGGATGCCGCCCGACGACTTCGTCGCACACCTGACGACGATCATGGTCGGCTCCATCAACGGCACCTGCGAGCTGCTGGGCATCAAGATCGACCCGGATCTGCCGCTGCACGAGGGCGTGCGCCGCCGCGAACACGTCGCCTGAGGCGAACCCGTGATTTGAGGCAATCGCCTCATGCGTCGAGCTGTCGATGCCACCGATCATCGGCGCATGACAAAAACACTCACCCCCCAACAGGCCGCATCGGCCGTCGTCGACAACCCCGCCCTGCCCACCGGAGACGACGAGCGATTCGCCGGCTTCGGCGTGATGGGGCTTCCCTTCGAAAACGGTCACTACCTGGCCCTGCGCCAGTTCCCGGCGGCGTCGTTCGCGCCCGCATATCTGTCGGTGTGGCATCGCGATCCCGAAGGCAACTGGACTTTCTACGCCACCACACCCGCCGCCAACAGCTGTGCCCGCTACTTCAGTTCCGCCACAAGCAACGCCGCGGTCCAGTGCGACATCGAGGTCACGTGGATCACGCCGTGGTGGTTCCGAGTGCAGATCCCCGGATTGCTCGACTGGTCCGTTCATATGCAGACGACGTTCGCGACCCGGCTGCTGACCAGGGTCGCCGGCTGGCTTCCTGAGCGCACGTGGGTCACTCCGCCGATGCTGAAAGCCATCGGCCTAGTCGCGGGTGCGGTGTTGCGCGCCGGCGACGTGCGGCTCACCGGCATCTCGCCCAACGGCCAGCGGTTCATGGTGGCGCCCAAGCAGATGTGGGCGGTCTCCGCCTCGCGTGCGGTCCTGTGGGGCGAGGATCTGGGTCCTATCGGACCGCTGCAACAGCAGGCGAAACTCGGCGACTTCCGCCCACCGCAACGGGGCATCGGCGTCATCACAAGCGGTCACTTCGAGAACTTCGACGCCGACCGGCACATCGCCGCGGGCGACACTGCGGTGATCGGCTGACCCCGTGACTGTGCCCGGGCACAATCGGCAGATGGCGCCACGACCGGCCCGGGCCGAGATCCTGGCCGCGCTGTCTGTCGCGGTCGACCTCGGCCTGGGCCAGCCGGCCGAGCACATGTTGCGATCGGCGTTGATCGCGACGCGGATCTGCGATCGCCTCGGTCTGAGTAGGGCCGACCGCGACTGCACCTACTACGTCGCGTTGATCATGTGGATCGGGTGCCACGCCGATTCCCACGAGTACGCGCGGTGGTTCGGCGACGACATCGCGGTGCGACACGATTCGTATCTCGTCGACTTGTCCGGTCTGCCTTATCTGCGCTTCTTGCTGAGCAACGTGGCTCGCGGTCAGCCACTGCTGCAGCGGCTGACCGTCATGGCGGCACTGTTCGCGAACGCGCGCGGCCAGTTATCGCAACTGATTCATTCGCACTGCATGTCGGCGGCCATGCTTGCTGAGCGGATCGGGCTCGGCGCGGATGTGCAAGCGGCGCTGGCGTACACATTCGAGCGGTTCGATGGCGGCGGACTGCCTGCGGGCGCGTCCGGTGACGCGCTACCGCTACCGATCCGGGTGGCCCAGCTGTCCGACATGCTGGAAGTCCACCAGCGCGCATACGGCGTCGACGGCGCGATGGTGATGGCGCGCGCTCGGCGGGGCGGCCAGTTCGACCCCCGCGTTGTCGACGTGGTTCTTGCCGACCCCGACGGTGTACTGGCGGGACCGTCGACGGGAGACGCATGGGCGGCCGCACTGCGCGAGGCACCGGACCGAAACAAGCCGCTGGGCGACGAGGAGCTCGACGGCTTACTCGTGGCGCTTGGTGACTTCGTCGATCTGAAATGCCCGTTTACGCTTGGCCATTCGCGCGCGGTCGCCGAGTTGGCGGCCGATGCCGCGACAACCTCGGGACTCGATGACGATGCGGCGGCGCTGATTCGACGCGCGGGCTACCTGCACGACCTCGGGCGCATCGGGGTCTCGAACCAGATCTGGTCCAAGAACGGCTCGCTGACGGCGGCCGAGTTCGAGCGGGTACGCCTGCACCCGTACTTCACCGTGCGGATCCTGAGTCAGGTCCCCGGACTCGATGCGGTGGCGCAATTGGCGGGAAACCATCACGAATCACCCGACGGCTCGGGATATCCGCGGGGGCTGACCGGCAGCTCGTTGAGCCTGCCCGACCGCCTTCTTGCCGCCGCGGTGAGTTATCAGTCAGCCCTCGAGCCGAGGCCCTATCGCGAGAAGCTCGCACCCGAGGCTGCCGCGCGGCGTCTCCGCGACCGCGTGCGGTCGGGTGCACTCGATTCGGTAGCCGTCGACGCAGTGTTGCATGTCGCGGGCCACCGGGCAGGGCGGCCCCACCTGCGTCCCGACGGGCTCACTCCGCGGGAGCTGGAGGTGCTGGGTCTGATCGCGCGCGGCGCCTCGAACAAGGAGGTCGCCGCGGCGCTGGTGATCTCGGAGAAAACCGCCCGTAACCACGTCGAACGCACCTACGCCAAGATCGGCGTCTCCAACCGCATCGGGGCGAGCATGTACGCGCTCAACCACGGTCTCGCCGGTCCCATCTGATCCGTCCGCCGACACGGTACCGTGTGGTAAGTATCCAGTACCGGCGTTCCCAGGAAGGAGGATCATGACCGTTGCCGAGCAAGCGGCCGAGAACATGACTCAACAGCCCCTGCACACCCGCGCGTTGATCATCGGCAGCGGCTTCTCGGGTCTGGGCATGGCCATCGCACTGCAGCAGGAAGGTGTGGACTTCCTGATCCTGGAGAAGGCCGACGAAATCGGCGGCACGTGGCGTGACAACACCTACCCGGGGTGTGCATGCGACATCCCGTCGCACATGTACTCGTTCTCGTTCGAGCCGAAGCCGGACTGGCAGCACATGTGGTCCTTCCAGCCGGAGATCTTCGATTACCTCAAGGGCGTCACCGACAAGTACGGACTGCGTCGCTACATCCAGTTCAGCTCACACGTCGACCGTGCGCACTGGGACGACGACGAGCTGCGCTGGCATGTTTTCACCAAGGACGGTCGTGAGTTCATCGCGCAGTTCGTCGTCTCCGGCGTCGGAGGCCTGCACATTCCGTCGATCCCCGACTTCGTGGGATTGGACCAATTCACCGGAACGGCCTTTCATTCCGCGCAGTGGGACCACACCGTCGACCTCGCCGGTAAACGTGTGGCGGTCATCGGGACGGGTGCCAGCGCGATACAGATCGTGCCGGAGATCGTCAAAGATGTTGCGGCGCTGCAGCTCTACCAGCGCACGCCCGCATGGGTGATGCCTCGTCCCAACAACCCCATCCCGGAGTGGATGCGCGAGATGTTCAGCAATGTCCCGGGTACGCGGGCGTTGATGCGCGGAGGCATCTACTGGATTCACGAGGCGGTCGGCTTCGCGATGACGCGGCAGCCGCGGCTGCTCAAGCTCGGCGAGCTGATGGGCAAGTGGAACATCCGACGTTCGGTCAAGGACAAGGAGTTGCGCCGCAAGCTCACCCCGAATTACCGGGCCGGCTGCAAACGAATCCTGAACTCCGACACGTACTACAGGGGCATCGCGAATCCCAAGACCGAGGTCGTCACCGACGGGATCACGCGGTTCACCCCGCGCGGCATCGTGACCGCCGACGGGACCGAACGCGACGTCGACGTCGTCGTCTTCGCGACCGGTTTCCATGTCACCGACTCCTATACCTACGTCGACATCAAGGGCCCTGGCGGTGAAGATCTGGTGGACCGGTGGAACCGCGAGGGTGTGTCGGCGCACCGCGGCATCACGATCGCCGACATGCCGAACCTGTTCTTCTTGCTCGGTCCGAATACCGCGCTCGGGCACAACTCGGTGGTGTTCATGATCGAGTCGCAGATCCGCTATGCGGCGCAAGCCATTGCCGCGGTGCAGCGATCGGGTGCGCAGGCCTTGGCGCCGACACGCGAAGCGCAGCAGCGCTACAACGACGAGTTGCAGCACGAACTCGCGGGCACGGTGTGGAGCACCGGCGGTTGCCAGAGTTGGTATCTCGACGAGCACGGGGTGAACCGAACCCTCTGGAGCGGCATGACATGGCAATACTGGCTGGCCACCCGAAAGTTCAAGCCGTCTGAGTACAAATTCTTCGGTGATGAGCCGCTTGTTCTTCGGTGATGAGCCGCTTGCGCGAAGAACAAAAAGCGGCGCCGACCGCAAGAAGGCGCCTGCGAAGGCCGGTTGACGGAAGCTCCGGTGGCGGGGCCGGATTCGTTGCATGATTCCTTGACACTCACAGACTTGAGTGCGCGCTGGTGGTGCAAAGGGGTCGGCGATGCGTGCGGAGCCCACTGACGCTGCGAATGTGCAGGAAACCCAGGACCTGTCGTACGACTACGACGCGTTTCTGTCCTACGACCACGACGACCAACAGGCGGCTCAGGGCATCCAGCGCAGCCTGCACCGCATCGGCCGACGTCTGGGCCAACTGCACGCGCTGCGAGTGTTCCGCGACTCGACCGATTTGTCCGCCAGTCCGGATCTGTGGGCCAGGGTCGTCGAAGCGCTGGATCGCTCGCGCTACTTGATCGTCGTGCTGTCACGCGATGCGGCCGAGTCGACATGGGTCAACAAGGAAGCTACGTACTGGCTCGAGCAGCGCGGGCCGGCCAACATGTTTTTCGTCGTCGCGGGTGGCGACCTGTTCTGGGACGAGGCCGCTGTGCGATTCGACCCGCAGCGTTCGGATGCCGCCGTCCCGGTGCTGACCCAGTCGAGCGTACTGGCCGCCGAACCGCTGTACGTGGACGTAAGCGACGATGCGCCATGGGATCCCGATTCAGCGGTGTTCCGCGACAAGATCACGATCTTGGCTGCGCCTATCCACGGCAAGTCGAAGTACGAACTCGCCAGCGAGGATGTGCAGGAGCAGCGTCGTTTTCGGCGGCTGCGCCGCGTCGCGATCGCCGCGTTGGCGATCTTGACCGTCGTCGCGCTTGCCGCGGCCGGGTTCGCGACGCTGCAACGCCGCGAAGCGATACGGCAGCGCGATCAGGCCGAAGCCAATCTGCGCACCGCGACTGCGCAGAGACTGATCGCCGAAGCCCAGGGCATGCTCGCCGGAACCATCCCCGGCGGCGATGTCCGTGCGTTCCAACAGATTCTGGCCGCGCGCACACTCACCTCCACTGAGGACGACGCCGCCCTGTACAGCGCCGTCGTGCAGCGAGCGCGGACCCAGAAGATCATCAGCGATTTCGCCGCGCAGGTGAACAGCGTGGCGATCAGCCCCGACTCTCGGCGGCTCGTCACCGGCAGCGCCGACCGGACGGTCAGGCTGTGGGACGCCGGCACCGGCCAACCTCTTTCCGCACCGTTGACCGGACACACGGACGCCATCGCATCCGTGGCGTTCAGTCCTGACGGGCGCCGGTTCGCCAGCAGCGCGGCCGACGGCACCGTGCGTCTCTGGGATGCCGAAACCGGTGAGCAACAAGCAACGCTGTCCGGGCACACCGGGCAGGTGATCACCGTGGCGTTCAGCCCGGATGGGCACCGACTCGCCTCGGGGGGAACGGACGAGACAGTGCGACTGTGGCACGTCGACACCGGCCAGCCGCTCGGCGTCCCGCTTATCGGGCACGTAGGCGTGATCCGCAGCGTGGCATTCAGCCCCGACGGGCATCGATTGGCCTCAGGCGGCATCGACAGGACAGTGCACATGTGGGACGTCGATACCGGCCGACCGCTCGGGACACCGCTCGCGGGCCATGCCGATGCGGTCATGGGTCTGGCATTCAGTCCCGACGGTCGTCGGCTGGCGTCGGCCAGTTTCGATCGCACACTTCGGATCTGGAATGCCGACACGGGCCAACCCGTCGGGGAGCCCTTCACCGGTCACACGCACGCGGCAGTCGGTGTGGCATTCAGCCCCGACGGCCATCGGCTGGTGACGGGCAGCCTCGACGGCACTGTGCGGTTCTGGAACGTGGACACGGGCCAACCGGCTGGTGCCCCGCTGACCGGTCACGGCGGACCTGTGTGGAGCGTGGCGTTCAATTCGGACGGGCACCGAGTGGCTTCGGCAAGTGAAGACCACACGGTGCGGCTGTGGAATGCCGACGCCGACGCCGTCGCCGGACACACGCAGGGGGTGACGAGCGTGGCTTTCAGCCCGGACGGGCGCCGGCTGGCGTCGGCCAGCGATGACCGCTCTATGCGGGTCTGGAATGTCGACACCGGACGGATGGTCGGGGAGCCACTGCTTGGGCACACCGGCTCCGTCAACGATGTGAGGTTCAGCCCGGACGGCCGCCGGCTGGCATCGGCCAGCTTCGACGGCACGGTGCGGTTGTGGGACGCGGGCACCGGCCAGCAGATGGGTGCACCTCTTCGTGGGCACGCAGGCGCCGTGTGGAGCGTCGTTTTCAGTCCCGACGGTCACCGGTTGGCGTCATCCGGCGCCGACGGGACCGTTCGGCTATGGAACGCAGACACCGGCCGCCCGTTTCTCCGCGCCCTCGAAGGACACATCAACAAGGTGACCGTCGTGGCGTTCAGTCCCGACGGGCGTCGGCTGGCGTCGGGCAGCTTCGACCACACCGTGCGACTGTGGAATGCCGACACCGGCGAACCCATTGGCGACCCGCTCACCGGTTTCACCGCCGAGGTGCTTGCCGTCTCGTTCAGCCCGGATGGTCACGTGGTGGCTGCTGCCGGAAATGACGGCCTCATCTTGCTGTGGGACGCAGAAACCGGCAAACCGCTGGGGGAGCCGATAACCGGCCACACCGGCACGGTGTGGGATCTCGCGTTCAGCCCCGACGGTCGTCGGTTGGCTTCGGCAGGTGATGACCGCACGGTGCGGGTGTGGAACCCGCAGACGGGCGAAGCGCTGGGTGATCCGTTGAGCGGCCATACCGCCCCGGCGATGACCGTGGCGTACAGCCCCGACGGACACCGGCTCGCATCGGCGGGATCTGACAACACGATCCGGCTCTGGCCGACGGAGCCGTCTGCAGAGGTGTTGTGTGCCAAGTTGACCACCAACATGACGCGCGAACAATGGCGCGACTGGGTGTCCTCCGACATCGGATATCAGCGGCAGTGCCCAAATCTGCCGACCCCTTGACGAGGCCGCGGCGACGTTGATGCGCGACACGCCCAACCACAAGATGTCGTATAGCGCTAAGTCGTCGGACCCCAGTTGTAGTGTTGAAGACGCTATAGCTGCCTCTATAGCTCAGACCAAAAGCACCAGGTGAAACGGGGTTCTCGTGTCCGAGGGAATGAAGCTGATTGACCGCGTTTCGGCGATCAACTGGAACCGCCTGCAGGACGAAAAAGACGCCGAAGTGTGGGACCGGCTGACCGGCAACTTCTGGTTGCCGGAGAAGGTGCCGGTGTCCAACGACATCCCGTCCTGGAACACGCTGAACGCCCATGAGAAGCAGCTGACCATGCGCGTCTTCACGGGGCTCACGCTGCTGGACACCATCCAGGGCACGGTCGGTGCGGTGAGCCTGATCCCCGACGCGCTCACCCCGCACGAGGAGGCGGTCTACACCAACATCGCGTTCATGGAGTCCGTGCACGCGCGCAGCTACAGCAACATCTTCTCCACGCTGTGCTCGACCGCCGAGATCGACGACGCGTTCCGCTGGTCGGAGGAGAACCCGAACCTGCAGCGCAAGGCTGAGATCGTCATGCAGTACTACCGCGGCGACGAGCCGCTCAAGCGCAAGGTCGCGTCCACGCTGCTGGAGAGCTTTCTGTTCTACTCGGGCTTCTATCTGCCGATGTACTGGTCGTCGCGCGCCAAGCTGACCAACACGGCCGACATGATCCGGCTGATCATCCGCGACGAGGCTGTGCACGGCTACTACATCGGCTACAAGTACCAGCGCGGGCTGGCGCTGGAGGATGAGGCGCGCAAGGCCGAGCTCAAGGACTACACCTACGAGCTTCTCTTCGAGCTCTACGACAACGAGGTCGAGTACACCCAGGATCTCTACGACGAGGTCGGGTTGACCGAGGACGTCAAGAAGTTCTTGCGCTACAACGCAAACAAGGCGCTGATGAACCTCGGCTATGAGGCGTTGTTCCCGCGCGACGAGACCGACGTGAACCCGGCGATCCTGTCTGCGCTGTCGCCCAACGCCGACGAAAACCACGACTTCTTCTCGGGTTCAGGCTCGTCGTACGTGATCGGCAAGGCCGTCAACACCGAAGACGAGGACTGGGACTTCTGAACTCGCAGCTCAGGCACCAAATCATCGGATCGGATCACCAGGGCCAGCAATTATCACTCTGATCGGCTCAACGCCCCATGCCCACCCCGTGCCCACAAATTGCCCACATTTTCCAACGACGCCGACCTCCCGGGGGTCAACTACTACGCCATGGACGAGACGGTTGTGTCGCGAACGGCATCGGCCAAGATATTTGAAAAGACGTAGTGCATCCGCTTCATCACTGCGGCCCCGACCGGCTTTGCATCGGGGTGCCGTGGCCCAGGTTCGATAGCCACTGCTGCACTGCTGTGGGCCTGATGTCGCCGAGACTTACTGTGCCCCAGCGCGGTTCGACCCGCGTCCGCCGGGCAGCTTCCATCGTCGCGTAGCTTGACGGACCAACGGGCCGAACGGGCTGTTGAGCATCGCCCCAACGGCGGCTGATGCAGGTGACAGTTGGACCAACCTGGACGCCTTCGAGTTCGCGAAATCCAATGCAGAGCAACACAATACGACCGTCGACTCATTCCTATGCAACCCAGCGACAGCACTCAAGCTGGCCACATTGAAGGAATCCACCACCGCGGGATCGAACGGGCGCTTTTGCAGTCCGACCCCACCGCACCCTCGGCGCGCGTCGTATCCGGCATACCGCTGGTCACCTCACCGGCCGTCGGCAATGACATCGTGTGGGCGATACCGAAGTCGCGCGTCATCGTGGCATTGCGACAAGGCACGACCGTAGAGCCCGACCGCAGCGTGTTCTTCACGAGCGACAGGACCGCCGTGCGCGCAATCGTCCGCGTGTCGTGGGGGTTCGTCGACCCGGCATCGATCACGAAGATTGCGACCACACCGTAATGACCACGCGCACAGTGCAACTCGGCATGACCACATACACCGGTCCTGATGGTGTGCGGCGTATCGGGCAGCAGGGTGAGACGGTGGACGTGCACCCTTATGACCTGGCGCGCTTCGCCGCCGTCAACGGCATCATCGAGGTCCAAGCGCCGGCGAAGAAGCGGGCCACACCGAAGAAGAGAGCGGCACCGCGCCGCACGTAGACCTGGCCGACGCACATTGAACCCGGCCGGTGTCAATGTGTGCGCAGCGTTAGGAACTGCGCGGTCGGCCACGGGCGGCGGCCAGGCGAGCGCGCATCCTGCTCCAGCGCGCAGTGCGGGCTCGTACCTCCCGCACGCCTGGCCGTCGTCACCAGCAGCAAGATGCCCCCGACCTCCCCCAATCGGTGGAGCCTTTCCTCCCCCGCAGAAAGGGCCGATCAGCGGACGCGCCAAGCGTCGAGCATCAATACCGTCATGACCGTATTCATCACCGCTTCATCCATAGAAAGGCAACATGCGATGACAGACACGAATCCAATGCACGATCACTACACCGTTATCAGCGGCGCCGGCGACGTTCACACCTCCCGCGTCGTAATCGCAGGCAGCTCTGCCGACGCGGCGGAGACGTACCGCGAGCATTACCCCGGCAGCGATATCATCCGCGTCTTCAACAAAGCAATGGCGTCTGTGAAGCTGACTGCGTAGGGGACCGGGCGGGCTTTCGGGTCCGTCGGTGTTCTTACTTCGCTTCGGGAGGCAGTCGGATAACCAAACGAACCCGCCGCCCGTCTGACCTAACAACTCCCCAAGTCGGCCCGCCCATCCTCTCTCCTGATGGCGGGCCGATTGGCTACCTGCGGAGCGCCCTTCAATCGCGGGGGGGTGGCGGGGGTCTATCACCGCAGGTCAGCGGCCCCCTCCGGGCATACCTTCTCGGGGTCCGTACGGGATGGGGACTACGGTGAGATGGCCTGCCGAGGAGGTTCGCGATGCCGGGTCCAGCGCCGAAGCCCGCGTCGAAGCGTCGCCGTCGCAACACGCCCCAATCGTATGGCGCCGCGCAGCCGGCGACTGCACCGGCCGCCCACGTTCACGAACGCCCGCTCGGGGTCGACGACCCACACCCGTTGATCACCGACATGTGGAGCACCGTGCAGTCTTCGAGTGAGGCTCGCTTCTATAGCGCGGCTGATTGGGCGCGGCTGCGGCTCGAGTTGTGGCCGCCAATCAGGTGATGCGCAGCCCCCGGCCGACCTCGGGTAGCACCTGGGCCGCCGTGCAGCATGGCCTGACCGAGCTGCTGATTAATCCGGCTGCCAAGCGTCGCGCCGCCATCGAGCTGCAGCCACCAGGCCCGGACACCGACGAAGTGGCGGCGGTGTCGATGATCGGCACGTACAAATCCAAGCTAAAACCGGTGTAACTGTAGCGATTGGATGCGCCAACGACCGACCAAGCGGTACCGAGCGCAGACCAAGTAGCGCCCGGCTCGCACTGCTCGTCATAGGTGGGCGCCGGCGCCGCGGTCGTACAGCCGTCGTCCGTGCCCACACCGTGCCCACAACCTGCCCACAGTTGCACGTATCTCCAGTGATCTGGCGTGATGTGTTTATGCAGGTAGCGCCGATCTCACCCCGCTGACTTGGTAGCTGCGGAGAACCACGACTTCTTCTCGGGTCGGGCTCGTCGTATGTGATCGGCAAGGCCGTCAACACCGAAGACGAGGACTGGGACTTCTAGGGGCGTACGATCCGGCGACTCAGCGAGAGCGGGCCGGCGAGCGGTAGAGCTCGGTGAGCAGACCGACAACCTCGGATGTTGCAGGGTGCATGTCGTCACGCCACCAAAGCAGCCTGACCGGCACCGGCGGCGCGTCGCGCAAGCAGCGGAAGATGACCCCTTGGCGCCGGTACTGCGTTGTGGTGCCCTCGGTCGTGACTCCGACGCATCGCCCCGCCGCGATCGCGTCCAACCAGTCGTCGAGTTCGTGGATCTCCTCGACTTCGGGCCTTTGGCTGGCCGGCCATAGCTCCGGTGTCGTGGTACCGACCCGGGTATCCACGGCGACCACGCGGTCGGCAAGATCAGCGAGCCTCAGCTGGCGACGCCGCGCAAGTGGATCATCGACGGCAACGACACCGTAGCGCGATTCCAGACCGACGATCACCTCGTCGAATCGACGGTCGAGGAGCGCGGGCGCATCTCCGGCGGCGCGGACGATGGCGACGTCGCAGGCACGTTCGGCGAGTCCGCCCGTCGGCGAATTGGTTCGCACAAGGTGCAGTTCCAGATCGGGATGCCGCGCCGCCCAACGGCGTTGGAACTCCACGGTGTGTGCGCCCATGGCGGCCCAGGCGTGGCCGAGGCGCAGCGTTCCGTGCCCGGCGCGCGCGTCGCGGATCAGATCCTCCGCATCGGTGATCAGTCGGCGCGCCCTGATCAACACTCTTTCCCCAGCGGCGGTCGGCGTCACGTCTCGGCTCGTCCGTCGCAGCAGACGGACCCCGAGTTCGCGCTCGAGCGCCGCGACTCCGCGCGACACCGCGGGCTGAGAGACGCCGAGTTCGGCTGCCGCTCCGGTGAACCCGCCATGGTCGACAACCGCGACAAGACAACGTAATTGCCGTAGCTCCACGTCCATACGCTAAGCGTATCAATGAATCGCAATATGCATTTTTCGAATGGGCGCATCCCTGTCATCGTGATCGACATGACGAGTCGTCGTGGTCGCGCCACGGGTGTGGCACTCATGCTCGGCAGCGCCCTGTCCAATCAGTCCGGTGCGGCAATCGGCGCGATGGCATTTCCGATCATCGGACCAGTGGGCGTGGTCGCAATACGGCAATGGGTGGCAGGCACGATCCTTCTGCTAGTCGGACGTCCGAGGCTGCGCGAGTTCACTCGAACGCAGTGGGTGCCGGTGACCGGCCTGGCGGCGGTGTTCGCCGTCATGAATCTGGCGGTGTACGTGGCAATCGATCGGATCGGTCTCGGCATGGCGGTCACGCTCGAGTTCCTCGGTCCGCTGACCGTTGCGCTTGCGGGTGCCCTGCTGGCAACACCCGCAGGCATTCGGCGGCGCGCCACCTTTGCTTGCATGATCTTCGCTGCGGCGGGAGTGCTGATCCTGACCAGGCCGCAGCCGACCACGGATTACGTGGGCGTCGGCATCGGCCTGTTCGCTGCAGCGTGCTGGGGGAGTTACATCCTGCTCAGTCGTGCAGTCGGACAACGCTTTTCCGGTGTCGAGGGGGCGGCCGCGGCCTGTCTGCTGTCCGCCCTGGTGTACGTACCCATCGGAATTGTTGCCCTGATCATCCATCCCGTCACGAGGACCGCGCTCGCCCTCGGTGCGGCCGCGGGTGTGCTCGCATCGGTCGTTCCGTTCGTCGCCGATCTCTGCGCGCTGCGCCGCGTGCCCGCGCACTTCTTCGGGATTTTCATGAGTGTCAATCCGGTGTTCGCTGCTGCCATCGGCTCGATTGTGCTTGGCGAGGTGCTCGGCCTGCTCGACTGGATAGGGATCGGTGTGATCGTGACCGCGAATGTCGGTGCGGTCCTTGCCACCCAAATGCAGAGCGACGCTGCAGCCCCGGTAAACGTGGCGGTGGACTTCTAGAGCTGATGTTTCGTCATTGACCTGCGAACCCGGCGAAGCTGGAAATCTGCTGAAAACCAACGGGTTCGATGACGGGTACCCTCTGGGTTGCACAGCCCAGAATGGAGCAGATGATGTCATCGAACGCAGCCACGCGCACCGAACATGACGCCGTGTACCGGCTGATCATGGCCGGCTGGGGGACCCAAGTGATTCGCACCCTCGCATCGCTTTCAGTTGCCGAGCACCTCGATGTAGGTCCGCTGACTGCCGGCGAGATCGCCGAACGTCTATCCAGCAACCCCGCTATGACATACCGCCTCCTGCGCGCAGCCAGTGCGCTGGGCTTCCTTGCCTACGATCCCGGCACAACACAGTTCTCGGGTACCGCCATGATGGGGATTCTCCACGGTGATTCGCCGCTGTCGTTGAAGCACTACGCGCTGACAACGGCGAGCGAAGTCTTCTGGCTTCCGAGCCTTCGCCTGCCGGAAACCATTGTGAATGGCCGAAATCATGCGGAAGACGTACTCGGCTGCACGCCCTTTGAATATTTCGCCCAGCACGAACGTGACGCCAGGATCTTCAGCGTCGCGATGACCGAACTGTCCAGACCCGTCATCGCCGAAGCAGTCCCGGCAATCGACATCGGTGATGCGCAGTTGGTGGTCGACGTCGGTGGCGCAGACGGCGCGTTCCTCGCCGCGCTGCTGGAGCGCCATCAGCACCTGCATGGGACGGTGCTCGACTTGCCCCAAGCGACGGCCGGCGTCGCCGATGAAGCGCAACGGCGAGGCCTTGCTGACCGAATGACAGGGCTCGCAAGCGATTTCTTTGAAAAGCTGCCGTCTGCCGATCTGTACCTGGTGAAGTTCATTCTGCACGACTGGGATGACGAGTCATGCTTGCGCATTCTCACTAATATCCGGCGTGTGATGAACCCTGGAGCGCGGGTGATCATCGTCGAGATGACGGCCGACACAGCGACATTGGAAGCATCGCTGATGGACGTTGCGATGATGTTCGCGTTCACCGGCCAGGAACGCGAACAACATCACTTCGAATCGCTGGTGAGCGTAGCCGGACTCAGGACGTCACGCACGCTGCAGTTGCATCGACCGTATCTTCTGATCGAGGCCGTCGCGGCGTGAGCATGGGTGCCCGCGCTCCGATCTATGTCGTCGCCAGCAACAGCTCTTCGGTCATGAACGGGCGGAGTCCGTCGGTCCTCTCGGCGAAGTATCGCTGCGTGTAATCGGCGCCCGTCACGGTATGTGCCGCCGTGAAGCCGGCCGTTCGAGCCATCGCGAGCATCTCCTGTGGGCTGTAATAGCTGATGAACGGGGTGCCGGAGGCGCGTGCGGCCCGGTCCGTCGCTTGGTGCATCTCCTGTTCGTCCGGCTCGACGAGCTCGAGCGGCCGTAGAAACGTCATCGCGAGCGTGGAACCAGATGCCAGGGAGGCGATTTGGCTCATCGTCGCCTCGGTCGCATCCTTGGTGAGGTACATGGACACACCCAGCGACGCCACCACGGCCGGTGCATGTACGTCAAACCCACTGGCCAACAGTCGATCCCACCACGAGTCGGCTTCGAAGTTGACCGGGACGAACCGGAGCCTGCCGGGGTTCTCAAAGCCGAGGTCATCGAGGCGCTGCTGTTTCCAGGCCTGCGGACCCGGCTGGTCCACCTCGAATATGGCGAGACGGGAGGCAATCTCGGGCCGCCGTTGGGCGAAGGTATCCAAGCCCGCACCGAGTAGGACGTACTGTCGGGCACCGTGCTCGACCTGGTCGGCAATCAGGTCCTCGATGAAACGTGCGCGCGACACGATCGATGCGCGAACCCGAGCGGTTGCCTGCGGATCCATATCCGGGCGCCGACGCCAATCGGCATCGGGGGAAAGCAGTCGCAGTCCGACCCGGTCGTCGAGAACGTGTGGGGGCTCGTCGGCCTCGACATGCAGTGCGCGCCACAGTGCGACACGGGCGGCCGTGCTCTCGGGCTCCAGAGCCGTGTCCGTCATTGCCCGGCCTTTTGCGGCGCCTGCAGCGTCCACTCCCGGCCGTCGGGATCGCGAACGGTCATCAGCCTTGTGCCCCAGTGGGTGTCCTCCCACGGCGAGACGATCTCGACGCCGGACTCGGGCTGGAACGCGTCCGCGTCGGCCACCGCCAGCACGGTATGCCGTTGCGGGGCCTGGCTTTCGGGAATCTCGGATATGAACAGATAAGGTCCGTCGCCATTGCGCAGCTGGCCCGAGTTGTGGTCGGTCGCGAACTCGATCTCGTAACCCAGCCCCTGAAAGAACCTGACCGCCTTGCCCCAGTTGTGGGTCTCCAGGAATACGGCCTCGATGCCTTGAGTCGTCATATCAGCTCTCCTTGTCCTGTCGCTTGGCGTGTGGGTCGAGGTAGGCCCGCAGTGCATCGGCCACCAGCGCCGAGAGGGACATCTCGGTCTCGATCGCGTGGTGTTTGACCTGCCTGATCAAGCCGACAGGCAAGTACACGTTGAACTGCTTGACGTCCTCATCGCCCACGATCGCGATGCTAGCATGCTAGTGATCTAGCATCACCAAGCTGGTGAGCTGGGCCCACGCGAAAGCAGGGGAACGCAGAATGTCCCGAACACATGGCGTGTCGGGACATTCTGCGTCTGCTCGCGCTATCGAAGCCTCGGGCTACGGGGCGGGTGTCTCCGCACGCTCGTGGGAGTCCTCCAGCACCGTGCGACCGATCGCCGAGTACACCCGTGGCTTGGCCGTACGCAGCCACAGCGCGTAGACCAGGCCGATCACGAACACGGCCAGGATGATGTACGGACCAGACTTGAAGACCAGTGAATTCGCGGCGTATCCCGCGGCCGAATGCCCTGTTGTCCCACAGCAGCCAGACCACGTAGAACATCGCGAGACCGCCGATCAGCGGGCAGATCAATGTTGTGATCACGTTGCCGCGGTGCGTCTTTCGCACCCAGGAGTACCAGATCACCGCCGCTGAGCAGATGGCTTGCACCAACAGGATCGCCGCCGTGCCGATCAGCGCGAGCAGACCGTAGATGTTCGTGTACGGCACCAGGGCGGGGGTGTCGATGGGATTGCCGTCGGCGTCGGGCACCTGCACCGCGGTGAAGACAGCGAACAGGAGCACCAGCACCAGCGTGATGGTGCTCTGCAGGGCGGACGCGATGTACGGCGAACCGTGCTTGGCGTGCGCTGCACCGACGGTCTTCTGCACGGCGGTCGACGGGATCTCGCGGCCCAGCGCGAACAGATAGCGCGACGCCGCGTTGTGGAATGCCAGCGCACAGGCGAACGACCCGATCACGAGCAGCACCTTGTAGACGTCGAGGAGAACGCTGCCCAAGTTCGTCTGCACGAGAACGAAATACAGGTCGAGGGGTGACGCGCTGATGGACGTCTCGACCGAAGTCTTGGCCCCGTTGCCTGCGATCACCATCGCGGAGACAAACGTGTAGAACAAACCAAGCCCGATCACCGCGATCAGGGTGGCCCTGGGGATGATCCGCTTCGGGTTGCGCGACTCTTCGCCATATACCGCGGTGGTCTCGAAGCCCACCCACGACCAGAAGGCGAAGAACAGACCGATGGCCATCGACCCCGCTGCGGCGGCGGTGCCGAACGCGCCCGCAGGCAGGCTCTCGAACGCGTTGTTGAGCAGCACGGTCTGATTGAGCATGAAGCCATCGGGTCCACCGCCCTTGAAGATCGCCGTGAACGCAAGGGCGAACAGGATGATCACTTCGGACACCAGCGTCACACCGAGGATCGCCGCGGTGAGGCTGATGTGGAAGTGGCACAGCGCGGCGATGATCAAAATCGCGCCGATCGCGAACACCAGCCACGGGATGTTAACGCCCACAATGGTGTTCACCGCGTCGTTGGCGAAATACGCGCAGCCACCGATCAGCGAGCCCTCGAATACGACATACGCGAACGTGGCCAAGAGGCCGCTCGCCATGCCCCAGACCTGGCCGAGCCCGTGGGAGATGAAGCCGTAGAACGCGCCGGTGGTGGTGATGTGTTTGGCCATCGCCACATATCCCAGCGCGAACAGCGTCAGGATGATTGTGGCAAAGAGGAACCCCGCGGGCGCGCCGAGACCGTTGCCGAAGCCGACCGCGATCGGAGTGTTGCCCGTCATCGCGGTGATCGGCGCGGCGTTGGCGACTGCCATGAAGATCACGGCAACTATGCCGATGGCGCCCTTCTTCAGGCCTGCCGGCGCGGCGGTCGGTTCGACGGCTGCGGATTCAGTGGTCACCGCGGGCCTCCAGGTTCGAATTGGTGTGCATTGCCCGGCCTCCAACGCTGCAGTCCGTTGAGAGCGTCGCACCCTTAGGCCTACTCGACAACCGGAGTTCACGTGGTCGTAACACTGCCCCTGCGGCGCGAACGTTCCTTACCACTCGAAGATCTCGTGATTTTTCGAGTGGTAAGGAACGTTCGGAAACAATGAACGCACGGTGAATGACCGTCGAACTGTGCGATCCCGTGGGGACGCCGTGCCGATCCAGCAACGACACTGTGGACGTGACAACGACCTCGCTGCTTGGTTCGATCCTCAACTGGCTGCGGGCCGGTTACCCCGAAGGGGTGCCCGGGCCCGACCGCGTTCCGCTGCTGGCGCTGCTGCGCGCCACCCCGCTGACCGAAGAGCAGATCAAAGAGGTGGTGCGCATCATCACCGCGGACGGGTCAGCCGCATTGACCGATGGCGAGATCGGCGGCGACGAGATCGCTGCGTTCATCTCCGACGTCTCACATCACGACGCCGGACCCGAGAACGTCCAGCGCGTCGCCGCCAGGCTGGCCGCGGCCGGATGGCCGTTGCACGGCGTCGGCGAGGCCGCGATCAGCCGGTAGCGCTCAGCGCAGCGACGAGGTGTCGATGACGAATCGGTACCGCACGTCGCTGGAGAGCACCCGCTCGTACGCCTCGTTGATGTAGTCGGGCTCGATGACCTCGATCTCGGGGCGGACGTCGTGTTCGGCGCAGAAGTCGAGCATCTTCTGGGTTTCGGCGATGCCGCCGATGTTCGATCCGGCCAGCCTGCGACGCATCAAGGCCACAGTGAATGCCCGCACCTTCATCGGGTGTTCGGGTATGCCAAGTTCCACCAGGGTGCCGTCGACGTCGAGCAGGCTCATGTACGCGTCCAGATCGAGGTTGGCGGACACGGTGTTGAGGATGAGGTCGAACGAGCCGGCGAGCTTGGTGAACGTCTCCGGGTCGGCGGTGGCGTAGTACTCGCTCGCGCCCAGCCGCAGGCCGTCTTCCATCTTCTTCAGCGACTGGCTCAGCACCGTCACCTTGGCACCCATCGCTGCGGCGAGTTTGACGCCCATGTGGCCCAACCCGCCGAGCCCGAGGATCGCCACCCGGGTGTCGGGACCTGCATTCCAGTGGCGCAGAGGCGAATACAGCGTGATACCCGCACACAGCAGAGGTGCAGCGGCTGCAAGCGGAATGCTGTCGGGGATGTGCAGCGCGTAGTTCTCGTCGACGACGATCGCACCGCTGTAGCCACCGTAAGTGGGCTTACCGTCGCGGCCCACCGCGTTGTATGTGCCGGTGAACCCGCGCTTGCAGTACTGCTCTTCACCGGCAAGACAGCTGCTGCATTCGCGGCACGAGTCGACGAAACATCCCACACCGATGCGGTCGCCGACATTGAATTTGGTTACTTCAGAACCGATTTCGGTGACGATGCCGGCAATCTCGTGTCCGGGAACCACGGGCCAATTCGCGTCACCCCACTCGGCCCTGACGGTGTGGATGTCGGAGTGACAGATGCCGGCGAAGTGAATGTCGAAGGCCACATCGTGCGGCCCGACCTCGCGCCGGGTGATCGTCGTCTTGGCAAGCGGCTCGGTGGCCGACGGTGCGGCATACGCCGTAACGGTGCTCATGACAGCTCTCTTCGTCGAATATCGGCATCAAAAAGTGGGCCGCAACGCTGCGACCTACGCGGGGCACAACCAGGCGGCCGTCGCCTTTAGTCCCGCATGGAGTTGTGAATTGTCTGCTAGAGCCCTGTGGCGCGGAATGCTCCGTTGAACGAAACCCGCTCGTAGCGCACAACGCCGGCCCGGGTGTAGGGATCACGGTCGGCGATGCTCTGTGCGTCGTCGGCGCTGATGTCCCCGGTTATCAGCACGGCGCCGGATTCGTCTTCCCGTCGGCCGGCCAGCACGATGCGGCCCTCTTCGACCTCTTTCTTGAGCCATTCGAGATGGGCGGGTCGGGTCTGGTCCATGACGTCGAGCGACTGCAGGTATGTCAGGTGAAGGACGTGGAACACGGCAGTGACTCTATGCCGGTGCGCCGGTTGTTGCTTGGGTGCGGGTGATGTTCGTCGGCGCGCGTCAGTTGATCGGGGCGTTGACCCATCGGAGATCGTCCAGAATGCCGCGGGCCGCGACGATACCCTCTCCGGTCTGCCACACCTCGTTGTTGACGGCGAAAACCCGGTTGTCCCGGTTGGCCGACAGCTTCCTCCACGCCGCGCTCTCCAACACCGCGGGGGCATGGTCCTTGGCCGCGGGGGAGTCGAACGAGATGTAGAGGATGTCGCCGTCGGCGGCCGAGAAGTCGGGCTTGTTGTCGAGATCCTCGTCAGAGATGCCGATCTCGGTGTACGGCTTGTCGGTAAACCGTTGCGCCGCAGGGCGATCCACGCCAACGGCGCCCAGCACGCTGGCTGGGAAGTTGTCGGAGCCATATACCCGCATCGTGTTTTCGGTGAATTGCACCACAGATGCCTGGAAGTGGGTGGCGTCGTTGTCGGCGCCGGTCTTGTCCGCGGCCTGCTCGAAACCGTCGATCAGGCCGTTGGCCGCGTCCAGGCGTCCAGTCGCCGCGCCGATGGTGCGCAGGTTGTCCTGCCACGCCGCGCCGGGCGGCCCGGTGAACACCGTCGGCGCGATGTCCGACAGTTCGGGGTAGGCCTCAGGTGTCAGCGCCTGCGAGCCGAGGATCAGATCCGGTGTCGCGGCCTTGATGCCGTCCACGTCGGGTGCGCTGCGTGTTCCGACGCCCTTGACGTCGTGCACGACGGTGCCGAGGTAGGACGGCTGACCCGTCGAGCCGTCGGGCAACGCGGCCGCGACGATGCGCGACTGCAGCCCCAGCGCGCACAGGGCGTCGAGCTGATCGCCCGAGAGCACCACGATGCGCTGCGGGTCGGCGCGCACCTGCGTGGTGCCCGCGGCGTGACGGACCTCTCTGTCCGGCGGCCCGGGATCGACGACGGCAGGCTCGGGCGCGCACGATTCGTCGGGCCTGCGCTGGTTGCCGAGCACGCCGGCGCTGGCGATCTTGGTGGTGCTGGTGATGACCGACTGCTCGCCCGCCTGCGGCGTGTCTGGACCCTGCGATCCGCAGCCGCTGAGGATGGTGATGGTGAGCGCTGTGACGATGGCCGCCGACGAGGCCATAAGGCCCGCGCGCGGTCGGCTGATCAGCACGTCGCCGACCGTAACATCTGGCCCGTTTGGGGCTGGTCAACCGGCGATCGGCAACAATTACGACAGTTTGTAGGACCACCCCGACTTCAGGCGCCGACGGGGGCTAGGATTCAACATTGAAGACTGCGGGGATGTCCCGACCGGATGTTTGGAGGACCTGTTGGTAGCCGAAGCGCCCCCAATCGGAGAACTCGAGGCTCGCCGTCCGTTCCCGGCCCGGCTCGGCCCCAAGGGCAACCTGGTCTACAAGCTCGTCACCACGACCGATCACAAGCTGATCGGCATCATGTACTGCGTCGCCTGCTTCATCTTCTTTTTCATCGGCGGGCTGATGGCGCTGTTCATGCGCACCGAGCTCGCGATGCCCGGGCTGCAGTTCCTGTCCAACGAGCAGTTCAACCAGCTGTTCACCATGCACGGCACGGTGATGCTGCTGTTCTACGCGACCCCGATCGTGTTCGGGTTCGCGAACCTGGTGCTGCCGCTGCAGATCGGCGCGCCCGACGTCGCGTTCCCGCGATTGAACGCGCTGTCGTTCTGGCTGTTCCTGTTCGGCGCGATGATCGCGATCGCCGGCTTCATCACCCCCGGCGGCGCCGCCGACTTCGGGTGGACCGCCTACTCGCCGTTGACCGACGCCATCCACTCGCCGGGCGCCGGCGGCGACCTGTGGATCCTGGGCCTGGCCGTCGGTGGTCTTGGCACCATTCTCGGCGGCGTCAACATGATCACGACCGTGGTGTGCATGCGCGCGCCCGGCATGACCATGTTCCGGATGCCGATCTTCACCTGGAACATCCTGGTGACGTCGATCCTGGTGCTGCTGGCCTTCCCGCTGCTTACCGCGGCGCTGTTCGGCCTTGCCGCCGACCGCCACCTCGGTGCGCACATCTACGACCCCGCGAACGGCGGTGTGCTGCTGTGGCAGCACCTGTTCTGGTTCTTCGGGCACCCCGAGGTGTACATCATCGCGTTGCCGTTCTTCGGCATCGTGACCGAGATCTTCCCGGTGTTCTCGCGCAAGCCGATCTTCGGTTACACCACGCTGATCTACGCCACGCTGTCGATCGCGGCGCTGTCGGTGGCGGTGTGGGCGCACCACATGTATGCGACCGGCGCGGTGCTGCTTCCGTTCTTCAGCTTCATGACGTTCCTGATCGCTGTGCCGACCGGCATCAAGTTCTTCAACTGGATCGGAACGATGTGGAAGGGCCAGTTGACGTTCGAAACACCAATGCTGTTCTCGGTGGGCTTCCTGGTGACCTTCCTGCTCGGTGGTCTGTCCGGCGTGCTGCTGGCCAGCCCGCCGATCGACTTCCACGTCACCGACTCCTACTTCGTGGTCGCGCACTTCCACTACGTGCTGTTCGGCACGATCGTGTTCGCCACGTATGCGGGCATCTACTTCTGGTTCCCGAAGATGACCGGTCGCCTGCTCGACGAGCGGCTGGGCAAGCTGCACTTCTGGCTGACGTTCATCGGTTTCCACACCACGTTCCTGGTGCAGCACTGGCTCGGCGACGAGGGCATGCCCCGCCGCTACGCCGACTACCTGCCCACCGACGGCTTCACCACACTGAACGTCATCTCCACGATCGGCGCGTTCATCCTGGGCATCTCGACGATCCCGTTCACCTGGAACGTGTTCAAGAGCTGGCGCTACGGCGAGCCCGTCACTGTCGACGATCCGTGGGGTTACGGCAACTCGCTCGAATGGGCGACCAGTTGCCCGCCGCCGCGGCACAACTTCACCGAGCTGCCCCGCATCCGTTCGGAACGGCCCGCGTTCGAGCTGCACTATCCGCACATGGTGGACCGGATGCGCGCCGAGGCGCACATCGGACGTGCACACGGACCTTCCGACGGCGACGTGACGCGTCTCGACGACGAGAACGTCCGCACCTGATCGGTCCGCCGGTCGCTTGCAGGGGTGACAGTCGAATCGAAAGGTGGCTCCACCCATCGGCTCTTCGCGCGAGCGCTCATCGCTGCTGATCACCGTCACCGGACCCGATCAACCGGGCGTGACCTCGGCGTTGTTCGAGGTGCTGTCCCGACACAAGGTTGAGCTACTCAACGTCGAACAGGTGGTCATCCGTGGCCGCCTGACGCTGGGTGTGCTCGTCGCCGGTCCGCCCGAGGTGGCGGGCGGCGCCCAGTTGCGCACAGAGGTGCAAGCCGCCATCCACGGTGTCGGTCTCGACGTCACCATCGAGCGCAGCGACGACCTGCCCGTGATGCGCGAGCCGTCGACGCACACCATCGTCGTGCTCGGCAGGCCGATCACCGCGGAGTCGTTCGGTGTGGTGGCCCGCGAAGTGGCCTTGCTCGGCGTCAACATCGACTTCATCCGCGGCGTCTCCGACTATCCGGTGACCAGGCTCGAGCTGCGGGTCTCTGTGCCACGCGGCACGGTTTACCAACAGCTGCAGGCGGCGATGGCGCGGGTCGCGGTCGACGAGGGTGTCGACATCGCGCTCGAGGACTACAGCCTGTCGCGACGGGCCAAGCGGCTCATCGTGTTTGACGTCGACTCGACCCTGATCCAGGGTGAGGTCATCGAGATGCTCGCCGAGCGGGCGGGTGCGCAGGCGGCCGTCGCCGAGGTTACCGATGCCGCGATGCGTGGTGAACTGGATTTCGCGGAGTCGCTCCACCGCCGCGTCGCGACGCTGGAGGGTCTGCCCGCCGAGGTCCTCGAAGAGGTCGGGGAGCAGATCGAGCTGACCCCGGGCGCACGCACCACCCTGCGCACACTGCGGCGCTTGGGATATCACTGCGGCATCGTGTCCGGTGGTTTCCGTCAGGTCATCGACCCGCTCGCGCACGAGCTGGAGATGGATTTCGTCGCGGCCAACGATCTCGAGATCGTCGACGGGAAGCTGACTGGTCGCGTGATCGGCCCCGTCATCGATCGTGCCGGGAAAGCCAAGGCGTTGAGGGACTTTGCCGCAACAGGCCGGCGTTCCGATGGAACAGACCGTGGCCGTCGGTGACGGCGCCAACGACATGGACATGCTCGCCGCCGCGGGACTCGGCGTCGCATTCAACGCCAAGCCCGCGCTGCGGGAAGTTGCCGACGCGTCGCTTAGCCATCCGTATCTGGACACCGTGCTGTTCATCCTCGGCATCACCCGCGGCGAGATCGAGGCCGCCGACTCGCTCGATGGTTTGGTGCGCCGTGTCGAGATCCCCGACGACGAGTAATGACCTCCCGGCCGAATCCATATATGCGCTAGGCTTTGCATACAGTATCCGAAGAGAGAATCAACGCCATGGCAACTCTGCTTCTGCACCATTCGAGCTTCGCCAATCATCAAACCGCACCCGGCCATCCGGAGCGCCCCGATCGCTACCGGGTGGTGCAGTCGGTGCTCGGCCGAGCCGAGTTCGATCCGTTGGTCCGCGAGGAGGCCGAACTCGCCGACCTCGATACGACCCGCTACGTGCACAGCAACCGCTATGTCGACGGGCTCGAAGAAGCCCGCCCGGACGCGGGCTATGTCTATCTCGACGGCGGCGACACCATGATGGAGCCGTCGACGTGGGAGGTGGTGCTACGAGGTGTCGGCGGGACGGTGCAAGCGGTCGACAAGGTGCTCAGCGGGCAAGTGCAGAACGCCTTCGTCGCCTGCCGTCCGCCCGGCCACCACGCCGAAACCGAACGGGCGATGGGGTTTTGCCTGTTCAACAACATCAGTATCGGTGCCCGGCATGCGCAGCGCAGCCACGGGCTGCAGCGGGTAGCGATCGTCGATTTCGACGTCCATCACGGCAACGGCACGCAGGAGATCTTCTACTCCGATCCGAGTGTGCTGTACGCATCGACGCATCAGATGCCGTTGTTTCCCGGCACCGGCGCGGTGCGCGAAACCGGCGTGGGCAACATCTTCAACTCGCCTCTTGCCGCCGGGGACGGCGGCGTCGAACTACGTGAAGCCTTCGAGGACAGGATCCTGCCCGCGCTCGACATGTTCAGGCCGGAGCTGATCATCGTCTCCGCCGGCTTCGATGCGCATGAGCGCGATCCGCTCGGTTCGTTGCAAATGACGGCCGACGATTTCGCATGGGTGACCCGCGAACTGATGAAATCAGCGGAGAAGAACTGCGACGGCCGGCTGGTGGCGGTTCTCGAAGGTGGTTACGACCTTCAGGGCCTTGCGGATTCGGTGAGCGCGCACGTCGCCGAACTCATGAAGGGTTAGACGACGACGGCGCCGGGTTCGAGTGTCGTCGCCCCGGTAACCGCGCGCCAGGATCGCGCAAGCAGTTCGACCGCTTCGACCAGCTGATCCTCGGGCAGGGTGTAGGGAATCCGGACGAACCGTTCCAGGCTGCCGTCGACACCGAAACGGGGACCCGGCGGAAGGTCGAGGCCGAGTCGGGATGCCGCCGCCGACAGTGCCGAACTCATGGGCGACGGCAGTTGTACCCACAGCGCCATCCCGCCTTCTCCGAGGCCGGGCTGGAAGTCGGGGATGTGCTGGCGCAAGAGCGTTATCAGCAGCGCGCGGCGGGTCCGCAGGATCTCGCGACGCTCGGGCAGCACGTCGTCGGTATTGCCGAGAAGGCTTGCCGCAGCGAGCTGTTCGACGATCGGCGTGCCCATGTCAATCGAGGGGCGTACCGCTGCGATGGTCGCAAGCGTGCCGCGCTCGGCACGGATCCAGCCGATGCGCAGACCGCCCCAGAAGGATTTGGACATCGAGCCGACCGTCAGCACGAGATCACGGCGTGTCGTGACGGCAGCCGCAACCGGTGCGGGCACCGGCTCGTCCAGCCACACGTCGGTCATCGTCTCATCGATGATGGTGCGGGTATGCGTGTCAGAAATGATGTGTGCCAAACGTTTCCGGTCCGCAGTCGGCATGGTCAGGCCGGTGGGGTTCTGGTTGTCCGGAATCAGATAGGCCAGGCTCGGTGACAGTTGCCGGATGGCGGTGTGTACGGCGTCGAGCTCCCAGCCCTCGGTGGTCATCGCCACCGGCACCGGCCGCGCGCCTGCGGCCGTGATCGCCGACAACACACCGTGATATGTGGGTTGTTCGACCAGCACGCGGTCCCCGGGCTGGATATATGCAGCCAAGATCAAGCAAATCGCGTGCAGCGCACCTGTGGTGACCATGATTTCGTCGGGCTCGGTGGGAAGTCCACGCGCACAATATCTTTCGGCAATGGCTTGCCGAAGGGGTGCGAGTCCGGTCAACTCGATGCCGATGTCGTGCAGATACGGCGTCATCAGGTTGGTCGCATCGATGAACGCGTCACGTACCGTCGCGGGGGCCGACAGCGCGGCGTGGGCCAGGTTGACTCGCGCGGGGACCGCGGCGGGCGCCGGGGCGGGTGTGACGGGCAGTGCGGTGGTGCTGCGGGCGCCGCGACGGGCGTTGAGGTAGCCGTCCTCGCGCAGCTCCGTGTAGGCGGCGGTCACCGTCGTGCGGGAGACGCGCAGCGTGTCGGCCAGCGCGCGCTCGCTGGGCAGCCGCGCGCCGACGGGGAGGCGTCCGTCGATGATCAGCATCCGGATGCCGTCGGCCAGTCCCTGATACGCCGGGCCGCTACGACTGGACGTGCGCCAGTTGCCGAGCTCGCGTGCCAAAAGGTCCACATCGAGCGCACGGGTGGCCAGTTCCACAGTCATCGAGGCCAGTATGGGTCAACTGGCTATTGAGGAGCAAGCCAGTTGGTCGGATTATCGAGCCATGAGCATGAATTGGACGTCTCGACTGGCCCGGAGATGGGCCACTTTCTTCGATCCTGCTGACACCATGCCCGCCGAGTTCGTCGACCGTGACGCCGAACGGATGCGCCGCGAGCTGGATCTGATCAGGATTCGCTTCCCACACCATGCGTAGCACCCTGCGTGCCGTCGCGCTGCTCATCGGCCTGGCCGGCTACGGCTTTTCGATGGCGATGATGGTCCGCGCCGGCCTGGGGCTGGACCCGTGGGACGTCTTCCATCAAGGTCTGTCCAGGCACACCGGTATGACGATCGGACTCGCGTCCGCCGTGGTCGGTGTCGCGGTGCTGCTGGCCTGGATCCCGTTGCGGAACAGGCCCGGCATCGGCACGATCGCCAACGTCGTCGTCATCGCGATCACCGTCGACGCCGGCATGTGGCTGCTGCCGACACCGAATTCGCTACCGGTGCGCATCGCGATGATGGTCGGCGCTGTGGTGTTCAACGCGTTCAGCACCGTGCTGTACGTCGGTGCCGGCCTCGGGCCCGGTCCGCGCGATGGCCTGATGACCGGACTGGTGGTGCGCACTGGCTGGTCGGTCAGGATGGTCCGCACGTCGATCGAGGCCACAGTGCTGGCCGTCGGATGGCTTCTCGGCGGGACCGTCGGCGTCGGCACGGTTCTCTACGCGCTCGGCATCGGCCCTCTGGTCCAACTGTTCCTGCGCCTCACACCCAAGCGTGTGCTCGCGGTGAGCGGCTGGGCTTCCGTGGCAGCGGCCAGCGATCTGGGCGCCACGAATGATGCCAGGCGAGACGGCTCACGCCGAAGTCGCCTCTTAGGCAAGCGCCGCGTCGATCCGGCGGGCGTCGAAGATGTAGTCGGTAAGCATGGTGGTCAGGCCCACGGTGCCCGACTTGTCGCCGAGACGGGCCGGGACGATCTGGAGGCGTCGGGTTGCCAACGGTAGCGAGCGTGCGTAGACGCTCTCGCGAATGCCTGCCATCAAATTATCTGCGCCTGCGGCCAGTTCGCCGCCGATCGCGACGACCGCCGGGTTAAGCAGGCTTACCACGTCCGACAGCGCCCACCCGATGAACCGACCGGCGCGGCGGGTGAGGTTGACCGCCAGCGAGTCGCCCGTCGCGATCAACCGTACGACGTCGGGGATTGTGGACACATCCCGTCCGGCTGCGCGCAGATCTCGCAGCAAGGCCCACCCGCCCGCATAAGCCTCGATGCACCCGATGTTGCCGCAGCGGCATACCGGCGCCGCTGCGTCGGACGGTAGGTCGTCCGGCGGATTGATCTGGATATGCCCGATATCGCCCGCCGCGCCGTCGGCGCCGCGATAAATCGAGCCGTGGGCGATGATCCCGGCTCCAATGCCGGTGGCTACCTTGACCATCACCAGCGAGTCGCAGTCGGCGAACTCGCTGGTGTGCTCGCCCAGCGCCATCGCGTTGGCATCGTTGTCAACGAGCACCGGGCATTCAAAGCGAGAAGCGAACCAGGAACGGATCGGGTAGCCGTCCCATCCGGTCATGATCGGAGGGCTGACAACGGAGGCGCTGGCGAAGTCGACCGGTCCCGGCAGGGCCAGGCCGATGCCTCGCACGAAGTCTGTTGTCTGGCCGGCCTTCTCGAGTAATCCGTCGAACCGGTCGCTGACTGCCGCGAGCCACGGTTCTGGCCCGATCGTGATGTCGAGGGGCATGCGTAACTCGTGGACGATGTGGCCGCCGAGATCGGTCATCGCAGCGCGTACACCTGTAGCGCCCGCATGGGCGATCAACAGCGCACCCTGGTCCTCGCGAATGTGGAAGTGGCTCGGAGGCCTCCCGCGGACCGCGGTCGACTGTCCACTCGAGATGTAGCCGGCGGCCTGCAGGGTGTCGAGGCGCGCCGCGACTGTTGAGCGCGACAGTCCGGTCGTCTCGATGATCTCCGCGCGGGTCAACCCTCCGGCACGGCGGATGACATCGAGCACGTGTCCCACCGACCCAGGAGGGGAGACGGTCGGCGCATGGCGCATGGAATCTTTTTACCAGATGTCCGCCGACTTTTGCTTGACACTAGGCATATATATGGATTTGACTACTCATAAATCACAAGCCATCGCTTGACCCGCTCGAAGAGGAGAGGCCACATGTCCCTTGATAATCACCTGAGCCGCAACATCGGGCGGACCGCGACTGTCGTGGTAGTCGGAAGTTTGACGGTGGCCCTCGCAGCGTGCGGTGGTTCGACATCAGACGGTGGCTCGAGCTCCGGTGGTGTCGCTGCGGTCGTCAAGGGACTGGATAACCCCTTCTTCCAGACCATGGAGTCCGGCATCAATGACCAGGCGAAGACAGCAGACGTGCCTGTCACGGTTCAGGCCGCGAACTCGATCACCGACACCACAGGCCAGGGGGACAAGCTCAACGGGCTCGCCGGTCAGGACTTCAAGTGCTTCATCGTCAATCCGATCACGGGCACCAACCTCATCCAGGGGGTCGCGCAGCTCTCAGCCAAGAACGTGCCGATCGTCAATATCGACAGCCCGATCGACGAGGAAGCCGCGAAATCCGCCAACGCCAAAATCGCCACCTACATCGGCACCGACAACACTGACGCCGGATCAAAGGCTGCCGCGCAGATGGGCGTATTGCTGCCCCAAGGCGGCAAGGTCGCGCTGATCGGTGGTACCGCAGGTGACGTCACCAGCGCCGCGAGGCTCGACGGCTTCACGACCGGCAAACCGGCCAACATCAACATCGTGTCGACGGTGGCGGCGGACTGGGAGCGGCAGCAAGCGCTGACCAAGGCCACCGACATCATGACCGCCAACCCCGACCTGGCCGGCTTCTTCGTGGCCAATGACGACATGGGGCTTGGCGTAGCGCAGGCCATCGCCAACAAGGGCAAGACGGGACAGATCAAGGTGATCAGCGTCGACGGCAACAAGGATGCGTTCGATGCGGTCAAGTCGGGCGGCATCGACGCCGTTGTCGCACAGTTCCCCTATGTGATCGGGGCAATGGGGGTGGAAGCCTGCCAGGCCGCGATCGCTGGCAAGACGCTGCCTGCCTCGGTCGACGCCCCCGTGCAGGTGGTGACCAAGGCGAATGTCGACGCCGCGCTGGCCGCCGCGCCCAAGCCGGCCGAGGCCTACGACAACCCGTTCACGGAACTCAACAAATGACGACGTCGTCCGCTACATCGTCGCGTGACGATGTGACCCGCTCGTCGGCGCAGTCCGGCGAACCGATATGGCGAAAGTTGATGGATCCGTCCAACCTCGCCAACTGGGCGGCGCCCATCGCCCTCGTCGTGCTCGCAATCGTCTTTCAGGTTTTGAATCCGACCTTTCTCAGCCTGGGCAACCTCGAATCGATGCTGTCGGCTTCGTCGATCCTGATCGTGCTGGCCATCGGCCAGACATTCGTGGTGGCCACCGCGGGCATCGACCTGTCGATCGCGTCGGCGATGACATTCGCCGCCGTGATCTTCGGAGCCGTGTTCCGGTTCGGTCTGCTCGCAGCCATTCTGGCCGCGATCGCGGCCGGTCTGGCCGTCGGCATGGTCAACGGGCTGCTCATCGCCCGCGGCCGGATAACCGACTTCATCGTCACTCTGGGCACGCTGTCGGCCGCCTCGGGAACGGCCCTGATCGTCGCGGATGGAAAACCGAAGACGATTATCAGCGCTCCTCTGCTGAAACTGTCGACGGGGACCGTGTGGATCTTCGGCTACGCCTTTCTGCTGGCCGTAGTACTCGCGCTCGTCGCCCACATCGTGCTGTTTCACACACGCTTCGGTACCTACGTGCTGGCAACCGGCGGCAATAGGGAAGCCGCTTCCGCAACTGGGGTTTCGACCGCGCGGATCAAGACGGCCGTCTATGTGATCGCAGGGCTGACAGCCGGAATCGCCGCCATATTGTTGGTGGCCAGGGTCGGTGCCGCTGAGCCAGCCTCCAATACATCCTTTCTGCTGAACTCGGTGGCAGCCGTCGTCCTGGGTGGCGTGAGCCTGTTCGGTGGCCGGGCGACCATTGTGGGTCCGGTCATCGGCGCACTGCTGCTGACCGCACTCGTCAACGGCTTGACCCTGCTCGGTGTGTCGCAGTTCTACCAACCGCTTTCAGTCGGCATCGTTGTGGTGTTGGCGGCCTTCCTCACGAGGTTCTCGAAATGACACACGCCACGCATCGCAAGCCACTGGCCGAAGACGTACCGGACGACGCTCTGCTCAAGATCGATGGCGCCACACTGTCTTTCGGTCAAGTCCGTGCTCTCAAGAACGTGACGATGCATGCCCGCCGCGGGGAGGTCACCGCGATCGTCGGCGACAACGGCGCTGGCAAGTCCACCCTGATCCGGTGCGTCAGCGGCGTGCACTCGCCGGATTCGGGGTCGATCGCGTTCGAGGGGCAAACCGTGAATTTTCGGTCCCCGCACGAGGCTAGGGATGCCGGAATAGAGACTGTGCACCAGAATCTGGCACTCGTCGAGGACCTGACCGTCTGGCAGAACCTGTTCCTCAACCGCGAGTTGGTGCGCAGATTCGGTCCCATCGCGTTCCTCAACCGCCGCGCGATGCGGGAGAAGGCTGAACAGATGGTGTCGACCCTTGCCGTCAATGTGCCAGCCGTGGGATCACGGGTGCGCCGACTCTCCGGGGGCCAGCGTCAGGCGGTATCAATCTGCCGCGCGGCGGGTTTCGCGTCCAAGCTCATCATCATGGACGAGCCGACGGCCGCCCTCGGCGTCCAGGAGACAGCCCGCGTCGAAGAACTGATCATCCGCCTGCGTAACGAGGGGCATGCGATCATCCTCATCAGTCACAACTTCGCCCAGGTGCTCAAACTCAGCGACGCGGTCTGGGTGATGCGCGCCGGACGCTGCGTTGCGGGGCGACGTACCAGCGACACCGACGGCGATGAAATCGTCGGTCTCATCACGGGCGCGCGCCCGGATGACGATTCCGCCATCACCTCGAAGTCCTGATCCCGTCGGCCGGTCAGGCCGAACATTCAAGCAAGGAGCTGACATTCATGACTACCCCCGTAGACGTCCCCAACGTCATTGGCATTCATGCGCTTGTCTGGGTGGGCGACACCGCGCCGGCCAGTATCGATCTTGCGGTGGAACAGACGGTCGCCGCCGGATACGGCCTGCTGGAATTCTCGCTTCACGATTCTCTCAATCTCGACCGCCCAAAGACACGGGAGGTTCTGCAGAGCAAAGGAATTCAAGCCGCTTGTTCCCGCGGGCTGGCCCGGGACGCCGACATCTCCAGTGATGACCTGCAGGTGGTGGAACGCGGCGCGGCCCTCCTGCGGGAGTCCTTGCAGCTGACGCACGATATCGGCGCGACAACGCTCACCGGGGCCCTGTACAGCGCCTTCGGCAAGGCCGCGCAACCGTTGACGTCCGCTGGTCGGGCGAATGTCGTCGCTGTGCTGAAGGAACTCTCCGCCGAGGCGGCACCGCTCGGGGTGGAGCTCGGGCTGGAAATCTGCAATCGCTACGAGACCAACGTCGTCAACACTGCGCGTGATTGCCTGCGCCTCGCCGACGATATCGGTGCCGACAACGTGATGATCCATCTCGATACCTACCACATGAACATCGAGGAGAAAGATCTCGTTGCGCCAGTCATCGAGGTCGGTGATCGGCTCGGGTACGTGCACATCGGGGAGAATGATCGCGGTTATCTCGGATCCGGGCACATCGACTTCCCGGCGTTCTTCAGTGCGCTGGCAGACATCGACTATCGCGGACCGGTCACCTTCGAATCGTTCTCGTCCGCCGTCGTCGCACCCGGCCTTTCCGTCGACCTCGCCATCTGGCGCAATCTCTGGGATGACGGCGCCGACCTGGCCGGGCACGCGCGTCGCTTCATCGACGACGGCCTGCGCGATGCCCGCGCAGGCCGCTAGCGCCCCCGCGAGCGCGCGTGAGATGACGGTGCTCGACGAGTTGGCGCGGGACGCCATCGCGCTGGCGGACAGGGACTCCCAAGGTGGTCGCGATTCGCGCGCGATTCTCGGCATCGCGGGCAGCCCGGGGGCGGGGAAGTCGACGCTGGTTGACCTGCTGCTGGACCGCATCAGGGCCCTGCAGGGACCGCAATGGGTGGCGCACATCCCGATGGACGGATTCCACCTGGCCGACGCCCAGCTCGATCGGCTCGGGGCGCGCGCCCGCAAGGGAGCGCCGGACACCTTCGATTCCGCGGGATTCGGTCACATGCTCCAACGAGTCAAACGGGAAACCGACACTCCGGTCTACGTACCGGGTTTCGACCGCACACTCGAACAACCGCTGGCCGCGGCGCTTGTGGTGCTGCCCGAGGCGCGCCTCGTCGTGACCGAGGGCAACTATCTGTTGGTCGACGATCCGCAGTGGAGGCGGGCGCAGCGCGCCACCGACGCCACCTGGTTCGTGGTCGCGGAGGACAGTGCGCGCATCGACCGTCTCGTCGCGCGCCACATCGAGTTCGGGAAGACGCCGGACGAGGCGCGCACCTGGGTCGCGAACATCGACGAGCGGAATTCCGAGTTGGTGTCGAGCACCTCAGCCAGGGCTGATCGCGTCATCGTCAACGGCGCAGCGGGTTGGAGCGTCGCCTAGCGAACTGGCCCGAGACCGCTTCACTACGATGAGCGGGTGCCAGTCGACGAAGTAGATGCAGCCGACCCCGACCTGCTGATCGACTTCGCGAGGATCACGCTGCGGCGCGGTGGTCGGGTACTGGTCGGCCCCGTCACCTGGTCGGTCGAACTCGACGAACGCTGGGTGGTGATCGGGCCCAACGGGGCGGGGAAGACGTCGCTGCTGCGCATCGCCGCCGCCCTGGAATACCCGTCGTCGGGCACCGCGTTCGTGCTCGGCGAGCGGCTGGGCCGGGCCGACATGTCGGAGTTGCGTTCTCGCGTCGGCCTTTCCAGCTCCGCGCTGTCGGCGCGCGTACCCGAAAGCGAGGTGGTCCGCGACCTCGTCGTCTCGGCCGGTTATGCGGTGCTAGGCAGGTGGCGCGAGACCTACGACGACTACGACTACGAGCAGGCCGTCGACATGCTGGAGAGCGTCGGCGCCGAGCACCTGGCCGAGCGCACCTATGGCACCTTGTCCGAAGGCGAGCGCAAGCGGGTGCTGATCGCGCGGTCCATGATGACCGACCCGGAGCTTCTGCTGCTCGACGAACCGGCCGCCGGGCTCGACCTGGGCGGTCGTGAGGAGCTGGTGGCCCGGCTGGCCGATCTGGCCGCCGACCCGGACTCGCCGGCGATGGTGCTGGTCACCCACCATGTCGAAGAGATCCCGCAGGGCTTCAGCCACTGCCTGATCCTGTCCGAAGGCCAGGTGGTCGACTCCGGGCTGCTGCCAGACGTGCTGACCTCGGAAAACCTGTCGAGGGCCTTTGGCCAGTCGATCGCCCTCGAGGTCTTCGACGGACGCTATTTCGCCCGCCGGACCCGCAGCCGGGCGGCCCACCGGAGGCGGTTGTGACAGAGGAACCGTTGCCCCCGCGGCCCGCTGCGACGGTGATGCTGATCCGCGATACGGCCGACGGCATCAAGGTCTTCCTGATGCGACGCCACTCCGCGATGGAGTTCGTCGCGGGCGTGATGGTGTTCCCCGGCGGTGGCGTCGACGACCGTGACCGCAGCGCCGACATCGCCTGGATGGGTCCGGAGCCGCCGTGGTGGGCCGAACGGCTCGGTGTGGGCACCGATTTGGCCGAGGCGCTGGTGTGCGCCGCAGCGCGCGAGACGTTCGAAGAGTCCGGCGTGCTGTTCGCGGGTGCGGCCGATGACCCGGACGTCCTCGTCGACGACGCGTCGGTGTACCGCGAATCCCGGCTGGCCCTGGCGAACCATTCCCTGTCGTTCGGCGAATTCCTGCGCCGCGAAAACCTGGTTCTTCGCGCGGATCTGCTTCGGCCGTGGGCCAACTGGGTGACACCGAAGGAGGAGCGCACCCGCCGGTACGACACCTACTTCTTTGTCGGGGCGTTGCCGCAGGGGCAGCGTGCCGACGGCGACAACACCGAAACCGACCGCGCCGGCTGGATAACGCCGGAGGAGGCGCTCGGCGATTTCGCGGAGGCGCGCACCTTTCTGTTGCCGCCGACGTGGACGCAGCTTGACTCGCTGGCCGGCCGCACGGTCGCCGAAGTGCTTGCGGTGGACCGTCAGATCGATCCGGTCGAGCCGCACCTCGCCGAGCACAACGGCAATTGGGAGATCGAGTTCTTCGACAGCGGCCGGTACAACGCGGCCCGGCAGCACCGTGCGCCCGACGGCTACATCCCCGGCGCCCCGCTCACATGAGCGAATTCGTCAGCATCCACGTCAGCGATCGGCAGCCCGGCATCGCCACCCTGCTGGTGTCGCGACCGCCGACGAACGCATTGACGCGTCAGGTCTACCGCGAGCTCGTCACCGCCTCGTCTGACCTCGCCGGCTACGACGACATCACGTCGGTGATCATCTTCGGCGGCCACGAGATCTTCTCCGCCGGCGACGACGTGCCCGAGCTGCGCACGCTGAACGCCGCTGAAGCGGAGGCGGCGGCGCGGGTGTGCCGTGAGGCCGTCGCCGCGGTGGCGGCCATTCCGAAGCCGACCGTCGCGGCCATCACCGGCTATGCGCTGGGCGGCGGACTTACGCTGGCGCTGGCCGCGGACTGGCGGGTGGCGGGCGACAACGTGAAGTTAGGCGCGACGGAGATCCTCGCAGGGCTGGTCCCGCAGGGCGGGACGGCCCGGATTGCCCGCGCCGTCGGCGAGAGCAAGGCCAAGGACCTGGTGTTCAGTGGCCGGTTCATCGACGCCAAGGAAGCGCTGGCCCTTGGCCTGATTGACGACATGGTCGCCCCGGATTCGGTCTATGACGCCGCAGTCGCGTGGGCCCAGCGGTTGACGGACTATTCGTCGCAGGTCCTGGCTGCCGCGAAGGCCGCGTTCGACGGGCGATGAAACGAATCCGGCGGAGCCGTTAGGCTGCCCTGTTATGAGCTTTGACGAACCCAGCGCTGGGTCGGATGTCGCCGGCATGCCGGCTCCGAACCCCCACGCCACGGCGGAGCAGGTAGAGGCGGCCCGCCACGATTCGAAGCTCGCCCAGGTGCTGTACCACGACTGGGAGGCGGAGTCCTACGACGAGAAGTGGTCGATCAGCTACGACAAGCGCTGCGTCGACTACGCCCGTGACCTGTTCGACGCGACCGTGCCGGAGTCCGAACTGCGCAACCTGCCGTACGACCGGGCACTCGAGCTCGGCTGCGGAAGCGGTTTCTTCCTGCTGAACCTGATCCAGGCCGGCGTGGCGCGACGTGGTTCGGTGACCGACCTGTCGCCCGGCATGGTCAAGGTGGCCACGCGCAACGGCGAGAATCTGGGCCTCGAGATCGACGGCCGCGTCGCCGACGCCGAGGGCATTCCGTACGACGACGACACGTTCGACCTCGTTGTCGGACATGCCGTATTGCACCACATCCCCGATGTCGAACTGTCGCTGCGCGAAGTCGTCCGGGTGCTCAAGCCCGGTGGCCGGTTCGTGTTCGCCGGTGAACCGACGAACGCCGGTGAGAACTACGCGCGCCCGCTGTCGACGCTGACATGGCGGACGGTGACGAACGTGACCAGGCTGCCGGGGTTGTCCGGTTGGCGGCGCCCGCAGGCCGAGCTCGACGAGTCGTCGCGTGCGGCCGCACTGGAGGCGATCGTCGATCTGCACACGTTCGGCCCCGGCGGTCTCGAGCGCATGGCGCGTAACGCCGGCGCCGTCGAGATCTCTACTGCTACAACGGAGTTCACCGCCGCGATGCTGGGCTGGCCGCTGCGAACGCTCGAGGCGGCGGTGCCGCCGGGCCGGCTGGGCTGGGGCTACGCAAAGTTCGCGTACAAGAGCTGGATCACGTTGAGCTGGATCGATGCCAACCTCTGGAGCCTTGTCGTCCCGAAGTCGTGGTACTACAACGTGATGATCACCGGGGTCAAGCCGTCGTAGAGTTCCGACTCGACGACGTCGCCTACCTGCGCAGCGACGCGGGGGAGCGGGCGCTAGACGAGCTCTCAGAATACCGGCTCACCGACGCCACCCTGGTGACCGATATCGCTTCGGCGCGAGCATCTTTCGGCGAGCGCGCCGGTGTTCTTGTGGAAACGACGCTGTTGCGCCGCAGGGCGTCGGCGAAGTTCGCGGACCCGTCGCGCTGGTTGTTCACCGACGAGGCGCTGCAACAGGCCACCGCCGAACGCGTCGCCGCCCACCGCGCTCATAGGCTGGCGGGCGCGGCCGTGCACGACGCGACGTGTTCGATCGGCACAGAGCTTGCGGCGCTGCGTGATTCGGCGTCGCAGGTGATCGGTAGTGACACCGATCCTGTCCGCCTCGCCATGGCCCGCCACAATGTCGAGGATGTCGATCTGTGTCGCGCCGACGCGTTGCGGCCAATCACCCGCAACGCGGTCGTCCTCGTCGACCCCGCGCGACGAAGCGGCGGGCGGCGCCGATTCGACCCACGCGACTACACCCCGCCGTTGGATGACCTACTGGACGTGTATCGAGACCGCCACCTCGTCGTAAAAGGCGCTCCCGGAATCGATTTCGATGCGCTGCCGGCGCTCGGATTCGATGGCGAGGTCGAGGTGGTATCCCTGGCGGGCAGCGTGCGGGAGGCCTGCCTGTGGTCGGCGGGCCTGAGCGGCAACGGGGTAACTCGCCGAGCCACGATGCTGGACACCGGGGAGGAGATCACCGATGCCGACTCCGACGACTGCGCGGTTGCAGCGGCGGGGCGCTGGATCGTCGACCCCGACGGCGCAGTGGTGCGCGCAGGTCTGGTGCGGCACTACGGCGCCCGCCACGGCCTGTGGCAGCTCGACCCCGACATCGCCTATTTGTCCGGTGATCGGCTGCCTGCCGGGGTACGTGGTTTCGAGGTGCTAGACGAGCTTGGTTTCAGCGAACGGCGACTGCGCCAGGCGCTTTCGGCTCGCCAGGTCGGCGCCGTCGAGATCCTCGTCCGCGGCGTCGACGTCGACCCCGACGCGTTACGGACACGGTTGCGGCTGCGCGGATCGCAACGGCTGTCGGTCGTGATCGCCCGCATCGGTTCCGGGGTGGCAAGCCGGGCAACGGCATTCATTTGTCGTCCGTCGCGCTAATCTCCGCGCGCACTGTGCGCCGCCACGTACCCTGGCATTAATGCGCCGGTGCCGGACCGGTGCCGGCTCTCGAGGACGTCGACGATGCGCATTCTCAGGGTGGCTGCGATCCTCGCGGCCGGGCTACTGGCGTGCCTGACCGCCACGCCCGCGGCAGGGGCACAATCGGCATGCACCGACCTCGGCGGCAACGTTTCGCTCGACGGCATCTGCCGGATACACGCCGCCAATCCCACCTACACCCTCGACATCAGCTTCCCCGACGACTATCCCGACCAGGCCGCGTTGACTGCGTATCTGGCCCAGGCGCGTGACGGCTTCGTCAACGTCGCGGAGATGCCGGGGTCGTGGAACCTGCCGTACCAGCTCGATGCGAAGGGCACGGGCTATCGCTCAGGCCAGGCGCCGGGCGGCACGCAGAGCGTCGTTTTCGAGATGTACCAGAACGTCGGCGGCGCGCATCCGCAGACTTATTACCAGGCGTTCAACTGGGACGTAGGGAAGCGCGCGCCGATCAACTTCGACACGTTGTTCAAACCGGCCACCAAACCGCTGGACGTGATCTATCCCATCGTCGAACGGGAGTTGCAGCAGCAGACCGGTGTGGCGGATTCGGTGATGCCCGCTGGCAGCGGCCTCGATCCCGCCAACTTCCAGAACTTCGTGCTGACCGACGACGCGGTGGTCTTCTTCTTCAGCCAGGGGGAGTTGCTGCCGGAAGCTGCGGGCGCCACCCAGGCGTCGGTGCCGCGGGCGACGCTGGCGCCGCTGCTGGCCTAGCGGCGGCTACGCGGGCGCGAACCCGTAGACCTGGCCGTCGCTGGTGGCCGTGACGACGCGACGATCGTGGCCGATCGATACCCCGACCGGCCAGCCTGTCGCCTGAGGCAGCGGATAGGTGTTGATCGTGCGGCCGTCGGCCGGGTCGAACACCAACAACGCCTGTCCGTCCTCGCCGTCCTTGGTCACGGCGTAGGCGACCGTTGCGCCTGCGCGGCTGGATGAGGAGAGCGGCTCGACATCGTCTCGGGTCCATGCGACCTCCCCGCGGTTGCCTGCATCCTTGACCGCGACGAGCTTGGCACCGGGGCCGCCCCCCGCGACGATGAGGCCGTCCGGCGACACCGACGGCGGGGTCTGTGCGAGGTAGTTCAGCGGAATCGACCATTTCGGCTTGCCATCGCTGGAATCGAGCGCCCAGAGATGTTCGTCGCGGCCGTTGACGTAGACCGTGGAGCCGTCGGCGGAGAGCACAGGGCTGGCGAGCGGTCCGCCGCGCACCGCATCGCTCGTCCACTCGCGGCTGAGCAGCGGGGTCTGGTCGGGCCGGTAGCGCAGCCCAACCAGGACCGGCGCCTCGGCGTTCGGCTCCCACAGGCTGAGCACCACGATGTCGCTTGCATCCGCGAACGCCGGGGCCGCGGCCACCGGGCAGCGGGCGCGCGCCGGGCCACAGTCGGAGAGCCCGCGGGCCGAGTCGGTCGGGTTGACGCCGTTGACCAGATCCAGCGGTGTGCCGACGACCGTGCCCCTGTGGGCGTCGAACACCAGGACCTGGCCCAGATGTGTCACCACCAGAAGCTGGTCGGGCGCGAGGATCCTTGGCGTCGTGGGCATTCCGATCACGGGCTGGCGCCACCGGATCCACTGTGTGGGCGGGAACGACATCATCATGCCGGGCTGGCCGATGTAGAGGTTGTCGAAGCCGTCGAACAGCGGGCTGGACAAACCGCCGCCCTGCACCAACCGCGTGCACCAACGTTGGCGGGCCCTGTTGTCGGTCTCCCACACCATCAGCGAGCAACCGGCGTCGCTTTGCGCGTTCGCGGCCAGGTAGCTGCCGGATCCCAGCGCGATCTGCGCGGCGAGGTCACCCTTGACCGACCGCCGCCAGTCCAGCCTCAACGCGTCGGCTCCGGCGACGGGCGAGTAGCTGCTGTTGCTCGCGTTGCCGAACTGGGCGGGCCAGCCGTCGGCGGCGTGCGCGGCGACCCAGGAATCGGTGTTTCCGCAGCCGGCCAACACACCGGTGATCAGCGCCGTTGACGCCACCACCATCAGTCGCCGAAACACGGTTTCCTTTCCTTGGGCCCACGTGAGGGTAACCGTTCTAAGTTGGAGCGCTCGCGTAGGCTTTCCGGCCATGACGACCATGTGGGGCGCGCCGCTGCACAAGCGCTGGCGGGGCTCGCGGCTACGGGATCCGCGTCAGGCGAGGTTCCTGACGCTGGCCTCGCTCAAGTGGGTACTGGCCAACCGCGCCTACAGCCCGTGGTATCTGGTGCGCTACTGGCGGCTGCTGAAGTTCAAGCTGGCCAATCCCCACATCATCACTCGCGGCATGGTCTTTCTGGGCAAGGGCGTGGAGATCCAGGCGACGCCCGAGCTGTCCACGATGGAGATCGGGCGGTGGGTTCACATCGGCGACAAGAACACCATCCGCTGCCATGAGGGTTCGCTGCGCTTCGGCGACAAGGTGGTGCTCGGCCGCGACAATGTCATCAACACGTACCTCGATATCGAGCTGGGTGACTCGGTGCTCATGGCCGACTGGGTCTACGTTTGCGACTTCGATCACCGCATGGACGACATCAACATGCCGATCAAGGATCAGGGCATCATCAAGGGCCCGGTGCGGATCGGGCCTGATACCTGGATCGCCACCAAGGTCACCATCCTGCGGAACACGACAATCGGCCGCGGTTGCGTGCTGGGCTCACACGCGGTGGTCAAGGGAGACATCCCGGACTTCTCGATCGCGGTCGGAGCGCCCGCGAAGATCGTGAAAAACCGCAAGCTGTCGTGGGAGACCTCGGCCGCCGAGCGGGCCGAACTTGCCGCCGCGTTGGCCGACATCGAACGCAAGAAAGCCGCCCACTGACCCGGTCGCGCATGACGCGGCGCGTCGAACTGTCCACCGGCCCAGCCGTCGTGGTCGATGACGGAGTTCTGGTGCGCGCACGCGGTGTGCCATACGGCACCGCCCACAGATTCGCCTCGCCAACACCGCCGTCGCCGTGGACGGAACCACGCGAGATGTTCGAGCGGGGGCCGGTGTGCCCCCAACTTCCGTCGCGACTGGAGTTCGTCACCGGACCGGTCACCGAGGGTCTGCGACGAAGCGAGGACTGTCACGTTCTCAGCGTCACTGCGCCCAGCGACGCGGACCGTTTGCCGGTGATGGTGTGGTTCCACGGCGGCGCCTACGTGTCTGGAAGCGGTGAATCACCGAAATACGATCCAGACGCGCTTGTCACCGAGGGACGGGTCGTCGTGGTCAGCGTCAGCTACCGGCTGGGCATCTTCGGCTATTGCACGCCTTCCGGCGACAACATCGGGCTACGTGATCAGCTTCTGGCGCTGCGGTGGGTGCATGACAACATCGCCGCGTTCGGCGGCGATTCCGAGCGGATCACATTGTTCGGCCAATCGGCAGGCGGTGATTCGGTGTTCTCGCTTCTGTTGTCGGAAGCCGCCGACGGGTTGTACCGCCGCGCAATCATTCAGAGCGCGCCACTGGATCTGCGAACTGGTCGTGACGCGATGACGGCGACGATGCGTGAGGCCGCGACCGAATCATTGGGCAGCGTGGACGCTTTCACCGCAACTGCCGAGCAGCTGCTCGACGCCCAGCGTGCGGCGGTTGCCGCCGCGCAACGCAACGGGATCATCGGTGGCCTCGCGTATGCACCGCTCCTCGGTGTGGATCCATTGCCCGCCGCAGGCGAGATGGACGCGCGGCTGTCACACGTGGCGCGCACCGTCGAGCTGCTTGTCGGGTACACGAAGCTCGATGCTGCGCCCTTTGTCGCGTTGAGTCCCACGGCCGATCGGCTGCGAAGGCTCGGACCGCTTTCCGGCATCAGCCAACGACTGGCATCGGCAGCCATGACCCGCCGCGTCTTTGGCGGTCCCGCGGTTCGACTCGCCAGGAGGTGGCGAGACAGCGGGAGCAAGGCGTCCAGTTACCGCTTTGACTGGTCACCGGCCGGAGCGCCGCTGGGTGCCTGCCACTGTATGGAGTTGCCGCTGTTGTTCGGCGCGCCGGGTGCGTGGTCGGGTGCGCCGTTACTCGGGCCGCATCCCGACCCGGTGAACCGGGAACTAGCGCTGGAGATCCGCCGTCGGTGGAGTCGTTTCGCGTACGACGGGCTGACCGCCATCGGAAGCGAGAACCTGCGGCTGTCATGACGCCGGCGGCGTCTGCAGCGACCCCCTAATCTCCTTATCGGGATCGTTCGCAACTCCTGAATCGTCGGCCGCAGGCAGGGGTTTGCGCCCCGTTTCTGTGGGGTCGCGGGGTCCATGACGTAGTCAGCAGATCGACCGGGCAGCCGGCGACAGAACTTGAAGACAACACACACCCGAAAGGACCCAAGAAATGAACGTGATCGACTGGATTCTGGACCTCTTCCGCGACCCGGTTCGCGCTCAGGCCTTCATTGATGACCCCGACCGCGTGATGCACACCGCGGGCGTCGGTAACCTCTCGGCGGCCCAGGTGAACGCGGTCGCCGCGACCGTCGCGCCCGCCGCGGGCAACGTCGACATCTTCTGACCGATGAGCACAGCTGGCGGGGATCAACCACACGATCCCCGCCAGCTCTATGAAAGATGTTGTATAGCAGTCGATCAGGCAGTCCACGCGATGCCGAACCACTCGGCCAGCGCCGTGCGGCCGTCGTCCGTCACCTTCAGCGCCCGGCCGCGCGGCACCCGCTTCACCCAACCCGCCGCGAGCAGGCGATCGAAGACCGCACGGCCCAGCCCGCCGGACAGGTGATGCCGCTGCTCGGTCCAGTCGACGCAATACTTGACGAGTGGTCTTCTGCCCGTTGGCAATTCAATGCCAACGTCGTTGAGAAAGTCCCTGCCGGTGTCGGTCAGGTCGTAACGGATGTCGTGGCCGGGACTGCTCAACGAGTCGTGCGCGTCGCGGCGCGGGTCGTAATAGCCGTCGCCGCCGATCAACACCCCGTGCTCGATCAGGCCGCCCATGATCTGCACGCCGAGCCGGCCGGCGACATGGTCGTAACAGGTTCGCGCCGAACGTAATCGGGCCGCCCGCGTGCCCTCGCGCAAAGAGCGCACCTGGCGCGTCGGCGCGAGTCGGCCCAACTGCTCGAGCAGCGCACCGACTTCGGGACCGGCCAGCCGGTAGTAGCGATGCCGTCCGTGCGTCTCGACCGTCAGCAATCCCGCATTCGTCAGCTTGCCGAGGTGACTGCTGGCGGTGGGCCTGCTGATGCCTGCTTCGTCGGCGAGCACGCTGGCGGGCAGCGCGCGTCCGTCGTCGAGCGCGAGCAGCACTTTGCACCGGGCCGGGTCGGCCAGCAGGGAGGCCAGCGCGGCGATGTCGACGTCGCCGGTGGGCAGTGCTGCGGCGTCACGCATGGCACACCTCCTTCTCCGTCGGCGCGGCGTCGGCCTCAGCCCAGCGGAACGCGACCGCAGCGCCGATCAACTGGACCAGCCCGCCGACCACCATCGCGGTCCGAACACCGGCGGCGCCACCGATGGCCGCCATCGCACTACCCAACACCGCGACACCGACAGTGATACCCACCAGACGCGCCAGGTTCACCACGCCGGAGGCCAGGCCGGACCGCTCTATCGGCACGCCCGACATTGCCAGCCCGACAGCGGGGCCGGTGTTGAGGGCCAGGCCCGCGCCCGCCAGCACGAACGACAGCTCGAGCAGCCAGACGTCGGCCTGCGGCCCCGCCGCGGCATACAACGCCATGCCCGCGGCCATGAGCACCAGCCCTGCGGTCATCGGCATCCGCGGACCGGTGCGGTGGGCGAGCGTGTTGGCCGTAGGAATGAGCACCAGATAGATCAGTGGCATCGGCAGGAACCAGAACGCGGTGGCCAGCGCGCTGGAGCCGCGTTGTTGCTGGAAGGCAAAGCTGTTGACCAGCAGCAGTCCGTAGATGCCGAACGTCATCGTGAATGTGGCGATCAGCGCGGCGACCAGCCGTCGGCTGCGGAACAGGTCAAGCGGGAGCATCGGACGTGCAGCCCGTCGCTGGCTCCATAGAAAAGCGGTGACGCCGACACAGGCGGTGACGGCAAGCGCGACGGTCCAGGACGGCGCCATGGTCCGGCCCTCGACCAGCACGACGGTCAGCGCGCCGAGACCCACCATCGCCAGGACCTGTCCGGGCAGGTCGACGCTCGCCGCGTCGGGATCGCGGGATTCGGGGAGGTAGCGGTAGGTCATCGCCAACGCGACGACGCCAACGGGCGCGTTCAGCCAGAAGATGTAGCGCCACCCGAGGGTGTCGGTCAGCACCCCGCCGAGGATGGGCCCGGTAGCGGTGCTCATCGCTGCCGCCATCGCCCACGCCGCCGTCGCGTGGGCGCGTTCGACGGGATTGGGGAACGCTGCGGCGGTGATCGCGAGACCCTGCGGCAGCATCATCGCGGCGCCGACCCCTTGAACGGCGCGGGCGGTCAGCAGGAGCGGCAGTGACGGCGCCGCCGCGCACGCGAGTGAAGCGGCGATGAAGGTCAGCAGCCCGAAACGCAGCAGCGTGCGTCGGCCGAACCGGTCTCCCAGCGAGCCCGACGTCAGCAGCGTTGCCGCGAAGGTGATGTTGTAGGCGTCGATCGTCCACTGCGCACCGGAAATGCCGCCGCCCAGATCATCTCGGATGGCAGGTAGGGCGAGGTTGATCGCGTTCGCGTCAATTAGTCCGACGAAAAGGCCCAGGTACGCCGTGATCAACGTGACAATCGACCGGTAGGTGATCCTGTCGGTGTCCATAGCGCAACGCTAGGTTCGAAATGGTTCGACGCAGATCGAACTATCAGCGATCCGGCAGCGCGTGTTCGATGATGACCCGTCGGCGCGGCGGTTCGCGCTCCCTGCGCTTGGCGGCCAGATACACCTGCGCGGTTTCGCTTGCGACGGTGTGCCAGTCGAAGTCCGAGGTGAGCCGTTCGCGGGCCGCGACAGCCCGCTGTTGCGCGGCTTCGGGATCGTCGATCACCGCGCGCACGGCCGTGGCGAGGCCTGCGACATCCCTTGGTGCGAACGACATTCCGGTCTGCCCGTTGATTACGGCCTCGCCGAGCCCGCCGACGTTGGAGGTCACCAGCGGGATCCCGGTCGCGGCCGCCTCGAGTGCGACGATGCCGAACGGCTCGTAGTGGCTGGGTAGCACGGCGGCGTCAGCGGTGTGAAGCAGCTGCACGAGTCCATCGTGGTCGCGTCGACCGACGAACGTTGTGGCCTTGAGCACCTTGTGCTTTCGCGCTTGCTCGATGAGCCAGTTCAGCTGTGTGCCGTCGCCCGCGATGGTCAGTGTTGTGCCGGGATGGGTGCGCCTGATGCGAGGCAGCGCCGCGATCGCGTCGTGAATGCCTTTCTCGTACTCCAGCCGGCCGAGATACATCAGCTGCGCGGGCCCCTTGCGGGGTCGGCGAGGCGCGAACGGCCATAGCGCCGCGTCGATCCCGTTGCGGATCACCCGAGTCTCGGCGAGTGCCGGCCCGAACAGCTCGGTGATCTCATCGGTCATCGACGCCGAACACGTGATGAGCGAATCGGATTCGTTCACCAGCCAGGACTCCGCCGCGTGCACCTGACGGCTGATTCGCCCCGACACCCAGCCGGAATGCCTGCCCGCCTCGGTGGCGTGGATAGTGGAAACCAGTGGGACGTCGTAGTATTCGGCAAGCGCGACGGCCGGGTGGGCGACCAGCCAGTCGTGGGCATGTACGACGTCAGGGCACCACGGCCGGTTGCGGCGGCCCTTGATAGCAAGGCCCGCGCGGACCATCGAATGACCCATGGCCAGCGTCCAGGCCATCATGTCGGAGCCGAAGTCGAATTCGTGCGGATCCTGGGCGGCGGCGATGACGCGTACGCCCTCGGCTATCGCGTCGGTCGACGGGTGGGTGCTGGGATCGGTGCCGCTGGGCCTGCGGCTGAGCACCACGACTTCGTGTCCCGATGCCGCGAGGGCGGTCGCGAGTTGATAGACGTGGCGGCCGAGCCCGCCGACGACCACCGGCGGGTACTCCCACGACACCATCAGGATCTTCATTGCACGTCCCCTACTGGCGGGTGGGCCCTCACCGCTCGCGAGCGTGCGCGAAGTGCTGGTGTTTCGCGGCGTGTCGGGGTGCAGACACGCACTCTCGCGGTCCAAGGGGAGGCGCTCACCGGGGGAGGCGCCTTGCGTCGAGCGCACCGAACAGGCCGTCGGCGCGGTTCCAGCCGTCGGCGAGTCGCTGCGCGTGCTCGCGGCGGCCCGATGCCAATGTGCCCGCGATCTCGCGGGTGGCGTGGGCATGCAGGTGCGCGCGGTAGCGCGCATAGTCCGCGGCGGAATCCTTGCTGACCATGAACGGCCAGTCGCTGGACACGGTTAGCAGCGTCTCGCGCAAGATCTGGTCGGCGACGAAATCGCGTGGTGTCGGCGAACCGATGGACGCGGCCTGTTCCAGCGCCTTGTCAACGGTTGTCAGCGCGGTGTCGACGACCTCCGCGTTGAGCGCCACCAGGTCGGCGACCTTCTCGCCGGACCACACCTGCCAGTCCTTGCCCGAACCCCAAGAGCTGGGCGGCAATTCGACGGGTGAACCGACGAAGCCACCGGCGATCGCATCGGACAGCGTGCCCACCCGCACGCCTGCCTCGGGTAGCGCGCGCAGCACCCGTTCCAGCCACACCGGCCCCTCGTACCACCAGTGACCGAACAGCTCCGTGTCGAAGGCCGCCACTACGTGCGCCGGCCTGCCGATCCGGTCGCTTTCGGCGCACAGCCGCTGCCGTACCACCTCGACGAAGTCGGCGACATGGACGTCGACTGCGGCGTCGGCGCGCTCCGGGTCGTACGGCGCCTTGGCGTCGGACGGCACGTTGCGGCCCGTGACGCGCGCGGGCTTGAGGCCGGTGACATGGTCGTAGGTATGGAAGTCCCGGTAAGCGGCGTGTCCGGGGTACCCGGACTTCGGTGACCAGACCCGGTAGCTGACCTGTAAGTCCCTGCCGAACGCGACGACGTCCGAGGCTGCGACGGGCCTGCCAAGCGCGGTGTCGCCGTGCAACGACGGCCCGTCGACCATGAAGTGGCCGATACCCGCTGCGGCGTAATCGATTTCCATACCGCCCGCGTACGCACACTCGGGCGCCCAGATGCCCGTCGGGGTGTGGGCGAAGCGTTGCATGGCATCCGCAAGACCCTCGCGCAGCGCGAACTCGCGTAACCGGGAATTGAGCAACGGCTGGAACGGATGGGAGAGCGGGCCGCCGAGCAGTTCGATCGTGCCCGCGTCGATGAGTTCACGCAGCAGCGGGCTGCCGCCGTGCCGCCACAGGGTCGCGAAGTCCTCCAGCGCCTGGCCTGCCTCGGCCCGCTCCCGGATACCGAATTCCCGCAACGGTTCTGGCAGTGTCGTGGCCTCCACCGCGCGCAGCTGCCAGTTGGCCAGCCAGTGGTTCATCCCTGCAAGGCAGTACGGGTCGTCGAGCTGCGCGGTGACCACGGGCGTCATACCCAGCGTCACCAGGTGGTGACGGTCCTCCGCGGCCAGCGTGCGGAGCACCCGCAGCAACGGCAGATAGGACGCCGACCAGGACTGGTAGAGCCACTCCTCGCCGACCGGCCACCGGCCATGGTGGGCCAGCCACGGCAGATGCGTGTGCAGAACAAGCGTGAAGAGCCCCGGAGCCGGAGGGCCGGCGACATCGGACCGGGGTACGGGCTCGTTGCTCGTCACGTCCGCACCGCAATCGCGACCAGGTCGAGGCTGCCGTCGATGTCCCGCTCGTCGGCATTCACGAGGTCGAAGTCCGACGTCCTCACCGAGGCGACGTCTTCGAGCAATTCGGCCTGCCATGGCGCATCGGCCAGCGCGCGGGCGATCTGGGCGTCGATGATCGATCCGCCGTGCCGCTCGTCGAGCTCGACCAGCCGCGGACCATGAAACACGCCCGACATCGACTCCACCGAGAAGCCCGCATCCGACAGCAGCTCCGTCATCTCGGCGGCGTTCAACTCCCTGGTGTGGAACGGGTTGATGGGGGTGTCGCGGCCGGGGGAGAAGGTGATCCGGTTAGGTGTCGACATCAACAACACTCCGCCCGGTCGTAGCACGCGTAAGCATTCCGCGACGAATTGCCCTTGATCCCACAGATGTTCGATCACCTGGAAGTTGACGATGACATCAACTGCACCACCGGAGAGCGGTAGTTCGGCCAGGTTCCCGTGCCGCATCTCCACCCGCGGGTAGCGGGCGCGGACGTGTTTGACCGCCGTCTCGTCGTAGTCCAGCCCGATGACGTGGCGCGCCACGTCGGCGATCAGATCCGCCCCGTAACCCTCGCCGCAGCCCGCTTCGAGCACGTCGCGGCCCGCGCAGCGGTCGGCCAGCCGTTCATAGACGACCTCATGGCGGCGGAACCAGTAGTTCTCCTCCGCGAGCCCGGGGATCGTGCGTTCGCCGGTAAGGGGCAACGCATCGTCCCCAAGCGGACCGTTGGTAACGAATGAGGCGCTCATTGCAAGGCAGGCTAACGCGGATCTGCCCAATGGCGAACGCTTCGCCGCCTACGGGCTGCTAGAACGCAAACTTCGACCAGCTATGGTGATCGTGCAGCCACCAAAAGTTACTGGCGAGTAACATGGTGGTAGTTGCTTGAAACGTGGTATTGCGGGTCGGCCGTCGGCCCCTTCGAGGAGGACGAACCAGAGTCATGACGAACATCGTGGTCCTGATCAAACAGGTCCCTGACACGTGGTCAGAGCGCAAGCTGACCGAAGGCGATTTCACCCTCGACCGGGAGGCCGCCGACGCCGTGCTCGACGAGATCAACGAGCGCGCCGTCGAGGAGGCGCTCCTGATCAAGGAGAAGGAAGCCGCGAACGGCACCGAAAGCACTGTGACAGTGCTCACAGCCGGACCCGAGCGGGCGACCGAGGCCATCCGCAAGGCGCTGTCGATGGGTGCCGACAAGGCTGTGCACCTGCTCGACGACGGCATGCACGGCTCCGACGTCGTCCAGACCGGCTGGGCGCTGGCCCGCGCGCTGGGCACGATCGAGGGCACCGAGCTTGTCATCGCGGGCAATGAGGCCACCGACGGTGTCGGTGGCGCCGTGCCCGCCGTCATCGCCGAGTACCTGGGACTGCCCCAGCTGACGCACCTGCGCAAGGTGTCCGTCGAGGGCGGCAAGGTCACCGGCGAGCGTGAGACAGACGACGGTGTGTTCACCATCGAGGCGTCGCTGCCCGCGGTGGTCAGCGTCAACGAGAAGATCAACGAGCCTCGCTTCCCGTCCTTCAAGGGCATCATGGCCGCCAAGAAGAAGGAAGTGACGACGCTGACGCTGGCCGAGATCGGCGTGGAGGCCGACGAGGTGGGCGTCGCGAACGCCGGTTCGAAGGTGACGTCGTCGACCCCGAAGCCGCCGAAGACCGCGGGCGAGAAGGTCACCGACGAGGGCGACGGCGGCACCAAGATCGCCGAGTACCTGGTTGCTCAAAAAATCATCTAGCCGTCGCAAGCCCATAGACCGAAAGACATAGAAGACACATGGCTGAAGTACTTGTGCTCGTGGAGCACGCAGAAGGTGCGCTGAAAAAGGTCAGCGCCGAACTGATCACCGCGGCCCGTGTGCTGGGTGAGCCCTCCGCTGTGGTGGTGGGCAAGCCGGGCACGGCCGAGCCGCTGGTCGAGGGTCTGAAGGAGGCCGGCGCCGCCAAGATCTACGTCGCCGAGTCCGATGACGCCGACAACTATCTGATCACCCCCTACGTGGATGTGCTTGCGGCGCTGGCCGAGTCGGCCACCCCTGCGGGTGTCCTGCTGGCCGCATCCGCCGACGGCAAGGAGATCGCAGGCCGGCTCGCCGCGCGCATCGGCTCGGGTCTGCTGGTCGACGTCGTCGAGGTCAAGGAGGGCGCCAAGGGCGTTCACTCCATCTTCGGTGGCGCGTTCACCGTGGAGGCCGAGGTACCCGGTGACACCCCGGTGATCACCCTGCGCCCCGGCTCTGTGGACGCCGCACCGTCGGCCGGGGCCGGCGAGGTGGTCAACGTCGACGTTCCGGCCCAGGCTGAGAACGCCACCAAGATCACCAAGCGCGCGCCAGCGGGGGTGGGCGACCGTCCGGAGCTGACCGAGGCCACCGTCGTCGTCTCGGGCGGTCGCGGTGTCGGCAGCGCCGAGAACTTCAGCGTGGTCGAAGAGTTGGCGGATTCGCTGGGTGCGGCCGTCGGTGCCTCGCGTGCCGCGGTCGATTCGGGGTATTACCCGGGCCAGTTCCAGGTGGGTCAGACCGGCAAGACGGTCTCCCCGCAGCTGTACATCGCCTTGGGCATCTCCGGTGCCATCCAGCACCGCGCGGGTATGCAGACGTCGAAGACGATCATCGCGGTGAACAAGGACGAAGAGGCGCCGATCTTCGAGATCGCCGACCTGGGCATCGTTGGTGACCTTTTCAAGGTCGCACCGCAGCTAACCGAGGCGGTCAAGGCCCGCAAGGGTTAAAACCCTCTGACGCAGAGCCCTCGGACACCTCGGTGTTCGGGGCTTTTGCGTGCGAGGCGCAGACTACGGACTTTCAAGGGTCCGCCCGGAGGCCGACGGCGTCAGTCTGGACGCATGAAGATCTCAGTTATCGGAGCGACCGGCCTCATCGGCGCCAAGGTGGTCGATCTACTCAATAATGCCGGGCACGACGTCGTCGCGGCGTCGCGCGCGTCCGGGGCCGACGTGCTCACCGCGGAGGGCCTGGCCGAGGCGTTATCGGGCGCCGACGTCCTCGTCGACCTGACCAATTCACCGTCGTTCGACGACGGCCCGGTGATGGACTTCTTCACCCGCTCTTCGGCGAACCTGGTGGCGGCCGCGCAGGAGTCGGGCGTCGGCCACTACGCCGCATTGTCGATCGTCGGGGTGGATGGCCTGCCCGAGAGCGGGTACATGCGCGCGAAAGTCGTGCAGGAGAGGACGATCGCCGAATCGGTCCTGCCGTACTCGATCGTGCGGGCCACCCAGTTCCAAGAGTTCGCCACGGCCATCGTCGGGTCACTCGACACGGGCGACGACGTACGGGTGCCGGATGCGCTGATCCAGCCGATCGCCGCCGATGACGTCGCCGCCGAGGTGGCCCGCGTCGCTGTCGCCGCGCCTGTCAACGGTGTCGTCAACATCGGAGGGCCGGACAAGATCTCGTTTGCCGATCTCGCCCGCGCGGTGCTGGCCAAGCAGGGCTCCGACAAGGCCGTCGTCGTCGACCCGACGGCCACCTACTTCGGCACTCGCGTCGCCGAAACGAGCCTCGTCACCGGCGACGGTGCCGTGCTGGGCTCCATTCGCTTCGCTGACTAAACGACATAACAGATCCGAATTCGACTGGGGAGAGACAATGTTCGACAACGCAGATCTCATGAAAGCCATCACGACGGTCCAGACCGTCAAGCCGCCGTTCATCCCCGCCGACGCCGAGGTGATGACGATGATCGTCGAGTGGCCGGCCGGAGGTGCAGGCGCTCCGCCGCACCGCCACCCCGGCGGGCCATTGTTCGGCTATGTGCTGGAAGGCGAGATGCTCTTCGAGTTGGAGGGCGAGGCGCCGCGGGTGATCAAGGCCGGCGAAGCGTTCTGGGAGCCGGGAGGCGACATCATCCATTACTCGGACGCCAACAACCGCGACGATATTCCGCTGCGCTTCCTCGTCACGATGATCTGTGTGGCCGGTGTGCCAATGCTCGTGGTCGTTGACGAGGACGAACTCGAACAGCGCAAGGACCGGCGCGTTCCTCGGTCATGAAGGATTTCGACGAAGTGGTGCGGCAGCGTCGGTCGACACGATTGTTCTTGAGCGACAAGCCGGTGCCCCGTGAACTGCTCGATGAGGCGTTCGCACTTGCCATGCGAGCGCCGTCGAATTCCAATGTCCAGCCGTGGCGGGTGTTCGTCGCCTCGGGTCCGTGCCGGGACCGGATGGTCGAAGCGCTCCTCGAGAAGGCGTCCGTCGAGTTACCGGTGACCACGGGCATTCCGGAGACGTTTCTGCCGTTGCGTCAGGAACTCGGCGCACTGGTGTACGGCTCGATGGGCATCGCACGTCACGACAAAGAGGGTCGGCGGCTGGCCCAGCTACGCAACTGGGAGTTCTTCCGGGCGCCGGTGGGCGCTGTCGTCTGCATGCACCGCGATATGGGGCTGGTCGACAGCCTGGGCGTGGGAATGTTTCTGCAGACGCTGGTGCTGGCTTTGACCGAACGTGGCTTGGGCACCTGTGTTCAGGTGTCGATCGCGGCCTACCCGGAGATTTTGCGGGCTCACCTGCGCATACCGGAGGAGCTAACCGTCCTGTGCGGTCTGTCGATCGGGTACCCCGACCCAGCCTTTCCGGCCAACACCATATCGACCCCGCGCAATCCGATCGAGGCGAACGTGGTGTTCCTGGATAGTTGACGTCGCATCACAAGTCGTCACCTAGCGCTCACAGAAACGTCACGCACGCGATGCCGTCCGGAGATGCGGCTGAGCGACCGTGCTGGCTATGAGCACTGCTTCTGTACTCATCGCCGCAGACCATTCGACTCCCTCAGCAGATAACCCCCGCTACACCCTGCTGCTGTCCACCGATCCCGCACTGATCGAGTCCGCTCAACGCCTTCGCCACGATGTGTTCACCTCCGAGCCGGGGTTCGCATTGGCCGGCGCCGCCGACGGGCGCGACGCCGACCGGTTCGACGAATTCTGCGATCACCTCTTGGTCCGCGAGGACAACTCCGGCGAGCTTGTCGGTTGCTACCGGATGCTGCCGCCGCCGGGTGCCATTGCGGCTGGAGGGCTTTACACCGCAACCGAATTCGATGTGACAGGCCTTGACACACTGCGGCCCTCGCTGGTGGAGATGGGCCGCGCGGTGGTGCGTGAAGACCACCGCAACGGTGGCGTGGTGCTGCTCATGTGGGCGGGCATCCTGGCCTACCTGGACCGCTGCGGCTATGACTACGTCACCGGCTGCGTGTCGGTGCCGGTATGCGGTCCCGACGAGCAAACACCGGGCAGCCAGATCCGCGGCGTTCGGGACTTCGTGCGACGCCGCCATGCCGCCCCGGTGCAGTACACCGTGCGGCCCTACCGGCCGGTGACAGTCGACGGCAGGGGCCTAGACGACATCGATCCGCCCGCGCGTGTGGCGGTCCCACCGCTGATGCGGGGCTATCTGCGGCTCGGTGCGCAGGTATGCGGAGAACCCGCGCACGACCCCGACTTCGGTGTCGGCGACTTTCCCGCGCTGCTGGACAAACGCCGCGCCGACGTTCGTTACCTGCGAAGGCTGCGGTCGGTCGGCGCGGCCGCTGCGATGGCCGACGGGATGGCATCGTGAGCGTCGACCACGCCTGGTTGCCACGGGCCTCTTGCGACGCCAGCTGTGTGCGCGCCGGGAGCGACGCGCAGGGCCGGCGATCGGGGGTGTGGCTGCGCACCACGCTACGAACGACGATGGCGCTGCTGCTCCTGCCCGCGCTTCCATTGCTCGCCGTTCCGATGCCGGGCCGGTCGACCATCCAGCGCGGCTACTGCCGGTTGGTGCTGAGGTGCCTGGGCGTGCGAATCACCGTGTCCGGCGGGCCCATTCGCAACCTCGCGGGCGTGCTCGTCGTCAGCGGGCACGTGTCATGGGTGGACATCTTCGCCATCGGCGCCGTCATGCCGGGCCGGTTCGTCGCTCGTGCTGATCTCGTCGACTGGATCGGTCTGGGCATTGTGGCCCGCTTGATGAAGGTCATCCCCATCGACCGCGCCAACCTGCGACTGCTTCCCAACGTGGTGAGCACGATCGCGGAACGGCTACGTGCGGGCCAGACCGTGGTCGCGTTCCCGGAGGGCACCACGTGGTGCGGTCTGGCATACGGCCCGTTCCGGCCTGCGATGTTCCAGGCCGCCGTGGATGCGGGCCGCCCCGTCCAGCCCCTGCGGTTGACCTACCACCACCGCGACGGCAGACCGTCGACCGTCGCCGCGTACATCGGCGACGACACGCTGTTTGCCTCGATCTGCCGGCTGGTCACCTCCAAGCGCACGGTCGTGCACGTGCAGGTCCAGTCGCTGCAGCTGCCGGGGGAGGACCGCCGTGACCTGGCCGCCCGGTGTGAGGCCGCGGTGCGCGGCGAGGATTCGCGCTGCGCGCACGGGCATGCGTTGGTGGCCTGACCACGGAATCGGAGTCCGTTCCGCGGCGGCTAACATGGAACGGTTATGACCTCGTCAGATGCTCCTCGTGCAAGCGACTCATCCGGACCGGATGCTCTTCGCGCAAGCGGCTCATCGCCGGTCTACCTTGACCACGCCGCCACCACCCCGATGCACCCTGCCGCCATCGAGGCAATGACCGCTGTGCTGGCGACGGTCGGCAACGCGTCATCGCTGCACGGCGCCGGGCGGCTCGCCCGCCGCCGAATGGAGGAGGCCCGCGAGACGCTGGCCCAACTCCTCGGCGCACGCCCGTCGGAGGTGATTTTCACCGCGGGCGGCACCGAAAGCGACAACCTCGCCGTCAAGGGCATCTATTGGGCCCGCCGCGACGCTGATCCCCGCCGGAGGCGCATCGTCACCACACCCGTCGAGCATCACGCTGTACTGGATTCGGTGGAGTGGCTCGCCGAACACGAAGGCGCCGAGGTGACTTGGCTGCCCGTCGGTGATGACGGAGCGGTTGCCCCCGCCGCGTTCCGGGAGTTGTTGGAGGAACACGACGACGTCGCACTGGTTTCGATCATGTGGGCCAACAACGAGGTCGGCACCATCATGCCGATCCACGAACTAGCCGCCATCGCAGCGGAGTTCGACGTGCCGATGCACAGCGATGCCGTCCAGGCGGTCGGCCAGATCCCCGTCGACTTCGCGGCCAGCGGTCTTTCGGCGATGAGCATCGCCGCGCACAAGTTCGGCGGCCCGACGGGTGTCGGCGCGCTGCTGCTGCGACGCGACACCGCATGCGTGCCGCTTCTGCACGGCGGCGGTCAGGAGCGCGACGTCCGCTCCGGCACACCGGACGTCGCGGGAGCGGTGGCGATGGCAGCTGCCGCCCGCGTCGCGGTAGAGGCACTGGACGCCAACAGCGCTCGCGTGCGGGCGTTGCGCGACCGGTTGGTGGACGGGGTGCTGGCCACCATCGACGACGTCTATCTCAACGGCGCCACGGACAGCGGTCGGTTGCCTGGCAACGCGCACTTCACATTTCGCGGCTGCGAGGGCGACTCGCTGCTGATGCTGTTGGACGCCAAGGACATCGAGTGCTCGACGGGCTCAGCGTGCACCGCAGGCGTAGCGCAGCCGTCGCATGTGCTGATCGCGATGGGCGCCGACCCGGCCAGCGCGCGTGGTTCGCTGCGGTTGTCGCTCGGCCACACCAGCACCGAGGCCGATGTCGACGCCGCGTTGGCGGTGTTGCCCGCGGCGGTGGATCGGGCACGGCACGCTGCGCTGGCCAGTTCGGGAGTCGTTGACTAGTGCGTGTTCTTGTCGCAATGAGTGGCGGTGTCGATTCGTCGGTCGCCGCCGCTCGGATGGTGGATGCGGGCCACGACGTGGTCGGCGTTCACCTGGCGCTGTCCGCCGCACCGGGCACCCTTCGGACGGGGTCTCGCGGGTGCTGCTCGAAGGAGGATGCGGGCGACGCCCGCCGCGTGGCCGATGTGCTCGACATCCCGTTCTACGTATGGGACTTCGCGGATCGGTTCAAGGCAGCCGTGATCGACGACTTCGTGTCTTCCTACGCACGCGGGGAGACACCGAACCCGTGCGTGCGATGCAATGAGCAGATCAAGTTCTCGGCGTTGGCCGCCCGCGCACTGGCGCTGGGCTTCGATGCCCTGTCGACCGGCCACTACGCGCGGCTGGTCGACGGGCGCTTGCTCAGGGCCGTCGACCAGGACAAGGACCAGTCCTACGTGCTGGGGGTGCTGACCGCCGAGCAGCTCCGTCACGCCGTTTTCCCGATCGGCGATACGCCCAAGCCGCAGATCCGCGAAGAGGCCGCACGCCGCGGCCTTGCCGTCGCCGAAAAGCCGGACAGCCATGACATCTGCTTCATCCCCTCCGGCGACACCCGCGCTTTTCTCGGTGCCCGGATCGGTGTACGCCGCGGTGCCGTCGTCGACGCGGGCGGCGTGGTGCTGGCCGAACACGATGGCGTGCACGGCTTCACCGTCGGACAGCGCAAGGGGCTGGGCATCGCAGGACCCGGACCCGACGGACGGCCCCGCTACGTGACGGGCATCGATGCGGACACCGGCACCGTACATGTCGGCGACGCGGCCGACCTGGATGTCTGGACGCTGACCGGCGAGCGGCCGGTGTTCACGTCAGGCGTCGCGCCAACGGGGCCGGTGGAGTGTGCGGTTCAGGTGCGTGCGCACGGCGGGATCGCCGACGGGGTGGCCGAACTGCGCGATGGCGCACTGGTTTTCGACCTGCGCACGCCGCTGCGCGGTGTCGCGCCTGGGCAGACGATGGTGCTCTACCGTCCCGACCCGAACGGCGACGAAGTCCTCGGCAGCGCCACAATCACGCGCTAGCTTTCGCCGAAACGGAATTCCGTGTGGCGAAGGACGCGTCTTGATCCCACGGAATTCCATTTCGGCGATCAGTCCGGCACCTTGGCCAGCACCACGTTCTTCACGCGGTAGTCGCGTCCACAACCACTGCCCGGCCGCGTCTGCAGCGCGTCCGGCGTCGCCGACCACTCGCCGACGAACAGCGGTCCGAACGGCGTCGAGTCGCAGCCTTTGACAAGGCCGACGAGATTCTCGAAGGTCCGGCTGGCGGTGTCGCGGTACGCCGCCGCGCCCTCGGAGATGAGGCCACCGTCTCGCGGGCTCTGAAACGTCGTCTTGTGGAACTCCTCGACGTCCGCGCCGAACGTCTGCGTCTCCTCAAAGATCCACTGGCATTGCGGCGGAGCGGATTCCGCAAGTTGCTCGATGTCGACGGGGGTCTTGCCGTCCATGGTCGGAATGATCGTGAGGTCTTCACCGGCGCCGGTGATCGCGCGCATCTGCGACTGATCGAGCATGATCGTCTCGACATCGACCGGGGAGCGCGAGTCGTCGTCGACGCCGGGGGCGGCCCGGACCGCGGCGCCGTCGATCACGTGGGTGCACCCGGCGGTCAGCAACGCTGCCATCCACCAAACCACCAGCGGCCTGGCCAATCCGGGCAAGACGTCCCTTCCCGCGTCGAGAGTAACCGGATCGAATAGTGTGAAACGAGTGAGTGTTTTCGCCGCAGCGACCGGCATCGGATCCTGGCCGGGCTCAACGCCAAGAGAGGCCGCCGAGATCGTCGTCGGTGAACTGCACACCCTTCCCCACCTGGTCGAGCTGCCCGCCCGCGGCGTGGGGGCCGACATGATCGGGCGCGCGGCCGCGCTGCTGGTCGACATCGGCATCGACACCGTGCCGCGCGGCTACCGCATCGCCCCTGGGCGGCGCAGCGCGGTCGTCCGCAGGGCGGCCAGCCTGCTCGACGAGGACATCGACGCGCTGGAGGAGGCGTGGGAGAAGGCGGGCTTGCGCGGCGCCACACGGACCGTGAAGGTGCAGGCACCGGGGCCGATCACCCTTGCAGCTCAGCTCGAACTGTCCGCCGGCCATCGCGCCATCAGCGACGCCGGCGCGGTGCGCGACCTTGCGGTATCACTGGCGGAGGGGGTGGCGGCCCATCGTGCGCAGCTGGCCAGACGGCTCGACACGACGGTGGTGGTGCAGTTCGACGAGCCGCTGCTGCCCGCCGCCCTCGAGGGGCGGCTGAGGGGCGTGACCAGCCTGACACCGGTGCATCCGGTGGACGAGGCGGTGGCCACCGGGCTGCTCGACGACTGTGTCGCCACCGTGGGCGCTGAGCTCACCCTGCACAGCTGCGCCTCGGCGTTGCCGTGGAAGATGCTGCAGCGCAGCACTATTCACGCTATCTCAGTGGATGTTGGCACTCTGGTCGCCGCCGATCTCGACGGCATCGGTGAGTTCGTCGAATCCGGGCGCACCGTCATGTTGGGCGTGGTTCCGTCGACCGCTCCCGCCGCACGGCCGTCTGTCGAGGAGATCGCCAAGGCTGCCGTCGCCGTGACCGACCGCCTCGGGTTTGCCCGCTCGGTGTTGCGCGAGCAGATCGGCATCACACCCGCCTGCGGGCTGGCAGGCGCCACGCCGGAGTGGGCGCGCACGGCCGTCGAGTTGGCACAGAAGACGGCAGACGCGTTCGCCGACGATCCCGACGCGATCTGACCCATACGCAACCAAAAGGTTGCGCTTGTGATCCAGCGCCGCTACGGTGAAAAGCAACCAGGAGGTTGCATATGAGTTCTGATCGAATCGAAAAAGAAGTTCTGCTGCGGGCCCCGCTCGAGCGGGTCTGGCACGCGATCAGCGAAGCCGACGAATTCGGCGAGTGGTTCGGTGTCCGTTTCGACGGGCGGTTCGTGGCCGGCGCATCGGTGACCGGCGTCATCACGCCGACGACGGTCGACGACGAGGTCGCTCGCGCTCAAGAGCCCTACACCGGCCAGGCGGACACCTGGCAGATCGTCGCGATCGAGCCCAAGCGACGGCTGGCGTTCCGTTGGCACCCGTACGCGCCTGAGCCGGGGTCCGATTACTCGCAGGTGCCCACCACGCTGGTGGAGTTCACCCTCGAGGAGAAAGCCGACGGAGTGCTGTTGCGCATCGTGGAGTCCGGCTTCGACAAAATCCCGGCCGACCGTCGCGCTGCGGCGTTCGAGGGCAACAGCGAAGGCTGGGCCGCGCAAACTCGACTGGTGCAGCGCTACCTCGCGCTGCGCGAGAAAGTGTGAGCCCTCCGGCAGCCGTCGCCGCGCCGTTGTTCGATGCGCTCGGCGATCCCAATCGGCTGCGCATCGTCACCCGGCTGTGCGACGGCGGTCCCTGCTCCACCTCGCAGGTGACCCAAGTGGTTGAGGTCAGCCGCCAAGCGGCGACCAAGCATCTGCTGCTGCTGGAGGCGGTGGGCCTGGTGAGCAGCCAACGTCACGGAAGGGAGCGAATCTGGCGAATCGAGCCGGCTCCGCTGGCCGACGCGAGTGACTTCCTCAGCGAGTTGTCGCGGCGCTGGGATCGGGCCATCGATCGGTTGCGCGCCTATGTGGAAGACAAGTAATTTCGCAGGCGTCAATTTGCGCAACTTTGGCGGGCCCTGGACTGAACCCCGGGTCGGCATGCGAGAATGCATTCCGCACGACGTCGTCGCCGTCTTTGCCATCAGGAGAGCGCCAGTGGCCCGAACGAACCCACGCCTTGCCGCAGGCGTAGGTCTCATGGCGGCGTTCCTGCTGCTCGGTGGCCCCGGTCTGGCCGTCGCTTTCGGCGACCCGGGCGGGTCGCACTTCGGCGGGTCCAACAACGGAGACGGCCCGGACCGCAACTGGGGCGGAGGTCCGCGCATCGGTTGGAAGCACGGAGCGGACAATGACAACGGCATCGGCATCACCATCCGCCGCGGCGCCGACAACAACGGGAGCCGGCGGGTGGCCGACGGCCCGAAGACGACCAACAACGACAGTCCGCGGACCCGGGTCGGATCGGGTCGGGACGACGTCCAACGGCTCTCACCCAGCAACACCCGGGACCTCTCGCCCGCCGATCGTTCCGACGCCAGCGAACGACAGGGTTCGGACCGGACGAGCGAACCTTCGGCTCAGTTCGAGCCGCCGCGCGTGGCCATCGGCAACGGCCGGACTCCGACGGGGCCGGACACCGATCGCGAGCCCAACTGGAACGTCGTGGCTCCCGAAGCCCCCGAGCCTGCGCCGCCTCCGCCTCCGCCGATCATCGCCGCGCCTGCCCCGTCCTGGGTCGACCGGATCTACAGTCCTCCGGTTGTGGCCAAACAGTTGGCGGTCACGCCGACGGCCGATCTGAGCGACCCGGTGTGGGGCATTGCCGGACTGCTGCTAATCCCGGCAGCGGGCGCGGTGCTCGGATACCGCCAGGCGCGGGCCGCGTCGCAGGCCGCCGAGATACTAGGCCGTCCGTAGATCCTTACGCAGGATCTTGCCCGACGCCGACTTCGGAATCGCATCGATGAACTCGACCTGCCGCACCTTCTTGTACGGCGCGACCTGACCGGCGACGAACTCGATCACCTCATCCTCGGTCAGGTTTGCGTCTGGCTGTTTGACCACGAACGCCTTCGGCACCTCTTCACCGTCGGTGTGGGCCACACCGATGACCGCGGCGTCGGCGATCGCCGGGTGGCTCAGCAGCACGGCCTCGAGTTCGGCGGGCGGGACCTGATATCCCTTGTACTTGATGAGCTCTTTGAGCCGGTCGACGATGTACACGCAGCCGCACGCGTCGACCTGCGCGAGATCGCCCGTGTGCAGCCAGCCGTCGCTGTCGATGGTCTCCTTGGTGGCCTCCTCGTTCCCGAGGTATCCGGCCATCACGTTGGGCCCCTTGAACCACAGCTCGCCGGTCTCGCTGAGACCCTCTGCGGGAGGGTCGATTTCGTCGCCGGACTCGGGGTTCATCAACTTTGACGCCGCGTTCGACACCGTCCATCCGACCGAGCTCAGTGGCGCATCCATGTCCATGTCGCCCTGGCCACCGTCGAATGGGGTGATGTGGCTGACGGGGCTCAGCTCACTCATTCCGTAGCCTTGCACGACGCGGCAGCCCAACCGCTCTGCCGCGGCGCGGCCGAGGTCCGCGTCCAACGGCGCGGCGCCCGACATGACGGTGTTCAACGAGGACAGGTCGTAGTCGTCGATGAGCGGGTGCTTGGCCAGCGCGACGGCGACGGGCGGCGCGATATAGGCGATGGTGCACTTGTGGTTTGCGATGTTCTCGAGGAACTTCTCCAGATCGAAACTGCGCATGATGACCAGCCGCGCCCTCGCATGCAATGCGGCGTTGAGCAGCACCGTCATTCCGTAGATGTGAAAGAACGGCAGCACGGCGAGGACGACGTCGTCGGCGACCATTCCGTGCAGCGGGCGGATCTGTGCGACATTGGCGACCAGGTTCCGGTGAGTCAGCATCACCCCCTTGGGGTTGCCGGTCGTGCCGGAGCTGTAGGGCAGCGCCGCTAAGTGCGCGGACGGGGCGAAGCTGACCTCCGGCGCGGGCGTGCCTTCCGCGAGAAGGTCCGCCGCGCTGGGGTGCCCGGTGGCGTCCTGTCCGTCGCCGTCCAGAACCACGAGGGCGTCGGCGGATATCCCGGCGAGCGCCGCGGCGTCTTCGGCCTGTGCTTGCAGCGGCGAGACGGTGACCAACATCTTGGCCTTGGAATCCGTGAGCTGCTTGCCGATGTCCTTGGGGGTGAACAAGACATTGATCGTGGTGGCCGTCGCCCCCGCGCGCAGGATGCCGTGGAACGCGACCGCGAACGCGGCGCTGTTGGGCAGCAGCAAGCCGACCACGTCGCCGACGCCGATGCCGCGGCCGGCCAGCGCACCCGCGAATGTGTTGATACGGTCGACCATTTCGCGGTAGGAGTGCTCCTTGCCGGACGACGTGTCGACAAGGGCAACCCGATCCAGGTCGGCGTCGTCGATGCTGCCGAACAGATAGTCGTAGACGCTCGTCGACGGGATGTCGACCTCGGGGAAGGGACTCGCGAAACTCATGGGGCCTCCGATCAGTCTCCGTCGAGCATTTTGATGAGCTTCTTCGGTGCGATCATCCGGAACGATGCGTCGATGAGTTCTTTCACTTCGTCCCAGTCCACCTTCTTTTTCGCCGTGAGGTCCAGGCCCAGCCAACCCGACGGCCCCATGTAGGCGGGATAGAAGAAGCGGCGGTCCTGTTCGAGTGCCCTGCGGTCGCTCTCGTCGACCTTGACCAGGATCGAGTGCGGGTACTGCAGGTACTCGCCCTTGACGTCGGTCTTCACGCTGCCGCCGTACATGACGAAGATCTTCGGCGCGCAGAACACCGGCCTGCCCCAGGAAACCTTCTCGAAAGCCTCGGGGAAGCCAAGCGCGATCGTGCGCACTTCCGCCAGCCCGAGATCGTCGTCGCGGAACATGATCGGGTGCGGCATGGGCCCCAGACTATCTGGCGAATTTGCGCACGGAGCAGGGTCGCGATGCCACGCTTTGATCATGATGGATCGGCGAGGTTTCCTGGTGCTATCGGCACTCGGCGCCGCCGCCGGAGTGACGGCGGCCTGCTCGGATCGCTCGGTCGAACCGGTGGCGGCCGAGGGCCGCGACTCCGCCGTTGAAGTCGCCCTCAACGCCGCCGAGACGGAGGTTGACCTCGGCGGAGTGTCGGTGCGCACGTGGACGTACACCGGCACCGTGCCCGCCAGGGAAATCAGGCTGCGCAAGGGCCAGACACTACGCGCGCCGGTGACCAACAATCTGCCGCAGGAGACAACCGTGCACTGGCACGGCCTGGCGATCGTCAACGCGATGGACGGCGTGCCCGTGTTGACCCAGCCTGCGATCGCCCCTGGCGGGAACTTCCGTTACGAGTTCGTGGTGCCCGACGCGGGCACGTACTACTTGCATTCGCATGTCGGCACTCAGTTGGATCGCGGGATGTACGGACCGTTGATCATCGAGGACCCCGCCGACGGCGGCGACTACGACGATGAGCTTGTCGTGGTGCTCGACGACTGGATCGATGGCACCGGCACCAATCCCGATCAGGTGGCCGAGAACCTGAAGAGAAACGGGATGAAACCGATGACGGGCCAGCCGCCGCCGCTGAGCGCGTCGCTGCCGCTGGGGGAGGACGGCGGCGACGTCACGTATCCCTACTTCCTGATCAACGGCAGGACGGTCAAGGATCCCCAGGTCTCTGATTACCGTGCCGGACAACGGGTTAGGCTGCGCATCATCAATGCCGGTGCGGACACCGCATTCCGGGTGGCGGTGCCAGGCGCCGAACTCAACGTCACGCACACCGACGGCTATCCCGTTGTTCCGCGCCGCACGAACGCGGTGATTCTCGGGATGGGCGAGCGGGCCGACGCAATCGTCACGGTCGGCTCTTCCGTGCCGGTCGTCGCAGCCGCCGAGGGTAAGGACGGCTACGCAGTGCTGAACCTGCGTGTCGACGGGGCACCTTCGGGTGTCAAGGTCGACGAGTTCGTCAAGGGGCTGCGCACGTCGGACGTGCTGAACACCGCGACGCTGGCACCGGCGCCGGAAGTGGTGCTAGGGCAACGTAAACCGGATAAGACGGTCGATCTGCGGCTGCAGGGCCCGATGGCCGGCTACACCTGGCCGATCAACGGCAAGCTTTACGACCCGCCCAAGAACGGGATCGCCTTGGACCCGGGTAAGCGGGTGCGTGTCCGCTTCGTCAGCGAGTCGATGATGTTTCATCCGATGCACCTGCACGGCCACACCTTCCAGGTCGTGCAGGGCGCCGGGCCCGGTGCGCGCAAGGACACCGTGCTGGGAGCACGTAAGGACACCGTGCTGGGAGCACGTAAGGACACCGTGCTGGTCCCGCCCAAACAAACCGTCGAGGTCGACTTCGACACCGACAATCCCGGCCGGTGGATCGTCCATTGTCACAACGACTACCACCTCGACGGGGGCATGGCGACATTCTTCGAGTACACGGGCTGAATAGCGGGCAGTCCGCGGTCATCGGTCTTGTTGTCGGACCGCTCGGCTAGCCTGCCAGGGTGAGCCCCAAGGCGACCCCTGACCCCGAGACCACGCTGGCCGAACAGGCGGAGGAAGCGCCGGACGCAGATCTGCGCCGCCGTTGGCAGGAACTCGCCGATGATGTGCGCGAGCACCAGTTCCGCTACTACGTGCGGGACGCGCCGATCATCACCGACGCCGAGTTCGACAAGCTGCTGCGTGAACTGCAGGCGCTCGAAGACCAGAACTCCGAATTGCGCACCCCCGACTCGCCGACGCAGCTGGTCGGCGGCGCGGGTTTCGCGACCGACTTCACCTCGGCCGAGCACCTGGAGCGGATGCTGAGCCTGGACAACGTCTTCACGCCGGAGGAGCTGGCTGCGTGGGCGGCGCGCATCCAGGGCGAGATCGGCGATGACGCGCACTATCTGTGCGAGCTCAAGATCGACGGTGTGGCCCTTGCGCTGGTGTACCGCGACGGACGGCTGGACCGCGCCGCGACCCGCGGCGACGGGCGCACCGGTGAGGATGTCACGCTCAATGCGCGCACCATCGACGATGTCCCCGAAAGGCTCACCGGTACAAAGGAATTCCCGCTTCCCCGGGTTCTCGAGGTGCGTGGTGAGGTGTTCTTCAGGGTGGCCGATTTCGAGGACCTCAATGCCGGTCTGGTCGCCGAGGGCAAGCCGCCGTTCGCCAACCCGCGGAACAGCGCGGCCGGGTCGCTGCGGCAGAAGAATCCGGCCGTCACCGCTCGCCGCAGGCTGCGGATGATCTGTCACGGTCTCGGCCACGCCGAGGGGTTCCGCCCGAAGTCGCTGCACGACGCCTACCGCGCGCTCGCGGCGTGGGGCCTGCCGGTCTCCGAACACACTGCCCAGGTCAAGGGCCTGGATGCGGTCACCGAGCGCATCGCGTACTGGGGCGAGCACCGCCACGACGTGGAACACGAAATAGACGGCGTTGTGGTCAAAGTCGACGAAGTGGCGTTGCAGCGGCGCCTCGGCTCGACCTCACGCGCGCCGCGATGGGCGATCGCCTACAAATACCCGCCGGAGGAGGCGCAGACCAAGCTGCTCGACATAAAGGTCAACGTCGGCCGCACCGGCCGAGTCACCCCGTTCGCCTTTATGGAACCGGTCAAGGTCGCCGGTTCGACGGTCAGCCAGGCGACGCTGCACAACGCGTCGGAGGTCAAGCGCAAGGGCGTGTTGATCGGCGACACGGTGGTGATCCGCAAGGCCGGTGACGTCATCCCTGAGGTACTCGGGCCGGTGGTGGATCTGCGCGACGGCTCCGAACGCGAATTCGAAATGCCCACAACATGTCCCGAGTGCGGCACCAAGCTCGCCCCTGCCAAGGAGGGCGACGCCGACATCCGCTGCCCGAATACGCGGTCGTGCCCGGCGCAGCTGCGGGAGCGGGTTTTCCACGTCGCGGGGCGGGGCGCATTCGACATCGAGGGCCTGGGTTACGAGGCGGCGATCGCGCTACTGCAGGCCGGCGTCATCACCGACGAGGGCGATCTGTTCACGATCGACAGTCAGGACCTGTTGCGCACCGATCTGTTCAAGACCAAGGGCGGTGAGCTCTCGGCCAACGGCAAGCGGCTACTGGTGAACCTGCACGAGGCCAAGGCGCAGCCTCTGTGGCGGTTGCTCGTGGCGCTGTCCATCCGTCACGTCGGCCCGACGGCCGCCCGTGCGCTGGCCACCGAATACGGCAGCCTCGACGCGATCATGGCGGCGACGGAGGAGCAGCTCTCCGTCGTCGAAGGTGTCGGACCCACGATCGCCGCTGCGGTCATCGAGTGGTTCACCGTCGACTGGCACCGGGCGATCGTCGACAAATGGCGGGCCGCGGGGGTGCGGATGGCCGACGAACGCGACACCAGCATCGAGCGCACGCTCGAGGGGTTGTCGATCGTCGTCACCGGCTCGCTGCCCGGCTTCTCCCGCGACGACGCCAAGGAGGCCATCGTCGCGCGCGGCGGCAAGGCGGCCGGCTCGGTGTCGAAGAAAACCGCGTACGTGGTGGCGGGAGATTCACCGGGGACGAAGTACGACAAGGCCGTCGAACTCGGGGTGCCGATTCTCGACGAGGACGGCTTTCGCCGGCTGCTGGAGACCGGTCCGGACAGCGTCTGAGCCGTCGAAGCGTTTGTCGGTTGTGCGACCAGGGAATCCCGTCGGGCGACTGATAAGGAGTGTCTGATGGCGATCTGCGATACCTGCGGCAACCACTACGACAAGTCGTTCACCGTGACGTTCAGCGACGGCCACACAGCGACATTCGACAGCGTCGAGTGCGCGGCGGTGCAGCTGGCGCCGGAGTGTATGCACTGCGGGTGCCGGATTCTGGGACACGGAATCGAGACGCCGGACGGGATCTTCTGCTGTGCGCACTGCGCGCGAAAGGACACCAACGCCGACGTCAACGACCGCTATCCGGTGCCTGCCGGCGGCTGAGTCAGCGCAGGATCGTCGCGACGATGCCGGCCAGATATCCCAGCCGAGCGACCTCCGAGGGCCGGAACAGCGGGCCGCCGGGGCGCCCGAGGACCACCGCGGTGTGGTGATCACCCAGCGGCGCGGCCGCGATGGCGGTGTCCATATCGCGCCACACCTGCGGGACCCAGTCGGCGGTGCCGTCGAGAGCCTGGGCGTCCTCGATCGGTAGCCAAGGGGTTTCAGCTGCTTGTGTTTCGGGAGCGCCGGGGCTGCCGACGATTCGTTTCGGGCGTCCATCGGTGAGCCGGACGACCGTGCACCATCCGACGCGCAACACGTGCGGCGCCTCGTCGGCGAGCACCTGTAGCTGCTTCGTCTTCCCGTGGGCCGCGGCGATGTGGTCGATCAGCTCGAGTTCGCGGTGCGCTTCGAGGAGTCCGGTGTGTGGGCGGATGGCGTCGACGTAGACGCCGTTGAGGTTTTCGGCCGCGGTGATCAACATGTCGGGCATCGCTCCCGCGGGCAGCTCGACCACCAGATCGTCGACGGCATATCCCGCCGAACGCTCGACCACGTCGAGGGACAGGATGTCGGCACCCACCGAGCCGAGCGCGACAGCGAGTGAACCGAGGCTGCCGGGTCGGTCCTCCAGCTGGACCCGCAGCAGATACGAAGGCACGCGCACACTGTTTCACAGGGCACGCTGCTCAGCATTCTGGCGTGATGGTCGCAGGTGCGCAGCGGCGCCTCGATCCTGCGATGACTAGGCTTGCGTAGTCGTGTCGCAGATCTCCCGAGACGAGGTTGCCCATCTGGCGCGCCTGGCCCGCCTCGCCCTTACCGAAGACGAGCTGGACAGCTTCGCCGGGCAGCTCGACGCCATCCTGAGCCATGTCAGCCAGATCCAGGCCGTCGACGTCACCGGCGTCGACCCGACCGGCAACCCGCTCAAGGACGTCAACGTCTTCCGCACCGACAGCGTCGAGCCGTGCCTGACCCAGGACGAAGCGCTCTCGGCGGCGCCGAAGGCGGTCGACGGCCGGTTCGCCGTCCCGCGGATTCTCGGGGAGGCCGAATGAGCGGCATGAGCAGCGAGTTGATTCGGCTCGACGCTGCCACGCTGGGCGCCAAGATCGCCGCCAAGGAGGTGTCATCCACCGAGGTCACCCGGGCCTGCCTCGACCAGATCGCCGCGACGGACGGCGACTACCACGCGTTCCTGCACGTCGCCGAGGACAAGGCGCTGGCCGAGGCCGCACGCGTCGACGCCGCGGTGGCTGCCGGTGAGACACTGCCGTCGCCGCTGGCCGGGGTGCCGCTGGCGCTGAAGGACGTCTTCACCACCACCGATATGCCGACGACGTGTGGATCGAAGATCCTCGAGGGCTGGACGTCGCCGTACGACGCGACGGTCACCGCGCGGCTGCGGGCGGCAGGCATCCCGATCCTCGGCAAGACCAACATGGACGAGTTCGCGATGGGCTCGTCGACCGAGAATTCCGCGTACGGCCCGACACGCAACCCGTGGAACGTCGACCGGGTGCCCGGTGGGTCGGGCGGCGGCAGCGCGGCAGCGCTTGCGTCGTTTCAGGCGCCGCTGGCTATCGGGTCCGACACCGGCGGGTCGATCCGCCAACCGGCCGCACTGACCGCGACGGTTGGCGTGAAGCCGACCTACGGCACGGTGTCGCGCTACGGGCTGATCGCGTGCGCGTCGTCGCTGGACCAGGGTGGCCCGTGTGCGCGCACGGTGCTCGACACCGCGCTGCTGCACCAGGTGATCGCCGGACATGATCCGAAGGACTCCACCTCGGTGGACGCCGCCGTGCCCGACATGGTCGCCGCCGCACGGGACGGCGCATCCGGTGATCTCAAGGGTGTGCGCATCGGTGTGGTGAAGCAGTTGCGCGGAGACGGCTACCAGTCCGGTGTGCTGGAGTCGTTCAATGCGGCCGTCGAACAGTTGACGGCGCTTGGCGCAGAGGTGAGCGAGGTCGAGTGCCCGCACTTCGACTATTCGATGGCCTCCGTACTACCTGATCCTGCCGTCGGAGGTGTCGTCGAACCTCGCGCGGTTCGACGCGATGCGGTACGGCCTGCGCGTCGGCGATGACGGCACGCACAGCGCCGAGGAGGTGATGGCGCTCACCCGCGCTGCAGGGTTCGGCCCAGAAGTCAAGCGCCGCATCATGATTGGCGCCTACGCTTTGTCGGCTGGCTACTACGACGCCTATTACAACCAGGCCCAGAAGGTGCGCACGCTGATCGCGCGCGACCTCGACGAGGCGTACAAGAAGGTGGACGTGCTGATCTCACCGGCGACGCCGACGACCGCGTTCCCGCTGGGGGAGAAGGTCGACGATCCGCTGGCGATGTACCTGTTCGACTTGTGTACGCTGCCGCTGAATCTGGCAGGCCACTGCGGAATGTCGGTGCCCTCGGGCCTCTCGCCCGACGACAACCTGCCCGTCGGTCTGCAGATCATGGCGCCCGCGCTGGCCGATGACCGGCTGTACCGGGTCGGGGCCGCCTACGAGAATGCGCGAGGTCCGCTGCCGACGGCGCTCTGACAGGGGAGGATGTGAGCATGCGGATCGGAATACTCACTGGCGGTGGCGACTGTCCGGGGCTGAACGCGGTGATCCGGGCGATCGTCCGCACCTGCGACGTGCGGTACCACTCGTCGGTGGTCGGCTTCCAGGACGGCTGGCGCGGGCTGTTGGAGAACCGGCGCATCCAACTCGCCAACGACGACCGCAACGACAGGCTGCTGGCCAAGGGCGGCACCATGCTCGGCACGGCGCGGGTCCACCCGGAGAAGCTGCGCGCCGGACTCGACCAGATCAAGCAGACGCTCGACGACAACGGCATCGACGTGTTGATCCCGATCGGTGGCGAGGGCACGCTCACCGCCGCGCACTGGCTCTCCGAGGAGAACGTGCCGGTGGTCGGCGTGCCAAAGACGATCGACAACGACATCGATTGCACCGACGTGACTTTCGGCCACGACACCGCGCTCGGGGTTGCCAGCGAGGCGATCGACCGGCTGCACAGCACCGCGGAGTCGCATCAGCGGGTGATGCTCGTCGAGGTGATGGGGCGCCACGCAGGCTGGATCGCGCTGAACGCGGGCCTGGCGTCGGGCGCGCACATGACGCTGATACCCGAGCAGCCGTTCGATGTCGAAGAGGTGTGCCGACTGATCAAGGCGCGCTTTGTGCGCGGCGACGCGCATTTCATCTGTGTGGTGGCCGAAGGCGCGAAACCCGCCGAGGGCACGATGCAGCTGCGGCAGGGCGGCATCGATGAGTTCGGTCACGAGCGGTTCACCGGTGTGGCGCAGCAGCTGGGCAGCGAGGTGGAGAAGCGCATCAGTAAGGAAGTGCGCGTCACCGTGCTCGGGCACGTACAGCGCGGCGGCACGCCGACGCCGTACGACCGCGTGCTGGCCACTCGTTTCGGGGTGAACGCCGCCGACGCCGCGCATGCGGGGGAGTACGGGATGATGGTGTCGCTGCGGGGCCAGGAAATCGGTCGTGTGCCGCTGGCCGATGCGGTGCGCCAGCTCAAGCTGGTGCCGCAGACCCGATACGACGACGCCGCCGAATTCTTCGGCTGACGTCAGCTGTAGAAGCGGCGCAATTTCGGCCACACCGACGCCCAGCTGACCGGATCGCAGACGGAGATCTCCGTGCCGTCTTCGTCGTTGGCGATGACGGCCCGGTGCGTCACGACGACGCGACAACCGGTGAACAGCGTGGGGGGACGTCCGACCACCACGACTCTGGCATCTGTCGAGGCGGGCGGCGGACCCCAATCGGCATAGGACATGTGACCTGAATAGGGTTGTGGCAGGCCGAATTCGGTTCCGTAGCGCTCGATCGCTCCCGCCTGGCCGTAGTTTCGGGTGAAAATGACCGAGTCGGGGCCGGCTTGTCGGTGTGTTCGTGCCACCGATGCGACGAACTCATGCCAGCCGACTTGTTCGCCCTGTTCCTTGTTTGCCGTCAGCACCGGGGCGAGCGCATTGACGGGCAGTACGGGCAGCGCGAAGACGACCGACAGCGCAGCCCCCGCCAGCGCAGCGGTTGACGCCACGGCTCGATGCCGTGATGCCCAATTCCATGCGGTTTCGGCTCCTGCGGCCAACAGGAGAAGCAGAAGTGGCATCGTGTAGTACGGCTTGCCGCCCAGCACAATGATCACCGTGCACAGCACCGGGTAGGACAGCGCCACGGCCCGAAACCGCCGGTCGCGCCACAGCGCGAGAAGCCCCGCCACCCACACCGGCACGAGGACGGGCGACAGGTAGACGATCTGCATCGGAACGAACAACAGGCGATTCTCCGCGCCGTCCGCATCGCTGATACCGCGGGCGACGGTGAGCAGCGGAAAACCGTGCAGGGCCTGCCAAATCAGCACTGGACCACAAATGACCAGTACCAAAGCGACTCCAGCCACGAGCCACCACGTCCGCAGGATCTGGCGAGGACCGACCGCCATCAAACTCACACCGAATGCCAGCACGAGTAGCGGTACCAGCCATTTGTTGGTCATGGCTATGCCGGCCGCCGCACCAATCGCCATCCACCATCGGCCATCACCCGTGCGCAGCAACCGAAGCACGAAAAACCCGATCACTGTCCACAACAGGTTGTCGACGGTGGCCGTTGACAGCATGTGACTGACTGCGAGCACGAACACCGACAGCGCCGCGGTCGCCGCTGCGAGCACCTGGGCGGGATGCCCGGCGCCGAGTTCCCGAGCGGTCAGCGCGACGACAACCACGATCGCGGCGCCCATCAGCGTCGCGGCGATTCGCATGGTGGTCGGCGAACCCCCGAACGAGAACAAGCGTGCCAACAGTGGAGTCAGCGGCGGCTGGTCGACGTAGCCCCAGTCGAGACGTTTGGCCGCGGCGCGGAAGTACAGTTCGTCACGGTGAAATCCGTACCGCCCCGACAGCGCGGTGAGGACTGTCACCTGGATGGCAACGACGGTCGCGATGCCGCGGATCGCGACGGAATGCATAGCGAGAGCCTAGGCGGCAGCCTCGGCTCAGCGCCACGCGAACCTCGAAAACCCGTTTGCCGCAACGGCGATCACCGTGACGGTGAGACTCTATGCGGCCATTGTCATGATGCGCTCTTGAATGCCTCGCGGCGGATCATCCGCCACATCGTCGGCGTGTTCTCGGTCGTCGAGATTACGACGGTCTTGCCTGCGGCCGACGGGTCGCCTACCAACGCGATCATGCAGTCGGCCAAGTCGATTCGGGCGGTGAACCCTCCAACCGGATCGACATCCCCCGCAACGTAATTCGTCGGCTCAGGCAGATCGAACAGGCCCGACGACCGCACGATCGTCCAATCGAGGCGGCTGGACCGGACGATGTCCTCCATGCGGCGCTGGTCGTCGTACGTGCTCTTGCCGATGGTGTGCGTGATGACCGGTTCGGCGACACGCAATGCGACGGGCGTGTCGATGCGGTTCGGATAGTGATACGCACCCGTCGAGCTGACGACGACCAGGCGCCGGACTCCCGACTCGCGCATCGCCGCGACGATGTTGCGCACGCCCATCGAGTAGGTGTCGATCGCGCGCAGGCTGAATGGCACACCGAGCGTCGACACAACGGCGTCGGCACCGCCAACGGCGTCGACCGTCGATGCGGCATCACGCACGTTCGCGCCTGCCACGGTCAGCCGGGCATCGGCGAACGGGAAGTCGTCCGGGCGCCGTGTGACCGCCACGGCCGAGTGGCCTGCATTCAGGGCGCGACGGGTCAGCAGCCGACCGGTCTGCCCATTGGCGCCGAAGATCACGATGCGCATGAGGCGCTCCTCCCAATAGTCACTCAATCAGTGATTATCATACTAAGTGACTATCACTGGTGGTGCTAGTCTCACCGCGTGAGCGAGCGCTCGTCCGGCATCGCCGAACTACACCAGAGAATTCCCTTTCTGCTGTCCCAACTCGGCGTCTACCTCGCCGAGGATTTTGTGCACCGGTTGACGCCGTTCGGGGTCGAACCGCGTACATATGCGGTGCTGAAGGCGCTGATCGAGGACGACGGACAGTCCCAACGTGAGTTGTCGACACAACTCGGGATCCACCGCAACGTCATGGTGACCGTCGTCGACAAGCTGGAGCGCGAGGGCCTCGTCAAGCGAATGCCGCATCCGGCCGATCGGCGCGCATTCGCGGTGACCCTGACCCACAAGGCCCGCGAACTGCTGCCCGCGCTCGATGCGCAGGGCCGCGCGCAGGAGGACGAGATCACCGAGATGTTCACGCCTGCCGAACGCGAACAGGTGTTGGAACACCTGCAACGGATGTCGGCGGCCGCAGGGCTCACCCCGGGCGTGCACCCCAAACTGGCGTAGGGCGCCCCACTAAACTCGCCCACATGACCGTCGCATCCGCCGCAGAACTGCTCGACTACGACGACGTCGTGGCGCGTTACGAGCCCGTGCTCGGCCTCGAAGTCCACGTCGAACTGTCCACGGCGACCAAGATGTTCTGCGGATGCGCCAACAAATTCGGCGCCGAGCCCAACACCCAGGTCTGCCCGGTGTGCCTGGGTCTGCCTGGGTCCCTGCCGGTGCTCAACCAGACCGCGGTGGAGTCGGCGATCCGCATTGGGCTGGCGTTGGGCTGCGAGATCGTGCCATGGTGCCGGTTCGCCCGGAAGAACTACTTCTATCCGGACATGCCGAAGAACTACCAGATCTCGCAGTACGACGAGCCGATCGCGATCAACGGCCATCTCGACGTCCCGCTGGACGACGGCACCACCTGGCGCGTCGACATCGAACGCGCGCACATGGAGGAGGACACCGGCAAGCTGACCCACCTGGGCAGTGAGACCGGCCGCATCGAGGGTGCGACGACGTCGCTGATCGACTACAACCGGTCCGGCGTTCCGTTGATCGAGATCGTCACGAAGCCAATCGAGGGTACGGGCGCCCGTGCCCCCGAAATCGCGCGTGCATATGTCACCGCACTACGAGATCTGTTGCGTGCGTTGGGTGTTTCCGATGTGCGGATGGATCAGGGTTCGATGCGCTGCGACTCCAACGTCTCCCTCAAACCGATTGGGCAGAAGGAGTTCGGCACCCGCACCGAGACCAAGAACGTCAACTCGCTGAAGAGTGTCGAGGTGGCGGTTCGTTACGAGATGCGCCGTCAGGCAGCGGTTCTCGATTCCGGGGGACGAGTACACCAGGAAACCAGGCACTTTCACGAGCACGGCTACACCTCGCCGGGCCGCAGCAAGGAAACCGCGCAGGACTACCGGTATTTTCCCGAACCCGACCTGGAGCCCGTCGCACCCGACGCCGAGCTGGTCGAGCGGCTGCGCGAGACGATTCCCGAGCTGCCATGGTTGGCGCGCAAGCGGATTCAGGACGACTGGGGGATCTCCGACGAGGTCATGCGTGACCTGGTCAACGCGGGAGCGGTCGAGTTGGTCACCGCCACCGTCGACCAGGGTGCTTCGAGCGATGCGGCGCGCGCCTGGTGGGGAAACTTCTTGGTGCAGAAGGCTAACGAAGACGGAGTGGCGGTGTCCGAATTGCCGATCACCCCGGCGCAGGTTGCAGCGGTGGTCAAGCTCGTCGACGACGGCAAGCTGTCCAACAAACTCGCGCGCCAGGTCGTCGAGGGCGTGTTGGCAGGCGAGGGCGATCCCGAACAGGTGATGGCCGACCGCGGACTCGAAGTCGTGCGCGACGATTCGGCGCTTCAGGCCGCCGTCGACGAGGCGCTGGCCGCCAATCCTGACGTCGTCGAGAAGATCCGCGGCGGCAAGGTTCAGGCCGCGGGCGCGATCGTCGGCGCGGTGATGAAGGCGACCAAGGGGCAGGCCGACGCCGCGCGGGTGCGCGAATTGGTGCTGGCCGCCTGCGGCTAGGTCGGCTGGGTGAATCCATCCCATCCCGAGATCGCCGACTCGGCAACGGCCGATAGCTTCGCTCGATCCGCGCCGTCGCGTGCCTGGATCGCCATGCCCTGATTGACGGCGATGTAGAACGCCCGCGATCGTCGCCGCGTCGGTACCGGCCGGGACGGCACCGTCGGCGATCCCACGTCGGTTTGTCCGGTTCGGTGTAGGCGATCACGTTCTGGCGCAGAAACCCCGCGACCGCCTGCTTGGCGGTCGGTAGCTCGCGCAGCACCTTCGCTGCTGCGCCCCCGTCGGACAAGTCCTCGACGAGTTCGGTCGCGTCGATGTTCTCGTCAACAACGCAGGCATCTTTCCCTTCGGGCCGATCGACGACGTATCGCTCGAGGCGATCGATCGCACAATGGACATCCACGGTCGCGCGGTTTATCTGGCCAGTCAGGCCGCGATCCGGAACATGCCGGCTGGCGGGCGGATCGTCAGCATCGGCAGCAATCTCGCTGAGCGAGTGCCGTTTCCGGGCGTCACCCTCTATTCGATGAGCAAGTCCGCGCTGATCGGTTTCACGAAGGGTCTCGCCCGCGAACTCGGTGACCGCGGCATCACCGTCAACCTTGTCCAGCCAGGCGCCGCCGACACGGACATGAACGCGCCGACCGCCGACCATCAACGCGCGCTGGCTGCGCTCGGGCGTTATGCCGATGCCACCGAAATCGCGGAGACAGTGGCGCTTCTCGCAGGCTCAGGTGGCCGCAACATCACCGGGGCAGTGTTCACCGTCGACGGCGGCACGAACGCGTAACCGCGATGGCGGGCTGCGCTTGCAGCCGACTCAGGTGTTGTCGGCGTTGCTGCGCGGGAACCCGCCACCCTGCGGGAACAGTGGGAAGACGACGTCGTCGAGCCTCTCGGCATCGCCCGACGTCTTGTTCACCGTCGCGCCCCACACGTTGCCGTCCGGCGACAGCTGTAGCGCCCACGCGTGACCGTGCTGGTCCTGGCGGACCACCTCGGGCTCGCCGGTGACGGCGCCGGTATCCGGTGCCAGCCGCACGGCCACGGTCTGCTTCGTGTTGACGAGGTTCACCAGCACCGTGCCGTCGAGTGCCGCACAACCCGCGACACCGGGGCGATCGGGCCACGTCCACACCGTCGAGACCTTCGAATCCTTGGTGATCCGCTGCAAGCGATCGGCGGTCGGTGTCTGGTCGGTGATGTAGAGCGAGTCGTCGGACGGGTCGATGCACATGGCGCCGCCCGCCCCCATTCCGGTCAGCGCGGTGGTCTGCGGCGCCTGGTCGACCGTCGTCGGCTGCTCGATTCGCAGCACCTTGCCAGCCAGCGAACCCGGATCGGCCGCCGCCGCGGGGTCGCCTGCGTCACCGGTCTGCACCACCAACGTGGTTGGGCTGGTGAAGATCAGCGAGCCCATGTTCCCGGTGGCGCCCTTCGGGATGCCGGTCAGGATCGGCTTAGGGACGTCGCCGTCGGCGATGCGGATCACGCGGTTGTCGGTCGGCGTGCTGACATAGGCGTACATCAGCCGGTCCTGGCTGTACGTCGGCGACATCGTGATGTCCATCAGGCCGCCGTCGCCGCTCGGGTCGACCGGAATGACCATCTTGACCTTCGGTTCGGCGCTGACCGACACCTCCTTGACCGCGCCAGTGGTCCGCTCGGCGACGAGTGCGGACTGGCTGTCGGGAAGCATGATCAGCCCGCTCGTACTTTCCAGGCAGCCCTGCATCACACCCGGAGCCGGGCACTCCTTGGGGAACGGCTTGGGCGGAAGCGGCGGCGGGGGCGGAGGGGACGACGAGGGACCGGGTGCCAGCTCTGGTTTGGTGGTGAACGGCGCCGACTGCGCTTGATCGAAACGGGCGCAACCCGATCCAACGAGCAACGCCGCACACAGCAGGACAAACACGCCCCGCATGGGCCGACGCAGTCTCATGCAGGCCAGATTACGGATTATTTGGCACTGCGCGCCACGCGCATGCCTTGATATCACTTGACACAGCCTGTGAATAGGGAGCCCAAAGCGCCGCGCCAATCCTGCAATCGCGGGTAACTAGCACTTACGCTGGTTAGTGTGACCAGTCATCCCAATGACCCACGCACCTGGCAGCGGCCAGAAGATGGGACAGGCCGACCGACCACGGCAAGCCTCGTCGACCCGGAGGACGATCTGCCTACCTCGAACTATGCCGGTGACTTCGAAACTACCGCGATCCCGCGTTACGACTCGACGAAGTCCTCGACCGGTCAACCCTTCGGACTCATCAACGATCCCGAGCCGCTGCCGTATGTCCAGCCCGGCGGCGTTCAAACCTTCGGCGCGTATGGGGCGGAGCCCGCGGAGATCGAACCAGACGTCTCCGACCACCGTGCGCGCTCGGCGGATCGACGGGGCACGCAGGATCTCGGGCTGTTGCTGCTGCGCCTTGCAGTCGGCGCGCTGCTGATCGGACATGGCCTGCAGAAGGCTTTCGGCTGGTGGAACGGCCCCGGCTTCGGTGGATTCTCTGACTCGCTGAGCGATATGGGGTTCCGCTACGCCGACATCCTGAGCTATGTGGCCACCGCCGGGCAGATCGCCGCCGGTGTGCTTCTGGTGCTAGGTCTGTTCACCCCCGTGGCAGCAGCGGGCGCGCTCGCTTACCTGATCAACGGCGTGCTGGCCGAAGCCACGATCGCCCACAAGGAGGCCCGGCTTTCGGATTTCCTTACCGACGGCCACGAGTACAAACTCGTCCTGATCTGCGCGGTCGCGGCGATCATCCTGATCGGCCCCGGCCGCTACGGGCTCGACGCCGGGCGCGGGTGGGCACGCCGTCCGTTCATCGGCTCTTTCGCCGCGCTTGTGCTCGGGATCGGTGCAGGCGTCGCGGTGTGGGTGCTGCTCAATGGCGCCAACCCGTTGGCCTGACGCCCACGCGCTCGCCTAGCTGTAGGGGTTTGGCACCCGGCCCCCGCTGGCCGCGGCCAGCAGGGGCAACGTGGCAAAGGTCACCGCAGGTAGCCGCAATTCGGTGCCGTCTTTGCGCTGGGCAATCGCCCACGACCCCTTGCCGAAGCGCAGCCCTTCGATATCGTCCCAGTCCACCGTCTCCGAGTTCAGCAGCGTCCGTGCGGTCACCGTGGTGCGGTCGGCCACAGTGCGGTAGCGGATGACCAACGCCGACAACACGACCGGAACGACAAGCACCAGCGACACCCAGGTCGGACCCGACAACACCAATGCGAGCAGGCCCAGCGCGAAGAATCCGACCGCGAAATGCGCGATCGGCGAGATCCGGATGACAACCGGGGCGGTCGAAGGGGAGCTCACAGCGTCATCTTCCCATCGGCGGTCGACGCTCGGATCGCAGGCGGCAATTTGACCTTTGACCAGTGCTGAGGCTACCGTCGACTGTTATGCAGACCGCTGGCTTGCTCGTAGTAATTGGGTTGCGCGTTGATGTCGCGCTAGCCCCAACCCGGGCATAGTCACAGCATCAACGCGCAACCCTCGTACAGCAGCCACTGCTGACGGGGGTTTTTTCTTGTCCGAACACCGATTTGAGATCCTAGAGACAGATCCGAACAGGACTTAGGAGATAGAGAGTCACCGTGAGCGCACCAACAACGCGACCACCCGATCACGCGGCCACCGCGCCGAACGGGGGACATGCCGCGCCTGCAGCAGCCAAACCCGGTTCGGCACAGACGAAACGCATTGCGCCGCACCAACTCACCGGTGCACAGGCGGTCATCCGCTCCCTGGAGGAACTCGACGTCGACGTCATCTTCGGCATCCCCGGCGGTGCCGTGTTGCCGGTCTACGACCCGCTTTACGACTCGCAGAAGCTGCGTCACGTGCTGGTCCGCCACGAACAGGGCGCCGGCCATGCTGCCAGCGGATATGCACACGCCACCGGCAGGGTAGGGGTGTGCATGGCGACGTCGGGACCGGGAGCAACCAACCTCGTGACGCCGCTGGCCGATGCGCAAATGGACTCGATCCCGGTGGTGGCGATCACCGGGCAGGTCGGCCGCGGGCTGATCGGCACTGACGCCTTCCAGGAAGCTGACATCTCTGGCATCACGATGCCGATCACCAAGCACAACTTCCTGGTGCGCAACGGTGACGACATCCCTCGGGTGATCGCAGAGGCGTTTCACATCGCGTCGTCCGGCAGGCCGGGAACGGTGCTCGTCGACATCCCGAAGGACGTGCTGCAGGGGCAGTGCACCTTCAGTTGGCCACCGCAGATCGATCTGCCCGGCTACAAGCCGAACACCAAACCGCACAACCGGCAGATCCGCGAGGCGGCGAAGCTGATAGCCGCTGCCCGCAAGCCGGTGCTCTATGTCGGCGGCGGTGTGATCCGCGGCGAGGCGACCGATCAGTTGCTGAACCTGGCCGAGCTGACCGGCATCCCGGTCGTGACCACGCTGATGGCCCGCGGCGCGTTCCCCGACAGCCATCCGCAGAACATGGGTATGCCCGGCATGCACGGCACCGTGGCGGCGGTGGCGGCGTTGCAGCGCAGCGACCTGCTGATCGCGCTGGGCACCCGTTTCGACGACCGCGTCACGGGCAAGCTGGATTCCTTTGCGCCAGAGGCCAAGATCATCCACGCCGACATCGACCCGGCCGAGATCGGGAAGAACCGGCACGCCGACGTCCCGATCGTCGGTGACGTCAAGGCCGTCATCACGGATCTGATCGACGCGCTGCGCCGCGACGGCACGATCGACTCGATCAAGATGGACAGCTGGTGGGAGTACCTGCGCGGGGTGAAGGCAACCTACCCGCTGAGCTACGGACCGCAGAGTGACGGCAGCCTGTCGCCGGAGTACGTCATCGAAACTCTGGGCAAGATGGCCGGACCCGACGCAATCTACGTCGCAGGCGTTGGGCAGCACCAGATGTGGGCGGCCCAGTTCATCTCCTACGAAAAGCCCAAGACATGGCTCAACTCCGGCGGTCTCGGCACCATGGGCTTCGCCGTCCCGGCGGCGATGGGCGCCAAGTTCGGCCGTCCCGAAGCCGAGGTGTGGGCCATCGACGGCGACGGCTGCTTCCAGATGACCAATCAGGAGCTGGCCACCTGTGCCGTCGAGGGCGCGCCGATCAAGGTCGCCATCATCAACAACGGCAACCTGGGCATGGTGCGGCAATGGCAGACGCTGTTCTACGAAGAGCGGTACAGCCAAACGGATCTCGCCACACATTCACATCGCATCCCCGACTTCGTGAAGCTGGCGGAGGCGCTGGGCTGTGTCGGATTGCGTTGTGAGCGTGCCGAAGACGTCGAGGACGTCATCCGTCAGGCGCAGGAGATCAACGACCGCCCCGTCGTGATCGACTTCATTGTCGGAGCCGACGCCCAGGTGTGGCCGATGGTCGCAGCCGGCGCCAGCAATGACGAGATCCAGGCTGCCCGCGGGATCCGCCCGCTGTTCGACGATCCCGCAGAAGGGCACGCCTGATGACGATCTCCACGCACACACTGTCCGTTCTCGTCGAGGACAAACCCGGTGTGCTCGCGCGCGTCGCATCGCTATTCTCGCGGCGCGGATTCAACATTCAGTCGCTTGCGGTCGGTGCGACCGAGCAGAAGGACATGTCCCGGATGACCATAGTGGTCAGCGTCGAGGACTCTCCACTCGAGCAGATCACTAAGCAGCTCAACAAGCTCGTCAACGTCATCAAGATTGTCGAGCAAGATGCCGAGAACTCCGTCGCGCGCGAGCTGGCGCTGATCAAGGTCCGCGCCGACGCCACCACCCGAAGCCAGGTCATCGAGGCGGTGAATCTTTTTCGCGCCAAGGTCGTTGATGTGTCTACGGAATCCTTGACCATCGAGGCGACCGGCACCCCGGAAAAGCTGGAAGCGCTGCTGCGCGTGCTTGAGCCGTACGGTATCCGTGAGCTCGTGCAATCCGGCGTGGTTTCCCTGTCGCGCGGCCCGCGTGGCATCGGCACGGTCAAATAGACCAAACGAGATAGAAGAGAAGGATATTCACAAGTGGCAGTAGAGATGTTCTATGACGACGACGCCGATCTGTCGATCATCCAGGGACGCAAGGTCGGAGTCATCGGCTATGGCAGCCAGGGCCATGCGCACTCGCTGAGCCTGCGTGACTCCGGCGTTGAGGTGAAGGTCGGTCTGCGCGAGGGCTCGAAGTCGCGTGAGAAGGTCGAGGAGCAGGGCCTCGCGGTGGACACCCCGGCCGAGGTGGCCAAGTGGGCCGACGTGATCATGCTGCTGGCCCCCGACACCGCGCAGGCCGAGATCTTCGCCAACGAGATCGAGCCGCACCTCGAAGACGGCAATGCGCTGTTCTTCGGCCACGGGCTGAACATCCACTTCAAGCTGATCAAGCCACCCGCCAATGTCACCGTCGGCATGGTGGCCCCGAAGGGGCCCGGCCACCTGGTGCGTCGTCAGTTCGTCGACGGCAAGGGCGTCCCGTGCCTGATCGCCGTCGATCAGGATCCCAAGGGTGAGGGCGAGGCGCTTGCACTGTCCTACGCCAAGGGCATCGGCGGCACGCGTGCCGGTGTCATCAAGACCGACTTCAAGGAAGAGACCGAGACCGACCTGTTCGGTGAGCAGGCCGTACTGTGCGGCGGCACCGAGGAACTCGTCAAGGCCGGTTTCGACATCATGGTCGACGCAGGTTACGCGCCGGAGATGGCCTACTTCGAGGTGCTGCACGAACTCAAGCTGATCGTCGACCTGATGTACGAGGGCGGCATCGCCCGGATGAACTACTCGATTTCGGACACCGCGGAGTTCGGCGGCTACATCTCCGGTCCGCGGGTCATCGACGAGGGCACCAAGGAGCGGATGCGCCAGATTCTCAAGGACATTCAAGACGGCAGCTTCGTCAAGCGGCTCGTCGCGAACGTCGAAGGCGGCAATAAGGAACTCGAGGGTCTGCGCAAGCAGAGCGCCGAACACCCGATCGAGGTGACCGGTAAGAAGCTGCGCGACCTGATGAGCTGGGTCGACCGGCCGATCACCGAGACGGCGTAACGGCCTCCAATCAAGGGCGGCGTTCGTGCCCCGGCGTGCCGGGGGTGCGGCGCCGCTCTTTCATGTCTGCCTCGAACACATGGCGGACGCCGCCCTGTAGTTCGTCGCGCACACGGCGTTCGTGGTCGCGGAAGACCGTCCAGTAGTTGTCGTCGAATTCCTCGACGATCTGAAAGGTCCATCGGCCCGAGAGCACGTTGCGACCGACGACCTCTGTCTCGAGCCGATCGGCGACATCGTCATGGCCGGCGTCGCGCAGCTTGTCGCACGCCTCTCCGAGCAGCAGGTCGGCGTGACCCATCAGTTGGTGAAACGAGTACAGGTCCCCCCGCGCGCGCTCGACACACTCCAGCGCCTCCGACACCTTGCCGACGGCCTCGACCGTTTCGTCGGCGATCCCCTCCGGACGCCTACGCCCATCGGCATCTGCGTCGCTCATGGTGCGACGGGTACCCACTTGTGACGAACATGCATCGATTGTGCGTTGAAAGGCGGGTTTTGCATGCCTCCGGACCTATTCTGTCGGCGTTGAACACGTCAAAACCCGAGCACGCCGACGCCGACGAACCGTTGTACACGGTTCGTGTCGTCGCCGAGCGCGTGGGTGTTCCGACCGCTACGTTGCGCAGCTGGAACCAGCGTTACGGCGTCGGTCCGTCTGAACACAGCCCGGGCCGTCACCGTCTGTACAGCGAGAATGACATCGCGATCGTTCGGCAGATGCACGAGCTGATCGCTCAGGGCGCCAGTCCTCGCAGTGCGGCTCGGGCCGCGATCGACTCCGTGCGACCGAATCGAGGCGACGCTGACGCGCTGCTGTCGGCGGCATTCGAGTTGGATCTCTTCGCCGTCGGGCGGCTGTTGGATCGCCACCTGCGACACCTCGGTGTGCTCGACACCTGGGAAGAACTCGTCCGTCCCGCATTCGGGGCCATCGAGACGCGGCAGGCCGAGGGTGAGGGGTGCATCGACGTCGAGCACGCGCTGTCCTGGGCGGTGTCGCGGTCGCTGCAACGGCTGCCTGTCGCGCCTGCCGACGCGTCCGCGTCGGTCATTTTGGCGTGCACCCCGGGCGAAACGCACACTCTCGCGCTGGAGGCGCTGCGAGCCGCGCTCGGCGAGCGGGGGCGTGGCGCGCTGATGCTCGGCGCTGACGTCCCGCGCTTGGCGCTGATCGACGCGGTCAACCGCACCGAACCCCCGGTGACGACGATGTTGTGGTCGCAGACCCGTCAGACCGCCGATGCCCACACGGCCAACGCGGTCGCCGCGCACGCCGAGGTGATCGTCGGCGGCCCCGGCTGGCGGTCGACGCCACGTTTGGCGGCACGGGTCGACAGCCTGCGCGACGCGGTCCGGCACTTCGTGGCGACGGACTAGCGATCTTTGCATCGTTTGCGCATCGATAGGGTATAGATATCGGGTGTCTGAAATGACGATCGCGTCGGTAGAAGAGTCGGTGGTGTTACTCGACGACGACGGGCGTGAAATCGGGAGCGCCGTGAAGGCCGCAGTCCACCATCAAGCCACTCCACTGCACCTCGGGTTCTCGTGCTACCTGTTCGATCCCGACGGCCGCGTCCTGCTGACGCGCCGTGCGCTGAGCAAGCAGACGTGGCCGGGGGTGTGGTCGAACTCCTTCTGCGGGCGCCCAGCACCCGGTGAACAGGTCATCGACGCGGTGCGGCGTCGTGCCGGACAGGAGCTGGGCGTGGCCATCGAGTCCACGGAATGCGTGCTGCCCGAATTTCGCTATCGGGCGGTAGCCGCCGACGGCACCGTTGAAAACGAGGTCTGCCCGGTGTTCGTCGCGCGCACCGACCAGCAGATCCAAGCCGACCCCGACGAAGTCATGGACTGGATGTGGGTGTCCTGGCGGCAATTGCGCTCGGCCCCCGACCTGCCGTGGTCGATCAGCCCGTGGGCGGCTCACCAGATTCCACTACTGGACGCCTCTATTTACCCGGATCGTGACCTCAGTTCATCAGTGAATACCGCCACGCGGATTCGGTGACGTCGCCCGACGGGCGCTGCGCCAGGTGCCGGTGTACTGGCCTACTTCGCGCGCTTCAACGCGTCGGGTTTGTGCACGGCATCGCGGCCACTGTTATCGCTGTGCCCCCTGTACTGCGGGTTGTCCGCGTCGGCGCGCACTGTGCGGCCCGCGGTCTCCGTATCGGATGTGATCTTCTCTTCGACCGTCCCGGTAACGGTAGTGCCGTGGCTACTCCACTGGACTTTGTCGCCCTGATTGAACTGCTTGGTCATTCGGCGGTTGTACCCGCATGAATCGTTGCAAAACCGATTCAACGCCGGGTTCGTAGAGAGAAGAGGCGTTCGGCATACGCGAGGTCGTCACGCCAGAGGCGGGTGGCGGCTTGGCGCATCAACGGGGTGATCAGCCGCGCGCCCCGCCGCGCATGGACGAAGCCCGGCCGGTCGGAATGCGCGATGACCGCTTCGAGCACGGCCGTGCGCGGCAGGCCGTCGGGTCCCGGGCCGAGGGGAGTGGCGTGTGTCTCCACCACGCTGCCTGCGCCTTCGCCGTCGACGATGCGCATGACGATGGTGCGGGGCTCGGGGGTGGTGAACTCAGCGACCACCGGGACTCCGAGCCGCCCGATCCGGAATGTCACGGCGACGAGGAAACGGTCCATCTCGTCGATCAGGTCGTCGTCTGTTGCGGGCGACGTGAGCACCTCGAGCCGGGTGAAGGAATACGGGTGAAACCACGAGCCATGCCACGGGTCGAGCCGGTTGGCGATGACGTCCTGCGGCTCGCACGTGCCCACCAGCCTGGCCACCGCTGACAGCCGCGCCCCCCCGGGGCGTCGCGGGATCACCGGACGCTCGGTCGGTGGCTGGCCGCCGACACTGTCCAGCCGTACCCAGGCCAGCACGCCGTCGTCGAAAGAGGGAAACGGTCGCCAACCGAATATGCGGCGCCCACCCTCCAGCCGCAGGCCGTGCCAGGGGCAGACCAGGCCGCCACAGTCGACCTTCCCGGTCGACAGGTCGGCGCCCAAATGCGGGCAGGCGCCTGGGCCGACGTTGAGCGCGCCGTCTTCCCCGCGCCACGCCACCAATTCGATCCCGCAGACCGACGCCTTGACCGGCGACTTGCGGATCCGCTCGCTCGCCGCGAACACGTACCAATTACCACTCGGCCTGCGTTGCGACCGCTGCAGTGCGGACTCGATGACAGCAGGCGACGCATCCTGATAGGTCGGTCGCTGCTGAGACCACCGTGCGGGCGGAAGTATCTGGAATGGCGAGGATTTCGACAGTCGCGTCGTCAAATCGGTCAAAACGCTCATCGCGCAAGCTGCCTTTCGCGGTTGGCAAATCGGCGCAGCGCCGCAGAGCGGCCCTGTGTCGGCACGGTGTGTAGGTCGTGACCCGCAAGTCCGAAGCGGGCAAGCAAGTGATTGGCCGCCGAGAAGCCTGTGGTCGCAGCGCGTTCCATCAGCGCGACGGGCAGGTCGATGCGAATGCCGTCGCCTGCGAGCATCAGCCCCTCGTGCGGTGTGGTGACGCCGGGACGGCCGGCGAAGTCGCCGGGCGCGAAGCGGGGACAGTCGTTGCGGCACAACACTTTTTCGCCGACGATCTGCGCATCGGCCGTCTCGGGATAGATCTCGCGCAGGCGGCCGAGCAGCCTGTCGCGAAGCCCCGTCCGTGAAGTCACCGCGTACGAATGCAATTCGACGACCGACCCACCGGTTTGGCGGCACCACTGCGCAGCCTGTCGTTCGTATCGCTCGAGCACACTCACATTGTCCAGCGGCGGTCGTCCGCCCGTGCCCAGGAATGCGGGCCTGTCGGCGTTCACGGGGCGATCGAACCAGAGCCGCTGCACGACGAACGGCCGCGCGGGCTGTAGACCCGCGATGCGGCCTCGCCAGTCGTCGTCGCCGAGACCGGGTGAGTTCGCGACGATCTGCTGCAGGCCGGCGAGGTCGGCGGCCACCACTACACCGTCGGCCTCGATGCGTGGCCTGCGAGTCGCAACTGACCGAGTACCGCGCCCCGGCCCGCACGGCCGTGGCTGACCGGCCGGTGTGGAATCGGACGCCGCGTGAACTGAGATATGTCCCGCAGTGGATTCCACAGGGCCACATCGAAATTGTCTTTTGCGACGTCGAATATCAGCCCCTCACTCGAGCCGAGGAAGTAGATGTGGAACATCGTCGCGAGTTCGGCGGCCGACAGGTCGGCCGGTTCTGTGAAGAAGCTGCGGGAGAACACCTCGAACGCCAGATGTCGTGCGGCATCGGGGAAGTTGATGTCACGCAGGAATGTCTCGGCGTCGAGATGGTCGAGCCGGTCGTAGATCTCGGGGACGGACACCGCGGCTAGCGGCGCGGCCGCGCGCGCGTTGAGCCGTCCCAGGTCACGCAGCCGGAACGTGGGGCTGCGCAACGCGAAAGCGAGCGCGTTGAGCGGTGGCTTCTGCGGCAGCCCGCGAAACGTGTCGCGCCGGCCGTGCGCGTCGATCAAGCGGATAGTCGTCGCACCGCGGTGAACATCCCCAGCGCGGGGTCGACGCGCCGCAGCAGCGCGCGCAGGTTGTAGTACTGGCGGAAGAATGCGTGGAAGCCGCGGTTCATGGCCACCGCGGCACCGTCCGGCAATGACTCGGCCCAACCGCCGACGCGGCCGCCGAGGTAGGCCTCACGCTCGAGTACGTCGACGGTGACGCCACGTTCGGCTAGCCCGGTGGCCGCCGCAAGGCCCGCGATGCCCGCTCCGACAACGACGACGTGCGGCCGGTTCCGCAGCGCGCCTGCATCGCGCAGGCCTGCAGACGCGGCGTGCACCACGCGGCGTGGATCGGTCATCGTGGGGCTTTCCGCGAGGAAAGTGTGCACGATGTTTCGCTGCCAGCCCGGCATCGTTTCGCTGTGTACAGCGTCGAAGCCGTTGGCGCGCAGTCGATTTCGGAACTCTGTGGCACCGTCGAACCGGTTCACGCTGTGGCGGAGATACCGGTACAGCGCCGTGTCGCCGGTGCGCAGCCGGCCGCTCGGAATAATGATCGCGGCGCAAACCGCATTCCACAGCGCCGTGGCGATGCCGCGAGTCGCGCACGGAGTACTCGTGTACGGCAAGCGTTCCGCCGGGCCGCAACATCGCGCGGAAAGCACGCAACTGCGCGTCCGGGTCAGGGAGGTTGCGCAACAGATAGGCCGCCAGGATGCCGTCGAAGGGGCCGGAGACACCGGCGTCGGCGAGGTCCTCGATGCGGCTGTGCACAAAGCTCACAGATGGCGGCCAGCGCTTGGCCGCGGGCTTGCGCCAACATGCCGGCTGACGCGTCGACGGCGACGATTTCTGCGTGTCGCGCGACGGCAAGAAGTGCGGCTGTGGATGCTCCGGTGCCGCAGCCCGCGTCGAGCAGCCGCAGTCCGCGTCCGAAGTCGGGCAGCAGCATGCGCTGCGCCGAGATCCGAAGGTGGGAGTGGTAGCCGGGATTGGCGTTGACGAGCGTGTCGTATGCGGACGCGCCGACGTCGAATGCGCGCCGGGATGTCTGCCAGTTCGCCACGCGCTGCCGCCGTCACAATGCGTCCTCTCGGTCCTTGCGCATGCGTTGCCGTTCCCACAGCAGCAGCGCCGCGGTCACCATCGCCCAGCCGAACAGGAAATCCTCGACGGGGATGTCGAAGGGAAAGCGGAGCCCGGTGGTGTGGCGCTCGTCGTAGATGACGATCGGCGCGACTGAGCTTGGTCAGCCAGCCGTCGACGGGGATTTGGAACCCCAGCACGATGACCATCGAGATCCAGTAGGCGGCCCGACGGAACAGGCCGGTGCGCAACACCCGAAGTTCCAGCACGCATACGGCGATCACCGCCAGCACGGCGGGCAGCGTGTAGCCGAGTCCGGTCACGATGTTCGCGCCGTCCTGTTCCGCTCTCCGTCGCAACCGGTGCAGCATCGTCTCGACGGCGTTGTACGTGAGCAGCCCGCACAGCGGTATCACAATGAAGAACAGCAGTTCTTCGATGGGCAGGGAGCCCGGCAGCTTCGATTCCGGTCACAAACCTCGGGTTGTAGGTCCAGATGTGAGCGGCGATGGCCACCGCATCCCAGACGACGAATACGGCCGCGACCGGAAGCACCGCATAGGCGGCGCGCCGCGCCTGCCGGTAGACACCGGAACCGAAGAACTCCAGCGGCGCCGTGATCGCCAGACACGCCGCCAGGACGATCAGGTATTGCCAGCGCTCCATCGCTACGTTCCCAAGGCTCGCAGTTGCACGGCCCATGCCTTGGCCAGGCCGTTGGCCGCGACGCGGATCCGGCGGCCGGTGCCGACAGTGGCGCGTCGGCTGAACACGGCGAAGTCGAGCTCCTCGATACGGTCCAAGTATCTCCGAGTACAGCGTCAATGCGGCCGCTACGCAAGGCCGTGATCGGGGCGCAAGCAGGGCGATGCCGTTGCGCGCATAGGCGTAGATGCGCCTGGTTTCGGCGTGCTGCTCGATCAGCGCGCGGCGCACCCGCTGGTCGGTGCGCCGGTTCCGGTGGCACCACATCAGCACGTCACGGTCGACGTGATGAGCTGCGAGCTCGTCTGCGGGCAGATAGATCCGGCCTCGCTCCAGGTCTTCGTCGACATCGCGGAGAAAGTTGGTGAGCTGAAAGGCTTTCCCGAGTGCCGCGGCGTACGGCGCGGCTTCGTCACGCGGGCAGACGGTGCCGAGCACCGGCAGCAGTTGCAGTCCGATCACTTCGGCGGAGCCGTACATGTATCGGTCCAGCGCGCCGCGATCGGGATAGTCGGTGACGGTGAGGTCCATCCGCATCGAGCCGAGGAAGTCGTCGAATAAACCCCACGTGATGTCGTACTTCTTGGCTGTGTGCACCACAGCGCCAAGTGCCGGGTCGCCGTCGCTGGCGTCGTGTTGCACCAGCCGATTGAACAGCTGGGTGGCGAGTCGCTGCAGTCGGTCCGCTCTGTCGTCGGCGGACAACGTCGGGTCGAAATCGTCGAGGATGTCGTCCGCACGCCTGGCGAAGCCGTACAGCGCGTGCACAGCGGGACGCTGATGCGGCGCAAGCAATCGAGTTGCGAGAAAAAACGTGCGGCCGTGCTCGGCATTGAGCGTGCGGCAGCGGCGATACGCGTCACGTAGGGCCGGATCGTGGACGCCTGCCGCGTCGAGTTCGGAACTGATCATGTCTGTACCACCTGTGACCCTCGGCGCTTCTGGACGATGCCGGTGATCCGGTCGGCGGCGAGCCGCCCGGAAATCAGGGCTGTCGGCACACCGACACCCGGCACGGTCGACGATCCCGCCAGCACCACGTTGTCGATGCCGCGGACGGTGTTGGCCGGCCGGAACGGGCCGGTCTGGCCGAATGTGTGCGCCAGCGCGAACGGGGTACCAGCCGCCATGCCCTGGCGTGCCCAGCCCGCGGGATCGACGACATGCAAGAAGCTCGGCATCGATGCCGAGCTTCGGCAGCCGGTCGGTGACCGTGTCAATCATCGTGCTGACGTACTTCTCGCCGGTCGAGGCCCAGTCAACCTTGCCGACAGCGAGATTCGGGGCGGGCGCCAAGATGTAGAGCAGATCGCGACCGCGGGGTGCCAGATTTGCATCGCCCGCGGTGGGGCGTGTCACCAAGAGCGATGGGTCGGTCATCACACGTCCGTCGTCAATGATGTCGCGGAACGTCTGCTCCCACGCGTCGCCGAAAACAATGGTGTGGTGGCCGATGTCGTCGCCCGTCGCGCGACACCCGAGATGAGCCACGACCGCAGACGGTGCGGGCCGTAGCGGAAGCAGGCGTCGTGGCGTGCGTCCGAGCAGACGGTAGGTGTCTGGGAGCTCGGTTGTCAGCACAACCGCGTCGGCGGTTATCTCGTCGCCGTTCTCGGTGTGCACCGCGAATACCCGCCCGTTGGCCTGCTCGAGCGTTGAAACAGCTGACCCATAACGGAATTCGACACCAGCGTCGCTTGCGGCCGCGGCCAGTGCATCGGGCAGGGCACGCATACCGCCGCGGGGAAAGTACACGCCTGCGATGGTGTCCATGTAGGCGATGACGGCGTAAACCGCAAGTGCACGCTGCGGCGGGACGCCGGCGTAGAGCGCCTGGAAGGTGAACACTCGCAACAGCCGCTCATCGGTGATGAAGCGGCGCACCATCGTGTCCCAGCGGCGGAAGCCGCCGATCGCGGCGAGCCGAGCGAGTTGCGGGTTGAGCAGGGACAGCGGGGAGTCGAAGTTGGCTGCGATGAAACCGTCGAACTCAACCTGGTATAGCCGGTTCAGCCAGTCGCGCAGCCGCAGGTACCCTTCGGCTTCTCGCCGCCCGGCGAACGCGCTCGATTTCGGCGGCCATCGCATCGCGGTCAGAGTGCACGTCCAGCGCGCTGCCGTCGGCGAAGGTCGCGCGGTAGGCGGGCGCGACGGGGATCAAATCCAGCCGGTCTGAGGTGGATTCGCCGACGGCGGCGAATGCGTCGCCGATGATGTCGGGCATCGTCAGCACCGTGGGCCCGGTGTCGAGGCGGTAGCCGTCGACGTCAAGGCGGCCGACCCGCCCGCCGGGATGCTGGCCGCGTTCCACCACCGTGACCGAGCGTCCGCGTCCCGCGAGATGCAGCGCGGCGGCCAGGCCGGACAGTCCCGCGCCGACCACGACCACGCGGTCGGCGTAGGCCCCGACCGTGCGCATCACGCGGACCTTTCCGTGCATGCCGCGGCCATATCCGCAAGAGCTATTCGCACCGCAGGATCGATCTGTCCGGTGTCGATCCAGTCCAATGCCCGGGCCAGTCGCGAATCGATCTGTTGCTCAATCCAATCGACCGCGCCGGTGGCGACGATCAAGGTGCGCCAGCGCCGCAAGTCGTCCTCATCGAGGTCGTCGGAGCTCATCAGCTCGCACAGCTGACGCCCTGTGTCGGCGTCGGCGAGATGGTGTGCGGCGACCACGAGGCTGGTGGCTTTGTGTTCGGCCAGGTCGGAACCCGCGGGCTTACCGGTGACTGCGGGGGCGCCGAAGATGCCGAGCACGTCGTCGCGCAGTTGGAACGCCTCACCGACGGCCGAGCCGTACCGGCCCAGCAAGGCAAGAGTGCGCGGACCGCATCCGGCCAGGATGGCGCCGATCTCCAACGGTCTGCGCACTGTGTAATTGCCCGATTTGCGGCGGGATACGTCCAGCACCTGCGCCAGCGTCGGAAAGGCCCCCGCATGGTTGACGAGGTCCGCGAACTGACCGACCGCGAGTTCGGTGCGCATGGCGTCGTAGTGCGGCCACGCCCTCGACAGCGCCTCGGCGTCAAGGCCGCTTTCGCGCAACATCTGCTGTGCCCACACCAGACACAGGTCGCCGAGCAGGACGGCCGCGGATTCGCCGAACCGGTCCGACGGTCCGGCCAGCCCGCGGTCGCGGTGCCACTGGGTGAACGCGACGTGTGCCGACGGCCGACCGCGGCGCAGGGTGGAGCCGTCCATCACGTCGTCCTGTAGCAGGGCGAACGCGTGCAACACCTCGAAGCTGGCGGCCGCTTGTAGCGCCGAATCGTCGTCGTCGGCACCACACAGCCAGCCCAGGTACGCATACGTCGAGCGCAGGCACTTGCCGCCGTCGAGAAACTCCTGCAGCATGCCAACGGCGATATCGACACCGGCGGGCGCGATGTCCGCCGCACACCGGGTGTCGACGAAGTCCGCGACGGCGGCGAGCACGTCGGAGCGCAAACCGCTGCGCCAATCCGCGAAGGGGCCGCAAACGCGGCCTTTCCGGAGCGTCGATGGCACCAACGCCAGAACATCGGCTTGCGCCCAGCCGTCGTTGCCCCTCAACCGGCCTCCTCATCTCCCCGCGGGTGTCATCTACCCAGATGCGCACGACCCAATCGGGTCAACGCCTCTATACCCAGTTCTACCGCAATGATGCATCGATTGTGCATCGAAAAGCGCGTGCTGGCGAGCCGCGCCAGCTAAGCCATGCCAGTTTCGCGGGCACGGCGCCGCGAAGATTGGCTCACGGCGCCAGGCTGGGCAGCTTCTTGATGCCGAACTCGCGCCGCAAAACCGTGCGTGCGGCGTAATAGCCGGACATGCCGTGCACGCCGCCGCCCGGCGGAGTCGCTGACGAGCACAGATACACCTTGGGGATGGGGGTGCTCCAGGGGTTCAGGCGCGGTGTCGGCCCGGCCAGCGCGTGCAGCAGAGTGTTGCCGCCGACCCCGATGTCGCCGCCGACGAGGTTGGCGTTGTGCTCGGCCAACCGCGCGGCGGGCACGCTGCGGGCGGCCACCACGACGTCGCGGAAGCCCGGCGCGAAGCGCTCGAAGATCTTCGACACCCTTTCGGTCTGAACGATCGGTGAACCATTCGGAACATGTGCATAGGTCCACAGCGGACGGCGACCCTGCGCGTCGATGCGGCCCGCGTCCACAACGTGCGGCTGGGCCGCGAGCACCATCGGCCATTCCGCATGGCGGCCCGCGGCGGCCTCGCGTTCGGCGTGCGCCATCTGCTCGCGAGTGCCGCCCATGTGCAACGTGGGCGCGGCGGCCAACCGTGGATCGGTCCACGGAATATCTTCGGACAACACGAAATCCACCTTGGCAACACCGGGGCCGAAGCGGTACCGCCGCAGAGCCCTCTCGTACCGTGCGGGCAACCTGCCGCGGTAGAAGCGCAACAGCGCGGTCGGTGCGGTATCGAAAAGCACTACGCCGGAAGGGGGTTCGGTGATCTCCTCACCTGCGGTCACGGTGCCCCCATATGCTCGCAGGTCGGCGATCAGCGCGTCGGGGATGGCCTGGCTGCCCCCAACGGGTATCGGCCAGCCGACGGTATGTGCCAACGTTGCCAGCATCAGCCCCGCGCCGGAGGACACCAGCGAGGGCATCTGCGAAATGGTGTGCGCCGCAACACCGGTGAACAACGCGCGGGCATCGACGCCTGCGAGGGTTCGCCACGCCGGGGTGCCCTGCTCGAGGAGCCGCCGCGCCACCTGGGCAGCCGCGATCGGGTCGGTGGGGATCGAGCGTTTGTCGCCGAGCAGCAGCTTGAGCACGGCGTCGTCCCTGTCCACCAGCGGACCGAACAGGCGCCGCCACGACTCGCCGGCGGTGAGCTCCGCGCAGGTGCGGTCCAGATCGTGATAGCCCAACGCGGCGGCCCTACCGGGCAGAGGGTTGGCGTATGAGACCTCGGGCACCTTCAGCGCCACACCACGGGCCGGCAGATCGAACTCCGCCAAGAACGGGGACGCCAACGCGAGCGGATGCACCGCCGAACAGATGTCGTGCGAGACCCCGGCGAACTCGGGGTCGGCGAGCGTACGCGCGCCGCCGCCCAGCGTGGGCTGCGCCTCGAACACCTGCACCGACAGACCGGCCCGTGCGCAGATGACGGCGGCCGCCAAACCGTTGGGTCCGCTGCCGACGACGGTGACGTCCACCCGCTAATTAGAGCCTATTAGGCTGTTTGGACGTGAGTCTTCCCGTAGTGCTGATCGCCGACAAATTGGCTGAATCCACCGTTGCCGCGCTGGGTGACCAAGTAGAAGTCCGATGGGTCGACGGCCCGGACCGTGAAAAGCTGCTAGCGGCCGTCCCGGAGGCCGATGCGCTGCTGGTGCGCTCGGCCACCACCGTCGATGCCGAGGTGCTCGCCGCGGCGCCCAAGCTGAAGATCGTCGCCCGGGCCGGTGTCGGCCTGGACAACGTCGACGTCGACGCCGCAACCGCGCGGGGCGTCCTGGTGGTCAACGCGCCGACGTCGAACATCCACAGTGCCGCCGAGCACGCGTTGGCGCTGCTACTGGCCGCGGCCCGCGAGATCCCCGCGGCCGACGCGTCGCTGCGCGAACACACGTGGAAGCGGTCGGCGTTCTCCGGCACCGAGATCTTCGGCAAGACCGTCGGCGTGGTCGGGCTCGGCCGCATCGGGCAGCTGGTGGCGCAGCGGCTGGCCGCGTTCGGCACCCACGTCGTGGCGTACGACCCCTATGTGGCAGCCGCCCGCGCCGCCCAGCTCGGAATCGAGCTGCTGCCGCTGGACGAGCTGCTGGCCCGCGCGGACTTCATCTCCGTGCATCTGCCCAAGACACCCGAGACGGCGGGCCTGATCGGCAAGGAGGCACTGGCCAAAACCAAGCCCGGCGTGATCATCGTCAACGCCGCGCGCGGCGGCCTGGTCGACGAGGAGGCGCTGGCCGAGGCGATCAGATCCGGACACGTTCGGGGCGCGGGCATCGACGTGTTCGCCAAGGAACCGACGACGGACAGCCCGCTGTTCGACCTGCCGCAGGTCGTCGTCACTCCGCACCTCGGCGCCTCGACCGATGAGGCGCAGGACCGCGCGGGCACCGACGTCGCCGCGAGCGTCCAGCTGGCGCTGGCCGGTGAGTTCGTGCCCGACGCCGTCAACGTGGGCGGGGGAGTCGTCGGTGAAGAGGTCGCGCCCTGGCTCGACCTCGTCCGCAAGCTGGGCCTGCTCGTCGGTGTTCTCTCCACCGAGCTGCCGGTTTCGATCTCGGTCCAGGTCCGCGGCGAGTTGGCATCGGAAGATGTTGAGGTGCTGCGACTTTCGGCGCTGCGCGGGTTGTTCTCCTCGGTCATCGAAGACCCCGTGACGTTCGTCAACGCGCCGGCACTGGCCGCAGAGCGCGGGGTGGCGGCCGATCTGAGCACCGCGACGGAAAGCCCCAACCACCGCAGCGTCGTCGACGTACGGGCGGTGTACTCCGACGGCGCGGTCAGCAACGTTTCTGGCACGCTGTCAGGGCCGCAACTGGTGGAGAAGATCGTCCAAATCAACGGCCGCAACTTCGATCTGCGCGCGCAGGGTGTCAACCTGCTCGTGAACTACATCGATCAGCCGGGGACGTTGGGCAAGATCGGCACGCTGCTCGGTGCCGCCGACATCAACATTCAAGCCGCACAGCTCAGTGAGGATTCGGAGGGGCCGGGCGCGACGATTCTGCTGCGCATCGACCGCGACGTTCCCTCGGAGGTTCGGGTCGCGATCGCCGACGCCGTCGGCGCGAAACTGCTGGAAGTGGTGGACCTGTCATGAGATTGGCGATCGTCGCCGGCGACGGCATCGGCCCCGAGGTGGTCGGCGAGGCCGTCAAGGTACTCGACGCGGTGTTGCCGGGCGTCGAAAAGACCGACTACGAACTTGGCGCACGGCAATACCACGCCACCGGCGAGGTGCTGCCGGACTCGGTGCTCGACGAGTTACGGGCGCACGACGCGATCCTGCTCGGCGCCATCGGCGACCCTTCGGTGCCCAGCGGCCTGTTGGAACGTGGTCTGCTGCTTCGCATCCGATTCGCGCTCGACCATCACATCAACCTGCGGCCCAGCCGCCTGTACCCCGGTGTGAACAGCCCGCTGGCGGGCAATCCGGATATCGACTTCGTTGTCGTCCGTGAAGGAACCGAGGGTCCCTACACCGGGACGGGCGGTGCGATCCGCGTCGGCACGCCGAACGAGATCGCCACCGAGGTCAGCGTCAACACCGCATTCGGCGTCCGTCGCGTCGTGGAAGACGGATTCCGACGGGCCCAGCAGCGCCGCAAGCATTTGACGCTGGTCCACAAGACCAACGTGTTGGCCTTCGCGGGCACGCTGTGGTGGCGGACCGTGCAAGAGGTCTCGGCGCAGTATCCCGAGGTCGAAGTGGCGTACCAGCATGTGGACGCCGCCACCATCCACCTCGTCACGGATCCGGGGCGGTTCGACGTCATCGTCACCGACAATCTGTTCGGCGACATCATCACCGACCTCGCCGCTGCCGTGTGCGGCGGCATCGGCTTGGCCGCCAGCGGCAATATCGATGCGACGCGGACCAATCCGTCGATGTTCGAGCCGGTCCACGGCAGCGCACCCGACATCGCGGGCCAGGGCATAGCCGATCCGACGGCTGCGATCATGTCCGTCGCGTTGCTGTTGTCTCACGTCGGTGAGGACGGCGCCGCCGCCCGTGTCGACAAGGCGGTGGAACATCACCTGGCCACGCGTGGCGACGAGCCGCTGTCCACCACGCAGATCGGCGACAGGATCGCGGCCAGCCTCTAGCGGCTCACGTCGCAGCGTTCGTGCACCGATTCCACGGTGTAGAGATGTGGGTCGAAGTCGGTCGCCAGCGCGGCAGCCTCGGTCATGTGTTGCCGTGCGGTTGGGTCGGCCAGCATCGCGCCATACGCGTCTGCGCTATCCCACTGGGCGTAGTTGACGACGCGGGTGCGGTCGGTGCTCACGTGGATGTTGGCCGACCGGAACCCGGGCCGGTGCTGCATGGTTTTCTCGGTCGCTTCTGTCAACAACGCGGCCAGGTCCGCGGCTCGATCCGGTTCGACGGTGAAGACGTTGATCAGGGTGGCGTATCCGCTGCTTTTCGTTATCGTCGTCATCTTCCTCTCCTTGTCAGGTTCCTTACATATTCACTCTAGCACTGATGTAAGGTTCCTGTCATGGGCGAGCCGGAGACAGAACGTGCGGTCGGCTATCTGGTCAAGCGGGTGCAGCAGTCGTTGCGACGGCGCAGTGACACCGCCTTGCGGTCGACGGGCGTGTCGATGGCGCAGTATGCGGTGCTTCGTGCCCTCGCTGACCATCCCGATGCGTCGGCATCAGAGCTGTCGAGGCTGTGCTTCGTAACCAGACAGTCGCTCCAGGACGTCCTTTCGGGCCTGCGAGCCTCCGGCCTCGTCGTCGAGTCCGATCGCCCGACGCGCGGGCGCGCCCGCGCATTGGAACTCACCGCGAGCGGCATCAAGCGGCTTCGGGCAGCCCATGCGGCCGTGATGGGCGTGGAGGCGCAGATGACCGAAGGGATTGCGCCGAACACGCGGCGTCAGCTGGTCGCTGCGCTGTCTCGATGCGCGGAGAATCTCGAAGCGGACAGCCCGTAGCGGCTCACGTCGATTTCTGCACCAGGGTCGTTCTGCGCCGCAGATCGCAACCCTCATGCAGAAATCGGCGCGCCTCAGTTTGTCGCAGGCTCAACGGGAACGGCGGGGATGGCCAGCAGCGGGAGCAGCGTGCACACGGCGAACGCGGCCGGATAGCCTGCGACACCGATCAATCCGCCAAACAGCGGCGCAGCCACTGCTGACGCCAGATGCTGGCTGGTGTTCTGGGTGCCCAGCGCCCTACCGCTCCAGAACGGCCCGGCAATCTCAGCGATGGCGGTGAACGCCAACCCGTTGTCGGACACAGTGATTATCGAGGCGACGACCATCAGCGCCACGCTGACCGGTGAATCCAGCCAGTCCGTCAGCGCCAAGAGCGCCATCGACGCGGCCGCAGCGAGCGCGATGGTGCGGATCGGACGCAATCTCGAACCCACCATGTCCGACCAGCGTCCTGCGGCAATTCGGCCTGCGGCGCCGAGCACCTGTGCCCCGGTCACCATCGCGCCTGCCGATGCCGCCGACCAACCGCGGTCGCTCATCAGCCACACCAGCGTGAATGTCCACAACACCGCCTGGGGCACGACGAGAAGAACCGACACCGCGTGGATGCGCCACAGGACCGAAGACCCCCGATACGGGTTGGCCAGGTCCTGCTCGTCGGCGTCGGCGCGGGCAGGCCGTGGCGGGTCGGTCACCGCCAGCGCGCACACCACAGCAGCGATGGCGCACACGACGGCAGGAAACAACAACGCATCGGAAATGCCGCGGCTTTCCGCCAACCGCGGAATCACCAAGGCGCCCAGGCCAACTCCCAGCGGCGTCGCGGTCTGTCGGATACCCATCGCCAGACCACGCTGATCCGGCGGGAACCAGCCGACCACCAGGCGTCCACTCGCCGAATTGCTGCTGGCGGCGGCGAGGCCGCCGAGGAACAGGAACCCCCCCAGTGCGAGCAGTGAATCCACCGAAGCCGCGGCGAAAGCCGCTGCAGCGATCAGCGCCGAACCGAGCGCGAGCACGATGCGTTCACCAACGCGGTCGACGACGTAGCCCCACGGGATGAGCGCGAGCACCAGGCCGAAACTCGGCATCGACGACAGCAGGCCCGCCTGCGCCAGGTCAAGACCGCGCTCGTTGTGCAACGTGGGAATGAGAAACGCTGCACCGTTGATGAACACTTGGGCACAGGTGGTCGCCGTGAGCGCGATGACCAACATCGACCAGCGGCGCACGGTGCTGATCGAGTCGACAGACATGCGGCCATCGTCGCACAGGCGTCTCAAGATGCTGAACCTTTGTTCCATATGTTGAGATGAGACTGGCTGGCGGTCGGCGCGGGCACGGCCACTAGGCTGAGACCATGCGCCTTGGCCGAATCGCCAGCCCCGACGGGGTCGCCTTCGTCAGTATCGAGGGCCCGACCGACGACCCGACCCAGACTGTCGCGAGGGAAATCGCGGAGCACCCGTTCGGGACGCCGAACTTCACCGGCCGCCAATGGCCGTTGGCCGACGTGCGGCTGCTCGCACCGATTCTGGCCAGCAAGGTGGTCTGCATCGGCAAGAACTACGCCGCCCACATCGAGGAGATGGGTGGCGGATCGTTCCCCGATCCGGTCATCTTCATGAAGCCCAACACCGCGATCGTCGGCCCGAACGTGCCGATCCAACTGCCTGCGGATGCCAATCCCGTCCACTTCGAAGGCGAGCTTGCCGTCGTGATCGGCAGGCCGTGCAAAGACGTCCCTGCCGCCCGCGCGGCCGAGAACATCCTGGGGTACGCGATCGGCAACGACGTGTCGGCCCGTGATCAGCAGAAGAAGGACGTGCAGTGGACCAGGGCCAAGGGACACGACACGTTCTGTCCGGTCGGACCGTGGATCGTCACCGATCTCGATCCGGCCGACCTTGCCCTCCGTACCGAGGTCAACGGTGAAGTCAAGCAGAACAGCAGAACATCGTTGATGATTCATGATGTCGGCGCGATCGTGGAATGGATCTCTGCGGTGATGACATTGTTGCCGGGTGATCTGATCTTGACGGGAACGCCCGACGGAGTGGGGCCGATCGAGGACGGCGACACTGTCAGCATCACCGTCGAGGGCATCGGAACCTTGACCAATCCTGTTGTCCGTAAGGGAACGTGATGACAACCCCGCGCGAAGAGTCGGTGCGAGTTCGGTTTTGTCCGTCGCCAACCGGCACGCCGCATGTCGGCCTGATCCGCACCGCGCTGTTCAATTGGGCCTACGCCCGCCACACCAAGGGGGCATTCGTCTTCCGGCTCGAGGACACCGACGCCGAACGTGACAGCGAGGAAAGCTATCTCGCGCTCTTGGATGCGTTGAGCTGGCTGGGACTGAGCTACGACGAGGGCCCCGACATCGGCGGACCCTACGCGCCCTACCGCCAATCCGAACGCGGCGAGATCTATCGCGACGTGGTGCGGCGACTGCTCGACACGGGCGAAGCGTACGAAGCGTTCTCCACTCCGGAGGAAGTCGAGGCCAGACATGTCGCGGCCGGCCGAAACCCCAAGCTGGGCTACGACAACTTCGATCGCATCCTCACCGACGAGCAGCGTGCAGACTTCATCGCGCAGGGGCGCAAGCCGGTGGTGCGCTTACGGATGCCCGACGAGGACATCAGCTGGCACGACCTGGTTCGCGGCGACACCACCTTCGCTGCGGGTACGGTGCCGGACTTCGCCGTCACACGCGCAAGCGGAGATCCGTTGTACACCTTGGTTAATCCGGTCGACGATGCGCTGATGAAGATCACCCACGTGCTTCGCGGTGAAGACCTTCTGCCGTCGACGCCGCGCCAGATCGCGCTGTACCGGGCCCTGATGCGCATTGGAGTGGCGGAGCGCGTGCCGGAATTCGCCCACCTGCCAAGCGTTCTCGGCGACGGCAACAAGAAGCTGTCGAAGCGGGATCCGCAGTCCAACCTGTTCTTGCATCGCGATCGCGGCTTCATCCCCGAGGGTCTGCTGAATTACCTTGCGCTGCTGGGTTGGGGCATCGCCGAGGACCGCGATGTGTTCAGCCTCGACGAGATGGTTGCCGCCTTCGATGTTGTCGACGTCAACTCGAACCCCGCGCGTTTCGACCAGAAGAAGGCCGACGCGCTCAACGCCGAGCACATCCGGCTGCTGACCGAGGTCGACTTCGCGCAGCGACTGCGCGACTATTTCGTTGCCCACGGTCACGATACGGGGCTGGACGACAAACAGTTCGCCGAGGCCGCCGGGCTGGTCCAGACCCGCATCGTCGTGCTCGGCGACGCGTGGGACCTGCTCAAGTTCCTCAGCGACAGTGAGTTCGCGCTCGACGAGAAGGCCGCCGCCAAAGAGCTGCGCGCCGACGCCGCCCCCGTACTCGATGCCGCGATCACCGCGCTCGAGGACGTCGGCGAGTGGACGACCTCCAAGATCGAGATTGCCCTCAAAGTCGCGTTGTTGGAGAACCTGGCGCTCAAGCCGCGCAAGGCCTTCGGACCGATCAGGGTGGCCGCTACCGGTGCGTCGATCAGCCCGCCACTATTCGAGTCGCTTGAGCTGCTCGGCCGCGATCGCAGCCTTCGTCGACTGCGGGCCGGACGGGACCGGGCCGCGGCTGCAGCGCCCGAGGCGTGAAAAGACACCGCCAATTATTTGGTAGTCTGCACGTCGGCCCGAAACAACGAGCGGTAGCACACAAGCCGTCGCGCGTCGGGTCGAAAATGGCCTGTGACCAGCGGTTATAGGCTGCCAATGGGGTATGGTGTAATTGGCAACACAGCTGATTCTGGTTCAGCCATTCTAGGTTCGAGTCCTGGTACCCCAGCGATGAGCGCCCGCGCGAGGAGCAATCCTGCCGGGCCTGTCGCGGATTAGGTCGGCATACTCGCTTGCGTTATGCTGGCACTCCGGTTCTGGCCCCGTCGTCTAGCGGCCTAGGACGCCGCCCTCTCACGGCGGTAGCGTGGGTTCGAATCCCATCGGGGCTACAAGTGTGATGTCGAACAACATCACGCACGGCTGTGAACCTCTGCAGGTTCACAGCCGTTTTGTTTGTCGGCCGACGTGTGCCCGCACCGCCCGGTTGTGGTGCTGGGTGCATTGGCAGCAATTCCTGCACAGACCCGCTAATCAGCGCTTATCGTGAGCGGAACGATTGCTGGGGGCATGACGTGGACGCGTTGAACCCGCAGTTCGGCCAATATCGGCTGCTTGACAAACTTGGCCGGGGAGCGATGGTCGCGCGTATCGCTCCTATGACACCGCGATCGCTCGCATAGTTGCGCTCAAGGTGCTGCCTCCGCATTTGGCCGAGGACGAGAAGTATCAGCGACGGTTCCGCGCCGAGGCTCGTGCGGCCGCTGGATTGAGTGAGCCACAGGTCGTTCCGATCCACCGGTTCGGCGAGATCGACGGCAGGCTCTTTGTGGATATGCGGCTGATCGAGGGCCGCGACCTTCAAGCGATCCTGGAGCAGGGGCCGCTGGATCCGCCCGCCGCGGTGAACGTGATCGGCCAGATTGCTGCCGCACTCGACGCCGCACACCGCGTCGGACTGATTCACCGTGAGGTCAAGTTGTCGAACATCCTTCTGATCGACGATGATTTCGCCTACCTCATCGACTTCGGCATTGCCACGGCACCGGCGAGACCCAGGTCACCAGCACCGGAATGGCCGTGGGCGCCCTCGCCTAAATGGCGCCCGAGCGGTTCAGCATGGGCGGGCCGACACGGTCGGACGTCTATGAGCAGCAGATCGCCGGTCACCTCGTGACTCCGCCACCACGGCCGTCGCTCTGCCGGCCGGGCGTGCCGCCCGCTCTGGACGACGTGGTCGCCGCAGGGATGGCGAAAGACGTCGGCGCTCGCTTTGCATCGCCTATCGCATTGGCCGACGCCGCCCGCGCGGCACTGCGGAGGCCGCTCGGGCCGACGATCGCTCACGGTGGTGTGCAAGGGGAGACGTTCATCGCTGCACCCGGCGGCCCCGTATCGCCATCGGCCTCCACCCAGTACGGCTTCGCGCTTAGTCACCCTCCTGGCCCTCCCGATGTCGTCCAGCAGCAGGGCAATGCCCCGAGCCATGGTGGCGTCGGCACGCGATCGCGCTCACCGCCGCTTGCGCCGTGCTCGTCACAGTTATCGCCGTACCGAGCATCATCAGGGCGACGGATCGGTCGGCGGCCGCGAGCCGTCCGTCGGTGCTTTCCGCCGCGGACGTCAATGCCATCGTCGGTACGGGCGATTTGAAACTGATCGACAGAGACACCCAACCTCGCGACAGCTACTACCAGGTGACACCGGCGGAATGCAACACCATCTCTACGATCGCTGTTAAGGAGTTGTAACTCCCGCGTGGGCATCACCGCAATCAAAGGCGAGACGTTTTTGCTCCGGGCACACTCAGCCCGAGAGAGTGGTTCAGACGCTCGCCGAGCTGCCGTCGGCGGCGGCCGCCGACAAATTGTTCGCCGACCTGATCGCCGGATGGCGGACCTGCGATGGAAAGCCCTACGAGGGCAATAGCCTGAACCGACCGCCAGAATCATCAATAGCGGGACCACAACGGCAACAACGGTTTTCGACCGGGAAGGCGAATACATCCTGCCGCAGGACAGAGACATGCAGTGTGAACGGACCATCGCGGTGATCGCAACGACGGCAGCGATTTCGACCTTCGTCGACAAGGACTCAGCTGCCAGCCCGGCGGACGAGCCCCCGACTCTGGGCGTGCAACACGCACTCCTCTATCCGAAGGACGTCAACGCGCTGTTCGGTATCGACGATCTCTAGTTCAAATCCAGCTTCGGGAAGCTCGGCGCCGACGAAGCGAAGGTTGAACCGCCGGAATGCGCGGCAGTCAACTATCCCGCGTCGGCGCAGGCTTGGAGCGGCGTTGACTGGCAAGCGATGAGCGGACTCGATCTGCAGACGTCCGGCGACGACTTCCGCTGGGTGCGGGAGGCTGTTTCGGCGTTTCGGCGTTTCGGCGTTTCGTCGGGCGAGGAGGCGCCGAGCGTGCTGGCGAACGCGCGCAGCGATGGAGCGCATGAAACGGCAAGCCGTACTCGGTCACCACGAACGTAAAACCCGTCATTAGTTCATGCAAGATTTTCGGCAGACCGCCGCCACGGTCATGGCGGTGATTGCACAAGAAGCAGTGAGCATCGCTGCCAACTGGTCCGCACGGTGATGTCGAAGTACGTAGTACATTCCCGGGCGTGCGCATACGACATTTCGGATCAGGGCGAAAAACTGGCGGCGGCCGTTGCCGACAGGCTCAAGTCGGAGGTCGGACTGTGACCGGGTCGAAGAGCTTGGGCAGTATCGGCTGCTCGATCTGCTCGGCCGGGGTGCCATGGGTCAGGTCTACCGCGCCTACGACACTGCGACCGAGCGGATCGTCGCGCTGAAAGTTCTGGCGCCGAATCTCGCAGAAGACGATCGATTCAAGAGCGATTCCGCCGAGAGGCCCACGCGGCGGCGCGATTGACCGAACCGCACGTCATCCCGATCCATGCGTTCGGAGAGATCGACGGCCGCCTGTATGTGGATATGCGGCTGATCGAGGGCAAGGATCTCGAAGCGGTCCTGAAGGCAGGCGCATTGGAGCCCCATCGCTGCGCCGCGATCGTCGAACAGATCGCCGCTGCGTTGTCGGCCGCACACCGCGTCGGCTTGATACACCGAGATATCAAGCCGACGAATATCATCGTCGCCGAGAACGACTTTGCGTATCTGATCGACTTCGGCATCGCGCGCGCCGTCGACGACACACACTGACCGCAACCGGTTCGGCAGTGGACACGTTCGCCTACATGGCACCCGAGCGATTTCAGGTCGGGCAGATCGATGCGCGGTCGGACATCTACGCGCTCGCCTGTGTGCTGCATCAAAGCCTCACGGGACAGCAACCTTTCGCCGGCACCAGCGCCGAACAGCAGATCGTGGCACATCTGATGACGCCACCACCACGGCCGTCACAACTCGGGGCCGGGCTACAGCCCGAATTCGATGCCTTGGTGGCGAAGGGCATGGCGAAGAACCCCGACGACCGCTACCAGACCGCCATGGATCTGGGCCGAGCAGCTCGCGGTGCGGCCTACGGAGCCGATTCGACGAAGACGCCGCCGCAAGGATTGCCGTTGTTGACCCGGTTCGCGCCCAGGACACACCACCCACAGCGCCAACCGAACCACGGGTTGTCAACCCAGCTTTCGCGGAGACGCAGATGCGGTCGCCATCCCAACAGCCCACCGATGCGCCACAACCGGTGCCAAGTCGGCGGTGGCCGACAGCGGCGATCGTCTTGGCCGTGGTGCTCGCTGTGGTGGCGACTGTGGCAGTGGTCGGCGCGTTCGTCGGGATCAGCGGCGACGACGAAGCCAAATCGTCACCGACCACGACGAGCGCCGCGCCGCCGCCCGGCCCCGCGACGTCGGCTGCGGCACCTGCGCCGCCGGGACCGAACATCGACACCCTGTTGCTCGATGCCAACGAAATCAGCTCTGCCATGGGTGTTCCTGGTATGGCGATAGACGGCGAACGATACACGCGGCCATACCGCCCCGCAGATATGACGACTCAGCCCCCGAGTGCAACGATGTCTCGCACTCCGGTGTGTTCTCGAGGGCGGATCTCGACGGCAGCGGTTGGACCGCGGTACGGGGCGAGACGTACAAGGGACCGCGCGACAGTGGGAGCCCTACGGCACGTCAATCGGTGGTCGAAATGCCCAACGCTGAATTGGCGAAAAAGCTCGTCGACCGATTCACGGGCACCTGGCAACCGTGCAACGGGAAGATTTACACGCAGGAGTCGGGAAGTCGTTGGCAATCAACGGTGACGCCGGGTAACGATCGGACCACACCAATGGCTCTCGAGCAATCGGGCACGGATTGGTCGTGTGAGTCCGTCATCGCCGAGGTCCAGAATTTCGCGACCCTGACGAGGAACCTGCAAATACGGCGCACCGCGAGCGCACACGAGCGCTGATCGAATAGCCGCACGCATCAACCCTCAGTGAAAAAGCGTCACGTGGGCGTCAGCGTGAATGGCAACCAGTACGTTCCAGCGCCATCGCCGGGGCAGCCCTGTCCGATGACGGTGAAAGTGCGTTCGCCGTTGAAGCTTCCGTCGTCGTTCGGCGCGAGGAAGTCGGACCTCGTCGTCGTGATCGCACTGCCGTCGTCGCAGTGGAACGGATATTCGCCGGTCGACTCCCACCGATCGTTGACCCACTGATAGTCGAACAAGGCAGGTGCGTTCGGGTTCTCGGTCAGTTCCGTCAGCCTCAGCCAGTGAGCTACACAGCCCGACGCGACGCAGGTTGTGTTGAACGTCGCCGCCTGCACGGAGGGCTCGGAGGCATCGGGTTGGCCGTTGAAGGTTTGGCGCGAGTGATCCACAAACGTGTCATAGGACCCGAAGAGCGGCACCGGTTGTGGTCGGTCTGCGCTCGCCGCGGGAGAGGTAACGAGCACTGACGTCACGGCGAGTGGCACGACACAGAGGCTGCACCGCCAATCACGTTTGTCGTTGTCCATCGGGTGAGCGAAGCCCCAGATGGTTGCCACGGCGCGGATATTCGTGATCTACCTCATGGTTCTTCGCATTGCACGATTGCGGTGCCGACCCGATAACCGTGCAGCGCAACCGATCAACTGTTTGCGTTCGCAGCTTCTGATTCGGGTTTGATGGGCTACCACCGTCACAGCCGACGCGTCAGTGCTTCTGCCGCGGCCAGCAAGTCGGCCGCCCATCGGACGCCCGGTCTGCGGCCCATTCGATCGATAGGTCCCGAGACAGACACTGCGGCAATCACTGTGCCCCTGCCGTCGCGCACTGGAGCGGACACGCTGGCAACCCCTGGTTCACGCTCGGCAGCGCTCTGTGCCCAACCGCGCCTGCGCACTTCGGCCAGCGTTCGTTCGGTGAATTTCGCCGTCGGCAGCACGGCTTGCTGCGTCGCGGTGTCGGCGTGTGCCAACAGCACCTTGGCGCCCGAGCCGGCAGTCATCGGAAGTCGGGTACCGACCGGGACGGTATCTCGAAGCCCTGCGGGCGGTTCCAGCGCCGCTACGCAGATCCGTGAAGTGCCTTCGCGACGGTAGAGCTGCACGCTCTCACCGGTGATCTCGCGCAGTCGGGGGAGCACGGCCGCGCCCGCGGCCAGCAGCGGATCGCTGACCTGACCCGCCAATTCGGTCAGGGCCGGACCGAGACGCCAGCGGCCGTCGCCGTTGCGGGTCAGCAGCCGGTGCACTTCCAGTCCCGCGGCGAGGCGATGAGCGGTGGCACGGGGCAGCCCCGTGCGGTCGCAGAGATCGCCCAGCCCGCACGGCGAGTCGGCCACCGCATGCAGCACACCCATCACTTTGTCGAGGACGCCGATGCCGCTATCCTGTCTCATAGAGAGATACTAACGTCCCAGATTGTGAGATAGTCAAGCATGACCACTCAGGCACACGCTGCTCAACGCGTCGATACGCCGCGCACCATGGCGGAAAAAGTGTGGGACGACCATGTCGTCGCACTTGGCGCAGGTGAAGGCGGCGCACGGGAGCCAGACCTGATCTACATAGACCTACATCTCCTGCATGAGGTCACCAGCCCGCAGGCGTTCGACGGACTGCGGCTGGCGGGTCGCCAGGTGCGCAGGACGGATCTGACCATCGCCACCGAGGACCACAACGTTCCGACGATCGACATCGACAAGCCGATCGCTGACCCGGTATCGCGCACACAAGTGGAGACGCTTCGGCGCAACTGCGACGAATTCGGCATCCGGCTATACCCGATGGGCGATATCGAACAAGGCATCGTGCACATCATCGGGCCGCAGCTGGGACTGACCCAGCCGGGCATGACAGTGGTGTGCGGCGACAGCCACACGTCCACCCACGGTGCGTTCGGCGCATTGGCGATGGGCATCGGTACGTCGGAGGTCGAGCATGTGCTCGCCACGCAGACGCTTGCACTGCGACCGTTCAAGACCATGGCGGTGAACGTCGACGGCGAACTTCCGCCAGGCGTCAGCGCGAAAGACATCATCCTTGCGGTCATCACGAGGATTGGCACCGGCGGGGGACAGGGCCACGTCATCGAATACCGCGGCAGCGCCATCGAGTCGCTGTCCATGGAAGGCCGGATGACGATCTGCAACATGAGCATCGAGGGAGGCGCCCGCGCCGGGATGGTGGCGCCGGACGACACCACTTTCGAGTTTCTGCGCGGTCGTCCGCACGCACCGCAGGGTGTGCATTGGGATGCGGCGGTCGAGGCGTGGAAGAACCTGCGCACCGATGAGGGTGCGGAATTCGACACCGAGGTATACCTCGACGCCTCGACGCTGAGCCCGTTCGTGACGTGGGGCACAAACCCCGGGCAAGGCGTGCCGTTGGAGGAATCGGTGCCCGACCCGGCGCTGATGTTCGACGATGCCGAGCGTCAAACGGCGGAGAAAGCCTTGGCGTACATGGATCTTCGGGCCGGCACGGCGATGCGCGATATAGCGGTCGACACGGTTTTCGTCGGGTCGTGCACCAACGGCAGGATCGAGGATTTGCGAGTGGTCGCCGAGGTGCTGCGCGGCCGCAAGGTCGCCGACGGCGTTCGCATGCTCGTCGTGCCCGGATCGATGCGCGTGCGCGCACAGGCCGAATCCGAGGGCCTCGGTGAGGTCTTCACCGCCGCGGGCGCGGAGTGGCGGCAGGCCGGTTGTTCGATGTGCCTTGGTATGAACCCCGACCAATTGGCGCCAGGACAACGGTGCGCGTCGACGTCGAACCGCAATTTCGAAGGCCGACAGGGCAAGGGCGGACGCACTCATCTGGTGTCGCCGGCTGTGGCCGCGGCCACAGCCGTGCGTGGCACGTTGTCCTCACCCTCCGACCTGACTCACTGACGGGAGAACGTTATGGAAGCCTTTCGCACTCACACCGGCATCGGCGTCCCGCTGCGCCGCTCCAATGTCGACACCGACCAAATCATTCCCGCGGTCTATTTGAAACGGGTCACCCGAACGGGTTTCGAGGACGGATTGTTCGCGGTATGGCGTGCAGATCCGTCCTTCATTCTCAATCTGGCGCCGTTCGACAAGGGCTCAGTGTTGGTCGCCGGGCCGGATTTCGGCACCGGTTCTTCGCGTGAGCATGCCGTCTGGTCGCTGATGGACTTTGGGTTCAGGGTGGTTATCTCGTCCCGTTTCGCCGATATTTTTCGCGGCAACGCGGGGAAGGCGGGGCTCTTGGCCGCCGAAGTCGCGCAAGACGATGTGGAACTGCTGTGGAAGCTCATCGAGGAGCATCCGGGCATGGAACTCACTGTGAATCTTCAAGATCGAAATATCGTCGCGGGAACGGTCATGGTGCCGTTCAACATTGACGATTACACGGCCTGGCGACTGCTCGAAGGACTCGACGATATAGGCCTTACGCTGCGGAAACTCGATCAGATCGAGTCCTATGAGGAGCGTCGGCCGGATTGGAAACCGCGCACCCTTCCGGTGTGACGAAAAGGGTCCCGCGGCCCGAAATCGTGGGCATTCAACCCGGTTCTCCGGACCCCCATCAGGAGGCCAAGGGCGGCAAGCAGATTGCCGAAATCTTCGCCAGCTATGCCTGAAATTGCGCGTGGCTCTTGGAAATCAGTGGTCAAAGGGTTTACCGTGTCCTCTAGTCGGTCCAAAGAGGACCACTGGTTTCGGAGGTTTTGGATGAACAAAGCGGAGCTCATCGACGTACTCACGGAGAAAATGGGCTCGGATCGTCGACAGGCAACCGCAGCGGTGGAGAACGTCGTTGACACCATCGTGCGCGCGGTGCATAAGGGTGACAGCGTCACCATTACCGGTTTCGGCGTTTTCGAGCAGCGCCGTCGTGCAGCCCGGGTCGCGCGTAATCCGCGCACCGGCGAGACGGTGAAAGTTAAGCCCACCTCCGTGCCGGCATTTCGTCCCGGCGCTCAGTTCAAAGCGGTTGTCTCTGGCGCACAGCGTCTCCCGGCGGAAGGACCAGCAGTGAAGCGTGGCGTGACAGCGGGCGGCACTGCCCGGAAGGCCGTGAAGAAGGCGGCTGTCAAGAAGGCAGTGAAGAGGGCCGCCGTCAAGAAGGCAGTGAAGAGGGCTGCCGTCAAGAAGGCTGTGACCAAGAGGGCAGCCGCGAAGAAGACAGCCGCCAAGGCGCCAGCCAAGAAGGCCACCGCCGCCAAGAGGGCGCCGGCCAAGAAGGCTGCCGCCAAGAGGGCCCCGGCCAAGAAGGCTGCCGCGAAGAAGGCTCCTGCCAAAGCCGCGAAGAAGGCTCCGGCCAAGAAGTCAGCCGCGAAGAAGGCTCCTGCCAAGCGCGGTCGCAAGTAACGTCAACATCGGACACGCCGCGGGTCATTGCACCCGCGGCGCGTCTGTATGTTCGCCAGATCGGCTAGGCCGCTGCGGACTCCATGACTGAGGCCCGGCAAGCAGGCGAGACCTATTTCTTCGCGGCGAGCGGGCTGCCGATGTGATCCGCAGCCACCAGTTGACCGTCGGCCAACGACAACACCCATGCGCTGCCCTTGCGGTTGCGTGACTTGTCGGGGCGTACGCCGTCGCGCTCGCACCACCAGGTGATGAGTTCGGGAATGACCTTGCCCTGTGAACAGATCACGGGGGTGCCCCCGGCAGCGGCGATTTCGAGGACGCGATGACGGGCGGCCTTGCGATTCTCCGGATACGCTTCCTCGGTCAGCAGCGGTTCGCTGTGGATGGTGGCGCCGAGTTCCTCGGCGAGTGGTTCCAATGTCTGATGGCACCGTGTGCGGTCAGCGGAGTACGCGACATCGGCGCCGAACGCGAGCAGCACTCCGACCAACGACTCGGCCTGTGCGCGGCCGTGCTTGTCCAATGGCCGCTTCCTGTCATCGCCCTTGTAGCGTGACTTACTGCCCGCCGTCCCGTGCCGCACAATCAAGACCGTCTGCGTGTCAGCAGGCGCTTTTACGAAGCGGCGCAACACTTTTCGGTCATGCGGATAACGCAGCTGCTTCAATGCCTCGGAAACGGGCAGCCACTTGAGCTCATCGACTTCCCTGTTGGGCGTGAACTCACCGGAGACACACCGGGCCGCCCAGTAGCGCACCTTCTTGACGCCCTGATCGACGGGATAGCTGACCGCTGTCAGCCGCCTTCCGAGTTGCGATGCGTAGCCAGTCTCCTCGCGTACTTCGCGGACTGCCGTAACTGGTTCGGTCTCGCCCGGATCCACCTTGCCCTTGGGCAGCGACCAATCGTCATAGCGTGGACGATGAATGATCGCGATGTCAGGAGCGGCGGGATCGCTGCCGGGGCGCCACAGCACGGCGCCCGCCGCCAGAACGGCCTTGCTCGACGGGACCGAGTTCGGCGAAACGTCGTCCTTCGGCACCTCAACTCCTGCAAATCATTCGGGCCCGATGGCAAGCCAGTCGCGCGGAACAATTCTTACGGATGCCGGTGGCGTTCCATCAGCGAGACTTGATGGTCGCGCACCGTGTGTCCCTCCTGCGGTGATGCAGTCCATTTACCGTCGGCGCCCAACTCCCAGCACCGGGTGGCGGGATCCATCGCGGACTCGAACATGTCGTTCAGTTGAGCGGTGAGCCTCGGGTCCTTGACTTGTGCCATCACCTCCACCCGTCGGTCGAGATTACGATGCATCATGTCGGCGCTGCCGATCCAGAACTCGTCGATGGCGTCGAAGTGAATAACGCGTGAGTGTTCGAGGAACCGGCCGAGGATCGAGCGCACGACGATGTTCTCGGAATACCCCGGCGCGCCCGGCTTCAGTGCACAGATGCCGCGCACGACCACCTCGACCCGCACCCCTGCCTGCGCTGCGCGGTACACCGCGTCGATCACCTGCTCATCGACCAAGGCGTTGGCCTTCAGCCGGATCCGACCCTCGGCGCCGTCACGCGTCGCGGCGATCTCACGTTCGATGCGTTCGATGATGCCTCTGCGCACGCCGTACGGCGCAACGAGGAGATTGCGGTACGAGTCCTTGCGGGAGTAGCCTGTCAGCGAGTTGAACAGGTCGGTGAGATCGGCGCCGATGTCCGGTGCGGCCGTCAACAGCCCCACATCTTCATACAGTCGCGCCGTCTTGCTGTTGTAGTTACCGGTCCCAATGTGGCAATAACGCCGGATCGTCGAACCTTCGCGCCGCACCACCATTGCCGTTTTGCAGTGCGTCTTGAGCCCGATCAGCCCGTACACCACGTGGACACCGGCCTGCTCCAGTTGGCGGGCCCACTTGATGTTGGCCTGCTCGTCGAATCGCGCTTTGATCTCGACGAGTGCGACAACCTGCTTGCCTGCCTCGGCGGCGTCGATCAGCGCGTTGACAATCGGCGAATCACCCGAGGTGCGATACAGGGTCTGCTTGATCGCCAGCACGTTGGGATCTGCGGCGGCCTGTTCGATGAAGCGTTGCACCGTGGTTGAGAACGAGTCGTAGGGGTGGTGCACCAGCACGTCACCGTCCCGCAGGGTGGCGAAGATGCTCTTGGGCGTCTCCCGCTCGCCGAAAGCCGGTGGGGTGGCGGGGACGAACGGCGGATCCTTCAGTACGGGACGATCCAAGTCGTAGATCTGCCACAGCGACGACAGATCGAGCAGTCCGGGCACCTCGATGACATCACCTGTGTCCACGTCGAGTTCGCGCAGCAGCAACTCGAGCATGCTCTCGGTCATGTCATCGGAGACCTCGAGGCGTACGGGGGAGCCGAACCGCCGTCGCGCCAGTTCTCGCTCCAGCGCCTGCAACAGGTCCTCGTCGCGATCCTCTTCCACCTCGAAATCCGCATTGCGGGTGATGCGAAAAGCGTGATGCTCGACGATCTCCAGACCGGGAAAGAGCACGGGTAGAAACGCGGCGATGAGCTCTTCCATCGGCAGGAACCGCACGACATCGGAAGTGCCTTCGCGACCGCCGAGCTGGACGAAGCGGTCGACGTTGTCGGGCACCTTGACTCGGGCGAAGTGTTGACCGCCATCGTCGGGATGCTTGACGGTGACGGCGAGGTTCAGGCTCAGTCCGCTCACGAACGGGAACGGGTGCGCCGGGTCGACGGCAAGCGGTGTGAGTACCGGGAACACCTGCTCGTGAAAGTAAGTGGACAAATGCGTGCGCTCGGCTTCATCGAGTTCTGCCCACGTGACGATCACGATGCCTTCGTCGGCAAGCGCTGGGCGCACCGAATCGAGAAACACGTGTGCATGCCTGTCGGCGATCTGCTGAGTGCGCTCGTTGATCCGGCGCAATTGCTCGCGCGGTGACAGGCCGTCGGCCGAACGCACCGAAAGGCCCATCTCGTCGCGCCGCTTCAGGCCGGCGACCCGCACCATATAGAACTCGTCGAGGTTCGACGCGAAGATCGCCAGGAACTTCGCCCGCTCCAGGAGCGGCAGGGACGTGTCGGCCGCGAGCGCGAGCACGCGCGCGTTGAAATCCAACCAGCTGAGCTCTCGGTTGAGGTAACGATCCTCGGGCAGAGCGTTGTCGATCGCCGGCGACGTCGCCGCGGGGGGCGCCTCTGGCGCAGAATCCGCGGGGCGTGATGTCCCTGGCCTAATGACAGCCGTCTCCGATGTCGTCTCGTCGGGGCGCAGCTGGGCTTCGGCTTCGGTCATCCCTCTGATGATTCCTTATCGGCAAGCCGTCCTGCTACCAAGTCGGGCGATCCGGTCGCCAGCTGTTCACCTCGGCCCGCCGATAGCCTGCAGAGTCGCCGCGCCGACACCGAGGCGCCGCGCCACCATGAGGTCGTCGGGTGTGTCGATGTCGCACCTCAACCCGGGCCACGCACCCGTCAGCTCGATTGCGCCCGAATTTCGATGACGTTGAGCCGAATCAGGGCCGAAGTGCGGGTCGAGCGGCACGCCGAAAGCAAACAAAGCCGCTGTGCCGGTGCCGTGCCGGTCGCCCACAAAACTGCGGCGGTATGCCCGCGCGGCAACGATCGCCTCGGCCAGCTCCTGCGGCTGCAGCGCGGGCAGGTCACCTTGCAATGCAACTATGTTCGAGATTTCGTCGCGCATCGCGGCTTCCGCGGCGGCGAGCGCGTTGTTCAGCGGATTGCGGTGCCCGTCCGGTGTCGGGTCGGTCAGTACCCGGGCGCCGAGCTGACGTGCGGCGTCCGCGGCGACGTCATCGGGGGTGACGACCGTGACGGCGTGAAAGGCCGACACGGCAGATGCGGCTCTGACGGTGTCGATCAACATCGCCAACACGACGTTTTCGCGGGTTGCCGCCGAGAACACCGGCGCCAATCTCGTCTTGGCGGCGGTGAGCCGTTTGACGGCGATCACCAGGCCGACATCTGCGGCATCGCCTGCTTTTGCGCCGCTCATGAGCGCCATCCTGCCAGCAGCCGCAATCACGCTAGGGTGAAGCCGTGGTGGAGGCGGCGGTAATGGGGGCTGGTGCATGGGGGAGTGCACTGGCCAAGGTCTTGGCGGACGCGGGCAATAACGTCACGTTATGGGCCCGCCGCCCGGAGTTGGCCGATGAGATCAACGACACGCGCCGCAACGCCCGATATCTCGGCGATACCGAATTGCCGAAGTCAATCCGCGCGACCGGCGACCCCGCCGAGGCCTTGGCGGGCGCATGCACGGTGCTGCTTGCAGTGCCGTCGCAGACGATGCGCGCCAACCTCGCGCACTGGGCCGGCCTGGTCGGCGACGACGTCACACTGGTCAGCCTCGCCAAGGGCATCGAGCTGGACACCCTGATGCGGATGAGTCAAGTGGTAGTGCAGGTGACCGGCGTCGACCCGGCCCGCGTCGCGGTGGTCTCTGGTCCCAACCTCGCCAGCGAGATCGCCGATGAGCAGCCGGCCGCGACGGTCGTCGCCTGCAGCGATTCCGGCCGAGCCGTGACTCTGCAACGTGCATTGTCCACGGGATACTTCCGGCCTTATACCAACGCCGACGTGATCGGTGCCGAAGTCGGTGGTGCGTGCAAGAACGTCATCGCGCTCGCATGTGGCATGGCGGCCGGCCTCGGGCTCGGGGAAAACACCGCCGCCGCGATCATCACCCGCGGACTCGCGGAAATAATGCGGCTGGGAATTGCATTGGGCGCCAAGCCTGCAACGCTGGCAGGATTGGCAGGCGTCGGCGACCTCGTTGCCACGTGCACGTCGCCGGACTCCCGCAACCGCTCGTTCGGTGAGCGGCTCGGCAAGGGCGGCACGATGGAATCGGCGCTGCTCGCTGCGGACGGTCACATCGCCGAAGGTGTGTACTCGTGCGAATCGATACTCGCGCTGGCATCAAGCTACGACGTTGAAATGCCACTCACCGACGCGGTGGGTCGCGTGTGCCACAAAGGACTATCGGTCGACGACGCGGTCGCGCTGCTGCTGGGACGCAGCACCAAGCCGGAGTAAGCGGAGATGGACGGCAAGTACGGGGATTCCACTCGCAGCGTCAAAGCTGTTGGTTCGGAGGCTATTCCCGGCAGGCCGGTCGCACCCCCGCCGGTTCCCGCTTCGACGTATCACCTGTCACCCGACGAAACGGAACCGCTGGACAGTTACGGCCGTGCCTCCAATCCGACCTGGCGCCAACTGGAGTCGGCGCTTGCCGAACTCGAAGGAGCAGCGACGGCGCTGACATTCGCTTCAGGGATGGCGGCGATCACGTCGACGCTGCGGGTGCTCGCAACGCCCGGCAAGAAGCTGGTGGTGCCCGCGGACGGTTACTATCAGGTGCGCCGGTATGCCGCGGAATCGCTTGCACCGCTCGGAGTTACGGTTGTCGAGGCAAGCAGTGCCGAAATGTGTGCGGCGTCGGCGGATGCCGACGTGGTGCTTGCGGAGACTCCATCCAATCCCGGTTTGGAGGTCGTCGATCTGCACCGGCTGGCGATGGACTGCCGCGGACGCGGCGCTACGCTCATTGTCGACAACACCACGGCGACCCCACTGGGTCAGCAACCGCTTTCGCTGGGCGTCGATCTGGTGGTGGCCAGCGCGACCAAGGCGTTGTCGGGCCACAGCGACCTGTTGGCTGGTTACGTCGCAGGCAGTCACCCCGACCTGATGCAGGCTGTCGAGCGGGACCGTCTGCTGGCCGGGCCGATCCTCGGCGCATTCGAGGCGTGGCTGGTGCTGCGAAGCCTCGGCAGTGCCGGGCTGCGGTTCGAACGCCAATGCCAGAACGCTCAGGCCCTGGCGCTGATGCTGCGCGCGCATCCGGCCGTGCGCTCGGTGCGCTATCCCGGCCTGCCCGACGATCCGTCCCACCAGGTCGCCACCCTGCAGATGAAACGCTTCGGCGGACTGGTGGCAGTGGAACTCGACAATGCGGCCGCTGTGCATGCTCTGGTCGAGCGCAGCGCGCTGCTGATCGCATCGACGAGCTTCGGCGGCCTCCACACCTCGATCGATCGCCGTGCCCGGTGGGGAGATCCGGTCGGTGACGGCTTCGCGCGCATCTCGTGCGGTATCGAGGACACCGACGACCTGATCGCCGACATCGAGCAGGCCCTCAGCGGCGATGGATGACATCTCGGCGCGGGATGTCACCTTCGCCGACCTCGAGATGTTGGTTGCCTTCGCACGTTCCGAACACTTCGGCAACACCGCTGCGGAACTGGGCGTCAGTGTGGCCACCGTGCAACGAGCGATCCGTTCGCTTGAACGCAAGCTCGGTATTCCGCTGATCGAACAGGCCGGCCGACGGGTACGGATGCTGCGCGCGGGGACCGTCCTGGTGCGTGAGGCCAACGCGGTGTTGCGGGCCAGACAGGATGCGATCGACAGCACGCTGGCCGATGCGGGTCACCCGCAGAGGCTGTTGCGGATAGCCCACACCTTTTCGCTCGGGCTTGGATTCGTTCCTGCGGTGCTGGCCGATGTGCTCAACACGCATCCGGGACTGCGCTTCCGGTCATGGCAGGGGTCGGCCACCGACGTCGTTGCCGCCCTGTTGCGCGGAGAGGCCGACATCGCGTTCACGTCGGTGTCGCCGAGCGAAGAAGACTTCATCGTCGCGCCGTTGTTCACGGAATCGCTGTTGTTGGCGGTGCCTGCGGACGACCCGCTGGCGAAGCTGCGCAGCGTCTCACTCGGCGCGGTACGTGACCGGCCCTTCGTCGCAATGGAACTCGGTTCCAGCAGCCGTGCGCATATGGTGAACGCCTGCGCCAGAGCGGGTTTCGTTCCGCGCATCACCATCGAAGGCAATGACCTGTTCGTCGTCGAGTCGATGGTGGGGGCGGGCATCGGAGTCTCTGTGGTGCCGGAGGGGATGACCGACCACCAGCATCCGCGGGTGGCGCGCATCCGCATCATGGACCCAGCGCCAGCGGGACGCATTGTGTTCATCGCGTATCCGCGCGCAGGCGCCCAACACCAGAGCGTGCGCGATCTCGCCAGAATCGCCCGCGAGCACGGACGCACCCGACAGGAATCGTTGCAGAAATTGCAATGATCTTGACGGGGAACGACGTTGTTCCTCGCCGCAGGGGTTTTTAACGTCGCTCACATGTCACCTACCGCTGTTATGCGGACCACTGAGTTCGCCGACGGGTTGCTCGAGGCGGCGGCCACTCGGCTACCCGAGGCCGTCGCCACCGCTGCCAAGAGATCGATGTTCAATGTGCTGGGCACCACGGTCGGTGCGGCGTGGTCGCCTGCGGCCGACGCAATCGTCGCCGCGGCGAACGAATTATCGGCACGCGGACACGTGCAGCTTCTCGGCCGCCCCGAATTTCTCGATGAGCACTGGGCCGCGCTGTTCAGCGGAACTGCGGGCCATTACGACGATTTCGACGATACCCACTTGGCTACGGTCATTCATCCGGGGGCGTCGGCGCTGGCAGTACTTGTCGCGCTCCATGATTCGACCGGAGCCTCTGGTGAGCAGTGCTTACGGGCGTTCGCCGTCGGATGCGAGGTACAGCTACGGATCGGCAACGCCATCTCGCCGAACCACTACGACCGCGGCTGGCACATCACAGGAACCTGTGGGGTGTTCGGTGCGACCGTGGCCGCCGCGGTGCTCATGGGCATGGACAGCAACGAATTGCGGGCTGCGCTCGCGGCGGCATCGACGATGACGCTCGGTCAGCGAGAAGCGTTCGGGTCGATGACCAAGCCGTATCACGCAGGCAAGGCGGCGGCCAACGGAATTCTGGCTGCGCGCCTCGGGTCGGCCGGCTACCCGGGCGATGACGACCCGCTCGGCGACACCGGCGTGCTGACGATGTTCGCCGATTCGGTGGACGAGGCGCAGCTGTTCAAGTCATGGAGCGGTGACTGGGAGCTCGAACGCAACGCGTTCAAGCCGTATCCGTGCGGAATCGTTGCGCACCCGGCAATCGATGCCGCGATCGAGGCATCCGGGCGTCTGCAGGATTCGTCGGCGATCGAATCGGTACAGGTGAGCTGCCATCCGCTGGTTCCCGAATTGATGGGCATCGTCCAGCCGATCGACGGTCTCCAGGCTCGGTTCAGCGCGCGCCATGGTGTGGCCGTCGGGCTGTTGGACGGCAAAGCCGGTTTGCAGGAATTCTCGAATTCCCGTGCGAGCGCATCCGATGTCGCGCGTCTGCGTGGCCTGACCGCGTTGCTGCCCTCGTCTGAGATCGCCCGCGACGAGGTGAAGATCACCGTGTTGCATGCGGGCGGCCAGCGCGTCGAGGCGCATGTGCCGCACGCCCGCGGCAGCCTGGCCCGGCCGCTGACCTATACCGAACTACTGGCCAAGGTCGATGCGCTGATGGCGCCCGTTCTCGGGACGGGAAGCGCGGCGAGCATCAGCCAGCTCGTGGAGGGCCTCGACTCATCGACGAGTTTCGCCGACATCGTCGGCGCCACGCGGCCATTGCAGAACGGAACCTCACAGTGACCTTCACCGACCACATCGTCGACATCGCCCTCACAGCAACGCCACCCGATGACGCCCTTGTGTCGGCGCGCAGCCAGCTCGAGGAGATTCGGGCTGCGTTGGGGCGCGGCGTCGTGGCGATCGACGACGCCCATCCCGGCGGCCGACCGTCGCCCATGAACCGCGCGTGGCGTGCAGTCATCGCCACAGCTGCGCTGGCGCAGAAAAACCGCTGGCACGCGATCGGTGTGACTGTCGTTGCACTGCAGGATGTTTCGGAGAATGACGTAACTTCGGCCGCCGCCGCGACCGCTTTGGCCGCCGGATCTGCAGTCGCCGACCGGATCGTCGCGGCGCTCGCGTCGACGAGCGCAGCGGACCGGTGGAGCCATCGCGCCGTTGCGGGTCTGGTCGGGGCGGGCGTCGCGGCAGGCCGGCTGCTCGACTTCGACGAAGCCCAACTCCGCAACGTCGTCGGCCTGTGCGCGACGCAGGCGGCCGGACTGCACGCGGTTGACGAATCCGAATCGGCCATCGTGCAGCTCGCGAAGACCGCCGCCGACGCGGTCGAAGCCGCGGTGCTCGCGCGGCACGGGTTCACCTCGTCCGCCGACGGGATCGGCGGACGCAGGGGTCTCTTCGCACTGTTGGCGCCCGACGCCACGTGGCAGCGCGATATCGGCGCGGCTTGAACGACAACGGCCCGAAATAGCGTTAGGAGGTCAACGATGACTCAAGCGGACAGCGTCCCGATCCGACGGGACGATGGCGGTCAGCCGCTCGCCGACGTCGCCCCGTCGGCTGACGAGCACGACTCGACCGAACCCGAACATTCCGTCCTTGCCAAGTCGCCCGTCGCCCAGGCAGCGCTTGGCCTCGTGGCGGCAGGGCTTGGTGCGCTCGCGCTCGTCGACGCATCAGGACTGCAGATGTTCGGCAAGCACGGCGTGCCGGGACCCGGCATGTTTCCCACCGCGCTGTCGGTTGCCGTGCTGGGGCTCGGCCTCGCGCTTGCGGTGGTATCGATCGTTCGCCGCGTCCGTGATGGCCGGGGGCCTGCGGGCCAGATGAACGGTGTCGGGCGCGAAGTTTTTCGCGCGGGCAGCGTGTGGGTCGGTCTGACGGCAAGTATCCCGTTGATGGGGCTCATCGGGTTCGTCCCGGCGACCATCCTGCTGATCGCTTACCTGGTCCTGGTTATCGAGCGCATCCGAAATCTCAAGGCCGTGCTGGTGATCGTGGCGGTTCCGGTGCTGGCCTACGTGCTGTTCGTCCTCGTGTTGGGCGTCGAACTGCCGACTTCTGCTCTATTCGAGGGCATTTGAGATCTCAGCGCGGCGCCATGGCGGTGTCGTGGAAGGAGAATTGATGGACGCGCTGCACAATCTGCTTGCGGGGTTCGGTTCGGCGTTCACACCCATGAACCTGTTCTGGGTGGCCGTTGGTGTGGTGATCGGCACGTTGGTCGGCATCCTGCCCGGGCTCGGCCCGCCTGCCACCCTCGCGATTCTGTTGCCGGTGACCACCAGCCTGCCGCCGACCACCGGCCTGATCATGATGGCGGGCATCTACCACGGCGCCAAGTTCGCCGGTGCCACCACGTCCATCCTGTTGAACATTCCGGGCGAAACGTCGTCGGTGGTGTTGTGTCTGGATGGCCATCCGCTTGCCCGCAAGGGTCGTGCCGGGCCCGCGATGGGCATGTCGGCGATCGCCGGATTCATCGCCAGCACGTTCGGTGTCATCGCGTTGACGTTCGCGGCGCCGGTGGTCGCCCACGTGGCTCTTGGCTTCGGTCCGCCGGAATACGCGGCGCTGATGGCCTTCGGCCTGCTGCTGGTAATCCTTCTGGCCAGCGAGTCACCGCTGAAGGGCTTCCTGGCGATGTTCATCGGACTGTTGTTGTCGACCATCGGAATCGACATCTTCACCGGCCAGCAGCGGCTGACATTCGGTATGCCGTCGCTGTACGACGGGATCGAGTTCATCGCGATAAGCGTCGGCCTGTTCGTAGTTGGTGAGGTTCTCCTCAACGCCGAAAAGAAGATGGGCACAACGATGTTCACGGTGCCGAAGGGCATCCGAAATCTGCTGCCCACCAAGGATGATCTCAAGCAGTCGCGGCTGGCGATCGCGATGGGATCGGTCTTCGGCTTCTTCATCGGCGCGCTGCCAGGGGGCGGATCCACGGTCGCGTCCTTCCTGTCATACGCCTTGGTGAAGCGAACATCGAAGCATCCGGAGAAGTTCGGCAAGGGTGCCATCGAGGGTGTCGCAGGTCCCGAGGCCGCCAACAACTCCGAATCCGGCGGCGCGATGATCCCACTGCTGTCCCTTGGGCTTCCGGGGACCGCGAGCACGGCGGTAATGCTGGCGGCGCTGCTGCTGTACGGGCTGCAGCCAGGCCCGCTGCTGTTCACCGATCATCCCGAGATCGGGTGGCCGGTGATTGCGAGCCTCTACATCGGCAACGTGATGTTGCTGATCCTGAACCTGCCGATGATCCCGATATGGGTGAAGATCCTTAAGATTCCGTACTGGGCGCTTTACCCGGCCATCCTGGTGCTGTCCGCGGTCGGTGTCTACAGCGTGCGCAGCTCGTTGACCGACGTGTATCTGATGGCGATCTTCGGTCTGGTCGGCTACTTCTTCGGCAAGCTCGGGATGCCCTCGGCGCCGCTGCTTATGGCATTCGTGCTCGGGCCGATGGCCGAGAACGCGGTGCGGCAGTCGTTGGTGTTGTCGGACAACGATCCGTTGATCTTCCTGGAACGGCCGATATCCGCGACGATCCTCGGTGCGGCGATCGTCGTCGGCCTGGCGCTGCTCATCACAGGGCGACGCCGAAAGTCATTGCAGGCGAGGGTTCTTGCCGGTGATCAGCAGGAACTCGTCGCGACGAAGGGCCAGTGATGCAGACTGTTCAGATTTCCCGCCGTAGCATGCTGATCGGCAGCGTGGCAGCGACGTTCGCGTTGGCTGGTTGCGGTCTTCAGCGCGCAGGCATGCAGAACGGGGTCCCCGGCCGTACGCAGGTGGTGGTCCACACCGGCCCGGGTGGCGGCAGCGATGTGTTCGCCCGGCAGGTCATCAAGCTGATGCAGACCGATAAGTTGATCGACAGCTCGTGGCCGGTTCGCAACCAGACCGAGGGGTCCAGCATCGGCGCGATGTCGTATGTGCGGGGACGCAAGGGGCGCTCGGACACCATTGCGGCTGTCACACCGACGTGGCTGGTCACCCCGCTGACGCTGTCGGGCAGTTCAGTGTCGATCACCGAACTGCAGCCGATCGCCGCGCTCCTCGTGGAACCACAGATCGTCGCGGTGCGCGCAGACTCCCCGTATCACACGGTGAAGGACTTCATCGCAGAAGCTCCCAACGCAGGCCCGACGGTCTGGTTCAGGTCGGCGGCTCCATCACCGCGACGGATTCCCTGACCGGAAAGGCCTTGCAGGCGAAGACCAACACCTCATGGAAGTACCTGACGTTCTCCGACAGCGGCCAACGCATCGGGGCGTTGCTGCGCAACGACGCGCAGATGATGATCGGCGCCTCGACCGATTTCGTTGACCAGGTCAGGGTCGGTGCCGTCAGGGTGATCGCCACCGTCGCCGATCGGAAGGTGTCGACCTTCCCCGAGCTCACGTCGATCAAGGAGCAGGGGCTCGACGTCGGGCCATTGCCGGAGGAGTTCCGCGGGTTCGTCGGTCCGCCGGACATGCCGCATGAGGCGCTTCGTACTATCAGGACAGGTTTCATGCGCTGGTGCGTGCACCCGGTTGGAGTGATTTTGTGAACGAGAATGGCTCTGTCACACAATTTTTGGAGGCAGATAAATTTGGCCCGTTCCTGCGGCAGCAGAACGACTCGCTGTCGAGCCTGATCAGCAGCATCGGTCTGGCGAATCAATGACGGCAGTGACGGACCGAGGCATCGGGCTGACAGCCGAGCTCGCGGAATTCGTGGCGCGGCTCCAATTCGCCGACCTGCCTTGCCTTGTGCAGCACGAGGCCAAGCGCGCACTGATCGACCACATCGGCGTCGCGATGGCCGCCGCCGAGCACCCCTCAGTCGACGCGATGCTGCGAGCGTCACAGCGCTCCGTCGGGCCGGGCTGCTACACCGTGATCGGCCGGACGGACACCGCCGCCATGGCATCCGCCGCGCTGATCAACGGTTTCGCCGCGCATCTGCTCGATTACGACGACACCTTCAATCCGGGCGACACAACGGTGCACGGCAGCGCACCGGTGTGGCCGGTCGTCTTCGCGTTGGCCGAGCAGCGACCCGTTTCAGGCAAGGACGCGTTGGCGGCATTCGTCGCGGGCTTCGAGGTGGAGTGTCGAGTGGGGCGGGCGGCGGGTGACGCGCACTATGAAATGGGCTGGCATGTCACAGGAACCGTGGGTCATCTGGGTGCCGCCGCCGCGGCGGCCCGGGTCCTCGGGTTGACTCCGTCCGTGCTAAGTCAGGCGCTAGGCAGCGCAGGAACCCAGTCCGCCGGGTTGAAAGCGGTGTACGGCAGCGATGGCAAGGCGCTGCACGCAGGCAAGGCGGCAGTCGACGGTCTGCTCGCGGCGATCATGGCCGAGGAGGGCATCACCTCATGTAGCGATGTCATCGAGGGCGTCCGCGGCTTTCTCGAAGTGATGTCGACCGACCCCGCGCCGGACAAGCTTGTCGACGGACTCGGTGAACAGTGGAATCTGTTGTCCAACGGTTACAAGGCGTACCCCAGCGGCTCACTGACCCATCCGGCGGTCGATGCGGTGCTGGCATTGCGGGCCTGCGACGGGTTCGGTGCGGGCGACGTCGCCGGGGTGCGGGCCACGGTGAATTCCAAGGCTGCCACCGTGACGGGAAAGGTCAACCCGCGCACCGGTCTCGAGGCCAAGTTCAGCATCACCCATGCCATCGCGGTCGCGCTGACGGCGGCCAGGCCGCGACTCGACCACTTCACCGATGCGGCGGTGGTCAACGGCGAAGTCTCGGCGCTGCGCGAGCTTGTCGACGTGCGCGCCGATGACTCCGTTGGAAAGCGGGCCGCGACGCTGACCGTCGAACTCACCGACGGCCGGTCACTGACACATCGAGTCGAGAACAACACCGGCACCCCGGACAACCCGATGACCGACGCGGATCTGGCCGCGAAGTTCACCGACAACACCGCACCTCGGATCGGTGCTGCCGGAGCGGCGCGGCTGTTGGCCGCATGCTGGAACGTCAACAGTGTCGACGATTTCTCGAAACTGGTTCAGATGACAGGCATTCGGTCATGAGCGGTGTTGCCGTGGTCACCGGTGGTGCCCGCAATCTCGGCCGCGCCATCGTGTTGGCGCTCGCACGGGCCGGCTATGACGTCGTGGTCAACGCACGCACGGATGCCGAGCGTGCGGAAAAAGTCGCCGCCGAGGCCCGCGAGATCGGGGTGGAGGCGGTGTGCGCACTGGCCGACGTCGCGGTCGCCGACCAAGTCGGGCGCATGTTCGCCGCCGCCGACGGCCTCGGCCCGGTGCGTGTGCTCGTCAACAATGCCGCCATCCGGACTCGCGTGCCCGCCTACGACGTCACCTCCGCGGACTGGGAGTCGGTTCGCAGGGTGACGCTCGATGGGGCGATGCACAGCGTGTTCGAGGCGTTGCCCCGGCTTCAGTCCGCCGGTGGTGGCGCGATCGTCTCGATCATCGGCGGTAACGCGCTGCGCGGAGACCCCCACCGGTTCCACGTGTCGACGGCCAAGTACGGGCTCATCGGCATGACGAAGGGGCTGGCGGCCGCGTGTGCGCCCGACGGCATCACCGTCAACGCCGTCTCGCCCACCCGCATGGACGTCGACCCGGGCCTGCCCTCTGCCGAGCAGGAGACGCAGCGCCGTCGGGATGCGGTCGCCGCTGCTGTGGCGTTCCTGGCTTCGCCGTCCGGTGTCGACGTCACCGGTCAGCTGATCGAGGTCGGCGCCGAGCGGTGACCGCCCGTCAAAACCCGGGGTCCGATAAGTAACCCCAGGTCAGTGTGCTGTGTGATGCGGTCCCCGGCGCGGACTGTAGCCTCTCTAGGTTGTGACTGCTCAGAATGCGCCCGGGTCCGCCGGACGTGTCCGCGTCGCCGTCGTGTACGGGGGACGCAGCTCCGAGCACGCCATTTCGTGTGTTTCCGCAGGTAGCATCCTGCGCAACCTCGATCCGGAGCGCTTCGAGGTGTTCGCCGTAGGCATCACCCCCGGCGGGTCGTGGGTACTGACGAACGCCAGGCCGGACACACTGGCCATCACCGACGGACGGCTGCCGGAGGTCAGCGGTGCCTCAGGCACCGCACTGGCCCTGCCGGCTGACCCCGGTCGCAGCGGCGAGCTCCTGTCGCTCGGCCAGGGGGCCGCGGGGGAGTTGTTGGCGTCGGTCGATGTGGTGTTCCCGGTGCTGCACGGCCCCTACGGCGAGGACGGCACAATTCAGGGCCTGCTGGAGTTGGCAGGAGTTCCTTACGTCGGGGCCGGGGTGCTGGCCAGCGCGGCGGGGATGGACAAGGAATTCACCAAGAAGCTGCTCGTCGCCGAGGGTCTGCCGATCGGCGACCACGTCGTGCTGCGGCCGCGTCAGGATACCGTCGAGCTGGAGGATCGCGAGCGGCTCGGGCTTCCGGTTTTCGTCAAGCCTGCCCGTGGTGGATCGTCGATCGGTGTCAGCCGGGTAACGGCGTGGGATCAGCTGCCCGGGGCGATTGAGTTGGCGCGCAGGAACGATCCGAAGGTGATCGTCGAGGCTGCGGTGCCGGGCCGCGAATTGGAATGCGGCGTACTGGAATTCCCCGACGGCAGGCTCGAGGCGAGCACGGTGGGCGAGATCCGGGTTGCCGGTGTGCGCGGCCGCGAAGACGCGTTCTACGACTTCGAGACGAAGTATCTCGATGACGCCGCCGAACTCGACGTGCCTGCCAAGGTCGACGACAGCGTGGCAGATGAGGTGCGCCAGTTGGCGATTCGGGCGTTTCGCGCGATCAACTGCCAGGGTCTGGCACGCGTCGACTTCTTCCTGACCGACGACGGGCCCGTGGTCAACGAGATAAACACGATGCCAGGGTTCACCACGATCTCGATGTATCCGCGGATGTGGGCGGCCAGCGGAGTGGACTATCCAACGCTGTTGTCCACCATGGTGGAGACGGCTCTGAAGCGCGGGACTGGTTTGCGCTAACGCACTGGCGCCGGGTCAGGGGCCTTGGCGGGCAAGACCTTTGCGATGGTGTCGGAGATCTCCTGGATCGGCGTCGGCCCAGTGCCCTGGGGCAGTGTCAGCGCCACATACACCGGCCGGTCGACGGCGAACCAGGTGCTGCGGTCGGAGTCTTGAACTTGAAACCAGGCGACGGCGTTGACGATCTGTTGTGGCGCGCCGACGACGAACTCTGCCGGCCGGTCCAGCCCGCAGCGCAGGATGACGGCATCGCTGTCAGGCGACTGCTGCCACGCAGCCGCGCCCGCGGGTGCGGGTTCGGCCGCCGGTGCGCGACGGTAGTCGCCCAGTTGCTCCGGCAGCGCGTCGACCAGTGTGCGGCAGTCGGGGCTTTCGGCCTTCGGTGCGGGGATGCCGACGATCGCGACAGGCCGTTGCTCCGTCGGCGGCTGACGCAGCGCCGCGAAGACAAGGATCCCGATGAGGGTCCCGACGGCGACGACGATCGCCGCGATCAGCAGTGCCCGCGGCGGGCCGTCATGGGTGTCGGAATCCACCCGCCAAACTCTAGGGCCGCACCCCGTTGGCGATCGGGCAGGTCAGTGTGCGGGTGATTCCGGCGACATGCTGCACACTCGGCACGACGGAGGCACGCAGCTCGTCGAGGGTGTTCGCACCGATGCGCACGACCACGTCGTAGGGGCCGGTGACGTACTCCGAGGACAACACTCCGGGCAGGCCTGCGAGTTGTTTGGCGACGACCTCAGCGCGGCCCACCTCGGTCTGGATCAGCATGAAAGCCTCGACCACCCGGCTGTCCCTCCATCCCGCTGCATAGACTCCACGCCGCAGGGGCTAAACCTACCGCAGGTCTCCTCAGTGCTCAGGCCACGAAGGGAAGCGACATGGCGACCGACGAGTCCGCCGACACACTGGCGGGACTGGGCGAATTCGCCGTGATCGACCGACTGGTGTCGGGCCGCGACCAGCCGCAGGCAGTCGCGCTGGGGCCCGGTGACGACGCTGCGGTGGTGGTTGCGGGTGACGGCAGGACCGTGGTGTCGACCGACATGCTCGTGGCCGACCGGCATTTCCGGCTGGACTGGTCAACGCCGCACGATGTGGGCCGCAAGGCGATCGCCCAGAACGCGGCGGATATCGAGGCGATGGGTGCGCGGGCGACCGCCTTCGTGGTGGCATTCGGCGCCCCGGCCGACACTCCTGTGGCGCAGGCACTGGAGTTGGCCGACGGGCTGTGGCATGAGGCGCGGCTGTTCGATGCGGGCATCGTCGGCGGCGATCTGGTGCGCGCCCCGCAATGGGTGATCTCGGTGACCGCGCTCGGCGATCTCGAGGGTCGTGAACCGGTGCGCCGTGATGGCGCCGGAGCCGGTGACACTGTTGCCGTCGTCGGTGAGCTCGGCCGCTCCGCCGCTGGCTACGCGCTGTGGCACAACGACATTCGCGAGTTCGCCGATTTGCGTCGTCGACATCTGGTTCCCGAGCCGCCCTACGGTCAGGGCCGGGCGGCCGCGGAGTCAGGCGCCGCATCGATGACAGACGTGTCCGACGGGCTGGTCGCCGATCTCGGCCACATTGCCGCGGCGTCGGGGGTCGGTATCGATCTGTCAACGGCCGCGCTGGCTTCTGATCGCGACGCGGTTGCCGATGCCGCCGCCGTTCTGGGCGCGGACCCGTGGGCATGGGTGCTCGGCGGCGGCGAGGACCACGCGCTGGTCGCGACGTTTCCTTCAGCGCCGCCCGCCGGCTGGCGGGTGATCGGACGCGTGCTCGACGGGCCGCCGCGGGTGCTGGTAAACGGCGGCGCCTGGGACGGAAATCCGGGCTGGCAGTCCTTCTGACCAACCGCGCACGCTAGGTTGAATTTTCGTGACCGCACGTCCGCTTAATGAACTTGTCGAAGAGGGCTGGGCCCGAGCGCTGGAACCCGTCGGCCCCGCGGTGGCGCAGATGGGTGAGTTCCTGCGGTCCGAGATCGCCGAGGGCCACCGATACCTGCCCGCCGGTCCGAATATCTTGCGCGCCTTCTCCTTCCCGTTCGAACAGGTGCGGGTGCTCATCGTCGGGCAGGATCCGTACCCGACGCCTGGGCACGCCGTTGGGCTCAGCTTTTCGGTGGCTGCCGATGTGCGGCCGTTGCCCCGCAGCCTGGAGAACATCTTCAGCGAGTACGGCAAGGATCTCGGGTATCCGCCGCCGGCGACCGGCGACCTGACGCCGTGGGCAGAACGGGGCGTGATGCTGCTGAACAGGGTGCTCACGGTGCGGCCGGGCAATCCGGCGTCGCATCGAGGCAGGGGCTGGGAAGCGGTCACCGAATGCGCGATCCGTGCGCTGGTGGCGCGGCGGCAGCCGATGGTGGCGGTGCTGTGGGGCCGTGACGCCTCGACCCTGAAACCGATGCTCGAGGGCAGCGATTGCGTGTCGATCGAGTCGCCCCATCCGTCACCGCTGTCCGCGTCGCGCGGCTTCTTCGGGTCACGGCCGTTCAGCCGCGCCAACGAGCTGTTGGAAAAGATGGGCGCCGACCCGATCGACTGGCGCCTGCCCTAAGGGGTTACTTTTCTCCTGCTCGCGCGTGGGTCAGAGCGCGCTATCCAACGCCGGGGATCGGCGGCGGTGAGGGGATCGCGGGCGGCGACGGAATGGCCGGGGGCGAGGGGATCGCAGGGGGTGACGGGATCGTCGGGACGGTGACCGTGCCGCCGCCTTCCCCTGGCGAGGTCGTCGGCAGCTCAGGAGAGAGACTGGATGACGGCGGCGGCGTGGTCGTGGTCTCCTCGGCGGAGGTCGCTGAGGTGGGCGGCGTGGTGGTCGTCGTCTCCGATCCCGAATCGTCGCCGCTGCAGCCCGTCACAAGTACGCCGGTGGCAATACCGGTGGCGAGAGCGAGCAGTGCCGAGTTCGGGATTACGCGGCGAGTCGTCATGTCGCCGGTAGTTACCCGGCGATACCGCAGCTAAACGCGGTTCAGCCGCGCGAGATCTTGCCCGCCTTGATGCACGAGGTGCACACGTTGACGCGCTTCTTGTTCCCGCCGGGATGGGTCACGGCGCGCACGGTCTGGATGTTCGGGTCCCACCGACGGCTGGTCCGGCGATGGGAGTGCGACACCGACTTGCCGAAGCCGGGGCCCTTCCCGCAGATATCGCACACGGCAGCCATGTAGAACTCCTCGAATCAGTCTTGGGGGTCTGGGTTCGTTTCGCCGGTATCGGCGACGGGTCGACCCGACAACCTGACCAGGATACCGGCCACCACTCTTATCGCCAAAATGCTGTCCACCGGCACCGACGTTGTGTCCAGCCGTGTCCGCGGCACTGGCTAGGCTGGCGCCCACGGCGGCACGTTGGAGGTGGGGATGTCGGCTCGGCGGCTCGATGCCTCCACCCTGCGGGATTGGGCGCACACCGCGGTCGGTGACCTGATATCCCACACCGACGAGATCAATCGCCTCAACGTGTTTCCGGTGGCCGACGCGGATACCGGGACAAACATGCTGTTCACCATGCGTTCGGCGTGGGCACAGGTCGATACTCGCGCTTCGGCGGATGACGTGGCTGAAGTCACCGCGGCACTGGCGGCAGGCGCCTTGCACGGCGCACGCGGCAACTCCGGCGTGATCCTGTCGCAGATCCTGCGTGGGCTTGCAGACGTCACGAGGGCCGTCGCCGAGGACCGGGGCGGGGCGCTGGACGATATCGACGGCAGGATTTTCGCGGCCACTCTGCGGCACGCGGTCGGCCTGACCGCCGTCTCGATGGGCGAGATCGTTCCCGGCACCATCGTCTCGGTCCTGCAGGAAGCCGCGGGCGCAGCCGAGCACGCGGCCACCGGCGGCACAGAGCTCGCCGATGTCGTCTCCGCGGCGGCCGATGCCGCTGCCGTCGCTCTGGACAAAACCCCCGATCAACTCGACGTGCTGGCCGAAGCCGGCGTGGTGGATGCCGGCGGCCGCGGCCTGCTGGTACTGCTGGACGCGATGAGCAGGACCCTGACCGGTCACGCGCCGCGGCGGCACGAGTATTTGCCGTCGCCGCCGCAGGCGGACGCCGTGACGAGCACCTCGGCGGCACCCCAGTTCGAGGTGATGTATCTGCTGAGCGGATGCGACGCCCGCGGCGTCGAGAAGCTGCGCGAACGCCTGGATCAGCTCGGCGAGTCGGTGGCCATCGCGGCCTCGGCCGAGGACGCAGACCACTACTCGGTGCACGTCCACGCGGACGACGCCGGCAGCGCCGTCGAGGCGGCCCTGGCTGTCGGCACGCCCAGCCGCATACAGATCACCTCGCTGACGGGTCCCGCAGGCACCCGTCCGGCAGGCGGATGGACGCACGAGCGGGCGGTGCTGGCGGTCGTCGACGGCGACGGGGCGCAGGAACTGTTCGCCGGCGAGGGCGCACACGTGTTGCGACCGGGCGCCGACGCGGTCAGCGCCAAACAGTTGTTGCACGCGCTCGTCAACACGGGCGCCGCGCAGATCATGGTTCTGCCCAACGGGTACGTCGCTGCCGAGGAACTCGTCGCCGGATGCACGGCCGCGATCGGCTGGGGGATTGACGTGGTGCCGGTGCCTGCCGGGTCGATGGTGCAGGGGTTGGCCGCACTCGCCGTGCATGACGCGGGCAGGGAGGCCGTCGACGACGGCTACACCATGGCGCGGGCCGCCGCGTCGGCGCGGCACGGCTCGGTGCGGGTCGCGACAGAGGACGCGTTGACGTGGGCGGGCACCTGTAAGCCCGGTGACGGGCTGGCCATCTCGGGCGATGAGGTGTTGATCGTCGGCGACGACATCACTGCCGCCGCCGCCGGGCTGATCGACCTGTTCCTCGCCGCGGGCGGTGAGCTCATCACCGTGCTAACCGGCGCCGGTGTCGATCCGAGCGTCGGCGAGGCATTACACGAGCATGTCCACGGCACGCATCTCGGCGCCGAACTGGTGACCTATCAGACCGACCATCGCGGCGACGCACTGTTGATCGGGGTCGAGTAGCCGTGGCCGTGATGACCGACCGGCTCGACTACGTTCTCGGCAAGAAGGCCGCAGGGCCGCTCGAAGAGTACTTCGGAATCCGCACCGTCAACGATCTGCTGCGGCATTACCCGCGCAAGTACAGCGACGGGATGACGGTCCTCGGTGAGGGTGAGGAACTGGAGGAAGGCGAACACGTCACGTTCGTCGACGTCATCACGGCGACCAAAACCGGCGACATGAAGGCGAAGTTCGACCCCAAGACCAAGAAGATGAAGAGGCCCAAGTGGCTGCGCGTCACCTTGGGACACCGACGGCCCGCAGTCACTGCGACGTTCTTCAATGCAGGCTGGATGATCGACAATCTGCCCGAAGGCACGCGATTGATGCTGTCCGGTGAAGTCGGATACTTCAGAGGCACACTTCAATTGAGCCATCCGGCATATCTGGTGCTCGACTCTCCGACAGGCAAGCAGTTCGGCACTAAGTCGCTGAAGACCATCGCGTCCACGTCGGGAGCGACAGGCGATGATGTGTTATCGGCATTCGAGCGAGAGTTCTTCCCGATCTATCCTGCCAACGCCAAGATGCAGACTTGGGAGATCTACGCGTGTGTCCGCCAGGTGCTGGACGTCCTCGACCCCATCGCCGATCCGCTACCGAAAGCTGTTCTGCAACAACGGAATTTGATCAGCGAGGACGAGGCGCTGCGCGCAATTCACCTCGCCGAGAAGACAGCCGAACGCGAGCGCGCCCAGGCTCGACTGACGTTCGACGAGGCGGTCGGACTGCAATGGGCGTTGGTGCGGCGCCGGTACGGTGAGCTGAGCGAATCGGGCCCCGTCGCGCAGCCGACGAGCGACGGCCTGCTGACCGCGATGCGCGAGCAGTTGCCGTTCGAATTGACCAGCGGCCAGAAAGAAGTGCTCGACGTGCTGTCCGTCGAACTGGCGGCGAGCCGACCGATGAACCGCATGCTGCAGGGCGAGGTTGGGTCAGGCAAGACCATCGTGTCCGTGCTGGCGATGCTGCAGATGGTCGACGCGGGCTACCAGTGTGCATTGCTCGCGCCGACGGAAGTCCTTGCCACCCAACACGCCCGCTCCGTCCGCGACGTTCTGGGTCCGCTGGCTATGGCCGGTCAGCTCGGCGGTGCGGACGGCGCTACCAGGATCGCACTCTTGACCGGTTCGATGTCGCCTCAGCAGAAGCGGTCGGTCCGCGACGAAGTCGCAACGGGGCAAGCGGGCATCGTCATCGGAACGCATGCGCTGCTGCAGGATGCTGTGGAGTTCCGGCGGCTTGGCATGGTCGTGGTCGACGAACAGCATCGCTTCGGCGTCGAGCAGCGAGATCGTTTGCGCGCCAAGGCTCCCGACGGGCTCACGCCCCACCTGCTCGTGATGACGGCGACGCCGATCCCGCGCACCGTCGCGCTGACGGTTTACGGCGACCTCGAGACGTCGACGCTTCGCGAACTGCCGCGCGGCAGGCAACCCATCGCCACCAATGCAATCTTCGTCAAGGAGAAGCCGGCGTGGCTCGCGCGTGCCTGGCAGCGCATCATCGAAGAAGTCGGTGCCGGCAGGCAGGCATACGTCGTGGCGTCACGCATCGACGAAACCGACAAGCCCGCCAAGAACCAGCAGGGTCCGCCTGCCACCACAGTGGTGAACTTGTTCGAACAGCTGCGCCGAGGGCAGCTGTCCGGGCTGCGCCTGGGGTTGATGCACGGTCGGTTGCCCGGCGATGAGAAGGACGCCGTGATGACGGCGTTCCGCTCCGGCGAGCTCGATGTTCTGGTGTGCACTACCGTCATCGAGGTCGGCGTGGACGTGCCGAATGCGACGGTGATGGTGGTTCTCGACGCCGACCGCTTCGGCATCAGCCAGTTGCACCAGTTGCGTGGCCGCATCGGCCGCGGCCAGCATTCGAGTCTGTGCTTGCTGGCCACCCAGCTTCCTGAGGGTTCGAAGGCGGGTCAACGCCTGAAGGCCGTCGCGGGCACTTTGGACGGTTTCAAGCTCGCCGACCTCGATCTGCAGGAGCGCAAAGAGGGAGACGTGTTGGGGCTCAGTCAATCCGGACGACCCATAACGCTCCGATTCCTTTCGCTCTCCGACCATCTCGACATCATTCTCGCTGCCCGCGCGCTCTGTGAAGACCGGTACGAGAAGGACCCGTCGAATCCCGGAATGGCCCTGCTGGCCGCACAGTTCATCGACACCGACCGCGTCGAATACCTGGACAAGACATGAACCGCAAGAGGCTGCTGTGGCTGGTTGTGGCCGTGACGCTCGCGGTGGTGGTCGCCTACCAGGTGTCGATGGCTTCGGGGGACCGCGCGGCCGACTTCGTCGCGCAGGCCGACGTCCCCACCGTCGCACCGGGTGTCGACGTGTTGGCGGGCATCGCCGAAATCCCGGTGCGGATCCGCGGATACGACTACCGCAGGGATGCGTTCGGCGACTCGTGGACCGACGACAATCCCGCCCCCGGCGGTCACAACAGCTGCGATACCCGCAATGACATTCTCGACCGTGACCTCGTCGAGAAAACGTACGTCTCGATCAAGCGGTGCCCTAACGCCGTTGCGACCGGTGTTTTACGTGACCCGTACACCAACGCCACGGTGGCATTCGTCCGCGGCAATCAGATTGGCGCGTCAGTGCAGATCGACCACATCGTGCCGCTGGCGTTGGCGTGGGACCTCGGTGCCCGCAACTGGACCGACGAGCAGAGGCTGCGGTTCGCCAACGATCCGGGGAACCTGTTGGCGGTTGCGGGCGAGGCCAATCAGGACAAGGGCGACAAGGAGCCCGTCGTCTGGATGCCGCCCAACGCGGCGTTCCGGTGTCAGTACGCGATGCAGTTCATCGCGGTGCTTCGTGGCTACGCGTTGTCTGTCGACGCACCGTCGGCGTCGGTGCTGCGCGACGCGGCGGCGACCTGCCCGACAGGCTGAACGCAACTCTTGAAAGATCTACCTTGTCCAATCCGACGTTCCCTGATAAAGGAATAAACAAAGCGCTCTCGCCTCAGCCCTCAGCGCTACGCAGGTCAGCTCAGCGGCTCGCCTCTGGCGCACGTCTCGCCCAATTCCCGTGATCAATTCGGCTATCGCGGTGCCAAAACATGCCGCCCTTCTATGGCAACCCGGTTATGGTCGGGCAAACTGCCGTTGTCGTCACCAGGGGCGGGTTGCGCCGACCGGTCAGCGACGATGCTCGGCGCATTGGATGCGAATCTGGTGCGTCGAGCGTTACGCATAACATTCACGGCCATGTGTTCAAGACTCGGCGGTACAAGTTCATGACAATCTCGGACTGACTGGGCCCCATGGCTGCGTAGTGATCGAGGCCCGGCGCGGCGTTGACTTCGAGAATGGAATAAGGGCCCTTGCCCGATGTGAGTCCGGACAGGCGATGTCGACTCCGCAGAACCGCAATCCCATTCGATCGGTGATGTGGCATGCGAGATTCGTCCATCGTGGGTGTGCCCGCGAGGTGTGGTCGGCGCCGGTTCCACCGGCCGATAGGTTGGATACGTCCAACAACTCCACCACTTTTCCGAGAGCAACGACGGAATCCAGCGTTAAGCCCTGGCCCCGGAGTTGGGACATCATGTGCGCCTCATCCTGGTGGCTGAGATCGCGACCTTCGTGGAGCAGCGCGGACGTTCGGCGCTCGACAAGCTGGCGGACATCCGACACACCATCACCAATCACCGAGCGGAACACGCCCGTAGGCGCAGACGACGTCCCCATCGAGCACGACGACCCGGAAATCCGGCAGCGGGATCTCACGCTCGATGATCGCAACGCGGATGCGCTCTTGTTCGTATCGGCAGAGAACAGCCAGTACGTCCTTTTCGGTTGGGCATCGCCACACGTCCAAGCCCTTCGAGCCGTCGACTGGCTTGACATACACGGGATACAGATGCGAGTCACGCAAACGCGCCAGGACATCCGAAAGTGTCCTATGCACCTGCGCTGGTGACCTGATCTTGGTTGCCCACCATGGCAAGATCAGCGTCTCGCAGGAGGGGCAGGCAATTCCAAGTTCAGTGAGAAAGTGCTTGGTATAAGCCTTGTCCTTCGCTATCGCCGAGGCCGAGCTCGAATTGGCGCCGATATCGCTGGAGCGTGTGATTCGCACGCCGCCATTGACGTAGGTCATCCGCGTGGCGTAGCCGTATCGCGGCTCGATGTCGATAGCGCGGACGTTGGGCAGATCACCTCGATCGAAAAGCTCAGCAATCAGCCGTGTTACGTGAGGATAGTGGTCTCTGATGATCGGCACGAGGTCGCTCACAGAAGTGAGGAGGCGACGCTGTTCATGTAACGCCGCCCATGGTCTCATCCTAGTTGGCGCTTGAACATCTTCGGCCACAACGAATTTCGCACCGAAATTATTCCGAATGGTAGGCGAATGATGCCGACCATTTCGTCTACAACTTTCTCGGCATTACGCCGGAACAGAAACTCAGCTGCGCGGCCCCCACTTCGGGTGAACACATCGTCGGTGTCTCCTTCGAGAAGTCCTCGATGACCGAGCATCTCGAAACCCTCGGCACCATGACGTTGCATATCGACGACCAAGCGGTCACCAGCGCTCAATTCCGCACGCAGAGCGGTCATTACGCGTTGGCAGGAAGGGTCTGGCCGTAGGGCGTGACAGTGCAGACCCGGTTACCGGCGACGACACAACCGAATTCACCTTCACCGAAGGCCGGATCCACAAAGTGGTCTACGACGTCGGAGACGACGCCTATACCGACATGGAGCGCCGCCTTGGGGCGATGCTGGCACGCGACTGACGCCCGGTCATCCGATCAGCCAGACAATGCTCACGATCACCGGCACCGAAACCAGTGTGCTGACGAGCGTTCCGTCACGGGCAAGCGTTTCGCCGCGCCGATACAACGCCGCGTAGGTGTTGATGTTCTGGGCCGACGGCAGTGCGGCGAGCAGGGTGACGACCAAGAGCTGGTGTTCGCCGACGCCGAAACCCCATCGCGCCACCGAATACGCCACGACAGGCATCACGATCGCCTTCAACAACACCGTCAGCGCAACTCGGCCGCGATGACTGTCGGCGGTTTCGGTGCCCGGAGAGGTGAGCGAGATTCCAAAGGCCAGCAGAACGGTTGGCACGGCCAATGCGGCAAGCAACTCGAGCGGTGCGCGCAGGACTTCGGGGATGGCCACGTCTGCAGTTGACAATGCCAACCCGACCGCACTGGCCGCGATGATCGGATTGGTGAGCAGGGCCAGCACGCGCCGGGCAACCGAACGATGCTGGGAGCGTTCCGATTCGAGAATTCCGATGCTGATCGGGACCAGGACCAGTGTCTGAAACAGGATGAGCGCTGACACCTCGGTTGTGCTGCCGAGTACATAGGTGCTCATCGGGATGCCGAGGTTGCCAGCGTTGACTTGCGACGACAGCATCGCACCGATGGTGGCTTCGCCGCGTGGCCTGCGGAGAACCTGCGCGATGAGGAAGTACACGGCGTAAATGACGAGTGCCGCGATCGCCGACACCAGCAACAGGAGTGAAAACACTTGATGCGGTTCGGCATCGGCCAAGCTGATGAGCAGCAGTGCGGGCACGCCGATGTGGAATGCGGTGCGATTGAGAACCATTCGCGCGTTGTCGCCGAGCAGGCCGCGCCAGCCCATGATGACACCGACGACGATGACGGTGATGATGACGCTGAAGGCCTCCAGTACAGCAAGCAATGGAAGACCTTTCATAGCCCGCCACGACTGTCGTGATGCGGGCGCGCGCTGGGCGGTACGGGTTACGTACCGGTGTACGTCTCCGGGTCCGGTCGGAAGCGGGTGCCGTCGTCGAGCCCGTTGAGTGTGGACATGTCGTCTTCGGTCAATTCGAAGTCGAACACGTCGAGGTTCGACTTGATCCGCTCTGGTGAGGAGGAACGGGGAATGACGATGTTGCCCATCTGAATGCTCCACCGGATCAGCACCTGCGCGGGCGTCTTGCCGTGCGCCCGTGCAATCGATGTGATCATCGGGTTGTCGAGCAGCCTTCCAATGCCCAGGGGGCCGTATGCCTCGGTCACGATGCCGTATTCGGAGTTCACCGCGCGCAGCTCGGCCTGATTGAGCAGCGGATGCAGCTCGATCTGGTTGACCGCCGGAGTGAAGAAGGACAGGTCGACGATGTTCGACAGGTGCTCAGCGTGGAAGTTGCACACGCCGATCGACTTGGCGTCGCCGTCCTCCTTACGCTTCATCAGCCCGCCCCAGCTGTCGATGTACTTGCCGTGCTCTCCGGCGGGCCAGTGGATGAGGTAGAGGTCGACGTAGTCCAGGCCGAGGCGTTCGAGGCTGCGCTTGATGGCGTCCTGTGAGGATTGAAAACCCTGGTCGTCGGTGGCCAGCTTGGTGGTGACGAACAGGTCCGCGCGAGGCACGCCCGACGCGGCAATGGCCCGGCCGACGGCTTCCTCGTTGCCATACGCGGCGGCGGTGTCGATCAACCGGTAGCCGGCTTCCAGCGCCGCCGACACGGCCCCCTCGGTCTCGGGATCGGAGAGCTCTCCGACACCGAGACCGATCACCGGGATCGTGTTCTCGTCATTGAGGGTGACGCTGGGAATCGCGGCCGCCGACGTCATGGCACCTACCCTGTGAAGTTGAAGGATCGTGGATCGGGACCGAGCCGAGTACCGTCGCCCAGCGAGGAAATGGACGCCATGTCCTGCTCGCTCAGCTCGAAATCGAACACGTCGAAGTTGCTCACAATTCTCTCGGGGGTCACCGACTTCGGGATGACTATATTGCCGATTTGAATATGCCACCTAATCAGTACCTGGGCCGCGGTCTTTCCATGTGCATCGGCAACGGTCGTGACGGTGGGATTGGACAGCAGCGAACCCTGGCCAAGCGGGCTCCACGCCTCGGTGGCGATGCCCAATTGAGCGTGGGTGTCCCGCAGTTCCTGTTGTTGCAGCAGCGGGTGCAATTCGACCTGGTTGACGGCGGGCACAACGCCTGTGCCGTCCACCAGAATGCGCAGGTGCTCCGGCTCGAAGTTGCTGACGCCGATCGACCGGATCCGGCCTTGATCGCGCAGGTGCGCAAAAGCCTTGAAGGTGTCGACGAACGCGTTCTTGGCCGGCATTGGCCAGTGGATGAGATAGAGATCGAGGTAATCCACACCAAGGCGGTCCATGCTGGCATCGAACGCCGCAAGCGTGGTGTCGTACCCCTGGTCGGCATTCCACAACTTCGTCACCAGGAACACGTCCTCGCGCGCCACGTCGGAATTGGCGATGGCGCGGCCCACCTCGCGTTCGTTGCCGTACGCTGCGGCCGTATCGATGTGTCGGTAACCGGCGTCCAGCGCGGCAGCGGCGGCACGTTCGGTGTCTTCGGGCGGCGTCTGCCAGACCCCGAGCCCCACCTGAGGAATCGAATTGCCATCGTTGAGCGTAATCAAAGGAGTGGACATGACGTCGAGTCTGCCAGGTGAGGCGCTACCGGTCGGCCCGCCCGAGCCAGGGGGCGACCCCGCTCCGCGCGGCAAGAGCGCCGTCAAGGACACGATCGTCAATGCCGTCGTCTGGGTGATGCTCCGCACGCTGCCGAGCGTCCCCGATTCCGTGAAACGTGTGCTGCTGGGCGGTCATTCGGTCACCATCGACGGCAACACGCTGGACACGACCGTGCAAATGATGCTCGCGGGACAACGCGCTGCTGGCATCCAGGGCCTGGTTTCGAGCCCCAGCGTCGACGTGGCGCGCTTACAGTTTCGGATCCTGTGTACCAGCTTCAATCAGGACCTTCCGGTGGCGGCAGTGAGGAATCTCTCCATCCCCGGCCCCGTCGGCCCGATCCGGGCGCGCCACTACAAGCCATTCGACAGCGACGCGCCCCTGCTGGTGTTTTTCCACGGCGGCGGGCATGTCATCGGGGATCTCGACACGCACGACGATGTGTGCCGGAAGTTCTGCCGCGACGGCCGGATGCACGTGTTGTCGGTCGACTATCGGCTGGCTCCCGAGCACAAGGCGCCTGCGGGATCAGAAGACGGCTACGCGTCATATCAGTGGGCGCTGGATCACGCCGAGGAGTTGGGCGCCGATCCCACACGGGTGGCTGTCGGTGGGGACAGCGCGGGCGCCAACCTGGCGGCGGTGGTCGCGCAGCGGGCGCGCACCGAGGGCACGCGACTGCCTGCCCTGCAGCTACTCCTGTACCCGGTCGCCAACTACAAGGACCAGACGCGGTCGCGCACGTTGTTCGCCGAGGGCTTTCTCCTGACCAAACGCGACTCGGACTGGTTCGCGGGCCACTTCATCGGCGGTTCCGGCGTCGACGCGGCCGATCGCCGGGTGTCGCCGCTGCTCGCCGAGGATCTGTCGGGGCTGCCGCCCGCGCTGGTCGCGACGGCAGGCTTCGACCCGTTGCGCGATGAGGGCAACCAGTACGCCGATGCGATGCGGGCCGCGGGAGTCGCCGTCGATCATCGCGTTTACCGGTCACTCGTCCACGGCTTCATCAACTTGTTCCCCCTCGGGGGTGACAGCGCCACCGCCACCACCGACGTCATTTCTGCGGTGCGGGCACATCTCAGCCGCGGCTAAGGATCGGGCGGAAGGCCGCCGGTACTCTTAACCCGTGGCCACGAAACCCAAGAAGACCGCGCGCTACGACCTGAAGGCAGCCGACCGCAAGCGCAACCTGGCGATCCAGATCGGACTGACCGCGATCGTAGTCGTCTTCGCCGTCGCGCTCGTCCTCTACATCGTGATGTCGGGCGACAAGAAGCCAGCGGACGGCGAGGCCAAATCGGTCCGGGTGGCATCGAGCAACGTGATCAACAAAGAGGGCAGCTCCGACCCGAAGGTCGTCGTCTCGCTCTACGAAGATTTCCTGTGCCCGCACTGCGGCGAGTTCGAGAAGCAGTTCGGTCCGACCGTCCGCAAGCTCATCAGCACCGGTGCCATCGCCGCCGACTACTACATGGTCGCCATCCTCGACCGTCAGGGCGACGGATACTCGTCGCGGGCCGCAAACGCCGCGTATTGCGTGGCCGACGAATCCACGGACGCGTTCCAACGCTTCCACGACGCGCTCTTCCTGCAGCAGCCCGCCGAGGGTGGCGCGAATTACCCGGACAACGCGCGCCTGACCGAGCTCGCGCGCCAAGCCGGCGCTGGCGGCGGCGTGCCGGACTGCATCAGCAGCGGCCGCTATGTCGATATGTCGAAGGGACTGGCCGCCGCCACCGGCATTCAGGCGACGCCGACCATCCGCATCAATGGCGAGGACTACGAAACCAGCACACCCGACGCGTTGGTCGCCAAGGTGAAGGAGATCGTCGGTAACGTTCCCGGACTCGACGGTGCCGCACCTCCGGAGCCGGCACCGGCACAGGCACCCGCACCGGCAGCGCCATGACCCTCGCCGCGCACGACGCCGTACAACCGGCCGAACCCGCCGACGAGAAGCGCGCGGGGGCTCGGGCAGGGACGGCCAGCGCGGTGTGGCTGGTCATTTCAGGTGTTGCCGGCCTCGCCGCGGCGCTCACGCTGACCGTTGAGAAGATCGAGATCCTGATCGATCCCAACTACGTGCCGTCCTGCAGCATCAACCCGGTGCTGTCGTGCGGTTCGGTGATGGTGACCCCGCAGGCGTCTGCGTTCGGATTCCCCAACCCGCTGATCGGCATCGTCTCGTTCACGGTCGTGCTGGTGACCGGTGTGCTGGCGGTCGCCAAGATCAGGCTGCCGCGCTGGTACTGGGCGGGGCTGGCGACCGGCACAGCGCTCGGCGTGGTGTTCATCCACTGGCTGATCTTCCAGAGCCTGTACCGCATCGGCGCGTTGTGCCCGTACTGCATGGTGGTGTGGGCGGTGACGATCCCGCTGCTGGTGGTGGTGGCATCGATCGCGTTGCAGCCGCTTCAGACCAATGCGGCCGCCCGGGTGCTCTACACCTGGCGGTGGTCACTGGTCGCGCTGTGGTTCACCGCGCTGATTCTGCTGATCCTCGTGCGCTTCTGGGATTACTGGTCCACCCTCATTTAGACACCACTGCGTCATCGGGGGTTAGGGTTACGCGTGATTTCTAAAGTCTTGGTGGCCAACCGCGGGGAGATCGCGATCCGCGCGTTCCGGGCGGCCTACGAGATGGGCATCGCAACGGTCGCGGTGTATCCCTACGAGGACCGCAATTCGCTTCACCGGCTCAAAGCCGATGAGTCTTATCAGATCGGGGAGAAGGGCCATCCGGTCCGGGCCTACCTGTCGGTCGACGAGATCATCCGCGCCGCGCAGCACGCAGGGGCCGACGCGGTCTATCCGGGCTACGGCTTCCTGTCGGAGAACCCGGAACTGGCCGCAGCCTGCGCCGCTGCAGGCATCACATTTGTCGGACCGTCCGCCGAAGTGCTGGAGCTGACGGGTAACAAGTCGCGTGCGATCGACGCCGCGCGGGCCGCGGGATTGCCAGTGCTGAAGTCGTCGGCACCGTCGGCGTCGGTCGACGACTTGGTCGCCGCGTCGGCGGAGATGGAATTCCCGGTGTTCGTCAAGGCGGTCTCCGGTGGCGGCGGTCGCGGGATGCGGCGTGTCACCGATCCCGGCGCCCTGCCCGAGGCGATCGAGGCCGCCAGCCGCGAGGCGGAGTCGGCGTTCGGCGATCCGACGGTGTATCTGGAGCAGGCGGTCATCAACCCGCGGCACATCGAGGTGCAGATCCTGGCCGACACCGCAGGCAACGTCATGCATCTGTTCGAGCGTGACTGCAGCGTGCAGCGGCGTCACCAGAAGGTCATCGAACTGGCGCCCGCCCCGAATCTGCCCGAGGAACTGCGGGCCAAGATATGTGGCGATGCGGTGGCGCTCGCCCGTCAGATCAACTACTCCTGCGCGGGCACCATCGAGTTCTTGCTCGACGAACGCGGGCACCACGTGTTTATCGAGTGCAACCCGCGCATCCAGGTGGAGCACACGGTCACCGAGGAGATCACCGACGTCGACCTCGTCGGCAGCCAGCTGCGCATCGCGTCGGGGGAGACGCTGGCCGACCTCGGTCTGAGCCAGGAATCCCTGCAGATTCGCGGCGCTGCGATGCAGTGCCGGATCACCACCGAAGATCCCGCCAACGGTTTCCGCCCCGATACCGGCCGCATCACGGCGTACCGCTCACCGGGCGGTGCGGGTATCCGCCTGGACGGCGGAACCGTTCTTGGTGCGGAGATCAGTGCCCATTTCGACTCGATGCTGGTCAAGCTGACGTGTCGCGGCCGGGATTTCTCGGCCGCGGTCGCGCGCGCTCACCGGGCCCTTGCCGAGTTCCGGGTCCGCGGTGTGTCGACCAACATCCCGTTCCTGCAGGCGGTGATCGACGATCCGGATTTCCGTGCGGGACGGATCAATACGTCGTTCATCGATGACCGGCCGTACCTGCTGACGGCGCGGTCGCCGGCCGACCGCGGCACGAAGATCCTCAACTATCTCGCCGATGTGACCGTCAACCGGCCGCATGGGCCACGACCGTCGACGGTGTACCCGCAGGACAAGCTGCCCGAGATCGATCTCGACGCGATGCCGCCGCGCGGCAGCAAGCATCTGCTGAGCGAGGTGGGGCCGGAGGGCTTCGCGCGCTGGATGCGTGAATCGAAGTCGGTCGGCGTCACCGAGACGACGTTCCGCGATGCGCACCAGTCGCTGCTGGCCACCCGCATCCGCACATCCGGGTTGTTGATGGTGGCACCCTACATCGCGCGGATGACACCGCAGCTGCTGTCGATCGAATGCTGGGGCGGCGCGACTTACGATGTGGCGCTTCGGTTCTTGAAGGAAGATCCGTGGGAGCGGCTGGCGGCGCTGCGCGAGGCGGTGCCGAACATCTGCCTACAGATGCTGTTGCGGGGCCGCAATACCGTTGGCTACACGCCGTATCCGGAATCGGTGACGCAAGCCTTCGTGCAGGAAGCGACGGCCACCGGTATCGACATCTACCGGATCTTCGACGCGCTCAACAACGTCGAATCGATGCGGCCCGCCATCGACGCAGTGCGTGAAACCGGTACGGCGGTAGCCGAAGTCGCGATGAGCTACACAGGCGATCTGAGCGATCCGAACGAGAACCTCTACACGCTGGACTACTACCTCAAGCTGGCCGAGCAGATCGTCGATGCGGGCGCTCATGTGTTGGCGATCAAGGACATGGCCGGGCTGCTGCGGCCGCAGGCGGCGACCGCGCTGGTTCGGGCGCTGCGCAGCCAGTTCGATCTGCCAGTGCACGTGCACACCCATGACACGCCGGGCGGACAGTTGGCGACCTACTATGCGGCCTGGCAGGCGGGAGCCAGCGCCGTCGACGGTGCCGCGGCGCCGTTGGCAGGCACCACCAGCCAGCCCGCTCTGAGCTCGATCGTCGCTGCCGCCGCCCATACCGAGTACGACACCGGGTTGTCGCTATCGGCGGTGTGCGACCTCGAGCCGTATTGGGAGGCGTTGCGAAAGGTCTACTCGCCGTTCGAATCCGGGATTCCCGGGCCGACAGGGCGGGTGTACAACCACGAGATCCCGGGCGGTCAGCTGTCGAATCTTCGACAGCAGGCGATCGCGCTCGGCCTCGGTGACCGCTTCGAGGAGATAGAGGCCAACTACGCCGCAGCCGACCGGATTCTCGGTCGGCTGGTGAAGGTGACGCCGTCGTCGAAGGTAGTTGGCGATTTGGCACTGGCCTTGGTCGGCGCGGGAGTCAGTGCCGACGAATTCGCTTCCGACCCGGCCCGATTCGACATTCCCGACTCGGTGATCGGGTTCCTGCGCGGCGAACTCGGTGATCCGCCAGGTGGCTGGCCGGAGCCGTTGCGGACCAAGGCCCTGGCCGGGCGGTCGCCCGCCAAGCCCCAGGAGGAACTGACGGCGGAGGACGAAGAGCTGCTGGCCCAGGCGGGTCCCAAGCGGCAGGCCGCCCTGAATCGGTTGCTGTTCCCCGGCCCGACAAAGGAATTCGAGGCGCATCGCGAGCTGTATGGGGACACCTCGAGCCTGTCGGCGAACCAGTTCTTATATGGGCTGCGCCACGGCGACGAGCACCGGGTGCGCCTGGAGCGCGGCGTGGAGCTGTTGATCGGTCTCGAGGCGATTTCGGATCCCGACGAGCGCGGTATGCGCACCGTGATGTGCATTCTCAACGGCCAGTTGCGGCCCGTCGTCGTGCGCGACCGCAGCATCGCCAGTGAGGTACCGACCGCCGAAAAGGCCGACAGGTCCAACCCCGATCACATCGCGGCGCCGTTCGCCGGGGTGGTCACCGTCGGGGTTGCCGACGGCGACAAGGTCGAGGCAGGCCAAACCATCGCCACCATCGAGGCGATGAAAATGGAGGCAGCCATCACCGCGCCCAAGGCGGGCACGGTCAGTCGCGTCGCGGTCTCGGCCACCGCGCAGGTCGAAGGCGGCGACCTGCTGGTGGTGGTCAGCTGACCCGGATCGTCGCCGGCACCTTCGGCGGGCGGCGAATCACGGTGCCCCGCACTGGAACCCGCCCAACCACCGACCGGGTGCGGGAGTCGTTGTTCAATCTGCTCACTGCCCGCATCGACTTTGCCGGCCTGTCAGTGCTCGACCTCTACGCGGGATCGGGTGCGCTTGGCCTCGAGGCACTGTCACGGGGAGCCACATCGGTGCTGTTCGTGGAGTCCGACGATCGGGCCGCCGCCGTCATCGCCAAGAACATCGCCGCGCTCGGCGCGACCGGGGCGACCCTGCGGCGCGGCGCGGTGGCCGCGGTGCTGGCGGGCGGCACCGACCGGCCGATGGACCTGGTGTTGGCCGACCCGCCCTACGGGGTCACCGGTGCGGAGATCGAGGAGATGCTTGCTGCGCTGGATGTCTACGGGTGGACGGCGGAAGGCAGCGTCGTCGTCGTCGAGCGCGGCAGCTCCGGCCCTGCGTTGTCCTGGCCGGGCGGCTGGCAGACGTGGCAGGATCGTCGTTACGGCGACACTCGACTGGAGCTGGCCGAGCGGACCTGAACTGCCCTGATAGCGTCATCGACCATGAGCGGCGCGGTATGCCCGGGATCCTTCGACCCGGTGACTTTGGGCCATGTCGACATCTTCGAACGCGCCGCCGCCCAATTCGACGAAGTGGTCGTCGCAGTGCTGGTCAACCCGAACAAGAAGGGGATGTTCAGCCTCGAGGAGCGCATCGCGATGATCGAGGAGTGCACGACAGACCTGCCGAATCTGCGTGTCGAATCGGGGGAGGGGCTGGTGGTCGACTTCGTGAAGGCGCGCGGCCTGACCGCGATCGTCAAGGGTCTGCGCACCGGCACCGATTTTGAATACGAACTGCAGATGGCGCAGATGAACAAGCACATCGCAGGCGTAGACACGTTTTTCGTCGCGACCACACCGCGGTACTCGTTTGTGTCGTCGTCGTTGGCGAAGGAGGTCGCCCTGCTGGGCGGCGATGTCTCCGAGCTTCTGCCCGAGCCCGTCAACGTGCGACTGCAGGAGAAACGCCAGGGTTAGTTTCCGTCCTGCCCGGGTAGGCGGTTAGTAGCGCACAGCCCATCGCGCTGATAGACCCCACCGACAAATCGGAGACAACTGCTGTGGTTCAAACATTCGTTCAGTCGACCGATGACGTCGTCAAGTTTCTCAAAGACCAACACAATTTGATCAAGGACATGTTCGAGGAAGTCTTTTCGGCGTCGTCCGACGACGCGCGTCGCAAGGCATTCACAGAACTGCGCCAACTGTTGGCGGTGCACGAGACCGCCGAGGAGATGGTGGTCCACCCGAGAGTCCGGCACGAGGTCGAGGGTGGCGACGTCATCGTCGACGCTCGCCTCGTCGAGGAGCACGATTCCAAGGAGCATCTGTCGGCGCTCGAGGCGATGGACATCGGATCCCGAGAATTCCTCGACGAGTTGAAGTTGTTCCAGGGCTCGGTGGTCGACCACGCCGAGCGTGAGGAACTAGAAGAATTCAACCGCTTACAGCGTGAGCTCGAGGCCGGCGACCTCGAGCGAATGGTGAAGGCCGTGCAAGCCGCCCAGTCGATCGCGCCGACCCGCCCGCACGCGGGCGTGGAGTCCGCCAAGGCGAACTTCGCGGTCGGACCCTTCGCGTCGATGCTCGATCGAGCACGGGACGCGATCGGCGCCGCCATGCGGTAGTCAGCGGACGCTCGGAAGCGTCGTCGCGTGAAAGACGCGGTCCGGGTCGTAGTGCTTCTTGATCTCGATGAGGCGAGCCGCGTTGGGTCCGTAGGCATTACGTGCCTGCGCGGCTTGGCGCGGCCCGATCAGGTTCGGATATCCGCCGGGTAGGGCGTGTGGTGCGAGGTTGCCGTAGACGGATTCGGCCCATGCCAGGTGCGGCGTGTGGTCCTCGTCGGGAGTCCATGCCGCGAGCACCTCGACGACGAAGTGCGGTTCGCGAATGCCGAATGCGGTGTCCTGCAGGCCAACCCGTGTCGCGGCGCCGTGGAAATGGTGTACGGATATGCCGCTGAAGGGTGATGTGCGGGTGAGCCCGGCCTCCACCAGCGCGTCGATGGCGCCGGGTGTGAACACCGCAAGCGTGCGGGTGCGCATCTCGTGATGTCGGCCCCAGACAACGAACGGTTTCAACAGCCGCAGCATCGCGCTGGGTGGCATCGTGGCGATCTGGGTGACCAGCGGCCTACCAAGGCGCGAGAGTCGGTGCATCCACACCGTCGGATCGCCCTCACCTGCCCACACCGGCGCGATGAACACGACCGAGTCACCGTTCGGCGCGGCCAGCATCCCGATCTGGACGGTGAGTTCGTCGGGCAGGAACGGAACGAGTTCGTTGTAGCCGCGCATGACGGTGGCGGCCTCGCTCCAACCGAACATCACCACACCCGCCGTCACCGACGGGACCCGGTAGAGGCGAACGCTCATTTCGGTGACGACGCCGAAATTGCCGCCGCCGCCGCGCAGGGCCCAGAACAGGTCGGGTTCGCGTTGCGCGTCGACCATGATCGCCCGGCCGTCGGCAAGCACGACCTGGAACGACTCGACGTTGTCCAGCGCGAGCCCGGCGATGCCGTTCAACGGTCCGTAACCCCCGCCGAGGGTCAGTCCGACCATGCCGACATCTCCGAACATGCCCGTGGCAGGCAGCAGACAATGAGGTTCGGTCGCGGCGACGACGTCGGCGGCCGTCGCACCGCCGCGGAGCCGTGCCACCCGCAGTGCGCTGTCGATGCTGACTTGACGCATCAGCGACACGTCGATGCCGAGGCCTCCGTCGACCATCGACCGCCCGGCCCAGTCATGGCCTCCACCGCGCACCGCGACACCGATGTCGTCGATGCGCGCGTATCGGATCGCCGCCTGGACTTCGGCAGTCGTGGTGGGCTGGACGGCCATCGCGGGCCGGGCCGTCACCGCCCCGTTCCAGAGGCGGGTCGCGTTCTCATAGGCGGCGGTGCCGGGGTAGTGGATGCGCTGAGCCACCGGGCCAAGCCTTTCATTAGAGTTACTTTCTACTTATCAGAGTTTGACTCTGATTAATCCAGTATGCACTCACTCAGCAGAGTGCTACCGTGACCTGCGTGCCCAAGCCCACAAGACCGCCGACGTCGCGCAGGGCCGAGTACGCGGAGGCGACCCGGCGCGCGATCGTCACCGCCGCGCGTGAGCTGTTCGCCGAGCGCGGTTTCGTCGCGACCAAGGTGGACGACATCGCGGTACTCGCTCGGGTAGCGCCGGCCACCGTCTACGCGGTCGCCGGCGGCAAACACGGCCTGTTGCACACGCTTGCCGACGAATGGACCGAAGCCCCCGAGGTCGGTGAGGCCTATCGCGACATCGCAGCTCTCGATGACGCCGCGGCGATTCTCGGCACGGTGGCCTCACTCACGCGGCGCATGCGCGGCGACTGGGGCGACATCATGCGGATCATGCTGGCGACGGCTCCGCTCGACGAGTCGGCCGCCGAGACGCTGCGTGAAGCGACCCGTCGATACCGTGCTGGCTTGCACGCGGCGGCGGAGCGAATGTCGGAGCTGGGAGGGCTCAAGACGGGCATGACGGTCGAGGAGGCCACCGACCTGCTCTGGTTCTATTTCGGCTACGCGAGCTTCTTCACGCTGACCGAGGACAACGGATGGACGCCGCAGCGCGCACAGGAGTGGTTGCGTGACGCCGCGGCCGCTTCCCTGCTGAAGAATTAGCCACGGCGCGCGGTTTCGGTGTGGAATTTGCTGCTGAGCCCTTCCTGTCGGCGGCCTGCGGGGCCAGGGGCCGCTCGAGGCGTTAACCGCGAAGGCGCAGCTACTGTGCCGAATTCGACAGAAATGCCCGGCCACCTGGTGCGCCGGAGTGGGAGCCGTTAGCCGCGCAATGTCGACCAGTAGTTGCGGGCTCTTGTTGACATAATGTGCGCAACGTAATTCAGACAGGAGTTGCGCCTGGGAGCAGCTGGGTCGCAGAAAATCGAGCCGAGAAACGACACACCGGCGTCGGTAGCTGAGTCACAGCAGTAACACCAGGCACACTGGTAACTGTCAACTACGCCTGGAGGGTGTTGCCGTGTACCGAGTTTTTGAAGCGCTCGACGAGTTGGGCGCGATTGTCGAAGAAGCCCGCGGCGTGCCGATGACGGCAGGCTGCGTGGTGCCCCGCGGCGATGTCCTCGAGCTGATCGACGACATCAAGGATGCAATACCCGGCGAACTCGACGACGCCCAGGACGTCCTTGATGCACGGGATTCGTTGCTGCGTGAGGCAAAGGATCACGCCGATTCGATGGTGTCCAACGCCACCGCGGAAGCCGACTCACTCATCAACCACGCCCGCGCCGAGGCCGACCGGCTGCTCTCCGATGCCAAGGGCCAGGCCGATCGGATGGTCGGCGAGGCGCGGCAGCACAGCGAGCGGATGGTGGGCGAGGCCCGCGACGAGGCCACCCGCGTCGCCGCCACCGCCAAGCGCGAGTACGAGGCGAGCACGGGCCGAGCCAAGACGGAGGCCGACCGGCTGATCGAGAACGGCAACCTCGCCTACGAAAAGGCGGTCCAGGAAGGCATAAAGGAGCAGCAGCGGCTGGTGTCGCAGACCGAGATCGTGCAGACCGCCACCGCGGAGGCGACCCGCCTGATCGACTCGGCGCACGCCGAGGCCGACCGGCTCCGTGGCGAATGCGACATCTACGTCGACAGCAAGCTCGCTGAGTTCGAGGACTTCCTCAACGGCACGCTGCGCTCGGTGGGTCGCGGCCGACACCAGCTGCGCACCGCGGCGGGCACCCACGACTACGCCGCCCGCTAGACGGCCCCATTAACTCGCAGGAACCGTCGCCGTACCATCTCCAGTATGGCGACGCATCGTGATTCCCGCGCGCCCCTCGTGATCAACATCGCTCGGCTCGCTCGGCGGCCCGGTTCCATGCTGACCGTCTCCGAGACCGTGCCGAGCCCGACGCGCATCGGCCTCGATCTCATCGCAATCGCAGAAGGCGCGCCGCTGCGCCTGGATCTGCGGATCGAATCCGTCTCGGAGGGTGCGCTCGTCAGCGGAACGGTGTCGGCGCCGACATCGGGCGAATGTGCGCGGTGCCTGAAGCCGATCACGGGAGACGTCGAGATCGAGCTCACCGAGCTGTTCGCGTATCCCGACAGCGCGACCGACGAAACGACCGAAGCTGATGAGTACGGCCGCGTAGTGGACGACACCATCGACCTCGAACAGCCGATCATCGATGCGGTCGCGTCAGCGCTGCCGTTCTCGCCCCTGTGCGAGCCGGACTGCGCAGGGCTGTGCCCGCAATGCGGGGTGCCGCTCGCCACCGCCGAACCCGGACACCAGCACGAGCAGATCGATCCGCGGTGGGCGAAGCTGGCGACGCTCCTCGACGAGGACAAGCGGTGACGCCTGACCGTGCGCCGTTGCTCAAGGCTTTGGGCATTGACCTGCCCGAGGAACTGCTCACCGTCGCGTTGACACACCGCAGCTACTCGTACGAAAACGGCGGACTGCCCACCAATGAGCGCCTGGAGTTCCTCGGCGATGCGGTGCTCGGCCTGACGATCACCGAAGAGCTCTACCATCGTCATCCCGACCGATCCGAGGGCGATCTGGCCAAGCTGCGCGCCAGCATCGTCAACACCCAGGCGCTCGCCGACGTCGGGCGTCACCTCTCGGATGCCGGCCTTGGCTCCTATCTGCTGCTGGGTAAGGGTGAGGAGAATTCCGGGGGTGCGGACAAGTCCAGCATCCTCGCTGACGGCATCGAATCTTTGCTTGGCGCAATCTATTTGGAGCACGGAATCGGTACGGTCCGCGAGGTGATCCTGCGGCTGTTCCGTGCGCTGCTGGACACCGCGCCCACGCTGGGCGCCGGCCTCGACTGGAAGAGCAGCCTGCAGGAACTCACCGCCTCGCGGGGCTTGGGCGTGCCGTCCTACGTAGTGACCTCGACCGGGCCGGACCACGACAAGGAATTCACCGCGACGGTGATCGTCACCAACACCGAATACGGCAAGGGCGTCGGCAGGACCAAGAAGGAAGCCGAACTCAAGGCCGCCGCTGCGGCGTGGAATGCGCTCGCCGCCGCCGGTATAGATGCCTGAACTTCCCGAGGTCGAGGTCGTACGGCGGGGGCTGCAAGAGCACGTTGCGGGTAAGACGATCGCCGCGGTGCGCGTGCACCATCCGCGCGCGGTGCGCCGTCACGAAGCGGGGCCCGCGGATCTGACCGCACGGTTGCTCGGTTCGCGCATCGTCGGCACGGGCAGGCGCGGAAAGTATTTGTGGCTGACGCTCGATGACGGCTCGGCGCTCGTCGTGCACTTGGGCATGAGCGGGCAGATGCTGCTCGGACCGCTTGCGCGGGAAGACCATTTGCGTATCGCGGCGCTGCTCGACGACGGCACCGCGCTGAGCTTTGTGGACCAGCGCACGTTCGGCGGCTGGATGCTTGCCGACGTCGTCACCGTCGACGGCACAGATGTGCCGCTTCCCGTCGCGCATCTTGCGCGTGACCCGCTTGATCCACGCTTCAATCGCGAGGGTGTCGTTACGGTGTTGCGAGGCAAGCATTCTGAGATCAAGCGTCAGCTGCTGGACCAGACGGTGGTGTCGGGAATCGGCAACATCTACGCCGACGAGGCGCTGTGGCGGGCCAAGGTGAACGGCTCGCGGCTGGCATCGTCGGTGGCGCGAGCAAGGCTGGGGGAGTTGCTTGACGCCGCGGCCGAGGTCATGTCCGAGGCGTTGGGTCAGGGCGGCACGTCGTTCGACTCGCTGTATGTCAACGTCAACGGTGAGTCGGGCTACTTCGAGCGGTCGCTGGATGCCTACGGCCGCGAGGGTGAGCCGTGCCGGCGCTGCGGCGCGGTCATGCGGCGGGAGAAGTTCATGAATCGCTCGTCGTTCTACTGCCCCAAATGCCAACCGCGCCCGCGAGTCAAGCGCCCGTAATCAGCCATAATCAGCCGGTTGCGCCTGTCTGCGCCGGTTGCGTCATTTGCGCGAGCGTGCGTGTTTGCACACGACACGCCGCGCATTTTCAGCAGTTTGGGCACGCTCGTGCCGCCGTGAGCGCGACGAACGTGGCCGTCGATGCCGGAGGGCGGCGCATTGCGCACTGTCACGAGGTGGCGAGCGTGCGCAAAGCGTCGGAGTTTCGCGGCGTGTCGGGATGCAGACACGCGCGCTCGCGGAGTGACGGCGGCAGCCTCACCGCCTCGCTCCGCCTCGCGGCCCCGCCGAGATCGACGTTGTGGTGCATTCCACTCGCACTTTTCCGCCCATACGTCCGTTTGGGCGAAGATGGAGCGATGACGGATCTGTGGGTTGAGCGCACCGGCGTGCGCCGCTACACCGGGCGCAGCACACGCGGCGCGGAAGTGCTCGTCGGCAATGAGGACGTCGAGGGCGTCTTCACACCGGGCGAGCTCATGAAGATCGCGCTGGCCGCCTGTAGCGGGATGGCCAGCGACGCGCCCCTGCGCCGCCGCCTCGGCGACGACTATCACACCACGATCGAGGTGTCCGGCCCCGCCGACCGCGAACAGGAGCGCTACCCACTGCTCGAGGAGCGCATGAAGCTCGATCTGTCCGCACTGACTGAGGACGAGGTCGGGCGGATACTCACGGTCGTCGCGCGCGCGATCGACCAGGTATGCACCGTCGGCCGCACGCTGAAATCCGGTACCAAAGTGACGTTTGAGGTCAGTGATGCAGGAGTTAGCTGAGGTACGACTGACGGCATGGGTGCACGGCTACGTTCAGGGCGTGGGGTTCCGGTGGTGGACACGGTCGCGCGCCCTGGAGCTCGGGCTGACCGGATACGCGTCGAACAGGCCCGATGGACGTGTCCAGGTGGTGGCACAGGGCCAACGGGACGCCTGCGAAAAGTTACTTGACCTGCTGCAGAGTGGCGGCACGCCCGGCCACGTCGACAAAGTCATCGCCGATTGGTCGGAAGTAGGCGAAACGCTCTCAGGGTTCACCGAGCGTTAGCCTGCGCGACGGTAGTGTGGCACGTCGTGCACCTCAAGAGTCTGACGCTGAAGGGCTTCAAGTCGTTTGCTTCGCCGACGACTTTGCGCTTCGAGCCAGGCATCACTTGTGTCGTCGGACCCAACGGGTCGGGCAAGTCGAATGTGGTCGACGCCCTCACGTGGGTGATGGGCGAACAAGGGGCCAAAACATTGCGCGGCGGCAAGATGGAGGACGTCATCTTCGCTGGCACGTCGTCGCGACCTCCGCTCGGCCGCGCCGAGGTCACCGTGACGATCGACAACTCCGACAACTCGCTGCCGATCGAGTACTCCGAGGTGTCGATCACCCGGCGGATGTTCCGCGACGGCGGAAGCGAATACGAAATCAACGGCACGAGTTGCCGTTTGATGGATGTGCAGGAACTGCTCAGCGACTCCGGCATCGGCCGCGAGATGCACGTCATCGTCGGCCAGGGCAAGCTCTCCGAGATCCTGGAGTCCCGGCCGGAGGATCGCCGCGCGTTCATCGAAGAGGCTGCCGGCGTGCTCAAGCACCGCAAGCGCAAGGAAAAGGCGGTCCGCAAGCTCGACTCGATGTCGGCCAACTTGGCCCGTCTCACCGACCTGACCACCGAACTGCGCCGCCAACTCAAGCCGCTGGGCCGTCAGGCCGAGATGGCTCGTCGCGCCCAGACCATCCAGGCTGACCTGCGCGACGCCAGGCTGCGACTGGCCGCCGACGACCTGGTCACGCGGCGCGCCGAATTCGACGACACCAACCAGGCCGAGACGACGCTGCGCCGCGAGCACGATGAGGCGGCGGAGAGGCTCGATGCCAAGACCGTCGAACTGAACTCACACGAAGCGGCTGTCGATGCACTGAGCGAGCGGGCCGACGGCGCCCAGCAGACGTGGTTCCGGCTCTCGGCACTGGCCGAACGGGTCAGCGCCACTGTCCGCATCGCCAGCGAGCGCGCTCAGCACCTCGACTCCGAGCCCGAGATGTCAACGGGCCCCGACCCCGACGCGCTGGATGCCCAGGCGGACGAGGTAGCGGCACAGGAACGTCAACTGCTCGACGAGCTGACCGAATCCCGCACCAAGCTCGAGGCCGCCCGAGCCGAGCTCACCGAGCGCGAGCGCCTCGCGGCCGAAGCCGAACGCGCCCACCTTGCCGCGGCCCGCGCTGAAGCCGACCGGCGCGAGGGCGTGGCCCGGCTGGCGGGCCAGGTCGACACGATGCGCACCCGCGTGGAGTCGATCGACGAGACGGTGGCACGGCTCACCAACGGCATCGACGGAGCCGCCGCGCGCGCTCAGCAGACCCAAGCCGAGTTCGAAACCGTGCAGGGCCGGGTCGGTGAGCTCGACGCCGGTGAAGTCGGCCTCGACGAGCACCACGACCGCACGGTGGCCGCGCTACGGTTGGCCGACGAACGTGTCGCCGAGCTTCAGTCGGCCGAGCGCGGCGCAGAACGTCAGGTGGCGTCACTGCGGGCTCGCATCGAGGCGCTGTCGGTCGGTCTCGACCGCAAGGACGGCGCCGCATGGCTGCAGAAAAATCACGGTGCCGCAGGGCTTTTCGGCTCGATCTCGAATCATCTGAAGGTGCGTGTCGGATACGAAGCGGCAGTCGCGGCGGTGCTGGGAGCTGCTGCTGATGCCGTCGCCGCAGAGAACTTCGGTGCCGCCCGCTCGGCCGTGGCGGCGCTGAAGGAATCAGACGGGGGCCGTGCGGCGATCGTGCTCGGCGACTGGCCCCATCACGTGACCACCCCGTCGGTGCAGCTGCCCGACGGTGCGGTGTGGGCAGTGCACCTGGTTGAGACGACGTCGCGGCTGCAGGGCGCGATCACCGCCATGCTGTCGGATGTCGTTGTGGTTCGCGACCTTTCGGCCGCGTTGGATCTGGTGGCGTCGCGACCGCAGCTCAAGGCGGTGACCGTCGACGGCGACCTGGTTGGCGCGGGTTGGGTCAGCGGCGGGTCCGACCGTAAGCCGAGCACGCTGGAGATCGCCTCCGAGGTCGACAAGGCGCGAGCGGAGCTGGTCGATGCGGAACGGCAGACCGGCGAGCTGTCGGCCGCGTTGGCGGGCGCGTTGAGCGAGCAGGCGACCCGCCAGGACGCTGCCGAGCAAGCCCTCGCCGCGCTCAACGAGTCCGACGCCGCGATCTCAGCGATCTACGAGCAGTTGGGTCGCCTCGGCCAAGACGCCCGCGCCGCCGACGACGAGTGGCAGCGGCTGATGCAACAGCGCAACGAGCTGGAGACGGGCCGCGCGCGCACGGTGGAGGAACTCACCGAACTCGAGCAGCGGCTGCACAACGCACAGCAGGAACCCACCTTCGGATCCGAACCCGTCGACCGCCAGGAATCGATGGCCGCGGCGGAGGTCGCCCGCGCGTTCGAGGTGGAGGCGCGGCTGGCGGTACGCACCGCCGAGGAGCGCGCGAATGCCGTTCGCGGACGGGCGGATTCATTGCGACGCGCCGCCACGGCCGAGCGTGAGGCGCGGCTGCGCGCACAGCGCGCTCGCGAGGCCCGCGAGCATGCGGCGGCCGTCGCCGCGGCGGTGGCCGAGTCCGGCCGCCGTGTCGCACAGCGGTTGAGTGCGGCCGTCGCGGTGGCATCCCGCGCCCGAGACGAGGTCGCCGCGGAACGCCAGCACCGCGCGGCCGCCCTGGCGAAGGCCCGTGAAGAGGTCAACGAACTGACCGCCAAGATCAACGGGCTCACCGGTGCGCTGCACCGCGACGAAGTTGCCAAAGCTCAAGCGGCACTGCGCATCGAGCAGCTGGAGGAACACATCCTCGAGCAATTCGGGATGGTGACCGCCGACCTGATCGCCGAGTACGGCCCCGACGTGGCGCTGCCGCCGACCGAGCTGGAGATGGCCGAGTACGAGCAGGCGCGTGAACGCGGCGAGCAGGTCACCGCGCCCGCACCGCTGCCGTTCGACCGGACCACGCAGGAGCGCCGCGCCAAGCGCGCCGAGCGCGAACTCAACGAGTTGGGCCGCGTCAACCCGCTGGCGCTGGAGGAGTTCGCCGCTCTGGAGGAGCGCTACAACTTCCTGTCGACTCAGCTGGAAGACGTCAAGGCCGCACGCAAGGATCTCCTCGACGTCATCGCCGACGTCGATGAGCGCATCCTGCAAGTGTTCACCGAGGCCTACGCCGACGTGGAACGTGAGTTCCAGCAAGTGTTTTCGGCGTTGTTCCCCGGTGGTGAGGGCAGACTGCTGCTCACCGACCCCGACGACATGCTCACCACGGGCATCGAGGTCGAGGCCCGTCCGCCGGGCAAGAAGATCAAGCGCCTCTCGCTGTTGTCCGGCGGCGAGAAGTCGCTCACCGCGGTCGCGATGCTTGTGGCGATCTTCCGCGCCAGGCCGTCGCCGTTCTACGTCATGGACGAGGTCGAGGCCGCACTGGACGACGTGAACCTGCGCCGCCTGCTCGGGCTGTTCGAGCAACTCCGCAGCCAGTCGCAGCTACTTGTCATCACGCACCAGAAGCCGACGATGGAGATCGCCGACGCGCTCTACGGCGTCACCATGCGTGACGACGGCATCACCGCGGTGATCAGTCAGCGCATGCGCGGCCACGAACTGGTCGCCGCAACCAACTAGTGTCGTGAGTCATTAATTCACCTTTAGTGTTTTACACTTGGTGGGTGCCGAGTCCTTTCGCTGCTGCGGTGACGATGACCGAGGATGAGCATGCCCAGTTGGTGGCATGGTCGCGGCGGTCGAAGAGTGCGAATGCGTTGGCGATGCGGTCGCGGATTGTGCTGGCTGCCGCCGACGGATTGGGCAACACCGCGATCGCCGACAAGCTCGATATTCATATCAGCAGCGCCCGAAAATGGCGGTCGCGGTTTGTGGCCGACCGGCTCGAGGGCCTGTTGGATGAGCCGCGGCCGGGTCGGCCGCGCACGGTGTCTGATGACCAGGTCGAGGCGGTGATCACCGCGACCTTCGAAACTACTCCGCGTGGTGCCACGCACTGGTCGACCCGCTCGTTGGCCGTCGAACTGGGGATGAGCCAGACGGCGGTGTCGCGGATCTGGCGGGCGTTCGGATTGGCGCCACACAAACAGGATTCGTGGAAACTGTCCAAGGATCCGCTACTTGTGGACAAGGTCCGCGACGTGGTCGGACTGTACTTGAATCCACCCGAACGGGCGCTGGTGCTGTGTGGATGAGTCACAAAGACCCAGATCCAAGCACTCAACCGCACCGCACCGGTGTATCCGATGCTGTCGGGCACGCCGGCGCTCGCCAGCCACGACTACGTGCGCCACGGCACCTCCAGCCTGTATGCCGCACTGGATCTAACCACCGGCAAGGTCATCGGCGCGCTGCACGGCCGCCACCGCGCCACCGAGTTCTTGGCCTTCCTGAAAACCATCGACGCCAACGTGCCCGCCGACCTCGACGTACACCTCGTCTTGGACAACGCCTCCACCCACAAGACCCCCGCCGTACAGCGTTGGCTCACAGCTCATCCCAGATTCGTGGTGCACTTCACCCCAACCAGCGCCTCCTGGCTCAACCTGGTCGAACGCTGGTTCGCCGAACTGACCACCAAGAAACTGCGCCGCGGCACCCACACCTCGGGGCGTCAACTCGACGCTGACCTCCGCGCCTGGATCGACACCTGGAACGACAATCCCCGCCCCTACGTATGGACCAAGACCGCGGACCAAATCCTGGCCAGCATCGGCAACTACTGCAACCGAATTAATGACTCACGACACTAGCGGATCACGCCGTAATCGCATCGACACCGCACTCGCGTAGCTCGGCCAGGTCCGCGGCGCCGCAGCCGTGCAGGCAGACCAACAACTCGTCGATGAAGGGCTGCAACCAATCCAGCACCGCCGCAGGCGATTCGATCGCGAGAGCCAGCAGCGGCCGGGCCACGGCGACCGCATCGGCGCCCATCGCAAGCACCTTGGCGGCGTCCATGCCGGTGCGGATGCCGCCCGACGCAACCACCGGCACCCCGGGCAGGGCATGCCGCACTTCCTGCAACGCCTGCGCGGTCGGAATGCCCCACTCCGCCAGCGCCGGATAACGGATCTCGCCGTAGCGGACAAACTGCTCGACGCGCGCCCACGACGTACCGCCCGCGCCTGCGACGTCGACCGCCGCGATCGGGCAGTCCGCGAGTACGGCGGCAGCCGCAGCCCCGATTCCGTGCCCGACCTCCTTGAGCATCACCGGATAACCGATGGAGCCGACGAGATCACACAGGCGTGCAACCGAGCCGGAAAAGTCGGTGTCACCCTCGTGCTGCATCGCTTCCTGCAGCGGATTGGTATGCACGGCAAGGGCATCGGCGCCGACGCGGTCCAACGCCTTGACCAGGTCGGGCACCACCTGCTCGTTGAGCTGGGCCAGCCCGATGTTGCCGATCAGCAGGACGTCGGGCGCCGCATCGCGCACGTCGAAGGATGTCCGCGCCGAACCGTTGTCGAGCATGATGCGCTGCGAACCGAGCATCATGCCGATCCCGAGTTGTTGGGCGGCCTCGGCCAGATTGCGGTTGATGATGCCTGACAGTTCGGCCCCGCCCGTCATCGCGCCGATCAGCACGGGCGCGCGCAGTTGCCTGCCCAGAAACGAGGTGGCCAGGTCGACACTGTCCAGATCGGTCTGGGTGAGGGCGTTATACGGCAGCCGGTAGCGCTCCAGCCCCGTCGTCACGGTCTGATATTCGACCGCTTCGGTGAGGCACACATCGATGTGGCGCCGTTTGCGCGTCTCCATGCCACCGGGGTCGAGCGTCACCGACTAATCACCCTGAGACAATGGCGACGTGTCGGAAGGTCTGTGGATCGCAATTGCGGTCATCGCTGTTCTGCTGGTGGCTGCGCTGGTCGTCGGCTTGGTGCGGTATCGGCGTCGACGGATCAGCCTGTCGTCTCCTGACACTGCCACTCCCGTTGACCGTTCTGGCGGCTATGCCGCGTCTTCGGGCATCACTTTTAGTAAATCGCCGCCTGCTGAGCCGGTCGAACGCATCGACACCAGCGGGCTGCCCGCCGTCGGCGATGATGCCACCATCCCGCGCGACGCGCCGAAACGGCCCATCGCCGATGTAAGGCTGCCCGAACCGCCGGTGAAGGAAACCGCGCCCGCGCCCGAGACGGTCCCTGAGGCGGCTCCCCAGCCGGTCCCTGAGCCGGCCCCCGAGCCAGTCCGTGAGGCCGCCCCTGAGCCCGCGCCGGTCGATGTCGCGCCCGAGGCACCGGCCGCGCCGGTAGCGCCCGATATCGGCGCCATCGCGCCTGCTGAGGGCCGTCTGGACCGGCTGCGTGGACGGTTGGCCAAATCGCAGAACACGCTCGGCCGAAGCATGCTGGGCTTGCTCGGCGGCGGTGACCTCGACGAAGACTCCTGGCAGGACGTCGAGGACACCCTCCTAATCGCCGATCTCGGTCCCGTGGTCACGGAGTCGGTGGTCACCGCGCTGCGGTCACGGATGGCCAGCAGCAATGTGCGCACCGAGGCCGACGCCCGCGCCGTGCTGCGCGACGTATTGGTCTCGGAACTGCACCCCGACCTGGACCGCTCGATCAGGGCGCTGCCGCACGACGACAAGCCGTCGGTGTTGTTGGTGGTCGGCGTGAACGGCACCGGCAAGACCACGACGGTCGGCAAGCTGGCCCGCGTCCTGGTCGCCGATGGCCGCCGCGTCGTCCTTGGCGCCGCCGACACGTTCCGCGCCGCCGCGGCCGACCAGTTGGAGACCTGGGCGTCGCGGGTGGGCGCGGAGGTGGTGCGCGGGGCCGAGGGTGCCGACCCGGCCTCGGTGGCGTTCGACGCGGTCGACGCCGGCATCGACTCCGGCGCGGACGTCGTGGTCATCGACACCGCCGGGCGGCTGCACACCAAAACCGGCCTGATGGACGAACTCGGCAAGGTCAAGCGCGTGGTGGGCCGTCGCGCCGAGGTCGACGAGGTCCTTCTGGTGCTCGACGCGACCATCGGGCAGAACAGCCTGCCGCAGGCCCGGGTGTTTGCCGAAGTCGTCGACATCACGGGTGTGGTGCTGACCAAGCTCGACGGCACCGCAAAGGGCGGCATCGTCTTCCGGGTGCAGCAGGAATTGGGTGTTCCAGTGAAGCTCGTCGGTCTCGGCGAAGGCCCGGACGATCTGGCGCCATTCGAGCCCGCGGCGTTCGTCGATGCGCTGCTCGGTTAACGCGCTGTCGTCAAAAAGCCTTGATGTAACACGGGCGAAACGCCAACCCCGTATCCGTTCACACGAGCGAAACGCAGGTGCGTCTTAGACGAAACAACCACTCCGCAAAGTCTTGAACCAGGTCAACGGTCGTAAAACGTTGCGGCCGTGGCGTGTCGAAGGAGGAAACTGCGAGTGGATGGATTCCCGACCCTCGGTATACCGGACACGGGTGATACCGCGTGGATGCTGGCAAGCAGCGCGCTTGTCTTGTTGATGACGCCGGGGCTGGCCTTCTTCTACGGCGGCATGGTCCGGGCCAAGAGCGTGCTCAACATGATCATGATGAGTGTCAGCGCCATGGGTGTCGTGACCGTGTTGTGGGTGCTCTACGGCTACTCGATGACCTTCGGCAACGATGTCTCCAACTTGTTCGGTGACCCGTCGCAATTCTTCGGGCTCAAGGGCCTCATCGGCGGTAACGCCGCCGCCGAGGTGATCGCCGATCCGTCCGCGGGCGTTGAGGCGGCTGACGCGGTGAACATCCCGCTGGTCTTCACCATGCCGGCCACCGTGTTCGTTGCATTCCAGTTGATGTTCGCGATCATCACCGTTGCACTGATTTCCGGTGCGGTCGCGGACCGGATCAAGTTCGGCGGATGGCTGCTGTTTGCGGCCCTGTGGGTCACGGTTGTGTACTTCCCGATCGCGCACTGGGTGTTCTCGTTCGACGGCGGCACCGCCGAGACCGGCGGCTGGATCGCCAACAAACTCGCGGCGATCGACTTCGCCGGTGGCACTGCGGTCCACATCAACGCGGGCACAGCGGCGCTCGTTCTGGTGCTCATCCTGGGCAAGCGCAAGGGATGGCCGACCACCCCGATGCGGCCGCACAATCTGCCGTTCGTGATGCTCGGCGCCGGCCTGCTGTGGTTCGGTTGGTACGGCTTCAACGCGGGATCGGCAGGGTCCTCCAACGGCACCGCGGGTTCGACGTTCGTCACCACGACGGTAGCCACTGCGGCGGCCATGCTGGCGTGGCTGATCACCGAACGCATCCGGGACGGCAAGGCGACCTCGCTTGGTGCCGCTTCGGGCATCGTGGCGGGTCTGGTCGCCATCACTCCGTCGTGCGGTGCGGTCAACGTGGTCGGTGCGCTCGTCATCGGTGCAGTCGCTGGCAGCCTGTGCGCGTTGGCGGTCGGCCTGAAATACAAACTGGGATACGACGACTCGCTCGACGTCGTCGGCGTTCACCTCGTCGGTGGTCTGATCGGTACGCTGATGATCGGTCTGGTTGCGGCGCCGGAGAGCTACAACGGTGTTGCCGGCCTGTTCTACGGCGGCGGTTTCGACCAGCTGTGGCGACAGGCCGTCGGCGCGGGGGCGGTTCTGCTCTATTGCGGCATAGCTACGACTATCTTGGCTCTGATAGTCAAGTTCACGGTCGGCCTGCGGCTTAGCGAGGAAGATGAATCGACTGGACCCGACGAAGCCGAGCATGCGGAAACTGGCTACGACTTCGCCACAGTCGGTGCAGGTTCGACTCTTGGTCGTCACCCGGGCGTGGAGGGATAAGGAAACATGAAGCTGATTACTGCGATCGTCAAGCCGTTCACGCTCGAAGACGTCAAAACCGGTCTGGAGCAGACGGGCATCCTCGGAATGACGGTCAGCGAGGTGCAGGGGTATGGGCGCCAGAAGGGGCACACGGAGGTATACCGCGGCGCCGAGTACTCGGTCGACTTCGTGCCGAAGGTGCGGGTGGAGGTCGTTGTCGATGACTCCGCGGTCGACAAGGTGGTGGATATCATCGTCCAGGCTGCGCGCACCGGAAAGATCGGCGATGGCAAGGTGTGGGTTAGCCCAGTCGACACCGTGGTTCGCGTCCGCACCGGTGAGCGGGGGGCCGACGCGCTGTAGCGCTCTATCGTGAAATGAGACGTCGTCTCCCGGCCATGCACCGAGCGAGCGTTAACTGGCAAGGGCCGGGGAGGACTCGAAATGACTGAGCAGAAACCAGATTCCGCCGCCGGGACGTCTCGACCTGTGGGCCCCAAGCCTGCTAAGGGAGTTCCGGCGGCGGGTACGCCACGGCCGGCCACCGACCTGGCGGCCGCGGCTGAGCAGTTGCTGGCGGTGGGTTCGCGGCAGCTGGATTCGGCGGCCCTGCGTGACGCGCTGCTGGACCTTCACGAATTCTGGCTCACCACAAAGGCAACCGAGATCGGTATCACGCCGACCAGCGGCTTCGCCATTGTCGCCACGGGCGGCCTCGGCCGCGGCGAGATGCTGCCGTACTCCGATCTCGATCTGATGTTGCTGCACGACAACATGCCTCGCGCTACGGTCAGTCAGATCGCCGAACAATTGTGGTATCCGCTGTGGGACGCCAACATTCGTATTGACCACAGCGTGCGCACCGTGGCGGAGGCGCTGAAGGTCGCCGGTGAGGACGTCTCGGCCGGGCTGGCCATGCTCGAGGCCAGGCACATCGCGGGCGACGCGGACTTGTCGTCGCTGCTGATCGGGGGAGCGCGCCGACAGTGGCGGACCGGAATCGCTTCGCGTTTCGACGAACTCGTCGCACACACCGAGGCGCGTTGGGAGCGTAGCGGACAGATTGCGCATCGCGCCGAACCCGACCTCAAGACGGGCCGCGGCGGCCTGCGTGACGTTCAACTGCTCAATGCGCTGGCGATCGCGCAGTTGGCCGACGTCTATCCCAGTCGGTCGCTTGCGTCGCCGATCGAAACGCTCGGTAACGCCCACCTCGCGCTTCTCAACGTGCGCACCGAACTGCACAGGGTGTCGCGCCGCGGTCGCGAGCTTCTGCTGGCGCAGCACGCCGATGAGATCGGTGCGGCGCTGAAGGTCGGTGACCGATTCGACTTGGCGCGCATGCTTTCCGGCGCGGCCCGTACGATCAGCTTCTATGTCGACGCCGGACTGCGCACGGCGGCTAATGCGCTGCCGCGTCGGGGTCTTGCGGCGTTCAAGCGACCGGTGCGCAGGCCGCTCGACGAAGGGGTCATCGAATTCGCGGGTGAGGTGATCCTGGCCCGCGATGCCCGGCCCGAGCGCGATCCCGGCCTGATACTGCGGGTCGCCGCCGCCTCGGCCACCACGGGCCTTCCGATGGCGTCGTCCACACTGGCCAGGCTCGTCGAGCGGGCACCGGAACTGCGCACACCGTGGCCGCGCGAAGCGCTCAAGGATCTGCTGGTAATGCTGGCGGCGGGTCCGAGCGCGGTGGCCACCATCGAGGCGCTGGACCGAACCGGCTTGTGGGGCCGGCTTTTCCCCGAGTGGGGAGCGGTGCGTGACCTGCCGCCGCGCGACGTCATTCACATCTGGACCGTCGACCGCCACCTCGTCGAAAGCGTCTCGCGGGCAAGCGCATTCACCACGCGGGTGTCGCGTCCCGACTTACTCATGCTTGGCGCGCTGTGCCACGACATCGGCAAGGGACGCGGAGGCGATCACAGCATCATCGGTGCCGAGCTGGCCACCCAGATCGGCACCCGACTGGGCCTGTGGCCGACGGACGTCGAACTGCTCTCGAAAGTGGTACGCCATCACCTGCTCTTGCCCCACACCGCGACTCGACGCGACCTGCAGGACCCGAAGACCATTGCGATGGTCATCGACGAGCTAGACGGTGACCCCGTCCTGCTGGAACTGCTGCACGTGCTGGCCGAGGCGGATTCGCTGGCCACCGGACCGGGGGTGTGGGGCGACTGGAAGGCGTCGCTGATCGGCGATCTGGTCCGCCGCAGCAAGCTGGTGATGGCGGGCGAACCGCTACCCAAGCCCGATCCCATTGATTCGCGGCATCTTTCGTTGGCAGCCGATTTGGGTGTGCATGTCGAGCTGACCCGGGGCGACGGTCCGCACATCTACAACGTGACGATGATCGCGCCCGACCGCAGGGGCCTGCTGTCGAAGGCGGCCGGTGTGCTGGCGCTGAACTCACTGCGCGTGCACTCGGCCTCGGTCAACGGCCACGAGGGCTCGGCTATCAACACGTTCGTCGTCTCGCCGCACTTCGGTTCGCCACCGGCCGCCGAGCTATTACGTCAGCAATTCATCCTCGCCCTCGACGGCGAACTCGACGTGCTGGATTCGCTGGACCGTCGTGACCGCGACGCAGCCCAGCACGGCACGACCCGCGCGGGCGACATACCCGACGCGGTGCCCATCAATCACGCCACCGCACCGCCCAGAATCTTGTGGTCCGACGGGGCGGCGCCGGGTGAGCTCGTCGTGCAGATCCGCGCAGGCGATCAGGCCGGGTTGCTAGCCAGGCTGACCGCTGTGTTCGAGCGCGACGGGGTCGATATCGGGTGGGCGAAGGTCACCACCCTGGGATCTTCGGTCGTCGACGTCTTCGGTATCACCGCCGCAGGGGACAGCGAAACCGTCCGCAAAGACATCGAGCGTGACCTCTACGCGGTGCTGCCTGCACCTCCGCCGGTGAAGCCGGTTTCAGAGGCCAGTTAGGCTTGGCGGCGTGTTTGAATCGCTGTCCGACCGGTTGACCGGCGCCCTGCAGGGGCTGCGCGGCAAGGGACGGTTGACCGACGCCGATATCGACGCGACCGCTCGCGAGATCCGGCTGGCCCTGCTGGAAGCCGACGTATCGCTGCCGGTCGTGCGATCCTTCGTGGCGCGCATCAAGGAGCGCGCCACGGGCGCGGAGGTTTCCGGTGCGCTGAACCCCGCCCAGCAGGTCGTCAAGATCGTCAACGAGGAACTGATCGCGATCCTCGGCGGCGAGACCCGTCAGCTGGCGTTCGCCAAGACCCCGCCGACCGTGATCATGCTGGCAGGCCTCCAAGGCTCGGGTAAGACGACACTGGCAGGCAAGCTCGCCAAATGGCTTCGCGCGCAAGGTCATACGCCCCTGCTGGTGGCGTGCGACCTGCAGCGGCCCGGCGCCGTCAACCAGCTGCAGATCGTCGGTGAGCGCGCAGGCGTGCAGGTGTTTGCGCCGCATCCGGGTGTGTCCACCGCGGGTGCCGAGCAGACGGGTCACGGCGACCCGGTCGCGGTTGCGTCGGCCGGTCTCGCCGAGGCCAGGGCCAAGCACTACGACGTGGTCGTCGTCGACACCGCGGGCCGCCTCGGCATCGACGACGAACTGATGCAGCAGGCCGCGGCGATCCGCGCGGCAGTCAACCCCGATGAGGTCATCTTCGTTCTGGACGCCATGATCGGCCAGGACGCCGTCACCACCGCCGAGGCGTTCCGCGAGGGCGTCGGGTTCACCGGCGTGGTGTTGACCAAGCTCGACGGCGACGCCCGCGGCGGCGCGGCGCTGTCTGTGCGCGAGGTCACCGGTGTGCCGATCCTGTTTGCGTCGGCCGGTGAAAAACTCGAGGACTTCGACGTCTTCCACCCCGACCGGATGGCCAGCCGAATCCTCGGCATGGGCGACGTGCTCACCCTCATCGAACAGGCCGAGCAGGTCTTCGACGCGGAGCAGGCCGAAGCGGCCGCAGCCAAGATCGGCTCGGGCGAGCTGACGCTGGAGGACTTCCTCGAGCAGATGTTGGCGATCCGCAAGATGGGCCCGATCGGCAACCTGCTCGGCATGCTGCCCGGCGCCGGTCAGATGAAGGACGCGCTGGCCGCCGTCGACGACAGTCAGCTCGACCGCGTGCAGGCCATCATTCGCGGTATGACCCCGGCCGAGCGGGCCGATCCGAGGATCATCAACGCGTCGCGTCGGCTGCGGATCGCCAACGGGTCCGGCGTCGCGGTCTCCGAGGTCAACCAGCTCGTCGACCGATTCTTCGAGGCCCGAAAGATGATGTCGCAGATGGCCGGTCAGATGGGGATGCCGTTTGGCCGCAAGTCATCACGCAAGGCTGCGAAAGGCAAGGGCAAGAAGGGGAAGAAGGGCGGAAAGGGGCCGACGCCGCCGAGGGCGCGCAATCCGCTCGGCGCGGCTGGCATGCCCGCCGGTTTCCCTGACCTGTCGAACATGCCCAAGGGCCTCGACGAGTTGCCGCCGGGTCTGGCCGACATCGATCTGTCGAAGCTGAAGTTCCCGAAGAATTGAGCCGCCTTCACGTCAGAGGCCGCGGATTGCCCGATGAGCGGCCGGTGGAGTGGTGGATCGTCGACGGCACCCTGAGTGCCGAGCCGGTCAAGGACGCCGTGACGGTGTTCGACGGCGGCTGGATCCTGCCCGGCCTCGTTGATGCGCACTGCCACGTCGGCCTGGGCCAGGAGGGCGCCATCGAGCTCGACGAGGCGGTCGCCCAGGCGGAAACCGAACGTGGCGTCGGGGCGCTGTTGTTGCGCGACGCCGGCTCACCGACCGATACGCGCAGTCTCGACGACCGCGACGACCTGCCCCGCATAATCCGCCACGGTCGTCATCTCGCCAGGCCGAAGCGGTATCAGCGCGGGTTCGCCATCGAGTTGGAAGACGAGTCGCAGCTGCCAGACGCGTTGGCCGAACAAGCTCGGTGGGGTGATGGCTGGGTCAAACTGGTCGGCGATTGGATCGACCGCGACGCAGGCGACCTCGCGCCGCTGTGGTCCGACGAGGTCCTCAAGCAGGCGATCGACGCGGCCCACGCCAACGGCGCGCGGGTGACCGCGCACGTGTTCAGCGAGGACGCGCTGCCCGGTCTGATCAACGCAGGCATCGACTGCATCGAGCACGGCACAGGGCTGACCGACGACACCATCGAGCTGATGGTGGAGCACGGCACCGCACTGGTGCCGACGCTGATCAACGTCGAGAACTTCCCGGGCATCGCCGACGCGGCAGACAAGTATCCGACCTATGCACGGCACATGAGAGACCTCTACGCCACGTGCTATCCGCGGACCGCTGCCGCCCGCGAAGCCGGCATACCGATCTTCGCGGGCACCGATGCGGGCAGCACGGTCGCGCACGGCCGCATCGCCGACGAGATCGAGGCGCTCAAGGGCATCGGGATGAGCCCGACGGATTCGCTCGGCGCAGCGAGCTGGATGGCACGGGAGTGGCTCGGACGGCCTGGCTTGGAGCACGGCGCTTCGGCCGATCTCGTGTGTTATATCGACGACCCGCGCTCCGGCGTGGCCGTCCTCAACCGACCCGCGGTAGTGATCCTGCGTGGCCGCGCCTACTGACGGCCGGTTCCTGCGGGCTGTCGCCGCGCTGCTGGCCGTGTTGGTGACGGTCGTGTGCGCAGCACCGGTGGCCGCGGCCGACCCTAATGCGTTATGGACGATCGTGAACGGCCAGTGCGTGCCCGATCAGCAGCGCAGCGCCGATCCCGCCCCGTGCGCGCAGGTCGACGTCGGCGGCGGCTATGCGGTCCTCAAAGACCTCGTGGGCAAGACTCAGTTCCTGCTGATCCCGACCGAACGCGTCGACGGCATCGAAAGCCCGCAGATCGTGGCGGCCGACGCGCCGAATTATTTCGCCGATGCATGGCGGGCCAGATCCTTTGTGGAGCAGCGCGCGGGACGGGGACTTCCTCGCGACTGGATGAGCCTGGCCATCAACTCGGCACCGGAGCGGACGCAGAACCAGCTGCACATCCACGTCGACTGCGTGCGCGCCGACGTTCGGGCGACGTTGGCCAGTCACGCCGATGACATCGGGGCGACGTGGGCGGAGTTCCCCGAGCCGCTCGCCGGTCAGCGATACCGCGCGATGGCGGTGTGGGCGCAGGAGCTGGACGCGGTGAACCCGTTCCGGTTGCTTGCGGACGGCCTGACGCCCGGCGACACCATGGGCGCGCAGACCCTCGCGGTGCTCGGGATCATCGCTGCCGACGGGCGCCCCGGTTTCGTCCTGCTCGCCGGCCGCGCCGACGCCACGAGTCCTGGCAGCGGCAGCAGCGAGGATCTGCAGGACCACGTGTCATGCCCGCCGCCGCCGCCCGAGGTGATCGGAAAGTAGTCCGCTAGGGCTGGCTGAATCCCCAGTCGAACAGGCGCATGGCCTGACCGTAGAGGTCGCCCTGGCCGTACATCTCCACGACGATGAGGCGGCGGTTTCCCCGTTGGGCGGCGGCGACATAGGTGTGGCGGGCGAGGTTCGTGAAGCCCGTCTTGCCCGCGATCGTGCCGGGATAGCGCGTCAACAGCTCGTTTTGGTTGGTGATCGTCTTACCGGGGAACGCTGCCGACCGCTCCTGCATGATCGTCGCGATCAGCGGGTAGGTCAGTGCCGCCCGATAGATCACCGCGAGATCGTATGGCGTGGTGATGGATTCCCATCCCGGACCGTCGAGTCCCGACGGCGAGGCGGCCCGTGTGCCGCGGGCGCCGACGGAAGCCGCCTTGCGGTTCATCGCCGCGACCGCGACGCGTTGGCCGCCGAGCATGTCGGCGAGCATGTTCGCCGCGTCGTTTCCCGACACCATCAGCAGTGCCTCGAGCAGCTGGCGCGTTGTGTACGGCTGACCCGGTTTCAGGCCAACGCACGAGCACTCGACCTCGGTGTGGGACTGGTTGGCGCGCGCGAAGTTCTCGGGCCGCAGGTGGTCGAGGACCACCATCGCCAGCAGCGGTTTGATGGTGCTGGCGGGTGCGTGCTGCGCGTAGGGCTCATGCGAGGTCAGGATGCTGCCGGTGCCGAGGTCGGCGAGCAGCCATGCCTGCGCGGGCCCGTCAGGCAGCGCGACCGCGCCGGCGGGCTGGACGGCAGGCTCGGCCGACGCGGCGGGCGCAGGCGCAGGCGATACCACAATCGTCAGCGCAGTTGCCAACGCAGCCAACATTTTTCGCACGAGCGCTGAGCGTATCCTGTGCGAACACTGGATTTAGACGCGCGGAGGTCTCGGATCCGTTGCGGATCAACAACTTTTGATGCCGACGTCGGCTAGAGCGTACCGACGCTCGCCTGCGGGTCTTGGGCGAAGCCCCAGTCGAACAGGCCGGCGGCCTGATCCCAGTAGGTCGGGCCACCTTCCTTGATCAACCCGTACATCATGGCGATCACCAGTCGCCTGCCACCGCGGTCGGCGGCCGCGACGAACGTCTTCTTCGCGGCGTCGGTGAAGCCGGTCTTGCCGCCGAGCGTGCCGGGATAGCGGTGCAGCAGTTCGTCGTCGTTGAGCAGGGTCTTGTCGCCCGTCTTGGTCGGGAACGTCGCGACCGGCTGCACGATGGTCTGGGCGAACACCGGGTTGGCCATCGCGGCACGGAAGATGACGGCCAGATCCCGCGGCGTGGTGGAGCCGGAGCCGCCGGGTCCATCCAGCCCGGACGGAGTGGCCGCGTGGGTGCCGAGCGCACCGAGCGAGGCGGCCTTGGCGTTCATCTTGGCCACCGCGGTGTCGTAGCCGCCGATCATGTCGGCCAGCGCGTTGGCCGCGTCGTTGCCCGACATCAGCAGCACCGCGTCGAGAAGCTGGCGCGCGGTGTAGGTGCGGCCCGGCTCGACTCCGGCGCAGCTGCACTCGACGTGGGTGTCGGCCTCGGTGCCGACGACGGTGGCGTTCAGGTCGGGCAGCTCGTCGAGCGCGGTGAGCACCAGCAGGGTCTTGATCGTGCTCGCAGGTGGATGCGGGACGTTCATGTCACGCTCGGCAAGCACCTGGCCGGTGTCCATATCCGCGACGATCCACGCAGGAGCGGGACCCTCGGGGATCGGCACGGTGCCTGCCGGTTGCACACCTGCCTCTGCGCCCGCGACGGGAACGATTGAAAGACTGACCAGACTGAGGCACCCTGCGATGGCGGCGATGAACCTACCCATGGGTCCAGCAGCCTAACCCCCGTTTCGCGAACGTTCCTTACCAGTCGAATTTTCGTCGAATTATCGACTGGTAAGGAACGTTCGGCCGGGCAATATGTACGGATGCTCAGCGCCGAACAGATCTCCGACCGTCTCGAACTCCAACACCTGTTGATCAGCTACTCCGAGGCCATCGACCGCCGCGAGTTCGACGAGTTGGACGAGATCTTCATTCCGGACGCCTACGTCGACTACCGCGACACCGGCGGCATCGACGGCCGGTACCCGCAGATCAAGGCGTGGCTGGCCGAGACCCTGACGACCTATTTCGAACGCAACGCTCACATGCTGGGCCTCCCGGCGATCAAGCTTGCGGGGGATTCCGCGACCGCACGCACGTTCTGTTTCAACCCGATGGTGCTCAAGGGGGAGAAGCCCAAGACTATGCAGGTCGGCGTCTGGTACGAGGACGAATTCGTCCGCACTGCGGCGGGCTGGCGGATATCGCGCCGTGTCGAGGTCAAGCTCTACGACAAGATCCTCTGACGTCGGGAGCCGCGATTTTTGCCGGTAGGGGGAGTTCTGGCACAATGGGCGGCTGTCTACCGCACGACTACGGCTGTGCGGCGGTCACACACGTAAGGCAAAACCGGGTCCGGGCATCCTGCCCGTATCGCTGAATTGCAGCGTGGCAGATGTAGGAGAAGTCGCTTAAGCATGTCTGTCAAAATCAAGCTCACTCGGCTTGGCAAGATTCGCAATCCCCAATACCGCATCGCCGTCGCCGACGCGCGCAGCCGCCGTGACGGCCGCGCGATCGAGGTCATCGGCCGGTATCACCCGAAGGAAGACCCGAGCCTCATCGAGATCGACTCGGAGCGCGCCCAATACTGGCTCGGCGTTGGCGCCCAGCCCACCGAACCTGTTCTTGCGCTGCTGAAGATCACCGGCGACTGGCAGAAGTTCAAGGGTCTGCCCGGCGCGGAGGGCACGCTGAAGGTCAGGGAGCCCAAGGCGTCGAAGCTGGACCTGTTCAACGCGGCCCTGGCCGAGGCCGAGGGCGGCCCGAGCACCGAGGCAACCCAGCCCAAGAAGAAGAAGGCTCCCGCCAAGAAGGCAGACGCCGCCGAGGCTGACGTCGCTCCGGTCAAGGACGAGTCCGAGCCTGCGGCCGAAGGCGCCGACGCCACTCCGGCCGAGGCGACGGCCGATTCGACCGAGTCCGCGGAGAGCTGAGTCCGGCGATGAGCTCTGTCGTCGTCGACGCCGTCGAGCACTTGGTCCGCGGGATCGTGGACAACCCCGATGATGTGCGGGTCGATATGGTGACCAACCGCCGCGGGCGCACCGTGGAGGTGCACGTGCACCCCGATGACCTCGGCAAGGTCATCGGCCGTGGCGGCCGCACCGCAACCGCGCTGCGCACCCTCGTCGCGGGCATCGGCGGTCGGGGCATCCGCGTCGACGTGGTGGACACCGACCAGTAGCAGCCGGCGGGCTGGAGCGACTCAGCATGGACCTGGTAGTCGGGCGGGTCGTCAAGGCGCACGGCGTCACTGGCGAGGTGGTCGTCGAGATTCGCACCGACGATCCCGAAAGCCGGTTCACGCCCGGTGCGACTTTGCGGGGCAGACCCCCGAGAGGTGGGCCCGAGCGCGACTACGTGATCGACTCGGCTCGCACGCATGGCGCACGTTTGCTGGTGCGACTCGACGGGGTGGCTGACCGCAGCGCCGCCGATGCGCTGCGCGGCACCGTCTTCGTCGTCGACTCCGAAAATCTGCCACCCATCGACGATCCCGACGAGTTCTACGACCACCAACTCGAGGGGCTGCGGGTCGTGACGACGGACGGGCGGCTGGTCGGCAACGTCAACGAAGTGCTGCACACCGCGGCGGGGGAATTGTTGTCGGTGACGACGGAGGCAGGTGCCGAAGTACTGGTGCCGTTCGTCAGCGCGATCGTGACCTCGGTGTCGCTGGCGGAGCAAACCGTCGAGGTCGACCCGCCCGAGGGCCTTCTGGAGCTTTGAGGGGAATGCGCGCGTGCACATCGATGTGGTGACGATTTTTCCCGGCTATCTCGATCCACTGCGACAGTCGTTGCCGGGCAAGGCCATTGAGTTCGGCATCGTGCAGCTCGCGGTGCACGATCTGCGCCGCTGGACTTACGACGTTCACCGATCGGTGGACGACTCACCCTACGGCGGCGGCCCCGGAATGGTGATGAAGGCTCCGGTGTGGGGCGAGGCGATCGACGAGATCTGTTCGCAAGAAACACTTCTCGTCATTCCCACACCCGCGGGCAGGTTGTTTACCCAGAAGGACGCGCAGCGGTGGAGCACCGAAAAGCATCTGGTGTTCGCATGCGGTCGCTATGAAGGCATCGATCAACGGGTCGGCGACGACGCCGCCCGCCGCATGCGTGTCGAAGAGGTCTCGATCGGTGACTACGTGTTGCCCGGCGGTGAGTCGGCTGCGCTGGTGATGATCGAGGCCGTCGTTCGGCTACTGCCGGAAGTGTTGGGCAATCCCGCGTCGCACCAAGATGATTCGCACTCTGACGGCATGCTGGAGGGGCCCAGCTACACACGCCCACCCAGCTGGCGCGGCCTCGATGTGCCGGACGTGCTCCTCTCGGGTGACCACGTCAAGGTCGCTGCGTGGCGGCGCGAGCAGAGTCTGCAACGCACCCGGGAGAGACGACCCGACCTGCTCGATTAACTCCGCCGAACTGGGCCCGCGGTCGAGAAAGGCGCGCTTAGATCCGCCCGCCCGGGAACATCGTTTTGACGGCCTGCGTGATGGTGTTGCGAGCTTCGGTTGCGCCGGCAGGCTGATCGGACCCGATCACCATGATGTAACGGCGATCTGGTCCGATGATGCCGGTCGACAGGTGCATCCAGTCGGCACCGATACAGCACATCCAGCCCTGCTTCACCGCGACCGGCTCCGCATAGAGGCCCTCGGGGATGCCGAACCGCTGCGGGTACACACCGCCCGGCTGGGTGCCGTCGATCCCGACCGGGGCGGACGCGGCCAGATTGCTGATGATGAGGTTGGCCTTCTCCAGCGGCAGGCCGCCCGCACCGGAAAGCATCATGTCGTAATAGCGCACCAGATCCGATGCGGTGCTGATTGTGTTGAACCAGCGGCCGTTTCCAGGCGGGCGGGTGGAGCTAAGCCCGTATCGGGCCGCGACCCGCGTGACGATCGCGCTGCCGCCGCCCCGATTCCAGAAGACCTCAGCCGCGCTGTCGTCGGAGTTGCGCAGCATCGAGTCAAACGACTTCCAGTCGTCGGGGGAGAGCGTCTCGTTCCTCAGCAGCAGGTCGTCGGCGATGAACAGCTTGACGACCGACGCGATCGCGATCCCCCTGTTGTTGCCGTTGGACACCCGCTGCCCGGTCGAGCGGTCAAGCACAAGCGACGTGATGTCGGCGCCCGCCGCGGCGGCATCGGCCGTGGCTTGTGCGGTGCGCGCCTGCAGGCCTTTGAACGACGCCGCGGGTTCGTCCGGCGGCGCCTCTGGGAGCGGTGCCAGGCTGCCCAGCGGGGCAACGACGGTCAGCTGCGGGCCTGTGGGTTCAGGCGGAGTGCCGTACACCTTGGCCTCACAACCTGCGACGACCAGAACCGCAAGAATGATGGCTGCGGTAGCCGTGACCAGCCGCGACGGCCGCGGTCGCATGGCCCTCCTTTAAGGCGCGTGTGGACCTGGAATCGGGGTTGCTGCTCCGGTCCCCACCGGTAATTCCAGCCTAACCGTTGGGCGCTCGGCCTGCGTGATTAGGTCCAAGCGGCGTTTCAGTATCTGCCGATGGCGACGATTTCACTGGATCGCTGCCCATCTGGCACAATTGAGCAGTTGTCCGCACGGCCTGCCCGTGGCGAGACTCCCAGATACGCCCGATAGATCGGCTCGGCGCCGCGTTGCTTCGCACGGACTGCCCGCAGCCGCCAACAACAAGGAAGTGTCACCGATGAACACGCTGGACTTCGTCGATCAGACGTCGCTGCGCGACGACATCCCGGACTTCAGCCCCGGCGACACCGTCAACGTGCACGTGAAGGTCATCGAGGGTTCCAAGGAGCGCATCCAGGTCTTCAAGGGTGTTGTCCTTCGCCGTCAGGGCGGCGGGGTTCGCGAGACGTTCACCGTGCGTAAGGAGAGCTACGGCGTCGGCGTCGAGCGGACTTTCCCGGTGCATTCGCCCAACATCGACCACATCGACGTCGTCACGCGTGGCGATGTGCGCCGCGCGAAGCTGTACTACCTGCGCGAGCTTCGTGGCAAGAAGGCGAAGATCAAGGAAAAGCGCTGACCCCGTCTTCCGCTCGCTCGCATACCGGAGTCTGATCCGTGGCGAGCGAGCATTCCGGCGGTACAGATCGCTCTGGATACTCTGATGCGGTGAGCGACTCCAGCGATCCCGCCGACGACACCGCCGAGCGCACGCTCGACACCCCGGGCCCGGACGCAGGCGACGACGTCGAGCCCGACGAGCCGGAAAAGAAACACGGCGCGCTGCGAGAAGCCGCGATCTTGATCACGATCGCGATCGTCTTGTACTACGTCATGTTGACGTTTGTCGCGCGGCCGTATCTGATCCCGTCCGAGTCGATGGAACCGACGCTGCACGGCTGCAACGGCTGCACCGGCGACCGCATCATGGTCGACAAGCTGACGTACCGGTTCACCTCGCCGCATCCCGGCGATGTCATCGTCTTCAAGGGCCCGCCGAACTGGAACATCGGCTACAAGTCCATCCGCTCCGACAACACGGCGGTGCGGTGGGTACAGAACGCACTGTCGTTCATCGGGTTCGTCCCGCCCGACGAGAACGATCTCGTCAAGCGCATCATCGCGGTGGGCGGGCAGACCGTGCAGTGCCGCGCCACCACCGGCCTCACAGTCGATGGGAAGCCGCTCAACGAGCCTTTCCTCGACCCGGAGACGATGATGGCCGATCCGAAGGTGTATCCCTGCCTCGGCAATGAGTTCGGGCCGGTGAAGGTGCCGGAGGGCAGGCTGTGGGTGATGGGCGACAACCGGACCCATTCGGCCGACTCCCGCGCACACTGCGGCAATACGCCCGCTGACGCGCAACGAGGATTGTTGTGCACGGGCGACCCGGCGCTCGGGACGGTGCCGATAGAAAATGTCATTGGAAAGGCACGGTTCATCGCCTGGCCGCCGTCACGATGGGGTGGAGTGGGCTCGGTGAACCCCCAAACGCAATAGAGGGGCTGACTGCATTTGCCGGCGACATGGCCTCCGCGAACGGTGATCCGGAAGTCTTCGGGCCTGCGCACCCTGGAGTCCGCTTTGTACCGCGGCGGTCTTGGGCCCGTTGCGGGGGTGGACGAAGTGGGCAGGGGCGCATGCGCGGGCCCACTTGTGGTGGCCGCCTGTGTGCTCGGGCCGAACCGGCTGGAGAGCCTGGCCGCCCTCGACGACTCCAAAAAGCTCAACGAGAAGGAGCGCGAACGGCTGTTTCCCCTGATCCGCCGGTATGCGCTGGCCTATCACGTGGTGTTCATCCCGTCGGTCGAAGTGGATCGGCGCGGCGTGCACGTGGCCAACATCGAGGGCATGCGGCGTGCGGTCGCCGGCCTGGCAGTGCGACCGGGCTATGTGCTCTCCGACGGCTTCCGGGTACCGGGTCTTGCGGTGCCGTCGCTGCCAGTCGTCGGCGGCGACGCCGCTGCGGCCTGCATCGCGGCGGCCAGTGTGCTCGCCAAGGTGAGTCGTGACCGGCTCATGGTGAAAATGGAGTCCGAACATCCTGGATATGGGTTCGCCGAGCACAAGGGGTACAGCACACCGGCGCACAGCGCGGCATTGGCCCAGTTGGGGCCGTGCAGTCAGCACAGGTACTCGTTCATCAACGTTCGCAGGCTGGTCACCGTGGAAGGTGAGCTCGTGCCGGAAGATGCTCTGGAGTGGGAACCCGAGCACCAGAGCCAACTCGGGTAGGGGAAGATTGAGGCCAGATGGACCAGAAGAATTCGAAGGACAGTTGAGCCGATGAGCGCCGAGGATCTCGAGAAATACGAAACCGAGATGGAGCTCTCGCTCTACCGCGAGTACAAGGACATCGTCGGACAGTTCAGCTATGTAGTCGAGACCGAACGACGGTTCTACCTGGCCAACAGCGTCGAGCTGGTGCCGCGCAATTCCGACGGCGAGGTGTACTTCGAGCTGCGGCTGGCTGACGCCTGGGTATGGGACATGTACCGGCCCGCGCGGTTCGTGAAGCAGGTGCGGGTGATCACCTTCAAGGACGTGAACATCGAAGAGGTGGAAAAGCCCGAGCTGCGGTTGCCCGAGTAGGTCACCGGAAGGCGAGCTCAAGGCGCGTATGCCGCCGCACGAAGATGCTGGGCAACCACTCGGCGTTTTCCAGCGTGATCCAGTTCGTATGGTCCAGCAGGGTCCGCAGCGCGGCGCGGGCCTCGGCGCGCGCCAGCCGCGGCGCCGACGCAGAAGTGCAGGCCTTTGCCGAAGGCCAGGTGCCCGCGCGGGTTCGATCGGTCGAGTCGCGGTTTGTCGGGATCTCCGAAGACGGCGGGGTCGCGGTTTGCCGAACCCCAGAGAAGCATCAGGTGGCTGCCGGCGGGGAGCCCGACGCCGGCCAGCGTCGTGTCCTTGGTGACGTGGCGGTGGTGCGCCCGAAAAGGCGATTCCAGCCGCAGGGTCTCCTCGAGCATCGTCGCTAGCCGATCGGGATCGGTGCGAACCGCGTCTTGAATGTCGGCCTGGGTGGCGAGTAGCCGGGCGGCGTTGCCGATCAGCCCGGCGCTCGATTCACCCCCCCCGCGCCGACGAGTTGAACGAGCATCAAGAGGGCGACTTGGCTGTCGATGTCGCCTGTCGCCACGGCTCGCGCAAGGTCGCCGAGCAGGTTGTCGGCCGGGGTGGCGAGCGCTGCGGTGAACGCGTCGTGGAGGTACTCCGCCAGCTTCATCGCCCTATCGACCACCACTGGGAGCCGGTCCTCGGTGACAACCCCACCGACCAGTTCGGTGCTGACGTAGCCCCACCGCACCAGCCGGGGGACGTCAGCCTCCGGTAGCCCAATCAATCTGGCTACCAAGGTCATTGGCAAGCGGTCGCCGATCGCCGCCATCCACTCGACGCGGCCTGCGTGCGCGGCATCGACGAACAGCCGACCCGCGACGTCGGCGATGTACGGCTCCAGCGCGCGGATGCGCTTGGCCACGAGGCCGGGCAGTACGATTCTGCGTTGGTGATCGTGGCGTGGATTGTCGGCGGTGGTAAGAACATGGCCCGCCGACGTGGCAGCGTCCATGTCGAAGACCGCGGGCTGACCGTCGTGATGCACCAGGGTCGCGGTGAGGTTGGACGAGAAGTCGTCGGATCTGGACACCGCCTCCTGGACCGCGTCCCACGTCGACGCCATGAAGAAGTCGGTGCCGTCAATCCGGCGAACCGGCGCGTTGCGGCGCAGCTCGGCATACAACCGATACGGGTCATCGACGACTGCCGCGTCTAAGAAATTCGAAACAGCCTGCACGACTTGAGCTTTCGAATTTGACGCGCACGATAGTTGGGACGTGAGGAGTGCTGGACCGTCGCGCCTGAAATCACTTGGAGAGCAGTGTGTCTGCGCGGGGAGTCGCAGCACGACTCGTGGCTCCGGGGGGCGAGTGGCACTATTTTCATAAAAATTGCTAGTTTTGCCTTTTACCGCCTCGGCCCTTGGTCATCATGCAACCCAGCCCGAGGAAGGTGGCCGAATGGGCCAGGGGGATAAGGGCCTCAAGCGTCGAGACCGCGGTTCCTCGCACTGACCCGTGCGAGGACGATCGCGCGCTCCGCCTCGGACAGTCCGCCCCAAACCCCGAACGCTTCTTGATATTTCAGGGAGTGCGCGCGGCATTCACGTGTCACGGGGCATTCGGCGCAGACGGCCTTCGCCCTGAGCACTCGCAGCACGCGCGCACGTCCACGTTCACCTTCTGGTGAGAAGAACATCGACGGATCCTCTGCGCGGCAACGCGCCCTGAGTTGCCACATCCACGCCTCGGCCGTCGGGACGAGTGAACGCTGCACGAGGCGGTTGCCGGAAGTCGCTACCTCCGGCAACGCGTGATCCTCGCGCTCGAAAACGGTACCCAAACCTTAACTTCGGCGGTGATTACCGCTCATCGCATACCGACGATCGATTGTGTGTCACGAGTGCGCCCCGTCGTCGCATCCAGCTCGTGGCAATCGATCACCAGGCGCTCGTCGAACGGATAGGTGGTGTAGATCTCGACCCCGTCGGCGGTGACGATGTGGTCGTTCTCCAACCGGATTCCGCCGATATCCGGTCGTCCGTGATAGGGCTCGAGGTTGAAGACCATGCCCTCCTTCAGAGACACCGGCTGATCCTTGGACGCCGGGCTGAAGAACGGCGGCTCCCACGGGTTGGTGCCAGCGCCGTGGCCGAGGTTGTCGAGTACGTACGGATCGGCCGCCGCGAACACATCGGCATTGGTCGCACCGGGTTTGGTGACCTTCGCCGCTTCGAAAATGGCGTCGTAGACCTTCTGATGAACCTCCCGCTGCTGCTGCGTTGGCTTGACGTTGCCGCACATGTACGCGCGGGTGAGGTCGCCGTAGTAGCCGTTGAAGCACGCACCAATGTCGATGATCACGATGTCACCGTTGGCGATGATCCGATCGGACGTGAAGCGCCGGTAGGGAGAGGTGTACGGACCCGACGCGACGATGTTCTGGCATTGCGTCCATTCGCTACCCAGTGCCGTCATGGTCTGCCACGCGTGGGCCAGCACCTCGCATTCGCGAACACCCGGCCGCATGAACCGCAGGCACGAGTCGAGCGCGGCTTCGGTCATCGCGTTGGCGATGCGCAGGCAGTCCAGCTCATCCTGGGTCTTGACCTCCTTGGCCCGCATCAGCACATCGTTGTAGCCGTCGACGAATTCGGTCTTGGGGAACGCTTCTTTCAGCTGGGTCTCCAGCAGTGGGCTCCAGATGTCGACGCCCACGGTCTTGCCATCGAGTGAGCCGAAGAGTCCGATCACCTGATCTGCCCACCGCTTCATCCCGATCGCCTCGCGGAAATTGGCGCGGGGCTGGATCTGATCCTTTTCCATCCACGGCATCCGGGCCAGGCAGTGCTCGAAGTCCATGGTCCACAGCACCGGCTCGGTGTCAGCGCCGATCACCACGACGGCGTTACCGAGGATGAACGCAGGCCCGAGGTGATGTCGGTAGCCGGTGAGGTATCGGCAGTCTTCCGGTCGGAACACGAAGAGGAGGTCGACATCCGATTGGGCGATCGCCGCCTTGCCCTTCGCCAGCCGTTCGCGCAGCATCCGCTGCGGATCGAAGCGTGCTTCCCAGTCAACGGGCATCAATCCTGTGGTGTTCACTGACCCTCTCCTGATCTGTCGGATTTCGTGATGACTGTGGCGTCCTGCCCGTCGCCTGGCGGCTCACCGCGGGCGCGCATGAGTCGCCGTAACCGCAGCTTCGGCGAATCCAGCACCGTGGGGTTGACCACCGAGCGGGGCAGATCGCCCCGCAACAGGAATGCGGCGGCGTCGACGCTTCCAGTCGTGAGCGCCGTCGCCGCAGTCTGACTCCACGCCGCGGAGTGAGCGGTCAGAATCAGTCGGTCCTCGAGATCGGGTGCGAGCAGGATGCTGCCCTCTTCGATCGGTTCGCGCTCCGTCACATCCAGGCCTGCCGCCGCAATTGCGCCGTTGCGAATCGCGTTGACGAGGGCGACTTCGTCTATCACGCCGCCGCGTGCGGTGTTCACCATGACCGCACCCGGTTTCAAGTGCGAAATCTGTTGTGCCCCAACCAACTGGCGGTTCTGTTCCGACATCGACAGATGCAGGGAGATGTGGTCGGAACTGCTCAGCAGATCGTCGAGCGACGTCAGTACGCAGTCGCCGAGCCTGTCCGCCGACGGGGTCACCACGTCGTAGACCTGGATGCGCCGGTAGATGGTGGCGGCCTTGTTGGCGAGGGCGGCGCCGATCCTGCCGAACCCGACGATTCCGAGGGTCAGGTGGCTCAACCGCCGGGATCCGACACGCAGCCGATGGATTGTCTCCGGCGCGGTCCGCGATGCGCCTGCCCGAACCAGCGATTCCAGCCCGAACAGCCGGCGCTCGAGTGCGAGCAACATGGCCAACGCATGGTCGGACACCTCGTCAACGGACGCGTCCGGAACGTTGGCGACGAGAATGCCCGCCGATGTCGCCGCTTCGACATCGACGTTGTCGACGCCGACGCCGCGCCGCACGATGGCCTTGAGCCGGGGCAGCGCATCGATCGCGTGGCCGTCGAACGGCTCCACCGCCCCGGCGATGATGAGGTCGGCATCGCGCCCGTTGCTTGCAATGGCTTCGTGGGTGCCGAGGTAGGCCGACGCGACGTTGACGCCCAGTTGCGCCAGGCGCATTTCTGCGCCGGTCAACGGCCCCAATCTCTCGGAGAGCACCACCAGGGGCTTTTCGGTGTCGGACGTCCCGACCGGCGGGGTCTCCAGCCCAGAAATAGCGCGGGCGACATCGTGCATACTCTTATGTATATACTATATTTCCGTTTATGGATAGCAGATCTGGACGTTGATAAACGAAGTGTTAGGGCCGTCCCGCCAGGCGATATGCCGCCTCGACCAGCTCGAGGGTCTGCAGGTTGTCCTCGGGAGCGGTGTCGAACGGCTCTCCGGATCTCAGCCGTTCGACGAAGTGCGCGATCGCCGCATCGAAGCAGTATTGGTAGCTCGCGCCATAGTCGACGGGCTCCTCACGCATGTGTTCACCGCGCAGAGCGAGGACGCTGTCGTTCATCACGACGCTGGAAACCGAGCCCGCGATGTCGAGGCGGTCGGCGGTCTGCGCACCCAGCGCCGCGCTCCCGCCGCCGGAGCCGGCGAACCCCGGCGAGACGTAGCTGCCCGCAAGCACCACCGGCGCGCCGGTCTCGCGCACTTCGAGGAGCAGGGAGGCAACCGTCTCGCCGGGAAGGTCGGGTTCGGTGTGCATTTCCCGCGCGGCGACCACGTCGAGCGGTCCGAGCAGAAACCGCAGCACGTCGAGTTGGTGAATCAACGCCTCGCCGATCAGCAGCCTGGGCTCGGCGGCGTAGTAGGCGGCACGAGTCACGGCGGGGCGCGCGCCGTCCGGCGATTTGATCAGCGACGAGCGATACGTCGTCATCACGACTTGTCGGACCGGCCCGACCAGACCCGCGTCGACCCAGCCACGAATCGTCTGGAAGTGGGTTGCGAACCTGCGGTTCTCGTGCACCATCAACCGGATCCGGCCGTCGATCTTCGCGATCAGAGAGCGCGCCTCGGTCAGGCTCGGGGCCAACGGTTTCTGGCACAACACATCGACGCCGCAGTCGGCGGCCAGCAAGCACAACTCGACATGGGTCTCCCGTGTCGTCGCGATGTCGACGGCATCCAGCTTCTCGCTGGCGAGCATGTCGGCAGCGTCGTGGTAGACGGCGTCGACGCCGGCCTCGGCGGCACGCTGCGCGGCGCGTTTCGGATCGCGGTCGCAGATCGCGCTCACCTCGACGCCGGGCAGCCGTCGCCATGCGGCGAGGTGGTAACGCGAGATGTCGCCCGCGCCGATGATCGCGACCCGCAGTGGACGGCTAGACAACGGTCAAACCCCCGTCGATCAGAATCAGTTGGCCGTGGATCATGTCGGATGCGGGACTGGCCAGGAAGATCACGGCGCCTACCACGTCGTCGGGCTCGCAGAAGCGACCGGCGGGAATCTTGTCCAAGGCCCGTTGGCGCCATTCGGGATCGGCGAAAAGCGCCTCGTTCATCGGGGTCTCGATGGCTGTCGGCCCCACCGCATTGACGTTGACGCCCAACGGCGCCCACTCGACGGCCATCACCCGGGTCAGCTGCATCAGGCCGCCCTTGCTCGCCGCGTAGCTGGCCCGGCCGACCGCGCCGACCACCGCGTATGTTGACGCGACGTTGATGACCTTTCCGGAACCCCGCTCGATCATGTGCCTGCCGACCGCCTGTGCGACCAGGGCAGGTCCGCGCAGGTTGGTGCTGAGGACGTCATCCCATGCCTCGACCGTCACGTCGAGCACGCTCTGTGGGATCTTGATGCCCGCGTTGTTGACCAGGATGTCGATGGAGCCGTGCTGGCCGAGGACATCGCCGACCATCGAGCCGATCGCCGCCGGGTGCGTGATGTCCGCGGTGTGCGCGCTCGCGGTGCCGCCAAGGTCTTCGATCTCCTTGACGACGGCCTGCAGCGCATCGAGGGAGCGGCCGGTGACCGCGACGTCTGCACCCGCCTCGGCCAGTCCGATGGCGAGGGTCCGGCCGAGCCCGCGCCCCGCCCCGGTGACCAGGGCCACCCGGCCGGTGAGGTCGAACTGTCGCGGAGATCCCGGCATCGCACTCTCCTCTATATATGGGCGCAAATATGAGCCGACGTGATTGGGCGCACAGTGTCGCACCACCCGATGTACAATATAAAGTATGTCGACCGGTCTCGGGATCGTTGCCAAGTGAAAGCCGCGCTGGTCAGCGAACCCAACGTCATATCCGTCGTCGACGTCCCCGACCCAGCGCCCCGTTCCGGCCATGTGATTGTGCGCGTCGAGGCGACGTCGATCTGCGGATCGGATCTGAATGGGTTCCTCGGCATCAATCCACGCAACCGCCTGCCCAATATCCTCGGCCACGAGATCGCGGGCACTGTCGTCGCCGCGGGTGACGACGCCAACAGTGGGTTGATCGGACAGCGGGTCGTGGTCGAGCCCAATGTCAGCTGCCGGACCTGTGAGTGGTGTCGGGCAGGCCTGCCCAATGTGTGCGACACGTATCGGGTGCTCGGCGAGAGCATGGACGTTCCTGGCGGCCTCGCCGAGTTCGTCGGGGTGGCGGCCGATCAGGTGTATCCGCTTCCCGATCATGTGCCAGCAGCCGAGGGTGCCGTCATTCAACCGCTGAGCGTTTCTTACCACGGTGTCGTCAACCGCGCGCAGGTCGCTGCCGACGAGACGGTGGTGGTGCTGGGTGCCGGGGCGATCGGGCTGGGCTGTCTGCTGATGGCCAAGTGGCGCGGAGCCCGCGTGATCGTGACCGATGTCAGCGCCGACCGACTGGAGTTCGCGCGGCGGCTCGGAGCCGACGAGACCCTCGCGGCCGACCAGGTGGAGATCGGCCCGACGGTTCGCGAATTGACGAGCGGCAGGGGCGCGGACGTGACGATGGAGGCCGTCGGCGGTGGGCAGGACCGCACGATCGCCGACGCGGTTGCCGCAACGTCGACACGGGGACGGATCGTGATCGTGGGTACGTTCGGCAAGCAGCCGCAACGGATTCCGGGATACTTCTTCAAGAACCACGAGCAGACGATGATTGGTGCGCACGGTCATCCGAACGCGTTCGGCCCGACGATCGAACTGGTGGCGAATGGAAGCATCAAGCCCGGCGAACTGATCACCCACCGATTCGGACTCGCCGACGTGGCCGATGCCTTCCGGCTGCTCGGCGAGCGCGCCGACGGCGTGGTCAAAGTCGTCATCGAGCAATAGATTCAACGAGGCAGCCATTGAGTGAGATTCAACGCGACCCGCCGCAACCGGGCGCTGTCCAAGTCGCGCCAACTCTCGAGGTCGTTCGTGGCTGGCTCACCTCGCTCAGCAACTGGGGTCGCTGGGGTGCCGACGACGATCTGGGCACGCTGAACTACATCGGGGCCGCGGAGCGGGCCGCCGCGCTGACGTTGGTGACCGGCGAGGCGACGGTATCGTGCGCGGCGCCAATCACTTTCGGCCGCACGCCGCATGCGAGCAGCGGCCCACCGGCCAGCGGACCACATCCGGCGTGGCAGCGTCCGCAGCGATTTCTCATCCAGGACGGCACGGAGTCCGCCAGCTCGAGCACCCGGATCAGTGGATACGACGCCTTTTTGATCGCGCCGCACGGTCCGAACGTCACCCACCTCGACGCGCCACGGCACACCGTGCTCAACGGCAGCTGCTACAACGGGATACCGGCGGGCGCACCTGGGTCAAGGGGCACGATCGAGTCGGTCAGCGCGGGCATCGTCGGCAGGGGAGTTCTACTCGATGTGGCCGACGTGCGTGGTGTGTCCTGGCTCGAAGACGGTGAACCGGTGTTTCCGGACGACCTCGAACAGTGTGAGGTCGCAACGGGCACTCGGATCCGAAGGGGCGACATCATTTTCGTCCGCACCGGATACCGGAAGCGGCTGCCGAACGGGCCAACCGTGCGATTCGCGCACCGACCTGGTCTGCATGCGTCCTGTCTGCCATGGCTGCACGAGCGCGAGGTCGCTGTCGTGGCATGCGACGTGGCCACCGACGTCGTACCGCACGACTACGGCGAACTCGGGTTGCCCGTTCACACCGTGGGGATGTGGGCGATGGGCCTGTGGCTTCTCGACAACTGCAACCTGGAGGTCCTTGCACCCGCCTGCCGCGACCGCTCCCGCTGGGCTTTCCTCGCCGCGATCGCACCCTTGGACCTGGCCGACGGCACAGGTAGCCCCGTCAATCCGATCGCGATCTTCTGACCGCGGACATCACCAAGGAGGTTTCATGCCCGACCAGCTCAAGCCCGTACTGCAGGTTCGTCATCAGTCGGATGTCGCAGGCCGTACCGGCGTTGTACCGGGCCAGACGTATCAAACGCTCATCGGCGACGGCGAATATGTGACCGACCGAGTCCGGCTCGGCCGCGCGACCTATCGGCCGCACACCCTCGAGCCGTTGCACTGGCACCCGATCGAGGCGCTGTACTACGTCATCGCGGGGTCGGCGACCGTGCGCAACGTCGTCGGCGAGGAGTTCGGTGTTTCCGCGGGGTCCTTCATCTACGCCCCTGCGGGCATCGAAGGCGCACACGAGTGGGAGGTGGGAGACGACTTGGAACTGCTCGACATTCGCGCCACCAACGTCACCAACCGCAAGTTCCAGTTCACCGTGGACAAGGCGACGATGCGCTCCTACATCGACCTCTCGGAGCTCGAACGGCGCGGCGGCCTGAACTTCCCTTCGCACTACTGAACCGAGCGTCCCTCACGACTGAAACAGGAAGGATCCGACGATGACCGCCGACGGTGGCACCAGGATTTCGGAGGACACCGAGATCGTCGAAGAGTTCTATCCGACCAGTTTCCGTCGGCGACGTGAGGTGCTCGAGACGCTCGATCCGGCCTTCGCGGCCAACTGGATGTCGCATGCTTCACGGCTGCTGTCGAGGCCGGGGCTCGACAAGCGCAAGCGGTTCCTCGTGCTCACCGGGCAATACACGATGCGCGGGGAGCACGACGCGCTGGAGGAGACGTTGATCGCCGCGGTCGAGGGCGGCGTCGACCCGCATGAGCTGCTCGAGTCTCTGCTGCAGTGCTATGTCTATGCCGGCGGCGCCAAGGTGGCCACCGCGGCCGAACTTCTGCTCGGGGTGTTGCAGGCGCGCGGTCTGCTCGACGAATTCCAAAAGCGTTTGACGCCTTTGGATATCACTACGGCGGGCCGGTCATTGGACGATGAGCGGATGTCATGGTCGGCGCAAGACCGCGACGATCCCCGCATGGCGGAGTTCCTCGAACGCTATGGCTGGCACGGAATCAGCACCGGCCTACGGCTTCGGCCCGGCCATCACATCAACCTGGTCGCGACGCTGGCTATCGTGGATCCGGATTTCCTGCAGATCTGGTTGGACAGCGTGTACCAGGGCATGTACTCGCGACAGATACTCGACGACGCCACCCGCCTGCTGTGCACGGTCGGCGACTGCTTCGCGGTCGGCGAGACGCACCAGGCCACCAGGCACATGCGCGGCGCACTGCGGGCGGGGGTGCATCCCCGCGAACTCCTCGAGGTCATCTTCCAGACCTGCGCCGTTTTCGGCCATCCTTACATGCTGCCGATCGCGGTCGACGACCTGGTCAACATCCTTCTCGACGAGGACCGGCTGGGCGATCTGGTGGCGGCCGCGGACATTGGCGAACTCACGCGGATCGTGTCGGCCAGGCTGGCCAAACGCGCCGGCATACAGGACGCATTGGATCCCGCCGAGCGCAGGTAGCGGACAGGTAAGGCTCGACAGCCGTTTGTAGAGTAGATAATATATTCCGTATTCCGCGCTGTGCGGGAAGACACGGAACACGAAGGGGACGGGCAATGCCGCTGCGCACCGACAGGCCGGACGAACACTACGACGTGATCGTGTTGGGGACCGGCCTGGCAGGGATCGCCGCCGCACTGGCCGCGACGGAGGGGGGTGCCAAGGTCCTCGTCGTCGAAAAGGCGCCATTGGAATCGTCGGGCGGCAACACCCGGTTCTCCGGCGGCGGCTTCCGCATTCCCCGTGGCGACTTCACACCCGACGACTTCTTCGACGATCTGATGATCGTCACCCAAGGCAAAGGCAACCAGGAGCTGCTCCGCGCGATGACGCAACGCGCCAAGGAGGACACCGACTGGTTGCAGACCCACGGCCTGACCTTCGGTGACCAATCGAAGTTCCAACATGTCGGCCCGCGGCGGGTACGCGCCGTCTGGGCCGAACCGGTGCCGTTCAAGATCGATGGATCGACCCAGATCGGTTGTGGGAACGGGATCCTGCATCAACTACACCCAACACTGTTCGAAAACGCCGACGTCGTATGCGATACCAAGGCCGAACAGATCCTTGTCGACGACCACCGCAGGGTCAGGGGTGTGCGCACCTTCAACGAGGAGCACGGCTATCAGGACATCGCTGCTGGCGCAGTGGTCATCGCAACCGGGGGTTTTCAGGCAAACCAGGAGATGCGCACGCGGTATCTCGGTCCGGAGGCGGCGAACTGGCGCGTCCGCGGCAGCCGGTTCAACCGTGGCGACGGCATCGAGATGGCCGTAGAGGTCGGCGCCGCGACCATCGGCAACTTCGCCGACATCCATTGCGCGGTCATCGATTACCGCTCGCGGTTGCTTGAGTGCGGCGAGACCAACGTGAACACGTACCCGTACACCATCATCGTCAACAAGGACGGCAACCGCTTCGTCGACGAAGGTGAGGACTTCCGTGACCGCACCTACGCCAAGTTCGGTAAGTCCATCCTGGCCCAGCCGGGCAGCATCGCATGGTGTGTCTACGACTGCAAGCTCGCCAACGAGGTCACCTGTTACGTCAAGGAGTGGAAGCCGGAGTCCGCGTCCACCCTGGAGGAGCTCGCCACCAAGCTGGGCATCGACCCCGAGGGGCTGGTCGCAACGGTCAAGGAGTTCAACGACGCCGTCGACAAAGACACCCCGTTTGCCACCCAGGGCAAAGATGGCCGCTCCGCCAAGGGAATTCGGCCGCCCAAGTCGAACTGGGCGCTGGAAATCGACACGCCTCCCTACTATGCCTACACGGTCACCGGCGGTGTCACGTTCACGCTCGCCGGTCTCAAGACCGACGTCGGCGCCCGGGTGATCTCAACGGAGGAGCACATCATCCCTGGCCTCTACGCGGCAGGCGAGATCCAGGGCGACATCTTCTACTACAACTACCCCGGCGGCAGTTCGCTGATTCGGTGCTCGGTCTTCGGCCGTGCCGCCGGTACCGGCGCCGCCCAGCACGCGCTCGCCGCGAAGGCCAACGTGTGAGCGTGACCGACGCGACGACGACGCTGGCCGAACACGCCATCGGGCTTGACGCGGTCACGTTGCCTGCCGGCGTCGTCGACCACGCCAGGCGCGTCGTCGCCGACACCATCGGTGTCCTGCTGTCCGCCAGCAGGCGCAAGGCGGTGCCGACCGCGCTTGCGGCGTTGCCGCCAAGCTCGGGGCCGTGCACCGTCATCGGCCACCACGGTGGGGTGTCGGCCATCGACGCCGCATTCGTCAACGGGATCGGTGGACACGACATCGAGCTCGACGATTCCCATTCGCCGTCGCGGACACATCCGGCGGCCACCGTGATTCCCGCCGCGCTGGCCGCGGCGGAGGACAACCCGACCGCGACCTACGGCGACCTGCTCGCCGGGGTCATCGCAGGGTACGACGTACAAAGTCGGATCAGCCGGGCAATGGGCCGAAACGCGCAGTACGACAGGGGTTTCCATCCCTCCGCGGTGTGTGGGGTGTTCGGTGCCGCCGCAGCGGCCGGACGGATCCTCGACCTCGATATCGACCAGATGCGCTGCTGTCTGGGCCTGGCGGCCAGCCAGAGCTCCGGACTGCTCACCTACGCCGATGACCCGTTTCATATGGCAAAGTCGTTCCAAACCGGTGTCGCCGCCAGAAACGGCGTGACGGCAGCGCGATTCGCCGCCGCAGGCTACCGTGCCGCGCCGGATGTGTTGACGGGCAAGCGGAACGCGTTGGGCCCCTTCGGCGGTGACGCTGTCGACTCGGATGCGCTGACAGCCCAGCTCGGTTCGGAATATGCAATCACGACGACGAGCCTCAAGCGCCACGCGTGCTGCGGGCTCACTCACTCCTCAGTCGACGCCATGCTTCTCCTACTGGAGCATCCGCAGGTGAGAGTCGACTCGATCGACCACATTCGAGTCGAGCTGCCGCACAAAGCGGTTCCCCGGATCGACGGCAACGTGCTGTGGAGCCACAACGTCCAATACGTCGTCGCGTTGGCGGCACATGAGGGGCGCGTCACGCTAGAGCACTTCACGGAGGCGTGGACCACCAACCCCGACGTAGGAAGGCTCGCAGCACGAGTCACCGTCGCCGCCAACGATGAGCTGGATGCCGCCTTCCCGGAACACAAGGGCGCTATCGTGACAGTGTCGACGCCGACGGGCGAGTACGTCCAGAAGGTCGACGCCCCGCGTGGCAGCCCCGGGCACCCGCTCACCGAAAGCGAACTGCACCACAAGTTCCGCCATCTCGCCGCCGCGGTTCTCGACGATGAGACATCCGAGGCTTTGTGGATCTCCATGATCAACGGCGCGCTCGCGGCGCCATGGTCGCGCTCGGCGGCCAAACTGATCGGCGACCCCGAATCACGCCATCTGGCAACCGTCTGACGTGTCACGAACTGGAGGATCAATGCGGGTAATCGACGCCCATGCACACTATGCGCCGTGGGTGATGTTGAAGAAGCTCAAGCACGGCGAATCGTGGTTCGGCGCAGAGGTTGTCGTCGAGGACGACGGCAGGGAGACGTTGCGAGTCCGCGGGCGCGCGGGGATGAGCGATTCGCGTTTCCAGCTGACACCAGAAGAGCGCGTCGCCGACATGGATCGCATCGGCACCGACGTCCAGGTGCTCTCGCCGATGCCTGTCCTCTTCAACTACGACATCGACCCCGACGCCGGCCTTGCCGCCAACCAACAGCTCAACGACGACATCCTGGAGACGGTCAAGGCGTTCCCCGACAGGTTCCGCGGGTTGGGCTCGCTGCCGATGCAGGACGTCTCGCTGGCGGTGCCCGAGTTGGCGCGGTGTACCGAGATGGGGCTGACGGGGGTGTCGCTGGCCACCAATGTGAATGGGGCGCAATGGGATGAGCCGCAGTTCGCGCCGCTGTTCGCCGAAGCGGAACGGCTCGGGGCGCTGCTGTTCTTCCACGCCAATCGCGGCGCCGTCGCGCCGCACCTGCCCCGATACCACCTCGAGAACACCATCGGCCATCCGGTCGAGGACCACATGGCGGCCGCCGCGCTGATCATGAGCGGCATTCTCGAGCGCCATCCCGACCTGAGAGTGGTCATCGCCCACGGTGGCGGAAATCTGTGCTTCGGCATCGCGCGCATGGACAACGGCTGGAAAATCAAGCCGAAGCAACAGGTGATCCCCAAGCCCCCGAGTGCCTATCTGAGAAGCATGTACTACGACACCATCACGTGGGGCGAGGCCCAGCTTCGGTTCCTGATCGATCAGGTCGGTGCGGACAGAGTGGTGATCGGCAGCGACTACCCAACGGCGATGGGTCCGGACTCGCCGCGCGACTGGGTGGGTGAGATGGGCAGCATCACCGATGACGAGCGTGAGCTGATCTATCACGGAAATCTCGAGCGCTGGCTCGGCATCTGACCTGACTGCTCACTGGTCGTCCTCGCTGCGGCGAAACCGCCACAGTCGTCGGTTGGTGAGCGCCGTGGCCAACGCCGCTGCGCCCAGTACCGCGGCTGCGATCAGCACGGCGACCCGCGGACCTACCAAGCCGGCGACGGCGCCGCTTTGCATCTCGCCTGTCGGGCCGGTGCCACGCGTGATCGTGCCCATCAAACCCATGATCCTGCCGCGCATCTCCGGTGGCGAAACCAGTTGCATCACCGTGTGGCGGGTGACCGTCATGAGCCCGTCGAGTAACCCGATGGACGCAAGCACCGCGACAGCGAACCAGTAGTGATTCGCCGACGCGAACGCGAAAAGCGCTGCGGCGTAGGCCAGTGCGCACCACAACACGAAGCGTCCCTGGCGGCGCGCGTGGCCGAATGCCATGAAACCGACGAGCGCGAGCACCGATCCGAACGCGGGCGCCGCCAGCAGCCCCCCGAGACCCTCGGGGGATACGTTGAGCACCTCGCGGCCGAACACCGTGATGATGACGGAGTTGATCTGCACGATTCCAACGACGATCTCCAGCAGCAGAAGCCCGCGCAGCACGGGTGCGCGGGCGACATGCTTGAGGCCTTCGAACATGTCGGCGCGGTAGCTTGCTTCGGCGGTGTGCAGCGGCGGCGTCGGGCGCATCGCGGCCACCGCAAGGATCATCACCAGGAACGTGACGGCATTCAGCAGGTACGGCGCGGCGACACCCCAGATCGCGATCGCGAACCCACCGACGACCGGACCGACCAGCTGTGCGGTGCGAGATGCCGTTGAGTTCAGCGTGACCGCCTCGGACAACAGGGCGCGCGGCACCAGTCGCGGGAACAACGCCAGCCTGGCGCCGCCGTCGAACGCATCGATCGAGGACTCGAACGCCACCAGAACGTAGAGATGCCACACTTCGATTGCGCCCGTCGCGATCAGCACGCCCGCCAGCAGCGAGGCGATCCCGCCGAGTGATTGCGTGACTTGCAGGATCCTTCGCTGGTTGACGCGGTCGGCCACCGCGCCCGCGAACGGGCCGAGGCCGATCGCAGGAACGGCACGCGCCAGACCGAGCACACCGAGCATCGCGGCCGAACCCGTCAGGTCATACACCAGCCAGAACGCACCGGTCTCTTCGATCGCCCGGCCGAACCGCGTTGTGCCCCAACCCATCAGGAACAGTGAGAAGTCCCTCTGACGCAGGGGCGCCAAACCGGCAAAGCGACCCGGGCGTCCTCGCCCGCTGTCGACGTCGGTCATTGCACCGGCCCGTGGCCAGCGAGGAACATTTCGACGGCGGACGCCGACCGGCCTTTTCCTGTAACCCAAGTCACAAAAACCGTTGCCTCGGATAGAAAACGAGATATAAGATATTGATAATTTAACGTGCCGCTGCACGAGTGGTCCAGGGAAGGATCAGCAATGTTGCGATCTCGCCGTCCTCGCCGCCCCCGACGATCACTAGCTCTACGAGGTGCAGCGCTGCTCGGCGCGGTGGTGCTCGTGGCGTCGTGTTCGTCCGGGGACTCCTCCGAGGGATCGGGGGAGGGGACGACGCTCACCGCGGCCTGGGGCTACCTGGGCACCATGGACTGGTCGCCCGCGGGCTCGGCCAGCGACAACGAAAAGGTTCTCAGCCTGATCTCCAACGCACTGGTCGGCCTCAACCACGAAACACTGGAGTTGCAGGGAGAACTCGCCGAGTCCTACACGCTCTCCGACGACGGCCGGACGTGGGACTTCAAACTCCGGCCGGATGTGAAGTTCCAGGGCGGCTACGGCACCCTCACCGCCGAGGACGTCAAATACAACTGGGCCGAGTACATTTCGCCGGAGTCCGCGCACGGCGCCGCGGAGCAGTTGGCGCAGGCCGTCGATGGCGATATGAACAACTTCGAGATCGTCAACGACCTGGAGTTCAAACTCCACACCACCAAGCCGATCGTGCACCTGCCCGCGGTGCTGTGCTCATGCGCCAGTGGGATGGCGATCCTGTCGAAGAAGTACGCCGACGCTTCCGATCCGCAGACCATCGCCAACCATCCGATCGGCACCGGGCCATGGGAGTTCATCAGTTCGAACCCCGGCGTCGAGGTGGTGCTCAAGAAGTTCAACGACTACTGGGGCGAGCCCAAACCCTCGTTCGACAACCTCATCCTGCAGGAGATCCCTGACGATGCCGCGCGGCTTCTGCAGGTGCAGAGTGGTGCCGCCGACATCGCGGAGCTGTCGCCGCCCCTGGTCACCGAGGCCCAGCAGGCCGGCCTGCAGGTCAAGACGGTGCCAAGCGTCGGCAATGTCTTCGTCATCCTCGGCGGCTCGTACTGGGGCGACCCGCAGTGTTGCAAGCTCGATGCCAACGCGCCGTGGATCCAGGCCGACAACCTGCCCGCGGGTAAGGCCGTCCGGGAGGCGATGTCGCTGGCGATCGATCGCAACCTGATCCTCGACACCATCCTCAAGGGCAACGGCGAATTGTCGTACGGCCCACTGCTGCAATACAACAACAACAAACTGCTGACGGACCCCTCGTGGGCGCTGCCGCAGTTCGACCTCAATCTGGCCAAACAGAAGCTCGCAGAGGGCGGGTACCCCAACGGTTTCCCGGTCACGATGTTCATCTACGAGGGCGGGGAGACCGACATCCCGTCGATCAGCGAGGCGATCGCGGGAATGTGGGAGAAGCTCGGGCTGCAGGTGCAGCGGCAGAAGGCCGATGAAGATGTGCTCGACGAACGGTTGGACAAGGCCGACACCGCAGGCCTGGCCTGGGTGAAACTCGCCGGGTTCTCCGCCGAGCCCGCCCTGGAGTTGGGGCGGTACATCGAGGCCCGCGGACGCGACCAGAAATTCCTGCATCCGGTGATCGAAGAGAATTACTTGAAGATGGTGGCCGAGCCCAACCGTGACGTTCGCTTCGCCGAAGCGCGCGACATCATTTCGGCGCTCGCCCGCGATTCCATCGTGCTGCCGCTGTTCACCGCGGACATGGCGTTCGTGGCCGGGCCCAGGATCGGGGAGTGGAACCCGATACCAGGACTCAACGCGTTCAGTGGCTTCGAGACCATCACTCCCGCCCAGTAATGGTCGCGCTGGCCATACCGCGACTGGGGGCATCGACGGCGGGTGCCGTGCTCATGCGGATCGGCCATGCGCTGGTCAGTCTGCTGCTGTTGCTGGTCTTCACATGGGGCATTGTCCGACTCACCGGCGACCCGGTGAATTTCGTTGTGCCGCCGGAGGCCTCGATCGACCAGCGGAACGCGGCACGGGCCCGGCTCGGACTCGACCGACCGCTGATCGTGCAGTTCGTCGACTACATCACGGGCGTGCTGCGTGGCGATCTCGGCATTTCCTATCGCAGAGCGTCGCTCAACACCCCGGTGGCGGACGCGATCCTCGATCGGCTGCCCGCCACGATCTATATGGGGCTGGCCGCGTTGGTGTTGATGCTCGCGATCGGTGTGCCGCTCGGTATCTACGCCGCGTATTGGCGCGGTAGCTTCTTCGACCAGTCGGCACGCTTCTTCGCCGCTCTGGGGCAGGCGGTGCCGGACTTCTGGTTCGGGCTGATGCTCATCGTGCTGTTCTCGATTGGGCTGGGCTGGTTGCCATCGGGCGGTGACGGCGGAATCAAACACGTGATCCTTCCGGCATTCACGTTGGCGTTCAGCATGATTGCGGGACTCATCCGGTTACTGCGGTCGAGCATGATCGAGGTTCTCGGCAGTGACTACGTGTCGATGCACCGCATCAAAGGCATGTCCGAGGGCGAGATCCTGTGGAAGCACGCGCTGCGCAACGCAGGGCTGACCACGCTCACCTACATGGGCATGATGATCGCAGGCCTGCTGACCGGCTCTGTGCTCGTTGAAACGATCTTCAACTGGCCCGGCATCGGCAGGTTGTTCACCGAGGCGGTGTCGTTCCGCGATTTCCCGCTGATCCAAGGCCTGATCCTGGTGTTCGGAGCGACGTACATCGCGATGAACCTGATCGTCGACGTCTTGTACCTGCTGCTGAATCCGAGGCTTCGATGACCGGATCCATCGAACTTGCCGTTCCGGTGCTCGACAAGCCCGGCGACATCCCGCGCCGCAGGAAGCACAGGCTGACCCTGATGCCGTGGCTTCCGATCGTCGTTATCACGGTGTTCGTGGTCGCCGCGGTTGCAGCGCCGATGCTGACTCCCTACAACCCGACCGAGAACGATCTGTCCCAACAATTGACGCCGCCCGCATGGGTGGACGGTGGCAGCACAGCGCATCTGCTCGGCACGGACGGCTTCGGCCGCGATGTCTTCACCAGACTCATTTACGGCGGCAGGGTTTCGTTGTCGGTCGCCGTGGTGGCGCTGGCGATCGCGATCGTCATCAGCACCGTGGTCGGCGTGACCGCGGGGTTCGCCGGCGGGTGGATCGACTCGGTGCTGATGCGGTTTTCCGATGTGGTCAACACGGTTCCGACGTTGATGCTCGCACTTGTGCTCGCGGCGTGGATCGGCCCGTCCTTCTTCATGGTGGTGATGGTCCTCGGGCTGCTCATCTGGCCCCGGATCGCACGGTTGATCCGTGGCGAGACACTGCTGATCCGCAGGATGGATTTCGTCCGCTACTCGGAAGCCATCGGGGTGAGCGCCCATCGCGTCGTGTTGTGGCACGTCATCCGCAACATCATGCCGACGCTGCTGGTTGCGATGACGCTGGAAATCGGTCGCGTCATCATCCTGGAGGCATCTCTCAGCTTCCTGGGTGCCGGAATCCCGCCACCCCAGGCGTCGTGGGGTGTCATGATCGCGGACGGGCGAGCATTGGTCGCGACCGGCTGGTGGGTCGCTCTGGTTCCCGGTTTGGCAATCACCTTGGTAATTCTGGCAAGTAACGCGATCGGCGACTGGCTTCGCGATCGCCTCGATCCCCGGGTGAGGCGGAGGACATGAGACTGGGCAGAGGATCGGCAATGGTGGCCGAGGCGCGTGCGGCCGGCGGGAATGCGGTTCTGGAAGTCCGCAACCTCGTCGTCACGGTCGGGCTGCCCGATGGCCGACGCGTACCCGTGGTGAACGACGTCAGCTTCAGCATTCCCGCGGGTGGCTCGATGGGACTGGTCGGCGAGTCGGGTTCGGGCAAGACGATGACGAGTCTGGCGATCATGGGGTTGTTGCCACCCTCGGTGGAGGTGGAGTCCGGCGAGATCCTGTTGGAGGGACGCGACCTTCTCAAGACGAGCCAGCGCGAACTGCGCCACATCCGCGGTCGCGGGATGTCGATGGTGCTGCAGGATCCACTGACCGCGCTGGACCCGTGCTTCACGATCGGCAGCCAGCTGGCCGAACCGCTGCGCCAGCACCGCAAGCTCAAGGGCAAGGCCCTCGATGACGCGTTGGTCACCGCGCTCGAGCAGGTGCACCTGCCCGCCACCCCGGAGCGGTTGAACCAGTACCCGCACCAGCTCAGTGGTGGCATGCGTCAGCGTGTCACCAGTGCGATCGCGTTGGCGGGGCAACCTCATCTGCTCATCGCCGACGAGCCGACGACCGCACTCGATGTCACGACGCAGGCCCGGTACCTCGAGTTGCTGCGAGAGTTGCAGCAGAGCACGGGATTCGCGTTGCTTCTGGTGGCGCACGACCTGATGGTGATTCGTCACGTGTGCTCGCGGGTGGCGGTGATGTATTCGGGCCAGATCGTCGAGGACGGACCGACGGATGAGTGTTTCGGGGCACCGCGACACCCGTACACGCGCGCGCTGCTCGCCGCGATCCCCGAACTCGGTGACACCATCAATCTCGAGGCGATCGAAGGGCAGGCGCCCGAGGTCGGCGAGGACATTCCGGGATGCCGGTTTGCGGCGCGCTGCCAATTCACGCGTGACAAGTGCGATGAACCACCCCCGCTATCGGAACGGCGTGCAGGGGTCCACGCGCGATGCTGGGGGACCGACACGAACGGATGGATCGCGTGACTATGTCGACGACGCCCGCCGACACGGCGACCCCCGGCCCGCGGACGTCGGCGCCGCTTGTGACAGTCGATGACCTGGTGGTGCAGTTCAAAACACGTTCGGGCCTCACCAGGCGGACCTCGATGCTCACCGCTGTGGACCACGTCAGCCTGACGATTCCGCAGGGCCGCAGCCTCGGTCTGGTCGGGGCGACCGGATCAGGTAAATCCACTGTCGCGCAAGTGATCACCGGGATGCTCACCGCAACGTCGGGCGTGGTGACCGTGGCCGGTCATGACCTGAGCACCACGTCGGGTGGGGAGCGGTCCGCGCTGCAACGGCTCGTGCAGGTGGTGATGCAGGATCCCTACTCGTCGCTCGATCCGCGAATGAAGGTCGCCGACATCATCGCCGAGCCGTTGACGCTCGGACGTCCGGTGCGCGGCGCGGCGCGGCGCAAGGTCGACGACCGCGTTTCCGAGCTGCTCCGCCTTGTCGGCCTGCCTGCCAAGAGCGCCGATCGGTATCCGCACCAGTTCAGCGGGGGACAGCGTCAGCGGATCGCGATCGCCCGTGCGCTCGCGCCCAGCCCGCAGCTCATCGTTCTCGACGAGCCGACCTCCGCGCTCGACGTCTCGGTCCGTGCACAGATCCTCACGTTGCTCAAGCGGTTGCAGGACGAGTTGGCCGTCACCTATCTCGTGATCAGCCACGACCTGGTGACCGTGGCGTACCTGGCCAGTGAGGTCGCCGTCATGCATCGCGGCCGGATCATCGAGATCGGGCCGACGCTCGCGTTCTATCGCAGGCCGCGCCATCCCTACACGCTGGAGCTGCTGGCGAGTGCGCCCGGCGCCGCGGCCAGCTTTCTCAACAACGCCCGTCCCATCGGCGTCGCCGCGGAGTCACTGCCGGAGTCGGCGTGCCGGTACGCCTACCGGTGCATGCTGCGTACCCGGCTCGGCGATCCGCCTCGTTGTGTGGAAAGTGATCCCGAGCTGGTGAGCATCGACGCCCAGCACCGGGTGGCGTGTCATTTCACCGACGAGTCCGCGAAGATGGCCGAGCAGATCAACGCGCCCGAAGACTGATTACGTTGGGCCGCAACGCCTCTACGCCCGATGGGCTGCGTCAACGGTGAGCTCGATCAGCGTGCCGACATCGTCAGCACCGTCGATGCTCCAGCACGCCTCGGCAAGCCGGCGAGCCTGCGCCGCGGGGATCCAGCGACACGCCAGGTCGGTGAACTTGGCCTCCAGCTCGTCGTCGGACAGCGGATCGTCGCCCATACCGTGCGGGACGTCGACGCGCCGTTCGTATACGCGACCGTCCGCCGTCCGGATGCGTGACGCGCCTTCGTAATAGGCCATCGCCGGCTCCGGTGTCACGGTGATCTTCTCGATGAGATCGAGGATCTGCGGATCGGTGAAGTGCGATGGATCGGTCGACTCTGCGCCGAAGCTGCGGTACTTGATCACCATCGCGTTCGCGAAAAAGGCACTGTGGTCGCCGTTTTCGGCGGTCCTGGGGTACTTCTTGGGCGGCGCGGTGGTGTGCCGTGCCTCTCGAACGGGGGCGGTGATCTGCACCTCGACGATGTCTTCTGGATGCAGGTCGTGTTCGGTGACGATGCCCCGGGTCGCCAGCGTGTGGCCGTGCGTCGAGCCGTTTGTCGCCAACGTCTTGAACCGCACCCGTCGGATGTGCCACCCGGAGAAGTCAGTGAGGCGACTGATATCCATGTCGCCGTTCGCGACGACGTGCCGGACACCGACGTCGGATTCGATCACCCGCAGCGGTCCGGTGAACCCGCGTCGGGCCAACAGACACGCCAGGATCGCGTCATGGGCCGCCCATCCGAACCGGATGTTCTTGGCCATGGTGTTCTCTTCGCGGTGCGCATCGAGAATCCCGAGCGGAAGCGTGTGGCTCATGCTGATTCCGACCGCGTTGGCGATCTGCTCTTCGGTCATGCCGAACAACCGGCCGAGCGCGGGCGGCTGATTGAATCCCGCACGGATGTCCTTGGTCCAGCCCTTGTTCTCCAAAGACGCGGCGACCGGCGAGCCCGCCACGGACGGGCTGACCGACAGGCCGAACCTGGCGCCCAGCTCATAGGAGATCACCAGCGCCGTCAGTAGATCGCGGCCCGAGGATTGTTCGCGTTCGGCGACGGCGAGAAGGCTCGGGATCGCATCGGAGTTGTGCCCACCGCCGCCGAGGTCGTTGAAGTCGAGAAATCGGACAAGGGCGGCGTTGGCCAGCGCGGCGTTGAGCGCGCTGGTGCGCAGCCCGGAGCCGATGACAGTCGATTCGGCGGCACCACCGATCTCGACGATGGTGTCCTCGATGATCTTGCACGCGGGAGATTCCCGTGACCCGAGTGCGCACCCGAGCGCGTCGAGAAGGCATCGCTTCGCCTGATGGACGACATCGTCGGGCAGTTCCCGATGGTCGAGCGCGAGTGCGTAGCGGGCGATTTGGTGAGCGACGCTGGCCCGCTCCTCGTAAAGGTGCTGTTGCCAAACCAGATCGCGCAGGAAGCTCATCGCGGCTGACTCCTCTGTGGCGACGGTTCACGCAGTATTGACAACCTGATCTTAAATATAAACAATAGCCTATTGTACATTGGCGCCGCCGCCAGTGTTCCCGCCTGGGCAGGAGGTCAGGGATATGCAATCAGCGTTTTCCACCAGGTCGGGAGTGAACCGCCGACGCGTCAGGCGCCCCGCAACTGTTGTTCTCTCGATCTTCACGAGCGTTGTGCTCGTGCTTTCGGCGTGCGGCGGCGGTGACACCGGCAGCCCCGGCGGCACGTCGGCACCCGGTGGTGAGGGTTCAACGCTGACGGCTGCCGTCGGCAACACCGGTACCCATCAGTGGGCGCCCTGGCTGGCGGGCGACGACACGCTGGCGATGTACAAGTTCATGCACGACTCCTTGACGGATATCGACAAGGACACCGGGGAAGTCATCCCGATGCTCGCCGAGTCGTGGTCGCTGTCACCGGACGGTAAGACGTGGGATTTCAAGCTGCGCAACGACGTCAAGTTCCAGGAGGGCTGGGGTCCGCTGACGGCCAACGACGTGAAGTACACCTGGGAACAATGGATCCGGGAGGACTCCAACCAGAACGACGCCGAGCAGTTGCGGGCCATCATCGGTAACGACCCCAACAACATCGAGGTGGTCAGCGACACCGAGTTCAAGATCCACACTCCCGAACCGTATACGACGCTGGACAGCTTCCTGGCCCAACCCTTTGCACGCCTTTACATTTCGTCACAGAAGTACCTGACCGAGAAACCGCAGGACGCGCTCACGCATCCGATCGGTTCCGGCCCGTGGACCTTCGTCAGCTCGCAGCCGGGCGTCGAGGTCGTGATGAAAAAGAACCCGGACTACTGGCGCACCGTGCCGTCTTTCGACAACCTGGTGGTTAAGGAGATTTCCGACCCCGCGGCGCGGCTCGTGCAGGTGCAAAGTGGCACCGTCGACATCGCCAACGTCTCATCGGCGCTGACCACCGAGGCGAAAAATGCGGGCCTGAAGACGATTTCGGTGCCGTCGATCGCGACCGTTCAGGTGGTACTCGGCGGGATGTACTACGGCTCGCCCCATTTGGACGGCAACGCGCCCTGGATCCAGGCAGACAATCCCGAGAAGGGGCTGGCGATCCGGCAGGCGCTGTCGATGGCGATCGACCGCCAGCTGATACGTGAGAAGGTTCTCGCAGGCGAGGGCGAAGTGAACTTCGGACCGCTGCTGCAGTACAACAACAATCCCAACACCATGGACCCGAACTGGACGCTGCCTCCGTTCGACAAGGAAGGCGCCAAGCGCAAGCTGGCAGAGGGCGGCTATCCCGACGGCTTCCCGATCACGCTGTTCGAGTACCCCGATGACGTGGACACCGTCGGCATCGCACAGGCGATCGCAGGCATGTGGAAGGACATCGGAATCGATGTCACCGAGCAGCTCTCCGAGGAAGGTGTGCTCGACGAGAAGCTGAATGCCACCGACACTACCGGCCTGGCCTTCGTCAAACAGCAGGGGAACGACCCGCCACCCGTGGTGCTGCTCAACTACCTGTCGACCGAGGAGGACGACCACAAGCTGTTCTATCCCGCGATCGACGAGGGCTACAAGAAGATCACGACCGAGGTCGACCCGGAGAAGCGTTGGCAGGACGTCCGCGACATCGTCACGGCGCTGCGCAACGACGTGGTGCTGATCCCGCTCTTCGACGCCGACCTGCCATTCGTGGTCAGTTCCCGCGTGGGCGACTGGACCCCGACACCGGGCGACAAGGACATGAACAGCCTGGAGACGGTGACGCCGGCGCAATAGACACCGTCGCATAGACATCGGATGAACCACGACCAATGGACGGAAAGGGTGAGGCGATGAGATCACCGGGTCTGGTCGATCGAAGACGGCACGGCTTCGGCAGGTGGGCGTACGTCGCGCTGGCGCTGCTGACGACGGTGGTGCTGGCCGCTGCGTGCGGTGGCTCGTCGACGAATCCGTCCGGCTCCGGTGGTGAGGGGTCGACGCTGACGGCGGCCGTCGGCACCACCGGCACCCACCAGTGGGAGCCGTACCTCTCGGGGCACGACACCTTGCCCATGTACAAGTTCATGCACGACTCGCTCACCGACATCGACAAGCAAACCGGCGAAGTCATCCCGATGCTGGCAGATTCCTGGACATTATCCCCGGACGGCAAAACGTGGGACTTCAAGCTGCGCAACGACGTACAGTTCCAAGGGGGATGGGGCCCGCTTACGGCCAACGACGTCAAGTACACCTGGGGACAGTGGATGCGTGAGGAGTCCAACCACCACAACGCTCAGCAATTGCGTGACATCGTCGGCAACAACCTCGAAAACATCGAGGTTGTCAGCGATACCGAGTTCAAGATCCATACGCCGGAGCCGTACACGACATTGGACAGCTTCCTGGCCCAGCCCTATTCACTGCTGTACATCTCGTCGCAGAAGTACCTGACAGAGCAGCCGGAGCAGGCCAAGACGCATCCAATCGGCACTGGGCCTTGGGAGTTCGTCAGCTCGACGCCCGGCGTCGAGGTGGTGTTGAAGAAGAACCCCGACTACTGGCGGACCAAGCCCTCCTTCGACAACCTGGTCATCAAGGAGATACCCGACCCGGCCGCCAGGCTCGCGCAGGTGCAGAGCGGAACGATCGACATCGCCAACGTCACATCGGCGCTGACCGCCGAGGCCAAGAACGCGGGCTTGGACGCGATCGCGGTGCCCGAGATCGCGACGGTGCAGATCATTTTGGGCGGTATGTATCCCGGGTCGCCGAAGCTGGACCGCAATGCGCCCTGGATCCAGGCGGACAATCCCGAGCGGGGTTTGGCGATTCGGCAGGCGCTGTCACTGGCCATCGACCGTGAGCTCATTCGTGACAAGGTGCTCGCGGGTGCAGGCGAAGTGAACTTCGGCCCGCTGCTGCAGTACAACAACAACCCGAACACCATGGATCCGACGTGGACGTTGCCCAAGTTCGACAAGGAGGCGGCCAAGCAGAAGCTGGCGGAGGGCGGTTACCCGAACGGATTCCCCGTCACCCTGTTCGAATACGAAGACGATGTGGACACCGTCGGCATCGCTCAGGCGGTCGCGGGCATGTGGCGTGACATCGGAATCGACGTCACCGAGCAGCTCTCTGAAGAAGACGTCCTCGACGACCGGCTGAACGCGACGGACACCTCCGGTCTGGCGTGGGTCAAGCAACAGGGCAATGATCCGTCCAACGTCGTGCTGTTGAACTACTTGTCCAGTGGCGCCGACGACCACAAGGTCTTCTCGCCGGCGATCGACGAGGGCTATCAGAAGATCGTCACGCAGGTCGATCCCGACAAGCGGTGGCAGGACATCCGCGACGTCATCACCTCACTGCGCAACGACGTCACCATGATCCCGCTCTTCGACGCCGACCTGCCGTTCGTGGTCGGACCGCGGGTGGGTGGATGGACGCCGACGCCCGGTGACAAAGACCTGAACAGTCTGGAGACGGTGACCCCTGCGCAATAGCACGAAGCGAGCCGCCATGACCGGCCCAGGGCTGGGCGGTCCGAACGCCGAGGACGGGAGCGGTAGAAGCTGATGGTCAAGGTGATCGGCGCGCGGATCATGCACAGCTTGCTGAGCTTGTTGTTCCTTCTGATACTTGGGTTTTCGCTGGTTCGGCTGAGCGGTGATCCGATCAACTTCCTGGTCGAGCCGACCGCGTCACCCGCCCAGAAGCAGATGATCCGCGAGCAGCTGGGCCTGGATCGTTCGATACCCATTCAGTTCGTCGACTATCTCGGGCAGTTGGCGCGCGGCGACCTCGGTCTGTCGTTTCGCTACCGGGCTCCGGTGGTGGACCTCATCGAACAGCGGTTGCCGAACACGCTGCTGATGGCCACCGCGGCGGTTCTGTTGATGATCGCCGTCGCGGTGCCGCTGGGGGTGCAGGCCGCCTACCGGCAGGGCACATCGGTCGACTTGACGGCGCGCGGCATCGCCGCACTGGGCCAGGCGGTCCCCGACTTCTGGCTGGGCCTGATGCTGATCCTCGTCTTCGCGGTCAACCTGAAATGGTTTCCCGCGGGCGGTTACGGCGGTGTCTCGCATCTCGTACTTCCTGCCATCACACTGTCATTCGCGGCCATCGCCGGCCTGACCCGGCTGCTCAGATCGAGCATGATCGAAGTGCTCAACAGCGACTACGTCCTGTTCCTCCGTGCTCGCGGTACGCCGGAACCGACCATCCTGTGGAAGCACTCGCTGCGCAACGCCGGACTCACATCGCTGAGCTTCATCGGGGTGGTGATCGGTGGACTGGTCACGGGGTCGGTCCTGGTGGAGACGATCTTCAACTGGCCGGGCATCGGGTTGTTGTTCATCGAGGCGGTGCGTAACCGCGACTTCGGCGTCGCCCAGGGCGTGATGCTGTTCTTCGGTGTCGCCTACATCGTCTCGAACCTGCTCGTCGACGTTCTGTACATGCGACTCAACCCGAGGCTCCGATGACATCGACCATCCCCGAACCGGCTCCGCCGACGTCGACCGAGGCCGCACTGGCCGCGGGTTCCGCCGAACGACGCGCGAAAGGCAGGAGACGATTCCGGCTCTCGCCGACGTTGCCACTGCTCGTCCTCGGCGCTTTCGTGCTGCTCGCGGTGTTCGCGCCGATGTTCACCAAGTACAGCCCGATCCAGAACGATCTGATCAACAGCCTGATCCCACCGGCCTGGGTGCACGGGGGCAGCGCCGAGCACCTGCTCGGCACCGACAGCTTCGGCAGAGACGTCTTCACGCGCCTGGCCTACGGCGCCCGCGTCTCGCTCAGCGTCGCGCTCTTCGCCCTTTGCATCGCCATTGCTATCGGTACGACGGTCGGGATGATCGCGGGCTTCGTCGGCGGTGCTCTCGATTCGGTGTTGATGCGGCTGACCGACGTGATCCTGAGCCTGCCGAACATGGTCGTGGCCCTTGTCCTGGCGATCGCTGTTGGGCCGTCGTTCCGAAACCTGGTGCTGGTCTTGGGCTTTCTGATTTGGCCGCGGATAGCCCGGTTGATTCGCGGCGAGACCATGTTGCTGAAGAAGATGGACTTCGTGCGCTATGCCGAGGCGATCGGTGTGTCGCGCACCGCAGCGATGGCGCGCCACGTCTTCCACAACATTCTGCCAACACTGCTCGTTGCGGCCACCCTCGAGGTCGGCGCAGTGATCCTGGCGGAGGCAGCCATCAGCTTCCTGGGGGCGGGCGTACCGCCACCGGCGGCGTCGTGGGGTGTGATGATCTCCGACGGCGAAGCCCTCGTCTCGACGGGGTGGTGGATCAGCATGGTGCCGGGCATCGCGATCGCGCTCGTTGTGTTGTCCAGCAACGCCTTCGGGGACTGGTTGCGGGACAAGCTGGATCCGAAGACCCAGCGGTTCTAGACGCGCAGCAGGTCGCCGAGCCGGTTGACGTCGTCGAGGCTCTCGAGTGAGTCGATGGTGTCGGCGAGTTCTGCGCTCTGGGTCTCGCTGATGACCAGAGTTGACCAGTACGAGAACTTCTCGAGCAGCTCCTCGCGGCTCAACGGGTTGCGGGGATGGCCCGGCGGGAATTCCATGCGCCGCGTGAAGCTGCGTCCGTCCCGTGTCGTCAGCGTCACCTCGGCCGGGCGGGCACCGACGTGGGCGTCCTTGAGGGCGTCCATCTCGGTGTCACCGCGGGCCGTTACGCGTTGCCACAGGTCGCGGAGCACCGGATCCTGTTGCCGCTCAGCGGTGTACTGGTCCCATGTCACCCGGCCATCGAGCGCCGCCACCGCGATGATGTATTCAAAGTTGATGTTCAGCGTGAGCGATTTCGACAGCAGGTCGTGTTCCAGCGACGGCATCCGCACGTCGATGCGCTCGATGTCGTGGTGGCCGATGCGTTCGTCGGACATCATCCCGAGCATCGACGCGATCGCCGAATGGGTGGGGCTGCCCGCCGAATAGCGCTTGAATCGACTCGACAGGATGTCGAACCGCTCGCCGAGGCCTAATGTCATCTGCTCGGGCTTGGCGGCGCCCGGGATGAACGCCTCGAAGATGGAATACGGTGGCTCAAGGATGTTTTCGACGCCGCCATAGCCGACCTCGGCAAGGTAGGCCGACGTCAAGCCGTTGCGTGCGCCGACGCCCATGTGGAGCGACTTGTGCATGTGTCCCGTCTCGGTGCGCATGGCCTGCAGTCCGCACGCCTGCTCGGCCGCGATGCCCAATGCGGCCCGCAGCCTGGCGGTGTCGAGTCCGAGGACCTTGCCCGCCGCCATCGCGGCGGCAAGTGATCCGCCTGTAGAGCCCTGCTGCCAGTTGCGCGGTGCGAGCACGTCGAGGTTGAACCCCGCCATCGCGATTCGGGCCGCCACGTCGTACCCCGCCACCAGGGCGACGATCATCGCACGGCCGTCCGCGTGTTCCCGCTCGCACGCTGCGAGCACTGTGGGCACCAGTACCGCGCTCGCGTGCCCGAAACCCAGCAGCGATTCATCGATCTCGTCGCCGTGGCCCTGAATGCCGTTGACGAGGGCGGCATGCTCGACGGTCGTCTTGAAGTCGGTTCCGATGACGGTGGCGTCCGCCCGGCCGGCCTGTCGCCGCGCGAATTCGATTGCCATGCGACCGTGGTCGAGCGTCGAGCAGGCCAGCTGGCCGCCGAGCGCATCGAGAATGACGTACTTGGCCTTGGCGACAACCTCGGAGGGCAGCTGCTCATAGGTGAGTGACGCGACGTGTTCGGCGACCGCGAGGGTGATCCCGCCCGTCTTGCCCAGCTGTTCACGCACCTGCGCGGCGGCGATCACGCTGCCAGCCGCAGCGGCGTACTGCGAATGGTCGCTCATCGCTGACCGCCGGCCGCCGCGTCGCGGATCGTTTGCGCCTGGGCGCTGATCGCTTTGACGAGTCGCTGCTCCGGGTGCGGCTGCAAATTCGTGTACGCCACACCCAGGCTCACCAGATCGGCGGCCGACAGCGGATAGGCGGAGCTGTTCAGTGGGAGTGCCAACCGGCCGGGTCCGGACGCGGTCACGGCCTTGGTCACGCGATCGATCGCGGCAGCCAGCGCGGGGTGGTCGGGTGCGCCGATCGCGCCGAAGACCGAAGCAAGGTCATGCGCACCGACGCCGATGATGTCGACATGCGGTACGGCGGCGATCTCCTCGACGTTGTCGAGCCCGGCCTGGTCGTCGATCGAGATCTTGACCAGCGCCTCGGCGTTGGCCATCTCCGCGTAGTCGGTCTTGTTCACGGTGCCGAACCGCGCCGACCGGCTGTTCCAGATGAGGCCCCGCGTTCCGAGCGGGGGGAACAGCATCGCGTCGACGAGTTCGCGGGCCTGCTCGGCGCTGCCGATGCCGTCGAGCTGGATGCCGCCGGCGCCCATGTCCAGAAGGCGGGTGATCAGACCGCGGTCGAGATCGGGGATCCGCACGATCGGCGTGATGTCGACGGCGTCCGCGGCGATGATCATCGCCTGGACCTGGTCGAGCCCGAGGCCGTTGTGCTCGAGATCGATGACGGCGGCATCGAGGCCGGAATGGCCCATCACCTCGACGATCGTCGATCCGCCGAAGCTGCCGGTTAGACCGCCGAGCGCCATCTTTCCCTGGCTGATGACGCGTTTGACTCGGTTGCGCACCCAGATCCCTCTCGCCGTGGCCGCGGGGAATACACCCCATCTACCATAGAATATATGATATTGTCACTCGATGGGCCAGCCGCATTCGACCGAACCTGATCCCTTTCTTGGTGAGCTCGCCGAATTCGCGAGCTCGATCTCCTTTGAGCGACTGCCGAAGGACGCGGTCGACGCCGCGGTCCGACGCATCATCGACACGCTGGGCTGCGGCTACGGCGGCTTCAGCAGTGAGCCTGCGCGCATCGCCCGCGAACTCGCGGGCGAACACGGCGGCAAGCGAATCGCGAGTGTGCTCGGCGGGGCCGATTCGTCGGCGGAGATGGCGGCGTACGCGAACGCGGTGATGATCCGCTACCAGGACCTCAACGATGTGAACAAGGCGCTGCGGATGGGCGGCCATCCCAGCGACATGATCCCGGCGGTGTTGGCGGTCGCCGAGGCCCACCAGGTTTCCGGCGCACGTGCGATCGCCGGGGTGGTCGCCGCCTACCAGGGCTTCGGCTCGTTCCATGTGCACATCAAGAAGCGAGGCTGGGATCAGGGCATGCTCGTCGCCATCGGGGCGGCGATGGGAATCGGGTCCGTGCTCGGCTTGGACGAGGCGCAGATGCGCAACGCGATATCGATGGCGGTGGTGCCCAGTCTGGCGTTGTGTGTGACTCGCCGCGGCCAGCTGTCGATGTGGAAATCCGCTGCGTCGGCGGCCGCGTGCCGGAGTGCGGTTTTCGCCGCCGACCTCGCGAGCAGGGGGATGACCGGGCCCGCTGCGCCGTTTCATGGCCAGCACGGCCTGATCGACCAGGCCACAGGTGATTTCGAGTTGGAGGTCGATCCGGAGAAATACGGGTTTCGGGTGGTGCAGTCCGACATCAAGCGATACCCGGCATGTGGCAGTACTCAGGCGGTGATCGCGACGTTGATCGAGATGACGCCGGACATCGGCCCCGACGACGTCGAATCGATCGATGTCGCGACACACTGGGACACCTGGTTCGAGACCGGGCACGAACCCGAGAAATGGGATCCGCAGTCGCGCGAAACCGCGGACCACAGTTTGCCTTTCGTGATGGCGACGGCCCTGCGCGACGGTGACGTGAGCCTGGCGTCGTTCACCAGGGAGGCGGTGCGCGATGCTGCGCTGCGGCCGGTGATGGCCAAGATAACGATCACCGAGGATCCGGCGCTGACTGCGCTTCGCCCCGAGCAGACGCTCAGTGACATCGCGATCAATCTGCGTTCCGGTGAGCGACGGGTGGCTCGTACGGGAATCCCGCTGGGCAATCACCGCAATCCACTCTCCGATGCGGAGCTCGAGCGCAAATTCCGCGGGCTTGCTGCGCCGGTTGGTGATCCGCCCGCCGTCGACCGCGCGCTTGAGTCGCTGTGGAATCTCGCCGAGCGTGACGACGTCGGAACCCCGCTGAGGCTGTGGGCAGGATCGATTGGCGGGGCGGGGTGAAACCGCTAATCTTGGCCGGCCGGCTGATTCTCCGTCGCGGTCAGGTTCTGGATCGCTTGGGCGACAGCGGACTCCAACAGATCGATGAGTTCCGTTGTCTGTGCAAGCCGGGTCTCGAGTCCGCGCGCCGTCTCGGCGTCGGCCCCGTCAGCACCGCGAATGCGGTTGAGTTGCAGGTCGGTCGCGTGGTAGGCGGCATCGGCGCACGCGAGCAAATTCGCGTAAGCGTCGCGGATGGCTTCGTGCTCACGGACCACCATGACCGTCTCCCGATTCTCGCCGCGCGGCCGCCGACCAGAATGGCCGGTCACTTACTTGAGCCGCGTCACACGGCCTAGACATAAAAGACCCTATAGAATGTTGTATCAGCCGTTGCGGCTGGGGAGGAGAACACACAGTGGCTCGGCCGGACGAAAAGCGGGTGACCTCGGGGAGGGTCAACGCCGCGACATTAACTGAGCAACTCGAAGAAGCGATTCGAGTCGACATTCTCGAGGGTGTGCTGGCTCCCGGACAGCGTATCCGGGCCAACGAGATGACCGAGCACTACGGTGTCAGCGCGACGCCGCTGCGCGAAGCACTGCAGCGGCTGGCGGTCAAGAAACTGGTGGAGATCGATCCGCGGCTGGGTGCCACCGTTGCGCCGATCTCCGAGGAAGACCTCACCGACATCTACGACATGCTCTCGCTGTTGGACGGCCTCGCCCTCGAGCGGTCCATCCAGCGGGGCGACGACGCGTGGCTGGCCCGGATGGAGGTCACCTTCTCTCGGCTGTCCGATCAGATCGCGCGGCAGGAGGCGGTCACCGCGTCGACTTCCGACGAGATGCGGCGGGCCATCGGTCTGGAGCTGTCGGAGGCGCATTCGGCGTTTCACGAGGCGCTGTACTCGGCATGCGATTCGCCGTGGCTCATGCACTTCGTCGATCAACTGCGTAAGCACGCCGAGCGCTACCGGATGCTGACCATGGTGCACACGGGTGGCGGAATGGTCCGCAATTCGCGCCAGGAGCACGAGGAAATCTATGAGGCCGCGCGGCGTCGTGATGCCGCCGCCGCGGTGAGCGCCCTGCGGCGACACATGGGCAAAACCGTCGAGCTTCTGCGCGCGGGAATGGCTGAGGGTTCAGCGAATTTGGTTGCGAGCGGCTCGAGCTAGGCGCTGCGTCCCACCCCAACCGTTGCCGCACCCGCCGCGCTGGCGCCTGCTATGCGCCCGAAGACGGCCCCGCTCGTCAGACCCGACCCGCCCGGGTAGTTGAAGTAGAACAGGCCGCCGACAAGCTCACCGCATGCGTAGAGCCCGACGATCTCCTCACCGTCGTCGTCAACCACCTGCGCCGAGGTAGTGACCCGAAGTCCGCCGAACGTGAACGTGATTCCGCATGTCACGTGGTAGGCGTGGAACGGTGCGGTGTCGATGGTCTGCGCCCAGTTGGTCTTGTCGGGCGTCAGCCCGTGGGTGCGCTTGCCGTCGCGCTCCGCGGGGTTGAAGTCCGTTGCGGTGTCGACTGCCGCGTTGTAGGCGGCGACTGTGGCCAGAAACCGTTGAGCATCAACGCCGTCCAGCCGCTCGGCCAGCTGCTCGATGGAGTCGGCGGTCACCCGGGTGACCTGTGAGATGCGGTACTCGTCGCGCAGCAACGGCACTGTCTTGGCGTCGAAGACCTGCCAGGCGAACTGCCCGGGCTGCGACAGAATGAGCTTGCCGTACTTGGCGTAGGTGTAGTTGCGGAAGTCGGCGCCTTCGTCTGCGAAGCGCTCGCCCCGCCCGTTGACCATTATCGAGAACGGGTAGCTGTACTTCTGGTAGCCGTCGCCGACGGCGAGATTGCCGAACGGCGGAGCGTTGAAATCCCATGCGACGGCGTGTGCTCCGGACCAATGACCCCACGACATTGCTCCGACGTCCAGCGCCATCCGGATCCCGTCGCCGGTGTTGAACCGGGTGCCCCGCACCTTGGCGGTGTCCCAGCCTGGGCCAAGGTATCGGGTGCGCCATTCGGTGTTGGCCTCGAAACCTCCGCTCGCCAGCACCACCGCGCCCGCATTCAGGGTTGATTCGATCCCGTTGTGGCGCACACGGATACCGTTGACCCGCCCGTCGTCGGTGCGCAGGGAGACCGCCCTGGTGCAGTACCGGATTTCGACGCCGTCTGCAAGGGCGCGACGCGTCAGCGCGCTCACCAGACCCGGGCCACCGCCCGACGCCTCGATGACCAGATTCCCCCAGAACACGAAGCGGCCGTCGACCTCGACGGACTGTCTGCCGTAGATGGGTAGGAACCGCACGCCCTTACCGCGCATCCACCGCAACGCCTCGAGGCTGCGGTCAACGAGGATCTCGGCGAGTTCCGGATCGCTGCGATGTTCGGTAACGCGGGCGATGTCGTCGAAGAACGTCGAGGCCGGGTAGTTCCCGAAATCGGTTCGGCCGAGTTGCTCGTCGGGGACCTCGTCGATCAACTCGACCAGGTCGGCGGTGCTGTCGTACGCGACGCGCATGGCGCCGGACGTGAACGCCGAGTTGCCGCCCGCCTCCTGCTGTGGGGCGCGTTCGAGGACCAGCACCGAGGCTCCTGCGTCGCGCGCCGACAGCGCCGCACACAGGCCGGCGTTCCCGCCGCCAACGACGACGACGTCGAAACGCTCTGCCATCAGCGCCATCCGGGGATGCGGCGGTACTCCTGCGCGTCCAGCATGGCCTCGATCAGGAAGGGCCGCTCCGTAGCCGCCGCGCGCTTGACTGCGTCGGCGTACTCGGCGGTGGTCTCCACGCGCACCCCGTCGATACCGAAGGTGGCCGCCAGCGCGCAGTAGTCGATCAACTGGAATGTGGTGCTGGCGGTGGAGTACCCCTCCCGCTCCTGGCGGCGCTGCACCTGTGTCAGGTCGTTGTCGACCATGACGACAAGGGTCAGGGCCAGCCCGAGCCGGGCCCAGGTGGCGAGATCCCCGGCGTACATCAGGAGCCCGCCGTCGCCGATGACACTGATAACCGGGCTGTCGGGCCGCGCCATTTTGGCCCCCATTGCCGAGGGCAGGCCGTATCCCATCGAACCGAAGCCGTTGGAAATCAAGAATGTGTCGGGGTTGGTCGACTTCCACGCCGTGCCCGCGACGATCTTGTGCGCACCGACGTCGCAGCTGAAGATCGCGTCCGCGGGCAGAGCCTCCCTGGCGATGGTGAAGACCTCCTGCGGCGCAATACCGTCCGCCGGGTCATGCGCTGAGCTGACCGACATCAGCTCGTCGATGGCATCGCGGGTCTGCTTGGCTTGCGCTTCGCCCCACTCGCGGTCTTCGCCCGCCGCCCGCGCGACGGCGGAAAGGATCGGTGCGAGTTCACCGGCCACCGACGCGGCCACCGGCTGGAACGCCCGCGGGTCTCCGCCGAGTGGGGCAAGGTTCACGATCTGTGCGCTGCCCTTGTAGGGCACCATCAGATCGGCGCCATCGAGGCCGAATGTTGCGATGACATCGGCGGTTTCGGACAGCTCGATCAGCGGCTTGTCGTGCCAGCCGAGCATGCCCGCATAGAGCCGATGGTCGGCAGGCACCCACCCGACGGCCTCCGGCGTGACACATACCGGAGCCCCGAGGGCGTCAACGGCACTCAACATCTCGTCCCGCGCGCCCGCATGCTCCACACCCGGCCCAATGACGACGAGGAGTCGCCGCGCCTCGGCGATCAGCCGGGCCGCCGACTCGAAGGCGGACTCGTCGTATCCCGCATTGGTATCGGCTGCCCGTGCGTCGATCAGAAGTTGGGCCTCTTCGTCGGAGACCGCGATGTCCTTGAGTTGTTCGGCCACAAGGGATCCCAGGAAGGCCGCACCCGGGTAGCCGGTCGTCGCGGCTACGATAGCCTCGGGCAGCACCTGATGGATGTCGGCCGCCGTCCACGACGCGGACAGTTTGGTGAGCGGCTCGTAGAAGCGCACCGACGGGATGTGCTGACGCACATTCACCGCGTCGTCGGGCGCGCCGAACAGGGACGAGAACAGGATGAGAGGTGCGCGGTCGAGATGCGCCGAGCCCATCCCGGTGGCGATGTTCGTGACGCCGGGTCCTTTCGTCACGAGCGCGACTCCGACGGTGTTCGTCAAACGGCCCATCGTGGCGGCCATGTACGCGGCGGTGTTCTCGTGATGGGTCAGCACGAACGTGATGCCGACGTCTTCCATCGCCGCGATGAGGTCCATCACGTCACTGCCGGGATGGCCGAACGCGTGGGTGACGCCGCAGGAGGCCAGGTACTTCGCGATGAACTCGGCGGCCTTCATTTCGCCCGCCGTGGGTGGCGCTGCTCGTTGGGGGAGGTGGCTTCAACCGACATTTCTGACTCGCTTTCCGCAAGGTCAGGACAGTAACATTCAATCGAATATAGACTATATATCGTTTCGTTGGGGGTCAACCGGGCGGATGGAAGGGTGGTGTACATGCGGCTTGCCACCGTGCGAATCGGCGCGTCGGCGACACAGGCTGCTCGGATCGAGGACGAGACCGCGGTCCTGCTGTCCGCGAGCGACCTCGGTGAGTTGATGCGCAATCCGGACTGGCGGTCGGCGGCCGCCGCCGAAAGCGGCCGCGAGGTCGCGGTGGCCGATGTCGCCTTCGTCGCGCCCATCGCCACGCCGGGAAAAGTAGTGTGTATCGGGTTGAACTACCGCGCCCACATCCTCGAAATGGGTCGTGAGTTGCCTAGCGTGCCAACCCTATTCGCGAAGTACGCCGACGCGCTCATCGGGCCACGCGATGACATCGTGCTGCCAAGGGAATCCGAGGCGATGGATTGGGAGGGCGAACTCGCGGTGGTGATCGGCTCGACGGTGCGTCGGGCCGACGCCGATGCGGCGCGCGCAGCCATCGCGGGCTACACGATTCTGAACGACGTGACGGCGCGCGATTTCCAGTACCGCACCTCGCAATGGCTGCAGGGCAAGACATTCGAGTCGTCCACGCCGTTCGGCCCTGTCGTGGTGACTCCTGACGAGTTCGATCCGGACGCGCGGATCACCACGCTCGTCGACGGTGAAGTCGTTCAGAGCGCGACGATCGCCGACTTGGTGTTCGGCCCGGTCGACCTCGTCAGCTACATCTCGACGATCCTGTCCTTGCGCTCGGGGGACGTGATTGCGACGGGAACTCCTGCCGGAGTGGGGCAAGGCATGTCCCCGAAGCGCTATCTGGCCGACGGCACCCGACTGACCACCAGAATCGACGGTATCGGCGAACTCGAAAACATATGCCGCGTCGAATAGCGCTCCAGTGGGGCCGACCACCATCGTGAGCACGTCGCAGGAGGGAATGCCTGCCTCGATCACCGTGGTGGTCGCCATCACAACACTGGCGCAGACGAGTGTCTTCGCGGTTCGCCCGATGGTGTCGTATCGGGCATTGGAGCTCGGTGCGGGGCCGTTCGAACTGGGCGTGGTCGGTGGGGCGTTCGCATTGCTCTCGCTCTTTTTCGCCGTGCCCGCAGGGCACTGGGTGGACCGTAGCGGGGAACGCGTGGCGATCGCGTCGGGCGCTGCGGTCGTCGCGGCCTCCTGCGCCGCATTTGCAGTGGCGGACTCCATCGCTGCACTGGTCGTGTGCCACGCGGTGCTCGGTATCGCCTCGATAGCGAACGTGGTTGGCCTGCAGGCCATTGTCGCCAACCGGGCAACCGCGGCGCAGCGTGACCGGCGGTTCGCGACGTTCACGATGGCGGTGTCGATCGGTCAATTGGTGGGACCGGCTTCGGCGGGGATCATTGCGACCGCCGTCGCGAACAGGGGCGGGGATGGCAACACCGCGGTCTTTCTGGCGAGCGCCGCGACCTCTGCGGCGGCTGCTGCGCTGGCTATGTCGCTGCCGCGCCGACCGGTGGCCGCGGCCGAGGTGGAGGATGGCTCCGCTGGCGCCCGGCCCGGAGTGCTCACCGTCCTGAGGCAACCCGGTATGTCGCAGGCGATGCTGGTGAGTGTCACGGTGCTGACCGCGGTGGACGTCTTCACGACGTACATGCCCGCGGTCGGCGAATCATTGGGGCTGTCGGTCGGAGCCGTGACCATGCTGCTCTCGCTTCGAGCCGGTGCGTCGTTCTTGTCCCGGCTATCCATGCCGTGGTTGATCGAGCGCCTCGGCAGGCGCCGCCTGCTGATCTTGAGTACGGTCGTCCCCGCGCTGCTGCTGTGCCCGCTGCCGTGGCTTGACCACATCGTGGTGATGGCGTTGCTCGTCGTTGTCATCGGTTTCGGGCTGGGGATCGGACAGCCCATGTCCATGGTGTGGGTCGCCAACCGGTCACCAGAGGCCTCGCGTGGCATCGCCCTCGGCATTCGCCTCAGCGTCAATCGGCTGGGACAGATCAGCATTCCGCTGATCGTAGGAGCGATCGCCGGAGTGGCCGGGATCAGCTCGATATTCGTGTCGATGGCAGCGCTTCTGGGGATCAGCGCGGCCGCGGTCCGCGGCGCGGACTTCGATGCCGAATTGCCGGCCCGTCAGCCGCCCGCGGCCGAGGACTGACAGCTCGCGGAAGGAAAGTTACGACAGGTTGGCGGCGATTTCGTCGAACGCGGCGATGGTCGGGAACAGTTTGGTGCCGTCCTGGGGGAGCGGCCAGCTCGACAGTTTGGCTGCGACGACGTTGGCGGCACGGTTGACGTAGATCATCTGGCCGTGAATCCCCAAGCACACCAACACATTGTTGCCGGTATACGGGAACCAGAACTGGTTGCGGTACATGCCGCCCGGCATCCGATTGTCGTCGGGGCTGGCGGCGAAGGCCGCACGCGAGTCCGGGTCGCCCGCGAAGGTGTCCGCAATCCACCCCAGCGGGACCACCCGTTCGCCCGTAAGGGACGTGCCACCGTTGAGGAACAGAGAGCCGAACCTGACCAGGTCGCGAAGGCATGCGTTGATACCGCCGTCGAACATGCCGGTGCCGACGGAGTCCACGCCGATCGTCGCGTCGAACTCGGCGCCGAGCTTGCTCCACAGCAGTTGTGACATCAGCTCGGGCATCCGCACGCCGCTGGCCGCCTCGCAGATCCACCCCAGCACATCGGTCTCGCACGAACGGTATTGGAACGGCCCGCCATGCGGCCTGGCCTGTTTCAGTGTGAGCAGGAAGTCATACATGGTGGTCGGCAGCTCCGGCACCGTTCGCGGCGCCCACCCGATTGCCTGTTCGAGCAGCCGGACCTCCGCCATCGGGTTCAGGTAATCCTCGGAAAACGCTATCCCCGAACGCATGTCGAGCAGATTTCGGACCGTCGCGCCCGCATAGCCTGATTTCTCAAGCGCGGGAACATAAGCGGACAGCTGTGCCGAGACGTCGAGCGCGCCGTTACCGGCGAGCGCACCCACCACGATGGCGATCAGCGATTTGCTCACCGACATCAGCAGGTGCGATGAGTCGGGGGCCATGCCGCTGTAGTACTGCTCGGTCAGCACCGCACCGCGTTGGGTGACGATCCAGCCGTCGGTGGCAGTGGCGGCCATCACCTCGCCGACCGTGGTTCGGCGCGCGTTCGTCTTGTCGTAGAGCGGGATGTCGGACAACTCGCTGGGCGCCGGCCGGAGTTCAGCGATGGGCCCGGTGCCGCGCGCGATAACAGCGGTGGGCAGAAAGTCGGCGACGTGCTGAAACGTCCAGTGAAGGTGGGTAGCCGATTGCCAGTTGTCCAGCGTCACCTCGGACGGCACGCGCCCAGTGTTGCCGCCAAGAACCATGGCGACGACTGTAGCGGCTCCCACCCGCCGCCCCGAAGCTCAGCCGCTCTTGACACCCACATTCGTACGCGGTGTCGGGGGCTCGGAAACCGGCGTACCTGCGTATTCGGTGCGTATCGAGTCGATGAGGTGGCGCGCGCGGATCGCAAGGCTCGATTTGCCCTGCCCCGAGTCGATCTGCAGCCGCCCCTTGGTCACGAGCACGCCGAGGTCGGCACCCTTCCAGCGATAGTCGCCGGGACCGTAGATGCGCAGGAAGAAGACTTCGCGTTCGTTCTGCAGTTGATGCCAGTCCAGCGCGGGCCTGCGGAACACCAGCCCGCCTTTGGCGTCGAGCGAATACTGCCCTGTCTGCGGTGTGGCGGTGAGCCGCTGCACGATGTCGTCGGTCTCCTTCATCACCATCTGGCTCCACACGTCGGCCGAGGCCAGCTCCTCCCAGCGCTCGTTGATCTCGTCGACGTCGAGGTCGAAGTCGACACCCATGTACTCGAGGATGTGGAACAGGAACAGCGGAACATCGGCGTATGCGCCCGCGGTGACGTTCGTGATCGACGATGCCCCGCTGATCCGCGGGTTGAGCTCGCCGAGGTACACCTCACTTGTGTCGGTGTCGACGAGGACGTCGACCTCGAAGAATCCCCGATAGCCTTCCTTGGCCAGGCGGTCTCCGAGCCGACGCACCAATTGCGTTGCCGTTCTGCGGCTTTCGCCGGTGAGCACTTCCGGGAACATCTCGTTTCCGCACCAGCCGCCCCTGGCCGGGGTCAGCCGCTTGTAGCCGATCAACTCGGACATGAACGGGCCGACGATCGTGCCGCACCGCGTCAGCACCGCCTCGACCGCCACGGGGCGGTTGTTGATGCGGCGCATTATCTTGATGTCCTCGCCGACAATGTCCGCGCTGTGCTTCTTCCAGTCGGCCTCCGACGAGATGAAGAACGTGGTCTTGCCGGAGTCGCCGTAGGGCGTCTGGACAACGAGTTCGTCACCGAGACCGGCCTTTTCGGCCGCCTTCCGCAGTCCCGCCCAGTCGTCGACGCGGGTCAACACGTTCGGAACACTCGGCGCGCCTGCTTCGTTGCCGAGCCGCGTGGTGACGATCTTGGAATCCAGGTGCTGACGCAGGCTTGCGGCGGGCAGGATCAGGTCGTAGCCCAGCTCCTTGCAGATGTCCTCGGTTTCGCTGTTGAAGAACACCATCGCGACCCTGGGCCGCACGCCGCGGGGGGTGGCGGCGTCGATGTGGGCCCGCACCTCGGCGTTGGTCAGCAGCCAGTTGTTGATCTCCTCGCCGCTCTCGAACTCCTGGTAGGGCTTGTTGGCCGGCGTGAACACTCGCGGATGTGCGCCGTCCCATGCGTCGTAATAGGTGATGTATGTGAAGTTGCGGACCCAGCGGTCGAGGCCGAGCAGGTTGAACGGGGTAGCGCCGAAGAACAGGATGGGCACGTCGTTGGTGCGGAAGAAGTGGCGGACCTCCGAGATGTTCTTCAACCGTCGCCGCGGTTGCCCCCCACCGGAGGCGAAAGCGGCATCGGTGCCGACACTCACCTCGCGGGGTGTCGGCGAGGGCTTCGCGGCCTTTGGGGCGGTCTCCCCACCCTTGAGGGCCGACGTTGTCACGGGCTTCGGGGCGGTCTCCCCGCCCTTGAGGGCCGACGTCTTGGTGGGCGTCGGCTTTTTGGTGACGGCCTTGCTGGCCGCCTTCGTGGGCGAAGCCGTCGTCGCCTTAGTTGCGGACGCTTTCTTGGCGGGCGTTGCCTTCTTGGTCGCCGCCTTAGTGGTGCGTTTCGCGGGTGCCGATCTGCCGCTGGCTGTCTTCGTGGTCGCTTTCGACGGCCGTCTCGATCGAACCGGGCGGTCACTCATGGCGGGCACCTCGCTCTTCGTCGGATAGTGGAGACAGTAGGCCGAGAACGCCCGGAATGGACCGCGTTCGGCAACCGTGTGAGTCGCCTGAGACAAGATCGTCATTTCATCTCAGCCTGAGTCGCCACCGCAGTAAAGTTCCATCGCGTGGACTGGCTCGCGGGAGGTGACCGCGGCGAGATCGCCGTTGAGCGGATCTATGCGGCGGCCGCCGATTCTGTTGCCGCCCACGGTTTTGACCGACTGAACATCGACGACGTCGCGGCGCGTGCCGGTTGTTCACGCGCAACGGTGTACCGCCATGTCGGCGGCAAGCGCGAGATACGCGACGGTGTGCTGGCGCGCTCCATTGCGCGGATCGGCGCCGATGTGCAGACGGCGGTGGCGGGGCTGCGCGGCTCCGAGCGACTGGTCCAGGCCATCCTGTTGTCGCTCGACGCGGTCCGCGGTGATGCGGTCGCGTCGGCTCTGCTGTCGCGTGCGCCGTCAACGCAGAACCTCAACAGGTCACTGGTCGAATCGCGTCGGCTCGCCGCTGCGGCCGCCCAACTCACGGGGCTGGGGCCCGACGATCCATTGCCATCGGAATGGACTGTGCGGGTGGTGTTATCGCTGCTGTACTGGCCGCTGGGAGACCGCAATGCTGAGGAGGCGATCGTGCGCCGTTACGTCGCGCCCGCCTTTTCAAGCTGACGACCAGCCTCGACCAACGCGGTCACATCACGTCCCGCGCGCATCACCGTGCGATCGGGTCGAACGAGGCCGCGGCGGAGCGACCGCGGTGCAGCCATCGCGCGAGTTCGCCTCCCGGTGCGGCGAGGTGGACGACCACGCCGCGGTCCTCGAGCACAGCGCGCTGATCCGCGCACGGCCAAATGGTGGTGATGAGCGCGAAGCCGTTGCCCAGGACCGCGTCGAGGCGGCTCCCATCCGCCACGAGCGGGTTGGGGCACAGCGTCCCGGCCAGCTCTCTGCGCCGACGCGTCTTGACGACCAACGCTGATCGGCGCAGCGCGGGCGTCCTGCTGTCGACGAGCTTCGTCCGCAGACTGGGAACGAGCGTCAGGCGCGGGACGACGAAGCGGCGGATGAGACTGCCGACGTCGCCACCGGCGGTCATTGACCACCCGATGGTCAGGGCGAGTCCGATCATGTAGCGGGCGTGCGGTTTTCGTTCCTGCTCGTAGGTCGCCCGCACGCTGCGCGGGAGGCTACCGTCGAGGATTCCCGCGAGCTTCCATGCGATGTTCATCGCATCACGCAGGCCGGCGCCCATCCCTTGGCCGATGAACGGGGAGTGAGGTGCGCGGCGTCGCCCAGCAGGAAGATGTTTCCCCTGCGCCACCTGTCGGCGACCATCGCGCGGAAGGTGTACTCCGCGACACGGACCAACTTCAGTTCGGCAGGCGGTACATCGCCGACCCAGGGTGCGATCAGAGGACGCAGCGCGTCGAGATCGGCGAAATCGTCCCTGGACTCGGCGGGCAGCAGTCGAAACTCCCAGCGGTAACGAGTGTCACCGATGCGCATGTAGGTGGCGGCGCGAACCGGGTCGCAGACCTGGTGGACACCATCCCATTGGTCAAGCTCGGCCGTCGTCGCGATGTCGACCACCAGCCAGCGCTGCTCGAATCTCAGGTCACGCAGGCTCGTGCCGATGCACGAACGAACTCGGCCGTTCGCGCCGTCGCACCCGAGTACATAGTTCGCCTCGACGGAATGGTTCGCCCCGGTGATGCAGTCGGTGAACGCCACTCGGACATGGCCATGCGGGTCCTCGACGACCTCGGTGACCTCGACGTCGCCGCGCAATTCCGCGCACGGGTAGCGCTTCAGGTTGGCGCGCAACAGCGCTTCGAGTTCGGGTTGATCGAACATGTTCGCCTGCGGGAAGCCGTGACTACCGAGGGCGGTGTCGCGCTGAAACCCAGCGAGCACGCGCATGTCGTTGTCGAGCAGCCGCAACTCGAGGGCGGGTCGGGAGATCGCCGCGAATTCGTCGGCGATGCCGAGACGCGCGATGATGCGGCAGATCTCGTCGTCCATGTGCACGGCGCGCGGTTGCGGATACAGCGCGCTCCAGCGGTCAAGCACAAGACAACGCACGCCGTACTGCGCGAGCAGGGTGGCGGCGGTGATTCCCGTCGGACCCGCGCCGACGATGACGACCGGGGCAGCGGTGGTCACGTGTAGCGCACCGCGGTGCGCTGGATACCCAGGTCGATCGCGCCGTCGTCGGTCGCCACGGTTAGCTCCACCACGTCGCCGCGCTGGAGGTATTTGGCGTTGGCCGCTTGGCGCTTGAAGAACGCCTTCCACTTCATGGGCGGCGGCAGCAGTGATCCGATGATCTCGAGCGGCTTCGGCGGGGCGCTCAGCGCGGTGCCGACAGGTGTTCCCGTCAGCACGAGATCGCCGGCATCAAGACGCTGGAATCGCGAAAGCGCCTGCAGCGCTTGGGCAGGCCCGTAGATCATGTCGCCGTCGACGACCATGTTCTGGCGCAGTTGGCGACTCACACGCGTCTGCAGGCGAAGTTCACCGAATCGCTTGAGTTCATCAGCGTCGAGCAGCACCAGCGCGGGCCCGACAGGGGTGAACGTCGGATACGACTTGGCCTCGTAGAACTGCGTCTGCGGCAACTGAATGTCGCGCGCCGACACGTCATTGCTGATGACGAGCCCGGCGACGTAGTCGGCCAGATTCGCCTCGGTGATCGTGGTGCCCACACTGATCTCGCGACCGATGACCAGGCCGATCTCGACTTCGTAGTCCAGGAAGCGCACATGCCGCGGTTTGACGATCTCGTCGAACGGGCCGCTGATCGACCCCGATGCCTTGCGAAAGAACGTGAGCGGGATGGTCTTTGGGTCCATGCCGGCGTCCTTGACGTGCGAGGCGTAGTTGGTCATCTGCGCGACGACTCGGCACGGGCTGGTCACAGGAGAGACGAGCTGCAGTTGGTCCAGCGGTGCCGATTCGCCGCCGTGCAGGGCGGCGACGACGGCGATGCGGTCTTCGAGCAGTTCGCCGGTGGTTGTGGCGGTGGTGACGACTTTGGTTGCACCGGTGGGTGTCTGGACCCACCAGCTGTCGGCGGTACGCAGGACGGAGATGCTCATGAAGTGGCCACTTTCAGGAAGCCGAACAGGCGGTAGACGTCGAATTCGTTGTTGTCACGCAGCGCGCGGATCATTGATCGCAACTCGTTGGGAATGGATTTCGGGCTGGTGCCCAGGAAGTCTCCGGTAGCCGGGGGTCCCCACTGAGCCAGCCCGGAGGCGGCGAACGGCGCCCAACCCGGCTCCAGTGTGGAGTCGAACATATCGCCGTCGCTGAAATGCTCGACCATGAAGCCGTCCGGGTCACGCCAATAGTCGAAGATCTGGCTGCCCTGGATGTGGCGGCCGATTCCCCAGGACCGGTGGTAGCCGTGCTCGGCCAGGTATTGGCCGCCCGCGGCGAGCGCGTCGAGGTCGCCGACCTGATACGCCGTGTGCATGTACCGGTTCTGGGGGCCAAGCGCCAGCGCCAGCGTGTGGTGATCGGTCGGCGTCGCGCCGCGATCGCAGCGGATGAAGCTCATCGCCGGACCCCGCTCACGCTGGCCGGGGAAGTAAAGGAAGTCGCTGACGATCATTCCGAGGTTGTCGAGGTACCAGTTGAGCGCCTCGAGGTACTTCGTCGTCTGCACCACCACGTGTCCGAGGCGCTGCACCTTGGCGGGCTCGCGTGGGGGGCGTTGCGTCGCATTGATGCGCCTGTGCTCATGACCGAAGTTGAACCTGTGCGGTGACTGCGACGGAATCGCCTCGAGCTCATGGGTTCCCGCAACGACGCGGACAGGGACGCCGCTCGGGTCGACGAAGTCCACCGCGACGCCGCCGAGGGGGTCGGGCAACGCTCGCGTCCGTGCGCCTGATGCACTGGCCAACCGCGTCACGTCGGCCTGGTCTTGCGCTTTGAACGCCGTGCCGACGAACCGCGACCTATCGCCACGGCGAAGGACCACACACGGTAGTCCCGGATCGGTGCCCCGCAGATAGATCTCGCTTGGTGTGCGCGCGACGGTGGCGAAGCCGAACGCGTGCGCGAAGGCCTCGGCGCGGACCAGGTCGGGTTTCTCGAACTCCACCCAGGCGACGTCGTGAACCTTGATCACCGGATTTCGCGCCCGACCCGGATGCTCACCGCGACGGGCACCGTCCTCGCTATGCAGGTCGTTGTGCGCGCCGATCACATGTTCCATGACCGCTCCTCTCATTTCTGACGAAATCGTCACATACGACGCGACACTCAGTCAAGAGATTCTGACGAAATCATCAAAAGTGAGGCTGTCTGCTAATCTGTGCGTGTGATCACGCAGGCCCGCGAGCCCGTCAACCGCCTTGAGCGGCGCAAACAGCGCACCCGGGCGGCCCTGATCCAGGCTGCGCAAGGCTTCATCGCGTCGGGAAAGTCGAACGTGCCGGTGCTGGAGATCACGCAGGCGGCCGACGTCGGGATGGGATCGTTCTACAACCATTTCGACAGCAAGGACGAACTGTTCGAGGCCGCGGTCGCCGACGTACTCGACAGCCACGGCGCCCTGCTGGATCGGCTCACCTCATCGATCGCGGACCCTGCCGAAACGTTCGCGTGCAGTTTCCGTTTGACTGGCCGACTCTTTCGGCGTCGCCCGCAGGAAAGTCGGATCCTGCTCGCGCACGGTCTCGACCTGATGGCGTCGGAGCGCGGGCTGGGTCCACGGGCGCTGCGGGACATCGAATCGGCAACGGCGGCTAAACGGTTCACGGTCGACGATCCCAAGCTGGCGCTGGCGGTCGCGGCGGGCGCGCTGCTGGGGCTCGGCAAGCTGCTGCAGGAAGAGCCGGAACGTGATGATGCCGCGGCCGCCGATCGGGTGACCGAGGACGTGCTTCACATGTTCGGACTGTCGGCCGAGGACGCGCACGACATCTGCCAGCGGCCGCTGCCCGACATATCGGCGGAGTGAATCGCTGGGTGCTTTGCCGATTTCTGCACCATGGTCGTGATCGGCGTCGCATCACAGCCCTTATGCAGAAATCGCGGAATTCGGCAAAGTGGCCTTACCGCTTTCGTCTCGTCTTCGCGAGGCGCAGCGCGGTGTCATAGATCGCGTGTCCGTGCAATTCGAACAGCGCGACGAGGTCGACCGCGTCGCCGTCGATCTCCTTGGCGATGAACAGACCGTCGGCACCCGCCATCGCAAAGGTTGCGAGTTGACGGACATCGACGTCGGTCAACTCGGGCATGACCTCCCGGAAATTGTCCATCAGTTGCGTGAACGCCTCGGTGCGGACCTGGATGAACATCGTGCGTGCGCGCGGTTCCGACGGCCGCCGTTCCAGTGCCAGCATCAGGCCCAGCCGGATGAAGTCAGGGGAGTCGAGCAGCGCCTTGGCCGTCTGGATGGCCACGCCCGCGATCCGTTCTTCGGCGCCGCCTTCGCTCGGAAGCTGCCAGGCCGATAGCCAGCTGGCGAAGCTCCGTTCGATGACCGCGGCGATCAGGTCGTCCTTGTCTTTGAAGTGCCAATAGATGGAGCTGGCCGGCAGGCCGCATTTCGCACTGACAGCGCCGATGCTGGTGCCCTCGTAACCGCGTTCCGCGGCGATTTCCGTTGCCGCATCGAGGATGCGCTCGCGCGATAGCTCACCATCGGCGCGCTTGCGGCGGGGCCTTGCCGCGCCCTTCTCGGACATTTCGCTCCTCGCGGGTCTTGACTCTGTAGTGATTACTACATTACCGTAGCGATCACTACAGGACAAGCTTCCTCGATGCCGAGAGCGAATATGACCACTACAGAAGTTGAATCGCCGCCTCCGTCGGCGGCGACATACGACGTCGCGGTGATCGGTTATGGCCCGACGGGCGCCACTGCCGCCAATCTGCTTGGCCGACTTCGTCTGAACGTGCTTGTGATCGAACGCGATCCGGACGTCTACGGTCGCGCCAGGGCGATCTCCACCGACGAAGAAGTCATGCGGGTGTGGCAGTCCGTCGGCCTGGCCGACCGGCTTGCGCAGGACATGCTGCCCGACCGGCCGTTGAACTTCGTCGACGCCCATGGCGTGCCCTTCATCGATCTGGCGCTCACCTCACGCGGGAACGGGCATCCGCCGCAGCAGTTTCTGTACCAGCCCGCGGTCGATCATGTGCTGCGCGAGGGTGTGACGCGCTTCCCGAACGTCGACGTACTGGTCGAACACGAATGCCTGCGCGCGGTGACGAACGGCGACGAGGTCGAACTGATGCTGGCCGACCTGCGCACCGATACCATCAAGCGGTTCCGTGCGTCATATGTGATCGCCGCCGACGGCGGCTCGTCGCCGACACGCGGGCAGCTGGGTGTGGGCTATTCGGGCCGCACCTACACCGAGCGATGGGTCGTCATCGACACCAAGGTGCTGCGGGAGTGGGACGCCGCCGACCGGCTCCGGTTCCACTGTGACCCCGCGCGTCCCACCGTCGACTGCCCGACCCCGCTCGGGCATCACCGATGGGAGTACCCCGCCCGAACAGACGAGGAAGAGCAGACCCTCGTGTGCGAAGACAACATCTGGAAGGTTCTCAATGACCAGGGCATCACGTCCGAACACATCGAGATACTGCGGGCGGTGATCTACAGCCACCACGTACGGGTCGCCGACCGCTGGCGGGTGGGACGGGTCTTTCTTGCTGGCGACGCCGCACACGCCATGCCGCCGTGGATCGGCCAGGGCATGTCCGCCGGAGTGCGCGACGTGGCGAACCTGTGCTGGAAGCTCGCCGCGGTGATCCGCGGGCAGGCGCCGGACGCGCTGCTCGACTCCTACCAGGCCGAGCGCAAGCCGCACGTCGTCGAGGTCACCCGCCGGGCCTGTTTCGTCGGCCGCCTCATCACCGAGCGCAACCGTGTCATCGCGGGCCTGCGAGACCGCCTGATGCGCGGATTCCTCCGGCTGCCAGGTATGAATCACCTTCTGGTGAAGGTGTGCTGGATACCCGACGCCCGATACGCCGAGGGTTTCTTCGCCGAGGGCGGCCACCCCGCCGTCGGTTGGCAGATCCCTCAACCGTGGGTGACCGATGACTCCGGTACCGCGGTTCGCCTCGACGACGTCCTTGCCGGGCAGTGGGCCATCCTGCACACCGGCGCGCCGCATGGCGGTATGCGTGCGTGGATCGCGTTGGGAGTCCCGACGATCCGCGTCTCCGAACCCTCGCTCGTCAGCTGGCTGCAGCGCAGGAACGCCGCCGCCGTCGTGGTGCGTCCAGACGGATTCATCTACGCCGCAGCCAAATCCGGGCACGTGTTACCCGCACCGCCCGCCATCAACCCGAACAGAATCGGAGCACCCGCATGACCACCGCGCAGCTGACCGAACACACCGTCACCGTCGCAGGCAAGCCGATCTTCGTCACCGAAACCGGCACCGGGCCCGCGGTCGTGATGCTGCACGGTGGCGGACCTGGCGCCTCGGGCTTGTCCAACTATTCGCGCAACATCGACGCGCTCGCGCAGCACTTCCGTGTCATCGTGCCCGACATGCCCGGCTACGGACGCTCGGTGAAGGGCATCGACCAGAGCGACCCGTTCGGCTACCTCGCCGACATGATCCGCGGCCTCGTCGACGAACTCGGCTTCGGCACAGCGCATTTGGTCGGCAACTCGTACGGTGGCGCCGCTGCGCTTCGCCTTGCGCTCGACACGCCGAACCGCGTCGGCAAGCTGGTGCTGATGGGCCCGGGCGGCATCGGCACGACGAGGGCTCTCCCGACCGCCGGTCTCAAGAGCCTGCTCGCCTACTACGGCGGCGACGGTCCCAGGCGCGACAAGTTGGCGAGGTTCATCCGCAGTTACCTTGTCTACGACGGGGCCCCGGTACCGGACGAGCTGATCGACCAGCGCTATCAGGCGTCGATCGACCCCGAGGTGGTGGCGAACCCGCCGCTGCGCAGGCCGTCAGGTCCGACCGCGTTGCGCACGCTGTCGCGCATGGATCTCACCCGCGACTCCCGCCTGAAGACGCTGAAGACCCCGACCCTGGTGCTGTGGGGACGCGACGACAAGGTGAACCGCCCAAGCGGCGGTCCGATGCTGCTCAACGCGATGCCCAACGCCGAGCTGGTGATGACCTCGCGCACGGGCCATTGGATGCAGTGGGAGCGCGCCGGGCTTTTCAACCAGCTCGTCACCGACTTCCTCTCCGAACACTCGGTTTTCGCGACATGCTGACCGTGGCGCCGTCGGTGTTTGGCAACGTACATCTCGGCTACATCGTCATCGAAACCGAGAAGTTCGCCGATTGGCGCCGCTTCGGCCGCGACGCCATCGGTATGCACATCGACGACGTCGCGCCCGACCGGCTGCGGTTCAGGCTCGACGAGAACGGGTGCCGCTTCCTGCTGCAACGGGGCTCAGCCGAAGACGCCACCGCCCTCGGCTGGCACCTCGACGATCACCGCACGTTCGACGAGATCGTTTCTCGTGTCGCACGGCACGGCGTGCCCGTCACCGAGGGCAGCACGGAGGAAGCGGCGCTGCGCGGTGTCGAGCGGCTTGTCCGATTCCCCGGACCCAACGGGATGACGCAGGAGATCTTCACCGCGGCCCACACCACCTCTACGTCGTTGGACATGAACACCGCAGGCGGCTTCGTCACCGGCGAATCCGGCTTGGGTCACGTCGCGATCACCACGAAGAAGCCACACCAGATGCGCGGCTACTACAACACCGTGTTCGACGCCCGCCTCACCGACTACATCGACGAAACCATCAGCGGTGTCAAGCTGAAGATCCGGTTTCTGCGCGTCAACCAGCGTCACCACTCCGTGGCAATCGCCGCGGTGAACCGATTGCCCGTCAACCCGATTCGCACCCGCATCCAGCATCTCAACGTCCAGGTCGCCGAGCTCGACGACATGGCGGCGTCCTATCAGCGTGTGAAGCAACTCGGATTCTCCATGGCGCTGGGTGTCGGGCAGCACACCAACGACAAGGAGCTGTCTTATTACGCGACGACACCCTCGGGATTCGACTGGGAAGTCGGCTGGAATCCGATCGTCGTCGACGAAACGACCTGGGAACCCGATTCGCATCAGGGCATCAGCATCTGGGGGCATACTCCGGAGGGGCAGACCATCATCGACAAGCTCGCCCAGTTCAAGACCGGCGCCCGTTCGCTGCTGCGCCGCGAAGACAGTGTGCCTGCGCTGGCAGGTGCGGGCATTCCCGACAGCTGAGGATCCGGATGCGCATCGACACACACCAGCACATCATTCCGCCGGACTATCGAAAGGCGTTGCGCACAGCCGGTATCGACGAGGCGGGCGGACGCGCCATCCCCGAGTGGAGCGTGGAGTCGGCTCTGGGAGCGATGGCCGAGCTCGACGTGGCCACCGGCATCGTTTCGGTGTCCACGCCCGGTACGACAGTTCTGCCCGACCCGGCCGACGCCGCGGCGCTCGCGCGTGACCTCAACGACTACACCGCAGAACTGGTCGCGGCGGCGCCCGATCGGTTCGGGTTCTTCGCCAGCGTTCCCATGCCACATCTCGACGAGTCGATCGCCGAAGCCGTGCGCGCGCTCGACGAACTCAGCGCCGACGGCGTCGTGCTGCTCGCCAACAGTGACGGCACCTACCTCGGCCAGGACGGTCAGGACGACCTCTTCGCGGCCCTTGACCAGCGGTCGGCCGTGGCGTTCATCCATCCCGCCGAGCTGCCAGGCCCGATCGTGCCCGGCGTCGCACCGTTCGCGGCCGACTTCCTGCTCGACACCACCCGTGCGGCATACCTGTTGGTACGCAACGGCGTTCGACGAAAATACCCGAACATCAAGTTCATCCTCAGCCACGCAGGCGGATTCGTTCCCTACGCGTCACACCGCATGGCCCTGTCGATCATGGGTGACACCGGACGAAGTCCCGCCGACACCCTCGACGACTTTTCCAGCTTCTACTTCGACACGGCGTTGTCGTCGAGCGCCGCGGCGCTGCCCACCCTGCTCGCGTTCGCCCAGCCCGGGCACATCACGTTCGGATCAGACTGGCCGTTCGCACCCGTCGCGGCGGGGAAGCTCTTCGCGGCAGGTCTCGACACCTATGCGGGGCTGGATGCCGCCACGCGCAACGCCGTCGACCGGACCAACGCGCTTGCCCTGTTCCCGCGACTCGGTGAGGCGTCCGTCCAGATCGCACGGTCACCCATTGAGCAGGTGCGGCACGTCGTGAACCGGTTGGTGATGCGGGGGGTTGCCCGGCTGATTGGCTGACGTGCTGCTTTGAGAGACTGGACCCGTGCGCTCGACACCGAAGTGCTGGCTCACCGATATGGACGGCGTGCTCGTCCGGGAAGAACATGCCCTGCCGGGCGCCGCGGAATTCCTGCAGCGGCTGGTCGACGAGAAGCGGCCGTTCCTCGTGCTGACGAACAACTCGATCTTCACGCCCCGTGACCTGGCTGCCCGGCTGAAGCGCTCCGGACTCACCGTGCCCGAGGACTCGATCTGGACTTCCGGGCTGGCCACCGCCACTTTCTTGAATGGACAGCTGCCGGGCGGATCGGCGTATGTGATCGGTGAGGCCGGTCTGACCACACCGTTGCATCAAGTCGGCTACACGCTGACCGACACCGACCCTGACTTCGTTGTGCTCGGCGAGACACGGACGTATTCGTTCACCGCGATCACCAAGGCGATCCGGCTGATCCTCGGCGGCGCGCGGTTCATCGCGACCAACCCCGACGTCTCCGGCCCCTCGGCGGAGGGTCCGCTGCCCGCCACCGGCTCGGTCGCGGCGATGATCACCAAGGCCACCGGCCGTGAGCCCTACTTTGTCGGCAAGCCGAACCCGATGATGTTCCGCAGCGCGCTCAACCGCATCGAGGCGCATTCGGAAAATACCGTCATGATCGGCGACCGGATGGACACCGACGTCGTCGCGGGCATCGAGGCCGGCTTGGAAACGATCCTGGTGCTGACCGGGTCGACGACCGTCGCCGACATCGACAGGTATCCGTTCCGGCCCGGGCGCGTGCTGGACTCGATAGCCGACTGCATCGAACTCATTTGATCGACGTCGAGATCGCACCCGAGGTACACGCGACGCTTCGGACCATGGCCGATCGCGGCACGCCACCCGAGCGTTGTCACGACGGCGCGATCCGCAGCGCCATCGCGGGAGCGGCCCGACGCCTGATCGACGGCAACCTCAGCGGCGGTGTGCGCCCGTGGGACCTGCCGGGCCTGCAGCGCCGGGCTGCGGAGCTCGGCGAGGTGGCGTCGGCCCGCGCGGTCTTCGTCGACGGCGACGTGCTCGTTGCGGAGCTGGTCCCCGGAGGCGAACGGCTATTGCTGCGCGGCGTCGAAGACACCCGGGGTTGGTCCGTTTCGCGAACAGCGACACAGAGACCGACGCCGCCCGCTCGATTCTGGCCGAACAAATCAAGACCGAGATTTTCGACGGCGCCACACCCTTTTCGACCTATGTTCGGGGGGGTGATCATCGACGGCGGCCGCGGCATCTTGTTGACCGGCCACGGTGACAGCGCGCTGATCATCGAGGGGTGAGCCGGATGGCGCGGACGCGAGGAGCAAAACAATCGCCGACATCGAGCTGATCGGGGTTCCGTTCGACGGATACGGGCGCCACGGGAACCAGGCGCGGGCATCGCGCGCGCTTCGCGACGCCGGGCTCCGCGACGCGTTCGACCACCACCACGTCGTCGACGACGGCGACCTCGATCTCCCCGGACCGGATCCGGGGCGTGGCGCGTCGACCAGCTTGATCAACGAGCCGGCACTGTTGGCGATGACCGACGCGCTCAATGCTCGAGTAGGGGCGGCGTTGGCGTCGGGCCGGTTCCCGTTCGTATACGGCGGCGACTGCTCGACGCTGTTTGGCATCGTCACCGGGCTGCGCGACCACGTCGGCGACGTCGGCTTGGTGTTCATCGACGGGCACGAGGACACCATGCCGCTCGATGTCTCCGAGGACGGTGAAGCCGCCAACACCGAGATCGGGCTCCTGCTCGGTCTGACCGGACGCCTGCTCGGCGGACCGCTCGGTGACAGGCTTCCTGCGCTGCGACCCGAACAGGTGGTTGTGCTCGGCCCCCGCGACGAGGCGTGGCGGCGGAAGTTCAACGTCGGCACCCTCGCCGATTGCGGGGTCTGGCTGGCGCCGCTGGCCGAAGTAGCCGACGATCCCACCAGCACAGGTCGGCGCGCAATCGCCGATCTGGCCGAGCGCGTCGGACAGTGGTGGCTGCACATCGACCTCGACGTGCTGGACCCCCTCGAGTTCTCGGCCCAGGGGCTGCCCGATTTCCCCGACAATCCCGGCGGCCTGACGTGGGACCAGCTCACCGACCTGGTCGTCGCCCTGTTCGGCTCCTCGGCGCACTGCATCGGCGGAAGCCTCGCGATCTACGATCCCGACCAGGACCCGGACGCGACGGGTGCAGCCCAGATCGTCACGTTCATTCGAAACGCATTGGCACGCACGACCATCAGCCCGTGAACCGTACAAGGGCGAAATTCGAGCACAGTATCGCTTGATAGCTTGAGCGGATGACCGCTGCCCCCGAGCCCACCCGGCCCCTGTCCGGGGTGCGGATCATCGAGATCTCCAGCTTCGTCGCGGTGCCCCTGGCCGGCATGACGCTGGCTCAGCTCGGAGCCGAGGTGATCCGGGTCGATCCGATTGGCGGCGCGGCCGACTACCACCGGTGGCCGATCACCGACGCGGGTGACAGCATCTACTGGGCGGGCCTGAACAAGGGCAAGCGGTCGGTGGCGGCCAACATGCGCTCGGCAGCCGGACAGGACCTGGTGCAGCGGCTGATCGCCAGCAGCGGTGTGTTGGTGACGAATGTCGCGGGCCGGGACTGGCATTCATACGACACCCTGACGCGGTTGCGGCCGGATCTGATCCATGTCGAGGTGTCCGGCCGTGCCGACGGCGGCACGGGCGTGGACTACACCGTCAACGCTGGCATTGGATTTCCGATGGTGACGGGTCCCGCTCAGCTCGCAGCGCCGGTCAATCACGTGCTGCCCGCGTGGGATGTCGCGTGCGGCCTCTACACCGCCCTGGCGGTGGTCACCGCGCTGCGGCTGCGCGATACGACCAGGAGGGGCCAGCAGATCAGCATTCCGCTGGAGAACGTGGCGCTTGCGACGGCGGGCAATCTCGGCTTCTTCTCCGAAGTCATGGTCAACGGCACGAGCCGAGAACGGATCGGCAACTCGGTCTACGGCCAGTACGGCCAGGACTTCACCAGCAGCGACGGGGTCTCGTTCATGGTCGTCGCGCTCACCGGGCGCCACTTCCGTGACCTGACCGACCTGACCGCGACGACGAAAGCCGTTGCCGCGCTGGCCGAGACACTCGGTGCGGACTTCTCCGACGAGGGGGAGCGGTTCCGCCATCGCGACGCGCTCAGCGGGCTGTTCGGCGAGTGGTTCTCGGCACGCACGGCCGAGGAGGTCTCCGCGGGGTTGTCCGCGACGTCCGTGTTATGGGAGCGCTACCGCAGCTTCGCCGAGGCGGTCACCGAGGAGCGGGTGACGGATAATCCGATGTTCAGCCCGCTGGAGCAGCCGCGCATCGGAACGTATTTGGCGCCGGGGCTCCCGCTGTCGATCGACGGTGCCTACCCGCAGCCAGTCGCCGCGCCGGCCCTCGGGGACGACACCGCGGCAGTGCTCGGCGAGTGGCTCGGGTTGAGCGCCGACGACGTCGCCGAGCTCACCGAATCGGGCACCGTCGCATGAGCACCTTGCTCGAACTGCTCGACGTTCAGCGCGGCGACACCGAGGACACCTGGATCGGCCCCGCCAGTGGCCCCGAGGGAAAGCGTTCCTACGGCGGCCAATTCGTCGCGCAGAGCCTTGCCGCGGCCTGGCGCACCGTCGACGCCGATCGGTTGCCGACCAACATGCATCTGCAGTTCCTGCGCGGCGGTGAAGCCGGTGATGCCGTCGACTACACCGTGACACGCACCTTCGACGGCCGCACCGCCGCCGCACGGCGCGTCGAATCGCTGCAGAACGGGCGACTGCTGACCGCGGCCACCGTGTCGTTCGCCATCGATCTGCCCGGCCCCGAGCACGGTCGGCGGCCGTCGATGCCGCACGATCCCGACGCGTTGTCGCCTACCGGTCCTGCAGGCCCCGCGCCGTCGATGCCGCTCGACGAACTCGACATCAGGATCGCCGACGACACCTCCGGTCCAGAGTTCGTCCGGCGGTTGTGGTGGCGGGCAACGGTTCCGCTTCCCGACGACCCGAAGGTGCACACCCTGGTCGCGGCCTACGTCACCGACGTCTACATGATCGACCCGGCACTACAGGTGCATCGCCACTCGATGAAGGCACGCAGTCATCGCAGCGGCACGACCGATTCGTCGATCTGGTTTCACCGACCGGTGCGCGCCGATCACTGGAATCTGTTGGAGTCGACGTCGCCTGCCGCGGCGCGCGGTCGCGGTGTCGTTTCCGCCAGCCTGATCCGCGCGGACGGCGTGATCGCCGCCACCCTCGTACAGGAGGGCCTTATCGCAGAGCGGGAACCGAAGCCGAGCTGAACTGCACGCGCCTTTCGCGAATCCATCTGCGTATTAACGTCGCGAGGTACGTCACCAGAACACCGACGACAATCGACGCGCTGACACCGAGCAGCTTGGGCATGCCGTCGAACAACTCGATCACCTGATAGTGGGTCAGGTAGGTGTACAGCGATGCCTCGGCGATGATTCCGGCGACAGCGGTAAGGGCAGCGGGGCAGCGAATCGCGGGCACCCAGATCAGCAGCACCAGGCCGGCCAGCACCAGCCCTTCGCGCAGCGTGCTGTCGAAGTAGCCGTGCAGGCCGATCGCCAGGATCACCGTGACGAGGCCGCGCTGCCACGCCGTCGACGCCTTCGCTGCGGCCCAGCCGACCGCGAAGAACCAGAATGCGAGCATCGTGAACCACGCGTCGTGCCCGAGGTGCAGTTGCAAGATGTCGTAGCGAAGCGCCATGCCGATCGCGAGCAGGGCCATGGCGAATGCGAACGGCCGCCGCCGTTCCAGCCGGTCGACGGCGGGGATCAGGAACACGGCGGCCAGCGCGACCAGCGTCCACACCATGACTTCGACAAACCAGAGGCGTCCGGCCGTCATGCTGTCGTGCGGGCCGAGGAACTTGTTGGCCAGCAGCAGATTCGTCGGGGTGTAGTCGTCGGTGATGACGAGCGCGATGGCGGCCCAGATCACCGATGGGACCGCGATCCACGCGATCGTGTTGCGCAGCCTGCGGGCCCGCTCGAGCCGCGGGACCGGAGTGAGGCAGAAGCGCGCGAAGTTGTAGCCCGCCACGCCGAGCAGGATGTGCGCGCCGCCCCACAGCTTGAACAGCTCGGCATGCGAGCCGACGATCAGCACGATCGCCACCGCACGCAACGCCACACTGCTTTCCATCGTCGAACCCCACCAGCGCCGCCGCCAACCCGTCGGCTTGGCCATGCGTTCCAGTTCCCGCAGTGGCAGCCGGTGCCAGTCGACGGGAAGCGTGTGAAGGGTCCGTTCCAGCCGCACCGACATCGACACGTAGGACAGCGAGTTGCCGCCGAGGTCGACGAAGCTGGCGTCGGGATCGATGCCGGCCGGATCGAGGTGCAGCACATCGGCGACCACCGCGCGAAGGTCGACCGCGTCGGGTTCTGTTTCGTGAACCTCACGCGCCAGCGCGCGCACCGTCTGATAGTCGGGCTTGCCCGAGGACAACATCGGCAGCTCGGCGACGGTCACGGCCCGCACGGCGTCGGCAGGCACACCGGCGGCTTCCGCGGCGATCGATCGGACGTCGTCGATGTCCTGACCTCCGGTGGCGGCGACAACGAGGCGGTCGTCGTCATCGGCGCAGAACGCGCGAACTCCGTGTGCGCGCAGCGTGGCCTCGACCCGTTGCAGGTCGATTCGCAAGCCATACATCTTGACGAACCGGCTGCTGCGGCCGATGACGTCGTAGAGCCCGTCAGGTCCGCGCCGGGCGATATCGCCGGTGTGCAGCGTGTCGACCGTCTTGGGAAGCGCAAGATCGTCGGGGCCGTGCGCGTAGCCCATCATGACGTTGGGTCCACGGTAGACCAGCTCGCCGACGCCATCGTCTGCCCATTCGTCCAGCGGCTCGATCGTGAACGAGCCGCCGGGTATTGGACGGCCGATGGATGAGGGCCGGGACAGCGCGAGTTCCGGTGGTAGATAAGCTATCCGGGACGTCGCCTCGGTCGCCCCGTACATCACGAACAGCTCCCAGCCCTTGCGCTGCGCGAGTTCGGCGAAACAGTGGACCCGCTCAGGCGGCATGCGGCCGCCGGCCTGTGTGGCGTAACGCAGATTCGGCAGGTCCATACTGTCGAACCCGATCCGCTCGAGAAGCTCGAACGTGTAGGGCACGCCGGCGAACGCGGTACCGCCGTGGCGGCGGAACAGTCGCCAGAACTCGTCGTCGGTCACCGAGTGATCGCTGAGAATAAGGCCAGCGCCGCGGAGCAGATAACTGTGGATCACCGAGAGTCCGTAGCAGTACGACATCGGCAACGTGGTTGCGGCCCTGTCGGTTTCACGGATGTCGAGATACTCGGCGATCGAAGCGGCGTTGGCGACGAGGTTGGTGCGCGATAGCCGCACCAGCTTCGGGGAACCCGTGCTGCCCGACGTCGACATCAGCAGCGCGAGATCGTCGTGGAGATCTCGGGTATGCGCGTAGCGACGATGATTGACACCGTCATCGTCTATTACGACGGTGGGCTGGTAGCTCTGCACGATGGCCGTGTGATCACGGCCAGCAGGCACGGGCAGTACCACGTGATTGCCCGCCAACGCACCGAGGTAGCTCGTCAACGTCGTTAGATCGTTGTGGGTTTCGAGAAGCACGAGCGTGCGGTCGCCGCCGATCTCCTGCGCTGCCTCGACGACGAGGTCGGCGAGCTCGCGGTAGGTCAGCTGTTGCGATTCGGTCAGCATCGCCACGCGGTCGCCGTGGCTGCGCAGATGGTCGACGAGCGGGCTCATGACAGCACCACCCCCGTGCCAACTACCTCGATGCGCACCTTGGCGTCGATCGGTGGTGGGTTCAGACTGTGCTGACGCACGATGAGCGGGCCCGCGTCACCTGCCGGGTCGATCGTCAATAGCACATCGTGGCCAAGGAACTCGATGGCGAGCACGGTGCCGACGCCGTTTCTGCCCTCACTGTCCGAAACTACCGTTGCCACAAGCTGTTCCGGCCGCAGCGCAAGCGTTGCGGGGCCGTCTGCGGCGTCGGGCGTCACGGGTATGCGACCAAGCGCGCACTCGGCGACCCCGGATGCCACGGTGCACGGCAGGGCGATGCAGTCGCCGAGGAATTCGGCGGTGAAGCGATCGTGGGGTTGGCGGTAGACGTCCTGGGGAGTGCCCACCTGAGTGAACCGCCCGTTCCGCATGACCGCGATCTGATCGGCGATCGACAGCGCTTCCTCCTGGTCGTGAGTCACCAGCAGAGTCGTGATCTCTGCATCGGCCAGTAACCCGGCGACGGCCTTGCGAGTGGAGGCGCGCAGGCCGGTGTCGAGCGCGCTGAACGGCTCGTCGAGGAGCATCAGCACCGGTTTGCGGGCCAACGCCCTGGCCAGCGCGACGCGTTGCTGCTGGCCTCCGGACAACTGATGCGGCCGCCGGGCCGCGAATGAGGTGTCCAGGGAGACGGTTTCGAGCAATTCGCTCACCCGGTTGCGGACCTCGCTGCTGCGAGATGAACCCCGCAATCCGTACGCGATGTTCTGGCCGACGGTGAGATGCGGGAACAGCGCGCCGTCCTGTGCGACGTATCCGACGCTGCGTCGATGCGGCGCAACCGAACGTTCCGCGCTGGCGACTTGCCGGTCGGAAATGGTGACCGTGCCGGCGTCCGGTGTCTCGAATCCGGCGATGAGCCGCAGCAGCGTGGTCTTCCCGCAGCCCGACGATCCGACGACGGCTGTGGTGCTACCCGCTGCCACACGCAAGTCGATGTGGTCGAGCACGGCGTGGCCGTTGAAGGACTTTCCCAGCCCGCGAACGTCGAGCATGGTCGTCATAGCGCGGCCGCCCTCGTCGATTGCCGGAACAGGATCAGGGTGACGGGGATGGCCAGCACCACCAGCACAAGCGCGTACGGCGCCGCCGACGCGTAGTCGAGTTCGCTGGAGAACGACCAGAACAGCATCGACAACGTCCTGGTGCCCGTCGGTGCGAGCAACAGCGTGGCGGTCAATTCGGTTGCCACGGCGACGAATACCAGTGATGCGGCTGCGGCCGCTGCTGGTGCGGTCAGGCGCAGAGTGACCCGGAAGAAAGTCGCTGACGGCGAGCGTCCGAGCGACCGCGACGCCTCCTCGAGGCTCGGCGGGATCTGAGCCAGGCCGGCGCGCACGTTGACCAGCGCGCGGGGCATGAACAACAACACGTAGGCGAACACGATGAGCGCGACGCTCTGATACAGCGGTCGTGCGAACCGGATGGCGACGGTCACCAGCGCGAGCGCGGTGACGATGCCCGGCAGCGAGCCGGTGATGTAGTTGGCACCCTCGACCATGCGGGCCAGCACACCGGTGGACCGCACCGCGACCCACGCGACGGGGAAGGCCAGCACCGTCGTCAGCGCCGCGGCCACGCCCGCCAGCCCGATGGTTTGGCCGAGTGCGGTGGCGATGTCGTCGAACACCCAGACCTTGGCGCCGCCGATCCACAGCCAGCGCAGGATCGTCCATATCGGTACGCCGAGCGCCAGCACCGCCAGCACGGCTAGGCCCACCGACGCCGGAAATGCGGTGCGGCCCAGATGGACCGGTGTCGCCGCCCTCGGCACGCCAGCGCCGATGCGGGAAAACCGGGCCGTGCCTCTCGTCACCGCCTCGGCGATCAGCAGCACCAAACACAGCAGGACGAGGACCCCGGCGAGCATGCTGCCCGCCGCCCCGTCGAAGGTCACCTGGAACTGCTGAAAAATCGCGACAGTGAAGGTGTCGAACCGCACCATGGCGAACGCGCCGAATTCGGCGAGCAGATGCACGCCTATCAACAGCCCGCCGCCGAGGATCGCGAGCCGCAACTGCGGCAGCACGACGCGGAAGAACACGCCCGCGGAATCGGATCCCAATGCCCTGGCCGATTCTTCGACGGCTGGATCGAGTCGGCGCAGCGTCGCCGAAACCGGCAAATACATGAACGGGAAGTATGACAGCGTCGTGATCAGGACACCCGCCCACAGCCCGTTCGCCGAAGGGATCACGCCCACCCAGGCATAGCTGTTGACGAAGGCCGGAATGGCAAGCGGCGCAACGAACAACGGGCGCCAAAGTGCGCGTCCGGGCAGATCCGTCCGCTCCACCAGCCAGCCCACGGCGACGCCGATCACCACACACAGCGGCACCGTGACGACCACCAGTGCGACCGTGTTGAACAACAGTTCGCCCACACGTGGCCGCACCACCAGTTCGTAGGCGCGGGTCCACCCAACCGAGACCGCCCCCCACACGACGTAGCCGAGCGGAATGCACGTGGCGGCAACCAGTATCGCGACCGTGGCCGAAACGAGCGGGCCGGGGCGGGCAACCGCTTCAGACCGCGAAACCGGTGTCGCGGGGCGCGAGACGGGGGGAGCGGCCACCTACAACAAGCCAGCTTTCGTCATCAGATCGGTCACCTTCTGGGCGTCCAGTGTCGAGGGGTCGACCTTGGGTGCCTGCAGCGAATCGAGCGGAGGCAGGGCAGGATTCGACGGAACACCGCTGGCCACCGTGTACTCGAACGAGGTGCCTTTCTCGAGCACTTCCTGTCCGGCTTTGCCGGTGATGAACTTGATGAACTGCTGGGCCTGGTCGGCCTTCTTGCTGGACTTCAGCACGCCGCCGCCGGACAGGCTCACGAACGCACCGGGATCCTGGTTCTTGAAGAAGTGGAGCTCGGTGTTGCCGCTGCCCTCTTTGGTGTTGGCCTGATCGCGGAACCAGTAGTAGTGGTAGATGATGCCGCCGTCGACCTCGCCTGCGTTGACCGCCTTCATAGTGGCGATGTTGTCGTTGTAGATCTTCGCGTTCGTCTTCATGCCAGCCAGCCACTGTGCGGTGGCCTGCTCGCCCTTGAGCTGGAGGTAGGCGGAGACGATGGCCTGGAAGTCGGCCTTGGTCGGGGCGCCACCCCAGCGGCCTTGCCACGCTGGTGTCCCCAGATCCGTCATCGACTTTGGCAGCTGGTCGGGCTGCAGCCTCGTCTTGTTGTAGACGAAGACCGTGCTGCGCGCCGCGACACCGGTCCAGTTGCCTGTGGACGGACGGTACTGAGCCGGAACCTGATCGAGGGTGTCCTGGTTCAGCTTGGCGAACAGTCCGGCCGTCTCGACCGCGGCCATGGCGGGGGAGTTCTCGGTCAGGAAGACATCGGCAGGCGATCCCGCTCCCTCGGCGACCAGCTGATTACCCATCTCGGTGTCGCCGCCCTGCCGATAGGTGACCTTGATCCCGGTCTCCTTCGTGAAGGCGTCGATCCACTCCTTGGTCAGCGACTCATGCTGGGCGTTGTAAATCAGCAGTTCGTCGCCCTCGTCAGAACTCGAGCAGGCGGTGACACCGGCCACCACGACGATCGTTGACACGAGTGCGGCGATCCGACTCCAGCGTGGTCGCATCCAGGAGATCCTTCCGTCCTTTTCACGCCGCGTTGCGGCCAGTCTTTAGCTGAGGGTTACCTAATGAACATACCCTTACATCCGCCGTCGTCTGACGCCCCGCCGCAATCTGGTTTCTGCCGCGGAGCTGTGGGTTTCCTGGCAGACCCGCGACGACGTGAGGACTTCGCATGGTTCGGACGGCCATCAGGCGTCAATTTCTGTACGTTGACTGGATGCGAGGGGTCATCCACACACGCCACGACGCGAAGGAAACGATCTGATGCTTATGTCTGCCACTTGGGTGCGTCGCGCATTGGTCACATGCGCGCTCGGCGGTGCTGCGGCCGCCGTGACCGTCATGCCGACAGCCAGCGCCGCTGACCCATGCTCGGCCAGCAACTTCTCAACCGTCGCCAGCGGCGTGCTGGCTTCGGCGGGCGGTTACCTCGACGCTCATCCCGAGGCCAACAACGTCCTGACAGCGGCCGCGTCGCAAGCACCGAGTGACGCCCAGAGCAGCGTGCGCGGCTACTTCCTCGCGCATCCTGGCGAGTTCCTCGACCTGCGCAACATCGTCAGTCCCCTGCAGGCCCTCCGAAACCAGTGCGGTGTCGCGGTGTCGCCGTCGCAGTTGGCGAACCTGTTCGACGCGCTCAACGAGGGATAGTCACATGCGGCCGTGGCGGCTGCGGACAAAGCTGTAGACGCCGAACGCCGCGATGCCGAGTGCGGCGAGGATGAGCAGGAACTTGCCGAAGGGCGCTTGACCGAGCGTCTTGACCGCCGCGTCGAGTCCGGTGGCCTTCGACGGATCTGCTTGCAGCGTCGCGATGACGACAAGCACGCCCGCGCCGCCGAGGACCAGGCCCTTGGCGACATAGCCCGTGATGCCTGCGACCTTGACTCCGGTTCCCCCGGAGACGCGCAAGTCCTTGAAGAACTTCTGCGATGCCCCCTTGTAGACGTGGTAGCCGCCGACCACGAGGAGTCCCAGCCCGATGACGATGAGCACGGCCTTGCCCCATCCGGACTGCATCAACTGTGCGCTCATGCCTGCGTTCTGCTGGGTGCTCTGCTGACCACTTCCCATCGCAAAGCGCGCCGCCGAGATGGCGATCGCGAAGTTCACGACCGCGAGTCCGAGCGACTTGCCGCGCTTCCACAGCGGGGTGTCGTCGTTTTGGGTTTCTGATCTCTCGCCGGGCTTGGATCCGACGATCGCTTCGGCGATACGCCACAGGCCGAGCGCTACCAAACCCGCCGCGGCGACCCACAGGATCACCGAGCCACCCGTCTGACGAGACAGCGTAGCCAAGGCACCCGATTGGTCGGCGTTGCCGCCGGAACCGAACGCGAGCCGCAAAATGATGTAGCCGACGAGCAGATGCAGCACGCCGCTGACGGCGAAGCCGGCTCGAGCGGTGTACTCGAATGCGTCGCTGTCGGTAGCTCTGTGAGCAACGCCCTGTAACGAGTTGTCTGTCATGACGTCGTTTACCCGCTTTTTGACGCCTGCGAAACCATGCGGGTGCCAGCGTGAAAGTCGAGTACTGCATTACTCAGGTGCCCGGCGTCATCTCACATAACAATGACGACACCGGTAAATAACGGTTGCGGTCACGGCGATCGAAACCGAGTTGCGGCAACACAACTACAACTACTAACTACAAGCTCTGCGTATTTGGGGGGTAGAGCCATGTCAACACACGCACGAGGCCCGACCGACTCGCTGTCGGTGGCCAGGCTAGGGCTGTACGGAACGATCGGCACGGCGATCATCGGCGCCGTCGCGACAATCCTCGTTGGGGTCCTCCCCAACCTCTGGTCCGACGACTCCGGTCCAAAGCCGGTGAACGAGAAATCCGACCTCGTGTCGTTCAACAAACTGCAGATGAACGGCACCGGCGGCGTAACCCTATCGGGCTCCACCGAAAACAACATCAACGCCACGGGCGTGGTTGTTTCAATAGGCCCAAAGCCGGAGGGCGGATACTGGTCCGGCTTCGGGAAGGTCGAGAACCAGCGCTGGCAAGCCGATGTCGCGACCGACCCACCGTGGCAGGACTACGAGATATCGGCCGCGTACTACTACGGACCCCTCGGCGCTGCGACACCGGCACCCGCACCGGGAGGGCCGGCGGCGCCGAAGCCGAAAGTGACGACTGAGCCGGCTGTTCCGGCGGGATGGCACGTGGCGGAAACTACAAGAGAAAGTGCTTCGATGTTCGCATTCCAGCCGACACCAACACCGACAACGTCGCCAGCGCCATCTCCGGACGAGTTGATGCACTGCGTGGAGCAATTCGGCCCCAGCTGCTTCGACGGCCCGGAGTTCGGGCCGTCCTCGGTCTACGAACCGAAGCAATAACAACTTAATTGGTCGCGCTCACTCTGCGCGTCCGCTGACTGTGGATGAATTCGCGACTGGGGATGACTGCGCGCATCCCCAGTCGTGGTGTCGGTGCCGGCTTGCACGGTCGGGTCATGACGACTTTGACCCGCGCCGAGATCGGCGCATTGGGCGAGGACTTGGCGGTCGAGCATCTGAGATCGCTTGGCTTGACGGTGCTGGCCCGCAACTGGCGTTGCCGATACGGCGAACTGGATGTGATCGCGGCCGATGCTGTGGAGCGGACCGCGGTTTTCGTCGAGGTCAAGACGCGCACCAGTGATCAGTTCGGCGGTGTGGCGCAGGCCGTAACGCCGGATAAGGTGCGCCGGTTGCGGCGTCTCGCCGGACTGTGGCTGGCTGAGCAGAAGGGAAGCTGGGCGGCCGTTCGCATCGACGTGATCGGGGTGCGCATCGGTAGGCGGCGCACCCCGGAGATCACCCACGTGCAGGGGGTGGGGTGATGGCGCTGGGTCGCGCATTCTCGGTCGCTGTCCGCGGACTCGAGGGCGAGATCGTCGAAATCGAAGCGGATATCACCTCCGGGCTGCCCGGTGTCCATCTCGTCGGCCTGCCCGACGCGGCGCTGCAAGAATCGCGTGATCGAGTCCGTGCGGCGATCACCAACTGTGGCAACAGCTGGCCGATGGCGAGGCTGACGTTGGCGTTGTCGCCGGCCACGCTGCCGAAGATGGGCTCCGTCTACGATCTGGCGCTCGCGGCGGCGGTGCTCTCTGCGAGTAGCAAGACCACCTGGACTCGGCTCGAAAAGACCTTGCTGCTGGGCGAATTGGGGCTCGACGGGCGGGTGCGCCCGATCAAGGGTGTGTTGCCAGCGGTGCTGTCGGCCAAGCGCGAGGGATGGCCGGCGGTCGTCGTGCCCGTCGACAATCTCGCCGAGGCCTGCCTCGTCGACGGTATCGAGGTGTGGGGTGCACGGACCTTGCGGCAACTGCACTGCTGGTTCGCGGGCAAGGCGCAACTCGCCAATCGCATCGATGCACAGGCGTCGGAACCTGAAGCCGCCGTCGACCTGACCGATGTGGTGGGCCAGACGCATGCCCGCTACGCCGTCGAGGTCGCCGCGGCCGGTGCGCACCACCTGATGTTGACCGGGCCTCCAGGTGTCGGGAAAACCATGCTGGCGCAACGGCTTCCCGGGCTGCTTCCGCAGCTGTCGGAGGCTGAGTCGCTGGAAGTCACGGCGATCCATTCGGTGGCAGGGCTGCTGGCGGGCAGCACACCGCTGATCACCACGCCGCCGTTCGTGGCACCGCACCACACATCGAGTGTCGCCGCGCTTGTCGGTGGCGGTTCGGGGTTCGCCCGTCCGGGTGCGGTCAGTCGCGCGCACCGCGGCGTCTTGTTTCTCGACGAGTGCGCGGAGATCGGCGTGAGTGCCCTCGAAGCGCTGCGAACTCCGTTGGAGGAGGGTGAAGTTCGGCTCGCACGGCGCGGTGGTGTGGCGCGCTATCCTGCACGCTTCCAGCTGGTGATGGCGGCCAACCCGTGCCCGTGCGCACCGCCGGACCCCAAGGACTGTATTTGTGCGCCGCCCGCCAAGCGGCGGTATCTCGGCAAGCTTTCGGGTCCGCTGGTCGACCGGTTGGACCTGCGCGTCGAAATGCATTCGGAGCGGGCGGAGGCGTTCGCCGCGGAGGTCGGCGAATCCACTGCACGTGTCCGGGAGCGGGTGGCGGCAGCGCGAGCGGTGGCCGAGCAGCGCTGGCGGCCACATGGCATTCGCACCAACGCCGAAGTCAGCGGGACCCTGCTGCGGCGCGAGTTTCGCCTCGACGCGTCGGCGATGATGCCGCTACGCAAGGCGATGGACCGCGGTCTCATCAGCGTCCGGGGTGTCGACCACACATTGCGAGTCGCTTGGACATTGGCTGATTTGCAGGGACGGACATCACCGGGCCTCGGCGATGTTTCGACCGCGCTGAGTTTTCGACAGGGCGAGGGTGCATGATGACCGACACTGCTCGCCGCGCATGGGCGTACCTGTCGAGGGTCACCGACCCGCCATGCCCGCGATTGTCCTCGCTGGTGTCGGAGGTTGGGGCGGTCGAAGCCGCCGATCGAATCAAACGCGGGGCCGTCGACGAAAAGTTGTCGATTCTCACCGAGGCGCGACGTGGGATCGACTGTGCAGCAGAAGATTTAGCAACTCTAGATCGGCTCGGCGGTCGCCTGATCGCTGTCACGGATCCCGAATGGCCCCTGTTGGCGTTCACCGCGTTCACGGGTGTTCAGGCGCGGCTGCGCCCGCAGGCGCACCCTCCGATGGTGTTGTGGGTGGTCGGTCCGGCGCGGTTGGACGACATCGCTTCCCGGGCAGCGGCCATCGTCGGCACCCGCGCGGCAACCGCATATGGCGCGCACGTCGCGGCCGACCTCGCCGCGGGGTTGGTGGATCGTGACGTGGCAGTGGTGTCGGGCGGTGCCTACGGCATCGATGGCGCGGCACACCGGGGCGCGCTGGCCAGTGGTGGCTTCACTGTTGCCGTTCTCGCGGCCGGTCTCGATGTTGGCTATCCTGCAGGCCATTCCGGGCTGTTCCGTCGAATCGCTGAACAGGGCCTGCTGGTCACCGAGTACCCGCCTGGTGCGCGGCCGACCCGACGCCAGTTCCTGACGCGTAACAGGCTGGTGGCTTCGCTCGCGGGCGCGACCGTCGTGGTCGAGGCCGGGGCGCGCAGCGGCGCTGCCAACACCGCCGCGTGGGCACGCGCGCTCGGCCGCAGTGTGTGTGCAGTGCCGGGGCCGGTCACGTCGTCGGCATCGGTTGGCTGCCATGCGCTGTTGCGAGACGGCGGCGCAAACGTCATCACCCGCGCCGAGGACATCGTCGAACTGATCGGCCACATAGGCGAACTCGCGCCCGATGAGCAGCGACCAACGACGGTGCTCGACGGACTGCCCGACGCCGAGAAACGTGTCTACGACGCGCTTCCCGCTCGCGGCGCGCGGACTGCCGACGAGATCGCCGTCGCCTCGGGTTTGCCTGCGCTGCAGGTTCTGGGTCCCCTCTCCATGTTGGAGGTTTGCGGGTTGGTGGTGCGTCAGGACGGGAGGTGGAAGTTGGCGGCCCGGTAAGTTAGCCGGCGCGTTGGCGCCCGACGCGCCGCCGATCTTCGTCGGCGAGATGTAATCACTGGGCGCGAAGCCCTTCTTCGACGCGTTGGCCATGCACCCCTACGTCTATCCGGCCGGTCTCGCGGTCGACGACCACACCAGTCGGTCCGACGTCGAACGGGTGCGCCAGCTGAAGCTCGCGGCCGGGGTGCTGGCAAGGTAGAACGCCACCAGGTCGGCGGCGCTCGTATCCTCGATGAGGTCGCCTAACGATTGGAGCAAGAGTGGCGGGACGTCCTGTGCACACGTTTGAAGTGGTGCGAAGCGAGCAATTGACGCCGCACCTCACCCGCGTCGTGCTCGGCGGTGACGGTTTCGACACCTTCACGCCCAACGACTTCACCGACGCCTACGTCAAGCTGGTGTTCGTCGCCGATGGCACCGATGTCGGTTCGCTGCTGCAGCCGCTGACCCTCGACAGCTTCAACACCCTGCCCGTCGAGCAGCGGCCGGTGGTGCGCACCTACACCGTCCGCCGCGTGGACCTCGAGCGTCGCGAGATCTCCATCGACTTCGTCGTCCACGGTGAGCACGGTGTCGCTGGGCCATGGGCGAGCGCGGCGACGCCGGGTCAGCCCGCGTACCTCATGGGCCCCAGCGGGGCGTACGCCCCCGACCCCGCGGCGGACTGGCACCTGCTGGCCGGTGACGAGGCCGGGCTGCCTGCGATCAGCACTGCCCTGGAAGCGTTGCCCGACAACGCAATTGGACATGTCTTCATCGAGGTCGGCGGACCTGACGACGAGATTGCGCTGACCGCACCCCCCGGTGTCGACGTGAACTGGATCTATCGCGGTGGCCGCGCGGATCTCGTGCCAGAGGACCGCGCTGGGGACCAGGCCCCGCTGATCGCGGCGGTCAAGGAGGCGGCCTGGCTGCCGGGGCAGGTGCAGGTCTTCATTCACGGTGAGGCCCAGGCTGTCATGCACAACCTGCGGTCCTACATCCGCAAGGAACGCGGTGTCGACGCCAAGTGGGCGTCGTCGATCTCGGGGTACTGGCGCCGTGGGCGCACCGAGGAGACGTTCCGGCAGTGGAAGCGTGAACTCGCCGAAGCCGAGGCTCAGGCGCCGGTCTAGCTGGCAAGGTGGCGGTGTGGCATTCGGCGATTACCAACTCGAGATCTACCTGAACGGCCTGTCCGGCGTCGTGCCGACGCTGCCCATGTCCTTCGCGGACTGGGAGGCCAGGGCGGAGGCGGCGATGCCGCCGTCGATCTGGTCGTACGTGACCGGCGGTGCCGGCGACGAACGGACGCAACGGGCCAACCGCACGGCCTTCGACGGCTGGGGACTGATGCCGCGGATGTTCGTCGGCGCGAAGGAACGCGACCTGTCGGTGGAACTGTTCGGACTGACGTTGCCGTCGCCGGTGTTCATGGCGCCGATCGGTGTCACCGGCGTTTGCTCACAGAGCGGGCATGGCGATTTGGAGACTGCCCGCGCCGCGGCGCGCACCGGTGTCCCGATGGTCATCTCGACGCTGACCCAAGATCCGATGGAGGACATCGCTGCCGAATTAGGTGATACCCCAGGCTTTTTCCAGCTCTACACCCCCACCGACCGCGAACTCGCCGCAAGTCTCGTCAACCGCGCCGAGGCGGCCGGATACAAGGGCATCGTTGTGACGCTCGACACGTGGCTGACGGGATGGCGACCGCGAGACCTGTCGACGTCGAACTTCCCGCAGCTGCGCGGTCGCTGCCTCGCGAACTACACCAGCGATCCGGTGTTCCGCGCCAGTTTGCCGCAGCCGTTCGAGGAGAACCCGCAGGGTGCAGTGCTGCGCTGGGTGCAGATCTTCGGCAACCCGCTGACGTGGGACGACCTTCCATGGTTGCGATCGCTCACCGACCTGCCGCTGCTCGTCAAGGGCATCTGCCATCCCGACGACGCGCGGCGCGCGAAGGACGGTGGGGTGGACGGTATCTATTGCTCCAACCACGGTGGCCGCCAGGCCAACGGCGGGCTGCCCGCGATCGACTGCCTGCCCGAGGTCGTCGATGCCGCAGACGGTCTGCCGGTGTTGTTCGACTCCGGGATCCGCAGCGGCGCCGACATTGTCAAGGCGTTGGCGCTGGGCGCTACCGCCGTCGGTGTCGGCAGGCCGTTCGCATACGGCCTGGCGATCGGCGGTGAAGAGGGCGTCGTGCATGTGCTGCGGTCCCTGCTGGCCGAGACCGACCTGATCATGGCCGTCGACGGCTATCCGACGCTCAAGGACCTGACGCCCGAGGTGCTTCGGCGCGTCACCTGAGTCAGGCCATCAGCGGAATCGGTTTGGGCATCAACACGATTCGCCAGTTGTCGGGGTCAGCGAACGCCATCGCCCCGTTGTCACGCCACCAGGGGTTGTCCAGTTCGACCGGTTCGTGTCCACGTGCGCCAAGCCTGCTGACCACGTCGAACATCTGGTCTTCGGCGGCGAAATAGAAGACCAGCAGGTTCTCATCGGTGGGTGCGCGGCCGGGGCTTCCGTCGACATGCGAGGTGAACTCGAGGTGGTACTTGTCGCCGGGCAGACCGACCATCACGACCTCGTATCCGTGCGCGGCGGTCCGGTACAGCTCGGGTAGGCCCAAGTCGGTGCAGTAGAACTCGAGGACCTCGTCGAGCTTGTCGGTCGGACGCGCGACGCGAACCTCGACGGCCGGGAGTTCATCCGGCCAGATGCCATCGGAAAGTTGCATGGTTTGGACGGTAGAACCTCAAGCAATGTTCATGTCAATCGTGCGGCGACACACGCGGTTGCCTGACCTTCGCGACGGCGGCCGTCTGCGACCGTAGGGGAGTGGACGCGATTCTCGACGAGTTCGACGAGTATCTCTCGCTCGAACGCGGCCGCTCCGACCACACCCGTCGTGCCTACCTCGGTGACCTGCGGTCGCTGTTCGGCTTTCTCGCCGAACGGGTGCCCGACGCGACGGTGCGTAGCCTATCTCTGCCGATCCTGCGGTCATGGCTTTCGGCGCAGGCGTCGGCAGGCGCGGCGCGCACAACCCTGGCGCGGCGCACGTCTGCGGTCAAGACGTTCACCGCGTGGGCGACGCGACGCGGGTTACTGCCGTCGGATCCGGCCGCCCGGCTTCAGATGCCGAAGGCGCGCCGCACACTGCCTGCGGTGCTACGCCGGGACCAGGCGCTCGATGCGATGGACGCCGCGAAATCCGGTGCCCAGCAGGGTGATCCGCTCGCGCTGCGCGACCGGCTGATCGTCGAGCTGTTGTACGCCACCGGGATCCGCGTCAGCGAACTGTGCGGGTTGGACCTCGATGACATCGATCGGCCGCGACGACTGCTGCGGGTGCTGGGCAAGGGCAACAAACAGCGCACGGTGCCCTACGGTGAGCCGGCGCAGGCGGCGCTGGACGTGTGGCTTTCCGACGGGCGTGCGGCGCTGGCAACGGCGGATTCGGGTCCCGCGCTGCTGCTCGGCGCGCGCGGCCGTCGGCTCGACCCGCGGCAGGCGCGCACCGTCGTGCACCAGACCATCGCGGCTGTCGACGGCGCACCCGACATCGGGCCCCACGGGCTGCGCCACAGCGCCGCCACGCATCTGCTGGAGGGCGGCGCTGATCTGCGCGTCGTGCAGGAACTGCTGGGCCACTCGACGCTGGCGACCACGCAGCTCTATACGCACGTCACGGTCGCGCGGCTGCGCGCGGTGCACGACCAGGCTCACCCACGCGCCTGACGTTTGCGCGAAATGGAATTCCGTGGGGCCAAGCCTGCGGCTTGAGCCCACGGAATTCCATTTCGGGGCGCTAGCGAAGCAGCGCAATGACTTTCGCGATGTCGGGCATGGCAGAGGTTCGGCCGACCCATTCGTCGAACACCGTCCAGTAGCTCACCCCGAACCGGCGCTGACGTTCGACGAGCGTCTCCGCCATCTGCTCGTGTGTGCCGAGCAACACGAACGGCGAGTCCTGCACGAACTCCGGCGAGATTCCGCCGAACACCGCCGCGAGTTCGTGGGCCGACGCGTCCCTGTCGTCGGTGTGCACCACGAACTGGATCAGCACGTTGAGCTCGATGGCGTCGAACCGATCGCCCGCGGCATCACGCACGACGGCGATCCGGTCGGTGAGGCCCGCGGGGTCGAAATGAGTGAGCTGGACCTTCGTCGCGTCGCGGTTGTGGCTGAAGCCGGCGAGCCCCGCGATGTCGGCGACGCGACCGGCCAACTGCAGCACGCGGGTGCCGTTGCCGCCGATGAGTAGCGGCACGGGTACCTCAGGTACTGCGACCAACTCACCCGCATCGGCGCGCACGCAGTAGTGCGCGCCGTCGATATCCACGGGTTCACCCGCAAGCAGCGGCCGGATTACGTCCACCGACTCGATCAACCGGTCGACCCGCGTTGCGCCGGCGTCGAAACGCAGCCCCGCAGCGTCGTACTCGGACTTCATGTGTCCCGCGCCGAGTCCCAACTCGAATCGACCGCCGGAAATCGCGGCGATGGTCGCGGCCTCGCGCGCGGTCTCGACCGGGTGACGAAAGTCGTTGTTGAGCACCAGGGTTCCTACGTGCAGCTGCGATGTGGCCGCCGCCGCGGCGGCCGCGGCGGCGAACGGTGACAGCGACGCAACGAGGTGGTCGGGAATCGTGAGCACGTCAAATCCGGCGTCCTGCACTGACATTGCAAACTCGCCGAAGTTCGCTCCGCGGGGGAGCGCGGTGTGCAGGCCGAAGCGAAGGGGGCGGGCGCGGTGGCTGTCGGAGGCTGCGGTCATGTTTTCGACGCTAGGCGCGCTCTCGAAGACGCGCGAGCGTGCACGCTTGTAGAGAAATCGGCGGCGTGTCGTGTGCAAACACGCACGCTCGCGCCAACGAGGTTCGCGCCTACGAGGCTCGCGCTAATGAGGCTTGCGCCAACGAGGCTTGCGCCAACGAGGCTTGCGCTAACGACGGTGCAGAGGTTTGAGGCGGACGGGGGTGCTGGCGAGCAGCCCCAGCGGGTCGACGTAGTCGGCCCGCGACGCCGGACCCCACATCGCTCCCCAGTGCAGACACTCAGCGCATCCGGAGTGGCCGGCGAGCAATACGCCGACGACCGCTCCTGCCGCGATCTGCTGACCGGCCCGCACCGACGGCTGCACCGGCTCGTAGCTGGTCCGCAGCCCGCCGGGGTGTGCGATCGACACCAGCGGCCGCCCGGCCAGTTCGCCTGCGAACACCACGGTGCCCGCCGCGGCCGCATGCACGGGCTGGCCCTCTGCGCCTGCGAGGTCGACGCCGCGGTGGCCTGGTTTCCAGTTCGGCGACGGCGCGTCGAACGTTCGCACAACAGTCGGCGCGGGCCGCAGCGGCCAGTTCAGCCTGCCGTCCTCCGCCCACGCCACCGGCGCCCACAACACCGCGACCGCCGTCACAAACGCCAGAATCCGCATATATCAAGCTCAGCGCGGAGCACCGCGATCCGCCATGCCTCGGGTGCAAGACTGTGGATGGCCAGGTCACTGTGGAAAAGCACCCTGTTCCACCGTGTAAACTGCTAACCGCAGCTCGCTTGCGCGGGCTGACTTCGCGTGTCTGCACCATGACCCGGTTCGTCAAGGTCGTACCCGGATGCCGGCGGTCTCGTCTCAGGACGGGTTCGGCAACCCGCAGCCACCAGGGCTTGGCATCACCCGATGCCGGGCGTCAACCGACAACAAGAGGACATGGCCGACTATGGCTGTTGTAACCATGAAACAGCTGCTGGACAGCGGCACCCACTTCGGGCACCAGACCCGTCGCTGGAACCCCAAGATGAAGCGGTTCATCTTCACCGACCGCAACGGCATCTACATCATCGATCTGCAGCAGACGCTGACCTACATCGACAAGGCATACGAGTTCGTCAAGGAGACCGTCGGTCACGGCGGATCCATCATGTTCGTCGGCACCAAGAAGCAGGCGCAGGAATCGATCGCCGAAGAGGCCACCCGCGTCGGCATGCCCTATGTGAACCAGCGCTGGCTGGGCGGCATGCTCACCAACTTCTCCACCGTGCACAAGCGGCTGCAGCGCCTCAAGGAACTCGAAGCGATGGAGCAGACCGGTGGCTTCGAGGGTCGCACCAAGAAGGAAATCCTGATGCTGACCCGCGAGAAGAACAAGCTGGAGCGCAGCCTCGGCGGTATCCGCGACATGCAGAAGGTGCCCTCGGCCGTCTGGGTCGTCGACACCAACAAGGAGCACATCGCTGTCGGTGAGGCCCGCAAGCTGGGCATCCCGGTCATCGCGATCCTCGACACCAACTGCGACCCCGACCTCGTCGACTACCCGATCCCGGGCAACGACGATGCGATCCGGTCGGCCGCGCTGCTCACCAAGGTGGTCGCGTCGGCCGTCGCCGAGGGCCTGCAGGCCCGCGCCAATGTGGGCCGCGACGGCGACAAGGCGGAGACAGAAGGCGCCGAGCCGCTCGCCGAGTGGGAGCAGGAACTGCTCGCCGGCGCCACCGCGACCGCGTCGCCGACCGCCGACGGCGCCGAGCCCGGCACCCCACAGGCGGACATCCAAACCGAACCGACGCCCCCATCAAACCCGTAGGGAAAGGCTGAAATGGCGAACTACACCGCTGCCGACGTCAAGCGACTTCGGGAGCTGACCGGCGCCGGCATGCTCGACTCGAAGAACGCGCTGGTCGAGGCTGACGGCGATTTCGACAAGGCCGTCGAGCTGCTGCGCATCAAGGGCGCCAAGGACGTCGGCAAGCGCGCCGAGCGCGCGACCGCCGAAGGTCTGGTCGCCGCCAAGGACGGTGCGCTGATCGAGCTGAACTCCGAGACCGACTTCGTCGCGAAGAACGCGGAGTTCCAGTCGGTGGCCGACCAGATCGTTGCCGCTGCGGCCGCCGCCAAGGCGACCGACATCGATGCGCTGAAGGCCGCCAAAGTCGGCGACACCACCGTCGAGCAGGTCATCGCGGACCTGAGCGCCAAGATCGGCGAGAAGCTCGAGCTGCGCCGGGTCGTCTACTTCGATGGCACCGTCGAGACGTACCTGCACAAGCGGGCGTCCGACCTGCCACCGGCGGTCGGTGTGCTGGTCGAGTACGGTCCGGGCCGTGACCCGGAGACAAGCACTGTCGCCGCGCACGCGGTGGCCCTGCAGATCGCCGCGTTGAAGGCCAAGTACCTCACGCGGGAGGACGTGCCCGAGGACGTCGTCGCCAACGAGCGGCGCATCGCGGAGGAGACCGCCCGCAACGAGGGCAAGCCCGAGCAGGCGCTGGCCAAGATCGTCGAAGGCCGCGTAACCGGTTTCTACAAGGACGTCGTGCTGCTTGACCAGCCGTCGGTGTCCGACAACAAGAAGACCGTCAAGGCGCTGCTCGACGAAGCGGGCGTGACCGTGACGCGGTTCGTGCGGTTCGAGGTCGGCCAGGCCTGACCTGAGGAGCACACGCTAAGGCCGCCAGATTCTGGCGGCCTTTTGCGTTCCAGCGCAGGGGCGAGTGCCGGCTTGACCGACGCTTTCGTCGGCCGAGGCGGTACGAGTTGGTACCGTCACTGCATGGTTCGCACTCACGCGTTCGGCGACGACGCTCTGGGTGATCTTGATGCCGTCGGCCTCGTGGAAGCGCTTCGCGCGGGCAAAGTGTCCGCGACGGAGCTTGTCGACGCGGCGATCGCCCGCACCGAGGCCGTCAACCCGGCCCTCAACGGGCTGGCCTATGAAGCGTTCGACCGCGCACGGCAGCGCGCGGGCGCGTCGCACCCGTACGGCGGCTACTTCGACGGTGTGCCGTCGTTCATCAAGGACAACGTCGCGGTCGAGGGCATGCCGACCATGCACGGCACCGATGCGTGGGAGCCGCGGCCGATGCCCGCCGACGGGGAGTGGGCGCGGGTCTTTCTGGGCACCGGCCTCTCACCGCTGGGCAAGACGCAGATGTCGGAGTTCGGCTTCAGCGGGTCGGCGGAACATCCGCGCATCGGGCCGGTGCGCAACCCGTGGAATCCGGAGTACACCGCGGGGGCGTCGTCATCGGGTTCGGCTGCGTTCGTGGCCGCGGGGGTGGTGCCCCTCGCGCATGCCAACGACGGTGGCGGATCGATTCGCATACCCGCCGCATGCAACGGGCTGATCGGGTTGAAGCCGACGCGGGACCGGCTACCGCTCGACAAGGAAACCGCGCGGATGCCGCTGCACCTTGTCGTCAACGGTGTGGTCTCGCGTACCGTCCGCGACACCGCGGCGTTCCTGCGCGAAGCCGAACGCGTGTACCCCCATCCCAAGCTGCCGCCGATCGGTGACGTCACTCGACCGGGTACCCAACGGCTGCGCATCGCGTTCTGCACCCAATCCATCCTGCGAGACGCCAGCCCCGAGGTGCGTGAGCTGACGCTCAAGACGGCCGCGCTGTTGGAGGAACTCGGCCATAAGGTCACCGAGATCGATCGGCCGGTGCCGGACCGGTTCAAGGACGACTTCCACCTGTACTGGATGTTCTTGTCGTTCGCGGTCGTTCGGGGCGGGCGGCGCATGTTCGGCCCGAGCTTCGACCCCACCAAACTGGACAATCTGACACGGGGTCTCGACCGTGCCGCGGCACGAAACCTGTACAAGCTGCCGGTGGCGATCGCACGCTTGGCCCGCACGCGTCGGATCACCCAGCGACTGTCGGGCACGTATGACGCGGTGCTGATGCCGACACTCGCCGAGGTAACTCCTCGCATCGGCCACCTCAGCCCCACAGCCGATTATGAAGAGATCATGGACCGGCTCATCGAATGGGCGGCATTCACGCCGTTTCAGAACGCCACGGGCGACCCCGCAATTTCGTTGCCGCTCGGGGAATCTGCGTCGGGGATGCCGGTCGGCATGATGCTGTCGACGGTGTGGGGCGGGGAAGGCCGCCTTCTGGAACTGGCATACGAACTCGAAGAGGCACGACCCTGGGCGCGCATCCAGTCATGAGCCGTGAATAACTTGCACCAGTGAGTCGTGATCCACGGCATGACCGAAGGCAATCGCGACTACCTGTTTGGCGGCGAGTTCGCGCAGGAGCGCGCCCCGCTCGCCGGTATCGAATCGCTTTGGGACCCCGGCAGTCAGTCCTTGCTGGATAACTTGGGACTAGGCGCCGGATGGCAAATGTCTCGAGGTCGGCGCCGGAGCCGGCTCGCTTGTCGGTTGGATGGCAAGCCGAGGAGCGCATGTCACCGCGGTGGACATCGAGACTCGGTTCATCGAGAGTCTCGCGTCGGACACCGTCGATATTCGCAGCCTCGACTGATGGCCGGCATCGGCCGCCGCGCCTGATTAGACAACGAAATCCGTTGCGTCCGCGACACAACCCCGTAACTCGAACGCCGCCGAGTTAACGCCGCCGACATTGCGCGCGGCCGTGAGTGAAACTTTTCGATCTCACCATCCTTCTTTGTGGAGACCGCTGCGGCCACAGCCGCTCGCTCACCGGACATCGCCACCGCCTCCGGCAACACCTTCGTGTGCCTGATCCGATTCGCGCTGGCCAACATCCGCCGACGACCCGAACGGTTCACGCTGTCCGTACTCGGCATTGCGCTTGCGATTGCCTGCGTGACCGTCGTACGCACCATCTCGGCGAGCTTCGCCCTCACCGGAGCCGATTCGGTGACAGACGTGCTGGGCGGCGCCCAGCTGTGGGCAGTGCCTGCCGCGGGCGTGCATTACGACGCGGACGCCGAGGCGCTCGTCGCCGATGGGCCCGCCCCGGTGATCACCGTTCCCGCGGGCTGGACCGCAACCCGGACCCTCTCGGGTGTCACCCAAATCGACGGACTTCCGGTATCGCTGCGTGGCAGCGACGAAATCCCCAGTGGCGAAGCGCGTTTGGGCTCGGAGGTCGCGAAACGACTCAACCTCGGCGCGGGTGATGGTGTCGCGGTAGGCGGCCAGAGCCTGGTGGTCGAAATCGCGGGCGGGGGTCATTCGATCACCATTGCGAGTCCGCTCGCACAGTCGACCGTCGGTGATAACGGGTGTTGACGATCTTCGCGCCGTCCGGAGACGAAAAGCGCCGCGACCTTGCACAGATCTTCGGTAGCGCGACCGGACTCCCGTCCACGCGCGACCCTGCAGTGACTCCCGACCCGAACGGTCCCGGGCTGATCTACGACACCGTGAGTGGTTCCGGGCCGGTGACGTTCGAGCAGGCTTTCTCGGCCTTGTTCTCCGGCAAGGTGACCAGCTCGACGCTCGGCCTCATCTCGACCATCGGCCTCGGATTGGGATTCATCATTGCGGTGTCGTCCTTTCTCGCCGCGGTGGCCGAACGGCGCCGCGAATTCGGCATCATGTCCAGCATCGGGCTGGCCGACGAGGTGCTGTACTTCTTCCTCGTCGAATCCGGGATCGTCTTCATCGCCGCCTACCTGGTCGGTGTGATCGGCGCGGGTGTCGCTGTGGCGCTGGTGATTCCCGGCATCGCGACGCCCACCGCGTGGCTGCAGGCCGCCGGTATGGTGGCCGCTTTCCTGCCTGCGATGGCGATCGTCGGTGCCCTCATTCCCGTGCACCGGTTGCTACAGCAACGGCCGGCCGAATTGCTAGGAGACCGCTAGTGAGCGTCCGTAAAGGGATGTCGTACGGCTGGCTCTCGGCGCGCCGACGCATCCGCGAGATGGTGCTGCCCGTGGTCACGACCGCGACCGGCGCGTTCCTCGTCGTGATCGTCTTCGGAATGTCCGACGGAATCCGCGGCCAGTCGGTGTCGTTGGGCCACGCCGACGAAATCGGTCGCACAGTCGTGCTGATCGCGGTGACCGTGCTGCTCGTGGGTGTCGTGGAAGTTGCGGTGGCCACCACCCGCACCGTTGCGCACCGGACTCGCGAACTCGGCGTGCTCGCCGCCAACGGTGTGCCACGAAAGCCCGTCGTGGCCGCGTTGCTGATCGAGCCGATGGTCGCGGCAGTTGCGGGAGCTGTTGTCGGCGCGCTGTTGGCCGTATTGACCGCATTGGTGCTCGGCGCAATCGATTTGGTTGCGACGGGAGTTTCAATCGTTGGGTTGATGTTCGGCGTGGCCATCGCCATCGCCGTCAGCATCGTCGCGGCCGTCGCCACCAGCATCGTGCCCACCTGGAATGCCGCATCGCGGCCACCCATCCGATCCCTGACTGCCGGAGGTTGACGATGACCGCACTTGACGAAACCGCCGACACCATCGCTGGGGCCGAGGAGCCGGCACCGGTGATCGAGATCTCCGATGTGTGGAAGCTGCACAAACTCGGCGACGAAGTCGTGCGCGCCTTGGTGGCCGCCGAACTACAGGTGTGCCAGGTGAGTTCGTGTGCCTGATGGGCCCAAGCGGCAGCGGAAAGTCGACACTGCTGAACATCATCGGGGGGCTGGACCGGCCCACCAAGGGCATGGTGAAAGTGGCCGGACGGGACACTTTGACGCTGACGGAGAGCCAGTTCGCGGCGTTGCGCCACGACACCATCGGGTTCATCTTTCAGAGCTACAACCTGATCCCGTTTCTGTCGGCGGTGGAAAACGTCGAGCTCCCGCTGATGTTCGAACCTTACGACCGGAAGGCGTTGCGCAAGCGGGCGATGGAGTTGCTGGAGCTGGTGGGGCTCGGACACCGCGTCCATCATCAGCCGACAAAAATGTCGGGCGGCGAACAACAGCACACCGCGATCGCGCGGTCGCTGATCAGCAATCCGACGCTCGTCCTTGCCGACGAGCCGACTGCCAATCTCGACCACCGCACGGGGGAAACGGTGGTGCGCATGCTGCGCGACCTGTGTTCCACGCTGGGCGTCACTGTCGTCGCCAGCACCCATGACCCCACGGTGGCCGACGAAGCGAGCCGTGTTGTCCGTATGAATGACGGACAGATCGTCAACTGAAACAACGGCATTCGGAGAGACCTGCCATGACCCAAGAACTCGAGGCGGCGCCGCCGTCGAAGCGCGACGCGTTGATGACCACTGAGCTCGTTCCCGAGCAGATCCTGCCGAAGGTGATGAGTACGTTCGGGCTGACGGCCGCGTACGTGTTCATCATCTGCTGGGTCACCGGTTCGTCGGTGATGGCGGCGGGAGGCTGGACGGCGATCCCGATGTGGATCCTCGGCATCCTGACGTTCCTGATTCCAGCGGGTATGGCCGTGGTGGAACTCGGCAATCTCTGGCCCGGCCAGGGTGGTGTGTACATCTGGGCCTACCGCACGATGGGTGAAACCTGGGGTTTCATCGGCGGTTATCTGTCCTGGGTGCCGGTGATCCTCAACGCGGCATCCTCGCCCGCAGTGGTGTTGCAGTTCCTACTCCTTGCGTTCCACGCGGAGCTCGGATTGACGACGAGCATCATCCTGCAACTGGTGATCCTGTGGACCGTGATCGGGTTGGCGTTGGCCAAACTCGCTGCCAACCAACGCATCATGAACGTGGTCTTCATCGTCTACGGAGTGCTGACGCTGACGATCTTCATCTGCGGCCTGATCTACGCCGGTAAGAACGGTTCGGCTACACCGTTCAGCTGGCGCGAGGCCACGGTGCCCAACTTCGCCACCGCTGGATTCCTGTACGGCACCGTGCTGCTCTACCTGCTCGGCGTCGAGACCCCGTACAACATGGGCGCGGAGTTCCTGTCGGTGCGCAAGAGCGGACCGAGGATGATCCTGTGGGGTTCGGCCGCGCTGGTCGCCATCTATCTGTTGACCACCCTCGGCACCATGATGGTTCTCTCCGGGGATGAGATCGACCCGGTGACGGGCGTGATCGCCAACCTCGACAAGTCGGGGTTCCCGGGCCTGATGGAGATCGCGGCGGTCGTGCTGGCCGGCATCATCATCGTGGCGCTAATGACCTATCAGGTCGCCTACTCGCGACTGATCTTCGTATCGGGCCTGGAGCGTCACCTCCCGCGGATCTTCACCCATCTCAACCCGCGCACCCGCAACCCGGTGACCGCCATCCTCATCCAGGGCGTCATCTCATCGCTGATCCTGGTCGGGCTGTACTTGCAGAGCAGCATGGCGAACGTCACCATCTACCTGCAGGGCGGGCTGAGCACGGTGTGGCTGCTCTCCGGCTTCTTCTTCCTCATCCCGGTGATCATCGCCCGCAAGAAGTATGCGGATCGCTATGCCAACGAACAGTTCTGGCGCATTCCCGGCGGAATGGTGGGGGTGTGGATCACCGTTATCGTCGGCACGGTCGGCACGATCGGCGGCATCTACTACTCATTCGTGACCCCGCGGATCGACGTGTCCACGGCCAACTGGATGACGTGGGTCGGCGGTATCAGCCTCGGCATGTTTGTGCTGGGTCTGGTGGTCTACGTCTTCGGGCGGCGTTCCGCGCACAAGGTGTCGCAGGAAGACGCACTGGCACATCTGGCAACTCTTGAGCTGAAGGACGAGACCAAATGACGATGGACAGCACCGCGGTTCGCACGGAGGCCACCGGTGACGGTACCTCCTATCCGTTGGACCCGCTGACGGCTGCCGAGATCGAAGAAGCGGCGGCCGTGATCACGGATTCCGAGTATTCAACGCCGACTTTGAAGTTCGTGATGATCCAGTTGGCGGAGCCGGCAAAGACGGACGCGCTGAGCTTCGAGGGTGCAGTCGACGTGCCGCGGTGCGCGTTCGTCACCATGTACGACGCCGCAGCGAAGTTGGTCTACGAGGCGACCGTCGACCTCGGCGCACGCGTCATCGACTCCTGGAAGTCAATACCCGGCCGGTTCCCGTCGTATCTTGTCGAACACATGACCGGCGTGGAGGAGGTCGTCCGCGCCGATCCGCGATGGCAGGAAGCGATGCGCAAACGTGGTGTCACCGACTTCGACCTCGCCATGATCGACCCTTGGCCCGCAGGGTATTACGGGCCGCAGGACAATTACGACAGCTCTCCGCTGATCTGTCGGCCGCTGACGTTCATGCGGGCTGCGCCATCCGAACACGGTTACGCGCGACCCGTTGAGGGTTTGATTGTCACGTTCGACCTGGACGCGATGAAAGTCATCGACATCGAGGATCACGGGGTAGTGCCGCTGCCGCCGACCGCGGGCAACTACGCCGAGAAATTCATGTTCGACGGGAACAACCGGCCTGCGTTCAGCGCGTTCCGCGACGACGTCAAGCCGATCGAGATCACCCAGCCCGACGGGCCCAGCTTCACCGTCGACGGCTGGAAAGTGCAGTGGCAGAAGTGGTCGATGCGGGTGGGCTTCAACCCGCGCGAGGGCATCGTCCTGCACGAGATCACCTACTCCGACCGGGGTGAGATCCGGCCGATCATCTACCGGGCGTCATTGTCGGAAATGGTGGTGCCCTATGGCGATACGGAGCCGACGCACTGGAACAAGAACGTCTTCGACATGGGCGAAGTCGGCATGGGGTTCTCCGCAAATCCGCTGACGCTGGGATGTGACTGCCTCGGCGAGATCTTCTACTTCGACGGCACGGTCAACGACTCGTCGGGCAACGCGGTCACGATTCCGAACGCAATCTGCATGCACGAAGAAGACTACGGAATCTCCTGGAAGCACACGGACTTCCGGACCGGTGAGGTCGAGGTGCGGCGGGCCAGGCGGCTGGTGATCTCGATGATCTGCACCGTCGGCAACTACGAGTACGGATTCTTCTGGTACTTCTACAACGACGCCTCGATGGAGGTGGAGGTCAAACTGTCCGGTGTGCTCACCACCGGTTCGGTGCCCGACGGAAAGGAGCCACGCTGGGGAAAGATGGTGGCGCCCAACATCTACGGCCCCAACCACCAACACTTCTTCAACTTCCGGCTCGACATGAGCATCGACGGCGCGGGTAACAGCGTCTACGAGGTCGACTCGATTCCCGAACCCGATCCCGCGGTGAACCCTCATCACAACGCGTGGATCACCCGCGACACGCTGGTTGCATCCGAAGGACAGGGCGCACGCGACTGGGACTGGTCGACCGGCCGCTACTGGAAGGTCACCAACCCGTCTAAACGCAATGAGCTCGGCAGCCCGGTGGCCTACAAACTGACGCCGCGGGACGTGGTGCCGGTGATGGTCCAGGAAGGCTCGTACATCTACGACCGGGCGCGGTTCGTCCAGCACAACCTGTGGGTGACGCGCTACGACGCCGACGAGAAGTTCGCGGCCGGCGACTACATGTATCAGTCGCCGGATGCGCAGGGTCTGCCGGAGTACATCGCCGACGACGCGCCGTTAGAGAACACCGACGTGGTTCTCTGGTACACCGTCGGCGCGCACCACGTCGTGCGGCCGGAGGACTGGCCGGTGATGCCGTGTGCTTACACGGGTTTTCACCTCAAGCCGGTGGGCTTCTTCGACGGCAACCCCGCGCTGGACATCCCGCCCTCACCGCCGGCGGCCTGCCGCCACCACTAGCCGACCGGCGTCAACGGCGGTTTCCCGGCGAGCACCGCCGCGGCGTTGTCGATCGCGAGGATGCCCATGGCGTCGCGGGTGGCCTCGCCAGCGCTGGCGATGTGCGGGGTGAGAACCAGATTGGGAGCGTCGAGCAGCGCGGGGTTGACGTTCGGTTCGTTCTCGAACACATCCAGTGCGGCACCGCGGATCTCGCCCGCCTTCAACGCCGCGACCAATGCGGCTTCGTCGACCACGCCTCCCCGGGCCGTATTGATCAGATACGCAGTCGGTTTCATCGCCCGCAGCGCACGCTCGTCGATCAGGTGACGCGTCTGGAGCGTCAGCGGGGTGAGCACGCTGACCACATCGCTCTCGGCCAGCAGGGTGTCGTGGTCGACGAACGTGACTCCGTCCTCGATGGTGCCGGGCTGCTTGCTGCGCGCGACCGCGATGACGTTCATATCGAACGCCTGCGCCCGTTGCGCCACCGCGCGCCCGATGCGGCCATAGCCGAGGATGCCCAGCGTTGCACCGGCGCTGATGTCCAGGCCGACCAGCATGCGCGGTCCCCAGATCCACGGCTTCTTCGAACGGATGAGCCGGTCGCCCTCGGTGATCCGGCGGGCGACGGTGAGAATCAGCGCGAACGTGTGGTCGGCGGTCGCACGGTCGAGTACGCCGGGTGTGTTGGTGACGATGACGCCGGCCTCGGCGGCAGCCGAGGTGTCGATGTTGTCGTATCCGACGGCGACATTGGCGACGACCTTCAACTGGCTGCCCGCGGCCGCGAGGACGTCGGCGTCAATCCGTTCGGTGAGCGTGACGACGGCTGCGCTGGCCCCGGCGATGCCCGCCTCGATATCGGCCCGGCTGGGCGGACTCTCACCTCCGATCCGCAACGGCACTCCGAGCGATTGCAGATGGGCCATCGCACGGTCGGTGAGTTCCCGTGACACGTAGATGAGGTCGTCAGCGCTCATGAGTGAGCATTCTTGCTGAACGCGTCCTCGGGGGAGCGCGCCGGTCAGAACGGGTCGGTGCCCAGCGTGACGAGGGTCCTCTTGAACTCGCGCCGTTGGTCATCGGTGAGGTTGGCCATCAGCTTGCCCTCGGCCGCGCGCACGCCGGAATCGGTGCGCTTGAGCAGGTCGATGCCCTCACGGGTCAGCTGCGCGGGCAACGACCGGCCCGACGACACGCTGGCGGGCCTCGTCACCAGCCCGCGATCCTCGAGCCCCCGAAGCACCATGTTCATCGCCTGCGGCGAAACGTTCATATCGCGCGCCAACTCGGCGTTGGATCGGCCCGGGTACTTGGACAGCACCCGCATGCAAAGGTATTGGGGGAACGCCAGATTCATCGGATCGAGCACGGCTGCGGTCACTTCCGAGCGCAGTGCATTTGCCACCCGGGAGAGCAGGTAGCCCAGCGGCTGATCCTCGAGGAACGCACTCATGTCAATCATATTGACATATATCAACCCCGTTGATATACCGGTTTCATGACTCAACCGATGGACGAAATGTTCGAATCCGCATATCGGGGCGAGGCTCCCGAAATGGCGGGCGCGAAGCCGCCGTGGAGCATCGGCGAACCACAGCCCGAACTCGCCTCACTGATCGAGCAGGGCAAGTTCAACGGTGTCGTGCTCGACGCCGGCTGCGGCGAGGCCGCCATCTCCCTGTACCTGGCCGAACGTGGGTTCACCACGGTCGGCCTTGACCAATCACCGACCGCCATCGAGCTCGCCAAGGCAGAGGCGGCCAAGCGGAGCCTGACCAACGCCACCTTCGAAGTCGCCGACATCAGCAACTTCAACGGCTACGACGACCATTTCAACACCATCGTCGACTCGACGCTGTTCCACTCGATGCCCGTGGAGCTGCGCGAGGGATATCAGCAGTCGATCGTGCGGGCCGCCGCGCCAGGTGCGTCGTACTTCGTGCTGGTGTTCGACAAGGCGGGCATGCCCGACGGACCCGCCAACCCCGTCACCGAGGACGAGTTGCGCGACGTCGTCTCGAAGTACTGGACCGTCGACGAGATCAGGCCCGCCCGCATCCATGGCGTCTTTCCGGAGGGCTTCGAGGAGTACTTCCCGGTGACGGACGTCCGGGACGAGCCGAACGGGCGCAAGTCGGTGCCCGCGTTCCTGCTGACGGCACACATGCCCGAGAGCTAACCGCCACGCCGCCTACCCCATAGCGGCTTTCGGGCTGCTATGAGGCAGGATTAGGGGTGCCATCGTGGGCGACCGCTTTGATGGCGATCTCATGCGAGGACCCCGAAGGAGTCGGATGGCGGAGCCAACCAGCCCCAACGGCAACGAGGCATCCCAGCCGCCGATGCGGCCGATGTATTCGCGAGTGCTGCTCAAGCTCGGCGGTGAGATGTTCGGCGGGGGAGAGGTGGGCCTCGACCCCGACGTCGTTCACCAGGTGGCCCGCCAGATCGCCGAAGTGGTCCGCAGCGGTGTGCAGGTAGCCGTGGTCATCGGTGGTGGCAACTTCTTCCGCGGTGCGCAGCTGCAGCAGCGCGGCATGGAGCGCAGCCGAAGCGACTACATGGGCATGCTCGGCACGGTGATGAACAGTCTTGCGCTGCAAGATTTCCTGGAGAAGGAAGGCATCGTCACCAGGGTGCAGACCGCCATCGCTATGGGCCAGGTCGCAGAACCCTACATTCCGCTGCGGGCGCGCAGGCACCTCGAGAAGGGCCGCGTGGTCATCTTCGGCGCAGGCATGGGTCTGCCGTACTTCTCCACGGACACCACCGCCGCCCAGCGCGCGCTGGAGATCGGCGCCGAGGTGGTGCTGATGGCCAAGGCCGTCGACGGTGTCTTCACCGCCGATCCGCGGGTGGACCCGAATGCCGAACTGCTCACCGCGATCAGCCACCGTGAGGTCATCGACCGCGGCCTGAAAGTCGCCGACGCCACCGCGTTCAGCCTGTGCATGGACAACGGCATGCCGATCCTGGTGTTCAACCTGCTCACCGATGGCAATATCGCCCGGGCGGTCGCAGGTGAGAAGATCGGAACACTGGTTACCACGTCAGGGCGAACGTAGCGACGGGGAGGCTGTGCACCACGTGAAACGCGAGAAGGAGCAGGCACCGTGATTGACGAAACCCTCTTCGACGCAGAGGAGAAGATGGAGAAGGCTGTGTCGGTGGCGCGCGATGACCTCGCGTCGATCCGCACTGGCCGCGCCAACCCCGGCATGTTCTCACGAATCAATGTCGACTATTACGGCGCGTCCACCCCGATCACCCAGCTGTCCAGCATCAACGTCCCCGAAGCGCGGCTGGTGGTGATCAAGCCCTATGAGGCCAACCAGCTGCGCAATATCGAGGACGCGATCCGCAATTCGGACCTGGGCGTCAACCCGAGCAATGACGGCAACGTCATCCGGATCGCGATTCCGCAGCTGACCGAGGAGCGCCGGCGTGACCTCGTCAAGCAGGCGAAGTCCAAGGGTGAGGACGCCAGGGTCTCTGTGCGCAACATCCGTCGCAAGGCGATGGAGGAGTTGCACCGCATAAAGAAGGACGGCGAGGCGGGCGAGGACGAGGTCGGGCGGGCCGAGAAGGATCTCGACAAGACCACGCACACCTACACCACCCAGATCGACGAGCTGGTCAAACACAAAGAAGGCGAACTGCTGGAGGTCTAGTGGCCGACCAGCAAGCAAGTCCCGTGGCCGAGACTTCGGAGCCGCCCAAGAAGGCGTCCCGGGCCGGCCGAAATCTGCCCGCCGCAATCGGCGTCGGTGTCGTACTCGGCGCGATCGCGATCGTGATTCTGAATTTCGCGCCGATCGGATGGTTACCGGTGCTGGCGGTGGCGATTCCCGTCGCGACGCACGAGGTCACACGCAGGCTTCGAGAAGCCGGTTACGCCCTGCCCGTCATTCCACTGCTGGTGGGCGGGCAGGCGATGATCTGGCTCACGTGGCCCTTCGGCGCGGCCGGTCTGCTGGGCGCGTACGGCACCACGATCGTGGTGTGCATGGTGTGGCGGCTGGTCGGCCAAGGCCTGCGCGAACCACCGGTGAACTACCTCCGCGATATCTCGGCCACGGTGCTGCTCGCGACCTGGGTGCCCCTGTTCGCGAGCTTCAGCGCGCTACTGATCTTCGAGGACCACGGCGGCAGCCGGACGTTCACCGTGATCGTGACGGTCGTTTTCGCCGATATCGGCGGGTACGTCGCCGGGGTTCTGTTCGGCAAGCACCTGATGGTGCCCGCGATCAGCCCGAAGAAGTCATGGGAGGGGCTGGGCGGCTCGCTGCTATTCGGCATCACGGCGGCAGTGCTGTCGGTGGCGTTTCTGATGGACCGCCCCGCATGGGTCGGCGTGCCGCTGGGGCTGATGCTGGTGATCACGGGCGTGCTCGGCGACCTGGTCGAGTCTCAGGTCAAGCGCGATCTCGGCATCAAGGACATGGGCACGCTGCTACCGGGGCACGGCGGAATCATGGACAGGATCGACGCGATGCTGCCGTCGGCCGTCGCCGGCTGGATCGTCTTGACGCTCCTGGCGTGACGCACGGTTGTTCAGCCAGCACGCGACAGCACCGACTACCAACCCCAGCGCGATGCCAATATCGGGCCGTTGCCCCAACATCGCCCAGGAAAATAGGCCCGCGACCGCGGGGATGATTGCGAAGAGCATCGCCACCGCCGCGGCGCCGTAGTCGTTGATGCCACGCACGTAAAGCGTCATCGACAGCACCGCGTTCAGCAGCACCACGGCCGCGATCGCACCCGCCGCCTTCCACGGATCCGTCACCGACCAAGGCATCACCAGCGCGAGTGCCACGATCGGGAGGATGCACGCGGCGTTCTGCAGGGCGGCGGTCGCCCGGAAATCCGACCCTGAGCAGAACTTCTGCTGATAGACGCCGCCCACCGCCACGCTGAACAGTGAGCCGAGCATGAGCAGCACCGCCGCGTCGACTCCGCCTACCGCGATCAGCCGTCCCGCGCACGCCGCGAGCACCGCCAGCACGCCCATCACGAGCGCGCCGACCCGCATCCAGCTGAGACCCTCACCGAGGAACATCGCCGCCAACAGCGCGGTGACGACGGGATTCATCGAGATGATCACCGCGCCGAGGACGGCGGGAGCGCCATGCAGTAGCGCCAGATACAGGGTGGTGAAAAGCAGGCCCTGCGCGAGAAGCCCGCTTATCAGGACATGTACCAACGTGCGGCCTGTGGGCCATCTCACTCCGGCGATCAACGCCCACCCGGAAAGGATCGCCGCGGCCAAACCGAACCGGAACACCAGCACCGCCATCGGTGACATCACCGAAACCGCAAGCGCACCAATGGGATATCCGAGCGCATAGAAGAAGGCCAGCGGCGACGCCGCGCTCAGCGGCATGGTTCTAGTGGCCACCTGACCCATAGTTCCGGCCAACGCACTCGTTCGCGAATTAATTTCCGGTGATGCGAGATGTGATACTGGCGGGGCATCATGCCTAGTTCCCTGCCGCTGGTCTTCGATTCGCCGCGACGTGCAATGCCGCCGCGGCACCTCGCGGACCTCGATGAGGCCGGACGCGCGGCCGCGGTCGCTGACCTGGGGTTGCCTGCGTTTCGCGGAAAGCAGCTGGCTAACCAGTACTACGGCAGGCTGATCGCCGATCCGCGGCAGATGACCGATCTGCCCGCGGCTGTCCGCGATCAGGTTGCCGACGCGCTGTTCCCCAACTTGCTCGATGCGGTGCGGGAGATCGAGTGCGATGCAGGTGAGACGCGCAAGATGCTGTGGCGCGCGCTGGACGGCACGACGTTCGAATCGGTGTTGATGCGCTATCCCGACCGCAACACCGTGTGCATCTCGTCGCAGGCCGGTTGCGGGATGGCCTGCCCGTTCTGTGCGACGGGCCAGGGCGGCTTGACGCGTAACCTGTCGACGGCGGAGATCCTCGAGCAGGTGCGTGGCGCCGCCGTCGAGTTGCGTGACAGGGACGGGGACGGAATCGCGCGTGCTGGCCGCCTGTCCAACATCGTCTTCATGGGCATGGGGGAGCCGCTGGCCAACTACAACCGCGTGCTGGCCGCGGTTCGGCGCATCACCGCCGCACCACCGAACGGGTTCGGTATCTCGGCGCGGTCGGTGACGGTGTCGACGGTGGGGTTGGCTCCCGCGATCCGCAAACTGGCCGACGAACGGCTCAACGTGACGCTGGCGCTGTCGCTGCACGCGCCCGATGACGAGCTGCGCGACACCCTGGTGCCGGTGAACAACCGGTGGAAGGTTGCCGAAGCCCTCGACGCCGCACGGTATTACGCCGATGTGACCGGTCGGCGGGTTTCGATCGAGTACGCGTTGATCCGCGACGTCAACGACCAGCCGTGGCGTGCCGACCTGCTCGGTAAGCGTCTGCACGGCGTGTTCGGGCCCCTGGCCCACGTCAACGTCATTCCGCTGAACCCGACTCCGGGAAGTGAATGGGATGCCAGTCCGAAGGCCGCGGAACGCGAGTTCGTGAAGCGGGTCCGCGACAGGGGCGTGTCGTGCACAGTGCGCGACACGCGCGGCCGCGAAATCGCCGCTGCCTGCGGTCAGTTGGCTGCCGAGGGCTGACTCTCGCGTCCGCACTACTCGACTACTCGCGCCGAGATCGACGTAATGGCGCGATCTTCTCGCACTTTCCCGCCCGTTTGTCCGTTTGGGCGTCGAGCGGTGCCTGCCGGTGCGCATCCGTTTGGCCACCTCGAGTGCCCTGTCGACATCGGCGCCGCTGACCTCACCCGAGAGCCATAGATCGAGTTGTTGGCGATCGCGATGGCTTCGTCATCGCTGTCGTACGGCGTGACCGTCAGCACCGGACCGAAGATCTCCTCTTGAGCCACTTGAGAATCCGGGTCGACGTCGGCCAACAGCGTCGGCCGCACGTAATAGCCGACGGGCAGGCTCTCGGGAATCCCACCGCCGGTGACCAGCCGGGCGCCCGAGTCGATACCGCTCTTGATCAGGCCGAGCACCTTCTGCCGTTGCGTCTCGCTGATCTGCGGGCCCTGCATGTTGCCCGGCGTCCACGGATCGCCGACATGAAATCCCGCCATCATGTTCTTGAGGATCTCGATGCCCTCGTCATAACGGCTGCGCGGCAAGAGGATCCGGCTGGGCAGGATGCAGCTCTGCCCCGACATGACGCACGCCATCATCGCCGCCATCGGCAACGCGGAGTTGAAGTCCGCGTCCTCGAGCACGATGTGTGCCGACTTGCCGCCCAACACGAGCAGCGTCTTCTTCACCGTCGGCGCGCCGGCGGGAAGGATTGCGCGGCCCGTCGCGGTCGAACCGGTGAAGGTGATCATGTCGACTCTCGGGTCAGCCGACAGCGTGGCGCCGACCTCGTTGACATTGGACACCACGACGTTGAACACACCGGGTGGGATATCCGTCTCCTCGGCGACGATGCGGCCGTACTCGCTGCCCGACCACGGGGTGAGCTGCGCGGGTTTGAGCACCACGGTGTTGCCGGCCATCAACGCGGGCACGGTTTCGGCGATGTTGAGGTACAGCGGCACATTCCACGGCGTGATGGCGCCGACGACGCCGACCGGCTCGTAGTGGATCTTGCGCCGCGCGGGGCCCAACTGTGTGGGATGAACCCCAGTGTCGACCAGGTAGTCGAAGTTCTTTCCGTGCTCGGCCCAGTGCCTGACCTCGTCGATCGGGCTCTCGATCTGGCTGCCCGTCACCGTGATCGGACAACCGACCTCGGTGATCAGGATCCGTTCCAGTCCAGCGTGCAGCTGGGTCAGGCAGTGATGGCGGAACTCCAGATCGCGCGACCATTCGCCCGCGTCGAACGCGCGGCGCGCCGCGGCCACCGCGCGCGCCATATCGTCGACGGTTCCGTCGGTGGCCTGACCTGCGACCTGCTCGCTGGCCGGATGCACGACGTCGAATTTCGCACCGCTGCCGGTGAACTGCAGTTCGCCGTCGATCAGCATCCGCTCGTCGCCGGCGAGCACGCCGGTTTCAGTCTGCACTGCCGTCATGGCAGGCAGCTTTACAAACTAGCGCCGAAATGTCAGGCGTTCTGTTTGATCCCAGCGGCATGACGGAGTTGCGCCAGGAACTGATTGCCGTCGTCGCTGCGGACGATGTAGTGCGATATTGCGACCCGAATTGCCGTGGCCGCCTTCACGCCTCCGCTCGGTCCCGGCATCAGCTTCTGCAAGCGTGCACGCATGACGGGGATAATTCGCGCGAGCTGAGCGATGACGACTTCGGGTTCGATGTCCACCAGCCGCACACCTGAGTACGACTGTTGGTATTGGACGATGAACCTCAGCGCGGCGTCGAGTTTCTCCGTTCCACGCAGCCCCGATGTCGCTCTGCTGATTCCGGTGTCGAACATCTCGCGCTCATAGATCCCGAAGGCATCGAGCAGTTCCTGCTTGGACGCAAACCAGCGGTACAGCGTCGGACGCGAGACCCCAGCCTGCAGCGCCACTTCCGACAGGCTCAGCTTGGTCTGCCCGCTGCGACCGAGCACCTCGGCGGTGGCAACCAAGATCCTATGTCGCGTCGAGGTGTCGTCGACGGACTCGGATGCGTTCCGCAGAGGTTCGTTCACGTCAAGGCCTTAATCGTCTGGGTCGTAGTGATGGTAGTTCGTCCATCACAGTGACTTCTCCAACAGCCCGACCGTGTCGAGATCTTCAAGTGCGGTCACGCTGCGTCGCAGACCCTCCAACGCGATGCGTTCGTCCTGCATGCCGCCCAGTCCCGCGGTGATGAGCGCCGCGACGTATGCGTACAGCGCGACGTATGCGTACAGCGCGCCCTGCCTTAGCGCTCCCACAGCCCCGCCCCGTCGAGGACCGGCCCGCCCGCAGCGGCCAGCGCGTCGCAGTAGACGTCGAGCAGGTCGCGTTCGTTGGCCTGCCGGTCGGCCGTTGTCATGCTGGTGACCAAGGTGTAGGCCAGTTCGCGATTCGGATGACCGCGCCGCACCGCCTGCCAGTCGAGCAAACCCGCCTCGCCGTTGCGGAAATAGACGTTTCCCGGATGCGCGTCGCCGTGCATGACCGTGTGTGGCGGAGCGTCGATCAGCCGGGCGACCGCGCGGTAGGTGTCGTCGATGAAGCGACCATTCTCGACGGCGATGTCGGTGCGCTCGGCGATCCGACGCGCGGAGGTTTTGAGCAGTGGTCCGGTCTGCAGGGACACGTCGTCGCCGGAGGCGGTGTACAGCCATCCGGGGACCCGCTCCCAGAACGTCGCGTGCAGTTTGGCCAGGAGGTCGACGATCAGACCCGCCTGGGCCGGGCCCAAGGGGTGCAGGGTGTCGGGGAACTCACAGTTGTCAACGGCCAGATCCTCGAGCTCGAGCACGAAGCAGCCCGTCAGCGCATCGAACGCCGCTCCATACGACTTGGGCACGCCCGTCAGCTCCGCCGACAGCTCACGGTAGAAGCGGGTTTCGGTCCGGGCGAGACGGCCGAGCTGGCCCACGACCCGGGGCGCGACGGTCACCGCGGGCATCTTGATGAAGACCGAGTCGGGGACGCCATCACCGGTGAGCGCCAGCCGTGCGCGTGACGACGTCCCCGCGTCGCCACCGATCACCGATACCGACGTCACCGTGCATCCCATGATCTGCGAGAGCGCGGATGCGTCGAGATCGGCCACCGTGCGGGGAAGCGCTCGAACGCGGCCGACGATCGCGTCGGTGGCGATACGTTGTACACCGCGGCCGAGGTGCGACGCGAGGCCGACGATCGGCGGAACCCGATTCAACTCGTCATGTTTACAAACTTGTCAATATTTGTAAACAAGTTTGGAAAGGATGCCGATGGCCGGACCGATGGAGGGCATCAAGGTCGTCGAACTTGGCGTCTGGGCATGAACAACTATGCGGCGGCCGACGGGCGGCGATTCTGGATCGTGGGGCTGCAAGCCGCGCGCCACAGGCCGCCGCTGTGCCGCGTCGTCGGGCGCATCGACTCGCTGACGGATCCGCGCTTCGAGTCGTCGCACACCCGCGCCGCCAACGCGGTGGAGATCATCGCCGACCTCGATGAGATCTTCGACCAGGATGCTCGACGAGTGGGCGAAAGTCTTTGCGCAAGAACCGGACTTCTTCTGGTCGCCGATCAACTCGATCGAAGATGTGGTGGCCGATGAGCAGTTCCACGCCGCTCGCGGGCTTGTGTACGTGCCGGACGGCGACGCCGGAGTGCCCATGGTCGCGTCGCCGGTCGACTTCCACGGCACACCGGCCGAGGCCCGGTCAGTCGCGCCGCCGCTCGGTGCGCACACCGAAGAAATCCTTACAGAACTCAGGGCGCGTAATGCCTGACCCGCGCGGCGTGCCGAAGCTGGTCGAGAAAATCCTCGTCATCGTCGCTGCGCACGAGGTAATGCGAAATTGCCACGCGCACAGCGGTTGCCACCGCCAAGCTGGGGTCGGGCCCTTGTGCGAGTCGCTCGAGTCGGTGCCGCATCAGCGGAATGATCTGTGACAGCCGCTTGATGACCTGCGCTGGCTCGATGTCGATCATCCGCAGCCCCGGATATGACTGCTGGTAGTCGACGATCACACGTAAGGCCGCGTCCAGCCGCTCGCACGGGGCCAGATCGGCGGTCGCCTCCGTCACCGCGCGCTCGTAGAACTGCCGCTCCCACACCACGAAAGCATCGAGCAGGTCCTGTTTGGAGGAGAACCAGCGGTAGAGCGTCGGCCGCGACACCCCGGCCTGCAGCGCCACCTCCGACAGGCTGAGCTTGGTCATGCCGTTGCGGGCGAGGACCTCCGCGGTGGCGGCCAGGATTCGCTGACGCGTCGAGTTGTCCGCATCGGCCCGCGATTCCGCCATCGACATAACTTTACAAATTTCTGCCGAAGTGTCACGCTAATTCTCATGCGCATCGATGTCGACCTGGACAAGTGCATAGGTTCGAGGTGCACGCCGACGGCACCGTTGCGATCTGCTCGGCCGAACGACCGGAGTCCGACCGTGACCGCATGGAGCAGGCCGTGACCCAGTGTCCTGTCGCGGCTTTGCGGCTCGCCGATTACTGCTACGCACAAGCCCCAATCGGACCTCGAGATCAGGCTTGCAGCACAGATTTCGCCCCAAAAAGCGTGCATCAAACCGACACTCGTCGGCACGCGGGCCTCTATCGTCGGGGCAATGGGGCCGATTCGACTCGCGGTTGGGCTGGTCGTCGCCGCCTTCGCGCTGGGTGCGGTGGTCGGCTGCGGTAAGGTCGCGGACTCGCTCGAGCGCATCGCCGAGACGAAGGAGCCCTACACTCCCGGTTCGATCGTCCCGGTCGACGCGCCCGACGCCTCGATGGCCAGCGGCGCGGTGGTGGCCACCGCCGCGCACAGCGTCGTCAAGATCAGCAGCGTGGCGCCCGCGTGCCAGAAGATGATGGAGGGCAGCGGATTCGTCTTCGCGCCGCATCGGGTGATGTCGAGCGCTCATGTCGTCGCGGGCGCGAGCAACTTCACCGTCTCGGTCGACGGCCAGGAGCACCCCGCCACAGTCATCGTCTTCGACCCGAACACCGACATCTCGGTGCTGGCTGTGCCCGGCCTGGACGCGCCGCCGTTGGCGTTGGACGAAAATGTGGCGCCGACCGGAACCGACGCCGTCATACTCGGATACCCCGGCGGCGGGCCATTCGTCGCCACCCCGGCACGCATACGTGAGGTCATCGACCTCAGCGGGCCCGACCTCTATCGCACCACGACGGTGAGCCGCGAGGTCTACATCATCAGAGGCAAGGTGGGACAAGGCAGTTCCGGCGGACCGCTCATCGACTTGAACAGTCGTGTGCTCGGCATGGGTTTCGGTGCCTCCGTCGACGATCCGGATACCGGTTTCGTGATCACCGCCGAACAGGTCTCGGCCCGGGTCGCCGGCGATGCCGAATCGCAGCCCGTGCCCACCGGCGCGTGTGTCAGTTGACCGGCGAAAGCGGTTGGGGAAGCGCGCATCAGCGTCCGGGCATCGGTCGGACCAGCACGGACTGCTGGATCGCTCCCACCGCGCCGGTCTCGTCGAACAGGGTCCCGACCGTCGCACCGACGCTGTCGGGCCCGTAGCTTGTTTCCGCTCGGATGCCCATCCACTCGCCATCGGGGATCCGGTGCATGTGCGCGACCAGATCGGTGTTCATGAATGTCCACTCGTTGACGGCGAGCTTCGTGCCGATGCCGTTCGCACAATCGGCCACCGCGAACAACCGCTCAAGCCCAGTCATGGACTCGCCTTGACGAGATCGACAATCGGTTTGAGCCACGACTCGCCCGGCCCGCTGTCCCCCCGGTGCGTCAGCCACCTCCAGTCCAGGCTGTGCACGTAGTTGCGGTCCCATCTGTCGGACAATCCCCGGCTGTGGGTTTCGGACAGCGGCCGCAGCGGCGGCGCCGACGCATGGACGACGGCGGACGTGTCGATCGTCGCGAGTCGCCAGCCGCTGGCCCTGGCGACCGGGGGCGGTTCGCCGTCCTTTCCCTGGGCCAACATCTCGGCGCTCACGAGGGCGGCAGTGCGGGCGATGACGACTTCAACGCCGACGCCTACCTGTCCGGGGTGGAAAAGCTTGCGGCCGTGGGGGTGACGTGGCTGCAGGTCGGGCTGCCGGGCGACAGCCTTGCGCATGCGCTCGAGGCCATCGAGCGGTTCGGCAAGTCGGTCATCCAGGTGCGTTAGCCCTCGAGACTGTCAGAACGCGGCCTCGGGCAGGTTCATGATCTCGTCGTCGATGTTGTCGATGATCGCGCGAATACCGGTGAGCTTCGGCAGCATGTTGGCCGCGAAGAACGCCGCGGTCGCGACCTTGCCCTGATAGAACGCCTCGTCGGCGCCCGCCTTACCCGAGGCCAGCGCCGCCTGCGCGGCTTCGGCCTGCACCAGCAGGCGCCAGCCGATCAGTAGGTCACCGACGGCCAACAGGAATCGCACCGACGCGAGCCCCACCTTGTAGATCTCCGTGGGCTCTTCGGACGCGGCCATCAGGTAACCCGTCAGGGTGGCCGCCATCGCCTGCACATCCTCGAGCGCGGTGCGGAGCGAGTCGGATTGCTTACTCAGCGAAGGGTCGCGGCTGTCGATGGTGTGGCTGACTTGAGCCGCCACATGAGCCAGCGCCTCACCGCGGTCGCGGATTAACTTACGGAAGAAGAAATCCAATGCCTGGATGGCGGTGGTGCCCTCGTACAGCGAGTCGATCTTGGCGTCGCGGATGTACTGCTCGATCGGATAGTCCTGAAGGAAGCCCGAGCCGCCGAACGTCTGGAGTGATTCGGTCAGAATCTCGTACGCGCGCTCGGAGCCGACACCCTTGACGATGGGCAGCAGAAGGTCGTCGACGCGGTGCGCCATCGAGGGGTCGGCGCCTGAAGTCGCAAGCGCCACATCGTCGTTCTGGTGCGCGGCCGCATAGAGGTACAGCGCACGCAGCCCCTCGGCGTAGGCCTTCTGCGTCATCAGGCTGCGGCGTACATCGGGGTGATGGATGATCGTCACCCGCGGTGCGGTCTTGTCGGTCATCTGGGTCATGTCGGCACCCTGCACGCGTTCTTTCGCGAAGGCCAGTGCGTTGAGGTAACCGGTGGACAACGTGCCCGCTGATTTCACGCCGATCGTCATGCGCGCGTTTTCGATCACGGTGAACATCTGGGCGATACCGTTGTGTACGTCGCCCACCAGGTAGCCGACGGCGGGTACGCCGTGGGCACCAAAGGTCAGTTCACATGTGGGGGAGGACTTCAGCCCCATCTTGTGCTCGAGACCCGTTGCGAAAACACCGTTACGCGGGCCGAGTTCGAGCGTGTCGGGATCGAACAGGAACTGTGGCACGTAGAACAGGCTCAGGCCCTTGGTGCCGGGCCCGGCGCCCTCGGGCCGGGCCAACACCAGGTGGAAGATGTTCTCCGCCGTATCGCCGACATCGCCGCCGGAGATGAAGCGCTTCACGCCCTCGATGTGCCATGTGCCGTCGGGCTGACCGATCGCCTTCGCGCGCCCCGCTCCGACGTCGGACCCGGCGTCCGGTTCGGTCAGCACCATGGTGGCCGCCCAGCCGCGTTCTAGACCCATTGCCGCCCAACGCCGTTGCTGTTCGTTGCCCTCGATCGCGAGCGCATGAGCCATCGCCGGGCCCAGGGCCCACCAGAACCCCGCGGACGGGTTGGCGCACATCAGCATTTCAGTGATGGCCCACACCAGCGGGGCGGGCGCGGGAACTCCGCCGATCTCCTCGGCGATCCCGATGCGCCACCACTCCGCGTCCTTGACGGCCTGCACCGACTTGGCCAGTTCGCCCGGCACCGTGATGGTGTGGCGTTCCGGGTCGAAGACGGGCGGGTTGCGGTCGGCGTCGGCGAACGATTCGGCGACCGGACCCTCCGCGAGGCGGCCGACTTCGTCGAGCATGGTGCGGACCGTGTCGGCGTCGAGATCGCCGTAATTGCCCGCATCCAGGACGTCGGCCAGATTCAGCACCTCGAAGAGGTTGAACTCGATGTCACGCACATTGGCGATGTAGTGCCCCACAGGATTTCCCTTCACGCTGGCAAACTACGAGCAGTGTGGCTGACCAGGGAAAACGTACGCAACCGTAACCTACGGTGACGAAACCGTAGGGTGCGAGGTGACCACTGTGCGATGTGGCTCGCTTCACACTGCGGGTAGGTCGGCGAAGACGTCGGCGCACGTGGCGTCGAAGCTCAGGTACCCCTTGACGGGAAGGCATTCCGGCGGCGGATCCTCGTAGCTCCACGCCATATCCGGAACCACCGCGTCTCCGACGATGGCCGACCAGTACGTGGCGTAGCCCTTGTAATTGCAGTAGGTGCTGGTGCTCGATCGCTGCAGCAGATCGAGGCGCACCGCCGAAGGCGCAACGTAGAGAAGGGGTTCCAGCGCCGTTTCGAAAAGGATCACCGTGTCGACGGTGTCCACCAGGGTGATGTCCGCGACCGTCACCCGCAGCGCACGGCGTCGGTCGGCAGTCGACGCGGTGATACGGGTTGGGCGGATAGTGGACGAGCTCGCGGCCCTCCTCGAGCCAGGTGTCGACGGCGTCCCACGGCACATGCAGGTAGCCCGGCGCGTGCGGTTCGGGCTCGCTAGGCAGCCCGCCCACCTCTTCAGCCAGGAACACGTAGCTCAATGCGTGATCGCGGCGGTGGACCATCAGCGCGTGTTCGGTGTCGATCACCATGCGGCCGTCGAGGAAAGCCTGGACGCGCCGTGGGTGCGGCTCGACGAAGACCAAATCGGCCGGCAACGGTGACGAGAACCATCCGGCGGGATCCTTGCTGAGTGGACCATGCCCTGCGACAAGACTCATTTGGGGCCTCCGATCTCTGCCGTCGCCCCAACTTTACGAAGCTTCGACGAACTGTCACGCGTCGGAGCCCGTTTGTCCGAAGCTGCGCGCACGACGAATAGAAGCGGTGCAATGGGAAACACATGAGCGGGCGAATGGGGTGGGGATCAAGCGACTCAACGGCGTGGACGCATTGATGCTCTACACCGAGACGCCCGAGATCCACATGCACACGCTCAAAATCGGTGTGCTCGACGTGTCGGGGGTTGATGGCGGCTACAGCTTCGACCTGTTCCGACGAATCGGGTATCCGCGCTTGCGGGCGATGGCGCCGCTTCGCCATCAACTCGTCGACATTCCGTTGAAGCTGCACCACCCGATGTGGGTCGTCAACGACGACATCGACTTCGACTACCACGTACGCCAGGCGCGGGTGCCCGCCCCGGGCGGGCGTCGCGAACTGGATCAGCTGATCGGGGAGATCGCCAGCACGCCGCTGGATCGCAGTCGTCCCCTGTGGGAGATGTACATCGCCGAAGGTCTAGCCGGCAACCGCATCGCGATCATCCACAAGGTTCATCACGTGCTGGCCGACGGCGTGGCATCGGCCAATCAGATGGCCAGGGCGATCCAGCCCCAGCAGCCCTCGTTCGACGGGTGCGCCTCTGGTGGTGCCGACGCGGCGTGGACACGGGCGGATCTGTTGAAGGCGGCCGGGCGTGACCATGTGGGCTTGATCCGCAAACTTCCGCGGCTGATGAGGGAGACCGCGATCGGGGTGTCCCGGGTTCGTCGCAGGGCCAAGGAGCGGGGCCGGCATCCCGATCTCGCCCGCAACTTCGCTCCGCCGGACTGCTTCATCAACCACGTGGTGTCCCCTGGCCGACGGTTCGCGACTGCGCCGCTTGCGCTGTCCGACGTCAAGGAGACCGCCAAGCAACTGGGTGTCACGCTCAACGACATCGTGCTGGCGACGTCGGCGGGCGCGTTGCGGCGGCTGTTGCTGCGATACGACGGCCACGCGGATTCACCGCTCATCGCCGGTGTGCCGGTCAGTTACAACACCTCGCCGGAACGATTGCTGGGCAACGAATTCACCTATATGACCCCGTCGTTGCCGGTGCATATCGAGGACCCGAAGGAGCGGGTCCGGCTAACTTCGGTGGCTACGACCATCGCGAAGGAAAACCATCAGTTGCTCGGACCGACCCTGCTGCCCGCGTGGCTGTCGTATCTTCCCCCTGCGCTCGCCCCGGGGATGTTCCGGCGGCAGGCCAGTCGAATGGAGTCGGCCGCCGTGATGAACCTGACCATCTCGAATGTGCCGGGACCGCGAGAGCGCGGGTGTATCGAGGGGGCGACGGTCAGCGAAATCTATTCCGTCGGACCCATTGTGACGGGCAGCGGCATGAACATCACCGTGTGGAGCTATGTCGACCAGCTCGCCATCTCGGTGTTGACTGACGACGTCACCCTGGCCGATCCGCACGAGGCGACCGACGCGTTGCTCGACGCGTTTATCGAAATACGAAGCGCTGCAGGTCTTTCTGCGGAGCTGACCCCGGTAGGTGCTGCGATGCCGCTGGCCGCCGCGGCCGTGTGAGGTCCGGCGTCGGTTTACAGCTTCGGCAAAGACTGTCGCGCCGCCGGAGGAGCGCTGGCGTTTTTCAGCCTTTACAGATCATCGGAGAAGTGTCACGCTTCGTTGTGAGCCGTTGTTGGACCGAACCGGATAGGACTCCCATGGCGACGCGACCCTTCACCGCGCGCGACGAGAGCTTGGATGGGCTCCATCCGCTCGATCGCCCGGAAGACGCCTTGACCCCGGTGTACCGGTATCAACTCAACGTCGTCGCGTCCAGCGTGGCCGAGGTGGTGCAGTTGGCAGGCGGCTGGTTGTGTGACCGCGCGCGGGCGGGTGGGGACGTCAATGTGCTGGTCGCCGAGCGCGACGAGGCGGATGCGCTGAGCATCCTCGGTGCCAGGGCGATCGATCTCGACGCCGAGTTCGGGGTGCTGGTGAAGACGGTCGCCAGCGCCGGTGCGCTCGCAGTGAGTGCCAACCTGCTCGGCAGCGATACGCGTATCCGCGACGAGGTACTGCGGGCGCTGAGGCGGGGCGCCACCGAAGTCACGGTGTTGGGCGAGAATCGGCCCAACGCGTTCGGTCGGCAGCTCGAGCCGGTGCAACGCCGGATGAGTTGTGCCGCACGCGCTTTCAAGTCTCATGCCGTTGCGGCGGCGGTGGGTTCGACGTGTTCTGTCGACGCCACCGAGACGCTGTTCCGTATCGGGGCGGAGGTTGTGCACCCGCTGCACTCGGTGTGTGCCGGCCCTACCTGATCCAGCCCCGGCGGCGCAGCCACCAGTCGCGTGCAACCGCGATCAGGATGAGTACCGCGAAGGCGATGAGGAACCAGTCCTCGACGCGGCCGACGTGGTTACCCCGCATCATCAGCAGCAGGAACCCGGCCGCAAGCAGTCCGCCGATGTGAATCAGCCGGTAGTTCTCCTTCGACCAGCCCCATTCCGCGGACGGCACATCTTCGACGTCGACGTCGGTGCGTCGTTCCACCTCGGTGTTGGCCACGGCTGCTCCTCACGGTCGGCCTGAGATCTGGCCACATTCTGGCACAGGTCTACTACGCGCCGCCGTACACCTGCGCGTCTGCCATTCCCGGAACGGACTACGCGGCATGCAGTGGGGCGTTCAACTGCCAAGAAGGAGGATCTTCGATGTCAGGGCAATTCGAAGGGTTCGAAGGGTTGGTCGCGTTCATTACCGGCGCGGCGCGCGGCCAGGGGCGCTCGCATGCGGTGCGCTTCGCAGAGGAAGGCGCCGACATCATCGCGCTCGATTTGTGCGAACAGATCGACAGCGTCGCCTATCCCATGGCGACGCCCGAGGACCTTGACGAAACCGTCAACCTGGTGGAGAAGACCGGCCGTCGCATCGTGGCTGGCGACGGCGACGTGCGTGACTTGGACCGAATCAAGGCCGTCGTCGCGCCAACGGCGTCGAAGCATTCGGGCGCATCGACTTCATCCTGGCGAACGCGGGAATCTTGTCCGCTTGCGGTGATGGGATGCACAGCATCAGCGCGTACACCGATTCGGTGGGCGTCATGCTCGACGGGGTTACTACACGATCGAGGCCGCCCTGCCCGCGATGCTGGAGCACCGCCAGGGTGGAGCCATCGTGATCACCAGTTCCACGGCGGGGTTGAACGGACTGTGCGCGCATTTCAGCCTGATGAGCCACGGGTTTGCCGGCTATACGGCGGCCAAGCACGGTGTCGTCGGCCTGATGCGGTATTACGCAACGGCATTGGCGGAGAAGAATATTCAGGTGAACACGGTCCACCCCGGAGGCGTCGCAACGCCGATGGTGCTCAATGAGGCGCCCGATCAGTTCCTCAGAGACCGCCCCGAGGCGCTGCCAGCGCTGCAGGGCATCCTGCCCGCCGAGTTGATGGAAGCCACCGACATCAGCGAGGCGATGGTGTACCTGTGCGGGCAGTCCGGGCGGTTCATCACCGGCATCACCCTGCTGGTCGACGCAGGACTCGGCGTCAGGAAGTAGGCCTAGCTAGCTGATCTGTGTGTAGCGACGCAGGGCTTCCTTGCGTTCCTGCGCGTGGTCGACGATCGGGTTGGGGTAGTTGTCGTCGTCGACCTCGGGCACCCACCGCCGCACATAGGCGTCGTCGGGGTCGAACTTCTTGCCCTGTGTGGTGGGGTTGAACACCCGGAAGTACGGCGCCGCATCGGTGCCGCAGCCTGCCGCCCACTGCCAGCCGTGTTGGTTGTTGGCCATATCGCCATCGACGAGCTGCTCGAGGAACCATCGTGCACCCCATTGCCACGGCAGGTGGAGGTCCTTGACGAGGAACGACGCCACGATCATCCGTACCCGGTTGTGCATCCAGCCGGTCTCGGCGAGCTGGCGCATCCCGGCGTCGACGATCGGGAAACCGGTGCGACCTTCCTTCCATGCCTGGAATCTGCGCTCGGCGTCGCGCCCGTCGTCCACCTCGATCCGGTCGAAGGACTTGTTCCAGTTCCACCAGGCGCTGTCGGGCCACTCGTAGAGCACCGAGGCATAGAAGTCGCGAAAAGCCAACTCCCGCAGATACGCCTGAGCGTCCTTACCGCGGCCGAGGTCTGCGGCCATCGTGCGCGGATGGATGGCGCCGAACTTCAGATGCGCCGACATCCGGCTGGTGCCCTCGAGGTCCGGGCGGTTTCTGTCGTCGGCATAGTCGGCGAGGCCGTCTCGCACGAACTTCGCCCATTCTTTTCTCGCCGCTGCCTCGCCCGCCGTCAGGTCCAGGTCGACGCCCGCATCGGGGATGTCGACCCCGCCCGGTGCGTCGGCGGGGTCTATCCAGCCGACATGCTTGGCGCCCGACTTCGCAGGTGCTCGCCAGCCGTGCTGGCGCCACGCGTCGTAGAACGGCGTGAACACCTTGTACGGGCTGCCATCACCTTTCGCGACGCGGCCGGGGGAGACCAGGTATGGCGAGCCCGATTCTTCCAGCGGTACCTCACCGAGCGCGTCGCGAACCGCCTCGTCGCGCCGACGACCGAACGGCGAGAAGTCGGAGGACACATGTACGGCTGAGGCGCCAATCGCCTTGGCCAGAGCCGGAATTCGTTTCTCGGGGCGGCCCCGGCTGACATGCAGCCTGCCGTCGAGGCTGTCGCGCAGATCGCGCAGGGCGTCGTAGAGGTACTGCAGCCTGCGCGGCCCGGACGAGGCCTTGAGTCGCGGATCCAGCACGTAACAGGCGAGCACCTCGCCGTCGGCGGCGGCAGCATCGAGCAGACACGGCAGGTCATGTACGCGCAGGTCGCGCCGGAACCACAGCAGTGTGGGCATGCCATTGATGCTGCCCGAATTTCGCGATAAAGAAACAAGATGCAGTTTTGGAGCGGCACGCCGTTCATGAAGACCTCGGAGGCGGTCGCGCTGGCGCGAATGTTCGACGAGGCCGGTTTCGACGGCGTCGTGACGTCCGATCACATGATCTATCCGCGCGAGCTGTCCTCGCCGTACCCCGATTCTCCGACCGGCAAGCCGATGTGGGCGCCCGACACCGCGTGGCCCGACACCTGGGTGCTGACGGGCGCCATGGCTGCGGTGACGAGTCGGCTGCGGTTCTCCAACGCGGTGTATGTCGCGCCCGCCCGACCGCTGCTCGAAGTGGCCAAGCAGGTCGCGACCGCGTCGGTGCTGTCGGGTGGCCAGGTGTCGCTCGCCGTCGGCGTCGGATGGATGCGCGAAGAGTACGAGCTGATGGGCCAGAGCTTCGACAACCGCGGCAGGCGCCTCAACGAGATGATCCCCGCTCTGCGCGAGCTGTGGCGCGGTGGATGGGTGTCGTGGCGGGGTGAGCACTACCAGGTGCCCGAGATGATGATCGAGCCATCCCGAGGCGCCCGTGCCGATCCTGTGCGGTGGCCAATCGGACGCGGCGCTGCGGCGAGCCGCCAGGCTCTGCGACGGGTGGGTCGGCTACGCGTACGCGCTCGGGGACGCTGTCGGCTATGCGCAGAAGCTGACCGCATTGCGCAAGGCATATGGCCGCGAGAATGAGCCGTTCGACATCATGCTGGCGCTTCTCGACCCGCCCACACCCGATCTGTACCGGCGGGCGGCCCAGGCGGGCGTCACCCAGGTCATGCTGGTCCCCTGGGCGGGGATGGAGGGTATGAGCTCCGGTGATGTCGAACGCTTCCGCAAACCGATCGAGCGGTTCGCGGAAACGATCATCGAGAAGGTGCATTAGCGGCAGCTCGGACGGATATCGTTGGCTCTGTGGCTGATTCGTCGAGTGATGCACTGAGAGCCCTGATCGAGTGCCTGTACATGTCGTTGGACAAGCGCGATTGGGCGACTTTCGAGGCGCTGGTGTCGCCGAGGGTGGTGGTGGAGGTCGGTAGTTCAACTCCCATTGGTTTGGACCGGTGGCGCGAGGACCTCGAGGCCTTCCATCGCGCGTTCCCGGGCGGCCACCACGTCATCGAGGAGGTGCTCGTCGACGGTTCGCACGCGGTGTCGCGATGCCGGTTCGTCGGTACCCACACCGGCGAGTTCCACGGCGTTGCGCCGACCGGGGCTAAGGTGTCGGTCGGGGGCATTCACATCGACCGGTTCCAGGGCGACATGCTCGTCGCGCATCGGGGCCAACTGGACCTGCACGGTCTGTTGCAGCAGCTCACAGCGGATTGACCGACGCTGCGTCAACCTGACGCTTGTCATGACGTCATAATGGTGTCATGATGACATCATGGACTTGCAGCCGTATGTGGAGTCGGTGCGCTACGAGCTGAGCGTGGCGGCCGCCGCGGGCGGACCCGATGCGGCGGAGTTGGCCGATCGGCTGACCGCGCCGCTCGAGTCGGCGATCCGCCTCGCCCTCCTCGAAGCCCTGTCAGAGGCCGCCGAACTGATCACCCGGGAACTGGCACCCGGTTCGGTCGAGGTGCGGCTGCGCGGGCGTGATCCGCAGTTCACCGTGATTCCGGCGCCCGCCGAGCCCGCGGAGGCGCCCATGGCCGTTCCGCCCGACTCCGACGAGGACGGCGGAACTTGGCGGGTGACCCTGCGGCTACCCGAAAGCCTGCGTACCGCAGTGGATTCCGCTGCCCGCGGGGAGGGTCTCTCGGTGAACGCATGGCTGGTACGGGCCGCCGCAGGCGCGCTCGGCACCGGTCAACCCCGACGCCGCAACGACGGCACGTCCGGAAAGTCCTACAGCGGCTGGGTCCGCTGAGGAGTCAACGACAGGAGACGACAATGCCCACGTTCACCACACCCGAACCAATCCTTGCCCACGTCGAGGTGGTCGCCGGATCGGTCCATTTGGTCGCGACGGACCGTGACGACACGGTGGTCGAGGTACGGCCGCGCGACCCGTCCAGGGCCTCTGATGTCCGTGCGGCCGAACATGCGCGCATCGATTTCACCCGCGGCAGGCTCACGGTCGCGGCGGGCCCGAAGATGTTGGCACTGGGGCGTGGCGGAGCGGTCGAGATCGACATCGCGCTTCCATCGAGATCCCGGTTGGACGCATCGTCGGCGTCGGCGGACATCTCCAGCGAAGGCGTATTCGCCGACTGTCGGCTTGCGACGGCGAGCGGAAACGCACGGCTCGACACTATCGAGGGAAACGTCAAGGCCGACACGGCCTCCGGCGACATCGAAGTGCATAGCCTGGAGGGCAATGCGTCGATATCGACGGCATCGGGTGACGCGTCGATCGGTGAGCTCGCTGGCGACCTCAAGTTCCAGGCGGCCAGCGGCGGCATCGTGATCCGTCGGTTGCGCGGTAACGCCAAGGCGCAGACGGCTTCTGGGTCGGTCACCGTCGCCGCCGCGGTCAACGGCGGATTCGACGTGGCCACCGCGAGCGGCGAGGTCGAGATCGGCATTCCTCATGGCACCGCCGCCCGGCTCGATATCGGCACGAAATCGGGCGCCGTGAGCAATTCGCTCGATCCGTACGACGGTCCCGCCGACGGCGACGAGACAGTTGTCGTACACGCACGGACGGGTTCCGGCGACATCACGGTGCGCCGGGCCACGGGCCCGGTCGCGGCTTAGTTGTCGAACCGGAACACCGTGAGCACGCCGGCCAGCTTCGCGAACTCGTCGGGGGCGCCGTCGCTGACCAGACCTGCCCGCTTGGCGAAGCCGACGCCGACGGGCACCTTGACGGCGAACGTCCGCAGTACGGGGCCCGCGTCGGCCGCGCCCAATTCAACGATCTTGACCTGGCGGGAATTTCGGCCACGGGACAGCGTTCCTGCGCCTGCCGCGCGGGCGTTGGCCGCCCAGTCCGCACCCGGATACCCGGCGACCACGTACAGCGCACCGTCGTGTTCGAACGGTGTCATCGGGGTGCTGCGCGGCCGGCCTGTCTTGCGGCCCGGCACGGTCAGCACCATCGCGGGCCCCGTGGGAATGCCCATCCGTTGCACGGCCTTCATCACCCTGTTCATCGGTTTCAGCCAGGGCGGTGGTCGTAGCTCGGACATGGTTGCCTCCCTTGTCAATTGGCGAAGAGGTCGCGATGCGCCGAAACGTCGTCGGCGAACGACGTCGCCGGGCGGCCCAGAATCTTTTCGACTTCGTGGGTGACCAGCGCCGGCTTGCCGACCGTTGCGAATAGGAAGGCGACGTAGGCGTCGGCGAACTCGGGTGTGAAGCCCAGCCCGATGAACCGCTGTCGCACCAGCTCCGGCGGGATCTCCTGATAGCGCAGCCGGCGCCCGAGCGCCACGCCGATCGCATCGACCAGCTCGGCATTGGTGAACGCCTGGGGCCCCGTCAGCGGAATCCTGCGTCCGACAAGCTCATCGGACAGAAGCGCCTGCGCGGCCACCGCCGAGATATCGCGGTCGACGATCGGTGCCGTCGATGCGTCCGCGAACGGGCCGCTGACCACGTCACCCCCCCGGATCTGCGCGGCCCACATACCGACGAAGTTGGAGAGAAACACCGTTGGCCGCAGGCTCACCCACTCCAGTCCCGAATCGACGGCGAGCTGTTCAGTTTCCAGGTTGCGGTCACCGCGGAACCGCGACGGCTGGCGCGAGAAATCGTCATCGGCGTTGATGGCCGAGAGCGCGACAAGGCGGGTGACGCCGTGCCGGCGTGCATGCTCCACCAAGGGTGCGAGATCGTCGCCAAGCGCGCGTGAATTGAGGAAGACCGCATCGGCGCCGCGGATACCGTCGATCGCGGAGGTGACGACGTCGACGCCGTCGGGAAACGCTGCGTTCGCGGGTTGGCGGGTGACGGCGCGGACCTTCGCGCCTGCCGTGGCAAGGAGTGCGACGAGCGGACGGCCGACGTTACCGGTGGCGCCCGTGACGAGAATGGTGTTCATGAATCCAAGGACGGCGCGGCGCCGCAGAAAGTTACACCTCCGCGCATTTAAGGCACATGTAACTTTTCGCGCCGCCGTTTCGTCATGTTTGCATGACTGATTCACCGGCGGTCGAGGAGGCGTGGCGTGCCCATCGCCCGTACCTGGTGAACCTCGCCTATCAGATGCTCGGCGACGTCGGGGAGGCCGAAGACATCGCGCAGGAGGCGTTTCTGCGGTTGGCCCGGACCGACCCGTCGCAGATCGACGATGCGCGCGCCTGGCTGACGGTTGTTGCCGGGCGGCTGTGCCTCGATCAGATGCGGTCGGCGCGGGCGCGACATGAGCAGCCCGACATCTCAGACACGCTCGAGCGCGTCCCGTCCACCGAGGTCGACCCCGCCGACCGGGTCACCCTCGATGACGAGGTCCATACGGCACTGTTGGAGGTGCTGAGGCGGCTGAGCCCGGGCGAGCGGGTGGCGTTCGTGCTGCACGACGTGTTCCAGATGCCCTTTGACGAGATCGCCGAGGCGGTCGGCAGGCCCGTCGGCACCTGTCGCCAGCTCGCGCGGCGGGCCAGGGCCAAGTTCTCCGACGCGTCGCCCCGCCTAGCCGACGTCAGTGAGGTCGAGCACCATGCCGTCACCGCAACATTCATCACGGCGTGCGCCAACGGCGACGTGCAGGCGTTGACCACGATTCTGGATCCGTCCGTGTGGGGTGTCGCCACCTTCCTCGGCGATCCGCCACCACCGCCCCAGAGAAACCACGGACCCGATCTCGTCGCGCGCAACCTGCTGCGGTTCCTGACCCGCGGCACGTTGGTCACCGGGGTGGTCGGCGAGCCCGTGGTGTTCGCGTTCGCGCAGCGGCGCCTCTACGCGGTGCTCGTCCTCACCGTGCGCGACGGGCTCGTCACGAAGATCGAGGCGAGCGTGGATCCGGCCGCGGCTCAGATCTGACGCAGCGAGTCGCGATGCCCGGTCTGGTTGGTGCGCGCCAAGAACAGGGTGAGCGCCGCGCCTGCGGCGGCCGCCACCAGATAGAAGCTCGGCGCCACGTTGCTTCCGGTCCGGTCGATCAGGAAGGTCGAGATGAACGGTGCGGTCCCGCCGAAGAGCATCACCGACGCGTTGTAGCCGATGGACACCGAACTGGTCCGCAGCCGCGTCGGGAACATCTCGGCCATATAGGCGAACAGCGGGGCGGCGCCTGCCGCGATGAGCGCACCCATCACCGCGCCGGCCGCGATGGCCGCGAACATGTTGCGCCCCTCCGCGATCAACACGAATGCGGGGTAGGTCACGACGACAAGGGCGATGCTGGCAGCGAGCAAGACCGGCTTGCGGCCGATCCGGTCCGACAATGCACCGCAGAGCGGCAACGTGATGATGTGTGCCAGCAGCACCGCCGCGGTGACAACGAACATCTGGCCTGCGCCGAACTCGGTCACTTCCTTGAGGTATGTCGGCATGTAGCTCATCACCGTGTAGAAACCGACGCCGTAGGTGAGTGTCGCCCCGAACGCGACCGCGATCCATTTGAGCTGCTCGCTGATGCTCGAGCGCAGCGGGGTGGGATCGGCCTCGGCCTTGGAAACCAGGGCACGGAACATCGGTGTGTCCTCGATCTTGAGCCGAAGATAGAGCCCGATGGCGCCGAGGGGTAGCGCGATGAGGAACGGCACCCGCCAGCCCCAGGTGTTCATCGCTTCCTCCGACAGATTGGAGGTGAGGATCGTCAACAGCACGGCGCCGAACAGCAATCCGGTCGCCGACGCCGCGGGCAACAGGCTCGATAACACGCCGCGCCTGTTACGCGGTGCGTATTCGTTGACGAACGCTGCGGCGCCGGCGATCTCGCCGCCGGCCGAGAATCCCTGAAGAATCCTCGCCAGTAGCAGCAGCACGGGTGCCGCAACGCCGATCGTGGCGTAGCCAGGAAGCACACCAATGGCGAAGGTGGACAACGACATCAACACCACGACGGTGGCGAGGCAGCGTTGCCGCCCGATCCTGTCCGCCAGCGAGCCGAAGAACAGACCGCCCAGCGGACGAGCGAAGAATGCGACTGCGAACGTGGCGAACACCGCAAGCAACGCCGCGGTCGGATCGGACGTAGCGTAGAACACCGCGGCCAGTATGGTTGCCACGTAGGCGTATACGCCGTAGTCGTACCATTCGACGAAGTGGCCGATGATGCCTGCGGCCATGGCGCGCTTCATGGTGGCCGGATCGGCCTGGGGCGCTGGGATTGATGATTGGGTGAGTGCGTCAGTCATGACACTGCCTCTCGTGATTCTCTCTTGGCGTCACAGGTCGGCGAAATGCGCCCACAGGTTGGCTTTGTCTTCGACGCCGATGCCCGGCATGTCGAGCATCTGCACCCGGCCATCCTTGACGGGTGTGCTGTCCAAGAATCCGCCGACCGGTTGGAACACCCCGGGATAGCATTCGGTGCCGCCGAGTCCGAGTCCTGCGGCCAGCGCGAGGTTGAGTTGGTGCCCGCCGTGCGGAACGAACCGGTCACGCGTCCAGCCGTAGCTCTCGGCGTCGATCACCATCCGGATGAACTCGGTCGGCCCGTAGCTCAGCGCCGGGTCCATCTGCAACCAGTCGCGGTCGGGTCGCATCCCGCCGTAGCGGATGAGGTTGCGCGAATCCTGAACGGAGAACAGGTTTTCGCCGGTGGCCAGCGAGCCAGCGTAGGAGCAGGTGAGTTCGGCGTTCAGCGCGAAGTCGAGCGGGTCGCCCGCTTCCTCGTACCAGAGCAGCGCGAACGGCTCGAGCATCCGACCGTACGCGAGGGCGGTGTCGAGATCGAAGCGGCCGTTGGCGTCGACCGCGAGCTTGCTGCCGGCACCGATGGCGTCGACGACCGCGGCGATCCGCTCGGCATCCTCCTGGAGCGACGCGCCACCGATCTTCATCTTGACGTGTTCGAAACCCTGGTCGAGGTATCCGGTCAATTCGGCGACCAGTGCATCGGGCCCGGCGCCCGGTTGGTAGTACCCGCCTGCGGCATAAACCCAGACGCTGTCGGCGACTTCGCCTGTTCCGAATCTGTCTGCGACGTAGTGGGCGAGCGGCTGATCACGCAGCTTTGCGGCTAGGTCCCACATCGCCGCGTCAACGGCGCCGATCGCGACGCTGCGGTCGCCGTGGCCGCCCGGCTTCTCGCCCTTGAACATCACGGCATTCACCCGGACCGGATCGAGTTCCCCGGTCGACGGGTCAAGCAGCGCTTCGGCTTCGGCCTTCATGATCCGGGGGATGGCGCGGTTGCGGATGATCTCGCCCTGCGCGTAGCGGCCCGGCGATGAGAAGCCGTAGCCGGTGACCGGCCGACCGTTCCGGACGACGTCGGACTCCACCGCCACGATGGATGCGGTCATCGTGGAGAAATCGACGTAGGCGTTGCGGATCTCCGCTGCCATCGGGATTTCTCGTTCACGAATCGAATTGATACGCATGGCGATCAGGTTTCCTCTCGCTAGCCCAGCCGGAACGGATCGCGTGTCGCGCCCGATTCGGCGGTGTTGATCCAGACGGCCTTGTCCTCCAGATAGGCCTCGATGGCCTCGATGCCGTTCTCCCTGCCGATGCCGCTCGCACCGAAACCGCCGTACGGCATTTCGTAGCTCACGGTTCGATATGCGTTGACCCACACCGTGCCTGCCCGCAGCGCCTTCGCCATGCGGTGTGCGCGCCCGACATTGCCGGTCCAGACACCGGCGGCCAGGCCGTAGGGCGAGTCGTTGGCCAGCCGGATCGCATCGTCCTCGTCGCTGAACGGGATCACCGCGACGACGGGACCGAACACCTCCTCCCGGGCGATCCGCATCCGGTTGTCGACGTTGCCCAACACCGTTGGCTCGATGAACAGGCCGTCGGTCAGGCTTGCGTTGTCGGGTCGGCGGCCGCCGGAAAGCAGTTCGGCGCCTTCGTCGGACGCGATCTTGATGTAGTTCTGCACCTTGTCCAGCTGCGCCTGAAACGCGACGGGGCCCATCTGCGTGTCGTCGGCCAGCGGATCACCCAGCCGGATGTTCGCGGCGCTCTCGACCAGGGCCGCGGCGAACTCGTCGTGAATGCCTTTCTGCACCAACACACGTGAACCCGCGGCGCAGGTCTGGCCGGTCGCGGCGAAGATACCCGCGACGGCTCCGTTGACCGCGTCGTCGAGCGGCGCGTCGTCGAAGACGATGTTGGGTGATTTGCCTCCGAGTTCGAGGGTGACCCGCTTCAGGTCGGCGACGGCCGCCTGTCCGACCTGCGCGCCCACGTCGACCGAACCGGTGAACGAGACCTTGGCCACGCGTGGATCGCCCACCAGCGATCGGCCCGTCCGCGGGCCCCCCGCAACGATGTTCACCACACCGGCAGGCACCCCGGCCGCTTCGAGCACCCGGCCGAACGCCAGCGTCGAGGCGCTGGCGTGCTCCGAGGGTTTGACGACCATCGTGCATCCCGCGGCAAGCGCGGGAGCGAGCTTCCAGGTCAACAACAGCAGCGGCGAGTTCCACGCGGTGATCGCCGCGCAGACCCCTGCGGGTTCCTTGAGGGTGTAACCGAAGAAGTCGGCCTTCGACAGCGGCACCGTGGCGCCGCGCACCTTGTCGGCCAGCCCGGCGTAGAACTCGTACCAGTCGGGCAGCCCTTCGAGCTGACCACGCATCTCGCGCAGCAACTTCCCGTTGTCGTATGACTCGGTGAGCGCAAGGTCCTCGGCGTTGGCGCTGATCGCTTCGGCGATGCGCAGCAACAGCTTTCGGCGGTCTCGACCGGACGTTCTGGCCCATTCGCCGTCGAATGCCCTGCGTGCGGCGTCGACGGCCGCGCTGACGTCGTCCTCGTCGGCTTCTGGCAGTGTCGTCCATGGTTTCGAGGTGAATGGGTCGACGCTCTCCCGGGTCCCGCCAGCAAGCGGCGTGACCCATTTCCCGTCGATGAAGAGGCGATCGGGTACCGGGGGAGCCGGCATGGGTCGGTCAGTCACGGCAGTTCTCACTTTCGTTGCGGCGGTGGCGCGTTGACCGGCTGCTCGACCAGTTGTTCAAGAGGTGCGAGGTGCCGATCGATGGCCTTCTCGATGCGCCGAGGGTTTCCGCTGCGCAGGCTGTCGAGCGTCTCTCGGTGAAGCGCCTCGACTTCCTGCGGATCCTCGTACTGGGTGAAATAGGTTTCGAGCACGACGGTCAGTCGCTCCAGGATCTGGTGCTGCATGTAGGCGAGCACTTCGCTGCGTGCGGCGCGTGCCATCTGGTAGTGGAAGAGGTGATCCCAGTGCCGCTGTTCGAGATGGTCGGCCTCCCGGCTCTCCGCCAGTCGCCGCACGGACAACTCCATGGCATCGAAGTCGTCGGCGGTGGCCCGTTGGGCGCACAGCAGCGCAAGCTGAAGCTCGACCGCACGGCGGGCCTCGAGCAGGTCGGGCAGCCGCTCGAACTTGTTAGTCGAAAGACCAAGGAGAGCAACGGGAATGTTGCTCGTCATGACGGTCAGACCGCCACCGTTACCGCGTTGGGTCGAGACGACGCCCGCCACGGATAAGCTCCGCACGGCCTCGATGACCACGGATCTGCTTACGCCCAGCCGGCTTGCCAGCTCTTCCAGCGACGGCAGCCGATCGCCTGGCGCGTAGACACCGGCGCGGATCGCGAACGTGATCTGATCGATCACCTCGTACTGTGTGCGATGGCCCCGGATGGGCCGGAACACCTCGGCGAACCCGGGTGTCGTGAACTTTTCCTCTACGGTCATGCCGTCACCTCGCTTTTCACCGTCAGCAGTCGACGGGGATTGTCCACGAAGATCGCGGTGAGGTCGGCGTCGGTCAGACCTCGTTCGCGCAAACCCGGCAACACCTTCGCGTGAATTCCCGTCAGGCCGGGTCCCCCGAAGCGCGCGAGATGTTCGGACTTGCAGGTGTCCATCGACACCAGGACCTGGTCGCGGAATCCGGCCCGGATGTACTCGCACACCATGTCCAGGGCGTCGCCGAACAGTGTTGGGCGGTACCACATCAACGTGTCGAACTCGATGCTGGCGCCCGTCTCGAGGAGGGCGTCGTGGTATGGCCGCAGCCGATACGAATCCGCGTGTCCGATGATTACCCGGGAAGGATCCACACCTTCTTCGCGCAGCACCTGCAACTGCCACAGACCGATGTCGGAGGCGAAGCTGTGGGTCATCAGCGGAAGGCCGGTACGGGCCGCGGCGCGTGCGGCGGCACGGTGCACCCGCTCCTCGGTCGGCGACATCCAGTACTTCTCGGTGCCGATCTCACCGATGATGCCGGGACGCACACCGGATTCCTGTGCACCGCTGTCGATCTCGTCGACCAACTCGCCGGCGAGGCTGTCCACCGAACGACGGTCGATCTCGGCGGCGGCGGGATAGTAGTGGTCGCGATACCATCCGCAGCCCATGACGACCTGAATCCCGGTGCGTTTGGCGAGATCCCGCAGTCCGGCGGGATCCCGGTTGATGCCGACGGGTGTGACGTCGACCAGGCTCTTGCATCCGGTCGCCGCCAGGCCCGCGAGTTCGGAGATGATGTATCGCTGGTCCTCAGGCATACCGGCGAGATCGAATCGGTGCGTCGCATGCCAGAACCGCGTCAACAGGTGTTCGTGCATGAGGGTGAAGCCCAGATCGTCCGGCGCGATGGGTCCTTGGACCGTCATCACGTGCTCTCCCACGCGGGCCACCTCGTCGGATCTGCTTGGCGTCATCTCATCTCCCGCTACGTCGTCCCGCCTGCGTGAATCAGGTGACTGGCATGCCCGAGCGCGATGTCGGCAGCGCACTGAACCGCGGTGGCGAGTGCACGCAGTCCGTCCTGCAGGCGCTGCGCGGTGATGACCAGCGCGGGGTAGAAGAACACCGATACCACTTGCCCGGATCGAGTGACCCGGACTGCGACGCCGTGCTCGTAGCTCTCGTGCCACACGGTTGCCCGGAACCGTTCGGCGTCGAGATCGGCGGGCAGGTTGATCTCGAGGCTTCCGAGGAGCCCGATCACGGAAGCCCTCGACGGCCAGGGCAATTGGTAGCGGATCGCCTCGAGTCCCGCACGCAGCTCCGCCTCGCGTGCCGAGGCGTTCTCGACCAGGTTCTCGTCGTCGATGATCTTGAGGGTGGCGAGCGCGGCGGCGCATGCCACCGGGTGGCCGGCGTAGGTGTTGACGTGCACGAGCGGCGCGTCCTCGAATGCGTTCTGAACCCGCCGCGACACGGCCGCCGCGCCCATCGGGATGTAGCCGCTGGTGAGGCCTTTGGCCATCGTCATGATGTCGGGCCTGACATCCCAGTGCTCGCAGCCGAACATCCTGCCGGTGCGGCCGAAACCGGTGACGACCTCGTCGGCGATCAGCAGGATGCCGTACCGGTCGCACAGTTGACGAAGCTGCGGCCAGTAGTCGTCCTCCGGGACCTTGACAGCGCCGGGGATGGAGATCGGTTCCGCCAGGATCGCCGCGACTGTTTCCGGCCCTTCCCGCTCGATGATCGCTGCCGTCTCTTCGATGCAGTGTTTCACGCAAGGCTCGTTGAACGAACACCTGCCGCAGAATCCCGAAAATGGCTGGGGCAGCGCGACAAACCCGGGCACCAGCGGCTGGAACTGCTCACGAAACGCCGGGATGGCGGTCGCCGTGGTCGCGGCGTACGTGGAGCCGTGATACGAGCCGTAGCGGCTCATGATCTTGAATCGTCCGCTGGGGCCGATCCGCCGCTGGTAGTCGCGCGCCAGTTTGATCGCGAGCTCGTTGGCCTCGCTGCCGCTGCTGATGAAACTGAAGATCGGGTTGTCGACCGGGACGCGCGCCGCCAGTTGTTCGGCCAGCGCGGCCACGTAGGGGTGCGAGGCGCCCGCCTCCAGCGACGCGAACTCCATCGTGCGGATCTGGTCGGCGACGGCGTCGGCGATTTCGGACCTGCCATGGCCCACCACGCAGACGCCGAGGTGATTCCCGGCGTCGAGCACCCGGTGACCGTCTTCGTCGATCAGGTCCGTTCCCTCACCCCGCACGAACATCCGCGGGTACATACCGGGGAAAAGGCCGTTCAGGTGTCCGAAGCTGGCGCCGTAGTGGCGCACACGGGTCAGTGCCGTCGCCTGAGACTGAGCCCAAGGCATTAGTTAGAACTCCAAACGTTTATAAGTCCGATGTGTATACGTTTGACTATCACACTTTCGAAATGGTGTGTCAACCGTCACACATCTGACTCAGGCGACTGCTAGCCGTATGTGAACGAAAACGCTTGCAGCCCTTGGCTCAACCGCACCTCGACCAGTCCGCGCGTGACCTCGTCGTCGGCGACGATCTGGCGCAGCGTCGGCGGCCCGCTGATCGGGATGTCCTTCGATTCGCCGTTTCGGACAACGGTGACGGTGCCGGTCCCGCCAACGACCAGATAGACGTCGCGGGCCTGGTAGTTGAGTTGGATGCTCGAGCCCGCGCTGTCGGCGGTGGCGCCTTGATAGTCGAGCGTCCACGCGCCGCGGTACGCGAAGCTGTCGTCGGGCAGGCTCGCCGGGTACTGAAAGGTCGAACTGCCCTCGTCGTAAGTGCCTGCGCCGCCGTAGTTGACCACCTTGCCGACACCCAGGTAGGTCTCGGGGGTGAGCTCACCCGTGGGAGTGGTATCGGCGGCTTCGGTGGGTGCGGGCAATACGACGCCGGGATTGGCGTCCGAGAGCAGTTGGCGGATCAGGCCTTCTGTCGTCGAGTAGTCGCCCTCGCCGAACTTGATGTGCCGGACGGTGCCGTTGGCGTCGATCAGGTACTTGGCCGGCCAGTACCGGTTGCGATAGTTCGTCCACGTCGAGTAGTTCGGGTCGAGCGCGACCGGATAGGTGATGCCGAGGTCTCTTGCGCCGCTTGCGACGTTCCCCGGCACGCGTTCGAACGCGTACTCGGGCGTATGCACACCGATCACCTCGAGGCCGGCGTCCTTGTAGGCGGCGTACCAGTCGACGATGTGAGGAATGGCCCGCTGGCAGTTGATGCACGAGTACGCCCAGAAATCGACGAGAACCACCTTGCCGCGCAACGACTTCAGTTCGACCGCCGAGCCGTCGGGGGTGTTCAACCAGTCGGTGATGCCGGTGATATCGGGTGCGGTGCCGCAGCTTTCCAGCTCCGGCGCGCCGTTGGTGCAGTTGGCCAGCTCGGCGTTCTGGTCGTTGACCAGGCCGCCGAGGTTGAGCTGCTCGCGGATCTGCTCGTCGCCGCCGACCTTTTCCTGCAGTGTGCCGGTGTAGTCCGGGATGGCACGCTGTATCACTGCGGGAAGGTTGAAGACCAGCGCCACCGCCAGCAGGATCGTGACAACGCCTGCGGCGATGCGGATCTCGCGCTGCCTGCGTCGGAAGGCCGCGACCCGTTCGGCGACGCGACGGCCGGCCAGGGCGAAGAACAGCAAGGGCAGCGCCGCGCCGGTCGCGAACGACAACGTCAGCGCCACGGTGGGCAGCCCGATGGTGCCGGTCGCACCTGCGATCACAATGGCAGCAAGAACGGGACCCGCACAGGGCACGTACAGCACACCGAGCGCGAGGCCGAGCCCGAATCCGCTGCTGCCCGAGCCGAATTGTTTCTGGGGCAGCCTCGAGAACGGCTTTTCCAGCAGTGCTTCGAACTTCGGGAAGATCAGGCCGATGCCGATCGCGACGAGCGCGACGAGCGCGACCCAGCGGATCGCGTCCTGCGGCAGATGCAAAAGCGACAGCAGCGCCGAACCGGCAAGTGTGACAACGGAAAAGCTGAGCACCAGCCCGGCGATCACCCGGTACGGCCGCAACGACTCCGACAGCGAGCGATTGGTCTTGACCGTTGTCGCGACGCCGCCGGTGTCGCTTTCGGCGGTGTCGGCGCGGGCGCTCTGAGTGCCGGAGAAGAAGATCACCGGAAGGACCGGAAGGATGCACGGCGAGATGCCGGTGATCAAGCCACCGATAAAGCCGATCAATACGAGGGTGAACATGGTTTGGGGTGCTCGCTTTCTAGCGCGAGCAGACGCAGAAGGCTACGAAACCGGGGTGTTTCGAGCGCTTCTGCGTCTGCTCGTGAGGGGAAAGGTGGCCTAGGCGGCCGGGGGCATCAGGACCGTGTCGATCAGGTACACCGTGGCGTTGGCCGTGCGGACACCGCCGCACACGACGCCTGCGTCGTTGACCTTCAGACCGTTGCCCATGCCGGTGACGTTGACCTCACCGCCCTGCACCGTCTTGTGCGTGCCGACAACCTGCGCGGGGCTGGCCTGTCCCGGCACCACGTGGTAGGTCAGGATGCTGGTCAACAGATCCGAGTCCGTCTTCAGCTTGTCGATAGTGGCCGGATCGATCTTGGCGAATGCCGCATCGGTCGGCGCGAACACCGTGAACTCGCTGCCGTTGAGGGTGTCGACAAGGTTCACGTTCGGGTTGAGCTTGCCTGACACCGCCGACGTCAGCGTCGTCAGCAGCGGGTTGTTCGATGCCGCGACCGCAACCGGATCCTGCGCCATGCCCGTCACCGAACCCGGTCCGGTCGGATTGGCCGCCGCGTAATCGGCGCAACCGGGCCCGACCAAGGCGGTGGCGGGCTCCATGGGCTGATCCATGGGTTGCGGTGCGGCGCTCGGGGCCGCGACGCTCGAGCTCGTGCTCGGCGGTGCCGCGGAGGTGGACGCCTCGTTGGAACACGCCGACATCGACAGGATCGCGGCCGCGGCCAAGCCCGCTGCCGTAAATGCTTTGCGGTTAACGATTTTCATCTCGTTCTTGCTCCCTTGTCGCGGACGGACTGTCGGCCGCCCTATGAATTGACAACGGGGATTCGTAGTGAGCTGCGTCACGGATTGATCAGATCGGTGGCCGTCACATTTGCGTCACTTTCTGTGCCGCCAAGTGAGAGCCGCCGTCCAGATAGGTATGTGCCGACGGCGACGAAATAGGTACCGACTCCCGATGTCGCAGCCGCGTGGACACCGGATCGTGATTCGGCGAGGGGCGTACGCCCACGAACCACCCGAAAGGAAAAGAGTCAATGAACATCCACGTGGCTACACGAAAAGCCGTCGCCGCCGTAGCGCTGACGGCGGCATCGGTCGCAGGCTTCGGCACGATAGCGGTCGGCTCGGCCAACGCCGCGTCGGCCACCCAGCACAAGGTCGGCCCCGCCGCGTTCTGCTCCGTCGTCGGCGGCAAGGTGCCGATCGTCGGGCGGCTGCCGCACTGCAAGAAGAAGGTCGAAGAGATCCCCGGCGGGCCCATCACGGTGCCGATCGAGCGGTAGGACAGCAGCCCAAAGCCCCGAGCCACCGACGCCTCGAGGCTTTGCGTCCGCGAGGCGTCACAATGGGTCGGTGAGCAGATCCGGCGGGCAGGGCCCACGGCCGCAGGCCAGGGGAGAGCGTCGCGACTCGGGGATGACACGAGTGCGTGTGCTGATCCTCGGCAGCACTGGCTCGATCGGCACCCAGGCGCTGGAGGTCATCGCCGCCAACCCCGACCGCTTCGAGGTGGTCGGGCTGGCCGCAGGCGGAGGCAACCCTGGGTTGCTCGCCCAGCAGCGCACCCAGACCGGCGTGACCAACATCGCCGTCGCCGACGACGCGGCGGCCGCGCAGGTCGGCGACGTCCACTATGCAGGCCCGGAGGCCGTCACGCGGCTCGTCGAGAACACCGAGGCCGACGTCGTGCTCAACGCGCTCGTCGGGGCGCTCGGGCTCAAGCCCACGCTCGCGGCGCTGGCCAGCGGCGCCCGCCTCGCGTTGGCCAACAAGGAATCGCTGGTCGCCGGTGGTCCGCTGGTACTCAAGGCCGCCAAACCCGGTCAGATCGTGCCCGTCGACTCCGAGCATTCCGCGATGGCGCAATGCCTGCGCGGCGGCACCCCCGACGAGGTAGCCAAGATCGTGCTCACCGCGTCGGGCGGGCCCTTCCTCGGATGGTCGGCCGAGGATCTCGACACTGTGACCCCAGAACAGGCGGGTAAGCATCCCACCTGGTCGATGGGGCCGATGAACACGCTGAACTCGGCGACGCTGGTCAATAAGGGGCTGGAGCTGATCGAGACGCATTTGTTATTCGGCATCCCGTACGAGCGCATCGAGGTCGTCGTGCACCCGCAGTCGATCGTGCATTCGATGGTGACGTTCACGGACGGCTCGACCCTGGCCCAGGCCAGCCCGCCGGACATGAAGCTGCCGATCGCACTGGCCCTTGGCTGGCCGTCGCGGGTGCCTGCGGCAGCCCTGGCCTGCGACTTCACCACGGCGTCGACATGGGAATTCGAGCCTCTGGACGCCGAGGTGTTTCCCGCCGTCGAGCTGGCCCGACTCGCCGGCAAGCGGGGTGGCTGCCTGACCGCCGTGTACAACGCGGCGAACGAGGAGGCGGCCGCGGCGTTTCTCGATGGCCGCATCAGGTTCCCCGCAATCGTGCGCACGATCGCCGAGGTGCTGCGCGCTGCCGACCAGTGGGCGGCGGAACCAGCTACCGTGGATGACGTACTTGACGCGCAACGCTGGGCCCGTGACCGGGCAAAGGGCGCGGTGTCCCGGGAGGTTGTCAGCACCAAATGATGTTCGTTCTTGGCATCATCGCGTTCGCGCTGGCCATTTTGGTGTCGGTGGCCCTGCACGAATGCGGTCACATGTGGGTGGCGCGCGCCACCGGGATGAAGGTGCGTCGCTACTTCGTCGGCTTCGGCCCGACGCTGTGGTCGACGCGCAGGCCGAACCGGCTCGGCTCCACCGAGTACGGCGTCAAGGCCATCCCGCTCGGCGGGTTCTGCGACATCGCCGGCATGACGTCGATCGAGGAACTGGCGCCCGACGAACACGAGCGGGCCATGTACAAGCAGAAGACGTGGAAGCGCGCCGCGGTGCTGGCCGCGGGCCCCGGAATGAACTTCGTGATCGGTCTTGTGCTGATCTATGCCATCGCCGTCATCTGGGGCCTTCCGAACCTGCACCCGCCAACCACCGCCCTCGTCGGCGAAACCTCTTGTGTGAAGGCGGAAGTCGTCAAGGGTCAGCTGGGTGACTGCACGGGCCCTGGCCCGGCCGCGTTGGCTGGCATCAAGCCGGGGGACACGGTGGTGAAGGTCGGCGACACGTCGGTCGCCAACTTCGATGAGATGGTCGCCGCGGTCCGCAAGCTCGACGGGCCGACGACTTTCACCGTGCAGCGCGACGACAGTGAGTTCACCACGGTCGTCGACGTCACCCGCACCGAGCGCTGGGTCAAGCAGGACGACGCCGCCGCGACGAACGTGGGCGCGGTCGGCATCGCCGCCCCGGATTTCGGGCCGACGCAGTACAACCCGCTGTCTGCGGTGCCTGCGACATTCGCGTTCACCGGCGACCTGTCGGTCGAGTTGGTCAAGTCGCTGGCCGCGATCCCGACCAAGATCGGGGCACTGGTACACGCCATCGGCGGTGGCGAACGCGATCCGGAGACGCCGATCAGCGTGGTCGGCGCCAGCATCATCGGCGGCGACACCGTCGACCACGGGCTGTGGGTCGCGTTCTGGTTCTTCTTGGCCCAACTGAACTTCGTGCTCGGCGCGATCAACCTGATCCCGCTGCTGCCATTCGACGGTGGCCACATCGCGATTGCGTTCTACGAGAAGATCCGCAATATGATTCGGTCGGCGCGCCGCATCGACGCCGCTCCGCCCGTCAACTACCTCAAGCTGATGCCCGCCACCTACGTGATCTTGGTGTTCGTAGTCGGGTACATGCTGCTGACCGTGACCGCTGACCTGGTCAACCCGATCAGGTTGTTCCAGTAGGAGACCCCATGACCTCCGTCGGGCTGGGCATGCCCGCACCCCCCGCGCCCACGTTGGCGCGGCGGCGCAAGACGCGCCAGTTGATGGTCGGCAACGTCGGCATCGGCAGTGACCATCCCGTCGCCGTGCAGTCGATGACGACGACCAAGACTCACGACGTCAACTCCACCCTGCAGCAGATCGCCGAGCTGACCGCGTCGGGTTGCGACATCGTGCGGGTCGCGTGCCCGCGTCAGGAAGACGCCAACGCGCTGCGTGAGATCGCGCAGCACAGCCAGATTCCGGTCATCGCCGACATCCACTTCCAACCGAAGTACATCTTCGCTGCGATCGACGCGGGCTGCGCCTCGGTGCGCGTAAACCCAGGCAACATCAAGGAATTCGACGGCCGGGTCAAGGAAGTGGCCAAGGCGGCAGGCGACGCGGGCATCCCGATCCGCATCGGCGTCAATGCAGGCTCGCTCGACAAGCGTTTCATGGCCAAGTACGGCAAGGCCACCCCGGAGGCGCTCGTCGAAAGCGCGCTGTGGGAGGCGTCGCTGTTCGAGGAGCACGGCTACGGCGACATCAAGATCAGCGTCAAGCACAACGATCCGGTGATCATGGTCGCCGCGTACGAGCAGCTGGCCGCGCAGTGCGACTACCCGCTGCACCTCGGCGTGACCGAGGCGGGTCCGGCGTTCCAGGGCACTATCAAGTCCGCGGTGGCATTCGGCGCGTTGCTCAGCAAGGGCATCGGCGACACCATCCGGGTTTCGCTGTCGGCGCCGCCGATCGAAGAGGTCAAGGTCGGCAACCAGATCCTCGAATCGCTGAACCTGCGCCCACGCTCGCTGGAGATCGTGTCGTGCCCGTCCTGCGGTCGCGCCCAGGTCGACGTCTACACGTTGGCCAACGAGGTCACCGCGGGACTCGAAGGCATGGACGTTCCGCTGCGCGTGGCGGTGATGGGTTGCGTCGTCAACGGACCCGGCGAGGCGCGGGAGGCCGACCTCGGTGTCGCGTCCGGCAACGGCAAGGGCCAGATCTTCGTCAAGGGCGAGGTGATCAAGACCGTGCCCGAGGCGCAGATCGTCGAGACTCTGATCGAAGAGGCGTTGCGAATCGCGCAAGAGCGTGGCGACGAAACATCTGCGAGCGGTTCGCCGATTGTGACCGTAAGCTAAGCCATGACCCTGTGAGCGGGGTCACCACCGCTCGGGATTCGTCGGAAAAGAGTTCCCATGTCGGCTCCGCCGCTATTTCGCCTCGTAGACGAGCGACGCGTCTCCGTGGTGCGAGATACCGGCGCGGTGCTGCGGGTGCTCGACGAGGACCCGGTCGGCGCATGCATGGTGGCCTCCCGCGTCGCCGATCACGGCGTCGAGCCGTCGGCCATCGGAGGTGAGTTGTGGACGCGGCGGCGGGCGAGCGAATCGCTTTGCTACGCCGGGGCGAATCTGATCCCGCTGCGCGGCGAGGCCGACGATCTGCACGCGTTTGCCGACAAGGCGATGAGCACTGTGCGGCGCTGCTCGTCGCTGGTGGGTCGCACCGAGTTGGTGATGCCGATGTGGCGGCGGCTCGAGCAGGCGTGGGGTCCCGCACGCGACGTGCGTGAGCACCAGCCGCTGATGGCGCTGAGCACCGCGCCGCAATGCGCACTCGATCCGGCCGTGCGTCCGGTGCGTGTCGACGAACTCGACGCGTATCTGGTGGCGGCCATCGACATGTTCATCGGCGAGGTCGGCATCGATCCACGGATCGGTGACGGTGGGCGTGGTTATCGGCGGCGGGTAGCTGGATTGATCGCCGCAGGCCGGGCATGGGCCCGCTTCGAACGGGGTCAGGTGGTGTTCAAGGCCGAGGTCGGATCGCAGTCGCCGTCGGTCGGCCAGATCCAGGGCGTGTGGGTGCATCCCGATTACCGCGGCCGTGGCATGGGCACCGCGGGGACCGCGACGCTCGCGTCGGCGGTCGTCCGCGGCGGTCGCATCGCCAGCCTCTACGTCAACAGCTTCAACACCGTCGCCCGGGCCACCTACGCGCGCATCGGTTTCACTCAAGTCGGCACGTTCGCGACCGTGCTGCTCGACTGACGTCGGTCAGGACGGTCCCGTGCGGGCCGCGTGCTCGATCCTGTCGCCGGTTTCCTTGTCGATGTTCTTCCAGTACTCGAAGACGCGCTCCAAGACCTTCTTCGACACTCCGTTGCGCAGGTGCCCCGCCACGTTGGACACCAGCCGGTCGCGCTCCGTGTCGTCCATCACGTCGCGGACCAACGTCGCCGCCTGACCCCAGTCGTCATCTTCGGCGTGCAATGTGTTGGCGGTACGGACCATTTCACCGTCGGTCTGCCACAGCACTTCGGCCGCCCGGCTCTGGTCGGCTTGCGGGCCGCCGTACGAGTTCGGCGCGTACACGGGATCGGTGGCGTTGACGATCCGCATCGCGCCGTCCTTGGAGTAGGCGTGCACGGGCGCCTTGGGCGCGTTGACCGGGATCTGCCGGTAGTTGACCCCGAGCCGGGCGCGGTGCGCGTCGGCGTAGGCGAACGTGCGGCCCAGCAGCATCTTGTCGGGGCTGAACCCAGTGCCGGGCACCTGGTTGCTCGGCGCGAACGCGGCCTGCTCGATCTCGGTGTGGTGATCGGTGAAGTTGCGGTTGAGGACGAGCTTGCCCACCTCGATCAGCGGGTAGTCGGCGTGCGGCCACACCTTGGTGAGATCGAACGGGTTGAACCGGTAGGTCTTGGCGTCCTCGAACGGCATGATCTGCATCTTCAGCGTCCAGCTCGGGTACTCGCCACGCTTGATCGCCTCGTGCAGATCCCGTGCGTGATAATCGCCGTCGACGCTCACCAGCCGGTCGGCCTCGTCCTGTACCAGGTTCTGGACACCCTGGTCGGAGATGAAGTGGTACTTCACCCAGGAGATCTTCCCGTCGACGTTGATCCAGCTGTAGGTGTGGGAGCCGTAGCCGTTCATGTGCCGCCAGGTGGCCGGGATGCCGCGGTCGCCGAACAGCCACGCGACCTGATGGGCGGTCTCCGGTGAGAGGCTGAGGAAGTCCCACTGCATGTCGTGGTCACGCAGATTGTTTTCCGCGCGCCGCTTCTGCGACCGGATGAAGTGCTGAAACTTCATCGGATCCCGGAGAAAGAACACCGGCGTGTTGTTGCCGACGATGTCCAGGTTGCCTTCGCTGGTGTAGAACCGCAGCGAGAAGCCGCGGGGGTCGCGCCAGGTGTCTGGGCTGCCGCGCTCGCCGGCCACCGTCGAAAATCGAATCAGCGTCTCGGTTTTGGTGCCCGGCGCAAAGACGGCCGCGCGGGTGAACGCGCTGACGTTGTGCGTGACCTCGAAATACCCGAACGCGCCGGATCCTTTGGCGTGCGGTTGGCGTTCGGGGATACGTTCCCTGTTGAAGTTCGCCATCTGCTCGATCAGATAGTGGTCCTGCAACAGGATCGGCCCGTCGGGGCCTGCGGTGAGCGAGTGAGCGTCGCTGGCTATTGGGATGCCCGCGTCGTTCGTGGTGTGGAGATTGGCCATTGTCGTTGTCTCCCAGAGAGTTATCGCGCTATTCGGGCCATGAGTTGTTGTTGATGATCTCGACGAAATCGTCACGGACGAAGCTGGGATCGAAGTGTGCGAGGACGTCGGCGTTGACGGTTCCGAACGTGCTCAGTGGGCGGTGCTTCATTCCGTCGGTGAACGCCTGGAGGATCTGGTGCTTGAAATCGGGGCGCGGGTGCGCGGCGGTCACTGCCCGAAGCGCTTCGGGTGACAGATCGTCGCGGCCGATGCCAAGCACGTCGGTTTCGACACCTGCGGTGACGAGAGCGATTTCGGGGTCGAGGAATTCGGGGATGTTGGGTGTGGTGTGCAGGGCGATGCCCAGCCAGACCTTGCGGATCGAGGCCTCGTCGACGCCATGGTCGCGCAGGAAGTCGCGTGCGGCGTTGGCGCCGTCGACCTCGAAGCGCGCCATGGAGGTGCGGTAGCGCTCGGTGAGACCGATGTCGTGAAACATCGCCCCGACGTAGAGCAGTTCCAAATCGGGTTGCAGTCCGCGGAGGCGGCCCTGGAGCGCGCCGAAAAGGTATACCCGGCGCGAATGATTAAACAGCAGATCGTTTTCCGCCTCGCGGATGAGCGCGGTCGCGTCACGCACCAGTTCGGTGTCGGGGACGACGATGTCGCCGATGATTTCAACAGTGGTCATGGTCGGGTCTCCTGTACTTGGGCTTGGTGGCTCTTGCCTGCCGTCAGTCTGCGGCGGTTGAGGGGCTGCCCGGCCATGTCCGATGCGCCATGTTTCCCACAGAATGTGACACACTGACCCGGTGCCGGGCGGTCAACAGAACCCGCGCGTAGTGGTGATCGTCGTCTTCGACGGCGTCAAACTGCTGGATGCCGCGGGGCCGGCGGAGGTGTTCGCCGAGGCCAACATCTTCGGGGCGAACTACCAGATCAAGATCGCCTCGGTAGACGGCCGCGATGTCACCACGTCCATCGGCACGGGTTTTACTGTCACTGAACGCATTTCGTCAATCGAGCGTGTCGACACGGTGTTGGTGGCCGGTGGCGACGGCCTGATCGGGCGACCGATCGAGCCCGCACTGGTCGAAGCGGTGAAACTGCTGCCGGCCAAGACGCGGCGGTTGGCGTCGATTTGTACCGGCGCGTTCATCTTGGCCAAGGCCGGCGTGCTCAACGGCCGCCGCGCCACCACCCACTGGCGACACGCCAACCTGTTGGCCCGCGCGTACCCCGATGTGACGGTCGAACCCGACGCGATCTTCGTGCGCGACGGAGATGTTCTGACGTCTGCCGGGGTGTCCGCGGGCATCGACCTGGCACTGGCGCTGGTGGAAGAGGATTACGGTGCGGCGCTCGTTCGTGATGTGGCGCGGTCGCTGGTGGTCTACCTGAAGAGGGCGGGCGGCCAATCGCAATTCTCGGTGCTCGTCGAGGCCGAGCCGCCTCCGCAGTCCGTGCTTCGTGCGGTCACCGATGCGATCGCAGCGAATCCCGCCGCCGAGCACACCGTGAAAACGCTTGCGGCGCAGGCATCTTTGAGTACCAGACAGTTGACCAGACTGTTCCAGTCCGAGCTTGGGACCACGCCGGCACGCTATGTGGAGATGGTCCGCATCGACACCGCTCGTGCGGCACTGGACGCAGGCCGTTCGGTGGCCGAGACCGCGCGTCTCGCCGGTTTCGGTAGCGCCGAAACGCTCAGGCGGGTCTTTGTGAACAATCTCGGTGTCTCGCCGCGGGCCTACCGGGACAGGTTCCGCACCACGTCGCACGCCTGAGAGTCCTATTGCCCTAACTCCGCGGCGAACTGGTCGCTACGCTCGGGCAATGACCGACGAGGACCCGAGGGTTACGCGCAGAGAAATCGCTGACACGTTGGTGCGCGCGCTGGAAAGGCGCCACGAGCTCCTTGACGTCATCGTGAAAGCCGAGGATTACGACGCCGCGCTCGAGGCGATCGCCAGCCAACTCGGGACGTCGGCGGTGGCGGCCGAAGCGGTGCTGGGGTTGTCGTTCGATCGGCTGACCAAGGTGTCGCGGCGCAAGATCGCCGCCGAACTCGAGGACTTGAACACCCAGCTGAGTTTCATCGGCCAGCAGCAGGCCGGTCCCGAGGCCAGCCTGATGCTGCGGCCGTTCGCGCCGGACTCGGACCGCGACATCTTCGCCGCGCGTACCGACGATGTGCGCACCGCGGGCGACGGGTCGGGGGCGCCCGCTGGTGAGCTCGACGAGGAGATCCGCGGGGCTACCGCCCGAGTCGACGCCGAAGAGGCGGCGTGGTTGGTCGCGATTGTCGGATCGGAGAAGGTCGGCATGGTGTTCGGCGAGTTGGCGGGTGGCGAGGTCAACGTCCGGATCTGGATCCACCCCGCGCATCGCAAGCGCGGTTATGGCACTGCCGCACTGCGAAAGTCACGCTCGGAGATGGCCGCATACTTCCCGGCCGTGCCGTTGGTGGTGCGAGCCCCCGCCGCGGGCGGGTACGGGGCTTAGCCCGCCGCCGCAGGCCCAGACCAGGCGCAGAGCCCGGGCCAGCGAGCCCAAGCGCGCGCCGCCGAGCCTAAGCGCCCGGCGCCGAGATCGACGTTTTGGCGCGATCTACTCGCGCTTTCCCGCCCGTGTGTCCGTTTGGGCGTGAATGCGTGCGTGAATGCGCGTGGGGAGTCGCGGTGCGCCTCCCCGCGTTTGAGGTCTCGGATTCGTAACATCTGCCTCAATGGCAACTTCAGTATCACGCGTAGCAAGCCTGCTGACGGTCGCGGCAGCGGTGGCGAGCCTCAATGCGTGCACGCCGAAACCCAACGGTCCCGAGCCCGCAGCCGATAAGTTCTTCGCCGCGCTGGCCACTGGTGACACCGCGACCGCTGCGGAGCTGTCCGACCGCCCCGCCGACGCCCGGGCCGCGCTCAACGAGGCATGGGCCGGGCTGCAGGCAACCCATCTGGACGCGCAGATCCTGGGCTCCAAGTACGCCGAGGACACCGGCAGCGTCACCTACCGCTACACCTGGTATCTGCCGAAGGGCCGGACATGGACCTACGACGGGCAGCTCAACATGGTGCGCGACGAGGGCCACTGGGAGGTCCGCTGGAGCGCGACGGGCCTGCACCCGAAGCTCGGCGAGCATCAGACCTTCGCGCTGCGCGCCGATCCGCCGCCGCGGGCGTCGGTCAACGAACGCGGCGGCACCGACGTGCTCGTGCCTGGCAACCTGTACAACTACGCGCTCGACGCCAAATCCGCAGGCGCCGCGCTGATGACGACGACGCGCGCCGTCGTCGACGCCCTGCGCCCGTTCGACAACACCCTCGACCCGCAGCGGCTGGCCGAACAGGCGAGCTCGTCGAAGGATCCGCTGAGCCTGATCACGCTGCGCCAGTTCGACCACGACCGGCTCGCACCGGCGATCGCCGCACTGCCGGGCGTCGTCGTCACACCGCAGGCCGAGCTGCTGCCGACCGATGACACGTTCGCGCCAAGCATCATCTCGGAGGTCAAGAAGGCCGTGATCGACGAACTCGACGGCCAGGCCGGCTGGCGGGTGGTCACCGTCAACCAGAACGGCGTCGACGTCGACGTGCTCAACGAGGTGCTCGGTGCCGCCGCGCCGTCGGTCAGCATCAGCCTGGACCGCGCGGTGCAGGATGCGGCGCAGGGCGCGGTCAACACCACCGGCAAGAAGGCGATGATCGTCGTGATCAAGCCGTCGACCGGCGAGATCCTGGCCGTCGCGCAGAACGCGGCGGCGGACACCGAGGGGCTGATCGCCACCACGGGCCTGTACCCGCCCGGGTCGACGTTCAAGATCATCACCGCGGGCGCGGCCATCGAGCGCGATATGGCCACCCCGAACACGCTGCTCGGGTGCCCAGGTGTGATGGACATCGGCCATCGCACCGTCCCCAACTACGGCGGGTTCGATCTCGGCACGGTCCCCATGTCGCGGGCCTTCGCCAGTTCGTGCAACACCACCTTCGCCGAGCTGGCCAGCAGGATGCCCCCGCGTGGGCTGACGATGGCCGCGGCACAGTACGGCATCGGCCCTGACTATCAGATCGAGGGCGTCACCACGGTGACGGGCTCGGTGCCGCCGACGGTGAATCTCGCCGAGCGCACCGAGGACGGCTTCGGCCAGGGCAAGGTCGTGGTCAGCCCGTTCGGCATGGCACTGGCCGCAGCTACCGTGGCGGCGGGGAAAACGCCTGTGCCACAACTGATCGAGGGCAGGCAGACGACGATCACCGGCGACAGCACGCCGATCACACCGAAGATGCTCGACGGGCTGCGTCCGATGATGCAGCTGGTGGTGACCAACGGCACGGCCAAAGACCTACAGGGCGTTGGCGATGTACGCGGTAAAACGGGCGAGGCCGAATTCCAGGGCGGATCGCATTCGTGGTTCGCCGGATACCGCGGCGATATGGCATTCGCGGCGTTGATCGTCGGGGGCGGGTCGTCGGAGTACGCGGTGCGGATGTGCAAGGGGATGCTCGATCAGTTGCCCGCCGACTACCTCTCCTGAGGCTGCGTCATCGGCAACAGGCATCGGCTGTCCCGCCGGTATGCCTCGACGGCGATGACCGTCTCCGCTATCCCACGAGGACTCGATAGCGACCGGCCGGTCAGCGCCTCGATTCGGGCGAGGCGGTGGCGAACCGTATTGCGGTGGCAGTAAAGCAATTCGGCGGCTTGGTTGACGCTGCCGCCTGCACTCAACCACACCTCGAAGGTGTTCAGAATGAGCCGCTGGTCGTCGATCGGCAGGACGAGCAGTGCGCCGAGAAGCTCATGGGCGATATCGCGGGCGGTTTCCGGTGCGCTGGCGATGAGCATCTCCAGTGGATTCTCACCGTAACCGGCGACTTCGTGCAGTCCCGGTCGCAGCGACGACAGCGCCAGGTGCGCCCGCCTCGCCGCCAACGGCGTGTGGCCCAGGTGGTCGTAGACCGGGCTCAGCCCAACGCGACCGGTGCTGCATCGGCGTAGCACATCGCGCACGAGCGACAACTGGGCCTCGTCTCCGAGGCTGACGATTCCGACCCGCTCCAGCAATGTGTGGCTCCACGCTGAACGCATCCCACGCAGCCTCAGGGTCCGATCGATCTCGCACGGCCCTGAGCCGTCGGCGGTGCTTTCGGTGACCACGACACAGAACTGGCCACTTCGGGGTAGACCGAGTACGTCGGCGGCGCGGCGCAATTGGACTTGATCGCCCGCCCCTCCGGTCAGCAAGGCATCCACATACGCGACGCGTTCCCAGTCCCGTTCGTCGCTGTGCCGATCTATCGCCCGGTGATACAGCGCCGTGATGGCGGAGGTCCAGTGCTCGTACTCCAGCCACAGCCCACCGGCCTGCTCCATCAACCCGCGATAGGTGTCATCGTCACGTTCACGGGCGAAGTCGCGTGCCATATCCCATACGGCATGTGCGCAGCGCCGAAACGCCTGCATCGCTTCCTGCGGATCGATTCCCGCATCAAAGAGTTCGCGGGCGGCGTCGTCGGCATAGCATTGTTCGTCGCCGACACCGCCGGTGAAATGCCGGATGAGATCGGCCACAAATCGTTCGCACAAGTCGTGCAGTGGTTCGGCGGTCGGTATGTCGAGTACCACCTGCGCGTGCTCCCGGAGGTCAGCCGCCAGCCCCGTGAGATCAGGCCTAACTGCCATGGCGCCAAAGTAACTGGCGTTTCTGTGGATACGCAGGGAGCGCCGGGCCCGGATTGTGCACGTGCACACGTCTGCGGCACGAACCGTGTCACTGTGTCTAACGCCGACAAGGGGGGTGGCTCGTACCGTCGATATCAGTCCGGCGACTCGATTCAGCGCGGAATTTCCGGCACGGCAACTCATTGAGTCCTTGCGCAGATTAGAGGGGAGTCTGCAGTGAAGATCATCAGCCATCCGGCTACCAAAGGCGACCTCGACATCGCGGCCGCCGCGGTACTCAGTACCCGTGCGGGACCCCGTGATTCGGGCCTGGCGTTGATCAATGGCACGCGGCCTGCTTCGCCGCTGTTCGCGACGCGGCCGCTGCCTGCAGGGCCGGTCCGCGGAGACTGGGTGGCGGCAGCCGGTACGACGACGAGCGGCGTCATCCTCTACCTCCACGGAAGGCGCTTCCAATTCGAGGAGCAGCCGGATGTGTTGGCCGCGCGGCTATCCGACGCGACCGGCTTGCCGGTTCTGCATCTGCACTACCGGCTGGCCCCGGAGCACCCGTATCCGGCCGCGCTCGACGACACACTCTCGACGTATCGAACGCTGCTCGAGCAGGGCATACCGGCCGATCGCATTGTGATTGTCGGGCAATCCGCAGGCGGCACGCTGGCGCTCTCCGCTTTGATTGCGATGCACGGCGACAGCTTGCCGTTGCCCGCAGCCGCGGCGGTCATCTCGCCGATCACCGATTTCACACTCAGCGGTGAGTCGATGAGCAGCAACGCCGCCGTGGACTCCGTCACGATCGACGAGATCCGCCAGATGCGCGACGCGTACCTGGACGAGACTGCGCCCGACGGCTCCCCGCAGTCTCCGCTGGCCGGGGTATGTCCCGGTCTGCCGCCGCTGTATGTGGCGTGCGGCGAGAGCGAGATGCTGCGCGACGACGCGATGCGGTTCGCCGAGCGCGTGGCGGGCACAGGGACCGACGTCACACTGGATCTGTACAGCGGTATGCCGCACGGCTTTCCGGTTATGACGGTCGGCGCGGCCGACACCGTCCTTGCCCGGATCGGCGCGTTCGTCTCGGCGCAGCTCTCGGGCGGTCAGCCCGATGTCCAGCCGCGGCCGTTGACCGTGCGCCGGATCAGTTGGGCTGGATACGAAGTCGTATCCGAGATGGGCACCCGCGTGCTGGTCGATCCGTACCTGTCGGGTGATCCAGGCCCTTCCGTCGGCCTTCCGTCGAGCCCGTTCACACCGGCAGATTTCGCCGACGTCGACGTCATCGCCGTCACGCACGCCGGTTCCGATCACCGCGGCCAGGCGATCGAGATCGCCCAGGCCGGTTCGGCGACGCTGGTCTGCGGTTCGGCGCTCTATAAGGCGGCGATCGCGGCGCAGCTACCTCGAGATCGCGTCTGCCCGGTCGTGTCGGGTGTCGAATTCAGGTTCCGCGACATCACCATCAAATCGCTGCCTGCACGCCACGAATCCTCGATGACGATCGATGGCCGTTTCGTCGCCGACCAACCACAGAGCTTCATGCTCACCACCGCGGCGGGCACCCGCATCTTCTGCGGCGGGGACACATCGCTGACCGATGACCTCCGGACCTGGCGCGAACTGTATGCGCCCGATGTCGCGATGTTGGGGATCGGCGGGTTGTGGGTGGGCCGCGTCAAGGTGACGGAGTTGCCGCCTGCGGACGCCGCGGTCGCTGCCCAGAAGCTCGGCGTGGCCACGGTCATCCCGGTGCACTACCACCCCGTCGACCCGGCACCCGCACAGCTGTCAGCCGACCTCGCGGCGGCGGGAAGCTCCATCGAGGTCGCGGCATTGGAGATCGGTGAGATATGGACCGCAAACACTCTGCGGCCAGTCCGCGAACACAGCGACGGTACCGTTGAGACGGCATGACAGACACGAACCACGATCACGCGCCGATGCGCGTCTCGGACGCCGACCGCAACGGAACGCTGCGGCGGCTGCATAACGCCGTCGCGCTCGGTCTGATCGACATCGAGGAGTTCGAGGAACGCTCCGCGCTGGTGTCGCGGGCCCGGCTGCACTCCGACCTGGACGCGCTCGTCGGTGACCTTCCCGGACCGGGTGCGATCGTCACCTCCGCGGCCGACCGCGTGGAACTGCGCGGTGTGCTCGGCTCACTGAAGCGGCACGGCGAATGGGTGGTGCCGACACGGTTAGCCCTGCACCGGCGGATGGGTTCGGTCGAGCTCGACCTCACGCGGGCGCGCTTCGCCGGTCCGATGGTGGTGGTCGAACTCGACATGAAGTTCGGCGGGGTGGACATCCGGCTGCCCGACGGCGCGAGCGCCTCGATCGACGACGTCGAGGTGATCGTCGGCAGCGCCCACGACCATCGCAAGGACGCGCCCGCCGAGGGCACACCGCACGTCGTGCTGACGGGCAAGGTGGTGTGCGGCTCGGTCGACGTCCGCGGCCCGCGCAAGTCGTGGCGGTTCGGCCGGGCTACCTGAGCAGTTCGTCGGGCACCGCATAGCGCTGCTGATAAGCGCACACCCGTTCGCGCACCAGGGCCGCGTCGAGTCCGGTATCCGCCCACGAGTGTCGGCTGCCGCCACCATCTCCCGGATGGGCCGCCAGGAATGCGCGCATGTTCTGCCCGGCCTCGGGCTCCAGCTCACGACCCAGCTCGGCGTAGAGGGCGCGGATAGTCGCGAACGGATCACGTATGAAGTCGGCGAACTGCACATCGACGACCTGGTGTGAGGCCAGCGCACCGGAGTCGCGCAGCTTCATCCCGCGCTCGAGGCCGACGACGATCTCCTCGCAGGACTGGTTGGCGCACTCGGTGATCGAGTTGTCGTCGGACGCCAGCCTGCGCAGATGGTTCGTCAGCGCGCTGATCGACGAGATGACGTTGAGCGGATCGCGGTGTGTCTGCACGATCAGCGCGTCGGGGTATTCCTCGACCAACGCGTCGAGATGCCACAGATGCGCGGGCGACTTCAGCAGCCACTGACCGCTGACCCCGGACTGCAAGTGCTGCAGGAAGATTCGGTGATAGCGATACGCCGGCCGGTAGTCGGCGTCGTACAGCAGCCACCGGTAGTAGCTGGGCAGCCGGTACTGCACCGAGAAGATCATGCTGCAGAACTGGCCCGCGGTGATGCGCACGCACTCCTGACCGACCAGCGCGCCCATGGGATGGAACGCGAGCAGGCCGGGAACGATCTGCTCGGACATCTCGATGGTGGCCTGGGTTTCGGCGATGCGCGGGTCGGTGGCGTACCTCTCGGGCCGCGGCAGCGGCCACGGGTGGTCGACCTCCCACGTCAGCGGTGGCCGCAGCGCGGGATCCTGCGCCAGCAGGTCGAACAGGATCGTCGTCCCCGTGCGCGGCTGGCCCACGATGAAGATGGGTCGGGTGATCGGCTGAGCCGCGATAGCGGGATTGTCGTTGCGCCACTTGATGATCTGCAGCCGGCTGATCAGTGGGCGGACGAGGTCGGACAGGGCGATCTCTACGCCGAGGTCGTTGAGCCGGGCCTCGGAGACGAAACCGTCGCACAGTCGCCCCAGCCCGTCACGCCAGCTGTCGTCGGCGCCGAAGTCGTCGCTGCCCACCGCCTCACACGCCTGTTCGATGAGCCGCTCCGGTTCGAACCGTGTGGCGTCCATATCGTCACGAATCCCTACGGACCGTGGTGCGCACGGCAGGCGGTTCGGGGTTGTCGAGCCATCGCAGCACGATGAAGCCGCGACGTCTACCGCCGGTGTCGAGCCAGTGGCCGTGCCCGAAGTCATTGGCGCCGATGGCGATTCGCACGAAACCGTCGGCGTCGGGGGTAAGACCCTTGTTGGTCACCGAGCTCGGCCGGTGCCGCGGTTCGAGGCACTCGTGCCAGATGCTTTCCAGCGTGACGTTCCAGTAGCGGGTGTCGGGCGGTGCGGCCTCGAGGACCAGCGACTCCTCGGGCTCGAGCGCGAAGGTGCCGATCATGTAGAGGTTATCGGGTGTCGTGTCGGCGCCGCCCAGTTCGGCGGCCGCGGCGGTCACCAGCGTGTTGGGCTGGGTCAGCAACTCGGGTTTGATCGTGCGGTGAAGCGTGGTCAGCTTGACGATCGTCCACGCCATTGCGGTGAACTGGTCGGCTGCCTCGGCGTCGGTTATCGGCCGCAATGGCTCGGCGTCAAGGCATTCGACGGCCATGGTCGCGGGCTGTTCGGTCGAGAAGTCGCCGATGTACTCGCGCACCACGATCGAGGAGGCGTCGGTGGGGATCGGGATCCGCTGTGCCGCACCGAGAATGTCGGCAGGCGGTTCGGTCGCCGACAACACCACGTCGAACGTCCCGGAGCGCAGCTTGAGGTCGGTGTCGCTGAGATAGCCCGCCATCCGGCGCGGCGTGAGCCCGGTTCCCGCGAGCACCTGGAACCCGAGGTATGCGGTGCCGCCCCGGGTTCCTGTCACCCGATACGTGCGGTCGCCGCGGACCATCGCAAGTAGATACCGGCAGTCCGGATTGGGTCCACCGATCATTCGGGTGGGGGAGCACATGTCGAAGAAGCGGGGGCGTTCGGGATCGGCCTCGACGGAGAGCTCGTTGCACAGAGCGGTCACTTTGGCGACGACCCGCAATCCCTCGAGCAGCTCCCGTTCGTCCGACGCGTCCTCGGTCACCGTGTTGGTGAGGTCGGCCAACACCTGCTGCACGAACCTCCAGGCGTCCAGCGTCTTCGGCGCCCACGCATTGCCAATCGTGTCCATGGTGAGACATAGTCTCATCATGGACGTCGTCTCACGGGAGGATTCGCGCGAAACCCTCACCATGCGCAAACAGCGGGCCACCCGCGCGCGCATCGCCGCAGCGGCGGCGCACAGCGTGGCCGAATCGGGCTTGGCCGGCGCCACCATCGAGCAGATCGCTGCGGCCGCGGAGATCGGCCGCGCGACGTTCTTCCGATATTTCAGCTCGAAGGAAGACGCCGTCGCCGAGGGCATGACCACCCACTGGCTGGACGCGATCACCGCGGCCATCGCCCGGCAGCCGAAGGGTTTGTCCGCAGTCGACGCGGTGGTGGCGGCGTTCGAAGATCTCGGAGACGGCTTCGACACGATCAGCGGCCAGGTGCGTGGGCTCGCGACACTGACGAGGTCGTCCCCGGCGCTCAGCGCGTGGACACTGCAGATCTACCTGCGATACGAGGCCGCCATCGCCGCGCTCGTCGCGGCGCGACTGGATGATCCGGTTGCAGAAGATCCACGACCCCGGCTGATCGGCGCGCTGGCGATGGCGTCGATCCGAATCGCGCTCGATGACTGGCTGCTGCACGGGGGTTCGCTACCGGCGCGGGTGCGCGCAGCGCTGTCGTCGCTGCAGATCGGGTAGTCAGCGCCGGAACAGCTGCGAACCGATCCGCACCAGTCGCTCCCACCCGGCGGGGCGGCCGACGAGCTTGCCGATCAGTGGTGTGGAGTCGAAGTACGAAACCCGTTCGGCGATCAGCCCGCCGGTGAAGGTGAACCGATCCACCGCGTCCCAGGCGATCGGCTTGCCGCCGTAGGTTCCGCTCAGCGTGAACTCGATGAACACCTCCTTGGGCCCGTGGCCGACGCGGTGCACGTCGGCGTGCAGATCGGGCACCAGCGCGAATAGCCGCTGGAAGGACTCGCGGCAGGCCTGCTTACCGCGCAGCGTGCCCATCATGGGCTGGACCAGCACGATGTCCTCGCTCCACAGCGCCTCGTGCTTGGCCAGGTCGGGGGTGCGCCAGGTGTCGGCGAACTTTTCGGCGAACCGCGTGGCGAACTGCTCGTCTACCGCGTCGGGGGTCATGGCCCACGAATCTAGTGGCCGCGTCCGACTACTCTGACGTCATGCCTGTTCGTACCGCCCTTCGCCCCGGCGTGGTGTCACCCACGCTTCCGGTGCCGCGATCGATCGCCCGCCCCGAGTACGTGGGCAAGGCGACCGCACGCGAGGGCACCGAGCCGTGGGTGCAGACGCCCGAGGTGATCGAGAAGATGCGCGTCGCCGGACGCATCGCGGCGGGTGCGCTGGCCGAGTCCGGTAAGGCGGTGGCGCCAGGCGTGACGACCGACGAACTCGACCGCATCGCGCACGAATACATGGTCGACCACGGGGCTTACCCGTCGACGCTTGGCTACAAGAGCTTCCCGAAGTCGTGCTGCACGTCGCTCAACGAGATCATCTGTCACGGCATCCCGGACTCGACGGTGATCGAGGACGGCGACATCGTCAACATCGACGTCACCGCCTACATCGACGGGGTGCACGGCGACACCAATGCGACCTTTCTTGCGGGTGACGTATCCGAGGAGCACCGGCTGCTCGTCGAGCGCACCCGTGAGGCCACCATGCGCGCGATCAAGGCCGTCAAGCCGGGCCGTGCCCTGTCCGTGGTGGGCCGCGTCATCGAGGCGTACGCAAACAGATTCGGCTACAACGTGGTTCGCGACTTCACCGGCCACGGCATCGGTACGACGTTCCACAACGGCTTGGTGGTGCTCCACTACGACCAGCCCGCCGTGGAGACGGTGTTGGAGCCCGGCGTGACGTTCACCATCGAGCCGATGATCAATCTCGGCGCGCTGGACTACGAGATTTGGGATGACGGCTGGACCGTCGTCAACAAGGACAAGAAGTGGACCGCGCAGTTCGAACACACGCTGGTCGTCACCGACGACGGCGCGGACATCCTGACCCAGCTGTGAGCGGCGCGCTGCTGATTGCTGGCACCACCTCCGATGCGGGCAAGTCCATGGTCGTCGCGGGGCTGTGCCGGCTGTTGGCGCGCAAGGGTATTCGGGTGGCGCCGTTCAAGGCGCAGAACATGTCCAACAATTCGGCGGTCACCGTCGAAGGCGGTGAGATCGGCAGGGCGCAAGCCATGCAGGCCCGCGCCGCGGGGCTGGCGCCGAGCGTGCGGTTCAACCCGATCCTGCTCAAGCCCGGCAGCGACCGCACCTCACAGCTGGTGGTCAAGGGGCATGTCAGCGATACGGTCAGCGCCGCTGACTACTTCACCCACCGCGACCGGCTCGCTTCCGTCGTGGCCGACGAACTAACCTCGCTGCGAAGCGAATTCGATGCGGTGATATGTGAGGGCGCCGGTTCACCGGCCGAGATCAACCTGCGGGCAACCGATTTGGCGAATATGGGCTTGGCCCGCGCCGCGAACCTGCCCGTCGTGCTGGTCGGTGACATCGACCGGGGCGGCCTGCTGGCCCATCTGTTCGGCACGGTCGCGGTGCTCGACCCCGATGACCAGCGGCTCATCTCCGGCTTCGTCGTCAACAAGTTTCGCGGCGATCCCGCCCTGCTCGCGCCCGGCCTCGAGCAGCTGCAACGGCGCACCGGCAGGCCCACCTACGGCGTCATTCCCTACAGCGACGGGCTGTGGCTCGACACCGAGGATTCCGTGTCGGTACAGGCCGGACGCATTATCGGGCGGCCGGAACCGCCACGCGGCAGCGACACGCTCACCGTCGCCGCGATCAGGCTGCCGCGGATCTCCAACTCCACCGACATCGAGGCGCTGGCCTGCGAGCCCGGCGTGCTGGTGCGCTGGGTGTCGGACGCGGGGGAGCTCGCCGACGCCGACGTCGTCGTGATCCCCGGCAGCAAGGCCACCGTGGCCGACCTGGCATGGCTTCGCGACAGAGGCCTCACCGATGGAATCACCGCCCATGCCGAACACGGCAAGCCGGTGCTGGGCATCTGCGGCGGCTTCCAGATGCTGTGCAAGCGCATCTACGACCCGGTCGAGTCAAAGACCGGTTCCGTCGAGGGTCTCGGCCTGCTCGACGCCGACATCGTGTTCGCGTCCGACAAGACGCTGCGTCACCACGACACAGGGCTGCACGGCTACGAGATCCACCACGGGCAGCTCGCGCGGACGGCCGAGGACGACTGGTTCGGCGTCGGCATCCGGCGCGAAAAGGTCTACGGCACACACTGGCACGGGCTGTTGGACAACAACGACTTTCGCCGGGGGTGGCTGACGGAAGCCGCGGCGCGAAAACCCGGATTCGTCGTCGCTGCCGACATCGACGTCGCTGCGCGCCGGGATGCGCAACTCGACGTGATGGCCGACCTGCTGACCGCATACCTCGACGTCGACGCCGTTCTCGCGCTGTTGGACGAACCTCCGCCGGCCCGGCCGACGATCCTTACCTCTATCTAGAGCGCATCGACCACAGCGCGGACCAGACTCGCGGGTGGCTGGGAGGCATCGAGCGCGAGGTGGGGAACGACCGGCGGCGCACACTCTATGGCGCCCAGTCCGGCGAGGTATGCGGCCTCATCGGCGAGTTTCGCCGCGTCCCTGGCGGCGCCGCGCTCCCGCAGCCTGCGCAGCACTTCGGCGGGCTCCAGGCGCAGCCAGACCAGCAGTGGCCTGCCGCCCGCGGCCACCAGCCGGTCGCGGGTGGCGGACCAACGGTCGGGGTCGGATCCGCTCGGCGGTGAACGGGGCGACCAGCACCACCGGCATGCCCGCGATGAGGTTGTCGACGGCAAGGTCGAGCACCACCTGGTAGCGCGGTTCCCTGGTGAGCCCGGCCAGCCGCGGGTCGACGAGATCATCGACGCCGACCAGCCGCTGCACGACGCTCACGAGGGGACCGGTGGCGACATCCTGGCCGATCACCGCCGCACGCAACGCGCGTGCGACGAGGTGCGACAGCGTGCTCTTGCCCGATGCCGGCGCGCCAGACAGGAGCACCGCCGGAAGGACGTTCACGCGCTGACGCCACTCGCGGTGTCGTCGTGTCCGGCGCGCACCTTCTCGCCGGGCATCGCGCACGACGTGCGCGTCACCAGCGACACCGGCAGCACGGTCCGCCGCCGCAGCCGCCGGTCGGGCTCGTCGAGCCGGGCGAAAAGCCGGTCGGCGGCGAAGCGTCCCATCGCGTCACCGTCCTGGTGGATCACCGTGATCGCAGGCCTGAGCGCGGCCGCCGTGGGGAAGTCGCCGAACCCGACCAGCCCAATATCCTTGCGCCGCAACGCTTGTAGCGCCGACATCAGCGCGATGGTGCAGCGCGCGTTCGAGGAGAACACCGCGCTCGGCGGGTCGGGCGAGTCGAGCAGCCGCGCGCAGCGCGGCCGTCAGCGTCGCGGCGTCGAGTGCGCCGACGTGCACGAGGTCGCTGCGCTGCGGCAGTCCCGCCTCGTCCAGCGCCTGCTGCCAGCCCTTCAGCCGCAGCAGACCCGGTCACGGCGTCGTCGCCCATGAACGCGATGCTGCGGTGCCCGTGCGAAATCAGGTGGCGGGTCGCCTCGCGCCCGCCGCCGACGTCGTCCTGCACCACGGCATCCGCGGTCAGACCGGCCGGGCTCCCGGTCGGCGAACACCAGCGGCGTGCGCTTCTGCCACGGTCGCAGGTATGACATGTCGCGGCCGACCGGGCAGATGATCATGCCCGCCACCTGACGCTTCAGCACGGCTTCGATGGACCGCTGTTCGTGCGACGGCTCCCAGCCGACGCTGGTCACGATGACGGCGACGCCGCGCTCGGCTGGCCTCACGCTCGACCGCGCCAATGATGCTGGCGAAGAAGGGATCCGCCACGCCGGGAACCGCAACGCCGATCGCGGCGTCGCGTCCGGCGCGGAAGGTGACGGCGAGCATGTTGGGCACGTACTGCAGTTCGTCGATCGCCCGCTCGACGCGTTCGCGGACGTCGGCGGACACATAGCGGTCGTTGTTGACCACGCGCGAGACCGTCTTGGCGCTCACGCCCGCCCGGTGGGCAACGTCGCGCATCGTCGCCATCGACCGTCCTTCCTCGCTCGGTCAGCGGTCAGTATGTCACCGATGTCAGACGGATCGGCGGCAGATTTCTCTGACACCGGTGACATAGCCACGAATGTGGCGTACTGTCCGGCACAGGCCAACTCGCAGCGTGACCCAGGTAACAGGACAAGGAGGCGCTGACCGAGTGACCGTGCAACCGCAGCTCCTGCCTCCCAATGTCGTGCCGCACTGGTACGCAGGCGGGCCGGCGCTTGGCCGCGTGGCGCGGTCTGCCGCCGGTCGGTGAGCGCTCGCCGGAGGAGTGGGTGGGCGCCACCGTCGCCCGCTTCGGCGAGCCGAACCTCGGGCCCGCCCGGCTGGCCGACGGCACGCTGCTGCGCGACGCGGTCCGCGCGGATCCCGTCGGCTGGCTGGGCCGTGACGACGGCGAGCCCGGCGACACCGGTGTGCTGGTGAAGCTGCTCGACGCAGGCCAGCGGCTGCCCGTGCACGTGCATCCCACCCGGGACGTACGCCTCGCGGCACCTCGGATGCGCATACGGCAAGACCGAGGCGTGGTACATCCTGCAGGCCGATGGCGACGCCGCGGTGTGGGTCGGTTGGCGTGAGGACGTTGACCCGAACGGCTCTCGGCCCTGGTCGACGCACAGGACGCCGAGGCGATGCTGGCGCTGATGCACCGGATCCCGGTGCGACCGGGCGACGGCGTGCTGGTGCCGGGCGGCACGCCGCATGCGATCGGAGCTGGCGTGCTGCTCGTGGAGGCCCAGGAGCCAACCGACCAGTCGATCCTGCTGGAGCGCACCAACACCACCGCATCGGACGACGGAGATCTTCCTCGGCCTCGACCGCGACGTGGCGCTGTCGGCCGTCGACACCGCGGCCGCTCGCCGACGTCGACGCAGCTGACGCGGCACGCCGACGGCGGCGCGGCCTGACGCGCGGTGCTGCCCGAGGAGGCCGCGCCTTCTTCCGGATGGAATTGCTCTCGCCGGGGGTCGACGTGCCCGCGGGCTTCGCCGTCGCCGTCGTGCTGTCCGGCGCAGGGGCACTGCACCGCGACGCGACAGCGAGCGCCATCGCCGTGGCGACCGGGCAGACGCTCGTCGTGCCCGCGGCCTACGGCGACTGGCACGTCGACGGCGACGTCCGGTTGCTCGTGTGCAGGCCGGGTGACTACCTGGCCACCGCAGACGCACGGAAGGCACCGCATGACCGCACTGCTGGAGGCGCGTGGCCTGTCGCGCAGCTTCGGCCACGTCCGCGCGCTGGACGGCGCCGACTTCGACGTGAGTCCCGGCGAGGTCGTCGGGCTGATCGGCGACAACGGTGCAGGCAAGTCGACACTCATCAAGGCGCTGTCGGGCAACCTCGACCTGGACGACGGGTGAGATCTACTTCGAGGGCAGCAGGTGCGCGCTGTCCGGCCCGCGTCAGGCCGAAGACCTCGGCATCGAGGTGGTGTACCAGGACCTGGCGCTCGCTCCGCATCTCAATCCCGTCCAGAACGTGTTCCTGGGCCGGGAAATCCCACGCAAGGGCATCCTCGGTCATCTCGGGTTCATGGACGAGAAGGAGATGCGCCGCACGCGCGGCCGCGTCATTCTCCGAACTCGGGGCGACGGTGCGATCGCTTGCCTCGCCGGTCGGGTCGATGTCGGGCGGACAGCGGCAGGGCATCGCCATCGCCAGGGCGATGGCCTGGGCGAACAAGGTACTGATCCTCGACGAGCCGACCGCGGCGCTGGGCGTCGTGCAGACCAAGAACGTCCTCGAGTCGGTCAAGCGCGTGCGCGACAAGGGCATCGCGGTGGTGTTCATCAGCCACTCCATGCCGCATGTGCTCGAGGTGTGCGACCGCATCCAGGTGCTGCGTCTCGGCAAGCGGGTCGCCACCTACCCGGGCCACGGCACGAGCGTGGAGACGCTGGTCGGCGCCATGACGGGGCCTGGAGGCGAGGGAGGGTGCAGCGTGAGCACCGTGGCGAACCAGCCGGTCGCCGTCACCGGCGGTGCCGACGAGTTGGACCCGGCGCAGTCGTTCCTCAAGCGGGTGGTCGGGCTGCAGGCGTTCTGGATTCTCGGGGTCCTGATCGTCATCTGCCTGTTCTTCACCGTCCTTGCGGGCGACCGCTTCCTTTCCACCGGCAACTTCTCGCTGATCTCGCAGAACGTCGCGGTGTGGGCGGTGCTCGGGGTCGGCATGACGTTCGTGATCATCACCTCGGGCATCGATCTGTCGGTCGGCTCGGTCCTGGTGTTCTCGTCCGTGGTGTCGGCGAAGCTGATGGAGGCGATGGGCGGCAACGGGGCCGGCGGTGGCCGCTGCGGGCCTGGTCGCGGCGGTCGTCGAGCGGCATGGCGTGGGGCGTCGTCAACGGCGTGCTGGTCGCCATGGCCAAGGTGCCCGCGCTGATCGTCACGCTCGGCACGCTGTCGGTCGCGCTCGGGCTGGCGCAGGTGCTCACCGGCGGCATCGACATCCGCTCGGTGCCCAGCGAGCTGACCGACTTCAGCGCCTACACAAAGGTTTTGGGCATCCCCGGCCTGCCGTTCGTGGCGCTGGTGGTCGTCGTCCTCGGCGGAATCCTGCTGCACAAGACCAGGTTCGGCCGGTACACGTACGCGATCGGCTCCAACGAGGAGGCCGCCCGCCGCACCGGCGTCAAGGTGACGCGACACCTGGTGCTGTCTACGCGTTGGCGGGCACGCTCGCCGGTATCGGTGCGATCCTCTCGCTCGCGCAGTACGGCACCACGACGATCGCCGGGCAGTCGTTGACGAACCTCAACGTGATCGCCGCGGTCGTCATCGGCGGCACGTCGATCTTCGGCGGTGAGGGCACCATCTTCGGCACCGTCGTCGGCCTGTTCATCCCCGCGGTGCTGCAGTCCGGGTTCGTCATCATCGGCGTGCAGCCGTTCTGGCAGGGCGTCGCGGTGGGCTCGGTGCTCATCGCCGCCGTCTACGTCGATCAGTCCCGGCGCGCCGCCGCCCTGCGCAGGTGCGCGCTCTCGAGGCCTCTTCAAACGCAGAAGGTCGCAAGGAAAGGAACGCCAGTGAACCGTAAGCGCGTAATGCTGGTCGCGGGGGCATTGGGGGCGGTCGTGCTCGCACTACCGTCCTGCACGTCGTCGAAGCCGCAGTCGTCAGTCCGGCCCGGCCGAGACGACGAGAGGGCGCCACGCCCGCAGCGGCGGCGACCACCGTTACCGCACCGGCAAAGGCCAGCAAGAACTACAACATTCCGTTCCTGCAGGGCGTGACCGGCGACCAGTTCTACATCACCATGCAGTGCGGTGCCCAGGAGGAGGCCGCCAAACTCGGCGTCAAGGTCACCACGCAGGGCCCGCAGAAGTTCGACCCGACGCTGCAGAAGCCGATCCTCGACTCGATCGTCGCCAGCAAGCCGGATGCGCTGCTCGTCGCACCGACCGATGTCCAGGCCATGCAGCAGCCCCTGCAGCAGGCGGCCGCCGCGGGAATCAAGGTGGTGCTCGTCGACACCACGACCAACGACCCGTCGTATGCGGTGTCGGAGATCGCCAGCGACAACGAGGGCGGCGGCCGGGCGGCATTCGAAGCCATCAAGAAACTGCGCCCCGAGGGCGGCAAGGTCATGGTGATGAACGTCGACCCGGGCATCTCGACGACCGACGCGCGGGCGAAGGGCTTCGAGGAAGCGGTCAAGGGCGACAGCAAGTTCACATACGTCGGCGTCCAGTACAGCCACAACGACCCGGCGACCGCTGCGCAGCTCATCGGCGCCCAGCTGCAGAAGGACCCCGACCTCGTCGGCGTCTTCGCCACCAACCTGTTCTCCGCCGAGGGCTCGGCAACCGGCGTCAGGCAGGCGGGCAAGAGCGGCCAGGTGCAGATCGTCGGCTTCGACGCGGGCCCGAATCAGATCCAGGCGCTGCGGGAGGGCACCGTGCAGGCGCTCGTCGCGCAGGATCCCGGGGTCATCGGCAAGTTCGGCGTCGACGAGGCGGTGACGGCGCTGGAGGGCGGCGAGAACACCAAGAAGGTGCAGACCGGCTTCACGATCATCACGCAGGAGAACCTCGACGGCGAAGGCGGCGCGGCGGCGTACAAGTCGAACTGCTGACCATCGGCGCTGACGACACGTCGAGCAGGTGCGACACGGTATCGGCGACGGCGTCGCGGGCGGCGCTCAGCGGCTTGCGGGGGTCAGCCCCGTCGGTGAGCGCCTCCCGCAGGCCGCCGGTGTAGGCGACGTTGAGCGCGGTGCCGATGTTGACCTTCACGATGCCCGCGCGAACGGCGGCCCGCAGCGTGTGGTCCGGAACGCCCGAAGAGCCGTGCAGGACAAGCGGAACCGGCAGGGCGTCGCGCAGTGCGGCGATCAAGTCGAGGTCGAGTTCGGCGGTCTGGGTCGTCATGGCGTGTGAGCTGCCGACGGCGACGGCGAGCGCGTCCACGCCCGTGGTCGCGACGAAGTCGGCCGCCTGCTGCGGCGTCGGTGCGGACACCCGGCGCGTGCGCACTTGCCGCCTGGGTGTCCTTGCCGCCGACGTAACCGAGTTCGGCCTCCACCGCGAGGCCCTGTTCCTGCAAGCTGTCGCGTGGCTTCCGCGGTGATGGCGACGTTCTGCTCGTAGGGCAGCGCACCCGCGTCGACCATGACGGACGAGTAGCCGGCCCCGGCGGCGGCGAGCCACAGGTCGGCCGTCTCGACGTGGTCGAGGTGCAGGCTCGCAGGGACAGCCGCCTCGGACGCCAGCGCGGTGAGCGCGGCGGCCAACGGCCACGCCCGGCTGCCGTGGAACTTCACGGTGTTCTCGCTGACCTGCAGGATCACCGGCCGACCAGCGCGTTCGGCGCCGGTCACGATGCCCTCCGCGTGTTCGAGCGTGATCACGTTGAAGGCCGCGACGCCTGCGCCTCGCGACCGGGCGTCGCCGACGAGCGCGGCGGTTGGTGACCAGCGGCATGGTGCTCCTACTTGACGAGTTTCCAATTAGACGCAACCATATCCATGAAAACCCAACAAGGGCAATGCCTCGGTGATCGGAGAGTGATGGCCGCTTTCGCCGGTCTCGACGTCGGCACGACGTCCAGCAAGGCCGTCGTCTACGGCGCCGACGGCGCCGTGCTGGGCACCGGACGCGCCGCAACACACTGGGACGTCGGTCCGCAGGGCACCCAGACCGACGCGGAGGTCCTGTGGCGCAGCGCCAGGGACGCGTTGAGCGAGGCGGCTGCTGCGGCCGGGCTGCCCGTGACCGCGGTCGGCGTCACCAGCATGGGGGAGTCTGGAGTCCTCACCGACGCGCGCGAGCGACCGCTGGCTCCGGTCATCGCCTGGCACGACGACCGTGACGACGCACGAGGTGGCAGATCTCGTCGCACAGCTCGGCGCCGACGGCATTCGGCGGCATTGCGGGAAAGCCGGTGCGCGGCCAGTTTTCGCTGACGAAACACCGCTGGCTGCTCGAGCACGAGCCGTCCACCCGCGCCGCGACGAGACGCTATCGACGTGGGTGGTTGGGTGGTGCGGCGCCTCGGCGGCAGACGCCGTCCTCGAGCTGTCGCTGGCGGGTCGCACCGGCTGGCTCGACGTCGCGGCCCGCGACTGGTGGGACGACGCGCTGGCGTGGTCCGGCGCCACCCGCGCGCTGATGCCGCCGCTCGTGCAGGCAGGCGAGCCGGTCGGCCGGGTCACCTCCGATGACGTCGAGCCCACTGCTGCGAGGTGCGCTGCTCACACTGGCCGGACACGATCACCAGGCGTCCGCCCTCGGCGCCCGCGCGACGGGGCCGGGAAATGAGCTGGACTCATCGGGTACCGCAGAAGCGTTGGTGCGCACCGTGTCCCGCGCGCCGGATCGTGCCGAAGCGGCCCGGCTGGCCGCCGCGGGGATCACCACCGATCCGAGCATCGAACCCGACCACTGGACGCTGCTCGGCGGCACCGAGGGCGGCCTGGCGCAGAACCGCGCTCTGGAGATGCTCGGTGTGGGCGCCGACGGGCTTGCGGCGCTCGACGCCGCCGCCGAGCAGGCGGCCGGCGGCCGGGTGGTCGTCGGCGGCCTCGGCGCCGACGCGCTGACCCTCGGCGGGATAGCAGGCGGAGTCGGGCCCGGCGAAGTGTGGAAGGCGGTCGTCGCCGCTGCCGCCGACGATGCACTGGCACTGCACCGCGCGATGGACGACGTCGTCGGGCCCGCGGTGCGCGTCGTCGTCACCGGTGGATGGCGGCACAGCGCAGAAGTCATGCGCGCCAAGCCCACCCGCTTCACCGCCCTCGAAATCTCGAACCTCGACGAGGCAGGCACGCTCGGCGCCGCGACGCTCGCCGCACGGGCGGCGCGCGTGATCGGACCCGACGAACACCTGGACGCGAAGTGACGCGCACGTGGTTCGCCGACGAAAGGCACGCCGAGGTGCTTCGCATGCTGGCCACCGATCGCCGCGTCGAAAGCGCCGGGCTGGCACGCCACTTCGGTGTCAGCGCCGAAAGCATCCGCAAGGACCTGGCCCAACTCGAGGCGCGTGGACTGTTGCGTCGAGTGCACGGCGGCGCCGTCCCCAGCCAGCGCCAGAACGAGGAGCCCGCCGTCGCTGGGCGCACCGAGCAGGCCGAGCAGAAGATGGCCATCGCCAGGCACGCTCTGCGTCTTGTGCCGGACGGCGGCACCGTTCTGCTCGACGCGGGATCGACCACGCTGCGGCTCGCCGAACTGCTGCCCACCGACCGTGATCTCGTGGTCTACACGAACGCCCTTCCGCTGACCTCGACATTGCTGCAGCGAGGCATCGCCGTCGTCGGCCTCGGCGGCAGGCTGCGGGCCGAGACGGGGGCAGCGGTCGGACCGCTGACCATCGCGGCGCTCGCCGAGATCAACGTCGACGTCGCGTTCCTCGGCACCAACGCGATCTCGTTCGATCGCGGGCTCACCACGCCGGACGCCGACGAGGCTCAGGTGAAACACGCCATGCTGGCCGCCGCTCGACAACGGGTATTCCTGGTTGACACAAGCAAATTCGGCCGCGAGAGCCTGGCCAGGCACGCCGCGCTCGAGGACATCGACGTCCTGGTGACCGACGCCGCAATCACAGCCCAACAGCGCAAGCGTCTGCTCGCGCTCGACGTCACAGTCGAGGTGGCCCGATGATCACCACTGTCACGCCCAATCCCAGCCTGGACCGGACACTGCACCTGTCCCGGTTTCTCGCCGGCGAGGTCAACCGCGCCAGCCGCCACGATGGTGGAGCCGAGCGGCAAGGGCGTGAACGTCGCACTCGCACTGCACGGGGTCGGGGTGCCGGTACGTGCGGTGCTCCCGGTCGGCGGCAGCGCGGGCGACGAGATCGCCGCGCTTCTCGACGATCTCGGGCTCGACCACGTCGACGTGCCGATCGCAGGCACGCTGCGCTCGAACATCTCGCTCGTCGAGGCCGACGGGCGCACCAGCAAGGTGAACGAGCCAGGCCCGCGGCTGTCGGAGGCCGAAGTCGAGGCGTTGTGCGCAAAGTCGTTGTCCATCAGCGATTCCGGCGAGTGGGTCGTGTGGGCGGGCAGTCTTCCCGACGGGTTCACACCCGCATCGCCTCGCCGCCGCCATCGCCGAGGCCAGGGCAGCGGGCCGCCTCGTCGCGCTCGACTGCTCCGGGGTGCCGCTGGAATATGTGCTGGCACAGGACGGCGGCGGGTTGCCGCACTTGGTGAAGCCCAACGCCGAGGAACTCGCCGAGGTGACGGGCCGGTCGCTGCGGACCCTCGGCGATGTCGCCGATGCGGCGCAGCTGCTGCACGCCCGCGGCGTGCGTATCGTGCTGGTCAGCCTCGGTGGTGACGGCGCGCTGCTCGTCGACGCCGACCTGCCGCAACCCCTGCACGGCACCGCGGCCGTGCGGCGGGTCGTCAACACCGTCGGTGCGGGCGACGCGTTCCTGGCCGGCTAGCTGGCCGCAGTGCACGCGGGGGCGACGAGCGTCGACGCGTTCGCCAACGCGTTGCGCTTCGGCGCCACCGCCGTCGAGCACGAGGGCACGCTGCTCGGCGTGCCCGATCCGAACCGTCAGGTGTCGATCGAGCCCGCAGCGGCGGATACGCCGCTCAGTTGACGGCGGGCTGGCCGAGTAACTCTTCGTCAACGCCGACAAGCACTTTCACGTGCTCACCGCCGGACGACAGCGCATATGCATCGGCGACTTGCATCAACGACACCTCAGCGGTGACGATCTCGTCGACGTTCACCTCGCCGTCGACGAGCAGGCGGATCGACTCGGCGTAATCCTCCGGCAGGTAGGTGGCGCTGCCCTGGATGCGTATCTGGTGGTCCTGGACGATCGCCAGCGGGATCGCCACGTCGCCCGTCGGCACACCGACGATGACGACGGTGCCGCCCTTGCTGGCCATCTCGACGGCGTGACCGGACCGTCGGGGCCACGGCAACGCAGTCGAATACCACGTCGGCGCTCTCGCCGAGCGCGTCACGGGCCTGGGCCACGATGTCGCCTGCGGTGGCGTCGAGCGCGACATCGGCGCCGAGTCGCGTCGCGCGCTCACGCTTGGCGGGCAGCGGGTCGGTGATCACGATCCGCTTGGCGCCGTGTGCCCGGACGACAGCCAGCACGAGCAGCCCGATAGTGCCCGCGCCGAGGATCACGACGGCCTTGTCGCGGACGTCTCCCGCGATGCGCACGGCGTGCACGGGGGTGGACATCGGTTCGATGAGGGCAGCGGCCCGGTAGTCCAGGGCGTCGGGAACGACGTGCACGCGGTTTGCGGGAATCGTGAAGTAATCGGCCATTCCGCCTTGCGCGTAACCGCATCCGAAGAATCGCAGGTCCTCGCACAGGTTCTCGCGTGCCGCGGCGACACTGCTTGCAGTTCCAGCACGGAAGGTCGGGTTCGACGGTCACCCGCTGGCCGACCTCGACACTGTCGACGCCTTCACCCCGCGCGGCGACGACGCCGACAACTTCGTGGCCGGGGTGGTAGGGCAGTTCGATGAACGGGTGGCGGCCGTGCGCGGCGTGCGTGTCCGAACCACACACACCGGAAACCACCGAATGCACGAGCACCTCGCCCGGCAACGGCTCGGGCGTGGGGGAATCGACGACATCGATGGAGCCGGGCGAGACCACAACGCGCCGCATCCGTTCGGGTACACCCATGAGCACCTCCTGAACTGCGTGCAAAACTACCCGCAGGCCCGCGGCAGGATCGCGCCGCCCGCGACGTTGAGCCGACTGCCGTCGAAGTGGACGCCGCGAAGGTCAGCAACAGCAAACGTGACGGGCGCTGCGGCCGCGGCGGCGCCGACACCGATGATGGTGGTGACGCCCGCGGCGCGCGCCGAGGCGATTCCGGCGGGCGCGTCCTCGAACACCGCGCACCGTGCGGGGGAGAGCTGCATGCGTTCCGCGGCGGTGCGGTAGGGATCGGGGGAGGGTTTCCCATTCTCCACGTCTTCGCCGGTGATCAGCACGTCGGCGGACGGTAGGCCTGCCGATGCCATCCGGGCGGTGGCCAATGCGCGGTTGCCTGACGTGACGACCGCCCAGCTGCCGGCCGGGCAGGAGTCGAGGAGTTGGCGCGCGCCGGATATCGCGTCCACATCGGTGGCGGTGTCGAGCTCCAGTTGTTTGAGTTCGGCCGCCGCGGTCGCGACATCGCCTGAGTCGCTTATCAATTCGCCGATGAGGTCGCTGATCCGGCGGCCGTGCTCGATGTCGCGATGGAAATCGAACCCTTGCGCCCACCGCTTCGCCCACTGGTTCCAGGCAACGGCGGCGGCGTCGTGCGAATCGACGAGGACGCCGTCGCAGTCGAGTAGAAGCGCGTCGACGTCGAAACTCACGGTGTCGTTGCCGGTCACGAGGTGCATGGTATATGACACCGATGTCATAGCGTGTGATGATGAGCCTTCACCCGTATCGAAAGCGAGCAGCTCATGGCTGATTTCACCGGACGCGCAGTGTTGGTGACCGGTGCGAGCGGCGGTATCGGGGCGGCCACCGTCCGCCGTCTGGTCGGGCAGGGCGCGACGGTCTATGCAGGCGGCCGCAACACCGACGAACTCGCCAAACTGGCCGGTGAGACCGGCGCGCGGCCCGTGCCGTTCGACCTCACCTCCGAGGACGACATCCGCACCGCCGTGTCGGGCCTCGACCTGTGGGGTGTGGTCAACTGCGGCGGATTCGGCGGGGAGATCGCGACGCCCCAGGACACCGACATCGCCGTGTTCGACAAGGTGATCAGCATCAACGCGCGGGGCAGCCTGCTGGTCATTAAGCACGTGACCCCGGGGTTGATCGAGCGCGGCCGCGGCGGGTCGATCGTGAACGTCTCCAGCCAAGCCAGCCTGGTGGCGCTGCCCGGCCATATCTCCTACGGGTCGTCCAAGGCCGCCGTCGACAGCATCACCCGGGTCAGCGCGCTGGAACTCGGCAAGCACAACATCCGGGTGAACAGCGTCAACCCCACGGTGGTCATGACCGAGATGTCCGCCTTCTACTGGGGACGCCCCGACGTAGGGCCGCCGTTTCTCGCGCAGATGCCGCTCGGTCGGTGGGCCACCGAGGATGAGATCGCCGGGCCGATTGTCTTCCTGCTCAGTGACGACGCCGCGATGATCACCGGGGTGTCGCTGCCGATCGACGGCGGGTACACCTGCCGCTAGCTTTCGCCGAACTAGCTTCGCCACTAGCTTCGCCGAACGTTCCTTACCAGTCGAAAATTTGGCAAATTTTCGACTGGTAAGGAACGTTCGCGCCAAGGCGCACCGGCCAGCACACACCCAGGGAGCCGTCGCGTGGGTAGCCTGAGCACATGATCAGGCGACGCGCCGCGACGGCCGTGCTGGCAGCAACGCTCGCACTGGCCCTGACCGGGTGCGCGAACGTCATCGCAGGCAGCGCGACGTGGCCCGGCGAGCGACTGGAAAAGGCGGTGCTGACCGCACAGGACTTCCCGCCCGGCGTGCAGTTCGACCGCGTCGACCGCGCACCGGGCCAGCCCGATGGGGCGGGCGGGCCGCCCGCCATGCTGTCGATGCCAGAAGGCTGTTCGGACGGGCTCACCCGCGCGATCGCCGATTCCGCCGAGCGCGGACCCGGCAGCGCGGCCGAGTACGTCGTGGGTTACGACGGCGCACGCATCGTGATGACGGTGCTGACGTGGTCATTGGATCTCGAGCGGCTGGAGGCGACCGCCGATCGCTGCGCGCACTTTGAGACGTTCTTCGACCCGACGACGCCCGGCATCCCGATGACCACCACGCGGCTGAAGACCCCGCGCGAGGGCGCGCTGGTCTATCAGCAGACGATGCGGTTGGGCGGCGTCGACAGCAGCGTGTACTTCTCCTTCGAAAACGTCGGCAGTATGGCGGTGTTCGGAATCGCGTTTCCCACACCGAATCCGTCGATAGCCGTCAAAGCCACGCTGCCGCAGACGTTTCTGGACATTGCAGCAAAGCAGGCCGACCGCGCTGGGTCGGTTTGATGCCGACGTAGAGTCAGCTGAAAACCGGCCCCCCGATCCGCGGTTTGGCTGTAGCGTGACCAAATGCCTTCCACCATGGTGACCGTCGATGGGTTCGGTGTGCCCGTCGACGTCGCGGGGCCCGACAAGGGCTCTGTTGTGGTGATGTTGGGCGCGGCGCACCACGCGCCAGCGGCGTATGAAGCCGTGTGTCAGCGGTTGCACACCGCGTCGCTGCGCACCATCGTCATCGGACCGGATCCGCGGCTGACCGCCAAGTCGGTGATCGGCATCCTCGACGCCCTCGACGTCAAGTGGGCGTTGCTGGTGGGCGATCGCATCGGTGGTGAATTGGCCTGGGAACTGGCGGCCACCCGGCTCGACCGGTTCATCGGGCTCGTGGTGATCGACCGCGGCCATCCGCGCGTCGCCGACCTCACCGGCGTGATCCGCGACGAGCACTGCCCGCCGGTCGAGATGAACACCACCGCACTGGTCAGCACCCCGGCCGCGAGGGCCGTCGCAAAAGCCAGCCAGCGTTTCGTCTACGGCGACTTCCGGCTCGTCGATCTGCTGGGCCGGCGCAACGCCCAGGAATCCACCGCGCAGCTGGCCGCCGAGATCGTATTACGCACGAGCAGCTGGTAGATCGCTCAGTCAGGCACCACTGTGCTGGATGCTCGGTGCCCTGCCTTCGCGCTCGCGCTCAGTCAGGCACCTCGGCTGGCGTCCAGGCCGTCGGCACCGCCGGCGTACCCGGGAACAGATAGTCGACGAATGCCTTTGCGGTGGGCTGGGGCTCGTGATTCGCCAGGCCCGGGCGCTCGTTGGCTTCGATGAACGCATAGTCCGATTTGGTGACGTCCGGAACGAGCAGATCGATACCCGTGACGGGAATGCCGATCGCGTCGGCCGCCGTCACCGCCACCGCGCACAACCCCGGGTTCACCTCGGCTGTGACGTCGTGGATGGTGCCGCCCTGATGCAGATTTGCGGTGCGGCGCACACGCAAACGGGTCCCCTCGGGCAGTAGTTCATCGAAGGACCAGCCAGCCTCTCTGATCGTCGCTTCGGTGACCTCGTCGACCGGAATGCGGGACTCGCCGCCGGTCGCCGCGGCGCGCCGCCTGCTCTGGGCGTCGATGAGCTCGCGCACGGTGTGGTGCCCGGTCCCGACGACTTCGGCGGGTCGACGCAGGGCGGCGGCGACGACTTTGTGGTCGATCACCACCAGTCGCAGGTCATCTCCCGCAGCGCGCTGCTCGATGAGCACCTCGGGATGTTGTTCGCGGGCCCGCGCCAGTGCCGTGTCGAGGTCGTCGGGATTGTCGACGCCGACGGTGATGCCCTTGCCCTGCTCGCCGCGGGTCGGCTTCACCACAACATCGCCCACCTCGTCGAGGAACGCGTAGTCTTCCTCATCGAACGTGGCCAGCCGTCCTCTCGGCACGCTGATTCCGGCCTCGGACACGATGCGCCGTGTCAGCCTCTTGTCATCGCATCGGCTCATGGCCACCGCGGACGTGTACTCCGACAACGACTCTCGCGTGATGATGCTGCGGCCCCCGTGCGACAGCCGTATCTCGCCCGCTTCGGCGTCGAGGACTTCCACCCAGATGCCGCGGCGCATGGCCTCGTCGGCGATGATGCGCGCGTACGGGTTGAGGTCGTCGACGGTCTCCGGCGGGTGAGTGAACAGCGGTTCGTTGATCGCGTTCTTGCGTTTGACGGCCATCACCGGCACCCGCTGGAACCCCAGCTTCTCGTAGAGCGCGATGGCGGCTTGGTTGTCGTGGGCCACCGAAAGGTCCATGTAGGCGCGCCCGCGGGTCCGGTAGATCTCGGACAGCGCGCGGGTCAACGCGGCGCCGACCCCGGGCAGGCTGGTGGTGGGGTCGACGGCCAGCGTCCACAGGCTCGAACCCTCCTCGGGATCGGAGAACAGCAGCATGTGGTCCACCCCGGTGACGGTGCCCACCACGCTGCCGTCGTCGACGCGCACAGCGACCAGGTAGTCGACGGGTTCCCGGTTCAAGTGATTGCTCCAGAGGACGTCGGTCGGGGCAGGCACCATCCCGCAGCGCACGTAGACCCGATTCATCGCATCGGCGTCGTCCTCGCTGTCCAGCGTGCGCACAGTGAACCCGGTCGGCGACGGCGACAGCTCGTCCTCGTCGGAGAAGCGCAACCGGTAAGTGTGGCTGGGGTCGATGAACAATTCGGCGGGCGCCCGTGCCACCAGTACGTGCGGTTCGCGGGCGTAGATGCAGATGTCGCGCCTGCCGGGGCCCTCGTCGCGCAGCACGTCGGCGAGCTTCTCCGGATCGGCGAAGGTCTGGCCGAAAATCAGTCGGCCCCAACCCATTTCGAGCACCACATCGTCCGCCATCGCGTCGACCATGTGCTGCGGTGAGGCATCGTGCAGCGCCAGCGTGATGGCTTCGGAGTGCGCCTCGTCGGTCATACCGCGGCCCCGGAGATCCCGTGCTTCTGCAACCACAGCTCCAGCAACGCGATCTGCCACAGCTCATTGCCGCGCAGCGGGGTGAGCCGTCCGTTCGGGTCGGCGAGCAGACGCTCGACCGCCTCCGGCCGGAACAAACCACGCTCCTTGGCCGCGGGTGCATACAGGGCGTCCCTGACGAGGTCCAGGTAGGGACCTTCCAAATGTGTCAGTGCGGGCACCGGGAAGTAGCCCTTGGGACGATCGATGACATCGGCCGGGACTACCCTGCGCGCGGCCTCTTTAAGCACACCCTTGCCGTCGTGCGCGGTCTTGAGTTCCGGTGGGCAGGTGGCCGCCAGTTCGACGAGTTCATGGTCGAGGAACGGCACGCGGCCTTCGAGCCCCCACGCCATCGTCATGTTGTCGACCCGCTTAACCGGGTCGTCGACGAGCATGACGGTGGTGTCGAGTCGCAGTGCGCGGTCGACGCCGGTTGCGGCCCCTGCCCGGGCAAAGTGCTCGGTGACGAATAGCTCACTCGGATCGTCCGCGGTGGCCAGACCCGGCGCGACGAGCGCTTCGTACGCCGACTGTTCGCGGTCGAAGAACGCCTTGCGATAGCTGGCCACCGAACCTGCGACCGAGGCCGCCTGCGGCTCGCCCATCGGGGGATACCAGTGGTAGCCGGCGAACACCTCGTCGGCGCCCTGCCCGGACTGGACGACCTTGACGTGCTTGGCCACTTCCTGGCTGAGCAGATAGAAGGCGACGCAATCGTGGCTGACCATCGGCTCGCTCATCGCGCCGATCGCACCGTCGAGTGCGGGCAGCATCCGGTCGGTGTCGATGCGGATCTGGTGGTGATCGGTCTCGAAGCGTTGGGCGATGATGTCGGAGTAACGGAACTCGTCACCCTTGACGCCGCCGACGGATTCGAACCCGATCGAGAACGTGGCAAGACCGTGCTGGCCGGCCTCGGCGAGTAGCCCAACGATCAGGCTGGAGTCGACGCCGCCCGACAGCAGGCAGCCGACGGGCACATCGGCCACCAGGCGACGCTCGACGGCGACTCGCAACGAAGCGAGAACCGCGTCCTCCCAATCTTTTTCGGACCAGTCGGAGCGGTCCTCACGACGGCCGAAGTCGGGCTCCCAGTACGTCGTCGTGGTGCGGCGGCCGTCGGGTTCGATCGCGACCAGCGACGCGGGCGGCACCTTCGACACGCCGCGCAGGATCGTGCGCGGCGGCGGGACGACGGAGTGAAACGACAGATAGTGGTGCAGCGCGACGGGGTCGATGCGGGTGTCAACGCCGCCGCCTGCGAGCAGCGCGGGCAGCGATGAGGCGAACCGGATGCGCGACGCATCCTCCGTCACATACAGCGGTTTGATACCGAGCCGGTCGCGGCCGAGCAGCACTCGGCCCGAATCACGCTCGGCGATCGCAAACGCGAACATCCCGTATAGCCGGTCCACGAACCGGTCGCCCCAGCGGTGGTACGCCTTGAGCAGCACCTCGGTATCGCTGTGGGAGAAGAACCGGTAGCCGTAGCCGATCAGTTGGCGCCGCAGATCCTGATAGTTGTAGATGCACCCGTTCCAGCAGACGGCCAGCCCCAGCTCAGGGTCGACCATCGGCTGTCCACCTGCCTCGGACAGGTCGATGATCTTCAGGCGTCGATGACCGAGTGCAACCCGTCCCTGCGACCACACGCCTGACGCGTCCGGGCCCCTCGGCGCCATCGTGTCGGCCATGGCAGAAACGGCCCTGATGTCAGGGGTCTTACCGTCGAGACGCACCTCACCGGTGGCTCCGCACACGCATTCGACCCTACCGGGTTAGCGCTGCTGCGCGCGCGGTGCCTCCGACCAGCGCAATGGCTACGAAACGCCTTCCAGTTGTTCGCCCGATTCGTCGACCTGCTTGATCGGCCCGGTGAACCAGTTCTTCACCGACACGTGCCAGTAGATGTAGAGCAGGATCAACACGCCACCGACGAGCAGCGGGGTGTAGTTCACGAACTTCCACTCGAAGCTCCCCCCGAACGGCACGCCGCCGATCGACGTCGGGAAGAGCGCGATGAGTGAGGTGACCGCGATCTCGATCAATGCGACAGGAGCCATCCACTTGTGGTGTCCGCGCAGGTTCCACCTGCCCACCTCGAACGCATCGCCCAGTTTCCAGCGGTAGTAGATCGGCACGGCGAAGCACAGATACAGCCCGACCACACCGATGGACACCACCGCGTAGAAGGCGATCGGAGCCGGCGCGCCGTTGATGTCGACCTCGACAAGGGCCGGCAACGTGATGATTGCGGCCAACACCGCCGTGACGATGACGCCATTGGCCGGGATTCTCTTGGCACTGACTTTCGACCACAGCTGGTGGCCCGGCACCGCGCGGTCGCGGCTGAACGCGAACAGCATCCGCGACGCACTCGTCTGGCATGCCGTCGTGCAGAAGAATTGGCCCGCGGTCGAGATCAGCAGCACGATCGCAACCCACTGGGTATCCAACGCTTGCGCAAAGATGACCTGCACGAGACCGCCGCCCTCTGTCACACCGTCGACGTCCTGGACCGCGAACAGGAATGACAGCAGCAGGATCCAGCCGCCGATGGCGGAGTAGAAGATCGAGCGCCAAATGCCCTTCGCCGCGCCGTCCGCCGCGCTTTTGGTTTCCTCGGACAGGTGGGCGGACGCGTCGTAGCCGGTGATCGTGTACTGCGTCAGGATCGCCGCAATCGGCAGCACGAAGATCAGCCAGCCAATACCTTTGTCGCCGTTGAACATCCCCGTGTTGTTTACCGTGGTGGCGAACACCTCGCTGAAGCTGGCGTGTCTCTTGGGTATCAGCCACAGAATCACGACCACGGCGACCGCGCCCGCCACATGCCACCACACCGAGACGTTGTTGATGACTGCCAGGAGGTGTGACGAGAAGATGTTGATGGTCGCCGACAGCGCCAGGATGATCACGAATATGACGAAAACCCTGGTCAGGCTGTAGCCGGCGGCCCAACTCTCGCTGAATGTGCTGAGCGTCAGGTCCAGGAACGTCGCACAACCGTAGGACACAGAGGCCAGGATGGCGATCAACCCGATCAGGTTCAGCCAACCGGTGTAGAAGCCGGCCTTTGCCCCGCCGAGTTTGCTTGCCCACCAGTAGATTCCGCCCGAAGTCGGGTACGCCGACACGAGTTCGGACATGCACAGCCCGATGATCAGGATGAAGACCGAGACGAGCGGCCAACCCCACGCGATCGCTGCGGGGCCGCCGTTGTTCCAGCCGAGGCCGAAGGACGTGAAGCAGCCCGCGAGGATCGAGATGATCGAGAACGAGATGGCGAAGTTCGAAAACCCCGACCAGGAGCGTTGCAGTTCCTGTACGTAACCGAGCCGCGCGAGGTGTTGTTCGTCCTCGTTGAGATGTTCGTGGGCTTCAGGCACGGCGATCCTCCTAAGCGGTGTGCGACAGCGCTGTAGGCACCATAAGGCTTCAAAGGTCTGGCGTCCTACCTTTGGCGATGACGGACGCGTAAAACTTGGCGCGTGTCGATTCTTGACCGGTTGTTCACATGCTGTCTATCCTTCAAGTTGTCTGACAACTTTGCGCCCTTGAACCCTAGGAGGGGCCATGGCGGAGAACCAGCGGGCAGTCGGATCGGTCACCTATCGCGAGGCTGACCAGGAATATTTCGCGCGGCGCAAGCTGAGGCGGCACGCCGCCTTCTGGTCGCTGTGGGCGTTGGGAGTCGGCGCGGTCATCTCCGGCGACTTCTACGGCTGGAACCTCGGACTCGACGCGGGCGGCTTCGGCGGCCTGCTCATCGCCGGGGTCGTCATCACGATCATGTATTACGGCCTGTGCTACAGCATCGCCGAGATGTCGCCCGCCCTTCCGCACACGGGCGGCGCGTACTCGTTCGCCCGGTCCGCGATGGGTCCATGGGGCGGCTTCATCACCGGACTGGCCGAGAACATGGAGTACGTCATCACCCCCGCTGTCGTGGTGGGCGCGATGGGATTCCTGTCCCACGACATCGTCTACGAACTGACCGGTGCCGACGGTTGGTGGAACAGCCCCGTGCTCTGGTGGGCGATCTTCTACATCATCTTCGTCGGGATCAACATCCTCGGCATCGAGATCACCATGCGGTTCACCGTGCTGATCACCGTCGCAGCGCTCGGCGTTCTCGCGTTCTTCTACGTCGCCGTGCTGGTCACGCGGTCGTTCAGCGCAGACCTGCTGACCAACATCCCGCCGGACGAGGGCGGCAGCAGCTTCCTGCCACACGGCATCGCGGGAATCTTCCCGGCATTACCCTTTGCGATCTGGTTCTATCTCGCGATCGAGGAACTGCCGCTGGCCGCCGAGGAATCGCACGACCCGAAGAAGGACATTCCGCGCGCGACCATCTGGGGCCTGAACACGTTGGTGCTGTTCGCCATCCTCACCCTGTTCCTGAACACGGGTGTCGGCGGCGGCGCGGCGAGCGTCGGAACGTCGGCGACCCCGTTGTTCGACGGGTTCAAGGCGGTCTTCGGTGAGGGCACCGGCGCCGCGGTCCTCGCGTTGATCGGGCTGATCGGGTTGATCGCGAGCTTCTTCACGATCATCTACGCCTACGGGCGCAACACGTATTCGTTGTCCCGCGCGGGCTACTTCCCGCAGGTCCTTTCCATCACGCACCCGACGAGGAACACGCCGCACGTCGCGCTCATCGTGGGTGCGGTCATCGGGTACGCGCTGTCGCTCGTCATCTATTTCCTCGGGCAAAGCGAGAACGCGATCGCGGGCAAGATCGTCGGTGCGCTGCTGTACATGGCCGTGTTCGGCGCGGTCATCTCGTACTTCATGCAGTGCCTGTCGTTCATCGTGCTGCGCCGCAAGCTGCCGAACATCGAGCGGCCGTACCGCAGCCCGCTGGGCGTCGGCGGTGCCGCGGTTGCAGGTGCGATCGCTCTGGTTGCGCTCATCTCGCTGTTCCTGAACGAGGACTACCGGCCAGGTGTCTACGGAACCTTGGTCTACTTCGTGATCGGTTTGCTGTATTTCGCGATCGTGGGACGGCACAAGCTGGTGCTGTCGCCAGAAGAGGAGTTCGCGATGTCGCACGGGCAGCACGGAGCAAACCTTCAAGAGGAGGGCTACGGCACGGTTTCCGTCACCGAGATCGGGACGGACGAGCCGACTCGCACCGAATCCTGAGGAGGCGCCGTGTCATTGGTCCTGGGAGTCGATGTCGGCTCGCAGAGCATCAAGGCTGTCGTCCTCGATGAAGGCGGCGACACCGTTGGGACCGGGTCGGCCGCGCTGACGATGGTCCACGAGCACGACGGCTGGGCCGACCAGGATCCGCATGCCTACTGCAGCGCGCTGCGCGACGCCATCCGCGCGGCGACCTCGGGTGTCGAAACGGCCCGCATCGGGGCGATGGGGATGGGCAGCCAGGTCGACGGGGTCGTTGCGTGCGATGCCGACGGTGTGCCGTTGCGCCCGGCGATCATCTGGCTGGACAAGCGCGCCACCAACCAGTGCGACCGACTCGTCGCCGCGGTGGGGCCCGAGACGCTCGCGCAGCGGACCGGCCTGGTGGCCGACGCGTCGCACAGCGCACCGAAGATGATGTGGATCCGCGAGCAGGAACCGGATGTCTGGCGGCGGGCGGCGACGCTGGCCCCGGTCGGGTCGTATCTGCTGCATCACCTCACGGGTTCGCACGCGCAGGACGCGGCCAACGCGTCATCGACGATGGTGTACGACGTCGCGCGCAACGACTTCGACGAGGATCTCTGCGCGGCAGCGGGTCTGGACCCGGCGATGCTGCCGCCGGTGCGCCCGTCGACGGAGGTGGCGGGCACCCTGCGGCCTGACATCGCCGCCGAGCTCGGGCTGCCGTCCCGCTGCGCAGTGGTCGTCGGCACCGGAGACGAACACGCCGCGTCGGTGGGCGCAGGTGCCATCAAGGCCGGTGTCGTCGTTGACGTGACAGGGACCGCCGAGCCGGTGACGACCGTATCCGCCGCGCCGGTCCGCGATCCGCTCTGTCTGGTGGAGACCCATGGCCACGCGGTGCCGGGGTCCTGGTTGATCGAGAACCCGGGATTCGTCAGCGGGGGCAGCACGCTGTGGCTGGCTGGGCTGCTGGGGATTTCGCAGGCCGAGGTGTTCCCGCTCGCACAGGCGGCGGCGGCGGGCAGCGACGGTGTGCTGTTCCTGCCCGCGCTGTCGGGGTCGACGGCGCCGCGGTGGAACGACTCAATGCGTGGCGCCTTTCTCGGCCTCGCCATGAACCACACACCGTCACACGCCGCGCGTGCGGTGCTCGAAGGTTGCGCATTCGCATTGCGTGACATCGTCGAACGCCTCGATGCGCTCGGACTCGGTCACGGTGAGATCCGCATCGTCGGAGGCGGTGCCCGCGACGATCTTTGGGCGACGATCAAGGCCAACGTTCTCGGCAGGCCCGTGCGGCGGGTGATGACGCAGGAGGCCACCGCCGTCGGCGCCGCGATGGTCGCGGGAGTGGGGTGCGGATTGTTCACCGATTTCACCGCGGCATCCGTTGCCGTGCACCTCAACCCGACGGCCATCGACCCCGACCCCGAAGCCAACCGCATTTATACCGACGCCTATGGCCGTTACCGCGCCGCGTTCGACGCCGTCGAGTCAGCGCTCGGCAGATGATCACCATGCCCGACCCGGCGGCGCTCCTCACCGAGCTGCGTGCACGGGGTTATGCCGACCTGCCCGACGTCGACGTCCGCATCGGCGCCGCGGTGCTCGACGGTGCGCTCACCGACGGTGCACCGGCGGGCGAGCCGGTGATCCTCAGCGACGGCGGCCCGTATCGCACATCGTCTGGACCCGTGGTGAATCGGGTGGCGGCCCAGTTCGGCTGTCCTGTCGTCCAACTCGGCACCGGCACGGTTCGCGCGGACGAGGAAACGGTCGACCAGGCGGTCGCCACGGTGGGACAGCACCGGCTGATCATCTCCGTGGGCTCTGGCACACTCACCGACATCGCGAAGGTCACGGCGCAGCGCACCGGAAGCCATCACATCGCGGTCCAGACCGCTTGCAGCATCAACGGATTCATCGCCGACCGCAGCGTGCTCGTGATCGCAGGCGCAAAACGCACCGTCGGATCGCGATGGCCGGACGTTCTCGTCGCCGACACCGACATCCTCACCGCGGCCCCGCCGCAGTTGAATCTCGCCGGGGTGGGAGACCTGTCCACCGTGCCGAATGCGGTCGCCGAATGGCGACTTGCCGCCCGCCTCGGCCACGGGCCCGCCTACGATCCCGCGGTTGTCGAGGGCGTTCTGGCCGCGATGCCGGCGCTTCCGGCGCTCGCTCAGGCCGCCCGCGACGCCGAACCGTCCGGCGTCGCCGATCTCGCCCGTCTCCTGGCGGTCAGCGGACTGTCGATGGGGATCGTCGGGTCGACGGCACCGGCCTCGGGCACCGAACACGCGGTGTCTCACCTGATGGAGATGGCGCTGAGCCAGCGAGAGGGGCCGAGCGCCTCGCACGGCATGCAGGTGACGGTGGCGACGCGGCTTGCGATCCGGGTCTGGCAGCTGGTGGACCGAACGATCACCTCGGGCCGCGCCATGGTGCAGGTGCCTTCCGAGGATGCGCGTCGGGAAGCGGTTTCGAGTGCGTTCGCCGAACTCGGTGAGCGCACCGAAAACGAGTGCTGGACGGCTTATTCGGCGAAGCGGAGCTGGTTGCTCGCTCACCAGTCCGACGTCGAGGCGCTGGTCGTCGACTGGGGGTCGTTCTCGCAGTCGTTGGAGCTGCCGTCGGCAGCACAGTTCGACGAGGTGAGCCACGCGAGCGGACTACCGGCCCACGCAACCGATCTCGGTGCTGGCTACGACGACGATCTCCTGTTCTGGGCCCTGCGCAATGCGCACCTGTTGCGGGAACGCATTTCGATCGTCGATGTCGCCGACCTGCTCGGTGTGTGGTCGGACGAGACGGCGCGGTCGATCGTGGCCGACGCATCGATAGATGGCTGAGGGTGAAGGAGAAGGCTTGTGGCGCACTTTGTTTTCATGCTCACCCACGGTGACCGGACCGTCGACAACGCGGCAGAGGTCGTGCCCACGTTGGCGGGCACCGGTCTTCGTTACATCGGGTTCAAGGATGTCGGGGCGGACGCGGCCCGCCAACGTGAGCTGACGTCGCTTTGTCACGACGCCGGATTCGAGGTGATGCTGGAGGTCGTCTCGACGAGCAAGGACGACGAGTTGTCGTCGCTGCGGGCGGCTGCCAATGCCGGCGTCGACTGGGTGCTCGGCGGTACACACGCCGAAGACGGCCGGGGCCTGCTTGGCGAAGGGGTGCGCTACTGTCCGTTTCCCGGCACGGTCGTCGATCACCCGAGCGTTCTGCTCGGCACGATCGAGGAGATCGCGGCAGACGCCGAACGACTGACGGCCATGGATCACGTCAGCGGTCTCGACCTTCTGGCGTATCGCCATCCGAGTGCGGACACGCTCGAGCTCATCCGCGAGGTGACTCGGCGATCGAGCGGACCGGTGATCGTCGCGGGATCGATCGCGAGCATCGAAAGGGCGCGGGCGGTCGGAGAGGCGGGCGCGTGGGGATACACGATCGGCAGCGCGATCTTCGACGGGCTGCTTCCCGGCGCGCCGTCGGTCGCGGATCAGGTGCGTCACGTGCTCGAGGAGACCTCGCAGTCCAGCGCGGATGCGGCGGGCGAAACGCGGACCTAGGCTCGTCTGATGCCTGGGCGCACATTGCTCGCGGACCGGTTGCGCGACGTATTGCTGGACGAAATCACCAGCGCGCAGTTGCCGCCCGGGACGAAGCTGCCGTCGGAGGGCCAACTCTCCGAACGCTTCGGGGTGTCGCGCGCCACGGTGCGCGACGCGGTGCGTGGGCTCATCGAGGCCGGCTATGTGGTGCGGCGCCGCGGATCGGGCAGCTATGTCACCGAACGCCGCAGGATGCCGCACGGCCTGGACTCGACGCTGAGTTATCTCGCAATGATCGAGAGTGCGGGATTCCGCGCGGGGATGCATATCCTCGAGGCGGCATTCGAAAACTGCACCGGCGAGGACGGGCCACTGCGACTCGGCCAGGGCGACACCGTGTTGGCGGTCGAACGCGTGCGGACCGCCGACGAGCGACCGGTGATCTATTCGCACGACCGCATACCCGCCCGGCTGCTCCGCACCGATCTGAACCTGCAACGACTGGACCCGTCGCTGTTCGCACTGCTGAAGTCCAGTGGGCATGAGGCGGATCACGCCACCGCGACGTTGCGGGCCGTTGCCAGTACCGACCGCGTCGCGAAGATGCTCGGGATCCGAAAGGGCAAACCGCTGCTCTACATCGAGGAGATCGACTACGACCGGGAGGGCACGCCGGTCATGCTGTCGCGGGAGTGGCACGTGTCGGAGGCGTTCGACGTCCGGATCAACCGGACCGCCGCGACCCGCGCCGAGTACAAGTACGCGAGCACCGCCGTTTCTCCGTCCTGAAACCGCTGTGGCCTATTGGTCGGATTTCCGACCTTTAAGCGTTTAGAGTTAGCAGTCGGATGCGGTTGTCGTCAAAGGGAGTGGAACGTGAGCGCCACATCGGGCATATTGTCGCAGGCTGACCTCGAACGACTCGTCGCCGCGGGTGATATCGACACCGTGATCCTCGCGTTCTGCGATATGCAGGGCCGGTTGACGGGCAAGCGGGTGTCGGCTCGGCTGTTCGTCGAGGACGTCGCCGAGCACGGCGCCGAGTGCTGTAACTACCTGCTGTCCGTCGACGTCGATATGAACACCGTCGATGGCTACGCGATGTCGAGCTGGGAGACCGGCTACGGCGACATGGTGATGACGCCCGATTTCTCGACGCTGCGGCTGATCCCGTGGCTGCCGGGCACCGCGTTGGTGATGGCCGATCTGTCCTGGGACAGCGGCAGCCCGGTCACCCCGGCCCCGCGCAGCATTCTCAATCGCCAGATCGACCGGCTGGCCGAGCAGGGCTTGGTGCCCTACGTCGGCACCGAGCTGGAGTTCATGGTGTTCGATGACGGCTTTCGCGAGGCGTGGGCGAAGGGCTACCGGGGACTGACACCTGCGACCGACTACAACGTCGACTACGCGATGCATGCGTCGACCCGCATGGAGCCGTTGCTGCGCGATATCCGGCTGGGCATGACCGGTGCGGGGATGTATTGCGAAGGCGTCAAGGGCGAATGCAACTTCGGGCAGCAGGAGATCGCGTTCCGCTACGACCATGCCCGCGTGACATGCGACAACCACACCATCTACAAGAACGGTGCCAAGGAGATCGCGGACAAACACGGCCAGAGCCTGACGTTCATGGCGAAGTTCGATGAGCGCGAGGGCAACAGCTGTCACATCCACATCTCGCTGCGCGGTGACGACGGCAGCGCGGTGTTCGCCGATTCCGACGATGATCTCGGGATGTCACCGATGTTTCGCAGCTTCATCGCAGGCCAGCTGGCCACGCTGCGTGAGCTGACCCTGTTCTATGCGCCGAACATCAACTCCTACAAGCGATTTGTCGAGGGCAGCTTCGCGCCGACGGCGGTCGCGTGGGGAATGGACAACCGCACATGCGCGCTGCGGGTCGTCGGTCACGGGCATGGGATGCGGATGGAGTGCCGAGCTCCCGGCGGAGACGTCAACCAGTACCTCGCCGTGTCGGCGCTGATCGCGGGCGGCCTGTACGGGATCGAGCGTGAGCTGGAGCTGCCGGAAGCGTTGGAGGGCAACGCATATACCAGCGGTGCCGAACGGCTGCCGACCACGCTGTCCGAGGCAGCTGCGTTATTCGGCAAGTCGGAGGTGGCCCGCGAAGCGTTCGGCGACGACGTCGTCGAGCACTACCTGAACAATGCGCGCGTCGAGTTGGTCGCATTCAATTCCGCGGTGACCGACTGGGAGAGGGTACGCGGTTTTGAGCGGCTCTAACGTGCGAGGCGTCGGCGGATCGCGCCGGCCACAACCCGTGATCGGGCTGACCACCTATCTGCAGCAGGCGCAGACTGGGGTGTGGGACGTGCGCGCGAGCTTCCTGCCCGCGGTGTACTTCGACGGCGTCAACCGCGCCGGGGGGATATCAGTACTGCTTCCGCCGCAATCCGGCGACCCAAGTGTCGCCGACCGTGTGCTCGACGGCCTCGACGGCCTGATCATCACGGGCGGACGTGATGTCGACCCTGAGATCTATGGCCAGCCACGCCACCCCGCGACCGATGAGGCCGTCGAGGCGAACCGTCAGCGTGACGGTTTCGAGTTCGCGTTGGTCCGCTCCGCCATCTGGCGCGGCATTCCGGTCCTTGGCATCTGCCGGGGTGCGCAGGTGATGAACGTCGCGCTGGGTGGCACTTTGCACCAGCATCTTCCCGACCTGCTCGGTCACACCCATCATCAGCAGGGCAATGCGGTGTTCTCCACCTCGTCGGTGCATACCAGGCCCGGCACGCGGCTGGCATCGCTGATCGGTGAAACCTCGGATGCCCAGTGCTATCACCACCAGGCCATCGACCGCATCGGCGAGGATCTGATCGTGAGCGCGCAGGACACCGACGGGGTGATCGAGGGTATCGAAATTCCCGGCAAGAACTTCGTTTTGGCGGTGCAGTGGCATCCCGAAGAGCGACTGGATGATCTGCGGTTGTTCGCGGGGGTGGTTGCCGCGGCCGCGGAGTACGCGACACAGAAAGTGAGTGCATGACGTCGAGTGAGTTGATCAATCCCGCCACCGAAGAGGTGCTGCGGCTCGTCGAGCAGACCGACCAGGCGGCCGTCGATGACGCGGTCGCACGCGCCAAATCTGCGCAGCGGGACTGGGTCCGGCTGGCACCGGCCGAACGCGCGGCCGGTCTGCGTGCGTTCGCCGCGGTGGTCGATGCGCATATCGACGAGCTGGCCGCGCTGGAGGTCGCCAACTCCGGGCACCCGATCAGCAATGCGGAGTGGGAGGCCGGTCACGTCCGCGATGTGCTGCAGTACTATTCCGCCACTCCGGAGCGCTTGTCGGGCAAGCAGATTCCGGTGGCGGGCGGCCTTGACGTGACATTCAACGAACCGCTCGGCGTTGTCGGAGTCATCACACCGTGGAACTTCCCGATGACCATCGCGTCGTGGGGGTTCGTCCCCGCGTTGGCGGCGGGCAACTCGGTGCTGGTCAAACCCGCGGAGTGGACGCCGTTGACCACGATCCGGCTCGGCGAGCTCGCGGTCGAGGCAGGGTTAGGAGCCGACCTGTTTCAGGTGCTGCCCGGCAAGGGCTCCGTGGTGGGGGAGAGGTTCGTCAGCCATCCCGATGTGCGCAAGATCGTCTTCACAGGGTCAACCGAGGTCGGCACGCGGGTGATGGCTGGCGCGGCCGCCCAGATCAAGCGGGTGACGCTGGAGTTGGGCGGGAAGAGCGCCAACATCGTGTTCGACGACTGCGATCTGGAGAAGGCCGCCGCGACCGCACCGTACGGCGTCTTCGACAACGCGGGCCAGGATTGCTGTGCGCGCAGCCGGATTCTGGTGCAGCGCAATGTGTATGACCGTTTCATGGAGCTGCTGGAACCCGCCGTCAAGGGTGTGGTGGTCGGCGACCCGCGGTCGAAGGACACCGAGATGGGCCCGTTGGTGTCCAAGACGCACTGGAACACCGTCGCGGCCTATGTGCCTGATGACGCACCGGTGGCATTCCGCGGAGATGCGCCGTCCGGCCCTGGTTACTGGTATCCGCCGACGGTGCTGACCCCGGAGCGCACCGACCGGACCGTGACCGAGGAGATCTTCGGTCCGGTGGTGACGGTGCTGCCGTTCGACGACGAGGCCGACGCCATCGCGCTGGCCAACGACACCCCATACGGCCTGTCCGGGTCGATCTGGACCGACAACCTGTCGCGAGCGCTGCGGGTGTCGCGGGCCGTGGAAACCGGCAATCTGTCGGTCAATTCGCATTCCTCGGTGCGCTACAACACGCCGTTCGGCGGGTTCAAACAATCCGGGCTTGGCCGCGAGCTGGGCCCGGACGCACCGCTGTCGTTCACCGAAACCAAGAACGTCTTTATCGCGATCGGAGAGGCATGATGGATCTGACCCAGCGACTGGCAGGAAAGGTCGCGGTCGTCACCGGCGGCGCCAGCGGCATCGGCCTGGCCACCGGGCGACGCCTGCATGCCGAGGGCGCGACGATCGTCGTCGGCGACATCGACCCGACGGCGGGCAAGGCCGCCGCCGACGAGCTCGAGGGATTGTTTGTGCCCGTTGATGTTGCGGACGAAGCGGCGGTCGACGCCCTGTTCGACGCCGCCGCCGAGACGTACGGGTCGGTCGATATCGCCTTCAACAACGCGGGCATCTCACCGCCGGAGGACGATGTCATCGAGAGCACCGAGCTGCCCGCGTGGCAGAAGGTGCAGGACATCAACCTCAAGTCGGTCTACCTGTCGTGTCGGGCGGCGCTGCGGCACATGGTGCCCGCCAAGAAGGGCTCGATCATCAACACTGCGTCGTTCGTCGCGGTGATGGGTTCGGCGACATCGCAGATCTCCTACACCGCCTCGAAGGGCGGCGTGCTGGCCATGTCGCGCGAACTCGGTGTCCAGTACGCGCGCAGCGGGATTCGTGTCAATGCGCTGTGCCCCGGCCCGGTGAATACGCCGCTGCTACAGGAACTGTTCGCCAAGGATCCGGAGCGGGCGGCGCGCAGACTGGTGCACGTGCCGATGGGCCGGTTCGCCGAACCGGAGGAACTGGCCGCCGCGGTGGCGTTCCTGGCCAGTGACGATTCGTCGTTCATCACCGGCTCGACGTTCCTGGTCGACGGCGGGATCAGCGGCCACTATGTGACCCCGCTGTAAGACATGTCGGCAGACCCGGACGCCCCGCTCACACAGGCAGGACTCGCCGCAGAAGCGGCAGCCGATGCTCTGCTGCGTCCGGTGCGGCCAGGGAACCCTTTCGAGGACACCGTTGAGCGGCTGCTGCAGACCATCCGGCTGGGAGTTCTGCAGCCCGGCGAGTCGCTGCCACCCGAACGCGAACTGGCGGCCCGGCTCGGGGTAAGCCGTGACACGGTCAGGGAGGCCATCAAATCGCTGGCGGACGCCGGCTATCTGGTTTCGCGCCGCGGCCGCTACGGCGGCACCTTCCTGGCCGACGAACTGCCCGCCCACACCGGGGACAGCGAGGGTGTGACCCGCGCTGAGATCGACGACGCGCTGCGCCTGCGCGAGATCCTCGAGGTGGGTGCGGCGCGGATGGCGGCGACGCGCACGCTGACCGCCACGGAACGCGAAGTGCTGTGGGCCCGGCTCGCCGATGTCCGCGGCGCTACACCAGAGGACTACCGGCGGCTGGACTCGCGGTTGCACCTGGCGATCGCCGAGGTCGCAGGGTCGCCGTCGCTGGTGCCGTTGATCGCCGAGAACCGGATGCGGCTCAACGCGCTGCTCGACCAAATTCCGTTGCTGGCACGCAATATCGCCCATTCCGACGAACAACACGAGGCGATCGTGATGGCGATCCTTGCGGGCGACTGCGAGGGAGCGGCGGCGGCGATGCGCGCCCATGTCGACGGTTCGGCCGCGCTGCTGCACGGCTTCCTCGATTAGAAAAGCGCAGGTCACGCGCCGATCAAGGACTGCGGGTCGACATGGCGCGCCCGAAACGGACGCTTGGGCGCAAATGAGCTGCTGGCTCGATTAGATTCGAACCATGGTCCAGTCTGGTAACCAGACGCCGGTCAAGCGTGCGACGTCGGCGTTGGCCGACGTCGACACGACGGTCTGGACGCAGCGCTTCGACCTTCTCTCCGACCCGAACCGCCTCGAGATCCTGCTCGTGTTGCACCGCGAACCGGGGATCAACGTCGGCGATCTCGCGGCCACGCTCAACCGCTCGGAAAACGCGGTTTCGCAGGCGCTGCGGGTGCTGCGTCAGCAGGGCTGGGTGTCGTCGACGCGGGTCGGTCGGACTGTCAGCTATCGGCTCGAGGACGAAATCGTGCACGATCTGCTGCATTGGATCGGCGCCCGACACGGCTGAAAGCCGGTTGCCGATCCCTACACTCTCGATATGCGTACGTTGACGATGGACGATCCGCTGTTGGCGGATCGACCTGACCTGGCGGACGCCGCGGAGCTACCCGCTCACACGCGCATCGGCGACTGGCTGGAGCGGTTGATCGTGTCACGCAAGCTGAAGCCGGGCGACAAGCTGCCGTCCGAGGTGGAGATCGCCAATTCGCTGGGCGTCAGCCGAATGACGTTGCGCCAGGCGCTCAGCTCGATCGAAGCCAAGGGCCTCATCGACCGCAGGCGGGGGCGCTTCGGAGGCAACTTCGTGGCGACGCCGAGGTTCGAGTTCGACCACGCCAGCCTTCCCGGCTTCACCGAGCAGATGCGCAGAATCCATGTGGAGGCCGGCGCACACGTGCTGCGCACGGGGACTCACCGCCCCGCAGCCGAAGTCCGAGAAGCGCTCGGGCTCAAGCGCGCCGACCAGGTGCACGAGATCCTTCGGGCGCGCACCGCCAACGGCGAGCCCATTGTCCTCGAAGAGGCGTACTTGCCCGCGGCCATCTTCCCCGGGCTGTTGGCGGCCGATTTGACCGGCTCGTTGTACACGGCGATGCGCGAATACGATTCCGCTCCGTTCTCGGCCGACGAGGAGATCGAGGCGACCCAGGCCAACGAGGAACAGGCCGGGTTGCTCGGCATCGAGGTGGGCAGCCCGCTGCTGTTGATCACGCGCACATCGTTTTCCGAGAGCGGCGTTGCGGTCGAATTCTCCCGTGACTACCACCGTTCGGATCGCGCGCGGATTCGCATCAAGTCGCGGGCCGATGCTGCCGCGGCTGCGGACGACGCCACCCGGTGAGGGCGTCCGCGACAAGGTGCTCGGATAGCTCGGTAACGATCGCGGGTGCGGTGGCGCGCAGTTCGGTGCTCGGCTCGGAGGAGACTGCGACGCAATGCATGCCCGCGGCCAGCGCGGCCCGCACACCTGGCACGGAGTCTTCGAAGACGAGCACATCGCCGGGCGCGCGGTGCAACAGCCGCGCCGCGGTGAGGAAGCCCTCCGGATGGGGTTTGCCGTCGCTGACGTCCTCTTCGGCGATCAACACACCGATCAACCCGCCTGCTTCACTGCCCGCCAGCACTGCATTGACGTCGTCGCGCTGCGCGCCGGTTACGATGGCGATCGGAATCTCGTTGTCGGCCAACAGTTTCACCAGGCGCACCGTGGCGTCGGCGATCGGGCTCTTGTCCGCGACCCGTTGCTGATAGATACCCTGACGCAACCGCAGCAAGTCAGTGACTTCCCGTTCGGTTCCGCGACCGTGCAGGGTGACTGCGCGCTCGATGATCTCCCGATCACTGCGGCCCAGCAGTTCGTCGCGATAGTCCTCGGTGGTCATCGCCCACCCGAGATGGGTCCCGAACAGCTCACAGAAGATGTCGAACAGGATGGGCTCGTCGTCGGAGAGCGTGCCGTTGAAATCGAAGATGACGGCGGGCTGATCAGTGGTCAACCAGGCGTTGACCACGTCCGCGGCTGTCGGCATGTGCAATAGTCTAGACCTTTAATGGTGGACGGTTTAAAGTGAACCCAACCACACTGGCTCGCGAGGATCTCGAATGTCGTTTCAGCTCACCGACGCCCAGCTGAACGCGTTGCTGGACGAGATCGGAGTGCTGAAGGGACAGCCGAGACGGCTCGAGGACCTGTCCGGCGGCCTGACCAACCGCAACGTCAAGATCGTCACGCCGGACGCCGCCTACGTCGCCCGCTGCACCGACACCAGCCGCAACTTCCTGCGCATCGACCGCGACGACGAGTACTACAACAGTAAGGCCGCCGAAGAGGCAGGCGTCGGCGCACCGGTGATCGACTACCGACCCGACCTCGGCATCCTGCTGCTCGGTTTCGTCGATGGTAAGACGCTGTGCAACGACGACTTTCAGCGCCCAGGCATCGTGGCCAAGGTGGCAGCGGGATGCAAGACGCTGCATGCCGGGCCGCGCTTCCGCAGCCGGTTCGACATGTTCGAACGCCAGCCCCTGTATCTGAAAACAGTCCGGGACAACGGGTTCAAGATCCCATCCGACTACCTCGACTACGCCGACACATTCGCCCGGATCGAAAAGGCGCTGACGGCTACCGACCAGGTCACTGTCCCCTGCAACAACGACCTACTGGCAGGCAACTTCATCGAAGACGGCGACCGGGTGTGGATCATCGACTACGAGTACTCGGGGAACAACGACCCCTGCTTCGAGCTGGGCAACATCTGGAGCGAGTGCGGCCTGTCGACCGAGCAGCTGGATGAGCTCGTCGCCGCCTACTATGGCCGCAGGCTGCGCCACAGGACCGCAAGGGCCCATCTGCAGGGCATCGTTGCTAAGTATGGGTGGACACTGTGGGGTTGCATCCAAAATGCATCGAGCGCACTGGAGTTCGACTTCTGGGGTTGGGCGATGGAACGCTACGAGGTCGCCGTCGCCGAGTTCAGGGGACCGCACCTCGCGCGCCTGCTTGACGACGTAACAGCCACCGATTGATCAAGGAATCCGTGACACCTATGGCCACCACATCGCTGCCCGAACGCGCCCACGTCATCATCATCGGCGGAGGTGTGATCGGAACCAGCGTCGCCTATCACCTCACTAAGCTCGGTTTCACCGACGTGGTACTCCTCGAACAGGGCCAACTCTCTTGCGGCACAACGTGGCACGCCGCCGGGCTGGTCGGCCAGCTGCGTGCTTCGGAGAGCGCGACCCGGTTGGTCCAGTACTCGACCCAGCTTTACGCCGAGCTGGAGAGCGAGACGGGGCTGTCGGCCGGTTACAAACAGTGCGGGGGCGTGACGGTCGCGCGCACCGAGGATCGCATGGTCCAGCTGCGGCGCACCGCGGCGAACGCCGCCGCTTTCAACATGGAATGCGAACTGCTCACGCCGGAGCAGGCGCTCGAGCACTACCCGGTGATGCGGGTCGACGATCTGGTCGGCGCCATCTGGCTGCCCGCCGACGGGAAGGCCAACCCGACCGACCTGACGTTCGCATTGGCGAAGGGTGCGCGGATGCGCGGTGCCAAGATCGCCGAAAAGGTCAGAGTGCTGGACGTTTTGACGGCTGACGGCAGGGTGACCGGGGTGTTGACCGACGCGGGACCGGTCGAGGCCGAGATCGTCGTGAACTGTGCCGGGCAATGGGCCAAACACGTGGGTGAGATGGCAGGAGTAAACGTGCCGCTGCACTCCGCGGAACACTTCTACGTCGTCAGCGAAACCATCCACGGGGTGCACCCCGATCTGCCGATCCTGCGTGACCCCGACGGCTACACGTACTTCAAGGAAGAAGTGGGTGGGCTGGTGATCGGCGGTTTCGAGCCGGAAGCCAAGCCGTGGGTAGCACCCGACTCGATCCCGTACCCGTTCGAATTCCAGTTGTTGGACGAGGACTGGGACCACTTCGAGATCCTGATGAACAACGCGTTGTTGCGGATTCCTGCCCTCGAGGAGACCGGCATCAAGAAGTTCTACAACGGTCCGGAGAGCTTCACGCCCGACAATCAGTTCGTTCTGGGAGAGGCTCCGGAACTCGCGAACTTCTTCGTCGGCGCTGGCTTCAACTCGGTTGGCATCGCGACCGCGGGTGGCGCGGGACGCGCGCTGGCGGAATGGATTGTCAACGGATCGCCGACCGGTGATCTCACCGGGGTCGATATCCGCCGGTTCGCACCGTTCAACGGCAACAACAGGTGGCTGCACGCCAGGGTCGCCGAAGTTCTCGGGTTGCACTACGAAATCCCATGGCCGAACCGGGAAATGGACACCGCGCGGCCGTTCCGTCGTTCACCGGTGCACCACCTCTTGCAGGCTGCGGGCGCGAACTTCGGCAGCAAGATGGGCTGGGAGCGGGCGAATTTCTTCGCGCCGGCCGGCGTCGAGCCGACAATCGAGTACACCTGGGGCAAGCCGAACTGGCTGGAGTGGTCGGCTACCGAGCAGGCCAACACGCGCACGGACGTGACGGTCTTCGACCAGACATCGTTCTCCAAATACCTGATGGTGGGCCGCGACGCCGAGGCGGCACTGCAATGGCTGTGCACGGGTGACGTCGCCGTCCCGATCGGAAGATCGGTCTACACCGGGATGCTCAACGAGCGAGGCACATACGAGTCGGACGTGACGGTGACGCGCACCGGACACGAGGAGTTCTTGATCATTAGCAGCGCGGCGACCACCGAACGCGACAAGGACCACATCCGCAATAACATGCCAGAGGGTGCTGCCGCCGCGCTGGTCGACGTGACGTCGGCGTACGCGGTGTTCGGCGTGATGGGCCCGAAATCCCGCGACCTGCTGTCCACGCTGACCACCGCCGACCTCTCCGACGAGGCGTTCCCATTCAGCACCAGCCAACTGATCTCGGTCGGCTTCGCCACCGTGCGGGCCACCCGCATCACCTACGTCGGCGAACTGGGATGGGAGCTGTACGTCCCCACCGAATTCGCGGTCGGCGTGTACGAGGATCTGATGACGGCCGGGGCGCAGTTCGGCGTGGCAAGGGGCGGTTACTACGCCATCGACTCACTTCGCCTCGAGAAGGGTTACCGCGCGTTCGGGTGGGAACTGACGCCCAGCGAGAATCCCGTCGAAGCGGGTCTGCTGTTCGCGTGCAAGCTGAAAACCGACATCGCATTTCTCGGCCGCGAGGCGCTCGAGAAGGCGAAAGCGGAAGGCCCACGCCGAAAACTCCTGGGATTCCGGGTCGATACGCCCGAGGCGATGCTGTGGGGCGGCGAGTTGATCCTGCGCGACGGTGCGGTCGCGGGCCAGGTCACTTCTGCCGCGTGGGGTGAGACGACGGGGGCATGCGTGGGGCTGGCCTACGTGCGGGCCTCCGGCGATGCGGCCATCGACGCCGAATGGGTGAAAGCCGGTGCCTACGAAGTGAATGTCGGCGGCGCGCGGTACCCGATTTCAGTGTCGCTGCGGGCGCTGTACGACCCGGCCAACGACAGGGTGCGGCACGGCTGAACCTTGGCCGACCGCTCCTGTGCGGCCACTGTCAGCGAAATGATCTGCGCGCCGCCCTGCGACACCGTCCGATCTCGCTGTGCCGCTTGGCCGAGTTCGTCGCCGTGTTTCGCCGCGGCGCCGAAGCGCAGGACAACCATGAGGATGAACAGCCAACCGAACGCTGCGGTACAGGCGATGACCATCACGACCTCCTGGAGTGGGCGACCCGCGTGGGCCGTTGATGCAATGGGTCAACCGTGCGCGTCGCGCATTCGGCGAAGCTGACGCAACTGTGAAATCCGCAGGTCCGCAGCGCCACGTCGACCGCAAAACCGGTAACGGTGGCAACGACCGGCGGCACAGCAGGCACAGGAAGCGGGTTTTAAGGACACGCCGCGGTCACTGGTGAACGCTGTACCGGTGGCCGTGGAATTCAGGTTGCTGGGAGAGGTCGAGGCCCGCATCGACGAGCGGCGCGCCTCGAGATCGGGCACGCCAGGCAGCGGTGGGGAGGCGTTGGGCGGCCAGGAAGCACTTGCTTTCGCGCGCTCCTTGTTGGCCCAGTACTGCCTCTGAGCAGGCAATTTCACAATGCCGCAATAGGTGCCGAATGACGCTCGGCCACTGTGTGGACACGCGGAGTACCACCAAGGAGGCGGGATGAGCAGTACCGAGCAACAAGTCAGGTCGACGTCAGCGGACGCGGACCGGGAATTGAAGGCCAAACATCGAGCGCTGTGGGCATCAGGGGACTATCCGGCCGTCGCGGCGGAGCTGATCCCCGAACTGGGGCCCGAACTGGTTCGCGCCAGCGGCATCCAACCCGGCGATCATGTCCTCGACGTTGCCGCGGGATCCGGCAACGCGTCCATTCCTGCCGCTTCGGCAGGCGCGATTGTCACCGCGAGCGATCTGACGCCTGAACTGTTCGAGGCCGGGAGGGCGATCGCCGCACAGCGCGGTGTCGAGCTCGAATGGGTCGAGGCCGACGCGGAGGCTCTGCCGTTCGCCGACAACAGCTTTGACGTCGTCATCTCATGTGTGGGTGCGATGTTCGCGCCCCATCACCAGGAGACCGCCGACGAGCTGGTCCGCGTGGTGCGTCCCGGCGGCAGGATCGCGATGATCAACTGGACCCGCGAGGGCTTCATCGGCAACCTGTTCGCAACCATGAAGCCGTATGCGCCGCCGCCGCCACCGGGTGCCAGCCCGCCGCCGCTGTGGGGCGACGAAGACCATGTCCGCGGGCTGTTCGGCGACCGGGTGACCGATCTCACGTTGCGGCGGCAGACCGTCACGCTCGACCATTGCACGGACCCGACGGAGTTCCGCGAGTACTGGAAACGCAACTACGGTCCGACCATCGCCGCGTACAAGTTCAATGCGGCGGACCAGGAGAAGGTCGACGCACTCGATCGCGACTTCCTGGAGTTCGTCACGGCGTGGAACCGCGGAGAAGCCGGGCGCGCGTCGTGGGAGGCCGAGTACCTGCTCGTCACGGCGACGAAGGCGGCTCAGTAGCGACGCGCTGCGTTCGCCGGACACGCGCGACGCGCTGGTGAAGGCTGTAGTGCGTGGCGGTGGAGTTCCGGTTGCTCGGCGATGTCGAGGCGCTATCAAACGGGCAGCGCCTCGACATCGGCGCCACCCGGCAGCGTTGCGTGTTGGTGGCGCTGCTGGTTGATGTCGGCCGCCCCGTTCCCGCGGACCAGCTGATCGACCGGATCTGGGCCGACGACCTACCGCACCGTGCTCGAAATGCATTGGCGGGTTATCTTTCCCGACTTCGGCAGGTGCTCGCCGTCGAGGGCGACGTCGAAATCGCCCGTGAGCCAGGCGGCTACGTATTGAAGGCCGATCCGGCGTCGATCGATCTGCATCGCTTCCGCCGGATGACCGCGGCGGCGCGCGCGTCAACGGAGCCGGCTGAGGCCGATCAGCTGTTTCGTGCGGCGCTGGAGCTGTGGCGCGGTGACCCGTTCGCTTCGCTTGACACGCCGTGGATCAACGATGTGCGCATCGCGTTGGAGGCCGAGCGGCTTGCGGTCGTGATCGATTGCAATGACGCCGGGCTGCGCGCGGGCCGGCACAATGAGCTTCTGCCGCAACTGGCGACGCTCGCGCAGAACCACCCGCTCGACGAGCTCCTGGCCGGCCAGCTGATGCTCGCCCAATATCGATGCGGCAGGCAGGCCGACGCGCTGGAAACCTTCCGTCTGATGCGGGGCCGGCTCGTCGATGAGTTGGGCGCCGACCCCAGCCAGGCGCTGCGCCAGGTGCATCAGCAGATCCTCGACGGCGATCCCGGGTACACGATCGCGGAGCCGCCTGCCCGGCCGCCCGTCGCGACGCGACCGCGCGCTGGAGTGCCGCGCCGCGCTACGACTTTCGTCGGCCGTGAGCGCGACGTCGTGCGCGTGGGTGCGGCGCTGCGGGAAGGTCCCCTTGTCACGCTGACGGGCGTCGGTGGCGTCGGCAAGACCCGCCTCGCCCTCGAGGTCGCTGGTCGGGAAGAGGAACACTTCAGCGACGGTGTGTGGCTCTGCGAGCTCGCGCCACTCGAGGAAGGCTCCGCCGTCAGCCACGCCGTCGCGGCGGCCTTGCGGCTCCAGCAGCAGCAGGGCCTCGACATCGAGGCGACCGTGATCGAGTACCTGCGGGCGCGCGTACTGCTGCTCGTCGTCGACAACTGCGAGCATGTTCTCGACGCGGCCGCGACGTTGATCGACCGGATCGTGCGGCATTGTCCGCAGGTGGTCGTGCTCGCCACGAGCCGGGAAGCGATCGGGGTGGAGGGTGAGCGGATACTGCCCGTGCCACCGCTGCCGGTCGAGGAGGCGACGCGGTTGTTCGCCGACCGGGCCAGAGCCGGTCGACCGGATTTCGATCTGGACCACGAGCCCGTCGGCGCCGTCGCCGAGATCTGTCGACGCCTCGACGGCCTACCGCTGGCAATCGAGCTGGCCGCCGCCAGGATGCGGATGATGGGCAGCCTCGAGGTCGCACGGCGCCTGGACAAATTGCGGTTGCTCAGCGGTGGCGCACGCGATGCGATGCCCCGCCAGCAGAGCCTCATCGCCACAATCGATTGGTCGTACCGCCTGCTCACGCCTGACGAGCAGGACCTGTTCATCCGGCTCTCGAATTTCGCTGGCGGATTCGATCTCGAAGCGGCGCACGGTGTCTGCGGAGCTGACGACGACACCGAGGACGACACGCTCGAGCTGCTGAGCGGGCTTCTCGACAAGTCGATGGTGGCCATGCGCAGCGGCACGGGCTCGACCCGCTACGGCGTCCTCGAAACACTGCGGGCGTACGGGCGTGATCGTCTGCGGGACAACAGTATCCAAGACTCTAGCGCGTCCCGGCACGCCCGGTACTACACCGAGCTCGCGCAGCGCGCGGCGGCGGGCATGCACGGTGCCGACGAGCGCGCGTGGGTCGAACGGATGCTGCCCGACTACGACAACCTGCGTGTGGCGTTCGAACACGTGATGACGGACGGCGACGTGGACACTGCGCTGCGGCTGGTCACATCGTTGCCCGAATTCGTCCATCTTCGAATCGGTTTCGAGTCCTCGGGGTGGGCGGAGCGTGCGCTCGACGTGGTGGACGCCGACCACCCGCTATATGTCGCCGCCGTCGGCTTCGCGGCGCGGGGAGCGTGGAACCGCGGTGACTTCGCCAGGGCGGAGGCGCTGGCCGCCCTCGCGCAGGGTCGCGTTCCCGCCCGCGGCAACGGCCGCGTCGCGTACCCGGGCGATGTGCTCGCCGATGTCGCTCTCTACAAGGGCGATGCGACCGCCGCGCTTTCGCATTACGACGCCGAGGTGGCGCGCGCCCGCCGCGACGAGGACCCGATCCGACTGGTCTGGACACTGTTCTACGTCTCGATCTGTCACGCCGCGCTGCGTAATCCGCAGGACGGCATCGCCGCCGCAGAGGAGTCGCTGCGGGTCGCCGAGGAGACTGCCAACCCCACGGCGCGTTCTATGGGCCGCTACGCACTGGGCCTGGTGCTGAAGAAGTCGGAACCGCAGCGGGCGCTGGCGTTGTTCGACGAGGCGGCCGACCTGGCCGCGTCGGTGCAGAACTTCTGGTGGCACGGCATCGCTTTGATGGAGGCCGCCGCAACCCGGGCTGTGCACAGCGATACGGCGAGCGGAGCGGGCGCCCTGATCGAGGTGCTCGATCATTGGGACCGGGTGGGCGACTGGAGTCAGCAGTGGCTCAACCTGCGCTACGTCGCGCGTTTCCTGGTCCGGGTGGGCGCGAAGGACGATGCGGTCGCCCTGCATCACGCGCTTATCGGCGCCGGACGGCTCTCGCCGCTGGGGCCCGACCAGCTGTCCAGGCTCGATGACCAGCATGCGGTGGCGCTGAGCGGTGCCGAGGCGGTGGTGCGTGCCCGCGCAGGCCTGATGCGGTACTGCTGAGCCGACGGGGCTGACCAGCGCACTTCACGTATTGCGAACGGTTCTCGAAGAATTTCCCGCCATGGTTGGTCGTTAGATAGCTCACCGGCACGAGCCGGCGAGCGGCCAACGAAGGAGTACCGACCCGTGCGCCAAGTTCAGGTGGGGATGTTCGCCCCAGTCGGAGCGTTCGCCCGTTCGACCGAGCATTTCACGGTGGGCCTCGACCGTATCGGTGAAGCCGGTGTCGACCACGTATGCGTCAACGACCACGTCAGCTTCTTCGTCGGTGCGGGTTCGGATGCGTTGATCAACGCCGCGTCTGTGCTCACCCATCATCCGGAGTTGCCGTGCTACGTGGCGCTGTATCTGCTCCCGCTGCGCCACCCCGTACTGGTGGCGCGTCAGCTCGCCAGCATCGATGAGCTTGCGCCGGGCAGGCTGACGCTCGGTGTGGGGATCGGTGGCGAGGATCCCCACGAGCTCGAGATCTGCGGGGTGGATCCGCGGACCGTCGGGCGGCGAATGGACGAGTCACTCCAGATTCTGCGCGCCCTTGGCGATGGTAAGCCGGTCAGTTTCGAGGGCGAGTTCTTCTCATTGCGCGATGCGCTCATCGCTCCCGCGCTCTCCGCACCGATCCCGATCATCGTCGGAGGACGCTCCGAAGCGGCCGCCAGGCGCGCGGGCCGGTTCGGCGATGGCTGGTTGGGCATCTGGGTCTCGCCTGGGCGCTTTCGTTCGGTGATCGACCGGGTCGCACAGCACGCCGCGGACGCCGGGCGCGAGGCCGACAACTTCGAGCATGCGATGAACGTGTGGTGCGGTTTCGGCCCCACCCGTGCTGCCGCCCGCGCGCCCCTCGCGGCGGCAATGCAGAGCTTCTATCAGATCCCGTTCGAACCGTTCGAGCGCTATTCGCCCTATGGGGCACCCCAGGACGTCGCGGAATTTCTGCACCCCTATGTCGAAGCCGGCTGCAGTGCGTTCAACCTGATTCCGTGTGCCAGCGACCACGAGACCGCGGTCGCGGCGGTGGGAGAGCTCCGCGACCTGCTCACGTGATCAATACCAAACATGAACATCTGTTCACCTAGACAGGTGTGGTGTTCGGGCTTTAGTGTAATGGTGTGACCATTCAAACCGTCGCCATGCACATGAGCGATGGCATCGTCAACGCACCGACCTCGGTGCTATTCGGTGTCATCGCCGTCGTCGCCGTTGGATTCTGCGCCGTTCGCGCGCGCACGGAACTCGACGAACGCACCGTTCCGCTGGCCGGACTGGTCGCTGCGTTCATCTTCGCGGTGCAGATGGTGAACTTCCCCATCCTGCCGGGGGTGAGCGGCCACCTTCTCGGCGGTGCGCTGGCTGCGATCCTGGTCGGGCCCTACACCGGAGCCCTGTGCATCGCGATCGTGTTGGTGGTGCAGTCATTGCTGTTCGCCGACGGCGGTGTGACCGCCCTTGGCGCCAACATCACCAACATGTCGCTGATCGGCGTCGCGACAGGCTACGGGACTGCGGTCCTGTTGTACTCAGCTGGCACGGCGCCGCACGCCCGATATTCCGGTCGCCGGGCTCGGCATCTATCGCATTCATTGCCGCAGTCATCGGTACAGTCTGTGCAGCAATGGGATTCGTCCTCGAATACTCCATCGGCGGGGCCGCGGTGACGTCGGTGACCACCGTCGCCGGCTACATGCTGGGCACCCACGTGCTGATCGGCATCGGCGAAGGACTGATCACGGCGTTCACGGTGATGGCCGTCGCACGGTCGCGCCCGGACCTCGTGTACCTGCTCCGCCGCGCACGTGTCGAGGTACCGGCATGAGCAAGCGGTGGCGGTTCTGGGTTGCGTTCGCCGCGGCCACCTTGGTCATCGCGGGCCTCGTCTCGTACTTCGCCAGCTCCAGCCCCGACGGGCTGGATTCCGCGACGCTGCGGGGATGCCAGGTCGTCGAAACCGCCGACGGTGAAGCAGCTGACCGGCGACTGCATCGCCCAGCATGCCGGTGAGCACGCGATGTCGACGCTCGCCGCTGGCCGACTATGCGATCGGCGGGCGTGACGGCACCGGCGGAATCGCCGGGATCATCGGGGTTCTCGTCACGGTGGCGGTCGCGGGGTCGGCGTTCTGGCTGATCTCGCGGAGCAGGCGCTAGCGGTGGGCGCAGGCGCCCACCCGCTGTATCGCCACGGCGATTCGGCCGTCCACCGCGCACCCGCCGAGGTGAAAATCGTCTGCCTGCTGGTGTTCGTGCTTGGCGGTGGTCGCCACGCCACGCGAGATGTTCTGGCCGTTCGCGGTGTTCGCGGTGATCGTCGTAGTTGTTTGGCGGCTCGCGCAGATACCCGTGCGCTGGATCCTGCCGCGAATGCTGATCGAGGCTCCGTTCCTGGTGCTCGCGGTGTTGCTGCCGTTCGCCGAGGGCGGCCCGCGCATTGAGGTTGTGGGACTGCATCTTTCGGTTACCGGCCTCTACGCCGCGTGGGGCATCGTCGTCAAGGGCACACTGGGCGTCGCCGCCGCACTGACCGTCGCGGCTACCACGTCGTCGTCCGAACTGCCCGCAGCGCTGAGCAGGCTCGGCGTCCCCGCCGTCGTGACGTCGGTGCTGGTGTTGATGATCCGCTACGTCGACGTGCTGGCAGCCGAGGCTGAGCCGGATGCGGATGGCGCGGATCTCGCGTGGCGATTCGCCACGCGCATTGCATCAGGCCGGAGCGATCGCGAAGGGCATCGGCGCGCTTTTCCTGCGCTCCTACGAACGAGGGGAACGGGTGTATCTGGCGATGCTGTCTCGAGGCTTCGACGGAAACGCGCCCGACCTGGCGGTGATCGGTGCGCCACCGCGGGCAGCCGTCGAGGCAATGGGCGACCGCGATGATTCCCGCCGTCGCTGCGGTGGGCGTGGCACTGCTGGCGTGGGTGGTGCGATGACCGCGATCCAGGTGCAAGGCGTGCGTCACGTCTACCCGGACGGCCATGTCGCCCTCGACGGCGTCGACCTCACGGTCGACTGCGGGGGAGCGGGTCGCGGTCCTCGGCCCCAACGGGGCGGGCAAGACGACGCTGATGCTGCATTTCAACGGCGTGCTGAGCGCCACCAGCGGAACGGTCGAGCATCGGCGGAACCCCGGTCAGCCGCAAGACCCTTCACGACATCCGCCGCCGCGTCGGACTGGTGTTTCAGGATCCCGACGACCAGCTGTTCATGCCGACCGTTGCGCAGGACGTTGCGTTCGGCCCTGCGAACTTCGGCCTGCGCGGCGATGCGCTCGCCGAGCGGGTGGCGCAGGCGCTCGAGACCGTGTCGCTGGCCGAGCGTGGCCGACCGCAGTCCCACGCACCTGTCGGGTGGGCAGCGGCGCCGCGCAGCGCTGGCCACCGTGCTGGCGTGCGAGCCGGAGATCCTTGTCCTCGACGAACCCTCGGCGAATCTCGACCCGGTCGCCCGTCGCGAGCTGGCCGAAACGCTGTCGGGCCTCGACGCCACCATGCTGATCGTCACCCACGATCTGCCGTACGCCGCGCAGTTGTGCGACCGTGCGGTGGTGATGGACGGCGGTGTCGTCGTCGCCGACGACGCGATCGGGGCGATCCTGTCGGATGCGGAACTTGCTTGCCGCGCACCGCCTCGAGCTGCCATGGGGTTTCGCCGTCCCCAGCGCCTGATTTAGCTTCGGCGAGAAAAGTCAGTGGCGCTCGCGACGGCGGCCACGGCGGCTCGCCGCACAACGCCAGCAGCGCGTTCTCGATCACCTCGGGCAGCGCCGGGTGGATCCAGTACTGGCCGCGGGCCATGTCCTGAGCCGGCAGGTCGAAGGCCATCGCCTGGATGAGCGGCTGAATCAGCGAGGACGCCTGGTGGCCCATGATGTGCGCGCCGAGAATCAGCCCGCTCTCATCGTCGACGACGATCTTCGCGATGCCGGTGGTGTCCTCCATCGCCCACCCGTATGCCACGTCGGCGAAATCCTGGATCTTGACCTTGATGCTGTATCCTTTTGCCCTGGCCTCGTTTTCGGTGAGGCCGACGCTGGCGATCTGCGGGTCGGTGAACACCGCCGACGGGACATACCGGTGGTTGGACGGCATCAGGGCATCGGTGTCGTCCCAGTCCTGCAGCAGGTTGTGTTTGACGACGCGAGCCTCGTGGTTGGCGACATGCTTGAGCTGATAGTCCGACGACGACGTCGCCGAGCGCGAAAATGTCACGCGCCGTGGTGCGTTGGTACTCGTCGACGACGATCTGCCCCTCCGAGGTCACCTTGACGCCCGCATTCTCGGCGTCGAGCAGGTCACCGTTGGGCACCCGGCCGGTCGCCGACCAGCAGCGCGTCGGCACGCAGCGTCGAACCGCCGAGTCACACTTGATCTCCGACCCCGTCGCCGACCTTGCGCGCGTCGATGACCTCGTGATGGCTGTGCACTTCCCACTTCTTGGACGCGATGTCGGTAAAGCGCATCGCGATGTCGTCGTCGTGTCCGCGCAACAGCGTGCTGCCCCGGATCATCATCGTCACATGGCTTCCCAGCGCCGAGAAGATGTGCGCGAACTCGCAGGCCACAAATCCGCCGCCGACGATGATGATGTGCTTCGGGCAGATCGGAGATCCGCATGACGGTGTCGCTGGTGTGGTACGGCACGCCACATTCGGCGATGGCGTCGGGCACCACAGCGCGCGAACCGGCCGCGATCACGACCTTGTCCGGCGGTGAACTCGTCGCCGTCGTCGGTGCGCAGCGCGTACGTCCCGTCGGGCCGCGTCGGCTGAAATCGGGTGTGGCTCGCGAACACCTCGACATTCGGCGATGAGCGCCGGTAGTTCTCGCCGCCCAGCGCCAGCGGGTCGATTCGCCCGAAGACCCGCGAGACGATGTCGCCCCACCGGACGCCGTCGACGTGGGCGTCGACCCCGTATTGCGCTGAGCTCCCTGACGGTTTGGGCCACTTCGGCGGCATAGACGAACATCTTCGTCGGGATGCAGCCGACGTTGAGGCAGGTGCCGCCGAACACGCCCTGCTCGCAGATCGCCACCTCTTTGTCGTCGTAGCGTTCGTCGAGGATCGAGTTGCCCGAGCCGGTGCCGATGATCGCGATGTCGAAGTGCGTCATGTCAAAAACCTCGTTCGGGTTGGGATGCCGCGTCTGCGGATTGCGACCAGGCGGTGTACCAGTCGAGCCATCGGTCCAGCTCGTGATAGGCCGCCTGCCGTGATTCGGCCACGGACAGGAAAACGTCGTGTTTGGCGTCGGCGATCGGCACGATCGTGGTCCGGTTGCCGATGCAGCCCGCCCAGCGGGCGATCTGCTTGACGTCGAGCACCGCGTCGCCGCGCTGGATCGCGTCGGGATCCTTGACTTCGCGGACGCTGCGGTCCGATCGCAGGATCAGGTTCGGCACCCCGACATCGAGTCCGCGGTGCAGTCGGGCATGGCCGCGCCGAATGGCGTTGATCCAGCCGAAGGTCACCGGAAACCCGCCGATCGGTTTCCAGTGCAGGTTGTAGTCGAAGTCACCGGAATAGTCGCGGTGCAGCGTGGTGCCGTAGCCGCCCTCGGTCGGCGGACGGACCACCATCCGCTTGCGAAAACGCGACAGCGCGCGGATCGCGGCCCCCGTCGGCAGGGTGCGCAGGATCGCGGGCCCCTGCAGATCCAGCCATGGGCTGTTGAGCACCAGCCCAGTGACGCCCTTGCGCTGCGGTCGCGCCGCGTCTGCGCAGCCGGTCGAGCCACAGCGACACGATCAGCCCACCCGCGGAGTGGCCGTACACGAGCACCTTCGCCGGTGCGACGGCCGCCATGATGTCCAGCGACCGCTCCAGCTCGACGTCGTAACGCGCCAGATTGGTGGTGAAGTGCGGCGTCTGGCCCTCTCGCCAGGATCGGCCGCACTTGTGCAGGTCCAGCGCGTAGAAGGCGAAGCCCCGGCCGACGAAGATGATCGGCCAGTTCGGTGTTGAAGAAGTAGTCGGTGAATCCGTGCACGATCAGCACGGCCTTCGGTCGCCGACGGGTCGGCCTCGCCGCGGCGCACCAGGGTCGCAACGAGATCGCCCTGCCCGTCCGGGTCCGGACCGAGGGCAAGCGTGTGCTGCCAGTAGCCAGGCAGCACGTCGGGCTCCCATTCAGGCACGACAGCAACCCTAGTGCGTCGGCGGCGTTAGTGGTCGTCAATGCCGACGGCGGGATAACCTGAACACCGGTAAGCCGTGATGAGCGGACCGCGCGAGCAACGAAGGACCAACGATTCGGTGTCTGAACCAGGCGTAGCCAAGACCGAGAAAACCGACGTCGTGCTGGTGGGCGCAGGCATCATGAGCGCCACGCTCGGCGCCCTGTTGCGCCAGGTGGAGCCAGACTGGTCGATCACCCTGGTCGAACGCCTCGACGGCGCCGCCGCCGAGAGCAGTGATCCGTGGAACAACGCGGGCACCGGCCATTCGGCCCTGTGTGAGCTGAACTACACCCCGGAACGTCCCGACGGCTCGATCGACATCAGCAAAGCCGTCCACGTCAACGAGCAGTTCCAGGTGACACGGCAGTTCTGGGCGTACGCGGTGGAAAACGGCGTCCTGCCCGACGTGCGCAGCTTCCTCAACCCGATCCCGCACGTCAGCTTCGTCCACGGCGCCGCGAACGTCGACTACCTGAAGCGTCGTTACGAGGCGCTGGTCGACCAATCCGCTGTTCGCCTCGATGGAGTTCATCGACGACAAGGACGAATTCGCGCGCAGGCTTCCGTTGATGGCCGCCAAGCGCGACTTCTCCGACCCGGTCGCGCTGAACTGGACACAGGACGGCACCGACGTCGACTTCGGTGCGTTGTCGCGCCAACTCATCGGCTACGCTGCGCAGCGCGGCATGACCACGCTGTTCGGGCACGAGGTGCGCAACCTGAGCAAGGATTCCGACGGCAGCTGGACGCTGAAGGTGGTCAACCGGCGCACCGGCCAGGCACGCAAGCTCAACGCAAAGTTCGTGTTCGTCGGCGCGGGTGGCGGCGCGCTGCCGCTGCTGCAGAAGGCAGGCATCAAGGAGGCCAGGGGCTTCGGCGGCTTCCCGGTCGGCGGCGAGTTCCTGCGCACGGACATCGCAAGGCTCACCGCCGGGCATCAGGCCAAGGTGTACGGCCTGCCACCGCTGGGGGCGCCGCCGATGTCGGTGCCGCACTTGGACACCCGCGTCATCAACGGCAAGTCATGGCTGCTGTTCGGCCCGTTCGCCGGCTGGTCACCGAAGTTCTTGAAGCAGGGCCACGTCACCGATCTGCCGTTGTCGGTCAAGCCGAACAACTTGGCGTCGATGTTGCGTATCGGGCTGACTCAGGGCGGCCTGCTGAAGTATCTGATCGGCCAGCTGCTGTTGTCGGAGGGTGAGCGCGTCGATGCTCTCCGCGAATTCGCGCCCAGTGCAGTCGATTCCGACTGGGAGCTTGACGTCGCCGGACAGCGTGTCCAGGTGATCCGCAGGCCAAGGGCAGGGTGGCGTGCTGGAGTTCGGCACGACCGTGCTGTCCGCGGCCGACGGCAGCATTGCCGGCCTGCTCGGTGCGTCGCCTGGAGCGTCGACCGCCGTGCCCGCGATGTTCGACGTCATGGAGCGCTGCTTTGCCGACCGTTATGCCAGCTGGCTGCCCAAGCTCAAGGAGATGGTGCCGTCGCTGGGTACCGAGCTGTCCGACGAGCCGAAGCTGTTCGAGGAGGTGTGGGCGCACGGCACCAAGGTGCTCAAGCTGGACAAGCCCGCCAACGGCCTGCCTGCCACCGGCACGGACGTCGCGACGGGCACCGACGCCATCGACCCGACCGCGGCGACCGCTTGACGGTGGCTACCGAATGACGGTCGCGCTCCGCCGCAGCTGGGCCAAGGATCTCGACGCCGCGACGCTCTACGAGCTGCTCAAGCTGCGGGTCGAGGTGTTCGTTGTCGAGCAGGCCATGCCCGTATCCCGAACTGGACGGCCGCGACCTGCTGGCCGAGACGCGCCACTTCTGGCTCGAAGGCTCCGACGGCGAAGTCATCTCCACGCTGCGGCTGATGGAGGAACACCCCGGCGGGCAGAAGGCATTCCGCATCGGCCGGGTGTGCACCAAGCGCACCGCCCGCGGTCACGGCCATACCACCCGGCTGCTGCAGGCCGCGCTTGCCGAGGTCGGCGACTATCCGTGCCGGATCAACTCGCAGACCTACCTCGCGGACATGTATGCCAATCACGGGTTCGTGCGCGACGGCGACGAATTCCTCGACGACGGGATCCCGCACGTGCCGATGGTGAAGCCCGAAGCCGGTCAACCGTGACCCCGGGCTACCCGTTCAGCGCCATCGTCGGCCACGACCGACTGCGGCTCGCGCTGCTGCTGTGTGCGGTGCGCCCCGACATCGGCGGCGTGCTGATCCGCGGCGAGAAGGGCACCGCGAAGTCGACGGCCGTGCGGGGTCTGGCCGCGGTGCTGCGCGGCGGTGGACGGTGCGGCGCTGGTGGAATTGCCGATCGGCGCCACCGAGGACCGCGTCGTCGGATCGCTGGACCTGCAGAAGGTGCTGCGCGACGGTGAGCACGCGTTCTCGCCGGGACTGCTGGCCCGCGCCCACGGCGGCGTGCTGTACGTCGACGAGGTCAACCTGCTGCACGACCATCTGGTCGATGTTCTGCTGGACGCGGCGGCGATGGGACGGGTCCATGTCGAGCGCGACGGCGTCTCGCACAGCCATGAGGCCCGCTTCGTACTGGTCGGCACCATGAATCCTGAAGAGGGGGAACTCCGTCCGCAGCTGCTCGACCGGTTCGGGCTGACCGTCGATGTAGGCGGCCTCTCGCGATGTCGAGGTTCGAGCCGACGTCATCCGGCAGCGGATGGCGTTCGAAGCCGACCCATCGGGTTTCGCCGACACTTACGCCGAGGCCGACGCCGAGCTGGCTCGCCGCATCGTCTCGGCCCGCGCATCCATTGCCGATGTGGTATTGCCCGACAACGAATTACGGCGTATCGCGGCGCTTGTGCGCCGCCTTCGACGTCGACGGGATGCGAGCCGACCTGGTGGTGGCGCGCACCGCGGTCGCGCATGCCGCGTGGCGGGGCGCGGAGACCGTGGGCGAGGAGGACATCCGGGTCGCCGCGGAACTGGCGTTGCCGCACCGGCGCCGCCGCGATCCGTTCGACGACCCTGGCCTGGATCCCGAGCGCCTCGACGAGGCGATGGCCGACGCCGCGGAGTCCGCCGACGAGCCCGAGCCTGAACCCGAGCCCGACCCGCCGGGTGGCGGCGAGGCGGGCACCAATGACCAGCCTGTGCCGCAACGTAATTCGAACTCTGCCAGCCAGCCCAGCGCGGCGCCGTCGGCGACGTTCCGCACCAAGGCGTTGGTGGTGCCTGGCGTCGGTGAGGGCGCACCCGGCCGCCGCTCCCGCGCACGCAACCGCACCGGCAAGTCGATCTCCGCGACGTCCGATCACGATGCCGGTCACGGTGTCCACCTGTTTGGCACGCTGCTGGCGGCCGCGGAACGCCAGCGCGGGCCGGGACGGCCCCGGCCTCGGCCGGACGACGTACGCCGCGCCATCAGGGAAGGCCGCGAAGGCAACCTGGTGATTTTCGTGGTGGACGCCTCGGGGTCGATGGCGGCCCGCGACCGGATGGCGGCTGTGAGCGGGGCGACGCTGTCGCTGCTGCGCGATGCGTATCAGCGCAGGGACAAGGTGGCAGTCATCACGTTCCGGCAGCAGGATGCGCAGTTGTTGCTTCCGCCAACGTCATCGGTGCACATCGCGAGCAGGCGGCTGGCCCGATTCGACACCGGAGGCAAAACGCCACTGGCGCAAGGCCTGCTGACCGCCCGCGACGTGGTGGTGCGCGAGAAGGCGCGCGACCGGGCGCGGCGCAGCCTGGTGGTCGTGCTTACCGACGGACGGGCCACCGGTGGGCCCGATCCGCTCGGCCGGACGCGGATGGCCGCGGCCCGTTTGGTCGCAGAGGGTGCCGCCGCGGTGGTGGTGGACTGCGAAACATCGCACGTACGACTCGGTTTGGCCGAACAGCTGGCCGACCAATTGGGCGCGCCGTCGGTGCGGCTGGCGCAGCTGCGGGCCGACGACCTGACGTCCGTCGTGCGAACCGCCGCATAGGGGAGACGCCATGCCACAGGGCCAACCATTGACCGTCCCCGACGACGGGCTGACCACACGCGCCCGTCGCAACGCTCCGCTGCTGGCCGTCCATACCGGCGCGGGTAAGGGAAAGTCGACCGCCGCGTTCGGCATGGCGCTGCGGGCATGGAACCAGGGTTTCGACATCGCGGTGTTCCAGTTCGTCAAGAGTGCCAAGTGGAAAGTCGGTGAGGAGGCCGCATTTCACGAGCTCGGCCGGCTGCACGAGGAGCAAGGCGTCGGCGGCCCTGTCGAGTGGCACAAGATGGGCGCGGGCTGGTCGTGGTCGCGTAAGCACGGCACCGAGGTCGACCACGCAGCGGCCGCTGTCGACGGCTGGTCGGAGATCGCCCGTCGCCTCGCGGAGCAGCGGCACGACTTCTACGTGCTCGACGAGTTCACCTACCCGCTGAAGTGGGGCTGGATCGATGTCGACGAGGTGATCGCCACGCTCACCGCCCGACCCGGCACCCAGCACGTCGTGATCACCGGCCGCGATGCGCCCCAGCGGTTGCTCGACGCCGCAGATCTGGTCACCGAGATGGCGAAGGTCAAGCACCCGATGGACGTTGGCCGCAAGGGCCAGAAGGGGATCGAGTGGTGACAATGCGCACCGTCGACCCGCGCGAACGTGCACAAAATGTCGAGATTTGCGGCGTGTCGGTGTGCAGACACGCACGCTCGCGGAGAATGAGGTGAGCGATGCCACGCCCGCCGTGGTGATTGCCGCGCCGGCCTCGGGAAGCGGAAAGACCGCCGTCGCAACGGGTTTGATGGGCGCGCTGCGGCGGGCGGGGCGCACGGTGGCGCCGTTCAAGGTCGGGCCGGACTTCATCGACCCGGGCTACCACGCACTCGCGGCGGCCCGTGCCGGACGCAACCTCGACCCCGTCCTGGTCGGCGAGGACCTGGTCGGGCCGCTGTACCGACACGGCAGCGACGGCGCCGATATCGCGGTCGTCGAGGGTGTGATGGGGCTGTTCGACGGGCGCATCGACGACAATCCGGCAGGCACGGCACGCGGGTCCACCGCACATGTCGCGTCGCTGCTCGGCGCGCCGGTGATCCTCGTCGTCGACGCCCGCGGCCAGAGCCAGAGCATCGCCGCTCTGCTGCACGGGTTTTCGACGTTCGACCATTCGGTGCGCATCGCCGGCGTGATCCTCAACCGCGTCGGTTCTCCACGACACGAGGACGTGCTGCGCCAGGCGTGTGGGCATGCAGGAGTTGCGGTGTTCGGTGCGATCCCGCGCACCGACGAACTGTCCGTACCGTCACGGCATCTCGGCCTGATCACGGCGGTCGAGCATGGCAGGCAGGCGCACGCGGCCGTCGAGGCGATGACAACGCTCGTGGCCCGCCACGTCGACCTTGGGGCAGTTGCGGCCGTCGCGGCCGGTCAGGTGAACGCACAGCCGTGGGATCCGGCCGTCGTTGCACCCATCGACGGCAACGTCACCGTCGCGCTGGCGGCGGGCAAGGCGTTCAGCTTCGGCTACACCGAACACGGTGAGCTGCTGCGCGCGGCGGGCGCCGACGTCGTCGAGTTCGACCCGTTGAGCGAGCCGTTGCCGTCGGACACCGCCGCACTCGTGCTGCCGGGCGGGTTTCCGGAACAGTTCAGCACCGAGCTGTCGGCCAACGACACAGTGCGCAAGCAGATCAACGAGCTGGCCGCCCGCGGGGCGCCGATACACGCAGAATGTGCGGGGCTCACATATCTGGTCGACGAACTCGACGGGTACCCGATGTGTGGCGTGCTGTCCGGGGCGGCGCGGTTCACCGATCGGCTCACACTCGGCTACCGCGACGCCGTCGCCGTAGCCGACTCGGCGCTGCACATGATTGGCGAGCGTGTCGTCGGACACGAATTCCACCGCACCACAGTCACATTCGACGACAGTTATCAACCCGCGTGGGTCTTCAGCGGCCGTGAGGTCGACAGGGTCAGAGACGGCGCCGTCCACGGCGGAGTCCACGCCGCATACCTGCACACGCATCCGGCCGCCCATCCCGATGCGATAACCCGCTTCGTCACCGCCGCCGCAAGCTCTAAGCTCGCCGGGTGACGCGCACGTGAGGAGCGAAATGACTTGCGCACGTGAGGAGCGAAACGACTTCTGCGCACGTGAGGAGCAAAACGACTTCCGCGCACGCGAGGAGCGAAAATGACTTCAGATAACGCGTACCTCGTCGGCCTGCGACTGGCCGGCAAGAGGGTCGTCGTCGTCGGCGGCGGCACCGTCGCGCAACGCAGGCTGCCGCTCCTGGTGGCCAGCGGCGCCGACGTGCATGTCATCACCCGCAGCGCAACCCCCGCGGTGGAGGCCCAAACCGGAATCACGTTGACGCTGCGCGAGTTCCGGGGCGATGACCTCGAGGGTGCCTGGTACGCGATCGCGGCTACCGACGACCCTGACGTCAATGAGGCCGTCGTCGCCGAGGCCGAACGCATGCGCATCTTCTGTGTGCGCGCCGACATCGCCCGCGAGGGCACCGCCGTCACGCCCGCCTCCTTCGACTACGAAGGCCTGTCCGTCGGCGTGCTGGCCGGCGGCGACCACCGCCGGTCGGCGGCCATTCGCTCGGCGATACATGAGGCCCTGCAGCGCGGGCTGATCACCGCCGAGCCTCCCGGCGTGCTGCACGGCGGAGTCGCCTTGGTTGGCGGCGGGCCCGGTGACCCCGAGCTGATCACCGTCCGCGGCAGGCGCCTGCTCGCGCACGCCGACGTCGTCGTCGCCGACCGGCTGGCGCCTCCCGAACTGCTCGCCGAGCTGCCTCCGCATGTCGAGGTGATCGACGCGTCGAAGATTCCGTACGGGCGGGCGATGGCGCAGGACGCCATAAACGACGTCCTAATCGACCGGGCCAAGGCCGGCAAGTTCGTCGTGCGGCTCAAGGGCGGCGACCCGTTCGTCTTCGCGCGGGGTTACGAAGAGGTGCTCGCGTGTGCCGACGCTGGGATTCCTGTCACAGTTGTGCCAGGTGTGACAAGTGCCATAGCTGTGCCCGCGCTGGCGGGTGTTCCGGTCACTCATCGGGCCGTCACGCACGAGTTTGTCGTGGTCAGCGGCCATGTTGCGCCGGACCATCCCGAATCGTTAGTGAATTGGAATGCGCTGGCCGCGATGTCCGGCACGATTGTGTTGCTGATGGCCGTCGAGCGCATCGAACTTTTCGCCAAAGCATTGTTGGAAGGCGGCCGACCTGCGGATACGCCGGTGCTCGTGGTCCAGCACGGTACGACGGCATCGCAGCGGACTTTGCGCGCAACGCTTTCCGACGCGTCGGAACGCATTCGGGAGGACGGAATTCGGCCGCCGGCGATCATCGTTATCGGGTCGGTGGCCGCCTTCGGCAGTTAAAGGGTTCTTAAGATTACTGTAAGGTAACCCGTTATGACGGCTCTCAATGACGCAGAGCGCGCTGCCATGCGTCGCGACGCCGAGGGCGGGGCAAACCGAGCGCTACCGACGCACGTGGAGCATACGTCGACGGAGCGAACCGGCAGGTCCCCGGCCTGGTTGCCGTCGCGGCGGTTCTTCGCCGCGGTAGTCGCGATCGGCGGCATGCAGTTGCTCGCCACCATGGACAGCACCGTTGCGATCGTCGCGCTTCCTAAGATCCAGGACGAGCTCAGCCTGTCCGATGCGGGCCGCAGCTGGGTCATCACGGCCTATGTGCTGACGTTCGGCGGCCTGATGCTGCTTGGCGGCCGCCTCGGCGACACCATCGGCCGCAAGCGCACCTTCATCGTCGGCGTCACGCTGTTCACCATCGCCTCGATCCTGTGCGGTATCGCGTGGGACGAGACGACGCTAGTGGTCGCGCGACTGCTGCAGGGTGTCGGCTCCGCGATCGCGTCGCCGACCGGTTTGGCGCTGATCGCGACGACCTTCCCGAAGGGCCCTGCCCGCAACGCCGCGACGGCCGTGTTCGCGGCGATGACCGGCATCGGTTCGGTGATGGGCCTTGTGGTCGGCGGCGCGCTGACCGAGGTGTCGTGGCGGTGGGCGTTCCTGGTGAACGTGCCGATCGGCCTGCTGATGATCTACCTGGCCCGCACCACGCTGCGGGAAACGCACCGCGAGCGACTGAAGCTGGACGCCACCGGCGCCATCCTGGCGACGCTGGGCTGCACCGCGGCGGTGTACGCCTTCTCGATGGGACCGGAAGCGGGCTGGCTCTCGCCGATCACGATCGGCTCGGGTATCACGGCCGCGATCTGCTTGCTCGTGTTCCTGTTCGTCGAGCGAACCGCGGAGAACCCGGTGATGCCGTTCGAGCTGTTCAAGGACCGCAACCGCGTGGCTACGTTCGCAGCGGTGTTCCTGGCAGGCGGCGTGATGTTCACGCTCACCGTGCTGATCGGCCTGTATGTGCAGGACATCATGGGCTACAGCGCGTTGCGCGCCGGCATCGGCTTCATCCCGTTCGTCATCGCGCTGGGCATCGGACTCGGTCTGTCGTCGCACCTGGTGTCGATGTTCCCGCCGCGGGTGCTGGTCATCGCGGGCGGCGTACTGGTGCTCGGGGCGATGATCTACGGCTCCACCCTGGACGCCAATATCCCGTACTTCCCGAACCTGGTGTTGCCCATCACCGTCGGCGGATTCGGCATCGGCATGATCGTCGTGCCGCTGACCGTGTCGGCCATCGCCGGTGTCGGCTTCGACCAGATCGGCCCGGTGTCGGCGATCGCGCTGATGCTGCAGAACCTCGGCGGCCCTGTGGTGCTCGCCATCGTTCAGGCCGTCATCACGTCGCGCACGCTGTACCTGGGCGGCACTACCGGCCCGGTGAAGAACATGGACAGCGCCCAGCTGCACGCCTTGGATCAGGGCTACACCTACGGGCTGTTGTGGGTGGCGGCGGTCGCCGTGATCGTCGGTCTTGCGGCACTGTTCATCGGCTACACCTCGGCGCAGGTTGCGCATGCGCAGGAGGTCAAGGACGCGCTGGACGCCGGAGAGCTTTAGCTCGACATCGGGCCGGGGAGAGCTTTAGCTCGACATCGGGCCGGGGAGAGCTTTAGCTCGACAGGCGTGACCAGTCGCGCTCAGGGGCGCTGAGCACGCCGAATTCACCGTCTCGGTAGGCTGGCAAGCCATGTCTGGCGAGGGTGGTTCTTCAGGCGCGACCGAGCGCACCACGTCACCCTCCTCCGAGCCGCTGTCGACGCACGTCCTGGGCGTCGCGATCCTCGCGATCACCGGCATGCAGCTGATGTCGACGCTCGACGGCACCATCGTCATCGTCGCGCTACCCCGGATGCAGGCCGAGCTGGATCTCTCCGACGCCGCGAAGAGCTGGGTCATCACCGCCTACGTGTTGGCGTTCGGCGGCCTGCTGTTACTCGGCGGCCGTGTCGGCGACGCCATCGGGCACAAACGCGCGTTCCTGTCCGGCGTCGGCGTGTTCACCATCGCATCGCTGGTGTGCGGTCTGGCCAACGACGGCATCACGCTGATCGTCGCCCGCGCGGTACAGGGCACTGGCGCCGCTGTCGCGGCCCCTACCGGCCTGGCGCTCATCGCGACTACGTACGCCGTCGGACACGCCCGTAACCGCGCGATGGCGGTGTCGGCGGCCATGCAGGGCATCGGTTCGGTGCTCGGGCTCGTGCTCGGCGGTGCGCTGACAGTTCTGTCCTGGCGTCTGGCGTTCCTGATCAACGTGCCCATCGGCATCGTGATCATCACGATCGCGGTCTATCGGATCCGCGAAACCCACCACGAGCGGCTCAAACTAGACATCACCGGCGCATTGCTGGCGACGCTCGGGTGTACCGCGGCGGTGCTGGTCTTCACCCAGGGCCCACCGCGCGGCTGGGTGGATCCCTGGGTGTTCGGGGCCGGTGTCGCGGCGGCCGTGTTCTTCATCGCGTTCCTGATCGTGGAGCGCAGCGCCGACAACCCGCTGGTGCCGTTCTCGGTGTTCGACAACCGCAACCGGGTGATGACGTTCGTATCGCTGTTCATGGCGGGTGGCGTGCTGCTGACGCTGACCGTGATGATCGGGCTTCTCGTGCAGGACGTCCTCGGGTACTCGGCATTGCGGGCAGGCATCTCGTTCATCCCGTTCGCGATCGCGTTCGGTATCGGCAGCGTGGTGGCCGCGCGGGTGGCGCCGCTGGTCGCGCCACGCTGGTTGATCATCGGGGGTGGCGTGTTCGTGCTGGGGGCCATGCTCTACGGCTCCACGTTGACGCGCGACATCCCGTACTTCCCTGATTTGTTCGCGCCGATCGTGGTCGGCGGGTTCGGGATCGGCATGATCGCGGTGATCCTGCCGCTGTGCGCGGTCGCCGAGGTGGGTCCGGGCGAGATCGGTCCCGTATCGGCGATCACGCTGATGGTGCAGAACCTCGGCGGCCCGTTGGTGCTTGTCGTCATACAGGCCGTGCAGACGTCGCGCACGCTGTATCTGGGCGGTACCACCGGACCGGTGAAGGACATGACGCCCGCCCAGCTCGACGCCCTGGGCTACGGCTACACCTACTCGCTGCTGTGGGTGGCGGGCATCGCGATCGTGGTGGGTGTCGCGGCGTTCTGGATCGGCTTCTCGGCCCGTCAGATCGCCGCCGCACAGCACACCCGCGAGGCCGTCGAGGCGGGTGAACTCTAGCCGTGGACGACGACGTGACACCAACCCGCCAGCAGATCTCCGACGCCGTCGACGACCTCGGCTGGCGCCTGATGCTGGGCGCGCTGTTCACCGAGGTCGCCGCGCCGTCGGTGGGCGACGCGGCGCAGGCGGCGTCGACGGCGATCGCGGCGGCAGGCGCTGACGCGCAGGGGCATCTGACCGCCGACATCCGCGCCGACCGCGCGGTGCTGCGACTGCAGTCGGCGGCCCGTCGGCGGGGTCACCGGCCGCGACGTCCGCCTCGCGGGTCAACTGTCCAAGGCGATTGCCGCGCGTGGCCTGCGCACGGCGCCGGGCGCCGGATTGCAACTGGTGGAGATCGCGATCGATGCGCTCGACATCGCCGCCGTGCGGCCGTTCTGGAAGGCGATCACCGGCTACATCGACGAGTACGGGCCGTCGGATCTCAGCGGGGGGCTGATCGACCCGACGGGCCGCGGCCCGGCGATCTGGTTTCAGCAGATGGACGCGCCGCGGCCGCAGCGCAACCGCATCCATCTCGACGTCGACGTGGCTCACGACGAAGCCCGAGCGCGGATCGACGCGGCGCTCGCCGCGGGCGGCACACTGCTCTCGGACGACGCGGCGCCTTCCTTCTGGGTGCTTGCCGATGCCGAGGGCAACGAGGCGTGCATCTGCACCTGGCAAGGCAGGGATTGAGCGCGTCGCTAAGGCTAGCCCGCTGTGATCACCCGCATGTCCGAGCTGTTCCTGCGCACCCTGCGTGACGACCCTGCCGACGCCGAAGTGCCCAGCCACAAGCTGCTGATTCGAGCCGGGTACATCCGCCCGATCGGACCCGGCCTCTACAGCTGGCTGCCCCTCGGGCTGAAGGTGCTGCGCAAGATCGAGAAGGTCGTCCGCGACGAGATGAATGCCATTGGCGGGCAGGAGATCCTGTTTCCCGCGCTGCTCCCGAGAGCGCCGTACGAAACCACCAACCGCTGGACCGAATACGGCGACGGGGTGTTCCGCCTGCAGGACCGCCGCAAAAACGACTACCTGCTGGGACCCACCCACGAGGAGCTGTTCACGCTGACGGTCAAGGGGGAGTACAGCTCGTACAAGGACTTCCCGCTGCTGGTGTATCAAATCCAGACCAAATACCGCGACGAGGCCCGCCCCCGTGCGGGGATCCTGCGCGGCCGCGAGTTCATCATGAAGGACTCGTACTCATTCGACGTCGATGACGCCGGCTTGCGGGCGCAATATCAGGCCCACCGCGAGGCCTACCAGCGGATCTTCGGCACGCTGGGCGTGGACTACGTGATCGTTTCGGCGGTATCGGGCGCGATGGGCGGCAGCGCGTCGGAGGAGTTCCTCGCCGAAAGCGAGATCGGCGAGGACACGTTCGTGCGCTGTCTGGAATCGGGTTACGCCGCCAACGTCGAGGCCGTCGTCACTCAGGTGCCCGCGTCGCAGCCGATCGACGGGCTGCCTGAGGCCAAGGTGCATGACACCCCGGGCACGCCGACGATCGCGACGCTCGTCGAGTGGGCCAACACCGCGTTGGACCGCGAGGTGACCGCGGCCGACACGCTCAAGAACGTGCTCCTGAAGGTCCGTCAGCCGGGCGGGGAGTGGGAGCTGCTGGCGGTTGGTGTGCCCGGCGACCGGGAGGTCGACGAGAAGCGGCTCGGCGCTGCGCTGGATCCGGCCGAGTATGCGCTGCTCGACGACGCCGACTTCGCCAAGAATCGCTTCCTGGTCAAGGGCTATGTCGGCCCGAAAGCGTTGCTGGCCAACGGAGTTCGATATTTGGTCGACCCGCGGATCGTCGACGGCACGTCGTGGATCACGGGCGCCGACGAGCCGGGCAAGCATGTCGTGGGTCTTGTCGCCGGTCGTGATTTCGTGGCCGACGGCACGATCGAGGCGGCCGAGGTGCGCGACGGCGATCCGTCGCCCGACGGGGCGGGTGCGCTGGTGTCGGCGCGCGGCATCGAGGTGGGCCACATCTTCCAGCTCGGCCGCAAGTACACCGACGCGTTCTCCGCCGATGTCCTCGGCGAGGACGGCAAACCGGTCCGGTTGACGATGGGGTCCTACGGCATCGGGGTGTCGCGGTTGGTGGCGGTGATCGCCGAACAGCATCACGACCAGCTGGGTCTGCGATGGCCGTCGTCGGTGTCGCCGTTCGACGCGTATGTCGTGATCGCCAACAAGGACGCCGATGCGCGTACGGGGGCCATCGGGCTGGCCACCGAGCTGGACGGGCTCGGCGTCGACGTTTTGCTTGACGACCGGCAAGCCTCACCCGGCGTCAAGTTCAAGGACGCCGAGCTGCTCGGCGTGCCGTGGATCGTGGTCGTGGGCCGCGGCTGGGCCGACGGGATCGTCGAACTGCGCAACCGGTTCACCGGCGAAACCCGCGAGGTCCCCGTCGACACCGCCGCCGCCGACATCGCTGCGGCCCTCACCTCCTAGCGCGAGCTGGGCGCTCGCGGGAGAGGGTGACTTACTCGGAGCCGCCGGGGAAGGCGACGGTGATCGGCGAGATGCCGAGCACCCGGCTCCACCGTGCCGCGGCGACTGCGCACTGAGTCAGCGCCTCCACCGCGAACGCTCGGTCCTGCTCGTCGGTTGCCTGCTCGATGACCGCGCGCCACGCGACGGCGGCGTCCTCTTCCATCCGCACCGCGAGGTTTGCCGCGTCCGTCGGATTGTCGACTTCTGTTGGCAGCTGGTACCCGGCGGCGGGCAGCGGCGGTTCGACGGATCGCGAGTCGAGTATCGCGATCGCTGCCTCGCGGCGCTCCCTGTGCTCGGCCATCGCGGCCGAAACCAAGCTGTTGACGTCGGGTGAGGAATGCGCGGAGACGATGCCGTAGCCGTAGATGGTCGCGTGTTCCGTGGCGATCGCGTCGAACAGCGCGCCGTCGGCGGCGTTCGAGGGCCGTGACGGGTCGGTGGGCTCGGCCGCGCGCGACGACGTAGTCGTCGTGGTGGTCGTAGCCGTGGTGGTGGTCGTCGTCGTTGTCGCCGTGGTGGATTCCGTCGTCGTCGGGGTCGGCTCAGGGGAGGTCACGGCGCGGCCCCCGGCGAAACCAGCGCGACGGAATAGGCGGCGGTGCACGCCGCGGCGATCGAGCCCAACAGCCCCGCGCGATACCCGGACTGCTTTGCCGCCAACTGTGCGGCGGCGTCTGCGGATCCGCGCAGCGCGGCGATCACGTCCGCGGTCGTGGGCGGCATCATCGGCTCTGCGGTCGTGCTTGTCGTCGTCATCGTCGGCGCGTCCTCGCCGACGATCCGGACAAGCTCCTCGGAGAGCGCCTTGGCATGTGCCGAGCGCTCGGACGCCACGTTCGTCAACACCTGCGCGATCGGCCCGGACGCCGCCGCGGCGGCGTCCGTCGCGAGCTGGCTATCCGCGCGCGCCCGGGTGAGCTGCGCGAACAGTTCGTCGACCTCCGGCGGCGGTGGCGAAGATCCGCACGCCGGGGCGGTCACTGAGAGCAGTGCCAACGCCGCCGCCCCGAACAACACTTGTCGTCTGTTGACGGTCGGCGAGGGGCTCGGCACGTCAGACATCCTGCCATTGCCGTCGCACTGCGTATTGGCTGCATGCGGCCGCCCGTTTGCCGCTTGGCATCGTGGCGCTGGCGTATCGTGGATAGTCGGTTCCAAAGGTTGCGCCGCCGGAATCGGGGTCCGGACAACTCAAGATGAGGAGCTCGCCGTGACGGAGCGTTCTGCGGGATTACCGTCGCCGAAACAGGTGATCGAGCTACTCGACGGCGAGTTCGCGCGCGCAGGTTATGAAATCGAGGACGTGGTGATCGACACCGCCGCGCGCCCGCCCCGCATCACGGTCATCGCCGACGGCGACGAAGGACTGGACCTCGACGCGATCGCCGAGCTGTCCCGGTCGGCGTCCGCACTTCTGGATCGCGTCGACGAGGAGGCCGCCGCCTACGTCCTCGAGGTCACCTCGCCCGGCGTCGAGCGGCCGCTCACCGCCGAAAAGCACTATCGCCGCGCCCGTGGCCGAAAAGTGGAACTGACGTTGTCCGACGGCTCACACCTGACCGGCCGCCTCGGCGAAATCCGTGATGGCGCTGTGCAACTCGTGGTGCGCGAAGGCAACAAGGCTAACCTTTCCGTTCGCGAGCTGCCCGTCGACGCAATTTCCAAAGCGATTGTGCAGGTAGAGTTTTCGCCTCCCAACCAGCGCGAGCTGGAGCTGGCCGGACAATCTGGGAAGGAGGTTGCAGGGTGAATATCGACATGGCGGCGTTGCACGCCATCGAATCCGACAAGGGCATCTCAGTCGACGTCGTGGTCGACACCATCAAGTCGGCGCTGCTCACGGCCTACCGCCACACCGAAGGCCACGAAGCCGATGCTCGCATCGACATCGACCGCAAGACCGGCGTCGTCAAGGTGCTGGCGCGCGAAACCGACGAGGACGGCAACGTCCTGAGCGAATGGGACGACACCCCAGAGGGTTTCGGCCGCATCGCGGCGACCACCGCTCGACAGGTGATCCTGCAGCGACTGCGCGACGCCGAGAACGAGAAGAATTACGGCGAGTTCTCCGCCCGCGAGGGTGACATCGCCGCAGGCGTCATCCAGCGCGACGCCCGCGCCAACGCCCGCGGCCTCGTCGTCGTCAGGATGGGAAGCGAGACCAAGGGGTCCGAAGGTGTCATTCCCGCCGCCGAACAGGTGCCCGGCGAACGCTATGAGCACGGCGACCGGCTTCGCTGCTACGTCGTCGGCGTGACCCGTGGCGCCCGTGAGCCGCTGATCACGTTGTCGCGGACCCATCCCAATCTGGTGCGCAAGCTCTTCTCGCTGGAAGTCCCCGAGATCGCGGACGGGTCCGTCGAGATTGTCGCCGTGGCGCGTGAGGCGGGTCACCGGTCCAAGATCGCGGTCACCTCGCGGGTGCCCGGCCTCAACGCCAAGGGCGCCTGCATCGGGCCGATGGGTCAGCGGGTGCGCAACGTGATGAGCGAGCTCTCCGGCGAGAAGATCGACATCATCGATTACGACGAGGATCCCTCCCGGTTCGTTGCCAACGCGCTCTCGCCCGCGAAGGTGGTTTCGGTGTCGGTCATCGACGAGTCCGCCCGCGCCGCCCGCGTCGTGGTCCCCGATTTTCAGCTCTCGCTGGCGATCGGAAAGGAGGGCCAGAACGCGCGGCTTGCCGCACGTCTGACGGGGTGGCGGATCGACATCCGCAGCGACGCCGTGCCGGTCAGCAAGGCCGAGCCCAACCCCGATGCGGCGCACAGGGCGGTTCACGACCGCTAGCTGCGCAGCCGTTTCAGTTCGCAAGGACACAGACGGTAGACTCAGCTGTGATCCAGCGCGAGACTTCGGCTCGGATGCAAAAAAGCGCCATCGACCCCTCGGGTGGACCGGTGCGGACATGCATCGGTTGCCGAAAGCGAGAGCTGGCCGTCGAACTGCTTCGAGTGGTCGCTGTCGAAAACGGGAATGGCGAATACGCCGTGACCGTTGACCCAGCGAGAAAGCTGCCGGGGCGGGGTGCCTGGTTGCACCCCGATCTAGGCTGTCTACACGCAGCAATCCGTCGGCGAGCGTTCGTCCGAGCGTTACGGATCACCGGCTCACCGGATACAACCGCGGTGTTAGAGCATTTCAGTGCAGATAGAAGCGCTGAGCTGCCCGACCCACCCGGCAACAGAACAGGTAGCGAAGAACATGAGCACACCGTGAAGTCCCGATGACCATGCGTCATAGCTAACCCGAGGCGCGGCGCCTACCACCGCTGACGCCTCTAGAGATGGAGATGTAGTGGCAGGTAAGGCCCGCGTACACGAGTTGGCTAAGGAACTCGGTGTTACCAGTAAGGAAGTTCTCGCCCGGCTGAGCGAACAGGGCGAATTTGTCAAATCCGCGTCCTCCACTGTGGAGGCGCCAGTCGCGCGTCGGTTGCGCGAAGCCTTCGGCGGCTCCAAGCCCGCCGCTGAGAAGGCTAAGTCCGAAGGCAACGGTTCGCCGGCCAAGGTCGCCGCTGCCGCAGCGACCAAGGCTCCCGCGAAGCCGGCCGCCCCCAAGCCCGCGGCACCTGCGGCCCCAGCCGCTCCCGCGCCGCCCCCGGCTCCCGTCGAACCGCCTGCAGCCGCAGCCGAGCCTGTGGCCCCGCCAGCGGCTGCGGCATCGGCTGCTCCTCCTGCCGCCGCGCCGCCTGCTCGGCCCGGTCCGACACCCGGCCCGCGGCCGGGCCCGTCGCCGGCTGCACCCAAGCCCGCAGCGCGGACCCCGCGCGTCGGCAACAACCCCTTCTCGTCGCAACAGCCTGTCGAGCGGCCGATTCCGCGGCCGCAGGCGCCGCGTCCCGGCGCGCCTCGCCCAGGTGCTCCGCGGCCCGGCATGTCGCCGGGCAACATGCCGCCGCGTCCCGGTGGCGCTCGTCCGGCCGCCAGCGGCGGCGGCCGGACGAGTGGGCCCCGTCCCGGTCCCGGTGGTCGCGGCCCCGGCGCAGGTGCAGGCGGCCGTCCCGGTGGGGGCGGCGGCGGCGGCGGCGGTAACTACCGCGGCGGTGGCGGCGGTGGCGGTGGCGGCGGTGGTGGTGCCGCCGGTGGCGGTGGCGCCCCAGCCGGTGCCGGCTATCGCGGTCGCCCCGGCGGCGGTGGCGGCGGACGCCCAGGTCAGCGCGGTGGAGCTGCCGGTGCCTTCGGGCGGCCAGGTGGCGCACCCAAGCGTGGCCGCAAGTCGAAGCGGGCGAAACGCGCCGAATACGAGAACATGCAGGCGCCGGTCGTCGGTGGCGTTCGGCTGCCGCACGGCAACGGCGAGACCATCCGGCTGGCCCGCGGCGCGTCGCTGTCCGACTTCGCCGAGAAGATCGACGCCAACCCGGCATCGCTGGTGCAGGCGCTGTTCAACCTCGGCGAGATGGTGACCGCCACCCAGTCCGTGGGTGACGAGACCCTCGAGCTGCTGGGCAGCGAGATGAACTATGTCGTTCAGGTCGTGTCCCCCGAGGACGAGGACCGCGAACTGCTGGAGTCCTTCGATCTCACCTACGGCGAAGACGAGGGCGACGAAGAGGACCTGCAGACCCGTCCGCCGGTGGTGACCGTGATGGGTCACGTCGACCACGGCAAGACCCGACTGCTGGACACGATCCGCCAGGCCAACGTCCGCGAGGAAGAGGCGGGCGGTATCACCCAGCACATCGGCGCCTACCAGGTCGAGGTCGACGTCGACGGCACCCCGCGACCGATCACCTTCATCGACACCCCGGGTCACGAGGCGTTCACCGCCATGCGTGCCCGTGGCGCAAAGGCCACGGACATCGCGATCCTGGTGGTCGCCGCCGATGACGGCGTCATGCCGCAGACGGTTGAGGCCATCAACCACGCACAGGCCGCCGACGTGCCAATCGTGGTGGCGGTCAACAAGATTGACAAGGAGGGCGCCGACCCGGCCAAGATCCGGGCACAGCTCACCGAGTACAACCTGGTGGCCGAGGACTTCGGTGGCGACACGATGTTCGTCGACATCTCCGCCAAGCAGGGCACCAACATCGAGTCCCTGCTCGAGGCGGTTGTGCTGACGGCCGACGCGGCGCTGGACCTGCGGGCCAACCCCGATATGGAGGCCCAGGGTGTCGCGATCGAGGCGCACCTGGACCGCGGACGCGGCCCGGTGGCCACGGTGCTGATTCAGCGCGGCACGCTGCACGTCGGCGATTCGGTGGTGGCCGGCGACGCGTACGGCCGCGTGCGCCGCATGGTCGACGAGCACGGCGTAGACATCGAGGCGGCGCTGCCGTCGCGGCCGGTGCAGGTCATCGGATTCACGTCGGTGCCTGGCGCGGGTGACAACTTCCTTGTCGTCGACGAGGACCGCATCGCCCGGCAGATCGCCGATCGGCGCAGCGCGCGCAAGCGCAACGCGCTGGCGGCCCGCAGCCGCAAGCGGATCAGCCTCGAGGACCTGGATTCGGCGCTGAAGGAAACCAGCCAGCTGAACCTGATCCTCAAGGGCGACAACGCCGGTACCGTCGAGGCGCTCGAGGAGGCCCTTCTGGGCATCCAGGTCGACGACGAGGTGGAGCTGCGCGTCATCGACCGCGGTGTCGGTGGTGTCACCGAGACCAACGTCAACCTGGCGTCGGCCTCGGACGCGATCATCATCGGGTTCAACGTCCGCGCCGAGGGTAAGGCCACCGAGTTGGCCAACCGCGAGGGTGTGGAGATCCGGTACTACTCGGTGATCTACCAGGCCATCGACGAGATCGAGAGCGCGCTCAAGGGCATGCTCAAGCCGGTCTACGAGGAACGCGAGCTGGGCCGCGCCGAGATCCGCGCCATCTTCCGCTCGTCCAAGGTCGGCAACATCGCCGGCTGCCTCGTCACCTCGGGCATCATCCGCCGCAACGCGAAGGCGCGGCTGCTCCGCGACAACGTGGTTGTCACGGAGAACGCCACCGTGCAGTCACTGCGCCGGGAGAAGGACGATGCCACCGAGGTGCGCGACGGCTACGAATGCGGTCTCACGCTGTCGTACTCCGATATCAAGGAGGGCGACGTGATCGAGACGTACGAGTTGGTTGAAAAAGAGCGTGCCTGATGAGCGCAGCGAAGAAGGCCGACGGACACAGGTAGGAGTCGATACTCATGCCTGATCCGGCACGAGCACGCCGGCTGGCCAAACGCATCTCCACCATCGTCGCTTCGGCGATCGAGTACGAGATCAAGGATCCGCGGCTGGTTGGTGTCACGATCACCGACGCCAAGATGACGGGCGACCTGCACGACGCGACGCTGTTCTACACGGTGTTCGGCGCCAGTCTCGAGCACGAGCCGGACTACGCCGGAGTGGCGGCGGCGCTGGAGAGTGCCAAGGGCGTGCTGCGCACGAGGGTGGGCGCCGCCCTCGGCGTGCGCTTCACCCCGACGCTGGCGTTCGAGCGTGACACCGTGCCCGACACGGCCCACCGGATGGAAGAATTGCTTGCCCGCGCCCGCGCCGCAGATGAGGATTTGGCGAGAGTTCGACAGGGTGCGAAGCACGCCGGCGATGCGGACCCGTACCGTGTTACCGGGGAGGACACCGGGGAGCTGGCCGACGAGCGTGATGCTGAGGACACCGGTGACGACGACCGACAAGATGACTGACGCACCGACAATCACCGGTGCACGGGTGGACGCCTGCGAAGCGGCCGAATTGCTCTCACACGCGGCGAGTATCAGCGTCGTCTGTCACGTCTACCCCGACGCCGACACCATCGGCGCCGGCCTGGCGCTGGCGCTGGTGCTCGACCATGCGGGTAAGGACGTACAGGTCAGCTTCGCCGCGCCGGCGGAGCTGCCCGAATCCCTGCAATCGCTGCCGGGTGGGCACCTGCTGGTGTCACCCGATGAGATGCGGCGCGACGCCGACCTCGTGGTGACCGTCGACATCCCCAGCGTCAACCGGCTGGGCGCGCTCAGCAAGTTGGCCGATCCGGACCGCGAGGTGCTGGTGATCGATCACCACGCCTCCAATCAGCTGTTCGGCACCGCGAACTACGTCGAGCCGTCGGCAGATTCGACCACAATGATGGTGGCCGAGATCCTTGACGCGTGGGCCAAGCCCATCGACATCGGGGTCGCGCACTGCCTGTACGCCGGGTTGACCACCGACACCGGATCATTCCGCTGGGCCAGTGCCCGGGCGCACCGGCTCGCCGCCAGGCTGCTCGAGCTCGGGGTCGACAACGCTTCGATCAGCCGAGCCCTGCTCGACAGCCACCCGTTCGCGTGGCTGCCGATGCTGTCACGCGTATTGGCCACCGCCCAGCTGCTGCCCGATGCGGCAGACGGCCGCGGGCTCGTGTATGCCGTTGTGGCACACCAGGAATGGGCGAGCGCCCGGCCCGAGGAAGTCGAGAGCGTGGTCGACATCGTGCGCACTACGCAGCAGGCCGAGGTGGCTGCGGTGTTCAAGGAGATCGAGCCCGCGCACTGGTCGGTGTCGATGCGCGCCAAATCGCTCGACCTCGCCGCGGTCGCCAGCGCGTTCGGCGGCGGCGGGCACCGGTTGGCCGCCGGTTACTCGGCGACCGGGTCGGTCGAGGACGTCGTTGCCGCGCTCTGCGCGGCCCTCGGCTGACTGCGTTCGCGAAACCTTGGCTGAACCCGAGGGCGATCTACCAATCACGCCGGCCACCGGCCGTCGCATCTTCGGTCTTGCGCTGCCCGCACTCGGGGTGCTGGCCGCCGAGCCCATCTACCTGCTGTTCGACCTTGCCGTCGTCGGGCGCCTCGGGGCGCTGAGCCTGGCGGGCCTGGCGATCGGCGGGTTGATCCTGACCACGCTGAGCTCGCAGATGACGTTTCTGTCCTACGGCACGACCGCGCGTTCGGCCCGGTTCTTCGGTGCGGGCGATCGCACGGCCGCGGTCAGTGAGGGCGTGCAGGCGACCTGGCTGGCGCTGGGGCTCGGCGCGCTGATCGTGCTCGTCGTGCAGGTCGCCGCGGTGCCTCTCGTCTCGGCGCTGGCGGCCGGCGGGGACATCGCGGCGGCGGCGCTGGGGTGGGTGCGGATCGCAATCTTCGGCGTGCCGGCGATTCTTGTGTCGGCGGCGGGTAACGGCTGGATGCGCGGCGTACAGGACACCACACGGCCGCTGCGCTACGTCGTCACCGGATTCGCGCTGTCGGCGCTGTTGTGCCCGTCGCTGGTCTACGGCTGGCTTGGCATGCCGCGGCTGGAGTTGGCGGGGTCGGCCGTCGCGAATCTGGTGGGGCAGTGGCTCGCGGCGCTCATGTTCTGCCGTGCCCTGCTTGTCGAACGGGTGCCGCTGCGCATTGACCCCGCCGTGCTGCGGGCGCAGATTGTGATGGGACGAGATCTCCTGCTGCGGACGATGGCGTTCCAAGCCTGCTTCGTCTCTGCGGGCGCCGTCGCGGCCCGGTTCGGAGCGGCCGCCGTCGCCGCACATCAAGTGGTGCTGCAATTGTGGAGTTTCCTTGCGCTGGTCCTGGATTCGTTTGCCATCGCCGCGCAGTCACTCGTCGGCGCGGCGCTGGGAGCGGGGGAGCTGGCGCACGCCAAATCGGTGGCGTGGCGGGTGACCATCTTCTCGACGGTGGCCTCCGCGGTGCTGGCGGGCATCTTCGCCGTCGGCGCATCGGTGTTCCCGAGCGTGTTCACCGACGACCGTTCGGTGCTGGACGCGATAGGCGTGCCGTGGTGGTTCATGGTGGCCCAATTGCCCATCGCGGGAATCGTTTTCGCGCTCGACGGGGTGCTGCTCGGTGCCGGTGACGCGAAGTTCATGCGCAACGCGACGCTGATCAGCGCGCTGCTCGGGTTCCTGCCGTTGATCTGGTTGTCGCTGGCGTTCGGCTGGGGGCTGCTCGGCATCTGGTCGGGGTTGAGCACGTTCATGGTGCTGCGGTTGATCTTCGTCGGCTGGCGCGCGTCCTCCGGTCGGTGGCTAGTGCCCGGCACGGGGTAGAGAACCGGCTGCTATCCCGCCGCCGCGGGCACGAGCGGGATGGGTTCGCGCGTACGCGGCATGCCCGACTCGTTGATGCCGAATCGCTTGTGCAGCCATCGCATCGGTGCAGGAGCCCACCAGTTGTACCTGCCGAGCAGGTGCATGAAGGCGGGCACGAGCATCATCCGGACGAACGAGGCGTCGGCGAGCACCGCCAACGTCAGCCCGAGGCCGAACATCGCCATGACCGACACCTCGGCCGCCATCAGCGTCGAGAACGACACCGCCATCAGCACAGCGGCGGCGGTCACCACCCGGCCCGTGCGGGCGATGCCGAGAGCAACGGCTTCATCGTTGTCGGCTTGTCCGGAAGCAAGCCAGTATTCGCGGATCCGGGATATCAGGAACACCTCGTAGTCCATCGACAGCCCGAACGCCAGGCAGAACAACAGCGCAGGAATATGCGCGGCCATGGTGCCGGTGGCCGTGGTCCCGAACGCGCCGAAATTGCCGTCCTGGAATACGAAGACCAGCGCCCCGAACGACGCGGTGAGTGACAGCACGTTGAGCACAAGCGCTTTCAGCGGAAGGACGACGCTGCCGGTGAGCAGGAAGAGCAGGGCGAAGCTGATCACCGCGATCAGCGCAAGCACCTTGGGCATCGTGCTGGCGACCGCATCGGCGCTGTCCCTGTTGATCTGAGCGCGACCCGTCAGCTGCACGTCCCGACCCCCTGGCGTCGCGACGGCGTGCAGGCGGTCCAGTTGAGTCTCCGACGCCGCCGAGTACAGCGGCGCGTCGGTGCCGACCGTGAAGAACGCGCTGCCGTCGGCCAGGCCGGTCGGCGCGGTCGGCGGTCCGACCAGTGCACCGCCTGCGAAGGTTCCAGTCGGCGCCGACACCGAAACCACATCGGGGACTTCGGACAGGTCGCGTGCGTAGTGGGCGAGGTCGCCGGGTCGCAGATCAGTCACGTCGGGGATGACGACCGTCAACGTCGTCATGGAGTTCAGCGCGAAGTCCGACCGCAGTGTGTCGCCAACCTGACGCGACGACGCGACCTGGCCGAGGACGCGGTCATCGGGAAATCCCCATTTCACCCCGAGGAACGGTGCGCCCAGCATCAGCAGCAGCGCGATCACCGCCGCGCCGACGGGAATCGACCGGCGCAGCACCCGCTTCGTCCAGCGGTACCAGAACGTTTCGGTCACGTCGCGCGGCGCAGGTTCGGGGCGGCCGAACAGACGACGGCCCAACCGGCGCATGTCCAGCGCGTCGAGCCGAGGACCCAGCAGGGTGATGACCGCCGGCGTCACCACCACCGCGGCCGCCGCCGCGAGCGCGACCACCGCGACGCCCGCGTAGGCCAGCGATTTGAGGAAGTACATCGGGAACAGCGCCATGGTCGCCATCGACAGCGACACCGTCAGCGCGGAGAACAGCACGGTGCGGCCCGCGGTGGCCATCGTGCGCACCAGGGCATCGTCGCGGTCGGCGCCGTCGGCGATTTCGTCTCGAAATCTGCTGACCAGTAGCAGCGTGTAGTCGATCGCCAGCGCAAGGCCCATCACGATCGCGAGGTTCAGCGAGAAGATCGAGACCTCGGTGAACGACGCAACCGCACGCAGGATCGCCATCGAACTGAGGATCGCGAAAACACCCACACCGAGAGGGACCGCCGCGGCCAGCAGGCCGCCGAAAACCCACACCAGCACCACGAAGCTCACTGGCAGCGCGATTGCCTCCATCGTGAGCAGATCGCGTTTGCTCTGATCGTTGGCCTCGATGTAGATCATCACCTCGCCGCCCGGCGTCACCGTGACGCCGTTGCGGTCGTGCAACAAGGGCAGAAGGGCGCGGCCGTTCTTTTGCGCGCCGCTCTCGCCGCCGGTAATGCCTGCAACGATCAGGCCGGTCCTACCGTCCTCGCTGAACATCGAACGGGCCATCTGCGGCGGTGCGGTCCACGCCGAATGCACCTGGGTGACGAACGGAAACTGCTCCAGCTTCGAGACGATGTCGGTGGCGACCTGACGGACCGAATCCCCTTGTGCCCCAGCACCAGACGAGACGGTGACGATCAACTGCATATCGCCCTGACCGAATTTGTCGGCCAGCATCTCCGACGCGTGCCAGGATTCCGATGCCGAACTGCGCATACCGCCCGCCGACAGAGTGTCCATGATCGGCGCGGCGAACACCCCTGCGCCGACCATGACGAAGAGCGCCGCAACGATTATTCGTCTCGGGTGCGCGATCACGAAACGCGCCAGCGCTTGCAGCATTTCGTCTCCCCGTGTCACCCGCGTCGCCGTCAGCGGCATTGCTGAGTGACACAACCGTAAATTTTCGACAACTTACAGTCATGAGTACTGGACTACCTGAGTTCGGCACCGCCGACCGCGCAGGTACCCGAGACGTTGTGGTGGCGCTACTTCTGTGCGACCCGCGCGATGACCGCCCAACCGCTGGGATTGGTCCGGACGTCGATGTCGACGAATCCGGCGTCGGTCAGCCGCGCGGGCAGTGACGACGGGTCGACGGGGTTGTACGTATCGCCCTCGTGGTGGGCTTCCAGCTCATTGCTACGCAGGCTGTCGCTGGCGACCAGCGGGGCACCCGGCCGCAGCACGCGGGCCACCTCGGCAAACAGCCTGTCCTGCAACTCGTTCGTCGGCACGTGATGGAGCATCGTGAAGCACGCGGCGCCGGTGAATCGGTCGTCGTCGTAGGTGAGGGCCGTCGCGTCTCCGTGCACGATCTCGACCGACGGCACATCGGCAAATCGATCGACCAGCATGTCGGCAAGCGCGTCATCGATCTCGACCGAGGTGAGCCTGGGCACGGATTGGCTAAGCACATCGGTGGTGGCGCCGTAGCCGGGCCCGACCTCGAGCACGTCGTCGCCGAGGTCGGTGCCGTCGAGCGCCCACGGCAGGATGATCTCCCGCATGGTCTGCCGCCACTCGTCGCTGCCGCACTTCTTGTGTGCCTCGTTCACAGTGGCAGCCTACGAAAGTTCAGCGGACCTGGGCGCGGCCTCGCGCAAACACTGCGTCCCGGTTCGCGGCGATGTCGTCGCCGGTGGCGGTGCGCATCCACTGGATAGCCGAGTCGGCCTCGATCGCCAGCCCTTCGCGGGTCTGTGCGTCATCGATGCGGTGGTAGGACGCCAGCAGTGCGCGCACGGCGTTCTGGTTGTTGCCGACGATGGACTCGGCTACGCGGCGCGCCGCGGTGAGCAGCTGGTCGTGGGGGACCACCTCGGTCACCAGCCCGGCCCGCAGTGCGTCGGCGGCCGAGAGGTAGTCACCGGTCAGGCTCATCCGGCGGGCCAGCCCGACGCCGACCTTCTGCGGCAGCCGCACCGAAAGGCCCCAGGTCGGCAGCAGCCCCACGCGGGCGTGCGTGTCGGCGAAGCGGGCCAGGTCAGAGGCGATCAGGATGTCGCAGTACAGCGCCAGTTCCAGCCCGCCCGTCACGGCCGCTCCGTTGATCGCGCCGACCACGGGTTTGGTCATCGGCGGCCATTGCGGCGAGATATCGGGCAGATCGGTGGAATCGCCGAGTTCCTTGAGGTCGAGTCCGGCGCAGAACACCGGGTCGGCGCCGGTCACGATGATGACGTCGACGTCACCGTCGGCCTGCGCGTCCCGCAACGCCTCGAAGAACCGCGTGTGCAGTGCCAACGACAGCGCATTGCGCGATTTCGGCCGGTTCAGCGTCAGCGTCCGCACCCGGTCTTTCGTATCGATCAGCAACACGTCGTCGTCGGTCATGACATCAACCTATCGTGGGTGTCATGTGCCGAAATATCACCGAGCTGCGAGGCCTGGCACCGGCGGCGACCTCCGAGGAGATCGAGTCGGCCGCGCGCCAGTACGTCCGCAAGGTCAGCGGCATCACCCGGCCGACGGCCGCCAACGCCGACGCCTTCGAGACCGCGGTCGCCGAAGTCACCGCGTCCACCACACGGCTGCTCGCCGGCCTGGCGCCGCGGCGGCAACCACCCAAGACCGTCCCGCCGCTGCGGCGGCCAGAGGTGCGCGCACGCCTCAATCTCGCATGACCACAACCCTGACGCAGCCCGCGCTCAAGGAGTGGAGCGCGGCCGTGCACGCGATGCTCGACGGTAGACAGACCGTCTTGTTGCGCAAGGGCGGCATACATGAAAAGCGGTTCGCCGTAAGCGCATCGCGTTTCCTGCTGTTTCCCACCGTCGCGCACTCACACGCCGAGCGACTGCGTCCCGAGCACCGTGGGCTTCTGGACGCTGCCGCCAGCGACAGCACCGACGACGCGGTGACGTTGCGTGCGGGAGCGAAAGTGGTTGCGGTCGTGGAGGTCAACCGGCCCGACGCACTTGACGAGCTCGCGTCGCTGCACATCTGGACGGCTGAGTCCGTGCGCGAGGATCGGCTCGACTTCCGGCCCAAGCACCGGCTCACCGTCCTTGTCGTGCAGGCCAGTCCTCTTGTCGATCCGGTGCGCGTGATTCGCACACCCGACTACGGCAAATGCACCAGTTGGGTTCAGCTGCCGGTCGATCCGGCGTGGGGGCCGCCCGTGCACGACGACGCGACGCTGGCCGACATCGCCGAGCGCGTCCGCGCATTGGTCGGTTAGGGCAGGCGCGGGGCTGCGGGTAGCAGCAGCCGCGAAAGTCCGCCCGCACCGAGATGTACGCGGTGAGTTGCGGCGGCCTGCCGAACGCCGGTGACCATCGGCTCGTCGGTGCCGAGGTTGCGGGCGAACCGCGGATGCGATCCACCGGCGATCATGACGTGAATGCGCGAACGCGCGGGAAAGCGGTGCGCGATCGCATCCAATTCGATGGTCACATCGCCGGATTCTGTTGCGGTACGGCGATATCCGTCGCTCACATTGCGCGAGCGGCCATTGGGGCTGATTTGGCTGATCCGGACGAACACGTCGTTGTAGCGGTTGTCGCACGAGTGCGACAGCTGGATCACCGGCGTGCCGATGGCGTATAGGTCCGCCTGCAGCGGGTCGCCGGTGAATGTGAGGACGTCGGATCGCTGGGCCAGCCGGGTGTCGTTGCGGTAGCCACCCTCCGGCGCCAGCAGCCGTCCACCGATGGTCGGTGTCGGGTCGCTGGGGTAGTACGTGAACGTCGACGGGGGCGTGTCCGGGTCGGGCGGGGTATCGCCGAGCCGTCCCGCGGGCTGCAGATAGAGCGCCAGCTCATCCATCGCGGGCGGCCAGCCCGGCAGGTCGAGCCAGCCGTGCCCGTTGACGTGGATGCGCATCGGCTTGCGCGCCACCGTGCGTGTGCCCGCGACGTGAGTGTCCAACCAGCCCAGCGATTCTCGGAGCACGGTCGGGGCGCCCTTCGTCATCATCTGGGTATGGGACCATGGTCCGATCGTCGCCGCCACGGGCACGCCGCGGCGGTTCAGCCGGTCGTACTGGGCGATCGTCTGTTCGAGAAACAGGTCCTGCCAGCCGCTGAGCAGAAGCACCGGGATCTGGGTACGCTCCAGCGCTTCGTGGAGTTGCAGCGGGGCCCAGAACGGGTCGCCGTGGTCCGGGTGGTCAAGCCACTTCTCGTACCACGGTGCGCCAGCACCGAGCAGCGCGCGGCCCGACCCGCCGACCGGTAGCCCCGCCGTCGCCCCTGCGAGCATGCGGCGTGCCCGGATCTGCCGGACGACCGCACGCAGCCCGCGGGGGTCTTCCTGATGCGCGACCATATCGCTCCAGCCGAGGAAGTCGTTGAGCCCGAATGTCCCGGTGCCCCAGCGCGGGCCGGACACGTCGTGCGGCCCGACAGTGATGACGGCGGCTTTCATCTCGGGCGGCGGATCGGTCAGCAGTGCCCACTGGGTGAAGCCGAGATATGAGATGCCTACGGTGCCGAACGACCCGGTGAACCACGGCTGATCGCACAACCACGCCGCGGTGTCGGCGCCGTCGGCGATTTCGTGCCGCATCGGATCGAACTCCCCGCCGGAGCCGAACGTCCCGCGGACGCTCTGAAAGACGACGTGATAGGCGCGCGACGCGTACACGGCGCAGAACAGTGACGCAAAGGGGAAGCCGCGGCCGTACGGTCCGCGCAATAGCACCGTGCCCGCAGGGTTGGACGTCGCCGGTTCGTAGTGGTCGGCGACGAGCTCGATCCCGTCGCGCATCGGAACGCGCAAGCCACGGCGCACTGCGTAATCGGTCGTGTCAGGCGGCAGGCGCAGCAGGTTGCCGACGGCGCGGCGGGTCAAGCGCCTCACGCTAGTAGATGTAGAACGGGCTCAGCTCGCGGGCGCGCTGCAGATTGGTCTGCAGGCAGTCGGGGCGATCCGGGGTGTAGATCGGCGAATAGAACAGGGACTGCTGGATCACGCCGTAACTTGTCTTGAACGCGATCATGCAGGTGACCCACCAGCGATCGTTCCAGTCCGTCGGCTTCATGACCCAGTACTGGGCGGCGCGGTGACCGTTGATGTCCATTTCGACGGCGTCGGCGGGCAGGGTTTCTTCGTAGGTGCGCCAGACGAACGCCTCGACGGCCATCTGATAGCCGCCTGCGTCGTAGTGGCAGCGCAGGCTGTCCTCGGGGGTCGGCGGGGTGGCCGCAAGCCCGATCCGCTGCACGACGTCGAGCGGGATGTCCCGGCAGGGATCGAACGGATCGGGGTCCACCGTCTCGACGACCGGCCATTTGATTGACGTTGTGACATTGGTCATCGGGATGTCGGCGGCGTTCACCCGCACGGCTCCGGTCGGATTGGTCTGCCAAACCAGTATCACCGCCGCGATCAGCGCACTAAGCGCCGTGATCACGCGCAGTTTGGCGACCATTCGCACCCCCTTCACTCGGGCCGACCCTGCCGGGGAGTGTAGCCGTCCGGCTCTGGGACCCGGAGGGAAAACAGGAACATGTTCTAGTTCCGGAAGCGGGTGGCGGGAGCCGCGCAAGTAGGCTGGTGGGTTGTGACACGTGATGGCAGACGTCCCACCCTGTGGGCGATCAGCGACTTGCACACGGGTCACACCGGCAACAAGCCGGTGACCGAGTCGCTGCACCCGTCTTCCCCCGACGACTGGCTGATTGTCGCCGGGGACGTCGGCGAGCGCACCGATGAGATCCACTGGTCGCTGGACCTGCTGCGGAAACGGTTTGCCAAGGTCATTTGGGTGCCGGGCAACCACGAGCTGTGGACCACCAACCGCGACCCGATGCAGATCTTCGGCAAGTCCCGCTACGACTACCTGGTCAATATGTGCGACGAGATGGGCGTCATCACCCCCGAGCACCCGTTTCCGGTGTGGACCGAAGAGGGTGGCCCGGCGACCATCGTGCCGATGTTCATCCTGTACGACTACACGTTCCTGCCGCAGGGGGCCGCCACCAAGGCCGAAGGGCTGGCAATCGCGCGCGAACGCAACGTCGTTGGCACCGACGAGTTCCTGTTGTCCTCGGAGCCGTACGCCACCCGCGATGCATGGTGCCGCGACCGGGTGTCCTACACGCGCAAGCGGCTGGAGGACCTCGACTGGATGGACCAGACCGTGCTGGTGAACCACTTCCCGCTGGTCCGCGAACCGTGCGAGGCGATGTTCTATCCGGAGTTCTCGATGTGGTGTGGCACAACGGCCACGGCCGACTGGCACACCCGCTACAACGCGGTTTGCTCGGTGTACGGCCACCTGCACATCCCGCGCACCACCTGGTATGACGGTGTCCGGCACGAAGAGGTCTCGGTGGGCTATCCGCGAGAATGGCGGCGCCGCAAGCCGTATCGCTGGCTGCGCCAGATACTCCCGGACCCCAAGTACGCGCCGGGCTACCTCAACGAATTCGGCGGCCACTTCGAGATCACGCCGGAGATGCGGGAGAACGCCCAGAAAATGCAGGAGCGCATCAAGGCCAGGGGATCGTGACGATCGTCGCCACCCTGTTGTCCGGCGTGCTCCCCGGGACGTCAGAGGGCCTGGCCGCCGCCGAACTCTACGACGACCCACCGGAGCTGGCCCCGCTGCCCGAAGAAGAGCCGCTGATCGCGAAGTCAGTGGCCAAGCGCCGCAACGAGTTCATCACCGTGCGGTATTGCGCGCGCCAGGCGCTCGGCGAGCTTGGCGTGCCGCCAGTACCAATCCTGAAGGGGGAGAAGGGCGAACCGTGTTGGCCCGACGGCGTGGTCGGCAGCCTCACGCACTGCCAGGGCTTCCGCGGCGCCGCGGTCGGCAGGCGTGGTGAGGTGCGCTCGGTGGGCATCGACGCCGAGCCCCACGACGTGCTGCCCAAAGGTGTGCTCGACGCGATCAGCCTGCCCGCGGAGCGGACGGAACTGCATGCGTTGCCCAACGGCCTGCATTGGGATCGAATCCTGTTCTGCGCCAAGGAGGCAACGTACAAGGCGTGGTTCCCGCTGACGCACCGGTGGCTGGGTTTCGAAGATGCGCACGTCACGTTCGACGTCGACGGCACAGGAGCCGCTGGTGGCTTCGAGTCGCGAATCCTGATCGATCCGGCGGCCGAATCGGGCCCGCCGCTACAGACGCTGTCAGGCCGGTGGTCGGTACGCGACGGCCTGGCGTTGACCGCGATCGTCCTATGACCGACGCCGGTTTGGTGGTCGTTGACAAACCGGCGGGAATCACCAGCCATGACGTGGTGGGCCGCTGCAGGCGCATCTTCGGCACCCGCAAGGTCGGTCACGCGGGCACTCTGGATCCGATGGCCACCGGTGTGCTGGTCGTCGGCATCGAACGCGCGACCAAGATCCTCGGCCTGCTGACCACCACCGACAAGTCGTATGCGGCCACGATCCGGCTCGGTCAGACGACGTCGACCGAGGACGCGGAAGGCGAGATTCTTCAGACCGTTCCGGCCGACGCCGTCACCGACACGCAGATCGGTGCGGCCTTGGCCGCCCTGCGCGGCGAGATCGCCCAGATTCCGTCCGCGGTCAGCGCGGTCAAGGTCGGAGGCAAGCGCGCGTACCGGCTGGCCCGTGAGGGCCAGGTCGTCGAACTGGCGCCGCGCACGGTCCGCATCGACCGGTTCGACGTGCTTGCGATCCGGCGGCACCCTGACGTCCTGACTGGCCTGGTCGATGTGGATGTCGAGGTCGACTGTTCCAGTGGCACCTACATCCGCGCAATGGCGCGCGACGTCGGCGATGCCTTGCGGGTCGGCGGGCATCTCACCGCGCTGCGGCGCACCCGTGTGGGTCGGTTCGGTCTGGATCAGGCGCGCACCATCGACGAACTCGCCGAGCAACCGCGGCTGTCCTACAGCCTCGACGAGGCCTGCCTGCAATCCTTCCCGCGCCGCGAACTGAGCGAAGGCGAAGCCGAGGACACCCGCCACGGACGACCGTTGAAACCGGCCGGCATTCACGGCGTATACGCCGCAACGTCGCAGGCCGGGCGAGTGCTTGCGTTGCTCGAGGACCAAGAAGGTCGCACCAAGCCTGTTGTGGTGCTACGTCCGGCCACTCTCGAGCCTGGCTGAACTTCACATTTGATCAGGCGGCACTGATAAGTCTAGCCTGATGAATATACCCGTCGACAGACAAGCCGAAGACGTGGCCAGGGCACTGCTGATGTGCGTGGGTTTACTGCGTCGCCGGCTACGTCAGGTACCCGTCACCGATGTGCTGACATTTCCGGAGACGGCGGCCCTCGGTCGCCTTGATCGTGGTGGCGCCATGGCCGCCGCCGACCTCGCCCGTCAGGAACAGATCAGCCCGCAGTCGATGGGCGCGACGCTGAGCGAACTGGAAGCGCGCGGCCTAGTGAAACGTCAACCCGATCCCGACGACGGAAGGCGAATCCTGTTGTCCATCAGCGCCGCGGGCCGTCGCGAACTCAACCGGCGGCGCAACGCCCGCGTCGAACAACTCGCCAACGGCCTCGCGGACTTCACCGAAACCGAACTCGCGCAACTGGCCGTCGCGGCGCCCCTGATCGAACGTTTGGCATACCACCTGTAGATGGCCACCAATCAGTTGGAGACGACAACCCGCGACAACTATCGCTGGGTCGCCCTGACGAACACCACCGCCGCGGTCTTCATGTCCGCGCTTGACGGGTCGATCGTGATCATTTCGCTGCCCGCGATCTTCCGGGGCATCCACCTGGATCCGTTGTCGCCCAACAACATCAGCTATCTGCTGTGGATGATCATGGGCTACCGGCTGGTGCAGTCGGTGTTGGTGGTCACGCTCGGCCGCGTCGGCGACATGTACGGTCGCGTTCGCGTCTACAACTTCGGGTTCACGGTCTTCACGGTTGCGTCGATTCTGTTGTCGTTCGACCCATTCGACGGTGGGGCCGCGGCTCAATGGCTTATCGGCTGGCGCCTGCTTCAAGCCGTCGGGGGATCCATGCTGACGGCGAACTCCGCGGCCATTCTCACCGACGCGTTCCCGCCAGACCGACGTGGCTTCGCGCTCGGCTTCAATCAGGTCGCCGCGCTGGCCGGGCAGTTCATCGGCCTGGTGGCCGGGGGACTGCTGGCCGCGTGGGACTGGCGGGCGGTGTTCTGGGTCAACGTGCCCGTTGGTGTATTCGGCACCCTCTGGGCATACCGGCGGTTGCGCGACGACGGCGAGCGGCACCGCGGCCGCATCGACTGGTGGGGCAACATCACATTCGCCGTCGGCCTCTCAGCAGTCCTGGTGGCGATCACCAGTGGCATACAACCCCACGGCGGCCGCCCGACCGGCTGGCAGAATCCCTTTGTCCTGACCACGCTGGTCGTCGGGACCGTTCTGCTGATCGCGTTCGTCGTCATCGAATCGCGGGTCGCCGAACCGATGATCCGACTGAGCCTGTTCAAGATCCGGGCGTTCAGCGCGGGCAACACCGCGACGCTGGCGGCGGCCCTGGCGCAGGGCGGGCTGCAGTTCATGCTGATCATCTGGCTGCAGGGCATCTGGCTGCCATTGCACGGCTACGACTACGCCGACACCCCTCTGTGGGCAGGCATCTTCATGCTGCCGTTGACGGCTGGTTTCCTGGTCGCGGGCCCGGCCGCGGGGGCGTTGTCGGATCGGTTCGGCGCGCGCGGAATCGCATCGGTCGGCATGCTGCTTTTCGGACTGAGCTTCGTCGGCCTGCTACTGCTGCCGATCGATTTCCCGTACTGGGCGTTCGCAATGTTGATCGCGCTCAACGGAATTGGCAGCGGGATGTTCGCCGCTCCGAACACTTCCGCGATCATGGGCAGCGTCCTGCCCAGTGAGCGCGGCGTGGTTTCCGGCATGCGCGCGACATTCCAGAACAGCGGCACGGCGCTGTCGATCGGCGTGTTCTTCTCGTTGATGATTGTCGGCCTCGCACACAACCTGCCCACCGCGCTCACGACGGGGCTGCAGGATCAGGGCGTGCCACACTCCGTCGCGCAGCAGGTCGCGCTGTTGCCGCCGGTGGCGACGCTATTCGCGGCGGTGCTTGGCGTCAATCCCCTTGAGCACCTGCTCGCGCCGACCGGTGTGCTGGCGCATCTTCCGTCCGAAAATCTGGCCACGATCACCGGCCGCGAGTTCTTCCCGCAGCTCATCTCGGGCCCCTTCCAGCACGGCCTGACGGTCGTGTTCGGCGTTTCGATCGCGCTCGCGGTCCTGGCAGGCATCGCCTCGCTTGCCCGCGGTCGCGTCTCCGAACGAAAGCGGTAACCATCGACTCATGCGCCCTATGTCGTCGGCGTCGGCTGCTGGCCGGCCCGCTCTCGCTGCTTACCGTAGGCGAACGCCGCCTCTTCGTCGTCGACATCGAACCCCCACGCAGACACGAGTCGCCCGCCGTGGATCTCGCTCACAAGAAGCCATGCCCATGCGTACGTATCGCCGTCCCGCCCGACGGCCTCCCGCTCAACGCGGGCGAAAACCCACGTGGGCGACAGCCAATGCGCGGCCGACATCCATGTCCGAGACGAGTCGACAATCGCGTTCAGCTCCTCAATGGCGCCGCGATAGCGCACCTGCGTAACTGGGCCGAGCAGACGCAGAATCGCATCGACACGCCGTGAAACATGCGCCTCAGCGTCTGCTCGCGTGAGTTAGCCGACTACCCAAATCGCTTCTGCGGCAGGGCTTCCCAGGTCGACAGTCGTGTTGTCGCCCTGGGCGGATTCGATGGCCACCGAGATCATTCCCGCAAAGTCACGCCGCGCCAGCACCCGCAGGCGCGAGTCGAGGCTGATGCCGACGCTGTCGAAGTAGCGCAACATCTCGGGGTCAGCATCGGAGATGCGGGCCACGGTTCCGGCGTCACCGTTCTCGCACACCGACAGCTGCCGGGCGTCGGGTGTCGGCACGCGGCCGTCGGCGGCCGGAATGGGATCGCCGTGGGGGTCGCGGGTGGGGTAGCCGAGCTTGGCGTCGATGCGGTCCAACATCCGGTCGGACACGGCGTGCTCGAGCACCTCCGCCTCGTCGTGCACCTCGTCCCAGCTGTAGCCGAGCTCGCGCACGAGGAAGGTCTCCATCAGCCGGTGCCTGCGCACCATCGCCAGTGCGGCGCGCCTGCCCGCATCGGTCAGCGTGACGGCACCGTACTTCTCGTGATCGACCAGCCCCTGGTCGGCCAGCTTGCGGATGGATTCCGAGGCCGTGCTCGCCGACACGCCGATGCGCTCGGCCAGCAGTTTCGTGCTGACCTTTTCCAGCGACCATTCCTGCGCCGTCCAGATGACTTTCAGGTAGTCCTGGGCAACCGTCGTCAGGTCGCGCGGGTTACCTTCAGGACTCACAAGACCAAAGTTTAGGCAATCATCACCTGATCTGGTGATCTAGGAGAGCTTGCTGGGCCGGCGCGTCGTAGGCTTGCGGCTGTGCAGCGCTGGCGTGGGCAGGACGAGATCCCCACGGATTGGGGTCGATGCGTCGTCACGATCGGTGTATTCGACGGCGTCCATCGTGGTCACCAGGAGCTGATCAACCACGCGGTCAAGGCGGGCCGGTCCCGCGGCGTTCCGACGGTGTTGATGACCTTCGATCCGCACCCGATGGAGGTCGTTTTCCCCGGCAGCCATCCCGCGCAGCTGACCACCTTGACCCGCCGCGCCGAGCTGGTCGAGGAGATGGGCATCGACGTGTTCCTGGTGATGCCATTCACCTCGGACTTCATGAAGCTGACTCCGGAGCGCTACATCCACGAATTGCTGGTCGAGCACCTGCATGTCGTCGAGGTCGTGGTGGGGGAGAACTTCACTTTCGGCAAGAAAGCCGCGGGCAACGTCGGATTGCTGCGTAAGGCCGGTGAGCGGTTCGGCTTCGCGGTCGAGGGCATGTCTTTGGTTTCTGAGGCGGCCGGCACAAACCAGGACGAAACCGTCACGTTCTCGTCGACCTACATCCGGTCCTGCGTTGACGCGGGCGACGTGGTGGCGGCCGCCGAGGCCCTGGGCAGGGCGCACCGCGTCGAGGGCGTGGTGGTCCGCGGCGACGGGCGCGGCAAGGTGCTGGGCTTTCCTACGGCCAATGTGGCGCCGCCGATGTATTCGGCCATCCCCGCCGACGGCGTCTACGCCGCGTGGTTCACGGTGCTGGGCCACGGCCCGGTGATGGGCACCGTCATCCCAGGGGAGCGGTATCAGGCCGCGGTCTCGGTGGGCACCAATCCGACCTTCTCCGGCCGTACCCGCACCGTCGAGGCGTTCGTTCTCGACACCACCGCCGACCTGTACGGCCAGCATGTCGCGGTGGATTTCGTCGCCCGCCTGCGCGGCCAGGAGAAATTCGATTCGGTGCGCGATCTGATCTCGCAGATGGGCGAAGACACTGAGCATGCGCGCACGATTCTGACTGCGCGCTGAGCACTGATAAACTGCCTGGCGACGACGACGTGTGCTGCAGTTCGCGGCGGCCGCGTCGGCCTTTTTGTGAAGGCACCGATTTGTTTCGCGGACCGATGGATATGGAGTTGATTCGTGGCGCTTACCGCCGAACAGAAAAAAGACATTCTGGGCTCGTACGGCCTGCATGAAACCGACACCGGGTCGCCGGAAGCCCAGGTCGCGCTGCTGACCAAGCGCATCGCCGACCTCACCGAGCACCTGAAGGTGCACAAGCACGACCACCACTCCCGGCGCGGGCTGCTGCTGCTGGTCGGCCGGCGCCGCAGGCTGCTGAAGTATGTCGCCCAGGTAGACGTGGAGCGCTACCGCTCGTTGATCGACCGGCTCGGACTGCGTCGCTGACGTTCCGGCCGTGCGCACCCTGGTCGTGGTCGTCGGAGCGGCGATCATCGCAATCGGGGGGTTGACGGGGTGTTCGTCGTCGGCGGCCGCTGATCTGCAGGTAGGGGACTGCCTGACGGTCGGCGGAACGCCGGACCGGCCCGAGGCCAACAAGGTGGGGTGCGGCAGTCCCGACTCCAACTTCAAGGTGGTCGCGAAGGTCAACGATAGCGAACAATGTCCCACCGACGTCGACTCGTACTACTCGATGCGCCGCGCGTTCTCGGACACCACTGAGACCGTGTGCATGGACGTCGATTGGGTGGTGGGCGGCTGCATGAGCATCGACCCGGAGAACGCCACGGATCCGTTGCGGGTGGACTGCCATGACGGCTCGGTGCCCAACCGCCAGCGTGCCGTGGAAATCCTGCAGAACGTCGCCAATGTCGACCAGTGCGACAGCGGGTTGGGCTACCCGTACGACGAACGCAACTTCACGGTGTGCGTCGAAGACATGTCTTGAACCACCAGGATTAGGGGTCGCGTGCCTGGTACAAGGTAAGATGGTCGCGTTCGCCAGCCGTTCAGGCTCGAACGATGGGTGCGGTACTCGCAGATCCGCGAGCGCCGTTCCTGCGTGTCAGATCAGGACCCGCCTGATCGCGCGGTCTTCGGTAGTGGCTGCCGGGGCAGATCTCCGGCCGCTTCGATCGATGGCCGTCGACGTATCCGGGTCGGTGATTCATTCGCTGCGCAGCGAGATTGACAACGCGAAACAGCTGAACATTGAACTCAGAGAGGCCATACGGACGTCCATGTCTGTAGTTGAAATTGAAGACGGCGTGTACGAATCGACCGCTGTTATCGACAACGGGAGCTTCGGCACCCGCACCATCCGATTTGAAACCGGTCGGCTCGCCCAGCAGGCGGCCGGCTCCGTCGTCGCCTATCTCGACGACGAGACCATGCTGCTATCGGCGACCACCGCCAGCAAGAATCCCAAGGACCATTTCGACTTCTTCCCGCTGACTATCGACGTCGAGGAGCGCATGTATGCCGCGGGCCGCATCCCCGGCTCGTTCTTCCGCAGGGAGGGCCGCCCGTCCACTGACGCGATCCTGACCTGTCGGCTCACCGACCGGCCCTTGCGGCCGTCGTTCGTCGACGGTCTGCGCAATGAGATCCAGGTGGTTGTCACCGTGATGAGCCTGGATCCCAACGATCTGTACGACGTGGTGGCCATCAACGCCGCGTCGGCCTCCACCCAGCTCGCCGGTCTGCCGTTCTCGGGTCCGATCGGGGGTGTGCGCGTCGCACTCATCGACGGCACCTGGGTGGCGTTGCCGACCGTCGAGCAGCTCGAGGGCGCCGTGTTCGACATGGTGGTCGCGGGCCGCGTGCTCGAGGACGGCGACGTCGCGATCATGATGGTCGAGGCCGAGGCCACCGACAAGGTCATCGAGCTCATCGCCGGCGGTGCTCAGGCGCCGACGGAAGCCGTTGTGGCCGAAGGCCTTGAGGCCGCCAAGCCGTTCATCAAGAGCCTGTGCGCTGCCCAGCAGGAGCTGGCCGATCGCGCGGCCAAGCCCGTTGGCGATTTCCCCGTCTTCCCGGAATACAGCGACGACGTGTACTACGCGGTCGCGTCGGTGGCCACCGACGCGCTGTCGGAGGCCCTGACCATCGCGGGCAAGCACGAGCGGAACGACCGCACCGACGAGATCAAGGTCGAGGTGCTCGAGCGGCTGGGCGAGCAGTACGCCGGCCGTGAGAAGGAGATCGGCGCCGCATTCCGCTCGCTGACCAAAAAGCTTGTGCGTCAGCGGATCCTGACCGACCACTTCCGCATCGACGGTCGCGGCATCACCGATATCCGTGCACTGTCGGCCGAGGTGGCCGTGGTCCCCAGGGCGCATGGCAGCGCGCTGTTCGAGCGTGGCGAGACCCAGATCCTCGGTGTCACAACGCTGGACATGATCAAGATGGCCCAGCAGATCGACTCGCTGGGGCCGGAAACCACCAAGCGCTACATGCACCACTACAACTTCCCGCCGTATTCGACCGGTGAGACCGGTCGCGTCGGTTCGCCCAAGCGCCGCGAGATCGGCCACGGTGCGCTGGCCGAGCGGGCGCTGGTGCCGGTGCTACCCAGCATCGAGGAGTTCCCCTACGCGATTCGTCAGGTGTCGGAGGCGTTGGGTTCCAACGGGTCGACGTCGATGGGCTCGGTGTGTGCGTCCACGCTCGCGCTGCTGAACGCCGGTGTGCCGCTCAAGGCGCCGGTTGCAGGCATCGCCATGGGTCTGGTATCCGACGACGTCCAGACGGACGGCGGTACCGAGCGTCGCTTCGTCGCGCTGACTGACATCCTCGGCGCCGAAGATGCCTTCGGCGACATGGACTTCAAGGTCGCGGGCACGAAGGACTTCGTGACCGCGCTGCAGCTGGACACCAAGCTCGACGGCATCCCGTCGCACGTGCTGGCGGGTGCGCTGGCGCAGGCGAAGGATGCCCGGCTGACCATCCTCGAGGTGATGGCCGAGGCCATCGACGCGCCCGACGAGATGAGTCCGTACGCGCCGCGGATCACGACGATCAAGGTGCCGGTGGACAAGATCGGCGAGGTCATTGGCCCGAAGGGCAAGGTGATCAACCAGATCACCGAGGAGACCGGCGCGTCGATCTCGATCGAGGACGACGGCACGGTGTTCGTCGGCGCCACCGACGGTCCGTCGGCGCAGGCCGCGATCGACAAGATCAACGCGATCGCGAACCCGCAGCTGCCCAAGATCGGCGAGCGGTTCCTGGGAACCGTGGTCAAGACAACCGATTTCGGTGCGTTCGTATCGCTGCTGCCGGGTCGTGATGGGCTGGTGCACATCTCGAAGCTCGGCAAGGGCAAGCGGATCGCCAAGGTTGAAGACGTCGTCAAGGTCGGCGATAAGCTGCGCGTGGAGATCGCCGACATCGACAACCGCGGCAAGATCTCGCTGATCCTCGTCGCCGAAGAGGAGACGGCAGACACCGCGGACTCGTCGAGCGATGTGCCTGCAGATGCCGCAACCGCCAGCAGCTAGGGCATTGCGGCGCGGCCAGCGCAACGACGAGACCACAGCGGCGGTGCGCCGCACCACATTGCCCGGTGGCCTGCGCGTGGTCACCGAGCACATCCCATCGGTGCATTCGGCTTCGGTGGGGGTGTGGGTCGGCGTCGGCTCACGTGACGAGGGCTCCAGTGTGGCCGGTGCCGCACACTTCCTGGAGCACTTGTTGTTCAAGTCGACGCCGACGCGCAGCGCGGTCGAGATCGCGCAGGCGGTCGACGCGGTCGGCGGTGAGCTGAACGCGTTCACCGCGCGGGAGCACACGTGCTACTACGCCCATGTGCTCGACACCGACCTGGAGTTGGCGGTCGACCTGGTCGCCGACGTGGTGCTGCGTGGCCGCTGCGCCGTCGACGACGTCGAGATCGAACGCGACGTGGTGCTCGAGGAGATCGCGATGCGTGACGACGATCCGGAGGACACGCTCGGCGACGTCTTCCTGTCGGCGATGTTCGGCGCCCATCCGGTGGGCCGCCCGGTTATCGGCAGCGCTGAGTCGGTTTCGGGGATGACGCGGGCGCAACTGCATTCGTTCCATTTGCGTCGCTACATTCCCGAGCGGATGGTGGTGGCCGTCGCAGGCAACGTCGACCATGACGAGGTCGTCGGGCTGGTGCGCGAGCATTTCGGGTCGCGGCTCGTTCGCGGTCGCAACCCTGTGGCCCCGCGCAAGGGGACCGGTCGCGTTGGCGGCAAACCGACCCTGCAACTGGTCAGCCGCGACGCCGAACAAACGCATCTGTCGATGGGCGTGCGCACACCGGGGCGGCACTGGGACCACCGGTGGGCGCTTTCGGTGCTCAACACTGCGATCGGCGGCGGTCTGAGTTCCCGTCTGTTTCAGCAGATTCGAGAAAAGCGGGGATTGGCTTACTCGGTGTACTCGACGGTCGACACATTCTCCGACACCGGAGCGTTCTCGATCTACGCTGCGTGTCTGCCCGAACGTTTCGACGAGGTCGTCCGGGTCACCACCGAGGTGCTGGAGAAGGTCGGCCGCGACGGCCTCACCGAATCGGAATGCCGGATTGCGAAGGGGTCATTGCGCGGCGGGCTGGTGCTCGGTCTCGAGGACTCCGGCTCGCGGATGAATCGCATCGGCCGCAGCGAGCTGAACTACGGCGAACACCGCACCATCGAGCAAACCCTCGGCAAGATCGCTGAGGTCACGCTCGACGAAGTGAACGCGGTCGCAAGCCAGCTGCTTACGCGTCCGTACGGGGCCGCCGTGCTGGGCCCGCAGTTGTCGAAAAGGTCTCTGCCGCAGCCCCTTCGGACGATCGCGGGCTGATCGCCTAACGTAGGCACGTATGACCCAACTGTCCCGGCGACATGTACTGGCAGGCGGGCTGACGCTCGCCGCGGCCATTGCATGCTCCTTCGACCCTGTCCTTGCCGATCCCGCCGAACCGGTGCCGCCCTTCGACGAGCGCGTCGCCGCGCTGGAACGTCAGTACGCCGCGTTGATCGGGGTGTACGCGGTCGACGTGAACACCGGTCGCAGCGTGGCGCACCGCGCGCAGGACTCCTTCGCGATGTGCTCGACGTTCAAGGGGTATGCCGCAGCACGGGTCCTGCAGATGGTCGAGCAGGGCGAGCTGGCATTGGATCAACAGGTTTTCGTCGATCCCGCCGAGATCGTGACGTACTCACCGCGGACCGAGCCCAGAGCCGGCGGTGACATGACCCTGGACGAGCTGTGCCAGGCCGCGGTGCAAGTCAGCGATAACACGGCAGGCAATCTTCTGCTGAAGACGATCGGTGGGCCACCGGCCATTACGGCGTTCGCCAGGAGCATCGGCGACGACCGGACGCGGCTGGACCGCTGGGAGACCGAGCTGAACTCCGCAATTCCCGGCGACCCGCGCGACACGAGCACACCGGAGGCGCTGGGCGGGGGGTATCGCAATCTGCTTGTCGGCGATGTGTTCGAACCACCGCATCGCCAGTTACTCGAGTCGTGGTTGAGGGCCAACGAGACCTCGAGCGTGCGGGCGGGACTGCCGCCCGGCTGGGCCACCGCCGACAAGACCGGTAACGGCGACTACGGCAGCACCAATGACGTGGGCATCGTCTACGGTTCGGAGGGTCAGCGGGTGTTGCTCGCGCTGATGACACGGTCGTCGGCCGACGATCCCAATGCCGAGAACATGCGGCCATTGATCGGCGAGCTGACCACGCTCGTGCTCCCTACGCTTGTAACCGTTCCCGATATCTAGGGAAACACCCGATTCCTCGCGTGGCCGTCCTGCCATACGTTCGCTGTACCACTGGTAACGCTCGCTCCTGGGGGTCGGGCCTCATGGACGGACAGACCGGGTGTTCACTAACGGCTCAGAGGTAGACGAGCGGTCGACGATGGGTGGAGTCGGTGCCCCGGCAGGGATGGCACTGACCGGATCGGCTCATGGTGCCCCCGTTCGCCAAAGTTCGGTTGCGGTCATCGATGGACACGACGCCATCCACGCCGCCGTCCAGCTGTGGTGCGGGCAGGAGGAGATTCGGTTCGTCGGCAACTGGTTCTCCGCCGAATGCTTTCTCACCGAGCACCCGTCTGGGCCCCCCTCGGGGATCGGCGCAGTCGTGCTGGAGTTGGGGATGGACGGTCGCCGGATCGACTTCGACGCGCTTGACCGCGTCGTTGCGCGACGGCATCGGGTAATCATCTACTCACACATGGCAACTGACGAAGTGATCCTGACATCGTTGGATCGTGGGGCTCTCACCTACGTGGCGAAATCAGAGCGCAGGGTGCACTTGATCGAGGCGATCCGTGCGGTCGGGTCAGACGTCCCTTACATCGGTCCGCGCATGGCCGGAGCGATGCTCAACGACAGTGCGGTCGGCAGGCCGAACCTCACCCCGCGGGAGAAGGAAGTGCTCACCGCGTGGTTCCGGACCGAGAGCAAGGAACTCGTCGCCGATCAGTTGCAGATCGCGACGACGACGGTGCGTACGCACCTCCAGCGGGTGCGGGCCAAGTACGCCTCGGTCGGGCGCCCGGCAACGACGAAGGCCGCACTGGTCGCGCGTGCCATTCAAGACGGCATCGTCGACGTCGACGCTCTGTAGCAAAACGGCAGGCGTGGGCACGCAACAACATCAAGAACCTGGTCGGCGCGCCTGAAGCGTGACGGCGGACTGCTCTCTCGAAGACGGCGCCGCCGGTGCGTACACCGGCGGCGCCGTTCCCTCCCCGAATCCCCCCGAATTCTGAAGGTTGATTCCGCCGCTCCGAACTGCTCAGGGCGCGAAATCGCAAGCCTCTGATGCCACTTTGTTGGGCGGCCGCCCGACTACCCCTCGAAGGCCAGGCGGCCAATCCCGTCGTGATCGTAAGTTCGTGGCGGTGACTGTCACATGAGTAGAGCACTACTCGTGTTCGGTGTTGCCAGATTCCCCAAAGAATCGGAGAAGGCCACCAGCGAACCACGGGTTCCCCGCCTCGTTGACCGCTGGAGCGGGCAGGTGCGCCACCTGCCCATGGCCTCGCCTTCCGTGGCGAATCTCAAGCTCACGGAAGAGATGCTATGGGCAGAGGCGGCGCCTACGAATCAGGCGAAACCCTATGCTTTTCGCAGGGAAACCCCTACGTCCAGTAAACAAGAATTGCTAAGCAACGCGGCCGCCTGTGCTTTTACCGGCGACCGGAGGGGTGTTGCCTGGTCAGGCCAGAACCGACGCAGGATCGGTGAACGGCAGCTCGAGGTCTGCGGCCACCTGCTCGGAGAGCATTGCGCCCTCGTGCGTGGAGAGGCCCTTGGCGAGCGCCGAGTCGGCGTTGCACGCGGCCTTCCAGCCCCTTTCGGCGAGCTTCACGACGTACGGGATGGTCGCGTTGGTCAGCGCGTAGGTCGAGGTGCGCGGGACGGCGCCCGGCATGTTGGCGACGCAGTAGAAGACCGTGTCGTGCACTGCGAACGTGGGGTCGTCGTGTGTCGTGGGCCGTGAGTCTTCGAAGCAGCCACCCTGATCGATCGCGATGTCGACCAGCACGGCACCCGACTTCATATGCGCCACAGTCGAATTGGTGACGAGTTTGGGCGCCTTCGCGCCGGGCACCAGCACCGCGCCGATCACAAGATCGGCCTCCTTGACCGCATCCTCTAGATCAAGGCGCGACGAGTAGCGGGTCTCGATGCTGCCGCCGTACTCCGCGTCGATCTTGCGAAGGGTGTTGATGTTCAGGTCGAAGACGGTGACGCGGGCGCCCATGCCCTTGGCGACGGCGGCGGCGTTGTCGCCGGCCATTCCGCCGCCGATCACCACGACGTTGGCAGGCGCTACGCCGGGGACGCCGCCCATTAGGACGCCGCGCCCGCCGTGGGTGCGCATCAGGTGGTAGGCGCCGACCTGCGCGGCGAGGCGGCCCGCGACCTCGCTCATCGGGGCGAGCAGCGGCAGCGCGCCGTCGGGGGTCTGCACGGTTTCGTAAGCGATCGACGTGGTGCCCGAGGCGAGGAGCGCGTCGGTGCACGGCTTGGAGGCGGCGAGGTGCAGATAGGTGAAGAGTGTCTGACCCTTGCGCATGCGGGTGTACTCGGGCTCGATCGGCTCCTTGACCTTCAGCAACAGATCGGCCTCGGCCCACACCTCGTCGGCGCCGTTGATCATCTGGGCGCCTGCGCGCTTGAAGTCGGCATCGGCGATCGCAGAGCCCTCGCCTGCGCCCGCCTGAATGAGGACCTCATGGCCCCGGTGGACCAACTCGGCCACACCCGCAGGGGTGATGGCGACGCGGAACTCATTGTTCTTGATCTCGGTCGGGATACCGACGCGCATGATCGCTCCTCAAGGTAGGGGGTTGCTACCTCAAAGTGTGAAGAACTTACGGTGTAATGGCAATAACTTCGTCGAATATTCGCTAGTATGCGGTCATGCCTGAAGGAATGACGAACACTGTGGTATCTGGGGTCCGGGCGTCGAAGGATGTTCAGGCCATCGAGATCGATGACATCGACCGTCGCATACTGACCGCGTTACACGCGGACGCGCGGATGTCGAACAGCGCGCTGGCCGACCACATCGGAGTCGCAGCCTCGACCTGTCACGGCAGGGTTCGACGCCTCGTCGAGCTCGGCGTGATCCGTGGTTTCTACGCGGACATCGATCCCTCGGCGATCGGCCTGACGCTTCAGGCGATGATCTCCGTCAGCCTGCAGTCGAACGCGCGCGGCAAGATCCGCAATTTCATCCAGCACATCCGCAGCAGACCCCAGGTGATGGACGTCTACTTCCTTGCGGGCGCCGACGACTTCATCCTGCACGTCGCCGCGCGTGACACCGACGACCTGAGGGCATTCGTAGTCGAGAACCTGAACGCCGACGCCGACGTAGCGGGCACCCAGACGTCGCTGATCTTCGAGCATCTGCGGGGCGCCTCGCCGCTGTAGATAGGTTGAGGTGGTGCTGCACGGGCGGGCGGCGGAATTGGATGGCATTCGACGGTTACTCGCGGATGCCCGGGCGGGACGCAGCTCGATACTGGTGATCCAAGGCGAGGCGGGCAGCGGGAAAACCGCGCTTTTTGAGCACATTGCTGCGGATGCAAGCGATTTCCGGGTGCTGCGGTGCACCGGCGTCGAATCCGAGGCCGAATTGCCCTTCGCTGCGCTGCATTTTCTGCTGCTCGACTGCCTGGACCGCCTCGATGACCTGCCCGCACCGCAGGCGGCGGGGTTGCGGGCGGCGTTCGGTCTTGCCGATGCGCCAGGTGTCGACCGGTTCCTTGCCGGGTTGGCGACACTGACGCTGCTGTCCGAGGCGGCGGATGCGGGGCCGCTGCTGTGCCTGATCGATGACGCCCAATGGCTGGACCGCGCGTCGCGCGACGCACTGTCGTTCGCGGGCAGGCGGCTCGGCGCTGAAGGCGTGGTGGTGCTGCTCGCGGCGCGCGACGACGACGTGGTGGCCGACTTCCCGGTGCTGCGGCTAGGACCCCTCAGCCCGTCGGCCGCAGGCGCCTTACTCGCCGAGCGCGCCGCCGATCTCGCGTCAAACGCCCGCGACCAGCTGATCAAAGAAGCGGGCGGTAACGCGTTGGCGCTCATCGAGCTCGCTGCCGCGCTGCGTTCGGGTGACTCCATCGCCGGGCCGCCCACGGTTTCAGCGGCGCAGTCCACCGTCGGCAGGCGGGTATTGGATGCGTTCGGCACGCAATGTATCGATTGCCCGCACCGACGCGACTCGCGCTGTTGGTGGCCGCGGCGGAGGACACCGGCGAACTCGCCGTTGTCGTCGACGCCGTAAGGCGAGCAGGCTTGGGGCTCAACGACTTTGTTCCTGCAGAGCAAGCACGGTTGGTGGTGGTCTCCCAGGACGGGGTGGCCTTTCGGCACCCGCTGATCCGGTCGGCGGTCTACGGCCGCGCATCAGCGGCGGACAGGGTCGCCGCCCATGGCGCGCTGGCCCGCTCGCTGCCGGAGAACACGGACCGGCGAGCCTGGCACCTCGCGGCCGCCGCGACCGGCTTCGACGATGAAGCGGCCGATGCGATGGAAGCCGCAGCGATCCGGGCGGATCGGCGAGGCGGCTATGCGGCGAGTTCGGCGGCCCACGAGCGGGCCGCCCGGTTGACCGCGGATCGGGTGGTATGCGGCCAGCGGCTCGCGGCGGCCGCCCAAAGTGCGCGCGACTCAGCGCAATTGGACCGGGCGGCAGGGCTGGCCAGAGAAGCGGTCACGCTGACGACCGATGCGCGCACGCTGGCAACGCTGTCGCGGGTGTGTGCCGAGGTCGAATTCGAGCGTGGCACGCCACGGCATGCCTCGGAGATCGTGCTCGACGGGGCCGCCGAGGTTTACGACATCGATACGGAACAAGCCGCCGAGATGCTGATCGAGGCGGTGCGGATGGCGTACTTCGCCGCCGAGGCGCCGCATCTCGCGAAGGCCGTGGACATGCTGGAGGCCCTACCGCTGCCGAGCACCCATCCGTTGCAGCCGATGCTGGAGGCAACGTCCACCCTGGCCAAACTGCAGCTCGGCTGGCCGGAGGACGAGGTGCCGCCGCTGCCACCTTCGGTCCGCGCGATCCGTCTCGAGGACCTCGGCGCCACGGTGGGTAATCTGCCTGCGCACAGCGCGTTTCTTCATCTCGTGATCGGCGACGCCGAGGAGGCGTTGGCGCAATCGCAGCGGATGCTCACCGAAGCGCGTGAGCGCGGCATGATCGGCGGCTTGCCGCACGTCCTTCTCAACCAGTCTCAGGCCGCGCTCGTCGCAGGACGTCTCCAAGAGGCGTTGCGTGCCGCCGACGAGGGCATCGCGATCGCGGAGGACACCGGGCAACAACACTCGGCCGCCAACCTGCGTGGCGTACTGGCCCGGATCACCGCCATGACCGGCGACGAGGAACGGTGCACAGAACTGGCGTCAGAAGCGATGCGACGTGGCAACCAACGACATTCGTCGGGTGTCGGCCTCGCCGCGTTGGCGCTGGCGGTGCTCGATCTCGGATACGGGCGCTACGCGGCAGCCCTCGAGCGGCTGGCCGCGGTGCCGATCACCCTGCAGCGTCACCCCACCTTCACGTTCCTCGCGGCGCCCGAGTGGGCGGAGGCCGGCGCCCGCAGCGGCCAGCCGGAGCGGGCGCACGAGGCGCTCGAGTTTTTTGAGCCGTGGGCCAGTCACCGCGACAGTCCCGTAGTTCAGGCCTCGCTGCATCGTTGTCGCGCACTGCTCGGCCCGGACCGGAACGCGGAGCAGCACTACCAATCAGCGATCCGCACGTACCGCGACATCAACCGGCCGATGTCGTTGGCCCGAACCGAACTGCTCTACGGGGAGTGGCTGCGCAGAATCCGGCGGCGGTCGGAGGCACGCGAACCGTTGCGGGCCGCGCTTCGAGTGTTCGAGGCGATAGGCGCGAAGTCGTGGGCCGGGCGGGCCGGGGCCGAACTGCGGGCGACGGGCGAAAGCGTGGCCGTCGCCGGGCCGGGCAGCGGAACCGCCGAGCTGACCCCGCAGGAACTGCAGGTGGTGCGCCTGGCAGCAGTCGGATTGAGCAACCGCGACATCGGGGCGCAGCTGTTCATCAGCCCGCGGACGGTGGGTTACCACCTGTACAAGGCGTTCCCCAAGCTCGGCGTGGCGGGACGGCACGAACTCGCGGCCTTCGACTTGGACTGAATACAGTCACGCGACAGATTCGGCGGCCACCTCGACCGGACCATCGTGGACGCCATGAAGTTCGGCGTTGACGTGCCCACCTGCCTGGCCGGCATGGCCTATCCGGTTCCGTTCGCCACCGCAGGCGAAGTGATCCGGATCGCCGTGGAGGCCGAGCAGCTCGGCTACCACGAAGTGTCGGGCAACGACCACCTCAGCACGCAACGATTTGTCCGCGAGGCCTGGCCGTCGCCGCCCGACTACTTCGAACCCCTGATGATGCTGGCGACAATCGCAGCCAAGACGACAACGGTGCGCCTCGGCACCGGCATCCTTGTGCTGCCGATGCGTGACCCGGTGCTGCTGGCCAAGCAGGTCGCGACGCTCGATCACATCAGCGGGGGCCGGGTGACCCTTGCGGTGGCCGCGGGAGGCTACCGCGACGAATTCGAGAGCGTCGTACCCGATCTCGCCGACGCCTCCCGGATGGATCTCATGGCCGAGGGGATCGAATCGCTGCGCGAATTGTTCGATCAGCCGCGGTCGACATATGAGGGTAAGTACCGGCGATTCGTCGACGTCGAGTCGTATCCCAAACCGGTGCAGTCACCGCTGCCGATCTTCTCGGGTGGAAACGCCAGGGGAGCGGTGCAGCGGGCCGGTGAACGGTGTGAAGGCTGGCTGCCCGCCAAGATCGGGCCCGCCGAGATCGCTGCGGGACGGGCGAAGGTGTCGACCTATGCCCGCGCAGCGGGGCGTGACCCGGCCGCGGTCACGATCGGCCTGCAGACGGTCGTCTGCATCGCCGACACCGCGTTGGAGGCGCGTGAGCGTGTCGAACGGTCCACGTTCGACCTGTTCCGCAGGTCGTTGAAGAACACCATGATGAAAGGCGTCGACGTCGATAAGTATCTGGCCGACAACCTGATTGGCACACCGGACGAGGTGTGCGCGAAGGTCGGGGCGTTCGAAGAGGCCGGACTGGACGGGTTCTTCGCCACACTGTTCGTGGCCAACACCGTGGACGAGATGCTCGAACAGATGCGGCTGTTCGCCCGCTACGTGCTCCCGGCCTTTCCCGATGCGCGACGACCCCTTCGTGAAAGAGTTGCCCGATGAAGCTCGCCAACCAGGACCAGGTGATGTCCCTCGACCCCGAATTCGGGCGGATGGCCACCGAAGTCGGCATGCACGCGTGGTCGTTGGAAGCGCTGACCATGCGGGAAAAGACGTTTGTGTTCCTGGCCGCCGACCTGTGCACCAGCAACGTCGGCTTCCCCCTGCTGACGCACGTCCAAATGGCGGGCGCCAACGGTGTTTCCGTTGCGGAATGCATCGCAGCGGTGCGCCACCTCGCCCCCTATGTCGGATATCCGACGGCAGCGGTGGCTCTGCAGCAGCTGAGCCAGTTGGACTCCGCGGGTGGGACGGACCCGCATCGTGTGGCCGGGTGGGAATTGCCCGCCGAAACCAAGGACTCGTTGGCCGAATTGGACGGGAACTTCGCGGAGTTCTTTGCGAACCAGTTCGACCAGCGGTGGGGTAGCGGTGAGCTGTCGCCGCGCGAACGAGCACTGGCATGTGTGGCCGCCGATGTGCTGAACCAGACGCTCGACGAATCCTTCGAGCTGCATGTCGATCTGGCGCTGCGCGCGGGTGCCTGCGACGAGCAGGTGCGCGCGGTGCTCCTGCTGGTCGCCGAGTATGGAATCGCCAAGGCGTGGCGGGCCTACCGTGCGCTCAACCGCTGACAACACGAATTGAAGATCTGTCCCATCCGGACGGCGGGCTGTAACGAATGACGGTTATCAGAACACAGCAGTTGAGTAATCGTCATCGGCTCGTCCGAAAGGGAAGAACAATGAAGTCCTCCATCACCGCCACTGCCGTCATCGCCGGCGCAATCGCCGCTGCGGCACTGGGTCTGGCAGGCACCGCGAACGCCGCACCATCGGGTCCACCCACCGCCGCAGACACGGTCGGCCAGCTTCAGGCCCAGGGATTCGAAGTCATCGTGAACAAGGTCGGCACTGCGCCGCTGGACATGTGCGCTGTCAATGCCGTGCGCCCGGGGCACACGTTCTCACGCATGGATTCCGGTGCGCCGGGCGCAATGGATGACATCGTCACTACCGTCACCTCGAGGACCGTGTATCTCGACTTGACGTGCTGACGGCTCTGGCCGTGCCCCACCGAAACGGGTGGGGCACTTGGGTTCACCCCGCCGCCAGCTAGGCGCCACCGCAAGCTGAATCGCATCGCGATTCGCGCCATAGCAAGCTCCCAGGCGCAGGTGGGTGCTTATGCTCCTGACTTACCACTTCGGGCGGGCTTTGGGGGAAAGATGCCGTGTGATCCGTTTGAGATGGCATTGGTTCACCACGGCTTTCGCAGGGAGCTGCACAATGCCGCCGACCTCGTACGCGGTGTCAGCGCCGGCGATCGCAAACGCGCCACAACGGTCTGCGAGCACATCGACTTCATGCTGACGGCGGTGCATTTTCATCATTCGGCCGAGGACGCGGTTGTGTGGCCGATGTTGTCCGCTCGGGCGCCCGGCCGAGCAGCGGAGTTGACCCGGATGGAGGATGCGCACCGCACTATCGACGATGCCTGCGAGCGCGTCCGGGCCGCTGCGGTCGCATGGACCGCGACAGGCGACCCTCGGTGTGCCGAGGAACTTCTGCCGCTCATCGAGGGATTCGCGGGGCGTGTTGACGAACACTTTGACGACGAGGAACAAAATGTCGTTCCGCTAATCGCCGAATATCTCCGCCCCAAAGAGTGGCGAAAGTTCCTTGCACACGGATCGGCGTTCGTGCGGGCACACCCCAGGCGAGGACTCGCCTTGGGCGGCATCGTGCTCGACGGCCAGTCGGCCGAAGCCAGGGAACGGTTCCTCGGCAATGTGGCACTCCCGCTGCGATTGGTCTTCAACGCGGTCGGTGAGCGCGTGTACGCGGGCTATCGGGCGCAGGTTTACGACTCTTCTTAGCACCCAGCGCTCGGCAGCCGTGGGCAGACGACGTGCTGGCGTGAATCAGTCACGCATTGGATTTGGCGTGGCTGATCAGGCGGAAAAGCTAACTGCGTCAAGGGTCTTCGTCGTCGTCTTTGGGCACCAGATCGCTTGGGGTGGTGGTAATTGTTGACGCATGATTGTCCGGTGTCGGGGTGGGGTGGCGGGAGCCATTCGGTGCGGCCATCGGGGCGTTTTCGGGTGCTCCAGCCGCCCTCTTCGACCAATCGGTTATCCGGCCCGCACGCCAGGGTGAGGTCATTGATATTCGTCTGACCGTTGTCGGCGACCCAGCCGTCGACGGGGTGAACCTGGGTCCAGTAGCCCGGTGCGGTGCAGCCGGGCCGCGTGCAGCCGCGGTCGCGGGCATGACTGTTGAGGTGCTCCTGTGATTCCCCGGGAGGTACACCTTCATCCGAATCTTTTTCAATCAAGCGTTGCTTGCATTCGTTCATTTGAACGGACGATGATTAACGTGCGGGGTTGGAACGTTCCTCTAACCCGTACTGGGACGACCGAGGCGCTCTGGCCTTGGCCTCGAAAGATCATTTCGAGCCAGGCGTAACTACAGAAAGCGTGACGATGGTGACCATTCAGACGCCAGCACGACGATTAATCCTTGCCGGTGGATTCGCGGTCGCAATTGCGGCTGCGCCGGCGGTCGTCGTCTTCGCCGTACCAACGACCAACACGCCTGCACCGGTAGCCCAGTGCCCCATGGGTGAGGTGCAAGACCCCGCTACCGGAATGTGTATGCCAGCCCCGGTGCAGGGCAGCGTGCCGGAGATCCAGGGTATCCCCTGCACCGGCGCCAACACGGATGAATGCATTGGTCTGGGCGAGGAGCAGCAGCCGCCGCAACCCATGGTCCCGCATCCGCCCGCCGGCCCCTAGGACGGCGTAGTGCAGCCCTGGTTTAGGGCGTGCAGGACGATGCGTTGGCCGGGGTGGCGAAGCGTTTAGCCCGCCCGCAATACAGTTTTTCGGGGTGGTGTTTGTCGTAGATGACCAGGTAGTGATGGGCCTGCGACGCTAGCCGGATGACGTCGCGCATCGGCAACAATGATCCGCCGGCGGTGACGCCGACACCGGCGGCCGATTCCAGGTCCTGCAGCGGAATGGACACGATGATCGTGCAGGGCAGCCCGTTGAGCGTGCCCAGCTTGCCCGACGCCAACACCGCACGAGCCAACGCTTTGAGCGCATCGTGGGTGCGTTGGCCCTGGCTGCGGTTGTCACGGTGTGCGGTTTCTGTTTCGGGTTCACCATCCACGCACGGCGTTTCGTCGTCGGGGTTGCACATGCCGGGGCGCCGAGTTTGGCGAAGACGAGTTCGAGGGTGGCGACCGCTTCGGGATCGAGCAGGCCGTGGATTCGGCTCAACCCGTCGCGACCGGGTTTGTCGATGCGCAGGTAGCGCCGCCGGGCCTGTTCGGCGTCATCGGGTGGGTCGCCGTCCTGGTTGAGCAGTTGCGCCAACCGGTCGGCAGCCTTCCGGAAGTCGGTGGGCCCGAAACCGAGGGCGTCGCGGGCCAGATCGGCCTCGGCCTGCTCGCGGGTGGTGGCATCAATGTAGGCGGGCAACTTATCGAAGAACTTCTCGAGGATGCGCACGTGCTCAGCCCCGATCTGACCGTGGGCTTGGGGGCGGCGGCGGTGTTGGCGAGCTGGGGTGCCAACGGTTCGCCGGTCATTGATTGGCGTGGCCCCAACAACTTTGCGAGCTCGATGCGCGATCGCGCGTCACCGACCGAGACCCGCAGCCGGGTGGCCAGCAGGTCGGCCAGGTTCTTGGCGCCCAGCGCTTTCGGGTCGGCCTCGGCCACTAGTCGCGCGATCAGTTTGTGGCTGATGGCGGGTGCCTTCCACGACACCGCTTCGAGCCGGCTCTGCACGTCCAGCAGCTCGAGAAGAGTCTGGGTGTCGAAGGCCTCGTCGGACAGCATCGCGTAGCCCGCCTCGATCATCTACGAGGGCGGTCCCGCCATCCGAACGCATGTTCGAATACTATCGCCGCCCACCTGACAAAAACCCCTCATCTACTTCTGAAACCAAAGTGACACAAGTGAATTCAGTGCATTGCAGTGGCGGAGTCCGTCGACGATCAGCCGCCGACTAGGCTCCCAGTCATGCGGGTCGGAGTGCTTGGAGCTAAGGGCAAGGTTGGCGCGACGATGGTCCAGGCCGTCGAGCAAGCGGAGGATCTCACGTTCTCGGTCGGAGTCGACGCGGGCGACTCCCTCAGCGCTTTCGCCGACAGCCAGACAAACGTCGTCATCGACTTCACGCATCCCGACGCCGTCATGGACAACCTGAAGTTCTTGATCGACAACGGAATCCACGCAGTGGTCGGCACCACCGGCTTCACCGACGAGCGCGTGGAACAGGTGAAATCCTGGTTGGCGCACAAGCCCGACGTCGCCGTCATCATCGCGCCGAACTTCGCCATCGGCGCCGTTCTGTCAATGCATTTCGCGAAGCAGGCCGCACGATTCTTCGAGTCGGTCGAAGTCATCGAACTGCACCACCCGCACAAGGCCGACGCCCCGTCGGGCACCGCGGCACGCACCGCGCAGCTCATCGCGGAGGCGCGAAAGGATCTGCCGCCCAACCCCGATGCCACCAGCACCGGACTCGAGGGCGCCCGCGGTGCCGACGTCGATGGGATCCCGGTCCATTCGGTGCGGTTGGCCGGACTCGTCGCGCATCAGGAAGTGCTGTTCGGCACCATGGGGGAGACGCTGACTATCAGGCACGACAGCATCGACCGCACGTCTTTCGTGCCCGGTGTGCTGCTCGCGGTCCGGCGGGTGCGGGAACGTCCCGGCCTCACCGTGGGGATTGAGCCCCTGCTCGATCTGCAATGACGGACAGCGGTCGCGCACTGCGCATCCAACTGCTCATCGGATTCATGTGCGTGGCGCTGGTCGTCTACTTTTTTCTGCTCGGCCGCATCGCGATGGCGTTCATCACCTCCGGCGAGCCGGCCGCGATAGGACTTGGCCTCGCGCTGCTGATTTTCCCGCTCATCGGGATCTGGGTCATGGTCAGTACGTTGCGGGCGGGGCTGGCGCATCAACGGCTTGCGCGCATCGCGAGGGAAGAGGGTATGGAACTCGACGTGAGCTCGCTGCCGCGGAGGCCGTCGGGGCGGATCGAGCGCGAGGCCGCTGACGCACTCTTCGCCACGGTGCGCGAGGAACTGGAGGACGACCCGGACAATTGGCGGCGCTGGTATCGCCTCGCGCGCGCCTACGACTACGCGGGTGATCGCAGCCGCGCCCGCGAGATGATGCGCAAGGCCGTGGAAATGCAAGAGCGGCAGCCGTGAGCGCCAAGCCCGTGTCACTCCGGGTGGAACAGCCGTCGAGCGCGAAGCCCGCAGCGGTGTACGACGCACTCATGGATGTCGACCGCTGGTCGGATTGGATGCCGACGGTATCGGCCGCGTCATGGGAGCGTCAGGGTGCACCCGAGACCGGATTGGGCGGCATCAGGCGGGTGCGCAACCGTCTCAACGTCGTACACGACCGGGTCGTCGACGGAGCGCGACCACATCATCACGTGTACGACGCCTCGCTTCCCGGCTACATGCTTCTCAAGGATTATCGCGGTGACATTTGCATCGAAGAGCGACCCAGCGGGTGCGTGATCACCTGGACGGTTACGTGCACGCCGCGAATTCCCGCGCTTGCGAAACCAATCCAATCGAGGCTGCGTTCCATCTATCTACGGCTGGCGGCCGCGCTGGCGCACGAAGCCGAGCGGCAGCAGTAATGGAGGTTCATCGGTGTCCCGCCTACTGATCGTCCACCACACACCGTCACCGCACACGCAGGAGATGTTCGAGGCGGTCGTGTCCGGTGCGACCGATCCCGAGATCGAAGGTGTCGAGGTGGTCCGTCGACCGGCGTTGACGCTTTCGCCGGCCGACATGCTCGAGGCCGACGGCTACGTGCTGGGCACGCCGGCCAACCTCGGTTACATGAGCGGCGCGCTCAAGCACGCGTTCGACGTCTGTTACTACCCGTGCCTCGACGCGACCCGCGGCCGACCGTTTGGCCTGTACCTCCACGGCAACGAGGGCACCGAAGGCGCCGAGCGGGGTGTCGAGGCCATCACGACCGGGCTGGGTTGGGTGAAAGCGGCTGAGACCGTGGTGGTGTCGGGCAAACCAAGCAAAGCCGACATCGAGGCGTGCTGGGAACTCGGCGCGACGGTGGCCGCTCAATTGATGGGGTGAGTCGGGCGGAATCCAAATCGTGGAGCACATCTTCGATACGGTCGACTACGCGAGCCGCGCCCCGTGCGTGGCCGGTCCAAGGAGTGACGGAGGAGACGCATGCCTGGGATAGCCGAGCTCGCGTTGGGCGCAGCGCCGATTGCCGGCGGGGCCTTGCTGGGCGCCGCGGCGGGAAACTTGAGGGGGCCCGACGTTCGCGGCATGATCGCCAAGGACATGGACCTGCTGGAGCGGATTCCGGACGATCAGCCCGAGCTGAAAGCCCGGCTGAAGGCCTGTATCGACGAGCGAATCAACGACCTGATCGCGGCGACGGAGAAGAGTCGGGAGATCCGTCAGCTGGCGGCGTCCTATCAGGGCAATTGGCGCGACATCGTGGTGTTCATCTGTGCCGTGCTGTTCACCATCATCTGGTGGAATGTCAGCCACAGCCGGTCCAATTGGCTGATCATGTTCATCGCGTTGATCGTGTTGTCGGTCCTCGCGGCGGTATACGCTGCTCGCGGCATCTTCCGCGGGATTGCGACCTTCATGCACTCCCGGGGCAGGCGGTCGACGGCCGAGGAGCAGTAGCGGTTACGTTTCGGAGAGCGCGGAGGAGAACAGCTCCTGCAGCGCGATCCAGTGACGCTCGGAGGCGTCCTTGTCGTACGGCGGATTGTCGGGGACCGCGAAGCCGTGAGCCGCGGGGTAGAACTCAACGGTGTGCGTGACACCCGCGGCGGTCAGCGCCTTGTCGAGTGTCTCGGCGTGCTCAGCGGTGAAGCCCGCATCGTCGGAGGCGCCTGCCACGTACACCGTCGCTTTCATCTGGTCGGCGAGTAGGTGCGGGCTGGTGGGCTCCTCGGTCACCAGGCCGCCGCCGTGGAACGACCCCGCCGCGGCCACACGGTCGGGAACCCGGCCTGCCACGACGACCGAGGCCCGCCCGCCCATGCAGTAGCCGCACACGCCGAATGCGTCGCCCTTGACTTCGGGGCGACCGGCGAGGAAGTCGAAGAATGCCGTTGCGTCGCTGGCGTACATGTCGGGGGTGACGCTGCCGACCATTCCCATCAGTCGCTTGCGCTGCTCGGGGTCCCCGAAAACGGTCTGCATCTCAAACGGTTCCCAATCGCCGTGGCGGTAGTACACGTCGGGGAGCAGCACCGCATGCCCATACCCGGCCAGCCTGGCGGCCATGTCCTGGAAGATAGAGCGCACGCCGCCCGCGTCCGGATACATGACGACGGCCGACCACGGGCCGGTGCCGTTGGGTGTGTGCAGGGTGACTGGGCAGGTGCCGTCGGGGGTTGTGACGGTCGCAGAGATACTCGGCATGGCATCCGTTCTACTCGTCGGCTCTGGAAGTAAGCTGACCGGCGTGCCGATCGCGACGCCGTACGAGGACCTCCTGCGTCTGGTGCTCGAGCGTGGCACACCCAAATCGGACCGCACCGGTACCGGAACTCGAAGCCTGTTCGGCCATCAGCTGCGCTACGACCTCGCCGCCGGTTTCCCGTTGATCACCACCAAGAAGGTCCACACCAAGTCGGTGGTGTACGAATTGCTGTGGTTCCTGCGCGGCGACTCCAACGTCGGCTGGTTGCACGAGCACGGCGTCACGATCTGGGACGAATGGGCTTCCGACACGGGCGATTTAGGCCCGGTTTACGGGGTGCAGTGGCGATCATGGCCGACCCCGACGGGCGAGCACATCGACCAGATCAGCGCGGCGGTGGACTTGCTCAAGCGCGACCCGGACTCGCGCCGCAATATCGTGTCGGCCTGGAACGTGGGCGTGATCCCGCAGATGGCGTTACCGCCCTGCCACGCGTTCTTCCAGTTCTACGTCGCCGACAGCAGACTGTCGTGTCAGCTGTATCAGCGCAGCGCGGACCTGTTCCTCGGGGTTCCGTTCAACATCGCCAGCTACGCGCTGCTCACGCACATGATGGCCGCGCAGGCGGGCCTGGACGTGGGGGAGTTCATCTGGACCGGCGGCGATTGCCACATCTATGACAACCACGTCGAGCAGGTCACCGAGCAGCTGAGCCGTGCCCCGCGTCCGTACCCGGAACTTGCCCTGGCGCCGCGTGATTCGATCTTCGACTACACCTACGAGGACGTCGTCATCAAGAACTACGACCCGCATCCGGCGATCAAGGCGCCGGTCGCGGTATGACGGCCACATGACGACGGTAGGACTGATCTGGGCTCAGTCGAGCTCCGGCGTGATCGGTCGCCGTGGTGGGATCCCATGGCGGCTGCCCGAGGACCAAGCGCGGTTCAAGGACATCACGATGGGACGCACGGTGGTGATGGGCCGGCTGACCTGGGAATCGCTGCCGGAGAGCGTGCGCCCGCTGCCGGGGCGGAAAAATGTCGTACTGACCCGGCAAGCTGACTACATGGCCGACGGCGCTCACGTGGTTCCCATGCTTCAAGACGCACTGACCGACGACATCACCTGGGTGATCGGGGGCGAGCAGGTATACGCGCTCGCGCTACCGATCGCGACGCGGTGCGAGGTCACCGAGGTCGATATCGACCTGCCTCGCGATGACGGCGACGCGGTGGCGCCCCTGCTGGATGAATCCTGGGTAGGCACCGAGGGGGAGTGGCTCACCAGTTCCTCCGGCCTGCGCTACCGGTTCTTCAGCTACGTTCGGCCGTGACCTCACTGTCGGCCACCCAGGCGCGACGGATCGCCGTCGCGGCGCAGGGCTTCGCCGAACCCAAGCCGCACGGTGCGGTCACTCGTGCGCACCTAAAGCGGCTGATCTCCAGAATTCAAGTGCTGCAGCTCGATTCGGTGTCAGTGGCGGTGCGGGCGCACTACGCGCCGGTGTTCAGTCGGCTAGGGCCGTACAACCGCGACATCCTCGACCGCGCCGCATGGAGCCACTCGGCGCGTTCGCCGCGGCTGCTGGTCGAGTACTGGGCGCATGAAGCGGCGTTGATGGCCGTCGACGACTGGCCTCTGTTGCGCTGGCGGATGCGCGAGTACACCCATGGCCGGTGGGGCACGCAGATCGTCAAGAAGAACCCGCGCCTGGCCGACGAGATCGTCGCCGCGGTTGCCGAACTCGGCCCGTCGACCGCAGGGCAGCTCGAGACTCATCTCGGCGGCGAACAACGCGGCAAGAAGGGTCCGTGGTGGGACCGAAGCGACACCAAGTGGGTGACCGAGGCGTTGTTCGCGGCCGGCACGCTGACGACGGCCACCCGCGTCGGGTTCGCCCGCCACTACGACCTCACCGAGAGGGTGCTTCCGCCGGAGGTCGTGGCGCGCGAAGTCGACGACGATGAAGCCATCCGCGAACTGACGCTGCGTGCGGCGGGCGCACTCGGTGTGGCAACCGAGGCCGACATCCGCGACTACTTCCGGTTGGCAGCCCAGCAGGTCAAGCCCGCGATCGCCAAGCTGGTCGCCGACGGTGAGCTGGAACGGGTCGAGGTCGAGGGCTGGACGGCGTCCGGCTATCTGCGCGCGGGTCAGGTGGTGCCGCGAAGCGATCGCGGGACCGCGCTGCTGTGCCCGTTCGACCCGTTGATCTTCTTCCGGCCGAGGGTGCAACGGCTGTGGGACTTCCACTACCGAATCGAGATCTACACCCCGCAGGAGAAGCGCCAATTCGGTTACTACGTATGGCCTTTCCTGCTCGACGGGAATCTCGTCGGGCGCGTCGACCTGAAAGCCGAACGCGCCAGCGATGCACTGCATGTGGTCGGCGCGTTCGCCGAACCCGGTCAGGACTCCAGCCGCGTGGCCTCAGCGCTGGCCGTCGAACTCACGGCGATGGCGTCATGGCTAGGCCTGGGCGAGGTCACCGTGGGGACGACGGGTGATCTGACGGCGCAGCTGTCGCAGGCTCTGCGCTGACGCCTTCGCCGGGCACGGCGGGCTCGTCGGAAAATTGCGGGACAACCCGCCCACGGAGCCTGTTGACGATGAACACCACCGCGCCAATGGCCAGCCACACGATCCCGCCGATCTTGGCCAGCGAGTCCGCGTTGAACAGCACGTAGGCGATGATCAGGAAGCCGAGTGTCGGCACGACGAGATGCAGCAGATAGTTCTTCGACTTCTTGCGCCCCAGGTAATACCAGACGACCGAGATGTGCAGCAGACAGAAGCTGAACAGCGCGCCGAAGTTCACCAGCGACGAGATCAGCGCGATCTGGCCGACGAAGAACAACACGAGGACAACGCTGATCGCACTGACCGCCAGAAGCGCTGCCATCGGCACCTGACGCTTGCTGACCTTGGACAAGAAGCTCGGCAGCTGACGGTCGCGGCTCATCGAGTACAGCAGCCGACTGGTCGCGGCCTGGGCGGCCATGGCGTTGGCGAACCCGACGGCGAGCACGTTGACGACGAAGAACGCGTTCATCCAGCCAGTACTCGACGCAGCTTCAACGAGTTTGAAGAACGCGTTGCCCGCCTCATCGTCGCTGAAGGCATCGCGGCCGCCCGCAAGCAGGCTGGCCAGCCAGGTCTGGACGATGAACAGGGAGGCCACGATGAACAGCGCGATGACCATCGCCCGGCCCGCGGGATTCCTTCTGCCGGTGGACTCCTCGGCCAAAGTGGAAATGCCGTCGAATCCGAGGAAGCTCAGCACCGCGATCGATAGCGCAGCGGCGATGAGTGGCGCGCTGACGTATTCAGGGTTCCAGATGGGGTTAGTGCTCCAGCCGACATTGGGCAGACTGTCGCCGTTGATGGCGCGCACGGCGATGACCACGAAGATCACCACGAAGACCAGCTCGATCGCGAGGAACACCCGGTTGGCCATCTTCAGTGAGTCGACGCCGAGCAGGTTGATCACCGTGTTGACGACGACGAACACGATGGCCCACATCCACCGCGGCGTGCCGGGGAACAGGCCGATCATCGACTCGGCGGCGAACACGTACAGCAGCGTCGGGACCAGCAGGTAGTCCAGAAGGATCGCCCATCCCGCGAAAAAGCCTGCGCCGGGATGGATTCCGCGGCCGACATAGGCGAACACCGATCCCGCCAACGGGAACGACTTCGCCATCTGCGCGTACGCCAACGCCGTGAACACCATGGCCACCAGGCCGATGAGGTACACCAGCGGGACCATGCCCGACGCGCTGTTGTAGACGGTGCCGAAGATCGTCCACGGTGCGATGGGGACCATGAAGACCAGGCCGTAGACCACGAGGTCGACGGTTGCCACCGAGCGATGGAGTTCCTGCTTGTAACCGAACGATTCGAGGCTGCGCTGGCCGTCCATGGGCTGTCCGATCGGTTTAGGTGTCAGTTGTGGGCTGAGTCGGCCAGCACGCGGTTCGCATCATGGCTGGCGAGGAACTCGGCGACGACGGCGCGGAACTCCGCGGGTCTCTCCAGGTGCGTGCAGTGACTCGTATCCGGGAACACGTGGCTCGCGACGTTGGCGATGTGGTCGATGTACGGCTTCCATGTTGCGGGGGTCGCCTCGTCGAACTCGCCTGCGATCACCAGCGCCGGCGCGATGATCAGGGAGAGTCGGTCGATGATGCTCCAGCCCTTCAGTGTGCCGAGGACGTGAAACTCGTTGGGGCCGTTCATCGTGTAGTAGACCGTCGGCTCGGCCTCCATTTGCGTCATCGTGTCGATGAGATCCTGTGGCGTCGGCTCGACGCGGCACAGATGGCGCCGGTAGAACTCGTTCGTCGCCTCCAGGTACTCCGGGTCGGTGACGGTGTCCGCCTCCTCGTGCCTGGTGAGCGCGTCCTGCGTCTCCTGTGGCAACCGCGAGCGCAGTTCGGCTGCGCCCGCCATCCACAGCTCCATCGAGGCGGGGGAGTTACAGATCGCCACGGATGCGAGTCCAGCTGGTTGCCGGACGGCGATCTCGGCGCTCAGCATGCCGCCCCAGGACTGGCCGAGCAGGTGGTAGTTCTCGATGCCGAGCGCACCGCGCACCGTGTGGAACTCGTCGACAAAAAGTCCGGGGGTCCAGAAATCGGTGGGTGCGTCGGGCAGATGTGAACTATTTCCGCAGCCGATCTGGTCGTAATGGATGACCTGTCGGCCTGTCTCCTCGGCGAGTTCGGCGATGTTGCGCACGTAGTTGTGCGCCATCCCCGGGCCTCCGTGCAGGACAAACAGTGGCAGAGCGCCGCGCCGCGCCTCTGTCGGCGTGGTGATCCGGACCCAGGTCTCGTGGCCGCGGAAGGGCACCATACGGGTGTGAATTGGCATATCGTCAGCATTCACCTCAAAAGGTCTCGTGACAAGACCATTGTTAGAGATTTAATGTTGGGTTGACGAGGGAGGGAATCGGACCAATGGCGCACACGGGCGCGGCGGCACCACCCGGCCTACTGGAACAGCAGCTCGACACGTCGTCACGCGTCGACGAGATCACCGACCGGCTGATCACCGCGATCGCGATCGGCGAGTATCTGCCGGGCGCCCGGCTGCCCGTCGAACGAGACCTCGCCCGGTCGCTGGGGGCGGGCCGCATGACCGTGCGCGCCGCGCTGGCGCGACTCCTCGATCGGGGCCTGATCGAAACGCGACGCGGTCGCGGCGGCGGATCGTACGTGCTGAATCAATGGCCGGACTCGTCCACCGATGTGGTGGGCCGCACGCTGCGTTCTCGGCTTGACGACCTGCGCGACCGCTGCGATGCGATCTGCCGGCTGCAGGGGACCGTCTGCCGTGCCGCAGCGGAGTCCCGCTCCGAACATGACATGTCCGTGCTGCGGAACAGATTCGAGGCGTACCGCGTTGCCTACAGCGGCCTGGACGCCCAGCAGGCCGACAGCCGGTTCCACCTCGCAATCATGGATGCCGCGCACAACGACGTGCTCAAGCAGGTACTGCTCGACCTCAAGGCCACGGTGAGCATCGGCTCCCCGGCTCACTTGTGGGGTGAGCCAATCACTATGCGCAGTATGGAATTACGCGCCATGCGCGAACACCAGCAACTTCTGCAGGCGATCGCCGACGGCCGCGGTGACGACGCCGACAGGCTGGCGCGCCATCACGGCGAAATCGACTTCGAGCTCATCACCACCGCGATGCGTCGGGCGGGTGTTGTCGTCGACTGATCAGCCTGCCCGCAGCGCCTCGAACGCGGCGCCGATCAGCTCGATGAGGTCCTGATCCTCCTGCTCGGCCCACGCCGCGAGCACCGGGGCCATCGCCCCCAGCGCCGCGGACGCTTGAACCGTCGCGGCCATATCAGGCTCGGCCAGCCCCGCGCGACGGGCCAGTGCCCTGGCGAAAAGGTCACGAGTCTCGTCCTGCGCTAACAGGTTTCGCGATCGCAACACCGGGTCGCGCAGTATGAGCCTGGTTCGGATGAGAAGGGCTTCGCGGTCGGTGGGAAGGATCTTCTCCAGCCCTTCGCAGATCGCTCGGTGCAGGGCGACCAATGGTGGCTCGTCCGACGGCCGCGCGGCAACCAGATCCTCAAGCAACGGGTCGTACTCGTCGTACTCGACGACGTCTTCCTTACGAGGAAAGTAGCGGAAGAACGTCATGTGCGATACCCCCGCCGCCGCGGCGATCTCGTCGACGGTGGTTGCGTCATAACCCTTCTCGGCAAACAGGCTTAGCGCGTGCTCCTGGATCGACTGTTTGGTGGCCGCCTTTTTTCGGGCGCGCCAGTCGTCCTCGGTCATCGCGCGGGCACTTCTGCGGGCCTACCGAGCGCTCCGTCGAGCCACGCCCGCAGTGCGGCCGAGTCAGTGCCGCGCCACGCGAGGTGTCCGTCGGGACGGACCAGTAGCGCGTCACCTTTGCCGCGCAGCGCAGCGACGTCGCCCAACCGTTCGCGTGCGATGTCGGCCAGCGATTCCGGACCGAGCAGTGCCCACGCCGGTCCCAGCGCGTCATACAGTCCGTCGCGGTCGGCAACCCGATCGCCCGGTCGCAGTCCCGGCAGCCGGCGAGAGCGTCCGGCGCCGAGCGGGCCGTTGCGGTAGGAGACCTGCAGCTGCGAGGCCTTCGTTGCGATGTATCGCTGCATCCAGCCGCGGTTCAACAGGGGCACCGCGATGCGGTCGCGAACCAACCGGGCCTGCGCGCTCTCGCCCACGACCATCTGGGTGAGCCCGCTCGTCGACTCCAATACGTCCTTGGCGATCGGGCGCCGCTCGGCTTCGTAGGTGTCAAGCAGCCGGTCGTCGGCACGGCCGCTGACGACGAGCGCGAGCTTCCACGCCAGGTTCTCGGCGTCGCCGATCCCGGTGTTCATGCCCTGACCGCCCAGCGGGCTGTGAATGTGGGCGGCATCGCCGGCCAGCAGCACGCGTCCGCGTCGGTAGGTATCGGCAAGGAGCCGCTGGATGCGGAACGACGACGTCCACTCCACGGTGCGAATAGTTCCGCCAGCATCGGCCCCCAGACGCCCACCGAGGAATTCGACGATCTGCTCCCGCTGCGGCTCGTCGCCGAGTTCCGGTGGCGCGGGCGCCATCAGTCGCCACAGATCCTCGCCCGGCAGCGGGAACGCGGCCAGAAGACTGGTGCCGTCGATCCAGGTGGCCACCGCGTCGCGCGGGCGGTCCAGGGTGGCGTGTACGTCGGCAAGCAGAAACCGTTCGACGAGCGGTACACCGGGGAACCTGACGCCCAATGCCTTTCGGACGATGCTGTGCGCACCGTCCGCGCCGACCACCCAACCCGCTTCGATCTCGTCGCCACCCTCGACGCGCACGGTCACGCCCTCCGCGGCCGGGAGAAGTCCCACGACGCGGCGTGCCCACTCGACAGTGCCGGCGAGTTCCCCCAGTCGCTCACGCAGGGCCCCTTCGATCTCGGCCTGCGAGATGATCAACCCAGACCTGCCGCCAAGCCGTCGCATTGCGGTTCCGACCTGCAGCTTGGCGAGTTCCCGGCCGCCGACCGAGATCGCCACCTTATTGATCGGCAGCGCCCGCTCGGGCAGGTCGCCGAGTGCGTCGAGCCGGTCGAGGACCTCAACACCACGCGGCTGCAGACCCAGGGCGCGCGAGGTCACCGCGGGCCCGGTGGCGCCGTCGAGCACCCTCGCGGAGATGCCGGCCGCGCGCAGGCCGCACGCCAGCGCCAGCCCGGTCGGGCCCGCTCCCACCACGACGACGTTGGTGTCCATAATTCACCCTCCGATCGTTGTTAGTTGACTAACATGTTAGTTGACTAACAAACGGCTGGGCAAGAGTGTCACGTTAGGGTGAGCCGTGGCCGAGACCGCGCCGCTGCGTGTGCAGCTGATCGCCAAAACCGAGTTCTTGGCGCCGCCCGAGGTGCCGTGGACCACCGATGCTGACGGCGGGGCCGCCCTCGTCGAGTTCGCGGGCCGGGCTTGCTACCAAAGCTGGTCGAAGCCCAATCCGCGGACCGCGACCAACGCGGCCTACCTGCGCCACATCATCGACGTCGGCCACTTCTCGGTGCTCGAGCACGCGTCGGTCTCCTTCTATATCACCGGGCTGTCCCGGTCCTGCACCCACGAGCTGATCCGGCACCGCCACTTTTCGTATTCGCAGTTGTCGCAGCGCTACGTGCCGGAGAACGATGCGCAAGTCGTGGTGCCGCCGGGGATGGAAGACGACGCCGAGTTGCTGGAGATCTTCACCGCCGCGGCCGACGCCAGCCGCACGACGTACACGGAGTTGCTGGCCAGGCTCGAGGCCAAGTTCGCCGACCAGCCCAATGCGGTGCTGCGGCGTAAACAAGCCAGGCAGGCGGCCCGCGCGGTGCTTCCCAACGCCACCGAGACCCGCATCGTCGTGACGGGGAATTACCGTGCCTGGCGGCATTTCATCGCGATGCGGGCCAGCGAGCACGCTGACGTCGAGATCCGCAGGCTGGCCATCGAGTGCCTGCGCCAACTCGTCGACGTGGCTCCCGCGGTGTTCTCCGACTTCGAGATCTCCGTGTTGGCGGACGGCAGTGAAGTGGCAACGTCGCCTTTGGCCACGGAGGCATGACGGAGCTGGCCAGGCTCAGCCACGGAGGCATGAGGAACCTGGCCGGACACATTCACGGGGGCGTGAGGTCGAGCGGGTAATCTTGTTGCCCGTGAGCATCAGCGGATTTGACGTTACGGCCCGGCTGGGCACCGTATTGACCGCGATGGTTACCCCGTTCAAGCCCGACGGTTCCCTGGATACCGAGACCGCGGCGCGGCTGGCCACGCACCTCGTCGACGTCGGCTGCGACGGCCTCGTGTTGTCCGGCACCACCGGTGAATCGCCGACGACCACCGATGACGAGAAGGTCGCGTTGCTCGCCACGGTGCTCGAGGCGGTGGGTGACCGGGCTCGGGTGATCACCGGGGCGGGCACCTACGACACCGCGCACAGCGTTCACCTGGCTAAGGCATGCGCGGCCGAGGGTGCGCATGGATTGCTCGTGGTCACGCCGTACTACTCGCGCCCGTCGCAGGCGGGACTGTTGGCGCACTTCACCGCGGTGGCCGACGCCACTGAAGCTCCCGTCGTGCTTTACGACATCCCCGCGCGGTCGGTCGTGCCCATCGAATGGGACACCATTCGTGCGTTGGCCGAACACCCGAACATCGTGGCAGTCAAGGACGCCAAGGCCGACCTGCACGGTGGCGGCCAGATCATCGCCGAGACGGGCCTGGCGTACTACTCCGGCGACGACACGCTCAACCTGCCGTGGCTGGCAATGGGGGCCGTCGGATTCGTCAGCGTGTGGGGCCATCTCGCAGCCAGCCAGCTGCGACACATGTTGTCCGCGTTCACCTCTGGTGACATCACGACCGCGCGCAAGATCAACGTGACGCTCTCACCCCTCGGAGACGCCCAGGCACGGCTTGGCGGCGTGACCCTGGCCAAGGAAGGGCTGAGGTTGCAGGGAATCGAGGTCGGTGACCCCCGGCTGCCGCAGCTGCCCGGGACCCCCGAGCAGATCGAGGCGCTGGCCATCGACATGCGCGCCGCCGCGGTGCTCCGATAATGAATTCGGAACTCAAGCCGCCGGGGCCGCTGGCCCCGGGAGGTCTGCGGGTCACCGCGCTGGGCGGCATCAGCGAAATCGGCCGCAACATGACCGTTTTCGAGCATCTCGGCCGGCTGTTGATCGTCGATTGCGGTGTGCTGTTCCCCGGGCACGACGAACCGGGCGTCGACCTGATCCTGCCCGACCTGCGCCACGTCGAGGGCCGCCTCGACGATGTCGAGGCGTTGGTGCTCACCCACGCGCACGAGGACCACATAGGCGCGATCCCGTTCCTGCTCAAGCTTCGCCCCGATATTCCGGTCGTGGGCTCGAAGTTCACTCTTGCGCTGGTTGCGGAGAAGTGTCGCGAGCACCGCATCAAACCGGCGTTCGTCGAGGTGGCCGAGGGCAATCGATCGACGCACGGCGTATTCGAATGCCAGTACTTTCACGTCAACCACTCGATCCCCGGCTGCCTGGCGATCGCCATTCACACCGGTGCGGGCACCGTGCTGCACACCGGCGATATCAAACTCGACCAACTGCCGCTCGACGACAGGCCGACCGACCTGCCCGGGATGTCGCGGCTCGGTGACGCCGGTGTTGACATGTTCCTCTGCGACTCCACCAATTCCGAGATCCCCGGTGTCGGCCCGTCGGAGAGTGAGGTCGGCCCGACGCTGCACCGGTTGATCCGCGGTGCGCAGGGCCGGGTGATCGTCGCGTGCTTCGCGTCGAATGTCGATCGCGTGCAACAGATCATCGATGCCGCCGTCTCACTGGGCCGGCGGGTGTCGTTCGTCGGACGGTCGATGGTCCGCAACATGGGCATCGCGCGCGAGCTCGGCTATCTGCGGGTCGACGAATCCGATCTGCTCGAAATCGCCGCCGCGGAGATGATGCCGCCGGAACGGGTCGTGCTGATCACGACTGGCACTCAGGGCGAGCCGATGTCGGCGCTGTCGCGGATGTCGCGTGGCGAGCACCGCAGCATCACCCTGACCGCGGGCGACCTTGTGATCTTGTCATCGTCGCTGATTCCCGGCAACGAGGAAGCCGTGTACGGCGTGATCGACGCGCTGGCCAAGATCGGCGCCAGGGTCCTCACGAATGCGCAAGCGCGCGTACATGTTTCCGGGCACGCCTATTCCGGTGAGTTGCTATTCCTGTACAACGCGGTGCGCCCGCGCAATGTGATGCCGGTGCACGGCACTTGGCGGATGCTGCGGGCCAATGCAAAGTTGGCGGAGCGCACCGGGGTGGCGTCGGAGTCGATTGTGTTGGCGGAGAACGGTGTCAGCGTCGACCTGGTGTCCGGTCGAGCGAAGATCGCGGGCGGGGTGACCGTCGGCAAGATGTTCGTCGACGGCCTGATCACCGGCGATGTCGGCGACGCCACGCTAGGGGAGCGCCTCATCCTCTCATCGGGATTCATCGCGGTGACGGTGGTGGTGCGCCGCGGCACCGGGCGTGCGGCGGCACCTGCATATCTGTATTCGCGGGGTTTCTCGGAGGATCCGAAAGCTCTTGAACCTGTGGCGCGCAAGGTCGAGGAAGAACTGGAATTTCTTGCCTCCGAGAACATCACCGATGTCACCCGAATCGCGCAGGCGGTGCGCCGCACCGTCGGCAAGTGGGTGGGCGAGACCTATCGCCGCCAGCCGATGATCGTGCCGACGGTCATCGAAATCTAGCGAGCCGCAGTGGCTGAATCCATCGACGAATACTTCACGACGACCGTCTCGACGCTGGCATCCCCGCAAGCCGCGAATGCCACTGTGTTGCAGGGCGTCTCGCAGCAGATCATTCTTGACGTGTTCGACGCGCAACTGGGCAGCAGACACCTCGACCTTGCCGCGCGATGGCTGCGGTCGCGGGCGAAGGGGTTCTACACCATCGGATCGGCGGGCCACGAGAGCAATGCCGCCGTCGCGGCCGCGCTCCGGCACACGGATCCCGCACTGCTGCACTACCGCTCGGGCGGTTTCTACGTGGCGCGCGCCGCGCAGGTGGCGGGCAGCGATCCGTTGCGCGACGTCTTGCTCGGGCTGGTCGCCGCCACCGAAGAGCCGATCGCGGGTGGCAGGCACAAGGTGTTCGGCCGCCACGACCTCAACATCATCCCGCAGACGTCGACGATCGCTTCGCACTTGCCGAGGGCGGTTGGTGTCGCGTTCGCGATCGCCAGGGCGCGCAAACTTGGCGTCGAGACCCCCTGGCCCGCCGATGCCCTCGCGGTGTGCAGCTTCGGTGATGCGTCGGCCAACCACTCGACGGCCGTCGGTGCAATCAACACCGCGATGCACACGGCCTACCAGGGTGTGCCGATGCCGCTGTTGTTCGTGTGCGAGGACAACGGCATCGGGATCAGCGTTAAGACGCCGGGGGACTGGGTGGCGTACACGTACGGCAACCGCGACGGGCTGGAGTATTTCGCCGCCGACGGCACCGACCTGCCGTCCGTCTACACCACGGCCGCGGCGGCCGCGGACTACGTACGGACACAACGCCGCCCCGCGTTTCTGCACTTGCGCACCGTCCGGTTGATGGGGCACGCCGGATCCGATTACGAACCCGCCTACCGCAGACCCGACGAGATCACCGCTGACTATCCGCGGGACCCGGTGCTGTGCACCGCGCGACTCCTTGTCGACGCGGCTGTCCTCACCCCGCAGCAGGTCCTCGACCGCTATGAGGAAAAGCGGGACAAGATCCTGGCGATGACAACCGAAGTCGCGGACTTGTCTCAGCTGGACAGCCCGCAGGCGGTGATGGCCCCGTTGCGCGCAAGTCTGGACGATGCCGTCGCTGCCTCCGAAGCCCCTGCGGCGCAACCGGTTACCGGTGCGGGCGAGACGCCGTTGACGGTGGCGCTGGCCATCAACCAGGGCCTGCAGGACGTGCTGCAGAGCCGGCCTGGGGTGATCGTCTTCGGCGAGGATGTCGGCCGCAAGGGCGGCGTGTACGGGGTGACGCGCGGATTGCAGGCGAAAGCGGGTTCGGCGCGGGTGTTCGACACGCTGCTCGACGAGCAGTCGATCCTCGGGCTTGCCCTGGGTGCCGGTGTGTCGGGTCTGCTGCCGATTCCCGAAATCCAGTACCTGGCTTATCTTCACAATGCTGCGGACCAGATCCGGGGCGAGGGCGCCACACTGCAGTTCTTCTCCAACCGGCAGTACCGCAATCCGATGGTCGTGCGCATCGCGGGGTACGGCTATCAGAAGGGCTTCGGCGGGCATTTCCACAACGACAACTCGATCGCCGCCGTCAGGGACATCCCGGGTCTGGTGATCGCATCGCCTGCCCGGCCGGACGACGCCGCGGCGATGATGCGCTCGTGTGTGAGTGCCGCGCACTCGTCGGGGGTGGTCTGCCTGTTCCTCGAGCCGATCGCGCTGTATCACACCCGCGATCTGTACGACGACGGCGACGACCTCTGGCTCGCGGCGGATTCCGGTGGCGTGACACCGATCGGCCGTGCTCGCACGTACGGCGACGGCCGCGATCTGACCATCCTGACCTTCGGCAACGGACTGCGGATGAGCCTGCGGGTAGCCCGCAGGCTGCAGGGCATCGACATCGCGGCGCGGGTCGTCGATCTGCGCTGGCTGGCGCCGCTGCCGGTGGCGGACATGGTCGCCGAGGCCTCGGCCACGGGCCGGGTGCTCGTCGTCGACGAGACACGGGAGAGCGGCGGGGTGAGCGAGGGCGTGCTCGCCGCGTTGATCGACAATGGGTACACCGGCGCACTGGCCAGGGTCGCGAGCCACGACAGCTTCATCCCACTCGGTGACGCCGCACTGGAGGTGCTGCTGTCGGAGGACACCATCGAGGCCGCGGCGATCAAGCTGGTGCGCGCCGAAACGGACAGTTAGACGGTATGGGTCTTCTCCGCGTACGTCGTCCATTCGAGCTGCGACGCCGTTAGATTGCGGCCTGCGGGCTCGATGTAGTTGCGCGAGAAGTACTCCGGCCCCGCCTGCTCGATCAGCCGCCAGCCGTACTCGCCCACCAACGCGGGCACTTCGTCGGGATGCAAGCCGAATTTCCAGACCTGGCGCTTCCCGCGGAACCTCCGGTAGGCCGACTGCGAACCGTACAGATTCGTGCCCTCGATGAAATCACGCCTTACGTAGGTGAAGACCAACCGGCTGCCCGGTGCTGCGTCGCGCAGATGCTCGAGAGTCGCCCGCACGGCGTCCTCGGTGAGGTATTGCGTGACGCCTTCCCAGATGAAGAAGGTCCGATACTCGGTGCGGTAGCCGTGCCTGGCCAACTCTGCAACAAGGTCGTCGCGCTCGAAGTCCACCGGCACCAACCGGACTGAAGGTGGTACACCGCCGAGCGCCCGCCGCACGACTGAGCGCTTGCGCTCGATGTTCACCGGCAGATCGACCTCGAATACTTCGACGTCACTCTTGTGCGCGAGCCGGTACGGCCTGGTGTCCAGCCCTGCCCCGAGGATCACCACCGCGTCGGTCTCGGCAAGCGACTCGTCGAGTCTCTCGTCGATGAATCGCTTGCGGCAGGCGATGTTCGCCCACAAACCGGGTCCGGACCGCTCAGTGGCTCCGACCATCAGGCGCCGGATCGCCGGAACGCGGGTGGTGCGCACCAAGGCGCGCAACCCGGCAGGCAGGAACGCAGACGCGAGGTCGTCGTCGACCAGCCGCTGGCCCGCGCCCTCGTACTGCTCGACGGCTGCCAGCACGATTGGGCCGGAAGCGGTCTGCGCGGCGGGATTGCGCGCCATCAGCGCTTGTTGGCGAGCCCTGCGTCCACCGGCAAGGTGATGCCCGTGACGTAGCGAGCCTCGTCGGAAACCAGCCAGGCCACCGCGGCGGCGACGTCCTCGGGTTCGATCATGTCTACCGGCATCGCGTTGCCCCAGTCGATGGGGGTCTCCGACTCGGCAACGAGGCGCTCCAGCCACTGGCGGGTGTGCTCGTTGTTGATCATCGGTGTGTTGACCCCGGTGGGATGGACCGAGTTGACGCGAATATTTTGCGGCGCAAGGTGATTGGCGTAGATCCGCATCAGACCTACCACTCCGTGCTTGGCCGCGGTGTATCCGATGGACCCGGCGTCGTCGCTACCGATTCCGACCAGCCCGGCGGCCGAACTGATCAACACGATGGCGCCGCCCTCGCCCTGTTTCACCATCGGGCCCTTCGCCGCCTCGACGGTGTTGTGGACGCCGGTGAGGTTGACGTCGATGACGTCACGCCAGCCGTCGGACCCCGATTGCATCGGGGCGATGCCCGCGTTGGCAACGACGATGTCGAGCCTGCCGAACTCATCGATCCCGGCCCGCAGCACTTTCCGCAGTGCGTCCTGGTCGCGGACGTCGGCCTGCTCGGCCACGATTCGCGCACCGGTGTCCTCGACCAGCTTGACCGTCGCCGCGAGATCGTCGGGCGTGGCCATTGGGTAGGGGACTGACGCGATCTGGTCGCAGATGTCGACCGCGATGATGTTGGCGCCGTCGGAGCCCAACCGGATGGCCTCAGCACGGCCCTGACCGCGAGCGGCACCGGTGATGAACGCGACCTTCCCCCTGAGCGCGGTCATGACGGACGAAGCTGACCCTTGGCCGGATCGCCCGCGACGACCGGTTGCAGCATCTTGATGTCGGGGGCCGCGGCGAGCAGCTCGCCGATCGTGCCGAACAAGGTCGTGACACCGGGGGCGGTGCTGTGCACTTTGAGGGCGTCGGCGTCGGCCCACTGCTCGATGAAAACGAAGGTGCCGTCGGCCTCGTGCAACGAGTAGAGCTCGCAGCCGGGCTCGGAGTGCACGGACACGATGGCTTGCGTGCATGCATCGCGCACGACATCGACGGACTCGGGCTTTGCGACAAAGGTTGCTACGACGACGACGGGCATGGGCGGTGGGCTCCTCGCTGGGTGCTGAACGGACGAATTCTTAGCGTACGCAGTGAACCTAACTAAATTTCCGATACCTTTCTGTGACCCGTGTGGCAGATGGTGCTTCTGGGGCATCTGCGACTAGGCTTACACGTATGGCCAACAAGACCGCCGCCCGTTCCGGAGCCCGTTCGACCAGGTCAAAGACTGGTTCGCGGGGCGGATCGCGTCCGGCGCGTCCGTCGGCGCCCCGCCGCAAGCCGGCGATCCGCCGCAACCCTTCTGCGGTTTCGTCGGCGGGGGCGACCGTCGGCCGGGGCGTCCGTGCGGGCTGGCTGATGCTGGCCAAGGGTGCAGGAACCACCGCGCGCTCGGTCGGCAGGGCCCGCGACCTCGAGCCTGGCCACCGCCGCGACGGCATCGCGCTGGCCTTGCTGGGGCTCGCCGTGGTGATCGCGGCCAGTTCGTGGTTCGAGGCCGCCCGGCCCGTCGGCCAGTGGATCGACACGTTCCTTCGGGTCCTGATCGGGTCGGCCGTCATTCTGGTGCCGATCCTGCTGGCGGCGATCGCCGTGACGCTGATGCGTACCGAACCCGATCCCGAGGCGCGGCCCCGGTTGGTCCTCGGCGCGGCGATGGTCGGGTTGCCGTTCCTCGGGTTGTGGCATTTGTGGGCCGGCTCGCCGACGGACCCCAACGCGCGTCAGCACGCCGCCGGATTCGTCGGCTTCGCCATGGGTGGTCCGTTGTCTGATGGGCTGACGGTGTGGATTGCCGCGCCGCTGTTGTTCATCGGCGTGCTGTTCGGCCTGTTGTTGGTCACAGGCACGACGATCCGCGAGGTCCCCTCGACGGTGCAGCGGATGTTCTCCACCCGCGGCTTCCGCGACGAGTACTACGACGACGAGTACGGCGAAGACGATGTGGCGGAGGCGCCGGCCGAGGACTTCTCGGACGGCTACTACGACGCGGCGTCGACCAATTCCGAAGACGAGGCGCAGGCGTGGCCGACCGGCACGCCGATGGAGAACTATCCGATCGACGATGAGGCGCCGACGATTCCTGAGCCCACCGCCAGGATGCGCCGCAAGAAGCCCGCCAAGAAGCAGACGCTTTTGTTGGATCGGGTGGTGGACGGGCCGTATACGTTGCCGTCGCTCGATCTGCTGGTTGCAGGCGACCCGCCGAAGCGCCGCAGCTCCGCCAATGACCGCATGGTCGAGGCCATCACCGAGGTGCTCGACCAGTTCAAGGTGAACGCGCAGGTGACAGGCTGCACCCGCGGCCCGACCGTGACGCGCTACGAGGTCGAGCTCGGGCCGGGCGTCAAGGTCGAGAAAATCACTGCGCTGCAACGCAATATCGCCTACGCGGTGGCCACCGAAAGCGTGCGGATGCTGGCGCCGATTCCCGGCAAGTCCGCGGTCGGAATCGAGGTGCCCAACGTCGACCGTGAGATGGTGCGGCTGGCCGACGTGCTGACCGATCCGTCCACTCGGGGTGATCACCACCCGCTTCTCATCGGCCTCGGCAAGGACATTGAGGGCGAATATATTTCGGCCAACCTCGCGAAGATGCCGCACCTGCTTGTCGCGGGCTCGACGGGTTCCGGCAAGTCCAGTTTCGTCAACTCGATGCTGGTCTCGCTGCTGGCCCGGGCCACCCCAGAGGAGGTCAGGATGATCCTGATCGACCCGAAGATGGTGGAACTCACGCCCTACGAAGGCATTCCGCACTTGATCGCGCCGATCATCACGCAGCCGAAGAAGGCAGCCGCCGCACTGGCGTGGCTGGTCGAGGAGATGGAGCAGCGCTACCAGGACATGCAGGCGTCGCGGGTCCGCCACATCGACGACTTCAACAAGAAGGTCCGCTCCGGCGAGATCACGGCCCCGCTGGGCAGCCAGCGCGAGTACCGGCCGTATCCGTACATCATGGCGATCGTCGACGAGCTCGCGGACCTGATGATGACCGCACCGCGCGATGTCGAGGACGCGATCGTGCGGATCACGCAGAAGGCCCGCGCCGCCGGCATCCATCTGGTGCTCGCAACGCAGCGGCCGTCGGTGGACGTGGTCACCGGCCTGATCAAGACCAACGTGCCGTCGCGGCTGGCGTTTGCTACGTCATCGCTGACCGACAGTCGCGTCATCCTGGACCAGCAGGGTGCCGAGAAGCTGATCGGTATGGGCGACGGGCTCTTCTTGCCGATGGGCGCCAACAAGCCGAAGCGGCTTCAGGGGGCGTACGTCAGCGACGACGAGATCCACGCCGTCGTCAACGCGTGCAAGGACCAGGCCCAGCCGGAGTACACCGAGGGCGTGACCGCGGCCAAGACCAACAGTGAGCGCACCGACGTCGATCCGGATATCGGCGACGATATGGATGTGTTCCTGCAGGCCGTAGAGCTCGTGGTGTCCAGCCAGTTCGGGTCGACGTCGATGCTGCAGCGCAAGCTGCGGGTCGGATTCGCGAAGGCTGGCAGGCTGATGGACCTGATGGAGACCAGGGGCATCGTCGGTCCCAGCGAGGGGTCCAAGGCGCGTGAGGTGCTGATCAAGCCCGATGAGCTGGCGGGCACGTTGGCGCTGATTCGCGGCGGGTCGGACGCTTCCGGCGGCGACGAAACCTGAGCTTGCGAAGGTGAGGAGCCGGCGCAGACGGTCCGGCGGCGACGACGAGGGCGAGGTCTGGCCACCCAGGCGAGCCCCACCACGGCGCGCCCGCCTACGACCCACGCCCGGTCTCCGCCGAGATCGACGTAATGGCGCGATCTACTCGCATTTTCCCGCCCGTTTGTCCGTTTGGGCGTAATGGGGGAGAGGGTTAGAGCGCCAACAGCATTCGTGTGTTGCCCAGGATGTTGGGCTTCACATAGGACAGGTCGAGGAACTCCGCGACACCGGTGTCGTAGGAACGACACATCTCTTCGTAAACCTCGGCGGTCACCGGCGTGCCCTCGATCTCCATGAAGCCGTGCCTGCCGAAGAAGTCGGTCTCGAACGTCAGCACGAAGATGCGCTCCAGATGCAGATTCCGGGCCACGTTGAGGAGCTGGTCGACGATCGCGTGTCCGACGCCCTGGCCCCTCACCTTCGGGTGGACAGCGATCGTGCGGATCTCGCCGAGATCGGACCACAGCACATGCAGGGCTCCGCAACCGATGAGTTCGCCGTCGCACTCGGCAATCCAAAACTCCTGGACCGCCTCATAAAGAGTTACCAGGTTCTTCTCCAGCAAGATTTTGCCGGAATAGATGTCGACGAGCGCTTTCATGGCGGGCACATCGGACGTGCGGGCCCGCCGCACCACAAGTCGTTCGGACGCTGCGCTCACACGTGGAGGGTATCGGTAGGGGCAACGGATATTCTGTTGCGGTGTCGGGCCAACCTCATATCGATCCGGTGGTTCCGCGCGCCAGTGTGGCGAACCTCGCGAACGTGCTCACCGGCGTGCGGTTCGTGTTGGTCCCTGTTTTCCTCGTGGCGCTGTTCGTCGGCGACGGCCATGAAACATTCTGGCGGATAGTCGCATTCGTGGTGTTCGCGGTCGCGGTGATAACCGACCGCTTCGACGGGGCGTTGGCGCGCAGTTACGGCATGGTCACCGAGTTCGGCACGCTGGCCGACCCGATCGCCGACAAAGCGCTCGTCGGATCGGCGCTGATCGGTCTCTCGATCCTCGGTGACCTGCCCTGGTGGGTCACCGTCGTCATCATGGCGCGCGAGATAGGCATCACACTCCTGCGATTCGCTGTGCTGCGCCGCGGCGTCATTCCCGCCAGCCGGGGCGGCAAGCTGAAGACGCTCGTACAGGCCGTCGCCATCGGACTTTTTGTGATGCCGCTGTCAGGAACCTGGCTGTCGGCTGCGTGGGTGGTGATGTGGGCGGCGGTGGTGCTAACCGTCATCACGGGCATCGACTACATCGTTTCGGCCATCAGGGATTCGCGTGGACGACCCGCTAGTAACTGACGACGCCCGCGCGCTCGTCGCCGACCTGACCGTGCGCAGGCAGACCGTGGCCACCGCCGAATCGCTGACCGCGGGCCTGCTGGCCGCCACCCTGGCCGGAGTGCCGGGTGCGAGCGTCGTGCTGCGATGCGGCCTGGTCACCTACACCGAGGACACCAAAATCGCGCTTGCAGGCGTCGCGCCGGAACTGCTCGAGGCCGTCGGGCCCGTCTCCGAACCCACCGCGCGTGCGCTGGCCGTCGGCGCCCAACAGCGCTGCGGCGCGACCTGGGGCGTCGGACTGACCGGAGTGGCGGGCCCGGAGCCCCACGGCGGGCATCCGGTGGGGACGGTGTTCCTGGGGGTTGCGGGCCCGGTGGACACCGAGGTCGTTCAGCTCGCTTTCACGGGAACACGCTGGGATATCAGGACCGGGGCCGTCCACGAGGCCGTCGCGCGGCTGCGGGTACTTGTCGAACAACAGTGATCTGTGCCATCCGGGAACCGCTCGGCGGGATGCAGCGTTGCTCTAGTAATCAACTCCAGCCAGGGAGAGGGAGCACACCGATGAGCGCTTGCGTGAAGAGCAGACGATCATGACGGCATTGCTGCGCGAGGTGATCGGCGACGTGCTGCGTCGGGCACGCACCGAGCAGGGACGCACGCTGCGCGAGGTATCCGATTCCGCCAGGGTCAGCCTCGGCTACCTGTCCGAGGTCGAACGCGGCCGCAAGGAGGCGTCGAGCGAACTGCTGTCCGCCATCTGCGGTGCCTTGGACGTCCCGCTGTCGCGGGTGCTCTTCGACGCCGGCGAGGAGCTCGCCCGCGAGGAGCTCGCCGCCTTCACCAGCGCGGCCAACATCGACGCCGCCACGAAGGTCGTCATCCCGTCCGTCGTGTCGATGGCGGTGGCCTGACCGATCCTGACCGATCTTGGAAAACACCCGCGGGGGTGTGGTGATCTGCGCTGAACCGATAAGTTGGCATGAGCACACACAACGACACAAAGGCGGAGTGAAGTAATGGCCAATCCGTTCGTCAAGGCGTGGAAGTACCTGATGGCGCTGTTCAGCTCGAAGGTGGACGAATACGCCGATCCGAAGGTGCAGATCCAGCAGGCCATCGAGGAGGCCCAGCGGCAGCACCAGGCGTTGACGCAGCAAGCGGCCCAGGTGATCGGCAACCAGCGCCAGCTGGAGATGCGGCTCAACCGCCAGCTGGCCGACATCGAGAAGCTCCAGGTCAACGTGCGCCAGGCCCTCACCCTCGCCGACCAGGTGGTCGCCTCCGGTGACGCTGCCAAGGCCACCGAGTACAACAACGCCGCTGAGGCGTTCGCCGCCCAGCTGGTGACTGCCGAGCAGAGCGTCGAGGACCTCAAGGGGCTGCACGACCAGGCGCTGCAGGCCGCCGGACAGGCCAAGAAGGCCGTCGAGCAGAACGCGATGGTGTTGCAGCAGAAGATCGCCGAGCGCACCAAGCTGCTCAGCCAGCTCGAGCAGGCCAAGATGCAGGAGCAGGTCAGCGCCTCGCTGCGGTCCATGAGCGAGATCGCTGCACCAGGCAGCACGCCGAGCCTCGATGAGGTCCGCGACAAGATCGAGCGCCGCTACGCCAACGCGATGGGCTCCGCGGAGCTCGCGCAGAACTCGGTGCAAGGCCGCATGATGGAGGTCCAGCAGGCCAGTGTGCAGATGGCCGGGCATTCGCGGCTGGAGCAGATCCGCGCCTCGATGCGCGGCGAGCAGTTGCCGACGGGCGGCTCGGCCGCCGCGACCCCTGCCACACCGGCCACCAACACCGATGCCCCGGCGCCGGAAAAGCCACTCACACAATAGATTCGCGAGGTGAGCCAGTGAAGTCGCAATCGGGTCGGCCAGAAGCCTGGCGCTCATTGGCGCAGCGCGGTGTGGACACCGCGGCGGAGTGGTCCGACGTACTGGCCGAAAAGCTCAATGCGGCAGCCGATCCGCGCGCGAAACTGCTGCGCAAGCGACGCTGGGCGTTGCGGCTCGCGCTGTTCTTCACCGTGTCGAGCGTGTTCTGGGTGGGTGTGACGGGTCTGCTGGCATCGTGGGACACGCCGGTGTGGGCCCTGTTCATCCCGTCGCCGATCGCCGTCGGTGCGGCGTTCCTTGCAACGTTGGCGTTCCTGCGCTACCGCTGGCTGCGGCGTGAGCCGCTGCCTGCGCAGCGATCTCGGTCCGCTCGCCGGCTGCCGCCATGGGGTTCGGCGGCGCGCCAGCCCATGGCCGCCCTCGCCGCCTCCGAACGGGGCCTGCACTCGCTGCTCGGCGTGATGGAGCGAGGCCGGATGCTGCCCGCCGAGGAACTGCGCGAGCTGACCGCTGCGGCCAACCACACCGCAGCCACCATGGCCGCGACGGCCAACGAGGTGGTCTCGATGGAGCGGGCGATCGGCTCGGCGCCGCAGTCCCGTTCCCACTTGGCGCCCACGGTAAAGGCCTTCAGCGCACAGCTGGACCACGGCGCCCGTCAGTACAACGAGATGGTCACCGCGGCAGCGCAATTGGTGTCGGCCGCGAACACCGGCCCGATGTCGAGCTCACCGATGTCGCAGCAGCGCTACCGTGACGAGTTGACCAACGCGACCGACCGCCTGATGGGGTGGGCGCAGGCATTCGACGAACTCGGTCACGTCCGCGGCGCGTAACAATCTAGAGGGTGGGACGTAGCGACGGGAACACCGTCGCGACCAAGCCCCGCAGCGTCCCCTTGGCGAAGTCGAACAGGTCAAGGTAGTCCCGCCACAGCGTGATGCGTCCCGCATGGACCTCGAACACCCCGCACACCCAGAACTGAATGCGCAGGGGCCCGATGATCAACGCGCCGGTGCGTTCGGTCAGCACCGCGTTGCCCTCCGCTGCGATGCGGTGGATCTTGACCTCGAAACCGAATCGGCCCTCGCCTCGGCGAAATAGCTTCATGATTCGGTCCCGACCGCGAATGGTCGGGTATCCGACGTTCTGCGACACGATGTTGTCGGCCATCGCCGCCTCGACGGTGCCGAAGTCCTCGTCCTGCATCGCGTACAGGAAGGTCTCCACCGTCCGTGCGTTGGCCGTGCTGTCAACTGTCGATGTCATCCCCGTCATGCACGCAAGCCCAGTAACCACCCGCTGTGGCAGGGTAGGCCGATGCGCGTCGCCGTGGTTGCCGGGCCCGATCCCGGGCACGCGTTTCCGGCGATCGCGCTGTGCCGTCGCTTTCTCGCCGCAGGCGATGACGCGACGCTGCTCACGGGCTCGGAGTGGTTTGACACCGCTCGTGACGTCGGCGTGGACGCGCAGGAACTCATCGGCCTCGATCCCACCGAATTGGACGACGACGCGGATGCAGGCGCGAAGATTCACCAGCGGGCGGCGCGGATGGCGGTACTGAACGTGCCGGGGCTGCGCGATTTAGCACCGGACCTGGTGGTCTCCGACGTGATCACGGCGTGCGGCGGGCTGGCGGCCGAGCTGATGGGGGTGCCCTGGATCGAGCTGAACCCGCATCCGTTGTACCGGCCGTCGAAGGGACTCCCGCCGCTGGGCAGTGGGCTGGCGCCGGGCGTAGGGCTGGGCGGCAAGTTGCGCGATACGGTGATGCGCGCCCTGACTGCCCGGTCGTGGCGCGCAGGTCTACGGCAACGCGCGGCGGTGCGGGTCGAAATCGGTTTGCCCGCAGCCGATCCCGGGCCCCTTCGGCGGCTGATCGCGACCCTTCCCGCGCTCGAGGTGCCGCGCCCTGACTGGCCTGCCGAGGCGGTTGTCGTCGGGCCGCTGCACTTCGAGCCGACATCATCGGTGCTGCAGCTCCCGCAGGGCTCCGGTCCGGTGGTGGTCGTCGCGCCGTCGACGGCGGTGACCGGCGCCCGTGGTCTGGCGGAAATCGCGTTGGAGGCGTTGACGCCGGGGCAGGCGCTGCCGGAGGGGTCCCGGGTGGTGGTGTCGCGGCTGGGCGGGCCCGACGTGCCGGTGCCGCCGTGGGCGACTGTCGGTCTGGGGCGTCAGGACGAGCTGCTGTCGCACGCTGACCTGGTGATCTGCGGCGGCGGGCACGGCATGGTGTCCAAGACACTGTTGGCGGGCGTGCCGCTGGTGGTGGTGCCCGGCGGTGGCGACCAGTGGGAGATCGCCAATCGGGTTGTCCGCCAGGGCAGTGCGCAGCTGGTGCGGCCGTTGACCGCCGATGCCCTGGCGGCCGCCGTCACCGAGGTGCTGTCGTCACCGCGGTATCTCCAGGCCGCCCGACGGGCGGGTGCCGACACGGCGCAGGTCGAAGATCCGGTACGGGTGTGCCATGAAGCGCTCGCGGGTTCTGGGTAGGTTGGGTCGGGTGCGGTTGACGGAATTCCATGAGCTCGTCGAAGGCCAGTTCGGGCCGGTCCGTGGCAGGTCCATGCTGGTCGACCATGTGCTGTCGGGCTTCGGCGGCCGGACTGCGGAGCAGGCCATCGAGGACGGCGTGGATCCCAGGGACGTCTGGCGGGCGCTGTGCTCCGACTTCGACGTCCCGCGCGATCAGTGGTGACTTTTCGAGCGCTCGCGCGTCTAGTTGCCTCGTGCGCGGTTCACCAGGTCGAGCGTCTGCCGGGTCGCCGCGGCCAGCGCGCCGCATTCGTCGGCGTCCACCGTGCCGCATATCCATTGCCAGTGTGCGGTCACGGTGGTGCCAGGGACCGGGGCAGGCGTCGGCGCCGCACCGTCGTGGCGCCAGCGGACCCGTTCCGGTGCCGGATCGCCGAGTCCCAGCACCGCTCCGTCGAACGTCAGCGGCTCGGACATGAGCACCGCATGCTCGTCGTCGACGGATTGCACTGTGCCCCATCGGATGCGGCAATCCTGCATCACCCGTAGCGGGGTGCTCGGGTCACGGTCGAGAAATCGGATCCACGGATACACCACGAAGACGTGAAAGCTGTGGTGTGCTAACACGTCCGCATGCTCATCCACGTCGTCGAGCATGCCGGTGACCTGGCCGGTGAACGCGGTCCGCAGACGAGAAAGCAGCGCGCCCGCGTCCACCTTCTCCAGCAGCGGCCCTCCGATCCAGTAGTTCCGTACCACCTCCGCATCGAGTGCGTCGGAGACGTCGACGGCATCGGCGATGGCTTGCAGATATGGCCACGCGCCGTCGAACTCCTTTGCGTGCGAGGCCAGTTCGTCGATGCCGGTATCACCCGGTCCGCAGTACCCGAGCTCGTTCGGCGGGAACGCGTAGCTGGCGAAGAGCTCGCGGCCGGTCATTTAGCAGATCCGGGGCAGTTGTTCGCCGATCGGCAGGTCGACCACGCGGGTACCGCCCAGCGCCGTCCTCGCCACGACCATCCCTGGGTGTTCGTCGACGCACCGACCGATGACCGCGGCGCGAGCACCCAGTGGATGCGCCCGCATGGCGGCGAGTACCCGATCCGCTTCGTCGGCGGCGACGAACGCCACCAGCTTGCCTTCGTTCGCCACCTGCAGCGGGTCCAGGCCCAGCAGGCCGCAGGCGTCGCGGACCTCCGGCGGAATCGGCAGCAGCCGCTCGTCGAGCGCCACCCCGACGTGGGCGGTTCTGGCGATTTCGTTCAGCGTTGCCGACATGCCACCCCTCGTCGGGTCGCGCAACGTGTGGATGTCGGCGCCGGTATCGACCATCGCGGCCACCAGCCCGTGAAGCGGCGCGGTGTCGCTGGCGACGGTCGTGACGAATTCGAGCCCCTCCCGGCAGCTCATCACCGCCACCCCGTGTACGCCGATGTCGCCGCTGACGATGACCACATCGCCCACCGCGGCCCGCTGCGGGCGGATGTCGGTGCGATCGTCGACCAGCCCGATACCCGCGGTGTTGATGTACACGCCGTCGCCGTGGCCGGAGTCGACGACCTTGGTGTCACCGGTGACCAGCTTGACGCCCGCGGCAAGCGCCGCGGTGCCGACGGCGTGCGCCACCCGGGCGATTTCGTCCAGCGGTGTGCCCTCTTCGAGGATGAACGCCGTCGACAGCACCGCAGGCTGGGCCCCGGCCATCGCCAGATCGTTGACCGTGCCGTTGACGGCGAGGTCGCCGATCGTGCCGCCGGGGAAGACCATCGGTTTGACGACGTACGAGTCGGTCGAGAACGCCAATCGAGCGCCACCGATCTCGACGACGGCCGAGTCGCCCATACTCGCGTCGGCCGCGGACCCGAACGCGGGCAGGAAAAGGTGCTCGATGAGCTCGCCCGACATGGCGCCGCCACCGCCGTGGCCCATCACGATGTTGGGCGCGTCCCGCAGCGGAGCGGGACAGACCCACGACTCCATATCGATTTCGGGCGTCAGGCATGCGTCACCTCGAGCCTGCGGTACAGGTAGTAGGCTGCGCATGCGCCCTCCGACGAGACCATCGTCGCGCCAAGGGGATTGCGCGGGGTGCACAGTGTGCCGAACGCCTCGCATTCGTGCGGTTTGATCATGCCCTGCAACACCTCACCCGAGCGGCACACCGCGGACTCCTCGGTGTGGATGTCGGTGACGGCGAACCGGTGCTCGGCGTCGTAGTCGCGATAGGCGTGCGACAACCGCCAACCGCTGCTCGGGATCATCCCGATTCCGCGCCAGCTGCGGTCGGTGACCTCGAAGACGTCCAGCAGCATCGCTTTGGCTGCGGGGTTGCCGAGGTCCTGTACCGCACGCGGGTAGGCGTTCTCCAGTTCGTGACGGCCCGACTCCAGCTGCAGCACGGTTCGGCGGATGCCCTCGAGGATGTCGAGCGGTTCGAAGCCGGTCACGACGATGGGTATGCCGTACTTGTCGCACAGCGGCGGGTACTCGTCGGTGCCCATCACGGTGCACACGTGACCGGCGGCCAGGAACGCCTGCACCCGACACGTCGGCGACTCCATGATCGCCGAGATGGCAGGCGGGACCAGTACGTGGGATACCAGCAGCGAGAAGTTCTCGATGCCAAGGCGTTTGGCCTGGTACACCGTCATCGCGTTCGCCGGTGCGGTGGTCTCGAAACCGATACCGAAGAACACGACCTGTTTGTCCGGGTTCTCTCGCGCGATGGTCAGCGCGTCGAGCGGCGAATAGACGACACGGACGTCACCGCCTTCGCTCTTGACACGGAACAGGTCCTTCTCGCTGCCGGGCACCCGCAGCATGTCGCCGAACGAACAGAAGATCACCTCCGGGCGCGACGCGATCTCCAGCGCCTTGTCGATCATCTCCAGCGGTGTGACGCACACCGGGCAGCCTGGGCCGTGGATCATCTCGATGGTATCGGGCAACAATTGGTCGATGCCGTGCCGGATTATCGAATGGGTCTGGCCGCCACAGACTTCCATGATCGCCCAGCGTTGGCTGGTCGCCGCCTTGATCTGATCGACGAGCTTGCCTGCCAGCTCGGGATCGCTGAATTCGTCCAGATACTTCATGACTTCACCTCGGAACTTCCATTCGACTGTTGTTGCGCGGCGGGGTTCTGCAGGCCTGCCTGTTTCGCGGCCAATTCGAAGCCGTCGGCGAACTCTTCCTTCAGCACCCCGAGATGCTCGAACTCGGCGAGCGTGCGCATCGCGGATTCCTCGTCGAGTCGCTGGATCGCGAACCCGACGTGGACGACCACGTACTGCCCGACCTCGGCATCAGGTATGTACTGAAGGCAGACGTCCTTCTTGACACCGCCAAAGTCGACGACCGACATCAGCGTGTCATCGCGGTCCTCGATGGACAGGATCCTGCCCGGTACTGCCAAACACATCGCGTTCTCCCTTCCTCAACAGTCCTCAGACGTACGTCCCCACCAACAACTGGCCCAGCGCGATGCCGCCGTCGTTCGGCGGTACGCGGTGATGTGTGATGGCATGGAAACCCTTGCGCCGCAGGCCCCTCAGCGCCAATTGCAGCAGCAGCGCGTTCTGGAACACGCCACCCGACAGCGCGATGGTTGCGCCCGGCATCGTGCCCGCGAGGTCCACGATCAAGTCCGCGACGGCGCGGTGGAACCGCGCACCGATGTCACCCGTCGGCGCACCTGCCCGGATATCGGCGACCACGGCCGCCAGCACCGGCGCCGGGTCGATGAGCGCGGGCAGATGCCTGCGGTCGATGTCGAACGAATACGTGCCTGTGCCGCAGTCGATGCCGCGCGAGGCGCCCTCGAGTTCGATGGCTGCCTGCGCCTCGTACGCGACCTCCTGGCGCACCCCGGCGAGTGCCGACACCGCATCGAACAACCGACCCATGCTGGACGTGGGCGCGCATCCCAGCCCGGTTTCGAGTTGGTGGGCAAGGACTTTTCGTTCGTTGGGTGGGCACGCCGCCACCGGCGGCAGGTCGTGGTCCCATGCGATGCCGGCTGCCCACAGGTGCGCCAATGCCATCCGATAGGGACGCAGGACGCTGGCATCGCCGCCGGCTAGCGGCACGTACTTCAACTGCGCCTGACGCTGATAGCCCTTGTAGTCGGCGAGCAGCACCTCACCGCCCCACACCGCTCCGTCGGGCCCGTATCCCGTTCCGTCGAAGGCGAACCCGAGTACCTGCTGGGCCTCGTCGAGGCCATGCTCGGCCATCACCGCCGCGATGTGTGCGTGGTGATGCTGGACCGTATGGACCGGCTTCGGCCCTCGGCGTTGCGGTTGGCCCACGTCGTGGACCGGTACAGCGGATGCGCATCGGCGACCAGCACCTGCGGCGCCACCGCGGTCAACTCCCGCAGGTGCTGTTGGGTCGAGTCGAAAGCCGCCAGCGTCGCGAGGTCGTCCATGTCACCGATGTGCTGGCTCAGCCAGGCGTACTTTCCGTCGGCGACGGCCATCGTGTTCTTCAGGTCGGCGCCGACGGCCAGTGTCGGCGGCACCGCCACGGGCAGCGCGATGGGCAGCGGTGCATAGCCCCGCGAGCGCCGGATCGGCAGCTCGACTCCGTCCACCACCCGAACCACCGAGTCGTCACATGGCACCAGGATGTCCCGGTCGTGCATCAGCCAGCCGTCCGCGAGGTGCGAAAGCCGTTCGAGCGCATCATCGTCGGTGAAGCAGATCGGTTCGCCGGCGAGGTTGCCGGAGGTCATCACCAGGACCGGCGGGCTCGGCTCGTCGCCGGGCAGGCCGAACAGCAGCGTCTGCAGCGGTGCGTAGGCCAGCATCACGCCCAGATCGGGATTGTGCGGTGTCACCACATCCGCCACCGGGGCACCAGAGCGCCGCGGCATCAGCACGATCGGTCGTTGCGGACCGGACAGCATATGCGCGGAGAAGTCGTCGACGTCGGCGATGCGGTGTGCCGTCATCAGGTCGGGAACCATCACCGCGAACGGCTTGTCGCCGCGGCGCTTTCGTGCACGGAGTTCGGCGACGGCTGTCTCGTTGCCCGCATCGCAGGCGAGGTGGTAGCCGCCGATGCCTTTGACGGCGAGAACACCCCCGTCGCGAAGCAGGCGTCGGGCGCGCAGCAGTCCGGCTTCACCCTCGGCTGAGCCGTCGGCGTCCCGGAATCGGACGGTCGGTCCACAGTTGAGGCAGCAGATCGGCTGGGCGTGGAACCGGCGGTCGCTGGGATCGGCGTATTCGCTTGCGCAGTCCGCGCACATCGCGAACCCGGCCATCGTGGTCGAGGAGCGGTCGTAGGGCAGCGAGGCGATGATCGTAAACCGCGGGCCGCAGTTGGTGCAGTTGACGAAGGCGTGCCGGTAGCGACGATTGGCCGGGTCGCGTTGCTCGGCGGCGCACTCATCGCACATCGCGACGTCGGGGGAGGCCAGCGTGCGGTCGCCGCCCGACCGTGAGGTGTCTGCGATGGTGAAGCCGGTACCGCCGACGACGGAAATGGCCTGCGCCTCGATGGATTCGATGACGGCCAGGGGTGGCGGTCGGTCGCCGAGCCGGGTCAGGAACTCGTCGATGTCGGCGCCGTCGCCCTCGACCTCGACGACAGCGCCCGATGTGTCGTTGCGCACAGAGCCGGACAGTCCGAGGGCCACCGCCGTCGTGTAGACAAACGGGCGGAAGCCGACGCCCTGCACGACGCCCCGCACACGAACCTGAACGCGGCGGCGGCTCACGGCGAATCCTCGTCCCGGCCCCGGCCCATGAGTTCGAGGCCTTCCATCGCCGCGTCGGCGCCGGCCTTGTCGGTCTTCTCGACGACGAACCCCATGTGGATGATCACCCAGTCGCCGGGCTCGAACGTTTCCTCCGGCAGCATGCCGATGTTGACCTTGCGGTGTTCACCGGCGACGTCGACCAAAGCGAGCTGGTCGCCGTAGCCCTCCAGCCTCCTCACCACCTGGCCGGGGATGCCCAAGCACATGGTTCAGCGCTCCTGTACCGGTGTGAGTAGCTGCGCGACAACGAGTTCGACGGATCGCACCGCGTCGGGGACGGCGGCCGCGACTTTGTCGGACAGCCCGATGCCTTCCTCGACACAGTCGACCTCGCATCCGACGATCACGGTGTGGGGCGGCGTACCGCCAAGCGCGTTGAGGCTCGCGAATACCGCGACGGGATCCATCGCGTGGGCGTCGAGTCCGGCGACCGACGACAGCGATTCGTGGTCGGCCTCGAAGACGTGCACCATACCTGGCGCTCCGCGGTTGGGCAGAGCGTCGACGAGAACCAGCGCCGAGCAACCGTCGAGCAGGTCGTACGCCAGATGCATACCCCGAATTCCATAGTCCACCAGGCGCACTCGTGGCCCAGCCAACTGCGGCGGGACGTGCAGTATCACCTCGGGGCCGAAGCCGTCGTCACCGAGGAAAATGTTGCCGATCCCGGCTACCAGAACGTCGGACGTGTTTGCCTCCTTTGATTACATGTTGCGCATCTTCATGTAGCGGCGCGCATCCGGTATCGCGCGGATTCCCATGTAGCCTCCGGTGACCACCACCGCAACGGCGATGCCAACCGCGACCCAACCCACTACTTCCATGTCGCACTCCTTTCGGTGAGTGGCTCTACTTCGTCTGGTGCGAAGTACAGATATCGGCCGTACCAGTCGTGAAGGTCGGCGGCCGGGTCGTCCTCCAGCACGACGCCGACGTGCTGATCGCCGTCGACGTCTTCGTGCACCGAAGTGACCCGTGCGATCTTGTCCGCGAAGAACAGATCCTGCGCGTCGGCTCGCCGTGACGGCCGCAGCCGCACTCGGCTGCCCCGCGTGATCCGCACGCCGTTGACCATGACGGCGTCGATGTCGGGACGGACCGCGTTGTCGGCCAACGGATCCCACCAGTCGACACCCTCGGGGATCTCCGGTATCAGTCCGGGCGCATCAGCCGCGTGCGGATTGCGCAGCACCCCATGCAGGTTGAGCATCGCCTCGGGCGACATCGAGTCGCATCGGTCGATGATCTGCGCGGCGAGCGGATCGGTGGCGCGGGCCTGCGCTTTCTCCTCGTCGGTCATCGTCATGATGCGCAGGGTGAGGATCTCGTCGATCTCGGTGGAGTCGTAGAGCGCGCCTTCGCTTTGTTCGGCTATCTCGGGATGGTCGTACAGGATGATGGGGGACACCAGAACCAGGCTGTGGTCGCCGACGGCGCCGGCGAGCACGGGGAAGCACCGGTGGTGGTGGCAGTCGGCCGCCGCATCGGCCGCGGAGTCCGGGGTTTCGAGCAGCGATAGGAACTCGCCGTCCGTGGCCTCGGCGATCAGATGCGTACCGATCATCGACGCGGCGATCGCGTCGTCTTTGGTAGCCACGGGCGTCTCGGTGTTGCGCAGTTCTACCGTCACACGGTGTATTTCACCCTCGGTTTGGGCGGAGATCGTGAGTTGACCGTGCAGTTCACGGCGGCTACGGACCAGTCGTCCGCCCTCGACGGCTTCGACGTCGGTGCCCGCATGCACGGAGATGTCGAAGACCTGGGGCAGGCTGGACACCGTCACCGGACCGAACGGGATTTCTCGTGCGACGGCTTCGTCCCAACTCAGCCATGAACCAGAGGCCGCGACCAGTTCGTCGACCGGTTCGAACCCTCCGTCCGCGGTCGCCCGTTCCGCACCCCGGTGCTGTAGATGCAGGAACCGCACCACACCGGAAACCGACGCGTCGGCGTCGCCCCGCATCAGCAGTTGCGCCGACAGGGTGCTGTTTTCGCCGATACCCGCGACCTCGGCGCCCTGCGGCCCCAACACCCCGAACTGCCAGCGGGACTGGTTCTTCTGCGAGGTGGCGCGATAGGGGTAGAGGAGATACCCCTCGTACAACACCGCGTCCGCGACGGCGCGGGCCCGACCCCAGTCCGCGGTCATCGGAGGTCTCCGCTTGTGCTGGCCGGAAGCAGCGCGGTGATCGCCTCGTCGAAGGACAACAGCCCACGCGAGGAACGGAACGTCGCCAGTGCCTCGATGGTGTCGCGGTCGAGGCGCACCCAGCCGGTGTTGGGGTAGTGCTGTCCGATCAGGTCACGCCACGCCGACACCGGCATGTCGTAGCGGTCCTCGCGGTCCCACGGCACCTGTTGGACGGAGAAGCCGCGGGTGCCCTGCACGAAAATTGTTCCGCTGAAGAGGAACTGCAGTGGAACGGACCCGTCGCGCAGGGCGTGCAGGTATTTGGCCGATGCGACCTCGAAGTCGTAGGTGCACTCGAGGGGGAGGTCGACCTGGGTGGCTCCGCTGAAGCCGGGCACCATGGCGGCCGTGTGTTGCCACAGGAACGTGTGCTGGGTCGAGGCCCAGCGTTCGCGTGGCCCGAACAGATCGACAAGTCCGTCGGCCTCGGCGTCGGAATAGCCGCGTCGCAGCGGGTCGATACGGACCTGACACCTCAAGGCGATCGCATGCACGGGGTCGTCGCCGACCGCGGCAACGCCAACGCGGGCGGTGAGTACCGGTGTGACCGCGTAGGGTTCGGGCGCCACATCGAGGACCGCGAATGTCACCTCCGTCATGCGCGGTTCACGACCTTGCTGCGATCCGCGATGGCGCCGAAGAATTCGTCGATGTAGGTGTGCACGTCGCGGCCGCCGTCGAAACCGCGCCACAGCATCCGCAGCCGCCCGACGAACTCGTAACAGGCGTCGATCGGCAGCAGGTGGCAGTCGGGTGTTTCGGCGACGTCATCGGGCACGCGCACCAGCAGCGCCTCGGTGTCCTCGGCCAGCGCGTCCACCCGAGGGTCGGCGGCGCGGATGTCGTTCCAGACGGCCATGTCCAATTCCGACTCCGTTGCGCCGGCCGGCCCCGGATAGAAAGCCACCATGCGGCCGAGTGCCGAGTTGCGGAAGAAGAACGCCAGCCCCACCGGAATCTGTAACGACTCCCACCGACGGCGGTCCAGCGCGAAGTGCGGAAACGCCAGGTAGCGATCCGGCACCGCCCGGAAACGCAACTGCGCGTGGGTGTCGGTGAACAGCAGATAGCAGCCGCGGCACACGCACATCAGCTGTCTGCCTTCGACGTTGACAACGTGCTGATGCTCATCGGCGATGGGCTCGGAGCACATCTCGCACCGCTCGCCGGGTTCCGGTGCCTTCCTGTTGGCGCGGATGCGGGCAAGGACGTCGTAGGCGCTCCCCGTCATGTCGCCACCGCTTGCGCGACGGCCATGGACAGCACGCCGTCGCGCACCAACACCGGGATGGGCTCCAAATGGGTTGCGCTGTCGCCGTTGACGCCGCCGCCGGCGTGCACGACGTCGTACGCGGTGTCGCAATGCGGGCATCGCAGCACGGCATCGGTGAGCGTCGCACCGGCCAGCGAGTCCGTGCATGACGGGCAGCGGTCGCGGTATGCGTAGATGTCCTCGCCGACCCGGCACGCCAATGCCGACATGCCGGCCACGAGGAACCCACCGATCTCGCCCGCAGCGAGCTCGGCCAGTTGCGGGACGGCATGCCATTCGGCCTGACGGTGCCCGTTGGCGTGCACCCGGTCGAGCAACGACGCCGCCGGAATGACGCCGGAATGTGAATCCGATTCGGCCGCTACCACTTCGATGGCGGAGATCTCGGGTGCGGCCGCGCGTATCGCATCCTCGACCGCCAGCTCCAGCGTCACCGCGGACGACGGGCAGCTCTTGCAGCTGCCGGAGAACCGCAGCCGCACGATCTCGCCGTCGACCTCGAGCAGGTGGACATCGCCGCCGTGCGAACCCAGGTAGGGCCGCACGCCGTCGAGTGCGTCGGTGATGCGCCGCTCGACGGTCGTGCGGATGTAAGCCCGTGCACCAACAGCAGGCTGGCCACCAGATCGTCACCGGTGAATGCGTCCGCGAGTTCCGGATTTGCGGCCACCGCCATCCGCATCATCCGCTCGAGGCCCGCGCCGTAGAGGTCGGTTACCTCACGGACCAGCTGTTCGGTGCGCTCGTGTGCCGCAGCGCCACCCGCGGCGCTGGCGTCGAGCAACGTCTGTATCCGATCGCCCGCCGAGCGCCACTGCGCGTCGTCCTGGGTTTCATCCGGGCGATGCGGCATACGCTATTCCCCGGTCGCGGACTGGGTTGGTGAATGCAACAGGTCCAGGGACTTGCCTTTACCCAGATACATGTGTACGCCGCAGGGCAGGCACGGGTCGAAACTGCGCACCGTGCGCATGATGTCGATGCCCTTGAAGTTCTCCCTGTCGTTCTCCTCGAAGATCGGCTGGCCCTGCACCGCGTCCTCGTACGGCCCCGGTGTGCCGTAGCTGTCGCGTGGATTGGCATTCCACGGCGTCGGCGGATACGGATGGTAGTTCGCGATCTTGCCGTCGCGAATCACCATGTGGTGGCTGAGCACTCCGCGCACCGCCTCGGTGAAGCCGCAGCCGATGCCTTCGTCGGGTACCTCGAACTTCTCCCACGTCTTGGTCCGGCCTGCACGGATCTCGACGAGCGCCTTCTCGGCGAAATGCAGTGCGCAAGCGGCGGCGTAGGCCTGGAAGTAAGTTCGGGCGCGGTTGCGTTCGATCGTGTTGCTGCCGTACTGCGGGATCTTCCACTCGAACGAAACCGGCCCCTTGAGCGCGGTCTTCGGCAGGTTGATCTGTACGCTGTGTCCGGTCGCGTGTACGTAGCCGATATCGACCAAGCCGGCAAGCGCGGTCGCCCACAGCCGGGCCAGCGGTCCGCCGCCGGTGTCCAGCGCGAGATGATCCTTGCCGTCGAACCACCGCGGTGACATCACCCAGCTGTAGTTCTCGTCGAAGTCACGTTTCTGCGGCCTCGGGTTGGTGTGCTGGTTCCACGGGTGACGCCGATCGACCGGATTGCCGAGCGGATCGTTTTTGACGAACATCTCCTGGTCGGTCCAGTCGTCGTAATAACTGTGTCCCAACAGGATTCGGATGCCCAGGTTGATGTCGAGGAGCGAGTGCGTGTGCAGCTTGCCGTCGATCACCACGCCAGGTGTCACGAACATGGCGTTGCCCCACTTCTCCATGTCCTTGTAGGCGAAGTTGCAAACCTCGGGATCCTGGAAGGAGCCCCAGCAGCCGAGCAGCGTGCGCCGCAGGCCCACCTGTTCGTAACCCGGCAGCGCCTCGTAGAAGAAGTCGAACAGGTCGTCGTGCATCGGCACGACCTTCTTCATGAACTCGACGTAGCGCATCAGCCGGGTCATGTAGTCGGTCATCAGCTGAATCGTTGCGGTGGTACCGATTCCGCCCGGATACAGCGTCGACGGATGCACGTGTCTGCCCTCCATCAGGCAGAACATCTCGCGTGTCCACCGGCTGACCTGCAGCGCCTCGCGGTAGAACTCCCCGGTGAAGGGGTTGAGGGCACGCATGATGTCGGCGACCGTGCGATAGCCGTGCATATCGGCGTGCGGCGCCTCGGTATTCTCCGCCTTGGCCAACACGCTCGGATTGGTCTCGGAGACCATCTTCTCGCAGTAGTCGACACCGACCAGGTTCTCCTGGAAGATGTTGTGGTCGAACATGTATTCCGCGGCCTCGCCCAGATTGATGAGCCACTCACCGAGATGCGGCGGCTGCACACCGTAGGCCATGTTCTGCGTGTAGACCGAGCATGTGCAGTGGTTGTCACCGCAGATGCCGCAGATACGGCTGGTGATGAAGTGAGCGTCGCGCGGATCCTTGCCCTTCATGAACAGCGAGTAGCCGCGGAAGATCGACGAGGTGCTGTGGCATTCGACAACCTCGCGGTTCTCGAAGTCGATCTTCGTGTAGATGCCGAGGCTGCCGACGATCCTGGTGATCGGGTCCCACGCCATCTCCACCAGTTGGCCTGGGTCGCGCTTCACGTGTGACGGCTCGGGAATGGTGGTTGTCATCGAACTTCTTCTCCCTGGTTGATCAACTGCGCCACAGCGCGATTGGACGTCAGAAGGCGTGGACCGCCGTGCGCGCCGAAGGACCCGCACCTACCAGGTGCGGGACGCTCCGGTTTCGAGTTTCGTGCCGGGATGCCGCCAGCTCGGCTCTTTGTCGACGGTCCGGCCGGTGACATGCCTCAAGCTGCGGATCACCGATCCGTACAGGCCGGACATCGCCGAGGAGACATGCGCGCCGGGTGGTTCATCCATGAACGGCATGAACTTGTCGGGGAAGCCCGGCATCGTGCAGCCGATACAGATGCCGCCCACGTTCGGGCAGCCGCCGATGCCGTTGATCCAGCCGCGCTTGGGTACGTTGCACTTCACCACCGGGCCCCAACAGCCAAGCTTGACAATGCATTTCGGTGATCCGTACTCGTTCGCAAAATCACCCTGCTCGTAGTACCCGGCCCTGTCGCACCCCTCGTGGACGGTCTGGCCGAAGAGCCACTGCGGGCGCAGCGCATCGTCGAGCGGGATCATCGGCGCCTGCTCGGTTGCCATGTACAGCAGGTAGGTGAGCGTCTCGGCCATGTTGTCCGGATGGGCCGGGCAGCCGGGCACGCAGACGATCGGGATGCCCGCCTTGCTCTTCCAGTCCCATCCGAGGTAGTCGGGCACGCCCATGGCCCCGGTCGGATTCCCTGCCATCGCATGGATTCCGCCGTAGGTGGCGCAGGTGCCGACCGCGACGATCGCGGTCGCCTTCGGGGCCAGGCGGTCCAACCACTCGCTGGTGGTCATCGGCTGCCCGGTGGCGGGGTCGTTGCCGAACCCGCACCAATACCCGTCGTCGTGGAGCTTTTCGTTCGGTATGGATCCCTCGACGACCAGAACAAATGGCTCGAGTTCACCCCGTTCGGCCTTGAAGAACCAGGCCAGGAAATCGTCGGCACCCCCGGTCGGTCCGCACTCGAAGTCGATGAGGGGCCAATGGACGGCGATTTTGGGCAGACCGGGAAGCGCGCCGAGCGCGATCTCCTCGATGCTGGGTTGCGTGGCGGCAGTCAGCGCCACCGAATCGCCGTCACAACTCAAACCGGCGTTGATCCACAGAACGTGGATCAAGGCCTCTTCCGCTTTGACTGCTGCCTCACTTGGCATATGTCACAGCTTTCTGGGAGCCGGGCTGGGGCCCCCATGGTCCGGGGGCAAGGCCCCCAACGTCGCTTTGGACGCAGCGCCCGCTTCTACAGCGCTAGTTTCTCGGTTTACTCCCGGGGCTATGTCTTGTCAACGGATTCTTGTGACATACAGCTGTTTGCCCGAACATCGATCCACCGGTACCAATTCTCGATACCATCACCGGTCTTGGCGGATAGCGGCAAAATCTCGGCCGTCGGGTTGATTGACCTGGCAAACTTCTCAAAGGTTTCAAGGTCGAAGTCCACGTGTGGCAGCAGGTCGATCTTGTTGAGCACGACCAGGCCCGCGGCGGCAAACATATGGGGATACTTCAGCGGCTTATCGGCGCCCTCGGTCACCGAGATGACGACCAGTTTGCTGGCCTCACCGAGGTCGAATAGCGCCGGGCACACCAGGTTGCCCACGTTTTCGATGAACAACAGCGACTGCGGCCGTGGTTCGAGAGCGTCGAGCGCGCGACGGATCATCTCCGCGTCGAGATGGCAGCCCGCACCGGTGTTGACCTGCACCGCACGGGCACCTGCGGCCCTGATGCGTTCGGCGTCGAGAAGTGTCTCCTGATCGCCTTCGATGACGGTTACCGGACGATGGCGTGCGAGTTCGCCGATCGTCCGCTCGAGCAGCGTCGTCTTGCCCGATCCGGGGGAGCTGGTGATGTTCAACGCAAGGATCTCGCGCTCGCCCAGCCACTTTCGGTTCTGCTCGGCGATGAGGTCGTTCTTCGCGAGCACCTTCTGTTCGAGGGTGACGGTCTCGGTGTGGACATGGCTCTGGTGGTGGTCGTGCTCGTGCGGGTGATCATGGCCGTGCTGGTGGTCGTGCGGGTGGCCTTGGCCGGCCAGCGTGATGACCGCACCGTCTTCGCCACATCCACACGTCGCGCACATTGTCAGCTCACTTCCATCGACAGAATTTTCAGGTCGCGCCCGGCGACGACTTCGACATCTGCGCTCCCGCACGGGCACAGCAGGATCAGGTCTGGCAGCCCGAACTGGGCGCCACACGTGCGGCAGCGGGCCGCGCCTGGCTGGACGTCGAGGTCGAGTCGGGCGCCGTCGGCGACAGTGCCCTCGGTGGCCAGTTCGAAGCAGAACTGCATCGAGTCGGGCACCACGGCGCACAGTGCGCCGACTTCGAGCTTCACGCTGTGCACGCGGCGACCCGCGGCGTGCTCACACACCGCGTCGACAACACTTTGCGTTATCGCCATTTCGTGCACGCGGGCCCCGTTCGCCGGGATATCGCCACCATAGGCCACGTGCTCCTGGGCTCGTCGAGTTCTGCGCCAGGGTCGTGACAGTTCCCCATCCGCAGCCGTGGTGCAGAAGTCGGCGCGCCTCCTTGCAATCGAACACACGTTCGCTACTGTCGTGCTTGTTCGACGCGAAGCTTGTCGGTGGCCTCGCCTAGCGTCACGGCCAACCGATCAAAAACTGATCACCGAACACCCAACGAGGACGGAGACCACCCCAATGAGTCAGGCACCTGACCGCGAGAAAGCCCTCGAGCTGGCGCTCGCGCAGATCGACAAGAACTTCGGTAAAGGCTCGGTGATGCGGCTCGGCGAAGAGGTGCGCCAGCCGATCTCCGTCATCCCCACCGGCTCGATCGCCCTTGATGTGGCGCTCGGTATCGGCGGGCTGCCGCGCGGCCGCGTGGTCGAGATCTACGGTCCGGAATCCTCCGGTAAGACCACCGTTGCGCTGCACGCGGTCGCCAACGCCCAGGCCGCGGGTGGCATCGCCGCGTTCATCGACGCCGAGCATGCGCTGGACCCGGACTATGCCCAGAAGCTCGGTGTGGACACCGACTCGCTGCTGGTGTCCCAGCCCGACACCGGTGAGCAGGCGCTGGAGATCGCCGACATGCTGATCCGCTCCGGCGCGCTGGACATCCTGGTCATCGACTCGGTCGCCGCGCTGGTGCCACGGGCGGAGATCGAGGGTGAGATGGGGGACAGCCACGTCGGCCTGCAGGCCCGGCTGATGAGCCAAGCACTGCGGAAAATGACTGGTGCGCTGAATAATTCGGGCACCACCGCGATCTTCATCAACCAGCTCCGCGAAAAAATCGGAGTAATGTTCGGAAGTCCCGAAACGACAACGGGTGGAAAGGCTCTGAAGTTCTACGCCTCGATTCGGTTGGACGTCAGGCGAATCGAGACCCTGAAGGACGGCACCGACGCGGTGGGCAACCGCACCCGGGTCAAGGTTGTCAAGAACAAGGTTTCGCCGCCGTTCAAACAAGCCGAGTTCGACATTCTCTACGGCAAGGGCATCAGCAAGGAAGGCTCGCTCATCGACATGGGTGTCGAGCAGGGCTTCATCCGCAAGTCGGGCTCCTGGTTCACTTACGAGGGTGAGCAGCTGGGCCAGGGCAAGGAGAACGCCCGTAACTTCATGATGGAGAACACCGAAATCGCCAACGAGATCGAGAAGAAGATCAAGGAAAAGCTCGGCATTGGCGCCGTGGTGACCGATGACGAAGTCCTGCCCGCCCCCGTCGACTTCTGAGGCCTCCCGCGAGGAGCAGGCGCGGGCTCTGTGCCTGCGCCTGCTCACCGCGAGAGCGCGCACCCGCGCGGAGCTGGCCGGCCAGCTGGCCAAGCGCGGGTACCCCCACGACGTAAGTGATCGGGTGCTCGACCGGCTCGGCCAGGTCGGCTTGGTCGACGATGCCGACTTCGCCGAACAGTGGGTTCGGTCGCGACGGACGAACGCCGGAAAAGGCAAGCGGGCGTTGGCCGCTGAGCTGCGGACCAAGGGCGTCGACAACGACGTGATCACCGCCGCGCTCGCGGATATCGACGCGGGCGCGGAGCGCGAGCGCGCCGAACTGCTCGTCCGCGACAGGCTGCGGCGCGAGAAGCTCGGCGACGATGACGACACCAAGGTTGCGCGCCGACTTGTCGGAATGCTGGCCCGCCGTGGCTACAGCCAGTCGATGGCGCTCGACGTGGTCACCGGCGAGTTGGCCGGCGAACGGGAGCGACGCAGGGTCTGAGCGTCGGCCTCATATACCGCCGTCGCCCGCATCCCTCCTCGTCTCGTCGGTGCCCCCATCGCTCTGTGGCTTGAGATCGCGCAGCCGCCGCCGAAGGCCGGGCTTGTCGGCATGCTGGTCATTGTCGCCTACCCGCGACAAGGTGCGCTCGGTGTCTGCCTTCGCCGAGGTGTCATCGGCGTCGAGACCCGTTGCCCCGGTTGACACCTCGCGTGAGACGTTGTTGTCGTTGGCATCGGCGCGTGACGTGATGGCTGACCTGATCTTCTTCAGCGTCGACGAGTTTTCGCCCACGTCGGTCGCGGCGGCCGCCGACCCGTCGGAGCGCTCGACGGAGTGATCGACGGATCGCCGCGACGTGGGGACCTCCACGGCGCTCGGGGTCGTGGACACGGCAGCAGGCGCACCCCTCGATAAAGCCTGCGGTGCCGTGTCGGTCGTCATTGGTGTCACGCGTGCGGCGACCGACGACACCAACTGGCCGACGACGTCGGTCGCGAAGGCGGTGAACGCCATCGCGGTGGTGCCAGCCCTTGTCATCACATCGCGCACCAGGTTCCGCAGGAAGTTGATCTGGAAGTCCACATACTCCGCTGCGAACCCGACCAATTCCCGGCCCGCGTCGAGCTCGACCTCGACGAGAGTCCGCAGGGCGCGGCCGACCGCTGCGGGTACCGGTGTGCCGGTTGTGATGTCCCGCAGAAGCGTGCCGGGGACCGCGATCTGCCGGGAGAGCAGTTGCGCGCCCGTCACCACGAAATCGACCGCAAGGTCGATGTGGAAGTCGACCTGCTGGCGGAGAAGATCCACCGGATCGACCGCAACGGTCGCCGGTGGCGGTGGCAGCGCCCCGGTCTGAGCGGCCAGGGCGACCGCAGCCGGTTCTGCCGGCATTGGCGTGTTCGGTGCGTCCACCGGAGTCAGGACGAGGGCGCCCGCCGAAAACACCGCGAGACCCGTTGTGAAGCGCAAACGAATGCAGGCGTCCATGCCGACTCCCCGTTGAGTGCGGACCACTCCTTAGGGCACGAAGCAGGCAGGCCCCTGGTTCAATCGGCGCCGGTGCTCAAATCGAGCCGCCGGCGCCTGCCCCGAACGAACCCTGTGTGACAGGCTGAATGTGCATGGGCTCCGGTCCGCGGCGAGATCGGCGCATGCGGCCCTCCAACCACGTCGCGAACCAGGACAGCGTGAAGTTGACGCTGATCATCAACAGCGCGATGACGATCAGCGCGGGGACGTAGTTGCCGTACGACGCGCCGACCTGGGTGCCCTGTCGCACCATCTCGAGGAACGTGATCTGGTAGCCGATTGCCGTGTCCTTGAGGACCACCACCATCTGCGAGATCAGCACGGGCAACATCGACGTGACAGCCTGCGGAAGCAGGATCGACCGCATGGTCTGGCCCCAACGCAGACCGAGCGCGGACGCGGCCTCCGACTGTCCGCGAGGCAGCGCGTTGATGCCGGCTCGGACGATCTCGGCGATGACGGCACCGTTATAGAACGTCAGGCCGGTGATGACGCCCGCCAACGCCAGGTGCTTGGACGGGAAAACGTCGTACTGCGCGTACAGGAAGTACGCGAAGATCATCATGATAAGCACGGGCACCGCGCGGAAGAATTCCACGAACACCGCAGACGGCCAGCGGATCGCGGGGTGCGTGGAAAGCCTGCCTACGCCGAGAAGGAAGCCCAGCGCCAGCGCCAACACGATTGACACCGCGGCGGCGGTCAGCGTGCCCTGCACGCCGGGCAGGATGTAGGTCTTCCACAGGTTGGCCGTCAGGAATGGCTCCCACTTCGCCCCGGTGAGCTGGCCTTTGGCGTTCAGCTGGGAGTACACCACCCAGATCACCAGCGCGACGACGAGTGCCGTGACGACGTTGAATACCCGGTTCCGCGCCCGTGCGCGCGGTCCCGGCGCGTCGAAGAGGACTGAACCCGCCATCTACCGTGCCACCGCCAGCCGTTTGCCTAGCCATCCGAAGAACAGCCCCATCGGCAGCGTCAAGATGACGAACCCGACCATGAAGATGGCGCCGATGTAGATCAGCGCGGCCTCGTTCTCGATCATCGTCTTCATCAACAGCGCCGCTTCCGCCACGCCGATCGCCGATGCGATCGTGGTGTTCTTCGTCAACGCGATCAACACCGAGCCGAGCGGACTGATCACAGCGCGAAACGCCTGCGGCAGCAGCACGATTCGCAGATTCTGCGCGAACGTCAGGCCCAGCGAACGCGCCGCCTCGGCCTGACCCAGCGGCACCGTGTTCACACCGGACCGCACCGTCTCACACACGAACGCCGCCGTATAGACGGTGAACCCCAGCATCGCCAACCGGAAGTTGCTGTCCTCGATCGACGTCAGCGACTTCGAATCCACCAGCGTGATCCCGAGTGTCTGGGACAAGCCGAACGAACAGAACAGGATGATCAATGTCAACGGGGTGTTGCGCACCACATTGACATACGTCGTCCCGATCCAGTTGAGCATCGGCACCGGCGCGAGCCGCATCGCGGCCAGCAGTGTGCCCAGGATGAGCGCCCCGATGGCGGAAAAGACCGTCAACTGGATAGTGGTCCAGAACGCCTCGAAGATCTGGCTCTGGTACTTACTGAACAGCTCCACGTCGGCGGTGACCCGCTCAGGTCTGGTCGATCTTCGGCGGCTCCGGAGCCGGGATGCCCGCGGGGCCTAGGTTCTTATCCCAGGCAGCCTTCCAGGCGCCGTCCTGTTCCATCTTCGTGATCGCGTCGTTGATCTTGGTCTGCAGCTCCGTGTCGCCCTTCTTCAGGCCGATGCCGTAGCGCTCCTCGGAGAACGTCCCACCGACGACCTTGAAGGCGCCGGGACTTTGCGCGGCGTAACCCGCGAGGATCACCTCGTCGGTGGTCACCGCGTCGACCGCGCCGTTCTTCAACGCCTCGACGCACGCGGAATAGGTGTCGTACTGCTGCAGCTGCACGCCGGGGTACTTGTCCTTGATGCGCTGTGCAGGCGTCGAACCCGTCACCGAGCACAGCTTCTTGTTGTTCTGCAGCGACTCCGCACCGGTGATGTCGGTGTTGTCCGCGCGCACCAGCAGGCTCTGCCCGGTGATCAAGTAGGGGCCTGCGAAGTCCACCTTTTCCTTGCGGGCGTCGGTGATCGAGTAGGTCGCGACGATGTATTTGACCTGATCGTTTTGGATCAGCGTCTCCCGCTGCCCGGACGGGGATTCCTTCCACTCGATCTTGTCCTCGCTAAACCCGAGCTGTTCTGCAACGTATTTGGCGACGTCGACGTCGAAGCCACTCATCGTTCCGTCCGGGTTTTTCAATCCGAGGCCGGGCTGGTCGAACTTTGTTCCGATGACGATCGTGTCGCTTTCACCGCCGCCACCACCACCTCCACAAGCGGTCACCGAGAAGGGCAGTGCGATGGCGAGTGCGACGGCCGCTGCGACTCGCACTTTGAGGGACGGCATGTTGGGTTCCTTTCGCCGGGGCTTCAACGCTGTCAGTGCTTGAGAATCTTGCTGAGAAAGTCTCTTGCGCGATCGGTCTTCGGGTTCCCGAAGAATTCGGCCGGCTCGGCGGACTCGACGATCGCCCCGCCGTCCATGAACACGACACGATTCGCGGCGCCGCGGGCGAAACCCATTTCGTGGGTGACAACCACCATGGTCATCCCCTCCTTTGCCAACGACGTCATCACGTTGAGAACTTCGTTGATCATCTCGGGATCCAGTGCGCTGGTCGGCTCGTCGAACAGCATGACTTTGGGGTTCATCGCCAGCGACCGCGCGATCGCCACCCGCTGCTGCTGGCCTCCCGACAGTTGCGCCGGATATTTGTCGGCCTGGTTGGCGATGCCAACCCGTTCCAGCAGTGACATCGCCTTTTCGCGGGCCTCGGCCTTCGACTTCTTGCGCACCTTCATCGGCGCAAGCGTGACGTTATCCAGAATCGTCTTGTGCGCGAATAGATTGAACGACTGGAAGACCATGCCGACATCCGACCGCAGCTGCGCCAGCTTGCGGCCCTCGTCAGGCAGCACCACACCGTCGATCGCAATCGTGCCGGAGTCAATGGGCTCAAGTCGATTGATGGTGCGGCACAACGTCGACTTGCCCGACCCCGACGGGCCCAACACGACGATCACCTGCCCACGATCCACGTCGAGGTTGATGTCCTTGAGCACATGCAGGGCACCGAAGTGCTTGTTGACGGTCTTCATCGAGACCATCGGCACGTCGGATGCAGTCGAATCGACCTCTTTGACACCCGCCCCCGTCGTCTCCATGGGTGCAGACCTTACCCAGGGAACGCCCAGCGTGCCTGGAACTCGACAATCCGCCCGGATCGCCGCGTCGGCCCGTCCGTAACATGGGTCCGTGACTTCGATGGTGACGCAGGAGCTGAACGGGTCCTTGCCCGTTCGCCAGCGGGTGCGCACCTATCAGGTCCGCACCTACGGCTGCCAGATGAATGTGCACGACTCCGAGCGGCTGGCCGGGTTGCTGGAAGCCGCCGGATATGAACGGGCGGCCGACGGCAACGACGCCGACGTAGTCGTGTTCAACACATGCGCGGTTCGGGAGAACGCCGACAACAAGCTGTACGGCAACCTCAGCCACCTCGCGCCACGCAAGCAGTCCGACCCGGACATGCAGATCGCCGTCGGCGGCTGCCTGGCGCAGAAGGATCGCGACACGGTGCTGAAAAAGGCGCCGTGGGTTGACGTTGTCTTCGGCACCCACAACATCGGTTCGCTGCCGACGCTCCTCGAGCGCGCCCGTCACAACAGGACCGCGCAGGTCGAAATCGCCGAGGCGCTGCAGGAATTCCCGTCAGCGCTGCCCGCGACACGTGAATCGGCGTACGCCGCATGGGTTTCCATCTCGGTCGGGTGCAACAACACCTGCACGTTCTGCATCGTGCCTGCATTGCGTGGTAAGGAAGTCGACCGCAGGCCCGGCGACGTGCTCGCCGAGGTCACCTCGCTCGTCGAACAGGGCGTCATGGAGGTCACTCTGCTCGGCCAGAACGTCAACGCCTACGGTGTGTCGTTCGCCGACCCTGATCAGCCGCGCGACCGCGGCGCGTTCGCCAAGCTGTTGCGCGCGTGCGGGCGCATCGACGGGCTGGAGCGAGTCCGATTCACTTCGCCGCATCCCGCCGAGTTCACCGACGACGTGATCGAGGCGATGGCCGAGACGGCGAATGTCTGCCCGACGCTGCACATGCCGCTGCAATCCGGCTCGGACCGGATGCTGCGGGCCATGCGCCGGTCCTACCGCGCCGAGCGTTACCTCGGCATCATCGACCGAGTGCGCGCGGCCATTCCGCACGCCGCCATCACCACCGACCTCATCGTCGGGTTCCCCGGTGAGACCGAGGACGACTTCGCGGCCACCCTCGACGTCGTCGCGCAGGCGCGGTTCGCCAGCGCCTTCACCTTCCAGTACTCCAAGCGGCCCGGCACCCCGGCGGCAGACCTCGACGGTCAGATCCCGAAAGCCGTTGTCCAGGAGCGCTATCAGCGGCTCATCGATCTTCAGGAGAAGATCTCGCTTCAGGAGAACACCGCGCAGATCGGCCGCACCGTCGAGCTGCTGGTGGCGACCGGCGAGGGCCGCAAGGACTCCAGCACCGCCCGCATGTCCGGGCGCGCCCGCGACGGCAGGCTCATCCATTTCACGCCGGCGGGTCGTGAGATTCGGCCCGGCGACGTCGTCACCACCACGGTCACCGGCGCGGCGCCGCACCACCTCATCGCCGACGGTGACCCGCACACCCATCGGCGCACCAAGGCGGGCGATGCGCATGCGACGGGCCAGCGGCCCCAGACCGGCGTCGGTCTCGGCATGCCCCGCATTGGCCTCCCGCCATCGGCGCCGGCCACCACCGGATGTGTCCGGTGACCGGCGGCGACAAGAACAGCGGAGATTTCGACGAGTTCAAGGGCGATATCGAGGCTGCCGAGCGCAAAGTCGCACGCGAAATCGATCCCGGCACAAGGGCGTTGGTCATCGCCGTCTGTGTGTTCCTGCTTCTCCTGACGTTCATGCTGCCGCACACCGGTGACGCCAAGGGCTGGGACATCCTCGTCGGTGACGACGTGGCGATCAGCAACGGCGTCGCCCTGCCCTCGCGCGTGTTCACCTGGCTGGTGCTGGTGTTCTCCGTCGGCTTCTCGATGCTGGCGTTGCTGACCCGGCGCTGGGCGCTGGCGTGGATCGCGCTCGCCGGCTCCACGGTGGCTTCCATCCTTGGAATGCTCGCGGTGTGGTCACGGCAGACCGCGCCCGCACCGCACCCGGGCCCCGGCATCGGGCTGATCCTCGCGTGGCTGACGGTGATCGTGTTGACCGTCACCTGGGCCAGGGCGGTATGGGCCCGCACCGCCCTTCAGCTCGCGGCGGAGGACGAACGCCGCAGCGCGGTGGCCGAACGGCAGAAGAAGGGCCTGCTGGACAGCCTCGACGACGACAACGGCGACGACAACGGCGACGACAAGGCCGGGCCGGAGAAGCCCTAGCTAGCGGTTCTTGCCGAGAGCGTCGGCGGCCGCTTCGGCCCACTGCCGCCATTGTTCGGCGCTGGCACGGGCCGCCTCCGCGTCCTTGGTTCGACCGGCGGCAGCGGCCTTCTCGGCCTGACGCTCGAATTGTTCCGCGCGGATCCGGAATTGGTCGGCGCGGGCCTGCGCCTCGGGATCGACCCCTCCGGTCGGTGCGTCGCGCACCTTCTTCTCCACCGCCCGCAGCCGCCGCTCGAGCTCGGCACCGCGCTCGCGCGGCACCTTGCCGATCGCGTCCCACTTGTCGCCGATCGCGCGCAGGGCCGCCCGCGCGGCGTCCAGATCGGAAGTGTCGAGCCTCTCCGCTTCGGCGAGCAGGGCCTCCTTCGCGTCGGCGTTCGTGCGGAACTCCACATCCCGTTCGGCGCTCGCCGCGTTGCGGGCCGAGAAGAACGTGTCCTGGGCCGCCTTGAACCGCTGCCACAGCGTGTCGTCGACGTCCTTGGAGGCGCGTCCGGCCGCCTTCCACTCCGTCAGCAGATCGCGAAATGCGGCGCCCGTGGCACCCCATTCGGTCGAATCGGCCAGCTCCTCGGCGCGCTCGCACAGCGCCTCCTTGGCCTGGCGGGCCCCTGCCCGTTCGCGGTCCAGTTCGGCGAAGTGCGAACCGCGGCGTCGGTTGAACGTCTCGCGGGCCGCCGAGTACCGCTTCCACAGTGCGTCGTCGGTCTTGCGGTCAAGGCCGCTGATCGTGCGCCACTCGTCAAGGATCTCCCGCAGCCTGTCGCCCGCGGACTTCCAATGCGTCGAGTTTGCCGCGAGCTCCTCGGCCTCGGCGGCCAGGGTTTCCTTGCGGGCGGTCTGCGCGGCCCGGAATTCCTCGCGTTTCGCCTTCTCCTCTTGGGCCGCGCTGTCGGCATGCTCGACGATCGCCGTCAGCCGCGCGGCGAGCGCGTCGACGTCGCCGAGGACATGCGCCTCCGACAGGCTTTCCGCCAGTGCGGCCGCCGTCGACTTGATCTTGCGGGCGTCGCCGGTGCCGGACTCCAATCGCCGCTCCATCAGAGCGACCTCGGTGTGCAGGTCATCGAAGCGCCTGCCGAAATGTGCGAACGCGGCCTCGGTGTCGCCTGCCTGCCACGAACCGATGACGCGCTCACCCGATCCGGTGATCAGCCACACCGTGCCGTCGGGATCGACCCTGCCGAAGCGGTGCGGGTCACTGTGAGCGGGGACGGCAACAGCTGGCGCCGCTCCACCTGGGTGGGGGACGGGACGATGCGGCCCAGGCCTGGGAGCGGGCTTGGGGGCGGGGGAGTGTCCGCCCGGTTCGCTGGTCGTCATATCCGTTACCTCGTACCCTCCGCGCGGGGATCCGCGCACCTGCCGCGCGACGCGGCGCCTGTTGCTGTCGCTTTCAGTGCTATTCAAACAGGTCGCCGCGCGTCGCGCCCACGCCTTCGACCACGCACTTGCCTAGGCTCGTCTGGAACGACACGGGAGGTTGCCGATGGCCAAGGCGGATATCGCCGCCCTGCTCGCCCTCGGCGCTGCGCTGTTCATCGCGATCGGCGACGTCATCCACCAGCGATCGGCGCATGAGGTCACCGACGAACCCGTCAGCCACGTCGCCCTGTTCATGCGCTTGCTGCGCGATCGCCAGTGGTGGCTGGGCAGCGTGGTGGCCGCCGTGGGCTTCGCGCTGCAGGCCGCCGCGCTGGGGTTCGGGTCGGTGCTGTTGGTGCAGGCGCTGCTGGTCACCTCGCTGCTGTTCGCGCTGCCGATCAATGCGCGGCTGAGTAATCGGCGGGTGAGTCGCTGGGACTGGACGTGGGCGGCTCTTCTTGCGGCGTCCGTCGCCGTGATTGTCACCGTCGGCAACCCGACCGCAGGCCACTCCCGCGCGTCGTTGGAGACGTGGACGGCCGTGATCGCGGTGCTGGGTCCGGCCATGGTGCTGTGCGTCATCGGCGCGCGTATCTGGTCCGGACCCGTCAGCGCGGTGCTGCTGGCGATGGTGTCGGGCGCGCTGTGGGGGATCTTTGCCGTGCTGACCAAGGGTGTGGTCGACCGGCTCGACGACGGCATCTGGGCGCTGCTGCGGACGCCGGAGCTCTACGCGTGGGCGCTGGTCGCGATCGCGGGCACGGCGTGGCAACAGTTCTCGTTCCGGGCCGGGTCGCTGACCGCGTCGCTGCCGACGATGACGGTGACCGAACCGGTCGTCGGGTCGGTGCTCGGTGTCGTCGTCCTCGGTGAAGCGCTGCGGCCGGGCGACGCAGGCTGGGCAACGCTGATCGTCGCCGTCGCGGTGATGATCGTCGCGACCGCCGCGCTGGCCCGCGGCGAGGCGGCCACCGCCGCCCACCAACCCGCCTGACCGTTACCTTGGTGGCGTGCTGAGCGCCATCGCGATCGTCCCTTCGGCACCGGTCATGGTGCCCGAGCTGGGCGCGGGGACCGGCGCTGAGCTCGCAGACCTGCGCGAGGCCGTTGCCGCCGCGGCGGGGTCCCTGCCGCAGCGGTGGATCGCGGTCGGGATCGGCCCCGCCGACGCCGTTGTCGGACCGGATCGGGCGGGCACGTTCGCCGGCTACGGAGTCGACCTTCGCGTCGCGCTGTCTCCCGATGCGCACGCCGCGCCGAGCGAGCTGCCGCTGTGCGCACTGATTGCGGGCTGGGTTCGCGGCGAAGCCGCAGGTTCGGCTAGGGCCGAGGTGCGGGTTCACGCCCGCGGGCTCGACGTCGACGAAGCGCTGGCTCGCGGCGGGCGGCTTCGCGCCGAGATCGACGCGGCCGCCGAACCCGTCGGCGTGCTGGTTGTCGCCGACGGTGCCAACACCCTCACGCAGCCGGCGCCGGGTGGCTACGACCCGGATTCGATTCCCGTTCAGGCCGCGCTCGACGATGCGCTCGCAGGCGGCGATACCGCGGCGCTGGCTCGGCTCGATGACGCGATCGTCGGCCGGGTGGCCTATCAGGTGCTCGCCGGGCTGACCGGACAGCCGCGGTCGGCCAAAGAGCTGTATCGGGGCGCGCCTTACGGCGTCGGCTACTTCGTCGGCGCCTGGCAGCCATGAGCAGACCACTGGCGCTGGTCGGGCCGACCGGCACTGGGAAGTCGGCGCTCGCGCTTGCGGTCGCCGAGCGGGTCGGTGGCGAAATCGTGAACGCGGACGCGATGCAGCTCTACCGGGGCATGGACATCGGCACCGCGAAACTGTTGATGGCCGAGCGCCGCGGGATCCCGCACCACCAGCTCGATGTCCTCGACGTCACCGAAACCGCGACCGTTGCCCGCTACCAACAGGCCGCAGCCGCCGATGTCGAAGCGATCGCGGCCCGCGGCGCGGTGCCGATCGTCGTGGGCGGCTCGATGATGTACATCCAGTCGCTTCTCGACGGATGGTCGTTCCCCGCCACGGACCCGGTCGTGCGGGCGAAATGGGAGCGCAGGCTCGCCGAGGTCGGGGTCGCGGGCCTGCATGCGGAGCTGGCGCGGGTGGACGCTGCTGCCGCGTCGTCGATCTTGGCCACCGACGGCCGCCGCATCGTGCGCGCCTTGGAGGTCGTCGAGATCACCGGCCTGCCGTTCGCGGCGTCCGCGCCGTCGATCGGCGCACCGCGCTGGGACACCGCAATCGTCGGATTGGACTGGGACACCGAAGTACTCGATGAGCGACTGGCCCTGCGCACCGACAAGATGTTCACCGACGGGCTCGTCGGCGAGGTGCAGAAGCTGCTCGAAGCCGGTCTGCGCGACGGCGTCACCGCGTCGCGGGCCTTGGGCTATGCGCAGGTGATCGCCGACCTCGACGACGGCGGCGACGGCTGGAGCGCTCGGGAGCCGACGTTCATCGGCACCCGCCGCTACGTGCGCAGGCAGCGGTCGTGGTTCCGCCGAGACCACCGCATCGTGTGGCTGGATGGCGCAGGGCCCGACAACATCGACGACACGCTGCGAGCGTGGCGCCACGTATCCTGAGCAGGTGAAGTTCGCCAAGGGACACGGCACGCAGAACGATTTCGTGCTGCTTGCAGACCCCGACTGCCTGATCCCGTTGACGCCGGATGCCGTCGCGGCGCTGTGCGACCGCCGCCGAGGTCTGGGTGCCGACGGCGTGCTTCGCGTGACCAGGGCAGGCGTGGCCCAGGCGGACGGGGTATTCGACCGGCTGCCGGAGGGGGTCGACGCCGCCGACTGGTACATGGACTACCGCAACGCCGACGGATCGATCGCCCAGATGTGCGGCAACGGGGTCCGGGTGTTCGCGCACTACCTGCGGGCCAGCGGCATGGAGAACCGCAACGAGTTCGTCGTCGGCTCCCTGGCGGGCCCGCGCCCGGTGGTGCTGCACCAATGGGACGCCACCGCCGCCGACGTCACCGTCGAGATGGGTAAGACCAACCAGCTCGGCACCGGAGAGGCGATCGTCGGGGGCCGGCCGTTCGCGGGTCTGGCGATCGATGTGGGCAACCCCCACCTCGTGTGTGTCGACCCCGATCTCACGGTCGACGACCTAGCCGCGCTGGACGTCGCGGCGCCGGTCACCTTCGACCGCGCACAGTTCCCCGAAGGGGTGAATGTCGAGGTCTTGACGGCACCGGTGGATGGAGCCGTCTCCATGCGGGTACACGAACGAGGTGTTGGCGAGACCCGATCGTGCGGTACCGGAACCGTCGCCGCCGCCGTCGCCGCGCTGGCGTTCGCCGGCACGCCCACGGGGGCGCTGCGGGTGCGCGTCCCCGGTGGTGAAGTCGCCGTCACGATCACCGATGCCACCAGTTACCTGCGGGGTCCGTCGGTGCTGGTGGCCAACGGCGACCTGTCCGAGGAATGGTGGAGTGCGCAGCAGCGTTAAATCACGTGCACGAGCCGCAGTAGACGTGCAAACCTGTATTCGCTTATGACATATCCCGATTTCTCCGTAAACAACACACCCAGTGCGGGCGAGCTGGCCCTCGAGGACCGCTCGGCGCTGCGCCGGGTCGCAGGGCTGTCCACCGAACTCGCCGACGTCTCCGAGGTCGAATACCGGCAGCTGAGGCTGGAACGCGTTGTGCTCGTCGGTGTCTGGACCGAAGGCAGCGCAGCCGATGTTGATGCAAGCATGGCCGAACTCGCCGCGCTCGCCGAGACCGCCGGTTCGGAGGTGCTCGAAGGCCTCGTCCAGCGCCGCGACAAGCCGGATCCGTCGACCTACATCGGCTCGGGAAAGGCGCAGGAGCTCCGCGAAACTGTGCTAGCCACCGGAGCGGACACCGTGATCTGCGACGGTGAGCTGAGCCCCGCGCAGCTCAACGCGCTGGAGAAGGCCGTGAAGGTCAAGGTCATCGATCGGACCGCGCTGATACTCGACATCTTCGCCCAACACGCGACGAGCCGCGAGGGCAAGGCGCAGGTGGCGTACGCGCAGATGGAGTACATGCTGCCCAGACTGCGCGGCTGGGGTGAGTCGATGTCGCGGCAGGCCGGTGGTCGGGCCGGCGGAGCAGGTGGCGGCGTGGGTACCCGCGGACCCGGTGAGACGAAGATCGAAACCGACCGCCGGCGCATTCGTGAGCGAATGTCCAAGCTGCGCCGCGAGATAAAGGACATGAAGAAGATCCGCGACACCCAACGCAGCCGTCGGCTGGCCAGCGACGTGGCGTCGATTGCGATCGTCGGGTACACGAACGCAGGCAAGTCCAGTCTGCTCAACGCGCTGACGGGCGCGGGTGTGCTCGTCGAGAACGCGTTGTTCGCCACGCTCGAACCGACCACGCGGCGTGGAGAATTCGCCGACGGTAGGCCTTTCGTGCTCACCGACACGGTCGGGTTCGTCCGGCATCTGCCGACGCAACTGGTGGAGGCGTTCCGCTCCACGCTGGAGGAAGTCGTCGACGCCAACCTGCTTGTCCACGTGGTGGACGGCGCCGATGCGAACCCGCTGGCTCAGATCAACGCGGTCCGTCAGGTGGTCAACGAGGTCATTTCTGATCACGATGGCAAGCCGGCCCCAGAGCTGTTGGTAGTCAACAAGATCGACGCGGCTGATGATCTGGCTCTGGCCCAGCTCCGCCGTGCACTGCCCGACGCCGTGTTCGTCTCGGCGCGCACCGGCGAGGGATTGGACCGGCTGGAACAGCGGATGGCGGAGATGATCGCGCCGACCGACACCGTGGTCGACGTGACGATCCCGTATCACCGAGGCGATCTGGTCAATCGTGTGCACGCGGACGGCAGGGTGGACGCCACCGAGCACACCGCCAGTGGCACCAGAATCAAAGCGCGGGTGCCGCTTCCGCTGGCGGCCAGCCTGCAACAGTTCGCGACGTTCTAGCAGCGGGCAGACCAAAGGTCCCCATCCCTCGGGACTGGGGACCTCTGCGTCCGTTGCCAGCTACCGTTACTGTTCGGCCTCCTGGCGCTTTTCGGCGGTCTTGGCGGCCGCGCGGGCCGCGTCTGCTTCCGCTTCCTTCTTGGCCGCGTCTCGCTGTGCGTCCGCCTTGTCCTGCTGAGCCTGTCCCTCGCGATAGAGGTCGTCACGTCCGGCGACGGCGCCGATGACCTCTTTGGCCTTGCCCTTGACGCCCTCGACGACGCCCTTGATGGCTTCTTCGGGACCGCTGTTATTCGACACTGCAGGTTCCTCCCTGTCAGGTTGATTGGTGATCACGGTCTTCCCGGATCGCCCCTCTGGCAAACACAGCGTGGGGCAGTCAATCCGTCACTCGAGGTCGAACACCTCGGCCGCCTGGCTGCCGGTTACGCGTTCCGCCAAACTTGCCTTGAGTTCGTCGAGCCGCTGCTCTTGCGATTCGGTCCGATTCTCGGTCCGTGCCAGGTCAATGAACTCGTCGGTGACGAAGCCGTCGCGCAGCAGCACGGTGACGCTGCGATCGCGGAGCGTCACCTCGAACACGAAGTCCTCGAGCAGCCTTCCGCGATCGCCGCGCACCAGCGAACGGTCCACCGTGTAGCGGTCATCGGACACCGCCCGGGTGACGGCTTCGAAGCAGTCACGAGCTCCGGGCCCGCGAAACGCGGTGCGCACGGCGAGCTCTCGGCGCGGCGGAGGCTGGTCGGGGGACAGCAGTGCAAACGCGCGTTCCATCGCCTTGAACGCCACAGCGACGCCCCCGGGGGAGTGCACACCGTGGTAGCGCATCACATCGTCGAACGTGAACGTGATTGTCCGTCCGCGCTCCTGGACGATGATCGCGTTGGTCATCCGTCGCTGCGACCGCGCGGAACTTCTGGATTTCGTATACGACGAATCGCAACCAGCGCAGGCTTGGTCGCATCGCGCGCCGGTTGGCTCTTGAATCCCGAGACACGGGCCATCCCGCGACTATGTCACGAAGTCGTTACCGGTGAGGCGTGATCACCGGCGGCCGATGCGCGCGCACCGGCGGCAATTCGCCGGTGAACTTGTGCACCTGCACCAGGACATGCGCGCCTGTGCAGCCGCGCGCCAGCGACGACGTGCCGACATCGTCGGTGAGCACGTTGGGGTTGCCGTGCACGCACATCGCGTCGACATCCCCGGGATCGGAAGGATCGAACCATGCGCCGGTCGAGAGCTGAACCACATCGCGACGCAGGCGATCGTCGAGCACCAAGCCCGCCAGGCAGGCGCCGCGATCGTTGAAGACCCTCACCACGTCACCATCGGCCAGGCCGCGCGCCTGCGCATCCGCGGGATGCATCCGGATCGGTTCGCGCCCTTGCACTTTCGTACCCTGACTCGCCGCGCCGCCATCGAGCTGGCTGTGCAGCCGCGACGCGGGCTGGTTGGCCAGCAGGTGTAGCGGATACCGTTCGGCCCGTTGACCGCCGAGCCACTCCGTCGGCTCATACCATTTCGGGTGACCCGCGCAGTCGTCGTAGCCGAACCCGTCGATGTCGGACGAGAAGATCTCGATGCGGCCGCTTGGTGTGTTCAGCCGGTGAGCCTGCGGGTCGGCCCTGAAGTCAGCCAGCAGCGTCAACCCGCTCTCAGTGGGCAGCCGCAGCCGGCCCATCGCCCAGAAATCGCCGAACGACGGCACCACGAAATCCAGTCCGGCGGCCCACTTCTCATACATGTGCGCCAGCCACTGCCGCGCGGTGCGGCCCTCCGTGAACTGCTCGCCGAACCCCAGCCGCTCGGCGAGCTGCGCAAAGGTCGTGTAATCGTCCTGTGACTGCTCATACGGCTCGGCGAATTTCGGCATCGCCATCAACAGCGGATCGTTGCGTGATCCCGAGTAGTCATCGCGTTCAAACGCGGTGGTGGACGGCACCACGATGTCGGCGTGCTTGGCCGTCGCCGTCCAGTACGGATCGTGTACGACGACCGTGTCGACGCGACCGAACGCCCGCCGCAGCCGGGGAATGTTCTGGTGGTGATGAAACGGGTTGCCGCCGGCCCAGTAAACCAACTTGATGTCGGGATAGACCAGTCTGCGCCCGTTGTAGTCGAATTCCTCGCCGGGATTGAGCAGCATGTCGCTGATCGCCGCGACGGGGATGAACGTCGCTACGGGGTTGGGCCCCTGCGGCAGCCGCGGCAGTCTGAACCGCAGCGGTGGCAGGCCCGGTTCGTTCATGGAGCCGTAGCCGTGGCCGAAACCGCCTCCGGGAAGCCCGATCTGGCCGAGCATCGCGGCGAGCGTGATACCCATCCACGGTGCTTGTTCACCGTGTCGCACCCGCTGCAGCGACCAGCTGACCGTCACGATCGTGCGATTGGCCGCCATTCGTCGCGCGAGTTCAGTCAGATCCTCGGCGGGCACGCCGCAGATCTGCGAAGCCCATTGCGGTGACTTGGGCACACCGTCGTCGACACCGAGCAGGTAGCGCTCGAAGCGTTCGTAGCCGGTGCAGTAGGTGTCCAGGAAGTCACGGTCGGCGAGCGATTCGGTGGCAAGCACGTGGGCAAGCGCAAGCATGATCGCGACGTCGGTGCCGGGGACGGGCGCATGCCATTCGCAGTCGCCCTCGACGTCGTCGCGTAGTGGCGAGAAGGACACGATGCGGCCACCGCGAGCACGGAATCGGCGCAACGCGTTTCGGGCGGGATGCGCGGTCGTGCCGCCGCTGTTGGCGCCGGTGTTCTTCAGCGCCAGCCCGCCGAAGCAGACCAACAGATCGGTGTGCTCGACGATCACTTCCCATTCGGTGGACCGTTTGAACAGGTCGTCATGCGTGCCGACGACGCGCGGCATGATGACGCCGGTGGCGCCCAGGCTGTAGGAGTGCCGGGAATACGTATATCCGCCAAGGAGTCTGAGGAACCGGTGCACCTGGCTTTGCGCGTGGTGGAAGCGGCCGGCGCTGGCCCAGCCGTAGGAGCCGCCATAGATCGCTTCGTTGCCGTGGGTGTCGACGACGCGGCGCAGTTCGTCGGCGAGCAGCTCGGTCAGCTCGTCCCACGAGACCGCGACGAACTCGTCAGCACCGCGCCGCGTGGTCGGCCCCGGCCCGTCCTCGAGCCAACCTCTGCGCACGGCAGGGCCGGCGATTCGTGAGGTGTGGCGCAACGAGCCCGGCAGGTTGCCCAGCAGTGGGGACGGGTCGGTGTCGCCGTCGAGCGGCGTGACCGCGGCGATGTCGCCGGAAGCCATGTCGGCGGTGAATGCTCCCCAGTGGGTCAGGCTGGTGGGGGCATGTGCCATGCACGCAGTCTATGGGCGACACCAACAGATTTTCGATCCCCAACCATCCGGTTGGATGGTATAGGGTCGCGGTAACAGTCCGTACCGCTCACCTGGAGGTCCTTCATGGGCGACGTCGTCCGCTACCAGCGAACCTTGTTCGAGCCCGAACACGATCTGTTCCGCGAGTCCTACCGCGCGTTTCTGGATCGGCACGTCGCGCCCTATCACGAGCAATGGGAACAGGACAAGATCGTCGACCGCGGGGTCTGGCTGGAGGCGGGCAAGCAGGGCTTCCTCGGCATGGCCGTGCCGGAGGAGTTCGGCGGCGGCGGCGATCCCGACTTCCGCTACAACGTCATCGTCACCGAGGAAACCACCGCAGGTCGGTACAGCGGCATCGGCTTCGGGCTGCACAACGACGTAATCGCCCCCTACCTGCTGCGGCTGACCAACGACGAGCAGAAGCAGCGGTGGCTGCCGAAGTTCTGTACCGGCGAGATCATCACCGCGATCGCGATGACCGAGCCGGGCACCGGCAGCGACCTGCAGGGCATCAAGACCAGGGCCGTCAAGCAGGGAGACGATTACGTGCTCAACGGCGCGAAGACCTTCATCACCAACGGCATCAACGCCGATCTGGTGATCGTCGTGGCCTGCACCGACCCCGACAAGGGCGCGCAGGGCTTCTCGCTGCTGGTCGTCGAGCGCGGCATGGAGGGATTCGAACGCGGACGCAAGCTCGACAAGATCGGCCTCGACGCCCAGGACACCGCCGAACTGTCCTTCACCGATGTGCAGGTCCCCGCGGAGAACCTGCTCGGCGAGGAGGGCATGGGCTTCATCTACCTCATGCAGAACCTTCCGCAGGAGCGCATCGGCATCGCGGTGATGGCCGCGACTGCGATGGAGTCCGTGCTCGAGCAGACATTGCAATACACCAAGGAGCGCAAGGCCTTCGGCCGTCCGATCGGCAGCCAGCAGAACAGCCGGTTCCTCCTCGCCGAACTGGCCACCGAGGCCACGGTGGTGCGCATCATGGTCGACGAGTTCATCAGGCTGCACCTCGACGAGAAGCTCACCGCCGAACAGGCCGCGATGGCCAAGTGGTACTCCACCGAGAAGCAGGTCCACCTCATCGACCGCTGCCTGCAGCTGCACGGCGGCTACGGCTACATGCGGGAATACCCCGTCGCGCGGGCCTACCTCGACGCCCGGGTGCAGACCATCTACGGCGGAACGACCGAGATCATGAAGGAGATCATCGGCCGCAGCCTTGGCGTGTAGCGGGCCCTCCATATCGGCCAGGGAGCCGGGAAAACGGAAATCGGAGCGGCAACCGCGGCACGCCGTGCGCGCGTTGCGCTGTATCGCCGAGCGGCCTTCGTTATCGTCTTTTGACAGTCACGAAAGCGAACCTGCACGTGACGTGTCGGATGACGAAACGGGGCATGGTGCACAGCGGGCTGATCGCGCGTACGACTGTCGGCCTTTTGAGCGCGGCAATGCTCGTCTTCTTCGCCCCTGTTGCGGTTGCGGACCCGGAATCCGACGCCGACGCGGCAATCACCGCGACATGGGATTCCGGTGGCGGCCCGGCCGGTCCGTTAGGGCCCAAGGACGGTGCGGTTTACCCGGTTGGTGACGGATTCGGCCAGAACTTCGTCGGCGGCAAGATCTTCTTCACCCCCGCCACCGGCGCCCGCATCATGACCGGCGCGATCCTCGCGAAGTACGAGTCGCTCGGCGGGCCCGCCGACAGCGACCTCGGTTTTCCCACCATCGACGAGGGCGCGGGACGCGCGCCGAACAGCCGCAACAGCACCTTCAGCGCCGCGGACAAACCCGTCATCTTCTGGACGGCCGACACCGGCGCGCGCGTGGTGCGCGGTCCGATCAACGCCGCATGGGACAAACTCGGCGGCTCCGCGGGACCGCTCGGCGTGCCGGCCGAGGATGAGATGTACCGCGGCACCGTCGTCACGCAGAAGTTCACCGGCGGCGAGGTGTCCTACGACACGAAGACCAAGAAGTTCACCACCGTTCCGCCCGATCTGGCAGGGCAGCTGTCGGGCCTGGATATAGCGGACGACCCGGCGTCGGCCATCAACGCGGCGCGGCGAGCGGCCGGGGGAGCGCTCGGGCCGCTCGGCGCCACACAGGGTGACCCGTATCAGATCGGGCGTGATGGCCTCGGGCAGAACTTCGCGGGCGGCAAGATCTTCTACAGCCCGCAGACGGGCGCCAATGTAGTCACCGGCCAGGTGCTGGCCAAGTACGAAAGTGTCGGCGGCCCCGGTGGCGATCTCGGCTTCCCGACGTCGAATGAGGTCGACGGTGGCCTGGCCACTGAGAGCCGGATGAGCAGTTTCGCCGCCAAGGACAAGCCGATCATCTTCTGGACGCCCGACTACGGTGCGGTCATCGTGCGCGGCGCGATGAACGCCGGATGGCAAAAACTCGGCGGTCCGGAGGGCACGCTCGGCGCGCCGATGGCCGATCAGACCGAAAGTTCGGGGGTCATCACCCAGCGCTTCAAGGGCGGCGTGATCTCCTGGGATTCGGCGAAGAACAGCTTCACCACCGAGCCGGCCAACCTCGCGTCCCAACTGTCCGGACTGCAGATCCCGGGGCAAGAACAGCCCAAGGCGGCGCCAAGCGAACCGCAGGCCTCGGATTCCAAGCCCCTCAAAGGGTTTACCTGGAACTGGTGGTGGCTGCTGGCGATCGTTCCCGCGCTGGTGCTGCTCGGGTTGGTGGCCTTCGCGTCGCTGCGCAACCGTCGCCGCGGCGCCGCCGACGACGACCGCCCCAGGGCCGTCGATTCGGGTGTGGACTTCGGCCCGCCGCCGAGCTACGGCGCGGCTGACACCGACGATCAGCATGCCGACGACCACTCCGGTGAGTTCTTCGGCGGTCCTTATGCGCGCGACGACTGGGGATCGCCGCCCCCGGCGCCGGCGAGCCGCGACGATGCGCCTGCCACGATCAGCCTGTGGGGGCCGACGAAACAGCCCGACGACGAGGACACGACGCAGGAACCTGTTGTGGTGCAACAGGATCAGGACGACGTCGTCGAGGCCGACCAGGATCACGAGGACGTTGCGGTCCAACCGGATGAGCAGGTTGAACCAGATGACACCGAGATCGAAGAGATCGAGGGGGACGAAGGCGAGGACCAGGACAACGTCGATACGGCGCCGACTCGCTTGCCGACCCGGTATGAACCCGACCCGCTGACCGACACCGGCAGGCACGCCCGGATCGAGATCGACGAACCCGTGCCGAACGGCACCGCACTGCACCTGCCGCTCGATGACCCGAGCGAGGCGCCGGAGGGATATCCGATCAAGGCCGACACCAAGTCAGGTCTGTATTGGGCACCGGGAACCACCCTCTACGACGACGCGGAGGCGGAAATCTGGTTCGCCAGCGAGGAAATGGCCCGAACCAACGGCTTCGTCCGGGCCAACTAGACGCTAGATCTTGCGGATGACCGTGACGACCTTGCCGAGTATCGCGGCGTCGTTGCCGGGGATCGGGTCGAACGCCGGGTTGTGCGGCATCAGCCACACCTGACCACGGCTGCGTTTGAACGTCTTCACGGTGGCTTCGCTGTCGATCATCGCCGCGACGATGTCGCCGTTGTCGGCCACGTTCTGTTGACGCACGACCACCCAGTCGCCGTCACAGATCGCCGCGTCGACCATCGAGTCGCCGACCACCTTGAGCAGGAACAGCGACCCCTCGCCGACGAGCTCGCGCGGCAGCGGGAAGACGTCCTCGACGGCCTCCTCGGCGAGGATCGGACCGCCGGCCGCGATGCGACCCAGCACGGGCACGAAGGTGGGTTCCGGCAGCGCCTCTGAGCCCGCGACGTCGGTGGCGACGAGCGGCGTCACGAAGTCGGCCGCGCCGCGCACATCGACGGCGCGCGGCCGGTTGGGATCGCGCCTCAGATAGCCCTTGCGCTCGAGCGTGCGCAGTTGATGAGCCACCGAGGACGTCGAGGTGAGGCCGACCGCATCGCCGATCTCGCGGATGCTCGGGGGATAGCCGCGCGACGCGACCGAGGCGCGAATGACGTCCAGGATCGTGCGTTGACGCTCGGTCAGACCCGTGTCGAGTCCTCGGCGTCCGCCAGTGCTTTCCTTGCTGTCGGAGGTGTCGCTGTCGTCGCTCATGGCGCCGAATGTAGTCCGAGCCGAACCAATAATCAAACATGTGTTCGAGGCGTGTCGCCGAAATGAGGTCGGCCGGCATCGGTCGCGGAAATCTGTCGGTGGGGTGCCCTATCGTTTGGCAACAGTTCGATCACATGTTCTATCAATCGAACAGATGAGCGAGTACGTTCGAACACAAGAGCGAAACATGCGGAGCGGAAGGCAAGCAGATGACGATCCTCGACACCCGAGACTTCCCGGCGGCGCCCGTGGTCAGGCCGGGATTTCGGCCCACAGGCATCCGTCGGCGGCCCAGCGTCGGCCGCCCCGGCGGGGCGCCGATGCGGTACCGCGGCACCGGCGTCCTGATGTCACGCGCGTCGCACCGGCGCAGGCCGATCACTCCGGTGACCACGGTGGCGTTGGCGTTGATCGCGGCATCCATCACCGTCTGGCTCGGGCTGGTGGCCCAGCTCGGTGGGGTGACGGGCGGGGCGGCTCCGGTCCCGGACCGGCTGGCCGTCGTCCAGGTCCAGACGGGCGAGTCGCTGCAGCAGGTGGCCCACCGGGTGGCGCCGGACGCGCCGGTCGGGCAGGTCGTCGAGCGAATCCGTGAACTCAACCAACTCGAATCGGTGGCGCTCGACGCCGGTCAGACACTCATCGCACCCATCGCCTGAGGTGCGCCGTGAGCGGTGAAAGACGTTGCCGCCCAACGGTCCTGGGCGACGCTCCGGCCGCCTATGCACCAATCGGCCCGATGCTGGGCCGCGACGTAGGCACACAGGTACGCTCGAAGAGGTTCGAGGTAATTGTCTGTCGGTGCGGCGAAGGAGCGGTGATGCACTGTCCGTTCTGCCGGCATCCCGATTCCCGCGTGGTCGACTCCCGGGAAACCGATGAGGGCCAGGCGATTCGCCGCCGCAGGTCATGTCCCGAATGCGGCCGCCGGTTCACCACGGTGGAGACCGCGGTGCTCGCCGTCGTCAAGCGCAGCGGGGTCACCGAACCGTTCAGTCGCGAGAAGGTCATCATCGGAGTGCGCCGGGCCTGCCAGGGCCGGCAGGTCGACGACGACGCGTTGAATCTGCTTGCCCAGCAGGTAGAGGACACCGTGCGCGCGACGGGCTCACCCGAGGTACCCAGTCACGAAGTCGGGCTGGCGATCCTGGGGCCGCTGCGCGAACTCGACGAGGTCGCCTATCTGCGATTCGCCTCGGTGTACCGGTCGTTCGAATCGGCCGAGGACTTCGAGCGGGAGATCGAGGCGCTGCGGGCGCACCGCCAGGTTCCCGCGCAGAGCTGATCCGCGCGGTCCTCAGTCGATCTGCTTGGTTCCGTCGTTCACGACGCGACCGGCGACCCGAACCCAGCCCTCGGGACTCCATTGCGTCTGGATCACCGAGCCCTTGCCCTGCACGATCGTCAGATCGCGGCTCAGGTAGTCGGTGATGCGTACGGCGGCAGCGCCGGTCGCTTCGTCCTCGGGCACGCCGAGGTTCGCGGCGAACATCCGCGACCGGATCACGCCTTGTTCGCGGTCGGTCCACGTCCACAGATAGTTCTGCAGATCGTCGGGATAGTCGTCGGGATCCGCGGCCGCCAGCTCGTCGGTGGACGACAGGTCGTAGATGGCGAACTCCGGCGCCCAGTCCGCGCGGGCACTGACGGCGGTCACATCGTCTTCGTAGGCGACTTGGACGATGCCTGCGGGCACCTGCAACGTGTGTACGGGTGTGCCGCGCTCGCGTAACCACCAAGAAGCGCCGACAGTCGGGTGTCCGGCGAACGGCAGCTCGGTGGCAGGCGTGAAGATGCGCGCATGCGCGGTGTTCGCCCCTTGCTGCGGGAAGTCGATGAATATCGTTTCGCTGTAGCCCAATTGCGTGGCTATCCGCTGCCGGTCACTTGGTTGCACCGTGGCGTTGTCCACGACGCCGAGCGGATTTCCGTGATTTCCTTCGAGATCGGTGAACACGCGCAGCACTGTCACGTCGATGGCCATGCGCCGATGCTACCGACGGCAGGCAGTCAGGTGGCGCTTCGCTCGTCGGCACCCATCGCGTCGAGCACCGCGACGCGGGTGTCGACTGAGCCGGTGATCGCGCCCTCGCTGATGCCGGTGCGCAGCAGACTCCGAAGGTATTCCTGGTCGTAGACGGCCGGTTCGGTGGAGTCGATGAAACGCTCGACGACCTCGACGAAACGGTCGGGATCGTCGTGGAACGGGAAATGGCCGGAACCCTCGAAGATCTCCAACTGCGAGCCGGGCATAGCGGCGTGTGCCATCCGGGCATGACTGACCGGGATCACCGAATCCAAGGTGCCCCAAATCAGTTGCACGGGAACGGATTGCGTCAAATAACATCGGTCCAACATGGTGACCACCTGGCCGCGCCAGTCCACCACCGCGCGTAACGTGCGGGCGAACGCCGAAGACGCGGTCGGCTCGGGCAGGTCGGCGAGGATCCGCAACACCTCGGGCAGGTCGCGGCCAACAGGGGTCGACCCGAAGATCGCTCCCGCGACGCGGCCCACCACTTGCAGTGACGGCAGCACCAACGGCAGCCGCAGCACTGCCAGCGCCTCGCTGCCCAGCGGCAGTGACGCAATCCGCAGGGCGATGTTGACGTCTTTCGTGACCCCGCCTGCGCCGACGAGGATTAGCCGGTCGACGAGCTGAGGGAACTGGTAGCCGAACTGCATCGCCACGCCGCCGCCCAACGAATGTCCCACCACCGTCACGCTGTCGACGTCGAGGACGGACAGAAGGTCGCGCATCCCGTTGGCGTAGGCGGCCACCGAATAGTCGGCACGCGGCTTGTCCGACTTGCCGTGACCAAGGAGGTCGGGGGCGATGACGGTGAACCGCTGCGCCAGCTTGGTCTGCACCGTGCTCCAGGTGGTGGAGTTGTCGCCGATGCCGTGGATCAGCAGGATTGCTGGGCCGGAGCCGGCAACCCGGAACGCGCGCTGGTATCCGTGGATGGTGCGGTACTGAAGCGAGGGCGTCAGTTCCCGCACGGGGCGCAGGTTGGGTTTTCGCTCCGTCGTCATGTAGCCAACTTCGTTGTCGGGCCGGTATGGGCCAGGTGCTGGATGTCCAGGTGTCTAGCTGTCGTCCTCTTTGAACTTGTCACCTGCTTGTTGGGCAAGAAACCGCTCGAACTCGGCACCGAGCTCGTCGCCGCTGGGCAGATCCTCATCGCGCGCGAGCAGCGACCGATTCTCCTGAGCGGCGACGAACGCATCATATTGGCGCTCCAATGCCTCCACCACTTGAGCGACTTCCGGGCTCGCCCCGACCTGCTCGTTGACTTTGTCGTGCACCTCGACACCCGCCTCCGTCAGCGCAGCCAACGGAATTTGCAGTGAGCCGCTCTTGGCGACCTCGGCCAGCAGCGCTTCGGCGGCCGCGGGGTAGTCCGATTGGGCGAGGTAGTGCGGAACGTGCACCGTGAACCCGACGACCTCGTGGCCGTGCTGAGCCATCCGGAACTCGAGCAGGTTCGACACGCTGCCGGGCACCTGCACCTCGCCCACCCACGCGGTGTGGTCGGTGATGAGCTCCTTGTCGTTGGAGTGCGCCGTCAACGTGATCGGGCGGGTATGCGGCACCGCCATCGGAATTGTGCCGAGGCCGATCACCCGCCGGACACCGAGCCGTTCGGCCAGCAGCCGCACAGCGGTGATGAACCTCTCCCAGCGCAGGTCCGGTTCCATGCCTGCGAGCAGCAAGAACGGCGTCCCGACGCTGTCATGCAGGGCGTAGAGGTTGAGCTCCGGATTCTCGTAGTGCGTGAAGTGGTCGGTCTTGAATGTCATCAACGGCCTGCGGGAGCGGTAGTCGAGCAGTTCGTCGATGGCGAACGACGCCACCAGCTCGGTGTCCAGGGTGTTCTTCAAGTGCTGGGCGGCCAGCCGGATCGCATGACCTGCGTCGGAGAACCCCTCGAGGGCGTGGATCATCACCGGGCCGCGGCCGTCGTCCGACGACAGCTGCGGAGCCGGGAACTCCAGCTCATATATCCCGGTCTGCTCGGGCTGGTAGTGCGGTTCCTGCTGTTCTGCCACTCTGCGTCGCCTCCTGACCAACTAAGTGTCGCGCATTCCTGGCAACGCGACCCAGGTGACGTCACATTCCGCGTGGAGTGCCCATTCGCGACGACAACTGAACGTCCGGGTGGCAATTCTGCCAATACGCGGTCAGGACGTTCAGGCAAGATCGGTGGGCATGCGCATCTCCGCGGCGGGCCCGGTGGTCATGGCTGGACTGCTCGTCGTGTCGCTGTCGTCGTGTGACCGGCAATCGCGGCATGCTCCCGCCGAGATGCACGCCACCCTAGCGCCGACACCGTCGGCCGCCCAGACCGACGAGACCGCCCAGCCCGTGCGGCCCGATCCGCGGGTCGGTGCGGTGTTTCTCGGCGCGGGGTCGCTGCACACCTGCACCGGCGCGGTACTGGCGTCGGCCACGCGGGATCTGATCCTGACCGCCGCGCACTGCCTCGCCGAGGGCGTCGACACCACCTTCGTGGGGGCCTTCGATAACGAGGCTGCCCCCGACACGGTGTGGCACGTCGACACCGTCTATCTCGACCCGCGCTGGGTGCAAAACCAGGACCCGTTGGCCGACTTCGCGATCGCCAGGGTCAGCCGGGACGCGGGCGGGTCCATCCAGGATCAGGCGGGCGGAGGGCTGTCATTGGGGCCGGCGCCGGCATCCGGCACGGTCGTCACCGTCGCCGGATATGGGATGGGCGTCGGCGGCGGGCCGATCGGCTGTCACATGCCAACGGCGCAGCCGAGGGACGGCTTTCCGTCGCTGCCGTGTCAGGGCCTCGCCGACGGCCTGTCCGGTGCACCGTGGATCACCGGTGCGAGTGTGACCGGTCTGATCGGTGGGCTCGACGGCGGCGGATGCGACGAAAATGTCTCGTACTCACCGCCTTTCGACGGCGCCATCACCCAGCTTCTCGGCAGGGCCGAGGCGGGCGGTCCCGGCGACGACGCGCCGACCGTGCTCGCCGACGACTGCGCTTAGATCCGGTTAGGTCGATGGCCGGACTCCTCAACGCGGCCGGTAACCGGCCGCTTGATCGTCGTCCGCCTAGATGCGGAACTGGTTGAGCGCCCTCAGCTTGTTCATCACGTCCAGCGCCGCGACCTTGTAGGCCTCCGAGAACGTCGGATAGTTGAAGACCGCGTCGACGAGATACTCGATCGTGCCGCCGCAGCCCATCACCGCCTGACCGATGTGCACCATTTCGGTCGCGCTCGTGCCGAAGATGTGCACGCCGAGCAGCTTCAGATTGTCGGTCGACACCAGCAGCTTCAGCATGCCGTAGGAGTCGCCCGCGATCTGGCCGCGCGCCAGCTCGCGATAGCGCGACACCCCCACCTCGTAGGGGATGGAGTTCTTCGTCAGCTCGACCTCGGTGGCCCCGACGTAGGAGACCTCCGGGATGGAATAGATGCCGATGGGCTGCAGGTCGGTCATGCCCTTCGCGGGCTCGCCGAACGCGTGGTAGGCGGCCAGCCTGCCCTGGTCCATCGACGTGGCGGCCAGCGCAGGGAAGCCGATCACATCGCCTACGGCGTAGATGTGGTCGACCTTGGTCTGGAAGTTGCTGTCGACGAAAACCCTTCCGCGGTTGTCTGTTTCGAGGCCCGCGTTGGCCAGGTCGAGGTGTTCGGTCTGGCCCTGCCTGCCCGCCGAGTACATCACCGTCTCGGCGGGGATCTGCTTACCGCTGGCCAGCGTGGTCACGGTGCCTGCTGCGCCGACGTCGACGGCGGTCACCTCCTCGCCGAACCGGAACGTCACCGCGAGGTCGCGCAGATGGAACTTCAGCGCCTCGATGATCTCCGGATCGCAGAAGTCCAGCATGTTGTCGCGCTTCTCGACAACCGTGACCTTGGTGCCCACAGCGGCGAACATCGAGGCGTACTCGATGCCGATCACGCCAGCGCCGACCACCACCATCGAGGTCGGCAGCGATTTGAGGTCGAGGATGCCGTCCGAATCCAGCACGCGGTCCTCGTCGAACTCGACGCCCGCGGGGCGAGCAGGCTTGGTTCCCGTCGCGATCACGATGTATTCACCGGTGATTGTCGTGCGCTCGCCGCGGGTGGGCTCCTCGACAAGCACGGTGTGCGCATCGATGAAGCGGCCGTGGCCCTGGATCAGATCGACGCGGTTGCGCATCAGCTGCGACCGCACGACGTCCTGTTCCTTGCCGATCACATGCTGCGTGCGGGCCAGCAGATCGGCAGGGGTGATCTTCTCCTTGACGCGGTAGCTGGCGCCGTACAGCTCACGCTGGCTCATCCCGGTGAGGTAGACAACGGCTTCGCGCAGCGTCTTGGAGGGGATGGTTCCGGTGTTCACACACACACCCCCCAACATCCGTCCGCGTTCGACGACCGCCACCGTCTTTCCGAGCTTTGCCGCCGCGATGGCGGCCTTCTGGCCGCCGGGACCGGAACCGATCACGACAAGGTCGTACTCGAGCGTTGAAGCCATGGAAGAAGGTCTACGCCGGTTGGGGCGATCTTGCATGCCGACGGGCATCAATATCGCGTGAATTATTGGCCGTGGCGTGCCTGACGGCCTTGCGGATCGGTCGATGAGACGATGACGGCAATGGTCAGCACGGTGTCGCGGTGCTTGAGTTGCTGTGCCCTCCTGACGGCGATCGCGTTGCTCAGCGGGTGCACCAACACGGTTCTCGGCTCGGTGCGGGCGGCCGCGCCCACACCCGATGAGCCGGTGGTGGCTGTGCCGGTCGCGGATTTGCCGCCCGGCCCCGAGCGGTTTCCCGCGGAGTATCCGGCCGTCGTCCTCGACGCCGCCGCATTGCCGCTGGCGCTGCAGGACACCGTCGGTGTCGCGGCCGGGTCGGTAGTCACACCTGCGCAGTGCGCGCCGCTGCCCGCCGCCCCGGAACACAGCGCGGCCGTGCGGGGAGCCGACAGCGAGAACGCGAGCAGCCTGACCGTCATCGTGACGAGGCCCGCGACGCCGCTGCGGGTGAGGGCCGATCAGCTCGCGGCGTGCCCGTCGTTCACCGCGACTCTCGGCGCCGACACGTCGGCCATCACGGCGACCGTGCTGCCCGCGCCACCTGTCGACGCGGAGGACACGTACGCCGTCGACCAGACGGTGACGACTCAGCCGTCCGGGTCGGAGCGACGGATGCGCACGCTGGCCGCCCAGGTCGGCGACGCCCTGGTGACAGCAACCTGGCTCAACGACGGCGATCCGGATACGGAACCCGACATGCGTGCGCTGGATGCGCTGTTCACCGACGCCGTGCTCAAGGTGCGCCGCACCATCGGCTAGTCGCCCAGCCATCCCCAGTCGCGATTTCATCCCCAACCGCGGCCCGGCGGTCTCCGCTGCGGGCCGAGCCGACGGTCGGCGTTGCGACGGTTTGTCCATGACCACATCGCAACCGCACGACTTTCACCTGAACCGCCCCGGCGCCCTGATCGCGGCGTTGCCCGCCGTGCTCGGCTTCGTCCCCGAGAAATCGCTCGTGCTCGTGACCGTCGATCGTGGCGAGATGGGATGCGTTATGCGCGTTGATCTTTCGGATGAGTTGCCCTCATCGCTCGGGCAGCTCGCCGATGTGGCCGCCGCCGCGAACCCAGATTCGGCGATCGCGGTGGTGATCGACGAGGCGGGCGCGGGCTGTCGGTTGTGCAACGACGAATACCGCCACCTGGCGACCATGTTGACCACATCGCTGGCCGACCGGGGTATCGAACTGCTCGCGGCCCATGTCGTCGACCGGGTCGCGGCGGGCGGGCGGTGGCATTGCGCCGACGGGTGCGGAAGCTGCGGCTCGGTCGAGGACCCGTCGGCCTCACCGCTGGCCATGGCCGCGGTGCTCGACGGGCGTCGGCTGTATGCCCGCCGCGCCGAGTTGCAGGAGGTGATCGAAACCCTCGATCCCGCACGCACCGCCGCGCTGGTCGACGTCATCAAGGACGGCAGGCCCGACACCGCCGAGCGACCGGATGCTGCGGCGCGAGCCGATGTGGAGGCGGCGATCGCGGCCGCGGGACGGGTGGTCGCCGGCGGGCAACTCAGTGATGACGAGCTGACCCGGCTGGCGTGGGCGCTGACCGATATCCGCGTACGCGACACGCTGTACGCGCTGGCGATCGGTGAGGACGCCGACCACGCCGAGGAGCTGTGGGCGGTGTTGTCGCGCACCCTGCCCGAGCCGTGGCGGGTCGAAACGCTGGTCCTGTTGGCGTTCTCCGCCTACGTCCGCGGCGACGGCCCACTGGCGGGGGTGTCGCTGGAGGCGGCGATGCGGTGCGATCCCACGCATCGGATGGCGGGCATGCTCGACACGGCGCTGCAGTCGGGTCTGCGGCCGGAGCGGATCCGCGACCTCGCGCTCACCGGCTACCGGTTGGCAGACCAACTGGGCGTGCGGCTACCGGCGAAACGGGGGTTTCGCAGGCGCGCGGGTTAGGGCCTGGCTCAGACCTTTTCGACCTTGACGGCGTGGGCCATCTCGTGGGGCAGCTCAACCTGCTCATGGCCCGGGATCAGGATCATCACGCCAGCGCGGTCGCCGGCCTGGACGGTCACGCGCGCGTTGGGCACAACACCGGCGTCCTTGAGCCGCGCGATGAGCCCGACGTCACCCTGAACGTGCTCGGTCAGCTGCCGTACGACGACGGCGACGGGCATCCCCGCGGGCAACTCGGTCAGCCGCACCAGGTTGATCTGATCGCTGATGAGGTCGTCGACGCCTAACTCGGAAAGCCCGGGGATCGGGTTGCCGAAGGGGGAGGTGGTCGGGTTGTTGAGCACCTGAACCAGGCGGCGTTCGACGTGCTCGCTCATCACGTGTTCCCAGCGGCACGCCTCGGCGTGCACCTCTTCCCACGGAAGGCCGATCACGTCCACCAGGAGCCGCTCGGCCAGCCGGTGCTTGCGCATTACGGCGATGGCCAGGGCGCGGCCCTTCTCTGTCAGCTCGAGATGTCGGTCACCCGCGACGTGCAGCAGACCGTCGCGCTCCATCCGCGACACGGTCTGGCTGACCGTGGGACCGCTCTGCTCGAGGCGTTCGGCGATGCGTGCACGCAGCGGCACTACGCCCTCTTCCTCGAGGTCGTAGATGGTACGCAGGTACATCTCGGTGGTATCGACAAGATCGTTCATAGGGCAACCCTCCACGCCAGAGTCTACCCGTCAAGCTGGGAAAACAGCGGTCCAACATCGCCACCTCACAGCAATGTCCCCGCCGGTTTCCCGGCGGGGACATCACGGATATGTCGCTAGCTGGCGTAGGAGCGCAGCCGGTCGGCGCGCTCGCCGTTGCGGAGCTTGGCCATGACCTCGCGCTCGATCTGGCGGACGCGCTCCCTGGACAGCCCGAACAGCTTGCCGATCTGATCGAGAGTGCGGGGCTGACCGTCGTCCAGGCCGAACCGCAGCCGGATCACCTGCTGCTCGCGTTCGTCCAGCGTGGCCAGCACGTGGCGGATGTCGGTGTGCAGCAGTTCGGAGATCACCGCGTTCTCCGCGGACATCGCCTCGGCGTCCTCGATGAAGTCGCCGAGCGGGGCCTCCTCGTCACTGCCGACTGGCATGTCGAGGCTCACCGGATCGCGGCTGTGCTCCAGCAGGTCGGTGATCTTGTCCACCGGGATGCCGGACTCGGCGGCCAGCTCCTCATCGGTGGCTTCGCGGCCGAGGTTCTGGTGCATCTCACGCTTGATGCGGGCGAGCTTGTTGACCTGCTCCACCAGGTGGACGGGGAGCCGGATCGTGCGGCTCTGGTCGGCCATGCCACGGGTGATCGCCTGACGGATCCACCACGTGGCGTACGTCGAGAACTTGAAGCCCTTGGTGTAGTCGAACTTCTCCATCGCGCGGATCAGACCCAGGTTGCCCTCCTGGATCAGGTCGAGCAGCGGCATCCCACGGCCGGTGTAGCGCTTCGCCAGCGAGACCACCAGCCGAAGGTTCGCCTCCAGCAGGTGGCGGCGAGCGGCTTCGCCATCGCGGACAACCGCCGCAAGATCATGTTTACGGTTGTCGCCCAGTCGCTTCCGCGTGTCCAGCAAATACTGCGCATAGAGGCCCGCCTCGATGCGTTTCGCAAGCTCCACCTCGTCGGCGGCATTGAGCAAGGCCGTTTTGCCAATGCCGTTCAAGTACACGCGCACTAGATCAGCGGCTGGACTTTGCGCGTCCAAGTCGTGGTCAATGCGGCTGGTGGTGGCATTTGCCATGACGGCCTCCTGGTTGGGTCGAACTGTCATCAGCTACAACGCCTACATGCCGCTAAGAGTTCCCAACCGTCGACCGATTCACACCTTCTGATCTGCGGTTATTGGCGAACGACCTAAGAATGTGCTGAGAAAAGAGCCAGAGGTTCCTCAGGTGGGAACATCGCGGGACGGATCGGCCACGTCCGGTTGCGGCGGAGATACCACATGGCGCTCGAGCGCGGGTCGCTCGGCGGTCGGAAACAGGGGTATGCGGCGCGCTTCATATCGCCTCGGCTCCTCCGCGCGACGCGGCGGCCGGTCGTTGGCGATCAGTACGGCCATCCACGGCAGTGGCACCGAGACCAGAATGATCGCCAGGGAGATCAGGCCGTTCTCCCAGATGCCATAGGCCACCGCAGCAAGGATCAGCGCGGGGATGCGCCAGAACATCAGCTGCAGATATCTGCGAACCCGTTGGCGGTGCTGCTCTTCGTAGGCGGGGGCGGCACGGGTGATCAGGACGGGCCTGCCATCGTCGTCGAAACTCAGCTCTTGGCCGTGTTTCATACCCCCACTGTTCCACAGCTCGCGATGCCTGTACCCATCGGATTCGACGCGGGCACAATGAACCCATGCGAACCCAGACGATCGAGCGCACCGAAACCGACGAACGCGTCGACGACGGGACCGACAGCGATATCCCCAAGTACTTCCATTACGTCAAGAAGGACAAGATCGCCGAGAGTGCCGTCATGGGTACGCACGTCGTCGCGCTGTGTGGCGAGGTGTTCCCGGTGACGAAGGCGGCCAAGCCCGGCTCGCCGGTCTGCCCGGAGTGCAAGCGGATCTACGAGAAGCTCAAGAACTAGCGCTGTCGCTCTTGACGGTCGCGGCGGGTGCAGGAGTGGTAGCGGTGTTGCCGTTGCGCGATTCGGCGGCCTTCTCCTCGAGCCACCACCGGAAGCGCTTCGCGTGCGTGGCCGGGGCGGGGAACTCCTCCTGAATGGCCGCGTTCAACTCCGCGCCCAACATGATCGCGAAGCCGAGGAAGAACGCGAACAACAGGAACGCGATCGGGGTCGCCAGCGCGCCGTAGGTGTAGCCGGTGCTGGTGATCCACGTCAGGTAGACCCGCAGCCCCGTGGTGGCGAGCAGGAACACCGCCGTCGCCAGCACGGAGCCGAACACAAGCCGGTGCGACGGCAGCGGCTTGGGCAGAGATACCCGGTAGAGGACGTTCATCGCCACGACCAGGGCAAGGAACAACACGGGGTAGTAGCCGTAGGCCAGCACGTTGTCCCAGCTGTCCGGGATGTACTCGGAGACCTTGCGCGGCCCCAGCGCGAGGAACGGCGCGGTGACGATCGCGCCGACCAACATCACCACGTACAGTCCCAGCGCGTAGAACCGCTGGCGCACGGGGTGCCGTAGCGGCGTCTGGTCGTGCGCCTCGGTGATGGAGTCGACGAACGCCGAAATGGCCGACGATCCCGCCCACAGCGAGATCACGAACCCCAGCGACACCACCTCGCCACGGGCGCCCTTGACGATGTCGCGGATCGTCGGCTCGATGATCTCGTTGACGACGTTGGACGAGAAGAACCTGCTGGCCATGTGGATGATCTGGGTCTCGATCGCAGGCAGCGTGTCGGGCCCAAACAGCGGCGCGACGTAAGCCAGGCTGCCGAGCATCCCGAGCAGAAGCGGCGGCAGTGACAGCGCACACCAGAACGCGGCCTGCGCCGACTCGGAGAAGATCGAATCGTCCCAGCTTTTTGACAGCGCACGCCGCAATAGGTGCCACACATGGTGTCGGGACGGCTTCACCGGCGCTGGCTGGTCAGTCATGACCAGTCCAGCATTACTGATTCGGGGCTACGGCTCCAGCGGGCTGACTTCGATCACCGCGGCCAGCTCGACCAGCTTGGCCTCGTGCTCGTTTGCGTGATGCTGGCAGAAAAGTAGCTCGGCGCCCGAAGGGAGCTTTGCGCGTACACGTGCGGCGGCTCCACAACGATCGCAGCGGTCAGCCCTGGTCAATTCCGGACTGGTGAGCGTTGCGTTCATTAGCGACCTCCGTGTTGCTTCGCGTACATCCACTCTCTCAGACGTTTTCGCTTCCGGCGTTGTTCCCTGGGGGTTCACCGGTGTGTCGTGTCTCACGCACGCGTCGAGTTGCGGGCAGGGCAGGCTGGCGATATGAACCCGTCGCTGAATGTGTTGCTCCACCTCTGCAGCGCTGACGAATGGCGGCTCGCGCAGGAGCGCGGTGAGCGTCGTCCGGAGTCGCTGGAGACGGTCGGATTCGTGCACCTTTCCGCCCCCGAGCAGGTGCATCTGCCGGCCAACCGGCTCTACGCCGGGCGTACCGACCTCGTGCTGCTGCGCATCGACCCCGCACGCCTGTCCTCTGAAGTGCGCTGGGAACCCGGGGTCCCGACGGATCCCGATGCGATGGAGTTCCCACATTTGTACGGTCCCCTACCTGCGGCGGCTGTGATAAGTGTCACGTCGTACCGACCCGACGCGAACGGCCGGTTCGCACCGGTCACCTGCTAGGCCTCGCGGTACGCGTCCACCTCGATCTCGACCAGCAGGTCGGGGGAGATGAGCGCGGCGACCTCCACCATCGTCGTGACCGGCCGGATCTCGCCGAACACCTCGGCGTGCACCCCACCGACCTGCTCCCACAGCGAGATGTCCGTGACGTACATGCGGGTCCGGACCACATCCGCCAGCGACGCACCGACCTCCTGCAACGCAATCTCGATGCGTCGCAGTACTTCCCGTGTCTGTGCGGTGATGTCGTCGCCCGGGGCGGTGGTGCCTGCCACCACGATGTGCGGTCCGGCGCGTACCGCGCGCGAATATCCGACCATCGACTCGTAGGGAGAGTCGGAGGACACCTTGCGGAGCTGGGTCATGACTACAAATTAGTTCCCGAGTGTCACGTGGACGACCATCGGACTACCTACACTGACCCCTCGTGGGCATAGTGCTGGGCTTCGCGCCGTGGATCGTCTATTGGGTTCTTGTCGGTAACGTCCCCTTTCACACCGCCGTGCTGGTCGCACTCGCGATCGCCGTGCTGTCCTTCGTGATCGGGCGCGTCAGGGGAGCGCCTGGTCGCACTCTCGAAACCGGCGCCGTTGCAACGTTTTTGGTGCTCACGATACTGACGTTTACGCTGAGCGACGCGTTCATGCAGCGGTGGATACAGCCGCTGAGCAATGTCGGGATCTTCCTCGTTGCGCTCACCGGCGTGCTGATCGGCAAACCGTTCGTCAAGGAATTCGCCGAAGTCGACCAGCCGAAAGAGGTGGTCGAGAGCGAGGTCTTCCGCCGGATCACCACGCTGCTGACCTGGATCTGGGTCGCCGCGTTTGCAGGCATGGCCGTGTCGTCGGCGATTCCGCCCATTGTGCAGGGCGACGCGACGATCCTCGACACGAAAACGCCGCTGTCGTTCGTCTGTTACTGGGTGGTTCCGTTCGCGCTGCTGGGGCTTGCTGCGCTCGCGTCACGGGTTTTGCCGGAGCGGATGGCCCCGCCGCCCGAGGACATCGTCAGGAAGACCACATTCGTCGCGTTCGCCGAGGCGGAGATCGACCAACTGATCTACCTCGCCACCGAGCACGCCAACCGCGAAGTCGGCGCGGGCAAGGAGGCGTACGACATCAGGATCGGAACCAAGGGCGTCCCGCTTGTCGGTGACGAGACACGGGAGTCGTGGCCGTCGACGTACAAGGTGCGGGAACGCAAGCGCTGAGCACCTTCAGTCGAGTTCCAACTCGATCGCGACGATGAGGTAGCCCAGGCCGGCGTTCATGAGTGCGAAGAGGATGGTGCCGCTGGTCGCGGGACCAATGCAGAACCCCCGCGACGACGAGTAACAGCAAGGTCGGTAACGCACCGATGATCTGCGCCAGGTCATTGACGATGCCGTGGTACAGACTGCCGAAATAGGCTGGTAAACCGCCGTCGTGGCGAGCGGACATGTGCGTCGCATACGCGTCGATGATCGAGGTCAGCACCGCACCGACGAAGATCCACGTGGCCTCGTTGAACGGCTTGCCGCCCTCCTGGGCGGCGAGCAGCAGCGTCGCGAGAAATGTTCCCTTGATGAGCTTCCTGAGCGCGTTATCGGACACCCTCATGAGGCGAAACCATAGAGGGTGATGAGCGATCCGCACGCCCAATCGGAAGCTTGTTTGCCCCGGATCCCTGCGGCAGCGGTGTCAGGCCGGGGTGGCCTCGATGATCGAAATCGGAGTGACGGTGTCGACGACCCGGTTCAGCCGAAAACCCGCACGGGCGAACAGGTTTGCGTACTCGGCGCGCGTGCGCTCTCGACCGCCGGCGGTGACCAGCATCTCGAGGTCGAGCTGGAATCCGATGAACGACGTCGCCCGCTCCGGCATGACCATTTCTAGAAGCAGCAGCTTGCCGTCCGGCGTGATCGCGGTACGGATGTTGCGAAGGATCTTCAGCGCAGATTCGTCATCCCAGTCGTGGATGACGTTCTTCATCACGTAAGCGTCCGCACCGTCGGGGACTCGGTCCAAGAACGAGCCGCCCTCGCACTTGCAACGCTCAGCCACGCCCGCGGTCTCGAGTGTGGCGTAGGCGCCTTCCACCACTGAGGGCAGGTCGTAGAGCACTCCGCGTGCTGCAGTAGCGCTGTGCAGGATGATCGACAGCAGTGCACCGTGGCCACCACCGATGTCGGCGATGAGTTTGAAACCGGTGAAATCGTATCGGCTCAGCGCGATCTCGTTGGTGATGCCACTGGTGGCGGTCATCGCATCGTTGAACACCTTGGCCAATTCCTGGTCGGTGTCGAGATACTCGAAGAACGGCATGCCGCGAAATTTGTTCACCGCCGGCTCACCGGTCTGCACCGAATAGAGCAGGTTGCTCCAATCCTCCCAGCGGGCCCGATGGCCGATGAACAGCACCATGTCGCGCATCGATTCGGGATCATCGGACCGCAGCGCCTGTCCGACCTTGGTCAGCGCGAATCGTCCGTCGCGGCGCTCCGCCAACAGGCCCTTGCTCGCAAGCGCTCGCATGAGCCGGTGCAACGCATCGGGGTTGGCTCCGACGCGCTCGGCGATATCGCCGGCGCGGGCGGGGCCATTTGACAGGTGGTCGGCGATGCCGAGTTTCGCGGCGACATAGAGGGTTTGGGTCGTCCACGCGCCGGTGGCCAGCTCAAGGACCGCGATGCTGCCGGGCACGGTCGAGCGGTGGATCCGCTGCAGCCCGTCACGGACGCGCTCGATGGCTTGAGCGAGCCGAACCGGCGGGACCTTCTTCTGTTTTTGGGGCATGTGGCCTAGTCGAGGTAGTCGCGAAGCACCTGAGAACGGCTGGGGTGCCGCAACTTTGACATGGTCTTCGACTCGATCTGCCGGATGCGTTCGCGGGTGACGCCGTACACCTGGCCGATCTCGTCGAGCGTGCGGGGCTGGCCGTCGGTGAGGCCGAACCGCAGCCGGACCACGCCGGCTTCGCGCTCGGAGAGCGTCTCCAGCACGGACTGCAGCTGATCCTGCAGCAGCGTGAAACTCACCGCGTCGACGGCCACCACGGCCTCGGAGTCCTCGATGAAGTCACCCAGCTGGGAGTCGCCTTCGTCGCCGATGGTCTGGTCGAGTGAGATGGGCTCGCGCGCGTACTGCTGGATCTCCAGCACCTTCTCCGGCGTGATGTCCATTTCCTTGGCCAGCTCTTCGGGCGTGGGCTCGCGGCCCAGGTCCTGAAGCAGCTCGCGCTGAATGCGGCCGAGCTTGTTGATGACCTCGACCATGTGCACCGGGATACGGATGGTGCGTGCCTGGTCAGCCATCGCGCGGGTGATGGCCTGGCGGATCCACCACGTCGCGTAGGTGGAGAACTTGTAACCCTTGGTGTAGTCGAACTTTTCGACCGCACGGATCAGGCCCAGGTTGCCTTCCTGGATGAGGTCGAGGAACGCCATGCCGCGGCCGGTGTAGCGCTTGGCCAGCGACACGACCAGACGCAGGTTCGCTTCCAGCAGATGGTTTTTCGCGCGATCGCCGTCACGGCAGATCCACGACATGTCGCGACGCTGGGCGGCGGGCAGCTTCTCGCCGCGGTCGGTCAGCTCCGTCATCAGCTGCGTGGCATACAGGCCGGCCTCGATGCGCTTGGCGAGCTCGACCTCTTCCTCGGCGTTGAGCAGCGCGACCTTGCCGATCTGCTTGAGGTAGGCACGAACGGAGTCGGCCGATGCGGTCAGCTCGGCATCCTTGCGGGCCTGCCGCAGTGCCTCGGATTCCTCTTCGTCCCAGACGAAGTCGCCGGAGGCCTTGTCCTTCTCGCTGGGCTCGGCGATCTCCTCGTCGTCAGCGGCGGGCACGCTCGTGGCGGTTCCGACGGCGGGCGCGGTCGCGCTGTCCTCGTCGTCAGAAGCCGCGTCGTCGCCGGCTTCGTCGTCGCTTACCACGAGGTCTTCCAGATCGAGATCGGCTTCGACTTCCTCGATGTCGTCGCCGGGCTCGACCTCGAGATCGTCGCTGCTGTCTTCGAGATCCTCGTCGACAACGGCCTCACCGGTGGTGTCCGCTTCGGGCGCGGTGGCCTTCTTGGTGCGGCTGCGGGTAGCGGGTCCGTCGCCATCCTTGGCCTTCGATGCGCGCGAAGCCGGCCGCGACTTGGCCGAGGCGGCCTTGGCCGCGGTGCGGCTCTTCGTGACGGTGCCGGACTCAGCCTTCGCCATGGCGGCCTTGCTGGCCCGCTTGGCAGGTGCCGCACCATTAGCGACCTTGGCCGCGGCCTTCTTGGCGGGGCTCTTGGTAGCGGTGCGCTTCACCGGCTCGTCGGTCACCGGGCTTGCCTTTGTCGCTGCCACGTACACCCTTTCGTCTTGCTACTTTCCGGCGGGCAGGGTTGTGCACCATCGAAAAACGTCGGCTATGTCGAATATGGCGGGGATGCTCGCCGCTATCCGTATGCGGCCGCCGTTGACCATTGTAACGACAGTGTGAGGTAGCGCCCCGCTGAGCGGCAAATTCGATGCTGTTCGGCGTGGCTGTTTTGCGAAATTACTTCGTAGTAGCCGTCACGTCGACGTCAGCGGCCATCGCCGCGCCCACGATTCCCGCGGTGTTCTGCAAAGCGGCGGCGACCACCGGCGTGCGGTTCTTGAGCAGCGGAATCCATTTGTCGGCCTTGCGGCTGATGCCTCCGCCCGCGATGAACAGGTCGGGCCAGATCGCGTTCTCGATGGCTATCAGCACGCTGGTGACCTCTTTGGTCCAGCGCTCGTAGCTCCAGTCCTTTTTCTCCTTGATCGACGACGCGGCCCGGTGTTCGGCCTCTTTGCCTCCGACCTCGAGGTGGCCGAATTCGGTGTTCGGCAACAGCACGCCATTGTGAATCACGGCTGAGCCGATGCCGGTGCCGAAGGTGAGCAGCACAATCACGCCGGAGTTGTCCCTGCCTGCGCCGAACTTCTCCTCGGCGAGGCCCGCGGCGTCGGCGTCGTTGAGCACGGTCACGTCCTGGCCGTCGAGCGCCGCACCGAACACGTCACGGACGTTGACGCCCAGCCATCCCTTGTCGACGTTGGCCGCGGTGTGGACGATCCCGTCGCTCACCACGCCGGGGTAGGTGACGCCGAGTTTGTCGGTCCACCCGAATTCCTTGACGACCGCGGCCACGGTCTCGGCGACGGCATCGGGCGTGGCGGGCTGCGGGGTCTCGAGCTTGAAGCGTTCGCCGATCAGCAGTCCGGTGTCCAGGTCGACGATGCCGCCCTTGACGCCGCTTCCACCGACGTCGATGCCGAATCCACGGCGTTGCGAGCCACCATTGGTGCTGGGATCGGCGGCGGGTGAATCGGTGGCGGTCATAGGCGCTCCTCACAGAGGCGGGCAGGTGCGACGCGTTCCACAGAGTAGTAGCTCGGGAAAACTCATGCGTGGCTGTCGGACAACCGGGTTCAAGACCGGGGGATAGCCGGGCGCGCAAGCGGGTTTGTGTTGCGATGGAGCGGTGACCGAATCCGAGACCGATCCCGTCCTGTTGCGCTCGGTGGCCGTCGGGCTGGCGACCGAAGCCGCCGAATTCGTCCGGCGCCGCCGAGTCGAGGTCTTCGGCGAAGCGGGGACGCCGCCGAGCGCCCCGTCGGCGGTGCAGACCAAGAGCACGCCGACCGACCCCGTCACCGTGGTCGACACCGAGACCGAGCGGCTGTTGCGGGAGCGGCTGGCCGAGCTGCGGCCCGGTGAGCACATCCTCGGTGAGGAGGAGGGCGGATCGGCCGCGGAGCGCGACGGCCTCACCTGGGTGATTGACCCGATCGACGGCACCGTGAACTTCGTCTACGGGCTCGAGCCCTACGCGGTCTCGGTCGGCGTTCAGCGCAACGGCGCATCGGTGGCCGGTGCCGTCGCCAATGTCCCCACCGGTGCCGTCTACTCCGCCGCGGTGGGCCACGGCGCGCACGTCCACCGCGCCGGAGTCACGACGGCACTGCACGCCAACACGGTCGCCGACCTGTCAATGTCGTTGGTGGCCACGGGGTTTTCCTACTCGCGCGAGAAGCGCGCCCGTCAGGCGGAGATCCTGGCCGCGATGTTGCCCGACGTGCGCGACATGCGCAGGCTCGGGTCGGCCGCGCTCGACCTCTGCATGGTGGCCGAGGGCACGCTCGACGCCTATTACGAGGACGGAGTCAACGTCTGGGATTGGGCGGCGGGCGCTCTGATCGCCGCCGAGGCGGGCGCGTCGGTCGTGGTGCCGCCGGCCACGGGGGGCGCCGGACTGATCATCGCCTCTGGTGCAGGTATCGCCGAGGCGCTAGGGGAGGCCTTGCGGCGATCAGGAGCGCTCTAAGTCACGTATCGCGTTTGGCGCCAACGGAATACGCGTCAGCACGTACCGGTGTGGATCTTCGTCAACAGTGCCGAATCGGCGGCCTGCGTCGCGTCTGGGCGAAGGCTGGCGAGTACCGCGTCGATGTCGTCGCTGTGACTCAATTCCGAGAAGTCGGTGCCGATGGCCAAATCGACCGTGTCGTCGTTTCGTTGATCCTGGAACAACTCGGTGCACGGGGCCACCAGCCAGACCGCCGCAGCGGCGGCGCGTCCGGCGGGCCCGAACCGTATCTGGCCCTGGCATGCGAGGCGCTGGGTCACATACACCGTGTCGTTGGCGGCTGCGGGTTCGGTGAACCCCAGATCGCGCAGCTCGCCCGCCACCTCCGCCGCCTGGCCGCCCTGTCCGCTCGCGTTGAGGACCCGGATCTTCGTGTCCGCCAGCTTGGCGGGCGTCACTTCGACCATCGTGCTGCGTGACACCTGCTCACCGAGCTGTGGCCGCGGCGCGTTCGGATCGGCCGGTGCGGGCGGCGGGTTGCACACCGCGGCCTCCTGGATGTCAGGGGGCTGGTTGAGCGCCATCACCCACACCAGCATCGTCACGACCGCCATGGCGACGAACAGCAGGATCCCCGGTAGGTAATTACGGCGACGGAAGGGGCGCCCGTGCTTGTCGAACGCGGTTCCCTCTGTGATTTGAGCGACCACGCCTGCACTCTAAGGCCAGCGTCGCCGGGCTGTTCAGCGGGCGCGATCCCGAGTGTGACGTAAATCACAGTGGAACGCGTGTCAATACGGGCACGAAAAGTTTGGTGGATGCGTTCGACGCTGGTACAAAGCTCTGCTGCAAGGTTTACGGAGGGGATAAACGATGGCTACCGATTACGACGCCCCACGGCGCACAGAGACCGATGACGTTTCCGAGGATTCGCTTGAGGAGCTGAAGGCGCGGCGTAACGAAGCTCAGTCGGCCGTAGTCGACGTCGATGAATCCGAATCCGCCGAATCCTTCGAACTGCCCGGCGCCGATCTCTCCGGAGAAGAGCTGTCGGTGCGTGTCATTCCAAAGCAGGCGGATGAGTTCACGTGCTCGAGTTGCTTCCTGGTGCACCACCGCAGTCGTCTGGCCAGCGAAAAGAACGGCGTGATGATCTGCACCGACTGCGCAGCCTGAGGACTTGGGGACCCGGATCACTGGGGATTGCGCAGCGCCGACAGGACGCGGTCCGGATAGCGACAACTCACCAGCCAGTAGGGCGTGGGGTCATCGGGATCATCGAGAACCAGAAGGACCATGGGGCCCACCCACGCGCGGTGCACGACGTAGGCCGCGGGGTCGAGCTGGCGCCCCAGCGCGGCCGACTTTGCCGACTTCGGCACCTCGGCGGACCGGGAAACGAAGCTGACCGGCAGGTGCGCGGCGGCCACCCACAGCTCGGTCTCGCCCGATCCGCCGACCACCCGCACCTCGGTCCTGCCGAACCACAGCAGCACCACCCCGGCGATGGGCAGCAACACCGCGTATGGCACCCACTTCGGTACCCCGGGGGCGCCCTGGTTCACCTCGAGGGCGATCAGGGCCGCAAGACCAACCCCGGGGGGCCACCACCACCACGGCACACTCAACCGTTCGCGGTAGCGCACGGTTTGCGACGTGGCGCGCGTGTCGGACACGCGGCCAAGAGTAATCTCTGACGTCGTGTCCACCTCTCTGGCGGTCGTGCGCCTGGATCGCGATTTGCCGATGCCCAACCGTGCCCATGACGGCGACGCGGGCGTCGATCTCTACAGCGCGCTCGACGTCGAACTGGGGCCCGGTCAGCGGGCGTTGGTCCCAACCGGGATCGCCGTCGCCATCCCGCATGGGATGGTGGGACTTGTGCATCCAAGATCGGGTTTGGCTGCCCGCGTGGGACTTTCGATCGTCAATAGCCCCGGCACCATCGATGCCGGCTACCGCGGTGAGATCAAGGTGGCGCTGATCAACCTCGACCCCGAAAACCCGATCGTCGTGCACCGTGGCGACCGCATCGCCCAGCTGCTCGTGCAGCGGGTCGAGCTGCCCCAGCTGGTCGAGGTGACGTCGTTTGACGAGGCCGGCCTGGCCGACACATCCCGTGGCGCAGGCGGCCACGGTTCCTCCGGCGGACATGCGAGTTTGTGATGGCATTCGGAAAGCGCAAGGACAGCGACGACGGCGTCGAGGACGTCACGGGATCGGCTGACGGCATCGACGACGGCGAGGAGCTCGACGGCCCCTTCGACATCGAGGACTTCGACGACCCGTCGGTCGCTGAGCTCGCCCGGCTGGATCTGGGATCGGTCCTCATCCCGACGCCCCAGGCGGGACAGGTGCAGGTGGAACTGTCCGATCAGGGCGTGCCCAGCGCGGTATGGGTGGTGACCCCCAACGGCCGCTTCACCGTCGCCGCATACGCCGCCCCGAAAACGGCAGGCCTGTGGCGTGAAGTGGCCACCGAGCTCGCCGACTCGCTGCGCAAGGACGTCCCGACGGTCACGATCGAGGACGGACCGTGGGGCAGGGAAGTGGTCGGTGTGCCCGCCGACGGCGCGAGCATGGTCCGCTTCATCGGCGTCGACGGCTACCGCTGGATGATCCGGTGCGTGGTCAACGGCCCGGTACAGAACGCGGAAGCTCTGGCCGATGAGGCACGAAACGCCTTGGCGGACACCGTTGTTCGGCGTGGGGACACGCCACTGCCGGTGCGCACGCCGTTGAATGTGCAGCTGCCTGAACCGATGGCCGCCCAGCTGCAAGCCGCTGCTCAGCAAGCCGCCGCCCAGCAGGCCCAGCAGCCGGGCGGCCAGCAGCCGCCACCGCCGCAGCCCGCCGCGCGTCGCAGCGCGCAGGGGTCGGCCATGCAGCAGCTGCGGACCATCACCGGCGGCTAGCGCGCAACCTCAGGCCTCCGACAGCGCGGCCACACAGGCCGCGCCCAGCACCGCCAGGGTCGACGCCCATCTCGACGAGCGTGACGGTGCGCAGTGACGCGCGCGGCGCGGCCGCCACCCATTCCAGGCCGACCTCCACCGGGTGCACCGGGTCATCGGTTGCCGCGGCAACGCCCATCGGCACGTCGAGCATGGTCAGCTCATCGCAGGAGGGGGCGACGAAGCGGGACGCCTCGTCCATCGCGTCGGGCAACGAAGGCCACTGCCCGACCCAGGAGCGGGTCAGCTCGTCGGCGAGCCACGGCGGGCTCGACGCCCGCATCTGCGCGGTCGCCGACGCCAGCCCGTTACGGCGCAGCGTCTCCGCCGAATGCCTGGCGGCTATCGCCGCGGGCGCGGTTTCGGGTGAGCCCGTCCACGCCGGCAACGCGGCCAGCACCGCGACGGTGTGCTCGGAGTGGGCCAGCGCCCACGCCACGGCGACCGCCGCGCCGATGGACACGCCGCCGACCGCGATGGCCTCGCCGCGCGCGGCGTTGTCGAGGGCATCGCGGTACCCCTCGATGAGCCGGTCCGGCTGTGGCTGAGGTGTGACGACGATCGCGCCGACGTCGTGCAGAGCGGTCGAAAACGCCCGGTAGACGTAGTTGTCGTCGGATCCGGTGCCGGGCAGAAGAACCGTTGTGACGCCACGCAGATTGACCGCCATCACATGATCCTGCCCGGCGCCGGATCTCGACGGCGTGGCGACCCGTACCCCGCATGGCGAATCGGAACCAACAGGTCTACGGTGGCGTTGGATTGGGTAGATCCATGGTGGATCTGCGAAAGTCAGGAGAGGCCATGGCTACGGCCGAAGGGTATCTGCGCCGACTCACCCGCCGGCTGACGGAAGACCCGGAGCAACTCGACGTAGAAGAGCTCAGCGACGAAGCCGCCAATACCGGCGCTCAAAAGGCGATCGACTGCCGACGCGGTCAAGAAGTGACGATGATCGGCACGCTGCGCAGCGTCGAAGCCAACGCCAAGGGCTGCGCGGGCGGCGTCAAGGCCGAACTGTTCGACGGTACCGACACCGTGATGCTCGTCTGGCTCGGCCAGCGCCGCATCCCGGGCATCGAGTCCGGTCGCACCCTCAGGGTGCACGGCCGCGTCGGCAAGCTGGAGAACGGAACCAAAGCGATTTACAACCCGCATTACGAGATTCAGAAGTGAGCGACCCCGGGGCTGAGCCGGGGAAACACCTCAAAGCAAACGCCGTTCTCGAGCAGATGGGCGGCATCAGCGGCCTGATCTACTCCTCCTTGCCCGTCGTGGCCTTCGTTCCGGTGTCCTCATTCTTCGGCCTGCAGGCGGCCATCGCCACGGCACTCGGGGTGGCCACGCTGATCCTGGTCTGGCGACTGATCCGTCGCGAGTCCACCCAGCCCGCGATCTCCGGGTTTTTCGGGGTCGGCGTCTGCGCGCTGATCGCCTATCTCGTCGGCGAGTCCAAGGGTTACTTCCTGCTCGGAATCTGGATGTCACTGTTCTGGGCGGTGGTGTTCACCATCTCGGTGCTGATCCGACGTCCCGTCGTCGGCTACATCTGGGGTTGGGTCAATTCGCACGACCGCGCCTGGCGCAACGTCCGTAGGGCCGTGGTCGCATTCGACATCGCCACAATCGTCTGGGTGTTGGTGTTCACCTCACGCTTCGTCGTGCAGCACCACCTCTACGACGAGAACCAGACCGGCTGGCTGGGTGTGGCGCGCATCGCGATGGGGTGGCCGCTGACGGCGCTGGCCGCCCTCGTCACCTACCTGGCCATCAGGGCGGCTCAGCGCGCGGTGCACGCGCAGCGGCAGGCCGACGGCGTCCAGCCCGATCACGGGGACCTAGCCCAGCCAGATGCCCACTGAGGCCGACGGTCAACGTCGGTCCGCCGATGACATCGATCGGCCGCTGATCGCGGTTGCGGTACTGGCCTCGTTCGTCGCGTTTCTGGACGGCTCGGTGGTCAACCTCGCGCTGCCGGCGATCGGCAGGGAGTTCGGCGGCGGACTGGCCCTGCAGCAGTGGGCCCTCGACGGCTATCTGCTCACACTCGGGGCCCTGATCCTCGTCGCCGGCGCGATCTCCGATCAGTTCGGCAGGCTGTCGGTGCTGCGGATGGGTCTTGCCGTCTTCGCGGTTTCGTCGGTGCTGTGCGCCGTTGCCCCGACCGGGTGGGCGCTGGTGGCAGCGCGGTGCCTGCAGGGTGTCGGCGCGGCGTTTCTGGTGCCCAGTTCGCTGGCGATGATCAACGCGCGGTTCTCCGGAGCGCAGCAGGCGCGCGCCATCGGCACCTGGACGGCGTGGACCGGGACGGCGTTCGTCATCGGGCCGCTACTGGGCGGGGTGCTGGTCGACGCGTTGAGCTGGCGGTGGATCTTCGGGGTCAACATCGTGCCGTTGGCGGTCACGCTGTACCTGACGACCAAGCTGGCCGCCGACGAGTTCCGCACCGAAGGGTCGGCCCGCGTCGATGCGGTCGGCGCCGTGCTCAACGCCGTCGGCCTCACGGGTGCGGTCTATGCGCTCATCGAGGGGCAGCGGCTGGGTTTCTCGCATCCCGCGGTTCTCGTCAGCCTTGTGCTCGGGGTGGCCTGCCTGATTCTGTTCCCGTGGTGGGAGCGGCGCACGCCGCACCCAATGATGCCGCTGCAGATCTTCGCCGCCCGCAACTTCGCCGTCGGCAATCTGGCGACGGTGTTCCTGTATGCGGCGGTTTCGTTGGGCATGTTGATCGTCGCCCTGTTCCTGCAGGAGACGGCGGGTCTCACGGCAACCGCGGCGGGCCTGGCCACACTGCCGGTCCCGGTGCTGTCGTTCCTTCTGGCCCGCCGGTTCGGCATGCTCGCGGGCGCGCACGGGCCGCGGATCTTCATGTCGGTCGGACCCCTGATCGCCGCAGTCGGCTACCTGTGGATGTCGATGGTGCGCGAACCCTTTGACTTCTGGACGCAGATGCTGCCCGGTGTGGCGGTGTTCGGGCTGGGGCTGACGATGACGGTGTCGCCGCTCACTGCGGCGATCCTCGCGGCGGTCGAGCCCGCGCAGAGCGGTATCGGATCGGCGATCAACAACGCGGTCTCGAGAATCGCCGGGCTGATCGCGATTGCGTTCACCGGTGTGATTGTTGGTGGCGCAGTGGATTTCGACGGATTTCGGCATGGCGCTCTGCTGACCGCCGGGCTGTTCGCGGTCGCGGGGATCATCTCGGCGGTGGGGATCCGCAACGAGCAGTGCGACATCAGCCGCGTCTCGGAGCAGGATGCGGCGCGCTGTCACGACCGTGCGACGCCTCCGCCCGGTTACGTCAGACGCTGACGCTCAGCGCGCCTCGGGATGCAGCAACCGTTCCCGCAACTCGTCCTCGACCTCGGTGACGGTCACGAACAGAAGCTCGTCGCCACCCTCGAGCGGTTCGTCGGACTCGGGCACGATCACGCGCGGGCCCCGCAGGATCGTCACCAGCGCCGCGTCCCGCGGCAGTTCGAGGCGCTTGACGGGTCTTCCGCCCCATGGGGTGTCGTCGGGCAGCGTGATCTCGACGAGGTTGGCGTGGCCCTTGCGGAACTCCATCAGGCGCACCAGATCGCCGACTGCGACGGCTTCCTCGACCAGCGACGCCAGCATGCGCGGCGTCGACACTGCGACGTCGACGCCCCAGGCGTCGTCGAACAGCCACTCGTTGCGTGGATCGTTGACGCGGGCCACCACGCGCGGCACGGCGAACTCGGTCTTGGCCAGCAGGCTGACCACGACGTTGACCTTGTCGTCGCCGGTCGCGGCGATCACGACGTCGAACTCCTCGAGCTTCACCGATTCTAACAGGCTCAGCTCGCATGCGTCGCCGAGGCGCCAGTGCGCGGCGGGAATCGCGTCGACATCGATGTGGGCGGGGCTGCGCTCCAGCAGCGTGACTTCGTGGCTCTCGACGAGCTCGCGGGCGATGGACCGGCCTACGGCGCCCGCACCGGCAATGGCGACCTTCACTGCGCCTCCAGATCCTCACTGGGCGGCAGCGCCGCGATGGCCAACGCTTCGGCGATGTGGCCCGCGATGGCCGCCATGTACACCTGATCGCCCGCCTGTATGACGGTCTTCGGGTCCGGCAGCAAGCCTGCGCCGAACCGGATCAGAAATGCCACCCGCGCACCGGTCGCGGTTTCCAGGTCGGTGGCTCGGCGACCTACCCAGTCCTCGTGCAGCGCCATCTCGGTGACGCCGACGTTGCCGGTCGGGTCACGCCACTTGGTGGTCTCGGTCTCTCGCGTGAGCACATTGAGCAACCGGTCGGTCGTCCACGGCACGGTGGCCACCGTGGGGATGCCGAGCCGCTCATAGACGGCAGCTCGTTTGGCGTCGTAGATCCGCGCCACCACGCGCTCCACTCCGAATGTCTCGCGGGCCACCCGCGCGGAGATGATGTTCGAGTTGTCGCCCGACGACACGGCCGCGAACGCGCCCGCCTCCTCGATGCCCGCCCGCAGCAGCACATCGCGGTCGAACCCCATTCCGAGGACCCGCTCGCCGGAGAAATCCGGTGACAGCCGGTGGAAGGCAGCGCTGTCGCGATCGATGACCGCCACATCGTGACCGATCCTGGCCAGGCTGTCGGACAGCGATGCGCCGACCCGGCCGCATCCCATCACCACTACACGCACCTGACGGTCCTTCCCGGCCGAAGCCTAGAAAAAGCTGTCTGCCCAACCCGCGCACTCGGAACGCTACAGCCAATCGCTCCTGGGCTTACCCTTGGCTCTCGTGTCCAAGCTTTCGACCGTCGCACGGCGGCTCGTCATAGGGCGGCCGTTTCGCAGCGACAGGCTCGCGCACACGCTGTTGCCCAAGCGGATCGCACTGCCGGTGTTCGCGTCCGACGCGCTTTCGTCGGTCGCCTACGCGCCGGAGGAAATCTTCCTCGTGCTGTCGGTTGCGGGGCTGGCCGCCTATTCGATGGCGCCGTGGATCGGGCTGGCCGTCGCGGGCGTGATGCTCATCGTGATCGCCAGTTACCGGCAGAACGTGCACGCGTATCCGTCTGGCGGCGGCGACTACGAGGTGGTCACCACTAACTTGGGCCCGACCGCGGGGCTGGCGGTCGCCAGCGCGCTGCTGGTGGACTACGTGCTCACGGTCGCGGTGTCGATGTCGTCGGCGATGTCGAACATCGGCTCGGCGGTGCCGTTCGTCAATGACCACAAGGTGTTGTTCGCGGTCATCGCGATTCTGGTGCTGGCTTCGATGAACCTGCGCGGCGTCCGGGAGTCGGGGACCGCGTTTGCGATTCCGACCTACGCGTTCATGGTCGGCATGTACGTCATGCTCGGCTGGGGCTTGTTTCAGATCTACTTCCTCGACACACCGCTACGGGCCGAGTCTGCGGGCTTCGAGATGCATTCCGAGCACGGCGACATTCTCGGATTCGCGTTGGTGTTCCTGGTCGCGCGGGCGTTTTCGTCCGGAAGCGCCGCGCTGACCGGTGTCGAGGCGATCAGCAATGGCGTTCCCGCGTTCCGGAAGCCGAAGTCGCGCAACGCGGCAACGACACTTCTGCTGCTCGGCGTCATCTCCGTCACGATGTTCATGGGCATCATCATGCTGGCCAAGGAGACGGGCGTGCAGATGGCCGAGCGTCCGCACGAGCAGTTGGTCGGCGCACCAGCCGACTACCACCAGAAGACGCTGATCGCGCAGTTGGCCGATGCCGTTTTCCACGACTTCCCGATCGCGCTGTACCTCATCGCCGGGGTCACCGCACTGATCCTGGTGTTGGCGGCCAACACCGCGTTCAACGGCTTTCCCGTCCTCGGATCGATTCTGGCCCAAGACCGTTTCCTGCCCCGCCAGCTGCACACCCGCGGCGATCGGCTGGCGTTCTCCAACGGGATCCTCTTTCTCGCGTTCGCGGCGATCGCGTTCGTTGTCGCATTCCGTGCGCAGGTGACCGCGCTGATCCAGCTGTACATCGTCGGTGTGTTCGTCTCGTTCACGCTCAGCCAGATCGGCATGGTCAGGCACTGGACCCGGTTGTTGCGCACCGAAACCGACGCCGCGGTGCGGCGCAAGATGATGCGGTCGCGGGTTATCAACACGATCGGTTTCGTCTGCACCGGAACGGTGTTGATCATCGTGGTGGTGACGAAGTTCGTTGCGGGCGCGTGGATTGCAATTCTGGCGATGACCGGTTTGTTCGTGCTCATGAAGGCGATCCACAAGCACTACAACACCGTCGCGCGCGAACTGGAGGCGCAGGCCGCCGAGCAAACGGACATGGTGCTGCCGAGCCGCAACCACGCCGTGGTGCTGGTGTCCAAACTGCACCTGCCGACGATGCGGGCCCTCGCCTACGCCCGCGCCACCCGGCCGGATGTGCTGGAGGCGATCACGGTCAGCGTCGACGACGCCGAGACCAGGGCGCTGGTGCACAAGTGGGAAGACAGCGATATCACCGTGCCGCTCAAAGTGATCGCCTCGCCGTATCGGGAAATCACCCGGCCGGTGCTCGACTATGTGAAGCGGATCAACAAGGAGTCGCCGCGCACCGTCGTCACGGTGTTCATCCCCGAGTATGTCGTCGGGCACTGGTGGGAGCAGGTTCTGCACAACCAGAGCGCGCTGCGGCTGAAGGGCAGGCTGCTGTTCATGCCGAACGTCATGGTGACATCGGTTCCGTGGCAACTGAGTTCGTCGGAGCGGCTGAAGGCGCTGGAGTCACAGTCGGCTCCCGGTGATGCGCGCAGGGGCTTCTTGGAGTGACAACGGACGTCGCAGGCCCGGAACTGACATTGACCGCTGGGCCACCCGCCAATGGCGGCAGTTGCGTTGCGCGCCACGAAGGCCGGGTGGTGTTCGTGCGGTACGCGTTGCCGGGGGAGACGGTCAAGGCTCGCGTGGTCGCCGCTCACGGCTCGTACTGGCACGCCGACGTCGTCGAGGTGATCGAGCCATCGGCCGACCGTGTCGAATCACTGTGTCCCATCGCGGGAGTGGACGGTGCGGGCTGCTGTGATCTGGCGTTCGCCGAACCCGACGCCGCGCGCCGCATCAAGGGCGCAGTCGTCGCCAACCAGTTGGCGCGGCTCGGCGGCCATCGGTGGCGCGACGAGGACGATGCTGCCGCCGAACCCGTCGGCGACGGCGGCGCGACCGGCTGGCGGACCCGGGTGCGGCTGGACACCTCGGACGACGGCCACGCCGGTTTCCACCGCTATCACAGCACCGAGGTCGTCACCGGACTCGACTGTGCGCAGCTTCCGCCGGGCATGCTCAACGGGCTGGGGGACCGGACGTGGCCTGCGGGAGCGCAGCTGCACGTGGCGCTCGACGACGACGGCGACCGGCACGTGGTGCAGTCGGGGCCGCGCGTCGGACGCAAGACCTCGACGCAGGTGGTGGAGGGACAGTACGAGGCCGTGCAGCGCGTTGGAGCGCGGACCTGGCGGGTGCCGGTCACGGCATTCTGGCAGGCGCACCGCGATGCGGCGGGCAGTTACAGCGATCTAGTCGCCGGGTGGGCCCAGCTCGACGCGGGGATGACCGCGTGGGACTTGTACGGCGGCGCAGGGATTTTCGCGGCCGTGCTGGCTCAGGCCGTCGGCGAGACCGGCCGCGTCCTTACCGTCGACACCTCACGCGGCGCGTCGCGGTCGGCACGCGCGGCGTTGGCAGACCTGGGCTGGGTCTCGGTGATGACCGATTCCGTGCGTCGAGCGCTGTCGGCCGAGCGGCAGCGGGCCGACGTGGCCGTGCTCGACCCGCCGCGCTCGGGGGCCGGTCGCGAGGTCATCGACCTGCTGGCCGACGCCGGCGTGCCCAGGGTGATTCATATCGGTTGCGAGGCAGCCTCATTCGCTCGCGATGTCGGTCTGTACATCGGGCACGGGTACACCGTGGAGGACCTCCGCGTATTCGACTCGTTCCCGCTGACGCATCACGTCGAGTGCGTCGCCGTGCTCACCCGTTAACTTTCGCCCAAACTAACGCTCGGGCGAAAACGTGCAAGTAACTTGCGCCATTTCGTCGATCTCGGCTGCGTCGCGCTGGGCGTCACCGCGGATGTCGACGACTGCCGACGGGCGCATACGGCGTGGGGTCGATGTCGGGTCGGCGGCCGTCGATCAGATCGGCAAGCATTCGGGCCGACCCGCACGCCATCGTCCATCCCACATGCCCATGGCCGGTGTTGTAGTACAGATTGTCGTGGCGACCGAGACCGATGAGTGGCGGTCCGTCGGGCGTCATCGGACGAAGCCCCGTCCGGTATCGGGCGGTGTCCCAGTCGATCGCGCCGGGGAAGAGCTGCTCGCCGGCTGTGATGATGCCCGCGAAATCAGCGGGCGTGGAACTCCGGTCATAGCCGACGAATTCCGCCGTAGCCGACATCCGGATGTCGCCGCCGAACCGGGACCACGCGACGAGCGACCGTTCGTCGATCCCGCCGACGTGGGGGGCACGATCGGGATCCTTGACCGCAGCGGTCAGCGTGTACCCCTTCGCGGGATAGACGGGAATCCGAACACCCATGCTTCGGGTGAGCAGTGGACTCGCCGCTCCAGCTGCCAACACGACGACCTCTGTGTCGATGTCACCGTCGGACGTCACGATTCGCGTGACGCTGGATCCGTCCGTCGCCAGCGCCGTGATATTGGTGCCCAGGTGGAACTCCACTCCGAGGCCGCGGCAGACCTCGGCGAGTCCCGCCGTGAATCGCTGTGGGTCGCCGGTGGCGTCGGAGGTGTCATGAATCGCGCCGGCGAACCGCACCGAGCTGTGCTGCAGTGCAGGCTCGACAGCGATGATCTCGTCGGCATCGAGAACCTTCTGGTCGCGCCCGTGTTCTCGCAGCAGCGACGAATTGCGTTTTGCGGCGCGAAGTTCGGCTTCGTCGCGGTACAGGTAAAGCACACCGCCGATGGTCTGCCAGTACTGCAGGCCTTCTCGGTGGGTGAGTTCGTCCATCAGGCGCTGGCTGTAGCCCGCGAGTCGCAGCTTGGCAAGCGTGTTCGCCTCGGACCTCGACTGTGTGCATTCGCGTAGAAACCGCAGACCCCACCGCACCAGATCGGCGTCCGCGCGGGGCTTCACCCGAATCGAGGTGGCCTCGCCCAGCAGTGATCGGACGAGCATTCTCGGCGCGCTCGGCGAAGCCCATGCGTATGAATGGCCGGGAGCGATCAGCCCGGCGGTGCTCGCCGTGGTGTCCGATCCAACCTCCGCGCGGCGGTCATAGACATGGACTTCGTGCCCTCGCTCTGCCAGTGCGTGTGCGGTCGCCACGCCAACGACACCGGCGCCGAGGACGGCGATCTTCACGGCGTCTCCGAAGTCTGGGCAGAGTCATTGTCGGTGTCGCGCAGGACGTTTTGAACGTAGAAGCGCCACCCGAGGAATCCGACCCAAACAGTTACCGCGATGACGAGACCAGGGACTCCGTAGTAGAGCAGGTTGATGATCATGCGAATTCTCCTTGGGGGACAGGCGCCGGCTGCCGGCGGGGTGGGTAGCGGTTGGCCGTGACGGTCGCCACGATCGTGAAGACGATCAAGTTGGCCAGCACCCCTGGGATGAGTCCGTCGTCGAGACCGAATGGGGCGGGCAGGCCCCACTGCCACACGGCGGTGACAACTGCACCCGCCGCGATGCCCGCCAATGCTGCCGGTGCAGAACGGATTCCGAACAGGACTGCGGCGAATAGCGGAACGATGATGGTTGGTGCCCAGAGCGTGTAGCTGTAGAGCAGCGCATCCACGATCGACGGCACACTCAGCGCGAATATTGTGGCAGCGGCGCCGACGATCACGCTCGTGGCGCGTTCGATGGTCAGTTTGCGGGAGGACGGCACGGGCGACGCCTTGAGCGGTTGGTAGATGTCTCTCGTCAGGACCACCGCGGTCGAGTTGAGATACGAACTGGCGGTTGACATTACGACCGCAAGCAGCGCCGCGATGACCAGGCCCAGGACGCCGATCGGCATAAGGTTCACCACCACCGTCGGGAGCGCCTCATCGCTCTTGATGTCGGGATAGAGCACCAGCGCGATCAGACCGAGCGATGCCGAGGTGAAGTAGAAGACAGAACGAGAAGAAGCCCGCCATCGTGAAACCGATGCGCGCGTGCCGGGAGTCGGGTGTCGAGAACGTGCGCTGCGCGTACGGCGGCACCAGCGTCTCGCCGAGCAGAAAGGCGCAGAACAACGCGAGGAATTGCAACGGGGTGTAGTCGCCGAGCACGGTGAGATGCGCGGCGGGCACCTGGTCGATCAGGTTGTTGGGGCCGCCGACGGCGCTCAGTCCGATCAGCAGTGCGACCGGCAATAGCACGCCGAGGAACACGAACTGCAGCATGTCAGTTTGGATCACCGCCCACGCGCCGCCGAACGACGAGTACAGAATCACGACGCCCATTCCGATGAGCACCGCGGGCACCGTCGGGACGTCGAGGGTCGCGTTGACCACCGTTCCGATCGCCAACGCCTGTGCGCCGAGAATGCCTGCGCACAAGGCGACCGACAGCGCGCCCGTCACCACGCGGGCGGGCTTGCCGTAGTGCTCGTGCATGACATCGCCCAACGTGTGGGCGCCGATGTAATTCTTCAGTCGCGGTGCGACGAACAGTCCGACGAGCACCGTCTGTATGCCGAATGCGCAGAACGCGAACATGTAGACGTAGCCGTCGCGCATCGTCGCGCCTGCAATGCCGATCGATGCGCCGCCGCCGAGGAAGGCCGCCGCGAGGCTGCCGAAGAACACCGGCCAGACGATTCGGTTGCCGGCGACGGCGAAGTCGTCGGGATTCTTCACCCGCCGCATGGTCTGCACGCCGATGAGGATGAGTAGGACGAAGTAGCCCGCCAACAGGATCCAGTCCAGAGGTGTCATGAGAACTCCTAGTCGAGGATCGCTAAATGGTATGGACGAAATGTGACTGAAGTCACTAGGCGAGTAGGCTAAGATTCCCCGCTATATACCGCGATCTTTGTGCAGATCGCACACTTCGCCACAGGGACTCACGTGCTTGGACAGGCATTGGCGCAGCAGATCGCCGACGAGATCACCGACGTCATCGGGCACAACGTGCTGATCACGGACGAATCGGGAATCGTCATGGGCAGCGGCGACGAGAGCCGTGTCGGTCAGTTTCACGAGGCCTCCGTCGAGGTGGTGCGAGCCCGTCGGATGATCGCGCACTCCGTTGACGACGTTCGCGACCTCGTTGGCACTCTGCCCGGTGTCACGATCCCGCTGATCATCGACGGGAATGTGGTCGGCACGGTCGGATTGTCCGGGTCTCCCGAACAGGTCGAGCAGTTCGGGCTGGTGGTCAAACGGCAGACCGAGATCCTCATGCACGAGGCCGCGAGGATCGGGTCGAGATTGATGCACGAACGTGCGACGGCGGAACTCGTGCGGGAAATCTGCGAATGGCACCACTCCGGCGTGGCGAAATCGCAGTTGTTGCGGCGGGGCCGCAGCCTCGGTCACGACCTGGCGCTACCGCGCAGGATGGTGCTGATCCAATACGCAGACCCAGATGGTTCGCGGCCAGTGGCCGACTCCGACGAGGTCGTCCGCGAGATTCGGAAGGTGTTTGATTCGACAACCGATCTCCTCGCGCCGCTCGCCCGCATGGTGATCGCCGTCGCCGCGCCGGACGACGGTGCACCGAAATCCGGGAGTTCAGTGGCGGACCGCTCTCACGCCCTCGTCTCGGCCGCTGAGCACAAAGGTTTGCGTGTTCGGGCGGCGATCGGATCCGTCGCCTCCGGAGTCGCCGCGTTGAACGTCTCGGCGCGGGATGCGTTCGATGCCCTCCAGTTGGGGCCTATCGCGCATCCGAACACGAAGGTCTACGAGATCGAGGACGTCCGCCTACATCAATCGCTGTCGGTCGTACCGATCGACTCCCGCACCCGCCTCACCGAGGGACTGCTCGGCCCGCTGCTCACCGATCGTGAGTGGACCACGCTGCGCGCGACGCTGATCGCTTGGGGGGACTATGGATTCAACGGCACGAAGGCTGCCGAGCGCTTGCATGTACATCGCAACACGCTCACTTACCGCCTCGACAAAGTCGCCCGCGTGCTTGGCCGGTCGCTCGACGAGCCCGGTCTGGCCGTGGCGCTCTACGTGACGTGTGTCATCGACCAAATCGGTCATTCGCCTGCCTGACGATCTAGCGGGCGAGTTCCTCCGGTGTCGGCACGCGCCGATCCGCCCACGGGTCGGGCCCCACTCGTTCCCCCTGCGCGGTGCGGCGGAGACGATCCAGACAGTGCGTCCAGCCGCCGCTATGAGCGTCGGCGGCGCCATCTTCGAGACCGCGATGAACCAACGTCACCAGCGTTGCCCCGTCAACCTGGACCGTCAGATCGATCTCGACAGTCGTTGACCCGGGCGGTATCTGGACCTCGGTGCGCTCCCAGCCGTAGGTGAAGACGAGTCGGTGGGGCGGGTCGACTTCAACGTAGTGACCGGAAACGGTGTCGCCGTTGGGATGAGTCCAGCGGACGATGCCGCCGGGTGTCGGGTCGAGCGTGGCGCCTTCGGCCATCCATAAGCCGAACAGCTCTGGATCGACGAAGTGTGCGAACACCTCGTCGGCGGGTGCGTTGATGACCAACCGCTGGACAGCCAACTTCATGACGAGCCCCGTCGGGGTTTTTCGGCAACCTTGCGTAGGCGATCGAGGGGAGCGGCCCAGAAGTCGTCGAGGAAGTTGGCGACCTCGGCCACGCGGTTGAGGTCGGCCCGATATAAACGGCGGGTTGCGTCGACGCGAACGGTGATCAGTCCCGTGTCGCGCAGCAGTTTGAGGTGTTGGCTTGCCGCCGACCTCGACAGGCCAGCGGCGTCGGCGAGTTCAGTGGCCGGCCGCTCGTCGTCCCACACGAGACGAAGCATGGCGCGCCGACCTGGGTGCGCAAGTGCCCGAATGGCGTCCCCGAGTGCCGCTTCACTCATGGACGGCGTCCCATGGCTGCCAGCAGTCGATCCTGCGGTGAGGCGTCGTCGCCTACGTCAACCGCGGGGCCGATGATGCCGGCCGCTCGTCCTCGTTCCGGCATGTCCGGCAGAAACATTGCCGTACACGCTTCGACGAGAGCGGGGTCCAACTTCTCGTCTTGACCCGTGGCACGAGCCAGGTCCCATGTGTGGATCAGCACATCCATGAACGTGCCCGCCACCGCTTGCGAAAGTGGCCACTCGAAGCCCAATGGCGAGAGGCACGTTTCTTCCATCGTGCTCGGAAGTTGCAGAGTCGCCACCACGTTTCCGACGCCACGGCGGTAGTCGGCCGCTGACATCAGGTATTCCGACCCGCCGACGAGGTGATCGATGAGCTGCTGGACGGTCCACTCGCAACACGGAGTCGGTGACGCTAGTTGCTGTGGTCGTACGGCATCGACGACGGCCATCGCGCGGTCGGCGGCGGCGCGGTAGAGGGCCATCGCGTCGGGGGGTGCTTCCTGATTCAGCATTTCCTAAATTTAGAAGTCGCTAAATTAGATGTCAACCCGGTTAGGACCTCGTAACGTGGGATGCCTATGCCCACCGTGGACGTCAACGTCGAGACCCTGATCCACCGACCGCGCGGCGTCGTGGCCGCCTTTGCCGCTGACCCCGACAACGCCACACAGTGGTACGTCAACATCAAAGAATTGCAGTGGAAGACGCCCCGTCCGCTGGACGCGGGTTCTCGATTGTCGTTCACTGCCGCGTTCTTGGGCCGGATGCTGACCTACACCTACGAGGTTGTCGAGTGGGAACCCGACCGCCGCTTCGTCATGCGCACCGCGGAGGGGCCGTTCCCGATGGAAACCATCTACGAATGGGACGACGCGGGAAGCGATTCCACCCGGATGACCCTGCGCAACCGCGGCGCGCCGTCCGGATTCTCAAGGATCGCGGCGCCGATGGTGGCGTGGGCGATGAGACGGGCGAATGCCAAGGACCTCAAGAGGCTCAAGGCAATCGTGGAGGCGCAGTAACGCTCGTGGTGCGCGGTGTGGTGAAGACGCGAGCGTCTAGCGAGAACGGCGAGTGCTCATGCCTTAGTGACTGCCCCAGTTATATTGTTGTTTAACCGTTTTGAGGTAGACCAGGGTTTCGACAAGGTACACCTCTGGCAGCGCGCGGATGTGCGTGTTGAGCACGTCGAGCAATTGTTTGTCGTCCTCGCAGACCGCCTCGACGATGAGGTCGAACCTGCCCGCGGTGAGCACGACATAGTTGATAGCCCTGACGGCAGCCAGCTTTTCGGCGATCTTCGCACTGTCACCCGAGCAGCAGATGCCGATCAACGCCTCCCGGTCGAAGCCCATGTCGGCGGGGTCGGTGACCGCGACGATCTGCATCACGCCGGCTTCGACGAGTCGGTGTACACGTTGCCGCACCGCGGCCTCGGAAAGTCCCATGGACTCGGCGATTCCCGAGTACGACCGCCTGCCGTCTTGCTGGAGTGCGCCGATGATCGCCTTGGACACGTCGTCTATCGGTTGCTTCGGAGCCCTAACGCCTGCGTCGGCCATGGCCCGATTGTCCACCCCGACGATGCTGCGCGAAGGGTGTTTGCTAAGGAAAGTAGCTAGCGGGCCGCGAAATGACGCTGCAGGCGCCGGTGCCGATGGCCGAACAATGCGGTGATGCCTGCGCCGATGAGCGGCGTCAGTGGACGCAGCGGTGCGCGCAGCTGGAAGGTAATGTAATCGCGCACAACTGTTTTGGCGTCACTTCGCGGCTCAAGGGTGCGTTCGTGACGCCAGAGCCGCATGCTCATCATCATCGACTCTTCGTGAAAGCCTCGGCCCGGCGACAATTCGGCGATCATGAGGTCGTCGTAGTCAAACGGGAACACGCCGAACAACCGCAACCAGCACCGGCCGATCGGCTGGCCAACCGGGACGTTGTCCACCGTAAGGGACTCCGCCCCGCGCGGCATCGACATCGTCATCCACGGCCGCAGTTCGTCGTTGATGCCCTCAGACGTGACGACTCGTGTCCACACCTGGTCGACGGGCGCATCGACTACACTCTGCCGTTCGACGATCATGACCGTTCAACATATTCGACGAAATCGAATCGCAGGTCCCTACCTGCGGTGCCAGCGGTCCAATAGCGCCGGGATCTCTTCGAACACGAACTCGTAGAAATCTCGCATCTGGATCAGGCGTTGACGGGCGAGGCTACCGTCAGCGGTCGTGGCGATTCCGGCTTCGGCGGCATTGATCACGGCCGCGGTGACTTCGTTCTGGTTGGTGTATTGGATCGCCCATGCGTTGTCTCGAAGCCGGAAGTGTTCGCGACGGCTGCCCGGTGCGGGCACCCGCTCGACCAAGCCTACGGAGGTCAGCATCTTGACCGCACCGGAGATCGCGCCGGAGCTCGCCTTCAGGCGTTCGCCAAGCTCACCCGCGGTCACGCTCGCCTGCTCGGTGAACAGCAGCGCAGCCATCACACGCGCTGTCATGCGTTGCAGCCCGTGACTGGTGAGAACAAGCGCGAGAGCCTCCGCCGCTTCGTGCTGTTCGTGCGAGTCGCCCACTTGCGCCTCCAATTTCAGAATCTTCAAAAATCTCTGAACTTTCAGTATAGTGATCGACGGTGCTCCGGGAAGTCTGGTCGGAAAGTCGATAACTCCTTGACGAGGAAGGGTGACCGACCATGAAGGCCGTCGAAGCGGCGAATATGCCGTCGAGCATGCTGACCGAGGTGATTCGGGTCCGCGGGCTCACGTTCACTTACCCCAAGTCAACGGAGCCGGCGGTGCGCGGCATGGATTTCACCGTCGGCCGCGGCGAGATCTTCGGATTCCTCGGACCCAGCGGTGCGGGGAAGTCGACCACACAGAAGGTCCTCATCGGCTTGCTTCGCGGGCATGGTGGCGAGGCCGCGATCTGGGGCAAGGAGCCCTTGGCGTGGGGTTCCGACTACTACCAGCGCATCGGCGTCTCGTTCGAACTGCCTAACCACTATCTGAAGCTGACCGGGCTCGAGAACCTACGCTTCTTCGCGTCGCTGTACGACGTCGACACGCTCGACCCCATGGAGCTGCTGGACGCGATAGGCCTCGCCGACGACGCCAATACGCGAGTTGGCAAGTACTCCAAGGGGATGCAGATGCGGCTGACGTTCGTTCGGTCGCTGATCAACGAGCCCGAGCTGCTATTCCTCGACGAGCCGACCTCAGGACTGGACCCGGTAAATGCGCGCAAGGTCAAGGACATCGTCCTCGATCTCAAGGCCCGGGGGCGCACGATATTCCTCACCACTCACGACATGTCCACCGCCGACGAACTATGTGACAGGGTGGCGTTCGTCGTGGACGGCAGCATCGTTGCCCTCGACACGCCCGCAGAACTGAAGATTGCGCGCAGCCAGCGGCGTGTGCGGGTGGAGTACCGAGGCGACGATGGGCGCCTTCACCACACAGAATTCCCGATGGACGGCCTGGCGGATGATTCTGCGTTCCACGCGGTGCTGCGCGACCACCACGTCGAGACAATCCACAGCCGCGAGGCCAGTCTCGATGACGTCTTCGTCGAGGTCACCGGCAGGCGCCTGACATGAGACGGTTGGCGAGCACACTGCGCCTCGAGGTAACCATCGCGAACCGTCAGAAGTTCTTGCACGCAGCCCTTTTCTCGGGGCTCATCTGGCTGGCTGTGCTGCTGCCGATGTCGCGCGGCTTGCGGCCTGTCGCCGAGCCGTACATCCTGTTGGGCGACACCGCGATCATCGGGTTCTTTTTCATCGCCGGTTCGGTGTTCTTCGAAAAGCAGGAGCGCACGCTGGGTGCCGTCATCTCCACGCCGTTGCGGTTCTGGGAATACTTGGCCGCGAAACTAACTGTGCTCGTGCTGATCTCACTGTTCGTGGCTCTGGTGGTTCCGACGATTGCGCACGGGCTTGCGTATCACATTGTGCCGTTGGCCCTCGGAATCGTGCTCGCGACCTTGCTCATGCTGCTGGTCGGCTTCATCTCGTCGCTGCCGTTCGCGTCGGTCAGTGACTGGTTCCTGTGTGCAATCTTCCCGCTCACGGTGATGTTGGCCCTGCCGGTACTGCACTATTCCGGAGTGTGGTCGACTCCGCTGCTGTACGTGATCCCCACGCAAGGACCACTGCTACTTCTCGCGGCTGCATTCGACCAGGTGACCCTTGGGCCGTGGCAGACCGCGTACGCGGTCGCCTATCCGATGGTGTGCACCGCCGGGTTGTGGTGGGTGGCCAAGGTGACATTCGACCGCTTCGTGGTGGCAAGATCGGGAGGACTGTGATGACCGCCGCTGGGGCGAGGGCGCTGTTGGCATTCGGCCGCAACGACATTCGTGGAACCTATCGTGACCCGCTGCTGATCATGCTCGTCGTCGCCCCCGTCATCTGGACGACCGGGGTGGTCGTCCTGACACCCCTGTTCACCGAGATGCTGGTGGAGCGTTACCAATTCGACCTAGTTCCGTACTATCCCTTGGTACTGACCTCGTTTCTACTGCTGACAAGCATCATCATCGCAGGCGGCCTCGGCGCGTTCCTCGTACTGGACGAGGTCGATGCCGGCACGTTGAGCGCGCTGCGAGTGACGCCGGTCCCGCTCTCGACTTTCTTCGTCTACCGCGCCGCGACGGTGATGGTGGTGACCACCGTCTACGTCGTCGCGACGTTGTCGTTCAGCGGGATTCTCGAGCCTGGCCTTGTCCCGTCGTTGATTCCGATCGGGCTGCTGGCCGGGTTGTCGGCGGTCGTTACGCTGCTGCTGATTGTCGCGGTTGCCAGCAACAAGATCCAGGGCATCGCGATGGTGCGGGCCCTGGGAATGCTGATCGCTGGTCTTCCCGCATTGCCGTGGTTCATCGACTCGGCGTGGAACGTCGCGTTCGGTGTGTTGCCGCCTTATTGGGCGGCCAAGGCGTTTTGGGTCGCCAGTGACCACGGCACGTGGTGGCCGTATCTCCTCGCCGGTACGGCCTATAACGTGGTCGTGGCCTGGCTGATGTTTCGCCGTTTCCTCGCGAAGTACGCCTAGCCCAGCACGAAGTAGCGCAGCCATAGGTAGACGGCGGACAGCGCGGTCGACATCAGTGTGACCACAGCGCCCTTGCGGGTGAATTCCCAAAACGATATCGGGCTGCCCGCCCGGCGCGCGATGCCAAGCATCACGACGTTGGCGCTGGCGCCCACTGCGGTGAGGTTGCCGCCAAGGTCGGCGCCGAGCGCGAGCGCCCACCACAGGGCATCCGGGTGGGCCATGTCCGGCATGCTCGCGGCTAGTTCACTCACCAGTGGGGTCATCGTCGCGACGTACGGGATGTTGTCGATGACGCCGGAGACCGGAGCGGAAACCCCGAGGATGAGCATGACCGTGAGCAGCGGGTCGCCGCCGGTGACGTCGATCGCCGCCTGTGCTAATTCGCCGACGACGCCCGTCTTGACGAGCGCGCCGACCATGATGAAGAGCCCAGCGAAGAAGAGCAGCGTCTCCCACTCCACGCTCGACAGATAGTCGGACCGATCCACCCGCGAGATCAAGATGAGAATCCCCGCCCCGAGCAGCGCGATGACGGATGGCTCGATGTGCAGGAACGAGTGCGAGATGAACGCAGCGAATACCGCTATGAGCACGATCCCGCACTTGGCGAGCAGCTTCGGATCGCGGATCGCCTCGCGCTCCTGAAGCGACATCACGTCGGCGACACGTTCCGGGTCGACGCCGAACGAGCCGCGGAACAGCGGCGGCAACATCAGGATGAAGACGACGAGGATGATCGCCACGATCGGCGCCATGTGGATAAGAAAGTCGTTGAACGTCAAGCCCGCCCGGCTGGCGATGATGATGTTGGGTGGGTCGCCGATGAGCGTCGACGCGCCGCCGATGTTCGACGCGAACACCTCGGCGATCAGGAAGGCGACTGGATTGACGGCCAGCCGGTCGCAGACGAGTAGCGTGACCGGCGCGACCAACAACACCGTCGTCACGTTGTCGAGCAACGCCGACGCGGACGCGGTGACCAGAACGAGCAGGATCATGACCCGTAGCGGGGAACCCTTGGCGCGCTTGGCTGCCCAGATCGCGATGTATTCGAAGATGCCGGTCTGCCGCAACACGCTGACGATGATCATCATCCCCAACAGCAAAAAGATTACGTCCCAGTCGATTCCGGTCTCGCGGGAGTAAAAGGCGTCTTCGGTACTGACCACTCCCAACGCGACCACGATGGCCGCGCCCATGAGCGCCACGAGGGTCTTGTTGATCCGATCGCTGGCGATCAGCGCATACGCGACCACGAACACGGTGATCGCGGTGATGGCCATGGTCGTCAGGTCGTCAATGCCGCGGCGAGCAGACGGGACGCGGTGACGACGCCGTGCAACTTGCCGTCCTTCATGACGGCGATCAACGGGCTGTGTAGCCGCGCCATCAGCGCAGCCACCTCGATGATCGTGTCGTCCGCATTGGCCGCGGGTATGTCGGTCAGGTGTTGGGGCAGCATTTCTCGTACCGCCTTATCGGCGAGTTTCTCGGCGGCGTGGTCGGCCCAGGATTCGTTTATGACACCGGCGAGCGACGGGTCGTCCTGCACATAGGTGGGCACGATGAAACGAACCACCTGCGACGCGGGCAGGACGGCATAGGGAGCGCCGGAAGAGTCGGTCACGACGATCCCCGGGAGTCGGTTCTCGGCCAACGTGCGAGCCGCACCCAGCGCGCTGGAGTCGATATTGACGACGGGGAACTCCTCGGCCATGTCCTCTGCATGCATATGGGAACCATACGATTTCGCGGGGTCAGCGACGCTTGCAAAGCTATGACCATGGGCCTCCGTCCGGACAACTGACAACACCAGCCGACCAGACTTCCCGGCACACCGAGACGAAATCTACGCCTCCAAGGCGGCTACCGCTGTCGATTATTGGACAACTCGCGGCGTCAGCGTCCTTTACATTTGGGCAATGGCCACTTCGCTACGACTGCTAACTCGTGGCTCGTGGTCTGAGTCCCAACGGTTTTCCGAGATCCTTCGCAAGGAGACCGTCGGCGGCGTGCTCTTGTTGGTGGCCGCAGCCGCTGCGCTCGTGTGGGCGAATTCGCCGTGGTCGGCGGCCTATCGCGCGGTGTCGGAGTTCGCAATCGGTCCCGAATCGCTGCACTTGAATCTGAGTGTGTCGGCGTGGGCGGCCGACGGCCTGCTTGCCATCTTCTTCTTCGTTGTCGGTCTGGAACTCAAGCGCGAGTTCGTCGCTGGCGACTTGCGTGACCCGGCCCGCGCCGCGCTGCCAATCGCGGCCGCCGTCGGCGGGATGATCGTCCCTGCCGCCGTCTTCATCGGAATCAACCTCGCCGCCGGTCGTCCGGAGAATTTCGGTGGCTGGGCGGTGCCGATCGCTACCGATATCGCGTTCGCGTTGGCTGTGTTGGCCGTCTTGTCGACCCATCTGCCCGCCGCACTGCGCACGTTCCTGCTCACGCTTGCCGTCGTCGACGACCTGCTCGCGATCACCGTCATCGCCGTCTTCTACACCGACAATCTGTCGCTCGGACCGCTGGCGCTGGCGCTGATCCCCGTCGCGCTGTTCGGACTGGCAGTGCAGCGCGGGGTGCATCACTGGTGGCTGTTGGTGCCACTGGCCGTGGTCGCGTGGGCGCTGGTGCATGCCAGCGGCGTGCATGCGACCGTCGCCGGGGTGGTGCTGGGCTTCACGGTTCCGGTGCTGGGCCGGTTCGGTCACCCGACGGCGGAACTCTTCGAACACACGCTGCGGCCGATATCCGCCGGATTTGCGGTACCGGTGTTCGCGTTCTTCGCCGCGGGCGTGACGGTCGGTGGTTGGGCCGGACTCGGTGAATCGTTGCTGCATCCAGTTACCGACGGAGTTATCGCGGGGTTAGTGATCGGCAAACCCCTCGGGGTGTTCGTGACGGCGTTCCTGCTCGCCAAGTTCACCCATGCCAGCCTCGATGAAGACCTGGCCTGGCGCGACGTTCTCGGCGTGTCGCTGCTTGCTGGCATCGGGTTCACCGTTTCGTTATTAATTGGTGAGCTCGCCTTTGGCTACGGCTCCCCGGCGGGTGCGGACGTCAAGATCGGAGTGCTCGTAGGATCCGTTATCGCAGGTGTATTGGCTTCAATCGTGTTGTTGAGCCGTAACGCGGCGTATCGCCGGATCTATCTGCGCGAGACCGTCGATAACAATCGTGACGGCATGCCCGACATCTGGGAGTCTCAACACGACTGACCGTAGGGGCGTGCGTACACTGACCTAATGCTTGAACAGATCCGCGGTCCCGCTGATCTGCAGCACCTGACCCAGCCCCAACTCAGCGAACTGGCGCAGGAAATCCGCGAATTCCTGATCCACAAGGTTGCTGCAACCGGCGGACATCTCGGCCCCAATCTGGGTGTGGTGGAGCTCACTCTGGCGCTGCACCGGGTGTTCGATTCGCCACACGACCCGATCATCTTCGACACCGGCCATCAGGCCTACGTGCACAAGATGCTGACCGGTCGCTGCCATGACTTCGACTCGCTGCGCAAGAAGGACGGCCTGTCCGGCTATCCGTCGCGCAGCGAGAGCGAGCACGACTGGGTGGAGTCCAGCCACGCCAGTTCGGCTCTGTCGTACGCAGACGGTCTGGCCAAGGCGTTCGAGCTGTCCGGGCACCGCAACCGGCACGTGGTGGCGGTCGTGGGTGACGGCGCGCTGACCGGCGGCATGTGCTGGGAGGCGCTGAACAACATCGCCGCGGCGCAGCCCCCGGTCGTCATCGTCGTCAACGACAACGGCCGCAGTTATGCGCCGACGATCGGCGGGTTCGCCGAGCACCTTGCCGGGCTGCGGCTACAACCGGGCTACGAGAAGGTTCTCGAGGAGGGCCGCAAGGCCGTCCGCGGCGTGCCTCTGATCGGCGAGTTCTGCTACCAGTGCATGCACAGCATCAAGGCGGGTATCAAGGACGCGCTGTCGCCGCAGGTGATGTTCACCGACCTCGGCCTCAAATATGTCGGCCCGATCGACGGCCACGACGAGCACGCGGTGGAATCCGCGCTGCGCCACGCGCGGGGGTTCAACGCGCCGGTGATCGTGCACGTCGTCACCCGTAAGGGCATGGGCTACCCGCCTGCCGAGAACGATGAAGCCGATCAGATGCACTCCTGCGGCGTCATCGATCCGGAGACCGGATTGGCGACGTCTGTGCCCGGTCCGGGTTGGACGTCGGCGTTCTCCGAATCCCTGATCCGGTTGGCCAGCAAACGTCGCGACATCGTTGCGATCACCGCCGCGATGCCCGGCCCGACCGGGTTGAGTGCTTTCCGGCAGCGGTTCCCTGACCGTTTCTTCGACGTCGGCATCGCCGAGCAGCATGCGATGACATCGGCTGCCGGGCTGGCCATGGGTGGCATGCACCCCGTGGTGGCCATCTACTCGACGTTCCTCAACCGCGCCTTCGACCAGATCATGATGGACGTCGCGCTGCACAAGCTGCCGGTGACGTTGGTGCTGGACCGCTCCGGTGTCACCGGGCCCGACGGCGCAAGCCACAACGGCATATGGGACCTGTCGATGCTGGGCATCGTGCCGGGTATGCGGGTCGCCGCTCCGCGTGACGGGGCCCGGCTGCGCGAGGAACTCGGCGAGGCACTCGACGTCGACGACGGCCCTACCACCATCCGGTTCCCGAAAGGTGATGTGGGCGATGACATTCCGTCGCTCGAGCGGCGCGGAGGTGTCGACGTGCTCGCCGTGCCCGCGGAAGGTCTGTCCGACGACGTGCTGTTGGTGTCGGTCGGCCCATTCGCCGCGATGGCGCTCTCGGTCGCCGAGCACCTGCGCAACCAGGGCATCGGTGTGACGGTGGTCGACCCGCGCTGGGTGTTGCCCGTTCCCGGGGCGATCCTCGAGATGGCGCAGGCGCACAAGCTGGTGGTGACCGTCGAGGACAACGGCGTGGCAGGCGGTGTCGGGTCCGCGGTGTCATCGGCACTGCGGCGCGCGGAGATCGACGTGCCGTGCCGCGACGTCGGGTTGCCGCAGGAGTTCTTCGCGCAGGCGTCCCGCGGCGAGGTGCTGGCCGACGTCGGCCTGACCGATCGTCACATCGCCCGCCAGATCACCGGCTGGGTCGCCGCTCAGGGCACGCCCGTCGCCGAACCCGAAGTCAGCGAGCGCTTCGACTAAGACCCGCCGTCGAAACTAGGTCCATGGACGCTGAGCTCGAGCAGTGGAAGTCTGCCGGTCGCTACTTCGACTACCTGGGCTTCAACGTCTTCTACCGTGTTGCGGGCAGCGGCCCCACCCTGCTGCTCATCCACGGCTACCCGTTCAACTCGTGGGACTGGTCGCCGCTGTGGGCGGCCCTGACCGATCGATTCACCGTGGTCGCGCCCGACATGCTCGGCATGGGGTTCTCCGACAAGCCCGAGAAATACGAGTACACGGTGCACGACCACGCCGACATGCACGAGGCACTGATGTCCGATCTCGGCATGGGGTCGGCGCACATCCTCGCCCACGACATCGGTGATTCGGTCGGTCAGGAACTGTTGGCACGCCATCACTTCGGCCAGCAGATCTATGGAGCGTTGCGCATCGAGTCGATCACCTGGCTCAACGGCGGCCTATTCAATGAGGCCTACACCCCGCGGTTGATGCAGAAGGCGCTGTCGCGAACTCCGTTGGGGGACTTGCTGAGTCCCCTGCAGGCCAATCCGCTGTCGCGGCGCCTGATCGAGTCCACCCTCAACGAGTTGTTCGGGCCCGACACCAAACCGTCGCGGCGGATGCTCGACCTGTTCCACGAGATCCTCGACTACAACGACGGTAAGCGCGTGACGCACAAGGTCGGCAGGTTCGTCAACGATCGCTACACCCATCGCAATCGGTGGGTCAGGGCGATGCGCGAGACGGCTGTTCCGATGCGGCTGATCGACGGGCCTGCCGATCCGAACTCGGGCAGGCACATGGCGCAGCGCTACCTCGAGGTCATTCCGAATCCGGATGTGGTGATGCTCGACGACAGGATCGGGCACTGGCCCCAGATCGAGGCGCCTGACGCTGTGCTGGAGAACTTTCTGGCCCACGTCGATCGCGTCACCGGCCGGTAGCGGCGTGCCGAGCGGCATATGCCCGGCACACCGCACCGTCACATCAGGCCATGGCCGTGTACGACCGCGCGCCGACGCCCGCGAGCGCCCCGCCGTCGACGATGAGGTACTCGTCCCGGATCGGGCGTCCGGAGAAGTAGCTCTCCAGGATTTCCCTCGTGCCCGCCGCGTAGCGGGCCTGCGCCGACAACGACGACCCCGAGATGTGCGGGGTCATGCCGTGATGCGGCATCGTGCGCCACGGGTGGTCGGCAGGGGCAGGCTGCGGGAACCAGACATCGCCTGCGTAACCCGCCAGTTGACCGCTCTGCAGCGCGCGCACGATGGCGTCGCGGTCGCAGATCAGTGCCCTCGCGGTGTTGATCAGGTACGCACCGCGTTTCATCGTGCCGATCAGCTCGTCGTCGAACAGACCACGCGTCTCCGGATGCAGCGGCGCGTTGATGGTCACCACATCGAGGTGCGGCACCATATCGCGCACCGTCGGATGGTAGGTCAGGTTGAGCTCGGCCTCGACCTCGGCGGGCAGCCGGTGCTTGTCGAAGTAGTGCAGGTGCACGTCGAACGGGGCGAGCCGGCGCAGGACCGCGAGACCGATCCGGCCCGCGGCGACCGTGCCGACGTGCATTCCCTCGAGGTCGTAGGAGCGCTGCACGCAGTCGGCGATGTTCCAACCGCCGTCGATGACCCACTTATTGGACGGCAGGTAGTTGCGCACCTGGGACAGGATCATCATCACCACGTGCTCGGCGACACTGATGCTGTTGCAGAAGGTGACCTCGGCGACCGTGATGCCGTGCTTGATCGCGGCGTCCAGATCGACGTGGTCCGAACCGATTCCGGCAGTGAGCGCGAGCTTGAGCTTGGGTGCCCGCTTGATGCGCTCCTCGGTGAGGTAGGCGGGCCAGAACGGCTGCGAGATGACGATCTCGGCATCGGCCAAGTGGCGGTCGAACTCAGAGTTGTCGCCGTCCTTGTCCGAGGTCACGACCAGCTCGTGGCCGAGACCCTCGAGGTAGCGGCGAAGGCCGAGTTCACCGGAGACGCTGCCCAGCAATGCGCCCGGCGTGAAGTCGATCGCCGATGGCGTGGGCAGCGACTGCCCGTCCGGGTAGCCGTCGAGATGCGGCAGCCCGTCACGCGGGAAGGTCTCGGGGTCGACGGGATCGTCGTAGAGCACACATACCACTTTGGCCATTGTTGATTACCTTTCTTACATAAGCACAGCGGATAGCCGATGCGGTCCTCGGCCATCGTCTCTCGTTGTGACGGGGAGAGCACGAAAAGACGTGTCTGTAGCGAATATTCGTCCCGACGTGATGACGCTAACAACCGCCTGTCGTTGTGATCAAGGTCTTGGTATTTGCAATCTGACATGGTGTGATAGCGATTGACTATTGAAAGTGGGCCTGATGCACGGTGAGGTGTCGATCCAACAGCTGGAGTACCTGGTGGCACTCGCGCGTGAACGCCACTTCGGCCGCGCCGCCGCGGCATGCCATGTGAGTCAGCCGACGCTCTCGGTGGCGATACGCAAGCTCGAGCATGAGCTTGACGTCGTAATCGTGTTGCGCGGGCAACGGTTTGAGGGATTCACCGCCGAGGGCCAGCGGGTGATCACCTGGGCGCACCGGATCCTGGCTGAACGCAGCGAGCTACTGGCGGACATCGAGCGGATGCGCGGCGGGCTGACCGTGATGGCCAGGATCGGCGCCGTTCCCACCTCGGTGCCCGCGAGCCCGATGGTCACCGGTAGATTCCTGCAGCGCTATCCGGGAGCCACGGTCCAGGTGGAGTCGATGTCGTCGCGCGAGATCGCGCGGCGGCTGGGGGAGTTCGAGCTCGACGCGGGCCTGTCGTATCTGGATGCCGAAACACCCCCTGGCACAAGGCGCGTCGAGCTGTACCGGGAACGCTACGTGTTGGTTGCGCCCGCAACGCATCCGCTGATGGGGCACGACGAAGTGCAGTGGTCGGACGCGGCACAGCTGCCGCTGTGTGCGCTGACCACGACGATGCGCAATCGCCGCATCATCGATGCGAACATGGCGGCCGATGGCGTTCAGTTCCGGCCCGTGGTGGAGGCCGACACCGTCGCCGCGATCTATGCGCACCTCAAGACCCTGCAACTGGCAAGCGTCGTTGCACATACCTGGCTGGAGGCGTTCGGGATGCCCGATGGACTGGCGATGCGGCCGATGGCCACCCGTGAGCCCGGCCCGGCCGTGGGTCTGATCGTGCTGGACCGCGAGCCCAACTCGTTGGTGGCAGAGGCACTTTTCGCCGCGGCCGCGGAAGCGGGCGCGAGCGCGGGGGCGCCGGCCTAGGAGTCGGTCAGCGCGATACGGCTCACCGCGGTCAACGGGCCCGACTCGCCCGGCTGCTCGAAGGTGACTTCGGCGTGGTGTCCAGAGATCTGCAGCACGGCAATGGTGTTGCCGAACAACGGCCCGTCGATGTCGGTCCACGTGACCGGCAGCTCCGGCGCCCCGCGCCGACGCGCCCACCGGCGCATCACCGGCGCCACCCATCGCGACCACCCGACGGTGAACGCCGACTTGACGTAGAACGGCACGTTGTTGTGCACGGGTGAGCACACGAGCTGATGTACCAGCGCGTTGGGCGAACCGTTACGCACCGCCGTCAGCTGAGCGCGGGCTACGTAGCTGTGGTGCACATCCCCGGACAGCACCGTGACGGTGGTCGGGCCGCGCGGGTGCGTGGCGACGCGCGTGATCATCTCCGTCAGGCGCACGAACGATTTGAAGAACGCCGCCCAGTGCTCGAAATCGGCGGTCTGGCGGACTTTTTCGGCCAGTCTGGCCCGCAGCCCGGTCCGGTCGGCGGCTATCTCGTTCACCGTTTCCAGATCGGACAGCACAGGTGGCAGCAGCCACGGCACCGACGAACCAAGGATGAGGTGGTCCAGACCGTCCAGATCGTCGGCGGCCTGCGCCTCGAGCCACTTGAATTCGTTTTCGCCGATCATCATGCGTTCGCCTGAGTCCAGGATCCGCCCGTTGCGGCTGTCCATCATGATGAAGCGGCTGCGGCCCAGATCCCATCGGTAACTGAACCGAACGCCCTTGTTCGCGTCGACCTCGGCATCGGCGCGGTCGGCCAGTTCGACCAGCGCGGGCCAGATGTCGCCGTCGATACCGCGCAGCCGCTGGTAATCCTCGTCTGCGGCCAGTTCGGTGGGGCTGAGGTTGCCGACATGCTGATACACCCAGTACGACGCCAGCCCGGCGCGGATCCGGTCCCGCCACCAGGGGTACGTGTTGACCTCGGCGCGCCACGCCGCCGACGTGTTCCAGTCGTCGCGGATGTCGTGGTCGTCGAAGATCATCGCGGTGGGGACGGTCGACATGATCCAGCGGATCTCCCGATCACCCCACGAATGGCGGTACAACCGCTCGTACTCGCCGAAGCTGACGACCTCATCGGGTGGACGTTTGCCGTGCGTGCGGCGTCGTATCCGGCTTCCCCCGAGGCGTTGCCGCGCTTCCGGGCTGAGTTCGTCGGCGTAGACCTGGTCGCCGAGCAGTATCAAGACGTCGGGCCATTCGCCGATCGGCTGCGTGGCCATGCGCTCGGCGTACCGGTCGAGCGCGTCGTCGCCGAGCTTGTCGTCGATTTCGGCCACTCCGGTCTTCGGATATCGGCAGGAGCCGAAGACGGCCCGCACATGCTGCGCCGACTGCGGGCCGCGGGTGCGGATCACGCTCGGCGGGAACGGGGAGTCGGGCTCCGGCCACACCTGCTGCCCGTCGATGTTGACCTGGTAGGGCGTGGTGGAGTCCGGCGTGAGACCGGTGACTTCGACAAGCGCGTAGTGGTGGTCCTGAACGTTGAATGTCGTTGCCGTGCAACCGAGAATCGTCACATCGGCGGCGCGATCGGTTTGTACCCAGATGAGCGCGGTGGTGTCATCGACGTGCCGCAGCACCGGACCGAGGAGCAGGGCCACCGCGTCAGCCTAGGCAACTCTTTCGCCGAGCAGACGCAAAGTGTCGCAATTCGGCCGCTTCGCGTTCTACTCGGCAGCGCTCTTGAGTGCGTCGGTCAGCACGGGGCCCGCGAGCTCGCGCTGCCACGGCCGGACCTGCGCGTCGCGCAAGAAACTATCGATGGCCGCCGCGACGTCGTCGACCGGCTGCCAGTCCCACGTCAGCCGGCGCACCACCTCCGGGGAGACCAGGTTCTTGGCCGGCACGGACACCCGTCGTGACAGCTCGGCGAGACCGGCACGGGCCGCTTCCAGTCGCGCGGCGGCCTCGGGTTTGCGCCGCGCCCACCGCGACGCGGGCGGCGGCCCGTTCGACGGCTCCTGCGGGGTCGGCGGGTCCGATGTGCGGGCCCGGGCCAGCGCATCGAGCCACATCTGTGCGCTACGGCGTTGCCGAGCCCCGCCGAATATCGGCAGCGCGGTGAGCTGCTCGACGGTGTCGGGGTTGACGGTCGCCGCGTTGATGATCGCTGAGTCGGGCAGGATGCGGCCGGGGGCGATGTCGCGCCTGCGGGCGATCTGATCGCGCGTCGTCCACAGCTCGCGCACCGCCGCGAGCGCCCGCGGGTTGCGCACCTTGTGGATGCCCGACGTGCGGCGCCACCGGTCCCGCCGCGTCGGCGTCGCCTCGTACGTGCGCAGAAACTCGAATTCCTGTGTCGCCCAATCGGTCTTGTTCTGCTCGTCGAGCACGGCCGCGACCGCATCGCGCAGGTCGAGCAACACCTCGACGTCCAAGGCGGCGTAATTCAGCCAGTCGTGCGGCAGCGGCCGCTTGGACCAGTCGGCCGCGCCGTGGCCCTTCATCAGCTGCAGGCCGAGCAGCCGTTGCACCATCGTGGCGAGATTGACCCGGTCGTAGCCCGCGAGTCGACCGGCCAGTTCGGTGTCATACAGCCGGCTGGGCCGCATGCCGATCTCGGCCAGGCACGGCAGATCCTGGTCGGCCGCGTGTAGCACCCACTCGTCGGTCGCGAGCACCTCGGCGACCGGTGCCAGCGTCGTCAGCGGGTCGGCGCCGTGGCTCACCGGGTCGATCAGAACCGTGCCCGCCCCTGCGCGGCGGATCTGCACCAGGTAGGCGCGATTGGAATAGCGGAAGCCCGACGCCCGCTCGGCATCGACCGCGAAGGGTCCGGTGCCGCCTGCTAAAAGTTCTGCGGCCCTGGCGATCTCGGTCGCGCTGACCGAAAGCTCCGGCACACCATCACGAGGTTCGAGCAGCGGCGTCGCCTCCGGCTCTGCCGGCTCGCCCTCGTCGGAGTCGGAGACGGCGCCAGAGCCCGACTCCTCCGGGTCCACCATCGTCAGGCGCGGGTCCGGGAGCTCAGGTCCGTGACGCCGGCGGGAGGCAGACCGGCGGCGTGCTCGAGCACCTCGCAGAAAGCCTGCACGTGCGGGCCGAGGTCCAGCGTCGTGGCCGTCCACGATGCCCGCAGTTCCAGCTGATGGGCGCGCGGCGGGCCGGAGATGTCGCCGTAACGCACCGACGTGGTGGCGGTGACGGTGCCGCCGAGCGCGGTCACGCTTTCTGCCCGCGATTCCAGCGCCTCGACCAGCCAGCTCCACGCCACTTCGGGCAGCAGCGGGTCCACGGCCTCGCTGGAGTCCAGATCGGCCTGGATGTAGGCGACCAGGCGCATAGTGCCGTCCCAGGCCTCGGCGCCCTCGGGATCGTGAAGCAGGATCAGCCGACCGAACGCGTCACCCTCCGACCGCTCGGGGACGATGGCCGTCTCGGGATGCCTTACCTCGGCGCCCAGCGCGTAGCTGAACGGCGCCAGCCGCTGCGGCGGGCGAATCGGGCCCAGCTCGATTTCCGGTCGGACGGTGGTGGCATTCATCGCCGCCACCGCTTCACGGAATTGAGCCGGTTCGGCGGTGGTCATGCCGTTTGACGCTAGACCATCCGTCGAGGTCTGTGCGCAGGCGCGCCGATTTCGCGCGGCGACGGATACGGCCGAAATGAGAGCAGGTGGGTATGCCCGAGCGGGTCGCTGATGCCATTGAGGAAATCGCGCGTCCCAGCCGCGATGATCAGCAGGAAAACCCCAGATTCAGGCTGATCCGGCGCGGTTGCGCGGCGTTCTGGGTGCTCGGCATCGACGCCCTCGACCCCCCTGCGCTGGCGCCGCTGCGCCAGGCGTCGGTGCGGGTTGCGGTCGCCGTCGTCACCGCGCTTGTCATCGGCGTGCTGTTCGCCTGGCTCTTCAGGCTGACCAGACCCTCCGGCGGGGGCTGCGCAGCTGGCTGACCGTATCGCGTCGGGGCACCTGCCCGATCCCGCTGTTCGGATCCATTGCGGCAGCTGTGGTCGTCGGCCTCGCGCTGGCGGTGGCGCCGACGTGGGCGGTCAGTGGCGTGATCGTCAAGCAGGAGTCAGCCGCCACCCCCGTCGACGTGGTCAGGGCGGCCTTCCCCGCACTTCGGGCGCGGTGGTAGCCGTCGCGCTCGTGCTGGTATATCGGCGCCAAAAGGATTCGGAGCGTTTACGTTTCGCGTAGCGGTTCGGCGCCGCCTCGACCCAGCTGGGCGACGCAGGCGTGGCCGTCCAGGTCGCGGGCCGTAGGGGATGGTGGCCGCCGCCGACGAAAGCGCCACCTTCACGCACCGTCAGCCGTGCATGGACGTGCTGTGCGGATATCTCCGCCTGCCCTACGACCCGGACTGGGGGAGCAGCCACCCCAGCGAGTTCGGAGTTCACCTTTAGTAAGTTCAAATGTTTGCGCGCCTAGTTCGACTCGACGGCGGAGTGGCGCAACGTCGAGTTCGACTTGGACAACGCCCCAGCAGGCAGCACCCAGGCGGTTCCCCGCTGCATCACGCCGCGGCCTTGGCCGCCCAGCCAGGCGAAGGAGTAGCAGCCCGATTCCGGCCGCATGGCAGCATTAGGGGCGATGACTACTCGCCGTCAGCTGCCCGAGTCGCCCTATCTGGCCGCAGCCAGCGGTCGAAAACCCCCGCGTGTGCCGGTGTGGTTCATGCGCCAGGCAGGACGCTCACTGCCCGAGTACCGCGCGCTGCGGGCCGAGAACACGATGATGCAGGCGTGCTTCGACGCCGAACTCATCACCGAGATCACGCTTCAACCGGTGCGCAGGCACGGGGTCGATGCGGCCATCCTGTTCTCCGACATCGTGGTGCCCTTGCGGGCCTCCGGAATCGAACTCGACATCGTGCCCGACGTCGGCCCTGTGATCGACCACCCGATACGCAGCATCGACGACGTTCGAAATATGAAACCCCTTGAGCAGCAACAAGTTGCACCGGTTGCCGAGGCGGTGGGGCTGTTGGTGTCGGAGCTCGGCGACGTGCCGCTGATCGGCTTCGCCGGTGCACCGTTCACGTTGGCGTCGTACCTGGTCGAGGGGGGTCCGAGCCGTCATCACGAGCGCACCAAGGCCATGATGCTCGGCGAGACCGAGACCTGGCACGCGTTGATGACGGCCCTCACCGACGTCACCATCGCGTTCCTGCAGGTGCAGGTCGCCGCCGGCGTCGACGCCATCCAGGTGTTCGATTCCTGGGCGGGCACGCTCTCGCTTGCCGACTACCGCACCTACGTGTTGCCGCACAGCACCAGGGTCTTCTCGGCGCTGGCGGGCGCCGGGGTGCCGATGACCCACTTCGGGGTGGGCACAGCCGAACTGCTGGGCGCGATGGCGGGGTCTGTCTCGGGGCATGGCGCCCCGGCGGTCGTCGGCGTCGACTGGCGCACGTCGTTGACCGACGCCGCAGCGCGCGTCGAGGCGGGCGTCTCGCTGCAGGGCAACCTCGATCCCGTCGTGCTGCTGGCGGGATGGCCGGTGGTCGAGCGCGCCGTGCGCACGGTGGTGGAGGACGGCAGGCGCGCGGTGGACGCCGGCGCTGCCGGTCATGTGTTCAACCTTGGTCACGGCGTCCTGCCCAGCACCGACCCCGACGTGATCACCGACCTCGTGTCGTTGGTTCATTCGCTATGAGCCCGACGTATTCCGTTGTCGGCGGCGGCATTTCGGGCCTCGTCGCGGCATACCGGCTGCGGATGGCGGCGGGTCCGGACGCGTCGATCACGGTGTTCGATCCGGCCGACCGGCTCGGGGGTGTGCTGCGCACCGAGCGTATCGGCGGACAGGCCATGGACGTCGGAGCGGAAGCGTTTGTCGCTCGCCGTCCCGAGATACCTGCACTGCTGGCTGAACTCGGGCTGGCGGCCAAACAGATCGGCACCACGGGCGCCCGTCCGCTGATCTACAGCCAGCGCAGGCTGCACCCCCTGCCCGCACAGACCCTCAACGGCATCCCGTCGCAGCCGAAGGCGATGGCGGGTCTGGTGGACGACGCGACCATCGCCCGCATGCTCGACGAGCGGACACGGCCTTTCTCCTGGCGCCCCGGAGCGGATCCAGCTGTCGCCGACCTGATCGGTGAGCGGTTCGGCGATCAGGTGGTGACACGGTCGGTCGATCCCATGCTGGCCGGCGTCTACGCCGGGTCAGCGGCCACCATCGGCCTGCGCGCGGCCGCCCCGACCCTGGCCGCGGTGCTCGACCGCGGCGCACGGAACCTCACCGACGCGGTCCGCGAGGCGCTGCCGCCTCCGCCCCCCGGATCGGTGTTCGGCGCAGTCGAGGGCGGGTACGCGGTACTTCTCGACGAGCTCATCGGCCGCGGACGCATCAAATGGGCGCAGGTGCCCGTCGAGAGTGTGAACCGATCGCCGCGCGGTTGGGAGCTGGTCGACGACGAGGGCGCGCGCTGGCACGCCGACGCCGTCGTGCTGGCGGTGCCTGCGCCGCGGCTGCCGGGCCTGGTCCGCGACGTAGCCCCGCGGACGGCGGCGGCGGCGCAGCGCATCGCGGTGGCGTCGACGGCACTGGTGGCGCTGGCATTGCCTGGCGGCACCCCGCTGCCGGACCAGTCCGGCGTCTTGGTCGCCACTGGCGAGGGCCGCGCACGCGAGGAGCAGGGGCAGCAGCAAAAAGATTTGCGCGCCAAGGCAGTTACCCTGACTTCTCGCAAGTGGGGGCGCCGCGGCAACGTGGAGTTGGTACGGCTGTCATACGGCCGGTTCGGCGACGATCTGGCCCGCAGCGCAGGCGACGAGGATCTGCTGTCATGGGCGACGCAGGACCTGGCCACGCTCTTCGGTGTTGCGGTGGAACCCGTCGACTGCCGCGTGGTGCGGTGGATCGACGCGATGCCCCAGTACGGCCCCGGTCACGGCGGCCTCGTTGCCGAGCTACGGGCGGGATTGCCGCCGAAGCTGGCGGTAGCAGGCGGCTACCTGGACGGTATCGGGGTGCCTGCTTGTGTGGCGGCCGCGAGCAGGGCGGCGGCGTCACTGGTCACCAACCGCATGGCACGATAGAGGCATGGCCAAGCTCGACTTCGACGAACTCAACGCGACCATCCGCTACCTGATGTTTTCGGTGTTCGCGGTGCGGACGGGAGCACTGTCGGACGAGCGTGCCGCGGTCGTCGACGAGACCGCGACCTTCCTGAAACAGCAGGAGGATAACGGTGTCGTGGTCCGTGGCATCTATGACGTCGCAGGCTTGCGCGCCGATGCCGACTTCATGATCTGGACGCACGCCGCGACGGTGGAGGCGCTGCAGGCGACGTATTCGGATTTCCGTCGCACGACCTCGCTCGGCCGGGTGAGCACGCCGGTCTGGAGCAGCGTCGCGCTGCACCGACCCGCCGAGTTCAACAAGAGCCACATCCCCGCGTTTCTAGCGGGTGAGGAGCCCGGCGCCTACATCTGCGTGTATCCGTTCGTGCGGTCGCTGGACTGGTATCTGCTCGAAGACGACGAGCGCCGCCGAATGCTTGCTGAACACGGCATGGCAGCCCGCGGCTACAAGGATGTCCGGGCCAACACCGTGCCGGCATTCGCGCTCGGTGACTACGAATGGATCCTCGCGTTCGAGGCGCCCGAATTGCACCGGATCGTCGACCTGATGCGTGATCTACGCGCCACCGATGCCCGCAGGCACGTCCGCGAGGAGACGCCGTTTTTCACCGGTCCGCGCATTGGCGTGGAGGAACTCGTCGGTAAGTTGCCATAGCCATTTGCTGGCAATTGTTTCCATCGTCAATTGTGGACGGGCACCACTAATTTGCGCTATTTTCTGCCCTTCGGAAAGGCCTGCACAGTATCGGGTAAAGGCCGTTTGCCTAGGGGCCGGCAAATGGCAGCGACCCCCGGCCGTTTTAATGTTTCGCTTACTTCGTATTGTTGCTAGCCTTTAACCGGTGCCTGCAATCGACAAGGTAACGGCTATCGCCACGGCGATAGCCGGTCTGGTTGCGACTTGGGTGATCGGCGGCTGGGGCGGCGAAGAGGTCGCCGGCACGGTCTCCATGTTCGCGGTCATCGGGTTCGCGGTTTTCGCAACCGTATGCGCGGCGATGGCCGCGGCGGCCAGCGCAGGCAGGCGACGCGCAGCGTGGCTGTGCCTCATGGTCGGGCTCGGGGGCTGGGCCTTCGGCGAAGTGCTGTGGGCCTACTACGACCTGGTGCTCCACGAGGATCCCTTTCCGTCGATCGCTGACATCGCCTACCTCCTCTATCCGGTCGGCGCCTGCCTGGCGTTGATGTTGTCTCCCATCGGGCATTCGGGCCAATCCCAAACCAGGATCCTTCTCGACGGCGTGATTGTCTCTGGCGCACTGTTCGTTATCTCCTGGGTGACCGTGCTGCGCCCGGTGTACGAGGCAGGCGGGGAAAGCCGTTTCGCTGTCGGGCTCGCGCTGGCCTACCCGGTGACGGACATCGTGGTCGTCACGGTGGCGCTGCTGGTGCTGTCTCGCGCACCGGCGGGCCACCGCACAACGTTGGTGCTGCTGACGCTGGGCAACGTGTTGAACGCCGTTTCGGACAGCGTGTGGCTGTTTCTCGACCTCAACGACGCCTATCGCAACGGCAGCCTGGTCGACGTGGGATACATGGTGGGACTGCTCTTCCTGGGTCTCGCCGCGGTCTCCAGCCTTCGGACGGCCTCGTTTGAGCAGCTGCCGGCGCGCGCCCCGTCGCGGGCGGAAATGTGGCTGCCGTATGTGCCGGTGGGCATCGCCGCAGCCATATGCACTCCGTGGCTTCTGACGGTCCCGGGGATTGCACCCCTGCTCATCTCGTCGTGCCTGCTCATCGTCGCGGTCTTTGCCCGTCAGTTCATGGTGGTCGGGGAGAACCAGCGGCTGCTGGCGATGGTCGCCGATCAGGCACTGCGAGACCCGCTGACCGGACTGGCGAACCGCGCGCTGTTCCATGACCGCCTGACGCATGCCGTGCAACTGCACGAGCGCGACAACCAGTCGGTGGCGGTACTCGTCGCCGATCTCGACGATTTCAAGCTCGTCAACGACAGCCTCGGGCATCCGGCTGGTGACGCGTTGCTGTTCCTGGTGGCGCAACGGATTCTCGGCTGTGTGCGGGCCAGCGACACCGTCGCACGACTCGGCGGCGACGAGTTCGCCGTGTTGATGGAGGGCAGGGCGGACGACTCGCGCTACGTCGCCCATCGGGTGGTGGAGGCATTCGAGGCACCGTTCCGCATCGACGGTCATGACCTGTTGGTGCGGCCAAGCGTCGGGCTCGCGGTCGCATCGGCCGACGAGCCGGGCATCACTGCCGACGCGCTGCTCAAACAGGCCGACGTGGCGATGTATTCGGGGAAACGGTCACGAGTCAGCGGCGTGCACAGCTTCACCCCGGACATGTACCTCGTCGACCCGGACCAGATCGATACGGCCAGGGCCACCAACGGCAGCGCGGGCGCATTGGCCGTGACGCTGCTGGGCCAACTGCGGCACGCCATCGACCACGGCGGCCTGAGCCTGGTCTATCAGCCCAAGTTCGATCTGCGCGACGAGAAGTTCGTTGGTGTCGAAGCGCTGGTTCGCTGGCCCCACCCCGAGCGGGGCATGCTCGGCCCGAACCACTTCCTGCCCTTGGTCCGGGAACACGGCCTGATGCGCGCGGTCACCGAACTGGTGCTCGATCAGGCGCTCGACGATGTCGCGCAATGGCTTTCGATGGGTGTCGCGGTACCGGTGTCGGTCAATGTCTTCGCCCCGTCACTGGGGGATCTGACCCTGCCGAAACAGATCGCAGGCGCACTCGCGGTGCGCAACCTCGGCACCGACATGTTGACCATCGAAATCACCGAGGACGTTCTGCTCGACGACATGGACCGGACCCGAACCGTTATCGACAAGATGCGCGATCACGGCGTGCGGGTCGCGATCGATGATTTCGGCAGCGGCTATTCTGCGCTGAGCTATCTGCATGATCTGCCGATCGACGAGTTGAAGCTCGACCGGCAGTTCATCGCGCCGGTGCTCGTCGACTGGCGGGCCGCCGCGATCGTCCGCGCGGTCATCGACCTTGCGCAGGTCCTGGGTCTGGGGACCGTGGGCGAGGGTGTGGAGAACGCGGTGACCGCGGCCCGGCTGCGGGAGTATGGCTGCGAAGTGGGCCAGGGCTACTACTACAGCCCCCCGGTCGACGCGGCAGGCACCGTTGCGCTGATGTCGACGCCTGCAACCGCTTCGACCGGCGCATTCAGTTAGCAGGCCTATCCTCGCGGGCATGACTGCTCCTGTAGATCCCGACCGCTTCGAAGAGCTGTACCGCGACGAGCGGACCGCGCATGGCCTGCCCGCCGCCACCCTGTGGGACATCGGCGGTCCGCAACCCGTCGTCCAACAACTCGTCGCGCTGGGTGTCGTCAAGGGTGAGGTGCTCGATCCGGGTACCGGCCCGGGCCACCACGCGATTCACTACGCGTCGAAGGGCCTGTCCGCCACCGGCATTGACGCATCGCCCGCCGCGATCGAGCGCGCCAAGGACAACGCGCGCAAAGCCGGGGTGTCCGTCGACTTCCAGGTCGCCGACGCGACGAAATTGGACGGTCTCGAGAGCCGGTTCGACGCCGTCGTCGACTGCGCGTTCTATCACGTCTTCACCGGAGAGTCGGAGTTGCAGAAGTCGTATGCGCAGGCGCTGCACCGCGCGACCAAACCCGGCGCCCGGCTGTACATGTTCGAATTCGGTCAGCACAACATCAACGGCTTCCGCATGCCGCATTCCCTCACCGAGGACGATTTCCGCCAGGTCCTTCCCGCCGGTGGTTGGGAGATCACGTATCTCGGGCAGGCCACGTACCAGGCGAACATGAGCGTCGAGACGTTCGAGAGGATTGCCGCCCGCAACCCCGAACGTGCAGACGAAATGAAACCGTTGCTGGAGCGGCTGCAGGTCATCGAGCCGTGGTTGGTCGACGGCCGCGTGCACATGCCGTTCTGGGAGGTGCACGCCGCCCGCGTCGATTAAGCGCTAGGTGGTCGGCACCAGTCGCAGCGAGATCGAGTTGATGCAGTAACGCTGGTCGGTCGGCGTCGGATAACCTTCGCCTTCGAAGACATGGCCGAGATGGCTGTGACAGTTGGCGCACAGCACCTCGACGCGGTGCGTGCCCAGTGAGTCGTCGGAGCGCAAGATGACCGCATCCGAATTGGCGGGGTCGAAGAAAGACGGCCAGCCGCAATGGGATTCGAACTTCTCTGTGCTGCGGAACAGCTCAGTGCCGCAGGCCCGGCATTCGTAGACACCCTCGGTCTTGGTGTCGGTGTATTCGCCGGTGAACGGTCGCTCGGTGCCTGCCCGGCGCAGCACCGCAAACTCATCGGGGGTGAGCTTGCTGCGCCACTCGTCGTCGGTCAGTTCCACTTTGGGACGCGGAGTCGTCATACGTCCACGCTAACCCGTCCGCGGGCTCACGACGATGCGACCGCCGTGGGCTCGTCGGGTTTCTTCGCGGTCAGCCAGGTCGGGTCGATGCCGTCGTCCAGCCGGTTATCGGCCTTGGCATCGAGGTAGCGGAAGTACAGCACGCAGAACACGACGATGAGCATCAGGCACCAGCCGTAGGTGAACTTCAGGTACTCGAGATAGCGACCGGTCGTCGGCCAGTGCACGAGCAGCCACCGGTCGGCGCTCATGAAGCCGTAGATCGCCAGCCAGGCAGGCCAATTACGGATCACGGAGTTCGGCAGCACCACCGTCATCAAGAACGGGAACAGCATCATCGAGTAGTAGCCCTGGCCCAGTGAGAGCACGAGATACGACGCGATGAGCAGCACACCGGACGACGTCGCCATCCAAAACAGCGGATCGCGTGTCCGGTAATGGCGATACAGCAGCCACAGACTCGCCACCGCCAGGGCCAGAAATGCGATGCGCAGCAACAGGATCAGCCATGTCGGCAGGCCGTAGTACACACCGTTGCCCTGAATTGAGCTGTTGAAGTAGTCGCGGATGGAGAAGATGTACGGCAGGGTGCGGGTGACGAAGTTCATCGGGTCGCTGATCAGCGGCCACGCCGCGGCGTTGAACACCAGCGGAACGATGATCGCGGCCACCACCGCCCGCCACTGCCGGTTAAGCAACGGCAGCAGCAGCAACGGTCCCAAGAGCGGTTTGACCACCAGCGACAACCCGATAGCGATGCCCGCCCACCACTGACGATGGACCTTGCCGTCGAGCAGCCACCGGAAGAACAACACCTCGAGGAGCAGAATGCAGCCGTTGATATTGCCGAAAACCAGTGTGTTGACCACACTTTCAGTGCAAAACATCGCCACGAGCAGGGCGGGCAGTGCCACCGACGCCAAGCTGTACTTGAACAGCCGCACCAGCAGGCATGCCGCGATGATGATGGCGAGCGTGTTGAAGGTGATGAACCAGTACCGCGACGCGTCGACCGGCAGGTAGCCGAACGGAGCCATCAGCAGGGTGCCGCCGGGCGGGTAGAGGTAGTGCGGGTCGACGTGGTCGAAGTGCTCGTTGTAGATGTCCCAGCCCATTTTGAAATTGACCACTGCGCGGTACACGGGGCCGTAGTCGTCGGTGATGTAGCCGTTGGTGGCCAGGACATAGCTGCGATGGATGATGAGCAGGATCGCGATCGGCCAGAGGACGGTGCGAAGCACCGACGCCGTGCTCGGCGGGGATGTGCGGGGCGCGAACGCTTTGAGCAGGCCGGTACGGATGGAGTCTGGTGCCGCCACCAGCGCACCGTACACCGGCACCGACAAACCCCAGCGTCAGGCTGGGCAGTACGTGTCGGTATCCGGCAACTTGCCGCTGTCCAGGTAACCGATCACCGGAGGCAGCGCGCACGGCGAGTAGATGCTGGCGCCATGTCCGATGCCCTGCCACATCACGCGCCTGCTCGTCGCGCCGGCGTTGATCGCCGTTGCGGCGACTGCTGCCACGCCCTCGTTGCCGACAATCGGGTCGTTCTGCACGCCGAGCAGCAGCACGGGCACCTTCAAATTGTTGGGTTCCTGCGGGGCGGACCCGCTGGGCCAGTTCAGGCACTTCACCAGGTTGAGCGCGCCGACGGTGCCGAACTGCGGGTAGAGCTTGTTCCATGCGACGACGAGTTCACGCACCCGGTCGGGCGTCGGGCGGTTCAACGAGTCGCTGCAGCTGTTGATGAACTGGCCATCGGTCTGGCGCAGCGTCTCCGCCGCGGTGATCAGGTTGGAGAACTGGTTGGTGTCGCCCGATCTCGCGGCCGCGACCGCTGACGCGAGGTCGTTGGTCGAGTTGACGCGGTCACCGTTCGGGTACGCCAGCGCGGTCGAGATGGCGTCGGCGACCGTGGCGGCCGACGCCCCGCCCGGCCCGCGGCCGTCACGCGCGGCGCTCAGCAGCGAGTCGATGGCGGACTTGGGGTCGGCGCCCAACGGGCAGTTGGTCGCGGCGCATTGCGCGGCCCACGCGTCAAGCGCGGCCTGCTCACCCTTGACCCGCTGCTCCATGGCCGCCTCGGCGGCGATGCCGAGCGGCAGCGGGGAGTCGAGCACGAGCCGCGCCACCTTGTTCGGGTGCGACCCCGCGTAGGCCAGCGCGACCTGGGCGCCGTTCCCGATGCCGAGCAGCGCGAGCGTCGGGACGTCCCACGTGCTGCGCAGCCGCTCGATGTCCTCGGCGGCGTGCGAGTTGTCGTAGGCGGAGTCGCCGGGGGCGATCGTGTCGGTGCAGCTGGTGGTCGCGGTCATGGTGATCGCGCCGAGGTTGGCCACCGGGTCGTCGCCGGACTGGAACTGGGCCTGATCGAGCATCTCCTGGCGGTCGAACAGGTCGCGGCACTCCAGTGCGCCCGACATGCCGATGCCGCGGCGGTCGACGGCCACGATCGGATGTGTCTTGAGGACATCGGTGCCCGAGCGTGACAGCCACACCGGTAGCTGCGTCGACGACGGAAGGTCGGAGCCGGTCGTCATCACGATCGGCCCGGCGTCCTCGGGCGTTTGCGGTCCCTTCGCCCGCACCACGCCGATGCTCACCGACCCGGTCGCGCCGTTGATGGAGTCGAGGTCGGCGTCGTAGCTGGCGCATTCGAGCGTGACACCGGGCAGGGGTGCGACGGCGGCGTCGCTGAACACCCGCGACGTGCAGTCACGCCAGGACAGATCGTTCTTCGGTGCTTCGATCGGGGGCGGGCCCGCCGGCGGGTTGGTGGTCTGCGGGGCGCCCTGCGGGCCGGCTCCAGTGTCCGTTGCGTAGCGCGGATTTGCGGCCAGGCCGGGCGCGCAGGCCGCGACGAATGCCAACACGGATGCCAGGCACAGGGCCTTTGCGAGCTGACGACGCCGACGCATGCCGACCACGGTACCGATTGCTGTCTAGTTGACCCTGACGTAGCGGCTGTAGAGGTAGCCGTCGTCGTCGGTCAGCAGGTGGGTTCGCCGCATCGTCGTGTGGACATCGCCGAGCCCGGTCACGATGCGTTTCGACGAGCCGCCGACGAGGATCGGCGCAACGGTCAGGCACAACTCGTCAAGCAGGCGGTCGGTGATCAGAGTGCCGAGCAACAGCGGGCCGCCTTCGGTGAGTACGCGGAATAGGCCGCGGTCGGAAAGGATCTTCATGACGGTCGCGGAGTCGACGGAGTCAGGCTCCGAACCGGATGCGTCGATGACCTCGGCCACCGAGCCGAGCCTGCGTTCGGCGTCGTCGTGGAAGCGGCTGGTGGTGATGATCAGCGGCGGGACCTCGGTGCGGGTGAACAGCCGCGCCGTCGGGGCGAGGTTGCCCGACCGGGTGACGACGGCGATCGGCGGCACCTCGTCCTGCCCGCGCCGCTGGCGGTCCTGCCGCGCCGAGACGGACAGCTGGGCGCCGGAGTAGTTCTCGATGCGCACGGTGGCGGCGCCAACGAGGATGACATCGGCGGCCTGGCGCATCAGCGCGAACAGGGCGCGGTCGCCCGGCCCGGCCAGCCCACCCGCCTTGCCGTCGGAGGTGGCGCCGCCGTCGAGGCTGGCGATCATGTTGCCGCGCACCCAGCACGACTGCAGGTTCTCGGGGTAGGCGTAGAACTCGGTCAGGCGGCCTTCGCCGGCCGTCCCGACCGGGCCGAGGACAGTGAGCCGCGACACTGAAGCGTCATCGGCTTGATGGCTGGGCATACGCAGAATTGCAGCACGCCGTTAAAGTGCCTGCATGCACGGGTCCAGCGGTGTGGGTCATCTGGTCGATCGGCATCCCAGCGTCACGCCGGAGCGGCTGATCGCCCAACTCATCCCGCCGCCGACGTTCTCCGACGTCAGCTTCGACACCTATAAACCCGATCCCGCCGAGCCGTCGCAGTCCGCGGCCGTGCAGTCGTGTCTGCAGTTCTGCGAGCAGGCGCTGACGCGGCGGGCCGGCAAGAAGAAGCTGTTCGGCAAGCGCGAGGTGCTGCCGGGAGTGGGGTTGTATTTGGACGGCGGGTTCGGCGTCGGTAAGACGCACCTGCTGGCGTCGTCCTATTACGCGCTGGACGCGGGCAGTGAGGCGCCGACGGCGTTCGCCACGTTCGGCGAGTTGACCCAGCTGGCAGGGGTGTTCGGATTCCTCGAATGCATCGAGCTGCTCGCCGATTACGTCGTGGTGTGCATCGACGAGTTCGAGCTCGACGATCCGGGCAACACCACGCTGATCTCGCGGCTGCTGTCACAACTCGTCGAGCGTGGGGTGTCGGTGGCGGCCACGTCGAACACGTTGCCCGAGCAGCTCGGTGAGGGCCGCTTCGCCGCGCAGGACTTTCTGCGTGAAATCAACACGCTCGCAAGCATGTTCACAACAGTACGGATCGAGGGGCCGGACTATCGTCACCGCGACCTGCCGCCCGCGCCCGAGCCGTTGAGTGACGACGACGTCGCCGCGCGGGCCGCCGGGGTGCCGGGTGCCACGCTCGATGACTTCGACGCGTTGTGCAAGCACTTGGCGACCATGCATCCGTCGCGCTATCTGACACTAGTCGAGGGTGTGACGGGGGTGTTCATCACGGGTGTGCACCCGATCGATGATCAGAACGTGGCGCTGCGGCTGGTTTCGCTCACCGACCGGCTCTACGACGCCGGTATTCCGGTGGTGGCCTCGGGGACGAAGCTGGACACCATTTTCAGCGAGGAAATGCTCGCGGGCGGCTTCCGCAAGAAGTACCTGCGGGCCACGTCTCGTCTGCTGGCACTGACCGCGGCCTCTGCCTAGCTTGGCGCGCGAGTTGGCGCGCGAGTTGGCGCGCGAGTTGGCGCGCGAACGTTCCTTACCACTCGAAAATCTGGCGATTATTCGAGTGGTAAGGAACGTTCGCGCCTCCGCGGGCAAGCTAACTGGCGCCGGTGCCCAACAGCAGACCCAGCAGGTAGGTAGTGGCAGCGGCTCCGTACCCGATGAGCAATTGGCGCAGTGCCCTGCGCAGCGGCGGCCCGCCGGACAGGAGCCCGACGATCACGCCGGTGCCGGTGAGTGCGATCCCCACCAGGACCGCGGCGATGACCAGCGCGACGACGCCTTGTAAGCCGAATAGGTAGGGCAGCACCGGTATCAGGGCGCCGGAGGCAAAGAAGCAAAAGCTCGACAGCGCGGCCTGCAGACCGGTGCCGATCACATCGTGCGGCTCCGACTCGGTAACCGCCGTGGAGTTGCCCTCGGCGGAAGAGGCGTCCGGCTGCGTGCCGAGCATTGCGGCGGCGCGATCAGCGGCGTCACTCTCACTCATGCCGCGGGCCCGGTACACCAGAGCCAACTCGTTGGCGTCGACATCGAGAGCGGGCACTGCAGCCCGGGCCTGCGGGTCCGGGGTCGAGGCGGCCAGCAGCTCGCGCTGTGATCGCACCGAAACGTATTCGCCTGCACCCATCGACAATGCGCCGGCCAGCAGTCCGGCCAGACCGGTCACCAGCACCGTGTGGTTGGACACTCCGCTCGCGCTGATGCCCAGCACTAGGGCCAGGTTGCTGACGAGTCCGTCGTTGGCTCCGAACACCGCCGCGCGGAAGCCGCCGGACAGCCGAGCACGGCCGCGGGTGGCCAGCGCGCGGACCACCTCGCCGTGAATGCGCTCATCGGCGGCCATGGTCGCCGTGGCATCCGCGTCGGCGTCATAAGTCGAGCGCCCCTCGGCGCGCTGCGCGAGCGCCAGCACGAACACCGATCCGAAATGGCGCGCGAGGAAACCCAATATGCGCGAACGGATGTCGCTGCGGCGCGGCTTGCCGACATCGTCCTTCAACAGCGCCAGCCAATGCTGTTCGTGACGGCCCTCGGCGGCGGCCAGCGCAAGCAGGATCTCGCGTTCCTCACCGGAACGGCGTTGCGCCAGGTCGCGATATACGGCGGCTTCGGCACGTTCGTTGGCCAGGTGGTGTCGCCAGCGTTTGAGGTCGGCCGCAGACGTCCGGCGCGGCCGGCCGTCGTCGACTTGGTTCTGTGCCACTGCTTCATTTTGGGCGTCCAGTTGCCGCCGAACGTTCCTTACCACTCGAGAAATCGACAGATTTTCGAGTGGTAAGGAACGTTCGCGCCGCCCGGGCTAGGGACGGGATACCCGGGCTTCGTCCCACACCGGTTCCGGTGCCTCGTACACGGAGCCGTCCGCACCGAACACCAGGAAGCGGTCGAATGCGCGGGCGAACCAGCGATCGTGCGTCACCGCGACCACGGTGCCCTCATAGCCATGCAGCGCATGCTGCAGCGCCTCGGCGCTGGCCAGGTCCAGGTTGTCGGTGGGCTCGTCGAGCAAAAGCAGCGTCGCGCCGCCCAATTCGAGCAACAGGATCTGCAGACGTGCCTGCTGTCCGCCGGACAACGTCTCGAACGGTTGCTCGGCACTGTGTTGTAGCTCGTAGCGAGCCAGCGCGCTCATCGCTTCATTTCGCAGCCGGGCATGCTCGGTCATAACGATCTCGCACGGCGTGCGCCCGGCCAGATCGGGGCGGGCATGGGTCTGCGCGAACAGCCCGGGTGTCACCCGCGCGCCGAGTCTCGCGACGCCGCTGTGTGCGACGGGTTCGGCGGGTACGGCACCGCGCGGAAGGTCGTCGGCCACAGACATGAGCAGCCGCAGGAAATGCGACTTGCCCGAGCCGTTGGACCCCAGCACCGCGACCCGCTCGCCGTACCAGATCTCGACGTCGAACGCACGCATCAGACCGGTCAATTCGAGGCCCTCGCAGATCACCGCGCGGCGACCGGTGCGGGCGCCCCGCAACCGCATCGCGATGTCCTGATCGCGCGGCGCAGCCTCCGGTGGGCCATCTTCTTCGAACTTTCGCAGCCTGGTCATCGCGGCCTGGTAACGCGACGCCATCCCGTCGTTGTATGTGGCCTTCTGCCGCATTTCCGTCACCAATCGCTTGAGCTTGGCATGCTCCTCGTCCCATCGGCGGCGCAGCTCTTCGAGGCGGTCGATGCGGTCTACCCGCGCTTGCGAGTACGTCTCGAATCGGCCGCCGTGGATCCACACCCGTTGCGACTCCACGGTGACGATCCGCTCGGCGGTCTGGTTGAGCAGTTCGCGGTCATGCGACACCAACAGCACGGTCTTCGGGGTTTCCCGCAGCCGGGTCTCCAACCACTGCTTGCCGGGCACGTCGAGATAGTTGTCCGGCTCGTCGAGCAACAGCACCTGGTCGGGACCCCGCAATAACGCCTCCAGCACCAGGCGCTTCTGCTCGCCGCCCGACAGGGTGCTCACCAAGCGCCACCGGCATCGTTCGTAGGGGACGCCTAACGCGGCCACCGCGCAAGCGTCCCAGACGTTTTCGGCTTCGTAACCCCCGATGTCGCCCCATGCGGTCAGTGCGTTGGCGTAGCGCAGTTGCGCGGGCTCGTCGTCGCATTCCATCAGGGCCAGTTCGGCGGCCTCCACCGCGGCGGCGGCGTGCCGGATGGGTGTCGCAGCGACCGACAGCAGCAGCTCGTGGATGTTGGTGGAGTCGCGGATGCCGCCGATGAACTGCCGCATCACGCCCAGCCCGCCACTGTGAGAGACGGTGCCCTCTTGTGGGGTGATGTCGCTGGCGATCAGGCGCAGCAGGGTGGTTTTGCCCGCGCCGTTGGGGCCCACGAGCGCCGCGACGGCGCCGTCACCGATGCGGAACGACACGTCGTCGAGCAGCACTCGGCCATTCGGGAGCACGTGGCTGACATGGCCGACCTCGACATGGCCCATGGTGGTCAGTATGAAAATCAACCGCTGGTGGCGCAACGCGTTTTCGCGTGGCGCCAGCTCGGCCTGATCCCGCCGAACGTTCCTTACCACTCGAAAAATCGCCAGATTTTCGAGTGGTAAGGAACGTTCGCGCCGCCTCGCGCCGCCTCGCGCACCGAGAGCTACAGCGGGCGCACCATCACGTAATCATTCTCGATGCCTGCACCGAGCCGAAAGCTCCTCGTGCCGTTGATGCTGAAGCCGTGCTTCGAGTAGAAGCGTTGCGCGCGTTGGTTCTGCTGGTTCACACCGAGCCACACGCTCTTGGCGTCCAGATCCTCCACGGCCCGGTCCAGGGCCGCCAACATCAGCGCCGCAGCGACACCCGCGCCGTGGCTGTCGGGCAGCACGTACATCTTCGACAGCTCGACGGAAGGACGCAGCGTCACCGCCCGCGCGATGTCGTCGTCATCGGGCACGCCACGAATCAGCATGGCATAACCCACCATTCGCGAATCCTCGTGCGCGCCGAGCACCACACGGTCCGCGTCACCGAGGTAGGCGCGAAACCTGGCCTCGGACAGATTCTCGTCGATGAACGCGGCGATGTTCTCACGTGTGACCGACGGCGGACACGCCAGCGGGAACGTGCGCGCAGCGACGTCGGCCACTTCAGGGACTTCGGCGGTGTCGACCGCAGCGACCTCGATAGGCACGGCCCTACGGTAGCGGTGCCCCCGGCTGCCAGGTGTTCCACTGCGCCAAGTGCTGACCGGTTTGCGGATTGAGCAGCACGACGTTGGTGACGAGCGCGCGGTAGACGTCCCAGTACACCGCGCCATTGACGGTCGACCCTGGCGGCGCGTTACGCAATGCGTTCTCCAGCGCGTCCGGGGCGTCGGTGTGTTTCGACGTATAGGCGTCGGCGTACGGGGTGACGCCGTTGAAGGTGAACGCCAGCGCCATCTGATAGGGATTCGGCGCCGAGATGGTGTGAACGGTGACGGGCGCCTTCCACGGCCCGCCCTGGGCGCGCCATCGGGGCGAGCCGTTCCATCCCCAACCGGGCGGCACCTCGCTGGGCAGCACGTCGTGCACGGTCACGTCGGCGACGATGCCCTTGAACTCGACGCGCAGCGTCTCACCGAGGTTGCCGATGGGCGTGACCTCGGCCGACGCGGTCCGCGCGGTCAAACCTGCAGCGGTCGCCAGGGCTACTGCGAGGACAACGAACCAGCGGCGCATGCCAGGAATGATGGCACAAACTGAAACGTGTTACAGCCGCTTCGCCGTCAGGACGCCCATGGCTCGGACCCGCCGACCTTGTCGATCCGGATGCGGGTGAGCAGACCCGGCGGGGCATCGCGTGGCGGAAAGTGCTCGTCGCTGCCGAGCATCGTCGTGGCCAGCTTCTTGAGTAGTTCGGGCGCCCCACCCTCGACGATGCGGGCGGTTCCATTGACCGCGATGTACCGAGCCAGTTGACCGGGAAGCTGTGGCCCCAGGATCGTGACGGCCACCCGCGGGTCGCGCCTGACGTTGCGGGTCTTTCGATATTCGGACAGGTGCGCCGAGACCAGCTCGTCGCCGTCGGGGGTCGATTCCAGGGCCATCCATACGACGCTCACCTGGGGGGTGCCGTCGGCATTGAGGGTCACGAGCGTGGCGTCGGTTCCGTCACCGATCAGCTCGCGCGCGGCGTCGTTGAGGTTCATGTGCTTGTTCTACCGCGTCGCGCCCGGTTTCATTCCCGTTAGGCCGCTTCCAGGTCGAGCAGCGTCGACTTCGCCACGGGCCCGCCGACGTACTGCCCGGTGGAGCCGTCGGACCGCACGACGCGGTGGCATGGGATCACGACCGGCAGCGGGTTGTGGCCGCATGCTGTTCCGACGGCGCGCACGGCGCGGGGATGGCCGATCGCGGCCGCCACGGCGGCGTAGCTTTCCCGGCGCCCGTAGCCGATGTCGCTCAGATGCTCGATGACGTTGCGGCGGAAGCCCTCGGCCAGCCGAAGGTCGACCGGCACCTCAAAGACGGTGCGGCGCTTGGCAAAATACTCGTCGATCTGACGCGCCACCCCGTCCAGCCGCCCCGGTGCGCGCAGGATCCGCGGGCTGACGACGGCCGCCAGCTTGGCCAGCACCGCGTCATGGCCCTCGACGTCGTACGCCACGCGGACCAAGCCGACCGCGGTGGCGGCCAGCAGCAGTGAGCCGACAGGCGTGTCGACGGTGCGGTAGGCGACGTCGAGTACACCGGCGGTGTCTGCGTCGGATTCCAGCCGCATATGTAGGCGCGATAGCGTGTCGGATTCGTCGGTATGGAGCTCGTGGAAAAGCTTGGCGTTCATCAGTTTTGGTCCTTCGAGTAGTGCTTGCGTAGGGTCTTGATGCCGTCGGAGGCGGCGCGGCGCGCGGCGTCGGGGGAGTTGCCGAGCAGTTCGGCGATCTCGGCGAATGGCAGGCCGACGATGTGGTGGTAAGCCACCGCCTGACGTTGTTTGGTGGGCAGCCGTTCGAGCGCCGCCCACAGATCCCCGTCGCGCGACGCCGGGTCGGCGTGCGGCGACGGTCGCTCGGGCAGCGAGTCGGTGGGCACCGGCCCTCTGGACTTGGCGCGGCCGACGTCGAGGGCGCGGCGGTGAGCGATCGTGACCAGCCATGCCTCGACATTGGCGTCGGGCGGCAGGTCGGCGTAGGCGCGCAAGGCCGACAGGAATGTCTCCGACCACGCGTCCTCGGCGTCGACGGGACCGACGACGGCGCGGCACACGCGCAGCACCGTGGCGCCGTGCTCGATCACCACGTCCTCGAACGGTCGCACCCTCACATCATGAAGACGCCGACCGCGTCGTGGATGTGAGATCAGCCCTTCGTGAACGACGCCAGCGCGGCGGTGAGGTCACCTTCGACGCGATCCTTGTCGACGCCGAGGGTGTGCAGCGGACCGTCGTCGTCCTCTGCCTCGAGCAGCGCCAGCAGCATGTGCTCGGTGCCGATGTAGTTGTGCCCCAAGCGAAGCGCCTCGCGGAATGTCAACTCCAGCGCCTTCTTGGCAGGGCCGTTGAACGGGATGAGGGCGGGCACTTCGTCTGCCCGCGGCGGCAGCGTCACCAGCTTGCCGACCGCATCGGCATCGACGTTCTGGGCGGCCAGCAGCTTGACCGCAAGGCCCTCGGGCTCCGCAAACAGCGCAAGCAGCAGGTGGGCGGGCGCGATCTCGTTGTTGCCGGCGCCGTGGGCCTTGTTCTGGGCCACCACGACGACGTTCCGGGCCCGGGGAGTGAATCGGCCGAAGCCGGCGCTGGGATCGAGCGCGGATTCGGCCTTGGGGACGAACCGCTTCTGCGCGGCCTGCTTGGTGACGCCCATGCACTTGCCGATGTCGGTCCACGACGCCCCGGAGCGGCGGGCCTGGTCGACGAAGTGGCCGATCAGGTGGTCGGCGATCTCGCCGAGCGCGTCCGCGGCGATGACCGCATCGGTCAGCTGGTCAAGCGGTTCGTCGTGGGCCGTCCTTATCGCATTGATGAGATCGTCGAGGCGGACGGGGTTGGTGATCTTGACGGGCTCGGACATAGCGTCAACCTTAGGTTGACGCAGCTCGATTCGTCAACCCGCGGTTGACGCCGGGGTAGCCGCGCCGCACGCTGCGGTCGAGGATCCCGAGCGTGGCGCGCAGCGCACCTTCGGAGATCACCGGAAAGATGTTGGCCTCGCGCCAGTGTGGATCGATATCGGACCAGTCGTAGAACGACGTGACCAGCGTGCCATCCGCCGCCGGTTCGAGCTGGTAGCCGTAAATATGCCCGATGTCGGGGCGGATCTGACCGAGGATCGTCCAGGCGATCAGCCGGTCCTGCTCGAACTGGCGGATCGTCACCGCGACGTCGTACTTTCCGAGCGGATAGTCGTTGAGCGCCTCGCGGTCCATATGCACGACGAAACTCTCGCCCGCGGCCCGCACCGGCTCGCCGTCGGCCTCCTGCAACATGCCGGTGGCGTCGATCGCGACGTGGCCCTGTGGGTCGCACAGAACCGCGAAAATGTCGGCGGCGGGCGCGGGGATGGTGCGCTGGACTTCGATGCGGTCGGTCATGGGCCACATCGTGACAGTTAGCGGTCGGCCACGAGTCGGTTTCGGACCCCGCCCATCGGGGAATGTGACTAGCTAATGTTCACTCATCTCGAAGCATCTGTCGCACAACCCGCGATGTTGCGGCGGGCAACCGAGTTCATCCAGGAAAACGCCCACACGGACATCGGGTTGGCGGAGATCGCCGCAGCTGTCGGCGTCACGCCGAGGTCAGTTCAGTACATGTTTCGCCGGCATCTGGCCACAACGCCGCTCGAGTACCTGCGCAGGGTGCGCCTTTACCGTGCACACCGCGACCTCAAGGCGGCCGACCCGACCCGAGACACGGTCACCGCGATCGCGGGCCGATGGGGGTTCAGTCATGCGGGCCGATTCAGCATGGCCTACAAGCAGGCGTTCGGAACCGCCCCGAGTCGAACCCTGCGCGAATAGCCGTTGAACGGCTCAGATTTAGCTGCCCACGCTTATAGCAAAATTCTGCAAAGCGTCTTTCTTTGCCGTATTGTGCGCCTTCACAGGAATCTGGCAGGGAGGCGCTATGCGCGGAAAGTTTGTTTTCTCAGCGGTTGCGGCCGGTATTGCAATCGACCGCGATGGCCGCGCCGGCGTACGCCGATGCGACCGACGACATCTTCATCGGCGTACTCGATGAAGAGGGCATTACTTACCCCTCGGAAAGCGAAGCCATCATCGAGGCGCACCAGGTGTGCGGGTTTGTCCAGGACGGAAACACGCTAGAAGACGCCATAGTCGAGGTCATGAACGAGAGCGGTATGGGCGTCGAAGAAAGCGGGTTCTTCGTGGGCGCGGCGACCGCGTCCTATTGCCCCGATCAGGCTCCTAGCTAACCGCGTTTAGCGCGGTACAGCGGAGCCGAAACAAGCGACTGGCAAATTTACCTCGGGAAGTATCCATCGCGAGTGAAGAAGCCGGGCTGCCAGCCCTGGGCGCCGAGGCAGAGCAGCGGACGCCCGTCGGGGGCTTGCGCGGCCGACTGAGGCTTCGGGCACGGCGCGCCCACTTCCTGGACGCCGAACAATTGGTAGGTAGCGACCCAGAACCCGGTGTACACCGGCGGCCACTGGTTCGCGACCCAGCGGCATTGCAGCGGCTCGCCGCCGGGACCGCGGCCGAAGGTGAAGAGCTCCAAGTTGGTGCACGGCGCGCTGAGATGGGCGTCGTAAACCATTCCCGGCACGTCGGTGGGATACCGACCCGGCGAATCGGAGTCGGCGAGAGCAGACGGCGCAGTGCCGACGGCAGCACCCGCGATCGCAGCGGCGACGAAGAGTTCGCGAATCATGTCCCACCTCTAGGTGTCATGACCGGATGGTCTGCGGGAGAGCCTAACGGGTACGGCGTGGGCGTCGAGCGTTTTCCGATTCGGGGGGATGGCCCGCACCGGTTGTTGGAAACTCTTCTGATGTGGCATCGCCTACAAGTGAGCTTGTGCGCGCGCCAGTTCGGGCCATTCGTAGTCGGTGGGCATGCGGCTGACGACGTCGGTGACGGCAGACCGCGCCTCGGGTCCGCGAAGCTCGAAGTCGTCGAGGGCCGAGCGCAATTCGAATAAGGTCGCCCCCTGGCCGCGAGCAAGCGCGAGCGCGGCAGCGAGGTCGGCTTCTCGAGCGTCGGGATCGGGGTGAGTGCGGGCGCGTAGCCGCAGCAGTTCGGCGTCGTAGAAACACATTCCGGTGTCGTCGGCCAGCTTCAGCCCTGCATCGAGGCAAGCGCGGGCTTCGTCGAGACGTCCTGCGGCGATCAGCAGTCGGCCTGCGTAACAGTCGAAGAACGTGCGGTACATGTTCACTTCGAAGACGCGCCAGGTGTCGAGCAGTGCCGTGATCGTCGCGATGTGGGTTTGGAGCGTGGTCGGGTCGACATCATCGGTGTCGAGTGCCGCCATGCCGTCGACGCAGGCCTGCATCGTGGCGCCAAACAGCAGCCAGAGGTCGAGTCCGTGCTTTTCGGAGAGTTCCAGCAGTTCTGCGGCGATCGACGCGCCGTCCTCGAACTGACCCGCCTCGATGCAGGCCCGGATGTCGAATGAGCGCGTGTAGGCCAGCGAGAAGGGGCGCTGCGGAAAACCGAGCTGCTCGGCTCGGTCGCGGGCCCGGGCCAATTGCACGCGGGCGCCAACGAGATCGCCGCGGAAGAGGTCGATCATGCCGAGATGGATGTAGGCGTTGGTGATCTGGTCGCCCGTCACGAACCACACGGCTTCGACGTCGCGTCGGTCTTCTGTGGTTTGGCCGTCGATGGCGGCCTCGAAGTGGGCGCGTGCGGTGTCGTATTCGCCGCGCAGGCACGCGACTAAACCCCATCCGGTCTCCAGCACTGGGCGAAACCAACGCCGGCTCTCGTGGTCGACGTGGGTGTGGAGCAGCTCGTGGACATGGCTGGCCCGGCGCAGGTCGGCTCGCATGAAGTAGTACACAGTCACGCCGAGCAGCGCCGCCACCAGCCCCTCGTCCCGCAGATCGGTCCCGGCCAGCTGCATGCACCGCTCGAAATCAGCTGCGGCGGCTGGGCTTTGGCCGCCCTCGACGATCGCCGCGAGGAATCCTCGCTCCAGCCGCAAGCCGATTTCGCGCTCGTCGCGATCCCTGCCCGGTGTGCCCTGCTCGAGGCCCGACAACGCGAGAGAGGAATGTGCGCGCCTCGACGACCGCGCCGCGCAGGCGGGCATCGGTTGATGCCTGTTGGTAGGCCGCGGACGCCTTGTCGAGCCGCTCGGCTCGCTCGTAATGCCCGGCGACCAGCCGCCAGTCCGGATCCACGCCGTCGGCCAGCGCGTCGGCCACCCTCGCATGGATGTCCCGGCGCACGGACGGGGGCGCCAGTTCGGATGCGACCTCGCGCAGCAGCTCGTGACGAAACCGCCAGGTGTCGGTCGTGCGCGGTTCGAGCACCAAGGCATCCTCGAGTTCGTCGATCACTCGGTGAACGTCTGCGTCGCTCAGGTCGACCACCGCGCACAGCAGGCCACGGTCGACGTCGCGACCGATCACGGCCGCCGCCTCCAGCACCGGCACGATGTTGGCGCTGGCGCGCAGGCGGGCGAACAAGGAGTCGTAGAGCGCGTCCGGCACACCGGTCTCGGTGGCGTCGGCGACGACTTGCTCGATGTAGAACGGCACACCGTCGCAACGGTTGGCCACCGCGGCCCGCGTCGCCGCGGGCAACTCTGGATTGAGCGCCTGAATCAGCTGATCGGTCTCTTCGTCGTTCAACGGTGCGAGGTCGAACACCGTCACCGGCCAACCGTCGGGCAGCCAGTCACCATCCCGTCCGGTGACCGCTACAAGCAGGCGACCCTGTGCCGAATTCAGCAGTGCACCAAGGACTTCGAGTGTCGACGGGTCGAACCACTGGACGTCGTCGGCGACGATCAGCCCGGGCCCGTCGAAACACGCGAGCAGGTACTGCTGAACGCCCTGGGCGATCAGTTCGTAGAGTTTGCGGCCCTCGGCGGGCACCGGTTGATAGCCGGCGTCGGCGCCGATGCCGAGCACCGGTGCCAACAACGGCACGACGGCGTCCGGGTCCAGCGACCGCGCGGTCAGTTCGGCTTGCAGCCGTCGTAGCCGCTCGGCTTGGTCAGTGCTGCGGTCGATGCCGCAGCGGCGTTCCAGCAGGGCGCGGACGGGATGCAGGCCTGCATCGGTGTGAAACGGGGATCCGATCAACTCCAGCGTCAGTGATCCGGAGTCGGTCACGAGTTCGGCGGCCGCGGCCGCGAGGCGGGATTTCCCGATCCCGGGCTCACCCCGAAACACCACTCCGGGTGTCGTCAGCGTGGCAGCTTGTGCTTGTACCCAGCTGTCCTGCAGTCGAGTGAGTTCACGGTCGCGACCGACCAGCGGTCCCCGGGACGATGCGGTGGGCTCGGGCAACTCGCTGATCACCTGGTGGTGGTCGATCAGCTCGTCGACTCCCTTGACGGCGGCGGGTGGCCGGGTCTCCAGGACGTAGCGGCTCTTGATGAGCGGCGCGACGGCATCCGAGATCACGACGCCGTTCGGCGGGGCCAGACCCGACACGCGCGCCGCGAGGTTGGCCGCCAAACCGTAGACGTCGTCCTGGGCGGTGTCCAAGTAGACCAGTCCGCGGTGCACCCCCACCCGCACCGCGATGTCAATTCCGAAGCGACGCTGCGCTTGATCGCTGAGCTTGCTGACGTCGCGGGTGATCTCCAGCCCGGCCGCGACGGCGCGCCGGACGTCGTCCTCATGCGCGTGGGGGTGGCCGAACACTGCCAGCAGCCCGTCACCCTTCGTCGAACCGAGATGGCCCTCATAGCGATTCACGATCGTGAGGACCTGATCGCGGTAGCGGCCCACGAGTGTCCGGTACGTCTCGGGCTCCACGGTTCTGGACAACACCGTCGAATCGACGAGGTCCGCGAACAGGATCGTCAGCCGGCGGATCTCACCTGGACTCGCCGGCGCGGCAAGCAGGTCCTCGGCGTCGACGTTCCCGCGGTCGACGGCCAGCACCTGCCCGGCAAGCGCGGTCGCGGTCGCACGATCGCCACAGTTGACTGCCGCCACCGCGCGATCAAGCAACTCATCGATCGATCCGCCCGGCCCAGCAGCGTCGCTCACGAAAGCATCGTGTCATCTGTGCCGGGTGCCTTGGTCCAAAACTGGGGTGCGCGTCGGGGGACAGGTAGTGGCGATCAAGCCGTGTCCGCGGTGGTGAGAACAATCGAGTAGTCCACCACTCGGTACACCCGTCGATTTGGTCCCGAAAATATTTGCTACGACAACAAAACCTGCGTCTCCTGCGATTTCGCTATGGGTGGGCGCAACGTCGGGAACTGTCATTTGGATCGAGAGGAACCAAACATGAACCGAGTTACGCGGCTGGCAACGACAGCGCTGGTGACTGGCGGTTTGGGCGTGGCCGGATTGGGCTTGGGCGCGGGTATCGCCCACGCCGGCGGCCCGTATTCGTGGTGCCCGGGAGATGACGGCAACGGCTTTGGCGGCGGCTTCAACACCCCTGCGGACGCCAGGCCCAACTGGGATTGGAACGTCTGCCACACCTACCACTACGTGAATGTCGGCCAGGGCAATGTCTCGTCGACCGTCTGGGAAGGCGACAACCCTCCGCCTCCGTACCCGTGGCAGGAGCCCAACATGTGCTGGGCCCTGTTCATTCCGCGGCCCTGCTGATTGAGGCCCACGCGTCGGTGAAGCGGCGGTCGAGGCCGTCGATGAGCCGGTTTAGTTGAAAGAGTTCGTACTCGAGCACTCGCAGATGGCGCTGCAGTTTATGGGCTTCGAATCGGTCGCCGGCCGCTACCAGAGCTTTTTGCCGGTTTCGGGCTCCGACGAGTTCCGCGTTGAGATGAGTCCGCTTGTCTGCAAGAACCCCGCGGAAGTAGGCGCCCTGCATGGCGTCGGACACGCGTGCTGCTGCCTCGCGGTCGGCCGTGACAGGTTCGCTCATCGGTGTAAGGTAACCCGGCGCAGTGGCGAGCGCCACGCGCTGCGTCGGTGATCACACGGATGCGTCGACGGTGATGTAAACGTTTGGAAAACCCGTCCTCGCAGACACCGAGTGTTCAGCAAACTCACCTAGCTTGGAGAGATGTTCGTTGACCCGCACCCACCCGAAGAACTGCGCAGCACCTTCCAAGGCTCCCTCAACCTTGCCCTGACTCGTGGCCGCGTCACGTCGAATCAATGCCGTCTCGGACCTGGTACGCGAGCGGCGATAGATGTTGTAGCCCTTGAGCATCCCGACGCCGAGGCTGACTCGATCGCGGCTGCTTTCGACGCGTTCGAGCGTGAACATGGAAGGTGAGGGTCAGACGAGCGCCGCATCAGCTCGGCCCGCCACCTGGGGGGTTTCGATAGTGGCGGGCCGATCAGTAATAAACACGGTGGACGGTGTTCTCCGGTTCAATGCTGTGTCAGCCGACGGGCACGCTCTGCTCGAAATGGAACACGTTGTGTGGGTCGTACTTGGCCTTGACCTGGCGCAGCCGCTCGAGGTTGGCGCCGTAGTACTCACGTTCCCAGTCCAGCGCGGATGCATTGGGCACGTTGACGTATCCGGTCGTGCCATAGGGACGCAGCGCACGCCAGAAATTGTTCGCCCAGGCCAGCGCCGTCCCATGTAATGCGGGATCGTCCCAGGCCGCGCCGGGTTCGCAGTAGAACAGCGCGTCGCGGTACGGAAAGGCTGACCCGCCGGGCGGTTCGTTGCGGACGTTTCCGCCGAAGCTCGAGCAGAAGAAGTTGCTCGGTGGGGTAGGAGTGTTGGCCAGGTAGTGCAGGACGGTATCGATCGCCTCGTCGGGGAACGGCTCGGTGATGAACTGCGAGTAGAACTTCCAGAACGGAAGATCCGGTCCGCGGTCGGCATTGGCGAACAGGTCCGGCCACGGTCCCTCGTGGTAGGTCACCTCGGGGTCATCGATCGACAGCACCGACCGCAGCCCGTCCTCGATCTCCGCGCGTGATGCGCCGTGCATCAGCGCGGTCAGCTCGAAGTGGGTGGAATCGGCCTCCAGCGCGCTGGACAGACGCTCGTCGGCCACCGGTGCGTCGCGCTGCCACGTCCGGAGAACATCGCCAAGGGCGCCGTGCCCGTCCCACTTGGCGATCACGAACTGCACGTCACGCAGTTCGTGCAGCTTCAGTGTGTAGGACGTCGTGATCCCGAAATTGTTACCACCGCCGCCACGACATGCCCACAACAGATCAACGTTCGAGTTCTCGCTAGCCTCAATGATTTTCGCTGACTCCAACTCGTCGGCGACCACGATCTCGGCGGCCACCAGGGCGTCGCACGCCATGCCGAAGATTCGGGTCAGCAAGCCGAAGCCGCCGCCGAGAATCACACCGCCGAGCCCGACGCCACCCTCCGACCCGGTCGACATGACATAGCCACGCTCACCCAGGGCGGCGACGGCCTCCCGCTGCACGACACCGGTGCCGACCTTCACCGTGCCCGCCGTCTCGTCGAACTCGACGCTCTTCATCCGGCTCACGTCGATCACCAGGCCGCTGTCGATCGCCGACCAGCCCTCCAGGCTGTGACGCCCGCTGCGGGGGCGAAACGCGATGCCCTCCTGGCGAGCCCACTTGACGGCGTTGAGCACGTCCTGGGCATCCCGGCAGAACACGATCGTGTCGGGATAGCGCGAATAGAGCTTGTTCCAGCCGGCCCGAGCTTGCTCGTAGCCGCCATCGCCCGGCCTGACAATTTCGCCCGTCAACGTGGCGGTCATTCGGTCACCTCTTGGTCAGTGTTTGAAGACATCGAGCTCTCCGGGTTCGGTCTCGAGCGCGATGCGGTCGAATTTCCAGAGCTTGAAGAAATAGAGCGCGCCCAAGACCGCCAGGCCTACCACGATCACGATGGGCACCCTCGCCGATGCGGGCGTCACGATCACGAATACGGCGATGGCCGACCAGGCGAGCGCACTGATCGCGACGGGCATCTCGAAGCGCCCGAGGTCGAACGCGCCCTCCACGCGGTCGAGCGGTTTGCGCACCGACAAGTACAGGACGATGGTCGCCCCATAGACGGCAGGCCCGATGATCGTGCCCGTGGTGATCAACTGCAGCAGCGCGTCACCGGGCATGGCGATCATCAAGACGATCCCGATGACGACAATCAGGAGCGTCGCCGGGATCGGCGTCTGAGTGCGGGGGTCGACGCGACGCATCACCTTGTGGCCGGGGAAGCGCGAGTCGCGTGCCATCGCGTAGACGATGCGCGAGCCGGTCGCCAGGGTCACCATCCCGGCGCCGAAGAACGCGAAGATGATCGCTATCAGCAGTGTTCGTTCCATGAAGGGGCCGAGTTGGTCGCGCATGATCGCCACGACCGGTGAATCGCTGGCACTGACCTTGGCCATGTCGTCGATCGCGACGGTGAGCGCGATGAGGAACAGCAGTCCCAGCACCGATGCCGCCACGACCGAACCGACGATGGCGCGCGGGACGCTGCGGAACGGGTCTTTGGCTTCTTCGGCCAGGTTGGCCGCGGCGTCGAAGCCTACGAGGGTGGTGAGCCCGAGCACCGTCGCGAGCATCAAGCCTCCGCCGATGGCGAAGTAATTGGTGGCGCCTTCGGTGATGCCTCGCGAGGTGAGATTGTCGATGGATCCCTTACCGGAGATCGCGACAGCCGCGAACAGCGCGATCACCAAGACAACGACGATCGCGAGTTCGACTCCCACTGCGCCGGTGTTGATCATCGCGACGATCCGTGTCGAGGCAATTGCGATGGCCGCCTGAATGATCAGGATCACGACTGTGATGATGCGCGCGGTGCCCTCGTCCTCCGCCATGCCGAACATCGGCATCAGTGCGTCGCTGGCGAGCGCATTGTCGATAGCCACGACGCTCGTCGCCAGAAGGCAGAAATTGAACCAACCGAACCACCAACCGACCTTCGGATTCGCCAGTCGCGAACCCCATTGGTACGACGAGCCACTTAGCGGAATGCGGGCAGCGAATTGCGCGATCACGAGCGCCACCAAAGTCTGCCCGATGGCCACGATCACCCATAGCCAAATTCCGACCGGGCCGGAGTTTTGCAGCACATCGTTGTAGGTGCCGAAAACGCCGACTGCTACCGAGATGAATGCGAACGAGATCGCAAACACCTGGAATGTGCCCAGCGTGCGTTTCAGCTCCGGTTCGTATCCGCAATCTTCACAGAAGTCGTCGGGGGATTCGGCGCTGGTCGAGGTTGTGGTCAGGCGAGACCTCGTGTTCCACTGGAAGGGGCGCACTCACGGTAGACCGAAGGTGGATCGGTATCTCGGCAAATTGCCAAATGCGTAAAATCTGTTCGAATCGACGCATCAATTCGGCTGCCTTTCGGGCTTCTCGCCGGCATTTCACCGGTTCCCCGTCAAGCTATGGCCCGCGCGAACGCCCGAGCATCGGGCAAAAGATGCGTTTTAATGAGCGCGTGTGGTGCAAATGATGTAGGTCAGCGCCACAATCGAATCTGGGTGACCCGTTCTAGCTTTCGCATGCCACCCCGTCCCCATCCCGATCGAGACCCGAGCGGTAGCCCGGCTCGCCGACATACAACGGTGCGGCGCCGGCGGCGCGCGCCTCACTGCAGTTGCCGTAGTAGGCAGTCGACGACGGTGGTGACGGAACACCAACGGACGGCGGCACCAGCGGCTGCAAGTTGGTCGGTGGTGTGGCTTCGGATGGAGTTGGGTCGAAGAACGCAGGCGGCGGCGGTGCAGCTTCTGTGACGGTAACGATTGATTGCGGCGGCGCCGCAGCAGTAACCGTCACGGTTGGTCGCTGAGCTGTCACCGTCACTGTCTTGGTTGTCGTTGAGGCGACGGGCTTTTGGTCGTTTCCGCTGCAATTTCCAAGCAGGCCCAACATCAGCACAACGCCGACGATGCTCCCCACGATGATCCAAGTCCGCTTCGGCGGCTTTGAAGTGGGTGGCGCCCACTCACGGCCGTTCCAGTATGCGCGGCCTGATGTGCCTGCCGGGTCGGGATACCAGCCTGGCGGTGGGGTTGTTGCGGAATGTTGCACTGGGCCTTTTCCTTGTCGTCGGGTCACTCGGGGGACTGATGCTATCTCGCCAAAGCACGACGGACCCCACAGGCCGCGAAGAGTTTCTCGCGCTTCGCTTTCCGCTGCTTCTATGGCGTGATAGCGACTGAGGGGCTTACCACCGTAGACATACGAGTGGGCCGCGCCGGAGCGCACGGCTTCGACATAGCAATCTCACCCGTCCAGCGTGTGGCCGTAGCGCCGCGCGAAATAACCTTTGCCGCAATCGAACCCATCTGGTATTGCACCCGACAATCCAAAACCGTCTCACGGATATGCGCTCAAACATAGGAGGCGGTCGCGGCGGAGACTAGGAGGAGCGACGCAATTGGCCGCATGCAGCGTAGCCGCCTCGCTCAGTGTGTACGCCACGCCACCGACACAGTGCGGGCCGGTCGCGACGGCTAGCAGTGGGTGGACCGCCGCCGCTGTCGTCCGCGCGTTCAATATCGCGGCTTCCGTCCTAGACACCTGGTGACCGCCGTTGGATGCCGGCGCCATACCCGCTGGCATTACCACGATTGGCGGGCTAGCCACAATTCCTCACAACGACTTCACAGATAGCGTCATAGGCTATGGACCACCTACCGTCCTGGATCTTGGACGACCCGCACGCCTTGATGCAGCTCCTGCTTGAGGGGGAGTTGCCCCTCGACAGCGAGGACACCTCGCCATGACCATCACCCTGCTGTTCGGACTCCCGCTCGCCATCCTCATGGGCCTTGGCCTCGCCCGCCTCGGCCTCGCCCTCGCCATCCGGGCTGGTGGAGACTGATGGACAACTTCGCTTGGTGGCACCGACTCCGACGCCACAGGGTCGAGCGGAGCGGCTACAGCCACCACGGCTGGGCCACCGGCCTGCTGGCCCTCGCCCTCCACTGCCGAACATGCAACCGCGAGTGGGACTGGACGATCCACTAACTCTCTCCGAGAGGGTTCTTCAAATCCACACACTGGACCGGGTCGCGATGGCTGTGGGCTGCAACGACTCTGGAGTTTCTGGTCGGTTGGCGTTCTGGAGTCCTGTGGCGCACCCCGCGGTGAGGATCCGCTGAACATACTCAATTCCCTTGTAAATCAAGACAAACAACCCGCCGTTCGAGTCGTAATCCACGTCCACAAGAACTTCGACGTCGACCAAGTCAACTTCGAGGTTGCACATCGACAACCAACCCACCACCGATGACTGACGGCGCAACCGCCGTGGAGCTCCATATTCGGCGGCCGCAGTGGAATCCGGGCCAGAGGAAGCATCCGTTGGTCCGCGGCGACTTCTCTTCTGCGCCTTCACCGAATATGGGGAGCGCCTCGACCTACCCAGCGCCGGATTCGACGCTGACGTGCGCGGCACGATGACCGTCTTGGTGAAACGGTGGAGACCTGCTCACCGACCTCAAGACCGCTTGCTGTTGACGAATCCCGGGAGATTATGTGCGGGAGCGTGTTCCGCCACGGGTCGAAGATGGTGTTGTGCGCGACCGCGGGGTGATCGATACCGAGCTCCGGCTGCTGGCCGCGGTGTTGCGGCGATGCGGTCCTGCCGCCGTCGCTCACGACGGTCGAACCTCACGAGCAGCACTTCTCACACCAAAGTATTGAAGCGCGCTCAGCTGGCGCCGCAGCTCGTGAAGCGCGACCGCGTAACTCTGGATCGCGCCGGAGAACCCTGGAGCAGAGCCAACTGCGCCAAAGTCGGGGGTCGTAGCGCCGGCGGCAATTACGCTCAATGCCGTGCCGGACACCTCGTACGCATCCTGCGGCGATCTCAGTATCGCTTATCAGGTGTTCGGCGACGGGCCCGTCGACCTCGTCTTTGCCGGGTCGTTCGTCAGCCACGTCGAGCTGTTCTGGACCCTGCCCGAATTCGAGGCCTTCATGGAGCAGCTCGGCGCGTTCTGCCGCGTCCTCCTGTTCGACAAGGCCGGGGTCGGGCTGTCGGACCCGGTCCCGCAAGTTCGCACGCTGGATGATCGAGCGGCCGAGATCGAGGCCGTCATGGATGCCGTCGGCTTCGGAAAGGCCGCCGTCTTCGGTCTGAGCGAGGGCGGCCCAGCCGCCATCGTCTTCGCGGCAACACGACCGGAGCGAACGCGGGCACTGATCCTTGCCGGCACGGGATCGTTCTCCGTCTACGCAGGGTGGGACGACATGGACCGCGACCCAGCAGAGATACGGGAACGCGTGGTACCCGAGCTCGGTGAGGACTACACGCCGTCGACGGAGCAGATCGCCCGTTGGCAGGAATTCGGCCGTGCGGCCCAATCACGGTGGGGCAGCGGTGCGGCACTCCAAGCTCTGCTGCCGTCGGTCCGGTCGATACGCCAGCTCGCAATGTTGGAGCGGATGAGCGCAAGCCCGGGGATGGCGCGCGCAACACTGGAAGCGGTGTTCCGGATGGATGTGCGGCCGATCCTGCCAACCATCACTGCACCCACCCTCGTCATCCATACCCGCGGCGACGTTGTTCCGGTGCAGGGCGGCCGGTACCTCGCCGACCACATCCCCGGCGCGCGGTACCTCGAACTCGACGGCACCGACCACGCGCCATGGCTCGCCGATCCCGACCGGTTCACCATCGAGATCGAGAAGTTCCTCACCGGGAGCCACGCGGCACCCTCGCAGTCGCATCGTGCCTTGCGAACCTTGTTGTTCACCGACATGGTCGCATCGACGGAACACGCCGTTGCGACGGGCGACGAGCGGTGGCGTGCGGTGCTCCACCGCTTCGGTGAGATCACAGCCCGACTCACCGAACGATTCGGCGGCACGGTGGTGAAGAGCACCGGCGACGGCCACCTCACCACGTTCGACGGCCCGACGCAGGCCATCCGCTGCGCCGAGGCCTTGCGCGCCGACGCCGAGACACTGGGCATCGAGATCCGAGCTGGTATCCACACCGGCGAGTGCGAACTACTCGGCACCGACATCGGGGGGATCGCCGTACATATCGCGGCGCGGATCCTCGGCCACGCCTGCGCCGGCGAAATCCTCGTCGACCGCACCGTCCGGGACCTAGTCGTCGGCTCGGGCACAGGGTTCGAGGATCGCGGCAGCGTCGAGCTGCGTGGGGTGCCCGGCACCTGGCAACTGCTGGCGGTAGATCGCAACGGCCCGCGAGCGGAGTCGGCCGAGGCGGCACTCTTGTCAACGCCCACCCCCGGCCCTCGGACCGCGATGCGTCGAACGGACCGCGCCGTGGAGGTGATGGCGAGGCGGACACCGTGGATCCTCCGCGGGGTGGCCCGCCTCGCCCCGGCCAACAGTCGCAACTGACAGCTACCGGAGTCAGCGCGCTCGGGGCGGGATTCCGACAGCTCACCTTCGCCCGCCGCTGTGTGCTGCCCACGGCCCAGTTCCGCCAGTTTGCAGGCCCTGACGTGGCGTGGACGCTCCTTCACCCTGGCGCGCGATGCGCAGGACCGGCGAGGAGGAGCGCACGGACGACGACTGACTTTCGGCTCCTAGCCGACTATGCCGTCCGCGGCCTGCTAGCCGACGCGTACGCCGATCATGTAGGCCGCCGTGATCGAGGCAAACCTGATGCCCTACAAGCAATTCGCCGCGGCCAAGGGTGTGCCCGTTCGGGCAGCGCGAAGCAGGGCGGATGATCCTCTTCTTAGCAGTGGTCTCTACCAGCTCGCCCAGCACACCTTGGGAGCTCACGACTCGGTTGTATCGAGAACTGGACTAGTCCACTACTCGATACAACCGTGTGCTCCCCCGCCCGACGATGTCTGACGAGAGCAACACGTGCGTCCGTAGTTGTTGGGATCGGTAGCCGCTCCCACGGCCTGTACTTACCGCATGGCGACGCCAACCGCGGCGGGCCAGACAAGGAGGACGAACCATGAGGAAGTTTGGACTAATCGTTGCAGGCGGAGCAACCGTCGCGGCTGTTGTGGTGATGTACATGCCCGTTGGGGCAGCGGACCCCCATTCGACCTGTTCTGCCGGATCCACGTCGACTGCGTGCTATCGGCCGGGTCTTCCGGGTCCTGTGAATCAATATCCGCCGGAGACACCGGGTGCCCGTCCACCCGGGCTTACCGGGCCTGTGAATCAATATCCGCCGGAGACACCGGGTGCCCGTCCACCCGGGCTTACCGGGCCTGTGAATCAATATCCGCCGGAGACACCGGGTGCCCGTCCACCCGGTGTTGCGGGGCCGGGCACCAACCGCGACGCCACGGATGGCAATGCAGCCACAGCAGGCGGCTCGGGTTTAGCGGGCGGTGCTAGCGGTGCCGGCGGAGGCGGCACATAAACCGCTATATCGCAACGCATCGCAGGTCGTCCGCCACCAGGAGAGCAGTGGCTGGCCGACTGTAGGTCAGACATTGGATCGTGCGAAGGTTCCCGCGGTGAATTGCGTCAGCTTGCCATTTCCCACGTCACCGTAATCAAGGACGCAACCGACGCAAAGGCGGTCTGGACAACATTGAGTCGCAGGTCCTGCAGTGCCAACTCATGTGTCCTCCGGCGCCGTGCCCAAGGCAGGCACGGTGACCGACAAAGACCGACCGTCGACCTAAAACCGCGGCGTCGGTTTGACTCAAGTCACCTGCGCGGAGCGCCATATCTCCACAGATTCTCTGGCAAATC
>CAWKFL010000008.1:0-313946 GCA_963848855.1 uncultured Actinomycetota bacterium
TGGAGGAGACGTACTCGACCTCGCCACCCTTTCGGCGGACCAGGACGCGCTCTTCGAGGAAGCGGCCGCTGTCGTCGATCGGCGAGTTGGCCTGCGCCACGACGTGGCGGTCCTCCTCGTCGGCGGTGAGGTACTCGATGTCGTCGGTGACCACACCCTCGGCGACCTTGCGGTACGGCGTCTCGATGAAGCCGAACGGGTTCACCCGCGCGTACACCGACAGCGAGCCGATCAGACCGATGTTCGGTCCTTCCGGCGTCTCGATCGGGCACATGCGGCCGTAATGGCTGGAGTGCACGTCGCGCACCTCGAGGCCGGCACGCTCACGCGACAGACCGCCGGGGCCCAAAGCGGACAGACGCCTCTTATGAGTTAAACCGGAAAGCGGGTTGTTTTGGTCCATGAACTGCGACAGCTGGCTGGTGCCGAAGAACTCCTTGATCGCCGCCACGACGGGACGGATGTTGATCAGGGTCTGCGGCGTGATCGCCTCGACGTCCTGGGTGGTCATCCGCTCGCGGACAACGCGCTCCATGCGGGACAGCCCGACGCGGATCTGATTCTGGATCAGCTCGCCGACCGTGCGCAGACGACGGTTACCGAAGTGGTCGATGTCGTCGACCTCGACGGGCACCTCGACGCCGCCGGGCACCGTCATCGAGTTCTGGTTCTCGTGCAGGCGAACCAGGTACTCGATGGTGGCAACGACGTCCTCTTCGGTGAGCGTCGAGCTGGTGATCGGCTTGTCGGTGTTCAGGCCGAGCTTCTTGTTGACCTTGTAGCGACCGACACGGGCCAGGTCGTAGCGCTTCTCCTTGAAGAACAGGTTCTCCAGCAGGGTCTGCGCCGACTCCTTGGTCGGCGGCTCGCCCGGGCGCAGCTTGCGGTAGATGTCCAGCAGCGCCTCGTCGGTGCCCGCGGTGTTGTCCTTCTCCAGCGTGCTCATCATGATCTCGGAGAAGCCGAACCGCTCGGTGATCTGCTCGTTGGTCCAGCCGAGCGCCTTGAGCAGCACGGTGACGGGCTGGCGGCGCTTGCGGTCGATGCGCACGCCGACGGTGTCGCGTTTGTCGACGTCGAACTCCAGCCACGCACCACGGCCGGGGATCACCTTGACGCTGTGCAGCGTCTTCTCGGTGGACTTGTCGATGGTCTCGTCGAAGTACACGCCCGGCGAGCGGACCAGCTGGGACACCACGACACGCTCGGTGCCGTTGATGATGAAGGTGCCCTTCTCGGTCATCATCGGGAAGTCGCCCATGAAGACCGTCTGGCTCTTGATCTCACCGGTGTTGTTGTTGATGAACTCCGCGGTGACGAACAGCGGAGCCGCGTACGTCATGTCCTTGTCTTTGCACTCGTCGACCGGGGCCTTGACCTCGTCGAAGCGCGGATCGGAGAAGGACAGCGACATCGAGCCGGAGAAGTCCTCGATGGGCGACAGTTCGGCGAGCACCTCTTCGAGGCCGCCGACGGGGTTCACGTCACCGCGGGCGGAGGCGTTCGCGCGCCAGCGGTCCGACCCGACCAGCCAATCGAAAGACTCGGTCTGCACATCAAGGAGCCCCGGAACCTCGAGCGGCTCACGGAGCTTTGCAAATGAAATTCGGTTGGGTGCTCCGGGGACGGAGTTATTGGTGGTAGCTACGGACTTTTTGGCGGGAGCCTGCCAAGATGCATCCTTCCAGCACCTAATGCGACTATCCGGAGGGGGCTCAAGGGGCTTGACGCCGGTCCGTTTCGCCGCGATATCTGCGTCGGTTCGGCTGGCTTTCTCAAGCCCGAGCCTTCCCGTACGCACGGCACGCGACTAGGTCACTGAGCGGAGCTCAGGCTAGGACATCGGTGTCAGGTGCGGGTTTGGGTGGGCAGGATGCAGCCAGCGCAACGTCCAACAGTACCGCAGGACGGCGTATTCCTCAACCACCGCATGCAAAAGTCACCGGGCGCTGGCTGGCGTCCTCAACCCGTGCACACATGCTGCCCAACAGAGTGGCCTCTCGGGGCCCTCCCGTCAAGAGATAACGCGGTGTTTGGTGTGGAGTTTTGCATTGAATCGAAGGTTTGCGGGGTCTCATCGGTTGCCGACGGAGTGCGCGACCGCCGAGAGTACGGATTCTGATGAAAATCGGCTGAAGTCCGTCAACAACCGCAGTCTGGCGCGTTCTCGGTCACGCGGCCATCGTCGATGTGCAGCTGCCGCCCTTAGCCATCGACTCGGCGACGCACACCGGCTCAAAGGTGAACAAGCCGCTCGCGAGTGGCACAAACACCTGCCAGCGGGTTGAACAGGAGCCATTTGGTCAGCGAGTTCGGAAGGTCGACCAGCGTGGCCTGCCCCTCGGGCGTGTCGAGGACGAACTCCTCGCCTGGCTCCAGATAGATGCCCTCCTCCTGCGTTCTCGTTGAACATGTCGTTGACCCAACCCACCATCAGGATCTGGGCCGCGGCGACATTCTGCGGCTTCGAGAAGCCCGCCACGATCTGCTGTGAGATCTGGATGAGTTGGCTGCCGCCCCGCATCGAATCGACATGGGAGCCGCCGACCAGGGTCACGCCGATGAACTCGCCTGGGCGGGCCTGAGCAGCGCATCGGTGCCGACCCCGAACTGGTTCCAGAAGTATTTCGGCGCGGCCAGCTGATAGATCGGAATCCCGTCAGGGACATTCTCCAATGAGTCAGCCATCGAGTCGTCGAGGCCAACGCCATCGAGCATGACGACCCCGCGCAGCTTCCCTACGGTCTCGTTTTCCACCATGTAGCTGGCCGTCCCCGCCACGAGACCGCCGCCGAGTGAGTGGCCGACGAGCACGACCTCCTGCGGAAGGGCACCCTGGTAGCCGGTCGCCCCCAGGCTGTCGGCCAGCGCGGTGTTCTCATCCTCGAACAAGTTCGCGACGGCCTGCTGCATCGCAGGCGCACCGAGCCAGCACGCGTCGGATGCCAGGAAGTTCGACGTGATCGACGGCGCGACGACGATGCTGTTCGTCTGTTCCGCGAGTGTTGCGGCGGTGTAGCTGTACCACGGCCCGCTGGCGAGGAATCCATGCTGGAGGTAGATGAGCCGCGTCGGCGCGGTCTCCCCTTCCTTTACTTCGGGGATGTACCAGTCGGCGGGGACCTCGAATCCGTCTCCCGCTTCGCAGCCGCAGTCGATCCGTAGCTCGGAACTACGCCCCGTGACGGTGCTGCCCGGTGGAACCTGCGCCGGGCCGCCGACCAGCCGGGTCGCGGCCGCGTAGAGGTTGAAGATCACCGTGCCGACCACGTCGAGCAGTTTCGGCAACCGTGGCGCTTCCGCGGTGGGCGCCAGTGCGTCCGACGATGTGGGCCGCGAACGCCATCGTGCGTGGTCGTCACCGCGGTCTCTTCCGCCTCGGTGACTTCGGGTTCGACCACAACGGACGCGATTTGGACGCGGGCCGCGACGGGCTCGCTGGGCGTCTCGAAGGTCGCCTTCTCGACGGTCGCCTTCTCGACGGTCGCCGTCTCGACTACCGGCTTCTCGTCCGGCTCATTCACCGCGGCGAGCGGCTTGTCCGGCGTCTCAGCCGGCTTAGCCTTGACAATCGCGGCGAACAGTCCGCGCTTCTTCGTGGTTTCGCGCTTCGGCTTGACCTCGGTGGTCGAGGACTCGGCCGCTTCGCCGCCGGTGCCCTCATCGGGATCGGCCGACTGCGAGCCCGGTGTCGCGTCCCGCTCGGTCGCGTCCTGCCCGGTGCCGGTCGACGGACTCTCGGCGCCCGAGGTCTCGTTCGTGGTGTCGGGTTTCGTCGAGTTCGCGCCGCCGGTCGACAGCTGGCCGCCCCCCGGCGTGTCCTTCGGCGAATCCAGTTTGTTCCCAGTGGAATTCGATGAATCTGACGATGCGCCACCGCCGGTGCCCGACGTCGAACCTTCGTCTGCGAGCGCAAGCCCGGCCCCGGCGACCATCGCCGCCGACAGCCCCGCGGCCACCACGATCGCGCCCAACCACACCAAGAACCGGTCAATCATGCCGTCTCCCGTCCCCGACCGCGCAAAAGATAACGCGCGTTGTCAGCCGACGGAGCCGTTTACACGAATTGGCCCCGGTGTCACGACACCGCGACGCGTTGGCTAACCCCCGAATTCGTAGCCCGTTCAACAGCCTTCGGCGCGGAGGCGATCGGTTTATGCTCAGGTCAGGTGGCCATTGGCGTCACCAGAACGCCGTTGATATCGAGACGACCGATGGCCAACAGCGACCCGCTGCCAACGCAGGCGGATATGTCCGCTGCGATCCCGGCGGAGCTGATGGCTGCCGGTTTCGAGGACCCCGACGAGATCGGCCGCGGCGGGTTCGGGGTCGTGTACCGCTGCACCCAACGTGCGCTGGGCCGCACGGTCGCGGTGAAGGTACTGACCGCGGACCTCGAGCCCGACAACCTGGAACGGTTCGTCCGCGAACAGGTGGCGATGGGCAAGCTGTCCGGGCATCCGCACATCGTCAACATCTTCCAGGTCGGCACCACCGCCACCGGCAGGCCCTACATCGTGATGCAGTACCACCCGCACGGCTCGCTGGAGGCCAAGGTCCACGTCAACGGGCCGGTGAGTTGGGGCGACGCCCTGCACATCGGGGTGAAGGTCGCGGGTGCACTGGAAACCGCGCACCGCCGCGAAACGCTGCATCGTGACGTCAAACCGGCCAACATTCTGCTCACCGAGTACGGCGAACCGCAGCTGACGGATTTCGGGATCGCCCGCGTCATCGGCGGCTTCGAAACGTCTGACGGCGCCGTCATGGGTTCGCCTGCCTACACCGCGCCGGAGGTTCTGCTCGGTCAGCAGCCGGACGTGACCTCCGACATCTACAGCCTGGCATCCACGCTGTTTTGCGCGGGCACGGGCCATGCGGTGTTCGAACGCCGCCAGGGCGAACAGATGGTGGCCCAATTCCTGCGGATCACCAAGCAGCCGATGCCTAATCTGCGGGACTCGGGTCTGCCTACCGATGTGTGCGCCGTGATCGAGCAAGCCATGTCGCGCAACGTCGGCGACCGGCCGGCGACCGCGGAGGCCTTCGGTGAGCAGTTGCGCGACGTGCAGCGGCGACACGGCCTTCCGGTCGACGACATGCCGGTCCCCATACCGGCGCCGACCATCCGCTACAACCCCGCGCGGTCGGTCGGCACCCCCTCGATCAGTTATCCGGCCAGGACACTCTCACCGCCGACACCGGCCACCCGTTTCCAACTACCCGCGTCGACGAAGTCGCTGGTCGACCGCATCCGGCTGATCGAGGTGCTGCGACGGGACCAGAACAAGAAGCTCACGGTCATTCACGGCCCAACCGGCTTCGGCAAGAGCACGCTGGCCGCTCAGTGGGCCAGAAAGCTGACCGCCGAAGGCGTCGCGGTGGCATGGCTGACGGTCGACCACGACGACAACAACGTGGTGTGGTTCGTGTCCCATCTGATCGAGGCCATCCGCGCCGTGACCCCAGCGCTGGCGACCGAGCTGGGTGAAGTCCTCGAGGAGCACGGCGACGAGGCCGAGCGTTACGTGCTCACCTCGCTGATCAACGAGATCCACCAGAGTGGCATGCGCATGACGCTGGTCGTCGACGACTGGCAGCGGATCACCGACCCGGCGACCATCTCGGCGATGCGTTACCTGCTGGACAACCTGTCCGCGGGCCTCAACGTCGTGGTGACCAGCCGCAGCCAATCCGGACTGCCGATGAGCCGAATGCGGATGCAGGGCGAATTGGTCGAAATCGATGCCACCGCTTTGCGTTTCGACGTGGCCGAATCCGAGGACTTTCTGGTCGAACAAAGTGGGCTGGACCTCGACCACTCCGATGTCGCCGAACTGACCGCCAAGACGGATGGCTGGGTGGCCGCATTACAGCTGGCCTCGCTGTCGCTGCGCGGACACGATGATCCGATCCGGCTGATCGGCACGATGACCGGGCGCCACCATGCGATCAGCGAGTTCCTCGCGGAGAACGTGCTCGACACGCTGGAGCCGTCGATGCTCGATTTCCTGCTGGCTACGTCGATCACCGAGCGGATCTCCGGCGATCTGGCGTCGGCGCTGTCCGGTGTGCCGGACGGGCAGGCGATGCTGGAACAGGTCGAGGAGCGCGACCTGTTCCTGCGCCGTATCGACGAGCAGTGGTTCCGTTACCACCAGCTGTTCCGCGACTTCCTGCGACACCGACTCGGCAGGGACAACCCCGATCGGGTGGTGCGGCTACACCGCGTGGCGTCGACGTGGTTCTCCGAGCACAGGTTTGTCAGCGAAGCGGTCGATCACGCGTTGGCCGCGGGCGATCAGCAGCTCGCGGTTCAGCTCGTCGAGAATGACGGCGTCGACCTGGTGGCCAACTCGCAAATGGCCACGCTGATCGGGCTGGTCGGAAAGCTCCCCGCGGACGTCGTGCAGTCGGATCCGCGGCTACAGCTCGCCCTGGCCTGGGCCAACATCGTGTTGCACCGGATTCCCGCCGCCGAACAGGCACTGGCACTGATGGAATCCGGGCTTGAGGTCTGCAGCCTGTCCGACGACGAGATCGCCGACGTCCGCGCGGAGGCCGGTGTAGTGCGTGGGGTGGCGGCCCTGCGCTCGGATCGCCTCGCGTGCATCGACGATCACATCGCGCCATGTTTGGCGCGCCGGGACCGGCTGCGCCCGTTCGCTGTTGGTATCGCCGCCAACGTGGCGACCTTCGCAGCCGCCTACCACTACAACCTCGACGAGGTGAACCGGATCCAGGCGTGGGCGGCGCCGCACGCCGAAAACAACCGCGACACCTTCAACATCGTCCACGGACTGTGCTACTCCGGGCTCGCACACCATTTGATGCTCGACACCTCGACTGCGGAAGCCTGCTTCCGCAAGGCGCTCAAGGTCGCCAAACGCGCAGGCGGCAGTCATTCGTACCTGGCGCGGCTGGCGAGTTCGGGGCTGGGCGAATTGCTCTATGAGCGCGGCGATCTCGACGAGGCGGACCGCCTACTCGAGGAGGGCTACAAGCTGGGGCCGGAGGGCGGTTCGGTCGACTTCAAGATTGCCCGCTACGTCATCGCCGCGAGAATCAAAGTCCTGCAGGGTGATCGGTATGCGGCCGGTCAGCGGCTCGACGAGGCCATCCGGGTCGGCCGCGCGCTGTCCCTGAACCGGCTGACGGCGATGGCGGAGCACGAACGTACCCGCCTCGGGTTGCCGCCGCATCCCGATTCCGATGCGCGGCCCGCGACGTCCCACGAACAGCGTCGCCAGCCGGTGGACGCGATGGACGAGATCACGGTGCAGTTCGAGGAGGCCTCGGCCATCCGGATGCTCATCGCGTCCGACGATCAGGAGCAGCGAGACCGTGCCTGTCAGTGGGCGCAGGAGTGGGTCGATCGAACGTCGTCGCCGAGCCGGCCACAGGCCTTGTTGCGGGCACGACGGCTGTTGGGCGCCAGCCTTTCCGCGGCCGGACACGTCGATGAGGCGAAGGCCACGATCGCGGCCGTCGCGGCGCAGTGCGTACAGCTGGGGATGCTGCGCTACCTCGTCGACGGCGGACCGTACGTCGCCGCAACGCTTTCGCAGTTGCAGGCCGATCAGCGGTCCGGCCGGTGGTCTCCCGAATGGCCCGAGATACCACCCGATTTCCTGGACCAGGCCGTCAATTCTGCCATTGCACAGCGAGTTTGACTCCGGGCGCTACTGCGCCAGGAATCCTCCGTCGACGGGCAGCACGGCGCCGGTGATGAAGGAGGCTTCGTCGGAGGCGAGGAAGGCGATGGCGCTTGCCACTTCGGCCGGTTCGCCGAGGCGGCCCATCGGATGCATCTGCTCGATCGCTTCCAGGTATTCCGCGCCGCCCGGCTCACCGGGCAGTTGCTTGACCCGCTCGGTGCGGATCGTTCCCGGGGCGACGGCGTTGACCCTGATCCCGCGGTCGGCCCACTCGACCGCCAGATGCTTGGTCAGACCTGTCGCGACGAATTTGGCTGGGCCGTAGGCGGCTTGGCGCTTCTGCCCGGCCAACCCGGAGATCGAGGACAGGCAGACGATGGCACCCCCGCCCGTCGACACCATCGCCTCGATCGCGAACTTGCAGGTGAGGAACATGCCACGCCCGTCGACGGCCATGACGCCGTCCCAGTCGTCGACGCTCAACTCCGTCACATCGCCGAGCGGGATGATGCCTGCGTTGGCGACCAGCACGTCGACCCGCCCGAATCTGTCGGCCGCCGCCGCGATCATCCGACGCGCGTCGGCCTCGACCGAGACGTCGCCGACGACCGTCTCGACCTCCGCCCCGGCCTGCCGCAGTTGATCGGCCAACGCCAGCAGCGGTTCACCCTGAATGTCGGTCAGGGTCAGCCGCGCGCCCTCGCGCGCGAAGAGCTCGGCGGTCGCTCGGCCGATGCCGAACGCCGCGCCGGTGACCACAGCCGATCTACCGCTGAGCCGTCCGGATCCTTGCGTCACAGCCATATGCAACCACGAAGCTACGAGCGTGACACCCGTACCGGCACACCGGTCAACCGCGCCATCCCCGCCAGCCTCTCGAGGTCGTCCGGCGCGCTCGACATCAGGCGGTTGACGTTGACGCCGCCCGCGTGGTTGGCCACCCGCCACGCGCCAGTGCCCTTGTGGCCCCAGCCGTGTGGGACCGCGACGACGCCGGGGACGATGTCCTTGGTGACGGTGACCGGCAGTTCGATCTCGCCGTGCGGCGATGCGATGCGCACCACGTCGCCGTCGACGATGTTCGCCGCCGCCGCATCGTCGACATGCATGCGCGCGTGTTGGGCGCGATCGCCGCGCATCAGCAGCGGCGCATTGTGCATCCACGAGTTCTCGGACCGCGCCTCACGCATACCGATCAACCGCATCGGATAGCCGTCGGGGACGCGGCGGCGCGACAACGCCTCGACCTCCGCGGCGATCTCGTCGTGCCGCAGCCGTACCCTGCCGCCGCGGTAGGCGACGGTGTCGCGCAACACCCCGTCGCGCAGGTTCGGCGCCAGTACCGTGCCGTGCGGATGCTGCGCAGTCAAGCGGGAGAACGTCAGCCCGCCGCGGCGTAGGCCGAACCTGTCGCCCCCTTCACCGAGGCGGATGACGGCGTCGACCAACAACCGAGGGCTCAACCGAACACCGAAGAACCCCAGCGCTTTTCGCACCGCGGCCAGCAGCGTCAGCCCGGGCGTCCTGCGCCACAGTCTTCGGGTGAGCTCGTCGATGATCTCCCATTCGGCGCGGGCCTGCCCGACCGGCGCGATGACCGCCTCGGTGGCCTGACGAAACGGGGTGGGCTGCAGCGTTTGAAACGGTAGCGGGAAGTCGTCGCGCTCGTACATGCTCGCAGCGGGCAGCACGTAATCGCAGTGCGCCAGCGTCTCGTTGAGGTAGAGGTCGATGCCGACCATCAGATCGAGCGCCTCGAGCGCCTCTTCCAGTTCATCGCCGTTGGGTACCGATAGCACCGGGTTGCCCGCGCTGACGAGTAGCGCCTTGACCTGACCGTCGCCGGGGGTCGTCATCTCCTTGGCCATCAGGCCGGCAGGCTCGGACATCAGCACCGAAGGAAAGCCGCCGATGCGCGATCGACGCCGCGTGTAGATCGTGCGCAGCAGCGCGCCGCCCGCCCTGTTCAGCAGGCGCTCCCAGGGGAACCCGTACCGGCCGAACATGCTGCCGCCCGGCACGTCAAGGTTGCCCGAGACCAGGTTGACCGCATCGAGCAAATACGTTGTGAGCGTGCCGTTTTCACCGGTACTTGTGCCGACCCTGCCGTACACGGCGGCGCGTGGCGTCCGGGCCAGGTCGCGTGCCAGCGTGCGCACCGTGTCCGGGTCGATGCCGGTGCGGTGCGCGGTGGTCTCGGGACTGAACGGCCGGGCCAGTCGTTCGAGCCAGACGGCTCCCTCCGCCTGACGGGCCAGCCGGGCCCGGTCGACGAGGTTTTCGCCGAACAGCACCGAAAGCAGCGACAGCAGCAGGTAGGCGTCGCCGTCGGGAATGATGCCCAGCCATTCGAATTGGGCCGCGGTCTCCGTCTTGCGGGGATCGACGACGAGCACGCGACCGCCTCGCTTGACGATGTCGTGCATGCGGTCCTTGATCCGCGGCACAGTCAGCACACTGCCATGGGAGACAATCGGATTCGCGCCGATCACCACGAGCAGGTCGGTCCGCAACACGTCGGGTATCGGCAGTGCCAACGGCGACCCGTACAGCAGTTGGCTTGCCACGAACCGGTTGTTGACGTCTTGCGACCCGGCGGTGAACACGTGCAACCGCCGACCGAGCCCAGCCATCAACGTCGTCAGGCTCAGGGTGTGCGAATAGCTGAAGGCGCCGGGGTTTCCGTAATACCAGCCGATCGCACCCGCGCCGTGCCGCCGATGGATTTCGGTCAGTCGGTCGGCGATGTCGGACATCGCCTCGTCCCAGCCGACGGGCTCGAATCTCCCGTCGTGCTGACGCCGCAGCGGTGTGGTGACGCGGTCGGGATCGTTGACGACTTCGGTGAACGCGATGCCCTTCTGGCACGCGAAGCCGGCCGACAGCGGATGGTCCTTATCGGGACGCAGGGAAACCAGCCGACCGTCATCGACGGTCGCGATCATGCCGCACAGTGGTTCGCAGATCCGGCAGAACGTCGGCTTCTGCTGGACGGACATACCTCTAGGTTATTAGCGCTCCCCGGAAACCGGGATGACCCCCGTCGGGGCGTCATCCTCGGCGCCCACCGTGCGATGCCGCACCGTGGCCTCACTACCGAACTCGCTTGTCGAGTACTTGTGCGTGCCTTCGAGATCGTCGCGGATGGCTTCCTGCGCGGCGGGCGGCAGCGTGTGCAGGATCTCGCGCACCCGGGCCTGCCGACGACCGACCGCCTGGCGCTCTGGCATGCCCGGGGTCGCGGTGACCTGCGGCGGCACGCCTTCGATCTCTTCGGTACCGCCATCATGGTGACCGGCGTCAACCATGGCCTGCTCTTCGGCCATCGTCGCCTCGTCCTTCTCCTCGGACATACCGATCGGCCCGATGCGACGACCGTTGAGGAACTGCTTGACCACGGGCTCTTCACTGGTCAGCAGCACCTCGCGGGGGCCGAACATCACCAGGTGCTTGCGGAACAGCATGCCGATGTTGTCGGGCACAGTCCGGGCGATGTTGATGTTGTGCGTCACGATCAGGATCGTGCAGTCGATCTGCGCATTGATGTCGATCAGCAACTGGCTCAGGTAGGCGGTACGAACCGGGTCCAGACCCGAGTCGGGCTCGTCGCACAGGATGATCTGCGGGTCGAGCACCAGCGAGCGGGCCAAGCCCGCGCGTTTGCGCATACCGCCGGAGATCTCGCCGGGGAACTTGTTCTCGTCACCGGCCAGGCCGACGAGTTCAAGCTTCTCCATGACGATGTTGCGGATCTCGCTTTCCTTCTTCTTGGTGTGCTCCCGCAAAGGGAAAGCGGTGTTGTCGTAGAGGCTCATCGAGCCGAACAGCGCACCGTCCTGGAACATCACGCCGAACAGGGTGCGGATTTCGTAGAGCTCCTTGGCGGTGCACTCGATGATGTTCGTGCCGTCGACGATGATCTTGCCGCGCTCGGGCCGCAACAGGCCGATCAGGGACTTGAGGAACACCGACTTACCGGTACCGGACGGGCCGAGAAGAACGCTTACCTCACCGGCCGGAAGATCGAACGTGACATCTTCCCAGATTCGCTGGGGCCCGAAGGACTTCGTCAGCCCCTCTACCTGGATTCCAATGCCCACGCGAATTCCTTCCGCCGATGCCTGGTCCCCACCACGTGCCTCCCGCCTGTGGCTTGAGTCACTGTAGCTTACGCACTTACAGCACCACAGTCGTCTATGGGCGATTGTGACCGTCCCCAGACACAACTGTGGGGCGGATCAGTTTGCTAGATCCGCCCCACAGTCGGATGTTGTCGGCTCGGCCGACGGATTTCGTACCTACTTGACGGTGACCGACGCGCCAGCGGCCTCGAGCTTGGCCCTGGCCTCCTCGGCAGCCTCCTTGGCGACCTTCTCGAGCAGCGGCTTGGGAGCGCTGTCGACCAGGTCCTTGGCCTCCTTGAGGCCAAGGCCGGAGACGATCTCGCGGACGACCTTGATGACGCCGATCTTCTTCTCGCCGGCACCCTCGAGGATGACGTCGAATTCCGACTGCTCCTCGGCGGCCTCGGCGGGCGCAGCAGCGGCACCGGGGGCGGCAGCAACGGCGACCGGAGCGGCCGCGGTGACCTCGAAGGTCTCCTCGAACGCCTTCACGAACTCGGAGAGCTCGAGCAGGGTCAGTTCCTTGAACGCGTCGAGCAATTCGTCAGTGGACAGCTTTGCCATGATGTGGTCCTTCCTTAGTTATCTTCCGGGCTTGTGGTGATCTGTTCTGAGGCGGCCGATTCCTCGGCGGCCTTCTTCTCTTGCAGTGCGGCGGCCAGCCGGGCAACCTGCGACGCCGGAGCGTTGAACAGGGCTGCGGCCTTGGACAGATTCGCCTTCATCGCGCCGGCCATCTTGGCCAGCAGCACCTCGCGCGACTCGAGATCGGCGATCGCCTCGACCTCGGCCACGGACAGCGCGCGGCCATCCATGTAACCGCCCTTGATGACCAGCGCCTTGTTGTCCTTGGCGAAGGTCTTGATCGCCTTGGCGGCGTCGACAGCCTCACCCTTGACCCACGCGATCGCGGTGGGACCGACGAACAACTCGTCGAGCCCTTCGATGCCCGCCTCCGCCGCGGCACGCTTGACCAGCGTGTTCTTGGCGACTGTGTAGGTGGCGGAGTCACCGAGCGAACGGCGCAGGTCCTTGAGGTTGGCCACCGTCAGCCCGCGGTACTCGGTGACGAGCGTCGCCGTAGCCTCCTTGAACTGCTCGGCGATGTCGGCAACCGCGGTGGCCTTGTCAGCCTTGGCCATGCATGCCTCCTCGTGGTTGGGGACCGCCTCCGAGAAAGACAAGCGCCCCGACGCAGACAGGTCGGGGCGCACATATAAGCAGTAGCCTCGTCCTCCTGCGTGGGTCGCCGGGCAATCCCGGACTTTCAACCGATTTCTCGGTGACCGACGGTCTTCGGTGGAACCGCTCAAGAATAGCGTGCCGCGCGCCGATCAGCCAAAACGCGGTCACCTTCTTCCGCGTGGGCCCACACGCAAGTAGGGGACGTGCGTGTCTGTACCCCGACACGCCGCGAATTAGGAGCGTTTTGCGCCCGCTCGCGGCGCTACGAGCGTGCGCTGTCGCGCAGGAGAGCCGCCGCCCCGATGAGACCCGCGTCGCCGCCCAGCTCGGCGGGCAGCACCCGCATGCCACGCAGGAAGTCCAGCCGCGCGTAGGTCGCCAGCGCCTCGCGCACCGGATCGAACAGCAGCGCGCCCGACTTCGCCACCCCGCCCCCGATGACGACGAGGTCCAGGTCGCACACCGCTCCGACCGAAGCGATCATCGCGGCCACTGCCGTCGCGCCGCGCCGGTATGCCCGCAGCGCGATGGCGTCACCCGCGTTGGCGGCGTCGGCGAGCTCCTTGGCGTCGGCCTCGGCGGGCGCGTCCCACCCCTGCTCGCGTGCCCACTGCGCCATCCGGGGGCCCGCGGCGATCGACTCGACGCAGCCGCGGCCCCCGCACGAACACGGGCCGCCGGCTGGGTCGACGACAACGTGGCCGACGTGTCCCGCATTGCCGGTGCGCCCGTCGTAGGGCGCGCCGTCGAGCACGAGCCCGCCACCGACACCTGTCGACACCACCATGCCGAGCAGGAAATGCGCGCCACGCGCGGCCCCGTGCCACCGCTCGCCCAGCGCCATGCACAACCCGTCGCCCGCCAGCCGGACCGGCGCACCGACCAGAGCCGACACCCGCTCTACAATCGGAAAGCGTTGCCACTCAGTGATATTGATCGGGCTGATGGTGCCCGTCGGCAGGTCGATCGGGCCTGCCGACGAGATGCCGACACCGAGAACACGACCGCCCGCAGTGCCGAGCGCCTCGGTCACCAGCGAGTCCACCGCGGCCCACACCGCTTCCGCGTCACCCTCGGGCGTCGGCAGCTTGGCCTGGTGGACCAGCATGCCGTCGGCGTCGACGAGGCCGGCGGCGATCTTCGTGCCGCCGATGTCGAGCGCCAGCGTGGCGTCGGCCATCAATGCCTGTGGGTGTTGTCGGGCTGACGCGGATCGCCGGGATGTTCGTAGCCGGGCGCGAGCTGCACCAGCGCGGCGCACCGCGCATCCAACCACAGCCGGAATGCCCTGCGACGTGCCGCGTCCCGCAGGTGCTCCGCGATCTCCGCGCGGCTGCCGAAGCGCCGCGGGTTGCGCGATTGGTAGTCGGCGACGGCGGCGTCGGTCACGTCCACGTCGGCGGTGACGTGCACGAACATCGCTCGCGCCAGCGGGTCGGCCAGCACCGACGCGGCCACGCTGCCGATCTCCAGTCGAGCCGTCGTGTCCGGCAGCACCCGGTCCTCGCTCGGTGCACCGCCCGCCGTCACCCCGAGCGCTGCCGCCTCTGCCGCGACGACGCGTTCGGTCACGAGAAGCTGCGTCAGCCAGCGACGAAGCTGCCGACCCTCGCTGGTGCCGGGACGCGGCAGCGACGACGCGAGCCGCGTGGCCCGCAGCGCCCGCTCCCGCGCGTCGACCTCATCGACCGACACCGGTACGCCAGCCACGGTCGCCGCGGCGCTCATCGGACCGCGACCTTCACCGCCGGCGAATAAAGCAGCCGCCCGGCACAGCCGACTCGGATCAGCGCCCACCACTCGCCGGGCTCGGCCCAGGCGGGTGGAGTCACGTCGAAAACCAGCTCTGTCGTGCCACGGGCCGTCAACTCACGGCCGACGGCCGTGGGACCCAACCACTCCCACGTTCCCCACGGGCTGATGAGATGCGCCTCGAGCGTCATGTCCGCGTAGGCGTCGGTGCCGACGGTGATCGCGAGCCGCGCCGTTTCGCCGGGCGCGACAGTGACGTCCTCGGGCCCGCTGATCAACTTCAGAATCTCGTCTTCCGACGGCGGACCGACCGCCACGACGCAGACGTCCTCGACGATCTGCCGCCACGAAGGCGGAATCGAGACGCCGTCGCTGCCGGTGACGACGAGTTCGCCACGCACGGGGTACAACCCGGGAGCCACGCCGTGCGGCATCGTGAGCATCAGATCGGTTTCGAGGTGTCCACTCGCAGGAAGCATGAAGGGCAGCTCGGCGGGGTCGGCCGTCCAGCCGTCGGGGCACAGCAGCCGCACCTTGCCGTGCAGTACGGCGTCGCTGCAGTCGCTCGACACCGTAAGCCGTAGGTGCACTTCGGAACCCGTCTCTGCCGTCACCTGATGGGGGTGTAGATGCGCGACGGCGGGCAACCCGCCCAGTGCCGCGGGTCCGCGGTTATGCAGCCAGTACCGCGCATACAAAGGTTGCGCCGCCTCGGCCTCGGGGGCGAGCACCGCGTGGTCGGCCTCGAGCACCTGTGGCAGGTTCAGCCGCGTCAGCACCGTCGCGATCTCGTACCCGTGCATGGTGAGCCCGTCGGGTGTCAACCCTTGCACCCTTGGCTGCTCGAGCAGATCGACCCGCGCTGCGGCCGACACCCGCCGCAGACCCGAGCGCACCACGACATCCGTTGTCGTGCCGCGCGTTTCCACCAGCCGGAACGCGACACCGTCCGCGGGGTCGACGTGCTGGCAGCTGCCGGACGCAAGCGGATTGCCCGCGGCCTTCAGAGCGCCCAGCTGCACCGTGCCGGCAGGCTCGATCTCGAGCAGTGAGCCCCATGCAGGTAATCCGCCTGCGGTTCTGGTGTTTTCGATGACCGCCAGTAGCGGTCGGGAGAACTCGGCGCTGAGGGACGGGACGGCCGACTCGCGCCAGTCACCGTCACCACAGACCAGGGCGTACTCGAACGTATGCGTCCAACGCTGAAGCTGGAAATTCGAGCCGTCGGGTGCGGTGCGGCGCGGCGGATCGATCCACGTTCCCGACGGCCAGCCGGTGCACGAGCGCATCAACGACGTGTGCAGCGTGCCGTCGGGATCGACGGCGAATCCCGGCATCCCGCGGTTGAGCACGGCGACGGTCCGCGACTCGTACGGCTCGAGCTCGGACGGCGTCTCCTGGTCGACCGCGATCTCGGCGTCGGCGAGGTCGTCGACGAGGGCCGCGACCGCGGCGTCGAGCTCCGCGCCCGCGATGATCAGCACCGGCAGCGCCCGCACCCGGCGCAGATCGGCACCGGGCACCCATTCCTCGGCCAGCGATGCGGTCGGCGGAACCCACACCCTTGCGGTGCCCGCGCTGTAGAGCTGACGCTTGAGTTCCTCGGTGTACACCGGCTCGGCCTCGGCGAGAACCGCTGCGGTGAAGTCGTTCTGGTCGGGACCGCCGAGCGCGATCCGCGTATCGGGCAGGTTGGAGTCGACGGTCAGATCGCCGTACCGGGGCTTGTCCGCGCCGCTACACGTCGCGGTGACGCCTGCGCGGACGAGCGCGACCATCAGGTCACGGGCCAGCGACGCGGAGACCGACTCCGACGGCGTGACCACTTCGGCCACCGACACCGCACGCAGCCCACTACCCCCGTTCTTTGTGCTCCTCGCGTCCGCGACGCGAACCCGCGCGGCCGACGACAGCCCGAACCAGCCGTAGGCGGGGTTGTCCAGCGTCCACGGGTGCTGCGCGGAGTCCACAGCCGAGGATGCGTCGCCCGCATGCATCAACCCGAACCCGCGCCCGATCACCGCATCGCCCACCTCGCTCACCGGCAGCGCACCGGGAACGGGACACGGCCACCGCACCCGCAGCAGGCGGTCGGCGCCGGTGAACTCGTCGACGATGGTGCGGCAGTCGACGCGGGCCACTTCGCGCCACAACGTTAGAATCTGCGTGTAGCGCAACACCTCTCCGATGCGGCCGGTGATGACGAGCCGCTCCCCCAGCGGGCCTCGATACGCCTGCACCGTCGCCTGCTGCGCCGACGAGAACACCACGGGGCCTTTGGGCAGCAGGTGCCACGGACCCTCCCCCGCCTCCGGATGCGCGGGGTACTCGTCGTAGACGGCCAGTTCATTGCCCACCTTGCCGTCGGCGATCAGCTCCCGGCCCGCCGCGACCAGCGAGCTCACCCCGCCGCCGCGCGCGGGATCGACCCGCAGCCGGTAGTGCTCGTTGGCTATTTCGTTGCCCGCCAACGATTCCCAGCCGCAGACCGCGTCGGCGGGCTCCAGCCGGTAAGACTGCCAGCCCAGCGACGGCACATCGGAGGCGAGCCAGCTGACCGAGTGTCCGCCGTGCTCGACGAGCGCGGGGACCTCGCCATCATCGGAGTCGAAGACCCGCACGCCAGCACCCAGGGGCTCGTCCAGGTGCAGCGTCACAATGTCACTACGCTTGTGCGCCAAGGCATTCCACACCACCACCGAACCGTCGACCGCGCTAGACAGCAGCGCAAGCGCGTTGTCTCGGGTCGCGCGACCGAGGTCCCACGCATCGCGCCAGCCCGTCAGCAGGTCGAGGTACACCTGATCGGATTCCGATCCGGTGATCGCGTCGTGGTGCGCGCCGTACGCCAGTTGCACCCACGCCTTGGCCAGCGCCGCCTGCGGATAGGTGGCACCGCCGAGCAGTCCCGCGAATACCGCGAACCGCTCGGCGTCCAGAACCGCGTCCTCGGCGGCGCGGTTGGCCTGTTTGGTGTCGATGTAGGACACGTGACAGCCGGTGTAGATCGGGTTCATATCGCGGGTCTGCGGCGACGCCTCGACCCCGCGTGTGTCCAGTTCGGCGCGCACCGCGGCGAAGAACTCACTGGGCAGTGCGCACACGAACCGCGGCCAGGTGTAGCGCGCGTTCCAGTCGCGGTGAATCTCGGTGACCCACTTGTTCGGTGGCGTGTAATCCGTCCCGACGGGCAGCAGCACGTTGCGGGTCAGGGCGACCTTCTTCAGCGCCGTGAACAGCTCGTGCGTCGCGGTCTCGGCCTCGCCCAGCGTCGCCGACGAATCCATCCACCACCCGGCCGCGTAGTGCGCGGGCATGTAGTGGGTCAGCAGCCCGCGGCCCGACGGTGCGATCCATTCGAACTCACTGCTGAACTGCATTCGTTCGGGATCGCCGCCCCCGGCCATCGGGCCCCACTGGTGGTGCGGGCCGCGCGCCCACGAGCTGGACGTCAGCCCGGCGTCGGCGGCCATGCCAGGGAACTGCGGGTCGTGCCCGAACGCGTCGAGCTGCCACGCGGTGGCAGGCGCGGCACCCAGCACGTCACGCTGAAAACCCATGCCGTGCACGAAGTTTCGAATCGTCGTTTCTGGGCTGGTGAGGTTGGTGTTCGGCTCGTTGTAGGTGCCACCCATCACCTCGACGCGCCCGTCGGCGATGAACCGGCGCAGATCGGCGCGATCCTCCGGATGGGTGTCCCAGTACGGCTTGAGGTAGTCGACTTCGGCGAGCACGAACTTGTACTCGGCCTCGCGGCGGGCCATCTCCAAATGCGCGCGCACCAGGTCGAAGCCGTTGGTCTGCCTGCAGCGACCGGGCGGGTCCTCGGTCCACAAGCTGGTGTAAGCGCCCTGGGTGTTCCACCACACGGGGTCGTAGTGGAAGTGGCTGATCATGTACATCGTCCAGCCGGGCTCTGCCACGGTGAACACGAACGGCGTTGTCTCGTCACCGACGACCACACGCGCGGATCGCTGCTCCCCCACCACAGGACGGTCGACGGCCACCGGCACCTCGACCACCCCGGCCTCGCCTATTGCGGGCGACGGCGTCGACAGTCCGTCACCGTCGACCGACGCCTCCGCGGCATCGCCGATGTAGGCGGCCCGCACCAGCTGCAGCGGCGCGTCCGCCGGCCCAACGAACAGCTCCGTCGATTCCGCGGAGATGACGTGCACGCCACGACACTACGGCGTCAGGCCCGGGAAATGTCGATGACGAGCGCCCGATGGTCGGAGATGGGCAACCGCGGCGCATCGCATCGATCAACGCGAATGGTGCGGTCGTCGGTGAGGATGTGGTCCAGCTGAATACCCGCGTCGTCGGCGGGGAACGTCGGCGCGTCACCGAGCGGGCGCATGCCCGTCCACCGGCCAGGCGTCGGTGGCGTCATGTTGAGATCGCCGACCAACATCCGCGGTCCGGGGAAGCCGCGGAGGTCCCGTGCTAGCCGCCGCAGTTGCACGCGGTTCCAGCCGGGCACAAAGGACAGGTGCGTGTTGGCGATCGTCAGCGGTCCCAGTGGGGTGTCGAACTGGCCGATCATCGCCGCGCGCGGTTCCTCGTCGACGACCATCATCCGGCGCGGCCCTGGCAGATACATCGGGAACTTCACCGGAATCCGGGGCAGATGCACGACCTGCCAGCTGGCGGCCAGGAAGCGCGACAGCAGCGCGATGCCGTACGCCGCGGTGCCCGGCTGTTCACGGCCGGTCGCCGCCATCCACGTCGCTCCCGGCGTTCCGGAGATGGCCGCGACGAACCGGTGGCTGACCGCGCCCATCGCATCGGCCGCGACCGCGGTCAGGTCCGCCATTCCCGAGCGGGGCTGGTCGAGGTCGACCTCCTGCAGCGCCAACACGTCGGCATCGATCTCCTTGATCGAATCCACCAGCCGATCCAGATGGACATTGCCGTCGTGCACGCTGCGGCCGTGCAAGATGTTGAAGGTGGCGATCCGCATCTGCATGGGTATTAGGTACCCACGATGACCGGACCACATGTGCCGCCTCGCAATGACGATCTCAGGGACGCACTCAAGCGGGCGGCTTCGGCGTTCAAGGCGCACGGGCCCGACTTCGCGCTGGCAGGCAGCTATGCGCTGTGGGTCTACGGCGGCCCGGAACCCGTGCACGACGTCGACTTCGTCGTCGCGGAGCCCGACACCGAAGCCGCGGCCCTCACCCTGGAGAAGGCCGGGTTCCGCATCGAGCGCACGCCGGAAGATTGGCTGTTCAAGGCGTGCGTCGGCGAAGACTTCGTGATCGATGTGCTGCACCAACTCAACGGCACGCCGCTGGATGCGCAAACGATCGAGGGCGCCGAGGAAATCGACGTGCTGGCCATCCGGATGCGCGTACTGCCGCCGACGCACGTGATCAGCGAGAAACTGCGCTCGCTCAACGAGCACCACTGCGATTTCGCAGCGCTGCTGCCCGCCGTGCGCGCCGTGCGCGAACAGGTGAACTGGGACAGCGTGCGCGCGGACACTGCGGACAACGAGTTCGCGGCGGCGTTCCTGTTCCTCACCGACCGGCTGGGGATCACCGCCTGACGGCTGCGCGGCCGAGTCGCTCGGCCACCGTCACTACCGCCTGCGCCACCTCGGGTGGTTCGAGCACCTGGAAGTCGCATCGTGGCAGCGTCAGGTAGAACACGATGGCCTCGGGGTCGTCGCCGCCCGCGGTGAGCACGCACGCGTCGGGGCCATCGGGCTCGACGGTGACCGACGTCGGCGAGAAGTGCTGTGCGACAACGTCGGACGGAGCGAAGTAGCGTACGCGTGCCACGTATCGGTACGGCGAGGAGCTGATCGAACGGCGGACGTAGGCGGCTGCGTCGGGCGCCTCGCGCGGGGTGAACGTGCTGCCGAGCACGCGGACGTCGGCCATGCGGTCCAGTCGCAGACTGCGCCAGTCCTGACGATCCCTGTCGTAGGCCAGCAGATACCACCGACGGCCCGTGGTCACGAGCTGATACGGCTCGAGACGGCGTTCGGTGCCCGTGCCTGCGCGGTCGATGTAGCCGGCGGCGACGTGTTCGTGGTCGCGGCAGGCGCGGGCCAACGTCATCAGCACGTCGGGTTCGACGGGTGAGTCCGAATAGTTGGTCGTCAACGTGACCGTCGCGTCGTGCACCGCCGACACCTGTGAGCGCAGCCGCGACGGCATCACCTGGTCGAGCTTGCTCAGCGCGCGCAACGCCGATTCGCCGACGCCCGCCACGCTGCCGCCCGCCGCCAACCGCAGGCAGACCGCCATGGCGACGGCTTCGTCGGGGTCGAGCAGCAGCGGCGGCAGCGCGGCACCCGCGCCGAGCTGATACCCGCCCCCGTGGCCCTTGCTCGCGTGTACCGGATAGCCGAGGTCGCGCAGCCGTTCCACGTCCCGACGCACGCTGCGTGTGGTCACGGACAGCCGCTCGGCCAGCTCCTCACCACTCCACACCCGACGCGACTGCAGCAACCCCAGCAGTTGCAGCACCCGGCTCGTCGTTTCGGACACGCCTCAAGGCTTTCACATACTTAGGACAGAAACTGTCCTCTATTAGTGCGAAGCTCGTGTCATGAGCACGAGAACGACAGATCTGACCACGCAACTGGCCGACCAACTCGACTTTCACTGGACAAACTTTCTGCGTCCACGGCTCGACGGGCTCACCGACGACGAATACTTCTGGGAACCCGTCACAGGCTGCTGGACCGTGCATCGCGACGGCGGCATCGACTTCGAATATCCCGAGCCGGCGCCGGCGCCGTTCACCACGATCGCGTGGCGTCTGGCGCACGTGATCGTCGGCGTGTTTGCCATGCGCAACCACTCCCACTTCGGCGGCCCGGCCGCCGACTACCAGTCCTGGGACTACGCCACCGACGCCAAGACGGCGCTGCAACAACTCGACGACGCCTACGCAAACTGGATCGCCGGGGTCCGTAGCCTTGACGCCGCGGGCCTCGCGGCACCCGTCGGGCCCGCTGAAGGTCCCTACGCCGAGTACGCGATGTCCGAGCTGGTCCTGCACATCAACCGGGAGGCCATCCACCACGGCGCCGAAATCGCATGCATCCGAGATCTTTACGCGCACACCGAAACGAAGGGACAGAAGTAATGCCAGGAATGCCTCCGCCCGTCTCCGGCGAACGGCAGTCGTTGATCGAATTCCTCCGCTTCAACCAGAACGCGTTCTTTGCGGTGGCGTACGGCCTGACCGACGAGCAGGCCAGATCCACACCGTCGGTCAGCGCCCTGTCGATCGGCGGCCTCATCAAACACGCCGCCAACGTGCAGAAAGGCTGGGTGGACCGCGCAGTGGCGGCACCCGAATTTCCTCCCCGCGACGAGCGGCCGATGGAGGAGATCATGGCCGCCTACGCCGATCAGTACGTGATGCACGACGACGAAACCCTCGCCGAACTGCTCGACAATCTGCGCAAGCAGAACGAGGAAACGCTGCGGGTATTCGCCGAAACCGACCTGGACACGCCGGTTCCCGTGCCGCATGAGGTGCCGTGGTTTCCGCAGGACATCGACAACTGGTCGGTGCGCTGGGTGGCGTTACACCTCATCGAGGAGCTGGCGCGTCATGCCGGCCACTCCGACATCATTCGCGAATCCATCGATGGCGCAACGATGTACGAGCTGATGGCCGCGAACGAGGAGTGGCCGGAAACGGACTTCATCAAGCGCTGGAAACCATCGCCGGTGTGAAGTCCATCACCCGGTTGAGTAAAGGGATATGCCGCGTCGTATTGAAAAGACGTGAGGACTGCCAACGACCAAATCACCGTCCCGACACGCGAAGAGCTCGTCGCCAAGGCCGTTGCCTTACAACCGCTCCTGCGCGAGCATTCGGCAACTGGTGATGCAACCCGCAGAACCGCCGATGAGGTCATCGACGGCCTCACCGAGGCCGGTTTCTTCCGGTTGCTCTCGCCCCGCCGGATCGGCGGTTTCGAACTCGATTTGCGGACCGCCGTCGAGGTCACCGAAACGCTGGCGGAAGCCGACGGTTCGGCCGCTTGGCTGGTAGGCCTGGCGGCGAGCGCTTCGTGGGCGACCGCCTACCTGCCTGAGCGCGCGCAGTCCGAGATCATCGACGCAGACGGAAACGTGCGCATCGCGGCCAGCGGCACCCACGGGAAAGGCAAGCGCGTCGACGGGGGCTTGCGGATCAGCGGTCACTGGAGCTACGCATCCGGATCCCAATACGCCACCTGGGCGGTATGCGCGGCGGCGGCCACCGACGATTCCGGAGCGCCGGCAGGTGTGTACTGGTGTCTGGTGCCCGCCGCCGAACTGCAGCTCGAAGACACCTGGCGGACAACGGGTATGCGCGGTACAGCCAGCAACACCTGGGTCGGGGTGGACGTCTTCGTACCCGACTACCGACTACTGTCCGCAGAGGCCATGTCGAACGGGAAACCGTCGACATCAGGAGAAGGCCCGCTGTACGACCTACCGTTCCCGCCGATCACGTTTATCGACTTGATGTCGCCGATCCTCGGAATCGGCAAAGCGGCACTGAAGTACGCGATCGAAACGGCGCCGACCAAGGCGATGCATCACACGGTCTTCGCCAGCCAGAGTGAGTCGGTCGCGGCACAGGTACAAATAGCCGAAGCGGCATTACTGCTGGAGACCGCCCGGATGCACGTGTACAGCATCGCCGATCGACTGGACACTGCGGCCGCAGAAGGCAGGGTCGTCGGCTACGACGAGCGTGCCATGATGCGCGGTCAGGCGGGCTACGCCGCGCAACGCGTCATCGACTGCCTCGATATCCTCGTCAACGTCCACGGCGCGGGCGCTTTCGCCGAATCCAATCCACTGCAACGGTATTGGCGCAATGCCAACACGGCCGCACGGCATGCGACCCTCTATCCCGTCGTCGGTTACGAGGTGTACGGGAAATCGCTGCTCGGTGTCGACGAGCGCGTCTGCGTGATGGTGTGAAGGGGACTGACATGACAACAATTGATCGGGCCACGCGGACAGAACTCGTCGAGAGGGCCGTAGCACTGCGGCCGCTCCTGCGCGAGCACGCCCAGGAACAGGAACTCGAGCGCCATCTGCCTGACGCCGTCGTCGACGCAATGACCGAAGCGGGCTTCTACCGGCTATTCACACCACGCCGGTTCGGCGGCTACGAAGCCGAGGTGCACACGATCGTCGAGATCACCGAGGCGCTGGGCGAGGCGGACGCTTCGGCGGCCTGGGTCATCGGAATAGCAGCGACGAGCTCATGGGTCGCCGCCAATCTTGGCGATCGCGGGCAGTCCGAGATCTTCGGCGACAGCCCCGATGCCCACATCTCCGGCGCGGCCGCGCCCATTGGCGGTCAGTGGGCCGACGGCGGGGTGCGACTAAGTGGGCGTTGGGGTTACGCCACCGGATCCGATCATGCCGACTGGTTGGGGCTCGCGGCCGCGCTCCCCGCCGACGACCGCAGGCCTGCGACGAAGGTGATGTGCTTTGCACCCCGTGACGAAGTGCGCATCGACGACACGTGGCGGACGGTCGGCATGCGCGGCACGGGCAGCAACACCATGGTCGCCGACAACCTGTTCGTGCCCGAACACCGGATTGTCTCCTTGGCCACGCTGGCGGACGGCGCCTGGCCCGTTGCCCACGATGCGCCCATGTACCGCTTGACGTTTGGCCCCATGGCACAGCTGCTACTGGTCGGCCCGCTGCTCGGGATCGGCGAAGCGGCGCTGAAATACACCATCGCCAAAGCGCCGACCAAGGCGATGCATCACACGGTCTTCACCAGCCAGAGCGACTCGGTGGGTGTGCAGGTGCAGATCGCCAAAGCCGCGCTGAAGCTGCAGACAGCGCGACTGCACGCCTACGCGGCGGCCGACGAAGTCGACCGAACAGCGGCCGCGGGCGACTCACGGGACTACGAGATGCGCGCCAGAATTCGCGCGCAATGCGGATATGCCGCCCAGCAGGTGCTCGAGGCGATCAGGATCCTGGTCGATGTGCACGGCGCGGGCGCCTTCGCCGAAACCAACCCGCTGCAGCAGATCTGGCGCGACGCGAACACCGGCGCGCGGCACGCGGGAGTCCACGCCGAGGTCGGCTACGAGGTCTACGGCAAATCACTGCTGTCGGTGCAGGAGCGCATCAGCCCCGTAGTGTGAGGGCGGTATGCAGACCCGAAGCGGGACAGCGCTGTGCGGTGACGGTGTCGAGATCTTCTACGAGGATCTCGGCGATCCCGCTGGCCCTCCGGTCCTGCTGATCATGGGTGTCGGCGCTCAGCTGCCGATGTGGCCGGACGGGTTCTGCGCCCAGTTGATCAAACAGGGCTATCGGGTGATCCGCTTCGACCACCGAGACACCGGGCTGTCGAGCAAGATGCACGGCCACCGCGCAAAGGGTTCGGTCTACCCGCGCGTGTTGCGGTACATGGTGGGCAGGACCAGCGCGGTGCCGTACACGCTCGTCGAGATGGCCGAGGATGTCCGCGGGCTGTTGGATCACCTCGGCATCGAGCGTGCGCACGTCATCGGCGCCTCGATGGGCGGCATGATCGCGCAGGTGTTGGCGGGCAGCCACCCGGACCGCATCCTGTCGCTGGGTCTCATCATGACCAGCGCGGGTAAGCCGTTCTCCGCGGTGCCGCGTCTGAGCATCATCAGGCTGGCCTTCGGCGCACCCGCGAAGGAGGCGCCCGCCGACGAGAAGGTGGCGTTCGAGGTGCGCAACATCTCGATCATCAACGGGCCGAATTTCCTTCCGCCCGTTGACCAATTGCGTCGCCGCGTGGAAACCCTTACCGCGCGCAGCGATTACCCGCAGGGCATGCTGCGCCAGTTCGACGCCATCTTGGGCACCGGCAGCCTGGTGCGCTACACCCGCCGCATCACCGCTCCTACCGTCGTCATCCACGGTTCGGAGGATCCGATGGTGCGACCCCGTAATGGACGCAACGTGGCCCGCGTCATTGCGGGCGCACGTTACGTCGTCGTCGACGGCATGGGCCACGACCTTCCCGAGCCGGTATGGCGCCCTGTCGTCGAAGCACTGGCCGAGAACTTCGCCGTCGCCGGCTAACCTGGCCTATCCTGGCAGCCCCTGCTCCTCGCTGGGCAACGGCGCGGGTCCGGTCACCGACGGCGTCGCTTCGCTGACGGACGGCTCCGTCGGCGGCGTTGTCGTCGTCACGGTCTGACCCGTCGTCGCTTTCGAGGTCGTTACCGGACCGGGCGGTGACGGTTCTGGTTCCGCCGAGCTGACCGTGCTGAAGGCGACGCCCAATACGCCCATCACGATCGCGGCGCTCGCACCAACTCCTGCCGAGACGAGCTTGAGCTTCTTGGAATTCATGCCCACTACTCCTCTTCGCTTCTGGGGAGACAAACATTGACTCTCTATCTATTAGGTAGCCAAACGAAACTCCGGCCAAACCTCACCTGACCCGCGAACGTTCCTTACCCATCGAGAATTTCGCGAAATCTCGATGGGTAAGGAACGTTCGCGCGGGGCTCACCCACGCAGCGCGACGCCTTTCGTCTCGGGCAGCAGCGCGGTGCACACCAGGCTGACCAGCACCACGGTCGCCATCATGACGCCGAGCGCAGGCGCGCCCCAGATCGCCAAGAGCGGCGCGGCGATGATCGTCGGGACGGCGCCACCGACGAGACCCGCGAGGTTGAGCGACAGACCCGCACCGCTGTAGCGGTACCGCGTGCCGAAGATCTCCGGGATGAACGCCGCCATCGGGCCGTACGCCGTGCCCGCGACCGCATAGGTGCCCGCCATCGCCAGCGCAAACAGCGCGGCGTTGCCGGTGTCGACCAGCGGAAGCACCGCGAAGGCCCACGGAACGCCGACCGCGAACGCGGTCATGATGACGCGACGGCGCCCGAAGATGTCGCTCAGCACGGCGCTCAACGAGTTGAACACCAGCACCACCACGCCGCCCATGAGACCCACGGACAAGATCACCTGCTGCGAAAAGCCGACATGGGTATGGGCGTAACTCATGAAGTAGGCATTGGCCATATAGCCCAGCGTGAAGAACCCGACCATGCTGCCTGCGGCCAGAATCACCTCGCGCCGTTGGTTTGCGAACAGCGCGGCAAGGGGCTTCGCACCAGCGGCAGCGTGCGTCTTCTGCTCGACGAACACCGGCGTCTCTGCGACGTTCAGCCGGACGTACAGGGCGATGGCGATAAGTACCGCGCTGAACAGAAACGGAATCCGCCAACCCCATTCCATGAAGGCCTGGCTGGTCTCCCCGATCGTCTGATTCACCACGAGGAACAGCAGACTGCTCATGACGAGCCCGCTGCCCACGCCCATCTGGGTGAACATGCCGTAGCGGCCACGCGCCTCGGCTGGCGCGTATTCGGCGGCCAGGAGCGCGGATCCGGCCCACTCGCCGCCGACCGCGAATCCCTGCACCAACCGCAGCGTCAGCAGGATCAGTGGCGCAGCCATGCCGATGGTCGCTGCATCGGGAATCACACCCACTACGAGCGTGGACATCCCCATGATCAGCAGCGTGGCGATCAGGGTGGACTTGCGGCCCAGCCGATCGCCGAAGTGCCCGAAGAACGCCGCCCCCAACGGGCGGGACAAGAACGCGGCGGCGAAGGTCGCCATCGAGGCGACGGTCGCCATGGTCGTGCCCAGGTGCGGGAAGAACGCCTTGGGGAACACCAAAGCGGCCGCGGTGCCATAGATATAGAAGTCGTAGTACTCGATCGCGGATCCGACGAAGGCGGCCGACGCGACGCGCTTCATCGAGCTGCCGGCCTCGGTCACTGAAAGTGCGGTCGTCATATTCGCTCCTCAGACGGGTGGTCGCGTCCGAAGTTATGGGTCCGCAGCGCCCGAGGCGCGGTTGTGCGCACTAGTCGTGTAACCAGCGATCTTGAAGTTCTGCGCATTCTGCTCAAGCGCTGGCGCCAATACAGGCGTGTGACCCGGTCCACAGGGTTTCGCCACTCTAAGAGGATTTTGAGACACTGCTACCCATGAGTACGACGAAGCACCGCGAGGTGGCCAAGCTGGACCGGGTGCCGATCCCGGTCGAGGCCGCCCGCATCGGCGCGACGGGTTGGCAGATAACCCGCACCGGCGCGCGGGTCGTCACCAAGCTCGCCGGCAAGGGCTCGTTGCACCAGAAGATCATCAAGCAGATCCCCCAGACGTTCGCCGATCTCGGACCCACGTACGTCAAGTTCGGGCAGATCATCGCGTCCAGTCCCGGAGCCTTCGGGGAACAGATGAGCCGCGAGTTCCGCAGCCTGCTCGACGCGGTCCCGCCCGCCGACACTGACGAAGTGCACAAGCTGCTCGTCGAGGAGCTCGGCGACGAGCCGTCCAAGCTGTTCAAGACGTTCGACGACCAACCGTTCGCATCGGCCTCGATCGCGCAGGTGCACTACGCGACCCTGCGCACTGGCGAGGACGTCGTCGTCAAGATCCAGCGGCCCGGCATCCGCCGCCGGGTAGCCGCCGACCTGCAGATCCTCAAGCGCGGCGCACAGCTCGTCGAGCTGGCCAAGCTGGGCAGGCGGCTGTCCGCGCAGGACGTCGTCGCCGACTTCGCCGACAACCTCGCCGAGGAGCTCGACTTCCGGCTCGAGGCCCAGTCGATGGACGCGTGGGTGGCGCATATGCACGCCTCGCCGCTCGGCAAGAACATCCGGGTGCCGCAGGTGTACTGGGACCACACGTCCGCGCGGGTGCTGACGATGGAGCGGGTGCACGGCATCCGCATCGACGACGCCGCCGCGATCCGCAAGGCGGGCTTCGATGGCACAGCCCTCGTCAAGGCGCTGCTGTTCAGCGTGTTCGAAGGCGGTCTGCGCCACGGCCTGTTCCACGGTGACCTGCACGCAGGCAACCTCTACGTCGACCACGACGGCAAGATCGTGTTCTTCGACTTCGGCATCATGGGCCGCATCGACCCGCGCACGCGCTGGCTGCTGCGGGAGTTGGTGTACGCGCTGCTGGTCACGAAGGACCACGCCGCGGCGGGCAAGATCGTCGTGCTCATGGGTGCAGTCGGCACCGTCAAACCCGAAGCGGAGGCCGCCAAGGACCTGGAGAAGTTCGCGACCCCGCTGACCATGAGGTCGCTCGGCGATATGAGCTACGCCGACATCGGCAGGCAGCTCTCTGCGCTCGCTGATGTCTACGACGTGAAGCTGCCCCGTGAACTTGTGTTGATAGGGAAGCAATTCCTATACGTCGAGCGCTATATGAAGTTGTTGGCTCCGAAATGGCAGATGATGTCCGATCCGGAGCTGACGGGGTACTTCGCTAACTTCATGGTCGAAGTGAGCCGCGAGCACAAAGACGAGCTGGAGGTTTAGTTGGAGGTCCGGACCGGTTCCGCCCGCTCGGGTGACGTCGAGATCTACTACGAGGACATGGGCGACCCGAACGATCCGGCCGTTCTGCTCATCATGGGCCTCGGCGCACAGCTTCTGTTGTGGCGCACCGGCTTTTGCGAAAAGCTGGTCAATCAAGGGTTGCGGGTCATCCGCTACGACAACCGCGACGTCGGCCTGTCCACGAAACTCACCGGCCGCCACGCGGGCGCTCCGCTGCTGCCGCGGATGCTCCGCTCGTTCGTCGGCATGCGCAGCCCTGCGGCCTACACGCTGGAGGACATGGCCGACGACGGCGCCGCGCTGCTCGACCATCTCCGGATCGACACCGCACACATCGTCGGCGCGTCGATGGGCGGGATGATCGCGCAGGTCTTCGCGGCCCGTCATCATGCCCGCACCAAAACGCTTGCTGTGTTCTTTTCGAGCAACAACCAGGCGGCACTGCCGCCGCCCGGCCACGCGCAGCTGCGCGCCATCCTGCGCAGGCCGAAGGATGCCACCCGCGACGCCATCGTCCAGAACGCGATCCGCGTGATCCGGATTATCGGCAGCCCGGGCTACCCGGCGCCTGAGCAGAAGATCCGTGCCGAAGCCATCGAGGGCTACGACCGCTCCTACTACCCGCCAGGCGTCGCCCGCCACTTCGCGGCGATCCTTGGCAGCGGAAGCTTGCTGCACTACGACCGCCAAATCAATGTTCCGACGGTTGTGCTGCACGGCAAAGCCGATAAGCTGATGCGGCCGTTCGGCGGCCGTGCCATCGCCAAGGCCATCAGCAGCGCCCGATTGGTGCTGTTCGACGGCATGGGCCATGAGCTTCCCGAGGCGCTGTGGGACGACGTCGTCGGCGAGCTCAAGACCACGTTCGCAGAGGCCGCATAACTTGCGGCAAGAAATTTCGGTTTCTTAGCCGTTGACATCAACGCGTAGCATTCGAGATCGAGCGCTCCGGGACTTGCCCGCTGTCAGCGGCGACGCGGGTGGGGCCCTTTGAAGAAGGCGCCAGAGAGGCACCCCTGAACATGGCCCCAGCCCGCAAACTGCAGCCACACTTCGCGGACGTCCAGGCGCACTACGACCTGTCCGACGAGTTCTTCCGGCTCTGGCTCGATCCCACGCAGACCTACAGCTGCGCGTATTTCGAACGCGACGACATGACGCTGGAAGAAGCGCAGCTGGCCAAGATCGATCTGGCGTTGGGAAAGCTGGGCCTCGAGCCGGGGATGACGCTGCTCGACGTGGGCTGCGGCTGGGGCTCGACGATGATGCGCGCGATCGAGCGCTATGACGTCAACGTCATCGGCCTGACGCTGAGCGAGAACCAGAAAGCACACGTAGAGCGGGTTTTCGCGAAGTCAGACAGCCCGCGCAGCAAGCGGGTGTTGTTGCAGGGCTGGGAGCAGTTCGACGAACGCGTCGACCGCATCGTGTCGATCGGCGCGTTCGAGCATTTCGGCTTCGATCGTTACGACGACTTCTTCAAGATGGCGCACTCCGCCCTACCCGATGACGGTGTGATGCTGCTGCACACCATCACCGCGCTGACACTGCCCCAGATGGGCGACCGCGGCATACCGCTGACGTTCGAGGTGGCACGGTTCGTGAAGTTCATCCTCACCGAGATCTTCCCCGGCGGCCGGTTGCCGTCCATCGAGAAGGTCACCGAGCACTCGGAGCAGGCCGGGTTCAAGCTGACGCGTCGCCAGTCGCTGCAGCTGCACTACGCGCGCACCCTCGACACTTGGGCCGCGGCACTGGAAGCTCATAAGGATGAAGCCATCGCCGTGCAGTCCGAAGAGGTCTATAACCGCTACATGCTCTACCTCACCGGCTGCGCCAAGGGCTTCCGCGTCGGCTATATCGACGTCAATCAGTTCACGCTTGCCAAATAGCCCCTGTCAAATTGGAGTCGACCGCTGGCGAAACGCTAGTGTGTACGACCAGATCACCACGTGCTGAACTGTTTCAGCGCGTCTTGAGCACAACCAAGCAGCAGGGGAAACATGTCTGACAATTCAACTGGCACGAAGGATATGCGACCTCATTTCGAGGATATCCAGGCCCATTACGACTTGTCGGACGACTTTTTCGGAGTTTTTCAGGACCCCACACGCAAGTACAGCTGTGCCTTTTTCACCGGGCCCGACGTCACGTTGTCGGAAGCCCAGATCGCCAATGTCGACCAGAACCTCGACAAGCTCGACCTCAAGCCCGGGATGACCCTGCTCGAGGTCGGTTGCGGATGGGGCCTGACGCTGCAACGCGCGATGGAGAAGTACGACGTCAACGTCATCGGCCTGACACTGTCGAAGAACCAGCAGGCCTACTGCAACAAGTTGCTCAGCAAGATCGACACCGAGCGCACCTTCGATGTCCGGCTCGAGGGCTGGGAACAGTTCCACCAGCCCGTCGACCGCATCGTGTCCATCGAGGCGTTCGAGCATTTCGGCTTCGAGCGCTACGACGACTTCTTCAAGACCTGCTTCGACATCCTGCCCGCCGACGGCCGGATGACCATCCAGAGCAGCGTCGGCTATCACCCCTACGATCTGGCCGAGCGCGGTAAGAAGCTGACTTTCGAGCTCGCCCGCTTCATCAAGTTCATGATCACCGAGATCTTCCCGGGTGGGCGCATCCCGACCACGCAGATGATGATCGAGCACGGCGAAAAGGCCGGGTTCGTCGTCCCCGAAGCGATGTCGCTGCGCAACCACTACATCAAGACCCTCGGCATCTGGGCCGACCGGCTGGAGCGGAACAAGGACGCGGCCATCGCCGCCACCGACGAAGAGAACTACCACCGCTACATGCGCTACCTCAAGGGCTGCCAGTACTACTTCATCGACGAAAGCATCGATGTCAGCCTCGTGACGTACCTGAAGCCAGGCGCCGCAGCCTAATTCGCGCGAAAGTCCCGACACCGTGCCGTGTCGGGGACTTTCGCGCTACTGCAGACTATGCGGCAGCGTTGGATGAGTCGGCGCCGATCGACGAGTCGGCGTCCTTCTTCTCGGTGTCCCGCTTCGGGTGTGTGAAGCGCTTCTTGACGGAGTCCACCTTCTTCCTGAGGGTGTCCATCTTGTCGCTGATGCTGTTGTCGTCGTTGTCGACCTTCTTGTTGTCGCCGTCCAACGCCGTCATGTCGTCCTTGGCCGGCGTCGAATCGCCCGTATCGGCAGGCGTCGTCTCGTCCTCGGACTTGATCGCGGGCGGATCCGTCGGCGTGGAGGTGTCCTCGACGACATCGGTGTGCCACGGCGTCCAGCTTGTCGTTGACGACCGCGGTGAGCTTGTTCGTCAACGTCGTGCTCTTGGATTCCGTGCCCGCCGCGGGCGTTTCACCCGACTCCGCCACCGACGCGGTGGTGACCGGCTCTTCCGTCCCCTTCAGACCGTCGAGCATTTGGTTGATGCCCTGAGGGATCGCCTCGATCACATGAACCGTCAGCGTCAACGGGTTGAAGAACGGAATCAGCCGGAACCGTTGCGGCTGACCGGGGTTGAGGCCGCGGTCATACGCGGTCTCCTCGATGATCACCCGGAGTGCGGGTTCGATCAGGTCCGCGACCGGCTCAAGGATGCGCGGCACGATTGCCGCTAGGTGCGGCTCTGGTCATCTAACCTGACCAGCCACGCTGCATTTCTGCCGCATCGACCTGCAAAGTCCGGTTATGTTCGACGGATGCATACGGTGGCAATACTGGGGGGCGGGGTCGGAGGACTCAGTGCCGCCCATGAACTCGTTAATCGTGGTTTCGACGTACATGTCTACGAAATGCGAGATGCATTCGGTGGCAAGGCGCGCTCAATCGACGTCCCCGGCACGGCGACAGACGAGCGCAAAGCCCTGCCGGGCGAGCACGGTTTCCGGTTCTTCCCCGGGTTCTACCAGCACATCACAAATACGATGCAAGACATCCCGTCCGGGCCGGGCAAGACGGCCAGGGATCACCTCGTCCCCGCAACCCGGGTCCTGATTGCCCAGGCAGATAAGCGCAACGAACTGATCGCCCCGGCCGAGTTTCCATCGACGTTACCGGACCTCACCGTCGCGGCTCAGTTCATATGGGATTACGCGTTAGCGCTTCGGATCTCGCCGGTGGACCTGGCCTACTTCATGCAACGACTGCTCACCCTGCTCCTCTCATGCGACGAACGCCGAAAGCACCAGTGGGAGATGGTGAGCTGGTGGGATTTCGTCGGCGCTGAGCAGCGGTCCGAGAAGTACCGCAAGTTTCTCGCCGATGGGATGACCCGAACGCTGGTCGCCGCGCAGGCCAAGCAGATGTCTGCGCGCACCGGCGGGTCGATCCTCTGGCAGATCCTCTTCGACATAGCCAAGGTCGAGAACCACACCGACCGCGTGCTGGACGGCCCGACCAGTGAAGTGTGGATCAAGCCCTGGATCGAATACCTGAAGGCCGCGCCCCGCCGCGTAAAGTTCCACGAGAACCGCGAGGTGACTGAATTCCACTGCCACAACGGCGTTATCACCGAAGTCATTGTCACCGAGGTCGAACAGACCACGACAGGTTCCCGCAGAACGGACAGGACCGAGAAGGTTAAGGCCGACTACTACGTGGCGGCGATGCCAGTCGAACGGCTCGACCAGCTGATCACACCGGAGATGCGGGCAGCCGATCCTGGGCTGTCCAGGCTCAAACGGCTGATTACACGGTGGATGAATGGCGTGATGTTCTACCTCGACTGGGACGTTCCCCTGCAGCGGGGTCACACCCTATTCGTCGACTCCGAGTGGGCGCTAACCGCGATCTCGCAAGCCCAGTTCTGGCCCGACGTCGACCTCTCGAACCGCGGCGACGGCAAGGTCCGGGGGATCCTGTCCGTCGACGTATCGGACTGGTACAGCCCAGGCCGTCGCACCGGGAAATGTGCGATGGAGTGCACCGAAGAGGAAATCTTCACCGAAGTGTGGGGCCAGATAATCGACCACATCGACGACGGCTCCCTGGATGCGGTGAACATCCTGCACAAGTTCATCGATCCTGCAATCGAGTTCCCCATGCTCTCGGTCGTCACCAACGCGGAACCACTTTTGGTCAACACCACGGGGTCGTGGACGGACCGACCCGACGCGGTCACGAAAATTCCCAACCTCTTCCTGGCGGCTGACTTCGTCCAGACCAACACCGATCTGGCGACCATGGAGGCGGCGAACGAGGCGGCGCGGCGCGCGGTGAACGGCATCCTGAAGGCGTCCCGTTCGGACGAGCCGCCCTGCTATATCTTCCAACTCTACGAGCCGGACGTCGTCACACGACTTCGCGCGCTCGACAGGATCCGTTGGTATGCGGAGCAGGGAATCGGCAAAGCCCTCAAGAATACCGAGGCCGCCGCTGTCGAACTTGTCAAGGTGGTGCCCCGGTTCCTCACCCGGGCGGATTACCCACCCAGCGACGACTAGGCTTGGGCCATGCCCAAACTCAGCGCTGGTCTGCTGCTGTATCGGGTCACCGACGCCAGCGTCGAAGTGCCGATTGGCCATCGAGGCGTCGCGTTCTGGGCGCGCAAAGACGATGGCGCGTGGTCGATTCCAAAGGGTGAGCACGCGGCTTGCCGGCCCCAGATGGGCCGCGCATCGAATTCGCGCCGCCGAAACAGCCGAGCGGAAAGGTAATCCAGGCCTTCGCGTTCCGCTGAAACCTGAACCTCGAGGGCACACACAGCAGCAACAACTTCGAGCTCGAGTGGCCGAGGAGATTCGGAATGATCAGGGAGTTTCCCGAAATCGACCGTGCTGGTTGGCTTTCCGTGGCTGGGGCGCAGTCGAAGCTGCTGAAGGGTCAGCAGCCCCTGCTGGACCATCTGTTGCGGGCGCTCGAAAGCGACGCACCGGCCGGGTCTCGATCGCATTGATCGTGAGCGCTCGGCCCGTGAATGCGCCAGTCGGCCCGGGTACGCATGTGCTCGTCGTCGTAGTCCAGATGCCACACCAGATCGCTGGCCTGACCGTCCGCGACGGTCCAATGGTGCCCGCTGCACGTGATGTGGCCGAGGGCGTAGTTGCCATCGTCACCGCTGCGCACACCTCACCGACGACCGCATGTTCGGGACGGGTAACGGCGGCGGCACTGCGCACGCCATTCACGCCCGTGATGCGCCCGCACAGGTTCCAGCGATCCGGCGTCTCAGGCTGCGTTCGTCCCCATGAGTCGATGGTCTTGCGGTACCCATGCGCTCCGGTGCAAGAAGGGTCAGGACCTGACATTCGCGATCCCAGTCTCTGGCCGCTGACCAAAGCGGGCTTGCGGCTCGCTTGACTGACCACACATTTATCAATATCAATTTGACTGGGTCGTCAGTCGCCACACGCGGTATCCTTAGCCAGTTCTGGGGCAGCGGGAGGCACAGGTGGGCCCGGGCGAGAGCAGTACATCGATCGATGAATTGCTGGACCACGCTGTGCGGGCCATCAACGAAGGCGACCGGGCGACCGCGGCCACACTGGCCGAGAAGGTCCTGGACGCCGACCGCGGCAATCCAGAGGCCGAAGACCTTCTCGCCACATCAGATCGATACGGTGAAATCCGGCGATTAACAATCATGTTCGCCGATCTGGTCGACTCGACGGCGCTGTCCACCCGTATCGAACCGGAGACGTACTGCGCAGTGGTCAGCCGCTACCAGCACGAGGTGTCCGGAATCGTCGGTCGATATGAGGGCCACATCAGCTCGACGAAGGGCGACGGATTGCTGGCGGTGTTCGGCCACCCCAAGGCGCACGAGAACGACGTGCGACGCGCCGTTGCCGCCGGGTTGGAGATCACCCGCGCGGTGGCACAGCTGAGTGAGCGGACGGAGCAACGATTCGGCGTCGCCATCAATGTGCGGGTCGGCATCCACCGTGGCCTGGTCTACCTCGACATAGACGAGGACGACGTCTACGGATTCGCCGTCAACCTGGCCTCCCGGATTTCCGGTCTGGCCGAACCAGGCACGGTTGCGGTCACCGACGCGGTTGCGCCACTGATCAGCGACGCGTTCGAACTCAGCACCTGCCCTCCTGCCCCAGTGAAGGGCGTCGACGGTTTGATCGGCCACCACCAGGTGCTAGCCGAGCGGCCGCAGTCGCTCTCACTGACGCCGCCACCGCTCATCGGGCGTGACCGTGAGCGGAGCTGGCTGGAACAGACGTGGCAGCAGGCGCGCGAAGGGGTATCGACCATCCCGGGCGTCGCGTTCCGGGGAGAGGCGGGCATCGGGAAGACGCGACTTGCGCGAGCTGCGGCCGAACTGGTCGTGGAATCAGGCGGAACCGTCATCGAACTCAGAGGTTCGCCGTTGCATACCGACACCGGCCTGCACCCCGTCCGACGGCTTCTGGAACGCCGGTGCGGCATCACCCGGCTCACCAACGGTGCCGAGCGACTGTCGTCGCTGGAGGCAGAACTACGCGCGCATGCAATGGATCCCGTGACCGAGGTGCCTTTGCTGGCGCCCGTGCTAGGCGTCGGGCCGGAGCATGGCTACCAACTAGTGGCCGCCGAAGGACGTGCCCTGCACGAGATGATCGGCGCTGCGTTGCACCGCTACGTCCTGGCTTGTCTCGACGACTTCCCGGGTCTGGTCATCGCCGAGGACGTCCATTGGTACGACCCGTCGACCATCGAACTGCTCAATTCGATACTCACCGCCGCGGACGGGCGCCTGTTGGTGGTGCTGACCGGACGCGATGGCGCGTGGCTGCGAACTGATTGGCCGGTAACGCTTTTCGAGCTCACACCCTTGACGGACGAAGAATCGGATGCGCTTATCGACGCACTTAACCCCGCGGTGACCGAGGCGCAGCGCGCGGCAGTGCGTAAACGGTGCGACGGGGTGCCGTTCTACATCGAGCATGTCGCGGCCGGACTGGATGAGACCGAACACGGGCGAGGAGTGCCGGAGGCGCTGTACGAGCCGTTGTTCGCGCGACTGCACACCCACACTGACGTCGTCCCGGTAGTGGAGGCGGCCGCCGTCGTCGGACGCAGCGGCGATCTTGCCCTCCTGCATTCGGTCGTTGAGGGCGTCGCCGACGTCGATGGCGTCATCGCCCAATTGGCGAAGGCGCGGGTGTTCGAGCCGCGCGGCACCGACGGTTGGCGATTCCGCCACGAGCTGCTCCGCGAGGTGGCGTCCGAATTGGCGCCTCCCCGCCTGCAACGGGAGCTACACGCCCGGGTCGCCCGTGCGCTGGCCGAGGCGGCTGACGGCGTGGAACCCGATTGGCGCGTGATTGCGGTCCACTTCGAACGGGCAGACCGATACGGCGACGCCGTGGAGGCCTATCAAAACGCCTCAGGTGACGCTCGGCGCCGCGGCGCTCTCGAGGAGGCGCTTGTATGCCTCACCGACGCACTCAACCAGCTGGCCCATAGCGCCGCCGGACCCGGGCGGGACCGCATGGAAATCGCCCTCCGGCTCGAGCGCGGCCTCCTGGCGGGTGCCGCGCACGGCAGCATGAGCGGGGAGGGACCGGCCGATCTCGAGCGGTGCCTGGAACTGGCGAGCGAAGGCAAGCACGAACTCGAGCTGTTCACCACACTCACCGCGCTGATCGGCTATTACGTCCCGCGCGCCGAACTGCGCCGCGCCCATGAGCTGCTGGACTCGCTGTCCGGCCGGGTCACGAAGGAGCGACCCTGGAGCTATCCCGTGATGGCGTACTCAATGGGTTCCGTCATCTGGCTGGAGGGTGAATTCACCGCCGCGCGCGGGCATCTCCTGCAGGCGCTGGCCGATCCTTCCGCCGCCGACCCGCGGGAGTTGGACAGCGGGTGGTGGGTGGCCTCCGATCCGATCGCGACTGCGCACGCTTACCTGGCGCTGACACACATGGTGTTCGGCGACCTGAACAAGGCCACGGAGGAGCTGACCGAAGCGGTCCGCCGCTGCGAAGGCCTGGGATACCCGCAGAACGGCTACAACCGGGCACACACGTATTTCAAGCAGATCTGGGTGGCCCTGGAGGCCGGCCAACTCGAGGAGGCGGCAGCCCTTGCCGCCGGGATGCGCCGCTGCACCGATGAATCCGGCCTCGACTTATGGCGATTCGTCAGCGCCACAGAGCACGCCACCGTCAAGGCGGTGGCCATGCTGAAGGCCGGGGCCGACGCCCCCACACTGGCGGCCTTGGCCGCAAACATCGCCAGGCGCGTCGACGGTTCGCGTCTGATGCACCTCAAGGTCTATCTCACTTTTCACGACTCGATCATCGGTCGCCTCCTCATCGCCGCGGGCCAGCCGGAGAAGGCACGCGAACGATTGGAGATGTCCTTGCAGCACGCACAAGAGACAGGAATGCACTTCCACGACGCCGAACTGATGCGGCTGCGCGCGCACACGCTCACGGAGCGGCAACAGCAACGGGCGGCCCTCGCCGAGGCAATCAAATTCGCCAGGAAGCAATCGGCGACACTCTTCGAATTGCGTTGCCTGCTCGATTCTTTCGATCTCCTTGGTGACTGCGATCGGTCCGCACTATCGAACGTCGTCAGCCGCTTTCCCTGCGATGCTAGATGGGCTGAATACGCGAGAGCGCAACAGCTGCTCTCGTCACCTCCGTGACGATAGGGAGGCCGCGCTTTGCCGTCATCCGGGGTTTGTCCGCGACCCCTTCGAGGAGCCGTAGGTTTCGGCCGACGTTTCTTTTCTCGCGCCTCTTGATGAACCAGATGAGGATATGAAACGGTGTCCGCTTCGGCGGTTCCAGGTACCAGGCGCCGAGCGCCGCTGTCCAGGCTTGATGGTTGACGATCTTCTCTTTCGCCGTGTCCGGGAACATCGCCAGGTGGATGGCGAATAACCAACTCCCATCGCGGAACCTGGTCAACGCACCCTTGATGACGTCCGTCTCAGCGGGGAGGGCTCGACGAAGCCACACGACGTCGGGTGAGATCTCGATTAGTTTCCTGAGCATGCCGGGGACTTGGAGTGCGACGAGCTCGTTGATGTAGTCGAAGTCGTGCTTCATCGCCTCCAGATCGTTCGCGGCGACCTCCACGGCGGCAAGGCCCAGATCGAAACAGATGTGCGCGTTCAACCCGGTCATCATCTGCTGAATGATGGTTGTCTTCCCGTCTTCGTGGCCGACGAAGGCGACCTCCCACGGAAGCGTCAGGCCCGGGTACACGTCCGGCATGAAGTACGCATTCAACGCGTCGAAGTAGCGCTGGGCGAAGACGACGTCGAACTTCTGCATCCGCTGCGGGTTGATGAACTTCCCCTGCTTGAGGGCCTCGTGAACGGCGACGGTGGACCGCTTGTAGAGGATGGCGAAATAGCCGACGGTGCTCTCTGCTCTGATCGCCCAGTCGATCACCTGATCGAAATTGCACACCACGTCATGGATGGTCTCGGCTGTTTTCAGAGGTTCCCACGGGATCGGCGTGACGGGAGCTGTCACAGCAGACTTCTCGGCGGTGGTCTTGAAGGGTTTGGGTTTCTGAGCGCCATTGGTCGCCGCCTTCGCACGCCCGGGATGGGGTTTCTGCGTTGTCATCGTGGATCTACCGCCTCGTCTTAGGCAAACAAGCGTGTACCACACCACAATTGCGTTCTTCGGACGGTACGACTTGAGTAAGCGGATACGTGACTTTTGCGAAGCCCGGTCGGGACTACGTAAAGGTTCTCGTGCAAGACCGCGACGGTCTACTTGCGTAGGTGAAGCACGAATGGCACACCGCGCCGCATGTAGTCGCCGATAACCCGCCTGGCGGCGGCGTCCACTCGGTGATCGCGCGCCGGTATCGTCGGCTCACCAGCCCCATGTAGATCTGGCCGCCCGCGCCGCGATGCGGGCAGCGTGGCGAACGTGGCGCGCATACCGGTCAACCCATTCCTCCGCTGTCGGCTCAAAATCGATGTGCAGGAACCGGTTCGGCAGCGGCGGCGTCCGATCGACACCGCCCGCGCTGCGGTCTGGCGGGTTGGCTGCGGCCACGATCCGAACTTCATCGGGCAGCTTGGTCCGACCCACCATGCGCTCCAACGCCACCGTCAGCATCGCCGCCTGGACGTCTTCGTCGAGGCTGTCGGATTCGCCCGGCGCCATTCGTCGGTGGTGTAGAGAGTGGAATGCAGGGTTCTGCTCACTAGCGAGAGGTCCACCATGCACTACTTCGTGTTGCTGCTCGGTCCCGAAGCCACCGAGGAGCCCGACGCGGCCACGCAGGCCGCGATCATGACCGCCTATCAGAACTTCCATGCCAACGCGGGCTCGGCGATCCGGGCAGGCGACGCACTGACCCCGTCGGCCGCAGGGGCGCGCATCACCGGAGGGCCCGACCGTCCCATCGTCACGGACGGTCCGTTCCCCGAGGGCGCCGAGGTGGCAGGCGGCTACTACGTGCTCGAGGCCGACAATCTCGACGACGCACTGACGTTGGCTGCCGGCATTCCCGCTTGTCAATACGGCGGCGTCGAGGTGTGGCCAACCGTCGAGGAGGACCGCGCGGAGTTTGCCTCGGGACCCCTGACTGGCGACACCTGGCTGGCCCTGCTGCTGGAGCCGCCCGGGAGCGTCATCGAACCCGGAACCCCGGAATGGGACGAGGGCGTCAAACCGCACATCGAGTTCGGTAAGGCCGCGGGCGATGCAGTGGTCGGCGGCGCACCACTGCATCCGCCGAGCACGGCGACGAGCGTGCGGGTGCGTGACGGCAAGGTCCTCTTGTCCGACGGTCCGTACGTCGAGGGCGCCGAGGTGGCCAACGGGTTCTACTTCATCAACACCCCCGACCGCGACGAGGCGATCAAGATCGCATCGATGATTCCGGCGACCACAGTGGAGCTGCGGCGGCTGGCCGGCGTGTCGGGCCTGTAATACGCAGGCGAATGACCAACCTGGACGGCGTCTTTCGGCGCGAATGGGGCCCGGCCGTCGCAGCGCTCGCGCGTTGGTCCGGTGACCTCACCATCGCCGAGGACGCCGTCCAGGAAGCCTTCGCCGAGGCGTTACGCTCGTGGCCGCGCGACGGCGTACCCGCCAACGCAGGCGGTTGGATCGTGACGGTCGCCCGCAACCGTGCCCTCGACCGGTTGCGTCGGGAATCCGTTCGGCCCGGAAAGGAACTCGCAGCGGTGCTCGACGACGCGACGGTGCGCACCGACACGATCCCCCACCGGGTTCGTGACGACGAGCTGCGGATGATGTTCACGTGCGCACACCCGGCGCTGGACCCGTCGTCACAGCTGGCGCTAACGCTGCGGTTGATCTCGGGCCTGACCGTCGCCGAGATCGCGCGGGCGCTGCTGCAGACCGAAGCCGCGGTGGGTCAGCGAATCACCCGCGCCAAGAACAAGATCCGTCGCGCCAACATCCCGCTGCGTGTGCCTCCGCCGGAGCTGCTCGGTGAGCGTGTCCCGCATGTGCTGGCCTGCGTGTACTCCGTGTTCACCGAGGGCTACTGGTCGACCGCGGGACCGTCGGCCATCCGCGATGAGCTGTGCGACGAAGGTGTGCGCCTCGCAGGCGAACTGTGTGCGCTGATGCCAGCAGAACGCGACGCGCAGGCGCTGGCCGCGCTCGTCCTGCTGCACGATTCGCGACGGCAGACACGCGTGGACGGCCGCGGCGCCCTGGTGCCGCTCGACGAACAGGACCGCTCCAGTTGGGATCGCGGCCGGATCGCGCGGGGCTTGGACCGGCTGCGGCAGGCGGCAGGCGCGACGGGTCCGTATCTGCCGCAGGCCGTGATCGCCGCGCTGCACGCGACGGCTCCGAGCTGGCAGCAGACCGACTGGGCGGCGATCTGCCAGGCCTACGACAACCTGATCGACCGCACCGGCTCGCCGGTCGCTCGCGCCAACCGCGCGCTCGCGGTCGGCTTTCGCGACGGATTTTCCGCGGGTCTGGCCGCACTCGACGAAGTGGCCGACGACCCGAGGCTCGCCCGGTCGAACACCGTCGCGTCCATCCGCGCCGATCTGTTGCGACGTGCGGGCCGGCTCGACGAAGCCCGGCAGTGGTACGGCGCGGCGTTGGACCGCAATGGTTCCGACCCCGCCCGCGAGTTCCTGCGCCGTCGCATCACTGAACTCAACTACGCCCAAACGGACAAACGGGCGAACTTTTACGAGTAGTTCGCGCCATTTCGTCGATCTCGATGCGAGTGTGCCCCGGGATTGCACGGGCGTAACAATTTGGCCGTTTCTGCTCAGCCATAGGGAAACACCCGATTCCCCGGGTAGCGCAGCATCGCTACCTTCGTGGAATGGAACACGTTCCCGGTCTCGCGCACTACTTGGCCGAGTGGTACGTGCCCGAGTTGACCGAACAATCGGTCGACGACATCGTGGCCAAGCTCGACACCGCAGCAACGACGGTTTCCGACGAGGGCACTCCGGTACGCCTGCTCGTCACCCTCTCGGTGCCGAACGACGAGGTGCTCTACGGGGTGTTCGGCGCCGACAGTTCCGATACCGTCACGACCACATGCCGCCGCGCGGGCGTTCCGCATCAGCGACTGAGCAATGACGTGGGCGCACGCATCAGGCGGGACCATCCCGCGCTGGCTATGGAGAGGTGCGTCGGCGAGCACGCCGCCCAACCGGAACCCACTGTCGGCTGACGTAGCCCGTGGCCGGCCTGACCTATCCGGCGTCGCCCTGCAATACGAGCGCCTAGCTGCTCAGCACTAACCTGTAGTCTGCCATTCACGAGTGGCGCTTGATGTATTCTCGCTTTGCTGATGGCCATTCGTGATGCCGTGAACCCCGGGGTTGTCAACCGACCGCTCGAATTGCGGGCGGTGGCGAAGTTCCTGCAATCCGCAGAAGAGCAGCCGCATGGGCTGATTCTCGAAGGCGAGGCAGGGATCGGCAAGACGACGGTTTGGCTCGCCGTCGTCGAGCAGGCCCGCGAGCGCGGGTTCTGCGTACTGACCGCCCGTGTCGGTCAGACCGAATCCGTGCTGGCCTACGCCGCGCTGGCCGACATCCTCCGCAACGTCACGCCTGATGTTCTCGCGGCGCTGCCCGAGCCGCAAGGCATCGCGGTCGATCGCGTGCTGCTCAGGGCGGCAAGCACCGACGGCCCTGCCACCGATCAACGCGTCGTCGCGGCGGCATTCGCCGCGGTGGTGGAGCGCCTCGCCGCCGAGGCACCTGTCCTCATCGCCGTCGACGATGTGCAATGGCTCGACCCGTCCAGCAGGGCCGTCATCGCATTCGCCGCCCGGCGGTTGCGGGGTCAGGTCGGGGTGCTCGTCACCGAGCGGTGTGACCCGGGCGCCGGGACGACGGCCAAGTGGCTGCACCTCGCCCGGCCCGACCGAATCGACCGCATCCGCATCGACCCGCTCAGTCTGGGCGGGTTGCATGCGGTGATCTCTACGCGCCTTGGCCGGTCGTTTCCCCGCCCGACGATGGTGCGGATCGCCGAAGTCTCGGGCGGCAACCCGTTCTATGCGCTGGAAATCGCCGATGCGATCGACTCGGGGGCGCATTCCGAACATGTGCTGCCCGGCACGCTGGCCGAGTTGATGCGACTGCGCATCGGGCGGCTGGCCCGCGAGACCCGCGAGATGCTGTTGGCCGCAGCGTCCGTCGCCAACCCCACCGTCGAGTTGCTCGCCAGGGTCGCCAACACCGCGGTCGATCCCGCGGTGGAGTTACTCGAGGAAGCCGAGAGCAAGGGGCTCATCACCATCGACGGCAATCGCGTTCGGTTCTCCCACCCATTGCTCGCGCGGTGCGTATATATCGACGCGAGCCCCGCCAGCCGTCGGGCGATTCACCGCTCGCTGTCGTGCGCTGTCGGGGTGCCCGAGTTGAGGGCACGACACCTGGCGCTGGCCGCGTCCAGCGCCGACCCCGAGACGTTGGAGGCGCTCGACGACGCGGCTCAGGCGGCACGGGCACGCGGGGCGCCCGCCGCCGCGGCCGAATTGGTCGAACTCGCGATCAGGCTCGGCGGTGACACGCCGTCGCGCCGGATCCGTGCGGCCGAGCACCTCATGCAGGCGGGCGATATCCAACAGGCGCACGCCCTGCTCGAGGAGTCACTCGACCGCATCGACCACGGTGCCCATCGCGCAATGGCGTTGAATCTGCTTGCCGCGATGCGCATCCAGAACAACAGCTTCTCTAAGGCCGTCAATCATCTGCAGGAAGCGCTCGACAACGCGGAGGGCAACACGCAGATCCGGGTCAGGACCCTGCTGGTGTTGTCCTACGCCCAGCTCAATTCCGGACTGTTCGACGATGCGTTGCACAGCGTCGAGCAGGCCGTCGCGGACGTCGACGAAGGCGTCGGCACCGACCTGACCAGCCGGGTGCTCGCCATGCGGGCCATGGTGCGATGCATGTGCGGGTACGGCGTGGACGAGGTCGGCCTGCAGCGCGCACTCGAGCTCGAGAACGTCGACGGCGATACGCCGATCGCGTTCCGCGCCAGCGCAAACCGCGCGCTGCTGCTGTCGTGGATCGGTCGGCTCGACGATGCGAAAAGCCAGATGACCGCCGTGCGGCGTCGCTGCATCGAACGCGGTGCGGAGACCGACCTGATCTTCGTGTCCGTGTTCTCCACGCTGATCGAGATCTGGCGGGGCGACTTCGAGGCCGCGGGTCGCGTCGCGGAGGAGACCGTGGAGCGGGCGCAGCAGCTCGGTGGCGACCACATGCGCGTGGTCGCGTTGACGGTACGGTCGGCCGTCGCCGCCTACACCGGACGTGAGTCGGATGCGCGCGAATCCGCCACCACCGCAATCGAACTTGCGCAGCGGTGCGGTTCGCCGCGCCTGTCGGACTGGTCGACCATCAGCCTCGGCTTCCTCGAGGTCTCGCTCGGCAGGTACGCCGAAGCGCTTGCCGTCCTGCAGCCGATGGTCAGCAGAATCGATCTCGTGCCGGGGACCGAGATCATCACCGTGGCCTACGTGGGCGATGCGGCCGAGGCGATGGTGTCGCTGGGCCGGCACGCCGAGGCCGAGGCGTTAATCGAGCGGCTGGAACGCGACGGCCGTCGCCTGGACCGCGCGTGGATGCTGGCCATCGGGGCCCGCTGCCGCAGCATGTCGATGGCCGCGACGGGCGATGTCAAGGGTGCGGTCCTGATGGCCGGACAAGCCATGCGTGAACATGACCGGTTGCCGATGCCGTTCGAGCGGGCCCGCACCCAGCTGTTACTCGGTCAGCTCCAGCGTCGCCAGCGCCTCAAGGAAACCGCCACCGCGACCCTGCATGAGGCGCTGAGCACATTCGAAGATTTGGGTGCGCCGCTGTGGGCCGAGCGTGCTCGCGCAGAGTTGGCCCGTACGAACGTCGCCCCCAAAGGCGACCATACGCTGACGCCGTCCGAGCAGCGGGTGGCCGAGCTTGCGGCGTCGGGCATGACGAACCGCGACGTCGCCGCCGCGTTGTTCATCAGCCCGAAGACCGTGGAGTCGAACCTGGCCCGCATCTACCGCAAGCTCGGTATCAGCTCACGGGCCGAACTCGGCCGCCTCATCGGCTACTCAGGCACGGCCGACGTTTCCTAGCGCGGGCGGCCCCCATTGACGTTGCCGTAAATCTACGCGCTTGCATAAAGTGATCTAGATCTGGCGTTTCCCGCGGCCGTCGATGGGCTATGCAGTAGGGAAGCTTTACGTTGCTGGCGGTGATGGGGGCGCTGTGGTTGGGAGCGTGGTCGGTCGCTCGGCCGAGTTTCGCGCGATCGACGCGTTCATCAACTCGGCCACAACGAGCCCAGCGGCGCTGGTCATCGAGGGTGAAGCCGGAATAGGCAAGACCACGTTATGGCTGGCAGCGATCGAAGAAGCACGTCGACGGGGGTATCGCATCCTGTCCGCGGCCGTCGGGCAAGCGGAGTCCGTCCTCGCATATGCGGCTGTCGCAGACCTCTTCGACGACATCGACCAGTCGGAAATCGAGGAACTGCCTGAGGTGCAGCGCTTCGCGCTGGACCGCGTCCTGCTGAGGTCAAACGGCGAAGGGCCTGCCACCGATCAACGCGTCGTCGCCGCGGCGCTGGTCACGCTGGTCGAAAGTTCGGCGCGCGGCGCGCCGGTCCTGGTGGCCATCGATGACGCCCAATGGCTCGACTCGTGCAGTCAGGCCGTCGTCGCGTTTGCCGCCCGCCGCTTCAAGGGTCAGGTCGGGGTGTTGTTCACCGAACGGTCCGAACAGGATTTCGGAGACTCGACAGCGTTGCTGCAACTGACCCGCCCCGATGCGGTCGAGCGGATCCGCATCGGACCGTTGAGCCTCGGCGCGCTGCACACGCTGATCTCCAGGCGACTCGGCCGAAACCTCTCGCGGCCCACACTGGTGCGCATCGCAGAAGCGTCCGGCGGCAACCCTTTCTACGCACTCGAACTCGCGCGGGCGGTCGGCCCGCGATCGAATTCCGCAGCGACGCTGCTGCCCGACTCACTCGCCGAGCTGATGCGCACCCGGCTTCGTCGGCTTCAGCGCGACGCCCAGGACGTTCTGCTGGCAACCGCCTGTGTCGCCGACCCGACGGTGGAACTGCTCGCCGAAGCAACCAACCGCAGCGTCGACGAAGTCCTTGACCTGTTGGACGAGGCCGAGACCAACGGCATCGTCGCGATCGACGGCCACCGCGTGCGATTCACCCATCCCCTGCTCGCCCGAAGCGTCTATACCGACGCCAGTTCGGCGCGGCGACGGGCGATGCACCGGCGCCTGGCCGAGGCGTTGGCGGTGCCGGAGCTCAAGGCCAGGCACATGGCCCTCGCCGCGTCGCGCGCCGATCCAGATACGTTGCGCGCCTTGGATGCGGCCGCGGATGCCGCACGGGCGCGCGGGGCCCCCGCAGCCGCAGCGGAGCTGGTGGAGCTGGCGATGAACCTCGGCGGGGACACCCCGTCGCGACGGGTGCGCGCGGCCGAACACCACTTCAAGGCCGGCGACGCGGAACGGGCAAATGCGTTGCTGGAGCAGATAATTGGTGACCTGCGGCCCGGTCTGCTGCGGTCCATCGCGTTGAATCTGTCGGCGGGAATGCGCATCTTCGACGACCGCTTCGTCGAAGCGGCGCGACTCCTCGAACGCGCCCTCGACGACGCCAAGGGCAACCAAGCGGTGCTGATCCACACCCTGATGGTGTTGGCCTTTTGTCAGGGCATGACCGGTGATTTCGACGAGTCGCTAGAAAACGCGCTTAAGGCGGTGACGCTCGCCGACGAGCTCGGGGTGCCCGCGCTGTCGAGCCAGGCGCTCGCGATGTGGACGAATGTGCAGTTCCTCTATGGCCAGGGCATCGACGAAGACAGCCTGGCGCGCGCCCTGGAGCTCGAAGACAGCGACGTCGACGTGCCCGTCACCTTCCGTGCCAGCTCGGTGAAGGGACTGCTGCTCGCGTGGACCGGCAAGCTCGACCAAGCGCGCAACAAGATGTCGGAGGTCCGGCAATATTGCATCGAGCGTGGCGCCGAGAACGACATGATGGCCGTCGCGGGGTACGGCACGCTCATCGAGATGTGGCGCGGCAACTACGCAGAAGCCACCCTCCTCGCGGAGGAGACGATGGAGCGCGCGCTGCAGGTCGGTGGTTCCTGCGCGATCGCACTGACCGTGCGCGCTGCGGTGTCGGCGTACACCGGGCGTGAAGCCGAGGCGCGCACGGACGCGCACAGGGCGATCGAAGTCGCCGAACAATGCGGATCGCATCGGCTGGCGGAATGGCCGATGATGACGTTGGGATTCCTCGACGTATCGCACGGGAACTACGCCGAGGCGTTGGCCGTGATGCAACCCCTCGTCGACGGACACGATTCGATACCCGGCTCAGAGATCATGGACGCCGCGTTCATCCCCGACGCCGTCGAGGCAATGGTCGGGCTGGGCCGCCTCGCCGACGCCGAGCCGTTGATCAAGAAGCTCGAGACCAATGGGCGCATGCTGGACCGCGCATGGATGTTGGCGGTGAGCGCACGCTGCCGTGCGATGTTGACGGCTGCCGAAGGCGACGTCGAAGCTGCCGAAGCCGTGGCGCGGCAGGCCTTGACCGAGCACTCCCGCCTGCAGATGCCGTTCGAACGTGCGCGCACCCAACTGCTGATCGCGCAGTTGCTTCGCAGGCAGCGAAAGCGGGAAGCCGCCGTCGCCACGATGAATGAAGCCCTTGATGCGTTCAACGCGTTGGGCACACCGCTGTGGGTCGAGCGCACCCGAGCCGAACTGGCCCGCATCACCGCCGCCCCCGACCGCGACCAACCGCTGACACCCACCGAACGACGCGTCGCCGAGCTGGCTGTCTCCGGTATGACGAACCGCGACGTCGCCGCCGCGCTCTTCGTCAGCCCGAAGACAGTGGAGGCGCACCTGGCGCGGATCTATCGAAAGCTCGACATCCGCACACGCGCCGAACTCGGCCGCATCTTCCGCTGACTACCTATTCCGCCGAGCGGGAGAAAAATCAGGCCTCGGCGAAGTTGCGGGTGACCGCCGGGTCGACCGGAATGCCCGGGCCCGTGGTGGTCGAGACGACGACCTTCTTCAGGTAGCGGCCCTTCGACGACGACGGCTTGGCCCGCAGGATCTCATCCAGCGCGGCGCCGTAGTTCTCGGCCAGCTTCTTCTCGTCGAACGACGCCTTGCCGATCACGAAGTGCAGGTTGGCCTGCTTGTCGACGCGGAAGTTGATCTTGCCGCCCTTGATGTCGTTCACGGCCTTGGTGACATCGGGCGTGACGGTGCCGGTCTTCGGGTTCGGCATCAGGCCGCGCGGACCGAGGATGCGGGCGATGCGGCCGACCTTGGCCATCTGATCGGGCGTGGCGATCGCGGCGTCGAAGTCCAGGAATCCGCCCTGGATCTTCTCGATCAGGTCGTCGCTGCCGACAACGTCCGCGCCTGCGGCCGTGGCCTCCTCGGCCTTGTCGCCGACGGCGAACACCGCGACGCGGGCGGTCTTACCGGTGCCGTGCGGCAGGTTGACGGTGCCGCGCACCATCTGGTCGGCCTTACGCGGGTCGACGCCGAGGCGGATGGCGACCTCGACGGTCGCGTCCTGCTTCTTCGACGACGTCTCCTTGGCCAGCTTCGCGGCCTCCAGCGGCGTGTACAGCCGCTCCCGGTCGACCTTCTCGGCGGCTTCGCGATATGCCTTGCTTGTCTTGCTCATTGGATTCTCCTTGTGTTCAGAGTTGTGGTTGGCGGGCCGATGCCAGCTCTCCCACTTTCGGGCCGATCCGCCTGCGCTTCTCGGGCCCCACGGGACCGCGTCGAACTACTCGACCGTGATCCCCATCGACCGGGCGGTGCCGGCGATGATCTTGGCCGCCTGATCGATGTCGTTGGCGTTCAGGTCTTCCTTCTTGGTCTCGGCGATCTCGCGCACCTGATCCCAAGTCACCTTGGCGACCTTGGTCTTGTGCGGCTCACCCGAGCCCTTCGGCACACCGGCGGCCTTCAGCAGCAGCTTGGCCGCGGGCGGGGTCTTGAGGGTGAATGTGAAGCTGCGGTCCTCGTAGACGGTGATCTCCACGGGGATGACGTTGCCGCGCTGGCTTTCCGTCGCGGCGTTGTACGCCTTGCAGAACTCCATGATGTTGACGCCGTGCTGGCCGAGCGCCGGACCCACCGGCGGGGCGGGGTTGGCCTGCCCGGCCTGGATCTGCAGCTTGATCAGCCCGACGACTTTCTTCTTCTTCGGGGCCATGGTGGTGGTGTTCCTCTCTGGGGCCGAAGCCCGGTTACTAGATCTTGGCGACCTGGTTGAAGGTCAATTCGACAGGTGTTTCGCGGCCGAAGATGGACACCAGCACCTTGAGCTTCTGCTGTTCGGCGTTGACCTCGCTGATCGAGGCCGGCAGCGTCGCGAACGGACCGTCCATGACGGTGACCGACTCGCCGACCTCGAAGTCAACCTCGATCGGGGTCCGTTCAATTCCGCCGGTCTCGGCGGCGGCGGTGGTGGTCGCAGCGGCCTTGCCGGGCTTCTTCGCCTGGCCCTGCGGCAGCAGGAACTTCACCACGTCGTCGAGCGACAGCGGCGACGGACGAGACGTCGCGCCCACGAAGCCGGTGACGCCCGGCGTGTTGCGCACCGCGCCCCACGACTCGTCGTTGAGGTCCATGCGCACCAGGATGTAGCCCGGCAACACCTTGCGGTTGACCTGCTTGCGCTGGCCGTTCTTGATCTCGGTGACCTCTTCGGTGGGCACCTCGACCTGGAAGATGTAGTCGCCGACGTCGAGGTTCTGCACGCGGGTCTCGAGGTTGGCCTTCACCTTGTTCTCGTAGCCGGCGTAGGAGTGGATGACGTACCAGTCGCCGGGCCGCAGCCGCAGGTCCTTCTTCAGCGCGACGGCAGGGTCTTCGTCCTCGTCCGCAGCCGCCGCTTCCGGCGCGTCAGCAGGGGCCTCGTCCACCGGAGACTCGACGGCCTCGTCCACCGGAGATTCGACGGCCTCGTCGACCGGCGTCGCGTCCTCGACCGCCTCGGCAGCAGTGCTGTCCTCCAGACGCTCGGCGGCCTCGTCCGCGATCACGGTCGCCGGGTCCGCTGCTTCGGCGAGCGCATCGGACACAGCCGACGGCGTCTCGCCCTCGAAGGAAGTCACTAGTCAGTCCTCTCTAACTCTCTCGTTCAGCCGAAAACCAGCATCACGAGCTTGGCCAGGCCCAAATCGACCAGGCCGATCAGTGCCACCATGAAGGCCAGGAAGACCAGCACAACGGCGGTGTAGCTGACCATCTGCTTGCGGTTCGGCCAGATCACCTTGCGCAGCTCGGCGACGACCTGCTTCAGGTAGTTCCAGACGAACTCGAACGGGTTGCGCGACGGGTGGTCCGCGGCCTTCTTGGCGGTCTTGGTCTTGGTGCCCGCACCGTTCTTGCTGACGGCGGTTTCGGTCTCCGGGGCCTCATCGCTGACGGCGTCGACCTCGTCGACTGCGCCGCGGCGCGACCGCTTGCCCGTCGGGCGCGCCGGCCGCGTCACGACCGCCGTCTGCCCGCGGTCGTCCTCGGTGCTGTCGGTCACGGTGCCGTCGCTCGGGGAGCCGGCACTATCGCGCTCGTCGCTCACCGCATGCCTTTCGTCTGATGGTCGTGGTCACTATCCAGTGTCCACACTTTTCGAGTATTCAGTTGAGCAGGGGCGACAGGACTTGAACCTGCAACCTGCGGTTTTGGAGACCGCTGCTCTGCCAGTTGAGCTACGCCCCTTCAAGATGGCACTGCGGCCCAGGGCCACCTGCTCCGGGGCTCACACAATTGGCGCGCTCCCCGTTCGGTCGATCAAAGCCGACGGACAGCGCGCTGGACTGGGAAAACCCCGAGGTCCGAGTGTAGCGCGCACCCCGTCCCAGTTACTAATCCGCTTTGTCGCCGTTCTGGCTCACGGCCGTTCGCACGACCTGCCCAGTCTCCGGATCCCACTTAGCCGAGATCGAGTTGTCGCCCTCGTGGCCCATCAGCGTTGTGAACGACTCCATGACCACGTCTCCGCTGTCGTCGGTCAGCACATTGCGTGTCGTCACGATGTCTGCACCGAACCGCTCGTCGACGGTCTGGATGTACATGGTGCCGGTCAGCACATCACCGGCCTGGATCGGCCGATGAAACAGGAACTTCTGGTCGACCTGGACGATCTGCATGGTTTCCATGCCGACATCCACGTGCTGGAAGAAGTGTCGCTGGATCATCACCGCGAAAATCGACATGAAGGTCGGCGGCGCGACGAGCGACCCGTGGCCCAGCTCGGCGGCCGCCGCTTCGTCGTGGCTGGCCGGATCATCGGCCTTGACGGCGCCGGCGTACTGGCGGATCTGCTCGCGGCCCACCACGAAGCTGTCCGGGTACTTCCAAACCATGCCGCGGATATCAACCTTCAGTGCCATGAGCTACGCCAACCTCGCGGTCGCCACTGCGCGGCCGAAGATCTTCTTTCCCCCCGTTGTGGCCGACAGCGCTATCGTGACTGACTTCGTCTCAGGCTCAACGGATTTCACACGTCCATTGAACACGATTTCGGCGCCGACGCCGTCGTTGGGCACCGGCACTACGGCGGTGAACCGGACGTTGAATTCGGTGACCGCGGCAGGGTCGCCCACCCACGAGGTGACGTATCCGCCACCCAGCCCCATGGTGAGCATGCCGTGCGCGATTGCGGTATCCAGACCGACCTGCTTGGCGATGTCGTCGTCCCAGTGAATCGGGTTCAGGTCGCCTGACACGCCGGCGTAGTTGACCAGGTCCTGCCGCGTCAGCGGGATCACTCTCTCGGGAAGAGTGTCGCCCACTTTCACCGAATCGAACTCACGCAGTGGCATCTGAAAAACCCTCTTCTCCCTCTTCGCCCGATCGACCCGCCAGGGTCGTATACGTTTCCTGCACGACATCACCCTTGTCGTTGGTAACGATGTTCTTGGTCACGATGATGTCGGCGCCGTGAGATTGCCTGACGGAGTCCACGTACACGTCGCAAAAAAGCTTGTCGCCAGCGTGAATCGGCTTCACAAACTTGAGCACCTGATCGACCTGCACGATCTTCATGTCCGTGATGCCGATGTTGGCGTCGGCAAAGAAGGCCGACTGTGCCTGATAGCCGAAGACCGAGATGAACGTCAGCGGCGCGAGCAGCGAATCGTGGCCGAGCTCGGCTGCGGCCGCGTCGTCGTGAAACGCCGCGTCGTCGTTCTTCACGGCGACGGCGTACTCGCGAATCTTCTCGCGGCCCACGACGTAGTAGTCGGGGTGGCGATAATGCTTCCCGACTATCTGCTTTGACAGCGACACAGTTAGTGAACCTATCGGGTCAACCCTGGGCAAACACCCACGGGTTGGCGCGCGTTAGCGCGATTCCTTGTGCGCTTGGTGCTTGCCGCAGTTCGGGCAGAACTTCTTCAGCTCAAGCCGGTCCGGATCGTTGCGACGGTTCTTCTTGGTTATGTAGTTGCGGTGCTTGCACACCTCGCAGGCCAAAGTGATCTTCGGCCGTACGTCGGTACTGGACGCCACGTCAACTGCCCTACTTTCACATTCTCGTTCTTGCCTGTAGCGGTGGGGGGGCTCGATCCCCCGACCTCACGATTATGAGTCGTGCGCTCTAACCAGCTGAGCTACACCGCCATCCGGGTGCCACCACTAGCCTGGCGACCACCGAGCCCCCTAACGGAATCGAACCGTTGACCTTTTCCTTACCATGGAAACGCTCTACCGACTGAGCTAAGGGGGCCGAGACCCACAACCGTGGCGCGGGCCTTAAAGAGGTTACATTCTCGCGGTTTCACCTGCCAAACCGCTGGTCACCGGAATTGCTACAGACCGACGGTGACGCCGTCCGAAAACCACCCGTCGGGCAGCTCGATCGACTCGGAATCGGTGCCTCTCGGCACGTCGAAGACCACTGCGGTATCAACCGAATCCCCCGGCTTGCGGTCGGCCAGCGTGTTGCCCAGATAGATCCACGCCTCGTCATCGGCTTCAACCCAGTTTGCCGAGACTGCGGTGAGATCCTAAATCCGTCGAGAATCGCGATCTGTACGCAGTTTCGGCGCCAGGTGATAGGACAGAACCGTGACTGAACCCAGCGCTCCTCGCGTGGCGGTGTACCTCGACTTCGACAACATCGTCATCTCGCGCTACGACCAGGTGCACGGCCGCAATTCGTTTCAGCGGGACAAGACCGCGGGCTTCCACAAGACACCGGGCCGCCTGACCGCGGCAACCGTCGACGTCAGCGCGATCATCGACTTCGCGTCGTCGTTCGGCACCCTGGTGCTGACGAGGGCTTATGCCGACTGGTCGGCCGATGTCAACGCCGAATACCGCGGGCAGCTGGTCGGCCGCGCGGTGGACCTTGTCCAGCTCTTTCCCGCCGCCGCGTACGCGAAGAACGGCGCCGACATCCGGCTCGCCGTCGACGCCGTCGAGGACATGTTCCGGCTGCCCGACCTGACGCACGTGGTGATCGTCGCCGGCGACTCCGATTACATTCCGCTCGCGCAGCGCTGCAAACGCCTCGGCCGCTACGTCGTCGGCATCGGCATCACCGGCTCGATCAGCCGGGCGCTCACCGCCGCGTGCGACGAGTTCGTCACCTATGACGCGCTGCCTGGCGTGCCCGTATTGCAGCCGGCGAAGGAGAAGCCTCGTCGCACCAAGGCCAAACAGCCCGACGACGAACCCGAACCACCCGACCCCCAGGCCGCGGCGACCGGCCTGCTGGAGCGTGCCCTCCGCATCGGCCTTGAGAAGGACGACGCCGACTGGCTGCACAACTCTGAGGTCAAGGCGCAGATGAAGCGGATGGACCCGTCGTTCTCTGAAAAGTCGCTCGGATTCCGGTCGTTCAGCGATTTCCTGCGCTCCCGCAGCGACGTGGTCGATCTCGACGAGACCAGCACCACCCGCATGGTTCGGCTCAAAGATCAAGCGTGACGCCTTCGGACGACGGGCTGCCGTGGAATGCGATCGACTGCACATCGGTGCCGCGGGGCACGTCGAACATTATCGAGGTCGGGAAGGACTCGCCGGGCCCGAGATCGAACGATGGATTCGCGCCGCCCCAATTGTGCTCGTCGGCCGGGTAGATCTTCGTCCCGTCTGTCAGCGTGCTCGACAGCGGGAAGAACGTCTGCGACTCGCCGCTGACGTTGGTGAGGACGTAGTCGACGATGACGAATTCCCCTTTTGCAAATAGGTCAAAGTAGATGTTTTCCAGGTCGACGGTGGCAGTGGTGCGACTCATATGCGTGACCTCGAACGAGAAGTTGCCGTCGCGCACCGCGGGGCCGAATTCCACTGCTTGGGCCTGCGTGGGCTCAGTGGTCTCGGCGACGGGCATGAACATTGGGCTCGCCTCGGCGACATTGGGGCTCATGCTCAACATCACTGCCGTCGCCACCGCGCCGATGGGGACGACGACCGCGGCGACCAGGCCGGGGATCAGCTTGGGTTTTGTCGGTATTTTCATGCGGTCAAGAGACCACGGTGCGCTTGCCAACTTCTAAATACATAGTCTGAAGCCATGACCGAACGGCTGTACTTTCGGCAACTGCTCTCCGGGCGTGACTTCGCGAAGACGGACATGGTCGCGCAGCAGATGCGCAACTTCGCCTACCTGATCGGCGACCGGGAGACCGGCGACGCCGTGGTTGTCGACCCGGCCTACGCCGCGCTGGATCTGGTCGACGTGCTCGAGGCCGACGGCATGCACTTGTCGGGCGTGCTCGTCACCCACCACCACCCCGACCACGTCGGCGGGTCGATGATGGGCTTCGAGCTCAAGGGACTGGCCGAGCTGCTCGAACGGGACAGCGTTCCGGTACACGTCAATAGTCTTGAGGCGGACTGGGTTTCGCGTGTCACGGGGATCGCGCGCAGCGAGCTCACGTCGCACAATCATGGCGACAAGGTCAGCGTCGGCAACGTCGACATCGAGCTGCTGCACACCCCCGGTCACACGCCGGGCAGTCAGTGTTTCCTGCTCGACGGCCGCCTGGTCGCCGGTGACACCCTGTTTCTGGAGGGCTGCGGCCGCACCGATTTCCCCGGCGGGGACGTCGACGAGATGTTCCGCAGCCTGCAGGCGCTCGCGAAGCTGTCCGGCGACCCAACGGTGTTCCCCGGGCACTGGTATTCGGCAGAGCCGAGCGCATCGCTGTCGGAGGTACGCCGCACGAATTACGTGTACCGGGCCAGCAATCTGGATCAGTGGCGCATGCTGATGGGCGGCTGACGACGGTCGTCGCCTGAGCAAAAGGCGGATTTCCGCGGCGGGGCTGCGTTATTCTCCCGCGATGACAACACCGCGCCCGCCTGCCGGCTGGTTTTCCGATCCCGACGGCTCTGGCGGCCAACGGTATTGGGACGGTTCGAACTGGACCGAGCATCGTGCGCCGGGCATCGCGCCGACACCGGAACCCAGCGAACCACCCTCAACTCCCGAGACTTCCGGCATCGAGCAACCGACAGTTGTGGTGAGGCGCCCGGTCGGGGGCGCGCACCGGGCACCCGACGCCGACGACGAGCCGAAGCGAGTCCCCGGACCCCTTGATCAACCGACGAGGCAGGTGCGCCTTCCTACGATCCCGCCTGCCGAGCCGAGCGAGACCAGCCAAGGCGAGCCGACGGCTGCGCCCGACGTCGAGCCGAGCCACACCGAGCATTCGGCGCCGTCCTATAGCGAACCGATCACACCGTCCTACGGCCAACGGTCCGCGGCCTTCATCGACGAACCGACGCCGCCCGAGTTGCCGAGGTTGGGCCCATTCCCCAGCGCAGCCACCGAACCGCGACCGCAGGACGACAACCGCAAGCTCATCATCACGTTCAGCGCGGTCTGCGCGGGGCTGCTCGCGATCCTCCTGCTCGTTCTCATCTACGCGTTCTTCATTCACAAGGACGACACGATCCAGATCGGCGCGCAGGACACGCCGACCACCGCCCCATCGGAGCCGGCCACCACGGCCCCGAGCAGTGCGGAGACGACCACCGAGGCCACCGAGACGGAGTCGCCCACCGCTAGCGCGGGCGCCGAAGCCAGCGATGGTCCACTGTCATTCACTGTGCACGGCTACGAGGTCGGCGACTCGGTCACCTCACCGGACGCGCCGGTCGAGAAGACCGCGCAGGGCGATTTCGTCGCCGTGCACATGACGGTGACGAACACCAGCGATGCACCGGCGACGTTCCTCGGCACGCTTCAGACGCTCAACGCGGCAGGCACCGTTTACAACATCGACGACGAGGCGTCGTTCTACCTCGGCGGCGGCCTCGCCGAACTCAATCCGGGCGATTCGGTCGACGTCTCCGTCGCGTTCGACGTACCACCCGGAACCGTGCCGGAATCCATTGATTTGCACGGCGACCCGGGGAGCGCGGGCGTGCAGGTGCCGCTGGCGTAGCGACGCGCAGACTGGCGGTGTGGCCGACACCCTCTACGCCGACGTCTCCGAGTGGCAGGTCGACGTCGACGACCGTTATCCGCATCGGGTTTTGTGCATCCGGTCGAACGACGGCACGTATCGAGATCGGCACTGGGTCGACAACTACGACTGGTGCCTGCGCAATGTCGACAACGGCCGCCTCGAGTTCTTCGTCGTTTACTTTGTCTGGCGGCCGAATTGGCAGCAATCGGTCGACACATTCAGACAGCAGGTCCGCGTTTCGCACCCGAAGATGGCGGTGATGCTCGACGTGGAGTCCTGGGGCGGGAAGATCCGCGGCGACCGCTCGGCGGGGATCAACGCCGCGTACGAGGCCGTCGGTGCCTTCGTCGGGTCGAGGGCGAGGGTGATCGGATACGGCAACGTCGGCGACCTCAACACCCTCTGGCCGAGCAAGCCGCGCGGCATCCGACTCGTGATCGCCGCCTACGGCGACAACCCGCCGTATCCGGGCAAGGTCGCCCATCAGTACACGAACGGCGACGGCTACGGCGACGGTTTGCCGGAGGGTTCGCCGCCGTTCGGTCGCTGTGACATGAACTCCGCAGACGGGCTTACACCGGAGGAATTCGCTCGCGCATGCGGCATAAACACCACTGATTCCGCACCGATCCAGCTTGCCAAGTCAAGATTCCGCGGGATATCCGAAAACAAGTAGCGCAATACTCGGGACACGGCCGCATTTGCCGGGGCAAACTATTTTGCAGCGTTGATTTGCGACCGTCGGGGGTTTGCCGTGAAGAACGCAGTAAAGAAAATCGTGTTGTGCTTCGACCGTGCGCGCGATCATCCTGGGCTGCAGGATGCCACGAACGCGGAAGCGCTGCTGCGCCTGCTTGACGATGGTGACGACCAGATCCTGTGGTACCACTCCGGTGCCAGAGATCCAGGTGCCCGGCGGCTCCGTTGGAGGGGAACGGCCGTCGACGACGCCCGCGATGCCATCGCCGAGGCATACCAGTTCCTCATCGAAACGTGGCTACCGGGCGACCAGCTCTTCGTGTTCGGTGTGGGCCGTGGCGCGTACTGCGCTCACGCCCTGACCCGGCTTCTCGGCACTGTCGGGCTGCTGCTCGACCTGAAGGACTACGTGATCTCCGCCTACGCCCTGCCGCGGACGCGCCGCACGCCGGAAGATTGGAGCAGGGTCGCAGACCTGACGGCCCAGCTGTCCGGCGCTGACCAAAACGCCGTTACCGTAGCGTTTTTGGGGCTCTGGGACATGGTGAAGGTGCCCGGCGTCCACGCCGAGTCGACTGGCGAGAGCTTGTCCAACGTTGTCGCGGGCAGGCACGCGGTCGCGGTCGACGGTGGCTCTGGACCATTCGGCGAGCATCTGCTCGGGTCGGAGGCGATCGAAGAAGTCTGGTTCCGCGGCGCGCACTGCGATGTGGCAGGCGGTCCTGGCGCGTGTTCGCAGCTGGCGGGCATCGCGCTGGACTGGATGCTGGATGGTGCGGTCCGGGCGGGCGTGGAGGTGCGCGACGACGGCGCCTTCGAGGTGCCCACGCCGAGTGACTTCGACGCACTGGCCGGAAGTGCTCCGACGATGTCGGTTCGCAAGCTGCCCGCCGATGCGCTGGTGCACTCCAGCGTCGAGGTGTACCTGCGCGAGCACCCCCAGTACTGGCGGAGGCTACCGGCACACGTCGTCTGGGCCGATATGGACTGGCTCGCCCGCAGCGAACGTCTGGTGGAATCCGAGGCGCCGTCTGTGCCCGCGGATTCCGAGGCACTTGCGGCCGTCGCGTGGTAAACCGAAACGCGCTGCGAGTAGTAAAGTTCCAGTTCATGGCCCAAAACTGGCCTGTCGTGCGCCGCGACACCGAGTTCACGACGATTCACAACGCACTCGTCGAGCAGGAGGGTGTGTGCGGAATCGTCCTGATCGGCGATGCAGGCGTGGGCAAGACGACGCTGGCCCGCCTCGTGACGCAGTCGCTGCCGTCGCGTGTGCAGTGGGTGGCGGGCACCGAGTCGGCGCGCAGCATCCCGCTCGGCGTCTTTGCTCATCTGGTGGGTGCGGCCACGTCACGAGATCCGGTGGCGTTCCTTTCGGCCGCGCGCGAAACCATTGTGTCCGAAGGGCATTCGGTCATCGGCGTGGACGATGCGCATTTGCTGGACCAATTGTCGGCTACCCTGCTGCACCAGCTGGCGATGGACGGTTCCGTGCGTATCGTCGCCACCGTGCGCGCCGGGGAGTCGGTGCCCGACGCGATCACGTCCTTGTGGAAGGACGGCTATCTGCAGCGGTTGCACCTGACGCCGTTCACCAAAGAGCAGTGCGTAACTCTCATCGAGGACGCGCTCGGCGGTCGCGTCGAGGGCTTGTCGGCCGATCTGATGTGGGAGGCGTCCGGCGGAAACGCCTTGTTCGTTCGCCACCTCGTCGAGGGGGCGTTGGAGGCGGGCACACTCCGTCAGGTCCGCGGCGTGTGGCAGCTGCGCGGCCGCACGGCGGTGACGTCCGAACTGGCGTCGCTGCTGGACTCCCGCGTGGAGCAACTGCCCGAGAACGTGCTGCACGCGTTGCGGTTGCTGACCTTCTGCGAGCCGCTCGACCTCGACACGCTGTCGGACATCGTCGGCGCCGAAGCCGTTGAGGACGCCGAGGAGCGCGGCCTGGTGCGGGTGGTCGAGGACCACTCGACCATCGACGTGCGGTTCAACCATCCGTTGTTCGGGGAGGTGATCCGCAGGCGGCTGGGCATGGCGGCGGGCCGACGGCTGCGCGGCGAGGTGGTGCGCGCGTTGCGGGATCAGCCGCTCAAGGCACCGACAGATCGAATCCGGTTGGCGGAGTTGACGCTTGACAGCGACCAGCAGCCCGACCTGGAGCTGCTGGTGACCGCGGCGCGCGATGCTATCGCGCTGACCAACGTCACACTCGGTGAGCGAATCGCGCGCGCTGCGGTGAACCGAGGCGGTGGCCTCGTCGCCAGCGAGCTGCTCGCCCGGTCCCTGCTGTGGCAGGGCAAGGCCGCAGAGGCCGAGGAGACACTCAGCGCGTTCGAACCCGAGGCCTTGGACGAACTCGACTTGGCGCGTTGGGGTTTGGCGCGGATCGCGAACCTGCACTGGTCGATGGGCGACGCCGAGAGCGCTGACGAGGTGCTGGAAGTCCTGCGCAAGCGGATCACGCACAACGGTTTGCGGCTACTCATCGACGGCGTGGCCTCCGCGTCGCGCACGTTCGAGAACCAGCTGTCTGAGGCCGTCGAGTTGTCCGAGAAAGTGCTCGCCGATCCGGAGGCCAATCCAACGGCGGTCGAGTGGGCCGCGTTCGGCGGTGCGCTCGCCCTTGCACTGATGGGTCGCGACGACGAGGTCTACGCGGTGGCCCAGCGTGGGCACGAGGTGGAGAGCAGGGTCGACGGGCTGCTGCGCTACCTGGCCTCGTTCGGCGAGGTTCGGGCGCTGACATTGGCAGGCGACTTCGAGACCGCCGCACAGCGATCCGCCGACATCGGCCGGATCACCTCCGCGGGCCAGTACCTCGCATGGGGCATGGCCAACGTGCTCGTGGGAACGGTCGGGGTGGCGCGCGGGCTGTTCGCCGACACCGTGCCACGGATGGAGCAGACGGTCGCGGCCCTCACCGCCGAGTCCGCGGCCTCGTGGAGCTTCCCTGCCCGCCTCATGCTCGCCCAGTCCTACTGTGCGCTCGGCCGTGTCGAGCCTGGCGCCAAGATGATGGCCGAGGTGAAGACGCGCTTCGGACGGCACGTCGCGGTGTTCGGCCCGCAGCTGAAGATCGCCGAGTCGTGGCTCACCGCGGCCGAGGGAAATGTCAGCGCCGCAATCGAACTCGCGCTGGAGGCCGCGCGGCTGGCCTCGGAGTCCGGACAGCAGGCCATCGAGATGCTGGCGCTGCACGACGCGGTTCGGTTCGGCGACCAGACGTCGCTGGACCGGCTCGTCGTGGTGGCGACCGCGACGGGCGGCCGGCTGGCGGCGACGATCGCGGCGCACGCGTCAGCGGTGCGGGACCGCGACGCCGCGGGGATCGTCGCCGCGTCGGAGCAGTTCGAGTCGATCGGTGCCCTGCTGTCGGCCGCGGATGCGGCCGCGCAAGCGGCCGTCGCATACGAGGGCTCTGACGATCGACGTCGCAGCGTGGAGGCCGCCGCCTCGGCCAACCGGCTCGCCGCGGAGTGCGGCGGCATACGCACGCCCGCTTTGGATCTGGCCGCACATCCGCTGCCGTTGACCGTGCGCGAACGTGAGATCGCCAACCTCGTCGCGGCGGGCCTGAGCAACCGCGACATCGCCGACCGGCTGGTCGTATCGGTGCGCACGGTCGAGGGGCATCTCTACCGTGCGTGCATCAAGCTCGACATCTCCGACCGCGAGGAACTGGCCGCGCTGATCCGCAGCGGCACCGGCACCTAGGTTTTCTGCGCCTCAGGTGAGGAGCTGCTCGAAGCGGGCGCGCTCGGGGACCGCGTCGAACGGATAGCCCAGCAGAACATGGCAATTCACTGCGGTCAGCAAGTAGGCATGCCGCATCAGCGATACGGCGCGATCGCGCGGGATCTTGGACAGCGTGGTCTTGGCGCCCGCGTTGGCCTTGACCTCGTCGTCCCACGCGTCGCGATCCTCGTCCCTGAGCAGCTCCAAGGCGCGCCCCGCGCGCTTGGCGAGGTCGTCGTCGCCGTCGGTGAAACTGTCGGCCACGGCGAAGGGGCTGCGGTCGATCTGCACCGTTGTCCCGCGCAATCCGCCAGATTCGGAGGCAACCCGGAACAGACGGTCGAGCAGCCGCCGACGCACCGATGTCGTCTGGTCGTACATGACGTCCTTGACCGCCATCAGGGTGGAGATCTCGCCGACCAACGGTTTGTTCACTGATACTTGCTTTCTCGCGCCACGCCAACCGCCAGACGCGTTGACGACGATCACCTCGTCCGCACCGGGCAGATCCGCAGGCGCGCCGTCCTCCTTGAGGCGATCGCTCAGCCGCAGCGGCCATTCGGTCCCCATGTTGTCGTACACGCCGCCGTCGGTCAGTTTGAAATGGGATATCGGCGGCGTGCCGGGGAAGCCGTGGCGACTCACCGGCAACGAGACGACGTTGAACGCCCCCGGCAGCGCGGCCGACGCCTGTACGGCACGCGCCAACGGCAGATCCCCCGGCGCGCCCCAGCGGCATTCGTAGTTGTAGACGAACGAACCGGCGAAGTACGCCGACAACCCGGTCTGGAGTTCGGTGGCGCACACCACATGGGTCACCGAATCGTGCATGTCACTCAATGGCGCACCGCGAAAGAACACGCTGTCAAACGATTTCGCCGCGATGAGGCTGCGCAGCTGGGCCAGCGCGCCGCACAGGAACGCTGCGGCGACGACGACCAGCAGAGCCAACCAACCCGGGCAGAGAATCAAGCTCAACAGCAGCGCAGGGACGGCCATGATGGCCACGGCGGCGAGCAGCAGATAGGTCGGCGGATAAGCGAAAAGGGAGCCCTTGAGCGCCACTTGCCGTGCGAATGGCCGCATTTCGTCCCAGAACTCGCGGGGCGACACCGCGGTGAGGTCGGTCCGCAGGCCGATGTAGCCGTTGGTCAGCGATCCGCCGGACACCGACGAGATATTGGACAGCTCAGGCCCTTTGCGCGCGTCGATGAGATACAGCATCGCGCCAAGGCCGAACAAGCTGGCTCGGTGCCCGCCGCCGGACAGGGTCACCGCAACATGCTGTCGGCGCCCAGGATCGGTCATTCGAGCGACCGACCGGGATACGGCAGCGCGGTGGCGGGCGTGCTGGCGAGTTCATCGGCCAGCACATGCGAGCGCAAGCCGGCGTCGCACACGATGTAGCCCCAGTTGATCAACCGTTCCTGAACGTCGTCGCGCATCTCGTCGAGTCTGGTTGGTAGATCGGCGAGTTCGAGCGACTTGGAGTGGCTCGCCTTCAGCACCGCGACGGGGAAATCGGCGACGTCGCTGCGGATGCCGATATACATGCCGTCACGGGTGTCTGCCTCCAGCGCGTCGATGACCTGCCGCTTGCGCAAGCTGCGTACCTGATTGTCGACCAACTTGAGCACCCGAGCGGTGCCGCGCAGCCAATCCGAGCCGGGGTCCGGGTCGGCGTCGACGTGACCGCCCGCGTCGCTGACCAAGATCGTCTTGTACCGCTTCCATGCCGTTTCCAGGCCGAGGTTGTCGTAGACCCCGCCGTCCGTGAGCTTGAGCTCGTGGCGATAGTCGGGGCCGGTGAGGTCGTTGCCCTCCTCGGTCTCCCACTTCTGGTTCTTCAGATTCAGCGTGCACGGCGACAGCACCGGCGGGAAGGCTGACGACGCCGCAACGACGGTGGCCAGATCGATGTCGGGGTTCAGTATTCGGCCGACGCGGTAGTCGGCGACATAGGGCTTGCTGAACCGGAACAGCACACCGGATTCCAGGTTGGTGGCGTTGAAGACGAAGCGCGGGTTGTCGGGCAGGTCCTGCAACGTGGCCTTGCCGAACAGGTGCTTGCGGTAGGCCTTGATGACGCGTTCGGAAACCGTTCCCGGTAGCAGGGATCCGAGGGCCACCGCACCGACGTCGACGCTCGTGGCCGCCATCTTGCGAACCGGCGTGACGAAAGTGTCGACGAAGTTGCGCGCGACGCCGTCGGTGAAATCGAGATCCGACCATCGTTGGGCGAGAATGCCCGCAGTGATCGAGCCTCCCGACACCGTCGAGAAGCGGTCGATTTTCGACAGCAGCCCGGTCTCGTTGAGCCGCCAGAGCACCCCGACGTGGAACACCATCGCTCGGTAGCCGCCACCCGAAAGGCACAGGGCGATACCGTCTTCGATCTTGTTGTCGGCGTCACCCGGGATCTCGTGGATCGGATTGGTGATGTCCGTCGGTGTGACAGTTGGCATTGCCCCTCCCCTGGGTTACCGCGGCACCACAAAGGTCGCCGGAAAGGCGTATTGCGCATCCGCGTCGGGAATAGACGTTAGTGAATTGGCGCGGCGTGCGAATGAGTAATGGACTACTCGTGTTCTTGCGTGTATCCGATTGCCGTGAAGTCGATACTCGCAGCGCCGAACGCTCCGTAATTCGCCAGATTGCGCGGCACCGCGACATAGCCCTGCGGTTGACCGAGCGGCAGGCTGTGGACTTCTTTCCACAGCATGACGTCGACTTCGTTCGCCCGTTTCTGCGCAGTGGCCTCCTGGGTCGCATCCAATGTTTGCGCGATCATCTGGTCGATTTCGGGGCTGCCGATCCTCCCGACGTTGAGCATGGGTCCATCGAATTCCCATGTGGCGGTGACAGTGTCGCCATCTGTCGCTTAGTTCGTAGGGAGCAGAGGTCGATGACGAGGGCGGAATCGTCGGTCCGGAAGTACACGATCTGGTTGGTGTATCCACTGATCGGATCCCACTCGAGCGCCAAGTCCGCTTCGAGTTTTCCGTCCTCCCAATCGATCCGCTTGATGTAGGCGTCGGTGCCGATGAAGCAGGACGCGAACTCCCTCGCGCCTTGGCCGCTGAAGTTTGTCCCGCAGGGACCGGTTCGGTGGGATGACGCCGGTGAGCTCGAGAGGTAGCTCGGACTGGATCATCAGGTTAGTGCCCGCACTCACGGTGGTGGTCAGCTTCGATGTGACGTCCTGGTAACCTGGGCACTTCTCTTCTGCCGGCGGCTCACCCAGGACGTGGGGGACGTACGAAGAAAAGGCCCGCCGCTTCACCTTCTGGAGACCGATGTCCGAACTCATCGGGTTGTCCGCACGGGTTTCGCCCGCCTTCGTCGTATCAACGCCATCGTCAGGTCCGGGCAATTGGCTCCTGCCAGTCTATATTCCTAACGCCGCAAACAAGACGGCGACAATCGAGATTCCCCACGTCCACGCCGCAGTGCGTAGTCGGTTGTCACTGTCCCCCTGCATAGCGGCCTGCCCCCACCGAAAGTGATACCGAAACAATCCGGTGACCCCGGCCGAAGCGGAACCGGATTTAACGAAATGCGACGACTGCAATCCGCCTGGCTACATGCAATTCACGACTTCAGACTCGGCGTGCGAACGACGTTAATGATCTGTGGGCGAGATGACTGGAGTAGTCGCCTACTCGTTTTTGGTCGGCAAACGGCCTGAATGCCTCGAAGCGGCACCGCGTCCGGTCCGAGCGACGCCCGATTGACGCATACGGCAATTCTTTTAGTCTTTCGCCTTAGGCACAACAGTCGCAACTTTCTCACAAGTCGCGTATTTTCAGCAAATAATTTACGCACGAGCCAGGCAAATGATGTGACTCGGCAAGAGTCATGATTTACTGCCTGGCGTGGACTTTGTAGACCGGTTGGCCGACATGTCCGCTGGCGCGTGGACGGCGCTTGCCGCATGGCTGGCTGTCGCCGTCGGAATCGCAGCGCTGGTGTATGCCTGGCGTCAGTACCAGAAGGCTAAACAGCAGACGGCGGAACTCCTGCAGCCCGCCGTGGCCATGTTCATGGAGCCCAGTCCGTCCGACTGGCATCTCATCGAGCTTGTGGTCAAGAATTTCGGCCGCACCCCGGCCTACGGCATCCGGTTCGAGTTCGCGAACCCGCCCAACGTCGGCAAGTACGAAGACGTGTACGGCGACAACTATGTGGACATCGTGCCGCTGAACCTGCCCGCGGAAATCCCGTACCTTGCGCCGTCGCAGGAATGGCGGATCGTCTGGGACTCGGCGCTCGACCGCCGCGAATTGGGCGAGACGATCGCGTCGCGCTTCGACGGGGCGGTCAGCTACTACGACAAGCCGGTCAGCGGAAAGAATCCGAAGAGCGGCAGGCAGCAGTACAAGTCCACCGCGGTGCTGGACTGGGCCACGCTGCACCCCGTCGACCGTCTCGAGCTGTTGACGACGCACGACCTGGCTCGTCAGGAGAAGCAGAAGCTAGAACTGTTGCGCCACTTGCTGACCTACTACCAGTACGCGACGAGTGAGAGTCGCGAGGAAGTGCTGCGCGCCGAGATCAACAAGGTGCGGGAGGCCGCCGACGATCTGCGGGACCGTTATCGCGCGCAGTACAACGGCGCGCCCGTCGACGCCACGCCGATCAATAGCCGTCTCGTCAACAACGTGGAACGCGACGAGGCTTTCGAAGAGGCGCAGACGACGGTGATCAACGGCCGCCACCATCGCCTCGCCTGAAACCGCCCGCGTTCAATTACGCCCAAACGGACAAACGGGCGGATAAGTGCGAGTAAAACTCGCCATTTCGTCGATCTCGGCGCAGGGCGTGTGAGGCGCCAGGCGCAGCGCGCGGGGCGCTAAGGCCAGCGCCGCGCAAAGGTTACTTCCAGACAGCTCCGACGCCGCATTCCCACAGGCTCAGCCGGGGCATGCCGCTCTTGTTCTTCTGCTGCTTGCGACGCTTCGTGCTGGCACCCTCGGATTCGGTGTGGTCTGACGAGCGATTGCGTTTCGCGCGCATGTTGACTCCTGAGTTTCGGAACCCGGCGACCCCCCGCCGCCGGTAACTCAAAGCTATGGCCGCCGGTCAGCGGCGTCGTGCGTGGTGCACTACGTGTTTCTCAGCCACGCCTACGCGCACCACCTAGGTAGTTGGCTTTCGTAACAACGTTACGTAACATCGGTCCGAACTGATCTGCACTCGAAGGAGAGCCCATGACCAGCGCGGTTACCTACGACCTCGCCGAATCCGTCGCGACCATCACGCTCGACGACGGAAAGGTCAACGTGCTGGGTCCCGCGATGCAGACCGAGATCAATGAGGCCCTCGACCACGCCGAACAAGACTCCGCCAAGGCGGTCGTGATCGCCGGCAACGCGCGAGTGTTCAGCGGCGGCTTCGACCTCGCCGTGTTCCAGTCCGGCGACGCCAAGGCGGCCCTTGGAATGCTGGCGGGCGGCTTCGAATTGTCGAAGAGATGCCTGACTTTCCCGAAGCCGGTGGTCATGGCGGCGACGGGCCCGGCGATCGCAATGGGGTCCTTCCTGTTGTTGAGCGGCGACCATCGGGTCGGCGCACCGAACTCCCGCTGCCAAGCCATCGAGGTAGCCATCGGCATGACGATTCCGATCTCGGCGATCGAGATCATGCGGCTGCGGTTGACACCCGGGGCGTTCCAGCGGGGCACTGCGTTGGCGGCGACGTTCGTCGGCGACGAGGCGATCGCGGCTGGCTGGCTCGACGAGATCGTCCAGTCCGACAAGGTGCTTGCGCGGGCCCAGCAGGTCGCTGCCGAGGCCGCCTCCACACTGCACGCGGGCGCGCACCTGGCGACCAAGCTGAAGGCGCGCGATTCAGCTCTGAAGGCCATACAGGCCGGGATCGACGGGCTCGCAACGGAATTCACGCTCGGCTAGGCCGGCGCGATGCCCAGAGCCAAGCAGCGCACACCTGAGCTTCGGGACCACTTGCTCGAGGTGGCGATCGCGACGCTGTCCGAGGAAGGGATCGCGCGCTTTACCACGCGCCGGGTGGCCGAGCGGGCGGGCACGTCGGTGCCCGCGGTCTACGAGCTGTTCGACGACAAGGCCGGCCTGGTGCGCGCGATGTTCTTCGAGGGCTTCCGGATGCTCGGCGGCGAACTGCGCAAGGTGCCGTCGACCGACGATCCGCTTGCGGATCTCGAGCGGCTGGTCCCGGTATTTCGCTTGTTCTGTCGCGCGTATTCCCGGCTGGCGCAGGTGATGTTCTCGCGGCCATTCGCGGATTTCGAGCCGGGACCCGACGAACTGGCCGCCGGGTCCTCGGTGCGTGAGGTATTCGTCGGCCGGATTCAGCGCTGCATCGACGCCGGGCTGCTGTCGGGCGACCCTACGGACATCGCGCACGTATTGCTCGCTCTCGCACAGGGTTTGGCGGTCCAGGAGGCGGGCCGCTGGCTCGGGCCGACGGCCCCGTCGATCGAGCGGCGCTGGAAGCTGGGGGTTACGTCGGTACTCGCCGGATTCCGGTAGCCGTGCGCCGCTTCCGCTCGTCATCAAATGAGACGGCTGGGAAATGGAACATTTCCTCTTGATGGCGGGCGAACGTCGATTGATCGCCAGCCTTGGTGATATGTCTCATTTTACAGTGACGTCAAATGTCCGCCCTGGGTATTGCACACAAGCGCGTTGCAAAACAGCAACAAAAGACCCGTTAATTGGGCATCCGCCCAGGGTTTCACAGCTCAGCTGCGGAAACGCTTCAAGATTCGTCGCGAAATCTTGGATAGCGCGCACCGAGCACGGTACGGTCGTATCCGGTTGAACCCCCAGCCTCGCAAAACGCCACGGCGGCGACCTGAACTCCCCGCCGAATGGGTCCTCGGCGTAAGCGGAATGTCACGGTTTTGCTTCGAACTGGGGGAGTTCCGTGCCCGAAACGTCAACGGTGGTCGGTGCGCTGCAATACTCGTCGACGAGCGAGTGCGTACAGTCATGGGTTCCAAAGCGCGCGGCACCTCACTCCGATCGGGATGGGGGTCCACATGAGGCGAAAACGAGGGGGTCGAGTTCTTCCGTAGTCACGGTCGTTCCTCAGCGGCTCCGTAATAACCTGGCGTACAAGCAATCTCGCGTCGGGTTGCCGGCACAACCAACACGTGGCGTCGATGCGCCACAGCCAAAGGAATTGTCGTGAGCCGATTCACCGACACGATGTTCAGCAACGCCCACAGCAGCGTGAAGGGCATGACCACCGGAGAGCCTGACGCACCAGTTCGGCATACCTGGCGCCAGGTGCACGAGCGGGCACGTCGCGTTGCGGGCGCGTTGGCGGCATCCGGCATCGGGCACGGCGACGCCGTTGCGGTACTCGCAGGCGCCCCCGTCGAAATCGCCCCGACCGCGCAGGGCATTTGGATGCGCGGTGCCAGCCTGACCATGCTGCACCAGCCGACCCCGCGCACCGACCTACAGCGTTGGGCCGAGGAGACAACCACCGTCATCAACATGATCGAAGCCGCGGCAGTCATCGTGTCCGATCCGTTCATGCCCGCCGCGCCGCTCCTCGCCGAGCTGGGAATGAAAGTGCTTACCGTCGCAGACTTACTCGAGGGGCGACCGATCGCCCCCGTCGATTCCGACGACGACGACGTCGCGCTCATGCAGCTGACATCGGGGTCTACCGGTTCACCGAAGGCCGTGCAGATCACGCATCGCAACTTCGTCGCCAACGCAGAAGCGATGATCGTCGGCTGCAATTTCGACATTGACACCGACGTGATCGTCAGCTGGCTGCCCTGCTTCCACGACATGGGTATGACCGGCTACCTGACCGTTCCGATGTACTACGGCGCCGAGCTGGTCAAGGTCACACCAATGGACTTCCTCCGGGATACGTTGTTGTGGGCCAAGCTGATTGACAAGTACAAGGGCACCATGACGGCCGCGCCGAATTTCGCCTACAACCTGTTCGCCAAGCGATTGCGCAGGCAGGCAACTCCCGGACAATACGACCTCTCGTCGCTGCGGTGGGCGCTGTCAGGAGCCGAGCAGGTAGACCCCGTTGACGTCGAGGACCTGTGTGACGCAGGCGCGCCGTTCGGGCTGCGGCCCGAGGCGATCATCCCCGCCTACGGCATGGCGGAGACGACGGTGGCGGTGTCGTTTTCGGCGTGCGGAGGCGGCATGGTCGTCGACGAAGTCGACGCCGACCTGCTGGCCGTCTTGCACCGCGCCGTCCCTGCCACCAAGGGGCACACCCGGCGACTGGTGTCGCTCGGCCGCCCGCTGGACGGGCTCGAGGTGCGCATCATCGATGAGGACGGCAGTCTGCTTGATGCGCGCGGCGTCGGCGTCATCGAGGTGCGCGGTGAACCGGTGACGCGGGGCTACACCACGGCCGCCGGATTCATCCCGGCGCAGGACAAGTTGGGCTGGTATGACACCGGGGACCTTGGATATCTGACCGAGACGGGCAACGTGGTCGTGTGCGGACGGCTCAAGGACGTGATCATCATGGCCGGCCGCAACATCTACCCCACCGACATCGAGCGAGCCGCATCCCGCGTACACGGCGTCCGGCCGGGATGTTCAGTGGCGGTGCGGCTGGACGCCGGACACTCCCGGGAGACGTTCGCCGTGGCCGTTGAATCAAAGGAATATGGAGATACCGCCGAGGTCCGCCGCATCCAGCATCAGGTGGCCCACGAGGTCTTCGCCGAGGTCGACGTCCGGCCCCGCAATGTAGTGGTGCTCCAACCTGGAATGATCCCGAAGACACCGTCGGGCAAGCTGCGGCGCGCCCACGCGCTCGCGCTGGTGAATTGACCGCCTAGGCCGGTAATTTTCGCGGGTTTGCGCGTAGATTTATGCCTCACGATGGCCGACTACGACGCCCAGCCAGGCCGTGAAGCTACACCGCAGGCCGACCTGTCGCCCGCCCAGCTCGAAGCGGACGATCTTGACCTGCAGGCCGGGCTCGAGGGGGTGGCCGGACTGGTTTCGGGTGCCCGCGGGGTCAACGAACTGCTCGGCGATGTGGCGGAGTTCGCGGCAAAGGCCATCCCCGGAGTCGACGGAGCGGGCGTCGCCTTGATGCACACGCATAAGGGTGCGACGCGCATCCAGACATGGTCCGCGACAGCCGAATTCGTATACGAAATCGACACTGTCCAGTATGAGGAGCTCAACGAGGGGCCCTGCGTCACTTGCATGCAATCCGGGCGGACGACTATGAGCGGCTCGCTCGGCGCTGACAGCCGGTGGCCGCGCTTTGGCGGGCGGGTGGCCCGCATGACCGTGCATTCCGCGCTGTCGCTGCCGCTGACCGTTGGCGACCAGGTCATCGGAGCGATCAATGCCTACGCCCGCGTCCGCGATGCGTTCGGCGACCACGCGGTGCAGCTGGGGACACAGTTCGCCGGACCCGCCGCGGTGTCCGTGTACAACGCGCAACTGCTGGCCGATGCGCAAGAACGGACGAAAAACTTGCAGCGCGCACTGGAAAGCCGAGCGGTGATCGACCAGGCGGTCGGGATCATCCGCAGCCGATCCGGCGCAAGCGCCGAGGAGGCGTTCGACCGGCTCGTCCGCCTCAGCCAACACGACAATCTCAAGCTGCATCTGGTCGCCGGCCGGCTGGTGGAGGAGGCGGTCAAACGCGCACGCGCGAGAAGTCAGCCGTAAGCTGTATTACCTTGAGGTCGAAGCGAATTCGGTGATGGCCGCGAGCAGCACAGGCCGAGAGAATCGATCGGTCATCAGCCTGCGGGCGACCGCGGTCAAGTGCTCTCCCTTGGCGCGCGCGTAGCTGCGCAGCAAGGCGAACGCCTCCTCGACGGTGATATCCAGGCTCTCGCGGAGAAAGCCCTTGGCCTGTTCGACGAGAACCCGGCCGGTGAGTGCGGCGCGCAGCTGGGGCGTCACGGTCGACGGCGTAGGTGCACTTTCCTGCAGGATGGCGACCGAGGCGATATGGGCGAGGGTCTGGCCCACCAACAGGTCGGCGTCGGTTAGTTCGCCCGGTCGGGCACCGAACAATCCGAGCGCGCCGAGGACGATGCCAGCCGCGCGCATCGGCACCGCGTGCACCGAGGCGAAACCGGCGTCGAGTGCCGCGGGGACGAACCGGGGCCACCGGTTGGATTCGGCCGTCAGGTCAGCGATTGAGACTGGCTGGCCGGTGGAATAAGTGTCCACGCACGGCCCTTCATCGGCCTGCAACTGGAACAGTTCCAGTTCCCTGGCCGCCTCGGACGTGGCAGCCAGCAGCCGCAGCTGATCGAGCGGATCAGCGAGCAAGAGTCCCGCCGCAGCGACATCGAGAAGTCCAGCGCAGCGTTCCGTGAGGTCGGTCAGCAGGTCGACGACGTCGAAGTCGACGAGCAGGCGGTCCACTAGGGTGACGACCGCCTCCAGGACGCGGGTTTCGCGAGGGGTATCGGTCACTTGGCACTCCCTCCAGGTGTTTTCGTTCGGCACATCAGTCGGTCTCGAGCTTCAGCCGCCGGTCGACGATGTCGCGGGCGATATCGGTAGCGCTTCGCCCGGTGGCATAGGCGTGTGCGCGCAGGCGCACCAGTGCGTCGGCCGGATCGACCCCGAGCTGCGCGACCAGCATGCCGGTGGCCTGGCTGACCTCCGCGCGCGACAGCGTGTGGAGGTCGGCCCAGGCCCGGCTTTCCGGGTCGTTGACGGCGGCTTGGAGGTCGCCGTTCATCAAATCCAACAAGGGAACACCGGCCAGTTCGGCGGCGACGATGGCCCCAGCGTAGTGATCCTGTGCGAGCTCGCCGGCTTTACCCCGGAACAGATCGAGGGCGCCGACGTGCTCACCTGCCACGATCACAGGTATCGCGAACACCGCCCGGATCTGGTGGGACATCAGCGCGGGGCCGTAGATGGGCCACCGGTGGTTGTCGGGATCGGCGAGATCCGCCACCAGGATCGGGATGCCCTGCACGACGGAGTCCATACAGGGGCCTTCCCCGAGGGTGAACTGGAGTTCGTCGTACGCCCGTGCGGGAGCGCCGCTGGACCCGAGTGGTCCGCTGGGCGCGCCATCGAAAATCAGCGACACGGCGGCGGCGTCAATGTCGAACAACACCACGCAGGCCTCACACAGACGGTCGGCTGCCTCTACTCCCCGCCGGCCGTCCACCGCGGCGAGGAGCTGCTCGGAAATCGCCACATTTAACCGAACAGGGATCGGGCGGCTGTGGCACTGGCCTGCGGTCGAGGTGGCGAGGTCATGGCTCCACAATTAACTAGTCGGGTCGGTTACGAGAGTGAATACCCGTTGTGTCCGGCTGGAAGCGATAAATTCACGGCCATGATGATCAGGTGAGCCATGTTCGAGGCCGGGTATGGCGGGCCGGCAAGCCGCAGGACGACTTCGTTTTCTCTGCCATATCCGACTATCTCGCCGAGGACGACACGCTGGTGTGGTGTGACATCTACGACCCCGACCATGCTGTCCTGGCGGACCTCGCACAGGAGCTGAACCTCAACAACTGGGCGGTCGAGGACGCGGTCGCCGATGCGGAGCGCACCAAGGCCGCGATCTACCGCACGCACACGTTTTTCACGGTGTACGGGGTCACCACCGAGGAGCATGCGCCCGACGAGTCGATGCTCGACGTTCACCGCATCTCGGGGTTCGTGCTGCCGCGCGGGCTGATCACCGTCAGGCTGTCACCGCACTTCGACTTCGACGGCGTATCGCAACGCTTCGACGAACTCGGCGGGCAGGAGTACGGGGTGGGCGCCCTGGTGCACGGCCTGCTCGACTTCGTCGTCGACGGACACTTCGAAGCGGTCCAGGCTCTCGACGACGCCATGGAGGCCCTCGAGGACGACCTGTTTGCCAACAGCCCTCGCACGGGGGTGCAGCGCCAGACCTTCCGGCTGCGCAAGGACCTCGTCGAGTTGCGACGGGTGGTGCTGCCGATGCGCGAAGTCGTCAACTCCATTCAGCACCGCAGACTCGATGCCAAGACCGCGCCCGAACTCGACCCGTTGTACGCGGATCTCTACGACCACGTGCTGCGGGTGTCCGAGTGGACAGAATCGTTGCGGGACATGGTCACAACGGTTTTCGAGACGAACCTCTCGCTGCAGGACGCCCGCCTGAACACGGTGATGAAGAAGCTTACCGGCTGGGCCGCGATCATCGCGGTGCCGACCGCGGTCACCGGCTTCTACGGTCAGAACGTGAAGTATCCAGGCATTGACACGGTGGCCGGTTTTTTGACGAGCACGGCGATCATCGCGTTGCTGGTGATCGGGCTCTATTGGACATTTCGCCGAAAAGACTGGCTATGACGCGGCGTCATAGATGGGGATTCGTTAAGAATCCGGGGACGACTCGTGTTTAGGCCAGCTAGCAGCTGTAGGGTGAGGAGAGGTTGAGGTTCCAGCCGCCGGAAACGTCCTTGGGGTGCAGGTCAAGACATCGCCTGTTGTAAGGCCTTTGCAGACGCGACCGCTAATTGACTACGCAGTTGCATCATGGGAGAAGACTCCTGATGACCGTTCTTCCCGACTATCAAGCGTCACCGACTCTTCGCAGAGAACCGTTGACGCTGTCCACCGAATGGCTGAACACCACAGTTGTTCGAATCAGCGTCGCCGGCGAGGTCGACGCATCCAACACGACAGAGCTGCGCGAGTACATATTGCACCGCGCCGCAAACTGTCGAAACCTGATACTCGATCTGCAGAACGTGACTTTCTTTGCGACTGCGGCGTTTACCGCCCTGCGAACGGTCGACGTGCGCTGCGGTCGCGCATCGGTCAGTTGGATGCTGGTGCCCAGCCACGCGGTTACCCGGGTGCTCGAGATCTGCGATCCGAACCGCACACTTCCCTACGGCGCCGCCTGAGGCCATCACGACGCCATCGGCGTGTGCGACCTCAAGAGCCGATCGGCGCCTCGATGGTCCTCGTCGGCGTTGAGCGTGAGCACGCCAACTAATTCGCCGTTTGCCTCGTACCACGCGGTGAACCCATGGCGGTGCGCGTCGAGGCGGCTGTGCTGGTATCCGAGGCCCCAGCCTCGGTATCTCAGAATGGATTCGCCTATGGTGCAAGCGAATCCGGGCACGCTGTCCCGCAGGTCGAGTTTGGCGTCGCGGCCGCACAGATAGTCCTTGCTCAGCGGCGGCTTGGCGTACGGCAGCGCGGGGTCGGTCGTGAGGATGCGCTCCGGGATGTACGATGCCTGCTGCGAAACGTCTCCGCTGCGCTCAACCATGCCGAACCACTGCCGATGGCGAGCAAACCTGGCGTCCCCACACCTCCTGGGTACCACCGGGCAGCATGCGTCGTGGACCTTGTCAGGTTTTGGTCATACCTTGGCAAGCAACGTCATTCGGGTTTACTCGTCGATGCCCCACACGAGGCAGAAGGTGTGTCCGGCGGGATCCCGGAAGACCCGGAAGAAGTCACCGTCGGCGTCGGCCACGCGGCTGGCCCCCAGGGCCAGTACCTCACGCTCGGCGGTGTCGACGTCGTCGACCCGGATGTCGAGGTGGAACTGCTGCGATCCGCGAGGGTCGGGAAACCGCGGTGGCTCATGCTCCGGGGAGTATTGGAAGGCGAGGCGGCGGCCGTGCGGGTCGGTCAACACCACCCAGGTGTCGGTCTCTTCTTCCTTGTCGACGGTGCCGCCGAGTACGCCGGCATAGAACGTCGCCAGCCCGAGGGGGTCTTTGCAGTCGACGACGACCGAACGAAGCATTCCAATCATGGCGCGGGAGTTGCCGCAATCGCGCCGCGGCAAACAGCCGTGTGGGACCATCTGGCCATGAACCCGCAGGACGATCCCGAGGCGCGGATCAGGGAACTCGAGCAGCCGCTCGCCGACGTCGCCCGGGCCAGTGAACTGGGTACCGGCCACAGCTACGTCAACACCGGCAACACCACACCGCTGCCGCCGCCGCTCCCGCCGAACTACGGGACGCCGTATGACCCGTCGACCTATAGCGCACCGTATGGACAGCCGACGTACGGACAGCCGATGCGTCGGGTGTCCAAGGGATCTGGTGCGATGGGTTGGCTCATCGCGGGCATCACGGTCGTGATCCTGACCGTCGGTGCGGGCATCGCCTTCGTCACCTGGAATGCGGCCCGCCCCGACCGCTTTCCGACGATGCCGAGCTTCCCCAGCATCCCGTCCACCCCGCCGACCGTTCCGGGCGGCGGTGGCTCACTCGAACCGACGGCGATGCCGGAAATCCCGGCCGGTCCCACCGTGGCGCCTCCTGGTGCGCAGGTGAGCGTCTCGGGCGTCGGCAAGTACGAGACGATCGCCTGCGATGCCAACATCGTCAGCGTCAGCGGCGTTTCCAACACGGTCACGATCACCGGCCAATGCACGAGCGTCACGGTGTCCGGCATGAACAACATCGTCACCGTCGACGCCGCAGGCACGATCAGCGCGTCGGGCTTCGACAATCGCGTCGTCTACCACTCGGGTGCACCGGAGATTCAGGTCGGCGGCTCCAACGTCGTCGAACAGGGCTAGTCACTGCGGGCTGGTGGCGTCGCTCTTGGGGTCGATGAGGATCTTGGCGTGCTTCTCGGGGTCACCGAGTGCGTCGAATGCGGTGGCGACGCCGGACAATCCGACGCTCCCGGTGATCAGAGGCGTGACGTCGACCTTGCCCTCGGCGATCATGTGCAGCGTGTCGCGGAATTCCATTGGGGTGTAGCCGAGTACGAAGCGCAGGTCGATCTCTTTGTTGATCGCCATCGACGGCCGGATCCGGTCGGCGCCCATGCAGACCCCGACGACAACCACGCGGGAGAACAACGGCGCTTTCGTGATGATGTCCTCGATAACACCGGGCACGCCAACGCATTCGAAGACGACGGGGTGCTTGGGAGTCGCTGCGCCGACGGCGTCGGCGGCACGCCAGACATGCCACCAGGGCAACCGGAGTTGATGGATCTTCTCGACGGTGCTGACCGCGAGACCAAACGCCTCTGGCGCCGATTCGAGATGGCCGTGGCCCGACGCCGCTTTGAATGGCGAGTCCTGCGCGGGATCGACCACGATGTCGGCGCCGCAGTCGGTGGCAAGCGCGCGGCGGCCCGCCGAGAAGTCGCTGGCGATGACGGTGCGAACGCCGCGCGCCTTGAGCATCAGGATGACGGCGAGACCGATGGGGCCGCAGCCGATGACGATCGCGACGTCTTTCCTACCGATCTCCGAGCGCCGCACGGCGTGCCAACCGACGGCCATGGGCTCGGTGAGTGCGGCCTTCTCGGCGGGCAGACCGTTGGGGACGGGCAGGGCAAGCGCCTGCTCGACGAGGAGTTGTTCGGCGTAGGCGCCGGGGGCTTTCACGCTCAGCCCGATCGGGTGGACTTCGCTGCCGCGTCGGCCGAGGGGAACCGCGACGACGGTGGTCCCGACCCTGATCGCCTTGCGGGTCCGCGGCCCGTGGTCGACAACTTCGCCGCAGAACTCGTGGCCGAAGACGACGGACTGGTGCGAGCGCGCGAAGTCGGGATATCCGGATTCGGCCATCACGTCGGCCAGTTCGTCGCAGTGGTTGCGGGCATGGAGGTCTGAGCCGCAGATGCCGCAGCGCAGGACGTCGATGAGCAACTGGCCCTTGCCCGGAGTGGGCGTCGGCTGGTCGACGACCTCGAGGTTCGCGTTGGTACACGTGACAGCCTTCATCTCGCAGAGCCTAGGACCGTCGGGCACGTGAAGTGCCAAATCGATTGTCACGGCACGCCCGAGAGGAGGATGCTGGAACCGAGGCTCTCGTGATGCGACGGTCCGGTCTCGCATTCTTCCGAGCGTCGGCTGCGGTCACGCTCGTTGGTGTGGTCGCGCTGACGGCGCCGGGTCACCTCAGCGCCGCGCCGGGAGCGACGGTCACCATCACGGTCAACGCCGTCGGCGCGAACGGTGAACCCGTGAACGGGTATCAGGTGGCGAATCGGCAGGGCTCGCCGAATCTGTCGGGGTGTCTCACGTCATCGCCTGCGGCGGTGGCCAGCGACATCTATTCGTGCGAGCCGGCGCAGGCCGCAGCCGAAGTGTGTTGGCCCGCACCGGCATCGGTGTTGTGCCTGACGGATCCGTGGAGCAAGGCGCTGCGCCGCTTCCCCGCACCCGGAACGCTGCCTGCGGTCGACCCGCTCCCAACGCCGATACCGTTCGCGCTCCAACTCGACGACGGTACGCGGTGCATCCTGCCGAACGGCATCGACTGGGGCGGCCGGGCCGACGACATGGTGCCCGCATACGGCTGCAATCCGGGCAAAACCTCGATGGGGGTTCTCATCGCCCCCGGCGACGACCCGGTGACGGCGATCGACCGGTCCCAGCCGGTGTGGGTGGTCCGAGTGGGCGAACTGGGCCCGCGTGCCACCCCGTTCGAGTCGCCGCGACGGCGTGCAGTCACGACGGCGTGGTTCGCCGGGAACTGAGCTCGCGTCGCTGTGTCACCAGCGCGACTTTGTCGCGCGCAGCCGGGCAAATCCGAATGTCACCCCCTCCCGCTACAGTCGGACTGAAAGGAGTGATATTCGCAAGTGAGTGAGCAAACCCTAACACCGAAACTGACTGGCCAGTTTTCCAAGGCCCTCGTATACGCCGAGTGCAAGCACCACAACCAGGTGCGCAAGGGTGGCGGCATTCCGTACATCGGGCACCTGCTGACGGTGGCCGCGCTGGTGATCAACGACGGCGGCTCCGAGGAACAGGCCATCGCGGCTCTGCTGCACGACGCCGTCGAGGATCAGGGCGGTCCGCCGACGCTGGAGGAGATCAGGAAGAACTTCGGCGACGTCGTCGCGCGCATCGTCGACGAATGCAGCGACACCGACGAGGAACCGAAGCCCCCGTGGCTCGAACGCAAGCAGCGCTACATCGATCACCTTGCCGAGGTCGGCCAGGACACGCTTCTCGTCTCCGTCGCCGACAAACTCGACAACGCGCGGTCGATGCTGCGGGACTACCACGAGCACGGCCCCTCGCTCTGGCAGCGGTTCAACCGAAAGAATCCGCACGACCACCTCTGGTACTTCGGCGGGCTGCTGGAGGCCTACCGCGCACGCGGCTTGAACAGCTGGATGGTCGCCGAGCTCGACCGGGTGGTCAAGGAATTGAAGCGGCTCGTCGAAGGCGGCGACAAAGTCGTCCTAGTCTGATCGGCGATGGCGCTTCATCTTCATCGTGCCGAGCGCACCGATCTTCTCGCCGACGGCCTCGGCAACCTGCTGGCCACTCCCCTGCCTGACCCGTTCGCCGAAGAGCTCGTCATCGTGCCGGCCAAGGGCGTCGAGCGCTGGCTGAGTCAGCGCCTGTCCCACATCCTCGGTCGCGGGTCGGGTGCCGACGGCGTCTGCGCAGGGATCGCGTTCCGCAACCCGCGCTCCCTGATCGCCGAAATCACCCGCACCACCGACGACGACCCCTGGTCCCCTGACGCCATGGTGTGGCCGCTGCTCGAAGTCATCGACCAGAGCTGCCGACACGACTGGTGCAAAACGCTCGCGATCCACCTCGGCCACTTCGAAGCCGGCGAAGAGAAGGAGCTCCGCCAAGGCCGCCGGTATGCCGTCGCGCGGCGGCTGGCGGGGCTGTTTGCGTCCTACGCCCGCCAGCGGCCGCAGCTGCTCGTCGACTGGGAACATGACATGGCCGGTGATATCGACGCCGACCTCGAATGGCAACCCCCGCTCTGGCGCGCCCTGCTCGACCGTGTCGGCGCCGACCCGCCCCACATTCGGCACGCCAAAACACTTGTGCAGCTGCAGGAGTCGCCGACCGATCTACCCGAACGGCTGTCCCTGTTCGGCCACACCCGCCTGCCCTCCACCGAGGTCGAGCTCCTCAACGCCCTGGCCGCCCACCACGATCTTCACCTCTGGCTTCCCCACCCCAGCGACGACCTCTGGCAGAAACTGGTCGCCGACCACGGCCCCATCCCCCGCCGCGACGACACCAGCCACCGCGAGGTCGGCCACCCGTTGCTCGCCACCCTCGGCCGCGACCTGCGCGAGCTTCAGCGCAGCCTGCCGGCCGCACCCCACACCGACGAATACCTGCGTGGTCCGGATAGCGGCCGTGAGCATCCCGACACGCTGCTGGGCTGGCTGCAGTCCGATATCGCCGCCAACGCCATCCGCAAGAAGGGGCGACACCTCAAGGCCGAGGACCGCTCCGTGCAGGTCCACAGCTGCCACGGCCCGGCCCGCCAAATCGATGTCCTGCGAGAGGTTCTACTCGGCCTGCTCGCCGACGACAAGACACTGGAACCCCGAGACATCCTCGTCATGTGCCCCGACATCGAGACCTACGCACCCTTGATCGTCGCGGGCTTCGGCCTCGGCGACATGATCAAGGGTGTCCACCCCGCGCACCAACTGCGGGTGCGGCTCGCCGACCGGTCGCTGGTGCAGACCAACCCGCTGCTCGGTGTCGCCAGCCAGCTGCTCGCGCTGGCAGGCGGCCGGGCCACCTCCAGTGAAGTGCTCAACCTCGCGCAGGCCGCCCCCATCAGGGCGCGCTTCGGGTTCACCGACGACAACCTCGAGGACATCACCCGCTGGGTGCGTCAAGCCAACATTCGCTGGGGCTTCGACCGTGCGCACCGCCAGCCGTTCGGCGTCGACTTCGTCCAGAACACATGGCGTTTCGGCATCGACCGCGTTCTCGCGGGCGTCGCGATGTCCGATGACTCGCACGCCTGGATCGACACCACCCTCCCCCTAGACGACGTCAGCAGCAACCGCGTGGAGCTGGCCGGTCAGTTGGCCGAGTACGTCGACCGGCTCCAGCGCGTCGTCGAATCTCTCACCGGCGCAAGGCCACTCCGCGACTGGCTGACCGCGCTGGCCGACGGTGTCGCCCTGCTGGCCCGCGTCGACGACAACGACGCCTGGCAGACCAGCCAGCTGCAGCGCGAATTCGCCGACGTGCTCAACAGCGCGGGCCCGCGAGCGGACACGTTGATGCGCCTGCCCGATATCCGCGCACTCCTGGACCGCCACCTGGCCGGGAGGCCCACCCGGGCCAACTTCCGCACCGGAACCCTGACGGTGTGCACGATGGTGCCGATGCGCTCCGTGCCGCACCGGGTCGTCTGCCTCGTCGGCCTCGACGACGGCGTGTTCCCGCGGCTCGGCGTGGTCGACGGCGACGACGCGCTGGCCCGCGACCCCATGACCGGTGAACGCGACATCCGTTCCGAGGACCGGCAATTACTGCTCGACGCGATCGGTGCGGCCACCGAGAAGCTCGTGATCACCTACACCGGCGCCAACGAATACTCCGGCCAAGAAAGGCCGCCCGCGGTGCCGCTGTCCGAACTGCTCGACACGCTCGACCTGACCACCGAGGCCACGGTGCGCGAGACGATCGTCGTCAGACATCCGTTGCAGCCCTTTGACACTCGCAACGTCATCCCCGGCAAGCTGATCCCCGACGAGCCGTTCACCTTCGACCCGACCGTGCTGAATGCCGCCCGCGCCCGCTCCGGTGTGCGCGCCGAGCGAACCCCGTTCATCTCCGGCCCACTGCCCGCTCCTCCGCCCGATGATGTCGCCCTCGACGATCTCGTCGGCTTCTTCAGGGATCCGGTAAAGGGGTTCTTCCGCGCGCTCGACTACACGCTGCCGTGGGAGGTCGACGGCGTCGAGGACGCGATGCCCGTCGACATCAACGCGCTCGAGGAGTGGACCGTCGGCGACCGGATGCTGCACGACATGCTGCACGGCATGGCACCCGACCAGGCGCGGGAGGCCGAGTGGCGGCGCGGCACCCTGCCGCCGGGACGACTGGGCTGGCGCAGGGCCACCGAGATCCGCGACCAGGCCACGCTGCTGGCCGAGGAAGCCCGCACGTTCCGCAGGGCCGACCCCGATGCCGTGGACGTCGACATCGACCTCGGCTCAGGACGACGGCTCACCGGCACAGTCTCGCCGGTCTTCGCCGACCGACTCGTCTCGGTGACGTATTCCAAGCTCGACGGTCGCCATCTGCTGCAGTCGTGGATTCCGTTGCTGGCGTTGCTTGCTCACGCTCCGCGCCGCGACCGGTCGGCGATCTGCATCGGCCGTCCCAGGCGAGGCACCACCCCGCGGCAGGAGACGCTCGGCCGTCCAGAGGAGACGGCCGTCGAGTTACTCGCCGATCTCGTCGCGATCTATGACGCCGGTCGACGCGAACCGCTGCCACTGCCGGTGAAGACCTCCTTCGCATGGGCCGAAGCCAAACATGCCCATACGGATCCGGAGCAGGCGGCGATGTACCGCTGGCGAACCAACCGCTACCCCGGTGAGGATCAGGAGCCCGCCCATGAGCGGGCATGGGGCAAGGGCGCCTGGCTCTCGAAGCTCATCGACGCCGGCCTCGACGACTACGCGTGCCGGCTGTGGCTGCCGATGTTGAGGACGCTGGGATGATCGAACCCTTTGACCTGTTGGGCCCGCTGCCCGCCGAGCGGTCGACAACCGTGCTGGAGGCGAGCGCGGGCACGGGTAAGACGTTCGCGCTGGCGGGTCTGGTCACGCGCTACGTCGCCGAGGGTGTCGCGACGTTGGACCAGATGCTTTTGATCACATTCGGGCGCGCCGCTACCCAGGAGCTCCGCGACCGCGTGCGACGCCAAATCGTCGACACCGTCCATGCTTTCGACGATCCATCGGTGGCAGGCGGCAATCAGGTTATCCAGCACCTTCTGAAAGGCAGCGACGAGGAACTGCGCGATCGTCGTCAGCGTCTGCGCGACGCCCTTGCCGCATTCGACGCCGCGACCATCGCCACCACGCACCAGTTCTGCCAGATGGTCCTGAAGTCCCTCGGGGTGGCTGGCGACACCGACACCGGTGTCACGCTGGTGGAAAGCCTCGACGAGTTGGTCGCCGAGATCGTCGACGATCTCTACCTCCGCCATTTCGGCCAGGAGCGCGACGACCCGCTGTTGAGTCACACCGACGCGCTGCGGCTGGCCCGCGAGGTCGTCAACAAGCCTGCGACCCAGCTGCGGCCCGAGCACCCCGACCCCGGGTCACGTGCGGCGGTGTGCGTCCGTTTCGCCGAAGATGTCAAGGCGGAGCTAGAGATCCGCAAGCGGCGACGGGGCATCCTCGGCTACGACGACCTCCTGGGCAGGCTGGCCGACGCGCTTCGCGAAGACGATTCGCCGGCACAGGTCCGGATGCATCGGCGTTGGCCGATCGTGATGGTCGATGAGTTCCAGGACACCGACCCCGTGCAGTGGAATGTGATCGACCGCGCGTTCACCGGCCGCTCCACGCTGGTCCTGATCGGCGATCCGAAGCAGGCCATCTACGCGTTCCGCGGCGGGGACATCGTCACGTATCTGAAGGCCGCCGACACCGCGGGCGTGCGGAAGACGCTCGACAAGAACTGGCGAAGCGACGCCGCCCTGGTCGACCGGCTGCAGGCGGTGCTGGGCGGCGCGGAACTCGGCGACCCGAAGATCATCGTTCACCACGTCGAGGCTCAACATGGTGGCTCACGGCTGGCGGACGCCCCGAGTAGCGACCCGTTCCGGCTGCGGGTGGTGCGCCGGGACACGCTGGGCCGCAGTGCGACTCGTGTGCTCGCCATCGCCGATCTGCGCGATCACATTCCCCGCGATCTGGCCGTCGACATTGCAGAACTGCTGATCAGCGGAGCCACCTTCGACGGTCGGCCGCTGGAGGCACGCGACATCGCCGTGATCGTCGAGAACCACACGGACGCCCGCGCGTGTTATCGGGCACTGTGCGACGCGGCGATCCCGGCGGTGTATACCGGCGACTCCGACATCTTCAACTCCGAGGCGGCCGAGGACTGGCTGTGCCTGCTGGAGGCGTTCGACCAGCCGCACCGGCCCGGCCTCGTGCGCGCCGCGGCGGCGACGATGTTCTTCGGCAAGACGGCCGAGGAGCTCGCGACCAGTGGCGACGAACTGACCGATCACGTGGCAGAGACGTTGCGGGAGTGGGCCGGTCACGCCCGCGAACGCGGTGTCGCGGCAATCTTCGAGGCGGCCCAGCTGAACGGCATGGGTGACCGGGTGCTGTCGTGGCAGGGCGGCGAACGGTCGATGACGGACCTCGCGCACATGACGCAGCTGTTGCAGGAGGCCGCGCATCGTGAACACTTCAGCCTGCCTGCGCTGCGCGACTGGCTGCGCGCCCAGCGCGAAGAGCGAAGCGGCGCAAAGGAACGCGCACGCAGGCTGGACAACGACGCCGCTGCTGTTCAGATCATGACCGTGTGGGTGGCCAAGGGCCTGCAGTTCCCGGTGGTGTATCTGCCGTTCGCGTTCAACCGCAACGTGCAGAAGCGTGATCTGGTGTTGTTCCACGACGGGGATACGCGGTGCCTGCACGTCGGCGGCAGCGACAGCCCCGACTTCAACGCCGTCTCGCGACTCGGGCGGGCCGAGGAGGCCAGTGACGACAGCCGGCTGACCTACGTGGCGATGACGCGGGCGCAAGCGCAGGTGGTGGCGTGGTGGGCACCGTCGAAGGACGAGCCGAACGGCGGGTTATCGCGGCTGCTGCGGGGACGCAGGCCGGGTGAGTCGACGGTGCCCGATCGCGCTGCACCGGAGAAGATCTCGGACGACGACGCGCTGGCGCGGTTCAAGGAGTGGGAGGTCGCCGGCGGTCCTGTGCTCGAGGAGTCGGTCGTGCGCGCGGTACCCGCGCTGCCGACGGACGAGACACCGCGCGATCTCGGCGCCCGGCATTTCCACCGCTCGATCGACACCTCGTGGCGACGGACCTCGTACTCGGCGTTGATCCGCGCGACCGAATCCACGCCGGTGAGCAGCGAGCCGGAAGTGGTCGAGCTGGATGACGAGGTCGCCGAGATCCCGCTTGTGACCGCGGCGGTCGGTGCCGATGTGCCGTCGCCGATGGCGGACCTGCCGTCGGGCGCGAAGTTCGGAACGCTGGTACACGCGGTGTTGGAAGAGGCCGACCCGTTTGCGACGGACCTGGCCGCCGAACTGGAGGCACAGGTTCGCGAGCATTCGGTGTGGTGGCCGGTCGACGTCCCGCCTGATGAACTGGCGGCGGCGTTGGTGCCGATGCACGACACTCCTCTCGGCGCGGTCGCCGACAACGTGACGCTGCGACACATCGGGCTGCGCGACCGGATGCGGGAGATGGACTTCGAATTCCCGTTGGCGGGTGGGGATCTGCGCGCAGCGGCACCGGAGATCCGGCTGGCACATGTGGGCGAGTTGCTGCGGAGGCATCTGCCGAAGGACGACCCGTTGGCGTCGTATTCCGATCGGTTGACCGGCGCACCGCTGGGCGGGCAGCCGCTGAAGGGGTATCTGTCAGGCTCGGTGGACGCGGTGCTGCGCGTCGGCGAGCGCTTCGTCGTCGTCGACTACAAGACGAACTGGCTCGGCGATCCGGCGCGGCCACTGACCGCGGCCGACTATGCGCAGCCCCGGCTGGTCGAGGCGATGCTGCATTCCGATTACCCGCTGCAGGCTCTGCTGTACAGCGTTGTGCTGCACCGGTTTCTCCGGTGGCGCCTGCCGGGATACGATCCGCAGCGCCATCTCGGGGGCGTGCTCTATCTGTTCCTGCGCGGTATGTGCGGGCCGGAGACCCCAGTTATCGACGGACATCCGACCGGGGTCTTCAGCTGGCAGCCACCGGCGTCGCTGATCACGGCGATCTCCGATCTCGTCGACGCCGGGCGGGTGGCCGCATGACGACAGTCGAATGGCGACAGGCGATCTCCGCGACAGGGCTGCTGCGGACATTCGCCGACGCCGAGGTCGTCGAGTCGTCGGATGTTCATGTGGCGCAGCGGCTTACCGCGCTGGCCAAAGAATCCGACGAAACGGTAGCGCTGGCGGTGGCGCTGGCGGTGCGGGCGCTGCGAAACGGATCGGTGTGTGTGGATCTGAGGTCTGTCGAGGAACAGGTCGGGGTGGACGGCCTTCCGATGCCCGATGTCGACGCGTGGCTTCAAGCAGTGGAAGAAAGCGCACTGACTCCGCAGGTGCTGCACGTCGACGGCGATCTGCTCTATCTCGACCGGTACTGGCTCGAGGAGCAGCAGGTGTGCCACGACGTCCTCGCGATGGTGGCTGCGCGGCCACAACAACCGACGCCCGATCTCGACCGCCTGTTTCCCAAGGGATTCGAAGAGCAGCGTGCGGCTGCGGAAGTCGCACTGTCACAAGGATTGACGGTGCTGACCGGAGGGCCTGGGACGGGCAAGACCACGACTGTCGCACGACTGTTGGCGGTGCTCGCGGGTCGCACGCAGCTGCGGATCGCGCTGGCGGCGCCGACGGGCAAGGCGGCGGCGCGGCTGCAGGAAGCGGTAGCGCTGGAGGTCGAGAAACTCGAGCCGGAGGATCGCGCGGCGCTGGCGAACATGCATGCGACGACGCTGCACCGGCTGCTCGGCAGCAGGCCGGACACGTCGGCGAGGTTCCGCCACAACCGAGGAAACCGGTTGGCGCACGACGTGATCGTGGTGGACGAGACGTCGATGGTGTCGTTGACGATGATGGCGCGGTTGCTGGAGGCGGTGCGCCCGGACGCGCGGCTGATCCTCGTCGGCGATCCGGACCAGTTGGCGTCGGTGGAGGCGGGGGCGGTGCTGGCCGACCTGGTCGACGGGCTGGGCAACGCGCGCATCGCCGAACTGAAGACGTCGCATCGATTCGGTGAGTCGATCGGCACATTGGCCTCGGCGATCCGGGCCGGGGACGCCGACCGGGTGATCGAGGTGCTGCACGCGAACAACGAGCACATCGAGTGGATCGACACGGACGACCCCGCAGAGCACCTACGGAAAGTGCTGGCGCCGCCAGCGATAGAGCTGAGGCAGGCGGCGATCCTCGGCGATGAGACCGCGGCGTTGCGGACGCTCAACGAGCACCGGCTGTTGTGCGCGCATCGGCGGGGACCGTACGGCGTGCGGTACTGGAACCATCAGGTCGAGCGGTGGTTGGCGGAGATGACGGGCGAGCCGATCTGGTCGTCCTGGTACGCGGGGCGGCCGGTGCTGGTGACGGCGAACGACTACGGTCTCGGCCTCTACAACGGCGACACGGGCGTCACGGTGCAGCGCGACGGTGTGTTGCGTGCGGTCATCGCGGGGACGGAACGGCTCGAGTTCGCGACGAGCCGGCTCGCCGACGTCGACACCATGCACGCGATGACCATCCACAAGAGCCAGGGCAGCCAGGCCGACGAGGTGACCGTGCTGATGCCACCGGAAGACTCGCGACTGCTGACGCGCGAACTGTTCTACACCGCAGTGACGCGAGCCAAGGAGAAGATCCGGATCATCGGGCCAGAGTTATCTGTGCGGGCCGCGGTCGAGCGCCGGGCGGTCCGCGCGTCGGGTCTGGCGCGGCGTCTTAGCCAAGCCGATGTTTAGTTTCCGCTGAGAACTGGCAACACCGGTCTATACGACTGTGGTGTACAACACACGCCGGCTGTGGATGGAGCGCGCCCATGACCACGGAAAACCAGGTCAAACCGACCGACGTCGACAAGGCACTGCTCGGCAGTGCCACCTATCGAAGTCTCGGCGAGCAGAAACTTTCACCACAGGAGGAGAGGTTCGAGAAGGGCCGACGCACCGTCGGCCTCTTCCTTGCTCCCCTGTTGACGGTCGTGTTCCTCGTCCTGCCCATCGACATTCCGCGCGAACAGCAGGTGCTGGCGGCCGTGCTGCTCGGGGTCATCGCGCTGTGGATCAGCGAGGCGGTTCCGATCCCGATCGGCGGCCTGCTCGGCGTGGCGGTCGCCGTGTTCCTCGGTGTCGCGCCGGTCGACGACGTGCTCGGCCCGTTCGGGTCGTCGACGATCTTCACGTTCATCGGGGCGTTCATCCTCGCGCAGGCGATGCTCAAGCACGGCGTCGCGCGTCGGTTCGCGTTCTGGATCCTCGCCCTGCCGGGCGTCGGCAAGTCCACCACGGGCGTGATCCTTGCGTTCGGAGTGATCACCTGCGCGCTGTCGGCGTTCGTCTCCAACACCGCGACGGTGGCGATGCTGCTGCCGACGGCGATCGGCATCCTCAGCGTCATCGCCAAGCTGATGCAGCACCGCGGCGACGTCGAACCCGACTTCGACCCGCAGCGGCTGCGGGTGGGCGCGGCGATCATGTTGATGCTCGCCTACGGCGCCAGCGTCGGCGGCCTGCTTACCCCGGTTGGCAGCCCGCCCAACCTGATCGGGCGCGGCCTGATCGAGGAAGCGACCGGTGAGCGGATCAGCTTCTTCCAGTGGATGATGCTGGCGGCACCCGTCTGCCTGCTGATGTTCGTGCTGCTGGCCTTCATCCTGCTGCGGCTGAACAAGCCGGAGATCAAGCGCATCGACGGCGTCGCGGAGTACGTGGCGGGCGAGCGGGAGAAGCTGGGCTCTCTGTCGCGGGCCGAGAAGAACACGCTGATCGCTTTCGGCATCACCGTGACGCTGTGGATCATGCCCGGCATCGTCGCGCTGATCGCCGGTACCGAGTCCGGCGCGTACGAATTCGTCAGCGACCGATTCGACGAGGGCGTCGTGGCCGTGTTCGGTGCGGCGCTGCTCTTCCTGCTGCCGACCGACTGGGAGAACCGCGAGTTCACGCTGCGCTGGAGCGATGCGGCCGAGATCGACTGGGGTACAATCGTTCTCTTCGGTACGGGCATCATCTTCGGTTCGTTGATCTCCGAGACCGGGCTTGCCGAGACGATCGGCACGTCGATCAATGACGCGCTGGGCCTGTCGAGCATCGTGCCGATTACGATCTTCGCGGTGATCCTGGCGATCATCGTGTCGGAGACGACGAGTAACACGGCGTCGGCGGCGGTGGTGGTGCCGATCGTGATCCCGGTCGCGATGGCCGCAGGCGTGAACCCGTTCGTGCCTGCGCTTGCCGCGACGTTCGCGGCCTCGTTCGGGTTCATGTTGCCGGTGTCGACGCCGCAGAACGCGATCGTCTACGGCTCGGGCGTCGTGAAGATCACGACGATGATCCGGTCCGGCATCACCTTCGATATCGCGGGCGCCGTCCTGATCATCATCTTCCTGCCGCTGATGGTGAGCCTGCTCGGGTTGGGCGGATGAGCTCGATAGCCGTCATCCCGGGCGACGGTATCGGCCCGGACGTGACGGCGTCGGCGCGCGCCGTGCTCGACGCGGTTGCGGCCAAACATCGAATCGAGTTGTCCTACACGGAGTTCGATTGGTCGTGCGAGCGATACGCGCAGGAAGGCGCGATGATGCCCGGCGACGCCATCGAGACGCTGCGCGGGTTCGACGCGATCTTTCTGGGCGCGGTCGGCTGGCCGGGTGTACCCGACCATGTTTCGCTGTGGGGGCTGCTGATCCCGATCCGGCGGGCCTTTCGCCAGTACGTCAACCTGCGCCCGATCCGGGTGTTCGACGGTGTCGTGAGCCCACTGCGGGCGCCGGGCGAGGTCGACTTCGTGGTGGTGCGGGAGAACGTCGAGGGCGAGTACAGCGAGATCGGCGGACGGATGAACCGCGGCTTCCCCGACGAAATGGCGGTCCAGGAGTCAATTTTCACGCGCGTCGGGGTGGGCCGGATCGCGGACTATGCGTTCGAGTTGGCGCGAACACGGCGCAAGTACGTCACGTCGGCGACGAAGTCGAACGGGATCGTGCACACGCTGCCGTTCTGGGACGAGGTCGTCGCGGAGCGAGCTTCGCACTATCCGGACGTTCGGATGGACAGTGAGCACATCGACGCGCTGGCCGCGAAGTTCGTGTTGCAGCCGCAGCGGTTCGATGTGGTGGTGGGGTCAAACCTGTTCGGCGACATCCTGTCCGACCTCGCGGCGGCGGTGGCCGGATCGATCGGCATTGCGCCGTCGGCCAACCTCGATCCCACGAAGGAGTTCCCGTCGATGTTCGAGCCGGTGCACGGTTCGGCGCCCGACATCGCCGGGCAAGGCATCGCCAACCCGGTCGGCGCGGTGTGGTCGGCGGCGATGATGCTCGAGCATCTCGGGCATCCCGACGCGGCGGCCGACGTCGTGGCGGCCATGGAGTCGACACTGGCCAAGCCGGAGACCCGCACCGCGGACTTGGGTGGCACCGGGTCGACCACCGACGTGACGGACGCTCTCGTCGCGCACCTGCACTGAGATTGCCCGGCCGAAGAGATTGCCCGGGCCTACTCTGACGCAATGGCGGAGGTAATCCCCCGGGACCGGCTGAACGCGATACGCGACCGGGAACTCGCGCGCTTCGACGAGTTGCGCCCGCGCGGCATGGAGGCGCTCAAGCAGGCGAGCAAGCGGATGCCGAACGGTGTACCGATGGCGTGGATGTCGGTGCTGTATACCCATCCGCCGATCGTCGTCGACACCGGGCACGGCGCCGGCTTCACCGACATCGACGGCAACACCTACATCGACTTCAACCTGGCCGATACCAGCATGTTCACCGGCTACGGCGTCGAGGCGATCACCCGGGCGGTGTCGGATCGCGCGGCGACCGGATCACAGTTCCTGCTGCCCACCGAAGATGCACCACTGGTCGCCGGTCAACTCGCGGACAGATTCGGAATGCCGTTCTGGCAGTTCACCTTGTCGGCGACGTTGGCCAACACCGAGGCGCTGCGCATCGCCCGCGCCGCCACGGGTCGCGACGCGGTGCTGATGTTCGACGGCAAGTACCATGGCCACGCCGACGAGCTGCTGGCCACGCTCGCCGACGGAAGCGTGGCACCGGAAGGCCGTGGTGTGTTGCGCGACGCGACCCGTCACGTGCGGATCGTGCCGTACAACGACCTCGCCGCCGTCGAGCGGGAGCTCGCCAAGCAGGACGTCGCATGCGTCGTCACCGAAGCGGCGATCACCAACACCGGCGTGATCCAGCCCGACGACGGTTTCCACGCCGGGCTGCGCACGCTCACCGCCGACGCCGGAACCCTGCTCGTGATCGACGAGACCCACACCCTGGTCGCCGGACCCGGCGGACTCACGAAGCAGTGGGGTCTGCAGCCCGACGTGCTCGTGGTTGGCAAGGCAATCTCGGGCGGCATCCCGATGGGTGCGTACGGAATGACCGAGCGGGTCGCCGACGTGCTCGACGCATCCGGCGATGTGGCGTGGGGCGAGGGCGTGGCCACTGGCGGCACACTGTTCGCCAACGCGCTGTCGATGGCGGCGGCGCGGGCCACGCTCGAACAGGTGTTGACGGTTGCGGCCTACGCGCACGCCGCCGATCTCGGCGCGAAGCTGGCCGACGGGATCGAATCCATCGCCGCGACAAACGGTTTCGAGTGGACGGCACATCGGCTGTTCAACCGCAGCGGCTACACGCACGGTCCGCAGCTGCCGCGCAACGCCGAAGAGGCGCGCGACAGTTTCGACATCGACCTGTACAACGCTCAGCGGATCTACCTGGCGAACCGCGGCATCTGGGAGGCCATCGACTCAGCGGGTCCCGCGGTCGGCATCCAGACCTCGGCCGATGACGTCGACCGCTACCTCGAGGTGGTAAGCGACTTCCTGTCCGAGTTGGGCCGATAGCTCCTACGTCGAAACGAAGCAGGTTGTCAGACTGCGCCTTGGAACTGGCTTCTGGTTCGTGTGAAGGTAGCGTGGAGCGGTGGCCACCGTCGACCGCACCGCCACCATCGCCGCTGCCCCGGAGCAGATCTGGGAGGTCCTCGCGGACTTCGGCGCGATCGGTTCCTGGGTGGACAAGATCGAGCACTCGTGCATCCTGGTGCAGGGCGACCAGCCGGTCGGCACCTCGCGGCGGGTCCAGTTCGGTCGCGACACCCTGGTCGAGACGATCGTCGAGTTTGACCCGCCGCGCGCCCTGGCCTACGACATCGAGGGGCTACCGAAGGTGATGGGCAGGGTGGGCAACCGTTGGACGCTGCAGCCTGCCAACGCCTCGACAGTCGTGACGGTGACGAGCACGGCGGAAATCGGTTCGGGTGCAATACAACAGCTCGCTGAACGCGCCGCATGCCGTGTCCTGGCGCGGGAGTCCGGCCCAATGCTCGCCGGGCTGGCCGACAGATTGGAGAAGTCGCGTGTCTGAGAAGCCCGACATCGTCATCCTGATGACCGACGAGGAACGCGCGATACCTCCCTACGAGCCGCCCGAGGTGTTGGCATGGCGTGACCGGACGTTGAAGGGCCGGAAGTGGTTCGACGAGCACGGCATCTGGTTTCAACGCCACTACACCGGCTCGCTTGCATGCGTGCCGAGTCGTCCAACGATCTTCACCGGGCAGTATCCCGACTTGCATGGGGTCACCCAGACCGACGGCATCGGCAAGGTGTTCGACGACTCCAGGATGCGCTGGCTGCGCCAGAGCGAGGTGCCGACGCTGGGCAACTGGTTCCGCGCGGCGGGCTACGACACCCACTACGACGGGAAATGGCACATTTCGCACGCAGATCTGCACGACCCGACGACAGGTGGTCCGCTGGCGACGAACGACGACGACGGTGTGGTCGACGCCGCAGCGGTGCAACGCTACCTGGACGCGGATCTGCTTGCTCCGTTCGGCTTTTCGGGCTGGGTGGGCCCGGAGCCGCATGGCGCGTTGCTGGCTAACGCGGGTGTGCGGCGTGACCCGCTGATCGCCGACCGGGTGGTCGCGTGGCTGGAGGACCGGTACACGCGACGGCGTGCGGGCGATGCGGAGGCGCTGCGTCCGTTCCTGTTGGTGGCCAGCTTCGTGAACCCGCACGACATCGTGCTGTTCCCGGCGTGGGTGCGCAGAAGCCCGGTGCAGCCGTCGCTGCTGGATCCCCCGCCGGTGCCGGCGGCGCCGACGGCCGACGAGGACCTCTCGACGAAGCCGGCGGCGCAGATCGCGTTCCGGGAGGCGTATTACTCCGGATACGGTCCGGCACCCGCGATCGACCGCACTTATACCCGCAACGCGCAGCACTATCGCAACCTGTACTACCGACTGCACGCCGAAGTCGACGGTCCGATCGACCGGGTGCGGCGGGCGGTGACCGAGGGCGGGTCGGACAATGCGGTGCTGGTGCGCACATCCGACCACGGCGATCTTCTCGGGGCGCACGGCGGGCTGCACCAGAAGTGGTTCAACCTGTACGACGAGGCGACACGGGTGCCGTTCGTGGTCGCCCGGATCGGTGCGCGTGCCACGTCGGCACGCACCGTCACTGCGCCGACGTCGCACGTCGACCTGGTACCAACGTTGCTCGGCGCCGCCGGCGTCGACGTGGAAGCGGTGGCGGCCACACTGGCGGAGTCGTTCTCCGAGGTGCACCAGTTGCCGGGTCGAGACCTGATGCCGGTGGTGGACGGGGACCCCGCCGACGACACCCGAGCGGTCTACCTGATGACTCGCGACAACATGCTCGAGGGCGACACCGGCGCGTCGGGTTTGGCGCGGCGGTTGAAGAGGACGGTGAATCCGCCTGCGCCGCTGCGTATTCGTGTGCCTGCACACGTCGGGTCCAACTTCGAGGGGCTCGTCGTCCAGGTCGACGAGGCCGGCGGGGAGGGCCATCTGTGGAAGCTGGTGCGCACCTTCGACGATCCGGCGACGTGGACCGAGCCGGGAGTGCGGCATCTCGCCGCCAACGGTTTGGGCGGCGAGGCGTACCGCACCGAGCCGCTAGATGACCAGTGGGAGTTGTACGACTTGACCGCCGATCCGACGGAAAGCTTGAATCGGTGGGCGGACCCGAATCTGCACAACCTGCGCCAACACCTGCGGATGCAGCTCAAGCGGGCGCGGGCGACGTCGGTACCCGAACGAAACAACCCGTGGCCGTATGCATCCCGGCGCCCGCCGACCACTGCGCCAGGTCTGGTCACGCGGGCGCTCAGACGACTGCGCTCACGACACTAGCCGCGCGAACCCCAACCGGGTGAGCTATCGGGACAGCGCGCTGCCCTTGCGCCACTCCGCCCACGGCACGGTCCAGTCGCCGTTCTGGTCGAGCCGCAACGGCGGGCCGCCGGTGTTGCGGATCTCGACGACATCGCCTGGCACGGAAAAGTCGTAGAACCACTTGGCGTTCTCGCCGTTGAGATTCAGGCAGCCGTGGCTGGTGTTGGTATTGCCCTGCGCCCACACCGTCTCGTTGAGCTGGTGCAGATAGATGCCGTCCGTGCTGATTCGGGTGGCCCACGGGATCGTGACGCGATACCCGAGACGCGAGTTGATCGGCAGCCCGAACGTCGACGAGTCCATCACCACTGGGTTGGCCTTGTCCATCACGGTGTAGACGCCCGGCGGGGTCCAGAAGCTCAGCGTGGTGCCACCGATCGTTTCGGTGCCGCCCATCCCCATCGACGTCGGCATCGTGCGGACCAGCTTGCCGTTGTCGAAGACGCTGACCTGCTTGGTGGTGTCGTCGGCGATCGCGACGTGAGCATTGCCGACCTTGAACGCCACATGCTCGTCTTCTTCGCCGTACAGATCGTCACCGAGCGGCACGCCGTAGAGACTCGCCGCAACGTCGACCGTCGTGCCGGGGCTGTAGTACTTCTCCGGGCGCCAGTGCGCGGTCTGGTCGTCGATCCAGTTCCACGACCCGGCAACCGGCGGGTTCGTCTTGACGACCAGGTGACGTTCGGCGTTGGCCTTGTTGTCGATGGGTTCGTCGAACTTCGCGACGACGATGGCGCCCACGCCATACGTCGCGCCGTCCTGCAGCAACCCGCCGGCGGTCGTCTCGAAATAGACCTGCGTTTGATTGCCGGGGGTGAGTGTGGTGAAGCTCGACGTCTGGCGGGTCGGCATCCCGCCGGGACCATGCGCGCTGATCGTTATTGTGTAGGTGCGCCCGTAGCCGAGTTGAGTGGTCGGCTTCCAGGCCTTCGCGTCCGGAGTCAGCACACCGGCGATCTCTTTGTCCGCGTCGTTGACGAGTTCGACCTTGTCGATGGTCCCGCTTTTGGCGGTGACGAGAACGCGTTCGGTGGGACTGATGTTGGTGGCGCCTGGCGCAGGCTCGATCGACAGCGCCGCCGGGACGATCGGCGACGGCCGCGGAGCAACTTGCGGAATCGGAGCGGCGATCGTCGTCTGGCAGCGGTCTGCACAGTCAGGGGTAGTAGTGGTGACGACGACTCCGCCGAGCACTGCGAGGACGGCGAACACCGCCGCGAGGCAGGCACCGTAAACACGGCGAGTAGACGTCAATTGTTCTCCATTTATGGTTCGGCGATGGGCCGTGACGACTCAATCCTAGACAGATCGTGTGTGCGCCGACACAACCCGCCCCGCCCGTACCGATTCGTAATCGTCTTGTAGCGTGGGCGAATTCAGCGCTTCACCGTTACGCTTCCGCCGCCGTCCAGTCATAGGGCAGGAACTTCCCGTCGAAGGTGATCACAACCCGATCACCGGCCGGGTGCGACTTCTTCTCGAAGTTAACGCTGAAATTGATCGCACTCATGATGCCGTCGCCGAACTGTTCGTGAATGAGCTCCTTGATGGCGCCGCCGTAAACCTGAAGCGCTTCGTAGAAGCGGTAGATGGTCGGGTCGGTGGGCACGGCAGTCGGCAGGCCGCCCCGCATCGGCACGGCGGCGAGCACAGGCACGGCCGACTCGTCGAGGCCGAGCATCGCCACAAGTGCGCGCGCCGAGTCGGGCGGAATCGGATGCTGGCCCAGCAGCGCCGCCGTGGCCCAGACGACGGGCCTGTCGATCGCGTCGGCGAGCTGCTGCCACGTCAGGCCCTTGGCCAGACGGGCGGCGACGATCTGCTGGGTGATCTCATCACGGGTCATAACCCCATTCTCGGCGGATCGCCTGGTCGGCGCTCGGCAAACGCATGTGCAGCGGGGCGGGACGTCGGTCGGGCTTAACGGCCGCCCTCTCGCGCTGCACGTTGTTCGGGAGTCTCGAAGGGGCTGACTTCCGCGGGAGCCGGGACGACGGCGGGGGCGGCGACCTCTCCGCCCGTTGCTTCTCCGCCACCCAGTTCCGCACCGCCGATGATCTCGGTGGACTCGCCTGGGACCTCTGGAGCGGCGACAACAGGTACACCCCCGACGGGGGCGCCGGGCACCCAAACCATCAGATCCTGAACTCCGTCGTTGTAGACGACGCTGTTAGGGCTGTCGCCTACGACATCGAAGTAAAGCTTGCCGGTCGTCTGGCCACCGGGCGGCGCTGGCGGGACGCCACCGCCGATGACGCGGTAGTTCGCCCCGCTCTCTGCACGGGCGTTGAACAGCGGGACCAATGGAGTGGCCCAACCCCCGAGACCTTCGACGGTCACCGTGGCTGCATACAGCTGGCCGTTGTGGGGCACGGCGTCGGAGCTCGGGGATAGTTCGTGGACCGTGTAACCGATCATCGGCGCCCCGGTGACGTAGTCGTTCAGCGTCTCCTGCTGACCGAAGGGCTTGATGTCGTTGGCCGCCGACGCAGGTGCCGCGGTACCGGCGGCCATGCCGACTGCGACCGCAGCGATGCCAACAGGTGCCACAAGCTTCCGGATCTGCATCCTTACTCCCCTTCCGTGTTCACGCTGTCCAGCGCGAACGTTACCTCGGCGCAATCGCAGCAGTTTGGCTTTTCACATTGATGGCAGAGGTAACGCCTGACCACCTAGCACCGATGACAACGGCAGAATCATCAACAACATCAGGCTCCAGCCGTTGCGGAGGCCACGTGCGACCTCGATGGAAAGCCGTCGTCGGTGCCGTAGCCGTGTCCATGGCGGTTGTCCTCGGCGAATTGACTCCTGCGATCTCGCAGGCGGAGCCCGAGGTCGCTGCGGGGAAGGACTTCACGAAACCCGCGATCGTCATCCTCGGATACGGCCTGAACCCCAACGGCACGATGCGCCCGATCCTGCGCAGGCGCGTGCTCTCCGGGCTCACCGTCGCGCAGTTCTTCCCCCAGTCGCCGATCATCGTGACCGGTGGCAATCCCCAGAACGGCAACACCGAGGCCGGGCAGATGCGCAAGATGCTGATGCTCCTCGGCTTTCCCGACAACCGGATCATCGTGGAGGACCGTGCCAACAGCACGGTGCAGAACGCGCGGTTCTCGGTGCCGTTGGCCAAGGACGCGGGCACGACGGGCATCATCCTGGTGACGTCGACGACCCATCAGGGTCGGGCCGACGGTGACTTCGCCGATGCGGGCGGCAACATCCTCGCGACAGTGAGCTACCCAGATGGAAACCCCACGGTGAACGTCGCGCAGTTCGCGCGCGATGCGATGAGCCCGTTCATCAACGTGGGCTGAAATCGGTCGTACACTCGCGCCGGTGAAGGTGGTCGCGATCCATATCGCCAAGGCCCGGCGCCTCCCGACGCGTGCCGTCGACTCCGTCCACGCCGATGCGGGTAAGGGTTTGGTGGGCGACCGCTATCACGGCGCCCGGCACCGGCACGTCACCATCCAATCGCAGGAGCTCCTCGCTCGTGCCGCCGAGCAGTTGGGTCACGAGTTCGACGCGGGCGCGACGCGCCGCAACATCACGGTCGACGCGGGCGAGATCCCGACGAAACCCGGCACGCGGCTGTGGATCGGCGATGTCGAGCTGGAGGTGGTGCGGTTGGCCGCGCCGTGCCGACTGCTCGACGACTGGATCGGCCCGGGCGCGATGGCGGCGATGCAACCGACGCGGAGGCTCGGTGTGCCGGCTGTTGTCGTCGGGAATGATCCGGGTCGGGGACGCCGTCAGGGCCGAACCAACCAGCGAGGTTGCATAATCGGACAGGCTCGATAACAAGCCGATTACTGCCCGGCGCGGCCACGTGGGTGGGCGAGGTCTCGTTGTTACGTTCGCGCGCGTGGCACACGGGGTTTGGCATCGAGGTTCTGTCGGCGCGGTGATCGCCGCGCTGGTGATGATGGCGGCGACGTTGATCGGTTGGGCACCGCAGGCGAGCGCGTATTCGCGCGAAGGCCTACCGATCGAGATGTTGGATGTGCCGTCGCCGTCGATGGGCCGCAACATTCGCGTCCAATTCCAGGGCGGCGGCCCGCATTCGGTCTATCTGCTCGACGGCCTGCGCGCTCAGGAGGACTTCAACGGCTGGGACATCAACACCGCGGCGTTCGAGTGGTTCTACCAGTCGGGCGTATCCGTGGTGATGCCCGTCGGCGGACAGTCGAGCTTCTACAGCGACTGGTACGCGCCCGCCAAGGGCAACAACGGGACGTCCACCTACAAGTGGGAGACGTTCCTGACGCAGGAGCTGCCGTCCTGGCTGGCCGCCAACAAGCAACAGGACCCGCTGGGCAATGCCGTTGTGGGACTGTCGATGTCGGGCGGGGCGGCGTTGACGCTCGCGGCGTGGCATCCGCAGCAGTTCTTTTTCGCCGGTTCGCTGTCGGGCTATCTGAACCCGTCGCTCGGCCTGTGGCCGACGCTGATCGGGCTGGCGATGAAGGACGCAGGCGGCTACGAGGCGGTCGACATGTGGGGTCCGCCGAACAATCCGGCGTGGCAGCGCAACGACCCGATGCTCAACATCAATCGGCTCATCGCGAACCGCACCGCGTTGTGGATCTACTGCGGCAACGGCTCGACGAGCGACCTCGACACCGGCGGGGACTTCGGGACGCAGTTCAGCGCGCAGTACCTGGAGAACATCACGCTGAGCACCAACAAGGAGTTTCAGCAGAAGTACCAGGCCGCAGGTGGCCGCAACGCGGTGTTCAACTTCCCGCCGAACGGCACGCACAGCTGGGGCTACTGGGGTGCGCAACTGCAGGCGATGAAGCCGGATCTGGTGCGGATCATCACGACTCCCCCGCCCCCGCCGCCCGCACCGATGCCCGTCCCTGGCCTCGCACCGGTTCCTGGGCTGGCCCCGGCGGCCTTGCCGGCCCCAGCGGCCTTGCCCTTGCCCGCGCTGGCGCCGCGCTGATTGGCGCCGAGACAGAAGCCAGCGTCGTGAAAGCACGCGCTTGACGACCGTGGCTTCCGTTTCGCGAAACCTGGCTTACGGAACCCAGGCGAGAATGTCACGAATGCCGTCGTTGTAGACGACGCTGTTCGGAGGCGTACCGACGACATCGAAATAGAGCTTGCCGGTCGACGAGCCGCCGGGCGGGACCGCGCCGCCGCTGATGCCGCCGGGTGCGTTGCCGATGACGCGGTACAACTGGCTGTTCTCGGCGCGGGCGTTGAACAGAGCGATCAACGGCGCCTGCCAACCATTCATGGCGTCGACGGTCAGTGTCGCCTCGTACAACTGGCCGTTGTGCCCGACGGGATCGGAGCTGGGCTGGAGGTCCCGCACCGTGTAGCCGATCATCGGCGCACCGTTCCAGTAATCGTTCAGCGTCTCCCGCACGCCGAACTTCTGAATGTTGTCGGCTGCCGACGCGGGAATGACGGTAGCCGCCGCCGTGCCGAGCGCGATGGCCACAACGCCGACGGGTCTCGCTAACTTCTTGATCTTCATCCTGGCTCGCCTCCTTTGCCGACCTGGATTTTCCGAACGGTGCGCCGCGAATTGCCGCTGAACTGCCAGTTTGCCGCGCCAACGCTTTCCAGGCTCGCTAATGAAAACGTCTAAAAGCCGAATTCTCATAGCAAATACGCGGCCCCAAACGGTGTGCTGAGCCGCCTGCCGGGGAACTCAAGACGGCATGCCGCGGAAGCTGTCGGGATTCGTCCACCGCCATCTTTCTGTCGCCGACGAGCGATTCGGATTGCGGCTGGGCGCCGGTCTGGTCGGCACATTCGTCGCCGCAATGACTTTCGCGTTGCTTCTGTTGCTCGTCCGCGGGGGCTGGATGCCGTTACGCAGCCTTGACACCGGTGCCGCTCAGTTGTTCAGAAGGATCGACGCCTCGCATCCCGAACTCGTCACCACGGCCGAAGTCCTGAGCCGTGTCTTCGACCCGAACGTGTTCCGCGGCTTGCTCACCCTGATCGCGGTGGCGTACCTGATTCGTGGTGAACGCCATCACGCGACCTGGCTGCTCACCGCCGTCTGGGGCGGCGCCGCGCTTGGACTCGTGCTGAAGATCGCCGTCGGCCGGGCCCGTCCGGTTCTGCCGGATCCGGTCTCGTCGGCGCCAGGTCTGTCGTTCCCGTCGGGCCACGCGCTTGGCGCGTCAATCGGCTGCTGTCTGCTGCTTCTGCTCACGCTTCGCTTCCTGCCGCGCCGCGGCAGAATCGCGGCGGTCCTCGTGGCCGCGGTGATCGTCTGCGCCGTCGCGCTCGCCCGGGTGGTGCTCGGCGTGCACTTCCTCAGCGATGTGTTGGCCGGGATCATGCTCGGCATCGCATGGGTGGCCGTGACGACGTGGGCCTATGTGGCGTGGCGTCGCGAGACCGGGCAGCCGGTCGAGCGGCCCGCGGAAGTCGGTAGCGCCGAGGTGTGAATTGACCAGAGAGTAAACAACTACAAGATCGGGTATTTCGAGAAGGTGCGCGCACATGGAGTCCGGAGCGTCGTGCGGGACGTTCGCTGGCTTGTCGTCCCGGCTCTCGGCCTTGTCGTCGTCATGGTGCTGCTCGGGTATCTGGTCACCGACGTGTTGCCGTCGAGCGCGATCGGTCGATGGGACGCGGACGTGCCGCGGCGACTCGTGGAATACCGCCAGCAGGATGCCATCTCGGAAAGCAAGATCATCACCACGCTGTCGGCGACACCGACGATCATCATTCTCACGGTGCTCGCTGCTGTGGGTTTCCGGTGGGCTTTCGGCCGCTGGCGCGAGTCGCTCGTCGTGATCTACGCGGTGGTCGGCGAGACCGCCATCTTCACGACGACAACGCTGTTCATCGACCGACCGCGGCCGCAAGTGCCGCATCTGGACACCGCGCCGCCGACGTCGTCGTTCCCGTCGGGCCATACCGCTGCAGCGGTCTGCTTTTACGGCTCGGTCGCCGCGATCATCATCTGGCACAGCCGGCATCGGTGGGTCACGGTGGCCGCTGTGTTGGTTTGCGCCGCAATCCCATTGACGATTGCGGGCAGCCGGGTCTATCGCGGCATGCACTATCCGACCGATGTGCTCGCAGGTGCACTGCTGGGCGCCATCTGGTTGAGCATCGTCATTTTCTATGTCCTGAGTCATGACGCCGGCGGCCGCCGCGACGCTGCCGTCGACGCCGACAGGAGGCTGGTGAGTGGCTGATGCGCGCAGCGATCATCGTCAATCCGGCTAAGTCGGACGTGGCGGAGGCACGGACCCAAATCGACACGACGCTGACGGCCGCCGGTTGGACGCCGTCCTTGTGGCTGGAGACCACACCGAACGATCCGGGCATGGGTATGGCACAGGCCGCTGTCGAGTCCGGCGTCCAACTCGTGGTGATCTGCGGCGGCGACGGCACCGTGATGGCGTGCCTCGGCGCGCTGTCGGGCAGCGGGCTGCCCGTGGCGATCCTTCCGCTCGGCAGCGGGAATCTGCTCGCGCGCAATCTCGGGATTCCGCTCGAACTCGATGACGCGCTGGCGACGGTCGTCGATGGCGAGGATCGCTGCATCGACCTGGGAATGGTCGGCGACCAGCCGTTCGCGGTGATGGCCGGAATGGGCTTCGACGCGGCGATGATGGCCGATACCACCGAAGGCATGAAGCAATTCGCGGGCTGGCCCGCCTATGTGGCGAGTGCAGTGCGACACCTGCGCGACCCCGTGATGCGAGTACGACTGCGCATCGACGGCGGCCCCCCACTGCGACGGTCGGCACGCACGGTGTTGATCGGCAACGTCGGTCAGCTCGAGGGCGGCCTCGAATTGCTGCCCGACGCGGCGGCCGACGACGGCATCCTCGACGTGGTGATCGTTGCGCCGCGGACACTTCGCGATTGGCTGCGGGTGGCGTACCGGATCGTGCGGCGGCCACACACGGAGGACCGTCATCTTGAACGTTTTCGCGGACAGTCGATCTCGATCGTGGCCGACAGGATGGCACCTCGTCAGATGGACGGCGAGGTGATCGAGGACGGCTTTCGCATAGACGCACGCATCGCGCCGGGAGCGCTGATCGTGCGCGTGCCGCAGACGACTGCGGCGGCCGCGTGAGCGACTAGGGAGAATCCGATGGGGACCGCAACTCGCGTGCCGGAAACGCGCACGATCTCCGGCGACGAACTCTCCGCCGACGACGCCGTGACAGCGCTACGGCGCTATGGCCGGTGGAACCTGGTCAAGAATTCGTTCATCCGGTTCAGATACGCCGACGGCTTCTCGCACTCGCGGGCGTTGGCGCTGCAGTTGTGCCTGTCTTTCATCCCGCTGATCATCGCGGTCGTCGGACTGGCCAGCGCCGTGCATGCGGAGAAGGTCGCGCAGGTGATCATCCAGACCCTGGCGGGCGTGCTGCCCGGCAAGGACCAGGGCGACATGGTGGAGCAGGCCGCGCAACGCACGCAGGAGCAGGGCGTGACAGCCGGTCAACTGGCGTTGTGGCTCGGCCTGTTCGCGGCGATCTTCGCGTTGACCACGGCGATGGGTCAGATCGAGCGGGGCGCCAACCGCATCTACGGCATCGAACGTGATCGGCCTGCGTTGCGGAAGTACGGCCGGGCGCTGCTGATGGCGTTGACCGCCGGTCTGCTGTTGCAGCTCGGATTCCTCGTCATCATCGCCGGGGATGCGCTCGGTGAGTCGCTTGCGGCGACGTACGGGTTGGGCGCCGCCTTCCAAACCTGGTGGACGGTCGGCAGTTGGCCGGTCGGGGTCGTGCTGGCGTGGGCGTCGTTCACGGTCATCATCGAGCGTGCGCCGCGACGGCGGCAGCCGGGCTATTCGTGGCTGGCGTTCGGGTCGGGGGTGTCGCTGGCGCTGTGGCTGTTGTTGACGGGGCTGCTCGCGCTCTACGTCATCAAGGGCGGATCGTTCGGCAATACCTACGGCCCGTTGACGGGGATCTTCGCGCTGCTGCTGTGGGCGAACCTGTCGTCGGTCGCGCTGTTCCTCGGTGTGGCGTTCGCCGCGCAACTCGAGGCGGTGCGCGCGGGTTCACCAGAGCCGACGTCGGGGGATCCGCTGGTGGAGTCGAGCGCCCCGGCGTCGGGCGGTGATTGGCGGCGAGATCAGCTCCCTCGGGGTCCTGTGCCTCGTCTGGGATCTGTCACATAATGTGACTCGCCCGCATCGACACCCATCCTCAGCGTCGCCAGAAATCGAACCGATCGCGCCCGGGCCGGAAGCCTGCCGCTTCGACGACATCTACCGCGATATCGAAATCGTCGCCGACCCGCCACGGCTGATGGGCGTCGCTGCCGAACGACACCGCGTCACCGCCCTCCTGCCACCACCAGCGCATGAGCTCCGCCGACGCGAGCGGGCTGCGCGTGTTGATCTCCAACGCGCGACCCGACGACGCCAGCGCGCGAAACGCCGTCCGGTACTCCTCCTCGAAATCGGATTCGGCGTAGACGCCCACCCGTTTCGTGGGCCAGTACCGGCGTGGATAGTCGCAGTGCGCCAGGACATTGAACGCTGACGAACTCTCCACCAGCACGACCAGTTCGGCGAAATAGCGGCGCATCACCTCGTGCGCATCGAGGCGGGCGAACAGCGCGCCGTCCGCGCCCAAGAGCGTGCCGCCGTCGACGATCCCGTGCAGACTGCCGAGCACACGCTCGAACTTCCCGGCGGACAGAACAGCGGCCACGCTGGCAGGGAACAGATGTGGCTCCCCCGATTCGATGCCCGACAAGATGCGCAGATCGGGAAACTCCTCGCGGCAACGCGCCAGGTCCGCGGAGTAGCCCGCTACGTCGAACGGCCTGACGCGCGGCCGGGGCTCAATGCCCACCGGTTGCGCAATACCGCCAGCTGCGAGCTCGGCCGAGTCGTGCTGGCTCCACTCGGTGAAGTCGACGTGCTCGGTGAACGCCAGCCCCGGAAGGCCGATTTCGACGGCGCGGGCACAGGCGAGCTGCATCGACGACGAGGTGGCGGTGTCCCAGGACCACCGCGTGTGGACGTGGTTATCGGTCGGCTTCATCGCTGTTGATGCTGGCACACCGCGACGACAAGCTGGTGAACGGTTTCCTTGCTTAGCTGGAAAACCGCGGTAGACGAAAATCGACCCCTTCGCCGTTGTACTCGAGAGTGACGGAAGCCTCTAGCTGGAGGAACGCAGAACCGGTAGTGCGCAGGGCCGCGGAGCCATCGTCAACGCCAACATACCGATACTGCCCTTTCATATTGTGGCAACACGCTTGCAACGATCCGCTGACCGGCGCTCTCGGATTGCGATTACGCGATATGGCGTTGCGCTGTCAAGGAATTCGCGAATGATACCGGCCTCTCCGGCAAGCCGTGCCGTCGCATCGATGATGCGTCGACATGCGCGACGCACCGTCGTGTGCGGATTTCCACCACGATCCGGCCGCGGTCTGATACAACTAAGGTCGCATCACAGTCGATACGCCCGTAGTGAGTCACAGAACACATCTACCTCCTTTTTCAACGACTTGCCGGTAGGTTTGCTGCGATGCCCGCGGTGCTCGGGGGTCCTTCGGGATACGCGCCGCAGCATCGGTCCGCGTGATAGTTCAAATTGGGGGAGCTTTCATGGCTGCTGGCACTACGCCGTTATATCGTTGCGCTCGCGACTCCGTGCTGGTCACGGTGTGGCGTTGAAGGCCGTTTGGGTCAGACGTTTCGCAGCGGCGTGGTTGGGGGTTCTGGCTAGCATCGCGTTGGTGAACGCGCCAGCCAACGCGATCGTGGAATGGCATGCGGTGAATCCGCCCTTGACGACACCGTGGACTCACTTGGTGGGGCCGAACAACGCGCTGCCCGACTACCCGCGCCCGCAGATGGAGCGAACGCGGTGGATGAACCTCAACGGCGTGTGGGAGTACACCGCCAGGTCCGGGCAGGCCGCGTTGGCGACACCTCCCCCGCCGAAGGAGTACCGCGAGCGGATCCTGGTGCCGTATCCGCCGGAGTCGGCGCTGTCCGGTATTCAGCGTCATGACGATCAGATGTGGTACCGCAAGGTTTTCAAGATGCCGAGTACCTGGCGGGGTCGGAGTGTGCTGCTGCACTTCGGCGCGGTCGACCAGATCGCCACGGTCTGGGTGAACGACAAGCAGGTGGCGCATCACGAAGGCGGGTTCACGGAGTTCAGCGCGGACATCACCCGCGCGCTGCGGCCGGGACAGATGCAGCAGCTGACGGTCAAGGTGGAGGACCGCAACGAGGCCAACCCGTTCGCGGTCGGCAAGCAGCGCAACGCACCCGAAGGCCTGTTCTACACGGGGTCGTCGGGCATCTGGCAGACGGTGTGGATCGAACCGGTTCGTTCGACGCACATCGACAAGCTCGACATCACCCAGGATCTGACGGGTTTTACCATCACGCCAAGGGTTTCCGAGCCTCTACGGCACCGGGCCGAGGTGGTCGTCTCCACGCCCGAGGGCGAGGAGGTGGCGAGCTCGACGGTGAAGGCGGGTGAGCCGCTGCGTGTCCCGGTGCCGAACCCGCACCTGTGGACACCGGAGGATCCGTACCTGTACAACCTCAGAGTCCGGTTGCTCAACCCGCTCGGGCGGGCCGTCGACGAGGTTCACAGCTACGCGGGATTGCGCACGATCGGCGTCGTCAACGACGGTAAGGGCAGGCCGCGAATCGCGTTGAACGGCAAGATCACTTTCTTGCACGGTCCGCTGGACCAAGGGTTTTGGCCGGACGGCATCTATACCGCGCCCACCGACGACGCGCTGAAGTTCGACCTCGAGAAGACCAAGGCGATGGGTTTCAACTTCGTCCGCAAGCACGCGAAGGTGGAACCCGCGCGGTGGTACTACTGGGCGGACAAGCTCGGGCTGATGGTGTGGCAGGACATGCCGTCGCTGGACGTGTCGCTCGACATCCCCGTCGGCCCGGCGCCGGATCCACCTCCCGCGGCGAAGGCGAACTTCGAGAAGGAACTCTCGGAGATGATCAATCAGCTGCGCAGCGTCACCTCGATCGTGGGCTGGGTGCCGTTCAACGAAGGCTGGGGTGAGTTCGACACCGCGAGAATCGCGAACGCCGTGAAGGCGCTGGACCCGACGCGGATGGTCGACGCGAACAGCGGCGTGAACTGTTGCAAATCGCGGCCCGACAGTATGGCCGGCGACATCTACGACGACCACACCTACGTCGGCCCCGGCCGTCCCGTGTTCCGCGACGAGCGTGACGACCGGGCCAAGGGTCCCGACAAGCCTCCCCCTCCGGCGCCTCCGGCTCCGGTCGACCGTCGGGTGCGGGTGGACGGTGAATACGGCGGCCTCGGGCTGGTGCTCGACAAGAACCGGTGGCCGGGAAAGCCGCAGGCGTACGAGATGACCAACAGCCCGGCGCGGCTGACGCAGCGCTACGTCGAGGTCAGCCTGGATCTGGAAAAGGCGGTGCGCGAAGAGGGCCTATCGGCCGCGATCTACACCCAGACGACCGATGTCGAGAACGAGGTCAACGGATTCTTCAGCTATGACCGCTGGGTGATGAAGATGGATCTCGGCACGGTCGCGCAACGCAATCGCGCGGTCATCACCGCCGGCTCGCAGATCAACGACTAGTTCGGAGTCAACTCGAAGATCGGGATGACGCGGTCGGTGCGCTGCTCGTACTCCCCGAATCCTGGCGCGCGCTGCACGACGATCTCGTAGATGCGGTCGCGTTCGTCGCGTGGGAGTTCTTGGGCGACGACGGGTTTGGCAGGATCCGCGCCGATCTCGACGGCGGCTTGCGGGTTGGCGCGGAGGTTGAACACCCAACCGGGGCTCGACTCTCGGCCCGCGGCGGAGCCGACTACGTAGATCTTGTCATCGATATCGAAGTAGGCCACCGGGTTGACACGCTCGGTGCCGCTCTTGGCTCCCGTGGAGGTGAGCAGCAGCAGCGGGAAGCCTTCGAACTGTCCACCCACCTTGCCGCCGTTGCGGCGAAACTCGTCGATGTTCTGCTTGTTGAAATCGCGCTCTGCGGCCATGTCGTCGTCGGGCATCGTCACAACCTATCGCCGAAATGGAATTCCGCGGGGTCAAGACGCTTGCTTCGCAACACGGAATTCCGTTCGGCGAAAAACCGGGCGAGATCAGAACGACGAGACGCCGTCGATCGAGACGAACATGCCGTGGCCGCTGACGTCATTCGTCAGACGGGTGCCATCGAAAGTCGGCAAGATCGTCCAGCCCTTGAACCGAAAGGTGTCGCCGTAGGTCAGCACCACATCTTGTGGGTCGGCACCGCCACCGATATTGGCTTCGGCCCAATTGAAATTGCCGTCGGCATCGACTGCGGCGACGTGCCAGTGGCCGCCGTATTGGCTGGCCGGGGCATCGGGAAACCCGCCGACGCTTGCCCGTTCGCATGCAGCGTTGCCTGCGCTGACGACGCAGCGCACCTTGCCGGACTCGGTGCGGACGTACTGATAGTCGCTCGGGTCCGCCGGGGCCGACGGAGCCGTCGCCAACGCCGCCGCCGTCAAACCGACAATTGCAGCCGATCGTCGCCCCATGCTTCCCCCTCGGTTGTGACAATTGTGCGTCGCCGTTCGCTTGCGCAAAGGAAAACAGCGGGCTGACGAGGGCGTCCCTTGCAGAAGCAAACAGAGGCGTACTGTTCGACCGTGCACGTCGACGTGATGACGGTTCCGCAGCCGTTGGCGAAGATCGGGGATCTCGCTAGTCGGGTGCAGGATGCGGGGTTTTCCGGACTGCTGTTCACCGAGACCGGACGGACCGCCTATCTCAACGCGGCCGTGGCGTCGCAGGCGGCACCGGGGCTGGAGTTGTCGACCGGCGTGGCGGTGGCGTTTCCCCGGAGTCCATTCGTGACTGCGGCGGCGGCGTGGGAGCTGCAGGAGGCGACAGACGGGAAGTTCCGGCTCGGGCTGGGCACGCAGGTCCGCACGCATGTCGTGCGACGGTATGGCATGGAGTTCGAACGTCCTGGTCCACGGCTACGGGACTACGTGCGGGCGGTGAAGGCGTGCTTCGCCGCATTCCGGCGCGGCACGCTGAATCACCACGGTGAGTTCTACGAACTCGACTTCATCACGCCCCAGTGGAGTGCGGGGCCGATCGACGCCCCGGATCCGAAAGTCGATGTGGCGGCGGTCAATCCGTGGATGCTGCGGATGGCCGGCGAGGTCGCTGATGGCGTGCACGTGCACCCGCTGGGCGAGCCTGGCTACATCGTGCGACATGTGGTGCCGAATGTGGCTGCAGGAGCGGAGAAATCGGGCCGCCCAGCGTCGGACATCGCGGTGATCGTGCCGGTGATGACGATCGTCGGCGACACCGACGAGGAGCGCCACAACGAGCGGGAGCTGGTGCGCGCCAGCATGAGCTTCTACGGAAGCACACCCAACTATGCGTTCATCTGGGACGAGGCGGGTTTCGAAGGGACCACAGCGCGGATCCGCGAGAAACAAAAGGTGGGCGACTTCGAGGGCATGGCGGCCCAGATCACCGACGACCACATCACGACGTTCGCGACGGAGTCGACGTGGGACGGCCTGGCCGACAAGCTGATCGACAAGTACGGCGGAATCGCCACGCGCATCGTCCTTTACAACGCGCTCGGCGATCGAGATCGCCTCGAGCGATACGGCGCCGTCGCACGACGCATCGAAAGCGCGTGACCCACTTACCGGTGCAGGGTGGCCAGCACTCGGTTATGGCCGTCGACGACATTGAGCTTGCGTAGCTTCGGCATCGGGATCGACGTCGTGCCCTTGACCGAACCCGTTCCATCGGGGGTAGCGGCCCAGTTGGCGGCCGGCTGCATATAACCGTTCTCGTCCATCGTCCGCAGCGTGAACACCCCGTCGGTCGGCAGGCTCTGGATGTTCAAGGAGATATCGGTACCCCACGGCATCGGGGTCAGCGTGACGTAACCAGTCACCTCGGTGGCGGCCGCGGGCTGAATCATGAACGTTCCCGTTCCCGGAGGCGCGTGGCGATCACCGGGGATGGTCGCGAGACCGATCGCCACCGCAGCGGCCGTGCCGACCAGACCGGCTGTGGCCGCCGCGATCCGGCGACGCCTGCGCTCACGCAGCAGGGCTGCGCGCCGCGCGAGGATGGTTTCGGGCAGGGCGAAATCGCCTGCAGGAGCAGTTGACTCCAGATTCGCGGGGTCGGCCTTGCTCAGCAGCGCCGGCAGCGGCGCGAACTCCGCGGTCTCGGCCCGGCACCGATCGCACTCGTGGAGGTGCTTTTCGAAGGCGCGCCGCTCTCGCGCGTCGAGGCCACCGAGAATGTAGGCGCCGAGCAAAAAGTGCGGTTCCTCGCTCACAACAGTCCCATTTCGTCGAACAGGACCCGAAGCGCGCGCACCGCGTAGTAGCTGCGGGACTTTACCGTCCCAATCGCAAGTTCGAGACGGTCCGCCGCCTCGGCGACCGTGAGGCCGTCGAAGTACAGGGCCTTGATCACCTGACGGTGTTCCGGCGAAAGCCGGACCAACGCCTCTCCGATCATGATCTGCTCCATCGCCTTGTTGACAGAGTCGGGAGTCGCCACAGTGACATCTCGGTCGACGAGGATCTCTCCTCGGCGCCGTTGTGACCGCCACTGGTCGATCATGATGTTCTGCGCGATCGTGAACAAGAATGAACGCGGATTTCCTGTGTCGAAGTCGATCCGGTCGATGTTGCGCCACGCGCGCACGAACGTTTCCTGCACGATGTCGTCGCGCTGCGCGGAGTCGGAGACCAGGCCGCCGACGAATCGCGTGACCGCGTCGTAGTTACTGGAGTAGAGGCACGTCAGTAACCGGTCGCCCAGGTCCCGGTCGTCCACCTTGACCGACCTGTCGCGACGCGAAGGTCGGATCGCCATATCAGGAGCCCGACTCGAGGCGGGAAGTCGACGCAGTCGTCACCGGTTGGCCAACATCTGGTTCATTCCCTGAAGCTAAATGTCGGCCGCCGAAGGTTATTCGGCGCAACATGCCGTCGCGCAGCGTCAGAGTGTGCAGCAGCACCGCGGAAACATGCGCCGCGATCATCACCACCAGCACATAGGCCACCACCGAATGCGCGTTGCGCAATAATCCGTAGAGTCCGCTGTTGACCGGTGCTATTGCAGGCAGCGTGACCGATCCGAACAGGGTGACCGGAACACCGCTCGCGGACAGCATCGACCAACCGATGAGCGGCTGGACCAGCAGCAGGAGGTACATCCCCAGCTCTGAACCCGCGATCGCCAAGCGCTCGATGCGGCCGACTTCGGCAGGAAGTGCGGGTGCCCGGTCGGTGAGCCGGTTGACTACGCGGATGACGAACAGCACGAAAACCGTTGCGCCGAGCGCCTTGTGCGTATTGAGGAGCACCGCGTAACTGCCCAGCGAGTTGGCCAGTGCGAATCCCACGATGAGCGTGGTGAAGACCAGCACTGCGGCCAGCCAGTGCAGCACCCGGGTGGCCGCGCTGTACCGTGACGCGGGCGCGCTCACAGGGCCTCGCCGTTGACGTTCACTTCGGGAGCGGCACCGGCCACGCCCGCTCGGCGCCGAAGCGATGCCGAATAGACCGCGGAGCGCGCAGGCAGCAACGGATCTTCCGACGGCTCGATACCGCTGGGCAACACCATGGGATCGAAGTTGATATCCCGCGCGTTGCCGGGCGCTTCGGTCTCGATTCGGTCGAGCACCACCGTTCCGGTGTCGACGACACGGCGCTCTTCCGGCCAGGCGCTCGTCGCGTCGCGCAGATCATCACCCGGCTCGGCGACGGTGACGAGCAGTCGCCACCGCAGTGGCCCGGCAGCCATGTCGTGAATCAGGTTGTCGAACAACCAGTCCGGATTCGATGTCGTCGGCGGCGGCGATTGCGGGGTCTGCAGCGGCTCCAACGTCCACCGCACAGCGGTGCGGTTGCCTGCGGCGTCGACGAAATAGAAGGCGTTGAGGCCGCGAAACGTGCTGTCGCCGAATCCCGCCGTGGGTGGATGCTGTTTGACCACGTCCATCGCCTTCGCGGTTTCGGGATGTGCCGCCAAGAAGGCTTTCATCGCGGCCGGATCTGGTTTGCCGGTGGCGGGATCGTTCTTGGAGGCGAGCAACCGGTCATAGAAGCCTTGTGGTGAGTTGTCTAGGAAGACCGGAAGATTCAGCGTCGCAGTGCGCCATTGCTGCTGATCGGGATAGCCGATGGCGAGACCGAACCCACGGGCGGCGCCTGCGGTGTCCGCGAGCTTCGGATTGCCACCCGCCAGTGAGAACCGACCCTGCAGCGGGGTGCGGCCACTGCGGAAAACCGCAGCGGTGCTGAGTTCCGCACCGGCGCCGTTGCTCTCGAAGTAGCCGGAAACGGCGACGCCTTTCGCGTGGTTGAGCCGGTAGCCCGGATGCCGGCCGTACACGCGGTAGAACGCGTCGACGAACGCCTGCGGAGTCAACCGACCACCCGACCCGATCGGACCGCGTGCGTACAGCACCGCTCCCAGGTCGACTGCCAGGAAGCCGCCGACGGCGGCCATGCCGATCAACACCCCACGCCGGGTGAGTGGCTTCATGCGTCCACCTTTCGACACTCATCTGTGCACACAAATTCATCAAAGAACTTGTTGCTGTACGCACGCTGAGTGCGGTCCGGTTCGATACCGGCCAAGAATGTGACGCAGACCACGTCGGGTTGCGAACAAGCAGCTATTGTGCCAGCCCCGCGGCGCTGACGCACCCGCGATCTACGCCGGTTCGCTCGCTCACCACGTTCACCAAATCGTCATAGGTTCGGCACACCACCGACAGCCCGGTGGGGCCGCTGACCACCCAACCCGATGTGATCGCGCGAATCTGGTCACGCTTCATCAGCGCTGCGAGCCGATGCGCGACAGCAGATCGGCGTCGCGGTCCGCTGACCAATTCAGCGGCCCAGTCCGGAGGCGCTCCCGCACATCCGCCACACATCAGGGCATCACGTCGCCTGAGTTGGGGCCCAGAACCTGGCCGACGTAAAGATTGCCGCCAGGGTCGGAAGCCAGAAGGACGGCCGTCGGCGCGATTTCGTCAGGAGTCCCGAACCGCCCGAGCGGAAGTTCGGCGCGCTTGTCGCGTTTCCACTGTTCGTCGATTCCGGCGACCATCGGGGTATCGATGGGACCGGGCGCGATCGCGTTCGCAAGCACTCCTTGATCGGCCGTCTCCAGCGCGATCGACTTCGTCAGTGCTATCACACCGGCTTTCGCCGCGGCGTAGTGAGCCAGCGACACACCACCTTTGATCGCCAGCTGCGACGCGATGTTGATGATTCGACCGCTTCGCTGTGCGAGCATGGGCCGCAATGCCGCACGGTTGAGGAGAAACACGCCCGTGAGGTCGATGTCGATCGTTTCCTGCCACCGTTGGGTCGACATGTCCACCGCCGGCGACTGTGTCAAGATGCCGTGCGAACAGACGAGGATGTCGAGGCCCCCATCATCGGCGACGATGTCGGAAACGAGGGCGTCGACCGCCGATTCCGCTGAGACGTCCAGAATCTTGGCGCGCTGCGCCCCCATTGCTTCTGCGAGCCCGGTGACTTCCGGATTGCAGTCGGCGGCGGTGACTACGGCGCCGGCTTCGACGAAGGCGGTCGCGATCGCGTGACCGATCCCGGATGCGGCCCCGGTGACGAGTGCTCGTTTACCGTCGAGAACCTTGGTCATGGTCAGTCGCGCATCGCCGTGGTCAGCGCGCCGTCGACCACGATGGCCTGCCCGCTCACGTAGGAGGCCTGGGGACTGGACAGGAACGCGATGACCTCGGCCACCTCGCGGGGATGTCCGACACGGCCCCACGGGATGTAGCCGCCCGCGCGCTCCAACCCTTCCGGCCCAAGCGAATTGACCGCGTCGGTGGACTGCGGGGTCCGGATCAGACCGGGAATGACCGCGTTGGCGCGTATTCCGCGCGGACCGTACTCGACCGCGAGGCTGCGGACCAGGCCCAGGACACCGGCCTTGGCGGTGGCGTAGTGCGCATGCTCTTGCCAGCCGTACACACCGCCCGCGATCGACGAGATGGCGGTCACCGATCCGCCCTCGCCCATATGGCGCAATCCCGCTCGCGCCGTGCGCATTACGCCGTGGAGATCGACATTGAGCAGATCGTGCCACTGCTCGTCGGTGATGTCGTCGAACGCCGATCCGCGCAGGATCCCTGCGTTGGCGATCGCGATGTCGATGCGGCGCCAGGTGGCCACCAGGTCCGCGGCAAACGCCTCGACCGATTCGGTGGAGCGCACGTCGACCTCGACGATCTTGCCTTCGCCTCCGGCGTCGTGCACGTCCCGCAGGGTGGTCTCCGGATCGTGAGGGTCGCCGGGATAGGTGCCGATGCCCACCCGAATGCCACGTTCGGCCAAGCACACCGCGGTGGCGGCGCCGATTCCCGATGCGGCGCCGGTGATCATGGCAACGGGCTGGTCACTCATGGCTGCACCTCCGTGATGGTCTCGGTCTGCCGCCGCGCCTCAGATGCGTTGGGCGGCGCCACTTTATGGGCTCCGAGGACGACCACACCCGAGACGACGGTGCCGACTGCCCCGACCCAGAACGCCGCGGTCGAGTAGCCGATGGACGCGGCGGTGAGACCAGTGAGGATGAAGCCCGAGATGATCGCGCCGGGCTGCGACATCGCACCGATGAACGCGCTACCCGTTGCGCGGCAGTCGGTGTCGAAGCACTCAGCCTGGAAGAACATGATCGCCGCGTAGGGGCCCAGCAGGAAGAACAGGCCCATCATGTACGTGACGAGAACGTAGACCGGGTTCGACGGTCCGAGCAGCATGGCCGCGAAGAACCCACCTGCCAGCAGCCAGCCCACGGCGATGGTGTTGCGCCTGCCGAACCGGTCACCCGCCCAGCCGTGGGCGAGGTAACCCGCGATGCCCACCACGTTCGACAGCACCACCAGGATGAGGGTGCTCGACGCGTCGATCCCTTTACCCTGCTCGAGGACGGTCGTGCCGAGTACCGAAAAGGTCTGGATGCCAAACCAGTTGAGCAGCCACGCCAGCGACAACACCACGGTGTTGCGCAGGTGCTTGCCGGTGAAGATCCGTTTGTAGGGTGCCGCAGTCTGCTCGACGGTCGCGGTGGCGGCGGCCAGCGCCGTGGCCTCGTCGTGCTTCCCGTCCCGACGTAGCTTGCGGACCGTCTGCTGTGCCTCGAACTGCGGGCTTTCCTTCAGGGTGCGGCACAGCAGCGCGACGAGTACGGCGGGAATGGTCGCCAGCAGAAAGGCGACGCGCCAGGCGCCCTCGCCGAAAATCGAGGTGACCACCGCGACGAAGCCTGCCGCGAGCAATGCACCTGCGGGCCAACCGGTTTGCACCATGGAGTACACGAAGCCGCGACGCTTCTTGATCGTCTCGTCCTCGGTGAGCTCGTAGAGCTCGTTGAGGTAGGTGGCGTTGACCGACTGTTCGGCCAGACCGAGGCCGCTGATCGATCGAACGCCGATCAACGACGCGGCGCCGACTGTGGCCGCCGTCGCCGCCGACGATGCGGCGGTCCCGCCGACGGCGATGATCATGCCACGACGACGGCCCAGCCTGTCCACCATCGGGCCGACCAGCAGCACCACGATGGCGGTGCCGACGCTGACCAGAGTCGAGACCAGAAGGGCGTGACTGGTCGACCACCCGAACGACTCAGCAATGCGGGGCAGCAGTGTGCCGAAAAGGATGAAGTCGTATACCGCAATGGTCCAGGCGATGAACGCGATGCCCGATGCACGCCGAGTCTCCCTGCCGGAGACACGCCGCAGCCCGAGAACTTCGGGGTCGTTTGACGATGACATTGGCCGATCCTTCTGTCTGGGTGTTTCGGTCAGCTGCGGGGACGCCGCTTCTTGAAGTCGTCCGCGATGGTGTCGAAGTTGGCCCAGGTGATGCCGTCGTGTGAGTTGATGTGCTCGATGAGACGTTCAAGCATGAGCAGGACCTGCGGGCGGCCCGACACGTCCGGGTGGATGGTGAATGTGAAGACCGCATAGTCGGATTCGCGGTAGACCCAGTCGAACTGGTCGCGCCAGATCTCTTCGAGGTGTCGCGGGCTGACAAAGCCGTGGCTGTTCGGGCTGCCTTTGATGAACATCATTGGCGGCAGATCGTCGAGGTACCAGCTGGCCGGGATCTCGACAAGGTCGGTCTCTTCGCCGCGCACAAGCGGCTTCATCCATTCCGCGGCGGACTTGTCGTAGTCGATCGGTGTCCACGTGTCACCGACGCGCACGTAGTAGGGCTCGAAGTCGCGATGCATCAGCGAGTGGTCGTACTTGATGCCGCGTTCGACGAGCAGCTCGTTGGTGACCTTGCTGAATTCCCACCACGGCGCTACGTAACCGGTTGGCCGCTTCCCCGAGCGTGATTCGATGAGATCGATACAGTAGTCCAGGATCTCGGATTCCTGTTCGCGCGTCATAGCGATCGGATTCTCGTGGCTGTACCCGTGGACGCCGATCTCATGGCCGGAGCTGACGACGGCTTCGAACTGCTCAGGGAACGTTTCGACCGAATGGCCCGGCCAGAACCAGGTGGCGGGCAGGTTGTAGCGCTCGAGAAGAGTATTCAGCCGGGGTACGCCGACCTCGCCGGCGAACACTCCGCGCGAGATGTCACCGGGTGAGTTCTCACCCCCGTAGGAGCCCAACCACCCGCCGACGGCGTCGACGTCAATGCCGAAGGCCACGAAGATCTCTTTGGCCATGAGTCATTCCTCCTTGTTATCTGCGTAGATCTCGATCATCGATCTGACTTGTGACGGCTCGACATCGTGCTGAGAGAGCCACAACGCCAGCAGCATTCGTAGTTGGGTTGCCGGTAGTCCGGATGCGGGGGGTACTCCGATCGCCACCAGATCGGCGCCGCCGCCGCTGCCGTACACGCCGGCGACCGGGCCCTCCGGAACCCGCGTCGACAGCACCACGGCGACGTTCTCGGCGAGCAGTTCTCGCACCGTGTCGACGACTTGAGGGTTGGCGTTCCCGATGCCGGTGCCTGCCAACACGATTCCGCGGGCACCCGCTCCGACCGCTGCTCTGATCAGCGTGTCGTCGGCCCCCGGATACATCTCGATCAGGTCAACGCGAGTGCGGTCGAACTCATCGGTCGGCCGCGGTAGTGGATTGGGCCGCTTGGGTATCGCGCTTATCGTCACGACGCCGTCAACAACGTCGCCGATGTTGCCGCCGGACACCGATCCGAATGCCGCAAGCGCCGAGGTGTGCACTTTGCGTGTCCCCCGCGCGGGCAGGATCCAGCCGCCGAAGGCGATCAGTACCCCGAGACCGCGGGACTCCGCCGACCCCGCAACGAGGACCGCATCGGCGAGATTGCGTGGGCCGTCGGCGTCCAGGGCGTCGCTGGCTCGTTGCGCGCCGGTCAGCACGACGGGACGCGGATCGTCGTGGACCAGATCCAGCAGGATCGCTGTTTCCTCCATCGTGTCGGTCCCGTGCGTGATGACGATGCCGTCGATCGCCTCGCTGCTCCGGGCCAACAGAGACGCGACCGCGTCGCTGATGGAGCGGATGTTCTCCAACGTCATGCGGTAGGAACCCACCGTCATGAGGTCGTGGGATTCCACGTCGATGCCGGTGACGTTGGCGCTCTCGAGCAGGTTGGCGGCAGACCGTGTCGCCACCACGCCGCCATCCGTGGCGGTGGAGGCGATGGTGCCGCCGGTGGCGATCACCGCGATGCGGGTCATCGGGCTGACACCCAGCCCGGGTCGTTGCCGGTGACGGTCTTCGAAGCTTGGTTCGGATGGCGCATCTATCGAGTGAAACACGACACAAACGTTTGACGCAATCGTTTGGGTAACTTTGATCAAACGTTTGTGTAAAACGGTTGGTACACGCGACATCTTGTAGGGTGATGGCCACTATCAGGGAGGACAGTTAGCTGATGGCGTCACAACAGGGGCCGATGACGCTGCGCAGAATCGCGGACGAGCTGGGCGTCAGCCCGTCGACGGTGTCCCGCGTGCTGGCCACGCCCGGCGGTGACGCGTTGCGGTGGGGGTCGCCCGAGACCGTCGCCCGGATCCGCGCGTTCGCGAAGGAGCACGGCTACTCCCCCAACCCGCAAGCCTCCAGCCTGCGCACTCGGCGATCGGGATTGATCGGTGTGCTGGTGCCCCGGTTGCAGGACTTCGTGCTGGCGACGATCTACGAAGGCATCGAGGAAGCCGCGTCGGAGGCCGGCCTGTCGACCTTTGTCACCAACTCGCTCGACATCGACGAGAACCAGCGGGCGCGCACGCGGATGATGATCGATCGTCGCGTCGACGGGCTGATATACGGGGACGCTCACCTCGATCACCGCTTTCTCGACGAGGTCCATGCGCAGGGCATCAAGTTCGCGCTGGTGTCGCGTGCGGCGGGCGACTATCCATCTGCAACCTGTGACGACGTGACGGGCGGTCGGCTCGTCGGACAACATCTTGCCGACACCGGGCGACGCAATATCGCGGTGGTGGCGGGACTGGAATTCGCGTCGACCGCACGCAACCGGACGAACGGCTGTCTCACGGCGCTGGAGCAAAACGGGATCCACGTGCCGCCCGAACGCGTGGTGTACACGGGCTTCGATCCCGCTGGCGGCCGGGCCGCTGCTGAACAGATTCTTGCGCACGGTTCGGTGCCCGACGCCATCTTCGCCACCAACGACTTCGCTGCGATCGGCGCCTTCGGGGTGTTGCGCGACAAGGGTATTCACGTGCCCGACGATGTCGCTCTGGTCGGGTACAACGACACTCCGCTGGCCGAGGGTGGCGCTGTTCCGCTCACCACGATCCGGTCGCCGATGCACGAAATGGGTCGGCAGGGCGTGCGCCTGCTGCTCGAAGTGCTCGCCGGCCGATCGCCCGAATCTGTTCTCCTCGAACCGGAGTTGATCATCCGCAACAGCAGCATGGTCAGCTAGCGGACTACGCCAAGCCTTCGAGCACGTCGTCGAGCTCGCTGAGCAGCTGTGTCGCATGCTCGGTGGTGAACGGCAGCGGCGGGCGGATCTTGAGCACGTTCTCGTGCGGCCCGGACGCGCTGATGAGGATTCGGCGATCCCGTAGTTCGTTGACGACCTGTGTGGCCGTCGCGGCGTCGGGTGTTGTCCCGTCCTCCTCGTCGATGAACTCCACCGCGGTGAAGAGCCCACATCCGCGGACGCCACCGATGCCGCTGTGCCGCTGTGCCAACTCTCCGAGACCCTCGATCAACGCCTTACCCGTTCTGCTGACGCTGTCGAGCAGTCGGTCGGACTCGATGACGTCGAGGACAGCGGTGGCCGCGGCGATGCTGACCGGGTTGCCGCCAAAGGTGTTGAAGTATCGAATGTCCCGACCGAATTTCGCCATCACCTCCTCGCGACCGACGACGGCTCCGATCGGTATCCCGTTGCCCATCGGCTTTCCCATGACGGCGAGGTCGGGCGCGAACTCGTGCCGCTGGAACCCCCACCACGTGGATCCGAGCCGGCCGAAACCGGGCTGAACTTCGTCGGCGATCCACAGCCCACCCGCCTCGCGTACCGCGCGCGCTGCCGGCTTCAGAAGGCCCGGCGGATCGGACTGGACTCCGTCACTGGACATGATGGAGTCCACGATCATCCCGGCGAATCCCACACCACGGTCGCGTAGTTCAGCAATCGCGCGACGGACCCGCTCCGCGAATTCCTCAGCCAAGGTGGTGGGGTCGTCGCGCTGAGTGTCGGGCGCGGCGACGAGCGCGACGTCCGAGCCGATCCGGTTGTTGGGCCCAAGGCTCGGTGAGATGGCCGCCGCGGCGGCCGTGGTGCCGTGGTAGGCGTGCGACGTGCAGATGATGCCCTCGGCGCCGGTCTCGTAGCGGGCGATTCTCAGGGCGAGGTCGACCGCCTCACTACCCGTGCATGTGTAGACGACCTTCGTCAGTTCGGGCGGGAAGAGAGCGAGAAGTCGTTCCGAGTAAGCGATCACGGGCTCGGTGAGGTAACGGGTGTGGGTGTTGAGGATGCCGAGTTGCTCGTTGACCAGACGCTGCACGTGCGGGTGGCTGTGGCCGACGGCCGGGACGTTGTTGTAGGCGTCGAGATACTGGTTGCCGTCGGCGTCGTACAGCCACACACCAGAGCCACGCACCGCGACGACCGGGTGCCGGTAGAACAGCCGATAGCTAGGGGCCAGCACGGCTTCTCGTCGGCGGATGAGTGCCTGCGCCTCGGGGTCGAGCTGGTTGAACTCGGTCCCGTCGAAGGCGTTCGCCATGTGCAGGGTCTTCGAAGCCACTGTTACTCCTTGCTTTTCGGATCCGGGCAGGTCAGCTCAACATCGCCGACCGATAGATCTCGGCCACCGCCGAGTCCCGCGCCCGTCGGGCCGCGACGGCCTGGTCGACGTCGACTTCCACCAGCCGGACGGTGTTCGGTGCCTGCATCTGCGCCAGCGTGTCGATGTCCACGCCGATGACGGTCCCGATAGTCGCGTAGCCGCCACCGGTAACGCCGTCTCGCAGGAGGCAGATCAGTTCCTGTCCGCCGGGGACTTGAATGGAGCCGACGGGATAACCGAGATCGACGACATTGCTGGGGTCGGCGCCTGCGCCGAAGGGTGCTTCTCGGTCGATGAACTCCAGCGGCGGTCCGCTCAGCCGATAGCCGACGCGGTTGGCTTCGGTGCCGACGGTGAACTCCGATGACAGCATCTTCTCGATGCTGACGTCGGTGAACCGGTAGCTGCACAGCCCCAACACAATCCGGATCTCTTGATGGGTGTTCATGGACGGCCGCAGCGACTCGTCGACGACGTAGCCGAGGCGCGGATAGGGCCCGAACTGATCTGCGCACGAAAGGACATCGTCGGCGCGGAGTTCACGCCCGTCGACACCACCGATGCCCGACTGCAGATACGTCGAGCGGCTGCCCATGACCACCGGTGTCCCGATGCCTCCGCGCACGGCTATATAGCTGCGTAGGCCTTTCAGCGCGGGCCCGACGGTCAGGACCTGTCCCGCGCGCACCGGCAGCGTGGTCCACGTCGGCATCGACACCCCGTCGAGCCGCAAGCCGACCTCGGCGCCGGTGACCGCGACGACAGTGTCGCGGCGGAAATGCAGTGTCGGACCGATGAACACCGATTCCAGGGCCGCGGCCGCCGGGTCGTTTCCGACGAGCGCGTTGGCGACATGATGGGAGAAGTAGTCCATCGGACCAGACGGGGGCAGACCGATGGCGAAGTAGCCGTTGCGACCCTGGTCCTGTACCAGGGTCTGCACACCAGGTTCAACGACGTCAAGCATGGCTGAGCTCGCTGAGGAGAGATTTGTTGTAGGTCAACGGGTCGTCGAAGAACGCCTTGAGGCCGAATTCGACCGGAACCCGCCGATAGCGGAAGGTGGCACTCTCCACGTCCTTGCGGATGTCGTCGTACTCGTCACGGTCGATCGGTCGGTACTTGACGATCATTCCCGCCTTGGCCAACACGGGGTCGTCGGCGAAGTCGGGAAGCTTCTGCGCCAGATCGAAGACCGGGGTGGCGGCCCGGCCGACGAGTTGATATCCGCCTGCGCCTCGCGCGGGGTAGATCGTCGCGAATGCGCCGCCGTGGCCGAGCGCCCGTTCTGGGGTATCGGTGCGGGGCCGCACGTACTTGGGCGCCTCCAGCTGCATGTCGTCGGGCACCAGCTGCATGGACTCGGCATTACCGGGGACGAAGCACATGAAGGTGACGATGAACGGGTTTCCCGAGTGCGCGGAAATGAAATCGTCGATCGAGCTGAAATCGTTGATCCTGCTGATGTATTCGAGGTCGGTCTCGGTGCTGGACTGATGCCGGTCCCTGAATTTCATCGCGGTTTCGGTGCTCCACGGGTCGTTGTAGAAGACCGGGACCTCGAGGATCTCGGTGTCCAGCACGACGTCGGTGGTGTCGACGAAGCGGCGGTGCTGCTCGAGGATCGGTTCGTGCAGTGACCGCGGGTCGCAATGGGCGGGATCAACGCGAAGCATGTAGCTCGCGTTCGACGGGCAGATGTCGACGACGCCGTCGATGTCGAGTTCGGCAAGGGCGTCGGTGATCGCCTGGATTCTCAACGCCCCCGACAACGACATGTACTCGGTCAGCTCGATGAAGACGAATTCCTCGCCACCGAAGCTCAACCGGGATCCGTCGGGCAGTTGGATCACTGGTCATCCTCGAAGACCGACCGGACCATGATGTCATTGTCGGCGAGGACCCGCCGCATCTCGGTCGCGACCGCGACGGCGTTCGGCCGGTCGCCGTGAACGCATACGGTCTGCACCGCCATCGGGATCTCGCGCCCGGACACCGTCAACACGGTGCCGCGGGCCATCCGAAGTGCTTGCTGGGCGACGAGTTCGGGATCACGCGGCTGCGGCCGCGGCTCGATGATGTTTCGTCCCTCCTCGTCGAAGTCGAGATCGGCCGCGTTGTCGGCGATGACCGGCAGCCCGGCGGCGCGCAGCGCGTCGGTGCCGGGCCCCGGTGCCAGCAGCATCGGTATCCCTTTCTGTAGGCCCTGCAGCGTCTCCCCGATCGCCACGGCCCGCTGCGCGTTGGTGACGATCGAACCGTAGAACGAACCGTGCGGTTTGACGTGGCTGAGTTCGACGCCGAACCGGCTGGCGATACCCATCAGGGCGCCGACCTGGTACAGCACGTAGTCGACCGCGTCGGTGTCGTCGATGACGATCGGTCGCCGGCCAAAGCCCAGCAGGTCGGGAAATCCGGGGTGAGCGCCGATGTTCACCCCCGCCTCGGCGGCCATCTCCACCGATCTGTGCATCGTCGCCGGATCGCCTGCATGCCAACCACATGCGACGTTGACGGTCGTGACGAGCTTGATCAGTTCACTGTCCTCGCCGAGGTTCCACCTGCCGAAGCTCTCGGCGATGTCGGCGTTGATGTCGATTCGATTGGTCACCTCGGTGTCCTCTCCGCTTGTTTCTGGCGTGGTCACTGCTTGTCTTCGACGCACCCGGGAAGCCCGGACGGGTTCTGGACGTCCCCGACATCCCCTTCGCGCCAACCGTCATCACAATGCCCCCTGGTGTAGACCCTGCGCCATTCGGGTTGCGCGAACGCGGTGACGTCGCCGAGAGGTTGCAGGCCCTGCATCGGCTGGCCGGTCTTGGCTGCGGCGAGAGAGCTCTGCGGGAGCAGGTCCTTCTGGAAGATTTCCGTCACGAAGGTGTCGGATTCTTTCGGGAAGAAGTTGCAGCCACCGACGAATTCGTTTCCGGGGCAGGGCTTCGCGGTCTGGGTGGTGACCCAGGGCAGCGGCATCTCGATGTTGTGTGGCACCGAGTCGGGGCCTTGCTCCAGAATCCGCAGTCCGATGCGCATCGCGACTCCTGCTTGCGCCGGAGGCGACCCCGAGGAGATGCCTGGCCATCCCTGGCTGAGCATCTTGCGGAAGTAGTTGCCGTTCTCCCCCGTCACCGGGATCTTCTTGCCCGCCGCTTGGAGCGCCTTGACAACACCCACTTCGCCGTCCTGGGACCAGATTCCGTTGACATCGGGGTGTGCCGCGAGTGCCTTGGCGGTCTCCTGCTGGCTGACGGCCGAATCCCACTTGCCGTAGTACTCGGCGACGACCGTGATTCCGGGATAGCGATCGAACACCGCCTTGGCTGTGTCGTAGTGGACCTGGTCGGTCGCCGTTCCGGGGACGCCCCGGTTCATGAAGATCTTGCCCTTGCCGCCCAGCATCTGCGCCAGTGCTTCCCCGGTCTGCGCTCCGAAGAAGGCGTCGCGCGGATTGTCGACTCGTGCGCCGGTGATGAACGCGACGTTGTAGGCGCAGGGTTCGCGGACCGTGGAGTCATAGGCGATGAAGGTGACTCCCCGTTCGCAGCCCTGCCGGATCGTCGGGTTCAACGCGGTCGGCGAGAGGGGGTAGAGCACAACCAGTTTGGCGTTGGCCGCGATCATCGACTGCAGGTCGGATATCTGCTTCTGAATGTCGGTGCCCGAGATCTGCTTTCTGACCACGTACTGTCCGGCATACTCCGGCGAGTTCGCGACGGCGAGCGCCAAGTTGGCGGCTTCGTCCTGCCAGTTGTTGCCGCTGTAGCTGAGATCGAGGAAGATCTTGTCCCTGCCTGCATCCGGGTCAGCGCACGCGCTCAGGGCGAACGCGCCCACGGCAAGCACGGCGGCCGCGCGCATGGTTATGGTTCGCAACCTGTTCATGTCAGCTCCGCCTTCCCGCCAGGCGCGATCCCAGCAGGGCGATGAGGATCACGGCGCCGTAGACGATCTGCTTGTAGCCCTCGGCCAGTCCGGTGGCGCTGATGTCAATGCCCAACAACGTCAGCAGCAACGCTCCCGCGAGCGTGCCGCTGTAGGTGCCCGACCCGCCGCGGATCGCCGCACCGCCGACGACGACGGCGGCGATGCTGGGAAGCAGCCACGGCTCGCCGACATTCAGGTCGGCACCCGACGAGTAGCCGAGAAGCATCACTCCCGCGAGTCCGTATGCGGCACCGGCAACCCCGTACACCGCGACCGTCACCCGTGCGACGTCGACGCGGGCGTTTCTGGCCGCCGCGACGCTGTTGCCCAACGCATAGGCACGCAGGCCCAAAGTCGTTTTGTGCTGGACGAAAAGACCCAACGCCGCCATGACCAGGAACAGCCAGATCGCGACGGGAATCCCGAGAATGGTGGTCTCCTGCCGAAACAGCGCGGCCAGCCCCTCGGGTGACCGCTGCGCCGGGGCACCGCGGGCCACGCCCAACAGTACCGAGGCGAGGATGGTGCCGACCGCGAGCGTGACGATGAACGCGGGGAATCCGAACCTGCTGATGATCAGACCGTTGATGGCGCCCACCGCGGTGCATGCCACGACGGCGAGGATCACCGCGACCACGGCGGGAACTCCTGCGGCCCACAACGATCCGGTGAGGTAGGCACCCAGGGCAACAGAGGATGCCACCGACAGATCGATGCCGCCGGTCAGCACGACCAGCCCCTGCCCGAAGGCGATCACGGCGAGGAAGAGGCCGAGGATCAAGACGTTGACGACGAGGGAGACCGACGGGAAGCTCTCACTTGCCAACCGCGACAACGGAAGGCACAGCAGGAGCAGCACCCAGACGATCAGTGCCTGGTTGCGCAACCAATCGCGGCGCGAGCCGGCCGGTTCGGACGGCGATTCGGTGCGCGCGGGTGCGTCCACCGTGGGGTCGGTGATTCCGGAGGTCATCGTGCCAGCCCTTCCTGGAGGTCGGTGCGCCCTCGTCTGGAGGCGGCGGCCCGGATCGCGATCACCGGTATTGCGAGTGCGATGAGAATGACGCTGCCCTGCAGTGCCCCTGACCAGAAGTCTTCGATGCCTGCCGCGAAGAGAAGCTTCGGCAGCGCGATCAGGCTACCGGCGCCCAAGATGGCGGCCACCGCGCTGCCCGATCCGCCACGGAAGCCGACGAGGCCAAGCGCCATGGCCGCAAAGCATGTCAGCAGGAAGGGCCGCCCTGAGTTCGGATCTCCCGACGCGGTGATCGCGGTCAGGTACAAACCCGCCACCGCATAGAGCCCGCCGGCGAGGGTGTAGCAGACGATCTCCACCATGCCGACGCGGACACCCGACATCAGCGCTGCCTGACGGTCCGCGCCGATTGCGTACGCCGCCACGCCGATTGACGAGGTGCTGAATGCCCAGCACGCCCCGGCGAGTATCAGCAGGACGATCAAGGCGACCGGTATCACGCCGAGGGGGTCGGTCAACGCCAGCGCAAAGGATTCGGGAACCTCGCCGCCCGGCGCGGGCAGCACAACCAGGGCGATACCGGTCAGGATGATGAACGTTGCGAGGGTCACTGCCAGCGACTGCAGGCCGGCACGGACGACGAGCAGTCCGTTCACCAAGCCGATCAGCAGCCCGACCGCGATGACGACCAGCACGATCAACGGGATCGCGCCCGGATGCCGCGCCATTGTCGTGGCAGCGATGACGTTGGATAGGCTGATCGTGCCTGCCACCGACAGATCGAATCCGCCGGTGATGAGCACCAGCGTCGTCCCGACGGCGGCGATCGCCAGTGGGGTCATCAACACCACGAAGTTGTTGAAGGCGTAGCTGTTCCGTTCGAACGGCGTGACGAATAGTACGGCCCCGTAGCAGACCGCGAACACGATCAGAGCGATGCGGGTTTCCCGGTTCGTGCCGACACTGCGGCGCGTCAAGGACTCGGTGAAGCTCATCGGACTACCTCCGCGCTGCGGCCGAGCACACTGCGCATCACCGAACTCTCACTGAGATCCTCTGCGGTGTGCTCGGCGACGATCCGGCCCCCGTACAGCGAACAGACCCGGTCACATAGGCCGACGAGTTCGGGTATCTCGGTCGAGTACACGAGCACGGCATGCCCCTTGGCCGCGAATTCCCTTGTCATCTTGTAGATTTCCAGCTTCGTCGCCGCGTCCACACCGCGGGTCGGATCGAACAGCAGCAGGCACCGGGGTGATTGCGCGACGGCGCGGCCGAAGACCACTTTCTGCTGGTTGCCTCCGGACAGGTCGGCGATGCGCTGCTTGAGCATCTTCGGCGCGAGGTTGACCTCGGCGGCGACCCCTTCGCTCAGCTGGCGCTCGCGACGTCGTGACACCACCGACGCCCGGGAGAACCGCGCTGTCAGCGGAAGCGTCAGATTGAAATCGGAGCGCATCTGCAGGAACAGCGCTTCGCTCTTGCGCTCCTCGGGCACCAGCGAGAAGTCGACAGTTCCCGGCTTGTCCGCGACGGTCACCGTGCCTCCGTGAGGCCGCAGTTCGCCTGCCAAGGCGTAGAAGAGCTCCCGTTGGCCTTGACCTTCGAGGCCGGCCACTCCGACGATCTCGCCGGCCCGCACCTTTATCGACACTCCACTCAGCTTGGTGCCTGCCGTCAGCTCGCGGACATCCAGAACCACCTCACCGATGCTGCTCTGGTCGGGTTTGGCGGGGAATGCGTGGTTGAACGAGCGGCCGATCATCAGCTCGACCAATTCGTCCTCGGACAGTTCGCCCCGGGCGAAGCCGGCAACGGCTTTACCGTTGCGCAGCACCGTGCCGGTGTCACAGATCGTGTTGATCTCGCTGAGCTTGTGGCTGATGTAGATGACCGAAGCGCCGCTTGCGGTGACCCGCTCCAGCTGACGGAACAGCCAGTTCGGATCGGAGAGTGCCGCCGTCGGTTCGTCGAGCACCAGTAGCTTCGGCGAACTTGAGAGGGCTGCAACGATTTCCACCTCTTGCCGGGCCGCAAGGCTGAGCTCGCTGATCACCGCATGGGGGTCGAGATGGTCGGCTTCCCACTCGCGCAGCCGGGCCCGAGCCCTCTCGGTGAGCTCCCGCTGCGACACGGCGAATCCGAAGCGGGTCGGCAGCTTCGGCAGGCAGAGCTTGGTAGCCACCGTGATGTTCGGCGGGGCGCTGAGCTCCTGGTAGGCCATCGCCAGCCCGATGTCACGGGAGTCCCGCGGAGATCCCAGCCGCAACTGGTTGCCGCCGATCTTCACCTCTCCCGCGTCGGGTCTGACGACGCCGGACAGCACCTTCATCAGGGTCGACTTGCCCGCACCATTCTCTCCGAGCAGGCCGTGCACCTGGCCGGCTTCGACAGACATCGAGACGTCCGACAACGCGGCGGTCGCCCCGAATCTCTTACTGACATTGAGTATTTCGATGTGCGCCATAACCAGCCTCACGATCCATTCTGTCGGGCGGGACGCTGGCGGCACGCTTCCCGTAAGTGTGCTGCCGCCGATTGGGTATCGACCTGCAGGACGCGGTGCAGGGCGGGCAGGGTGTGGCGCATCCGCATCGCGCCGTATTCGGTCGGATTGGTCTGTGCGCGGACCGCCCATGTCAGCGCCTGCACGCAAAGCCGCGCCGCCGCCACCGGATAGGCCACCGCCAGTTCGTCGTCTGTCAACGGTGTGACGGCGTGGTAGCCGCTGATGATCAGTCCCATCGCGCGCAAGGGATCGTCCTTCCGGAGCATCGCGTAGGCACCGGCGATGGCCGGTTCGGCCACCCGCACGGTGTAGAGGGCGTCGTTGAAATCCAGTACGCCCGCGACCTTTTGAACGCCATTGCTGTCCTCGACCAGGACGTTGTTGTCGTTGAGGTCGTTGTGCACCATCGCTTTTGGCAGCGAGTCCAGATGCGGTTCGACGTCCTTGAACCAGCCGAGCGCTTTGTGTACGTCGGGATTGTCGGCAAGCGTCGGATCCAGCGCCAGGCACTCGTCGATGACCTCAGCGGAGCGCATCACATCCCAGTGGTGGGTGTCATGCAGCGTGTCGGACCGAAAGCCGGCGAGTGCGATGGTCACCCGCGCTGCGGTGGCGCCGATGTCGCAGAGCAAGCCGTCGGAATGGTTGGCGATCCGGACCATATCGGTTCCGGGTACCCAGTTGAGCACGGTGAGCAGCCATCGCTCAGGGCCTACGTCGAGGGCCACGTCCAAGTCGCCGTCGATCGTGCGCACCAGCGTGGGTACCGCGAAGTCGAGGTGTCGATCGGCGATGTGCAGCAGGATTTCCTTCTGCCACCGCAACCGACCGTTGGGGTCAGCTTTCGTCCGCAACTTGGCGAGGAAGGTACGCCCGTTGTCGGTGGCGACCCGGTAGTTGCGGTCCAGTTCGCCGCCCAGAAACTTCAGATCGGCGGCGGCAAGCCCGTAGCCGTCGGCCAGTCGAGCGGAAACGACCGTCTCGGCCAGCACACTCGTACCGGCCGACTCGACGGGTGGCCTTGGCATCGCACTCCTTCCCGAATACATGTCGCGCTATGCGACGCAAGGTGGCGTACCACACATTCAATGGCGACAAAATGCCCACGTCAATGCCCGTGATGACGCGCAATCTGGCAAGATCGAGTGCATATTGCACATTTCGGGTGAATCCGGGCGCCGATTGTTTCGGACGGATTGCCCCCACGTGAGAAGCGCGTCTCGGATTAAGAGGAGCGGCACTATGAGCGAAGCGGACCAGACGACCGTGTTAATCCGGGCGGCAGCGCGCCGCCTTCTCAATATCCGACTCCCGCAGATCATCGACAGCGCCGTGGAGCAGACCATCCACGACGAACCGGTGTACTCCACTGGACTCGTCAGCCGAGACGACCTGACCTATCAGATGGACCGCACGATGCGTCTCGCGTTGGCACGCCTCATCGGCGACGACATCCCCGAGTCGGTCGAAACCGCGGCACTCGATGTCGGACACATCCGAGCGCATCAGAACGTTCCGCTCTCGAGCGTCCTGCACGCCTTTCGCATCGACCTGAAGACGCTGTGGGAAGCCTTGATCGCCGAAGGCCGCGCGCTGGGCGTCGACACCCGCGCCGACTTCCTCGAGCGTTCGTCGTTGATGGTCTGGGAGTCGATCGAAGCCAGCACCGAGGAAGTCGTACACGGGTATCAAGTCGCGCAGGGCAGCCGGGAAGAGATCCGCTCGGCGGCCTTCGAGCAGCTACTGCTGGATGGTGACCACAACCCGCCCACCGTCGACAACGCCGCGCGCATGCTCGGGCTACCCGCCACCGGTCATTACGTATGCCTCGTTGGAGCCTTCCCGATTCCACGGCCCGAGTTGCTTGCTGAATGCGCAGCTCGCCTGGACGCCAGCGGAAACGCCTTCTACTTCAACTGGTTTGCACAGGAGCTCCGCGGAATCGTTCACGTGACCAGTCGGCACGTTGACGTCACCGCCGACCTCGCGCCGTTGAACGAACACGCGTGTTCGGTCATCGACGCCGAGGGCATGACCGCCGTACCGCGGGCCATCCGACTGGCCCGGATGGTGGTCGGCGGACGGTCCGACCTGGGAGTCCGTCGCGTGCGCGACAATTGGTTACACGCCGTCACCGCGGCCAATGCCGAACTCTCCGAAGCGCTTCACGCTGCGGTATTCCGGCCACTGGACACCCTCACTGCACACGAACGCAACGGAATCCTCGAAACGGTCGGTGACCTCGTCGCGCATGGCGGAACCATCGCGGACATCGCAGCGCGAACCTTTCGGCACCGCAACACCGTGCGCAAGCGCCTCGGCGTCTTCGCGTCGCTGACCGGCCTCGACCTTGCGGTAACGAGCGACCTTGCGACAACTGCGATCGCCTTCGCGGTCGAGAGCTCGCAATCCGGCCGTACCGACGGCATGGCCACATAGCCGTGGCGGTCAGAAACTGCGAAGTGCCGCGTCACTGTGACAAATAGCCGTGTGCCGCAGGGCCTTTGATCCTTGAAACCTAGTTGAACGAGTCCGACACGCCCACGTTCCGCGCCTGGTGCCCGCCCGCACCCGTTACGGGTCGAGCCTGTAGAAGCGCAGAAAGTCGTGCTCGATCGGCAGAACTGACACTGCAGAGAACTGCGCCTCCGAGGCATAGCGCTCCAGGGTCGATCGCCGCATGACGGTGCCGGTTTCGGCCGACGGCTTCGAAACCATTCCCGTCGGCAGGCAATCCAGGACGCTGTAGCCGTAAAAGAGGCGCTCTATCTCACCCGCCGGCGCGTGGAAGGCGTCGGCCACGCGCTCGTCGGCCACGATCAGCGTCCCGCCCGGCGCGAGCAGCCCTCGCACGGTTGAAAGCACGTCCACGGGCCGCGACATATCATGCAGGGCTTCCACGATCACGGCCAGGTCGTACTGTCCGGACAGCGACGGGTGACCGACGTCGCACACCTTGAACGTGACCCGGTCGGCCACGCCCGCCTCCTGGGCGTTGAACCGGGCCAGCGCGATCGCCGATTCGTCCAGATCGAAACCATCCACGGTCGTCGCGGGGTACCCGCGTGCGACGGAGACGGCGGCCCACCCCACGCCGCACGCAACGTCAACAACGCGCGCGCCGGCCGTGAGCTTCTCGTGCACGTCGGGGACCTGTGGGAGGTACTCGGTGGCGAACGAGCCCACCAACCACGGCCGGTTGAAGTCCCCCTGCGCTTCGACCGCGTCGGCTCCCTCCACGGCGACACCCTCCCCGGTCCGGTACGCATCGACGAGCTTCGGGAGCACGCCCCCAAGGGCCGCGAGCGAACGGCAGACGGCCGCCATCGCGTACGGACTCTCCGGATCGATCAGGGCCTCGGCGTGCCCGGCCGGAAGTGAAAAGCGCCGCTCCTCCTCCGGCTTTGCGGCATCATCCACCTCCAGGATCGCGATGGCGGCCTGCTGCTCGAGCCATTCTCGCGCGTAGCGGGCATACATGCCGGCGCGTTCGGCGAGCTCGCCGGCCGTGAGCGGCCCGTGCTCGGTCACAATGCGGTAGAGGCCGAGGCGGTCCCCCAGGTAGACGGTGAACACATCCATCGTGCCCAGAGCCGACGCAAAAAGACGCTCCACGAACGCGTCACGAACCTGATCCGTGCTGCTCATCGCACTTCCCTCTCCTGCGGCGGTCATGGCACGCGCCCCTTCATAGTGGGTGGGCGACCGGTCGAGTTCGGGGCGGCGACCACAATCGACGTGAAAGTGACGGCCACGCCGTGAGAGCAGGTCGCCGGCGCAGGCTTTGCTGTAGGCCGCGGACGCTTCGCCGGCTCGCGCAAATTGTTGTGCCGCATAGGTCAGAATATCGCCCAATGTGTTGAGACGCTGCGACTTTGGAACTGCGATCCCGAAGCTGCGAGAAGTTGGCGTCGAAGGAGACATCAAACTCGACGGTGCCGAAGCCTCAATTCGACCGGATGCCGCCGGGACGCATAGGAACCACTCCAGCCACAGCCTTTTCATGCCTGTGAAATCTCTCTGGACCGCCTTTGAACCCCAGTCGGCGTCGGTCCGTTGAAGGAGCTGAAGGCGAACGGCCTCACGAGAAGGAAGCGACATGCGGCCATGCCTGCCGTGGGTCATGTCAGCGTGTCGGGGCGCTGGGAGCGTTGCGGTGACAGTGCATCGGAGTTGGATCACCCGGTGGCTCTTGGGACCTCTTTTCACCAGTTGGCCGGTGAAAGGGGCAGGGCCTCGGTGTTGATCACACGGTGGAGTCGCAGTTGGCGTAGCCCAGGGACGCCACGAGTGGAGTCATTCGATGGTTGTAGAGACTTCTGATAGCCCGATGACGGCGGCGCGAAGCCCGCCGGGGCAATCGATGTTCACCCACGCTGATACCGATCTCAACCACGCCGACGCGCTCGGCATAACCGTCATTGTCAACTCACCTCGAAGGAGGCACCTGAAATGACCGACAAGACCGGAGTAGCAATCTCAGACGTCATTGAGCGGTTTAACTTCAACCTTGGCACCGCTATCGATTGTATTGCCCGTGCTGGCGGCAAAACGGCATCAGGCACGATTGGTGATCTTGAAAGAGCCCAATGGCATCTGGAACGTGAAATCAAACGTATCAAACAAAGCGGCGAAAGCGCCGTGCCCTCGTCTCAAACGTCAGCTACCCGAGCCGCCTCACAGGTCTATCAACTCGGCCTCAGTGAACAGTCCGGCACGGTATGGCAAGACAGGATGGGCGACAAATATAGGTTTCGCGACGGCGCATGGGAATATCTGACTGCGGGCCAGGACAATTGGGAGCCAGTACGTTTCCCTGACATTCTCACAAACTTCGGTCCATACACAGCAGTGGCCGATAGTTAACGGCCACCACAACACATCCGGCATCCTCATTGGTTATTACAACGCCTACTGCGGTAAGCGGTGCACCCTGACTGCTGGCTGGCCATGGCCGCTCGAAGATCGGCGACGCCGTGCCCGAGTCAACGAGTGGCTCGGTGACCACACGCTCGGCAGTAACGTGACTTCCCGTGGTGGCGCACAGCGAAGGACTCGTCCTCACCGACGAGTTTCGCCATGCACTCGAACTGCTCGCCGGCGGTCAGCACGTCTTCCTGACCGGAAAGGCGGGCACGGGCAAGTCGACGTTGATCAGGCATTTCATGGCCGAGACCGAGCGCGCCGTGGTCGTCGTCGCCCCGACGGGTATCGCGGCGCTCAACGTCGATGGCTACACGATCCACCGACTGTTCGGCTTCCGCACCACGACGACACTCGACGATGTGCGCGACGGCGCATACCGACCTGGCCGCTTCGCGAAGACGCTGGCGTCGCTGCAGACGCTGATCATCGACGAGGCGTCGATGCTGCGTGCCGACGTCTTCGACATGGTGGCCTCGGCGCTGTCACGGTTCGGCCCACATCCGGGGACGCCGTTCGGCGGCGTGCAGATCGTGTTGGTTGGCGACCTCTACCAGTTGCCGCCCGTCGTCAGCGAGGGCGAAGCCGCGTTCTTCACGACGACGTATGACACGCCGTACTTCTTCTCTGCGCGCAGTTTCCGCCGTGACGACTTCCCCACTGCTGCCTTGACTACGGTGTTCCGTCAGCTTGGCGATGACCGGATGACGGCAATTCTCAACGAGATTCGTGAAGGTGTGTTGCTGGGCCATGCGCAGGAGCAGCTCAACGCGCGTGCCGACAAGGATTTCGTCCCACCCGACGACGAGTTCTGGCTCACGCTGGCGCCGACGAACCGCCTGGTGACCGCGCGCAACCGCCAGCAGCTGGAACGGTTGGCCGGCGACGAGCTGGTCCACCACGCGCGGGCATTCGGTGATCTGTCATTGTTCGACCCGCCGGTAGAGGAGACGCTTCGGTTCAAGGTCGGCGCGCAGATCATGATGCTGAACAACGATCAGGGCAACCGCTGGGTCAACGGCACCATCGGCCGGGTGATCGGCGTCTCCTATGACCGCTACGGAGCCGTCGTCGAGGTCGAGTTTCCCGATGGCTCTTGTGCGGACGTGACGCCCTTTACGTGGGAGGCGACGCGACCGGTGGTGTCGGGTGGTTCGCTGAGCCGCGAGGTGATCGGCTCCTACACGCAGTTGCCATTCAAGCTGGCGTGGGCGATCACGATCCACAAGAGCCAGGGGCAGACGCTGGAGCGTCTTGTGGTGGATCTGTCCGGCGGGATGTTCTCGACGGGCCAGCTGTATGTGGCGTTGAGCCGGTGCACGTCGTTGGCCGGGCTGGTCCTGAAAAGGCCTGTGCTGCCGAAGGATCTGAAGACCGACAGGCGCATCGCGCGGTTCCTGCGAACGTCGGTCGGCGATACGGGTGCTCGCCGGTATTGCGCAATCGGGTTGCTGACGGTCGGCGACGAGGGTCGGATGTCGCGGCCGCGACCGGTGGAGTTCGCGGTGGCGTTCGACGATGGCACGGCGATAACGACGCTGGTCAACCCGCAGCGCGATCTGGCGGATGCCCGAAACGCGTTCGGCATCAATGTGTCTGATGTACTGCTGGCGCCGACACTGCGCGAGGCGTGGGCGGTGGTTGCTCCCATGCTGGCGGGCTTCACGCCGGTAGGCGTCGGCGTTGACGAGACGCTGGGTTTGATCGACTTCGAGCTGAAGAGGCTGGGGTATGTGACGGCGATGCCGCTGGGTGTCGAGCTGCGCGGCGCACGCGTGTCGGGTGAGACGGCGCTGGAGAGGGCGCAGTCGGCGCTCGCCGTGCACGGCGGGGCAGATTCAGAGGAGGGATCGTCGGCGTTCGAGGAACCTGAACCGGCGGAGTCGGTTTCGGGCCTGCTGGTGAGCCGAGACCATTCGGTGCGCACGCCTGCGGCTCACCATCTGCCGGGGTTGTCTGCGCTGCTGCGGGTGAGCCGGGACGTTGGTGCGGTGCTGTTGGGCGGAGCACCATCGGCTGGTCAGGACACGTCGTGGGACGCCGCGGCGCGGCAATCGGTGGCCGATCAACTGCGGGCGGCGGCCTCGCGGGTGCAGTTGCCGGCAACGGTGGTGGATCGGCTGCGGGTGGCGTCGGAGATGTTAGGTGTCGAGATCGTCTCGGAATCAGTGTGTTTGGAGCGTGACGACATCGGCGCGGTGTTGACGCCTGGCGCGCGGATTTGTTTCACCGGCACTGTGCAGGACAGTGCGGGACGGATCGTGGAGCGATGGGAGATGGAGCAGCTGGCCGAGTCGGCCGGTTTGAGGCCGGTGAATTCGGTGACGAAGACGCGCTGTGAAGTGTTGGTGACGGCGGAGGCGGGCACGCAATCGGGAAAGGCGCGCAAGGCTCTGGAGTACGGCAAGCCGGTGTTCACCGCCGATGAGTTTCTGGCCTGGGCTGAAACGATGGGCCACTAACGGGTTTTCTCGGATCGTGGATCACAATTGCTCGATACTCGTTCATATATGCCATGGAGGTGCCCGTGATCCGCAGTTCCGATGGCTGCGTGGAGTCCCCGTGGTCGCCACGGGAGGTTGAGCTTCTCGCGGTCACGCTGGAGCTACTCCAGGAACACGGCTACGACCGGCTGACGGTCGAGGCGGTCGCCACGACGGCGCGCGCCAGCAAGGCAACGATCTACCGGCGGTGGCCGACGAAGGCCGAACTCGTGTTGGCCGCGTTCGTCGACGGCACCCGGCAGGTCGCGGTCGACCCTGACACCGGCACGCTACGCGGTGATCTGCTCCGACTGGGTGATCAGATCAGCGCTCATGTCCAGACCCACGCCAGCACCATCCGGGCGGTTCTCGTCGAGGTATCGCGGAGCGCCGACCTCGACGCCATGATGCAGGAACAGTTCCTCGACCAGCGAAAAGCCCTCATGTCGCACGTCCTCGCGCGGGCTGTCGCCCGCGGTGAGATCGAGGCCTCCGCGATCACCGAGGACCTCTGGGACGTGTTGCCCGGCTACCTCATCTACCGCTCGGTGCTGACCGGCCGTGGCCCGTCGCGCCGCACTGTCCAGGACCTCGTGGACAACGTGCTCATCCCAAGCCTCACCCGTCACAACGCCTGACGTACACTGATCACTCCCGCCGACCACCGTACGGGTTGTCCGGTCCGGTCCGGTACCGTACTGTCAACTAGGTTGATATGCCTCCTCGTGGCGTAAGAATGCTCTGCCGTCCGTAAACGTGTCACCGTTGGTCGAAAGGGTCACGTATGCAGCGGTTTTCACTCGGCGGCCTGCTGAGTCGACACTGGATGCTGTTCGTGGCAGTGCTCGTCGTCGCGGTCGCGGGGTTCGCGGTGTACCGGCTGAACGGCATCTTCGGCTCGCATGACGTCACGTCCACCCCCAGCGGCGCGGAGAACGACATCGTTCCGTTCAACCCGAAGCACGTGGTGATGGAGGTTTTCGGTCCCCCAGGCACGGTCGCGACCATCACCTACACCGACGTGAACGCCCAACCGCAGCGCGTGGACGATGCGACGCTGCCGTGGGCCTACGACACCACCACCACTCAACCGGCCGTCTTCGTCAACGTCTCCGCACAGGGCGACAGCGACTCCATCGGCTGCCGAATAAAGATCGACGACGTCGTCAAGGACGAGAGAACGGTCAACACGTTGAACGCCTTCACGTACTGCCTGGACAAGTCCGGATGAGCAACCACCTCGCCGAACGCCCAACGATGACGGACCGCGTCGCCAAGTGGATTCGTCGGCTCTGCGTGCCGATCCTGTTGTTCTGGGTGGCCATCACCGTCCTGTCGAACGTGCTGGTGCCGCAACTCGAAGCGGTTGGCGAACAACACAACGTGGCGTTGAGCTCTCCCGATTCGCCGTCGCTACAGGCGTTTCAGCGCATCGGCAAGGTTTTTCACGAGTTCGACTCCGACAGCGCAGCGATGGTGGTGCTCGAGGGCGACCAGCCCCTCGGCGCCGAGGCCCACCAGTATTACGACGAGCTGGTCAAGCGGTTCAACGAGGACACCAAGCACGTCCAGCATGTGCAGGACTTCTGGGGTGACCCGCTGACCGCGGCGGGCTCGCAGAGCCCGGACGGGAAGGCCGCCTACGTCCAGGTGTTCCTTGCAGGCAACCAGGGCGAGGCGTTGTCACTGGAGTCGGTCGACGCGCTGCGCGACATCATCGCGAAAACGCCTGCCCCGTCGGGTATTCACGCCTACGTCGCAGGCTCGGCGGCCCAGATCGCCGATCAGTTCGAGGTTGGCAATGAAAGCACCGTCATGGTCACGTTGTTGACCGTCGGGGTGATCGCCATCATGTTGCTCATCGTGTACCGCTCACCGGTCACCACGATCCTGGCGCTGCTCACGGTGCTCATCGAAATGTCTGCGGCCCGTGGAGTTGTCGCGTTCCTGGCGAACGTCGGAGTCATCGGCCTGTCGACGTATTCGACGAACATCCTCACGCTGTTGGTCATCGCCGCCGGCACCGACTACATGATCTTCTTGCTCGGCCGATACCACGAGCGGCGCAACGAAGGCATGGACCGGGAGGCCGCCTTCTACGACATGTACCGCAACACGTCGCACGTGATCCTCGGCTCCGGGCTGACCATCGCCGGTGCGGTGGCTTGCCTCTACTTCACCCGCATGCCGTACTTCCAAAGCCTCGGGATTCCGGCCGCGCTCGGGGTGCTCGTCTCCTTGATCGCCTCGCTGACACTGGCGCCCGCCGTGGTGGTGATCGGCGGCCGTTTCGGACTCCTGGAGCCCAAACGCAAGACCGCGAAACGAGGCTGGCGACGGATCGGAACGGCGATCGTGCGGTGGCCGGGGCCAATACTGATCGCCACGCTGGCACTCGCCTTCGTCGGGATAGCAGCGCTGTCCGGGTACAAGGTGAGTTACGACATCGGCGGATACATGCCGGCGAGTGCACCGTCGAATGTGGGATACGCGGCCGCGGAGCGTCATTTCTCGAAGGCGCGGCTGAATCCCGAACTGCTGATGATCGAAACCGACCACGATCTACGCAATCCCACCGACATGATCCTGTTGGAGCGCGTGGCCAAGGCCGTCTTTCACACCGACGGCATCGCCCAGGTGCAGTCGATCACGAGGCCTCTGGGCACGCCACTGGATCACACGTCGATCCCGTTCCAGATCAGTGCGAACAGTGCGGCGCAGATCAACAACCTGCCCTATCAGCAGGACCGCGCCGCGGACTTGCTCAAGCAGGTCGGCGTCATCAACGACTCGATCGACGTGCTGCGGCAGCAATTTGCGCTGCAACAACAGTCCAGCGACATCACCCACGAGCAGAGTCAGGCATTCCAGGACACGGTGGCCACGGCTCAGGGGTTGCGGGACAAGATCGCCAACTTCGACGACTTCTTCCGGCCGCTGCGCAACTACTTCTATTGGGAGCCACACTGTTACGACATCCCGATCTGTTGGGCGTTGCGGTCGCTGTTCGATGCGCTTGACGGTATCAACGAGCTGACCGATCAGTTGGCGAATGTCTCGGCGAGCATCGCCAAGCTCGATGAGCTGCAGCCGAAGCTGTTGGCGCTGATTCCGCCCCAGATCGCCAATCAGCAGACCAACCGCGACCTGACCATGACGAACTACGCCACCACGGCGGGCATCTACGACCAGACCGCCAAGGCGCTGGAGAACGCCACGCAGCTGGGTGCGGCCTACGATGCGTCGAAGACCGACGACTCGTTCTACTTACCGCCGGAAGCGTTCAGCAACCCGGAGTTCCTGCGCGGGCTGAAGCTGTTCTTGTCGCCGAACGGTAAGGCCGCGCGGATGATCATCACCCACGACGTGGATCCCGCGACGCCCGAGGGTATTTCGCATATCGATTCGATGCGGCACGCGGCTCAGGAAGCCGTCAAGGGCACGCCGTTGGCGGGGTCGAAGATCTACATCGGCGGTACTGCGTCCACCTATAAAGACATTTCGGAGATGGCCCATTACGACCTGATCATCGCCGGCATCGCCTCATTGAGCCTCATCCTGCTGATCATGATGTTCATCACCCGTAGCCTGGTCGCGGCACTCGTCATCGTGGGCACGGTGGCGCTGTCGTTGGGCGCATCAGTCGGCCTGTCGGTGTTGGTCTGGCAGCACCTGTTGGGCATCGACTTGTATTGGGTGATATTGCCGTTGGCCGTCATCCTGCTGCTCGCGGTGGGGTCGGACTACAACCTGCTGCTGGTCTCCCGGTTCAAGGAAGAGATCGGTGCCGGCATCAACACCGGAATCATCAGGTCGATGGCGGGCAGCGGCTCGGTGGTGACCGCGGCGGGTTTGGTGTTCGCGTTCACCATGGCGTCGTTCATCTTCAGCGACCTGCTGGTGCTCGGTCAGATCGGCACGACGATCGCGTTGGGTCTGCTGTTCGACACCCTGATCGTGCGGTCGTTCATGACACCGTCCATCGCGGCGCTGCTCGGGCGGTGGTTCTGGTGGCCGGTGCGGGTGCGCCAGCGGCCGGTGCCGCAGAAGTTCGGCGACGAGAACACGCGACAGCTGTCGCTGTTCTAGTCGGAGTCCGGGCCCACGTGCTTTTCGACCGTGCCCGTCTGGGAGACCGAGGCGGCGCATCATAGAAGTGTGCGGATCGGAGTCGGGGTTTCCACCGCGCGCGAGGCGCGGCAGGCCGCGGTGGGTGCCACAGCGCAGGCGCGCGATGAGCTCGCGGGCGAGGTGCCGTCGCTGGCCGTGCTGATCGCATCGCGAACGCACACCGGCGAGGCTTGGGACATCCTCGACGCGGTGCACGAGACAATCGAGCCGCCTGCGCTGATCGGTTGCGTGGCACAGGCGATCGTCGCCGGCCGCCGCGAATTGGAGAACGAGGCCGGGGTGGCGGTGTGGTTGGCGTCCGGCCTGCCCGCCGAAACGTTCCAGCTGGAATTCGTCCGCACCGGATCGGGCGGCCTGCTCGCCGGCTATCAGTTCGACCGGTCCGCACAGGATCTGCATCTGCTGCTCCCCGACCCGTACACGTTCCCGTCGAACCTGCTCATCGAACACCTGAACACCGATCTGCCGGGAACGACGGTGTTGGGCGGCGTGGTGAGCGGTGGACTGGGACCGGGCGACACCCGGCTGTTCCGCGATCGCGAGGTGCTCACTTCCGGCGTCGTCGGCGTGCGCCTGCCCGGCATGCGTGGTGTCCCGATCGTGTCGCAGGGCTGCCGGCCGATCGGCCAGCCGTACATCGTCACCGGCGCCCACGGCGCAGTGGTCACCGAACTGGGTGGCCGACCACCACTGGAGCGCCTGCGCGAGATCGTCGAGACGCTGCCACCCGGCGAGCAGAACCTGGTCAGCCACGGCCTGCAGATGGGAATCGTCGTCGACGAGCACTTGGCGCTTCCAGGTCAGGGCGACTTCATGATTCGCGGGCTCCTCGGCGCCGACGCCTCGACAGGAGCGATCGAAATCGGAGACGTCATCGAGGTCGGCGAAACTGTGCAGTTCCAGGTCCGTGATGCACGCGGGGCCGACAAGGACCTGCGCCTGGCCGTCGAGCGGGCGGCGGCTCAACTGCCCGGACCAGCAATCGGCGCATTGTTGTTCACCTGTAACGGGCGTGGGCGGCGAATGTTCGGAGTAGCCGACCACGACGCGTCGACAATCGAGGACCTGCTCGGCGACATTCCACTCGCCGGTTTCTTCGCCGCCGGGGAGATCGGTCCGATCGCAGGGCGTAACGCGTTGCACGGGTTCACCGCGTCGATGGCGCTGTTCGTCTAGGACAACGAACGCGAATGGTCAGCGCACCCCCGCTCTGACGCTGCAGACCGGCCAGGCGCCCCAGCCCTGAACCGCCCGAGTCACCTCGGCGATTGCGATCTGCTCTTCCCGGGTAGCCAGGTCCGCTCGCCGCGCGTAACGCAGTCCACCGTGCCGCTCCCAGGTGCTCTGGTTGAACTGCACGCCCCCATAGAAACCGTTGCCGGTGTTGATGGCCCAGTTGCCGCCGGACTCGCAGGCGCTCAGCGCATCCCATGTCGCGCCGTTGCGCACCGGCGGTACGTAGGTGCCCGGCTTGGCGCCGACCCGCAGCACCGAGGGCCGGGCGGGTGCCACGATCTCGTTTTTCACCGGCGACCGCCCGGTTTCGACACCGTTGACGGTCGACACGGCGAAGGTGACCACCTGGGTTCCAGTGGCGCCCGGGACCTCCACTATGTGGCGGCTCATGTTGATCGTCGGATCCTGGATGCGGTACGCCCGCGGCGGCAGCGAGATCCGCGCGGTAACCGTCAACGTCCGGATACGGGTGACCACGATCTTCATGCCCTGCGTGACCGGCGTCGACGCCGGAGGGACAACTCTGTCGCCCTGCTCAAGCGGCGCACCGGCCGCCGCTAACAACAGCCCCACATTCGGGGCTGCCAGCCGCCGGTCGCTGGCCACACCGCCGTCGACGATGTGCACCTTTTTCGCGCTGACCAGCGGCAGCGCCATGCCGGCCAATGGCACTCGGCTGAAACGAGATACCGCGGCGGGGGCGGCGTCGTGTATCGACAGCTTCTTGAGGGCCTCGCCGACAGTCGATGCCGTCGTCCACACCCGCTTGCTCTGCCCGCTGTCCACCGAAAGCTGCAGCGGCCGACCGCGTTTCAGCACGATCATGTCGGACTGATCGACCGGCTGATCGGCGGCCGGAGAGAGCTCGTCGTGGCTGGCCACGGTGAAGCCGTTTTCCCGGACCACGTCGATCACCCGCGACTTCATCGTCGACACCGTCATCGGTGAGCCGTCGACGGAGAGCGTGACTGTCTTGTGTGCCGCTACGGCGAATCCGCCCGCGAACGCCATTGCGAGCAACAGCGCGCCGACCGCTGCCCGCAGCCCCTTCCGGACCCGCGGCTCGAAAATCTCGGCCAGCCCAGTATCGCGGCGCCGCAGCCGCTGCGGCTGTCGGCCGACACGACGGTTCTTACCGAACGCCGCGTCCTCGGCTTTATCGACCCGTTCGGCACCGGTCAGGAGAGCCGAAACGTCCTTCACGAGCGCCTGCTCCAACAGGTATCCGAGCGAAGACAGGTGCTGCTTGCGGAATTCGGCGATCGCTCGGTAGTCGGGGGACGCGCCGGCGGTCAGCCACTGAAAGGCGGCATCGTCCACGCATCTGCGTTCGATCATCCGCGACGAGCGCACTCCGGTGGTGTAGGCGTACAGCAGGAGCGCCATCAGCCGCGGATCGTAGGGCAGCCCACCGCGCGCCCGAATGCGCACACGCTGCAAATGCTCGTCGACCAACTCGGCAATGAGCCGAGCCTGGTGTTCGGCGGGCAACTTCTGCCTCACCGAGCCAAGCGTCTGCGCGCTCATCAGCAGCACATCATTCCGCGCTCGGCCCCTCAACCTCATCACCACGCCCGGCGTGTTGCCGACTCAAGCTGGCAGCCTCTAACGGCTCACGTCGATTTCTGCACCAGGGTCGTTCTGCGCCGCCTGGGCGCAACCCTCACGCAGAAGTCGGCGCACCAATAGCGCTCCCGACGCCGACTCAGGCCCTGTGACGAGCTCTGCAATCGCGCTGCAGCGCGGCTGCAACGTCGCTGTCCGATCCTGAGCGTGGTCACGACCGACGGGAGAAGCATGGGGACTCAACGTCGAATCCGCCGCAAGTTCTTCGGGTGGCTGCGGCGATATGCGCCCAACGAGATTGCCGGATGGGTGGCCCAGCTGGGTGCCGCCGCGGCCACCTATGAGCTGACGGGCTCGTACGCCGCCGCCGTGATCGCGGCCACCATCGGCGCATCGGCAGGCTATTACGCGGCCGCGTACTTCAACGGGGTGCGCTGGTCGTACCGCGCGCAGACCGGCCGGAGTTGGCCGATGCGGGTGCTCGTCGCCAACGGCCTCGCCGCCCGCAGCATCGCCGTCGAGTTCGGGCCGGCCGAGGCGGTCGACAGCATCGTCATCAGACCAATCGCGCTCTACCTTGGCCCGTTGGTCGTGGGGAGCACGGCGATCGGCTTTGTCCTGGGCAGCGTCATCGCCGACATCGCCTTCTATGTGATGGCCATCTTCAGCTACGAGCGCTTCACGAAACTTCTAGCGCGCCCTCAACCCGCAAGTGTCCCTGCATGACCGAGCAACCTATGAAAGGGAAAATTTCATGGCATCGATCAGTCCGCTCATGGCCCAGATTTTCGACGATCCACACGCCAGCCATCGCAGGCGTGAAAGCCACTCGAAACGAAGCCGTTTGGAGTCAAAGGGCCGGGTGTCTCGGTTCAAGCGAAGCTGACTTCGCCCAGTAGACCCCGGATGGCGGTGACTGCGGCGCGGCCCGACGCGGCCAAGTCACGGGCGCTGCCGACGGCGTGGTGGTGCGCGAAGTCCGCCGCAGTCAGCTTGGCTCGCAGCGTTTCCTCGGCGGCCGAAAGCCGCTTGCGTTCGAGGCCGTAGGTCGGGGTCTGCTCCGGTCGGGTCACCGCGCCGAGGGCCTGCACCGCCGCGACGTACTCCCCGAGCTCGGTCAGAGTCGGCACCAGGTTGCGCATCGTGGTCAGCAGATACGACCAGGATCCGGCATCCAGCCATCGCTCGATGACGTCGGCGTACAGCGGCAGCACGTCAGGGGTTGCGGCGGTACGCGAGCGCAGCGTTATCGCTGAAACCCGCGCGACACCTCCGACGTACGTGCTGCCCGCGGCGTCGGCGAGCTCGATCGCCCGGCTGAACGCCGCCGACGCGGTAGCCGGGTCGTCGTCGAGCAGCGTCTCACCGTGCAGGTAGGCCATCCAGCTCTGCAGGGTTGGGCTGACCGCCGCCCTGGCGTAGCGCCGGTCCAGTTCGTCGAGCTGGCGGCGGGCCGCCTCCTTCTGGCCGCCGTAGCCCAACGAAATTGCCACCACGTAGCGGCCGACCCCTTCGTAGTACGCCTCATGCGCGCGGAGGGCCACCGTCAACATCTGGGACGACCAGCCGCGGGCACCCTCGAGGTCGCCCTGGAACAGTGCGCAGTCGGCGAGGGCTTCCAGTGCGCGGCAACGGGTTTGGTCGTCGGCGGCGTCGGCGAGCGCGCCGCGGGCCAGCGCTTGGGCCGAGTCGAGCTGCTCGGCTACGACGTGCAAGTAGGCGATCGACGAATCGACCGCGGCGCGCAGTTCCGGCCGGTGCTGCACCAGCGGCTGGAGCTTGGCGGCCCAGCCCAACACATCGGTGTTCAGTCGTGACACCGCGAACCAGTGCAACGCCATCGACATCTGCACCGCGGTTTCGACGTCGATGGTGCGGGCTCGGCTGTGGGCCAGCCGAAGCTCGTCGATGAGTTCAACTATCCGGCGGTGCGCCGCGGGTTCATCGGGTGTCTGCAGCGCGGTCGTCGCCTCCGCGGCCGCGGCGGCGAAGTGCTGCAAATGGCGGCGGTCGGTGGCTTCCGACGCCGAACCGACCGCCGAGCGCACGGTCTGCAGCATTCCGTAATACGTTCTTCCGGAATGTATCTCAACGTTGAGCAACGATCGTCGGGCCAGCTCGTCGATCACGTCGGGCGCCACCTGGAGCACCGCCAGCGCGTCGCTGCGGCGGACGGCGCCGGCGAATACCGTCCACTGGGCGAGCGCTTCACGCGCGTCGTCCGGAAGTAGGCGTTCGGACCATTCGATCGCCGCGCGCAGCGTGCGGTGCCGAGGCTCGCCACCCCGGCGGGCCAAACCGCCCAACTGCGCGCCGAGTGACGCGTCGATCTGCTCGGCGAGATCCGCGACGCCGAGAGCGGCGACCTGTGCGGCGGCCAATTCGATGGCCAACGGCAGCCCGTCGAGCCGCCGCACTATCGCAGTGATCGCCTCCGCATCGGCCGCGGTCACCATCCCGGGCCGGACCGCGTCTGCTTGGCGGGCAAAGAATCGCTGGGCCGCAGAGTCTGGCTCGGAACAGTCCAGCGGCGCAAGCGGCCACGCGTGTTCGCCCGGCATGCCCAGCAGCTCCCTACTGGTCGCGACCACGCGCAACGCCGACGGCTCCGCCGGAAGCATGGCCTGCAGCACATCGCATACGTCATCCACCACGTGCTCGCAATTATCCAGCAGGACAACAAGATCCATGAACCCCGCGCGCTGCAACGCGGTGAGCGGAGCGCCACCGTCACTGGTCAGGCCGAGTGCGGTCACCACGACGTCGGCGACCGCGGACGCATCGGTCACCGCGGCCAGCTCGATGACCCGCACCCCGCCGCTATGGGCGGGCGCCCGGCGCCGGATGACCTCGCGGGCGAGGGTGGTCTTACCGACGCCGCCGGGCCCGACGATCGTGACCAGCGGCCAGCGGTCGACGATGTCGGCCAACGCCGCGAGGTCGTCGTCACGGCCCAGCAGGCCGTCATCGGGCGGCGGGACTGTCGGTGGCTGCGGCGCGGGGGCGGGTGCGTCGAAGGCATCGCGCTGGGCTTGCGCAAGCCGTTCGGACGGTTCGAGCCCGACGCCGGACAGGGAGTCGTAGGCCCGTCGATAGGCGTCGAGCGCTTCGGCGGTTCGGCCGCCGCCGCTCAACGCGCGGATCAGCATCTCCCAGGCGTATTCGTCGAGCGGAAGCTCGGCCAGCAGCGCCTCGGCCTCCGCAATGGCGGCGGCGAACTCGCCCGACCTCAGCAACGCGTTGGCGAGTTGTTCTCGTGCACCGATTCTGAGTTGTTCCGCGGCGCGGGCCTGGGCGCATACGGCGTCGAGGTCGGCCAGCTCCCCGAACGCCTGCCCGTGCCACAGTGCGAGGGCGGACCGTAGGGCATCGGCCGCCGCAAGGGGTGCACGTAGTTTGGCCGAGGTTACAAGTCGCTCGAACTCGATGGAATCGAGTCGGACGTCGTCGGTGCACAGACAGAAGCCACCGCGGCCCGCGACGATACAGCTACCCACCACCGACCGGAGCCGGGAGATGTAGCTGCGCAGGGTGCGCTCGGCGGTGGGCGGCGGGTCCGAACCCCACAGTGCGTCGACCAGCGTGTCCACGCGGACATGCCGGTCCGGATGGGCGGCCAGGACCGCGAGGACCGTGCGCTGGTTCGGGCTGGTTGGTGTGACATCCGTGCCGTCGGCAAAGGCTTCGAGCGGTCCAAGGACTCGAATGTCCATTTACTAACGATAGGCCCGCCTGATCTGGCGAAATCGGATAATTGCTCCGTTTCGTTTCTGGCGGCGTGATGATCGCCCGAAACTTGATATCGCGGGCGATATCAAAAATTGGGCGCAGGTGGTAGCGGACGCAGATCGACTGAATAACAAGCGCCATCGAAGTAGGTGGACGTGAATACGATTGAGCCCTTTACCTCGTCGATCGACTGGTCCAACGAGTTGTTCGCGTCGCTGCTCTGGATAGTCCGCGCGTGGGCGAGCGCGGCCGCCTGCACGTTCGTCGTGTTGGTGTTGAACTTCAGCGGGCGGCAGAGCGTGAAGGTCTGGTTGTGGTTGGCCGGCCTGCTGCTGTCGGTGATCACCGGGGTGCGGCTGAGCCGCCGCGGGCGACGAGGTCGCGAAAACATCTGGAATAACGGGCTTTTGGATGCCGCCGATGATCTTCTGTGTGATCGCGGTTTGTGTGGTCACGCGCATCCTGCGAGGGCGGCGCTGTCGAGCTCGATGATGTCGAGGTGCACAATCCTGCGGGCCAGACGTTGGTCAGCGATTTGAATCTCCGCCTGGCACCGGGCGACGCGATGATCATCGCCGGGGAGTCAGGGTCTGGGAAGACGACGCTGCTGCGCAGTGTCGCCCAGCTGTGGCCCTTCACCTCGGGCACCGTGCGCTGCCCGGTCGGCGAGAACGCGATGATGTTCCTGTCCCGGTTGCCCTACGTCCCGCTGGGCGGTGGTGTCCTATCCGCATCCATCAGGTGCGATTCCGGACGAAACATTGTGTGCGGCATTGGAATCGGTGGCACTACCGCGGTAACCGACCGGCTCGACGAGGTGAACGACTGGGCGCAGGTGCTCTCGCCGGGTGAGCAGCAGCGCGTCGCGTTCGCCAGGATCCTGTTGACCAAGCCGAAGGTGGTGTTCCTCGACGAAGCGACCTCGGCTTTGGATGAACCGCTTGAATTCATGATCTACGGTTTGGTGCGTCGCGAGCTACCCGAGACCGTGTTCGTCAGTGTCACCCACCGCAGCACCGTCAACCGCCATCACGACCAGCATCTCCAGCTCCTCGGCGACGGGCGATGGCGATTCGGCCCCCTCGGTGCGCCCGTATAGGCCGCGGTGTGCGAACTATCGATAAACGAGCGTCCGACAGTCCTACGCTCCACAGGTACGCACCCGAATCAAGGAGGAGCGATGGCAGCCAAGACCGATTTCACAGCCGAGGAGTGGGACGCGCTGCAGAAGGGCGTGACCGGAGCGGGAATGTTGGTCGCACTCGCCGATCCCGGCTTCTTCGACAGCTTCAAGGAGATCGGCGCCATCACCAAGCATCTGGCCGAGGCGCAGACCAAGAGCACGAACCCACTGATCGCCGAGGTCGCCAAGGTGAAAGGCACCGGCTTCGGCTTGACGTCGTCGCCGCAGCAGATCGAGACGGAGACGACGCAGGCCCTCAAATCGTCGATGAGCACGCTGAAGGCGAAGGCTCCCGATGACGCGCAGGCGTATCGTGACTTCGTCCTCGAGGTGGCGAAGTCCGTCGGGGAGGCGGCGAAAGACACCTCCGCTTCCGAGAGCGACGCGATCAAGAAGATCGACGCTGCCCTCGCGACGCCCTAGCAGCCGGGCCCGCGGTCACGGCTCCACGACGACGTGGATCTGCCGTGTTTCGCGAACCGATGCGGCATCCCATGACCGGGCCAGGGTTGCCGACATCTCGGCGCGGCCGGGGGCCGTCGCGGTCAGGACGAACACCCGCTGACCCGCCGCGCCAGGGCGTGGTTCGGGACTGTCGGCGCGGGTGTCACTGGCGACCTCGATAGCCGTACCAATTACTTCGACGGTCCAGGTGAACCCCGTTGACGGGGTCTCGGCAAGCCGCAGCACCAACGTGTCTCCCACACGCACGGTGGCAGCGTTCTGGTCGGTGACATCGATCGCGGTCATCGGTCTTCGATCGCGATGCTACGTGCGCTGCTAGAGCGCGGCCAACGCGCGGCGGTGCTCAGCTAGCCGTCGACCTCCTCACCCCAGTACTCCGCCTTGTCCAGTCGATAATGCCGCTGCAGTGAGTTCTTCCCGAATACCGCTCTGTGCGTGGGCGAACGGGATGAATGCCCGCAGGAGCTCGGGAACCGCTATTGCATCCGCGAACGGAATGTGCTCGTCGTAGAACGGAATTCCGCTCAACGCTTGCGTGATTCGCGCTGCGCTCCAACGCAACGGATCACCGGTACCCGAGTCGATCACTTCCAGCAGTATCTCTTCACTGCAAAAGCTGCTGAACGGTGCGCCTTGCCGCGAGGCGAAGAAGCCGTTCGGCGATCGCTGACGCTAAGCGGATCTTTCTCCACGGTCCACACCTCAGCCGCGCGTCGTTTCCCGTCTGCTGGTGAACTCATTGACGAGGAGTTGAAGACGCTCCGAGTCGTAGCCAGCGCGTAGTCGGCCAGCACGGGTAAGGGTGACCAGTCCGTGCAGCCCGGCCCAGAACACCTCGGTGAGCGCGTCCGCGTCATGCTCGTCACCGACGACGCCGACCACTTGGCGGAGCTCGGCGAAAGCCGCCGTCAGCTGAGACGGTGTGTCTTGGGCGGCGAAGCGCAGGGTGGTCGCACGGGTGAACATCGCGTCGTAAACCGCCGGGTTGTCGCGGGCAAAGTCGAGGTACGCCTGTGCGATCCGGACAGCGGCATCGCTAATCGTGCCGGCGCCGGAGCGGGCGGCCCGAATCACATCCGCGAGCTCGCCGAACCCGTCGATGGCGACGGCCTCAGCGATTTGTTCCATGCCAGTGAAGTGCTTGTACAACACAGGCTGGCTGTATTCGATCTCGGTGGATAGCCGACGGGTGGTGACGGCATCCCAGCCTTCGGCCTCAGCCAACGTGCGGGCCGTTGTGATGATCAGCCGTCGGCGGGCGGCCCGCTCACGCTCACGGCGATCCTCAATTGCCATACCGCATGATAGCACCGCTAGAGAAACTAGCGCTGCTATTGACGCCAGGCGGACCGGGGGTTAGCGTTGCTAGCAGTTCGCCAGATGGGAGATACGACATGGCCTGGGACCTCATCACCCGTGCCGCCGCACTCATCGCGGTGCTGGGTACCGCGGTGGTCTACGGCACCGACGTGTTTTGCGCGATCGTGCTGCGACCGGCCTTGGCGTCGGTCGACGACCGCGCCCTGGTCGCGGTGACCGGAAGCGTGCATCGATACGGCGACCGGCGAATGCCTGTGCCCGGCGTGCTCGGGATTCTCGCCACGGCGGCAACCGCGGTGCTGGCCACGGTCGCCGCGCACTGGGCACAGGCCATCGCGGCGGCGGCCGCGCTGGTCCTGCTATTGGTCTGGATTGTGCTCTACACAAAGGTGAGCGCACCCATCAATCGACAACTGACAGCGGCCGCCGACGCCGGGCGACAGCTGCCGAACGGGCGTGTGCTGCAAGCAAAGTGGGACCGAATCATCGGCGCTCGCGCGATGCTGCAAGGTCTGGCACTGGCCGCCCTATGCATGGCGCTGATGATCTGATGTTCCAGCTCAGGATCTACACCCTGCGGTCGCCCGAAGCTCTGCAGCGGTACGCGACGGTCCACTGGGCCCGTCACCTGGCGACCTTCGAGACATTTGGGGTTACCACCCACGGTGTGTGGACCGAGCGAAGCGACGGCGCGAATCGACTCGTCGCGCTGATCCGCTACCCACCGGGCGCCGACCCCGAAGAACTCACGCGACATGTCATGACGAGCCCAGAATTCGCCGCCGACATGGCCGGCTTCGATGCCGACGAGGTCGTCGACGTTCAGTCGGTGCTGCTTGACCCGACATCATTCTCACCGATTCGCTGACAAACCCAGGAGTGCTCGACATGACCGTCACGACCATCGCCTACACCCTCGCCGGACTCATCGGCGCGGGCATCATATTCATCGGCGCACGGTTCATCGTCGCGCCGCGCGTCGCGGCCGCCGGCTACGGTGTGCAACCAGATCTCGGCCAGCGATCCGCCAGCGCCTATTTGAGCGTCAAGGGCGTCCGCGACATCGCATCAGGGCTGTTCGTCTTCATCCTGATGGCCGCGGGCGCGACCCATCTGCTCGGCTGGGTGATACTGGCCGCCACGATCATTCCGCTCGCCGACGCGACCATCGTGCTCGGCAACGGCGGCCCCAAGTCAATCGCCCTGGGAGTCCATGGCCTCACGGCCGCCGTCATGCTCATGACTTCTGCGCTCCTGCTCATTTCCTAAGGAGGAGGAAACTGTGACCGCGACGTTCACCGACCATCGCAAAATCCCGCTACGTGTTCATGCATAAGCTTTGGGCATGACCGCCCCGACGACTCCACAGGGAACCCAGGAGCGGATCGCAGCACGCACGTTGAGCGATCAGCACCGCGCTCGTCGAGGACCTCATCGACGGATCGATACGGACGCAGGATGTCCAGACGCTTTTGAAATTGCGTACGCCGCAAGCGGTTCACCGGCTTCGTAGCCGCGGCAAGCTGATTGGCAGCGCTGTCGGTAACCAAACCTGGTTTCCGGCTTGGCAATTCGATGGTGGTCGGATGCGCCAAGACCTACCGAGATCGCGTGGCGGATGCTGACCTCCCTCGGTGCCTGAGCTTCCCGCCGGCTACCTTGTCCCCTTCGCCCATTACAGGCCCATCGGCCTACGCCGTCGATCGATTCCGGCCGAACGTGCCCACTCATCATTTGGCCGTACGGATGACGTTGCCGTACCGCTCCCCCGGAGTGTGGTGCTCGGTATGGTCCGGTGCATGCCGCTGTATTACGTCGATCCGCACAAGAAACGCGGGCCCTTGTATAGCGCCTCCGTACGCTTGTCGCGCACCCGTCTCGGGCTGGCTTATGCACTCCGCATCGCCTCTCGCATCGACCCATGGTTATACCGAGCAACGGGCGGGCGGTATCCCGCATTCTTGGGCACGATCGCGTCGGCCCCGCTCATGACCACGGGTGCCAAGTCGGGTCAGCCGCGCGAAGTGCAGTTGGCCTACTTCCACGATGGATCCGATCCAATACTGATCGCCTCATACGGCGGAGGACCCAAAAATCCGCAGTGGTATCACAACCTGAAGGCGCACCCCGAATGCCAACTCGGCGATGAGAAATTCGTGGCGACAGAGGTCACTGATCCAGACGAGTATGCGCGCCTATTTGGGCTTGCCGAGCTGGTCTACGCGGGTTATGGCGACTATCGCGTCAAGACGGCGGCCATCGGTCGTCATATCCCTGTCTTTCGGCTGAAGCGGCGTTAACGGCATCCTGCTGCACACTCCGCACGCTGAAACGAAGTTTCGGCGATCAGGCTCAGCCGCACGTTTCACTCTATGCGGCGGGGCAATCCGACATAGCCTTTGCTGTATGACTGCCGGGGAAATCGCGGTCATCGCGGGGGCGATCATTCTGGCGATCGCCATATTGACCGCTGCCGTGCTGGTGGCGCGCAAGATCTATCGGGATGAACCGGGCCCCCACAATAATGGCGCGCCGCTACAGCGACAACCCGGAGCGGTGGGGCGGCTGGTAACGGCGGCTGGTGCGCCGGGGCAGGCCGCCGCGGCGGAAATCGACGCACGGCGCGCACCGCAGCGGCATCCGCCATCTACCGGCTCGGCTGTAATGAACCGACCGGCCACCGCTTACCGGCCACGTCAAGTCTGTCGCGAAGGCGGTCGTGTCGTGATCTAGGTGCGCGCCGTCGAGATGACCGCCTCGCGACTTCGGGTATTCGTAGTCATTGCGGTCGACTGGGATATCGATTATCTGTCTGCACCGTGTCGCACCGCCGAAGTAACGTCGACCCTGCTATGGCACGCGTCGAAACACGAGCGGCACGGATCGCCGAGGAACTCCTGGCAGAACGGCGACCCGTCCGGCTCATCGATGTACTCGTCGGTCTCGGCTGGCTCGCGCAGCCGAATGTCGACCGGTGGGAGCGCGGCCGTGTTCCGTTACTCGATCGGTGCGTGCAGGTCGACTCCGACAAGGTCATGACAGCCTTTGCAGCGTTGCAGCGCTGGGCGGAAGATCATGGCCTCGCGCCGTCAGAAGCCGACTACCACGATCTGCAATTCACTGCCGACGGCGACTCTGACATTGAACGCGCCTACCGCACCCAGTGGTCGTCGGCCGACATTGCTGAACCTGTCGTCGAGCGCGCCCGCCCCCGAGGGATCACCGTGTTCTCTCCGCACAATGCGTGGACGTGCGCATCGTGCAGCGGCAGCGGCGACCTCCTGCTCAAGGACAATTCCGGTGCAGTGTGCCTGGACTGCGCCGACCTTGGCCACCTCGAGTTTCTGCCGTCCGGCGACGCCGCGCTCACCCGGCGCGCCACGAAACACAGTCGACTGTCCGCCGTGGTGGTCCGCTGGAGCAGACGACGCAATCGCTATGAGCGCCAAGGCATCCTGGCGGAGCCGGCCGCCATCGAACAAGCCGCACAAGAGTGCCTCTCCGACGCCGACGTGCGCGCCCGCCGCAGAGAACACGACCAAAGCCGCCGGGCCGAACAGGACGTGCACTTCCGCGGCGAGTTCGCCGCCGCTATCCGTGAGCAGTTTCCTGGTTGCCCGGTCGACCGCGCCGAGGCGATCGCACTCCACACCGCGGCACGCGGCACCGGCCGTGTCGGACGAAGCGCCGCTGGCCGGGCGCTGGACCCCGACGCGGTACTCTTCGCCGTCGTCGCCTCCATCCGACATGTCGACACCGATTACGACGACCTGCTCATGTCGGGTATGGACCGCGAATCGGCTCGCGCACAGGTGCATCAGCGTGTCGAGGACATCGTCAACGCATGGCGTGACGGTGTCGCGATGCTCGACTAATCCCTGGCGAGACCGAGCACTTCTTCGGCGGACGGCGGACTGGCCGGGTGATAGGACAGACACCACGGCGCCACAATGCGGCGGAACGGCTCCCCCTCGATCGCCACATAGAAATTGCCGGAGCGCAACCTGCTGATGTCGGGCATCAAACCGCCCTTCGCGCGGGCCATTTCCTGCGCCGACGAGATCTGCGCAGGTGCGCTGAGCAGACCATAGAACTGCGTGACCGCATTCCCGGGGATCTGGTTGTGCAGGCCCTTCGGGGCCTGGGTGGCGAACACCAACCCGAGACCGTACTTGCGAGCCTGCGACGACAACGCCAGCGTGCTGCGCGTGCACGCCGTGAATCCCTTTGCAGGAGCGATCGTCTGGGCTTCATCCATCACCAGCAGGCCTCGGAGCGGTTGTGTGCCGGCCGGGTTGCGTTTGATCCACGCGAACAGCGCCATCTGCAGCTGGTTGACGAAACTCTGGCGCTGCTCCTCGGACGACAGTCCGATCATGCTGATGACCGAAACCCGAGCCCGGTGGCCATCGGAAGGAGTGAGCAGCACGCCGGGATCCAGTGCCGTGCCCTTGCCGCCGAACAGCGGATCGTTGACCATCGCGGCCCGCAGATCCTGCGCGATGTTGGCGGCGATCCTCGGCGCGTCAAGCAGATCGCTGATGCCGTGTGGCAGATTGCTGAGCATCCTGACAAAACCCGGCAGCGTCGGTGCGGGCTCTCGTCCGTAGTGCTGCAACGCTTCTCGCAACACGGCTCGCGCGCGGTTGGCCTTCGCAGTTTGGCCCGAGATCAACGCCCGCGGTTCGAGTGCCGCGGCGGCGGATTCGACGGCCTCGGTGAACTCGTCCTCGTTGTCGATGACGCTTTCAAAGTCGGGCAGTGGCTGAAACGCCAGCGGACGTCCCGACGCCTTCCGCGGCGTCCAGATGACCACCTCGGTGTTGTCGAGGTAGTCCGTCGCACGACCGTCATCGGATCGGCGCCATCCCTTCGGGCGCTCCGGCCAACCCGTCCCGAGGCGGGACAGGTCGTTGTTGGGGTCGAGGACAATCGACGACACGCCACGCAGCGCGCATTCCTCCACGAGTCGTCGGATCAGCACCGTCTTGCCCGATCCGGTTCCCGCGAAGATCGCGACGTGCTTGCGGAGCGCCGCCAGGTCGACCGACACCGCCGCGCCGGTTTTGAGTTCCGCACCGAGGGGCAGCGCATTGTCCGGTGTCTCTTCGGTGACTTCTTCGTCGTTGTCGGGCAACGGTTCCGGCTCAGCCTGCGGCTCGGGGACCGGCTCCGGCGGTGGTGTGTCTCCGTCGCCAAGCACCTCGCGCAGGATGGTCAATCCGTGGGCGGGCCGACGGGCCCGCAGCCAGCTCGCCAACTCCGCGGGGTCCTCGCCGATCAGGTCCCGAAGTGCGGTCATGGTGCGCAGGTCGTCATCCGTGACCGCGACGCTGCGGCCACCGGCGCGATGGAAGTCGTCGACGAGTTGAGCGGTCTTCGGGCCTGCGGGCCACGGCGAGTTGCGCATCAAGAAGAGCTGCCGTCGGTCGGAGCCCATGCCGAGTCCCGTTGCGCTCCATGCCTTCTTGATGCGGTTCTGTGCGGCGACGGCGTTGGTGGTGGCGATGGCGCGAAATGCCCAGTGCCGTTCGTCCTCCGTCGTGGCGTCGAGGCTCTGACGAATACGCGCGTGAAGGTTGACGTGACGGCCCGGCGGCGGGTCGCAGCATGTAGGAGTGGTCGGTGTCGCGTTCAGCGATCCACGCCGTGAGCGCGGCGCTGAGCAGCTCCGGCACGGTGGTGTCTTCGCCTTCCGGATCAAGCGCGGCGGCAGGCACCGCGTTGCGCCGGTAGTCCGCGAAGCGCCGATCAACCGTTGACAGCACGTCGTCGGCGAAAGCGTTGTGCGACGGCGCTTCCCACGCGGGCTCCGCCATCAGATGCTCGAGCTCGACGACCTCGTCGTGCTTGAGGCATTCCCGGACGTGGGCGTCGGCGCGGATCAGCAGCTGGCGGGGAGTCAGGTCGGGCGCGTCGGCGAATGCGGCGGGCAGGATGGGCCAGCTCGGATACGGCGGATCAAATCCGTTGGCGCCGTAGCTGGCAACGAAGCGCCGCTCGAGGATGGCGCGGCCGATATCGGCCGTCGGGAGGGGCTTCAGGGATGCGGTGACGCGGAACCGGTCGGCCACGGAGGCGGTGGCGCGGTCGCGAATGTGCTCCCACACCGTGGGCAGGCAGGCGACCACCGCGACGGTGCGGCGCATGGTCTGGCGGACGGCCATCAGCCCGTGGGCAACCTGTTCGAGGACCGCGTCGCCGGGGCCCGTGGCCGTGTCGGACGTGCTGGCCACTGACTGCGCAAGCAGGGTGTCGATCTGATCGAGGGCGAGTACGGAGGGACCGGCGAGGGCGATCAGGCGGGAGAGTTCTCGGACGCAGTCTTGGGCCGAGGAAGGAGAGGCACGCAGCCGCCAGAGGTCACGGTCGTCGCTGCCGGACTCGTCGCTGCCCTGCAGGTAGGCCTCGCCGACGTCGTGGGCCGACAGGTCGGTGGCGCCGAGCAGGACGAGGGCGCGCAGGGTCTGGTGGCACTGGCGGACGGGGTCGGGACGGGCCTTGGCCATTGCGTTGATGAAACGGTCGAGGGTTTCGGGTTCGAGGTCGTCGTCGCCGATGATGGCGCGGCGGTCGGCGCGGGAGACGTGCGCGATCGACGAGAGCTCCCAGAGCAGGTCCTTGAGTTGGGTCTCGCGTTCGGCGCCGGGACGACCGAGGCTGTCGAGGATGCCGCTGCGCACGGATTGCCAGAAGCTGGCGGCGTCGAGCAGTTCGACGACGAAGAAGTAGCCGCCGGCGGACTGGACGCGTTCGCGGATCTGCCCGAGCAGGTGGGTCTTGCCGGACCCGGCGGGCCCGCGGACGACGACGCCGAGCGGCGTGGAGACCGGGTCGCGGGCGGCGTCGCCGAACGCCTCCATGACGTCGTCGGCGGCGTACTCGTTGAGGCCCTTGACGTGGGTCTCTGCCTGGGGCCGCCAGAGATCGTCGGCGGTAGGAGCCCAGGTGAGGCGCAGCGACGCGAGCGCTTCCCGCTGTGCTTCATCCATCAACGCTCGATCGCAATGAGGTGCTTGTTCTGCCCGCCGATCATGATGGCGGCGTCGTGATCGACTGAGGTGAGCGCCTTTTGGTTCTCTTCGCGGATCAGGCTCACGCCGGGCGCCCGATAGAGCGTGTGCAGGGCGGCGTCGACGTCGGGGCGGGATGCGTCGGTGAGTTCGGAGCGCAGGTGGGCGAGGCCGACCCAGCCGCCGGGCCGCGTCGTGAGCTTGGCGTACGCGTTGCGGATGAGGTTCTCCGTGGGCACTGCGGTTTGTACGTCTGGTGGGTACCCAAACACGTCGGCGAGGCTGAGGTCGGCGTGGTTGAGGTAGCGCTCGACGGCGCCGAGCACGGTGTAGAGGGTTTTGGCCGGGCCGCTGGATCGTGGCGGGGCGCCGGCGGAGAGGATTTCCCGGCAGAGGTGCCAGCCGCGGTCGGTGAGCTCGTGAACGAACCGGCCACCGGTGCGCTCCGATTCAATGAGGCCCAGGTCGTTGAGTCTGTCGCGGGCGGGTTTGTCGAGCTTGGGCCCGAGTGCGAGGAGGTCGGGGTTGGGCACGGGCCGCGATTCGGCCATCAAGATCAGGAGAACAGCTCGCTCCGTGCCAGTCAGGTCGCTAGGAGTGACGCTCACGGTTGCCAACCTAGCGAGTTCGCCGGCGACGGCAATCGGAAGCATCCCGTGAGTGCCTGGGTCCGGCACTGCGCGCGGCACGACCGCGCAGGTCGAAGCGATGACTGTTCGGCACCCGTTGGACAGATCGGAATCTGGCGAGGCGGATGCAGGATGCCGCGTTCTGGGGACTGCTGCCGGCTCAGGTCTGGACGATCGGCCAGAAGAGGTCGAACAATCTGCCTTCCCATCCCGCGGCGACGCGCCCCGTGCGGGTGCGCTCGGCGATGTGTGCGCCGACCACGGCGTCGACGAGTGTCGCGCCGTCGACGTCGGCGCGAAACGATCCGTCGGCCCTTCCGGCATCGATCACTGATTCCAGTTCGGCCCGCTGCTTGGCCAGGATCCGGCGGAAGAGCTTGGTGAAGGCGGGATCCTCGTCGGTGAGCAAGGCGGCCAGGCCGCCGTAGCCGATACCGACCTCGACGGTTTTGACCGCTTCTTTGATGAGCCACCGCAGTCGGCCGGGCGGGTCGGCCTGCACGGCAAGCGGTTCGGGGGTGGTTACCCGCGACAGCGCGCCGGACAGCATGTCGCGGCGGTCGCGGTAGCGGCGGTAAATGGTGGTCTTCGCGATGCCGGAGCGCGCCGCGACGGACTCGACTGTCACCGACCGGGGGCCCTTGGTGCGCAGCAGGGCCAGGGTGGCGTCGATGATGCCGTCGTCGACGTCTTGTCGCTGCGCCATTCGCCCCTCCTTGGTCGTCAGCGGAATATCCGCGGTCGGAAAAACGCTACACTAACCGTAGCGCTACGCTACACGTAGCGTTTCGAATATTCATTGGCGAGTTTCGAGAGGTGATGGACATGTTGAGGAGATTTCGACGGGTTTCGATGACGGATGTGGCGTACATGCTGTTACTGCTGGTGTTCGTCGCGCTGGGGACGTTCGTCTACGCGCTGGCCACCAAAAGCGCTGTGGCCGGGATCATCGGGGGCAGCCTGGTGGTGTTGATGGTCGCGTCGGTCGTGGGGTTCCGCTTCGGCGCCCGCAGCCGGGCGAAGTCCAACGACAGCGGCATCGAGATCGAAGGCGCGAACGTCTGGGCTCGACCGCTGCGCCGCGAGCAGATCGACCGGTATCTGCTGAGCTATCGCGGCATGCGGCACGGACACGAGCAGGCCGTCGCCGCCGAACCAACGAGATTGATGGATCGGCGCGCGGCCTGACCGCTGTCGTGCGTCACCATCTGTTCCGGCATTTCGAGCAGGTCCACTTCTCGTCGCTGACGCAACAGCCGCTGAGGTACTTCCAGGGCGCCGTACGAGGTGGCGGGTATCTCATAGACCGCCCGCTTCGTGCGACCATGCGTGGCACTTCGGGCACTGCAGATGGCGTGCGAGGAGAACTCGAGGAAGTTGTCGCCCATCGTGTCCCGGCACCGCTTGCGGACCACGGCCGGCCAGTCGGCGGACTCGCTGCCGCGCGGAGGCGGGTCCACGGTGTGGATGTGAATGCGGTCCCGGGCAGCGAGCCCCGAAGGCCGGTGTTCTTATCGCAACCGGCGCATACGCCACGTGACTGCAACAGGATTCGGGCCGCGACGAGCGAGGTGTGTCCGAACCGCAGGAACGGGTCACGCAACCACACCTCCTCGAGAGCTATTTCGATGTCCTCGCCCATGGAGTCGTCGAGCGCCCAGTTCAATCGAGGGTCTTTTGAGCGCGGGATATCCGCGATCATCGCCCGTTGGCGTTCGTCGGCGATGACCATCGCGAACTCACCTCGCAAGTGCGTGTGCGGCCTGCGTTGAACGTCCCGAACGGATAGCGGGAGATCAAGGCGGAACAGCGGGGGCAACGGTATTGGTCGTGCCCGCACAGAAGTTGAGCGTCGCCGGCTTGATCAGTTGCTCGAATGCCCTGACGATCAACGCATCACGGTCGAAGGCGGTCGGCAGCGTGTCGCGACCGCGCTTGTGATGCACGGAGCTGTTCTCGATGGCGCGAGCCGCGCATGCGCGTTCTCGTCGCGCCGTGCAGTCATGCGCAGCTGGTGCACACGGATGTCACCCGGCTTGGCGCAAATTGCCGCGCACGTCAGCGCGGATCATGATGAGGGCGTTGGACTAGCGGGTCGCGGCGGTGCGGTAGCTGCGCGGATTGCGAACGAATTTGTCTATGCCTCAACCCGTTTGCGCTTCGACGGGGTTACCACCTTAGTTGAGTGTTGGTGGTGGTTGGGGTTGGAAGGGTTGATACCACCACCAGTCGGCGCGCTCGCCGGTGGGCCCGGGGCACGGCGCGACCGCGGGTGGGGGTCGCGTCGGTGGGCGGGCCAGCGATCCTGCACTGAGTGGTTGGCCGGAGCTGTCGGTGACGAGGAGATCGTCTGCGGGTCCGGTGATGGTGAGGACGCCGCGATGGTGCAGCCGGTGGTGATAGGGGCATACCAGCACCAGGTTGGCCAACTCGGTTTCGCCGCCGTCCTCCCAATGCCGGATATGGTGGGCGTGCAAACCGCGGGTGGCACCACAACCCGGGACCGCGCAGGTGGGGTGGCGGTGCTCCAGCGCGCGGCGCAGCCGCCGGTTGATCAGCCGCGTCGCCCGCCCGGCGCCGATGGGCTGCCCGTCACGTTCGAACCACACTTCGCAGGTGGCATCACAGGTCAGGTATTGGCGGTCGGCGTCGGTGAGCAACGGACCCAGATGCAGCGCTGCGGTCTTGTCCTTGACATCGAGATGGGCCACCACGGTGGTGTGCTGCCCGTGCGGCCGGCGGGTGGCCTCGGCGTCCCACCCGGCCTGCACCAGCCGCATGAACGCCTCGACAGTGGTGGGCAACGGCGGCGCGTTATCGGATGCCCGCCCGTGGTTCTCGCGATCGAGTTTCCACTCGGCGATCAGCGCCTCCCGATGCGACGCCAATGCCGCGTCGAACTTCGCCGCGTCCAGGTGGTCAAGTTTGATCCGATAGCAGCTGAACTGCTCGTCGCAGGTTTGGGTGATCGAGGCCTGCGGGTCGGGCCGCGACGCATCGAGGTCGGGTCGCGGTTCGAGTTTGACCGCGGTGCGCAGCTGGTTGACCGTGGCGGCGCGGGCCAGCTCCGCGTAGTGCGCATCGGACCCCTCGGCCGCGCGCCCGGCGATGACCCCGACCTGATCCAGCGACAGCCGGCCCTCGCGCATGCCCTTCGCGCAGCGGGGAAAGGCCGCCAGCCGGTGCGCGACGGTGGCGATCGTTTTAGCGTTACCCGATGACGAGCCGGTCTTCCAGGCCACCAACGCCGCGATCGAGCGCGCGCCGGTGGCGCCGCACAGCTGGTCGCGGTCCATCTCGGCGACGATCTCCACGATGCGCCCATCAATCGCGTTGCGCTGACCGGTCAACTCCGCCAACTCCTCGAACAACACCTCCAGACGCTCATCAGCACGCGCCACCTCCGCGTCAGACGAAGCAGTCGAGGACATAACGCCATCATTGCAGCCGGCACCGACAAATCCCGGCTACCCGAACCGCACCGGGGTGTGGCCGTCATCAGATGCCAAGACGTACAGCCTGATTGGCCGCCGCTGTTGTCTGGCGCACCCATGCTGTCTTCTGACGAGGCCGTCGCGTGCATCGATGCACCGCGCAGCAGCGTGTTCGACGCCATCGGCCGGCTTCGCGATGCCGGCGTGCTGCGCGCATTGACTGATCGCCGAGGAGACCAGATCTGGGATGCCGGTCTTGTTCTCGACGACCTGGAGGATCTCGATCCGCTAGACCGCATCGTCGAGGCCCCAGGACTTGGCTTGCCTTCGAACCTCCCGCTTGTAGCGCGACCTCAGCGCGTCGACCATAGCGAGTGTTCGTGACGTCAGTTCGTCTCGAATCCCGCTCTGCGCGTGCGCATATGGAATTAGGGCGTGCCGCCGATCGCCCGTTCGACACGACCCGCGCTCCACCGCAACGGGTCACCCGTACCAGTCTCGAAGAGCTCCAGCAGCAGCTCCCGATGACCGGAGTCGGTGAACGGCGCTGCGGAACTGGTCGCGAAGAACCTGTCGCGCAGCTCCTCGTTCGACTCCCACCCCCGATACGGTAACCGGTGTTCACCACCTTCGGGAAGCCGACGTATCAGCCACTGAACCAGTGCCCGGTAGAGCGGCCAGGTATCGGTCTCCGGTGCAACTGTCGGCTTGTTGAGGGCATCCTCGATCCACACCCGCGCGTCGGCCAGCGTCATCTCGAAAACGTCTGTGTCGATGCTGGATTCGGCCACCCGCGCGAGGGTCTCGTCGATCGGATCAGGTACAACGCCCGCATCGGCAACGCTGCACAACATGTTGTGGTCGATCTGGACCGCGATGGTCAGCTCGTGCCCACCGTCGAGTCGTATACCGATCGCGAGTTCGTCGACATCACCGAAAGCATTGGTTCTGCGGTGATCGTGATCCATTGCGGCAGACGCTCGTCTCTTTCAGCCAGCTCGCGTCGGCATCGGAGCTGTGGCGCTGGATCGTCGACGAGAAGTTCGGCGATGACGGCCAGCAGCGCCGTCGTCTCCCGATTCCGCACATCGATCAAGCTGGTAAGGAACTCGGACAGATGACTCGCATTGCAGCGGCGGGATTTCAGCGATAGCAGCGGTGCGGGTTCGCCACGTGAATCATGAAGCTGGCCAAACTGAGCAGGCTCAGTGGACGCCCACCCGCCAGGGCACGGCGTATTGCGTCCCTGAGTGTCGTGTCGACAGAACTTTCGGCCCTGCGTGCTCCTCGTTCGTTACCCATGTCGCGGACGCTACTCACGGGCACTGACACCGGGCGCCGTTCACAGCCCCTTGGCGTCAAGCGCCTTCATCAGCGAGGGTCGCTTGCGGTAGTCCTCGCGGATCTGCGCGATGAACGAGGCGAAATCGTCGCTGCGACCGCCTCGTTCATAGAGTTCGGCCATCGTCGCCAACGTCGCGGCGATGCCGGGATAAAGCTTGGTGTTGGGATACCGCAGATCGTTCTCGAGCTGCGGCCGGTACAGGTCTGCGGCTTCGGCAGGCCGAGCTTCGGCGCCGCGATCGGCCAATTCCCGCCACGCCCAGCCGGGGCCGTAACGGTCGGCGGCCTGCCACGCGGCGTCGACATCACCCTCGCTCAGCGAGAGCTGTACCAAGACCGCGCCGGCGGCGAAGCGGTCAGTCGCCAGTTGGCTGGCGTGGTCGAAGGCCCAGGTGCGTTCGATATCGACGCGGTCGATGCCGGCTGCGAAATCGAGCAGGACACGGTAGGTGGGGACCGACGGCTGCCGGACGAAGTCTGCGCGAAGGACGGCGACCGCATCCTCGATCCGGCCCAGTCCTTGGTACGTCTTGGCGACGTCGTCCGGGCTCAGCCAATATGCGTTGCCCCCACCGTGGCTGGTGACTCGTCCATCGGCAACTGCACGATCGATCCATGCCACCGCATCCTCGTTGCGGCCGGCTGCCCGCAACCGGTCGACGATCGCCCCGTACTGCGGGTGTTCCCGCTGAGAAAGCAAGTGGACGGCCCGGTCGACATCGCCGTCGTGATCGGCGAGCTCCAGCAGCATTGCGTCGACTTCGAACCGCGCCCATTGATCACGGTCTTCGAGCTTCCGGTCCAGCGCCGCCACGGCCCGGCGGTAGGTCCCCAGTGCGTGCTCGTCGAACGAGTCCACGAAATCCGCCAAGTTCAGGGTCGGCCACCCTGGCGAGTCAGCCCGGAATTTCACGAGCCACGTCGCGAGTTTGACGGGGTCGGGCTCACCCAGCCGGCAGGCCCGCGCGTAGAGATCGGCGGCCCGCTGGCATTCATCACCGATCGAGCCCGAGGAGTCGTCAGCCTGCTCGGTAAGCTTGCGCAGCCGGGTCAGTGCGCGCAGCAACGCCGGCCGCACAATCTCGGCGGCGCCACTGTTCAAATGGTTCTCGAGTTCGTCGAGCACTTCATTGGCCACTCCTGCGACCTCAAAGGAACGTCGGTAGTCGACAAAGCCGCGGAACGCCAACGTGTTCCGTACGTAGCCCTCCAGCTCGGCTTTGGCGTGCGCGTCGTCACCTGCCGCTGTCGTGGCACGGATCTCCAGCAGGCGGCGCACTCCGTCATCGCGCTGCGCAAGTGTCATGACCAGTTCACGCAGCTCATCGACATCCATCGCCTGCACCGCCGCTTCGGCCGTACTGCTGGCTGTGTCGTCGACCGCGACCTGTCCGGTGTCGATCGCGGCGAGTCCGGTCGCGACCAGATGCTTGCAGAAGTTGCCGTCGGCATGATGCCGGCAGGTACAGGACCCGTCGGGTAGCGGACCCGACCAATCGAGCTCGACACTGTAAACCTGCTTGGCCTGGATTGACGCGTAGGCCTTGAAGTCGGTCGTGCGGAGCCCTCGGACGTAACGGACGTAGTCTTCGCCTCTGGCATAGACCAGATCACCGGCCGCCTCGAGCAGCGTCGTTTCGGAGAGCACCACATCACCATGGTGCCGGATTCGCGGGCCAGACCCAGCTGCGACTTGGGAAGCCGAGTGAACGACGTAGCGCTCTTCGCGTTAGAGATAAAGGGCATTGTTGGCGCTAGGCATGCCAGCCGTTTGGGGCGACGTATCACCCAATTCCAATCACTGGGCGGGAGATCGCCGATTCATTTGCGGATGCGATCTGGCAAGCCGAAACGCAGATGTTCAACGGCCACGGTGTCGCCGAGTACCTCCTCAGCCGTGCCGTGCAAGCCGCGGGCATCAAGGTGGTGTTCACCGGCGAATGCGCCGACGAAATGCTGGGCGGCTATCCGTACTTTCGGGTCGACGCGCTGAACGACGACCCGTCGTTGAGTGCCGGCCAGAAATGCCGGAACAGGTCGACAGCCCCGAGATGCGGGCAGTGCAGCGCCGCCTCGGCTGGCTGCCGGCGACGCTCAATGTCGTTGCGGCCCAGATGAATGGCGTGGCGCCGTTGTTCCGCGACGACCTCCCGGCGTCCGTTCGAGCTGGTGTCCGCGCTGGATCGCTTGCCGCTGGCGCAACGCGCCGCCGGCCGCGACCGGCTGAATCAGATGCTCTACGTGAATGCCAAAACGGTGCTGCCGAACGAACGCGGATGCAATGCCCGTATGCCCGAAATCGTCCCTTTCCACAGCAGTGGCTCGCGTGGGGCGGGATGCTATTGCGCGGTACGGATGACAAAGGCGTCGATGTTCTCGTCGTAACCGACCGTGTCATCCACGAATAGTTCCCCAGCCGTGTGGCCGTCCTCCGCGACCGCGATGAAGGTGGCTTCCTCCTCGTCGTACGACACTGATCCTTGCACGAACATCGCCGCGATCTCATGCCCATCCGCTCCGAAAACGACAAGCTTCAAGCCTCCGGCATCCTTGAGGTAGTGCGCCGCTTCAGTACGTGTCGTGAACATCGCTGGGATTCCTCTCTGCTGGTGGCTTTGGTTGGACTCGCCGACGTGCTCATCGGCCGGGTGCCTGCCGCAGCGGAGTCCACGGGTAGGCGGCTCATCGTTGCACCGGAGGCAACAAGAAGCCCCGATAAGCCCCAATGGGCCGGGACTATCCCTTATCCAGCGTGAACTGGCACAAATCGGTGTAGCCGTCGCGGAACAACTCGGCACAGCCGGTCAGGTACTTCATGTACCGGCCGTAGACCTCTTCCGACTGGATCGCGATCGCCTCGTCCTTATGAGCCTCCAGGGCCGCCGCCCACATGTCGAGCGTCCTCGCGTAGTGCGGCTGCAGCCGCTGGATCCGGCTAATCGTGAACCCGACCTTGGTGGCGTGCTCCTCGACCAGTGCCACCGTCGGCAGCCGGCCGCCGGGGAAGATCTCGTCCATGATGAATTTGAAGAAGCGCACATGCCGCATCGTCACCGGCAGTTTGCGCTCCTCGTTCTCCTTGGTGCTCAACTGCACGATCGTGTGTAGCAGCATCGTGCCATCGCCGGGCAACAGGTCATAAGCCCTCTGGAAGAACGCGGCGTAGCGGTCGTAGCCAAAATGCTCGAGCGGGCCGATCGCCACGATCCGGTCCACCGGTTCGTGAAACTGCTCCCAGCCGTCGAGCAGCACTCGCTTGGAACGCGGGCTTTCCGATACCGCGAGCAGCTGCTCAACGTAGTCAGCCTGGTTCTTGCTCAGCGTTAGGCCAACGACGTTGACGTCGTACTTCTCCAACGCCCGCAGCATCGCCGCCCCCCAACCGCAGCCGACTTCCAGCAGCGTCATGCCCGGCTGCAGGCCAAGTTTGCCCAGCGCCAGGTCGATCTTGGCGATCTGGGCCTCTTCCAGCGTCATGTCATCGCGCTCGAAGTAAGCGCAACTGTACGTCCGCGTCGGGTCCAAGAACAACTTGAAGAATTCATCGGACAGGTCGTAGTGGGCCTGCACGTCCTCGAAGCGTGGCCGCAGGCTCGGCGTTTTTGCTGACAATGTCGCCCCCTTGTAACGGCTCAGGCGGGGAGTCCTTGTCTGGTTCCGTGCCCGCGCGGACACCCCCCAACTAATCCGCACGACCCGGTAGCGGGAGACTACGCCTTGCTTGCCAGACAGGTCCACGATCGCAAAGCCACCATACGCGTTGACATCCCGGATTTACGGGAACAGCGGTGCGGGTCGGGTCCGCGGGGTTGGCGGGGTATTGCGCTCGGAGACCTGGTGCGGGGACCTTCGTCCGGGGGTGATGCTCATGTCGTGGGCGCCACGGTGATCGACGGTAGAACGGACACCCGCGACGATGGCCGATCGTGCGGCAGTCAGTGAGCGACATCTGGTGCGCATGTTCCGGGGCCAGGTCGGGATGACCCCGGCACAGTTTGTCGAGCGGGCGCGACTGGAGGCAGCCAAAGTGCTGCTCGCCACCGGAGACAACAGTCAGGAAGCCGTTGTCCGCCGGGCCGGCTTCGGCTCTGCGGACACGATGCGACGCACCTTCCGCCGAGCCCTCGGCGTCTCGCCTAGTACGTACCGCAGTCGGTTCCGGACGACGGGCATACGGTCGACGCCAACCCGGTGCTCTCTGCGGCCCCCGACGGTGGACGACGCGCAAGTGCCGGCGGGCCTATGATCAATATTTAGAGCATGCTGCGCAACCCGGCTGTTGATCGAAATATCGCGCATAAACCGCCTGGCGCCGTATGATCAATATATGAATCATGTCGCCGCGTTGGTGTACGACACCGCCGAGCTCGGCGAACAGATCCGCCGGGCCCGCCTCGAGAAAGGCCTTCAGCAGGACGAACTTGCCGATCGGCTGGGTGTGACTCGCATGACGGTCTCACGGCTGGAACGCGGGCAGTCCGTCAGCGTCGACACCGCGCTGCGCGCGCTTTCCGAGTGCGGATACGCCATCGCGGTGGCGCCGAAATTCACTCGCGTGGCGGTACTCGATGGCGATTAGGGCGTTGGCGGTGTGGCTGCACGGCGTCCACGTCGCACGCCTCAGCGAGCCGAGCCCGTTTAGGTTCCGGCTCGATTTCACCGACGACGCGCTTGATTTCTTCGGCGAAGGTAGCCGCGTGCTCTCGCTGGCATTGCCCCTATCCAAGCGGCCCGTAAGCGATGCGAAGACAAGGTCTTCGGGTTACGCGGTGTCGGCGTTCGTCGAAGGCCTTCTGCCGGAAGGGAATGTGCGACAGCACATCGCCAGCCAGGCCGGTTTACCGGGCACCGACACGATGGGGTTGCTCGAGCGCTTGGCGCGGAATGTGCGGGCGCCGTTCAGATTCTTCCCGAGGGAGCCGTACCCGGGACCGGACATGTGCGCACGCTCAGCGATCGAGAGGTCGCCACGTTAATCGCCGATCTGCCGACCTATCACCTGCCCGACGGCGCGACGCCTCAGGCGTCGCTGGCCGGCATTCAAGACAAGGTGCTGCTGGTGGCGCTGCCCGGCGGCGGCTGGGGATGGCCTGAACCGGGCGCGCCGTCGACGCACATCATCAAGCCAGAACCGCTTGCCGGCGCGTTGCCACATCTCATCCAAACCGAGAACTGGGCGTTACGAGTAGCCCGGCAGGCCGGCATCTCGGCAGCTGAATCGCGACTGGCGACGTTCGAGCTGCGCGCGGCGATCGTCGTCACCCGCTATGACCGCAGCGCAGCCGGTGAGCGCTTTCACCAGGAAGATTTCTGCCAGGCACTCGGGCTTGACCCGCAAGCGAAGTACGAAAGCACGGCCGAGTCCGATCGGCGCGGGTCCCGGCTCAAGCGGATCGCCCGCGCAGCCGCGGCCAGAGCCCGCGATCCAGATGCGTTTCGCACCGCACTGCTGGAAGCGGTGACATTCAACGTCGTCATCGGCAACGGAGACGCACACTCCAAGAACTACTCGGTGATGATCGATCGCGACGGAAGCGTTGCTCTCGCACCGATTTACGACGTCGCCCCGACGTTCTACCTTGATTCTCGGTACAAGGGCACCGGCCACGTCATCAATGGGAAAACGTCCGTAGATTCGGTCGACGTTGAGGACCTTGTCGGTGAGGCCGCGTCGTGGGGAACCTCCGAACGTCGCGCACGTGCGGCCGTGGGGGCATGCATGGAACGGATAGACGCGGCCGTCGACCAAGTCCCGCTGCCATCCGGGGCGGAACACGTGAAGGGCAATCTCGAGAATCTGTGGACAACGCGGTCGTGGCCGGCAATGCGCCGCAACATGCTTGGCGCGGACGGATCAGACGAGGTCAGTGTTTGACCGCCGCGCAGCGCACGATTACTGGTTTGCCCTCGGGAGCCAATACCATCGCAGGCGCTATGACCGACAATGCCCTGGCCGCTGCGCCGACCGCCGACACCTCGCCACCTGGCCGTATCTCTGCTGAGGCGGGCCGCCGCAGAACCTTCGCCGTCATCAGCCATCCCGACGCCGGCAAATCCACGTTGACCGAGGCACTGGCGCTGCACGCCCGGGCCATCACCGAAGCCGGCGCGGTTCACGGCAAAGCGGGCCGGCGCGCGACGGTGTCTGACTGGATGGAGATGGAGAAGGCCAGGGGCATCTCGATCACGTCGACGGCGTTGCAGTTCCCGTACCGCACATGCGTCATCAACCTGCTCGACACCCCCGGCCACGCCGACTTCTCCGAAGACACCTACCGGGTGCTGACGGCCGTCGACTCCGCGGTGATGCTCATCGACGCCGCGAAAGGCCTTGAGCCGCAGACACTGAAGCTGTTCCAGGTGTGCAAGCACCGTCGGATCCCGATCATCACGGTGATCAACAAGTGGGACCGTCCCGGCCGCCACGCCCTGGAACTGATGGACGAGATCCACGCACGGATCGGGCTGCGCCCCACTCCCCTGACGTGGCCGGTCGGCATCGCCGGAGACTTCAAAGGGGTGCTCGACCGCCGGACCGGAAACTTCATCCGGTTCACCCGCACCGCGGGCGGCGCCACCGCTGCCCCCGAAGAGCACATCGCGGCGGCCGACGCGCACGGTGCCGCCGGCGACGACTGGGATCACGCCGTCGAGGAGTCCGAACTGCTGTCCGCGGACGGCTCCGACTACGACCGTGAGCAGTTCCTCGGCGGCGCAGGCCACACCGGTCCTGTTCACCTCGGCGGCGTTGAACTTCGGCGTGAATCAGCTCCTCGATGTGCTCGTCGAACTCGCGCCGCCGCCCAGCGGAGCACTCGACGTCGACGGGACCCGGCGCGCCACCGAATCACCGTTCAGCGCCTTCGTTTTCAAGGTGCAGGCCGGTATGGACTCCGCCCACCGCGATCGCATCGCCTACGCGCGGGTGGTGCTCGGGCACGTTCGAACGCGGGGAAGTCCTCACCCACGCCGCGACCGGCAAGCCGTTCGTCACCAAGTACGCGCAATCGGTGTTCGGCCAGCAACGCGCCACCCTGGATACCGCGTGGCCGGGTGATGTGATCGGGCTGGCCAACGCCGCTGCGCTGCGCCCGGGTGACACGCTGTATCGCGATGTCGCCCGTGCAGTATCCGCCGATACCGAGCTTCTCCCCCGAGCATTTCGCGGTGGCCCGCGGCGCCGATCCGAGTAAGCACAAGCAGTTTCGCCGCGGGATCGAGCAGCTGGAGCAGGAGGGCGTTGTTCAGGTGCTGCGCTCAGACCGTCGCGGCGACCAAGCGCCGGTGCTCGCCGCGGTCGGCCCGATGCAGTTCGAGGTGGCCGTCCACCGGATGGCCACCGAGCTCAGCGCCCCGATCTCGCTGGAGTCACTGCCTTACCAGGTCGCGCGGATCGTGGACCCCGCGGACGCCGAGTTCATGAGCAAGCAGGTGTCAGTCGGAAGTCCTGACCCGCACCGACGGAGTCATGCTCGTGCTGTTCTCCACCCGGTGGCGGCTGGAGGGCTTCCAACGGGACAACCCCGACGTGAAGCTGGGGTCGTTGGTGGCGGCGGAGGGATAGCGCGGTGCGGCGCCGCGTCACGGCGGATTCCGACCGCTGCACGCCCAACGCGCGCAGCACGGTGTCGACCACCCGCTCGAGGAGCTCAGGCGTCAATATCCGGCTCGACCGAGACCATCGAGCACCGGCTGCCAAGTCCACATCCATCGACCCCAAGACGGTCGATCGTCGACGTTCTCCGCCAAGGCGCGCAAGCCGATAGTCGGGCGACGACTTACCGGATGGATTACGATGTCGGTGATTCGAGATCGGCCCCAACGGTAGACCACCAGCTGGCGACTACTGGAAATCGCTTCGCCGCGCGCCGCCCATCGGTGCTGGGCGGACGCCGGGTGATCGTTGATCATCGAGGCCGCGGTCGCAACTACCCACTGAGCCTTCGCGTCCGAGTCACCCCATCGCCTCGGGGTTCGACGACCGACGCTGCACGGATAACGTCCCACCAGGTCACAACAAGCGGCGCCCCGTTACGGACGTTCGCCGTCAGAAGCTCCAGGTCGATCGAGTCGGCCCACGTGGGCAGATGTTCGACGAACTCGAGGTCGGCCACGAAGTAGATATCACCGCGGGGGTTGGGGTACCCAGTCGCCATCAAGTCGGCTGCCGTTGCTGGCCGCCAGCGCACTATTTTGGCAGCGCTGGCCACGTGTAGGGCGCTGTTCCGGTTCTCGTACAAGAGAAGCAGCTTGGCGCCGAGCTCTCGCCCGCCGATCTCGACGGCGCCAACCCGATCTCCAGCACGAATGTTGTACTGCCTCACCCGTTCTATCCATCGGCGTTGCTCAGTATTTCGGACGAAACCGAGAAGCACATCCGTATCGGCGGGAGGTTCGTCCAGGAAGTCCGTTGTCAGTGATGACTCGAGGGTGGGCTCACCAGGTCGATGTACGGTCGCGGTCCAGAAGCGATGCCGCTCGTCACGCGTGACCTGACTGGCGACATGTGTGAGCACATCGCTCAAGAATTGGTCGAGGGCCTGCGATGACGACGGCAGGCCATCGCTGCTCGGCCTGAGCGGGAAGGCGCCGAGGCCAGGCAACACTTCTTTAAAGCCTGGATGTCGTCGAATGTCCTTGATCTCTGATCCCGGATACAGCACGTACGCTCCCGCCGTTCGCGAGATCGCGTCTCGGTACGCGTGCATCTTGAGCAGGTCGTCGCGCTTAGCACCGCCAGAGGTCGTCGATCTCCTCGAACGACTCATCCGAATCAGGAGCTGATGTCAGCTGTGCGAGAAGATTGTCGACACGGTACTTCGCATCGAAGTGCAGCCAAACCTCGAGCTCTTGCGTGGGGACGCGCGAAGGCGTGCTGCCTTCTGGTCGAATGCGCACCGAGCAGTCGGGGCGCATCGCTTGGCTCCATGAGCCCCGTCGATCGTCTGCTCCGGCGAAGGTTCGATTGAAGAAAACCTCGACACGAAGTGGCCGGCCTCCTCGTCTGACCGACCACCACAACTTCGACGCGCGGCCTGACCTCATAGTCATGGAGATGCCATCACCAGCGACAGTGAAGGCACGCGCCGTCCGGTCTTCCCCGCACACTCGCCCGAGGGAATTCACTACCGCAAGAAAACACCAGAACTCATAGAGCGTTGCGATGTTGCGTTGCGAAGCTGCGAAGACGTCGGTCATGTCCTCACGATCAATGCGCACGGTAGGGCCCGACTCAGTCATCGCGAACGTCCGGAAGACTTCGCGGTAGCCCGCGCGCTTGAGTAACACCTGGTCCGACGTTGGCATTCTCCGTAAGGAGCTGACCTCTCGGAAGAGCGGGTGCGCCAGGTATTCGTCGAGTTGGGCACCAACGTCAGCAGCGATCTGCTGACCGCGACGCAGCGGTCCGGACTCGACTTTCTGCGAGGCTAGAGCTAGCACATCGGACAATTCCAGCGCGACGGCTCGCCAACGCTCCAAAGCGAACTTGACGAACTGGTTAGCCGAGTTGTCGACGCTCGCTTCGGTGCGATCACGGGTCAGAGTCGCAGGGAGAGATGCGAGTGTGGCCGAACCACCCGCCCACGGCACCCGCCGACCGGGCGCGCAAACTGCGCGACGAAAAGCGGCGCCCGCTGGAAACGGTGATCCAATCGGACGGATCTCTTGCTCAGAGACCCATGTGCGGTGCGGCTGCGAGGTGACACGCGCGATCGCGGCCTCGAACGCTGGATCCTGCAGGTACGCCGCGATCATCGCGAAGCGGAGGTACAGCAGTTCGGCGGGCAATTCGCTCGGCGCAAGATCCAACATAGCTTGGCGCAAATCCCTGCAACACTGCCTCAGCAGCGAACGATGAGATGTCCGTTAGCATCTGGCGATATTCAGTCTCGTGGTCCAGCTTGACGGCCAGAACGTCGACATCGGTCGTCCCTGCTAGCCCCGTCGTGCGATCGACGACTTGGATCCGGAGACGCCCAACGGCTGAACCGGGACGTAACCGCCCTCGCTTGCAACTCGCATCGTCAGGATCGAACAACTCGCGCGGCTCAACTTCCACATTCGTTGCGTCGATTGAATATTTCGTAGCGGTAGATCCCAGCTTCACGCAGCGCGACGTCACCGCGCGCCGAGAACGTCGTGTCCTGCCGACCCGGAAGATCGGCGACCAGCAGCTCGCCGACGACGTGGCCCTCGTCATTTCGAAGCGCCAACTGCATCGAATCCTGGGGCATGGCTACTCAGCGAAGCTGACGAACTGATTCGCGCGAACGGACTCGATCATGCGGACGATCTTGTGGTGCGTGACAGGCAGCCGCGGGGCCGGACCGGCCCCCAGGGCCAGCGCATCCAGCGCAGTGAGAACCGGCTCGACTCGCCGTCGCGACCCGTGCACCTTCGGCAGAACCTTCTGCATCATCGCGAGGTCGAGCGCGGTATGACCATCGGTGTCTCCCGTCGCCGCGTAGAACGCGCAGAATCGCAGGATCTCGTACAGCGTTCGGTGCCCGAACTCTTGATTGGCGCCAGCCAAGATCGCGTGCGCCTCTCGAAGCGTCGACACAATCTCATCGCGAGCCGGATGAGGATGCTCTCGCTGCCAATCGTCCCTTTCCGCCAGCGACGCGAAGGCGCGCACTCGCTGATCCTCCCCCGCCGGCGCGGCACTGGGCCGTCGGAGCTCGGCGTCGAGCTCATCAGAGGTCACCCGAAACTCAAAGGTGAAGGCCCTGTCGAGAACCTTCGGCGAGAACATGTAGGTCGTCTCGTCCACGTTGACTGTGCCGACAACGAAAAGGTTCCGTGGCAACGGGAGCCTCTGCGCTTCTACGTCACGCAGGACCCACTGACGAGATGGTTGATCGAAGATCAGATCCGGTAAGACTGGACGTCGCGATTCGACCCCGGAGAGAAAGTCCGAGAAGTACCGCTCGACGTGGGCCAAGTTCATCTCGTCCAGGATCAGCAAGTACGGGTGCTCGGGATCGTTCGCCGCGCGAAGAACAAACTCGAACGCTTCCGGAACAAACCACACTGGCGCCCCAGACGCGGACGTACGTAGCGCATCCTCGTACCCGAAGATGGATTCCGGGCCCGTCCAGTCAGGCCGCACGGGTACGACGACGTGGCGATGACGTCCGTGTTCATCTGTGCCGAACCATTCACCGAGTCTCATCGCGAGCTGAGTCTTACCCGAACCGGCGAGTCCCGTCAGGATCGCGAAGGGTTTGGCAAGCAGACTGCTCAAGAACGATCGAACGAGGTTCGAGTCTGCTGGGAAGCGGAGTCCAGAGGCTTCCACCGCGTCGGCAAAGTCACGAAACAGTTCGGCCGGCATCGGCGCCTCCGGCGATGTTGGGGTTGAACGCGCAGCGGCTGGGACCGAAGGTAGGTGCGCCGCGAGCTCGGGGAACCGCTGGGCCAGTTCGTTCACGAAGTCTCCCTGAAGGCGAACGAGATAGACCTGCTGGACGGATCCAGAGACTGTGAACGGCGAACCCTGCCTGATTCGGGCACCCTCGTCGATAGCGCCAAGTGCGACCGGCTCATTCAGCTCCTGATACTGCGTCTCGACCAGCCGGCCCGCCTCCTCCCAGGCTTGGTCGCCGAGCGGATTCGGCGCCGGCCTCGCAGCTGCGCTTACATGGCTTGCGGCTCGCAACGAGCCATTGCTGTAATGCAGAACAACGTCACCTTCGCGAACCTCATCCATGGTGTCCCAGTGGTATTGCGGGCGGCCCCGCCTTGTTAAGCATCGGCGCCCAAAGGAACCCGCCATCGCGCTCCTTCGTGTAAGTGGCGCCTTGATTCACCCACCAGACCGAAGCCTGTCGTCCGAGGAAGGTGACCCCTTGCTCGGTTAGATCACCGCTTCTATCGATGAGTCCACTTTCTATGAGGAGTTCTCGGTAGCGAGCACCCTGCGATTCGAAGGTCCGGTCCGCTTGCCACTGGTCGGTTTTCGCATGCTCTGCTAGCGCGCGCCCTAGATCGTCGTTAGAGAAGCCGGCGGTCAAGTCACGAACAATTTGAAGAGCGATCCGGACGTCCTCAGCCAGCTCAGCGCTACCAGATAGCCGGTCACGAAGGACGCCAGCCTGGATCTCATCAACAATCCAAGGATTGCTTGGATCAACATTTTCGGCGTAGGTGATACCCGATTCGGTGAGCTTCCACCTGCGCTCGTCCTCCACCACCAGATCGAGCATCCGCGCGAACCGAAGACAATCACTAGCCCGCCTCTCCGGGTTCTCGAACGGACCGTCGGACTTGAAGAGTTGCGCTGGATCGTCGCCGAGGAGTTCCTCGATATTGGCCGAGCCAAGCTCGCGAAGGCGGGCAAGCAGCAGATTGCCGTAGCTGAACTTGAGGGTCGGGATGGCCAGCACGGTCTCAGGCTAGTTGGGCAGGCCAGCGGCGCGCAGCATCCGAGATTGCATCTGCAATTTCCGGCTGGTCCTCATGTTCCCAGGAGGCTGACTACCGTCCAACCACGTTCGGTAATAACTCGTCAGTGCGCCTGTCACGCGCCGCGTTGCGTTCGAGTCTGTGTGCCCACCATTCCTTATTTGCTTTGGTTTTAGTCCCGCGTTCGGGACGGCTGCGCCAGAAGCATCCATCTATGTAGGCCGCCGCCCTCGACGAGCCCATCGACTCCAACACCGAGTACCGCGACCGCCAACGCCAGATGTACACCGACTACCAGACCGCCTGGGACTCCCGGGGCCGCGACTCCCACCGCGCCTTCCTGCGCATGATCAACGACCCCGACCAGCGCGCCGAATTCGCGGCCGACGTCGCCGACGCGCTGCCCGCCCTCGACCCCGCGCTGCGCAAGGTCATGGCCGGCTTCTTCGAACTCGTCGGCCACCAACTCAACGAAGCCATCGGCGCCGCCCGCACCCTCCTCAAGTCCTCCTTCACCGACTCCCGCCTCGACATCGACATCCCACTCGCCCGCCACGCCATCAGTTCCGTTGGCGCCCTTGGCTTCAAAATCGGCGACCTGTCCAACCCCAAACCCGCCAAACCCGGCGACACCGAGGTCGAAACCCGTTGCGCCGAACTACAACACGGTGAGCTACTGCTGGGCCGCCGGTGTCAGCACACTGAACATCGCGCCCTGCGGGTCCATCAAGACGGCGGATCGTCCAACCGTTGGGATGTCGAACGGCTCGACGGCGACCTGCCCGCCCGCAGCGCCCGCCTGCGCCGCAGTGGCGTCGGCGTCCGGCACCGCGAAGTACACATGCCAGTGGTTCGGTACACCGGGCATCGGCGGTTCCATGCACCCACCGACTTCCGTATCCCCGACCTTGAGCAAGTGATACGTCTGCCCCGGGCCCATCTCCATCGTCGCGGTGCCCACGCCGAGCACCGCCTCATAGAACGCCAGCGCCGATTCCGGCTTGTCCGTGATCAATTCATTCCAGATCATCGCCCCCGGCTCGTTGACCAGCGTCGCGCCGATGTGCTGATTGGCCTGCCACAGCCCGACCACCGCACCGGTCGGATCGGCGACGAACGCCATCGTGCCCGCATCGCCGACGGCCATCGGCGGCATGAACACCTGCCCACCGGCGGGGCTCGACCTTCTCGACCGTCGCAGCGATGTCGTCCACCGCGATGTAGGTGTTCCACATCGGCGGCATGCCTTCCGGCGCGCCCGGCGGCATCGGTGCGATCGCCGCGACGGTTTCGCCATTCAGCAGCGCCATCGAATACATTGCCGCCCTGCGGCATCGGCCGGTCGTCATAGCTCCAGCCCAACAGCGACGCGTAAAACGCTTTACCCGCGTCCTGGTCGGTGGTTTGCAGGTCGACCCAGCTCGGGGTGCCCTGCTCGTACTCGGTTCTCGTTGGCATGACAGACCTTTCGTTAGTTGGCGGATGTTTGGACAACGGCCGGTTGCCGGCCGGTGAACGCGATGAGCCGATCCAGCACTGCGGCGTCGGCCGCCGTCTCGACCGAGTCCGCGAAGCCCGCGAATCCACGCGCTTCAGGAGTGATGACCTTGCCCGCCAGTTGCAGCGCATAGTCCGCTACCGGCTCGGAGACCGCGACATCTCGGCCGGTGGCTCTGGCGAAATCCCAAGCGTGAACCAAGAATTCGAGTGAGAGAATATTGACGGGCAGGGCTGCGGGTACCTCTTGCGGACCCAGCTCGACGGTACCCTCCAGCCCCCGTCGACGCCAGGCCTCAAGCGCGGCCTGAGCCGCATCCGCGACCTGAGTTTCCAGCGGCGCATTCTGATTGCGCTCAGGCATCCGGGCACCCGCGCAGCCGCCGAGTGACGTTATGGAGCCGATCACGTGGTCGGCCAGCTGCGCGACGGTGTATTCGGTGCACACCGTCTGCTTGGTCAGATCATCGGAATCCATATCACGCAGGACGCCCTGCAGCACCGCCAATGTCGCCTCGGCGCAGAGCAATTCGTCGAGCGGGTCGGGTGCCGCCGCCCATTCGTCGGGTCCAGCGTCGCCGTCGCGGCCTGCGGCCACCAGCCTGTCCATGAAGTGGTTCCACCCCACCGCGTGGTGCGCGGCCTGCTCGTCGGTCAGCCCGTCGTGCACCAGCCGCACCTCGGTGCCTGCGTCGACCGGCGTCAGCGTGACCGTCACTGTCGACGCCGCCCGGCGCCGGGTCGCCGTCTTCCCATCCCCACGTGTACACCACCCGCTTGCCGGGCTCGACGTCGACGATCGTGCCCGCCGCGGTGTGCCCCGGCGTCACCGTCCACCGATAGTCACCGCCCGGCCGCAACTCCACGCGGGCGGCGACGGCCATCCATCGCCGCAGCCTGTCGGGCTGGGTGATGAGCGCGAACGTCGCTTCCGGGTCCAGCGGCACAACCACAGATTTTTCAAACGTCATGGCGGAGTCTCCTTTTGGGGTTGGTTGGCGTCGGCGACGAGGCGGTCGAGCTCGTCGCTCCAGAACGAATCGAATAGCGCGCGGAGGTGCTGCACCCCGCGCTCGTCGAGCCGGTAATACCTCTCCCGGCCCTGCTTGCGGGCGGTGACAAGACCGACTTCGGCGAGGATCCCCAGATGCTGCGATATCGCCGAGCGGGTGACTGAAAACCGCGATGCCAGTTGGGTGACGGTGAGCTCGCCCGCTGCAAGAAGCTGCAACAGCCGGCGCCGCGTCGGCTCCGCTGCGACCTCCAGCATGTCAGGCACACGTCGATACGTTAGCCGTCACTAACGTATTGGTCAACGGTTGATCGCCGGGCCTGGCGTCAACGTGGAGTTCGACTTCGGCCTGGGGATCGCCTTTGGCTTTGGCTGATCATGTCCCCCGGTCGATGGAGTCGAAGACGCTCAGCGACTGCTCGAACGGTTCCGACGTGACGCCCAGCTGGTTCCCAAACGGATGGTCGAGCCAGAACACGATGAACAACAGCAAGCCGAGCAGCACGGCGACCGCGCTCAGCAGGCCCAGATGCGCGCGCATGCTGCCCAGGCGCATAAAACCGCCGAGCCCCAGCAGTACGACACCGCCGAAAAGCAGTCCGGTCCAAAGCAATCCGGGTATTCGCGGTTTGGCGTCAAGGATTCGCTGATTCCGCTCCGACGCCAAGGTGCCTAGCTGGTCGAGAAACTTCTGACTGATCGGGCTCGACGCGACGCTCGACTCCTCAGTACCGAGCAACCTGTACATCTCGTTGAGCGCGTCTCGCGCGCCTTCGGTTCCACTCCCTTGGCGTATTGCGTTCTCCCATTCGGGGCCCTCGACCGCATTCGTGTATTTGCGCAGCAGTACCCGCATCTGGGTCTGCTCGGGGACGGGCATGCCGACGGTCTGCCGGTACATCGTTATCAGAGTGGACGCCTCGTTGGAGACGTTGGTCTCCGCGGAGGAGAACTGCTCCCACGCGACCACGATGACGAAGCCAAGCAGTGCGCCATACACCAGGCCGACACAGGTCAGGAACGGCGACAGCGCCCCGTTGTGCCCTTCGCTCACCGGTTTTGCGAGGGTGCGCTCCGCCAGCCACATACTGCCCGCCGCGACCAATACCGCCGCGACAAGGGACAGGGCCAGAAGCACCCAAAGACCCGCTATCCCGAAGTCGCCCATCGCTTACCTCCAACGATTCACCCTGGATACCCCTCAGTACACACACGTAGTCGCTTCGAGACTGCCGAATCGACCGTCTGCCGTCGTGGCCGGTGATAGGGAAGACGGGTAGACCTTTCGAGTTGGACCGTGGGCCTTTCGCTCATCGTGCTGACCATCGCGATCCACACGACCGCGGTGGTGTTGATGGCGTTCGCCCTGGAAACGAGGATTCGGGTCCGGGTCGACACGCACCAGCCTGATCGGCTGCGGGCCGTTCCGACGATGATCGGCCACATCGGAGCCGTCGCGCTGATACTGGCCGCACTGCACGGGCTGGAAGGTGTGTTGTGGGCGTTGGCGTATTGGGGCCTCGGCGCGCTCGACTCGCCCACCGACGCGTCGGTCTATGCCCTGGCCACCATGACCACATTCGAGATACCGGGACTGACGTTGCCGCCCCGGTTCCACATGCTCAGCGCCCTCGAAGCGATGAACGGCGTGCTGCTGTTCGGCATCAGTACCGCATTCCTTTTCGCTGTCATACAGGCCCACTGGAAGATGCTCTCTCACCGACACGAACGTCAGCCTGCCGCTGGCCGCGAGTAGACCACTCGCGTGCGGAACACGATGTCCTGCGCTAACCGCACCGTCAATACCGCACATTGGACGCACCTCACGGGGCTACGGTCGGGTCATCAGTGTTCAAAGGAGTTGACATGGGCCGAGGAGGTCGTCACCGCCGAGACCGAGACGTTTACATTCAGCAGCCGCCGCAGCGACCGGCGCCCCAGGCGAAAGTCGCATGCGGTTGCAATTGCGGCACATGCAGCGGAGCGGGTCACTGCCACAACATGGGCACCGGCTGCAACGTCAGATAGTCAGTCGCACCTGGTCGCGACGCCCACTCAGCCGGATTGCGGCTGAACACCATGTGCCTCATGTTTCACAGAGGCACCATCCTCCTCCGCGTCGGCGCAATGCCTTGGGGCGCGGACATTCCGCTGACGTCGGCAAACCGTTCGGGTGACGGAAATCGCCGCCGACACGGCCCCTTGCCGCGCCGGAGATGTCGTCGCCGTGCCCTATGTTGGGGCCTCCGGACAACGCACTGAATAGAGGAACGCGGGTGCACGACGACAACATGACGCTGTCGGCCGCTGACCTGCTCGAGCTCAACCGCGACCTGCAGGGCTCCCGCGCGATCCGCCTGCTCGCCACCACCAACCTCAGCCTCTACGCGACGCTGATGGAACGCCACCTCGGCCGACGGCGCCCTCCCCGAGACCGAGCTCGTCGTGCGGCTCGAACGCGACCTCGACGACCTCGACGACCCTCAGTCCGGCCTCGCGCTGATCAAGTCCTGGGCCGCCCAGGGCTGGCTGCACCGCATCGTCGACGAACGCCACGACCAGAACGTCTGCTACCTCACCCAGGACGCCCGCCGCGCGCTGGACTTCCTGCGCGGCATGCGCCGCCAGGACACCATCGCCACCGGCGGCTCCATCACCGGCATCGCCTCCCGCCTCAAGCAGGTCGCCGTCAAAGTCGACAACGACCCCGCCCGCATCCGCAAGCACATCGAAGCCGAAATCGCCGCCCTGCACGAAGAACTCGACCAACTCGACGCCGGCCAGCGCCCCCAACCCGACGTCACCGACTGCTACGACGAGGCCCGCGCCATCGCCCTGCAGATGGAACGCCTCATCACCGACATCGGCCAGTACGGCACCATGATCGAGCAGGCCACCGCCGCCCTCGACGAGCCCATCGACACCAACACCGAGTACCGCGACCGCCAGCGCCAGATGTACACCGACTACCAGGCCGCCTGGGACTCCCAGGGCCGCGACTCCCACCGCGCCTTCCTGCGCATGATCAACGACCCCGACCAGCGCGCCGAGTTCGAGGCCGACGTCGCCGCCGTCGCCGAAGCCCTGCCCGCCCTCGACCCCGCCCTGCGCAAGGTCATGGCCGGCTTCTTCGAACTCGTCGGCCACCAGATCGACGAAGTCGAACGCATCCAGCAGCGCTGCGCCCAACGCGTCAAACGCTTCACCGCCTTCGGCACCATGGAGCAGAGCCGCGGCGTCGCCCGCCAACTCAACGAGGCCATCGGCGCCGCCCGCGCCCTGCTCAAGTCCTCCTTCACCGACTCCCGCCTCGACATCGACGTCCCGCTGGCCCGCCACGCCATCAGTTCCGTTGGCGCCCTTAGCTTCAAGATCGGCGACCTGTCCAACCCCAAGCCCGCCAAACCCGGCGACACCGAGGTCGACCTCACCAGCTTCGCCGCCCTCACCACCCAGGTCGACGCCCCCGCCATGTCCGACATGCTCAACGCACGCCACTCACCACCGGGCCCGTCTCGCTGCCCGAGGCCGTCGCCATGCTCGACACCGCCTACCTCGGCCACGTCATCGTGCTGTGGTCCTGGGCCCTCAAACAGCCCAACCCCGACGCCACCGAGTCGACCACCGTCCGCTTCCGCTCCCTGGACGGCCGCGACCGCGAAATCGCCGTCCCCCGTTTGACATTCACCGAACCCATCACTACCTCGCCGGAGCCTGCCGCATGACCACCGACGCCGACATCGACTTCTCCTCCCTGCCGCAGGTCGACCAGACCGCCCGCCCACCCGTCCAGCGCAGGCCGCGCTTCGACGGCGACGTCTCCGAACTGCCCGACCGCGCCTGCTGGGCCCTGCAGCACCTGCTCACCCGCCGCTACATCAGCGCCGAAGCCGACGCCGACGTCTACAGCTGGGTGCTCGAATACCGCAAGGAACTGTCCGTCCGGCTCTCCGAACTCGACCTGCTGCTGCGCATCGTCGACGGCACCGACGTCGCCTTCGTCGAACAGGCCCGCTACGAATCCGCAAGGGGCATCAAGCTTCTGCGCCGCGAACCGCTCGGCACCTACGACTCCATCCTCGCCCTGCACCTCGCCCAGATGATGCGCGCCTCCGGCGGGCAGACCGTCCTGATCAGCCGCGAGGAGATGCACGGCCTGTTCTCCGGCGTGCTCAACGACACCGACCGCGACGCCGTCACCTTCGCCGCCCGCATCGACGGCGCCATCGCCCGCCTCACCGGCCTGGAGATCCTCCGCAAGAGCCGCGACGACGAGGACAGCTACACCATCAGCCCCGTCATCACCGCCATCATGACCGCCTCGGTCATCACCGAACTCCAGCAGCAGTTCGAACAGCTGCTCAACGGCGGGGCGCCAGCCGAGGAAGAAGGACGTCGAGTTGACTGAGCAGTTCCACCTGTCCCGGCTGCAGGTCATCAACTGGGGCGTGTTCGACGGCTACCACTCCATCCCGTTCAGCACCGGCGGCGCGCTCATCGCCGGCGCCTCCGGCAGCGGCAAATCCTCACTGCTGGACGCGATTTCGCTCGGCTTCCTGCCGTTCAACCGGCGCAACTTCAACGCCTCCGGCGACAACACCGCCGCCGGATCCAGCGCCGGCCGCCGCACCGTCGACAAGTACGTCCGCGGCGCCTGGGGCCAGCGCAGCGACGGCGGCACCAGCCGGGTGATGTACCTGCGCGGCGACGGCACCGCCTGGTCGGCCGTCGCGGTCACCTACGCCAGCGACTCCGGCCGCACCGTCACCGGCCTGGTGCTCAAGTGGCTGACCGGCGAGTCCCGCAACGACTCGTCGAGCCGCTTCGTGCTCGGCGACGGCGACCTCGACATCGAGGACGTCTGCAACCGCTGGGCCGCCGGCCGCTTCGACGCCGGCGTCTTCAAGGAAGACTGGCGGTTCTCCACCAAGGTCGAGTCGCAGTACCTCGCCCAGCTGTACGCCACCATCGGCATCCGCGCCTCCGACGCCGCCCAGCAGCTGCTCGGCAAGGCCAAGTCGCTGAAAAGCGTTGGCGGACTGGAGCAGTTCGTCCGCGAGTTCATGCTCGACGAACCCGACAGCCTGGCCCGGCTGCCCGAGGCGCTCAAGCAGATCGACCCGCTGGTCGAGGCCCGCGAACTGCTCGCCGTCGCCCAGAAGAAGCGCAAGATCCTCGGCGACATCGAACAGATCCAGCAGCGCTACGCCTCGGAGTCCTCCGACCTCGGCATCATCGACCTCGTCGACGCGCCGATGGTGCGGGCCTTCACCGACCACGTCCGGCTCGCGCAGTGCCCCGACGCAGATCGCGACGCTCGACGGCACCATCGACCAGCTCGAGAACGAGTACGAGGACGTCACCCGCATCCTGAATCTGGCCAAGGCCGAAGCGGATTCGCTCAACGCGCAGATCAGCGGATCCAGCGCGAACATCGCCCCGCTGCAGTCGCAGGTGACCGCCGCCGAGACCGAGGCCGAGCAGGTGGAGCGCCGTCGCGCCGCCTACGAGGACCTGCTCACCGCCCAGGACGTCGAGATCCCCGACACCGCCGACGAGTTCTGGAACCTGCGCGAGGAACTGCTCACCCAGGCCACCGAACTGCTCGCCAAGGTCGAACGCAACCGCGAGGCGTCCACCGACGCCGAGTACGCGCAGAAGTCCGCCCGCATCGCCCGCGACGACGCCGCCAAGGAACTCAAGCGCGTCGAGCACGTCGGCTCCGCGCTGCCCGAGTTCGCCCTCGCGATGCGCGACCACATCTGCGCCGCCGTCGGTGCCGACGCCACCGAGCTGCCCTACATCGCCGAACTGCTGGACCTCAAGCCCGACCAGACCCGCTGGCGGCTCGCGGTCGAGAAGGTGCTGCGCGGCGCGGGCCTGCGGCTGCTGGTGCCCGACCAGCACTGGGACGAAGGTGCTGCGGTTCGTCAACGAGACCGACATGCGCGGCCGGCTGCAGCTGCACCACGTCCGCGCGAAGTTCCTCGGCGCCGAACCCGTCGATCCCGAGCCGAACACGTTGGCGGGCAAGCTGTTCGCCGTCGACCCGACGCATCCGTGCGCCGCCGAGGCCGTCGACGTCATCACCAACGCCGGCGACCACGTCTGCGTCGACACCCCCGACGTGTTCGCCCGGTTCCGCCGCGCGGTCACCGACACCGGGCTGTACAAGGACTCCGACCGGCTGGCCGTCAAGGACGACCGGCGGCCGGTCAAGCAGTCCGAATACCTGTACCAGGGCGACGTCACCGCCAAGATCAACGCGCTGACGCTCGAACTGGCCACCGCCGAGGAGGCCTACCAGAAGGCCCGCCGCACCGCCGACGACATCGCCGCCCAGCGCCAGCAGTGGCGCGACCGCGCCGCGGCGTGCAAGGCGATCTGCGAGCAGTACCCGCAGTGGAGCCAGATCGACACCGAGACCGCCGACGGGCACGCCGACCGGCTGCGCGAACAGTACGAGCTGCTGATGGCCGACAACCCCGACATCGAGGCGCTCAACGCCCGCGCCGACGAATGCTGGTCGCAGATCCAGAAATTCATGACGCGCCGCGGCGCGATCCAGACCCGCCGCGACAGCCTCGACGACCGCCGCACCCGGCTGATGGAACTGCAGGAGCGGCTGTCGCCGGCGTTCGTGTCGGAGCCGCTGACCGAACTGCTGCACCGCTACGCCGCGCGCTGCCGGTGTCGCTGGAGCTGCTCGACCCCGAACCGCACCGCGACGCGCTGTTCACCGCGATCAAGAAGGAACGCGAACAGCTGCGCGAGAGCCGGCGCCGCTCCTACGACGAATTGGCCCGCATCCTCAACACGTTCGACACGTCGTTCCCCGACGCGATCCCCAACGACAGCGACGATTTCGATGAGCGGGTGCACGACTACGTCGCGCTGTGCCAGCCACATCGACGAGCGCGAACTGCCCGAGGCCTACGAGCGGATGATGCGGCTGGTCACCGAGCAGGCGCCCGACGCGATCCTCACGCTGCACCGCGTCGCCGAGCAGGAGACGCGGCGGATCAGCCGAGCAGATCGACCGCGTCAACACCGGTCTGGGCGCGGTGGAGTTCAACCGCGGCACCCGGCTGACGCTGCGCGCCACGCCGCGGCAGCTGCCGGCGGTGGCCGAGCTCACCGAGATCGTGCGGTCCATCTCGCGGCGCATCGCCGAGGTCGGGCTGGGCGACAAGCAGGCGATCCTCGACCAGTACGCCGACATCCTGCGGCTGCGCAACCGGCTGGCGTCGACCGCGCCGGAGGACAAGGCGTGGACGCGCGACGCGCTGGACGTGCGCAACCGGTTCACGTTCGACTGCGCCGAGTGGGACGTCAGCAGCGAGGAGCTGATCCGCACGCACAGCAACGCGGGCGACAACTCCGGCGGCGAGCAGGAGAAGCTGATGGCGTTCTGCCTCGCGGGCGCGCTGAGCTTCAACCTGGCCAGCCCCGAAAGTGCCGACAACACACCGGTTTTCGCGCAGCTGATGCTCGACGAGGCGTTCTCCAAGTCCGACCCGCAGTTCGCCCAGCAGGCGCTGCAGGCGTTCCGCAAGTTCGGCTTCCAGCTGGTGATCGTCGCGACGGTGCAGAACGCCACCACCATCCAGCCCTACATCGACAGCGTGGTGATGGTGTCCAAGACCGAGGCCACGGGCCGCAACGCCCGCCCGGTCGCGTCGGTGGCGACCAGGACGATCTCGGAGTTCACCTCGCTGCGGCAGGAGATGCGCGAGGCGGCGGAGCGGGTGCCGGCCGGGGTGTGACGGACGCTGCCGCGGACTACACCGCCGCCAAGGCAAAGCCCAATCATTTGTGCCGCGGTCTATGTACCTCCCGGATGCAATGGTCAACAAAGTCCACACCTAACATGCCGGGCACAGCAGCAATGTTTCGGTTTTTTGACAGGGTGAGCAAACCATAACGGCACGAAGGGTCTTGGCAATTACTGCCGGATTCCTGCCCGGTAGTCGAGGACAATCAGTCCCTCACAAGGGCCGCCAGTGATCCTTCATTCGGCAGCCGGATCCAGCCTTCGATCCTTGCTTGGGCCATCTGATCTCGACTGGGCTGAGTCCTCGATCTAGCGCCGCGGCCCGTGCAGTCAGACTCGCGACGACAGCGTCGAACGCATCGTGGACTTTGCGGCAGGCTTCAAGATTGCCGCGGCCGAGTTCCAGCCACGAAGCCTGCCGCATTAGTTCGTCGACCATTCCGCTCAGTACGTCCGGGTCGCGGTTATAGCCGGAGTAGACCTGCTTCCATGCTCGAAGTGATCCAGCTGGATAAATCTCTACGACGGATCCGGTCATCCCTGATCGGTCGACCGCTACGCCGGCGTCTCTCATCGAAGCCAGTAGTGCTGCACAGCGCATGGCTACTCGCCCGAGTTTGTCCGACGAGACGCTGAGGATGCATGGACTACGTCGACGGCACAGACGCCAGCCAGTTGCTCAGCCAGCGCTACCCGGCAGGAATGCCGCTAGACCTCGCGCTCAAAATCGTCACATCGGTGGCCGAGGCACTCGACTACTCCCACCGCCAAGGACTGCTGCACCGCGACGGCAAACCCGCCAACATCATGGTGACTGATCCCGATGACGACCATGACCGGCGTATTCTCTTGGCGGACTTCGGCATCGCCCGCAGTGCAGAAGACATCAGCGGCCTGACAGCCACCAACATGACCGTAGGGACGGTCGCCTATGCGGCCCCCGAGCAGCTAATGGGTGAGCCACTCGACGGCCGCGCCTATCAATCCTCGCTGGCTGCGACCGCATACCGATTACTCGCCGGATCCCAACTCTTCCCGCACTCCAACCCAGCAGTGGTGATCAGTCGTCACCTCAACAGCGACCCACCAGCCGCATCACATCACGGTCCCCGAGCTAGCCACAATCGACGCGGTTCTTTCCAAAGCGCTGTCCAAAGCTCCCGAGGACCGCTCTCAAGCTGTAAAGACTTCGGCCGTTCCCTAGCCGGCCAGGTCACCGCGACGACGTCACCAATCGGGCACGTCATCGACGTGCGCGTGCAGTCGCGGACTCAGTCGTGTGCCGGCACCGCCGGAGCCTCGCCGACGGGCACCGCGTCTGCCACCGGCCCCAGCTTGTCGTCCTGATCCTCCATCACCAGTCGCAGGACGTGGTCCCGCAGCTCTGCCGCCCGGCGGTTATCGAGCAGGCCCTGGCGCCCCAGCCTGGGCCGCGGCAGGTCGACCGCAACGATTTCCTTGATCGTTCCCGGCGAGGCGGACATGACGGCGATCCGATCCGAGAGGAACACGGCCTCGTCGACATCGTGGGTCACGAACAACGTCGTGGTGTTCGCCTTGGACACGATGGGGCCAGCTCCTCCTGCAGGCGGAGCCGGGTGAAGGCGTCCAGCGCGCCGAACGGCTCGTCCATGAGCAGCAGGTCGGCCCGCTCACCAAGCCCGGGCCAGACCGACGCGCTGCTTCATGCCACCGGAGAGCTGACGCGGGAGGTAGTCCCCATACTTTGTCAGGCCGACCAGCTCGAGCTGTTCGTCGCACCCGGGCGCGGGAATCCTTCGTGGACAGGGTGCCGGCGATCTCGTTCAGCCCCATCGTCACGTTGTCCCGAACCGACCGCCACGGCATCAACGCCGCATCCTGGAAGACGAAACCCAGACGTTTGGGCACGCCGCGAACAGGCTGGCCGTCGATAGTGATCGACCCCGCGCTGTAGGGTGCCAGACCGCCGATCATCCGGATAGGCTCGTCTTACCGCAGCCGGATGCTCCAACCAGGCTCACGAACTCGCCAGACTTCACGCTCAGGTTCACGTGCGCAACGCCACGTTGGCGGTACCGCGCCGCTGGGCATATCGTTTGTCCACCGCGACGACGTCGATCGCCGCACCCGACTGAATTGCTGTCATCTCGGATCCCTCTGGCTTGTCAGGACTGTCCCTTGGCCTGCTTGGCGAAACTGTCGTCAACCCACTGGGCGACCGGGACGGTGGCCGGGAGCGAGCCGGCCTCTTGGTACAGCTGTTGCTGCTGGTCGATCAGTGCGGGGTCGAGGATCGTCCCGTTCGGGTACGCATTGGCGGCGCGCAGATTGTCGAACACCGTCCGTCGCGTCCTTGTCGGCCGCGGGGTCGACGGCCAGTGCCTCGGTGACTACGGCATCCTTGTTGGCTGGATCGTTGAACCACTCGAATGAGTCGAGGATCGCCTTGTTGAATGCCACCGCGAGGGCGGAGTTCTTGCCCAGCCATTCCTCGCTGGCGAAGATGTTGTCGTCGTAGAGGTTCGATGCGTCCTTGGTGTAATCGAAGATTGTCTTGAAGCCCTTCGGACCCAGCTGCTGCTCGGCCGCGTGGCTGAGCATCGTCGCGTCCACCCGTCCGGCCACCAACGCGGGTAGCCGAGTGCTCTGACCCCGACGGCGATGATGTCGACATCCTTGGGAGTGAGGCCGGCCTTCTGCACCACCATCAGTGCCTGTGCGTAGTTGACGCCGGTGGTGTCCTGGATACCGATTTTTTTGCCCTTGAGGTCGGCCAGTGTGTTGATGCCGCTGCTTGCCAGCAGGACGTAATCCTGGCGCGGCTGGGCCAGTGCGAAGTCCTTCATCTTGATCCCGGACGCGACCGCGCCCACACCTCCGAGGACCGCCTCGGAATAGGCGTCGATGGTTCCGGTGGTCAGCTGGGTGATTGCGATGTTCGGACTGCTGGCATTCCACTTGATCGACGCGTTCACCCCCTGCGCCTTGAGTGCGTTGACCGCGTGCACCTCGACGACCTTGTTGGCGTTGGCGGTGCTCTGCAGCATGAGGGTGAATCGGGCGCCCTTGAGGCCGGTGCTGTCTGCGCCACTGCTCGAGGTCCTGCCCGAGCATGCCGCCGCGGTGATGGCGATGGCAATGGCCGCGGCCACGATAGGACCTTGCGGGCGGGCGAATCCGGCGCTCCGTGGTGGACGTCGGCATTCCTTTCAGTCGGCACAGCGTGGGCGTCTGGGTTGGCGCGGTCGAGGTTCATCCGGGCTACCAGCGGCCCAAGTCTTCGCCCTGGGTCCAGGGGAAAACTAAGCGGCGGACCACTTCGAGGGCGGCGGCGGCGATCACTCCGACCAGCGATGCCGTGCAGACCGCGGCGAGCAGGTAAGCCGTCTTGAAGGCGTTGCCGTAGTTGATGACGAGGCCGCCGAGACCGGTCACACTGATCTCCATCTGAGCGATCACCATGCCGATGAGGGCTTTTCCGAGAGCGATCCGGAGGCCGGCGAAGATGTTCGGAACCGCGTTGGGGATGGCGATCCCGGTAATGACCCGCCACCGGCTGAGTTTGTAGACCCTTCCGACGTCGATGAGCGACGGCGGCGTCTGTTTTACCCCGGTGGCGGTATTGATGATGATCGACCACACCGCAAGCATGAACGTGACCGCCACATCGGGCCTCGAACCCGACACCGAACCAGATCACCACCAGGGGGACCAGCGCGATCAGCGGCGTCGCCTGGAAGAAGTTCACGTACGGGTCAAGCACCCGTTCGACGACGGGATTCCGGCCCATGACGAACACCGACGGCGATACCGACGACCACCGCGAGGATGTATCCAAGTGGCGAGATCCCCCATCGCCGACCGAATGCTGGCCCGAGTTCCCCGGTTCTCAGCAGCTCCCAAAACGCCTTTGCGACTTCCGTCGGAGTGGCAAAGAGGATTGGATCGACACGACCACCGACGACCTGCCAACCAGCCAGGAAAACCACCACGGACACGGTCGGCAGGATTGCGCGAAGGCGACGAGAGCGCGCGCAGCGACGAACCGCCGTCGGCGTCCCGCCCTTGGCTGCCGTCGACGGCGGAATCAACTGCGTCCGACTTGGGACTGCTCGATTGTCGAAGATGCCATCGCGCGGAACCAATCCTCTCAGCTGGCTGGTCATGGGCCGGGCGCGCCTTTTCGGATATTGAATCCCCTTAATGCGATCGCCGGTCGTGCAGACCTTCGTTCACCGACAACCCTTACCCATCAACATGTTTCGGCGTAACACAGTCAGGTCCCGACTACATCAGCCACATACGAGCCCAGGTTAGATACAATATCCAAATGAGCGGTTTAACGCAATACAGCGATCTGGGTCGTACATTCTTCCCGCCCCCGTCCCAGCAGGCGGCCATCGCAAAACATCGTGGGAGGGCTTACGTTGCCTACCGGTACGCAGGCAGGATTTCTTCGGCCCAGAGTTCCATCTGGCGGGTGAGTTCGTCCATGGTGGGATAGATGAACTTCAGCTCGAAGTGCGTCACTCCGGCGTCGACGAATTCCTCGACCCGGCGCTGCACGTCCTCCACGGAACCGAAGATGTGACGGTCGAGCGCGAACTGCATCCGTCGATATCGCGCTCGTAGGTCTTCGAACTGGTTTCGACGGTCGGCAGAGCTCTTTCCATCGCCTTGTCGTGGTCGCGGTCGATGACCGTGAGCTTTTCGACGGCGATGGTGATCTCGTCCGGTTTGCGGTCGTGTTCGGTTGCGGTGTCGCGCACGATCTGCGCGCCGCGCGCCATTTCCTCCGGCGACAACCAGCCCGGTACCCAGCCGTCGCCAACCCGCCCGGTGCCTGGCCGCCGCGTCAGTCCAGCCGCCGACCCAGACTTCCGGTCCCGGCTTCTGCAGCGGCTTGGGGAAGATTTCGGCATCGATGAACGACACATGGCGTCCCGAGTACGACGCCAGCGGCTGGGTCCAGATGGCGCGCATCGCCTCGACGAACTCGTCGGTCATCCGCGCCCGCGCTGAGAAGGGCACGCCGAAAACGTCGAACTCCGATGACATCTGCGACGCCTTCGACCCCAGACCGACACCGGCGATCAATCGACCTCCGGTGAGGTGGTCGAGAGTGGCCAGCTGCTTGGCGGCGTAGATCGGATTCCGGGTGGGCATGACAGCAGGCGACCCCGATCCGGACGCGCGATTCTTCGCGGCGAGGTACCCGATGGTGGTCAGCGATTCGAAGAAGTCCGCGGACTGATCCTCGTTCAGCGCCTCATGTGCACCCGACGAGATGTGATGCCGGTGCTCTCGGAACTCCACACGACGTGGTCGTGCAAGAAGATCGAATCAAAGCCCATGTCCTCGGCTTCGGTCGCTGCGCGCGTGATGTTCTCCACCGAGGTCAGCGGGCCAGAGTTGGGTACGCGCACTCCGAATGGTCGTTGGCCATGTAGCTGCTCCTCTGAAGTCGTTCCTCAAGAGTCGGTTGTATCTAAAATACAAAGTGTGTCCTGCTGAATGATGGCGGATCCGCGACGACATGTCCATCACTTCGCCAAGCGGAGGTCTGGACTTGCAGCACTTTGGCATTGGCGACGCTCACGGGGTCGACCACAACCGCCTGCTCGACGGTCAAGGCGAGGGCTGTCCGGCGACCGCGGTGCCGAGCTTCACGTCAGCGACGCGATCGGCGAGGGGAACTGGGGGTTTGCGGTTCAACCGTTTTCGGCGGCCGCCCTGGCTCGCTCCTTCATCGAGGCGATCACCCCGCCATCGTTGAGGATGTCGGTGCCGGTGAGGTAGCCGGCCTTGTCGCTGGCACAGAAGGCGAAAAGTTCGGCCATCTCTTCCGGCTTGCCCCACCGGGGACCGCGGCGTCGGTGACCATCGCACCCGCTCCGGCCTGCTCCTCCAGCCGGCCCATCTCGGTGTCGACGGACCCAGGGGAGACCGAGACGATGCGCAGCCTCCGGCCGTTGAACCGCTCGCACTGCGATGTGCTGTACCACCTGACGAAGCTCTTGCTCACCGCGTACGCGAACCGGATCGCGCCTCCTCGGAACGATGTTGCAGCCGACGTCATCTCCTCCATGAAGGCGTCTTCGTCCCGCAGGGCCAGCGGGAACCGGCTGTCGGAATCAGGCTCCTCCGGCAGCATGTGGGCCGCCATCGAGGCCACGTTGACGATCGCGGAGCCCTCGCCTGCGGCCCCGAAGAAGACCTCGTTGACGTTGAGCGTGCCGAGCGCATTGGTCCTCATGACGTAGTCGGCGTCGCCCATGCTGGGGCTGACTCCCGCGGTGTGGATCACCGAGGCGACCGTCCCGAGCCCCGATGCGGTCTCGAACAGCCCGGCGACCGCCGGTCGGTCGGTGACGTCACAGTTGACGGCCGTGGCGTCATTCCGAGGTCCTTCAGCGTGGCGCCGCGTCGTCGAGCCGGTCCTGCCTGACGTCGCAGAGGACGACCGCGTGGTCTCGCCCGACGATCTTGGCCGTGGCCAGCCCCATGCCACCCGCGCCACCCGTGATCACCGATACTCGACTCATAGCTGGACCGTATACGGGCGGAGCGTTACGGTCCCAGCGGCGTGTCGGCAAGAGCTTCGTACTGAGCGGCCGAACGCGCATCGACTCGCAACCGGCTGTAGTACCACCACGGACGAGCAGGTGCACCGTTGGCGTAGTCGAAGATTGCGACGAGCGTATCGCGCAGGCATGGATCATGACGGTGTCCGTCCGCCTCGCACAACCGCTGGTACAGCCGCTCGGCGGTCTGCCCTCGCAAGTCCTCTGGCCGCTCGATACCGACGCGCGCCAGGATGGCGGCCACTGCTGCGCCGACGTTGGGTAGGGCTCGGAGATCGGTTTCCATATCCCGTTTCTACGGGAACGCGTGCGTGCCGGTCTTGAACGAATCGGACAAGGCCTCAGCGAGCGCGGGGGTATCTCACCATCGCCCAGCCGATCCGACGCGTACTGACGCATGGTCTCGGAGAAGCGGTACCGAGTTCGGCCGCAACGTGTTTCGGTTGTCAGTAGCGATTTGTCGACGAGCGATGCGAGCAGGTCGACCACCTGAAGGCCGTCGACGGGGCAGGCACCGGCTGCCGTCTGAGCAGCTGCCACGTCGAATGCGCCAGGCAACACCGAGAACGCCCGTAGCGCCGCCTTCTCGGGTTCGGTGAGCAGGTCGTATGACCAGTCGACACAGGCCTTGAGCGTCTGCTGGCGACGCGCCACCGTGCGGGAGCCGCCGGTCAAGAGGTGGAACCGATCGTGCAGCCCGTCGGCGATCTCGTTGAGCGACAGGGCACGCACCCGCGACGCGGCCAGCTCGATCGCCAGCGGCATGCCGTCGAGGCGCCTGCAGATCTTCAGCACCGCGAAGACCTCTCGGGCGCCGAGCGTGAACTCCGAGCAGGCTCGGCGTGCGCGTTCGGTGAACAACGCAATCGCATCGTCGTGGAGCGACAGCGAAGGCACCCGCCAGATCTGCTCGCCGTTCACCGCAATGGGTTCGCGGCTCGTCGCCAACACCGTTGCGTTCGGGCAGGAACGCAACACGTCGCCGATGAGTTCGGCGCTCGCATCGAGCAGGTGCTCGCAATTGTCGACGACGAGAAGCAGTTGGCGGTCGCCGATGTGTTTCGCCACGGTGTCCCCGGGGAAGCCGCGGCGCGGTAGTTCGGGCAATCCCAGTGCACGTGCGGCCGCGACCGACACCAGCTCCGGATCGGTGATCGGCGCCAGATCCACGTACGCGATGGCGCCCCCATATCGTTCGGAGCGACGGCAGGCGGCCTCCACGGCCAGGCGAGTCTTGCCGACACCCCCGGCGCCGGTCAGGGTGAGCAGGCGGTTGTCCTCCAGGAGCCGGCCGACTTCGGCGAGCTCGCTGATGCGACCCACGAAAGTCGTGAGTTGCACCGGCCGCCAGTGGAAGTCGTTGATTGGACGGGTTCGCAGCGGCGGGAAGTCGTTGTGCGTGTCGGGGTGGCATAGCTGAGCCACGCGCTCCGGACGGGGCAGATCGCGCAACAGATGACTCCCGCAGTCGGCCAACCACGCTTGCGCTGGCAGCGAATCGCAAACCAGATCGCTTGTCGTTCCCGACAATACGGTTTGTCCTCCGTGCGCGAGGTCGCGCAATCGGGCGGCCCGATTGATCGTCGGCCCCATGTACTTGCCTTCATCGCGCAACCGTATTTCGCCGGTGTGCACACCAATCCGCAGGCGCAGGGGTGACAGGGCAGCCCGTTGCAGCGCCAAGGCACAGGCCACCGCATCGCTGGCGCGGGCGAACGCCACGACGAAGCTGTCTCCCTCGCCCTGCTCGATCGGGCACACCCCGTGGTTGGCGTGGACGAGTTCGGCCAGCACGAGGTCCAACGTGGCCAGCGCCGCCGCCATCTCCTCAGGCCGGTTCTCCCACATCCGGGTGGAGCCCTCGACGTCGGCCAGCAGGAGTGTCACGGTGCCGGTCGGCAAGAGATGGTCCACGGTGTGATCGGCAAAGTCGTTCGGCGCCAATGCGAGTCGCGACGAAGAGCCGATCCCCTCCGGTGTCGACGTCGACGACATCGGACGTTCGGTTGATGACATGAGAGCCCCCGCTCATCGAACATCCTCCCAGCCAAAGCCTTTCGAGGAAGTAGTTCCATCCTGCTGCGGCGGACCCCGCGTGACTACCGTGTGGGCAACACGGTTCGCGGTGGTGTGTACACCCCCGAACGCTAAATGGCCGGGGCGTCCACGATGGCGGTGATGCGGGTGCCCCGTCCTGGCGCAGTGTCGATCGTGAGCTGGCCGCCGATGGCGGAAAGACGGTCCGTCATGTTCGTCAGCCCGGTCCCGATGGTTGCGGGGTCGAATCCGCGTCCGGTGTCGCTGATCACGAGGTTTAGCGTGTGTTCGTCGACGTGGGCCGTGACCGTGACCGAGGTGGCCGAACCACCGTGCTTGGCGGCATTCTGCAGCGCCTCGCTGCAGCAGTAATACAGCGCAGCCTCGGTCGACGTCGGATAACGGCCGAGGGCGTCGAGGTCAAGACGCACCGGCACCGACGCCCTGGCGGCGAGCGTCGGCAAGGCCTCACGCAGACCTCCGCTGACCAGTAACGGGGGGTAGATACCGTGGGCGAGCCTGCGAATCTCCGCGATTGCCGTTTCCACCAGCTCGGACGCCTCGGTCAGCAGCGGCTGAGCTCGGTCGGGTTCGGAGTTGCGGGCAAGCTGGACGAGCACCGACAGTGCGACAAGGTGTTGCTGGGCACCGTCGTGCAGATCGCGTTCGATGCGGCGCCGTTCCTCGTCGGCCGCGGTGGTCAACCGCGTGCGCGAGGCCGCCAATTCGCCAGCGCGTTCGGCCAGGTGTTTCTCGGACGTCCTCAGCGCCGCGGCGTTGTTCCACACGATCACCAACAGGTGAAACGTATTGAACGGCACTCCCACGACGATGACGGTCGTCTCGAGCCAGCGAGGCCCGTTTTGGACCACCTCCGAAATCGGCAGGAAGCGCGCCAGCATAGCCATCACCAGCACAGAAACCGCGGTGATGACGGTGAAGGCCAATCCCCGTTGCCAGCGAACATAGGGCTCCGCGAAGACGACTGGGACAAGGGCCACCAGTGCCATCACCGCCAGGAAATTGGGGTTGACAACCGTCACCAGCACAGCGCTGATCCAGTTGGTGATGCAGACGAGACTGATCGACTGCGAATATCTACCGAGCCGAGCCAGACGCAGCCCGATCGCCAACGCAATGCATTGCGGGACGCCGATCGCAGCGAACAGCAGCACATAGGGCGTTCGGTACCAGAACACATACTCCAGAAGGGGCAGCACGACACCGGCGCTCGCCCACAGAGCGAAATGCCCGCTGAGGAAGACCTGATAGCGCTCCGCCCTGAAGCGGTGGATCAGGTCGTGGCCCAACAACGATGAGGACTCGATCGCGGTGGAGAGCAGGATCCTCGTTGCCCGCCACTGGGGCACCGATCCGGCGGCCGACGTGACCCTCAGGCGCCTGCTCGCCATATCCGTCTCAGCAAGTCCGGACTCAGGTGTTCCTTATGCAGGTATGAGACGGCGCCGCACTTCGCAGCGGCGGCGGGGAGGTCCTCGACGTCGTAGGTAGACATCAGCACGACCATCAAATCCGTTCGGGCCGTTCGGATTTGCCGCGCAGCCTCGATCCCGCCGATTCCCGGCATGTGGATGTCCATCAAGACGATGTCGACGTCCCCGTCCCGAATGAGTTCCACCGCGGTCTCGCCGGTCTCGCATTCGCCGGCCATCACGAAGTCGTCCATGGCATCGAGAGTGGCGGCGGTAGCCCGCCGGAAGGTTGCCTGGTCGTCGACGACCCAGACTCGCACGCGCTCGTCCGCCACCGTGCCATCGTGCCGGGCGGATTTGCCACGCACCATGGTGTACACACCACCTTCATCGATCGTGTGTAGCACGCGTTCACCTTGATCCACCGTCGCCGAGGAACATCAGTACGGCCTTTACCCGCCGATCAACGGAGTCGTCGGGGGTCAATTCCAGCTTGGCGAAGATCGAGTTGATGTGCTTCTCCACCGCCCGTTGGGACAACACCAGGCGTTGGGCGACCGTTCGATTGCTGAAGCCGGTTGCCAGTTCGCTGAGCACTTCGCGTTCTCTTGGGGTCAACCGGCTCAGAGTCGCCGCCGAACGAGGCTGATCGAGCAGCGCCTCGACGACCAGCGGGTCCAGGACCGTCCCACCGCCCGCCACCTGGTGCACGGCCTCGGCGAGCTCGTCGAAATGGGATATCCGTTCCTTCAACAGGTATCCCCGGCCCGCCGTACCACCCTCGAGCAACCCCGCCGCGTATCTCGGATCGGCGTAGTTCGACAACACGATCACCCCGACGTCCGGATGCGCCGTGCGCAGCCACTGCGCCAGCCGAATCCCTTCGTCGGTCGAGGTGGGCGGCATGCGTACGTCGGTGACCAGGATCGTCGGTTCGTGCCGTTCGACGAGTTCGACCGCTGAGTCGTAGTCCTCGGCGACACCGACGACCGTGACGTCGGGGTCGATCGACAGCGCCCGGGAGACGCTGTCCCGCACCAGCAGGGAATCCTCCGCGATGACGATCGAGATTCGATCACTCACGTTGCAGCCGCCCCTTTCCCCGTCGATCATGATCGCTTGTCACGATCGCTTGCCGGAAGCCGTCAGTGTTGAGTTTTCGCGAATTATCCCCCTGCCGATGCGCTGCGCCCGGCCATGGTGGTGTAGTCCTCCTGCACCGTTTCGCCGTGCTGATTGGTGATACGGCTTCTGATCGTCAGGACATCTGCCCCGAAGGCTTGCCGGAGCGAGTCGAGGCGGATGTCGCAGTACAGCTTGTCTCCGGCCTTGATGGGTCGCAGCATCGTCAGCCCCTGTTCGACCTGGACGATCTTCTCCTCCGTGATCGGAATGTTCGCGTGGGCGAAGAAGGCCATCTGCGCCTGAAGGCCAAAAATCGAAATGAAGGTCAGCGGTGCCAGGATCGCGTCGTGCCCCAGCGCGCGGGCGGCATCGTCATCGAAGTACGCGGCGTCCTCGTTCTTCACCGCGTCGGCGTACTCGCGGATCTTTTCCCGGCCGACCACATAGTGGTCGGGATACGAGTAGGTCATGCCGACGATGTCCGGTGACAGGGCCACAACCGTCAAACCTATAGGCGACGCAATCTCCCGACGCCGGTTCGCGTCATCTCAGGTGGCAGCGGCCCCATCTTCAACTCGACGGCCGGCAACCTCGCGCATCTGGCCCAGGACGCGCAGTACCACCTGGGCAGCAAGCCACAACGCCACCTGATCGTCGTGGGACACAGCGGGCAACAACGTGGCGACTCGCTGGCGCAGGACGTCGTTTCGGGCATCCCAGAACCGGTGGCCTGCCTCTCCCAGCCTGACCAACGATGCCCGGCCGTCATCGGGATCGCTCCATCGTTCCAACAGTCCCTGCCGTTCCATCCGCTGGACCAGCTGCGTCATTCCCGATTGGCTGGCTCCCTCGGACTGGGCCAACGCCGTCAGGCGCATCGGGCCCTCGCGGTTTATCCGATTCAGCACCAGCGCGGCGCTGGCGCTGAGGTCGTCGCGGTCGACAAGGTACCGAAACATCAGGTCGGTCCCGAGAGTGATCATCTCGGCGATGGCATCGGCACCGCCGAAAGCTACGTGTTCCATAACCGAGTTATATCACTGACATGATGTAGAAGGTTGACGTAGGGACGAGGCATGGTCGCGATGATCTGCAAAAAGAAATCGCGTGCCTCTCCGCCAACGGTCCTGCGGTTGAACTATGCATCCTGCGTCGGATATAACTTCAAGTCGGAACGTGGGCCGCGGGAGACTCCCGCGCGGAATCCGAAGGTGATCGTGTGAGTCGAGGTTCGGCAGGCAGGGCCTTACTGCAGAAGGCCTGGCTACCTCTGGTCACCGTCATTGCACTCGCCCTTGGCGCGGTGTGCATGTGGAAGGTGCACCAAGCGTCCGCTCCAGGGCCCGTCCTCGCCGTCGACCTCCCGCAGGCACCCGAGGAGTTCACTCCCAAAGAACTCACCTATGAGTTGTCCGGGGCCCCCGGGGACGGCGGCATGCTGGTCTACGTCGACCTCGACGGGCATCCGCACCAGGTCGACATCCCGTCATTACCGTGGTCGCATACCGAGACGACCACGCTCACCGTGGTATCCGGCAGCATCTCGGCGCAGGTTCACGGCGGCCAGGTCGGTTGTCGAATGTTGGTCAACGGCGTTGTCCGTGACGAACAATCGGCCACTCGCGAGGATGCCGACGTCACCTGCAGGGTGAAGTCCGCGTGAGCGCGCACCAGGCGAAGCGCCCGTTCTTCGCTCGGACGGTCCGCGTCCTTGCCATCCCGATCATCGTCTTCTGGGGTCTGGTCGCCGTCTCGACGAACACCTTCGTGCCGAAGGTCGAAGACGTCGCGCAAGAACTCGCGGGCCCGATGATCCCGACCTACGCACCATCGCAGGTGGCGATGCTGCACATCGGCGAGAAGTTCCAGGAGTCCACGTCGACCAGTTTGACAATGGTCGTGCTCGAGGCCGACCGACCGTTGGGCGATGGAGACCACCGGTACTACGACGATCTGATGCAACGGCTGAAGCGCGACACCCAACACGTGCAATACGTCATGGATCTGTGGGGCAAGCCGTTCTCCGCGGCCGGAGCCCAGAGCCTCGATGGCAAATCCGCGTTCGTGCTGTTGCGGCTTGCTGGCGACATCGGCCAGATACGGGCGAACCAGTCGGTCAATGCGGTTCGCCAGATGGTCGCCAACGACACCCCGCCGCCCGGCCTGAAGGTCTACGTCAGCGGCGCGGCGCCTCTGGCCTCGGACACGTTGTCCATTGCCAACGCGAGCTTGAACAACATCACGATCGTGACGATCGTGCTGATCATCGTGATGCTGCTGCTGGTGTATCGCTCGGTCAGCGCTCTCCTGGTGCCCTTGGCCAGCGTGCTGTTCGAGATGCTGATCGCCAAGGGCGTCATCTCGACTCTCGGACACTTCGGCGTCATCCCGCTGTCGTCGTTCGCGGTGAACATCGTCGTTGCGCTGACCCTGGGGGCTGGGACGGACTACGGCATCTTCCTGCTGGGTCGATATCACGAGGCGCGACAACTCGGCGAGAGCCGGGAGGAGGCGTATTACACGGCCTACCGTGGCGTCTCACCCATCATCATCGGCTCGGGGCTCACGATCGCCGGCGCGGGACTCTGCTTGGGTTTCGCGCGACTCGACTACTTCCACACGATGGGACCAGCGGTCGGGATCAGCATGTTGTTCACCATCGCGGCGGCGTTGACGCTCGGCCCGGCGATCCTGGCGGTGGGCAGCCTCTTCGGGCTCTTCGATCCCAAGCGGATGGTGCGGGGGCAGCTGTACCGGCGCATCGGGGCAAGCGTCGTGCGGTGGCCGAAGCCGATCCTCGCCGCCAGCGCCGCAGTGGTCATGCTCGGGGCGATCTTCGTGCCGAGCTACCGGGTCAACTACGACGACCGCGCTTATCAGCCGGCCAATGCCTCGGCCAATCAGGGCTTCGCGGCCGCGGATCGGCACTTCTCACAGAGCAAGCTGTTCACCGAGATGCTGATGGTCGAATCGGATCACGACATGCGCAACTCGGCCGACTTCATCTCGCTGGACCGAGTGGCCAAGAGCCTCATCCGGCTTCCCGGCGTGGCGATGGTGCAAAGCATCACCCGACCCCTTGGCCGTCCGCTCGACCACGCCAGCATCCCCTACCTCTTCCTCACGCAAGGCAGCGGTAGCGGTCAACAGCTTCCGTTCAACCAGCAGCAGAATGCCGACACCGACAAGCAGGCGCAGATCCAGGCGGAGTCCGTCACGGTACTGGCGAAGACGATCGACCTGACGCAGCAGATGTCCGACGAGCTGCACTCGACGGTGCTCACCTTGGAGAACCTGCAGCAGGTCACCGACGACATCAATGCAGACATCTCGAATCTCGACGACTTCATGCGGCCCCTCAAGAACTACTTCTATTGGGAGCCACACTGTTTCGACATTCCCCTGTGCTGGTCATTCCGATCGTTGTTCGACGGGCTCGACGGCATCGACGCCCTCGACGCTCAGATCGCGAACGCCGTCACCGACTTCCAGGCCGTCGACGCGCTCCTGCCCCAGATGATCACGCAGTTGAAGATGATGATGGACGACACCCAGCGACTGCAGGCCGTCATCGTCAATTCCTACGGCCCGGCGCATCTGCAGTCCACGCAGACCGACCAGACCTACGACGACCTGATCAACGTCGGCAACGACTTCGACAAGTCCCGTAGTGACGACTTCTTCTACATGCCCCGTGAGGCATTCGACAACGAAGACGTCAAAACCGGTATGACGCTGATGATGTCGCCGGACGGCAAGGCCGCGCGGTTCATCGTCAGCCACGAGGGCAACGCCATGGGGCCCGAAGGCATCGAGCACGTCGACCAGTTCCCCGACGCCATCAAGGCAGCGTTGAAGGAGACGTCGTTGGCCGGCGCGAAGGTCTACATCGGCGGCGCGGGATCCAACAACAAGGACATCAAGGCTTACGCCACGTCGGATCTCCTCATCGTGGCGATCGCCGCGTTCGTGCTGATCTTCCTGATCATGTTGTTCATCACGCGAAGTCTGATCGCCGCCTTGGTGATTCCCGGTACGGTCGCCTTCTCGTTCGCCGGTGCGTTCGGGCTCTCCGTGCTGGTCTGGCAGCACCTCATCGGTCTGCATCTGCACTGGCTGGTGCTACCGATCACGTTCGTCATCCTGGTTGCGGTCGGATCCGACTACAACCTCCTCCTGATCGCCCGGGTCAAGGAGGAGATCGGCGCCGGGTTGCACACCGGCCTCATCCGCGCGCTGGGAAGCACGGGTGGCGTCGTGACGTCCGCGGGCCTCGTGTTCGCGTTCACGATGCTGGCGATGCTCACCAGTGACCTGAGGACCATCGGCCAAGTGGGCACGACCGTGTGCATCGGCCTTCTCCTCGACACGTTGATCGTGCGGTCCTTCGTCGTGCCCTGCATCCTGAGACTTCTCGGGCCGTGGTTCTGGTGGCCGACGCTGGTGCGCTCCCGGCCGCTGCGGGAACCGGCAGACTTTCCGGGGGTGAGACGGTGAATCTGAGCCTGTTCGCCCTTCTGGCGATCATCTTCTTCGTCGCCATCATCGTGTTCGCCTCTCTCGGAGGGATATTCGTAGCGCGGCTGGTACGGCGACCGACACTTCCCATGAGCGACGAAGTCGCAGGCATCCCAAAGGTTCTGCGCAAGCTGCGCAAGCACGAGCCGATGTCGGATGAGGAGGTGAACCTTGCGCGACAGGCCGTTTCCGATCGCGGATCCTTCATGGCTCTGTGCATCCCCGCGACGATCTTCTGCATCGGCTGCTTCTACGTCTTCGGCAGCCTCGAGTACCTGCACGGAGCCAGGCCGTCCGAGCGGACGTTTCTCGGGGTGATCCCCATGTTCACCTCGGCGAACCTGGCCATCCGGATGCTCAAGAGTGCGAGCTTGAAGCGGCGTCTTCCGAAGGCCTCCACGAGAACCCCACGGCACGACGCACCTTCAGCGACACCTGGCGCCGGGTGATTCCGGGCCAATGCGGCCGCTGATGTTTCATGTCATCCCCTGCCGGGCAGTTCCCCGACGATGACTCGTCACGCACTGATCTCGGGGGCCAGCATCGCCGGCCCCGCGCTCGCCCATCAACTCGCCGCGCGCGGCTGGCGCACGACCGTCCTGGAACGCGCCCCGCAGCGACGGGAGGAAGGCCACAACATCGACGTCCGCGGTGCGGCGCGCGAGGTCGCTCGTCGCATGGGCATCGAGGACGACGTTCGCGCAGCCAACACCCGTGAGATCGGTATGCGGTTCGTCGACGACGACGGCTCTCCGGTCGCATCGTTCCCCATGGCGGCCGCCGGTAAGGTCGACGGTCCGACCGCCGAGCTGGAGATCCTGCGCGGGGAGCTGTCGCGCATCCTGTACGAACACACCTGCGGCACCACCGAATACCGCTTCAGTACCCAGATAGCCGAACTGACCGACCACGGCGATCACGTCACCGCGGCGCTCGACGACGGCACGGCGATCGATGCCGATCTCGTCGTCATCGCCGAGGGGCTGCGTTCGCGCACCCGCGATCTCGTGCTGCCCCTAGCGGTGACCGAGCTCGGCATGTACATCGCCTACTTCACCATCCCCCGCCGCGATTCCGACGACCAGTGGTGGAACTGGCACCACGTGCCAGGGTCGCGCGCGGTACACCTGCGGCCCGACAACCTGGGCACCACCCGCGCGATGCTGTCCTTCCTCTCCGACGTGCGCGGCCTGGAGGACCTGGACCGGGCTGACCAGATCGCGATCCTGCGCCGCACCTTCGCCGACGTCGGCGGGGCCGCTCCCCGAATCCTCACCGAACTCGACGACGCGCCGCTGTACTTCGATGCGATCGGCCAAGTGCGCGCCGCACATTGGAGCCGGGGGCGGATCGCCCTCCTTGGCGACGCCGCGTTCTGCGCCTCTCCGGTCGGCGGGGGCAGCGCGAGTCTTGCCCTCATCGGCGCCTATGTCTTGGCAGGCGAGCTGTCCCGCACCGACGACCACCGCTCCGCATTGGCCCGCTACGAACGGTTCATGCGGCCCCACGTCGACAGCGCGCAAGACGTGTCTCCCCGGGTGCTGCGGGGAGCCAATCCCCGCACCGCCGCCGGCATTCGCACGCTGCACGCAACCGCGCGGCTCGCCGCAAGCCGCGCCGGTCGGGCGGCAACCGATTTGGTCGGCAGACGTCTGGTGACCCTGGCGGTGGACGACGTCACCCTTCCCGACTATCCGCGTACGCCGTCGCCAACACAGTCCTGAAGCCCCATCGGGCTTCCGCTTCGTGACGGCTGGCCTCAATCTCCGACGAACGCGGCCTCTTCGCGGAAACCCGACAACGCCCGACTCAAACGCCCGACTCAAACGCCCGACTCAAACGCCCGACTCAACTCGCTCATCGCTCGCTGCCCACCGCAAGGCTGCGGCGATGTGGGGCCCGGACGGACGGGACCGTGCTACTCCGTGCTGACGAACGACGCGTTGACCAGCGTCGACAGATCCAGATTCTTGACCGCCGGATTGGTGGGCGCCAGTTCCGTCACCGCAGTCTGCAGCTGTTCGACGGTGGGCGTCGGCACGTCGGGCAGCACCCTGGTGTAGTACACCCAGGTCTCGTGTAATGCCTTCGGGTCGTTGACGTTCAGATGCTTGGACAGCACGCTGGTTGCGTACGCCTCGTCTGACTTCTCGCGCTTGATGCCCTGCTGCACCGCGGTCATGAAGCGGCGGATCTGGTCGCCGTGCGATCTTGACGTAGTCGTCGGTGGCGGCCACACCCACGTTCGAGGTCGGGATCTTCTGCGCGGCGAGGTCGAGCAGCGAGTGGTAACCGGCCGCCTCGAGCTGGGTCGTCGTCGGGGGATGGGACATCGCGGCGTCGATGGTGCCCGCGACGAGCGCGTTGTTGACGTTGGTGACCGAGCCAAGCGGCGTGAGCGAGACATCGCTGGGCTGCAGGCCCAATTGCTGGAGGGCTTCCACCGTCGCGATGTAGAGGGACCCACTGGTCGAGGTGATGCCGACGCGCTTGCCCTTGAGCTCCTGCGCGCTGTTGACCTTGGCGAACAACTCGTAGGTGAACACCGGGGTCAGCGTGGCGAGGTAGCTCACCTGAGCGCCGGAGGCCGCTCCCGCGACCATCTCGGGCGCACCGATCGACGCGAGCTGGGTCTGGCCGGAGATCAATGCGGGGAAGCCGTCCGAGCTGCTGAGGTTGGTCAGTTTGACGTCGAGACCCTGGGCCTTGAACATCCCCGCCTCGTCGGCGATCCAGAACGGAAGTTCGTCGGCGACCACTTGGCTGTAACTCAGCGTGATCGAGTTGGCGTCTCCGGACGCCTGGGTTGCCGGCGTTGTCGCCACAGGCCGTCATGGCCAGGGCCGTGGCCCCGGCGAGCAGCGCCGCTGACGACCGCCTTGGCAACTTTGTGTGTGCGGTTCGATGTCATCGTGTCCCTCCATCAACGAGTTTCAAGGCTGGGGCCGCCACGCGGCGAAGCGCTGCTCGACGGCGCGCAGCAGTCCGGTGAGCACCACACCGGTGATCGCGAAGATGAACAGCCCCGCGAAGACGACCGATGTCTGGAACTGCTGACCGGCGTTGTTCATCAGCATGCCGACGCCGTGAGTGGCGCCGCTCAGCTCGGCGACGAACACTCCGATCAACGCCTGGCCGACGGCCAGCCGCAGGCCGCTGATGATGAACGGCACCGAGCCAGGCAGCGCGATCGTGCGGAAGATCGCAAGGTCGCTCGCGCCGAAACAGCGCGCGACCCGCACCACCGCGGGATCGAGGTTCTGCACGCCGCTGGCGGTGCTGATCAGGATCGGGAAGATGGCCATCAGGAAGACGATCGCGATCTTGGACGTCTCACCGATTCCGAGCCAGATGATGAGCAGTGGCGTTAGCGCGATCCGCGGCGTCGCGTAGAGGAAGTTGATCAGCGGGCTCGCCGCCCACGACAGTCTGCGGTACCAGCCGACGAGCAGCCCCAGCGGCAGGCCGACGATGGTGGCCAGGATCAGGCCGTACAGCAGTTCCTTGCCGCTGGTGGCCAGGTCGGCCCAGATGGTGGCGCTGGCGAACAGCTGCTGGAAGGCGTGGATGACGTCTATCGGGCCGGGCAGGATGATCGCCGGTTTGATCCGAAGGGCGGCCACGAGTTGCCAGAGCGCGAGTACCGCGATGACGGCGCCTGCGCCGTATACGTACTTCTGGTTGAACCATCGGCCTGGCCGCTGACCCTCGGGCTTTCGGCGGGTGGTCGCGCGGCCCGGTCGTGTCGCTGTGAGAGTCATCAGTGCGCGCCTCCTGATGCGGCCGCGGTGTCGAGTGTGGCTGGGCTGTAGAGCAGCTCGGATATCTCCTCCACCAGCGCGAGATACTCCGGTGACCGGCGGATGCTCTGATCGCGTGGACGCGGGAACGGCACCGCGACCTCGCGGATGATGCGGCCCGGCCGTGGGCCAAAGACGCACACCCGGTCGGCCAGCAGCACCGCCTCGCCAATGTCGTGCGTGACGAACAATGCGGTCACGTTCTGGGCGGCGCAGATGCGCAGCAACTCGACCTGCATCACCTCGCGCGTCTGCGCGTCGATCGACGCGAACGGCTCGTCAAGGAGCAGCAGTTGCGGCTCGACGGCGAGCGCGCGGGCCAGGTTGACCCGTTGTTGCATCCCGCCCGACAGTTGCGCGGGGTAGCGGTCGCCGAAGCCGGAGAGCCCGACCAGATCGAGCAGTTCCCGAGCGCGTTCGCGGGCCTGGCGCCGCTTCAATTGTTTGCCCAGCTCCAGCCCATAGGTGACGTTGTCGATCACCTTGCGCCAGGGCAGCAGGCTGGGCTGCTGGAACACCATGGCCCGGTCGGGGCCCGGGCCGGGGATGTCGTGGCCATCGAGGCGAAGCGTGCCGCCGTTGATCGGGATGAATCCGGCGACGGCGTTGAGGAACGTCGTCTTTCCGCAACCCGACGGGCCGACGATGCAGACGAAGTCGTTGCGCGCGACGTCGAGGCTGGCGCAATCGACCGCGAGGGTGGGCGAGTCGCGTGCTTCCGAACTGCGATATTCGATCCGAACCTTGTCGGCTTCGAGATGCGCGGGCTGCTCTCCAGGAGACATGTGAGCCACATTACGGTCTGACATCAGACCGAATCAAGGCCAGACCATAAGGCCAATGATGGGGCCACTGTCAAGCAATGTCTGGAAATGCTTCAAGCCTGAATCATTGCCTTATTGTTACCTTATTTTATGCTTAATTTCCTTAGAAACTTGTGTACGGTTGGTTTTCGCAGCCGAGGCCGTCGGCAGTGACGGAAGGAACCGACATGCCACCTGCACCCGCACGGGTCATCCTCATAACCGGCGCGTCGAGGGGCATCGGCGCGGAAGTCGCTCAGCAACTCGGCGGCGCCGACACTCACGTCATCGTCAACTACCGCGAGGAGTCCAAGCGCGCGGACGCCGTTGCAGAGGCCGTCCGCCGCGCAGGCGGGAACGCATCGACTCTGGGTGCCGACATCTCCGATGAAGCCGCTACTGCGGCGATGATCGGATCCATCGCCGCGCGCTTTGGGCGATTGGATGCTCTGATCCTCAATGCATCTGGCGGCCTCGAGCCGGGCGCCGACCCCGGTTACGCGATGCGTCTGAACCGCGATGCCCAGCAACGCCTTGCACTACTGGCCATGCCGTTGATGCCGGCCAACGGACGTATCGTCTTCGTCACCAACCACCAGGCCCACTTCTTTCCCCACAAGGCAGTGCCGAAGGGTTATTCGGCAGTTGCAGCGAGCAAGCGCGCCGGCGAAACCGCCTTGTACGCGGTGCGTTCGCAGTTCGACCGTGCCGGTATCCACATCACCGTCGTCTCCGGCGACATGATCGACGGAACCATCGTCGTCGGACTGCTGCAGCGACGTGATCCGGGCGCCGTGGATGCTCTCCGTAACCTCGCCCCGCTGCCGACGGTCAGCGAGTTCGCCGCGGCCATCGCCAACGCGGCGACTACTCCCACGCCGGCCAGCATCGTCTTCGTGGGGGGAGCCGATTATCTGATGACCGCGTGAACCTGGCGGTCGTTCGCGAGCGCATCCGGTTCGTTATCGAGGTTTGTCCCAAATTTCACATGGGTAACTCTAGTAACAGCCCTGATACGACGAAAGAGCCGAATGGAAGTTCACCATGAACACCGTCCTTTACTTCAGCGCCGACGGCGCCACCTATGAAACCCGCGCATACAGCAAGGCCGACATCGACGAGCTCGTTCACGACCAAGGACTCCAATGCCTGACCAGCGCCGACCGGCAATTCGACTTCTGGTTCAGCCCGTCACCACACGGGTGTCAGCGCCGCGTAAATCAGAACGCTACTGAACTACTCCTGGCGACAACGACTTTCACTGCCAAGACAGTGCCCTTGCTACGGGGCTGCATCGTGGCCGCGACTCACGATGCAGACGGCGAACTCGACGGTCTCAGCTGGCAGCAACTCGATCTCCTGGCCGACCGGAACCGCTCACTGACAAGGCGTGACGAACGGATACTCAACCGGCGAGCGTTGCGGGAGGACCGCCGCCTGCGCCGTACCGCCGAGATACACCGGCTCGCCCCGGTGCGCGGACGCACGAGGACCGCCGCTTAGCAATTGGCGTCGACGTGCACTGTCTTCGAGACGACGGTGGTGGTGAGGCGGTCACCGGGAACTCCGCTGTCCTTGCGAATGACTTCCTGGCCGGGCCGCACGGCGCTGATCGTGCACGACGACAGCGGTGCGGAGCCAGTGCGGTTGAGGATCACGTGGTAGCCGTCGGCCTGTAGCGCGTTCACGCTGCTACCAACGGTCGATGGCCCCGACGGGGCCGCCGTAGCCTGGCCGGCGAATCCGAGTGCGGCCGTAACCGACACTCCTGCAACGAGAGTGGCGGCGTGAAGAAACTTCATCATCATTCCTTAGCTGCGGAGACCTGAACTGATCTGACCTGAAATAGCATGGCGCGCCGACCATCCCGGCGTCACGGGTGCAGTCCCCCGAATTACCGGGGGGTTTCCCTCCGTGGACCCGATTGCTTCATGCTGGAGGCGTCCGAGCCGAAGGAAGGTACCCATGACCACTGAGAATCTGGCCACCGTCTATCGCCGCTACCTCCAGTGCCTAAACGAGCGGCGATGGAAGGATCTTCATGAATTCGTCCGCGAGGACCTGACCTACAACTCACATCCAATCAGCCTGGTCGACTACCGCGCAGCGCGGCAGGCCGAAGTCAAGGCGATACCGGATCTGCGCTTCACCGCCGACCTGGTCGTCACCGATGCCGACACCGTGGCCGCTCGACTGTTCTTCCGCTGCACTCCTCAGCGGCCCTTTCTCGGCTTCGAGCCCACGGGCACGCAGATTTCGTTCGCAGAACACGTCTTCTACGAGTTCCGCGACCAGAAGATCGAGCGGGTATGGTCACTGATCGACACTTCGGCAATCGCCGCGCAGACCGCGGGCCAAGGTGAAACCCATCAGTAGCCGCCGTGTCCATCACATGCCAGGGACGCACTAATTCGCTGCCCTGCGGAGTTTTGCGAGGCGCTTGTCGGGCCCTGCCGCGGAAGGGCCTGCAGCCAAAGAGCTCTCGCGTCTGACGCTGATTGACAACGTGTTCGAACGAGTGACAACTGGAAGAACTGGCCAGCCCCGAGTTCCGCTGGCAGAACGCCCTGTACACAGCCGGGCTCGATCCAGACGCCTTCGACCCGGAGGCTCCACTGCCCGCGCACCTCTGGGCCGGGCAGTCCCCGTCAACGCGGACGGATCAGCTCTACGCCGCCGCACGTGCACGACCGGAGGCTTCCTTGCGGGAGGTCGCCCAGCAGGTGTCGGGTGGCGCCGGACAGAAGCATTTCATTGGAACGCCCGAACAGCTCGCTGACTACGTCATCGCCTGGCAGAACGCGGGCGCCATCGACGGGTTCACCGTCATGGGATCGACACTGCCCTGCGAGCTGGCGACATTCGTCGATCACGTCGTACCGATCCTGCAGCGCCGTGGCCACTACCGCGCTGAGTACACCGGACACACGCTGCGCGATCACCTTGGGCTGCGGCGGCCGTCCAGGTGAAGCCCGGGCGCTCTGTTCGGCAAGCTCACCGATTCGCGCCTCGGCCACTTCGAGAAATGGGCGATGCCACGTGGACGTGACGTCCTGCGAGCCGCCTGCCCGCGCGATACTCCACCCGGGCAGGCGGTCGGCGATGGTCGCCGTCACTTCTCAGAGCGCAGGGACGGGCGCGGCCTTCTTCTTCTTCTTCTGCAGAATTTCAAGCGCCTGCAGGAGGTAGGTGCGGAAGACGGCATGGTTCTCGCTCATCGGAAAGTGGCCGATGTCCTTCATCTCGATGAACTCGCCGCCCTTGATCTGCTTCGCGGTCCTTGCGCTGTCTTCAGGCGTGGTGAGGTAGTCGTAATCACCCGTCAGCATCACCACCGGGCACTGATCACCATCGATGTCGGCCAGCTTGTCGCGCAGGTCGTGGTCGACGGAGTAGAAGTACAGATCGCCCTTGAACGCTTCTGACCCCTGGCTGTAGTAGAACCACGTCTTCCACCGATCGGCTTCAGGCGACTGCGGCGCCATCAGATCCCACACGCCGCTGGCACAGACCTGCGCGGCGTTGGCGTGCGGATGCTGCCACCAGTCGAGGTAGAAGCCCGGCGAGTAGTCGGCGCCTTCCACCGGAATCACGCCGGCGAAGCGATCCGGCCGGCGCAGGGCCAACTGCAAGGCGATATTGCCGCCGAACGAAGAGCCCATGAAGATTGGGTTCTCCAGCTCGAGGGCGTCGACGAGCGCCACGATGAAGTTCGCGTAATGGTCGGCGGAGAGCTGATACTCCTCGGTCCACCACTGGGTGTTCTCCGGCGGATCAGACTTGCCGTGCCGGGGCAGGTCGTAGGCAATCACACGGTAGTTCTTGGTGATTTCCTCGATCCTCGAGGAGCCCGCGCCACTGATGGTTGTGGCAGCCCGCGGTGTGCTGGCAGACCAGCGGTTGGCCCTGTCCGTTCTCCAGATAGAAGACCTTGTAGAGGAGTCCATCGACATCGACATCGACGTAGTGCCCGGTAACCGGGGAGATCTTGCTCATATTTCTTCCTTGGGGTGAGTACTGAGGTGATGGGCGACAACGGATTTAGACGGGCACACCAACGACGCGCAGGAGCTCGAACTGGCGGGTGAAACACCGCAGGTTCTGCATCAGCACCAGGATGTCGCCCTCCAGTTTCAGGTCGCGCTGGAAACTTGCCGACCAGATGCCGTGGTACATCGGCGCAGGGATGGGGACGCCGAAGTTCTGCCACGTGCCGGCGCTGGCGCGCAGCGCGAATTGGTAGGCGACGTCCAATGGGCCGGGATCGATGGCGACATTGACGACCTTGCCGCGACTGACCTCGACGACGAACGTGCGCTCAGCCATGTCCAGCAGATACGAACAGGTGAAGTACTTCCCGTGCGCTTGAATTTCGGGATCCTCGTTGCTCGCGCGGGCGAACGAGTCAGCCCATTCGGCCGCCGTCGTTGCCGACGTAGTGACAGTCATGATGACTCCTTGTCGTGAGGTGAGACGGAGACAGATTTCTGCCCGTCGATGCCCGGCGGGACCGACCTGGAACACACCGTTCCCATCGGACTGCCGAGACATGACACCCATCACACCTGCGGACTGCGGGCAACGTCCAATACCCATCGACAACCGATCCATAGCCAAGAACTAATGGTGGTCATCGCAGTCCTCAACTACCGTTGACCTGTGCTTCCCTCGTTGGATCTGCGACTTCTGGCGTACTTCGTCGCCGTCGCGGAGGAATTGCACTTCGGTCGGGCGGCCGCGCGCCTGCACATCGCGCAGCCGTCGTTGAGCATCCAGATCCGCAAACTCGAGCACGCGCTGAACACGCCGCTGTTCGTCCGGACGAGTCGTCATGTCGAACTCACACCGGCTGGCGAGCTGCTCCTCGACGGCAGTAGACGTCTGCTCACCGAGGCCGAAAGACTCGCGTGGCAGATCCAAGACGCCGGCCGCGGCGGCTCCGATCGCCGCCTCGTCGTCGGCTTCCAGGGCAACGCCGCCGCCGAGCTGACACCCCGAATCCTGAACGCGTTTCACGACCTCCATCCGCGGGTCGACGTCGAGATGCGCTCCCACGATTTCACCGATCCCTACGTCGGCCTCGCCGACGGCTCAGTCGACATCGCGTTCCTACGCCCACCCGTCCTCGTCCAGGACTGGCTCGGCATCGAGACGCTGTTCATCGAACCGCGGGTCCTGGTCGTCTCCGCAACCTCGCCGCTGGCCGGCCTCGCAGAGGTCAGTGTCGAGCAGTTACTCGACGAGCCATTCGTCGCCCGCAAGTCTCCCGATGCGTGGCGCACGTTCTGGCTGGCCGCCGACAGCCGCCAGGGAACCCCCGTTCGACTCGGTGCCGAGGTATCGACCGTCGACGAATGCTTCGAGGCGATCCTGGCTGAGCGCGGTATGGCGTTCTCCCAGGCGTCCACCCAACGCTTCTACGATCGGCCGGGTCTGGCGTTCATCCCCGTCACCGACATCCCCCCGACGATGTTGTCGATCGCATGGCGCACTGATGTGGACTCCGCTGCGGTGCGCGATTTCGTGGAGACGGCCAAGGCCGTCGCATCGCTGAGCCCGATCCCCGACACATGGGTGCCCAGCCGATTCACCAAGCAGCAGACTCCGACCGCCAAAACTGCCGACTGGCAGCCGGTTTCGCCCTTGCGACGGGTTCAGTAGCCGAGGTATTCCTGTCAATGCGCTGCGCCAGGGATTGAATGTGGATCCCCGGCGTGTTCTACCGTCATGTGAAGCGACCTGTACGGGTGGGGGTCCAGTTATGGCAGGGCGGAACGCCCGACTATGCGACGTGGCGCGCCGCTGTCCTGCGCGCCGAGGCAATCGGCACCGACGCCATCTTCGGATACGACCATTTCCATCGGCCCGCTCTCGACGGGATCGTTGATGCGACGGCCGTGTTGCGGCCCGAACAGCCAGACGTCAACAACTTCGAAGGATGGACGGCCCTGGCGTCCTGGGGCGAAATCACCAAACGCGCCGAGATCGGCCTGATGGTGACCGGGATCGCCTACCGCAACCCCGATCTGCTCGCCGATATGGCCCGTACCGTCGACCACATCAGCGGAGGGCGGCTGATTCTCGGCTTGGGCACTGGTTGGTATGAAAAGGACTACGCCACCTACGGTTACCAGTTCGGCACGCTCGCACAGCGGCTGGACCTGTTCGACGCGAATCTACGCCGCATCGACGACCGGTTGGCGAAGTTGCAGCCTGCACCCAAGCGCCCCATTCCGGTCTTGATCGGCGGCGGCGGAGAACGACGGACGCTGCCTGCCGTGGCTCGCCACGCGCACATCTGGCACACCTACCCGTCGGGGATCGCAGACTATCGCCGCAAGAGCTCCCTCGTCGACGAGCTCGCCGAGGCGAACGGGCGGCTCGGGACCGACATCGAGCGATCGGTTGCCTGGACCGACGAACACAGCGGCGAACAGTACTTGCGGGCGGGCGTCACGTTGTTCACGGTGTCCATCCACCCCACCGAACGGGGTTTCGACTTCACCACCTTGGAGCGCCTCCTCCGGTGGCGAGACGCCCTGTCCGAATGACCCGTCTACCCCGACTTCGGGTCCTGCCAGATCTCCAATTGGATGCCGTCCGGGTCGCGCAGATAGGCCCACCGCGAGCCGGCAAGCGGACCGTCGGTCAACGTGACGGGCGGGCCGCTGAAGACGGCGCCGCGCTCGACCAGGGTCGAGTATGCCGACTCCATGTCGTCGACGCGGAAGCAGACGTGGGTTGCGCCGATGTCGCAGTTGCGGGAATCGAACGGCTTTCCGTCGGGGTGCGAGTATTCGAGGAACTCCAGGTTGACGTTGCCGATGTCGATCATCGAGAAGGTCAGCTCGGCGCCCTCGACACCGACGCCGCGTTCCAGATCGGGCCCGGATCCATGGTTGACGGCACCTGGAACGACGCCGAACATCCGCGAATACCACTCGAACGAACGCTTCATGTCGCTGACCGTCAGGCCAACGTGATGAACGCCCTGCAGGGTGAAGCTCATTTGACTCCCGCCTCGTCGAGTCGGCATGGCACGCCGACAGTGTGGCTTAACACTATGCACCGAGGCCGTGCAGTGACAACTGACAGTGCAATGTCGGGCGAGGATCTCAGTCCCCGCCGCGCAGCAGGGCGACGTCGGACACCAGTCGAATGTGGTCGGCCATCGCGCGTGAAGCCTCGTCTGCATCTTGCTTGCGTACGGCGTCGGCGATCCGGCGATGCCCCTCCAAAGAGGCACGGGGACGGTTCTGCTGCGACAGCGATTCGATGCGGGTCTCCCTTATCAGGCCGGAGATCTCGTGCATCAGCTTGGCCAGAAGTGACGAGTGCGCCGCGGTGGTGATGGCTTCGTGGAACATCTCGTCGCCGAGGACTCCGCGGTCACCCGCCTCGACCTCTGCCGCCATGGTGGCGATCGCCGCATCGATGGCAGCCATCTCCGCGTCGGTGCGTCTGGCGGCGGCCAGTCCCGCCAGGTTCACTTCCAGGGCCACCCGCGCTTCGATGATGTCTGGGATGCGGTCGGCGTGTTCACGCAGCGCCCGGATCGCGCGTTCCTCGGTGGGGCGACGAACCAGAATGGCGCCATCGCCATGCCGCACCGACAGCACGCCCTGGACCTCCAGCGCCACCAAGGCCTGGCTCACCGAGGCTCTGCTGACTCCGAGTTTGGCGGCGAGGTCTCGCTCGGCGGGCAGCCGATCGCCCTCCGACAGATTCTTGTCCGAGATGTACGCGACGAGTTGCTCGACGATCACCTCGTACAGACGCGGCCTCGTCACGGGGCTCAGTTGCTCTGCCACTGGCTCACCTACTCTCAGTACCAAAATACCGCACGACCGCGAACCCCAACGGTATCCGCGCCCACAAAAGGGGTTGACAGGTGAATCCAGTCACTGATTTGACTGGCCTAGCCAGTGAGCCACTCGGTCGACATCGCCAGCGGTACGCCCTGCCGCGAATCCCCGACACCGGCATCCCGAGCAAGAGCAGAATCGAGACTCTCCGTGACGATCAGTGAAGATCAGCCGCACATCGATGAGACACGGGCATCGAACCCCGTTCCGACGAAGCCGTGCGTCTCACCAAACCTCAACGCCGCGCCTTCTGGGGTTCCTTCGGCGGCTGGGCCATGGACGGGTTCAACTGGACTGTCTTCGGGCTTGTCCTCGCCCCCACGATGGTCGCCCTGTTGCCACGTGCCGGCATCGAGCCCAGTGCCGCCAACATCGGCTGGTATGGCCAGATCAGCGCCGCGATATTCCTTCTCGGCTGGGGTTGCTCGGCAATCTGGGGGCCGATCGCCGACCGATTCGGACGGATGCCGGCCATGACGGCCTCCATCCTCTTGTACGGCGTATTCACCGCGCTGGCCGGCACCGCCACCAACATGTGGGAATGGAACGGCTACCGCTTCGTCGCCGCGATCGGGATCGGCGGTGAGTGGGCCATGGCCGGGACTCTGCTTGCCGAAATCCTGCCCGAGCGCGTCCGCGCACGCTTCGGCGGAGCCATGCACTCGGCCGCCTACTTCGGCGTTCTCGCCGTATCCGCGCTCTACCTGGTGGCCGGTCCCCAACTCGGCTGGCGGGGCATGTTCTTCATCGGCGGCATACCCGCCCTGGCCGTCTTCCTCATCCGCCGCGCCACACCGGAACCCGAACGTTGGCAGCACCATTCCGACGAGGTCCGACGACAGTCGTTCTGGCAGCCCGTCATCGATATCCTCACGCCTCCGTACCGGGCGCGGACCTTGGGCAATCTGCTCTTACTCGCCGTGTGTGTGATCGGACTGTGGGCGGGATCGACATACGTTCCGACCGCCATGACCACGCTGGCCGAACATGCCGGCTACGGCCATGATGCGACCGTGCGGCTCGCAGGCATATCGGCCATGACGGTCGCGGTCTTCACCATCGCCGGTTGCTTCGTCGTTCCCCGCCTGGCCGATCGATTCGGACGCCGCAGGACGCTCGCATCGCTGTTCGGGCTCTTGGCCATCGGCACCGTCGGGACATACGGGGTCGCGTATCCGTTGCAGTCGATCGCGTTGACCTTCGTGTTCCTGCCCGATCCTTGGATTCGCAGGGGCCAACTTCGCCGTCTTCACCATCTGGCTGCCCGAGCAATACCCAACCCGCATGCGCGCCACCGCATTCGCCTTCACCACGACGCTCTCGCGTTGGGTCGCCGCGATCGGAACCTTCCTCATCGGCTACGGCATCCACGCCACGGGATCGCTGACCGTGCCCATCAGCCTCACCGCCGTGGTGTTCCTCTTGGGCATCGCCGCGGTGCGCGTGGCACCCGAGACCCGCGGGCAGGCTCTGCCCGACTAGACCTTTCGCAACGACCGTTGACCGTCGGCCCGAGCTTCAACCGGGCCGACGGTCACAACGCGTCTGCAGCGCCTGTCGTGTGGTCGAAACCCAGTTCGCTTTCGGCACAACACCTTTGACATCGCGGTCAACGTGCTTGATGCTTACATGAATTGGCTAGTCCACTAGCCCACCGAGTCACTAGGCCGAAGGGGCGCCATGACCTCTCTCACTCCGAGGCAAACTCGTACCACCGAACCCACCGGCCCACTCGAGGGTCTGGTCGTCGTTGATCTGACCCGCGCGCTGGCCGGACCGCACGCGGCGATGATGCTCGGCGATCTCGGTGCCCAGGTGATCAAGGTGGAGAACCCGAGTGGCGGCGACGACACCCGCGGTTGGGGGCCTCCGTTCGTCGAACCCGACCACGGCGACCGCGAATCGACATACTTCCTCAGCGCGAACCGAAACAAGAAGTCGGTGACGCTCGACCTCAAGGACGATGCAGGCAAGTCGGCCCTCGAGGCGCTGCTGCGCCGGGCCGACGTTCTGATGGAGAACTTCCGGCCGGGAGTCCTTGACCGGCTTGGCTTCTCCCAGCAGCGCATGGCCGAGCTCAACCCGCGGTTGGTCATCCTGTCCATCACCGGCTTCGGCCACGACGGACCAGAGGGCGGCCGGGCCGGCTACGACCAGATAGCACAGGGCGAGGCGGGGCTGATGTCGCTGACCGGCTCTGGACCCACCGACCTCCAGCGCGTCGGGGTGCCGATCGCGGATCTTCTGGCCGGCATGTACGGCGCCTTCGGAGTGCTTGCGGCACTTCAGGAACGCGAGCGGACCGGGCGCGGTCAGGTCGTTCGCGCGTCATTGCTCGCCGCAATCGTCGGGGTACACGCCTTTCAGGGCACCAAATGGACGGTGGCCGGCCAGGTCGGCGAGGCCACCGGCAACCACCACCCGTCGATCTGCCCGTACGGCTTGTTCGACACTGCCGACGGCGCCGTCCAGATTGCGGTCGGCAGTGAGGGCTTGTGGAAGCGCTTCTGCGACGGCTTCGGCCTCGATCCCGCGGCAGAGGGAATGGCGTCGAATCCGGACCGCGTGGCCAACGGCAAGCGCGTCAACGAACTGGTGCAGGCATCGTTCGCGCTCCATACCACCGACGAGTTGCTCGACAAGCTCGATCGAATCGGCGTGCCTGCCGGACGAATTCGGAGTATTCGCGAGGTGTACGAATGGGAGCAGACGAAGTCGCAGGGGCTGCTCATCGACGTAGAACACGCCACGCTGGGAACGATCACGTTGCCTGGGCCGCCGCTGCGCTTCTTCGACCAGGACGGCACCGAGCGCACCCGCCGCGGGCACAGCGCCCCGCCCGTACTCGGCGCCGACAATCACCTTCTGACGACCTTGCAGGCAGAACGCCGATGACGCGTCTCGGCGCACACGATGTCGTGGCGACCCTGGCCGATCCGGGATCGTGGGAGTCGTGGGACCACAGTCCGACCGAGACGGCGGCCGACCCCTTGTATGCCGATGACTTGGGACGCGCTCGCGCCAAGACCGGCCTTGACGAGTCGGTCATCACCGGGACCGCGAAGATCCGCGGTCATCGTTGCGCAATGCTGCTGTGCGACTTCGGTTTTCTGGGCGGTTCGATCGGGGTCGCCGCAGGCGATCGACTGACGCAGGCCATCCGTCAGGGCCACCGAGGAGAAATTGCCGCTACTTGCGCTGCCGACCTCCGGCGGCACCCGGATGCAGGAGGGGACCACCGCGTTTGTGCAGATGGTCAAGGTCACCGCCGCCGTGGTCGCGCACAAGGCCGCGTACCTGCCGTATCTGGTCTACCTTCGCGACCCCACGACCGGAGGGGTGTTCGCGTCGTGGGGCTCGTTGGGACACGTCACGTTCGCCGAACCCGGCGCATTGATCGGCTTCCTCGGGCCGCGGGTGTACGAAGCCCTGTATGGCAATCCGTTTCCCGGCGGAGTGCAGACGGCCGAGAACCTGTTTGCCCACGGGCTGCTGGACGCCGTCGTCCCGGTGTACGAACTCGCCGATGCGGTGGACCGCGCGCTGCGCCTGATCACGCACCGCCCACCCGCTACCGCCGTTCCAAGGCCACTGCGCGGTGCATCCCTCGACGTCTCGGCGTGGCAATCCGTTGCTGCATCCCGACGCCCGGATCGGCCGGGTGTTCGCGAGCTGCTGCGCCACGCCACCACCGACGTGATGACGCTCAGTGGGACCGGCCAGGGCGAGAACGATCCTGGACTTCTACTGGCGCTCACCCGATTCGGTGCGACGGCCTGCGTGCTGCTCGGACAGGACCGCCATGGCCAGACTCCCGAAACGGCCTTCGGCCCAGGGGCGCTGCGACAGGCACGTCGCGGCATGCGGCTGGCCACCGACCTGGATCTTCCTCTGGTCACCGTGATCGACACCGCAGGCGCCGAGCTGTCGCAGGCAGCCGAGGAGGGCGGAGTGGCCGGCGAAATCGCCAGGAGCATCGCCGACATGGTTGCTTTGCAGGTGCCCACCGTCGCCGTGCTCCTCGGGCAGGGCACCGGCGGAGGAGCGCTCGCGCTCCTGCCCGCCGACCGCATCCTCGCCGCCCAGCACGGATGGCTCTCCCCGCTTCCACCCGAAGGAGCAAGTGCGATCCTGTATCGCGACACGAGCCACGCCGCAGTCATGGCCGAGCGACAAGGCATCAGGTCTGCCGCGCTGTTGGCCGACGGCATCGTCGACTACGTGATCCCCGAATATCCCGACGCCGCCGACGAACCCGAGCGGTTCTGCCACCGCGTCGGCGCCGCCATTGCCAACGAACTCGCAGCACTCGGAAACATCGCATCCGGACCGCGACTCATTGAACGCGAATGCCGGTTCGAACGAATCGGCCAATTCGGTCACGCCTGGGCGCCTGCTTGATCGGCGGAAAGGAGAAGTCCGCCGTTGCCCGCGGTCACGCCGCACACGAAAGTGGCTGCAGCGAGGACGGGCAGTCCGATGACGATGACCAGCGTGCCGAGCCCTGCCGACATCCCGCCACCATGACAACGAAATGGCCGTCCATACCGTCCCCGCTCCGCGCCGTTTGCGGTTGAGGGGCTTTGCCCGCGCACGACGGCCGACACCCGCGTCTTCGATGGCGAACTCTTTTATACGGCGACGTGGGTGCGCGGGCCTGTGTGCCACCCACCTCGCTCTTCCGTCGGGGCAGAACCGGAGCAGGATGGGACTGTGGCGCACGAACCGCCGGGGACGGGCGCGAGAACATCCAGCCACTTGGCCCGGGGCCGAGCGGCCTACCGTCGGCGGGCTTGGCGGCAGGCCTTCGACGAGCTGACGGCCGCAGATCGCGATCGTCACCTTCCCGCCGCCAACCTCGAGCAACTCGGGATGTCGGCGTATCTGGTCAACCGTGATGACGCCGCCTTCGGCGCGCTCGAACGCGCCCATGCGCGCTACCGCGACCGCGGCGCGGCGGTTGACGCCGCGCGCTGCGCATTCTGGTTGAGCCTCGGCCTGCTCAATCGGGGCGAGGAGGCCCGAGCCCACGGCTGGGCGGCGCGAGGACAGCGAATGCTCCCCGAGCACACCGGCAACTGCGTCGAGCGCGGCTACCTGCTGGTGCCGGCGGTGCTGGGCAACATCGGGACCGGTGGCGATCTGGACGCAGCCTTCGCCGACGCCGTCGTCATCGCCGAGACGGGTGCCAAGTGCGACGACCTGGACCTCGTGTCGTTCGCACTGCACGCGCAGGGCCGGGTCCGAATTAGGCAGGGCCGCATCGAGGATGGACTTGCACTGCTCGACGAGGCGATGGTCGCCGTGGTCGCGGGCGACCTGGTGTCACCGCTTTTCACCGGCCTCATCTACTGCCAGGTGATCGATGCCTGCGAGGAGGTGTTCGACGTCCGGCGCGCCGAAGAGTGGACCGTTGCGCTGCGCGGCTGGTGCGATTCGCAATCTCAGATGGCAACCTTCTCCGGCATCTGCCTGGTGCACCGGGCTTGGTTGCTGCAACTCCACGGAACCTGGCCGGCCGCGGTCGAAGAGGCCCGTCAGGCGTGCGCCCGGTCGGGTCCCGGCGAGCCGAGCGCCGGAGCGGGCAGATATCGCGAAGCCGAAATACAGCGGTTGCGCGGCGCTCTCGCCGAGGCCGAGCAGGCCTACCGGGACGCCAGCGAGTTGGGCTGGGAACCGCAACCCGGGCTGGCCCTGTTACGGCTCGCGCAAGGCCGCATCGCCGACGCAGCGGCGGCGGTCCGCCGGCTCCTTTCCGAAACTCCAGACAGGGCGCGACGAGCCCGCATCCTCCCGGCCTACGTCGAGATCACCCTTGCCGCGGGTGACCTCGCGACGGCGGAGGCGGGAGCCAGCGAATTGGCCATGATCGCGGCGAATTACGTATGCGATGCCATGTCGGGCACGAGTCGTTACGCCCTCGGCGCGGTCGAGCTTGCCCAGCATCACGCGAGCACCGCGCTGATCTCGCTGCGGCAATCGTGCCAGGCCTGGCAAGCCGTCAACGCGCCCTACGAAGTGGCCCGGGTCCGAACACTGCTCGGTCTGGCGTGCCGCGAACTCGGCGACGACGACTCAGCCTCATGGGAATTGACCACTGCCCGTGACGCTTTCCGGAGACTCGGCGCAGCACCCGATGTAGCCCGGCTGACCGCACTGATCGACGCGGGTTCCGGTCGCGGCGCCGGCGGGCTCACGAGCCGCGAACTGCAAGTGCTCCGGCTGGTCGCCGAAGGCAAATCCAACAAGGCCATCGCCGCCGAACTCACGCTCAGCGAGCGGACGATCGACCGCCACGTCAGCAACATCTTGATGAAACTCGCGGTGCCAACGCGCACCGCGGCCACCGCATACGCCTACACGCACCGGTTCGTTTGAGTCCGCATGGGTGAAATCACCCATTGCTGAGCGACCGTGCTTGGGTGGTCGCACCGATGCGGACGCGGCCGTCGGCGACCAGCCTTGACGCATGCGACCAGTAGACACGACGGCAGCAGCCCGCACAGCCAGCGATGTCTCCGACGCGGTGTCACGCCTCGTGCCGACCATCAGCGCCCGAGCATCGGAGATCGAGGCGGCGCGGCGGCTGCCCGACGACCTGTTGGCCGCACTCAAAGAGGCCGGCTGCCTTCGCATGCTCCTACCGCCCAGCCATGGCGGCCTGGGGGTCAGCCTTCCGGATGCGATGCGGGTCTACGAGGCACTGAGCCGTGCCGACGCCTCTGTTGCTTGGACGGTGGCGAATTGCTCAGGCGCCTGGTGTGATTTCGCCGGACTGGACCGGGCAGCGTTCGACGCAATCTTCTCCGGAGGCGTCGATGTGACCGTCGCAGGAGTGTTCGCGCCGTGCGGCGTCGCCGAACGCGTCGACGGTGGCTACCGGGTAAGCGGACGGTGGGGTTTCGCCAGTGGATGCCAGCACTGCGATTGGCTGTTCGGCAACTGTCTGGAGGACGTGGACGGCGAGCGGCGAATGCGTACGGTGGTGTTCGCAGTGTCGGAGATAACGATCGAGGACACTTGGACGGTGTCGGGGCTCTGCGGCACGGGCAGTCACCACTTCACCGCCGATGAGGTATTCGTGCCGATCTCGCGTACCTGCGCGACATTGGAGGCCGAGCCGTGCGTGGACGTCCCGCTGACCCACATCCCGACCCCGCCGCTGTTCGCACTGGCGATCACCAGCATCGCCCTGGGTGTGGCGCAGGGGGCACACGACGACATTCTCGCGATGGCGGGCGGCAAGACGCCGATGCTTGCGGCCGCCCCACTGGCCGCCAATCCGTTGTTCCAACATCAGCTGGCCAGTGCGGACACCGAACTGCGGGCCGCCCGCGGGCTGACCTACGAAGAAGCCCGCTCGACTTGGGCAACCGCCGCCGACCGGACGCCGTTCACCATGGCGCACCGCGCCCGGATCCGCGCGACCGCGGCGTGGGCCACCGCCCGCGCGACGGCCGTCGTCGACTTCGCGTACCACGCCGGCGGTGGAAGTGCGCTGTACGCAGGGAACACCCTGCAGCGCCGATTGCGCGACATCCACGCCATCACCCAGCACTTCCTCATCAAACCGGACACACTGACCACGGTGGGGGCCGTGCTTGCCGGACAAGACGTCGACCTGCGGTGACAGATGCCGGTGTTCTGACCACAGGATGCCGGGTCCCGCGGGCGCGTGGTCGGTGGTCATGATGAGCTTCTTCGACGTCCCATCTCGGCGGCGACTGGCGCTCACTGCGTCGTGGCACTACTTTTTCCCGGGTGATGTCCTCAGCTGCCGGCGCGGTCGCCCGGTGGATCTCCCCCTTCCTGGCGGTTGCGGCCGTCGCGGGCCTTGCTCTCGTCAGCGACCCGGTTTCCGCCCCGGCGATCCGCCTGGCCGATGATGCCAACCCGTTGGCCGGCCAGACGTTCTACGTCAATCCCCAGTCGGCGGCCATGCGCGCCGCGCAGAGCGCGAATCCGCCGAGCCCCGAGCTGACCGCCATCGCCAACACGCCGACGGCGTATTGGATGGACCAGCTGTCCACTCCTGCGGTGGACGCGAAGTACATCGCCACGGCACAGGCTGCCGGCACCATGCCGATTCTTGCGCTCTACGGAATCCCGCATCGCGACTGCGGGAGCTTCGCCGCGGGTGGGTTTGGATCGGCCGATGCCTACCGGGGGTGGATCGACACCGTCGCATCCGACATCGGCGGCGGGCCTGCTGCGATCATCCTCGAACCGGACGCGCTCGCCATGGCCGACTGCCTCTCAGCTGACCAGCGCCAGGAACGCTTCGACTTGATGAGCTACGCCGTCGACACGCTGACCCGCAATCCGGCCACCGCGGTCTACGTCGACGCTGGTCACTCACGCTGGGTGAGCGCCGACGAAATGGCTAACCGGCTCAACCAGGTCGGTGTTGGCAAGGCGCGGGGTTTCAGTCTCAACACCGCGAACTTCTTCACCACCGATGAGGAGATCGGTTATGGCGACGCGATTTCAGGGATGACCAACGGTGCGCACTACGTGATCGACACGTCGCGCAACGGTGCCGGACCGGCGGACGGCCCGATGTACTGGTGCAACCCCAGCGGTCGCGCACTGGGCGCCGCGCCGACCACGGGTACTGGGAACGGGAACGTCGACGCCTTCCTGTGGGTCAAACGTCCCGGTGAATCCGACGGCTCGTGCGGCAACGGTGAGCCCGGCGCAGGCCGGTTCGTGAACCAGTACGCCATCGACCTCGCGAGCAAAGCGGGCCAGTAAGGCGGCGTACCCAACTGCAGACGCTGCACGGAGTGACGGACGGCGGAGGTGCATGATGCCAGCTCTGAATCACCACGTCGCGGCTTCCCACGAGGACGCGACTGAGTTCGCGGTGCTCACGTCCAGTGGCGTCACCGAGGCCCGACGGCCGCCCCCGGTGGTGGCGCCCAAGAGCGGCAACCACAACGGCAACGACATCCACTGATGCCGAGTCGCCCACCGGTGCTCGACACGCCCTGGCGCAGGCCGGGGACATGGCGTTACGCCGTTGCGCGCCTCCGTCATGTGTTGAGACCACCGATCAGCGTGGCACCCGCACCAGCCGACGTTGGCGTTGACCGCGACGTTGCGGTGCCGACCCGTGACGGGACGTTACTGCGCACCAACGTGTTTCGGTCTCATCTCGGCGACGGACCGAAGCCGGTGATCGTGTCGGCTCATCCTTACGGGAAGGACAACCTGCCGAAGCGGCACGGCCGGTGGTGGAGTTACTCGTTTCAATACCGCATCCTGCGCCAGCCCGCCCCGATCCAGTTCTCGGCACTGACCGGGTGGGAGGCACCCGATCCGGCATGGTGGGTCGCGCAAGGCTTCGTGGTGATCAATGCAGACCTACGAGGGTGCGGCCGATCCGATGGCACCGCTCAGCTGCTGTCCCGGCAGGAGGGTCGCGACACGGCCGACCTCATCCAATGGGCTGGAACCCAGGCGTGGAGCGATGGCCGGGTGATCATGCTCGGCGTGTCCTATCTGGCGATCACCCAGTATGCGGCCGCCGCCGAGCGCCCTTCCGCGCTGCGCGCAATCGTCCCGTGGGAGGGATTCACCGATCCATACCGCGATTTTGCGCTGCCCGGCGGTGTGCCGGAACGCGGCTTCCTGCGGGTGTGGGGCACGATGCTGCGCCGCACCATCCGGCAGGCCTACGACCTGGCGGCGATGCCGCGCACGCATCCGCTGCGCGATGCCTTCTGGGAGTCGTTGACTCCGGACCTGGCGCAGATCGACGTGCCGATGCTCGTCTGCGGCAGCTTCTCCGACCAGGCCCTGCACAGTCGCGGGTCCATCCACGCCTTCAACACTGTGCGGTCCGCCCACGCACGTCTCTACACACACCGCGGCGGCAAGTGGTCGACGTTCTATTCCTCCGAGGCACGCGCAGAGCAGCTGGCGTTCATCCGCGGAGTCCTCGACGGCACCGCGGCGCAGAAGAGATCGGTGCGCGTCGAAGTGCGTGAGGATCGCTCCACGATCGCCTCGGTACGCGAGGAGACGGAGTGGCCCCTTCCGGCCACGCGGTGGCGACGTCTTCATCTCGGCGACGCCGGTGCGCTGACCGACCCACCACCGACTGAACTAGGCAACATCACGTTCGGGCTGAGATCGCGCGCCGCCGCCTTCAGCTGGACGTTCACGGCGGACACCGAAGTGACCGGACCGATGTCGGCGACGCTATGGCTCGAACTCCATGGCTGCCGGGACGCCAACCTGTTCGTCGGCGTTGAGAAGTGGCGCGACGGTCACTACGTGCCGTTCGAGGGGTCATTCGGCTACGGACGCGATCGAGTGGCGACGGGCTTGGCGCGGCTCGCGTTGCGGCACCTGGATCCGCTGTCGTCTCGGCCGTGGCAACCGGTGCCAACATGCTCTGACGAGCAACCGCTGCGGCCTGGCGAAGTGGTTGAGGTCGACGTCGCGCTTGGCCCGTCGGCGACGCTGTTTCGCGCCGGCGAGCAGCTACGGCTCGTCGTCGCCGGCCGCCCCTTGGCGCCGCGAAATCCGTTGTTCGGTTCGTTTCCGTCGAATTACGCCGCGTCGCCGCGCGGGCAGGCCACCCTGCATTGGAGTGCCGACCACCCGGCGCATCTCCTCATCCCTGCGCTCGTGTGATCTCTCGATCCCAAGAAGACCCGGCGGGCGAGCCGGGGTGGGTCGGACGCGCCACTTTCCACGCAGATGGCATGGAGCTGACCAACACCCCGCTGGTCTCTGCCGCCGGAGTCAAGGTCACGGCTGGCCGTGCCAGCTGCCACCGTTCGCATCCGTCACGCAATGCGTCGTCTACCGCGCGGACTATCGTCGTCAATTGAGGCGCTTCGTCGTTCAACCAGATTTCCGTGGATCCACCGCTGAGCATGATCCGATGGATCGGTGATCCGCAGGTCTTCAGCAGCGCCGTCCGGCACAGCAGCCGCTCGGCCGCCGACGCCCATTCCAATGCACCCGCAGAGTCGTCGACGTCGCTGTGCAGCCCGACGACCTTCAACCGGCGGTTTCCCAGCACCAGCGGCGAGCGATCGTCGAGGTAGACGTAACCCGTCCGTTGAGCGCATTCGCCAAGACGAGCGATTTGATGTTCGGTGTGCACGATGAAGCGAAAGATGCCCAGGTTCACGGCCCGGCGGATGCACGCGCTCGCCGGACCACACCGGAATACGATCTGCGTGGACCGAATACGCTTGTACTGCAATAGATCCAGTTCATCATCGTCGTGGGCGGTGACCGTGATACCCCGCTCCCGGACCCAGATCGCCAGTGCGTGGTCCTCCAGCGCGGAAGCGGGCACCCCGTATCCGGCGCCTGCGATGACGCGACGCGTGAGCTGAATCGAGTCATGCAGCCGCGGAGGAGGCTCCGAGGTGTCAAGAGCAAGTGTCATGAATCGAGATCTACGCGCGGGCCGAACCGACGGCCGGATTCGTACGCACTTCTGACACTGGGCGTACGAATACTTACGGATCCTTGACTCTCGCGACCTTGGGGAGGTGACCTCCGTCCATTCCGGCGACTGTGTGATGGCCAACACCGTTATTGTCAACAATGTAGTCAGCTACTTTGCCGATGATCGGGTCGCCTTCGCTTTGAGGCTGCTAAACTCGCAACGCCGCCCGCCCTGATACGCGCCACAACGAGATTGTCGACGATCGTAAGGAGACCATCCAGTGGCCACCGTGATCGACAACGCTGTTGTCCTCAAAGATCCGTATGCGGTCATGGACTTGATCCGTACAGCGATCATCGACGGCGAATTCGCACCCAACCAACGCCTGGTCGAGGCAGATCTCAGTCAACAGTTCAACGCAAGCCGGAGCGCCGTGCGCGGGGCTCTTCAGGACCTGGCCAACCAGGACCTGGTGGAACGCATTCAAAACCGTGGTGCCCGCGTCCGCGCCGTCTCTCTCGACGAGGCGATCGAGATCACCGAGGTTCGCATGGTCGTCGAGGGCTTGTGCGCGGCGAAGGCCGCCGAAGTGGTGAGCGAGGCCGACATCAGGGAACTGTCCGGTATTCGCACTGCGATGACCGCCGCTGCGCATAACGGTGACGTTCTTGCCTATTCGCAAACCAACCAACATTTGCACCGACACGTGCGGGAAATGAGCCGGCAGGTCGCCGCCCAGGTAATCCTCGAACGCTTACGTGGCCAACTCGTCCGCCATCAGTTCAAACTCTCGATGCATCCGGGACGAATGGCCGTTTCACTGCCCGAACACGTCGCCATCATCGACGCCATCTGCTCGGGCCGCCCGAAGGAGGCGGAAGCAGCCATGCGCGACCACCTCAAGAGCGTCATATATGCGCTTCGTGACGTCGAGGCCGCCCGCAACCGCTAAGGACTCACCCCCGTCCTGTCTCGCGGTGGCGGGAAATCGGTGGCCTCGCCGCGACGTCGGCGTGCCAGCAAGTCTCCGAACGCGTCCCCCTGGGTGCATTCCACACCGCGCCTCTCGATTTCAGCATGCGACCGCAGCTTCGTCGATGAAATTGTTGACAATATTGCCGCGAGCTGTCTTACTAGAAGCCGTGAGGTGACGACGCCCACATCGGGCGGCGATCGCCATCGCGCGTAGCCAGTTCAGCAAGAGACGGCACGAGAAGTGGAGTCCGCCGTGAAAGATCCGGTGATCGTCACCGAAATCGCCCGAACGTCGCGCGCCGCAGTCGAAACCCTCGGTAAGCACGGCACGGCCACCGTGCACGAGGCGATGGGTCGCACGGGACTGGTGGGCCCGCAGTTCCGTCCGATCCAGAACGGCGCACGGATCGCCGGCAATGCGGTCACGGTGCTCAGTTGGCCGGGCGACAACCTGATGATCCACGCGGCCATCGAGCAATGCAGAACCGGCGATGTCCTGGTTGTGACCACCAATTCACCATCGACCGACGGGATGTTCGGCGAGCTGTTCGCAACCGCGCTTCAGGCGCGCGGTGTGCAGGGTCTAGTCATCGAAGCCGGCGTGCGAGACGTGTCCGACCTCCGCGATATGGGCTTCTCGGTGTGGTCGACCGCAGTGAGCGCGCAGGGCACCGTGAAGGCAACGGCCGGTGCCGTCAACATACCGATCACGCTAGGCAACACGGTGGTCTCGCCGGGAGACGTGGTGGTCGCCGACGATGACGGCGTGGTGATCGTGCCTCGCCATCACGTCGAGGCGACACTTGCGGCGTGTGCTGCGCGCTTGGAGAAGGAAGCGGCGGCCCGAGAGGCGTTTCGAAACGGGGAACTCGGCCTCGACCGTTACGGTCTGCGAGCGGTGTTGGAGTCACTCGGGGTTCGGTACGTCTCCCAGGACGTCTACGAGAGTGAGGGCAAGTAGTGGACACCGTTCGATGCACGCTCATGCGTGGCGGCACCTCCAAGGGTGCGTACTTCCTGGCCGAGGACCTTCCGGCCGATGCGGACGAGCGTGACGAGCTGTTGTTGCGGATCATGGGGTCCCCCGACCCTCGCCAGATTGACGGCATCGGCGGTGGTCATCCACTGACCAGCAAGGTCGCCGTCATCTCGCCGGCCACTCGACCCGACGCCGACGTCGACTACCTCTTCCTGCAGGTCGTCGTCGACCACGCTGAGGTGTCCGCCAGCCAGAACTGCGGCAACATCCTTGCCGGTGTTGGCCCGTTCGCGGTGGAACGCGGACTCGTTCGCCCGGAGCGGCCCAGCACCGAGGTCCGGATTCACATGGTCAACTCGGGCGGCATCGCCACCGCCTTGTTTCCCACCGCGAACGGACGGGTGTCCTATGACGGCGACGCTGAGATCGACGGTGTGCCTGGCACATCCGCTGGCATCAGCATCGCGTTTGCCGACACGGCCGGCTCCACGTGTGGCGCATTGTTTCCGAGCGGTCATACCGTCGACCAGGTCGACGGAATCACCGTCACCTGCATCGACAACGGCATGCCCGTAGTGCTCATCGCCGCTGCAGACCTCGATGTCACAGGCACCGAGAGCCCCGTCGAACTGGAAGCGAATACATCGCTCGGTTCGCAGCTGGCCAAGATACGCGCCGAGGCAGGCAAGCTGATGGGCTTCGACGACGTGTCGGCCTTGACGGTGCCGAAGATGACGCTGGTGTCGCCGCCTGCGGCCGGCGGCACCCTGAATACTCGCACCTTCATCCCCGTACGTTGTCACACTTCGATTGGCGTGCTGGGTGCACTCACCGTTGCCGCTGCCGCCAAGATTCCAGGCACCGTTGCGCACAACGTCAGCTCGGCGACCGGAGACGCCGTGCGGCTCGAACACCCCACCGGCTTCTTCGATTGTGACATCGTGACCGTCACCGACAGCACCACGGAACTCTTCACCGTCGAGCGGTCTGCGGTCATCCGCACCGCACGAAAACTGTTCGACGGCAACACATTTCCCGGACCTCCGAGGTCACGACGGAACTAAGCACGACTCATTGCCAACTCGTCGCCGCCACCACCTGGAGGACAAGTGCTCATCGACTGCCACGGCCACTACACGACCGCCCCCTCGGCACTCGGCGAATGGCGTGACCGCCAGATCGCCGGACTCGAAGATCCGTCTGCCGCACCAGACCGCCAGGACCTGACCATCACCGACGACGAGATCCAGGACAGCATCGAATCCAATCAACTTCGGCTGATGGATGATCGGGGTATCGACTTGACCATCTTCTCGCCGCGCGCCTCATTCATGGCCCACCACGTCGGTGATTTCCAAACCTCTGCACAGTGGGCTGCCATCTGCAACGAACTGTGTGCCCGCGTCAGCCAGCTCTATCCGGGACGCTTCGCGCCCGCGGCGATGTTGCCGCAATCGCCCGGCGTGGCACCGGCAACCTGCATTCCCGAAATCATCAGGTGTGTAGAGGAATACGGTGCAGTGGCCATCAACCTCAACCCCGATCCGTCCGGCGGGCACTGGACGGCACCGCCGCTCACCGACCGTTCTTGGTACCCGATCTACGAAAAGATGGTCGAGTACGACATTCCGGCCATGGTCCATGTCAGCACCAGCGTCAACCCCGCCTTCCACACCACTGGAGCCCATTACCTCAACGCCGACACCACCGCTGTGATGCAACTGATTCAGGGTGATCTGTTTACAGACTTCCCGACCCTGCGACTGGTCATCCCGCACGGCGGCGGAGCCGTCCCTTACCACTGGGGCCGATTCCGGGGTTTGGCAATGGCATTGAAGAAGCCGCCACTCGAAGAACACATTCTCAACAACGTCTTCTTCGACACCTGTGTGTATCACCAGCCCGGTATCGACCTCCTGCTCGAGGTCATCCCGAACCGCAACATCCTCTTCGCCTCCGAAATGATCGGCGCCGTTCGGGATATCGATCCGTGCTCTGGTCACCACTTCGACGACACCCAACGGTACATCGAACATGCCCAACTCGGCGATGCCGAGCGCGCCGCCATCGAACACGCCAACGCGCTGGCGGTCTATCCGCGAGTCAAGGCGTTCACTTCCGTATAGCAGGCACCGATGCCGGGCGCCCGCTGCCCTCGCCACACGTTGAGCCGCCGGCCGGCGATGTGAGTTGGTGCCATTTGGCCAGACCCTGCGGTTCGGCGCGGTCAAGAGACGGTAGCGCCTCGCTGATGGTCACGAACGCGACCCTGCGGCATTGCATATCCCCGGCCGAACGGGGGTGGGGCCCCGGTCGAGCTACGCGGCGCTCGGCGTGGGCTTCTCGACAGGTGGGTTCACGAGCCGGGCCTGGCGGGTTCTGGGTCCGAACACGGCCAGAGTGATCGCGCCGAACAGCCAGGTGCCGGCGATGAAGAAGAAGACGCTTTGGTAGCCGGCGCCGGTGTACAGCGCGGCGATGATGAGCGGTCCGACGGCGTTCGACAGACGTCCCAGCCCATAGGAGACCGCGGTGCCCAGCGACCGGGTCCGGGTGTCGAACACCTCCGGGGAGTAGGCGTAGGCCACCGCGGTGTAGCCCGCGCTCGAAGAAGTTCACCAGGAATCCGAACGCCACGATCATGATCGGGTTGAACGTCAGTCCGTAGAACAGGCCGCTGAGCGCGATGACCGCGCCGAACGCGACCAGGCACCATTTGCGTTCGAACGCGGTCGGTGACCTGCGCGGCGAGGAAGCAGCCCAGCGGCGCACCGACCGTGGTCAGCGCGACGAAGAAGATCGACTTCTCCACGCTCATGCCCTCTTGCGCCAGCAGGGTGGGCGCCCAGCTGGAGTAGCCGAAGAAGCCGATGGTCTGGGTCACCCACAGCACCGAGAGCAGGAGCGTCGGGAACGAGGTACTTCTTCTGCAGCAGGAGCTTGCAGCGGAGCCTTGGCTGCTTGGTGCGACCGCGACCGGCGCGGCGGGAGCCGGCAGCGGGCCCTTCTCCGCGGCGACCCGGGCTTCGATGTCGTTCAGCACGGCATCGGCCTTGTCGTACTGGCCCTTGCTCTCGTACCAGCGGGGGGATTCCTTCAGGTGCCGGGCGAAGAGCAGGAACAGGATGCCCAGGCTGCCCCACAGGTAGACCAGCCGCCACGACCAGTCGTTGAGCGGGACAACGACGCTGGCGATCAGGTTGGTGACCGGGGTGCCGCAGATGCCGATGACGATGGCGTAGGCCTGGTACTTGCCGCGGACGGCGGCCGGGAAGATCTCGTTGACGTAGATGACCGCGACCACGGTCATCGCCGACAGGCCGGCCGAGGTGAGCACCCGCAGGACGCCGAGCGACACGATGTCCCAGGAGAACACCGACGCGAAGGAGAAGACGGCGAACCACAGCGTGGTGATGGTCAGCGCGTTCTTGCGGCCCCACCGGTCGGCGATCCAGCCGCCGATGAAGGATCCGAAGAACATGCCGACGAACGACAGGGAGGTGACGTAGGCGATCTGGTTGACGGTGACGCCCCACAGCTTGACGAGTTTGGGGACGGTGGTCGCGAAGGTGTTGATGTCGGCGAACTCGAAGAAGTAGGCGAACGACGACGGCCACCAGGGTGATCTTGTGGAACCGCGAAATCGGCAGTCGGTCAAGCCGATTCGCTGCATTGGACTGTTTCACGGAGATCCTTCTCAGGAAATGGTGCAGTGGAGCGGAGAGTTCAGGGGTCCTCGCCGGCCAGTACAGGCGCATCGGGTTGGCCACGAGCAGCTTGCTGCTGCTGTTCGGGCGTGACGGCGACCGCGGGAATGTAGTCGACCAGCAGTCCGTCGTCGGGCATGTGGTCGGTGAGATTGGGGTGGGGCCAGTCGGTTCCCCACAGCACCGAATCGGGGAACTCCTCGATCACCGCCGGCCGAAGGGCACGACGTCGGTGTAGGCGTGCTGTTCGCCGTTCAGGGCTGCGGGCCCGGTGACGCTGAGCCGTTCCGGGCAGCTGACCTTGACCCACACGTCGTTGCGCTCGACGAAGCGCAGGAAGCGGCTGAACTCCGGGCCGTTGACCGGCTGGTGACATCTGGGCGTCCCATGTGGTCGACCACCAGAGGGGTCGGCAAGTGCGCGAAGAAACCCTCCAGGTCCTCCAGGTCGGCGGCCTCGAAGTAGATGACGACATGCCAGCCCAGCGGCGCGATCTTCGTGCGCGATGGTGGCCAGGTCGTCCTTCGGGGAGGTACTCGACGAGACGTTTGAGGAAGTTGAACCGCACCCCGCGCACCCCGGCGTCATCGAGCCGGCGCAGTTCGGTGTCGGTGATGTCGGGGCGGACGGTGGCGATGCCGCGGGCCCGGCCGTCGGCGGACTGGACGGCGTCGACCATGGCGCGTGTTGTCGGCTCCGTGGCAGGTCGCCTGTACGATGACGTTGCGGCTGATCCCCAGACGGTCGCGCAGCGCGAAGAGTTGGTCCTTGCTCGCATCACACGGGGTGTACTTGCGTTCCGGCGCGAACGGGAACTGGGCGGCGGGGCCGAAGACATGGCAGTGGGCGTCGACCGCTCCGGGCGGCAGAGTGAAGCGCGGCGTCGAAGGGTTCTGGTACCAGTCCAGCCAGCCCGGGGTCTTGGATGCGGGCGGCTTGGTGGTCGGTGTACTCATGGGTTCCTTACTGGCGCAGTGCTATCGAGGATGATCGCTGTTCATGGGTGGGCTGGGCGATAGCCGGGCGTAGGCAGGGTGCGCGAGCGATGCTCGTGTCTGAGGTGGTGAGTGCTGCTGCTCGTAGCCCGGGTCGTCATAGGCGCAGGCTGTGGCCGGCCAGCCCGTAACCCGGCGGGGCTGCGAATTCCCGGCCGTGCCGGGCGGCCGCGCCTGGGATCAAGCAACATGGGCACTCCAGCGTCTGAGTACGGGGGGTGACTCAAGTCACCTACGCTAAACACCTCGCCGATGTTTCGTCAACACTTATATCTGAATTTCTGTCGCCGACATTGTTGACAATTTGCATTGTGGGCCGCTCGTCGACTGACCAGGCAGCGCTGGAAATCCAAGTCGTTCACGAGGGAAGGAATTCAAGTACCGTGGTGCGGGCGGCGGCCGTGCAACAGCGCATCCACGGTCGGCCCCGAAGAGATGGGCTCGGGCAACGCAGCTCGGGAGCCTTGCGCGACAACCACTTCCGTCGTTTTGGCTTGCCGGTTCGGGCCGAGTGGCGACGGATGACATTCCCGACTCGAAGGATTGCAGCTTGGTTCGCAACCCTGAACACGGCCATGATGCGCGCTCAGATCGCGTCGTGCATCGTCGAACTGCCCTGAAGGTCCCGTTGATCCTCGCGGGAGGCGCCGCACTTGCCCGAACGCCACGGGCCAGCGCGGCGGGGCGGGGACGATGGTCGGCGGAGCGTGCCAACAGTTGGTACCGGGCGCAGCATCGACTCGTCGGCGCGAACTACATCCCGTCGAACGCGATCAATCAGCTGGAGATGTTCCAGGCCGACACCTACGATCCGCGGCGCATCGATGCCGAGCTGGGCATGGCGCGGAGCCTCGGGCTGAACACCCTGCGGGTGTTCCTCCACGATCTGCTCTGGGTCCAGGACCGGAAGGGTTTCCTTCGACGGCTGATGCAGTTCGTGGCCATCGCGGCCAGCCATGCCATCAAGCCGCTGTTCGTCTTCTTCGATTCGTGCTGGGACCCGCATCCCAGACTTGGTCCTCAGCACGCGCCGGTGCCGGGCGTGCACAACTCCGGGTGGGTGCAGAGTCCCGGTGCCGACCGCCTCGGCGACCCGCAATACCGCAGCATTCTGTACGACTACGTCACCGGGGTGTTGAGACAGTTCCGTAGCGATGATCGGATCCTCGGATGGGATCTGTGGAATGAACCCGACAACCCGGCAAAGGTATATCGCACGGTCGAGCGCCCCGACAAGATCGACCTCGTCGCCGCGCTGCTGCCGCAAGTCTTCCAGTGGGCACGCGCAGTCGACCCCGTTCAACCCCTGACCAGTGGCGTCTGGCAGGGGACCTGGGCCGACCCGGGACGACGCAGCACGATTGCCGGCATCCAGCTCGACAACTCCGACGTGATCTCCTTCCACTCCTATGCCGACCCGGCCGACTTCGAGGGCCGGATCGCCGAACTCGCACCGATGCAACGCCCAATCCTCTGCACCGAGTACCTGGCGCGCACGTTGGGCAGCAGCGTCGAGGGAATCCTGCCGGTGGCCATGCGGCACGGCGTCGGAGCGTTCAACTGGGGTCTGGTCGCGGGCAAGACCCAGACGTATCTGCCGTGGGATTCATGGGATCACCCGGAGACCGCGCCCCCGACCGAGTGGTTCAGCGACCTGCTCCAACTCGATGGGCGGCCCTACCTGGACAGCGACATCCGCACCATACGAAACGTGACCCCCCTACTGCACGCGAAGTAGACCGCGAGCGACTCAGGCAAGCACGTTGGCGACCTCGGCGGCACGGCCGGGTGCCGCGGGGTAGCGGTCACGGACGCGGGCGTCGTGCCCGGGGATGACTGCGGCTCCGGTTTCGGCGGCGAGGCGATTGATGAAGGCGAGGCCCTCCTTCATCTCGCGCAGGTCGGTGAACGCGAAGAACGGCCATTCGTTCTCGATCTGCTCGTAGAAGTGCGCGGCGTCGACAGCGAGGATCAGACCGCTGTCGTCGGTCTCGATGCGAACGAGGAGCTCTCCCGGACAGTGCCCGCCGATGGGGTAGACAGTGATACCCGGGAAGACCTCGGTCTCTTCGGAGACCAAACGCAGTCGCCCCTCGCCGCGCGCCTTGCGTATGGGCTCGAGATTCTCGGCTCGTGGTGAATTCGCCTTCTAGGGTGCCGGCCTCCCACTTGCCGAACCAATAGTCGTATTCGGCTTGGCCCGAGACGATCTGCGCGTTCGTGAACAGGCGCAGCTCACCGATGTGGTCGTAGTGGAAGTGCGAGGTGATGACCATGTCGACCGCGGTCGGATCCACGTCGACGAGTTCGAGGCCGACGGTCGGCGGGGTCACGCTGATCTCGCCCAGCCAGTCCCGAGCCGAGATGTCGTAGCCGGTGTCGACGAGGATGGTCTTCTCGCCAGCACGCAGCACCCAGAAGTTGTAGTCCATGTCCAGGTCGCCATCGGGCAGTCCGTACTGCGCATAGTCATTGAGTACGTCACTGCGGCGGACCACGCGCTCGCCGTACTTGACCTGCCAGACGCTGATCGGGCTCGAGCCTTCTGCCACGGAACTCCCTTGCCTGTAGTGGTCTGGCCGGTCACGGTCACGCCGCTGCGCACCCCGATACGTGACCGGCGAGCCGACTATATGACCGTCATACAAAGCTGCGCAAGAGCATCTATGAGCGCGAATTGGCTGTTGACAACCGATCAACGGGCGACGCTACAATCAGAGATTGTCCGACGATCTGACAATCGACGGTCAACCTGCTCGGCCGCTCGACCGGATCTCCGTCCGATGACTCCACCGTCAGCACCTAGAAGGCCTTCTGAAGGGAAACAATCATGGGACGACTCGACGACAAGGTTGCCCTCATCACCGGTGCCTCACGCGGACAAGGTCGCGAGATGGCCGAGCTCTTCATGCATGAGAACGCGACGGCCGTCTACTCGGCCGACGTCTTGGATGCCGCCGAGGCTGACGACAGCTTGGTCACCTTCCTCACGATGGACGTGACCAGGTCCGACCAGTGGAAGGCCGTGGTCGACCAGATCGTCGCCGAGCACGGCCGGATCGACATCCTGATCAACAACGCGGCCATCTGCCTCTACGAGCCGATCCTCGAGACGACGGACGAGATCTACGACCGCGTGCTCGACGTCGACCTCAAGAGCATCTTCTACGGCATGAAGACGGTTCTGCCGTACATGGTCGAGGCGAAGAAGGGCTCGATCGTCAACGTCTCGTCGATCTGGGGCCTCGCCGGAGTGCCGAGCTCCTATGCCTATCAGGCGGCCAAGGGCGCGATCCTGAACGTGAGCAAGAACGTTGCCGCGACGCACGGCCCGGACGGCGTGCGCTGCAATTCGCTGCATCCGGGATACATCCTCTCGCCCATGAACGAGCACCAGGCTCCCGACATCAACGCCGCCCTGATCGCCGGCACTGTGCTCGGTCGCCCTGGCAAGGCGATCGAGACCGCGTATGCCGGCGCTCTTCCTCGCAAGCGACGAAGCCAGCTACATCACCGGAACGTCGCTGGTGGTCGATGGCGGTTATCTCGCTCCGTAGGCGCTCTCGACGAGGGCCGCAAAGTCTAGGCTCGGCGGGGAAGGAGAACGATGCCCAACCCACCCGTCGAGCCGGCCGATACAGAGGTACTGGCCGAGACCGTCGTCTCCGCGGGATTGGCTGACGGCTACGGACTCGCCAGTGCTGAGCTGAGGTTTCTCGGCGGCGAGCTGGACCGCAACTACCGGGTCTCGACCGACGACGGGCGTACCTTCCTCGCGAAGCTGCGGACGAAGGCGGATCGAAGTGATCGGCTTCGGTGGCAGAAGGAGATCTTGCTGCATCTCGCCGATCGACACCTCGGTTGCGCGGTACCGACACTGGTCCCCACCATCGACGGCGACCTCGATCTGGGCTTCGACGTGGGTTCCGAGCGGTGGCTGCTGACGGTGCTCAATTGGGTGCCAGGGACCGACATGGTCCATGTCGACAAACATTCCGACGGATTGCTGATCGACATCGGCGCCACCGCAGCCCGCGTGACCATCGCCATCGATGGCTTCCGATCCGAATCCATGCACGAGACCCATCACTGGGATGTGACGCGCTCCGCTGAGGTGATCGACGAGTGCCTGGCGCTGGATCCGACGCTTGCCGACAACCCCGACGTACTCAAGGCTCTGGGATGGTTCACAGACGTGGCGCCGCTTCTGGACTCGCTGCCGACGGCGATGGTTCACAACGACCTCAACGACAACAACATCCTGGTCGAGGAAGTCGATGGGGTCCAAAAGGTGGCGGGCGTATTGGATTTCAACGACGCCCTGTACACGGTGCGGGTGGCAGAGCCGGCCATCGCCGGTGCCTATGCGATGCTGCGCAAGGATGATCCACTGGCGGCGATGGGACTGATCATCGCCGGTTACCACGGCGTCATGCCGCTGACCGACGGCGAACTGGTGGTTGCCTATCCGCTGGCGGCGGCGCGGCTGTGCGTGCAGGCGTTGACATGGGCCGTCCGCGGACAGACCGATCCGACGGAATACGGAGCGATGCGAATGCGCCACACCCTGCCCGCCCTGCACCGCGTCCTGCAGGTCGACCCTCAATCGGCAACAGCACATTTGCGTGAAGCGTGCCGTCTACCGCCCGCCCCAAGGAATGGATCCTGACGCTGGTCATGAAGCCGTGGCTGCCCGGCGTGCGCGTGACTCGACGAACGAGGAGTAAACGTGGTTTCGAAGACCCTGCACATGGCCAACGCGTTCGACGGGTCCGAGTTCGATCATCTCGGCCCCGAGGCGCAAGCACTCATTCGCCGCAGAGAGGCCGTGCTCGCGCCCAGCTACCGGTTGTTCTACCGCCACCCCGTCGTGGCGGTCCGCGGGTCTGGTGTGTGGCTCTACGACGCCGACGGAAACCAGTACCTGGACGCCTACAACAACGTCCCAGCCGTCGGCCACAGCCACCCACACGTGCAGCGTCTGGTCAATGAACAGCTCGGCGTCCTCAATACCCACACCCGTTACCTCACCGAGCCCGTGATCACCTACTCGGAGAGACTTCTCGACCTCTTCCCGCCCGAACTGACGAAGGTCGTCTACACGTGCACGGGCAGTGAGGCGGTCGACCTCGCCCTCCGGATCGCCCGATACGAAACCGGCGCCGATGGCATCATCTGCACGTCCCACGCATACCATGGCACCACGGCTGCCGCTGCCGCCATATCGCCGAGCCTGGGTCCCAACAACCGAATCGGCTCCGACGTGGCACTGGTCGCCGCCCCCGATACCGGGCGTGACGACCCGACCACCATGGCCGAGGAGTTCGCAGACCGAGTCCGACGGGCGATCTCGGATCTGCGTGAGCGTGGCGTCGGATTCGCCGGGATGATCGTGGACTCCATCATGTCCAGTGACGGAGTGCATTCCGATCCTGCAGGACTTCTCGCGCCGGCGGCACGCGTCGTACGGGAAGCGGGCGGTCTGTGGATCGCCGACGAAGTGCAGCCAGGGTTCGGCCGGCTCGGATCCACCTGGTGGGGGTTTCAGCGACACGCGCTCGTGCCCGATCTGGCCGTCATGGGAAAGCCGATGGGCAATGGAGTACCGATCGGAGCCGTTGTCGGTCGCGCCGAGGTCATGGCCAGATTCGGTCGAGACATTCGTTATTTCAACACCTTTGGTGGCAATCCGGTCAGCATCGCCGCAGCCACCGCGGTCCTCGACGTCATCGAATCCGAGCAGCTGCTCGACAACGCAACCAGGACGGGTCAGACGCTGCTGGAGGGCCTCGGGGAGCTGGCAACCCGGCATCGTTGCATTGGCGGCGTCCGTGGAAGTGGGCTCTTCACCGCGGTCGAGTTCGTCGATGAGCAGGACGGGAATACACCCGATGCCGCAAGAGCGTCATCGGTGGTCAATGAACTACGGGATCGCCGCGTCCTCATCAGCGCCTCGGGGCCGCACGAGAACGTGCTGAAGATCCGCCCGCCGCTGCCGTTCACCGACGAGCATGCGACACAGTTGCTCGGCGAGCTCGACGATGTGCTCGCGGGTGCAGCTCAGTAGCTCGAGTCGAACGGCCGCGGAGAAGCTCTCGGCTACAGCTCTGCTACGCGCCCGTTGTCGACCAGCCACGAGCGATCCAACCGAACGTTCTGCAGCATCCGGCGGTCGTGTGTCACCAGCAGCAGCGCACCGTCGTAAGTGTCGAGCGCCTGCTCGAGCTGCTCGATGGCGGCGAGGTCGAGATGGTTCGTCGGCTCATCGAGCACCAGCACATTGGTGCCCGTGCCTGCAGCAGGGCAAGGCCGGCGCGGGTTCGCTCACCGGGTGAGAGGTCGTCGACCGCGGCGTTGCACGTGGTCGGCGCGCAGCCCGAACTTTGCGAGCAGGGTGCGCACATCGGCGGTCGGCCAGGACGGCACGCGCTGCTCGAAGCGATCGACGAGTCGCCCTGAACCGGTGAAATCTGCACGCGCCTGGTCAATCTCACCGATGGCGACATTGGCGCCCAGGCTCGCGCGGCCGTCATCGGGCTGCTGGCGACCGAGGAGCAGCCGCAGCAACGTCGACTTTCCTGCTCCGTTGGGGCCGGTGATACCGATCCGCTCGCCGGCGTCGACCTGCAACGACACTGGACCCAGGACGAAGTCGCCTTGTCGCACGACGGCATTGTCGAGCGTCGCAACGACCGAACTCGACCGTGGCGCGGCTCCGATGGTGAATTCGAGGTTCCATTCCTTGCGGGGTTCGACGACCTCCTCGAGGCGGGCGATCCTGCTTTCCATCTGACGCACCTTCTGCGCCTGCTTCTCGCTGGACTCGGTGGCCGCGCGGCGCCGGATCTTGTCGTTGTCGGGAGACTTGCGCATCGCGTTGCGGACACCTTGACTCGACCACTCCCGCTGTGTGCGTGCGCGTGCCACTAGGTCGGCCTTCTTCACGGCGAACTCATCGTATTGTTCGCGCCGGTGTCGGCGACCGACCTCCCGCTCCTCCAGATAGCTCTCATAACCACCGCCGAACACGGTGGTGGTGTTCTGCGCCAAGTCCAGTTCGAGGACGCGAGTGACGGTGCGGGCCAGGAACTCCCGGTCGTGGCTCACCAGCACCACGCCGCCGCGAAGATCTCCGACGAACTGCTCGAGCCGGGCGAGTCCGTCCAGGTCGAGATCATTGGTCGGCTCATCGAGCAGGACGATGTCGAACCGCGACAGCATCAGCGCGGCCAGCCCCACCCGCGCCGCCTGCCCTCCCGACAAGGCGGTCATGAGGGTCGACTCCGGCCGCACTCGGACCTCCTTCCCGGGTCGCTTCGCTCCTGCCCTCCGATGTCCAGCCCCAGGTCGGCCAGGACTGCCGGCAACCGCTCGTCGAGGTCGGCCGCGCCGGTAGCGAGCCAGTGGTCCAACGCAGCGGAGTAGGCGTCGGCTGGATCCACGTCCGACGGGCCCGGGTCTGCCAGAACGGCAGCGGCGGCTTCCATGGCCTGCGTCGCTTCCGTGCATCCTGCGCGGCGCGCGATATAGGCCGTGACGGTTTCCCCTGGTACCCGCTCGTGCTCCTGCGGCAGCCACCCGACGAACGCATCGGCCGGGGCAAGGGAGACCGCACCGTCGAGCGGGGCGAGATTCCCGGCAAGGATTCGCAGCAGTGTGCTCTTTCCCGCGCCGTTGGCGCCGACGACTCCGACCACATCGCCCGGCGCCACGGTCACGTCGAGCCCCTCGAAGAGGGTGCGATGGGCGAATCCGCCTGCCACGTTCTTCGCGACGAGGGTTGCGGTCACCGCAGCACCTCCAGCGTGGTGATGCGCATCTGCACCTCGTCGAGTAATTCGGGGACCGATGTGAATTCGCCGGGACGGATCGGCTCCCCGAAGATCACGTACACGGTGTGTCCGAGTATCGGAAACTTCTTCCCGAGCGGCAGGACCTTGTTGGCATTGACGAGTCGGACCGGGATGATCGGCACGCTCATCCGCATGGACAGAACCGCGACACCGGGACGATACGGAACGGTTTCTCCTGGCGTCACGCACTTCTGTTCGGGAAAGATGCCCACCAACGCTCCGTCTTGCAATGCCTGTGCTGCGCGTTCCATCGCCTGCTGCCCTGACTCGGAGTCGCCTCGGACAACGGGTATCTGGCCCAGCACTTCCACTAACCAGCGGGTGAGCGGCGACTTCCACAGTTCCGCCATCGCCATGGCGATCGCCTCACGACGGAGTGCGGCAAGGATGAAGAACACGTCGATCATCGACGTGTGGTTCGCGGCCAGGATCACCGCACCCTTGCCTGGCACGACATCGGCGTTCACGATCTCGGTGTGAACGATGCGGGTGAAACCGAGGGTCCACAGGACCAGGCGAATCGACCAGGTCACCAACCACGCGCGTTTCCCCAGCCCGCGTGATCGCGGCCGTCTCAATGGTCCAGCCATGCAGTCCTGGCCACGATCGTCGCGACACGGGTTGCAGTCATCCGTCCATCGTCGCACCAGGGCGATGCTGCGTGGAGACCGCTGCGGTCAGCCGGGGGCGGCGGTGTAGACAGGCAGGGAGTGGCCGTGCTCGGGATCGGCGATCGCACTCGCGTTAATGTGCTTGGGTCGCCCCAGCGAACAAGCCGATGGAAGAGTTGAGCAAATTTCATGACCGCAGCAGCAGAAGCGTCGACGCTAGAGTCGAGGGTCGGGCACTACTACCAGGTGGACGACACCTACCTGGTCGGCCGCGAGAAGGTACGCGAGTTCGCCCGGGCAGTTCAGAACTATCACCCAGCGCACTGGGATGTCGCCGCCGCGGCGGGGCTGGGATACCCGGGTCTGGTCGCGCCGCTGACGTTCACGTCCGCCCCGGCCATGGCATGCAATCAGCGCATGTTCGAATCGGTGGTCGTCGGTTACGACATGTACCTGCAGACCGAGGAGGTCTTCGAGCAGCACCGTCCGATCGTGGAGGGTGACGAACTGCACGTGGACGTCGAACTGTCGTCGGTGCGCAGGATCGCCGGTAGGGACCTGATCACCGTGACCAACACCTTCACCGACGCCGATGGCGAGCGCGTGCACACCCTGCACACCACCGTCGTCGGGGTCACCGCCGAGGACGTCGATCCGGCGATCAGGCCGGCCGTGCAGGGCGTGATGATGCACGGTGTGAACCTGCTCGGAGTCGACGGCTCCCAGGCCACGTATGAGAAGACGGTGCGCCCTGAGGGCGAGGTTCGGATCGCCGAGGGAGGCGCGTCCCGCACGCCTGGGACGCCGTCGTTCGATGACGTGACAGTCGGCGACGAGCTACCGGTGCACCACGCCCGACTGTCCCGCGGCGACCTGGTCAACTATGCCGGCGTGGCCGGCGACGCCAACCCACTGCACTGGGACGAGGACATCGCCAAGCTGGCCGGGCAGCCCGACGTGATCGCGCACGGCATGCTCACGATGGGCTTGGGCGCCGGATTCGCCTCCGCATGGTCGGGCGACCCCGGTGCGGTTACCCGCTATGCGGTGCGGCTGTCCCAGCCCGCGATCGTGTCGGCCACCGGCGGCGCAGACATCGAGTTCGGCGGCCGGATCAAGTCACTGGACCCGGCGACGCGCACCGGTGTCGTCATCCTCGGCGCGAAGTCGGGTGGGCGGAAGATCTTCGGCCTGGCGACGTTGGACGTCCGCTTCCGCTGACGTGGCGGCCCCCGCGGCGTGAATCACTCGGCTTTCCTGCCGGGAGGCACACGAGCACAATGCGCGCAAGGCTGCTTAACGACGCTTTTCCGCGTAGTGCGCACAAGCACGACACCTGTGCCCGACCTCCGTAGCTTCGAAGTCACACCACCTCGGGTGACAACGAAAGACGGAGAGTCCGATGCCAATCTCATTGCTGGACGGGCGGTCACGCCAAGCGAGCGATCAAGGTCCGCGAGAGTTCGGCGCGTCCGCTGCCCGGCGAATCATTGGCGTCCTGCTTCTCGTCAGTCCCCTCGAACAGGTCGCCTTCGACATCTACACCCCGGCGCTGCCCAAGATCGCCGAGCACTTCGCGGCGTCCAACACCCTGGTGCAGAACACCGTGACCGCCTACGTCTTGGGCATGGCGCTGGTGGTCCTACCCGCCGGACTGATCGCGGACGCGATCGGGCGCAAGCGCGTGCTGTTGACCGGGCTCGGATTGATGACGCTGACGAGCATCGGTTGCGCGCTGGCGGACAGCCTGCCGATGATGATCGGTTTGCGTTTCCTGCAGGGCCTCGGCGCGGGGACATGCCTGCTGTTGGCCGCCACCGTGGCCGCGGACTGCTTCCGGGGCGCCAAGTTGGTCTCGGTCCTTGGCTTGCTCGGCGCGGCATGGGGGTCGGCCCCCGTGGTTGCGCCGGCGGTCGGCGGCTTCATCTCCCAGTTCGGGTCCTGGCGCCTGGTGTTCGTGGTGCTCGCCGCCTTGACTGCAACGGTCGGACTCCTGGTTACCGTGGTGTTGCCGGAAACCCTTCGGCGAGAACGCCGATCGCCGATCAACCTGCGCGCCGCGGCGGGCGTCCTGAGCGAAGCGTTGCGACACCGAGCCTTCGTCGCATTCGCGACGATGTTCGGTCTGGTCGCGGCAGCGCAGACGGTGTTCGGTGTCGTCGGCCCGTTCCTGTACGAGGTTGGTCTCGGGTTGTCCTCTACGACATACGGTTTCATCGCACTCGGGGTGGGCGCTGCGAACTTTCTCGGGGCGGCGACATGCGGGGCGTTGGTCCAGAGGACCACGACACGGCGGCTGGCCATCGGCGGATCCGCAGTGCTGGCGCTGGGTGGTCTGGTCATGCTGGCCTCCGCGCAATTCGTCGGGCTGTCCGCATTGGCGATCACCGGCGGCGCTGCGCTGGCACTGCTCAGCATCGGTGTCCTCGACCCGCTGACGAAGGGTCTGGCGATGGGTGTGTTCTCCCGCAACGTCGGGCTGGTGACGGGATTGATCAGCACATTCTGCTACGTGTCGATCACGCTGGCCACGGCGCTGATGGCCTGGCTGCCCGAGCGGTCACAGGCGCCCCTTGGCTGGTTCTACGTCGCGGCGGCGGCCGGGTTGGTGATGGTGCTGATGTTGGCACCGAAGCACACCTCGCGGGCCGGTGCGGCGGCATGACACCGGAGGCGAGGCGGATGATCCGACCTGGTGTGCGGCCGACATCTGGGTCAGACTCGCAGAGGGAGGAGGGAGCCGCCATGGGACGGTCCGAATACCAAGGCCTTCGCACGGCCCACCTCGGTGCCGTGCAGGCGGCACTCGAGGATCACGTGGGCCGCCTCGACTGGTCGGCGGACCAGATTCGACGGCATCGCGATCAGAGGTTGCGCTCGCTGCTCGGGTATGCCCACCAGCGCTCTGCGTTCCACGCCGAGCGGCTGCGCGGCCTCGACCTGGAGTCGGTGACGGTGCGTGATCTTGCGTCGATTCCGATGCTCACGAAGGCCGAGGCGCAAGGCCACTGGGATGAGATCGTGACGACGCCCGACCTGAATCGTGGCTCGGCAGAACGCGTTTTGACTGAGCAAACCTGGTTCTCCTACACCCGACACGACCAACAGGTGTTCAGTTCCGGCGGGTCAAGCGGTGTGCGCGGGGTGTATGTCTGGGATTGGCAGTTCTTCGTCACCACCGCGTGCCTGGCGTGGCGCATGCAGGCGCGCGACGAACGGCGCAACGAATCGACGCCGAAGGCGCGGCTGGCCGTACTCACGGCGGGTGTGCCACCGCACGCCAGCACGCCACTGTTCGACGTGCCCACCGTCGCAGGCATGGACACCGTCGTGATCGAAGCCGGGGCACCGTTCGACGAGGTCCTCGCGGCGGTCGAAACCTACGGTCCCACGCATCTGGTTGGGTACGCCAGCGTCATCGGCCGTCTGGCCCGTGCATCATTGGCGGGCGACCTCCGCATCCGACCCGTTCGGGTGAGCACCAACTCAGAACCACTGTTGCCCGAGGACCGCGACGCGATCGTCGATGCGTGGCGTGCGCCTCTGCACAATCTCTGGGGATCAACGGAACTCGGCGTGCAGGCGGTCGGCTGCGGGTATGGGACGGGACTGCACATCTGCGAGGACGAGGTGATCCTCGAACGCGTCGACGGCAGCGGTGCGCCCGTGGCGCCCGACGAACCGGCGGCGCGCACGCTGGCCACCGGCCTGTCGAACCATACGTTCCCATTCATCCGGTACGACCTCGGCGACGAGATCACGATGATGTCCGACCCGTGTGCCTGCGGCAGCGCGTTCGCCCGGGTCGCCGACATCAGCGGCCGTCACGACGACGACTTCGTCTACGGGCCGTACCCGGTGCCCGCCAGCGCCTTTCGGCACGTGCTCGGCACAGATCCACGCATCATCGAATACCAGGTGCTGCAGACCGAGGGAGGCGTGGACGTGCTGGTTGTCGCAAGGGCCGATGTGCAATCCCTTGCCCCGGCGTTGGTCACGGCGATGAAACGCCACGGCGTCGCGCATCCGTCGGTTCGCATCCGCAGAGTCGAGACACTGGGCCGCAACCAAGCCAGCGGCAAGCTCAAGCGCTTCCTGCCACTGCCATCTCGCTGACGTCGCGTACCGCTCACCCCGCTGGATCGATGCCCGTCGTCCTGAAACGGCTTCGGTACGTGCCCGGGGAGATGCCGAGGTTGCGACGGAAGGTGCGCCGCATGGTGTCCGCACCTCCGAAACCGGCGCGTCGCGCAATGGCTTCCTGGCTGTGGTCCTCAGCCGCGAGAAGCATCTTTGCCGCCTCTAGCCGCGCTTGCTCGACGAATCTCGCCGGCGTCACGCCGACCTGATCTCCGAACATGCGCACCAGGTGCCGCTCGCTCACCGCCGCGCGCACCGCCAGCGCCGCGATCGAGTGATCCGCTCCGGGATCGGAGACGATCGAATCCAGAATTTCGCGCAGGCCATGCGTTACCGGGAGGTCCGATTGGGCCCAGACGCTGAATTGCGCCTGCCCGCCTGGGCGTTGGAGGAAGACGACCATCCAACGCGCCACGCGACGTGCCACCGCGGCCCCGTAGTCGCTTTCGACCAGTGCCAGCGCCATGTCGATCCCCGCGTTGATCCCGGCCCCGGTGATGTACGGACCGTCCTGCACGAACAATGAGTCGGCGTCTACCTCGACGTTGGGATATTTGCGAGCCAGCGCCTGGCAGTGTGCCCAGTGGGTCGTCGCGCGACGGCCGTCCAGCAGTCCGACAGCTGCGAGCACGAACGCGCCGGTGCACACCGAGGCGACTCTGCGCGCTCGCGGTGCGAGTGCGCGCACCATCTCGAGTGCCGCTTCGACGACGTCTGGAGTCTGCTCCTCGGGGATGTCGTGTTCTATGGGCGTGAAGGTGAAGTCAGGTGGAACGCCTCCAGGAACGATGAAAGTGTCGATCGAGTCGGGGACCTCGGCCAGCCGCGTGTCCGCGTTGAGCGACGCATAGGCGGTCGTGGCGACGGGCTCACCCGTCGGCGAGACCAGCAGCACCCGGTACTTCGCTCCAAAGTCGTTGGCGCGAGCGAAGATCTCCAATGGTCCTGCCACGTCCTGCAACGTCACCTTGTCGTACAGAGCGAAGACCACCGTTCTGGGCGCGTACGCGGCGGCATGTCTGGAATCGTCGGCCATCTGTCCTTCGCTGCCCTTTCCGTAGGCCCCGATCAGGTACCAAACTTACCTGCAGGGGTCAGCGTCGATCTGGGACGACCGATCGACGTGACCCCCGCTGTTTGCGGTTACCTTGCCTCCCCCTGCATGCTCGGCGTAGCAAGCCGATCGGAGGTGTGGTTGACCGGCGTGGTCGTCGGCATCTGCATCGCAGTCACCGGTCGACAGATCGCCTACACCGATACCATCGGGAACCCCGTCCTGATGGTCGCAGTCGCCATGCTGCCAGTCGGGCTCTCGGTATCACTTCGGAAGCCCATGCCGACCTCGGGACATCCAGCCGGCACGAACGCGATGGAGGCATTCGCATGAAGCTCCAACACACACTCGGCGGACTCGAGGGCCTCGGCCCCGTCGACTTCGAGAAGAGAGTATTCGTCGAGGACTGGGAAAAGCGTATCTTCGGCATCCACACCGCTCTGATGGGCCTGAGTGACTCACTGCGAAAGGCGCTTCCGGGTTACGAGCTCGACTCGGTGGATTCCGCCTTCCATACGACGTGGACCTGGGCCGACCTTCGCAAGGGTGCCGAGTCGATGAACCCGTTCGACTACTTCAAGTTCCGGTACTACGAGAAGTGGCTCGGCGGCATCAGCGCGTACTGCATCGCGGAGGGTTACCTGACCGAGGGTGAGCTCGCTGCGCTCACCGACCAGTGCCGCAACGCTGCCGAGGCGAAGTTGCCTCAGAGCGACCGCGACGGCATCGACGAGCAAGTCATCCGCTACCTGCGCAACGGCGACTCGCCACGGCGTGGCCCGGCGACGCCCCGGTTTGCGGTCGGGGACAGGGTGCTGATCGCCAATCCTCCGCTCGGCGACCACACCCGACTGCCCGGTTATCTCCGCGGGCACCAAGGCGTCGTGCAGTCCGTCGCCGAGGGCAACTACACCTACCTCTGCTCCACCGGCGAAGACGGCCTCGGCGAGCCGGTGTCGGTGTACATCGTCCGCTTCGACGGTGCCCGACTGTGGGGTGCGACGACCGAGACGCATCCGAGCCCGTTGTACGCCGAGCTCTACGAGCCCTACCTGACCGCCGTCACCAACGAAGAAGAGGCACGGTAGCAATGACCGAACGATTCGACTACCCGCCCGACCGCGAGGCGGCCAGTGCCGCGAAAGTGCAAGCGCTGGAAGCACTCTTGATCGAGAAGGGCGTGATCACGGCCACCACGGTCGACAAGGTTCTCGGTTACTTCGAGTCTGAGATGACGCCGCTCAACGGCCAGAAGATCGTCGCACGGTCCTGGGTCGATCCTGAGTTCGCCGCACTCCTCGCCAAGGACGCGCCCGCCGCCATCGCGCAGCTCGACCTCCCCGAGGGCATGGCCGGCGCGGAGGGCGAGCACATCGCCGCGGTGGTGAACGAACCCGGCGTGCACAACCTGGTGATCTGCACCCTGTGCTCTTGCTTCCCGTGGCCGGTGCTCGGCCTACCGCCCTACTGGTACAAGGATCCGGTATTCCGCGCGCGGGCGGCTCGCGAACCCCGAACCGTACTCACCGAGCTCGGCGTGCCGCTCGACGAGGACACCGAAGTGAGGGTCTGGGACGCCAGCGGCCACTCCCGCTGGTTCGTCGTCCCCGCCCGCCCTGCAGGAACCGAGGGCTGGTCCGAGGACCGGCTCGCCACGCTCGTCACCACTGAATCCATGATCGGTGTCGCGGTCGTCGAGCCGCCATCCGAGGCCAACACCGTCGCGGTCGGGACCGGCTCGTGACCACCAACGACGTCCGGTACGACGAGTCGGGCAAGGTTCACTTCCACGACAGTTGCGTCACCGACGCCAATCAACCGATGTTCGATGCCGAATGGCAGCGGCGGGCATTCGGCCTCGCCGTGGCATTGTCCGAGTTCGACCACTACAGCTGGGACGACTTCCAGGGCGCGCTGATCCGGACGATCGACGACTGGGAGAAGCAAGGCGACGCCGCACGCCCTTGGGAGTACTACGACCACTGGGTCGCCGCCCTGGAGCACGTCGTCGAAGACCACGGCCTGCTCGCCGACGACTACGTCGGACCGCGCGAGCGCGACCACGAGCTGGAGCACGAACACGAGCGCCACTGATTCGAGGGGCTCTCGTGTGGGTGCGGCGACCGTGCCACACCAGGGCCTGCACCTGCCCCCGTCGGCGCTGTAGGCTCACTCGATGCTGGGGAAGTCGGAGGTCCGGTTCCTTCCCCATGGTGGCCGACGCCTGGCCTACGAGATTCGCGGAGACGGTCCACCACTCGTTGCTCCGGCGTGGTGGGTGAGCCATCTCGAACTCGACTGGCAGAGCGCGCAGTTTCGGCGGTTCTGGGACGCAGTCGCCGATGGCTGCACACTGATCCGCTACGACCGGCTCGGCGTCGGCATGTCGGATCGCATGATCCGCGAGACGGACCTGAACCTCGACGGAGAAGTCGCGACGCTGTGTGCGCTGCTCGATGAGCTTGGGCTCGAGCGGGTCTCGCTCATTGGCGGTTCTTCTGGGAGTTGCACCGCCGTCGCCTTCGCCGCCGCGTTTCCGGAACGTGTCGAGCGTCTGGTGCTGTACGGGTCGTATCCCCATGGTGCGGAGATCGCTGCGCCGAGCGTGACGGATGCCATCCTCGGAGCAGTGGGCGCGCACTGGGGCCTCGGCTCACGCCTGCTCAGCGACCTCTTTCTGGGTAAGGCCGACCACGCCGAGCACGACCATTTCGCAAAGTTGCAGCGGGAGGCGGCGACCGCCGAGACCGCTGCCGCGCTGTTGCGTCTCGTGTACCGCCTCGACGTACGCACACGACTTCCCCTCGTCCGCAGCCCGACGGTGGTCGTGCATCGTCGCGACGACCGCGCCGTGCCGTACCGGCTGGGGCGTGAGGTCGCGGCCGCGATTCCAGGTGCGACGTTCGTCCCGCTGCAGGGCACCGCACACTTCCCGTGGCATGGTGATGTCGAGTCCGTCGTCCGGGCGTGCCGCGAGGCGCTGGCACCCCAACGTTCGTCGCCGCGCGACGTGAGCGAACCGGAGCGGGTCCTGCTCTCGGGTCGTGAACGGGAGATCCTTGCATCCGTCGCGCGGGGGTTGAGCGACCGTGAGATCGCCGAGCAGCTGGTACTGAGCCCGCACACCGTGCACCGCCACGTGGCGAACATCCGCCGCAAGTTGGGCAGCAGTTCGCGAACAGCCGCCGTCGCGGCGGCTGCGCGTCTCGGTCTGCTCTGAACTGGCCGGAACCGGCCATCTGCAAGAGATGGCCGCTTCACGCGATGCGGGCACGATCCGGGCAAAGCTATCTTTCGGGGATGACGACGACTGCATCGAAGACGACCGCGCCATCGCGCGCCTGGCTGCGAACCTTCGCACTGGTATACGACCCGTTTCTCTGGCTTGGCGAGATCGCAGGCCTGCGCAGCCGGCGAAGCGCACTGCTGAGCAATGCCCGCGGGCGGGTCGTCGAGATCGGCGCAGGCACCGGCCTGAACGCTGCGCTCTACCCGGACGGAATCGCCGAGCTGGTGCTCACCGAGCCCGATGTGGCGATGCGCCGAAGGCTCGCGCGTCGCCTCCAGCGGCGCGGCCGTGAAGCGCGGGTCGTCGACGCACCGGCGGAGTGTCTTCCGTTTCCCGATGCGTCGGTGGACACCGTCGTGTCTACGCTCGTCCTCTGCACCGTCCCCGACCCCGAACGCACGCTGCGCGAGATCGCCCGCGTGCTCCGCGCGGACGGGCAGTTGCTCTTCATCGAGCACGTTCGCGCGAAGTCACGGTTGCTCGCTGCGTGTCAGGACTACCTGTTTCTGCCGTGGCGCCGGTTCGCAGCCGGATGCTGCTGCAACCGCCCGACCGCGGAGCTGATGCGCGCCTGCGGGTTTGACGTTGCCGCCGAGGACTTCGCGTGGCGTGGCATGCCCGCCATCGTCCGCCCGCTCGTTGTCGGGCGGGCGTCTCGGTGATTCGGACGCTTGGGGTCTGCGCGCCATCACGGTCCTGAGACGGTTCTCGGTGAGCGTAAAGTTCGTCGGGTGTAGCGACGGCAGCGCGGCCGTTCAGCCACCGCACAGCCGTCAATACATCGCGAGGTAACTTCCGTGCATCCCCGCCCGCCGACGGGCCTCCATGGGTGGGCTGCCGGCGCGGCGTCCGCGCTGGCCTACGGCTCGATGCCGGTGGTCGCGGTCTTCGCGTTCAACGGTGGTGTCAGCCCAACGGTGTTGCTCACCTTGCGCGGCCTATTCGCCATCGCAGCGATCGTGGCGATCTGGGTCTTCACCGGCCGGGTCCGTCGCGTGCCGTGGGGTGCAGCAGTCGGCCTGATCATCGGGTGCGGCGTGCTGTTCGGGGCGCAAGTGGTGGCGTTCTTCGCCGCCGTCCAGCTCGGCGGGGCGCAGCTGCCGGTGGTCGTCGTCAACGTGTGCCCACTGCTGGTGATCGGTTTGGTCTGGCTCCGCGATCGCACACCGGTGCCACTTACGCTGGTCCTTCTCGCGGTCGTCACCATCGTTGGGTTGGTCTTCGTCGGCGCCACCGGCGCCAGTGCCACTTCGCTGGCCGCGGTGGGCCTCACGCTGCTCAGCGCCGCCGGCTACGCGGTGTACCTGGTTGCCAGTGAGCGCTGGGTCCACCAAGTCGGAACGGTGGCGTCCGCCGGCTTGGTCACGATCGGTTCTACGGCGACGGTCGCGGTGTTCGCGTTGGTCAACGGCGACCACTTTGCCGTCGCCGCACCTGTGTGGCACACCGCGATCCTGCAGGGTCTCATCCTCACCCCTGTCGGCATGGGCGGCGCTCTTTATGCCGTGCGGAGTCTCGGCTCCGTCCCGCTGAGTCTGCTCGGCGCGCTCGAGCCCGTCATCGGGCTCACCCTGGCCGCCGTCCTGCTTCACGAATCGCTCGCCCCGATGCAATGGGTCGGTGTCGTCATCATCGTGGCGGCGTGCACCGCTGTGCCCCTGGTGTCGCGACGCCAGCCGGTGGCTCAGTCGGCACCACCGCTGATCAATGCACCCGGCGTCGGCGAAGTGGCCGTGCTCGAACCGCGGCTCGAACCGCGGCCTCAGGACAATCCGGAGCCAACGTACCGCCCGTGATCGGGCAGCCACCCGCACGCCGTATGCCTGGACGTACGGCGTGGGGCCGTAACTGATTCGTGCAACCCCGGTTTGGGCCAGTCGTTCGTTGTCGGGAACACCGTCCATCACCATCACATTGATCGGCAGCCAAGGGCAAACTCAAGCGTTTCCGTCAATCGCCAGTTAACCTCACGGCGTGAGTTGCAGCTGCGGTGACGGCACCGCCGAACAGGTCTCGATGTCACGCCGGTCCCTGCTGGCGGCGTCGATGTCGGCAGTCGTCGGCGGTGCCGTCCTTGGCGCCGCAGCGTCTGCTTCCGCCGAACCGGCGGAGAGTCCCGCTGCTCTGCCCGAGAACGCCTTGGTCACGCTGGGTGTCCAAGCCGGTCCACCACCCGTTCCCAATCGAACCGGAATCTCATCGACTCTGAAGATCGGCAGCGCCCTCTACCAGATCGACTGCGGACTTGGGCTCTTTGAATGCATTCACCAACGCGGGCTTCAGGTTCGACGACCTGATGAGCATGTTCATCACCCACCTGCACACCGACCACATGGTCGACTACTGGAGCTTCTTCCTCTCGGGTGGCTACACGGCCGTCGAAGGGAAAGGCGGCGGTCACGGTTTACGGCCCAGGTCCGGCCGGCGGACTGCCGCCGAGCCGGGTGGGAGGGCGCGGATCCCGCCACGATCGACGCGACGGACCCGACGCCCGGATTGGCCGCCGCCACCAGGGCGCTGCAGCAAGCGTTCGCGTACACCAACAACATCTTCATTCGCGACATGGGCACCGACGACATCGAGAGCCTGATCGACGTCGTCGAGATCGCCGTTCCGCCCGGATCGAACTACCTCGACAGATCGCCGAACGACCGTTCCCTTCCCGGTGATGTCGGACGACAACGTGACCGTGACCGCCACGCTGGTGTCCCACTACGACGTATACCCGGCGTTCGGCTTCCGGTTCGACCTGAAGAAGTCCGGTGTCTCCGTCACCTTCTCGGGCGATACGACGAAGTCCGACAACCTCATCGCGCTCGCCAAGGACACCGACATCCTGGTGCACGAGGCGCAGTTCAGCCTCGATGATGCGTACTACGGCAACAGGTTCCCGCCGAACTATCTGGTGAACTCGCACACGTCGGCGGAGCAGGTCGGTGAGGTCGCCGCGGCGGCCAACGCCAAGCGGGTGATCCTGAGCCACTACTCCCCGACGGATCTGCCCGACTCCGAGTGGCAGAACGCCATCGGCAAGCACTATTCGGGGGACGTCACCGTGGCCCGCGACGGCCAGGTCTTCGCCGTCTAACCCGCCCCGATCGTCTTCGGGATTCGGTCACCGAAGAGCCGAATCGCGTTGTCGGAGCTCACCTTGCGCCGCGTTGCGTCATCCATGGGATAGGACGCCATGAACTGCGCGCCAGTCGCATTGTCGTCCATGGGGTAGTCCACCGAGAACATCACGCGGTCGGCGCCAAGCACCTCGAGCGTGCACGCAAAGGACGGCGGGCAGAAGTTGCCGCTCGTCGTGACGTGAAAGTTGTTCCGAAGGTAGTCCGATGGCAGCCGCTGCAACCCCCTGCTCGAACCTCCGCCGCCGCCGAGCCCGTAGTAGCGATCGATCCGGTAGGCGGCGAACGGCAGCATCTCGCCGAGGTGGCCGATGATCATCTGCAGCCCGGGGTACTCGTCGAACAACCCGGAGTAGATGAGCCGCAACACGTGCGTCCCGGTCTCGGCGGCGAATCCCCAAGAGGCGAGGTGCATGCCGTCTGAGACATACGGCGCGAACCACGCCTCCATGACGGCGGGATGCGGCGTCGTGGGGTGCAGATAGATCGGCGCGCCCAGGGACTCGGCACAGGCGAACAGCTGCTCGTACGCCGGGTCGTCGAGATAGCGTCCCTGGCAATGTCCGTTGATCAGGCCGCCGACGAGCCCCAGTTCGGTTACCGCACGCTCCAATTCGGCCGTCGCGGCATCGGGGTCCTGCGTCGCCAGGGTGGCAAAACCGCCGAACCGATTCGGCTTGGCGCGCACCGTGTCGGCCAGATCGTCGTTGGCTCGCCGGGCGAGGTCGATGGCCTGTGCGGCGTCCGTCTCGTCCTGCACGCCCGGATCGAAGAGCGACAGGATCTGGAAGTCGATCCCGGCGGCGTCCATCTGCTCGAGACGAAGCGGGCCCCTGTCGTACAACCGCTCGTACGCAACGTGGTCGTTGGATCGCAACCAGGTGGCGACGACATTGCCCGAACTCGCCGGATCCCATGCGTAGTGCTCCTCCAGCGCGATCAACGACATGGCACCTCCGGGTCGGTTCGGCATCAGAAGCAGGCGCCGAGCGCGCATGCCCTGCGGAAACCCTATGGCGCGTATGGCCGCGGCGTAAGCGCGTTGGTGTGCTTTGGTGACCGCGACCAATTCACTGCCGTATGGCAGCACTCCTCGTCGTCACGCCGGCGAGGTCGGGCAGCCCAGTTCGGCGGCGACCGCGCGCATCGCCTCAGCGGCCTTGGCGACGGTCACGAGCGCATTGCCTCCGACGATGTGCAACCCGTAGGCGTCTTCCAAGGCAACGAACGTCATGGCGATCTGGTCGATGTCCAGCCGTGGGTGAAACGCTCCCCGGCTCAGGCCGTCCGCCAAGATCCAGCGGTAGCTCTGCATCTGGCGTAGATACAACCGCTGCACGAGTTCGTCGTGCAGTTCCGAGGATCCCGCCAAGACGTCGAACTCGTAGAGCAGCCGCATCAAAGCGTCATGCGGCCCGTCGGGCAGACCAGCCGCAATGGCGACGGCCAGCTTCGCTCGCGGGTCGTCGGTCGCCGCGACGAGTCGGTCGCGTTCGTCGCAGAACCGTTCGATGCCCGCTGCATGCGCTTCGACGAGCAGGGCGTCCAAATCGTCGTAGTAGTACAGCACGGCGCCCCGGCTGAGACCCGCCTGCTCGGCGACGTCCGTCAGCGATAGCGAACGAAGGCCGATCTTGCGGCCGGCCGCGTACGTGGCGTCGATGAGCGCTTCGCGTCGTGCCGTTTGGTTGCGTGGCCGGGCCATGAGCTTGACGGTAACCGAGGTCACATGCGACTCTGCACCTATTCTTCGACACAAACGTCAAAGAATTTTCCCGGCCCTCCGATCAGAGGCACCCGAACGATGACCATCGACCTGCTCATCACCAATGCCCGCGTACGTACCTTCGACCCGCAGAGACCATGGGCCGAAGCCATCGGGATCCGAGACGGCAACATAACCCACATCGGCACCACGGCCGATGCGCCTGCCGCGAAGAACCAGATCGATGCAGGCGGGCGCCTTCTGACACCGGGGATCATCGACAGCCACAACCATCTTCTGCTCGGGTTCGACGAGGACGCGGTATCGCTGGAAGGAGCGCACGATCTCGACGAAGTCCGCCGCCGGATAGGCGACTTCGCCACCCGCCGGCCCGAACTGCCCTGGATCTGCGCCGAGAACGCGGTGTACTCCGTGGTCGAGGGACGGCGTCCCAACGCCGATGATCTCGTGGGTCTCACGGACAGGCTGCTCGACCAACGCGCTGACGTCACCATCGTGAATGGCAACGTCGCTTTCTCGACCGGCGCAGTGGTCGCCGCCGCAGGGCATCAGCTCGGCCAAGATCCGGTGAGTGCGGGCACCGGGCAGAAAGACGTCCACTGTCATTGAGAGTCGTTGAGCACTCCTACGGGCATCTGCCAGAAACCGCCTTACCCGTCAATCCGAACTCCGCGTGACAGTGCGTGCCCTGCGCGTATCGTCCTCCGAGCGGGCATGGCCGCCAGCCTGAAAGGCATACTCGTGCAGCAGAGCACCACAACCGCCACACCCCACCTGTCCCGTTCGCTCGGGCTGTGGGCAATCGTCGGCCTCGGCCTCGGCTACATGACCCCCATGACGGTCTTCGACACGTTTGGCATCGTGTCGGAGGAAACGGACGGTGTCGTTCCGCTTGCCTACATCGTCGCGCTGATCGCCATGGTCTTCACCGCGCTGAGCTACGGGCGGATGACCCGCGTCTTCCCGTCGGCGGGCTCGGCCTACACCTACGCCTCCGAGGTGATCCACCCCAACGTCGGATTCCTGGTCGGATGGTCCTCGCTCCTCGACTACCTGCTGCTGCCGATGGTCAACGCGGTGATCGGCCGGATCTACTTCGAGTCGTTCTTCCCCACCACTCCGTCGTGGATCTTCGTCATCGTCTACGTCGCGATCGTCACTGCGCTCAACTGCTGGAGCATCAACAACACCTCGAAGATCAACGGCGTACTCGTCGTTTTCCAGGTCGTTCTCATCGGCGTATTCGTGATCTTGGCGTATATCTCCCTGACACGTGGCCTGGGCCAGGGCACCGCGCTGACGCTCCAACCGCTGTATCACGCAGGCGTCGACATGCAGGCGGTCATCGCGGGCGCCACCGTGGTGTGCTTCTCCTTCATCGGGTTCGACGCGATCACGATGTACAGCGAAGAGGCCAAATCGCCGAGCACCGTCCCTAAGGCGATCGTCCTGGCGCTGCTCATCGGCGGCGCGATCTTCCTGCTTGGGGCGTGGTTCAGCCAGGCCGCCTTCCCCACGCTGGACGGCTTCGAGGTCACCGACGACACACTGCCCGAGCTCGCGCTGAAGGTGGGCGGCGAATTCTTCAAGATCCTGTTCGTCTCCGCCGCGCTGGCCGCCATGTTCGCGTCGAGCCTGTCCTCGCACGCCAGCGTCTCCAGGATGATCTACGTGATGGCCCGCAATGGCACGGGCAGCATCCCACGCTTCCTGTCGTACATCCACCCGAAGTTCCTGACGCCGCTGCACGCCGTGCTCATCGTCGGCGTGGTGTCGCTGCTGGCGGTTCGCTTCACGCTCGAGTTCGTCTCGTCGATGATCAACTTCGGCGCCCTCATCGCCTTCACAGTCGTCAACCTGACCGTGCTCCTCTACTACGCCGTGCGTTTGAAGAAGCGCAACACGCCCGCGGAGATCGTCACCAACATCGTGCTGCCCATCATCGGTATGTGCCTGACGGCGGTGTTGTGGGTCAACCTGCACTTCGACGCCCTTCTCTACGGCGCGATCTGGTTCGTCATCGGCCTCGTGCTGCTGGTGTACGTCACCCGCGGGCTGCGCACGCCGCTCACGATGAAGATCGAAGAGCAGACGCTGGCCGAGGAGGGCACCCCGATCCCCCACGTCGAGCACCGCGGGAAGGGTGGGTCGCGGTGAAGCTCGTCGTCGGTTACCTCGCGACATCCGGTGGCGCGGACGCCGTTGCACTCGGTGTTCAGCTCGCCCGCACCCTCGGCGCCGATCTGGAACTGCGGATGGTGTTGGCCCCAGACGACGTGACGACGCCGCGCGTCACGTTGGGCAAGTTCCACGACGTACTCGCCGAACGCGGTTCGGAGTGGCTCGACCAGGCAATGCGCCTGGTGCCCGACGACGTCACGGCTCGAGGCGCGGTGCTCGTCGAGGAATCGGTTGCCGGCGCACTCAGCGCGGAAGCACTTCGGCTCGAGGCGGAGGCGATCGTGGTCGGCGGATCGGGGGGAAGGTTGGTCGGGAGCTTGTCGCTCGGCTCACACGTCGACGACCTGCTGCACTTCGCGCCGGTCCCGGTGGCCGTGGCCCCGCGCGGCACTCGCAATTCCACCGTGAAACGAATCCGAAGCGTCACGTGTGCGATCGGCGATCGTCCAGGCGCGGCTCGACTGCTCGAAACCGCGGTGCGAGCGAGCGCGGCTACCGCGGCGCCACTGCGGTTGGTTTCGCTCGTTGCGCTCGACAAGCACGGCGAGCAGGGTGTCGAGGCTGCCCGCGAACACGCCCACGCCACACTGGAATCCGTGAGGGCGGCGCTTCCGGAGGATGCCCCCGTCACCGCCGTCGTTGCCTACGGCGCCACGATTGAGACCGCCGTCGAATGGCTCGACTGGGAGGACGGCGATCTCCTGATGCTGGGTTCCAGCCGACTCGCCCCACCCCGCCGCCTCTTCATCGGTTCCACGGCCGCCAGAATCCTGCGGCACCTGCACGTGCCGATGGTCGTGACACCGGGCGAGGAGGAGTCGACGTGAGGGTGCCTCTCCGCCGACACCCAGCGAAGCTGGATGGGTTTCCACCGCGAGCGGCGGGCTTCTCGACGTTGCCGGGGGTGTGTCTCGCCGTAGGCACCGGTGTGCGGGCAGATTGACAGCGCCTTCACCAAATCAAACGGGATGATCGCCGCCCTCGCCGACGCTGAGCTAGATGGAACCGGACAAGCAGTTTCTTCCCTCGAAGAGCCCTCCGACCCCGACAAGTCCAGCGCGGCGAGCGCGCGGAGGTATCTTCGGCGGATCACGCCGGCCAGCCCTGCCGTGACCTCACACCACGAAGTTCACCGCAGTTGACCCGCAGCCCCCGCGGATGACCTGGGATGCCAGTTGCATTGGACCGTGCCTGCACCAATGCAACGGTTGACCGGCGGTGTGAGCAAACCCCCTTACAGCACGCTGATTTGCGGGTTCAGTCGTCCTTGGTTCGGAATGGGCCGGGCGGCAGTACATCTCGTCATGTCGCGACCGTCTACCACGTGGCCAACGTAGGGCTCGGCCGACAGCGATGAGTCTGGTGGCGACCGACGGTCTGCACATACGACACCCGTCAATCACACACGAGGAAACGACATGACCGCGACCTACACCTTCGACGTCTTCTCAAGCCTCGACGGCTTTGGCGCCGCGAGCGCGAACTGGACCGGCTACTGGGGCAAGCAAGGCCCGGAGCTGCTCGACCGCCGCCTCGGTCTTTACAGCACAGAGCAACGAATGGTGTTCGGAGCCAACACCTATCGAGAGTTCACGCAGATGCTGGCCGACAGCACCGAGGAGTCCGATGTGCGCGACCCCTGGGTCACCAAGATGTGGAGAATGCCGGCAACGGTGGTGTCGACGACGCTGGAAGAACCCCTCGACTGGCCGGACGCGACCGTCATCAACGGCGATGCCGTCGACGTCGTCGCCCGGCTCAAGGAGGAGTCCGACGTGCCGTTGCGCTCGCACGGCAGCCTCTCGATGAACCGGGCGTTGATGGCTGCCGGCCTCGTCGACCGCGTGCAGGTGACGCTCTTCCCCGTCATCACCGGTCAGACCGGGCTGAACGCGATCTTCGACGGTGCGCTCGACTTCGACCTTGAGCTCGTTGACCACCGGACTCTGGACGGTCACATCCAAGAGCTCATCTACCGACCCACCCTCCACTGACCCGTCGCACGTCGACGGCCGCCCGCACGGCGTCCTCCTTGGCGGGCCGCCCTACTGGCCGAGCGAGCCGCTACCGCGCGCCCGTCAGGGGCCGGCATCGCACCGACCGAGCGCTGCGACCCGTCAGTTCGCCGCAGGAGAAGCCCCGGCGAGATCAGTGAGGACAGCGATGATCTCTGATGTCGTGTCGTAGGTCGCGAACTCGGCCGCGAGCGCTTTGGCGCGGTCACGGTAGCGGGGTTCGTCCACGACGTGGCGAACCGCCGCGCGTAGCACTTCCAGTTCCGGATTACTGGTTTGCAGATCAATCCCCACTCCTGACCACGCCACCCGGGCACTGGCGTCGCGTTTGTCTTCGGATAGTCCGGCTGCGACTATCGGGACGCCGTAGCTGATCGCTTGGTTCACGGTGCCGTACCCGCCGTTGGTGACGAGCACGTCCAGTCGGGGAAACAGCCAGTCGAGGGGCAAATAGTCGGCCAGGCGGGCGTTGTCGGGGATCGGACCTGGGATGCTCGCGCTGGCGCGCCCGCCGGCGGTGACCACGACCAGCAGATCGGGTTCCGCGGCGAGCGCGGCCAGAGCCGGCGTGACGAGTTCTCCGAAGTCGTGATTCGACAGGGTGCCCTGAGTGACAAGGACCACTTTGCGGGAACCGTCGACTTCGTGTGCCCACGGGGGCAGGGGCGCCTGGTTCGCCGTGATGGGCGGTGTGCCAACGAAACGCACTGTCGTGGAGAGGTTCTCGCGGGGATACTCGAAACTGGGAACTGTCAGTTGCAGATAGGCGTCCGGCAGCAGCACGGTTGTGTCCAAGGTCGTCATGTTTGGCGGGGTGACACCCATCCCCAGAAGGCAGCTTTCGAGGTGACGGTCCAGGGGGCCCAGAAGGACATCGGCGTGCGCTTCATGGATGGCCTTGTATTGCTGGCGCTGGGCGTCATCGGTTGCCGGTGGCAGCCCGGCGAAGAATGGGGCGCCGTCATCACGACTCAGGTGCAGCGACATCGTACCGAGCATGACGATGGGCGGCCGTTCGGAGCGGGGACCGAGCAGCATGGGCAGGGCGCCGAAGAAGAAGTCATCAGCCACGATGACGTCGGCGGGAAAATGTTGCAGGACTTGCTGTATGCCGTCGTGTTGGGCAGGAATCGGGTCGAGGAATACTTTCTTTATTATCCACAGAAGCCGCTCCGGGCCATCGGGGATGTCCGCGTAGCCGGGAAACTCATCTGCAATTCTGCGCATGTCGAAATCGGCGGGCGGCCGGAAGCCCCGGAAACCGACACCGCTGTCTTCGATCTGCTTGCGCAGAGCATGCGCGCTCAACGCGACGACCTCGTGTCCGAGGCTCAGCAATGCTCGTCCAACGGACAGCAGTGGATTGAGGTGCCCGGAACCGGGGGTGGAGACGATGAGAGCTTTCATGGGTCCTGTCATTCGAAGGCGCACGGTGTCAAGCACCTTTGGCCGTTGACTCACCGTTGCGCGACAGCGGCGAGTCTCTGACAAGGCGCGCCGTGCTGTGTAGTCGCGACGGTCAGTGATGCGTTTTGCCGGTGTACTCCGCGATACCAGGGTGGATCGCAGAGTCGCCGGCGACCGTGGTTACCCTTGAGCCGCGACTGGTTGATCGAAGATGTCGGCCGGCGGCCAGGTCTGCCGGTGGTCGGCAAACTTCAGGATCGCATCGGCATCGTCGAGTGGTGGATAGATCCATTCGGCGTTGATCTGTTGTTTCAACGCCTTGGCCTCCTTGCCGGTCATGTGCACTTCGCGGTCCCAGCCACTGGTGGCCACCGCACCAGCGGCCCCGAGATCAAGACACGTCGCGTATGGGGTGGGGGCGAAGGGCGCCTGCGGCAGTCCGAGCAGGTCGGCGGCGGCGTTGTAGCCGGCGAACTTGCCCAACGGTATGGCGTGCTGGCAACTTTGCATGACGACGTGGCCCTCTTCTGCGACCGCCGCGGCGGTATCACCGGCCGCATACACGTCCGGCGCTGTTGGCACGCGCAGGTACTCATCGACGATCAACCGGCCCAGTGGGTCTCGCTCGCCCGGAACTTGTTCGGTCAGCGGACTGGCCAACATTCCTGCGGTCCACACGGTCGTCGAGGCCGCGATGACCTCCCCGTCGGTGAGCCGCACGTGGGAGTCGGTGACCTCGGCGACCGTCGCGCCGAGCCGGACCTCGACCCCGAGTTCGTCGAGGGCCGCGATGATCTCGGGCCGCGGACCATCGCCGAGGTGCTGACCCACGTTCGTGCGAGCGGTCAACCAGCACGACCCGCGCGCGACGGGAGCCCGAGCCGGCCAGCTCGGGCAGCCGGCCCGCCAGTTCGGTGGCGACCTCCAAGCCGGTGAATCCGGCGCCGACGACGACCGCGCTGAACAGGCCGTCACGGTCTGGTTGGTCTGCAAGCGTGCTCAGATGACACTCGAGAGTATCGGCAGCTGCGATGGTGTCGACGTCGAACAGGAACTGCGCCCCAGGCAGATTGGGTTGCAGCACCCGGCTGCCGGTGGCCAGCACCAGCCGGTCATACGGGAGCTCGATCGTCTGCCCCTCCCCGCTGAGCGCCTTGACCGTGCGTGCGGATGTGTCGATCCCGAGCACCATCGCACCCACCCGCTCGACGCCGATCGGCCCAAGCACGCGATCCAGGGACACGCACATCTTCGCTGGGTCGCGCTCATACAACCTGGGGCGGATCACCATGTCGTCGTTGTCGCTAACCAACGTCACCCGCACCTCAGAGGCGGGCACGCCGCTCTCACGGGCGGCCAGGACGGCACTCGCAGCGCTCCACACACCGGCGAAGCCACCACCCAAAACCAGGATATTCAACATCTAGATTAAACCTCCTATTCATACTCATTGTTAGATGGGACACGTCGATTTATTCGCGCCCGAATGCGCGGCGTACGGCGTCGGCAACGCTTGGTGCGTGCGCGTCGGCTTCCGCTCGTACGGCGGCCAGTGTCTGCGCGCCCAGCGCTGCGCGCCAAGCACTTTCGGCCCGACCCATCGCGGTCTTTACCGCGCAAGGGGCCGAGAAGTCGGCACCATCGATGCCAGCGGCGATCGTTCCGCACTGGCGAATCTCCATGCAGCGAAACAACTCACTCGTCACGTTCGATCGCGTCCACGACGTCCAGCAGCGTGATCGACTCCAGGCCGCGTGCCAGCCGGAACCCGCCCTGCGCCCCGGGCTCCGATATGAGCAGGCCCGCCTTCACCAATCGCTGCAGTTGCTTGTTCAGGTAGGCGGGCGGGTGGTCGTGGCCCGACGCCAAGGTCGCCGTCGGGACCGGATGGTCGCCGCCAGCCCAACTAAGATTCAGCAGGACGTGCACCGCCCATTCGACTCCCGCAGGCAACCGCATAATCTAGACATTAAAAGTCCTGATTCAGTTTGTCAACGATCGCTCGATGGGTTTCGGTTGAACCCGAGGCGACAAGACGCCGCCGCGCCACTTCGACGAGCACGAAGCGCAGATCCGCGCGGATAACGACATAAGTGGCAGCTTCGGTGAACATGGTGCGACCATCGGTATGCGATGGAACTGATTGATCGCCGCGCTGAACGCAGCCTGCTCGACGGGGTGCTGCGGGACGTGCGGGCCGCCAAGAGCCGAGTGCTGGTCCTTCATGGCGACCCGGGCGTCGGGAAGTCGGCGTTGATGGAGTACGCAGCCCGCCATGCGCCCGGCTGTGGTTTGGTCCGTGCCGCCGGTGTCGAATCGGAGATGGAGCTTCCATACGCCGCGCTGCACCAGGTGTGCGCGCCCATGTTGGATCGCCTCGAGCAGCTTCCGTCCCCTCAGCGTGATGCCTTGGAGACCGCGTTCGGTCTACGCGCCGGGTCGCCGCCGGACCGCTTCTTGATTGGGCTGGCCGCATTGGGCCTCTTTTCCGCGGCTGCCGAACAGCGGCCGCTGGTTTTACTCATCGACGACCTGCATTGGCTCGACCGCACCTCGGCGCAGGTGCTGGCGTTCGTGGCGCGGCGGCTCGGCGCCGAATCAGTGGGCATGATCATGGCCACCCGTGTCCCGCATCCCGACCTGAGCGCTCTGCCGAAGGCGGAGATCGGCGGGCTGCAGGAGGCGGATGCGCGGGCACTGCTGGACTCGGTGCTCACCGTGCCGCTGGACGAGCGGGTGCGCGACCGCATCGTTGCCGAGACGGCGGGCAACCCGCTGGCCTTGCTCGAATTGCCACGCGGTTTCACCGTCCATGAACTCGCAGGCGGGTTCGACCTGCACGGCGCGGCGCGGCTGACAGCCGCGGTCGAACAAAGCTTCCGGCGTGAGCTGCAGGCCCTACCCGAACAGACCCGACGCCTGCTGCTGCTTGCGGCCGCCGAGCCGCTGGGAGATTCAGTGGCTGTTGTGGCGAGCGGCCGCACGATTGAACATCGGCACCGACGCACACACACCGGCGGCCGCAGCGGGACTGGCGCAGTTCGGCGCCCGGGTGCGGTTCCGTCATCCACTGGCGCGCTCGGCGGTCTACGGATCCGCGTCTGATCGGGAAAGACAATCTGGTGCACCGAGCACTGGCCGACGTGACCGACCCGGACAGCGACCCCGATCGGCGTGCATGGCATCGAGCCCACGCCACCGACGGACCAGATGAAGACGTCGCCGCCGAGCTTGAGCGCTCCGCGAGCCGAGCGGGCGCACGTGGCGGTCTGCCGGCGGCGGCCGCGTTCTACGAGCGGGCCACGATGCTGACGATCGATCCCACGCTGCGGGCCGAGCGGGCACTGGCAGCAGCATCGGCCAATGTCGACGCGGGTGCCTTCGCCGCGGCAGCAGAGCTTCTGGCTGTCGCCCAGGGCGGACCGCTCAGCGATTTGCAGCATGCCCGCACTGACCTGATCTGCGCGCGGCTCGCATTCGTCACCGACCGGGGCAACGACGCCCCGCCCCTCTTGCTCAAGGCCGCAAGACGGCTGCAGCCGATCGACCCAGCGCTGTCCCGGGCAACGTATCTCAATGCGATGGAAGCGGCCTTCTTCGTGGGCCGGTTGACCTCGGGCGCTGGGCATCTGGACGTTGCCCGTGCGGCACGGACGGCACCCCAGCAGCACAGCCCGCGTCCCTCCGATCTCGTCCTCGACGGTTTCGTCGCACATTTCATCGACGGTTACGCGGCGGGGCTGCCAATTCTGCGCCGTGCTGTCAGTGCCGCTCGCGAAGGATCGACGCCGGACGACGAACCGCAGTTCATGGTTGCCGTTGCCGCCACGCACATCTGGGACGACGAAGGCCTCGACGTGATCACGGCACGCCATGTCGAACTTGCCCGTGCGGCCGGCGCAAGGACACAGTTGCCGTTGGCGCTCAGCGCACGTGCGAGGAATCTCTTGTACACGGGTGACCTGGCCGCTGCGGAGGCCGTGATCCACGAGGCGCAGACCGTGACACGGGCCACTGGTGACAGATTCGCCACTTCCGCGGTCATGGCCCTCTTCGGATTCCGCGGCGATGAGGCCGGGCTGTCGGCGTTGATCGAAGCCAACACCAGCGATGTCATGAAACGCGGTGAGGGGTCCTGGCTGACCGTCGCCGAGTACGCGGGCGCACTGCTCAACAATGGCACCGGCAACCATTCGGCGGCGCTGGCCTTGGCCCAGCGCGCCGCCGAACAGCCCGACCTCGCCACGCCGGTCAGGGCTGCGGTCGAGCTCGTCGAATCCGCCGCGCGTTGCGGCGCCGGGGCGGTTGCGACCCACGCTCTCACCCGGCTTGCGGAAACCACCACTGCCGCGGGCACCGATTGGGCGCTCGGCGTCGAGGCGCGGTCGAGGGCACTGCTTGCCGAAGGTCCTGAGGCGGAGCGTCTTTATCGCCAGGCGATCGAGCTGTCGGGCCGGACCCGCATGCGGACAGAACTCGCGCGTGCGCATTTGCTCTACGGGGAATGGCTGCGGCGGGAACGCCGCCGCAGCGATGCGCGGGCGCAGCTGCGTAGCGCGCACGAGATGTTCGACGCGATGGGCATGCATGGGTTCGCCGGACGGGCCCGGCCGCGAACTTGCGGCCACCGGCGAGACCGCACGCAAGCGCACCGCTGCCACCAACGGTCCGCAGCTGACATCACAGGAGGCACATGTCGCGCGGTTGGCCGCGGAAGGCCTGACCAACGCCGACATCGGCGCCCGCCTCTTCATCAGCGCCAAGACCGTGAAATACCATCTGGGCAAAGTGTTCACCAAGCTGGACATCAGCTCACGTAGCCAACTCGATCAAATCCTGACCGACCGACGGTTACGCGGTGGTGAGGACGCTTCGGTCCATCGGCCGTCCAGCTGATCGATCACGCGGGCGGTGCGTTGGGCGGTCATTGCCGCAACATCGGTCAAAGGGCTGCGGTCCGTTCACGGATCTTCACCGCCGTCTCAAGCATTTGCTTGGTGCTGGTGAACCAGTCCTGCAGGTTCAGATCGATGATGACCTCGTCCGCGCCGGCCTCTGCGGCAGTGTGGACATCGTCGATGATTTGATCGAGTGTGCCGACGAACGGCGTTCGGTCTGGTCCTGCCGGACGGTCGGTGAAGGTGACGTTTCCGACCACGGCCATCTCCATGCGGCTGGTGTCGCGGCCGTACTCAGAGGCCAGTTCGCGGATGCGGTCCCAGCTCGTACGCAGTTGCGCGGCTCCGGCCGACCCGGGTGTGCCGAGAAACGGTAGCCAGCCGTCTGCGCGCTTGACGATGCGTTGCACGGCCTTGGTGCTGACGCCGCCCAGCATCACCGGGATCTTCGACACCGGCTTGGGCAGCACCGAGGCGTTGTCGATCACGAATCGAGGACTGCGGAAGGTCACCGGGTCCGGCCCCCACACGGCATCGAAGACGTCCAGCGTCTCATCGAGGAAGCGGCCGCGATCGGCTCCGGCCGCGCCGGCGGCCTGGAATTCGTCGGTGGACCAGCCGCTGCCCATACCTGCGATCATGCGGCCGCCGCTGATCTGATCGATCGTGGCGAGCGCCTTGGCCAGCTGGATGGGTGTGTGCAGTGCAGCGACGAGCACGGAAACACCGAGGTGCACTCTTTCGGTCGCCACCGCCGCTGCGGTGAGGACTGCCAGGGGATCGGCGGCCTGTCGCGAGTGTTCCGGCCACGGCACGTTCGCCATCTCGGCATACGGTTCGAGGGGCGTCTGCGGGAAGAGCAGCCGTTCGTACGTCCACAAACTGGCGTATCCGGCGGCTTCGGCCGTTCTGGCCGCGTCGACCAAATCGTGTCGTAGGTCGACACCCAATCGCTGCGGCAGACGAAGTCCAAGTTTCATGTGACATCTCCGATGTAGTTCTGATCGTCGCCGAGCCGACCCTCTCCATCGAGTCTGAACATTCACATTGGTGTGAAGGTCAAATGTAAGCTTCAGCACATGAAGATCGGAGAGCTTGCGGAGCGCACCGGCGTTTCCCGTCGGCTGCTGCGCTACTACGAGGAGCAGGGGCTGATCAAACCCAGCCGCGCCCTCAACGGTTACCGTGAGTACGGCGAGCCACACGTAGACGTCGTGCTGCAGATCACGGGATTGCTCGATGCCGGATTGCCGACCCGCATCATTGCGCAGCTCCTGCCGTGCCTGGACCAGCCGGAAACCATCTACGTCCCCGACGTGACACCTGAAATGATCGTCACGCTGCGGCGCGAGCAAGCTCGGCTGTCCGAACGCATCGAGTTCCTGACCCGCAACAGAGATGCAGTCGCCGACTACCTCGAGGAGGTCCTTCGCGTCCAGTCGGCGAACACCGAGAGCAGGGCGACGTCGTGATCTGACGACCAACTCGCAGGCGGTGGGTCACGCGGCGTCGTAGGCACGGATGACGAGGCCGGTGTCGTTGCCTTGAATGCAGTGCAGGTAGTGCTTGATGAGTTGGTCCATCGGCAGTGCGCGCATGCCGGGGAATTGTTCGTCGAAGACGTCGACCGAATCTTCGATCTTGGTAGGGCTGACCACGTTGATGCGCATCCCGCGGGAAAGCTCGATCGCGGCCGACAAGACGAAACTGTGGAGTGCCCCGCTGATCACGCCGCCGCCGGTGACCCCCGGCCAGGGCTCGTCGGCGAAGACCCCCGACGTCAGCGTGAATGACGCACCGCTGTTGCAGTAGTGCTGACCGGTGAGGACCAGATCGGCTTGGCCGTAGAACTTGGCGCGCATGTTGTCGTGCAGTGCCTCGACGGTCAAGGTGGCGAAGTCATCGAGGGCGCCGTGCGCGGCGATGCTGACCACGCCGTCGACGCCGTCGACCTGCTTGGTACATGGTCTCGATGCTGCAATGTGAGGTCAGGTCGACATGGACGTCGCCGGACGTACGGCCCGCCACAATCACTCGGTGACCGTTCGCCCTCAGCGCTGGAACGAGTTTGCGTCCGATGGTGCCCGCGCCACCGACGACGACGATCGTGCTCACGAGGCGGCCGTCGGCCGTGAAGTCGAAAGACTCAGCGGTGCCCATTCATCCAATTCCGCGCGGCGTGCATCGAGTGCCGAGCCGATGTGCTCGACTGCGTCAGCCCCGAGGGCAAGCCGATGCGGCGGGCTTGGTGCGTCGAGGGCTTCGAGGATCGCGGCGGCGGCCTTCGCCGGGTCACCGGGCTGCGAGCCGTCCATGGTGGCTACGGCGCGCCGCTGAGGTCCCACCGTGTCGTCGTAGTGGCCGCTGTCGGGCGAGACTTGAGACCGACTGGCACCGAAGCTGGTGGCGAAAGCGCCTGGCTCGACGATCATGACGGTGATGCCGTAGGGGGCCACTTCGGCGGCAAGAGCGTCAGAAAGCCCTTCGAGCGCGAACTTGGCGGCACAGTAGGCCCCGAAGCCGGGCATCGACACTTGCCCGCCCATCGACGACATCTGCACGATGGCTCCCCGACGCCGGTCACGCATTCCCGGCAACACCGCCTGCACGAGGGCCACCGGAGCAAAGAACATGACGTCCATCAGGTGGCGCAGCGCCGGACCCTCGAGTTCTTCGACCGCGCCGACCGACGCCAGGCCGGCGTTGTTGACCAAGACGTCGACGCCACCGAACCGTTCGGCGGCAGCGGTCACCGCGGCGTCGATGTGCTGCTGATCGGTGACGTCCAACGACACCGCCAGGGTCCGTTCTGGCGCGGTATCGACCAACGGGACCAGTACGTCGGCCTGGCGGGCGGTGGCGACCACGTTGTCCCCGGCCGTGAGCGCGGCGGAGGCCAAGGCCTGCCCAAAACCCGCGGAACAACCGGTGATGAGCCAAGTTCGCGTCATGATCCTCAAGCTAGACGGATATCCGAGGACCACGGAAACAATCGTTTCCATTGCCGTCACAGCCCTAGACTGTGGCTGAACATGACCGACCCACCTGACCTCCGCGCGTTGAGCGCGTTCGTGGTCATCGCCGAGGAACGCAGCATCACTCGCGCCGCCGCGCGACTACACCTCACTCAGCAGTCGCTGTCAGTTCAGATGCGCGTCCTCGAATCACGCCTCGGTGCCGCCTTGTTGGTCCGCTCCAGCCGAGGTGTCACGCTGACCGCGGTCGGAGAGGTCTTGCTGCGCGAAGCGGTCCCGCTTCTCGGTTCCGCCGAACGGGCCATGGACACGGTGATCCGAAGTGCGCGTGGACAAGAACTCGACCTTCGCGTCGGGTTTCTGTCCTCAATGGCCAACGAGGTCATGCCGCCGGTGGTCAGCCTCTTCACGAAGGAGAATCCCGGCATCGAGTTGCATACCGCCGACCTTGGCATCGCCGACCTGGTCGCCGGCGTTCGCGCAGGCACCCTCGATGCAGCGGTCACCCGGCCGCCTCTCATCGATGATCTGCACAGTGACGTGCTCGGATCCGAGGGGGTGGTGATCGCCCTGCCAACGGAACATGCTCTGGCCCGGAAGAGATCTCTGCGGTTGGCCGATCTTGCCGACCAGCAGTGGGTGATGACACCGCGCTCGTCGTGGCCGCCGTGGCACCGCCAGTACGACCGGGACTTCGCCGCTGCGGGGTACCGTCCGCGCATCGACCGCCGCAGCACATCACCCCAGGGTCTGTTGGCTCTGGTGGCTGCAGGTGTCGGCATCACCCGCCTCGCTGCCTCGGCGCGCAGCCTGCGCAGCGGCGGTGTGCGCTTCGTGCCCCTGGTGGGAGAACGGGCGGGCATCGTGTTGCTGACGAGGCCAGGGCCGGTCAACCCAGCCCTCACCTTCTTCCGCGCCGCCCTCCTCGAAGCGCTTTCCGAGTCGCTGGAGGGGTTCCAGCAGAACTAGGTGCGCAGGCCCATCTCCGTCGGCGCCGGGCGGTCACTCGCTGGCTGCGACGTCGTATCCGCCGCTGGCTTCTACGTACTGACCTGTCACCCACCGCCCCTCGTCGGAGGCGAGAAACGCTGCAACCGCGGCGATGTCGTCGGGTTCGCCGAGTCGCCGCAGCGCGGTGCGCTCCACGATCTGGCGTTGATGCTCGGCGTCGCCGAGGAAGTCGGAACTTTGATCGGTGATGGTCCAGCCGGGTGCCAACGCGTTGGCGGTGATCCCGCGCGGCCCCAGTTCCGCAGCAAGCATCACCACGTGGCTGTCGATCGCCGCCTTGGCCATGCAGTAGGCCGCGTTGTCGGGGAACGGGCGCTTGGACCGGCCCGAGGAGATGGAGATGATGGTTCCGCCGTCGCGCATCCGCTGGATCGCCGACTGGGTGACGAAGAACGGACCCTTGACGTCGGTGGCGAACACGAGGTCGAAGACGTCCTCGGAGGTGTCTGACGGTCGGCCGACACGCCCAATGCCCGCGTTGTTGACCAGGATGTCCAAAGCGGAACTGCCACACCGGTCCTCGAGTTCGGCATCGAGCGTTTCGAATAGGTGCCGGATGCCCTCCGTCGAGGACACGTCCGCCTGCACACAGAACGCCTCACCGCCACGTTGGGTGATCTCGGCGGTCAACTCTTGGGCAGCCGCAGCATCCGAGCGGTAATTGAGTGCGACCAACGCGCCATCGCGGGCGAGTCGGCGCCCGATCGCGGCGCCGATGCCACGCCCACCGCCGGTCACCAGCGCCGTCTTGCCGGTCAGAGACGGGCTTTTCGCACCATCGGAAGAAGTCGACATATTCCGAGCGTCCGCCGTTGCCCGTATGCCGTCTTGTACGTTTCCCGCTCATCGTGCATTGGCAGTCCACGCAGCGGGTGGCACACCGACGATGCGGCGGAAGTGCCGCGTCAGATGGGCTTGATCGACGAATCCGCACCGAATGGCAACGGCAGCGGGCGGCAGGCCAGCCCGTAACGCGTGCTGCGCGTGGTTTATTCGGCGATGCAGCACGTACCGGTAGGGCGGCAGGCCGGCACTGCGATAGAAGAGCTTGGCGAACCAGGACGTCTCGACTCCGGCGATGGCGGCGAGTTCGGTGAGGGAGATCGGTTCGCTGAGATGGGCGTCGATCCAGTCCAGCACCTGATTGAGTCGCTGTGGCGGCAAGCTGTGTGCTGGTGCGCGCCGGGAGCCGATACGGACCCGGGTCAGCAGCTGCTGCGCGGTGTGCTCGGCGCGCAGCGGATCCGTGCAGCCGACTGCATCCATCCGCAGCCGCTGCAGCAGATGACTGACGACTCTGTCGTCGAGCAGATGGGCTGCGGGCAATTCGACCGGCTCACCCGTCGCGTCGGCGAGCAGGGCATCTGCGACCGCGGCATCGATGGTGACGTGTAGTGACTGCACCTGCCCGCTCCATTGCCAGTGCATCGGCAATCCGGCCGGCAGTAGTGCGACCTCTCCGCTGTGCATTGGGCCCTCCCGCCGAACTCCTTCCCACCGCTGCTGAGCCCCATCGACGGGGACTGATTGGACGACGAAGACGTGTACGTCCGAACCCGATTGTGCGCATTCCCCTGCAGGCTGTATGCGCTCTTCGACCGTGATGCCGGTTGCGACATCTCGTGCCGCAAAGGCGGCGCTCTTCGCCTCATCGGACATACCGCCACGCTACGTCGAGACCGTCAATTCGCAAGTACGAAGTGAGCCTCGACCCGTGTTCATCTCGGGCAATGTCGGTAGTTCCTCCGGCGACCTCACATCTGAGCGACGAGCGGCGTCTTCGGTACGGAGCGCTTCCATCCGGTGGTGCTCAATTGTCAACGTGGAAGGAAACGTTCGATGTCGATTGAGGACAACAAGGCGGTTGTCGGACGGTGGTTCACCGAATTCTGGGGTAAGGACTTCAACGCCGATGTCATCGATGAACTGGCCGCACCGAACATCCGGTTCGAGTACTCGCTGCACAGCCCGTGCCGTGGCCGCGACGAGGTACGGGCCTTCGCAACCAAGTTCCGCGCGGCGTTCCCGGACTTGGCGTTCTACGGTACCGCCGACCTGATCGCCGAGGGCGATCACGTGGTGGGCCAGTGGATCGGCGGCGGGACCCAGACCGGTGACGCGTTCGATGACATGCCGATCGGTTCGTTGCCGGCAGGGACCGGCAAGACGATGCGGTTCACCGGAACGTCGGTGCTCAAGGTCGTCGACGGTCTCATCGTCGAGGAAGTCGGGCTGGACGATGGGGTTACCGTGCTGCAGCAGCTGGACCTGATCAAGCCGGCCTAGCCCGTGATCCGCGTGCGCCAGCGATCGAATGATCGCGGTTGGCGTGGTCGCCACGACGCCCAGGTGTGCTCGTCCATCGCGGTCCAGAGACGTGGGCCGACCGACGACGACGAAGATTTCGGCGAGTGAACCCGTTCGACGAACCCGTGATTCGCCGGCTGTTCGGTGGGCTGCTGGTTAGGCTGGTTGATCGGTTCGGCGTGGGGAGCGTCTCGTGGTCACGTTAGACCGGCTGGTCAATGTGTTGGGGAGCTATGGGGTCCGCTTGCGTTTTTGCCCGATCCCACGGTCCACCGAGTTGCGCAGCGTCATCCTGCACGAGGTCACCGACGGTCGCACGGTCGTCGGTGACGTGTTGCTCGGTATCGGTGCCCACTCGGTCAAGGAAGCGCTGGGCTGGGCAGGTTCCGCGCGGGCAGTTGTCGTGCTGATCCGCGGCGCCGACGACGACACTGCATTCGGCGGCGTGGACGAGGGCGTTGCGGTGATGGTGGTTGATCCGGCGGTGTCGTGGAGTGAGTTGGCTGCGGTCATCTACGGATTGGTGTTGGAAGGCCGCGAAACCGAATCCGGCCGTGGCCCAACCGATCTGTTCGCGTTGGCCGACAGCCTGGCTGAAGCCACCGGCGGAGCGGTGACCATCGAAGACCGGCTGTCGCGTGTGCTGGCGTATTCGAAACTGCAGCAACACGCCGACCCGGCGCGGGTGGCGACAATCGTCGGCCGCCAAGCGCCTGAGCATTTGCGCGCATTCTTCGATGCCCGTGGGGTTTCCGCGCATCTCGTGGCTTCCGACGATCCGCTGTTCATCGCCGAGGATGCCGGACAGGGCTTCACCGGGCGCATGGTGGTCGCGGTGCGTTCCGGGCGAGAGCTGATGGGGTCGGTATGGGTGGCGTGTTCGGCGCCGCTGCGCGGGGCGGCGCTCACCGCGCTGGCCGATGGTGCCCGCACGGTGGCCCTGCACCTGTTGCGCTCTCGTGCCAGCGCGGATCTGGAGCGTCAGGTCGAATCCGAACTGGTGATCCGGTTGCTCGAGGGCACCGCCGATGCTGCCACCGCGGCCAGCCGCCTTGGTCTCTCGCAGGGCTCGTTGCGGGTGATCGCGGTGCAAGCGTTCATCGGCGCCGATCGCGACGCCGCCCTGCTGGTGGCGTTCGAGCGCGCCACCACCGGATTTGGCTGGTCCCGGCCGGGGCGCAGCGCGCTGGCCGGAAACACCGTGTACACGCTTCTGCCCGGCGAGGAGGCGGACACCGCGCGGCACTGGGTCAGCGGTTTGCGGGCGGCCCTTCCCAACGGGGTGACCGTGCTGGCCGGCATCAGCGGGGCCGCCCTGCTGGCAGACCTCCCCACGGCGCGCTACGAGGCCGACGAGTGTCTGGCGCTGCAGGAGGGCGCACGCGCCGGTGCCGCGCCGGCGGCCTACGACGAGTCGTGGGACGACATCCTGCTGCAGCGGCTGCGCACGGCCGCGCGGTCGGGCCGGGCACCGGAGCGGGGACCGGTGGCCGAACTGCGTCGCCATGACCAGGCGCATGACACCGAATATGTTTCGACGCTGCAGGCCTGGCTGCAGGCCCAGGGTGACCCCGCCGAGGCGGGCGCGCGGTTGGGAGTCCACGAGAACACGGTCCGTTACCGGCTGCGCAAGATGGCCGAGATCGCCAACCTGCAACTGGACGACGCCAAGAAACGGCTGGCCATGATGATCGAACTCGCGGCCACCGACACCGACTGACCATGCGCGCTGTCGAGACGCGACAAAGCAGCGCGGTGTCATTGTTTGGTTGTGGCAAGCCCCGCAGCGGCCATCCACGCCACCATTGAGGACAACCGATGATCGAGCTGTGGACGTGGCTGATGGCCACCAGCAAGAGAAACGACGCCACAGCTGCGGACCACACCGGTAGCCGTCGGCGCACCGCCGGATGAAGCCGACTCACCGAAGGGAAAGGCCGATGAACCCCCACCGTCCCCACGAGCAACGGGGAACCGCGCACTGGCGGCCTGACGCAACCGCGATGGACAGCTATACCGTGCGCCTGCCCCGGTGGCCCATTCTGCTGCGCCTGTGGGGCCGCGATCCACTGTGCCGCACCACTGATCGAATCGAGGCACTCGTCTCGGTGCTGACTGTCGTAGTGACGCTGCTTGCCGCGCCGATCGCCGCGGCGATCGGTACCGAGGTTTATGACTCCCGCCGCGATGTCTACGCCGAGCTGGCCCCCATCCACGACAACGTGGCGGCGACGGTCACCGACGTCCCTGCCTCCCAACAAGCTCTGGGCACCACGATGATCACGGTGCAGGCCCGATGGTCGGCCGCCGGCACCGAACACACCGGCCCCGTGAAGGCACCATCGACCGTTGAAGTTGGCGACCCCATTGAGATTTGGGTCGACCCTAACGGGGCGCAGGTCCCGGCACCAACCCCGACCACCCGCGCCGCCGTGGAGGCGGTGACGGTCGCACTCGTGATCTGGATATGCTTCGCCGCCACGGCGGCGTCCCTGTTCACGATCACCCGGGCAGTTTGCAACCGTATCCGCTCCAACGGATGGCAACACGACCTCGACACTCTGATCGGCCATGGCGACGGGCATCAGTATCCCGGCCGCATCTCGGAACGTTGACCCCGCTCATGGCACCCCCACACACTGACCCCACACACGCACACAACGTGGTAATGACCGCGGCCGGCGCCAATGATTCATCCAACCCCGACCAGCCATCCGGCCACGGGCTGCACGGCGCATTGGGCGCACCGCTGGCCCAAATCGCGCTGCAGCGATGGGAATCTGATGGCGGCGCTGTGCAATGAGATGAGTTGCCGGACACACCGGTTTGCTAGAACCCGAATAGCCAGCCCCCGTGGGATGGCGCCACTATGACCGCCACGCGACCCACACCGCCGACCACGACCGACGCCGGCATCCCGGTCGAAAGCGACGAACACTCATTGATCGAACAGATGGCGGCGTCCAACCGCGAACGCGTCCCCGAACGCCATCCCCACGCCAAGGGTAGCGGCGCATTTGGGCGCTTCGAGGTCACCAACGACGTCAGTCCTTCACCAAGGCGGCAGTGTTTGCGCCCGACACGACAATCGAGACGGTGATCCGGTTCTCTACCGTGGCCGGCGTGCGCGGCGGCCCAGACACCTGGCGCGACCCGCTCACGTTCGGCCACTTCATCCGCTCGCAAAAACGCCGCCGCCGACAACCTGCGCGACCACGACATGCAGTGGGACTTCTGGACGCTCTCACCGGAGTCCGCACACCAGGTCACCTACCTGATGGGCGACCGTGGCATCCCCACCGGCTGGCGGCACATGAACCTCTACGGCTCGCACACCCACATGTGGATCAACGCCCACGGCGAAAAGTTCTGAGTCAAATACCATTTCATCACCGATCAGGCCGTGACCTGTTCGAGGCGATCGATCGTGGCGAGCACCCGAGCTGGACACTGATCGAGGTCGGCAGGCTGACCCTGGATCGCAACCCCACCGATCATCACAAGCCAGATCGAACGGGGCGCCTGGGAGCCAAGCAACATGGTTCCCGGCATCGGAGCGAACTCGGACAACTGGATGACGCCAAAACCGGCTGGTCACATCTAGCCAGCTCACTGCCGATTCACGTGCTCTTCACCCAAGCTATGAATTCACCACCCGCGCGCGGCCGGTGATCATCAAGCGCCGTTGTCGGATACGCACAACTCGGCGTCGGCGGGTTGTCCGATTTCAGCAAACGCTGCGGGGTTCGTCCACGCCACCATGGAGACAACAACGAAGTTCAACTGTGGAGGTTTGTGATGGGTGGCGTCGAGCGCATTGACGGCGGACCGCGATCGGCGATCGTGGTCGGTGCAGGCATCGTCGGGTTGTCGACGGCGTGGTTTCTGCAGGAGCGCGGAGTCGATGTCACCGTGGTCGATCGCACCGGCGTCGCCGCCGGGGCCTCCTGGGGCAACGCCGGCTGGATCTCCCCGGCACTGACCACTCCGCTGAACTCGCCGGCGGTGTTGCGCTACGGGCTGCGGTCACTACGCGACCCGGCCGCCCCCCTACACATTCCGTTGACCGCTGACTCCGCGCTCGGCGTCTTCCTGGTGCAGTTCGCCGCCAACTGCCGGCGATCGTCGTGGAGGCGAGCGGTGCGGGCCAATGTGCCGCTCAACGAGGAAGCCATCGAGGCCTATGACGTGCTCGTCGCCAATGGAGTCGACGCGCCGGTGACCGATGCCGCGATTACCGCGGTGTTCCGCACCACTGAAGAGGCCGAACATCTGATGCGTGAGCTTCACGCGCTCGAAAATGCCGGGCAGACAATGTCGGTCACCGCCCTGGCCGGTGAGGCGTTGCGCGAACACGTGCCGTTGGCATCACCGGCGATCACCGCCGGGCTCAACATCAACGGTCAGCGCTTCGTCGACCCCGGCCGCTTCGTGCACGCGTTGGGCCAGTCGGTCGGGACCCGGGGCGCAACGATGGGCAAGCTGGATGTTCGCAGCGTGTCCAGCTCCGGCAGCGGCGTCACGGTGTATCCGCGCAGAGGCGAACCGCTGACGGCCGACGTCGCGGTGATCGCCACCGGCGCATGGTTGTCCCGGCTCGCGGGGGCCGGGTGCGCGTGCCGGTGCAGGCCGGTCGCGGCTACTCGTTCACCGTGCCCGTGGACCGCCCGATCCCCGGTCCGATCTACTTGCCTGACGTGCGGGTGGCGTGCACGCCCTACAACGGCGCACTGCGGGTGTCGGGGACCATGGAGTTCCGCGACCCGTATGAGCCGGCGGTCCCGGCACGGGTGGGCGCCATCGTCGCCTCCGCGAGTCCGCTGCTGGACGGGGTGCGCTGGGCCGAGCGCAGCGACATATGGGTGGGCCCGCGCCCGGTCACCCCCGACGGCCGTGCCTTGATCGGCGAGACGTCGCGAGGTGTCTACGTCGCTGGTGGGCACGGCATGTGGGGTCTGGCACACGGCCCGGTGACCGGTCGGCTACTGGCCGAATACATCACCACCGGCAAGCAACCCGAAGCCCTGCGCGAGTTCGACCCGCTGCGCCGAACCGGCCGCTAGACCCTCGCGAACCGGCGGTCCACACCGCCATCAACCACGCCCGTCACGGGCATCCGAGTCGTCAGGGGCGGCGCTCGTGCCACGGCCCGCCCCTGACGACAACCCCTGCTTCAAAGGAAGGACACCACCACGATGACTAGCTCCGGACCTGTTTGGATGACACGACAAGCCCGCATCCGACTGCAGAGCGAGCTTGCCAGTCTGCGTTCACGTCCCAGCATCGAAGTCCCCGACGACTTCATGGACTACGACGACAACCACGTCGCGAACTACACCGCGCGACAGGCACGCATCCGCCACATTCAAGACTTGCTCACCAATGCCGTGGTCGGTGAGGATCCGCCCGACGACGGCATCGCCGAACCAGGCATGGTCTTGACGGTGCGCTACGACGACACCGGTGAGATCGAAACATTTCTGTTGGGTGTGCGTGGCGCCGAAGACGCCGACATCGACGTGTACTCGATGCAATCCCCGCTCGGGCGCGCGATCGCCGGCGCACACGTCGGCGAACAGCGCACCTACTCCATTCCCAGTGGGGCCGACCTGCCCGTGACGCTCATCAAGGCGATGCCATACGGAATGCACAGGCCGAAAACCTCACGGCGACCCGCTGTTCCACCACGGTGCATCACCGAACCTCAACGACCCGTTTCGACGCAAAAAGCTAGCGACCGGGCAGCCAAGCGCACGGCGACGACCTCGCGGCGCGCTCGCTCCACTACCTAGACGCCATCGGGTGCAGCGAACGCTACGCCGAAGAGGCCACGACCCGCACCGAGGTGCACGCCATGAAGGGAACCGATATGCCCACTACGCCACGTGTCTGGATCTCACCGCAGGCCCACGAACGGCTCCACCGAGAATTGGGTACTCTGCGTTTTTTGTTCTCCGCCGGAATCGCCGACGGGGCTACGGATGAAAACGCCGCCGCTGTGAGGCGCGCGTGGGAGATGCGGATACAACAGATTCATGACCTGTTGATCAACGCCGTCGTCGACGAGGACCCACCCAACGACGGGATAGCCGAACCTGGCATGGTGGTCACCATCCGCTACGAGGCCACCGGGGACACCGATACATTCCTGTTGGGCGTGCATGGCGCCGAATTCGCGGACATGGCGGTCCATTCCATCCAAACCCCGTTGGGTGCCGCCATCGCAGGGGCACGCGCCGGTGAGCGCCGTACCTACCAACTGCCCACGGGGCCTGCCCTCGTCGTCACGCTGCTCAAAGCGGTGCCGTACGGCCTTCACATGGCCGACCTGAGTCAACCCGCCATCCATTGAGATGGAAAACCATCAAAAGGCAACGGCCACAGACCTTTGAGAGGACCTTCCGCGGCTGTTGCGCCGTCATCACCGAACTCACTGACGAAGACACGTGTGCCAGGTCGGCGGCTATCATCCCGACCATCCTGCGCTGTTCGGCGGCAACGCAGATACATACGATCCCACGACGAGACGAGGCCACACATGTTGGCAATCACCGGGAACATCACCGACGCGTCAGCGCGCCGGGCGGCCATCGGAACCCTACGACTGCAGTTGAAACCCGCACACCGGTCGTGCGGGTTCGTACATGGGGCCTGGTGGCCCCGATCAACGGAACTGACAAGCGAACTGCCCTCGCTTCTGGCAGCTCTGCGGTTGCGGGTCGGCTCAACCGACAGAGTACATTTCCACGAAAGTAACTGGTCTCCAGCACCTCTGAGCATCAGAGACCATGGCGACCAGATAATGCTTTGTGCCGACCAGGAAGGGCCGAACATCGTATCTCTATTCGGTCCGCGGTTCGGGAGGCTGGAGCTGCTGGTGGTACCCCCACACACCGATCCCGCGCACGCCTACGACGCGGTGACAACTGCGGCCAGCGTCAACGATGCGTCCACACCCGATCAACTACTCGGAATCGGCACACGCGCTGGCGGCGTTCCCAACCGGCCATCGAGGCCCGGACGGCTTCATGGATTACGACGTCGACATCGTCGTGTAATACCCAGCGCGACAAGCACGCATTGGTCGGGTCGATGACCATGTTGGCCAACGCGATCGTCGGGGGATCCGCCGTGTGGCAGACACTCCCTAGCCAAGTCGGTCGGCGGTCCTGGGCGGGGCGGTATCACTGTCGCCGGGCGCGAGCGTCATCGGCCAGATCTCCTGGGCCGGGCTCGATGTCGATGCGACACGGGCGAGCACGATCGCGCCGAGTCGACGGCCGTAGGCCTCCAGCGACACCTCGAAGCTGGTAAGCGACGGCACCAGGTACTCGCACACCGGGTTCCGGCGGAATCCGATCACGGCCAGATCGGCGCCGGGCCGAACTCCGGCCTCGGCGAGCCGACGGTAGAGCCCGAATGCGAGCGTCTCCTGCGCGAGCATCACCGCCGTCGGCGCGGTGACATGGCCAGCAGGTGTTCGGCGAGTAGCGCGCCGCCCTCCGGGCTGTCGGGCAGCCGGATCTCAGCGGCCGCTTGCAGGCCCCGCTCGGCCAATGCGCGCCGGTAGCCGCGGGCATATTCGCTGGTGCTGTTGACGTCGCCGTCGTCGAAGGCCAGCGCGATCCGGTCGATGTCCGGCGTCGGCCAGGCGCTCACCGACTCCGCCGCGACGCCCTCGAAGTCGAGGTCGAGCCAGGCGTGGGCCGCCGAGCCACCGCGGCCGAGCGCGACGAAGGGCACTCCGCGGTGCGTCAGCAGATCTATCCGGGGGTCGACGCGATGGGTATTGCTGATCACGTAGGCATCGGCGATGTGGCGGTCGACGGCATTCACCAGATATTCGTAGGGATCCTTGGTCGGGCCGATCGGCAGCAGCACCAGATCCATCGACTGCGTCGCGAGCACCTGCTGCAGGCCGTTGCTGACGCTGAAGTAGAAGGTCTCGCCCATCTCCGTGCGGGCGGTGTTGGTCTGCATGACCAGCGCCACCGTGCCCGTCGCGCCCCGCCGCAACGTGCGGCCTGACTGATTGGGTTGATAGCCGAGTCGCTCCGCGGCCGACCGCACCCGCTCCGTGGTGGCGGCGCTGACGTCGCCGCGCGCGTTCATCGCCCGTGACACCGTGCTGATCGACATGCCCAGCTCGGCGGCGAGTTCGCGGATCCCGACCCTGCCCATGCCTCTCCGTCCGGTAGCCGTTCGGTACTGAGTATCCAGGTGGAATACGGCGTACGGCACGTGATTCCGGCGGCGGAAACGTTTCCGGTAACGTTTCCGCCCGTAGTGAGACGCGCGGCAAACCCAGTGGAGAACCGATGCTTGAATCAGTGCTCGAATCGCAAGTAGTCCGGAAGTTGGCGCTGCGACTGCTTCCCGTTCTGATCCTCGGCTACTTCATGGCGATCATCGATCGCGCCAACCTCGGGGTCGCGGCGTTGACCATGAACGCCGACCTCGAGATCGACGCCGCCGCATTCGGCATCGCCGCCAGCGTGTTCTTCGTGCCGTACGTGCTGCTCGAGGTGCCGTCGAACCTCGCGCTCGCGAAGTTCGGTGCCCGCTGGTGGATCGCACGCATCATGGTGACCTGGGGCATCATCTCAGCCGCTCACGCGCTGGTGTGGAACGTCCCCAGCCTGTACGTCGCGCGCACTGCTGCTCGGTGCCGCCGAGGCCGGATTCTTCCCAGGGCGTGATCTTCTACCTGACGTTGTGGTTCCCCCGCCTACCGCGGCCGCATCATGGCGATGGTTCACCGCCGGCATCCCGATCGCCCTGATCATCGGGACCCCGGTGTCCGGCCTGCTGCTGAAGCTCGAGGGCCTGCTCGGGCTGCACGGCTGGCAGTGGGTGTACATCCTCGAAGGCATGCCCGCAGTGCGTACTGGGTCTGTTGATCCCGCTCCTGCTACCGGCGAGCCCCGAGACGGCGAAGCTTCCTCGACCGAGGAGGAGCGCACCTGGCTCACCGGCACACTCCGCGGCGAACACCGCGAGCGCGAGGCGCTGTCCGGCGCGACGCGGAGGCCGGCACCCGGTACTCAGATCGATGTTGAGCCCCAGGTGCTGATGTTCGCGGTCGCCTATTACGGCCTGACGAACCTCAACGGCGCGGTCAGCGTCTTCCTGCCGCAGATCCTCAAGCCGTTCGGGCTCGACAACACGACGACCACCTTCGTTGCAGCGATCCCGTACCTGTTCGGCCTGGCCGGGATGCTGGTGCTCGGCCGCCTCGCCGACCGGCCGGGCCTGCGCGCGGTCAGCATTTACGTGCGCTGGGCATCTCGTTCGTCGGGCTCGTGGCGTCGGCCTCGTTCGACGAGCCGATCGTCAAGCTCATCGCACTGTGCGTGGCCCGTGGGCGTGTTCGGGGTGCTGCCCGACGTTCTGGGGACTGCCCACCGCGATCTTCGACGGGGCCGCGGCCGCGGGCGGGATCGCGCTGATCAACGCGCTCGGCAATCTGTCCAGCGTCGTCAACCCCGCGGTCATCGGCGTCATCCGCGAGCGCACCGGCGAGTTTCAACGGCGGGCTGCTCTGGCTCGCCGCGATGGCGGTGGTGGCGATCGTCGCGCTCACCGTGGTCATGCTCGTCTGGCGTCCGGCCCGCAATCCGACGAGGAGCGACCGCCAACGACCGACGACGTGAGAAGGGAGCACGAGGTGTGGATCGGCCGGAGGTCCGGTTGCGGCGTCTGACGGGCATGCTGCCGACGGAGCGCGACCACTGGGAGGAACGGCTGGTCCGCCCGCTCGACGTCTATCCCGAGTATCGCGCGCGCGATGACCACGAGGGCGGCGTGCAGACGCCGGACGGGTTCGCGATCAGCGGCTACTTCGTCGAGATCGAGACCGACGACGGGCTGGTCGGGCGGGCCGGGCCGGTGCCAGAGAACCGTGGCCTGGCTGGTCGCCAGCGAGCTGCGCCCTCTGCTGCTCGGCCAGCGACCCGATCGCAGGCGAGAAGCTGTGGGATCAGCTGCACCGCAGCCCAGGTGCACGGCCGCCAGGGCAGCCGATGCTCGCGATCAGCGCGGTCGACTGGCGCTGTGGGATCTGCGCGGCAAGTGGCTGGGCCAGCCGGTGTACCGGCTGCTCGGCGGGCCGACGCGCGACGACGATGCCGGCCTACGCCTCGATGCTCGGCTTCTCGGTCGCGCGACCTCGACCGGTCCGCGAGCGGGCGATCGAGTACAAGGACCGCGGCTACCGGGCGCAGAAGTGGTTCTTCCGGCACGGGCCCGGCCAGCGGCTACGAGGGGTCTGCACGCGAACGTCGCAGCTGGTGCGCACGCTGCGCGAGGCCGTCGGCGACGACTACGACCTGATGTTCGACTGCTGGCAGTCGATGGACGTCGCCTACGTCACCGAACTCGCCGCGCGGATCGCGCCGTACCGACCGCGCTGGCTCGAGGAGGTCGTGATGCCCGACCGGATCGACGGCTACCGGCTGCTGCGGCAGCGACTGGCCATCCCGCTCGCCGGCGCCGAGCACGAGTACACCCGATGGGGGTTCCGCCGGTTCGTCGACGCCGGTGCGCTCGACGTGCTGCAGCCCGACATGTACTGGTGCGGCGGGCTTTCCGAGGCGCTGAAGATCGCGGCCTACGCGACGGCGCACGACCTGATGGTGATCCCGCACGGCCACTCGGCGGCCGCGACGCTGCATTTCTCGCTGACGCAGTCGCCGGCACACACGCCGTATCAGGAGGACCTGGTCAAGTGGAACCAGATCCACCAGTTCTTCCTGGCCGACCCGGTCAATCCGGTTGGCTGGGATGCTGCACCCCAACGGGACAGCCCGGGATTGGCATGGAGCTGGACTCCTCACACGCCGAGTCCGACGAGATCGTGTTCGCATGAGCCACCGCCGCTGGTGGCAGACGGCGACCGTGTACCAGATCTACCCACGCAGCTTCGCCGACTCGAACGGCGACGGCATCGGCGATCTGCGCGGCATCATCGGCCGGCTCGATCACCTTGCCGCCCTCGGGGATCGACGTCGTGTGGCTGTCGCCGGTGTACCGTCACCACATGACGACAACGGCTACGACATCAGCGACTACTACGACATCGACCCGACGTTCGGCACGCTCGCCGACTTCGACGAGCTGCTGCGCGCGGCGCACGCCCGCGGCATCCGGGTGGTGATGGACCTCGTGGTCAACCACACCTCCGACGAGCACCCCTGGTTCGTGCAGTCGCGCGACCCGGCCAGCCCCAAGCGCGACTGGTACTGGTGGCGCAAGCGGCCCAACAACTGGGGCTCGCGGTTCTCCGGGCTCGGCATGGGAACTCGACGACGCATCGGGCGAGTACTACCTGCACCTGTTCTCCCGCAAGCAGCCGGACCTGAATTGGGAGAACCCCGACCTGCGTCGGGAGATGCACCGGATGATGCGCTGGTGGCTGGACCGCGGTGTCGACGGATTCCGCATGGACGTCATCAACTTCATCGCCAAGCCGGTGGCCTGCCCGACGCCCGCCAGGCCGAGGGCGATCTCTACGGCGACGCGGAGGCGCTTGTACGCCAACGGCCCCCGGCTGCACGAGTTTCCTGCAGGAGATGCACCGCGAGGTGTTCGCCGCGTACTCGAGACCGCGCTCTTGACGGTGGGTGAGACCCCGGCGACCTCGGTCGAGCGAGGCCCGGCTGCTGACCGACCCGGCCCGCGGTGAGCTGGACATGGTGTTCCGTTCGACCACGTGGAACTGGACCAGGGCCGCGACAAGTGGGACGTGCGACCGTTCGACCTGGTCGCGCTGAAGCGGACTCTCGAGCGTTGGCAGGTCGGCTCTGGCCGACGTCGGATGGAACAGCCTGTACTGGAACAACCACGACCAGCCCCGCAGTCGTCTCCCGCTGGGGTGACGACGGCGAGTACCGGCAGCGCTCGGCGAAGCTCCTGGCCACCGTGCTGCACCTGCACCGCGGCACGCCCATACGTGTATCCAGGGCGAGGAACTCGGCATGACCAACGCGCCGTTCGCCTCGATCGACGACTTCGCCGACATCCAGTCGCGCAAGCACTATGCCGAAGCCACCGAAGTGCGCGGCGAGTCGGCTCCGACCGTGCTCGCGGCTCTGCGCCTGCGCTCTCGCGACAACGGCCGCACCCCGATGCAGTGGGACGGTTCCGCGCACGCGGGCTTCACCTCCGGCACGCCGTGGCTGCCGGTGAACCCCAACTACACCGACATCAACGCTGCGGCGCAAATGCATGATCCCGCCTCGGTGTTCGCCACTACCGTGCACTGATCGAACTGCGCCACGAGGATTCCCTTGTCGTCGACGGGCGGTACACGCTGTTGGCGCCCGATCACCCCCACCTGTTCGCCTTCACCCGCGCCACCGACTCCGACGGCATGCTCGTGCTGGCGAACTTCTCGGGTACCGGCCTCGACGTGCCCGCGGGCGTCACCGATGGCTGGGTGGACGCGCCGCTGGTGCTGGGCAACCATCCCGATAGCCCGGCGCGGCTGCCGTCAGCCGTCACGCTCAGGGGCTGGGAGGCCCTCGTCCTGCGCAGGGCCTAAGCCCAATTTCAGGAGGCAACCAGGTCGTCGATCTGGTTGATGGCCAATGAGGTGCCTTCGACCACGCCCATGTCCAACACCCGCTGTAGCGCCTCGGCGGACTCGAAGGTGCTCACGTAGGTCGCACGAGTGCCGCCGTCGTGCTCGGCGAAGGTGTAGACGTTCCTGGAGACCGGCATCCCAGGGTCCGGGTTGAAGTCCTGGTCGGCGAAGCCGTCGACGAAGGAGAAGCCCGTCGGCTCCTCGACGGCCGTGATCTCCCAATACCCGGCATGCTTGTCGCCGTCAGGGCCGGTCATGAAATACGTCGTGCGGCCGCCGGGCACGAGGTCGTGGTCGACCACGGTCGCCGGATAGGTCGGCGGTCCCCATACCTTTTCCAGCTGACGCGGATCGGCGTAGACCTGCCAGATTCGCTCCACCGGCGCGGCGAAGTCGGCGGTGATGGTCAGGGTCAGGTTGTCGAGGTCCTGCTGGACTTCCGTCACGGGCATGGTTCAGTCCTCCTTGGTTGTGTCCGACGAGATGAGTTCATCGATGCGCGCGATGCGACCACGCCAAACCTGTTCCAGCTCACTGAGCATGGACGCCACCGACCGCACCGCCGTCACGTCACCGCTTGCCAGCTGCTCGCGACCGCTGCGCCGCTTGCTGAGCAAGCCAGCATTCTCGAGCACGACGACATGCTTCTGCACCGCTGCGAAGCTCATCTCGTACTTCACCGCGAGCGCGGTGACCGAATGCTCCCCGGCCAGCACCCGGCGCATGATGTCACGCCGCGTCCGGTCGGCGAGTGCGTGGAACAGAGCGTCCGCCCGGTTCTCGTCGTCCTCGGTCACGCACCAAACATACAACCAATCAGTTGTAGGTTGTCAAGCCCCGTCGCAGTGCCAAGCACCGCCGATGTGGTCCCCGCCGCAAGCAGCCAGCCCGCTGATGCCACTGAGTGGAAGCAGCGGGGGACCTGACCGCTTCAGCCCATCGAACTGATTCCACGACTTAGGATTCATCAGCATGGGAAGGCCTGTCCTCGATGCCTACCGCATCCTGTACACCGGGGACGGACCGCGGTCACGAGCGCGGATCGAGTGCAGCAGCTGCAGTGGACGCACTCCCCAACGCGCACCTAGAAATCCTCCGAATAATCAGTTGTTCAACGACATTCAACGGCCTGTTTCGGTCGATGGGCTACCGGCGGGCTGATGGAGACCGCACGTCCCAAAGCCAGCGGTGAGAGAACTAGGAGGGCTCGATGGCGGAAAATCATTCTGGGGCAACAAGCGTCGCCATCTCACGCTGGGTCGCGCCGCTGTGTTGGGCGGCCGTGCTGCTGGACGGCTTCGACCTCGTGGTGCTAGGCACGGTCATCCCAGTCCTGGTGAAGAACAGCGTGTTCGGTTTCACGGATGCGAGCGTCACCACCGTTGCCACCACTGGCCTGATCGGCATGACGATCGGCGCGATGGCCATCGGCACCGTGACCGACTATCTGGGCCGGCGCAAGGTGATGATCTTCGCCGTGATCGTCTTCTCGATCTTCACCGTCGCGGTGGCCCTTTCCAATTCCATCTTCACGTTCGGGCTGTTCCGGTTCTTGGCCGGGCTGGGCCTGGGCGGCTGCCTACCTACCGCCCTCACCCTGGTGACCGAATTCGCACGTAAGGGCAAGGCGTCGAGTGCGACCACCACGGTAATGACGGGTTATCACGTCGGCGCCGTTCTCACCGCGTTACTGGGGCTGGTCGTCATGGGGAACGGTCACGGCTGGGAGTGGATGTTCGTGATCGGCGGCGTGCCCGGACTGTTGCTGGCACCGTTGATGATGAAGTACCTGCCGGAGTCCGAAGTGTTCCTCGAGCAGAAGACCCGCGCAAGGACCCCAGCGGGCGGCGATGGAACGAGGACCAACCCAGTCGCCGAGCTGTTCAGGAATGGCTTGGCGCGTCCCACGCTCGCATTCTGGGCAACTTCGTTTCTGGGCCTGGTTCTGGTGTATGGCATGAACACGTGGCTGCCGCGGCTCATGCAGACGGCCGGGTACGAGCTGCAGGTCGGACTCGGACTGCTGCTCATTCTGAACATCGGCGCGATCATCGGGCTGATCATCGCCGGACAGGTGGCCAACCGGATCGGCGTGCGCCCGGCGGCATTTACCTGGTTCGCCGCCGCGGCAGTGCTTCTCGTCCTGCTCAGCATCAAGATGCCGGCGGTGCCGCTATACGCCGCGGTGCTGGTTACGGGGATGTTCGTGTTCAGCGCCCAGGTGCTGATCTATGCGTTCGTGGGACGGGTCTACCCCGCTCGGAGCAGAGCCACTGGGTTGGGCTGGACCGCGGGCGTCGGTCGCCTCGGTGCCATCGTTGGCCCAATCGTCATCGGCGCATTGCTTGCCGGCGACCGCGGCTATCCGTGGGGTTTCTATGTCTTTGCCGGGGTCGCCGCGCTGGCATTGGTCACGGTGCTGATCGTCGGTCACCCGCGCGACGTCGTGGACGAGGAGATCGCCGAGCACACCACGATCGCCCGCTAAGACGAGGAGCCCAGGCCACGACCATCAGCCGATGCCTTCCCATCTGCACGAGTCAGCGGCGTCGATTCACGCCGGGTCGGACACGAGGGCCGGGGCGGCACTGGAGCTTTCGCTGTGTCGCCGACGGGCACGGACAGCGAACTCGACGACGCCGAGCACGATCAGGTTCGGCACCAAGGCGATCAGGCCGGAATCCCAACTCCCGATGGGGATTTCGGCAAACGTGATCACGACGACGGTCAGGGTGCCCACCACGGTTCCACTCATCGCCGCCGTCGCGCTCACCCAGACCCGGTTGGGCAGCGCCGCGGCGATGACGGGGGCCAGTTGCGTCAGCCCGCCATAGGTCAGCAGCAACAACGCGCCGATGTCGGCACCGGTGATGCTGAACGACAAGGCGGCGGCCACCGCCCCTACGACGAACAGCCGGTTGAGCCGGAATCTGGTCCGCTCCGGAGCGGTGAAGCACACATTGTTGGCGAGCAGCGACGAGATCCCCATGGTGATCGCCGCAGCGGGAACCATGGCGGCCGCGGTGCCGCAGACGGCCACGACGGCGACCAGCCAACCCGGCATCGTCTGCTGGCTCACGGTGAACAGCACGTCGTTGCTTTTCGTGTCGTGGTCGATGAGCAGGACGGCCCCCATACCGACCGTGATCGGCAGGAGCAGCAGCAACTGATACACGCCAAGCCACTTGTAGTTGCTCCGCAGGATCTCGCCGCTCTTGGCCGCGAGCACCGGCGGCCACAGATGCGGAAACACGTTGAAGCTCGCGCCGATCGTCGTGACGACCACCGCGGTGATGAAGAACGTGGCGTCATAACCGGGCGCATGGGTGGTGAGCAGCTGGTCGCTGGTCTCGGCGACCTTGGTGAAGACCTCGGGGAATCCGCCGGCCGCACCGACCGTGGCGACCGCGACCACCACGAGTGCCAGCAGCATGCCGAAGTCCTTGAAGACGGCCACCCGCGCAATGCCGTGGATACCGGCCCACGACACGAACACCACGACGAGTGCGCTGGCAAGGACCATGCTCAGCCCGCGCGCCGACGAGGACCCGGTGGCGAGGCCGACGATCAGTCCGAGTCCGGTGATCTGCAACGCGAGGTACGGCACCAGGAACAACGCGCCCACCACGGCCATCACGACGCTGAGCTGACGAGAGCGGTAGCGGTCGAAGAAGAAGTCCGACATCGTGAGATATCCGCGTGCGGCACCGAGGTCACGTAGGCGGGGCGCCACGAAGTACATTCCGACGGCACTCGCGGTGAGGTAGCAGACCGCGAACGTCGCGCTGACTCCGCCGGTGAAGGCGATGCCCGCCAGGCCGAGAAAGCTGAAAGTGGTCAGCGATTCGCCTGCCTGCAGGAACCAGGAGGTCCAGCGGGGCAGGTCACGCTCGGACACGGTCCAGCCGGACAGATCGCGACGGCGCCGACCGGAGAAGCCGATGACGGCGATCACGATGATGCCGACGACGATGATCGTGGTCGTCATCGGGATTGATCCTCCTCGGGCGCCGGGGCCGTTTGACGGTTGATGCGGCGGTCGACGACCTGCAGGGTGGCCACGGTCAACACGACGAGCGCGGCGACCCACACCAGGACGGCGGGGACGCCGAACCACGTCGTCGGCGTGGTGGCGAACGGAAGCAGCGGTGTGATGGTCATGAGGACGATCGGCACGCATGCGGCGGCGACGCGGCCGGGCGTCGCGACGCGGCCGACGGCCTCGGTCTGCTGTGGGAGTGGGGTGGTCATGCCGTCAGCTCTCCTTCGAGTGGGTTGGCCTTGGGTAGGTCGAGTGCGGATTCCATCGCGGACGCGATTCGCAGGAGTGTCAGGTCGCGGCCGGGACCCGCGAGCAGGTGCGCGCCAACCGGAAGACCCGCCGGGGTGAACCCGGCGGGAAGTGAGAGCGCCGGGATCCCGAGCGGGGTGAAAAGCCACGCCGAGCGCATCCACTCGAGGTAGTCGTGCATGGGGGTGCCACTGACGGACCGCGGCCACGGCCATTCGACGGGGAACGCGGCGATCTGCGTCACCGGGGCGAGGACGAGGTCGTAGTCGTCGAAGAATCGCGCCGCCGACTGGCGCAGTCGGGTGAGTTCGGCGTAGGCAGTCATGACGTCGCGGCCCGACAGCGCGGCGCCCTGACGGATGTTGTCGGCCAGGAAGTCCACGAAACCGTCCGGGTGGGCCGCCAGAAGGTCACGCCAATTGGCATCGAACTCGGCGGCGCGCAACGTGCGGAACACGGCGTCGGATCCGTCGAGGTCGGGGCACGCATGCTCGACCCGGGCGCCTGCACGCTCGAGAACCGCAGCGGTGGAGGCGATGACGTCAGCGACTTCGGGGTCCACGGGCACCCGTCCGCCGAGATCGGCGGTGTACGCGACGCGGATGCCGTGCAAATCGACTGGGTCCAGCGTGCGCAGGCTGGCGGTGTTGGGGCACGCGTCGTACATGTCCGACGACGGCGTCGCGGCGATCACTGACAGCACGAGGGCAACGTCGGCGATCGTGCGGCCGAGCGGACCGTTGGTGGCGAGCGGGTTGAACGCGTCACGTTCGGCACTGCTGGGCACCAGCCCCGGCGTGGGCCGCATGCCCACCACGCCGCAGAAGGACGCGGGGTTGCGCAACGACCCTCCCATGTCGCTGCCGTCGGCAATCGGGACGAAGCGGGCCGCGAGGGCCGCAGCCGCACCGCCACTGGAACCGCCCGCCGAGCGCGTGACGTCATAAGGGTTTCGGGTCGGACCGAAGACGCGGTTGACCGTGTGGGATCCGGCCGCGAACTCCGGCACGTTGGTCTTGCCCACCAGCACCGCACCCGCCTGCAGGATGCGCTCGACGTGCACGTCATTGACCGCGGGGACGTTGTCCGCGAACAGCGGATGCCCGAAAGTCGTTCGCATGCCCGCGGTTTGGGCAGTGTCCTTGATCGCCACCGGCAGCCCGTGCAGCGGTCCGCGCCGATCAGCCGGGACGGCGTCGGCGGCCGCGGCCCGCCGGATGGCGCCGTCATGGTCCAGTGTGACAATGGCGTTGATCCGCGGGTTCAGCTCGTCGATCGTGTCGAGGTGAGCGCGGACCAGTTCAACCGAACTGATCTCCCCCGTCCGCAGAAGTTCGGCCTGTTGGGTCGCCGGCAGTCCGACGACTTCGAGATTCGTATGCATGCTTCGCCGCTGCTCCTCGTGTCACGTCACAATCCGGGTCGATTGCGATGTGACTCACTATACGCATGTTCCGGCGTATATCAATACTTTTGCTGATGTTTGTGGGTTATATCGAACACTTAATGACACATTTTGAGTCGTCTGGGCAGTTATCGCTCCTCGGCAGGCAGGCCGCTGCGCTTGTACGTCGCGAGCACGGGCGAGGTCCGAATCGAGTCGACCGCGGCGGCCCAAGGCTGCTCGGTCAGGAAGCGGCGCAGGTCGTCGAGGGTCGAAACGGCGACATCGACGATCAATTGGTGATCACCCATCGTCATCGCGGCGTACCGGACGTGCGGTGACTCCAGGATCTGCCCGGCGATCCGATCGATGTCGCCCGGCGCCACCCGGATCCACAGGATCGCCGCGACGTCCAGACCGAGCAGCTTGGGAGAGACGACCGCGCGGACATCGACCTTCGCGTCGACGAGCCCGGTCAGTCGTCGTCGTATGGCGGGCTCGGATTGCCCGATCCGAGCGGCGATGTCGGCGACCGAGACCCGTCCGTCCGGCGCAAGGATCTCGTACATCTCGCGGTCGGCAGCGCTGGTCAACGGGACTGCATCGTCGTAGAGCCGCCCGAATTTCGGGTTGAGTTCGGCGACTTCCGACGGCGTGAGGAGAGCCGGCATCCACGTACTGAGCGTGCGGTAGTACGCGAGGATGGGCGCCGCATTGACTCCGGTGACGCCTTCGATCGCCGGGATCTCGTCGAGGACCGCTCGGGCGAGCGCGCCTTCGGACGGCTGCAGTTCCTCGACGATGATCCGCGCCGGAGCGCTGAGGGCGAAGACGAATACCGTGTCGGCACGCTCCGCCAGCGCACGGGCCACGGCATCGAAACGCTGTGGCACCGTGGTGACTTCGATGATCGCCGTCTGCGAGTATCTCGGCAGTGCGACCACACGCACCGCGCCCGATGCGAGCAGTGCCGTGCCCCGACGGTTCACGGTGCTGAACGGCGCATCGAGCACCTCGGCAATGCGACGCCACGACGCCCGGCCGTCCACCTGCAGCGCACCCACGATTCTGCGATCGAGCTCGTCAAGCCTCATGAGGGTGAAGTATGCCGCCGAAGGACGGTCGCGTGGCGGGCGGCGCTTGCCCTACGGTGCTGCGTCTGTCCGCCCCTATACGACCACTGCGTCGTGCTGCTGGGCCACGACGTTGCCGAGGTCGAGTGCCGTGACATATGGGGTGTACGCATTCTCGGCATCCAGGATGTGATGGGCGCCGGCGATCACCGGAAACGCGCCCGATCCGGTGATCACGGTGTTGCATGCACTCGGATTGTGGAGCGCCGCGAGGGACTGTCCGAGCGTCGTCTTGAACTGAACTGGAAACGACGGTGGTTCCGCCCCCGGATTCGGGACCGCGAAGCTCCATGCGCTCAAGACATTGAGCGCAAGAGAGCCCAATGATGCCGCCGGTGGCGCCGTCACGTTGTCCGATCCGTCGAACAAGTCGAGGTAAAAAGTCGGCCACGTCGACGGCGGCTTTGCCGTCGGATCCCAACCCGTCACCTGATGGAACACGAGCTCTTGAACGAGACCTTGTCTCCCATCGGCGATCCCCCAGTCCGGCAACGAGATCGTTTCGGTGTCGCTCGCATTGAACTGCGTCGGGACTTTGCGCCCACTCTGGACCGTGAGTAGCACCATCGGCTCGTTGATGGAAACGGGCGGATTCTGTTGCGGTGATGGACTGAACGCCTTTGGACTGTAGTCGAGCAGCGTGGAAATGCCCGATGCGAAAGGATTACCGCTGCCATCCGCAACCGTGTTCCTGACTCGAGTCAGGTATTGGAAGAAGCCATACGAACCTTGCTGCTTCGCAAGGAGCGTCCCCGGCGAGAATCCGATCGTCTGCCGCAGGACGACGATGAAGTACGGCGTCGAGACACCGTCGACCCAGTAGACGTAGAACTGGTTTTGCAAGTTGGCGCTGCCGGTCTGGGTTGCGCTCCCCATCGCGATGTCGTCGCTCCACGACATCGTGCTCGTCGTGTAGCTCGTCGACGACATCGTTTGACCCCATGTCGCGCCGAGCGGTGGCACGAGCTGATTGGGGTCCGACAGTCGTTGCGGCACATCGGCATGCCTGCGCAACGCTGCCTGCGATGACGGCAGAAACTCCGTACCTGATGGCGTGACCGAGATGAACGACCAACTGTCGTAGCTCGCCGGATCGTCGTCCCCCCAGGTCCACGTCGACACGTACTGACCGGGACTGGTCCGATTTTCGATGATGTTGATGTTCTGGTTGTCATCGCACGCGGGACGTATCGCGAAGAGTATCTGAAAGTAAGACAGGGGCTCGAAGGTCCAGGTGAAGGTGCCGGAGCTATCGACGGACGCGAACGGGCAGCTCGCCAGCGGCGCGTCCAACCCGCCGTACTGCATCGCGTTGCCGGTCGAAACGTTGAGAAAGCTCACGACTTGGTCGTTGAACCCGCCGGCCGGGTCGCCCTTCCACGACATTACGGCCACCCACTGCTGACTTGCGGTGCCGTACGACTGGTCTTCGATCACGATGTTCTGGCTCGCTGCGCCATTGTCAGCGAGCACGACACCGTCTTGGTCCTGGATGATGGTCCGCGGAAGATTCGGCACCAAGGCGGCAAGCCTCGCGTTCACGTCCGTGTAGTCGGGCAGCGTCGGGTAGATACAACCCCAGGTGTTCCAGCTGGTCGCACCACCGCCCCAGCTCGTCGTGAAAACCGACGCGTTGCTGCGTGGTGTGGCGAACGACCAATTCTCATCGCTGTTCGTTCCGGCTTGAACCGCCGCCCACGAATTGCCTTCGCTCGCGACGATGTTCCACGGCGCACCCGTCGACAACTGCAAGAGCGGACTTTGCTGGACCGGTGAGTTATCACCCGAGCCCGGATACGTGAGGGCCAGGCCGGAGAGTACGTTCACGAACACCGTGCCGATCCCGTATTGCGGGTACTCCGGCAAGAACGAGAACAACAACGGTAGCCAAAGTTGTGATGGCTGCTCTGGATCGAGCGGCGCGACTACGACTTCGCCCGTGGGTGAGTCCAAGTCCACGGCAAGCGCGAGTTGACGCCCGCTGTCGATCACCTGCGAGACGATGTTGACACACCACGGCCCCAAGACCGAGCTGTCGATGCCCATGATTCCTCCTTTAGGGTAGTGCTGGGTTGGGTGCGGCAAGCGCCGCGGCCGCTGCGGGTGCCGGCGCCATTGCCGCGAGCTGGATGCCGGCCTGCCCCGCTGGTGCCGCGGCGTTGGCGAAGGCGACGGTCGCGCGACGATAGACAATCGCGGCCGTCCGTGCCAGCCAGGGCGCCTGCTGACCGCGAGCGATCCGAGTTTGGACGTCGTCGACGAGGCGTTGATAGCGAATACCCCCTCTCGCAGCCGATTTGGCCACACCGAGTGCAAAGCCCGTTGCCGCCGCGATCCCGAGATCGGCTGCGCTCGAGCTCTTCCCGAGTGCTGCGTTGGTAGCGGCGGTCTGTGCGACGTTGAGCCCGGCCGAGACGAACGGCGTTGTCGCCGCACGCCATCCGATCGTCTGCCGTGCAATCGCTCCCGCGTCGGCAGCTATTCCACTGGCCCTTGCCGCATTGATCCCGGCACCTACCTGGTAGGCTTCTGTCCCAGCATCGATGAGCTCGCCGGCGAAGCCTGAGGCCGCCCCGAATGCAGCTCCAACCCCGATCGTCTTCCCCCAGGCCGCAAAATCCGTGCCATGGGTGCCGTTTCGCGTGTCGTACGAAATCCCGGACGTGCCAGCGCTTGTCACCGTCGACGCCAAGACGGCGGCGCCGAACCCGTCCGTCAAGGCCCCAATCGCGATGCCTGCGATGACGAGACCGACGTCGATCAGGATCGACCACGGGAAATGGCCGTCGGGGTCGACCATGGCGAGCGGCGAATTGAGCGCGTAGGCGTACCGGTTGAGCGCATCCGCGTCGCCGAGATCAGCTGCGAGCCGGTCATCGGAGCTGATGAAACGCCCCAGGAATGCGTCGTAGTAGCGCGCATCGAAGTAGAACAACTGCGACGTCACGTCGAGTTCTCGGCCCGTGAAGCCGAAGCGATACCCAGCCGGCGGCGTCCCGACGACCTCGCCGTACGGCAGGTACGTGGCGCTCGCCGCGACCGCTCCGGTCCCGTCGGTGACGAGCGACGTCGTGCCGATCTGGTCCTTGAGCAGATAGCGAGTGCCGACCGCGGGCACCCCGGCCAACGTGCCGGGGTCGGGTCCCTCCACCAGCCGGCCGATCTGCACCGCAGGACCCGCCGGGCCGGGAAGGTAGTACGTGTGTTGTATCGTCGAGCCGATTCGCGTCGTCTCGAAATCCGATGTGACGTAGCGGGTATCGGTTCCGTCGTCCGCAGTCTTGCGCGTCCGCACCCCGTGCGCGTCGTAGGTCGCGACGAGCCCAGGAGCACGTATGAGTCGACTTTCTCCGTCGTAGACGTAGGCTGCGGCGGCGCCGTTCCGCGTCGCGGCCAGCAGCGCGCCGTCGGCGTCGTAGCTCCCGTCGAACACGGTCTTGCCGTCGATCGTGCCCGACTCCACGCGATGGCCGCAGTAGGCGAACTCGATGTCGTTCTTCTGAATCAGATTGCCGCCCGGGGAATATCCATAGGCCTGCGGGGCATACGGTCCGGTCGAGCTGATGAGCCGGCCGACCGCGTCATAGCCGAAGCTCTGCGCGCTCTCTGGCTCTGGCGGTGAGCCGATCGCCGTCAGTCTGCGCAGCGCATCCCAGACGTAGTTGCGCTGCCACATCACTGTGCCGCTTGGAGCGGCGAACGTGAGCGAGACGATCTGCCCGAGCTCGTTCGTCGGACGCTGCTCGCCGAGATCGTTCCCGTAGCGAACGCGGGTCGCATGGTGGGACGCGTCGAACGCGGAGAATTCTGCGTGCGTCTCGAACGGCGCGTCGGCTGCGGCGAACGCCAGCGAGCCAATCGCATTCGCGGCGGTGTACGTGACGTTCGAGCGTGCTCCATCGGGAAAGGTCGTCGTATCGACGAGCCCCAGCGGCGTGTACGAGCGGCGCACCAGCGTGGTCTCTGCCCCGATGGTTCGTTGTTCGCGCGCGCGGTTCCCGTAGGCGTCGTACGCGTAGACGTCTCGATCCCCGTTCGGCAGATCCACGGCACACAAGCGATCGAGCCCGCAACTCATCTCCGGCAGGTCGTAGGTGAAACGGGTCGATTCAACGGGCCCGCCGGAGGGGGTAACGTCCTTGCGCACGACGCGCCCCCGAAAGTCGAAGAAGTGCTCGACGCAATCGCCCTTGCCGTTGCCGGTCCTGACCCGTCGTTCCGTGTCGCGATAGTCGAGCTCACGCGACCAGAGGACCGCATCCTGTGCGCTCACGACGAGTCGGCGCTGACGATTCAGCGCGTCGAAATGCACTTCGTTGCGGACGCCTTCGGGATCAACCGCGGCGGCCAACCGGCCGGCGGCGTCATAGGTATACGTCGTCGGCGCGCCGTCGGCGTCGGTACTGCGCATCAGATATCGCTTGCGGTCGCAAACTGCGTAGTCACGCACCGTCGTTCGCGCGAGCGGCGTGCCGTCGGCTTCGGTGCATACCTCACGCAGCACGGTCGGATACGTCGTCGTGGTGGTCGTCGTACCACTTCCGTCGAGCGGTTCGACCTGGCTGGTAACCCGGCGATAGGGATCGTAGGTACGCACGATGGTCGCGGCCGGCGCCCCATCGAATGCGGCCAGCGTCGCGGTGACGACATTGTCGCGGGTGTCGTAGGCCCACGTCACCACGATCGTGGACGTCCCGTCGTCGGCAAGTGACTCGCGGCGGTACTCGCGATGCAGCCCGTCGTAATAGTGGCGTTCCCAGTGCGTGAGACCGCTCCACGTCACCGTCTGGCGTACCTCTTCGAAGTATCCAGACGCGTCTTGCCCGTACACATTCCGAGCGAGCAGCGACGGGGTCCCCGTTGGATCGGGTCCGACCTCGTCGATGCGGCGACCCAAGCCGTCGTACGTAGCGGAGAGCACGACGCCGTTGGCATCGGTATGGGTGAGTTCTGTCCCAAACGCAGGATCGTAGGTGGATTCGACGATGAGCTCGAGCCCCTGTTCATTCGCCGGCAAGATCGTGCTCACCGCGAACGTGTGGTAGTCGTCGTCGTACTGCGTCTGGGTGATGGCGCCCGTCGCATCGCGGGCCTCGGTGACATTCCCATAGGCGTCGTAACTGAACGTGGACTCGAGCCACACCCGTGCGACGTCGTCCCAAATGCGCGACGCGCGCCGCAGGCACGTCGCGGGATCGAAGTCGTCCTCGCTCCACGACAGGATGCTCAGGCCGTCGGCATCGCTGGTCTTCTTCGTCGACGTCGGCAAGCTGAGCGGTCGATCGAGATCGAGCAGGTAGCCGTAGAACACGTATTGCGAAGGGAACGTGCTGTGTTCGTGGATCTCAGTCGTCACGTTGCCGAGTGCGTCGAAGGTCCGCGCCACGGATTCCGTGACGTCGAGCGTCCCATAGGTGAAACCCTCGGTGACGGTGAGACGGGACGTCACTCGCCAGACGCCGGCGAGCTCGTTGCCGTCGTAGGCCGTCGTCGTGCGCGACATGAGCGCACCATCCGTCGTGCGTCGCTCGCTACGAATCCGCGCGAGCGACGTGTACGGGAACGCCTGCAGGTACTCGTGACGGATGGTCGTGCCGACTTCGACGTCCGCGCGTTCGACCGCAGCGAAGCCCAGCCAGCCGCGGCCGTCGAGATCGATCCGCGCGTCCTCGTACGTGTACGTGTGGTGCCCGAGGTTCCCACGGCCATCGTCCATCACGTGCTCGCTGACGACGAAGCGGGCGAAATCGACGACGTGTACCGCTGACGCCATTCCAGGCGTTGCGCCCGAACCCAGCACCCAGGTCGCGCCCCGCACCGTAGCGTTGACGAACCCACTCGGGTCGAGCTCGTTGGGGAGGCTCGTCCGCCGGTAGGTCGCGGGCAGCGTCATCGGTGAGTAGGCGAGGGTATCGACCCGCCCCTCACCGTTGCGAATCGTGACGATCGCGTCGGCGATCGCGGCGGGAGCGGCCATGCGCGAGACGGACAGCGTCGCATCACCGGTCACGTACAGAAGGTCGCTGTTACCCCATCCCGCCACATCGGCGGCAAACAGCGCGCCGGTGAACGGCGGCGGCGCCGCGCCCAACGAGACCGGCACCGGCTCTTGGAACGAGCCGCCCGCGCAGGGAACCATCGCGAGTGCCAACAGCGCGTTGGCATCCGGATGGGCGATCAAGAGATCGATGATCCCGCTCCCGCGGACCGATACCGGCGTAATTGCACCGGTGAACGCGAGCGCCGTGCCGCACGGAGCTCGTGGGACGAGGCCAAGCCCGTTTGACAGACACGCGCGCAGGACTAGCGTGCCGTCGGCCGCCGCGTAGGCGTAGACGAGGTCGTCCTTTTGATCGCCCGTCACATTGACGGGCAAGAGCGAGCCCCCGTAGATGAGGTCGGAATCGGACGGGAGCAAATCGGGTACGTCGGCGGCAAGCACGTCGCCTTCGGCTCGGAAGCTCGCCAGTTGCAACGAGACTCCGTCCATGCCGACCGAGGCATAGATCAGCTCGAGCGCACCGTCGCCGTCATAGTCCATCGCGAACGGCGTCCCGCCCCAATAGAGCGTGCTCGTCAGCGCCGGACCACGAACGAATGCTTGACCGTCCCAACTGAGAATCTCAAGACACAGCCGACCCTCCTCATCGGCGCTGCACGCAATGAGCTCGGTCGCACCGTCGCCGTCGACGTCGGCCGGGACGAGCGTCCTGCCCGCCAAGAGATCGCTCGGGCCCGCGGCAAAGGGAACGCCTTGGTCGAGCGTCCAGCCGCTGCCGGTCGAGCGCGGGGTGAAGATCGTAAAGCCAAGCGAGCCAGTCTCGAGCGTGGAGACGTACAGCACCTCCATGAGGCCGTCGCCGTCGACGTCGAGGGGATAGAGGGCTCCCCCGCCGGCGAGGCCGGACGTCGCGACCGTCGTCGGCGCGGCGTATCCGCTGCCGTCGTCGAGGGCGCACGCCAGCTGGACGGTCAAATCGCCCGCCGCATCCGTGCTCGTCACGAGCAGGTCGCGGTGCCCGCGGCCGCCCACGTCGAGGGGGCTGACCATGCCACCGCCAACCGAGACGGCGAGCTCGGGCAGCGCGAATCCGGGCCGTTCGATGTCCGCGTACGAGAACGTCGTCGGCGTGAGTGGTACGCCTGCCGCGTCCGAGCGGGTGACCGCGGTGAGGCGGCTCCGCCCGGTGGCGCCACCTTGCTCGTAGTCGACCGTGTATGTGGTCACCATCTCGTCGTCGACGGCTGTCGCGATCGCACAGATGCGTTGAGTCGGATGGACCGCAATGCCGGCTTCGAAGCGCGGCTCGACGTCGCTGCGCGTTTCCCGCACGAAGGTCACCGACCGGCGGCAATCCGTGCCTGCGTTCCCGGTGTAGGCGATCGTCGCCGGGTAGTAGGCACCGGTCTGCGGATCGTTCGCGTACTCGATCGTGTAGACGTTGCCGACGGGATCCGTCACCCGGTCGAGCGCCCAGGCGCGGACGACCGTCGCGCCGGGTGCCGGGAAGATACGGCCAGAGGCCGAGCCGTACTCGAGTACCCGCCCCTCCTTGGTTTTGGCAAAGAACCCCGCCGGACCGTCGATCTCGTCCTCGAATACCACGCCGACGTACTGGTATGAATCGATCTCAGTCCGGTAGGAACTGCCGGGCGCACCGTAGGTGCCCGAAACGACGATCAAACGATTGGTATCGAGCGTGAATCGGTCACCTTCGTCATAGCGAACAGCTCGCCGTGCCCCGTCTTGCGCGGGTGTCTGCCCGCTGCGGACTATCGATGACAATCCCGCCAGCGACCATCCCACGCCGAACACACCATTACCGGTCCCGCTCGAATACAGCAAATGTAGTTCTGGTGCGAAACCACGGGTGCCCGGGGGCAGATCAAGAGGAATGGAATATCCCGTACACCCGCTTGCATCGACGGAAAACGTAGCGTCAAGTGTGCCGAAGTACAGGTCCGGTGCCGGAGTGACCACCCGCTACCTCCATACCGTCTCGATATACGTGAAGAGTCGCGGGTTCCCCAGGGCAGGCGGCGCGGACTCAGCGTAATTTACTCCAGCGAAGGTTTTCAGGTGTGAAAATGACGGTTTCAATGAGAATCGTGCGTCGTCTCTGCAAAGTCTAAATCTCCATTAACACCGAGCAACATCGCGCTACTCTGGACGGTTTTCCACCCGTGATCGAGCAGTGCGGGACAACGTCATAAGCCGATATCAAGAATTTCGTCTCGTGACGAGAAAGTACCGTCATTACGTTTGCTGCTTCTCGGCCAGGGCGGCCGAGATTACCCATTCGCTGGGTTCGGACTAGCCTCTCTGCCCTGCGCTCGGCACCTTCTGACTACTGACCAAAGATGGTCACGACTTCGACTCGCGTATTCGCTCGCTTCGCATGTCGGCGCCATCCGGTAAGCGCAGGTAGCTGCACCACGGACTTATCCGGAGCCGTCGTCGGTCGCTCGGATTCCGGCGTGAAGAGGCCGGGGCGGCCACGCGCAGGTGCGCTCGAAGCAAATCCAGCCGGTCCTCGGTGTAAAGCCCTTGTTTTCGTTATGATCCGACGCGTCAAGGCATTTCGGGTGCCCAGCGATGCAGACATCCGCCGAGTGTCGGACATGCTGATGATGCGCAAGCAGGTGCTTACAACAACGAAGAGGTGCCGTTCCGATGGATGAATTCCTGCAAGACTACGAAATATTCGATCTCGGCGATGTGACGCTGCAGCACGGCGCGACGCTGCGCGACGCCAAGCTCGCGTACAAGACCTACGGCGCACTGAACGCTGACAAGACCAACGCGATCGTGTATCCGACCTGGTATTCCGGGCGCCACTGGGACAACGAGTGGTTGATAGGCCAGGGCATGGCCTTGGATCCGGCCAAGTACTTCATCATCGTCCCGAACATGCTGGGCAATGGGCTCTCGACTTCGCCCTCGAATACGCCACCGCCCTACGACGCCGCGCGCTTCCCGCACGTCACGTTCTACGATCAGGTCGAGCAACAACACGAGCTCGTCACCTCATTCGGGATCGAAACCCTTGCCCTAGTGACCGGTTGGTCGATGGGGGCCGGGCAGACCTACCAGTGGGCCGTCAGCTATCCGGACATGGTTCAGCGGGCCTTGCCATTCTGCGGCTCGTCCAAGACGAGCGAGCACAACGTCGTGTTCCTCGAAGGCGTCAAGTCGGCGCTGACGGCCGACGCAACGTTCAAGGAGGGTTGGTACACCGAGAAGCCGACGAAGGGCCTGCGCGCGGCGGCCCGCGTCTACGCCGGATGGGGCTTCTCGCAGGCGTTCTACTGGCAGCAGGAGTACAAGAAGATGGGGTACTCCTCGCTCGAGGACTACCTCATCGGTTTCTGGGAGGGGTTCTTCCTCGACCGCCGCGACGTAAACAACCTGTTGGCAATGCTGTGGACCTGGCAGAACGGCAATGTAGGCGCGACGCCCGGCCGCGGCTTCAACGGCGACCAGGTCGCGGCGCTGAAGACCATCAAGGCCAAGATGATCGTGATGCCGGCCGAGAAGGACCTGTACTTCCCGCCCGAGGATGAAGAGTTCGCAGTCGGCCACATCCCGAACGCCGAATTGCGGGTGATCCCAGGCGTATACGGTCACTTCGCGGGAGGCGACGCGAACCCCGACGACAACGCGTTCATCGACGACGTCCTCAAGGAACTCTTGGCGCGCTGAGCATCGGTTTGCTCTGCACGGCTGGCATGCCCTGCGCGGCTGCGCTGCGTCAGACGAACTGCCGGCTCAACTCGGTCTACTGGTAGGGGCCGCATAGTTGTGGGTGCGAACCGCAGTTAGCCCGACAAGTGCTCTGGGTCACGTCGGTGCGCATACTCGGAGGTTAAGTCGGAAGGATTCGGGGTGTGAGCGAAAATCAAAACCATACAGCGCCAGTGAATTTGGGGCGTGAATTTTCTTCGTGGTCAGCTTTCGCCTTCACGTTCTCGTTCATCTCGCCGATCGTGCACTGCGCGCGACGGCGAACGCGCCGACAGCACGGAACGGAGTCATCCCCATATTCTCGACGGTCACCCCGTGGCGTTAGCGCATGGCCAAACGGACAGCGGGAACGCAGACGGCTTACAGCTGGTGGTCATCTGTGGCGGCGAACCTCAGCAGGTGGGAACACGGTTCGCGTTGATGGTCGTAGTCGTGAGGATGGTCGTAGTCGTGAGGATGGTCGTAGTCGTGGGTCTGCTGTGCGTTGCCCTGGTCGGGTGTGGGGGTCCGCCGACTGATCCGGGCGCCCCGGTCCGCCAAACCCCGCCGATGGGCTGGAACTCCTGGAATTCCGGCATCCCGCTGACCGAGCAGACGGTCAGGCAGACCATCGATGCGATGGTGGCCTCGGGCATGCGCGACGCCGGCTACCGATATGTCAACCTCGATGCGGGCTGGGCGGCGCCGACCCGCGGTTCGGACGGCAAGCTGCGTGCTGACCCGGAGGCGTTTCCTGGAGGAATCGCGGCGCTGACCTCCTACGCCCATGACCGCGGGATGCTGTTCGGCATCTACGCCAGCCCGTTCAACCAGACATGCGGACAGGATCTGCGGATCGGCAGCAGCGGTCACGAAACCACCGATGCCCGGACCTTTGCGGCATGGGGTGTGGACTACCTGAAGTACGACTGGTGTCGCAGCAACGCCGATCACGCCGACCAGGTGAAGGTGTTCACTGCGATGCGAAACGCATTGCGCGCCACGGGCCGTCACATCTTCTACAGCATCAACCCGAACAGCTCCGACGATCACCGGGCCGGGGTCACCTACGACTGGTCCGGCATCGCCGACATGGCCCGCACCACCGCCGATCTGGTCCCGGTGTGGCGCAGCACGCTCCCGCCGGTGAACAGCGCGGATTCCTTCCTGACGGGAACCAACCTCGGGGTGCCCGACGAGTTCGCTGCCTCGGCGAAGGTCGTCGGATCCAGTCACCCCGGATACTCGGCCGATCCAGACATGCTCGTCGTCGGGCTTCCCTGGAGTGAGTACTTCGCCAACCACCTGGCCATCAACCGGGAAATCGTTGCCAAAGATCGGGTGACACCCGATCGCCTGAAGAAGCTGAGCGACAAGTTCACGCTGTCCGACGAACAGCTGAGCTGGCGCGCGAACGCACAACCCGATTTGACGGAATCCGAACAGCAAAGCCATTTTTCGCTGTGGGCGATGCTCGGGGCGCCCCTCATCGCGGGCAACGACGTGCGGTCCATGACCGACGCAACACGGGCCATACTGACCAATGCCGACGTCATCCGCGTCGACCAGGACCCCCTGGTCGCCGAGGCCGCACCCACGCAGCGGGATCCCCGTGTTCTCGTCAAACCGCTCACAGGCGGCGATGCGGCCGTGGCACTCTTCAACGCCGACGAGCGCCCCGCAACCATCACGACGAACGCCGCGGTCCTGGGGCTGCCCGCGGCCCCGTGTTACTCGGTTCGCGATCTGTGGTCCCATACCGACTCCTCGGGTTCGGGTGCCATCAGCCATCTGGTAGCCCCCCACGACGTGGCGATGTTGCGCATTTCCCCCCGCTGCAAATGACCGTGACCAGCGCCGCACCGCAGGACCCTTCGTTATCCCCAGGAGTTGTCCACAGTGGGGATGAATCACAAGCGTGTGATTTCCGGGTGATATCGCGGCCGTCAGTGCGGCCACCATCTTCGACCGCTCTAGAATGCTGACGACAAAGACCCACCTGTTGCCGAACGGAATCACATGAGCGCACGAGTCGAGGAGTTGGAGTTTCAGGCGGAGACCCGCCAGCTGCTGGATCTGATGGTCCATTCGGTGTACTCCAATAAGGATTCCTTTCTGCGGGAGCTGATCTCGAACGCATCTGACGCGCTAGACAAGGTCCGGCTTGAGGCTTTCCGCAACAAGGACCTTGACGTCGACACCTCTGATCTGGCCATCGAGATCGTGGTGGACAAGGACGCCCGGACCCTGACCATCCGTGACAACGGCATCGGGATGACCCGCGCCGAAGTGGTGGACCTGATCGGCACGCTGGCCAAGTCGGGCACCGCCGAACTGCGCCAGAAACTGCGCGACGCCAAGAACGACGCCGCCTCCGATGAGCTCATCGGCCAGTTCGGCATCGGCTTCTACTCCACGTTCATGGTCGCCGACAAGGTCGAGCTACTCACCCGCAAGGCCGGCGAGAGTGAGGCCACCCGCTGGATGTCTGGCGGTGAGGCCACCTACACCATCGAAGCCGTCGACGACGCCCCGCAGGGCACGGCGGTGACGCTCCACCTCAAACCCGCGGATGCCGAGGACGAGCTGCACGACTACACCGCGGAGTGGAAGCTGCGCGAGCTGGTCAAGAAGTACTCCGACTTCATCGCCTGGCCGATCCGAATGGCCGTCGAGCGGCGCATCCCAGCCGCCGAGGAGGGCGGCGAGGAGCAGGTCAGCACCGAGGTGCAGACCCTCAATTCGATGAAAGCCCTGTGGGCCAGAGCGAAAGACGAGGTCTCCGAGGAGGAGTACAAGGAGTTCTACAAGCACGTCGCCCACGCGTGGGACGACCCGCTCGAGGTCATCGTGATGAAGGCCGAGGGCACCTTCGAATACCAGGCGCTGCTGTTCATCCCGTCGCACGCCCCGTTCGACCTGTTCAACCCGAACACCACCAAGGTGGGGGTGCACCTGTACGTCAAGCGGGTGTTCATCATGGACGACTGCGATCAGTTGATCCCGCAATACCTGCGCTTCATCAAGGGGGTCGTCGACGCACAGGACATGTCGCTCAACGTGTCCCGGGAGATCCTGCAGCAGGACCGCCAGATCAACGCGATCCGCCGACGGCTGACCAAGAAGGTCCTCTCGACCATCAAGGAGCTGCAGGGCGAGCGCCCCGACGACTACAGCACGCTGTGGACCCAGTTCGGCCGGGTTCTCAAGGAGGGCCTGCTCTCGGATTTCGACAACCAGGACGCCCTGCTGCGGCTGTGCTCGTTCGCCTCGACGCACAGCGAGGAGGAGCCAACCACACTGGCCGACTACGTCGAGCGCATGAAGGACGGACAGCAGCAGATCTTCTACGCTACCGGCGAGACGCGTGAACAGCTGCTGAAGTCGCCGCACCTGGAGGCGTTCAGGGCCAAGGGGTATGAGGTGCTGCTGCTCACCGACCCGGTCGACGAGGTGTGGGTGGGGACGGTCACCGAATTCGACGGCAAGTCGCTGCAGTCGGTGGCCAAGGGCGAGGTCGACCTCGACACCGAGGATGAGAACCCGGCCGAGCGAGAAGAGCAGGCGAAGGAGTTCGCCGACCTGCTGAGCTGGCTCACCGAGACGTTGAGTGAGCACGTCAAGGAGGTGCGGCTGTCGACCCGGCTCACCGAGTCGCCGGCCTGCCTGATCACCGACGCGATGGGCATCACCCCGGCGCTGGCTCGGATGTACCAGGCGTCCGGGCAGGTGGTTCCGGTCGGTAAGCGGATCCTGGAGCTCAACCCGAGCCATCCGCTCGTCACCGGCCTGCACCAAGCGCGAAAGGACCGCAGCGAGGACCCCACGGTCGCGGAGACTGCCGAATTGTTGTACGGGACAGCGCTGCTCGCCGAGGGCGGCACACTCGAGGACCCGGCACGATTCGCCGCCCTACTCGCCGGCCGTCTCGCCCGCACGGTGTAGGACTTCGTCGCCGCGTCAGACGAACTGCCGGCTCAGTTTGGCGTGCCTGTTGACGTCCTTGTAGAGCAGGTACCGGAACCGCCCCGGGCCGCCCGCGTAGCAGGCCTGCGGGCAGAAGGCGCGCAGCCACATGAAGTCGCCCTCTTGCACCTCGACCCAGTCCTTGTTGAGCAGGTAGACCGCTTTACCCTCGAGCACGTAGAGGCCGTGTTCCATCACGTGCGTCTCCGGGAACGGGATGACGCCGCCGGGTTCGAAGTTGACGATGTTGACGTGCATGTCGTGGCGGACGTCGGACGGATCGGCGAACCGCTGCGTGGTCCATCGTCCTTCGGTCCCTTTCATCTCGACGCCTTCGACGTGAATCTCATTGGTGACGAACGGTTCCGGTAGGTCGAGACCGTCGACGCGCTCGTACGCCTTGCGGACCCAGTGGAAGCGGGCCGCCTCGGCGGTGTTGTTGCGCAGCGTCCATTCACAGCCGGGCGGCAGGAACGCGTACCCGCCCGGGGTCAAGTCGTGCTTGTCGCCGTTGACCACGAGCGTGAACCCGCCCTCGACGACGAACAGCACCCCCTCCGCGCCGGGATCGAGCTCCGGCCGGTCACTACCGCCCCCGGGGGAAACCTCGACGATGTACTGCGAGAAGGTTTCCGCGAATCCGGACAGCGGCCGCGCGATCACCCACAGCCGGGTGTTGTCCCAGAACGGCAAGTTGCTGGTGACGATGTCGCGCATGGTGCCCCGCGGAAGCACGGCGTACGCTTCTGTGAAAACCGCGCGGTCCGTGGTCAATTGGGTCTGTGGCGGGTGTCCACCGGTCGGCGCGTAATACCGTGGCGCTTCGTCACTCCTACCTCGGCTCCCACTCGCTCCGGTCCTCGCTTCGCTGCGATCCTCACTCGCGCTCGCCTTCGGGTTGTTGCTCATGCTGCACCTCTGCTCAGGAGCCGCCCCTGCGGCTCGTCGTCGATGTCAATCTGCTTGCCTCGCAACCACGTGCTGCGCACCTGACCGGCAAGGGGGCGACCGTCATACGGGGTGATCGCGTTCTTGTGGTGCAGGCGGTGCACGTCGACCACGAACGCGTCGTCGGGCGCGAAAACGCAGAAGTCGGCGTCGTATCCGATGTCGATACGGCCCTTCCTGCGCAGGCCGGTCTGCTTCGCCGGTGCCTGACACATCCATCGGCAGACGTCGACCAGTTCGAAGCCGCGCTGGCGCGCCTGCGTCCACACCGCCGAAAGTCCGAGCTGCAGCGACGAGATGCCGCCCCATGCCACCCCGAAGTCACCGATGTCAAGGCACTTCAGGTCCACCGTCGACGGCGAGTGGTCGGAGACGACGAGATCGATCACCCCTTCGCCGAGCCCTCGCCACAACAGCTCCCGGTTGCCGCCCTCCCTTATCGGCGGACAACACTTGTATTGCGTGGCGCCGTCCGGGATCTCCTCGGAGGCGAACGTCAAGTAATGCGGACAGGTCTCGGTCGTGATACCGATGCCGTCGCGTCGCGCGGTCGCGATCATCGGAAGCGCATCCGAGCTGGAGACGTGCAGGATGTGCACGCGGCAACCGGTCCACCGGGCCAGCTCTATCACTTGGGCGATGGCGAGGTTTTCCGCCCCTCTCGGCCGCGAGGACAGAAAGTTGATGTAGGTCTCGCCGTGCGCGGTCGGCGCATGCTCGATCGCATGGGTGTCCTCGGCGTGCACGATCATCAGCCCATCGAATGACGCGATCTCGCGCATGGCCGCCTCGAGCTGGTCGGGATCGAGCGGGGGGAACTCGTCGACACCGGAGTGCAGCAGGAAACACTTGAAGCCGAAGACGCCCGCGTCGTACAGCGGCCGCAGGTCGGCCAGATTGCCGGGTATCGCACCGCCCCAGAAGCCAACGTCGATGTGCGCCTGGCTCTCTGCGGTCTTGCGCTTCACTTCGAGCGCCGCCACATCGACGGTGGGCGGGATGCTGTTGAGTGGCATGTCGATCAGCGTCGTCACCCCGCCGGCCGCAGCCGCCTTCGTCGCGCTGGCGAAGCCCTCCCAGTCGGTGCGACCGGGATCGTTGACGTGCACGTGGGAGTCGACCACTCCAGGCAACAACGTTTCGTCGTCGGGGAGCTCGACCACCTGCGGCGCAGTCAGGTCCGAACTGAGCGGCTCGATGGCGACGATCGTGCCGTCCTTGATGCCGACGATGCGGCCCACCTCGCCCGCCGTGCTGATCAGGCGAGGAGCATGGATCACCAGATCGAGCTCGGTCATGCTTGTGCCTCCTCGGGTCGAGTTTTCGTGGCGTCGTGTGCGTTACCGTCTTCCAGCTCCGGCTGCCGGACGTCGCGGGCGGTAATCGCGTAGTACACCACCGCGGCGATCAACACGCCGACGAACCAGGAGAACGCCGACCAGTCCTTCCACGGCGTGTAGAACGCGACGAACAGCGAGAACACCGCGGCCACGCCACCGGCGATGAGCGCCTTGGGGTTCCAGCCGCGGCGGTAATAATAGCGGCTGCGTGGGTCGTCCAGGTACAGCTCTTCGATCGAAACGCGTTGCCGCCGAACCAGATAGTAGTCGGTGAAGATCACCCCGAACAGCGGGCCGAGCAGTGCGCCGAGACCGCCGAGGAAGTAGAAGATCGCGTCCGGGCTGCTGTACAGGTGCCACGGCGTGATCACGACGGCCGCTATGGCGCTGATCAAGCCACCGCGGCGGAAGTCGATGTGCTTCGGAGCGACGTTGGCGAGGTCGTAGGAGGCCGACACGAAGTTCGCGACGACGTTGATGCCGATCGTGGCGATGACGAATGTGATGGCACCGATGACCGTGACCCACACGTTGTCGATCCTGGCGACGATCTCGACCGGGTCGGTGATCGCTTCGCCGAACACCGCGATGCTGCCTGCGGTGACCGCCACCGTGACGACGGCGAATGCCATGAAGTTGACGGGCAGCCCCCAGAAGTTGCCACGGACGACCGTGGATCGGTCGGGTGCGAACCGGGAGAAGTCGCAGAAGTTCAGCAGCAGCGTCGAAAAATAGGTGATGGTCAGCGCGGTCGCGACGAGGAAGGCCTGCACCGCTGCACCGCCGGTCTTCTGGTCGTCGGTCAGGTTCAGTGAGAAGTCCGAGCCGGCCTCGATCACGATCCATGCGGCGAGCACGAACATCACCACCCAGATGGCCGGGCCGGCCCAGTCCTGGAACCGGCGCACGGTTTCCATGCCCCGCCGGATGACCAGGAGTTGCAACACCCAGAGAACCGCGAACGCCGCCCAACCGAGCATGTCGAGGCCGAGGAACGTCGGACCGTGGTGGTCGGCGACCCCGGGCCAGGCCGCGACCGCGAGCACCACCACGGCCTGCGACGCCAGCCAGGTCTGGATGCCGTACCACGCGATGGCGATCACCGCCCGGATCAGTGCGGCGAGATTGGCGCCGAAGACACCGAACGACATGCGGGCGATCACCGGGTAGGGCACGCCGGTGGCCTGGCCGGCGAAGCCGGTGAGGTTCATCAGGAAGAAGACCACGGTGATGCCGAGCACCAGCGCGACGAACACCTGCCAGCCCACGAGGCCGGTGAAGAACAGGCCTGCGGCGAACGTGTATCCGCCGATGCTGTGCACGTCGGACATCCACATCGCGAACAGGCTGTAGGTGCCCCACTTTCGCTCGCGTGCGGGCGCAAGGTCCTCGTTGTACAGCCGATCGCTCGGCTGGAAGGCATCAGGCCCGCTGATCGTGGGGTTGCTCATGGTTCCTACCTTCGTACTCGGTCTCGATCGGTCTGTCTTCGCTGCTGTCTGCTCGGCTTCTCAGCCGCCTTCGGCCGACAGAAGGTCAGTCGCCATCCGCTCGCCGATCCGTGCCAGCAGCGGCGCGGGGTCGGCGATGCATTTCTGGACGTCGGGCTCGAGGTCGGTGATGGCGTAAGCGGCGATGATGCCTGCCGAGCGCAGCGATTCGGTATCGAGCAGGTTGCGGCCGCATACCGCGACAACCGGGACGCCTGCCGCCACGGCTGCGGCAGCGACCCCCGCGGGCGCCTTGCCGTGCAGGGTCTGCTCGTCGAGGGCGCCTTCGCCCGTCACGACGAGATCAGCCTCGGCGAGCCGGTCCGAGAAGCCGACCAACTCGAGCACCAGGTCAACGCCGGGCCGAAGCTCGGCGGCGAGGAAGGCCAGCGCGGCGAACCCGGTTCCGCCCGCCGCGCCCGCACCGGCGTGACCGCGGAAATCTGCCCCCGTGGTCTCGGCCACGACGTCGGCGAAACGCGTTAGCGCATCGTCGAGTTCGCGGACCTGTTCCGGCGTTGCGCCCTTCTGCGGCCCGTACACGGCGGCCGCGCCCTTCGGCCCGGTCAGCGGGTTGTCGACGTCGCTGGCGAGGATGACGCGGACTCCGGCCATTCGCTCGCGCAGCCCCGCGAGCTCGACGCTCGCAATCCGGGTGAGCCCGGCGCCACCATCCGCTACCGGTGCCCCGCCGGCGTCCAGCAGGAGTGCACCGAGACCCGCAAGGAGCCCGGCGCCGCCGTCGGTGCTTGCCGAGCCGCCGACGCCGAGGACGACGGTACGGCAACCGGCTGCGATGGCCGCTGCCAACACCTCACCGACGCCCCGGCTCGACGCGCTCATTGGGGCGAGAACGCCGCCGGGCAGCCGGGTCAGCCCGCACACGTCGGCCATCTCCACCACCGCCAGGTCCGCGCGGCGCGCGTAACCGGTGTGCACCGGCTCCCCCGTCGGTCCACATGCAACAACGGGAACGTGCTCGAACCCTGCGGCCAGCGCGGCGGCGATCGTGCCGTCTCCGCCGTCCGCGACCGGCACCGACTCGACTCGCACGTCCGGCCGCACCCTGCGCACCCCCTCGGCGACGGCGTCGGCGACCTGCCCGGCGGTGAGCGACCCCTTGAACTTGTCCGAGGCGACCAGCACAGTGGGCATGGCCGCGTCTAGTCCAGCAGCGCGATCGCCGTGGGGGCGTCCTCGCCCGCCAATGCCAGATCCTCGAACTCGACGACACCGTCGATCTCGGTACCCATCGACACGTTGGTGACGCGTTCGAGGATCACCTCGACGACGACCGGCAGCCGATGCTCTTTCATCAGCTGCTTTGCCCGCTCGAACGCGGGTAACAGGTCGTCGGGTTCGGTGACGCGGATTGCCTTGCAGCCCAGCCCTTCCACCACTTTGACGTGGTCGACGCCGTAAGAACCCAACTCGGGGCTGTTCACGTTCTCGAAGGACAACTGCACGCAGTAATCCATGTCGAAGCCGCGCTGTGACTGCCGGATCAGGCCCAGGTATGAGTTGTTGACCACGACGTGGATGTATCCGATGTTGAACTGGGCGCCGACCGCGAGTTCTTCGATGAGGAACTGGAAGTCGTAATCACCCGACAATGCAACGACTGCGGCGTCCGGGTCGGCGGTCGCGACCCCGAGGGTCGCGGGGATGGTCCACCCCAGAGGGCCCGCCTGCCCGGCGTTGATCCAGTGCCGCGGTTTGTACACGTGCAACAGCTGCGCGGCCTGGATCTGGGACAGGCCGATGGTGCTGACGTAGCGGGTCTCGGGTCCGAACGCCTTGTTCATCTCCTGATACACCCGCTGCGGCTTGATCGGGACATCATCGAAGTTGGTCCTGCGCAACAGGCTTCGCCTGCGCGCCCGGCAAGATTCGGCCCATGCGCTCCTGTCGGGAAGCCGGCCCTCGGCGTACCACTCCTTGGCGACCTCGACAAGCACCTCGAGCGCGGCCCTGGCGTCGGACACGATTGCGTAGTCGGGCGCGAAGACGCGACCGATCTGCGTGGGCTCGATGTCGACGTGAACGAAGGTGCGGCCCCTCGTATAGGTGTCGATGCCGCCGGTGTGCCGGTTGGCCCAGCGGTTGCCGATACCGAACACGAAGTCCGATTCGAGCATCGTCGCGTTGCCGTAGCGGTGGGAGGTCTGCAACCCGACCATCCCGGCCATCAGCGAGTGGTCGTCGGGGATGGTGCCCCAGCCCATCAGGGTCGGGACGACGGGGACGCCGGTGATCTCGGCGAGCGCGACGAGCAAGTCGGCGGCGTCGGCGTTGACCACACCGCCGCCGGCGACGATGAGGGGCCGTTCGGCGGCGGCCATCATGGTCAGCGCCTTCTCCGCTTGCTTGCGGGTGGCGGCAGGCTTCGGCACGGGCAGTGGTTCGTAACTGTCGATGTCGAACTCGATCTCGCCGAGCTGCACGTCCATCGGCAGATCGATGAGCACGGGGCCGGGGCGACCCTCACGCATCACCTGAAACGCCTTCTGGAACGTGCCGGGCACCTGCGCCGGTTCCATCACCGTGACCGACCATTTCGTGACGGGCTTGGCGATGTCGGCAATGTTGATCGCCTGGAAGTCTTCCTTGTGCAGTTTGGCCACCGGCGCCTGCCCAGTGAGGCACAGGATCGGGATCGAGTCGGCCGACGCGGAGTACAGCCCGGTGATCATGTCGGTGCCCGCGGGGCCCGACGTGCCGATGCATATGCCGATGTTGCCCACCTTGGCCCTGGTGTAGCCCTCGGCCATGTGGGAGGCGGCTTCGACGTGCCGCGCGAGCACGTGCTTGATGCCGCCGTGCGCCCGCATCGCATTGTAGAACGGGTTGATCGCCGCACCGGGCAGGCCGAAGGCCTGGATGGCGCCCTCCTTCTCCAGGATCAGCACCGCGGCGTCGACCGCACGCATCTTCGTCATGATTGAGTCCTTCCGCTCAGTCGCTCGACACCCCGCAGCAGTCCGGAGTGGTCGAGTCCGCCATCACCGTTGGCGAGGGCGCTGGCCATCAGCTGGGCGACGATCGCGCCCAGTGGTACGACAACGCCCGCTTCGCGCGCAGCCGCGGTGACGATGCCAAGATCCTTGTGATGCAACGCGATTCGGAAGCCCGGCTCGAATGCTCGATCGAGCATGTTCTGCTTCTTCTGGTCCAGCACCTTCGAGCCGGCCAAGCCGCCGCCGAGCACCTCGAGAGCGGCGGCGGTGTCCACGCCGTATGCCTCGAGGAAGACGACCGCCTCGGCGAGCGCCTCGATGTTCGCGGCGACGATGAGCTGGTTCGCCGCCTTGACGGTCTGGCCCGCTCCGCTGGGGCCGACATGGACGACGGTCTTGCCCACCACGTCGAGGTAGGGCTTGGCCGCCTCGAAGTCGTCCGCGTCGCCGCCGACCATGATCGACAGCGCCGCATTGATCGCGCCGGCCTCACCGCCCGACACGGGCGCGTCGACGAGGCGCAGGCCCTTGGTCGCGGCCTGCTCGGCGAGTCCGGTGGTGACATCGGGGCGGATGCTGGAGAAGTCGACGACGAGCGTGCCCTCCTTCGCGTTGTCGAACACCCCGCCCTCGCCCGCGAGCACGTTGGACACGTCTGGCGAGTCCGGCACCATCAGGCAGACCACATCGGCGTCACGAACGGCGTCGGCGATCGACTCCGCGGCGCGGCCACCGGCGTCGACCAGCGGAGCTGCCTTCGCCGGCGAGCGGTTGTATCCCGCCACCTGGTGGCCCGCCTTCGCGAGGTGGACTGCCATCGGACTGCCCATGATGCCGAGGCCGATGAACGCAATATTCGTCATGCGTGGTTCTCCTTGAGCTTTGAAGGCTTCAGATCCAGCCGAAGCTGTCGGCGGAAGGGCCCGATGGCTTGTACTCGAGGCCGACCCAGCCGTCGTAGCCCGCCGCTTTGACGTCAGCGAGCTGCCTCAGCAGCGGAAGCGAACCGGTGCCGGGCTCGTTGCGGCCTGGGGCGTCGGCGATCTGCACGTGCGCGATTCGGTCGGCATGGTCGGCGATGACCTTGTCGACATCGTCGCCGTTGACCGCCAGGTGATAGAGGTCGGCGAGCAAACCGATGTTCGGCTCGCCGGCACGGTCGATCACCTCGAGCGCATCGGCGGCGGTGAGAAGGGGGTACGCCGGCGCCCCGCTGACCGGCTCGACGAGCACCGTGCCGCCGATCCGCGCGGCCCCCTTGGCTGCGAGCGCGAGGTTCTCGGCACCCAGCTCATCCTGTTCCTGCGGCGTCGCGCCCTCGACGCGATTACCGTAGAGAGCATTGAACGCCTTGCAGCCCAACCGTTCTCCGATACCAACCGTTACGTCGATGTTGTCGCGGAACTCCGCGGCACGGCCGGGCCACGACACCAGACCGCGGTCACCGGCGGGCATGTCGCCCGCGAAGAAGTTCAGCCCGACCAGCTGCACGCCTGCGTTCTGGACGGCCTCGACGAATGCGTCGACGTCCTTGTCGGCGGGCACCGCGTCGGCGAACGGCCACCAGAACTCGACGCCATCGAAGCCGGCTCGTCTGACCGCGGCCGGACGCTCCAACAGGGGCAGTTCGGTGAACAGGATCGAGCAGTTGACTTCATAGGGAAGCGGGTGGCTCTTCGGCATGGCTCTGGCACTTCTTCCGTATTGTGGAAATTTTATTCTGTATTACGAAAACTGAGGCTACGCGTGTGTCGTGGGTCACGTCAAGAGGCCGAAGATGGCCCGAAACGGATTCGGCGCGCCTCCCATCTTGACAAGCCGTGTGAGGTGCGTCACTATTGCTTTTCAGAAATGGAATTTAATTTTCGCTATACGGAAGTAATCATCCGGTTCACGGATGTCGCTCCGTGCGAAACGGCAACGGGCAAGGAGCAGCAATGGGCATCGTCCTCGGACCGAACCAGTACGGGAAGGCAGAGAACCGGGTCGTGCGCGTGTATCGCGACGCCGACCGGCACGAGATCCGCGACCTGAACGTGTCGACATCGTTGCGCGGCGACTTCACCGCGGCTCACATCACCGGCGATCAGGGCGACGTGCTGCCCACCGACACGCAGAAGAACACCGCCTTCGCCTTCGCCAAGGAGAAGGGCGTCATCTCCCCCGAGCAGTTCGGGCTCGCCCTCGGTGCCCATTTCCTGGACGCTGCGCCGAAGGCGACCGCGTCCCGGATCGGGATCGAGGAGTACGCCTGGGAGCGCATCGAGGTGGACGGTCGCGGACACGACCACTCGTTCGTCCGGCGCGGCCCCGAGTTCCGCACCACCGTGATCACCACCGACGACAGCGCGGGCGAGCGTCGGGTCTGGGTCGTTTCCGGTGTGCAGGATCTCGTCATCCTCAAGTCGACCGGGTCAGGCTTCAAGGGCTTCCTGAAGGACGAGTACACGACGCTGAAGGAGACCGAGGACCGGATCATGGCCACCTCGCTGACCGCCCGGTGGCGCTACGAGCACACGGACGTCGACGACTGGAACAAGACCTACGACGACATCAAGCGGACCATGCTCGAGGTGTTTGCCGACAGATACTCCGAAGCCCTGCAGCAGACGCTCTACCAAATGGGCGAGGCGGTGCTCGAGGCACGTCCCGAGGTGGCCGAGATCAAGTTCTCCGCACCCAACAAGCACCACTTCGTCGTCGACCTGTCGCCGTTCGGCGTGGAGAACGACAACGAGGTCTTCATCGCTGCCGACCGGCCCTACGGCCTGATCGAGGCCTCCGTCGTGCGCGAGGGCGGCTCCGACCCCGGTGACGCCTGGCTGAACACTCCCGGCTTCTGCTGAGGGGACACCGGAAATGAATCTGCTCAAACGTGTCGGACGGAATCCGGCCTACCGCGGACGTCCCGAAGACGAGATGTACGGCTTCGGGCAGCTGCTCGCGTATGGCACGCAGCACATCCTGACGATGTATGGCGGCGTCATCGCGCCGCCGTTGATCGTCGGCGGCGCGGCAGGCCTGTCGCCGGGTGACATGGCGTTGCTGGTGACCGCCGGGCTGTTCGTGAGCGGCCTGGCCACCCTGCTGCAGACGCTGGGAATCGGACCCGTCGGCAGCCGCCTGCCCATCGTCCAGGGCATCTCGTTCGCGAGTGTGTCCACGATGGTCACGATCGCCAGTGCGGACGGCTTGCGCCCGGTCTTCGGCGCGATCATCGTCGCCGGGCTCATCGGCCTCGTCCTGTCGTCGTTCTTCGCCCAACTGGTGCGGCTGTTTCCTGCCGTCGTCACCGGCACGATCATCACGGTCATCGGGCTCTCGCTGATGCCGGTCGCGTTCCAATGGGCGATGGGCAACAACTCCAAGGCCCCCGATTTCGGCTCGATGGGGAACATCGGTTACGCCGGCCTGACCCTCGTGATCATCCTGGTGATCAGCCGGCTGTTTCAAGGGACGTTGTCGCGCCTGTCGATTCTGATCGGGCTCGTGGCCGGGACCGTGATCGCCGCGTTCGCGGGCAAGGCCGACTTCTCCAAGGTCGGCGATGCCGACATCCTGTCGCTGCCGCCGATCCTGCACTTCGGGTCACCCACTTTCGAAGTGGGAGCGATCATCTCGATGACGATCGTCGTGCTGGTGATCATGACCGAGACCACGGCCGACATCCTCGCAATCGGAGAGATCGTGGGGACCAAGGTCGACGCGAAGCGGGTCGCCGCCGGCCTGCGGGCCGACATGGCCGCCACCACCATCGCTCCGCTGTTCGGCACCTTCCCTGCGAGCGCCTTCGCGCAGAACGTCGGACTCGTTGCCCTGACCGGGATCAAGAGCCGGTTCGCGGTGGCCATGGGCGGACTGGTCCTGCTGCTGCTCGGCCTGCTACCCGTGGTCGGCGCAGTGGTCGCCGCGATCCCCTACCCGGTGCTCGGCGGTGCGGGCATCGTGCTGTTCGGCTCGGTGGCCGCAAGCGGCATCCGCACGCTCTCGCGGGTGGACTACCAAGACAACCTCAACATGGTCATCGTCTCCGTCGCGGTCGCGGTCGGCATCATCCCGATCGCGGCGCCGGACTTCTGGAAGGCGTTCCCGGAGTGGTTCGGCGTCATCATGCACTCCGGCATCAGTGCCACTGCACTCGTCGCCGTCGTCCTCAACGTGCTGTTCAACGAGATCAGCTTCGGCAAGAAGCCGGGCGCCTCGGTGATGGCCGCGGCCGAAACCGAGCTCGACAAGCTGGGTGACACGCTCGATGACGAGATGCAGGGCCAGCAGAAGCCGCCCGTCGTCGTACGCCGTCGAAGCGAGCACCACGCGCCGTCAGTGGACCACTGACCGGGCGCCTTCGCAAAAACCCCACCTGATGGTCAACGGGGGACTCCAATTGTTGTGACGCCCCTGGCTTCCGCTGAAAGGACGGCATCCCATGACCAAATCACCCTCCTCGACGCTCGAGAAACCGCGTCCGAAGAAGCACCCGGTAGACGAGGTCCTTCCGATCCCGAAACTCGCGGTGTACGGCTTCCAGCACGTGCTGGCGTTCTACGCCGGCGCGGTGATCGTCCCGATCCTGCTGGCGAACTCGATCGGGCTGACCACCGAGCAGCTCATCCACCTGATCAACGCCGACCTGTTCACCTGCGGCATCGCCTCGATCATCCAGTCCGTGGGGTTCTGGAAGATCGGGGTGCGGCTGCCGCTACTGCAGGGGGTGACCTTCACCGCGGTCTCACCGATGATCGCCATCGGGACGGCCGCAGGCGGTGGCACCGACGGGCTGTTGGTGATCTACGGCGCGGTCATCGTGGCCGGGCTGTTCACCTTCCTCATCGCCCCGTTCTTCTCCAGGTTGATCCGCTTCTTCCCTCCGGTGGTCACCGGATCGGTGATCACGATCATCGGTATCGCGCTGCTACCGGTCGCCGCGGCGGACGCGGCTGGCGGGGCGGGTCCCACGCTCGACCCGACCAGCGGTAGGAACATGGCCTACGCGTTGGGCACCCTGGCCTTGATCGTCCTCATCCAGCGCGTGTTCAAGGGCTTCATGGCCACGGTCGCGGTGTTGATCGGCCTGGTCGTCGGGACCGTGGTGGCTTACCTCCTCGGCGACGCACACTTCGACGCGGTGGCTGTCTCCAGCTGGTTCGGCATGACCACGCCGTTCTACTTCGGCTGGCCCAAGTTCGCGCTGGCGGCGATCATCTCGATGATCGTGGTCATGCTGATCACGGCCGTCGAGACCACCGGCGATGTGTTCGCCACCGGCGAGATCGTCGAGAAGCGCATCGTGCGCGAGGACATCGCCCGCGCGCTGCGCGCCGACGGCCTGGCCACCACACTCGGCGGTATCCTGAACTCGTTCCCGTACACCTGCTTCGCCGAGAACGTCGGTCTGGTCCGGCTTACCCGGGTCAAGAGCCGTTATGTCGTAGCCACGGCCGGGTTGATCATGATCATCCTCGGGTTGCTTCCGAAGGCAGCAGCGATCGTGGCCGGCATCCCGCACCCGGTGCTCGGCGGGGCCGCCATCGCCATGTTCGCCACGGTGGCGGTGGTCGGCTTCCAAACCCTGTCCCGGGTGGACTTCCACGACCATCGCAACGTGGTCATCGTGGCCACCAGCGTGGGCCTTGCCATGTACGTGACCGCGCAGCCCGACGTTTCCAAGGCGGTGCCGGAATGGGCGCAGATCATCCTTGGCAGCGGGATCACGTTGGGAAGCATCACCGCGATCGTCCTCAACCTGGTGTTCCACCACATCGGCAAAGGCCGCGGCCCAGCCGTCGCAGGCACCCCCGGCGGCGGGCTGGTGCGACTCGACAACGTGAACAACATGTCCTCGGAAGAGTTCGTGCGCACCTTCTCGGGACTGTTCCAGGGCCCGGACTGGGTGGTGGAACGGGCCTACTCCCGGCGTCCGTTCAGCGACACCCAGGACCTGCGCCGGGCATTCCAGGAGGCGTTGTTCGCGGCCACTCCAGAAGAACAGGACCAGCTCATCAGCTCTTATCCCGCGCTCGGGGCGGTCTCGGTGGCGACCGGCGAGGCGGGCGAGGACTCGATTGCCGACCAGTCGGTACTCGGGCTGTCGAGGCTGGCCGAGCAGGAGCACCAGGAGCTGGCGACGCTGACCGAGGCCTACCGCGACCGGTTCGGCTTCACGCTGATCATGGCCGTGCGCGATCAGGCCAACATCGATCAGTTGCTGCGGCACGGCTGGGAACGGCTGAACAATTCGCCCACCCAGGAACACGCCACGGCGTTGATCGAGATTGCGAAGATCGCCACGTACCGATTCGACCAGCTGGTTGCCGAGGCGAATCCGATCCACTCGGCCCGCACCCGACACCTCGACACCTAGGGAGGCATCAACATGACCGGCGACGTCTCGGTCGACGGATTCAACGCGCTCCCCGAAGCGGAGGCGACGCAACGGCTTCTGACTTGCCTGAGCGCCCCCGCTGGGCCGCGGAGGTGGCTTCAGCGCGGCCGTACGCCGACTTCGCCGCGCTGACCGCCCAGGCCGAGGCGTCGGCAGCCGAGCTGTCCGATGACGACCTGTCCGCGGCGCTCGACCGCCACCCCCGCATCGGGGAGCTGGCCGGCTCCGGGCAGGACGCCGAGTTCTCGTCCCGGGAACAGGCGCACGTGGATCGCAACGACGCGGAGGTCATGGCCGCCTTGGCCGATGGCAACCGGGAGTACGAGCGGAGGTTCGACAGGGTCTTCCTGATCCGGGCCGCCTGTCGCAGCTCGAGCGAGATGCTGGCCGAACTGCGCCGCCGGTTGGGCAACGACGACGAGATCGAGAGGGCGGAGACCGTCGCCGCGTTGCGCGAGATCGCCCTGCTCCGACTGAAGGACGTGATGTAGGTGGGGACGCTGAGCACGCACGTGCTCGACACCAGCGTGGGTCGAGCGGCAGAGGGCATTGCGGTCGTGCTCGAGCAGGGCAGCGTGCAGATCGGCGCCGGCGTCACCGACGGCGACGGCCGCATCGGGTCGATCGGGCCGGACCGGCTCGAGGCAGGCGACTACACGCTGCGCTTCAACACGGGCAGCTACTTCGCCGACGCCGGGCGCGACTGCTTCTATCCGGAAGTCGTCGTGGTGTTCACGATCGCCGACCCGGATCACACTACCACTTCCCCGTGCTGCTCAACCCATTCGGCTACGGGACCTACCGTGGCACCTGAGCGGACTATCGTCGACGGGGCAGGAGAATTCACGAAGTCCGCGGT
>CAWKFL010000009.1:0-702990 GCA_963848855.1 uncultured Actinomycetota bacterium
AGCATAGGGCTCCCCTGGTAGCGGTCCAGCCTTCTTCGAGTCTGTTATCCCCCTGGTCGGCGTAGCTAAGCTAGTCACATTTTATGCGATCCGAGAGTTTATTTGAGGCCGGATAATTGGGATCGACGAGCCGCCCCATATCACGGCTAGGCGCCCGGACGCCGGAGTTATGAAACTGTCCGCGGATCGGCGACCCGGGCTTCGAGGTCGGCGATGCGGCGGTCTTGGATGCGTAGGTTGGAGCGGGCGGCTTTGAGTCGTTCGTCGAGCGTGCGGTTGTCAGTGGTGAGCTGGCTCACTCGTTGTTTGACGGTGGTGTTCTCGGTGGTGATCCGCTCGACGGCATCCTGTGTCCATTCGGCTTCCAGATCGCGGATGCGCCCGAGGAGTCACCGATGCGATTGCGCTGGGCGACGATCTCGGCGTGAGCTGCCTTGAGCGCGTCCTCGGCGTTGAGAGCCCGCTCACGCCAGGTCGCTTCACGCGAATCGTCGGCCTCGGCAAGCAGTGGGCTGCGTTGGGTTACCCGCCTCCCGGATTGCGTCAGCGACAGTGGTTTTCGCGTCCGCATTGGTGTAGAGGAACGTCCTGGATACGCCCGCGGCGGGCGACGGTGGCGACGCTGACCGGGGTCTTCTCCCGGCGCAGCCGGTTGATGGCGTCGTGGACGCGGTCGAGCGCGGCCAGGGTGTCGCGGCGGCGGGCGGCCAAGTGCTGCGGCGGTGCGCGATCGGAGCGGTTCGTGGTGGCAATCATGCGCAGGCTTCGTCATCGTTGTCGTCGTGGTCGGTGCTTGTATCGCCGGCGGCGGCGAGGTCGCCGGCGCGGAAGGCGGTAGACCAGACGCGGTAGAAGTAGTCCTGGGGTTTGCGCAGGTCCAGTTCGAGAGCCTGGTCGAGCAGCCCGAGCCCAGTGAGCGCTTTCTCGAGCCCGTCGATGGCACGGGCGGTGGGCTCGAAGTATCGGTGCAGGTAGTCGGCGGTGGCGTCGTCGGGAGCGCCCTCGGCGAGGCGCCATTGCTCGCGTTTGCGCCGCCAGTAGAGCAGGTCGGGGCCGGAGAGCACGAACTTGTTGCAGTTGTGGCAGTTCAGGTTCCACGGGCAGTTGGCGAGCGAAGAAGTCCGGTGCATGCGAGATCAGTTTGCCCGCCTCATCGCGCCAGGACAGCCAAAACGGTTGCGAGGCGATGCCGACCACTGTCGGGTCGAAATCCAGCGCCATCACGTGATCGCGTTCCATCCACGACTCGAAGCCGACGTGCCCGCCGGTCGTGGCCGACCACCACAGCCCGCTCAGATGCCGCTGCCCCTTGTGTGAGGTGAACCGGCGTCGGGCTGCACGACTCAACGGTGTGGCCCACGCCTCCGACAGCGACACCCGGTGCTCGAGGCCGTCGTCGGTGACGTAGCCGATCTCAAAGCCGCCAACACCGACCGACTCAGCCGCCCGCCCCACCTCAGGGGGTAACGCAGTCACAGATCAACATTGTTCGCCGCGAGTGGTCCGCACCCCGGCAGCGACTCGCAACCTAAATCCGGACGTCGCAAAATCCGTCGCAACCTATCTCCGAACGTCGCGACCTAAATCCGGACAGGACATCTACGATTGTCTCGTCCAAGCGAAGATTACGAGCGGTGCCGCGTCTCTTGCTGGAGTTCGCAATCTATGTATGGACGATCCCAGTCCAGATCGTCCAGTTTTACATTGCAATTTCGGTGGCGCACTGGGTGTCGTGTTCGGCGACATTGGGACCAGCCCGACCACCATCCAGACGGCCTTCAATCGCAACCACCCGCTCCCCGTGCCGATCAGTACGGACAACGTGTACGGCCTCGTGTCATTGATCTTCTGGTCGATGATGATCATCGTCACCCTGACGCTGGTGATGCGCGCCGGCAACGACGGCGGAGGCAAATCATGGCGCTCATCACGCTGCTGCGGCGGTACGGCGGGGCGCGGGGTCGTCGCTACCGCCATGAGGCTGGCCGCGCTGGGCCTCTTCGGCGCCACAGTGTTCTTCGGCGAGAGCATGATCACCCCTGCGATCTCGCCCGGGTCCGATAGGAACAGCCTGAACCGCGCGGTGCGGGCGGTACTCGCCGACGGCGGGTCGGTGCTGATAATCGACAAGCGGGTCGCCGACGCGTTCGCGGCGCCCGCGGACGACCTGGAGCGCTACCACTACGCCTGGGCGGCAGGCCGTGATGTCGTTGGCCCCGGCACCACCATTCAACGCGATCCGCGAGATGGAGAACCATGGGTGCGGGCGGCGATGTTCTCGGTGCTCGAGGCGACACGAGATCGCGGCCGCGAGCTCGCCGCCTGTGGAAAGGGGAAGCCATGACCGTGCAGGACGGCCTCGATATCCAGGTGCCGCAGCCCGCGCTGCTGTTCGACCTGGACGGCACTCTCGTCGACTCGGTGTATCAGCACGTGATCGCCTGGCAGGAGGCGCTGGCCACGTGCGGCATCGAGCTGTCGGTATGGCGGATCCACCGCCGGATCGGCATGAGCGGCGGGCTGTTCATCGACGCGCTCAGTCGTGAGACCGGGGTCCGCCTGGACGAAGAGCTGTCCGGGCGGCTGCGTGAGCTCCACGCGCAGGCCTACCTGCGCCGGCACGAGACCGTGGTCCCGCTGCCCGGCGCCCGCGAGCTCCTCGCCCATCTGCACGAGCGTCAGGTGCCGTTCGCGATCGCGACCAGCGGGGCCAGACACACTGCGGGCTCCGCGCTGGCGCTGCTGGGCCTGCCCGACGACGTGCCCGTCGTGACCCGCGACTTGGTGGAGCGGGCCAAGCCCGACCCGCACCTGTTCCTCGCTGCGGCCCGCCGGCTCGGGGCCGACCCGGCGCACTGCTTCGTGGTGGGCGACAGCGTCTGGGACCTGCTCGCCGCACAGCGGGCCGGGGCCTTGGGCATCGGACTGCTCTCGGGTGGCTACGGCCGCGAAGAGCTCGAGCGCTCAGGCGCCTACCGCGTCTACGCCGACCCGGCCGAGATGCTGACCCGGCTGGAGGAGGTCGGCGTTCGGCCGCTCCGCTGACCGTCGGCAGCGACCGCGGTGGTTGCGTCGCAGATGGAGCACGTGTCGATCACGGTTGTGTGCGGCCGCGTGTTGTTCGGAAACCGGCAGCGCTCACCCGCCGCAGCCTAGGCGCTATGGCTGATGCCTCGAACGTGCGCCGCGACACCATCGTGGTGCCCGCGAGGATGAGCCCGGCCCAAGTAAGGGCGCTGGCGAAGCGGAAGGCTCAAGCTCAAGTCGGCGACGATGACACGATCGCGTTTTTGCATCTCCACGTGCGTTTCGTCAAGTGATTTGGCCCCAGGGCGGTCACGAATTTTGGCCCCACCCTGTTTAGTTGGCTCGTTTGGCTCGGGAGGTGGTTTTGCTGGTGCGTAGTCGGTAGGACTTGGTGCCGGTTTCGATGATGTGGGCGTTGAAGGTGACGCGGTCGACGATGGCGGCGACCAGGCGGGGGTCGGGGAAGACGGTGCCCCATTCGCTGAAGGGCAAGTTGGTCGCGATCGCGACGGAAGCCCGTTCCTCACGTTCGGTGATGATCTGGAACAGCAATTCCGCTCCGCGAGGGTCGATTTGGACATATCCGAGCTCATCGAGGCAAAGCAAGTCCAGGCGCCCGTAGCGGGCCACGACGCGGGACAGGACCCGTTCGTCGGCGGCTTCGACGAGTTCGTTGACCAGTTGCGCGGTGGTGATGTAGCGGACACGGCGGCCTTGTTCGCAGGCCGCCAAGCCCAGTCCTATGAGTAGGTGGGACTTGCCTGTGCCGGAGTCACCGAGCAGGACGACGGGTTCCCCAGCGTCCATGTAGTGACCGCCGGCCAGTTGGCCCAGGAGGGCGGGCGCGACGCCGGGGACGGCGTCGATGTTGAACTCCGCCAACCGTTTCAGTCTCGGGAACTTGGCGTCGTGGATGCGCCGCGCGCGGCGCCGTTCGGTGCGGTCATCGACCTCGGCGGCCAGGACTTCGGCCAGGTACCACAGGTGGGTGTGGCGTTCCCGGTCGGCGATCTCGGCCAGGCGAACCGCCTCGGTGCGCACGGTGGGCAGGTGCAATTCGCGGGCGGCCGCGCCGATTGAGGCTTGCGCGGCGGCATCGACGGTCGCCGGCTTGCTGCTGCTGCTGCTGGTGGTGGTGGTCATGATTGGCTTCCGGTGAGTAGGTCGTCGTAATCGGTCAACGATGGTGGCGGTCGGTCGTAACGGGCCAGCGCACCATTCGGGACCGCGGCGACGAGGGCGCTGAGGTGGCGGCGGGCGTCGATGAGCACCGTCTCGGGTTCCAGACACCCCGAGGCGACGGCTCGGTCCATCGCGGCGATCAGCGCGGCGGCAGGCATGCTGCGGTGCGCCAGCAGGATGGCGATCAGGGCGCGGGTGCCCGCGGTGTCGCCGCGGGACACTCGGGCGACATCCCAATAGTGTTGATGTGAGGCGGTGAACACGCCGCGGGTCTTGGCTTGTGCCAGCGCGGTCGCGCCGGGTAGGCCACCGGGTTTGGTCTTGAGTACCTCGAGGTAGTGATCCAGGCACAGGACCTCGACGTAGCGTCCGACGGCCCGTTCGTGGCGGGCCACCAGCCGGGGTCCGTCATAGACCTCGACGGTGCGGGCGGATAGGCGAACCGGTAGGCGTCGCCCGGCGTAGCGGGCCGGGACGGAGTAGAAGCATTGCCGCACAGATACTCTGGCCCGGTTGTCGACCCGCGCGTGCAGCAGCCGGGCGCAGTCGAACGCCTCGGCCGGCAACCCCATCAGCTCGCTCGCCTCGGCGGCGAACGCGGCCCCGATGGTGATCGGGCGCCCGGTGATCACCCGGTCGTCGTCGACCCGGTCGGCGTTCGCGATCAACTCGTTGAGCTCGCCCAGCGAAGCGACCTTCGGGACGGGGACGAGGTGGCGCCGTCGGAAGCGGCCGATCTCGCCCTCCACACCGCCCTTCTCGTGGGCACCGTCGATGCCGGGGCGGCAGAAGAACGAGTCGAACCCGTAGTGGCTGCGCAGTGCGGTGAACCGTTCAGACTCCGTGCGGCCACGGCCCTTGAGGACCCGGACGACGGCGGGTTTGAGGTTGTCGTAGCGGATCCGGCCCGGGACACCGCCGAAGTACGCGAAGGCCAGCACGTGACCCTCCAGAAACGCTTCCTGGGCCTGAGTGGCGAACGCGACGTGAAAGGCTTTGCCCGAGTGCGACAGTCGCATCACGAACATCCAGCACTTCACGACCAGCCCGGCGATCGTCGCGTAGAACTCGCCGAAGTCGACCTCGGCCTCGGCGCCGGGCAGATGGGTCTGCGGGATCGACACCTCACCGGTCGCCAGCCCGAGCTCGACCCGACGCCGAGCGACGTAACGCGACACCGTCACCTCGGAGAGCGTGGCCTGGTGCTCGGCGACCAGCCGCTGCCAGATCCGCCGGGCGGTGTGTCGCTGCTTGCGGGGTGCGTCCCCGTCCTGCATCAGCCAGGCATCGACTACCGTCGCCCACGCGTCGATCGCCGGACGAGGCCGCGCCGGATACACCTTCCGCGGCGGCGGGACCGCGTCATCGAGGGCTTGACGCACCGTCCGACGATGCACGCCATGACGATCCGCCAACTCACGGATCGACAGGTCATCGAGACGGCGGTCTCTCCTGATCTTTTCGAACAGTTCCACGCGTGACCGCATCCTGACCGACCTCCCTGACGACCGACGGGGACGACGGCCGACAGGAACGATCTGAACGAGGGTGGGGCCAACATTGGTGACGACACACCGCACCCCACCCAAGCGGAATGGTCACCACCCCGATGGGGCCAGAATTCGTGAAGAACACCAGCCAAAGTGGGGCCAAGTTAGGTGACCACACTCATCCACGGATCACGGCCGGTCGGCGGCGAGTATGGCACCGAGGTCGAGTGGCGTTACAGCTACCAGGTGATACCGCCCGGCGGTCCAGCTACCGATACCGCCGGTTGACCGCAGCCCCGGTGCGCCGTGGCGGGTGGTGTTGTCTATCTTGTTAGCGCCTCACTGCTGAATACGGCGAGATCGAATATGGCGAGGTACCGGCAGCGTACTATCCTCTCCCGCAACGTATTTCGACATAGAGCTGCGGCGATGATGCATCAGATGAATCACCGTAGCGGCGAGCACGCGCGCCCATCTTGGACGCGCTGCGTACTGCCTACGCCCAATTTCACGCTTTCGACAACGAGAAACCAGCAGTGCGCTACCAGCACACTTGCGAGCAATTTGGTCGGGTCAGCGACGAGCGACCGGCACCGCGACCTCGTTGCGCCGCCGGAACGGGAGGGTCCAGGGCGGATCGTAGAACCACCCGACCGGCGTGCCGGTCGGCTCGAAGGCAGTGTCCTTCAGTGCATCGAACAGCTCAGTGGTGCCGGTCGACGTGGGCGAGGCGATCGCCGTCTACTGTCGTGCGGTCGCCGCAACGGGGGCAGCCGCACCTTGTTCGTGAGTTCGCTGGCGCCGTGGGACGGTTTGTTGCCCTGCGGCATCGGCCAAGTCGTGGCTCGCGCGGCGATGTCACCGCAGCTGAAGGCATCGCCAGCCTGACATGATCAGGGCCATGGCCCGGATAGAGGACTACGCCCTGCTCGGCGACCCGCAAACGGCCGCTCTCGTCAGTACCGCCGGCTCGATCGACTGGCTTTGCCTGCGCAAGTTCGATTCGCCCGCCTGTTTCGCGGCCCTGTTAGACACCCCGGATGCCGGGCATTGGATCATAGCGCCGGCCGCGGGCGGGGTCTGCACTCGACGGCGCTACGTCAAGGACACCCTGGTGCTACAGACCGAATGGGTCAGCGGTGATGGAACGGTGCGAGTCATCGACTTCATGCCGCCGCGCGGTCACGCCCCGGACGTGGTGCGGATCTTCGAAGGCGTCCATGGCAGCGTCGTGATGCGCTCAGAGCTCCGGCTGCGGTTTGACTATGGGCTGGTGGTGCCCTGGGTTCGCCACCACGACGACATCCGCGGCGGCACAGTCCGTCAGCACACTCGGAAGCGAATCAGACAGACGTTCGGCGATCACCGCCGGAACACCGGGATCGGCGATTAGCAAGATTGACGAGGGGGTGCCTGACACTGGTCCCCGGCATACCCGTACCCCACACCGCCAAACCTCCCTGGTGGCCGTCCTGGGTCCCGCATGACATTGAGACTCCGCACATCTGACCTGATTTGCTGTCCTCGGCCCGTCATCCTGCTCGGGTGGGGCCCGAGGCGGCTTTGTGCCGTCTGAGTGAGTCAGTCCGAGTGGTCACCGGTTCAGTATTGCCGAATGCCGGGCAGGTGACCGGTCGAGGCGGTCCGCGCTGCCGACTACGTCCCGAAGTACTCGTGGATTTGGCGGATGGCCATCGATCCCTCCCCGACCGGAGGCCACCCGTTTGACCGAGCCGCTGCGCACGTCGCCCGCCGCGAACACACGGGGTCGGCTGGTTTCCGAGTCCCAAAGAGCGTCTCGGCACCGGTGCGGGACGCGGGAAAATCAGCCGAAATGCGAGAATTCAGCGGAGTCCCGGGGGTTTGTTCACTGATTGGCGGGTGTGGGCCTCGAGTCGACGAGGTGGTATGTGGACATCTGAAGTAAGAATTGGACGGACGTTTGAGGTCACCTGATGGTGAGGGTGCACACGTGTCCCGCAGCCGTTGCGTCATTTCCCGCGGTGCGGGTACCCGTCTGCGACTGATCGACCCCATCTTCGAACGTTAGGACAATGCCCATGACGGTGACCCGAGATGTGGCCGCGACCCGCCAGCGCGTGTGGGATGTATTGGCCGACGGATGGACCTACTCAGGATGGGTCGTCGGGAACAGCCGGATCCGTGCCGTCAGTTCGAACTGGCCTGCGCCTGGATCGCGCATCCTGCATTCCATCGGGGCCTGGCCGGCGGTGATCAATGATGAGACTGTCGTCGAGAGTTGCGAGTCCGGTGAGGAACTGGTGCTGCTGGCGAAGGTGCGCCCGGCCGCCGAGGCGCGGATCACCATGCGGCTAAGCGACATTCCCGGCGGGTGCCGTGTCGAGATGACCGAGGTCGCGGTCTCCCGGCCACTGCGCTGGGTACCGGACAGCGTGCAGTTGACGGGAGTGGCGCCGCGCAATCGTGAGTGCACCTGGCGGTTGGCGATGATCGCCGAAAAGCAGGACGCCGATGCCGCCGAGTAGCAGCAGAGCTGCTGGCGGCGAAGTTAATGCGGTCGTCGTCGGGGCGGGGCACACTGGGCTGGTCGCCGCCGCTGTGCTCGCTGACTCAGCGCGTTCTACCCGATGACGCTGGCATCCCCCGGCCATGGGGCCTTTGCATGGCCGAGCCGTGGGCGTTGTCGAGACAAGAACGAACGCCTAGATCGACGGAGGCGATTGAGCGCTGTTGGTCTCATGGGATGGTGGCCGGCCCCAGCGATCCCCCAACCGGGTTTGTGACTATCAACCAGCGCGCTCACAACACGGGCCGGCCGCCGGTCACCGCCACCCGCGCACCGGAGATGTAACTGCCTTCGTCAGAGGCCAGTAATACGTAAACCGGCGCAAGCTCGGCGGGTTGGCCCGCTCGGCCCAGGGGTGTGTCGTCACCGAAATTCGCGACCTTCTCTTCGGGCATGGTGGCCGGAATCAGCGGAGTCCAGATCGGTCCAGGCGCGACGCTGTTCACCCGAATGCCCTTCTCCCCCAACAGTTGGGCCAGGCTCGCCGAAAAGTTGGCAATCGCAGTCTTGGTCGCCGCGTACGGTGCCAGCGTCGGGGAGGGCATGTCGGAATTCACCGACGAACTGCCGATCACCGACGATCCTGGACCCAAATACGGTAAGGCAGCCTTGAGCAGGTAAAAGTAGGCCCCAACATTGAGCCGGAAGGGGGTAGTCCCACTCCTCGTCGCTGATCTCCCCGAGGTTATTGTGGGTCATCTGGAACGCCGCATTACTCACAAGCACATCGATCCCGCCGAATTCGGCAGCGGCGCGGTCGATTACCGCTCGGCAGTGAGCCGGATCGGCCAGGTCGCCCGGTACTAGTACACATCTGCGGCCAGCGTCCTCGACCAGCCCGGCCACCTCGGCGGCGTCCTCGTCTTCATTGAGGTAGGCGATCAACACGTCGGCGCCTTCGCGGGCGAATGCGATGGCTACCGCACGGCCGATACCGCTGTCACCTCCGGTGATCACTGCACGCTTACCGGTGAGCCGACCTGAGCCGCGGTAGCTGTTCTCGCCACAGTCCGGAACGGGATTCATGGCCGACTGGACGCCCGGAACCTCTTGCTGCTGTTTGGGAAAGCCCATTCATCTACCTTTCGTCCAAACCACGGTCACGTGGCAGGGATGCACACTCGTCGCGTTACGGCTTGAGGATGATCTTGACGGCGCCGTCCTGCTTCTTCTGGAAGATGTCGTAGGCGTGGGGTGCCTGATCCAGCGGCAACGTGTGCGTCGCCGCGAAGGAGTCGACGCCCAACGGGTCGTCGTCTGTCAGAGTGGCATGATGTCGTCGACCCATTTCTTCACGTTGGCCTGACCCATTCGCAGCTGGATCTGTTTGTCGAACAGTTTGAGCATCGGTAAAGGGTCGGCCATGCCGCCGTAGACTCCGACGAGCGAAATGGTGCCGCCGCGCCGGACGATGTCGATGGCCGAGTACAGGGCTTCGAGGCGGTCGACCCCGGGCCTTCTGCATCATCGGCTTGGCGACAGCATCCGGCAGTACCGCCTCGACGAGGCGGTCGGTTGAGACGGCTCGGCCGCGCGCCAGCAGCAGCGCGCCGAGCACAGCGCGACGTTTGGGCGGACCGATATCGACCGACCCGGCCTCGTTTTCGACGTGTAGCGATCCGAGCAACCGATACCGCATCATGCGCTGGACCCTTGGTTCGCGGCCAGAAAGTCCGCCCGGTGCACTGGTCATAGGGCGACCCGGGCGGTTACTCAGCGGATGCACAGATCTTACAAAGGTCAACAAATACCGCAACGGATCAGCGTGGCCGCTGGTTCAATCGCAGTGCTGGTCAGCCGGGGAGTTCACCCAGTCAACGCCCATCGGCACGAATGGGTCGGCAACGAGCGCGCGGATTACGAGGTCCGGCGCTCCCCCGTTGACCGCGTGCTCGGGAAGCGGCGGTGGAGCCCGTCGATCAGTCGATGCGCTTCATAGAGTTCTCGCCGCAGCGTCATGATCCTGCGGCGCGTGAGGGAGGCGGCGCGGCCGTGCACGCACAGAATTCGGCTCTCGGCAATCTCGAGCTTTTCGGAGATCTCATCGACCTGAGCATGAAGCGTTCTCAGCAGTTGTCTCGCCTGCGCCGTATTGGCGTCATCCATCACCTCGTCATCTTCACATCGACGACAGGAACGCGCGCGACGAGGGTCGCTGGACCATATTCTGGCAATGGTTGTGCAGTTGCCCAACTACCACTCCTGTATTCGCTGAAAATCGCCTGCGATCATGCTCTTGACTGTGCTATCGCTCACATAACGTCGTTTATGGTACGGATTCACGTACGCGCGGCGTCGGTAACACTTCAGCAGCAGAATGTTGCTAACAAGGGCATATGCTGCGAAAAGGTTGCGAAGATGTTACGCTCCCAGTTAGCTAGAACGGATCGGACGGCCGCAACCGGGCCGAGAAAGATACGAAACGAGGTCTTAGCTGATGGGGACCGTAGGTGGACCACTCTCGACAGGTGGATCTGCTGATGCCGCAGCTGAGGACGTAACTGCGCAACGACCGATCAGTGTTCACAATTGCAACAGACTGGGCCGTGTCGCCAATCCCCCGGGATTCTCGCTCGCTGACCTGTTCCGCGCTGGGCGTCGTCGTTGAGCTGAGCTGTCAGCGCTGGCGCATCCGGCGAACGAATAGCACAAGAACCAGCGCACCGACCCCCGCCAGCGACGCCGCAACGGCCGGCTTCTTCACGAACCGCACCACACCCGCCTTGATGTCGTCGGCGATTCTGCTCGGGTTTGCCCGTTCGGCGAGCGAGTCCACGGTCGACGCCAACTGATTGCGAGCCTGATCGATGTCCCTCTTGATGGTGTCGGGATCGCGGTCCGCCACGTCTGCCTCCAAGCCCGCCGTGAAAAGTCCGATTGCTTGCCGACTTACCCTAGATCAGCCGCGCTCGCCTGAGCGCACCGGTCGAAGAAGGGACACCAACGCATGCCGCAGACCCCGCGACTCGAGGTGGGCAACAAAGCCCCTGCGTTCAGCCTGTCCGACGCCGACGGCAACACGGTCAAGCTGTCGGACTACAAGGGCCGCAGGGTCATCGTCTACTTCTACCCGGCCGCCTCGACGCCGGGCTGCACCAAACAGGCCTGCGACTTCCGTGACAGCCTTTCCGAGCTCAACGGCGCGGGGCTCGACGTCATCGGTATCTCGCCCGACAAGCCAGCCAAGCTCGCCAAGTTCCGCGACGCCGAGGGGCTGACGTTTCCGCTGCTGTCCGATCCGGACCGCGAGGTGCTCACCGCGTGGGGTGCATACGGTGACAAGACCATGTACGGCAAGACCGTTCAGGGCGTCATCCGGTCAACGTTCGTCGTCGACGAGAAGGGCAAGATCGCCGAGGCGCAGTACAACGTCCGCGCCACCGGTCACGTCGCCAAGCTACGGCGCGACCTTTCCGTCTGAACCAAGGTTCTGCAGCAACAAGGCTTCCGCGGTGGCGGCGCGCTCCAGCACCCCCAAGTGCAGGCTCTCGTTGATGCTGTGTGCCTGCGTGGCCGGGTCCTCGACGCCGGTCACCAAGATCTTCGCGGAAGGGAAGGCCTCGGCGAACTCGGCGATGAACGGGATCGAGCCGCCCACTCCGGTGTCGACCGGCTCGTGGCTCCACGCCTGACGAAACGCGTTGCGTGCCGCGTCGTAGACCGAGCCACTGGCCTCGATGGCGTAGGGCTGCCCGATATCGCCCGGCGTGACCGTCACCTGCGCCCCCCACGGCGCGTGCTGCTCAAGATGGCGGATCAACGCGGCAAGATGCTCATGTGCGTCGCCGCCCGGTGCGACGCGCATGCTGACCTTGGCCCGCGCCCGCGGAATCAGCGTATTCGAAGACGCCGCGATCGATGTGGTGTCGATCCCGATGACCGTGATGGCGGGTTTGGCCCAAAGCCGTTGCGGCACTGAGCCCGACCCGATTTCGGACACCCCGTCGAGCATGCCCGCGTCCTCTCGAACCCGCTGCGCCGAATAGTCGACATCGGCGGCCGCGCCCTCGTGCAGACCGGCGACGGCGACGTTCCCGTCGTCGTCGTGCAAGCTCGCCAGCAGCCGCACCAGAACGCTCAACGCGTCGGGCACCACACCACCCCACAGGCCGGAATGCAAGCCGTGATCGAGCGTGGCGACCTCCACGATGCAGTCGGCGAGCCCACGCAGCGACACGGTAAGAGACGGCACGTCGGTGCTCCAGTTGTCCGAGTCGGCGATGACGATCACGTCGGAGGCCAGCAGATCGCGATGGGCGGCCAGCAGCCGCGACAGCGAAGGCGATCCCGATTCCTCCTCCCCCTCCACGAACACCGTCACACCCACCGGCGGTTTACCGCCGTGCGCCCGGAAAGCGGCCAAATGTGTTGCGATACCGGCCTTGTCGTCGGCGCTGCCCCGCCCGTAGAGTCGGCCGTCGCGCTCGGTAGGTTCGAACGGTGGTGACGCCCACTGGGCGTGGTCGCCCTCGGGCTGAACGTCGTGATGGGCGTATAGCAGGACCGTCGGCGCTCCCGGTGGCGCCGGATAGCGGGCGATGACGGCGGGTGCCCCGCCTTCGCTGACGATTCGGACGTCGTCGAAACCCGCCTCCGACAACAACTTTGCCACTGCCTCCGCGCTGCGCTGTACCTCCGGGCGGCGGGCGGGATCGGCCCACACCGACTCGATGCGCACCAGGCCTTCAAGGTCACGCCGCACCGACGGCAACACCTCGTGTACGCGCTTCACCAACTCGCTCATACTGACGAGGCTAGCCGGTCACCTTCGCTGCGCGAGCGTGCGTGTCTGTTCCGCAACACGCCACCAGATGCGCGCATTTTGCGCACCCTCGCGAGGCATCACCGTGCGCGAAATGCCCGCGAAATACGGCGTGTCGATGTACAGACACGCACGCTCGCGGAAACAGGGCTAGCGCTCCTCGAGAATCGCCACCGCCGCGGCGGTGTCGGCCTCGTGCGTCAGTGACAGGTGGATCGTCACATCTTTCAGGTGCTCGGCGATGGCCCCGGTGAGGCGGACCTTCGGCCGCCCCCACATGTCGGTGATGACCTCGATGTCGCGGTGAATGCCCTCAGGCAGCACCGGCCGCTTGGAGAACCGTGAACCCGACCACGCCTTGATGACGGCTTCCTTGGCGGCCCACCTGGCGGCCAGGTGCCGCGCCGCCGACGAACTCTTGTCGGCGGCGTCGCGGCGCTCTCCGGGGGTGAACGTCTCGGCGAACACCGTCCCCGGCTGGTCGACCTGTTCGGCGAAATCGGGAATGGAGACCAGATCGATCCCCACCCCGACTACCGCCATGCCAGGAACGCTAGCTCATCGCACATAGATGTCGTCATCGCCCAGCCTTGATGCCGGGTCGAGAAGCATCTCGGCTTCCTGCAGTTTCTCCGGCGCGTCCGCGCTGAACCGACGGTCGGCAGGCCTCTCGTACATGGCCTGACCACCGGCGATCGCCGACGCCAGCCTGCGCTGACCAGCCATCACTCGAGCGTCCGAGCGCTCCTTGTACGACTGCCGCTCCTCCGGACTCAGTGCCGCCAGGAACGCCTGCGGATGCACAAGTGCCACCAGACCGGACACGTGCCCGAACCCGAGGCTGGTGATCAGACCGGCCTTCAGCGGGAACTTCTCGCCCAGCCGCAGCGTGTCGCGCAGCCAGACGAAGTGCTCCGAGTGGGCGAGTTCGTCGTCGACGCAGTCCAGGCTGCGGTTCGGCGGGATCACGCCGTCGCGCAGGATCTGGCACAGCCCCATCATCTGGAAGGCGGCGGCGCCGCCCTTCGAGTGACCGGTGAGGCTCTTCTGCGACACCACGAACAGCGGTGCACCCTGCGAACGCCCCAGCGAGTCGGCGAGGCGTTCGTGCAACTCCGTCTCGTTCGGATCGTTCGCCAGCGTGGACGTGTCGTGCTTGGAGATCACTGCGATGTCGTCCGGGCCGACACCGAGCTTCGCCAACGAGCGCGCGAGCTGCGACTCCTTACCGCCGCGGCCGGCGGCCAACGCGCCGAGGCCGGGTGCAGGGATCGACGTGTGGATACCGTCGCCGAACGACGAGATGTACGCCAGCACCGACAGCACCGGCAGACCCATCTTCAGTGCGAGGTCGCCGCGGGCCAGCAGAATGGTTCCGCCGCCCTGGCCCTCGACGAAGCCGAGCCTGCGCCGGTCGTTGGCGCGGGAGAACTTCGAATCGCTGATGCCCTTGGCGCGCATCATCTCGGTGTCGGCAGTGGCCGCCATATCGCCGAAGCCGATGATCGCCTCGAGCGTCAGGTCGTCGTAACCACCGGCCACGACGAACTCGGCCTTGCCCAACCGAATCTTGTCGACGCCCTCCTCGACCGATATCGCCGCCGTGGCGCACGCACCCACCGGGTGGATCATCGCGCCGTAGCTGCCGATGTAGGACTGCACGACATGGCCCGCGTAGACGTTCGGCAGAACCTCTTGCAGGATGTCGTTCGGCTTGTTCCGGCCGAGCAGGTTGCCGTGATACATGGTCTGCATCGACGTCATGCCACCCATGCCGGTGCCCTGGGTGTTGGCCACCAGGCTCGGGTGCACCCATCGCATCAGCTCCGTGGGCGTGAAGCCCGCGGAGAGGAACGCGTCGACAGTCGTGACCAGGTTCCACAGCGCCAACCGGTCGATCGAGTTCATCATCTCCTGGGTGACGCCATACACCATCGGGTTGAATCCGGACGGGATCTGCGCGCCGACAGTGCGAGACAACTTCGTCTTGCGCGGCACGCGAATCTCGGTGCCGGCCTTACGAGTGACCTGCCAGTCGCTGGTCTCCGGCACGGGCTGGATGACCGTGTGCTCCGGATCGAACTCTACGAATGCGCGTGCGTCCGCCTCCGACGAGACCACAAACGTGAAGTCCTTGTCGAGGTACACCGAAACCAGCAGCGGTGCAGCGTGATCGGGGTCGATCGCACCGTCGTCGACGAACTCGCGGATGCCCACTCGCTCGATGACAGCGTCGTGGTAGCGCTCCACCAACTCGCCCTCGTCGACAAGGTCACCGGTCTCCGTGTCGTACCAGCCCGGCTTGGGATCGTCCTCCCACTTCACCAGACCGGTCGTCCACGCCAGCTCCAGCACGCCTGCCGCCGACAGTTCGTTGTCGACCTCGACCTCGAAGCGGGTGCGCGACGAGCCGTACGGCCCGAGCTCGGCACCGCCGACGATCACGACCATGTCGGCCGGGTCCACGTCGATGTCGTCCCATGCGGGCGGCGGCGCCGACTTGTAGCCGCGCGGTGGCGACGGAAGCGCCCGGATAGTGCCGTGCTCTTCCGTGTCCTCGGCCTCGCCTTCTGCGGCATTCGCCGCATGATCCTCGCGGGCCTTGGCGGCCAGCTCAGCCAGGTCGAGCTCGACCTCGGCGAGTCCACCCGTCAGATCCGCCTGCAACGGCTCCCGTGCCGCGGCGACCTTCGACTCGATGCCGCAGAGGTCCAGCAGCATGGCCGCCATCTCATCGGTGGTGTAGGTGGTCACGCCGGCCTGCTCGACCGCACCGACGATGGCGTCGTTGTGACCCATCAGACCGGTGCCCTTGGTCCAGCCGATCAGCGCGTGCGCCAACGAAACTCGCTGAGCCCATGACGATTCGGCCTTCCACCGGGTCACCAGCGCATCGAGTGCGGACTTGGACTCGCCGTAGGCGCCGTCGCCGCCGAACATGCCACGGTTCGGCGAACCGGGCAGCACCACGTGCAGCCGTGCGGCGATGTCACGCTCCGCACCGACGTGCGACAGGCCCGCGATCAGCCGCTGAATGGCCCACAGCAGAACCTTCATCTCCATCTCGGCGCGGGACCCCGCGTCGGAGAGGTCGCCTGCGACGCGCGGTGCCGCGAACGGGAACAGCAGCGTCGGGGTCAGTGCGTCCTTGAGGTGAATCGACTGCGGCCCAAGGCTTTCCGTCTGCTCGGTACCGACCCACGAAACCAGCGCGTCGATATCGGCGTAGGACGCCATGTTGGCGGGCACCACCCACAGCTTCGCGTCGAAGCGCGCGTTGTCGCGATACAGGTTGCGGTAGAACGCCAGCCGGTCGTCGTCCAGCCTCGACGTCGTCGCGATGACAGTCGCACCGCCGTCGAGGAGTTTGGCCGCAACCGACGCGGCGATCGAGCCCTTGGATGCCCCGGTGACCACCGCGACCTCATCGGCGTAGCGACCCTTGCCCGGGTTCTCCGCCCCCGCCGCGGCACGGCCGTACACCGACGCGTGGACGTTGCGTCCCGCCGCCAGCGCCCTGCCTTGCCACCAGGAGGCCTGGGTGCCGACAACGTGGCCCGCACCCTCGAACCGATCGGACAGTCGTGACCAGTCGGCGTCGATCTCACCGTCGTCCATCAGCCACAACTTGGCCAGGTCCTCGCGTGCGCTGGCCCAGCGGTCGTCGAACAGCACCGCCTTGCGGCTGTCGAACGCCGGAGCGACCAAACGCGGCCAGTCCGAACCGAGTTCGGCGGTGACCAGATCGATGAGCTCGGCGTCGGTCGACTCCGGCACCACGACCGGGCTTTCGAGACCGAGCTGGCCCAGGATGAGGCGGGCCGCCGAGGCCAGCACGCCGTTAGGCCCGGTGACCTGGTCGGCGAACTCGCCGAGGGCGGCCGAATCGACCACGCCACCGCCGCCGCCTGCCGCTGCGGGCAACGACACGGGAACACCTCGGCGCGCGCCGACCGCCCCGACCGCAAGGTCGATGACCTTGTCGACGGTTGCGGTGTCAGCCAGTGCACCGTTGTGCAACCCACCGAGGTCGCCGCCGCGGACGCTGGAACCCTCGCGGGTACCCAGCGCGACCTCGACCGTCACGTGCTTGACCCAGCCGTCACCGAGCTCCCAGGTCTTCTTGACCCGTTCGGCAATGTACGCCGGACGCTTGCCGGACGGCCCGAGGACCGAGCGCAGCTGGTCGTTGACCGCATCGGAAAGCACTGGGCCGTAAGGCTTGTAGGTACGGGCCAGCTTGGTGACCTGTCCCTTCAGCCCGGCCAGGTCCGCTTCGGCCGCACCATCGATGGCGCCGAGGTTGAGCTCGGAGCCGAGGTCGACCAACAGCTGGTTGCGTCGCGACGACGCACCGTCGGTGATGTGCTCGATCGAATCGAGCGCCTCGATCTGGTCGATGCGCATCTTCGCGGACAGCGCGATCAGCGCCGTCGTTGCATCGGCCGCGTCGAAGACGATGTCGTCGGGGCGTGGGCCACCGCTGGGCGCCGCGGGTGCGGGCGCCGGGGCGGCGGCGGGTGCGGCCTCGACCGGCTCCGCCGCTGCGGGCGCGGGCACGGACGATTCGTCCTCGTCGTGATCGGGCGCGGGATCGGTATCCGTGGCGAACAGCACCGCGGCGTCGCGTTCCGAGTTGAGCACTTCGGTTGTGTTGTGCGAATACTCGGGCAGCTTGAGCGTGTTGATGGCCAGGCCGGCGACGGTCGGCGCGGACTTCACGCCGATCTCGACGAACCGCTCCACGCCGAGGCCGCCTGCGGCCTCCTCGATGAAGAGCAGATCCTGGGTTTCAATCCACCGCACCGGGCTGGCGAACTGCCATGCCAACAGCTCGATGACGACCTTGCGGCACAACTCACGCGGCTTCTCGGTGATCCAGGTGTCGTAGTCGGCCAGGATCTCATCGAGCGGCTCGGCGGGCACCAGATCGCGGATCTCCTGGATGAAGTCGCGGTCCAGGCTGAACAGCCTCGGCACCAGGTTGGGGATGTACCGGCCGACGATCAGCTCGGGATCCTTGTCGCGCGGCATGACCCGCTCCAGCGAGCGCCGGAAGTCGGCAACGCCGACCCGCAGCACCGAGGAGTGGAACGGCACGTCGATGCCGGGCACCAGGATGAACGACCGCTTGCCGCCGCTGATCTCGCGGCGCTTCTCGATCTCTTCCTCGAGCACCTCAAGGCCGCGGACGGTGCCCGCGATCGCGTACTGCGAACCGCGCAGGTTGAAGTTCACGATCTGCAGGTATTCGCCTGTGCGCTCGGCGATTCCGTCGACGAACGCGGGCACGTCGTCGTCAGGGAGATCGATCTGCGACGGCCGGATCGCGGCCAACCGGTAGTTGGACCGGCCCATGTGGTCGCGCGGAACGATGTCGTGCATCTTGCTGCCACGGTGGAACACCACCTCGAGCAGCGCCTCCAGTTCGTACACACCACTGACGCAGGCCAGCGCGGTGTATTCACCAACGGAGTGACCGCAGGCGATCGCGTCCTCGACGAACGCGCCCTGTTCACGCATCTCGGCCACCTGCGCGGCGGCCACGGTCGCCATCGCGACCTGGGTGAACTGCGTCAGGTACAGGACGCCTTCCGGGTGCTGGTAGTGCACGCCGGACGCGATCAGGCTGGTCGGGTTGTCGCGCACCACGTGCAGCACCGAGAAGCCCAACGTGTCACGGGTGAACCTGTCGGCGGTGTCCCACACCTTGCGGGCGGCCTTCGAGCGGGCACGCACCTCCATGCCCATGCCCTTGTGCTGGATGCCCTGACCGGGGAACGCGTAGACGGTCTTCGGCGCGGCAAGTTGCGCTGTCGCCGACATCACCAGTTCGTTGTTGACGCGAGCGGCGACCTCGACGATCTCCGCGCCGCGGTCGATGCCGACGCGGTCGACGCGGAAGTCGATCTCGTCGCCCGGCAACACCATTCCCAGGAACCGCGACGTCCAGCCCACCACCTGTGCGGGCGGCGCGGGCGTGCCGTCGGTGGCGGCGACCGCATGCTGCGCGGCTGCCGAGAGCCACATGCCGTGCACGATCGGGGATTTCAGCCCGGCCAGCAGCGCGGCGGCGCGATCGGTGTGGATCGGATTGTGATCACCGGACACCACCGCGAACGCGCTCATGTCGGTCGGCGCGGTGACGGAGACATCGCGGCGACGACGACGCGGCGTGTCGGTCGCGTTGTCGGTGATCGCCCCACCGGCGCGCGGCGGGTCGACCAGTTCAGCCGCCCCGTTGCGGCCGCGGATCGCGAACCGCTCCTCGAGGGTGGCCAGCACGGTTCCGTCGGCGTCGGCGATCCGCACCGACACCGGGATGACACGGCCGTACTCGGTGTCGGTGGCCGCCGAAGCCGTTGCGGTGACAGTCAATTCGGCCCTGGTTTTGGGCATCGCCTCGACCAGATGCGCGGCGTGATCCAGGTGCACCAGGCTCAACAGGCCCTCGACCACCGGGAAACCGTCGTCGGTGACCGCAGATCCGATCGCCGCGAACACCGCGGGCCAGCAGTAGCCGACAAGTGCGTCGGGAACCAGCTTCAGACCGGGAGCGAGCGGAGCACCGAAGGTGGCGGTGACACCCGTGTGATCGGCGACCTCTTCGGGATCCCAGCTGACGGTGACTGTGGCCGTGTCGTCGTGCACGGGCGGCAGCGAGTCGGGGCCGTCGACACCGGCGGCGATCGCCAGCACGGAGCGCATGGCGGTCGATGCGTCCTCGACGGTGACGACCGGCATGCCGCCGTCGACCGTGCAGGACGGCAGGGTGAAGCGGATCGTGATCCACACCTCGGACAGCGGCACGCTCAGCGTGACGACGTCACCGGCGAGTTCGAGACGCGCACCGGTGGAAGGATGTGTGGCACTGCGGTTTTCGTTGACCTGCCACTCGTCGGGCGAACCGATTCGGTGTACCGGGTTGATGGCCGTGCGGCCGGCCCACAGCACGTCGGGTGAATCCAGGACGACCGACAGCGGCCCGGTGACGTCGGCGCGGGCCTGGCGGCGCGACACCACCGGTGTCGGCGTTGCACCCGAAGCCAGCAGCTCGTCGATCGAGGCCTGCTCGAACCGGTCGAGCAGCTCGCCGACGGGCTCGTCCAGACGGGTGATGCCGGCCACCGACTGGGTGCCGGGGATGATGCACACCTGGTCTGCCGTGTAGCGCGCGTCGTGCGCCTGCCACAGCGAGTCACTCCGCCACCAGCGGCGGACGTCCTTGTCGATCACGGGCACGAAGTTGACCGGCTTGCCCGGCGTCTTGCACAGCGTTATGAAGAACGGCACGTCGGCCGGATGCAGCTGGATGGTTTCGGCGTCCGGGTAGCGCGCGAGCAACGACGCGATCGCCTGGTCCGGATTCTCCAGCAGCGCTCGGCCTTCCGCGCTGTCGTCGAACAGTGTCTCGATCGGCCCCGAGTCCTGCGGGTGCAGCCGAGCCTCGGCGCGCTTGAGCATTTCCTCGAACCGGTCGCGCCACGTATCGGCCAGCCACGGGCTGTCGGGCGATGCGGTGTCGGCGGTGCTGTCGCCGTCGCCGATCGCCAGCTCGACGTAGCGCCGCAGCCACTGCAGGTAGCTCATCTCACCGATGTCGCCGAAGTACGGTTTGGCGGTGTTGGCCATGGCGGCGATGAGCTCGTCGCGGCGTGCGGCAGCCGCGTCGGCGTCACCGGCGACCTCGTCGAGCAGCCTGCCGCAGCGCGATGCGGTGTTGTCGATCTCGTGGATGTCGGCGCCCAGCTGGCTGCGGCTGGAAGCCATGCCGCCCTGGGCTTTTCCGGCGCTGATCCAATGGTCGGTGCCGTCGATATCCACCAGCATCTGCTTGACCGAGGGCGAGGTGGTCGATTCCTTGGTCGCCATCGCCGCAGTGCCGACGAGGATGCCGTCGACCGGCATCGCCGGGAAGCCGTAGGTCTCGGCCCACCGGCCGGACAGGTACTCGGCGGCCCGCTCCGGGGTGCCGACGCCGCCACCCACGCAGATGGTGATGTTGGGCAGCTTGCGCAGCTCGGCGTAGGTCGTCAACAGAAGATCGTCGAGGTCCTCCCACGAGTGGTGTCCGCCTGCGCGGCCACCCTCGACGTGTGCAATCACTTCCTTGCCAGGGACCTCGGCTGCGATCTTGATGACCGACTTGATCTGGTCGATCGTGCCGGGCTTGAACACGACATGGCTGATGCCGGCGGTGTTCAGCTCGTCGATCAGCTCGACGGCTTCCTCGAGGTCAGGGATGCCTGCGGAGACGACGACACCATCGATCGGCGCACCGGACTGACGGGCCTTCTGCACCAGGCGCCTTCCGCCGACCTGAAGCTTCCACAGATACGGGTCGAGGAACAGCGAGTTGAACTGCACGGCGCGGCCGGGTTCGAGCAGACCGGTGAGCTCGGCGATGCGAGCGTCGAAGATCTCCTCGGTGACCTGTCCGCCACCGGCCAGCTCGGCCCAGTGGCCTGCGTTGGCGGCCGCGGCGACAATCTCGGCGTCGACGGTCGTCGGGGTCATGCCTGCGAGCAGGATCGGCGAACGTCCGGTGAGCCGGGTGAACTTGGTGGACAGCTTGACGGAGCCGTCGGGCAGCTGCACGGCGGTCGGCGCGTAGCTCGACCACGCGGGCGCGATTTCGGGCTCGGCGCCGACCGTGAACAGGTTGCGTTGCCCGGCGCGGGTCGCGGCGGGAACAATGCCGACACCAAGGCCCCGGATGACGGGAGCGGTGAGACGGGTGACGGTGTCACTCGGTCCCAAGTCGACGATCCACTTCGCGCCGGAGGCGTGCAGTCGCTCGACCTCGGCCACCCAGTCGATCGGGCGCACGAAGATCGCTTCGGTCATCTCGTGCGCCATCGCGGCATCGATGCCGCACTTCTCGGCCCAACGCTCGACGACCGCGACACCGTCGGACAGTCGCGGGGTGTGGAAGCCGACCTCGACCTGCACGGGATGGAACTCCGGCCGGAACACCGCTCCGCCACGGAACTTGTTCTTGCGCTCGGCCTCTTCCTTCTCGGTGATCTTGGTGCAGTACAGCTCGAAGCGGCCCAGCTGCTCGGGCGTGCCAGTGATGACGACCGAGCGCCGACCGTTGCGGATCGAGAGCACCGGCGGCAGCACGGTGCGCACGTCGGTCGAGAACTCCTCGAGAAGCTCGGCCATGCGGTCCGGGTCGACGTTGGTCACCGAGACCATCGGCGACTTGTCGCCACGACCGACCATGCCACGGCGCCGGGACACCAGCGAGCCTGCCGCGCCGATCAGCTGCAGCAGCGCCAGCAGCTCAGCGTCCTTGGCACCCCTGGCGCGCAGCGACTCGCAGGCCATGATGCCCTGCGAGTGGCCCGCCATCGCGACCGGCGGAGTGTTGTACAGATCGAGGCCCTGGCGTGTCAGAGCACGGATGGCTGCCATCTGGGTGAGCAGGATGCCGGGTCCGGAGATCGCGGCGGTGACCAGTTGCTTGGTGGCAGGCAGTGGCTCCTCGGCGGCCAGCGCGCGCACCCACTTCATCGGCTCGAAGCCGATGGGCCGCACGACGACCATTTCGCGGGCTACCGGCGCGAGCAGCAGCTCGGCCTCACCGACGATTTCGTTCAGCTCGGATTCGATACCCGCAGAGCTGACGAGCTCTTCCAGATTCTCCAGCCATGCCCCGCCTTGGCCTCCGAAGGCCACCGCGTAGGGCTCGCCGGCGTTCAAACGATCGACAAGGGCATGGGAACCCGCCAATGCATCCGAGGAGGCGCTGAGCCGGTCAGTGGTCACCCTGTGCTGTTCGTTGATCGTCACGTCTTGATTTCTCCCTTGTACTTTGCGTACGTATCGCTCGTCTATCGGCTGCGTCTCTGAAGCTTTGTTGACCTGCGCTCCCCTGCTACAGGCCACGAGATTCGGCGTCGAATCCCGACTGGTTCAGGCGCGTCCTGCGCGAGGGCGCCTCACGATTCCTCGTCGAGGGCCCCAGCGGACACTCCAGCCGTACTAAGAGTGTCATAAGGGACAGCACCATCTTCGCGCCCAAAATGGTTACTGGCGAGTTCTACGCACGGGTAACCACACATTGGGTAACACAGCGTTCCATACGTGCCCGACTCTTCCGGTACAAACGTCCTGCATGTAGGTGGTTACGGTCGAGTAGGCCTAACAGTGCAGATCAGAGCAGTATTGTTATGTAATCGTTATGTGAAATCGTTCACCATTCTGAGCGGGTACATCGTTGCCCGCCGAGTCGACAGATTGACGAGATTTGTCTCGTCACCGCCATCGGCCACTGCAGAAAGTTTGCTGGGACTTATTACTGATCGGTAATGTTCAGTCCCATTGCCCGAACCGTGGCCTCATGATGTGGTTGATGTCCACACCGACACCTCCGACGGACCGCTTGTCGATCTCGACCTGATGTAGGTGCGCGGCCGGATGGGTGAAACCCTTGGGCGAACCCCAATTGTGCTGCCAGAAGTAGGCCCCGATACCGTCCTGCAGCGCCCAGTCGATGGTCTTGGAGTTGGCGTACACGCCGACGCGCTGACGGCCGAGCACCGCTTCCCAACCGCGCAGGTACGGCGCAACCTGGCTCTTGTACTGCTCGTAGCTCGGATCGTCGTCAATCGACGCGTAGATGGGCGCACCATACGATCCGCCCGCCGCGACATGTAGCTGCCAGCCGCGCTTGGCATGCGCAACGCCCGTATTCTGGCCGCCAAGCCAATCCGCGGTGTCCTGCTTGCCGTACTGATAGCACGACACGATCTTCAGCCCGTTCTGATAAAGGTCCCGTGCCTCGGGTAGCTGGATCGGCTTGCCGAGCATCCACGCGCCACCCGGCCGCCGGTCCGAGACGTAGCGGATGGCGCCAAGCGCGCCGGACGCCCGCAGATCGGGAGCCTTGATGACGCCGGCCGCGTAGTCGAGCAGGATCCCGAGTGGCGCCGCGGCGGCCGTCGGCGGCGCAACCGCCTGCATCCCGGCCCCGAGACCGAGCAGGGCGGGCGCGGCGTACCTGAGCACATCGCGCCGGGATATCGACACGTGCCACAGGGTACGACAACTGCATCACTTTTCACGTCAACGCCACTGGTCACATCTGCATCTCAATTAACCCAGCAGGATCCGGGGCGGAGCGAAAGGTTGCCCAGCGAATTGGCCCGACGCGGCGCTACCAATCGCCTTCGGCTTTTGCTTGTGGTACCTGAGTGATCCCGGAAGCGATCCGGAAATCGTTCGGAACGAGTGGTAAGTCGGCGCTTTGATCACGAAATCCGCGATGACACTGCGGTGTGACCGTGGAATTCCTACGATGAGCCATGCCTTCGGGGACGGTCAGCTCGCAGCCTGACACGAATGTCGCTGGCGCGGTTGGGGATCCGCGGATCGAGCTGCTGGGCGTCCGCAAGGTGTTCGGCGATGTGGTCGCCGTCGAGGGCGCGGATCTCACCGTTGTCGACGGCGAGTTGTTCGCGATCCTCGGCCCGTCGGGTTCGGGTAAGACGACGGTCCTGCGGATGATCGCCGGCTTCGAGCAGCCCACCGCCGGGGTCATCAAGCTCGGCGGCGTCGACGTCACCGCGGTGCCGGCGCGCCACCGCGACGCCAACACCGTCTTCCAGGAATACGCCCTGTTCCCGCACATGACCGTGGCGCAGAACGTCGAGTACGGGTTGAAGGTGCGTGGTGTGGGCAAGGCCGAACGCCGTCGCCGCACCGTTGACGCGCTCGACATGGTGCAGCTGAGCAGCCAGGCTTCTCGTCGCCCCGCGCAACTGTCGGGCGGTCAGCGCCAGCGCGTCGCGCTCGCGCGGGCACTCGTGGGGCGGCCGCGGGTATTGCTGCTCGACGAGCCCCTCGGCGCGCTCGATCTCAAACTGCGCGAGCAGATGCAGATCGAATTGAAGGCGATCCAGCGCGAGGTCGGCATCACGTTCGTCATCGTCACCCACGACCAGGACGAAGCGCTGACCCTGTGCGATCGCCTTGCCGTGTTCAACGACGGCCGCATCGAGCAGATCGGCAAGGCACGCGACGTCTACGAGAATCCGGCCAATAGATTCGTCGCGGATTTCGTCGGAACGTCGAACGTGCTTGACGGGGCCGCCGCCGAAGCCATCATCGGCAGGCCCGGCATGTTCGTCATCCGGCCCGAGCGCATCGGGGTCTTTCGCCCTGGCACGGATCCGGTGCCCGGGGTCCGGACGGTCGAGGGCACGGTGTCCGAAGTCATCTACGCCGGCGCGACCACGCGCATCGCCGCCACCGCCCCGCCCGGCGTCACGCTGACCGCCACCGTCCTGACCGCAAGCACGTGGCTGCCGCCGGACATGCACCACGGCAGCCCGATCACCTTGGCCTGGCCCGACAAAGCCGTCCACCAACTGTCAACGGAGGAATAGACATGATTCCAAGGACGCTGGCCGTCGCACGCATAGGCTTCGCGCTCGCCGCGTGCGCCGCCCTGGTTGTCGCGTGTTCTGGCTCCGAAGAATCCGGCGGCAGCGGCGAGACGCCGCCCAAACTCGAGCCGCTGTCGGCGGTCGGCGACGGCGAGGGCGAGCTGAACATCGTCGCCTGGGCCGGCTACGCCGAAGACGGCTCCAACGACAAGACCATCGACTGGGTGACGCCGTTCGAACAGAAGACCGGCTGCCAGGTCAACGTCAAGCTCGGCAACACCTCCGACGAGATGGTGCAGCTGATGAGGACCGGCCAGTATGACGGCGTCTCGGCGTCCGGCGACGCCACACTGCGGTTGATCTACGCAGGCGACGTCGCCCCGGTCAACACGTCGCTCGTACCCAACTACGCCTCGATTTCGTCGTTCCTCAAAGACAAGTCGTGGAACTCCGTCGACGGTCAGATGTACGGCGTCCCCCACGGCTGGGGCGCGAATCTGCTGATGTACAACATCGAGGTCGTGACCGATGCGCCCAACTCCTGGTCGGCGGTGTTCGACGACGCGGGCAAGTACAAGGGCAAGGTCACCGCGTACGACTCCCCCATCTACATCGCCGACGCGGCGTTGTACCTGTCGAAGACCAAACCGGATCTGGGGATCAAGGACCCGTATTCGCTGACGCCCGAACAACTCGACGCCGCAGTGGAATTGCTCAAGAAGCAGCGGGAGAGCGTCGGCGAGTACTGGTCGGACTACACCAAAGAGGTGCAGGCGTTCGAGTCGGGGACTTCGGTGATCGGCACGACGTGGCAGGTCATCGCCAACACCATCGGCGCCGACAACAAGGTTCAGGTGAACACCGTGCTGCCGATCGAAGGATCCACCGGCTGGTCGGACACCTGGATGATCTCCTCGAAGGCCGCGCATCCCAATTGCATGTACAAGTGGATGGATTGGATGACGTCGCCCGAGGTGAACGCGCAAGTCGCCGAGTACTTCGGTGAGGCACCGGCACAGACGAAGGCGTGCGAGCACACCACCGAGAAGGATTTCTGCGACATCTACCACGCCACCGACGAGAAGTTCGCCTCGCAGATCCACTATTGGAGCACTCCGCAGAAGCAGTGCCTCGACGGCAGCGGCGACAACTGCACGGCCTACAACGAGTGGGTCGACAAGTGGCAGCAGATCAAGGGCTGAAACCGCCGGGCGCGGCGGTGCCCATAGTGCTGGCCCGCCGCATCAGCCTGGCCTTGCTGCTTGTCCCACCGCTGGCCTGGCTCGTGCTGGCTTATCTGGGTTCTCTTGCAGTACTGCTGGTTTCGGCGTTCTGGGGCACCAACACATTCACCGGCGCGGTTGTTCACACGTTCACCACCGACAACATCGCCCGGGTGCTGACGGAATCGGTGTTCCACACGGCGACCGTGCGCACTATCGCGGTTGCGCTGATCGTCACGGTCATCTGCATCGTCCTAGCGGTCCCGCTGGCCTTCTACATGGCGAAGGTCGCCTCACCGCGGATGCGCCTGGTGCTGGTGGTGGCGGTGACGACACCCCTGTGGGCCAGCTATCTGGTCAAGGCCTACGCGTGGCGGATGTTGTTGTCGCCGGAGGGTCCGATGTCATGGGCGACGGGGTATACCCCCGGTTACGGCCTGACGGCGACGATCCTCACGCTGGCCTATCTGTGGTTGCCCTACATGGTCATCCCGGTGTTTGCCGCGTTCGAGCGTGTCCCCGATTCGCTCATCGACGTGAGCTCCGACCTCGGCGCTTCCGACTGGGCGACGCTGCGGATGGTGGTGGCGCCGTTGGTTTTCCCCGGCATCGCGGCGGGTTCGATCTTCACGTTTTCGCTGTCGCTGGGTGACTACATCGCCGTCACGATCGTCGGCGGGAAGACACAGATGCTCGGCAATATCATCTACGGCCAACTCGTCACCGCCAACAACCAGCCACTGGCGGCGGCGCTGTCGATCATCCCGCTGGTGGCGATCATCGCCTATCTACTGGCGATGCGGCGGACCGGCGCACTGGAGAACGTCTGATGCTGTCGGCAGGGGCACGGCGAGTGGCGCGCGCGTGGGCAGCGCTGGTTCTGGTGTTTCTCTACGCACCGCTGCTTCTCGTGGTGGTCAACGCGTTCAACTCGTCGCGTACGTTCTCGTTTCCGCCCACCGGGTTCACGTGGCAGTGGTGGGTCGATGCCGCCAACAGCGAAGGGATGTGGAGGTCGCTGGCCAACTCGGCGGTGGTCGGCCTCGGCGCCACAGTCATCGCCCTGATTCTCGGCACGATGGCGGCCTACGCCGTCCAGCGGTATGACTTCTTCGGCAAGCACACGGTGAGTTTTCTTGTGGTGCTGCCGATCACGCTGCCCGGCATCGTCACCGGCATCGCCCTCAACGCCACGTTCACCTCGGCGCTCGGCGTCACTCTCGGACTTGCGACCGTGATCATCGGTCACGCGACGTTCTGCATCGTGATCGTGTTCAACAACACCCAGGCCCGATTGCGTCGGCTCGGCACGAATCTGGAAGACGCCTCGGCCGATCTCGGCGCGTCGTCCTGGCAGACCTTCAGGTATGTGACCTTCCCGATGATGCGCGGTGCGCTTGTCGCGGGCGCGATCCTGGCGTTCGCGTTGTCCTTCGACGAGATCGTGGTGACAACGTTCACGTCAGGGCCGACGGTGCAGACGTTGCCGATCTGGATTTTCGGAAACCTCTTCCGCCCCAACCAGGCTCCGGTCATCAATGTGGTGGCTGCCGCGCTGACCCTGGTCGCGATCATCCCTGTCTGGCTCGCGCAACGCTTCGGAGGTGACCCGGCGGCGACGAGGGTCTAGTCGGACCCCTTCAGATCCGACTCGCTGAGCAAGATCCCCGCGGTGAAGTCGGACACCGCGGTCGAAGTCGTCCGTCGGATCGACTCGTCCAGCTGGTCGGCGACGACCCTGTTGCCAAGGTCGCGGTAGTCCAAGACGATTCGCCTCAGTTCGGCCATCTCGCCGGGTGTCGGTATGTGGTCCGGCCCGAATCGCTCGGTGTACAGCCCGTGCAGCACGGCGACATAGCTGTTCGCCATGTTGTCGACCGATTCCCGCGTCGATTCGAAGATCCGCAGAATCGCGCGGACATATTGAAGCTGATTCGAGGCCCGCGCCACGACGTCGGCCATCGCCGTGTTGGCCAGCGATACCGCCCCGCCGACTCGCCTCGCCAAGCCGTACTCGAGTAGCCGCCGCGCCTCATCGCCATCGGGATCGATGTCGAGGACCGTTCCGCTCGGCTTGACCGGACGCGAATTCTGTATGGCCTCACCTGCGGGCGGACCGAGAACGGCCCGCCGGATTCCCAGGATGTCGGCGAGGTCGGCGCCCTGCCGCATGCTCGCGAAGAACTCTGCAATGTGTGCGGAGTTGAAGCCCTTGCGCAGCAGCTGGTTGATGGTCTTGAGCTGCGACAAGTGGTAGTCGTCGTAGTAGGCCGACCGCCCGACCCGCCTTGGTGCATCCAGCAGGCCGCGTTCGCGGTAGGCACGGATATTTCGTGCGCTGACCCCGGAGACCCGGGCGAGATCATCGAGCCGGTACTCAGCCAACGCGACGCACCCCGACTGGACCCGTGGTCCCCCTCCGATGCGTGTCGCCGCGATGCATGCGACCACTGTAGCGAATAATCGCCGAGTAGATATGATATTTGCTAGCTATTCGGTATACATACAGCTAACTGCGCATTTGGTGGTACGTCTGCGACCCAAACGACACAGACATGCAATTTCAGCCAACTCTGAACCAGAGCTCCCGCCACACACGTCGGGTGAGTGATTTCACGGCTGCACGGTTGGCGTTGGCACCACAGGTTGCGGGACAATGAACAGGACAAATCGTTAGCGCTGTGAAAGGTCCGGTGTGCGTCCCTGGATCGTCTGGGCCACCGGACTACTTGCCTACATCGTCGCGGTTCTCGATCGCACCACCCTGGGTGTTTCGGGTCTCGACGCGGCCGATCGCTTCGGCGCCAGCCCCAGCCTCCTATCGACGTTCGTGGTGCTTCAGGTCATCGTCTACGCGGGCGCCCAGGTGCCCGCCGGGCTGCTGCTCGACCGGTTCGGTTCCAAAAAGCTGATCGTCACCGGCGCCGCCGTGATGGCCGCAGGCCAGCTGGCACTCGCCTTCACCGAATCGCTGCCAACGGCGATCGCCGCGCGCGCGGTCGTGGGCCTCGGCGATGCGGTGACCTTCATCTCCGTACTTCGTCTTGTGCCGCATTGGTTCACGCCGCGGCAGGTTCCGCTGGTGACGCAGCTGACCGGAATCTGCGGCCAGCTCGGACAGGTCTTGTCCGCGGTGCCGTTCATGAGCCTGCTGGCCGTGACAGGGTGGACCACCGCCTACGCATCGGTGGCCGCGCTCGGCGTGCTGTCGATCGCGCTCACCCTGGCGCTGGTACAGAACACTCCGAACGGCTCAGCTGCCCCTGCCGAGACCGCCTCGATCCGCGAAGTGCTCGTCAGTGTCAAGACCGTGTGGCTGCGCCCGGGCACCCGGTTGGGTTTCTTCACCCACATGGGCACCCAGTTTTCCGTCACCGTGTTCGCGTTGATGTGGGGGGTGCCGTACCTGACCGTGGCACAGGGCCTGTCCACGACTGTCGCGGGCGCGCTGCTGACCATCTCGGTGGTCGCCGCTATCTCGGCGGGCATCGTCGTCGGCATCTTCACCGGCCGCCACCACACCGGCGGTCGCGTCTGGTGCTGGCGATCATCGGCAGCAACGCGGTGGCATGGACGGTGGTGCTGGCGCTGCCTGGTCAGGCGCCGCTGTGGCTGCTTGTCGTGCTGATCGTGGTCATTTCCGTCGGTGGCCCGGGATCGATGGTGGGCTTCGACTTCGCACGCACCTTCAATCCGAGCACCACTCTCGGCACCGCGCAGGGCATGGTGAACATGGGCGGCTTCGTCGCCTCCCTGCTGGTCATGCAGGCGATGGGCTTGATCCTGGAGGCTTCGGGGGATATCTCATTCGAATCGTTACGGCTCTCCTGGACCGCCCAGTACGCGATCTGGGTCCTTGCCGGCGTCGGCATTGTGATCACCCGTCGCAAGGCGAGACGCCAGATGAAGCTGGAACAGGAACGGCTGCTGTTGGAGGGCTTCGACGCCGCGCCTGTAGCCCGCTAGCGCTACCTCTTGCGCGAGGACTCCCGACGGTTGGCCTTCTTGATGGCCGTGACCAGTTCGCCCTTGGTCATGGTCGACCGTCCCGGAATATCAAGGCGCCGCGCGATTTCGGTGAGGTGCTTCTTCGACGCGTTGGCGTCGACGCCTTCAGCGGACTTGCCTTTTGGGTTGGGCCCGCCGCTTTCCGCCCTGGAATCCGACGGCCCCTTCTCCGACTTGGCCTCCCAGTGATCGCCGACCTTCTCGTAGCTGTGCTTGAGCGCGTCGTAGGCCACGCGATGGGCCCGCTCCCCTTCGCCGTACTGCTCGGCCGCCGAATCGTGCGTCTTGGCGAACGTCCGCTGTGCCTTGGGTGACGACTTGCGCAACGTGCTCGGCAGCTCACTCTTCTTGGCCTGACCGCTCTTCGTCGTCTTCGGCATCCTGATGCTCCTCGTGCTCTCAGACTTGAAAGCCGCCGAAGCGCACTCCGCGGCGAACGTAGGCCGACTTCTTGACCTGGTCACCGGGTGCGGCTCCGCGCGGCTACTAAAGGACTAACCAGGACCGCGGGTGGTCAAACCCGTTACCCGAGTCGCGGCTAGCCTTCCTCCAGACTTTTGGCGACGGCCTCTGCCGCATGCCGGTGTCCCTGCACCTCATAGCCGATCACGGTGACCATCGGCGCCAGCGTGACGACCAGCAGACAGTTGGCCATCGAGATGCCCGCAGCGGCCAGCCACACCGCCACGCCGAGCACCGCCAGCGTCAGCACCACCAGCAGGACGTGGAAGACGTGCACCGCCCGCACCATTCGCATGTAAAGGAAATAGACCGCGGTGATGTAGACGCCCACGGGCACCGCCACTGCCAGGACGGTCTGGACCGATCCGAGCTCGGAATGGTGCTCGATGTAGTACGCGGCGACGTGCAGGCCGGCACCGGTGGCGACGATGCCGCCGAATACGACGACGTGGAAGTAGCCGAAGACGAACGACCGCTGCCGGTAGGCGTGCAGCAGCTCGGCCTGCGGCACCACGAAATAGGTCCACCACATGCCGAAGGTCAGGCCGACTCCTGCCACGACGACGAACACCGCATCGAAGCTCCAGCCTTGCGAACTGACCACCGCCGTCAACGAGGCGACCGTGCCGACCACGCCTTCGCCGAGCGCGATGATCGCCAGCAGGCCATAGCGTTCGGTGATGTGGTGGGAATGCCACGGGGTGCCGCCCCTGCGGGTCTCGGCCAACCACGGCCCGAGGAACTCGATTCCGATCAACACCGCCACGGCAAGGAAGGTCACCGGAATCGACTTGTGCAGGAACATGCCGCCGATCCAGCCCACTTGCGCGATGAGCACAACAGTGGCATAGGTGAGGCACGCCGAGCGGTGCTCGGGGTCTTGCTTGGCCGCGCGTAACCATTGGCCCACCAACGCAATTCGCATCACCACATAGCCGGCCACCATGACGCGGGTGTCCACGTATTCACCGTCTTCGATCGACGCGAACATCGCGGGGAAGCCCAATGCCATGATGATGACGCCGACCATCTGCAGCATCGTCATCAGCCGGTAGATCCAGTCGTCGGTGTCGTATGCCGACGCGAACCAGCTGAAGTTGATCCAAGCCCAGCAGACGGAGAACGTTGCGAGCGCAAAGCCGAGCACCCCGGCGCCGACATGATTTGTGACCAACAGGTGCGCGAACTCGTTCGCGGAGACACCGAAGGCGATGACGAAGGTCAGATCGAACAGAAGTTCCAGCGGCGTGGCGACACGGTGTTCCTCGTCCGGATCGCGCCCCGACATCCGGCGGAGTCGATGCGCCGCCGGTCGGATCGGCATCGGCGCTTTGTCCTCGCTCACTGGGTTCACCCTTCCGTCCACCGATACATTTCACAGCATGACCGCGCCCACGTGAGCGCCCGGCCGTTTGCCCGGGAAAAGAAGTAGTGCACTACGCATGCCCGCAGGGTCGGGCCGCTCCACGATCAAGGGGTGTCGGAAGAGTTCTCGCTGAACCTGCTGGGTGGATTTACAGTTCGGCGCGGCGATCAGAACGTTGATCTGCCCCCGGCCTGCCAACGACTGATCGCGCTGGTCGCACTCAGGCGCCGGCCCGTACACAGGCTCTGGGTCTGCGCGATGCTGTGGCCGCACGCCCCGACGCGCCGAGCCGTTGCCAGCCTGCGGTCGGCGATGTGGCGGCTGCGACCCATCGGCATCGACCCGATGCTCGTGGTGGACCCCCAATATGTCGCCCTGTCTGACGACGTCTCGGTGGACTGGCACGAAGCTGTGGACCTGATGGAAGAACTTCTCGGTCACAGCGAACCCTCCGGTGTTGATCCGCAGTTGGTCGCAGGCCTCATTCCGATCCTGCGCGCCGGAGATCTGCTCGACGGCTGGTCCGAGAAATGGCTGACCCGCGAGCGTGATCGCTACCGCGGCATGCGGGCGGCCGCCCGCGACGCGTTGGTGCGTAGCTACGAACGAGGCGCCGAAAAACAGGTAAGTCACTACGCATGTGGGTCGATGCGGTCCGGTCATACGCTTCATTCAGTCCGCAAAACCAACAAAGACTCGAGAGACCAATGAGCCCGTTCCTGATGGTCTGCATGTCAATCGGCACACCGCTTGCCGCACTTGGCCTGTACGAGCTGCAGATGCGTCTTGAGCGGTGGGACTACGAGCGCCACGCAGAGGACTAGTTGGGACCATCGACGCGACGGCCGATGCGTCCTAATGGGAGTCGATCGGCGAGCCTCGGACAGATAGCGATCCGGGAGGGTGACGCTGATCGCCGAGCCGCCGGTCGGTGAGCACTTCTGTGTCCTGGAGTGAAGTTCGATTCCTAGCGCTAGATCGTGCCCCGGCTGGTTTGGTGAGGTCATCTGTAGCGCTGATGGGATGTCGTGCCGGTCGAGCACTGATCCATTAGGTCGCCGCCGGGTGTCCTTGGGTTCGAACGGAATTTATCGGCTCTGATCAAGGGGAGGCTTATCGATGCTGTTCGTCGGAGACGACTGGGCAGAAGACCATCATGACGTGTACCTGATGAATGACGCCGGCGACCGGCTGGCGTCGCGGCGGCTGCCCGAAGGCTTGGCCGGCATGCGGGCGTTTCACGAGCTGGTGGCTGTCCACGCCGAGGTTGCGGACCACGTCATGATCGGTATAGAAACCGATCGAGGCCTCTGGGTGGATGCGTTGAGCGGGGCCGGATACCAGGTATTTGCGGTCAACCCGCTGGCGGTGGCCCGCTACCGCGACCGCCACCATGTCTCGGGCGCCAAGTCCGATGCCGGGGATGCCAAGCTGTTGGCTGATCTGGTACGCACCGACCGGCACAACCACCGTTTGATCGCCGGTGACTCTGCTGATGCCGGGGCGGTCAAGGTACTGGCCCGTGCACATCAGAATCTGATCTGGACCCGCAACCGGCACACCAATACGCTGCGCTCAGCGCTGCGTGAGTACTACCCCGCTGCGCTGGAGGCGTTCGATGATCTGCACGATCGTGACGCGCTAGCAATCTTAGGCCGCGCTCCTGGCCCGCTGCAGGCGGCCAATCTGAGTCTGGCCAAGATCCGGTCGGCGCTCAAAGCCGCTGGGCGACAACGCAACCTCGACACCCGGGCCCAAGACATTCAAGGCGCTCTACGCACCGAGCACCTCGCCGCCGCCGCTGCTGTGACCGCCGCGTTCGCCGCGACCACCCGCGCCACGGTCGGCATCATCGCTGAACTGAACCGCCAGATCGATGACCTCGAGACCGAACTGGCGACACATTTTGAGACACACCCGGACGCCGACATCTACCTCTCCCTGCCAGGACTTGGTGTCATCCTCGGCGCCCGGGTGCTCGGTGAGTTCGGGGACGACCCGAACCGCTACACCACCGCCAAGTGTCGCAAAAACTACGCCGGAACCTCGCCCCTGACCATCGCGTCGGGCAAGAAACGCGCCGTGCTGGCCCGCCACGTCCGCAACCGCCGGCTCTACGACGCCGTCGACCAGTGGGCCTTCTGCGCGCTATCAACTAGCCCCGGCGCACGGATCTTCTACGACGCCCACCGCGCCGCCGGCGACACCCACCACCAAGCGCTACGCGCGCTCGGCAACCGCCTCGTCGGCATCCTGCACGGCTGTCTACGCCATCGAACCCACTACGACGAATACAAAGCCTGGACACACCGTCAAGCCGCCGAGGCGGCTTGACAACTTACACACCTGGGATGTCTGATATGGAGCCGATTTTGTCAAGTGGGCAGGGTGAAGCGGCGGCCACAACCGTCGTTGGAGCCGCCGCTTCGGTGACCGAATGAGTCCGCGAAAGTGTCGAGCGTGTCATATCGACGCGTGTCCACTCTGAAATGCGCGGGTTGGCTACCGCATGACGGTTTTTCGGATGGGAGTGGATCGCAAGTCTAGAGATCGAGCATAAATAGCTGCGGTGCAACATATTTGCTCATAGACATCCTCGCGTGTCACTCCCAGACGCTTACCGACACCAGCGGATGTTCATCCGGACATATGTGGGTGCTACTCGTCGAGTACTGCCAGTGACCAGCACCAGCCGGCCAGCTCGCGGGCGATCGCCGCGTTGGCGACCACAGGGCATTTCTTGCGCGCATCGAAGCGCACCCAACGGGCGTGCAGGCGCGCATTGGCGGCTTGGCCGCGTGCTCGTGCCGCCGGTGAGGCCGCGTCCCAGCGGCGGCGCAGATCCTGGCCGGGCCGATACCGGGGTCGGTGATGCCAGGCGGCTTCGGCCAACAGCCGGCGGGCATGACTGTTGCCGGTTTTGGTGACTCCGCCCTGCACCCGGGTCGATCCCGAGGAGTATTCGGTGGGCACCAGTCCCAGGTAGGCGCCGATAGAGCGGCCGCTAAGCCGTGTCCAGTCGCCGATCTCGGCGGCCAATCCGAACGCGGTCAGCGTGGAGACACCACGCAGACAGCCCAGCCGCCTCACGACTGGGGTGAATATCGAGTTGGCGGCCAGCGCCTCAATCTCGCGGTCCAACCGATCGCGGCGATCCAGGGCCGTCAGCATCGCGTCAAAGGCGGCGTCGTAGGCCTGCTGCAGGCCCGGGGTGTCGAACCGCTGCGTGCGCAGCCACAGTTCATGCTTGCCCGTCCAAGCTCTGCCGCCGTAATAGACGATCCCTTGGCGCAGCAGGAGTTTCGACACGCGGTGCCGTGCAGTCATCAAGTCACCGCGGCAATCCTCGCGTGCACGCACCAGGTCACGGGCGGCTTCCTGCTCCACGGTAGGAATGGCCACCGCCACGATCTCACCCAGATGCAGTAGCCGCGCCAAATGCCGGGCATCACGCGCGTCGGTCTTGACCCGATCTCCCGAGGGCCGCTGCAGCTTCGACGGCGCGGCCACCACACACTCGATCCCCGCATCGATCAAGTAACGAGCCAGACCAAAGCCGGTCGGGCCCGCCTCATAGACCACCACTGCCGGCGCCGGCAGCGACCGGCTCCAGTCACAAACTTCTTCGCGGCTCGGTGTCAGCCGCCGCTGAAAAATCTCACCGGTTTCTCGGTCCAATCCACACCCGACCACCGATCGTGCGTGCACATCCAACCCGACGCTCGTACGATGACGTTTCACTGGGGCCTCCTACATCTGTGGCTCTACCGGCCAGGACCTGATTCCTGTCGGCAACCCACGTTCACATGCAGTGAGGCCCCAGCCTCGTCATACCGTCTAGCGTGATTGGAGTGGACGAACTCTCAGATGAAGTCATCGCGTTTCTCTCCGAAGGCACCCGCACCGGAATGCTCGGCTACCTCGCATCCGATGGCCGACCTCTCGTCGCACCGGTCTGGTTCATCGTCGACGGCAACGAATTGGTGTTCAACACCGGCAAAGAAACGGCCAAAGGTCGGGCCCTGCGCAGGGATCCGCGTGTGGTGCTCTGTATCGACGACCCACGGCCGCCGTACTCCTTCGTTCAGATCCAGGGCATTGCATCGCTCTCCGAAGACCCGCGGGAGTTGATCGATGTTGCTACAAGGACGGGCGGACGCTACATGGGCGCTGAACGGGCTGAAGAATTCGGTCGGCGAAACGGCATACCCGGCGAAGTAGTGGTTCGCGTCAGGCCGACGAAAGTGCGCGCGACATTCGGCGTGGCGGAATGACCTAGGCGAGGTCATCACTGCCGCGGTGGTACCGCAGCCACCGGACACCGATGATGAGGTACGTCCGTCGGTGTCGTAAAGCCGTGCCGCCGAGTTCCAGGCCGTCGCGAGCTTCTTGTCGGCCGCCGAGACGAAGCCGTCCTGCCTGCTCATGGAGGGCGAGGAGCGAATCGGCAAGACCACGCTGTGGCTGGCCGCGCTCGATGCGGCCGCGACCGCGGATTCGTGGTGCTGGCCTACGGCACCGTGGCCGACCTGCTCGGTGACGTCGACCCGGACGTGTTGGCGTCGCTGCCCGAGGTGCAACGGGTCGCGTGGACCGGGTCCTGCTTCGGGATTCGGCCCACGGGCCGGTGACCGACCATCGGGTGGTCCAGCCGATCGGTGCTGGGGTATGTGGCGCGCAGGCTGAACGTCCCCGCCGGCGCGCTGGTCACGCAGCGGACCGAACCCAACCACGCGAACGCGTCGTGGTTGCAGCGCGCCAATCCCACCTGGATCGAACGTATTGCGTTGGGCCCGCCGAGCTTTGGTGGGCTGCGAGCCTTGGTTGCGGAACGAATTGGTCATCACATACCGCGCCACGCCATCATGCGCATCACCGAGATGTGTGACGGAAACCTCTTCTACACCCCGGAAATGGCGCGCGCCATCCACGGACAGTCGCGCAATGGCGAACCGGAGCTGCGCGACAGTCTGTCGGAGTTGACGCGGACGAGGCTCAGTCAGCTCGACGAGGATGTGCGTTGTGGGCGGAGCGCGCCCGCGACGAGCTGACCAGGACCAATGTCAGCCCGACCCGGGACTCGTCATTGACGCCGTCCGGACTGCGCGTGGCCAGGCTCGCCGCGTCGGAATGACCAACCGCGACGTCGCCAAGGCGCTGTTCATCAGTGCCAAGACCGTGGAGGCCAACCTCACCCAGATTTATCGCAAGCTGGGCATCCGGTCGCGGCCGAGCTCAGGCGGCTGATGGGCTGACCCCGGTGCGCGGTCAGGTATCCGGCAGCGTGACCGCGCGCGAGGCACGTTCGATGCGCCCGCCGAAACCACGCCCGAACCGCGCGAGAAGCGGTAGGACCCGCATGGCCTGATTGCGGGTGAAGATGCCCAGCCGCGACGCGGGTAACAACGTCGACATCCCGTCGGTGGCCAACGCTTGATTCTCTTCGACGTTGGGGCGAAATTGCTTCTCCCACAGCGCTAAAGCCGTCACTACGTCGGGCGTCGCCGCAAGGTGATGCGCGAGCAGATACGCGCCGATCAGCGCAAGGGAGGTCCCCTGGCCCGACATCGGTGACGGACCGTAGGCAGCGTCACCGAGCAGCGCGATCCGTCCCGTCGACCAGCCGGGCAGCCGCACCTGGCTCATCTCGTCGAAGTAGAAGTCGTAGGCGTCGGCGATCGCGGCGACCAATCGCTCTGTCCCCCAACCCATGCCCGCAAACCGGTGGCGCAGCAGCCCGTGCTGAGCTGCCGGATCGCCGAAGTCGATGTCGAGCGGGTCGCTGCGGAACAGCAACACCACCTTCGCGCGCTGATTACCGCGGGCGGTGAACATCGCCGCCGCACGACCGGGTTCGTTGTAGAGGATCGCCTGGTCCCGCAGGCCCAGCAGATTGTCGACGGTGTAGATGGACAGGTATGCACCGAGGTGACGAGTGAACCCGCGCTCCGGACCGAAGGCCAGTTCACGGACCGCAGAGTGCTGGCCATCCGCGCCGACCACGATGTCGACGACGCGCGGTGCACCACCGTTGAATTCGACCTCCACCGTCGAATCGTCCCGCGGAGTCAGCGCCCGAATCGACTCGCCGAATATAACCTCGACATCGCCTGCCACCGCGTCGAACAGTATGCGCACCAGGTCGTCCCGCATGATCTCGACTTCACGGTCACCGCGCATCTCGTGAATCCGCCGCAGTGCGACGTCATATCTGCGGCAGCCGTCGGGCCGCACCGCCGACAGGGTCAGGATTTGCGTGCGGGCGTCACGCACCGCGGATTCCAGGCCCATCCGTTCGGTGACCTGAAGCGCGGTGCCCCGGATGTCGACCGCATGTCCGCCCACCCGCAGTTCGGACAGCCGCTCCACCAACACGGGACGGTGTCCGCACCGCACCAACCAGTAGGCCAGGGTGGGGCCCGCGACGCCCACACCGGAGATCAGCACCGTGAGCGGACGTTGCACGAAAGTCAACATACGAGCTCGTGGGCTTGCGGTGGTAGCCACTGTGCTGATCGCGCACGCTAGTGTTCGCCCCATGAGCGAGGCGTCCACACCAGCTGCGGTGGGCGTGGTGCTGGCCGCGGGCCTCGGCACCCGCGTCGGCGCCGACGGCAACAAGGCGTATCTGCCGCTGGCCGGCCGCAGCATGGTGTCCTGGTCGCTCGATGCCCTGACCCGAGTGCCCGGCATCACCCGGATCATGCTGGTATTCCGGAAGGGCGAACGCGAGCTGGCGGAGCAGACGGTGGCGATCGAAGTGGTGGGCGCGTCGGTCGAGTTCGTCGAGGGCGGCGACACCAGGCACGGCTCGGAGTTCAACCTGCTGCGCTATCTCGCCGCCGATATCGAATCCGGCTCGATCGATGTCGTGCTGATCCATGATGCCGCCCGCCCGCTCGCCGGCTCCGGCATGTTCGAAACGGCGCTGGCAGTCGCCCGCGAGTATGGCGGCGCGATACCCGCATTGGTTGTCCCCGATGTGGTGAAGTCGGTAGCGGGGGGAATGGAGTCCGTCAGCGGCAACGGCACGCTGGTGCGCGTCCAGACGCCACAGGCCTTTCGTGCGATGCCCTTGCTGCGGGCGTATCGGGCCGCTGACGACGCCGGGTTCGAAGGCACCGATACGTCGTCGTGTGTCGAAACATTCACCGACCTCGAGGTTCGAACATTTCAGGGCGAGGAACGCAACCTCAAGGTGACGTACGTCCAGGACATCGCCGTTGCCGAGAGACTCCTCACCGGTAGCTGACGCCCCGGCATGCGATGATCGCCTCGACGAAGGCGCTGTCCCTTGGCAATTGCGTCACGAACGCGTCGGGCTCCCCTTCTACCGCGGTGATCGGGACATTCGAGCCGAGGGCCTCCTCGAGTTCGTCGAAGTCATCCGAGTTTCGCTGCGCCAGCAGCGCCGACAGTTGATGGACGGTGAAGCCCCGCGGATATTGCACCGTCTGCAGCACGGAACGATCGAGTGTGGCGGCGACCGAGCCGTTCACGTCGACGGCCTTGACACTGTCGGTGAGCGGCAGGACCGGCATCACCGCGGACGCGCCTGCCCGCAGCCGGACGCTCACCCGGTCCCGGAGTTCTGGCGATGCCAGCGGCCGACGAACATCGTGGGTCAGTACGTGCCGCGGCGGGTTCGGGGCTTGGGCGAGGTAGTCCAGCGCCGTGCTTAAGCAGTGCGCCCGCAGCCCGGGACTCTCGACCGCGACCAGTCCAACCGATGACAGACCATGAGCCGCAAGGCAACCGCGCGCATCGTCGAGCAGCGTCGAGGCGGCAGCGACGACGATGCCCGGATCGGGCACACCGCCGCGCAACATGCACACGGCGCGCGCCAGCGGCGGCGTCCCCGCCAGCGGAGCGAAGGCGGCAGCGGCGATAATCGTCGCGGGCAGCGGGATGATCGCCGAAAACTGTTCCAGCGCAACGTGCTCGGCCATCGTCAGCGGAACCGGGTCAAGTACGAGCTCCAGTCCCAGGTGGACAGGAACTGCTCCGCGGCGATGTGCCCCTTCGCATACAGCGCCTCGATCTCATTGTCCGAAATATCGAAGTCGAGGAAGCCGATGTCGGTCGAGTCGACCCGGATCGTGCGGGCGCGCACCCACGGTTGGTTGAGGTAGGCCTGATCGCGGCCGACCAGCGCGGTGGTGATGACGCCCTCGAGTAGGTGCGGCGGCCCGAGCATCCGCAAGGGCGCCAGCGCCGGGATCACCTTGTCGTTGCCTTCGGGCAGATTCGGTAACACTGTAACGCCGAAACTCGGCCAGCGGGGCGCCGCGCCGTCTGTGCGGTCCAGCGAGTCGATCGGAAAGTTCGACAGCAGACCACCATCCACCAGAGTCGACGTCAATGCACTTGTGGCACGCAGCTTGACCGGACGGAAGAAGAACGGAATCGCCATCGATGCGCGTACCGCATCGGCGACAGACTGTTCGTTCGGGTCGAGGCCGTAGACCCTGCGGTAATCCCATGGCAGCCGCACCAACTGACCCGTTGTCACGTCGGCGACCGTGACGACAAGCTTGTAGCGCTGTTCTTCGGGCAGGTCGTCATCGTCGATTGCGAGATCGCCGAACATGGCGACACCGAGCGTCTTGAGTTGGCTGCGGACCCAGTCGTGCGCGTAGTCGCCCTTGTAGACGCCGTTGCCCCGCAATATCGCCAACGACGGGCCAACGAACGGCACCCGTTCGAGCGGGCCTGGGTCTGTGAACTTGCGGTAATCAAGTTGCAGTGCAAGTTCTTTGACCTCATCCGGGGTCAGCTGCCGGCCCATCGAAGCCGCCGCGACCACCGCGCCGACAATCGAACCTGCCGATGTGCCCGACACGCGCTGCGCTGTGTAGCCGGCCTCCATCAGCGCGACGACGGCCCCCACCAAACCGATACCCTTGACGCCGCCACCAGACAGCACCAAATCGGCGGGCTTAGGTGCCGGTGTTGTCACCGCGCCGAGGCTACACGGGATCGAATGCCGAAATGAGCCAAGTGCCGTCGATCTTTTTCATGCCGACCTTGACGCTGCTCGCGGAGTGAATTGCGTGTAGTACGACAGGAAGTCTCCGGTCAGGTGCGACTTCGCCGTGGTGAAGTCCTTGTCCAGCGATTCCGGTGAGTACGAAAGCAGCGAGACCGTGCCGTTCTTGGCGGATTCGAGCGTTTCCGTGGCCGCTGAGGCGTCGGTCTCCTGATTCGGGCGGAAGTCGTTGAAGTACAGCCATGCGGCGACGCCCGCGGAAGCGACGAGGGCAAGCGTGAGCAGTATCGCGCCCAGCCCCGTTCGGACGCCTTGCAGTGACCGCGCGACGGCGCCATCGCGCGGTGCGGGTTTGTCGTCGGCTTCGGTGGTTTCGGTGGTCTCGTCAGACCCGATCACCTCGTCGGACTCATCGGCGTCGTCGACGTCGGTGATCTCGGTGTTGCGATCGCTGGTCACGGTACGAACTCGACTTTCGACATCTTGATCTGGTCGCCGTCTCGCTGCAGCGTGACCGCCAGCCGCCACGAGCGCGGCTCCTCCTTGGCGCCTGAGTTGTTCGTCACCCGTGAGGTGGCCGCGACCGGAACGACGGCCGTATCGTCGGTCGTCGTTCCGACGCCGGTGGCGGTGACGTTGACCTCGGTGATCACCTTGGCATTCTGTGCCACCTTGACGAAGTCCTCGGCGGTGTTTCGAAGTCGGCCCTGAACTGTCCGGTGGAGTTGTCGATGATGCGCTGGAGGTCTTCCTTGGCCTTGTTGGCGTCAACTCTTTGCGTCCGTAGAAGTGCACGATCGGCACGACGACTGCGCCGAGGAAGGCCGACGCCCAGAACGACACGGCGGCTTCCATCCAATTCGGCAGTTGCAGCGCGACGACGTCGCCCGGACCGACTCCGCGTTTGTGCAGTCCCGCTGCCAAGCGGCGGGCGTGCAGTTCGACGTCGGCGAACGTCCCGGTGTAGGGGCGAACATCGGAATGCACCCAGAAGCCGGTCTCGGGGGTGTCTTGCAAACCGCGCGAGGAGCTCACCGAGGGTGTCGCGCGTCCACCATCCCTCTTCCTCGTATCGTTTGGTCAGCTCGACAGGGATGTTTCGCATCGCCCTCCGCACTTCGCGCAAGCGGCTCAACTCGTCCTTCGCTCTTCGCGCAAGCGGCTCATCGGTCGACTTCGCCGCGGCCTACACCACGCTGGCGATGCTATTCTCCGTTGACGAGAATGCCAATACCGCAGTCGGAGAATGAATCATGGTGGACCTCGAATTGGGCGACGGGCTAGCGGTCATCACCATCGACCGCCCGCAGGCGCGCAACGCGATCTCGCTGCAGACGATGGACCAGCTGGAGAAGGCGCTGGACGGCGCCGAGGGCGCCAGCGAACTCGACGCGGCGGCGATGGCGTGGCGGATGCGGTCGATCTGCGATCGGATCGCGGGTTTTCCCACTCCCGTCATCGCGGTGCTCAACGGCCATGCGCTCGGCGGCGGCGCCGAGGTCGCGGTCGCCGCCGATATTCGACTCGCGGCCGATGACATCAAGATCGGGTTCACCCAGGTGACGCTGGAGATCATGCCGGCGTGGGGCGGCGCCGAGCGGCTCGTTGAGCTGGTGGGCCGGTAGCGGCACCGTGCTCGACGCGGCCGAGGCCGAGCGAGTCGGCCTGATCGACAAAGTGTTGCCCCGCGAGTCGTTCGATGAACAGTGGCGTGCGATAGCGCGGTCGCTCGCCGGCCACCCGGCCGGTGAGATCAAGCGCGTCATGCGCGGGGTCTCGACCACCGAGCCGGTGACGGCCTTCGCTCGGCTGTGGGTAGCCGACGCACACTGGACCGCGGCCGAGAAAGTGATGAAGCGCGGCAAGTAGTCTCTTGTCGTTGCCGTCGTGGCGAGCGCCAAAGTACGTCGCTGCCCACAGAATGATCCGCGGTGCAATGTGATACGCGACTCGTGATCACTTCAGGTCTCTGTGCCGTTGAGGTAGCGGGCGTAAAGGAGAGACATTCACCGTGACTGTGGCCGACAGGCGAGCGTTCTTAGGGGTTGCGGCGGCCGCGGTCGCCGGTGTCGCGGTGGTGGGCGCGACGGATCTGTTCTCCGGACATGCCACGGCGGCAAAGGATCTCGGTGGTGTCGACGAACCGCGGTTCACCGAACTGACGCCGTTCAAGGACGCGTTACGCATTCCGCCCACGTTGCGGCCGAAGCGGACGGGGGTGACCGAGGTCGACATGGTCGAGGCGCGGATCCGTCTGCACTCCGAACTGCCGCCGACCCGACTATGGACCTACGGTGGCCTTTTCCCCGGACCGACCATCGACGTGCGTCGGGGGCAAACGGCCCGCATCGCATGGACCAACAAGCTGACCGGCGCCATCCCCGTCAAGGCGGTGTGGGTGCGCGGTGAGGGACCCGGCCCTGGCAAGCTGCCCTACAACAAGCCGGGCGCCCCAGGCGGATTCGCGCGACCCGAGATCGACGCGCTGACGGCCTGGACGACCGTGCATGTGCATGGCGGCCACCAGAACGCCGCCAGCGACGGCGCAACGGAATACGGGGTCGCGCCGGGTAATGCGCAGCTGAGCGAGTACGCCAACGATCAGGCGGCTGCCCACCTCTTCTATCACGACCACGCCATGTCGGTGACGGCACTGAACGTGCTGTCCGGACTGTTCGGCCACTATGTGATCCGGGACGACGAGGAGGATCGGCTCGATCTGCCCCGCGGCCGCTACGAGATTCCGCTGGCGATCGGCGACGTCAACTTCGACACCGACGCACAGGGCAGGCTCACCGGCCAACTGCTCGGCAAGCGCGTCCTGGCCGGGCGCCGCGCCACCTTCCCGCCGGGGACGATCCCGGCGTCCGTCCCGTTCTTCGGGCCGTTCACGATGGTGAACGGCGTGGTGTGGCCCTACCTTTCGGTGGAGGCGCGCAGCTACCGGTTCCGCGTGGTGAACGTGTCGCTGGCGCGCGCCTACCGGTTGGCTGTGGTCGACGAACAGACCGGCAAGACCGTAGCGGGTGCGATAACGCTGATCGGGACGGACCTCGGATTGCTCGACAAGCCACGCGTGATCGGCGAGACGCTGTCGCTGTCCTGCGCGGAACGCGCCGACGTGGTCATCGACTTCTCGGCCTACCACGGTCGGCGGCTCAAGCTGGTGAACACCGATGTCTCCCAGCCGGCAGGGATGGCCGTGCCCGCCGCCAACATCCCCTATCCCGAGGTGATGGAGTTTCGTGTCGGGCCGGCTGACCAGCCGACGCACCCGCTGCCCGCGACGTTGTCTCCCAGCTTCCGCAGGTTGTCGGCGGCCGACGTGCCTGCGGACGCCGTCGAGCGGTTCGTGCTGACGTCCTACGACAAAAGCGGTGTGATGCCGCAGCTTTGGGAGATGGCCGAAGTCGATCCGGCCACCCCGGCGGGCGACGGCATCGTACGGGTTGCTATGCCGTCGGGCGTCCGTACCCTGCGCCGTGTCGGGGTGATGTTCGAGGACACCACGACGTTTTTCGCGGCGGCCGACACCTGGGAGAAGTGGCATTTCATCAACGTCGTGACACCTCCAGGGCAGCCCATCGGCCACCCGATGCACATTCACCTGATCAACTTCCAGGTCATCGAGCGCTTCTCGATCGATCCGGGGGGTATGGACTTCGGCGCGGGTGGCACCCACAGGCCGATCACGCTCGGCGCGCCGCTCGCCATCCTCCCGGAGGAGTCCGGCTGGAAGGACACCGTCACCGTCGCGGCCAACACGCTCGTCACCGTCGCGGGCCTGCTGTCCCGTCAGACCGGAAAAGTGATGTACCACTGCCACTTTCTCGATCACGAGGACGAGGGCATGATGCGGCCGTTCGTCGTCATGCCCGCGTCGGTGAATCGGATTCACGACATGCTCATGAACATGGGCAGCGCGATGAGCTAACCGCCCAGATCGCGGACCGGGTCGCTGCCCGTCCCAACGTGCCGCAGCGTCGCGGATGTAGGCCGCGCTGGCCGCCGTCGCTTCGGTGAGTTCGGCGATCTCGATGACAGCGGCTGGACTGTTCGGCGGCTCGACGTAGGCGAAGCGCACTCCGAAGTCGCCGCCTCCCTCCCAGACGACCGGCCACCCTGCGGCGCGGACCGCGGCCATCGTAGCGTCGAAATCCGTTGCCCAGTAGGCGAGCTGATGAAATCCGGCGCTTCCTGAAGACAGGAATTCGGTGAAGATGCTGGGTGTCTGATCGTCTTGGCAGATGGGTTGGACCTGCAGGTCGCCACTGTGGGCCAGCGCCACGGACGGCAGGGTTTGACACGGCTCGCCACGATAGAGCGCGCAAGGTTAAGCCACGCATGATGAACCAGGCCCGAGGCCCAGGTTCACCCCAGTTGGCAAGAGCGGCATCGAGATCGGGTAGGACGAACCCGATGTGGCGGATCGGCCCCGGCATCACGGTCACGATGCGCTCGGATGGACGACGACGCGCGGCGGCCCCTGACCTTTGCGCACCTGGTCGATGGCCTCCGGCACTTCATCGAGGCCGATCGTTGTGCCGATGCTCGGCGACGGGTCGAGTCGGCCCTCGGCCACCGCATCCAGCGTGCCGTACCAATCCTGCGGATGTGCGCCGCCGCCCCGCTCATCACCCGCGCGATGTACGTCGAGCGATTGTCGATGCGAAGCCTCGAGATGTCTTGACGAGCCCGTCGTAATGGCCAAGCGCGTCAAGCCAACTCGAGGAGTCGCCGGGGATGGCCATCAGCGTGGCGTGGATGTACGAGCGTGCCGTCGCGCGGTCCCTGTCGGGATCGATGACGAGACTGGAGCAAGCCCATGTGTTTTTGCTCGCGGTCGCGTCAGCTATCGGGATAGCGGTCATGGACGTCGGGCCGGGGTCCGCGTATGCGGATGACCCGCTGCCGCCGCCGCTGCACCAGGTGAAGTACACGCCTTCTCCGAGCAGCCGTTCACCGTAAGGATCTATTACCGCGACGTCGACCCGCCGGACTGGGGCGCCTACAGCCACAATCCGTATCAGTTCAGCCCCAAGATCGCGGCTGACGTCGGCCCGGACCAGCAGTGGGTGCTCGACGTCATGCTGGCGAATCCCGACGAGTGGGCGATGGTGGCAGCGACCGCCGCGCCGTCAACCCAGAGTCCGAACATCTACTGCGTGCTCGCGGTGGACGGAGTCGTCGTCGCGATCCATCAAGGACCGAAGGGCGCGCTCCGCTCGCTTCGCACGTGGTGACCGCTCGCCCGCGTCGTACCGTCGGAAAGTGGTTCGCCCTCCAGACGGCGCAGCCACCGCTCGCAGTACGCGAACGTCTCGGCGTGTCCGGTGGACATGCCGAGTTCCTGCTCCATCACCATTCCCTGCGAAACACTCGTTGCGAACACCGTCCACACCACCGGCGGTACCTCCGATGTGTCGATGCCGTAGCGGTTGAGCGCGGCGACGATCGCCTTGTTCTGCTCCTCGCGGAAACGTTCGGCGTGGTAGACGATTTCGGCCCGCAGGGCCTTGCGATGGTTGGCCAGGCCCATGAATTCCATCGTCAGGCGGGTGGCCTCCGGCATCGTCGAGAACCGCCACAGCGCCCACAACGGCTGTGGCGATTCGAGCGCCGTCGTCAGAATCTCGAGCCCCTCCTCGGCCCTGCGGCGGAACACCGCAAGGAAGAGGTCCTCCATCGTCCGGAAGTAGTAGTGCACGAGCTGAGGCTTGAGTCCCGCGCGATCGGCGACCCGGCGCGACGTCACCGCCGCATAGCCCTCCTCGAGAATCAGTTGCTCGGCAGCATCGAGCAGTACGCCGCGATTCTTTGCGTCCGGCGCCCCGATCCTTCGCGCCGATGCCATGTCACCTTCCCTGATGTCCCGCCGATACGCGCCGACACGCAGATATTAGACGCCGTGAAGGCCTGTCCCCTTGCCCCTGACTCTAACGCCATGCTAAGCAAGTGCTCAGCATATTTCGGGAGGAATCGCTGCACACGAGCACCGATTACGACTCGATCGATTACTTCACCGATCCGGCGCTGGTTCCCGACCCGCATCCCTACTTCGATCACCTGCGAACCACGGGCGAGGTGTGCTGTCCGATCTACAACGCCGTCCTCGCCGTCACCGGGTGGGAGGCGGCGAGCACCGTTTACAAGGACTCGGAGAACTACTCGTCCTGTGTCGCGGTCGCGGGCCCGTTCACGCCGATGCCGTTCGTTCCCGAGGATGACCACATCTGCGCGCAACTCAAGGCGCACCGCACCGAGATCCCGATGTTCGAGCACATGGTCACGATGGATCCGCCCAACTACACCGACGCGCGCTCCCTGTTGAGCCGGCTTCTGACGCCCAAACGCCTCAAGGAGACGAGGACTTCGTGTGGCGGCTGGCCGATCGCCACATCGACGAGTTCATCGCCGACGGCAGGTGCGAGTTCCTCGCCACGTAGCACGGCCGCTTTCGCTCCTCGTGGTCGCCGACCTACTCGGCGTTCCCAAGGAAGACCACGAAGAGTTCCGCGAGGTCTTCGGTGCTCATCGGCCCGGCACCAACATCGGCGGGCTCGACCACGAGCCCATCGCGGCGAACCCGCTGGAGTGGGCCGACGAGAAGTCCAGCTTCTACATCGAGGATCGACGGAAAAACCCCGTGACGACGTGCTCACCGGCCTGGCCACGGCGCTCTACCCGGACGGTTCCACGCCCGACATTATCGACGTGGTCCGGACCGCGACGTTCCTGTTGGTGCCTGGTCAGGAGACAACCGCGAAGCTGCTGTCCGCGGCACTGCGGGTGCTCGACGACCGGCCCGACTCAGGCAGCAGTTGCGCGCCGATCGCAGCCTCATCCCGACATTCATCGAAGATTGCCTGCGCATGGACAGCCCGGCGAAGAGCGTGTTCCGAATGCCCAGCAAAACCACAACACTCGGCGACACTCCCGTGCCAGCGGGCACCACGGTGATGGTCAGCCCCGGTGCCGCGAACCGCGACTCCCGGCGCTTCGACGACCCGCACGAATTCCAGCTCGGCCGCCGCAACGTTCGCGAGCACATCGCGTTCAGCCGCGGCATCCACTCCTGCCCCGGCGCGCCGCTGGCCCGCGTCGAGGGTCGCGTCTCCATCGAGCGGATACTCGACCGGCTGGCCGACATCACGATCAGCGCGGAGAAGCACGGGCCGATCGACGCCCGCCGGTACGACTACGAGCCGACGTTCATCCTGCGCGGGCACACCGCACTGAACATCGAATTCACGCCCGCTGGGTAGGCAAGAGGGGGCGCGCACGTGCGCAACATCATCGCGGCGGCTGCCGTTGCATGCGGATTGAGCACGGCTGCAATATATTTCGCCGGTGGTGCATCGGCTGTGTGCGATGCGGCCGAGTGCTTGCCTAACGTTGCTCGTAACGTCGCCGAGGGCGGCCCATGCGCGACGGGCCCTCATTCGTCTTCGGACTCGACTCCGAACGCAACACACTCATCTGCGCCGAGCAGGGCGCGTGGGTACGAGTTGACCCCCTGGTCGGTGAGCGCGAGATAGCGCTTCCCTGCGATAGCGCAGGCGACACGGCGCAGCAACCCTTGGCAGGCAACGACTTACAGCCTGTGCGCACCCCGGGAGTCCCGCTGCAATGCGCTAAGCTCAACGGCGCGGTGGATGCATTTGTAAAGGTCCCAACGCACCCATCGGCTGGCGCCGTCGTTGGCCACGCAGGTCAAGAACAGCCCGTCCGGCGCCTGCGCCACCTCGCCGTCGAAAGCCGGACACAGGTCGCCCTCGTTTTTGATCCCGTGCATTTCGGGCGAGCGGAACCAGCGTGTCTCGTAGCGCCGAGGCGAACCGCAAGACAGCAGCCGTCCCCTCACGTCACGTCGAACACGTAATTCGTGAAGTTGTCGCAGTAAGAACCCAGCACGACATGGGGGCCTGATGCCCGGTGTGCAACTGGGAAATTGCACTCGTTCGGATCGGCGACGGTGGATCGCACCGACTCATTCTCACATACGCGAGGGCCATCGAGGCGACGAAACCGATGGTCACCGAGACGATCGATCGCTACATCTCGATGGTCGACCCTGACAGCTTCGACGCTGTACGGGACTTCTCGGCCTTCTTTCCGGTCGAAGTGATCACGCAAATGCTCGGTGTTCCTGAGGAATACCGGCAACAGGTCCGCGAGTGGGCAGCCACTTCCCAGCATCGCGAGCCGGGGCAGATCGAGATGTGCGAGAAGGGCATGCAGGCCGTCGCGGAAGCCAAGGCACTCTACTACAACTTGATTCAGCATCGGCCCCACTCGTACCTGGCTAGTCTCCGCATGCAATGAGTTCGGCCGCGCGTTCGGCGATTGCGTAAACAGTGGCATGGGTGTTCGCAGAAGGAATCGACGGCATGACCGAGGCGTCGGCCACCCGAAGCCCTTCGATGCCATGGACCCGCAATTCGGGGTCGACAACCGACATTTCGGTGTTCCCGATGGCGCATGTACCGACCTGGTGGAAGTACGTCGAATAGGTGCTGTACACGTATTGGCGCAATGCGCGATCGTCATCGATGGCCTCGCCAGGGACCACCTCGCTACTCCGCCAACGGTCCAGCGCGCTCGCCCTCCCGATCCGGCGGATCATCCGCAAACCGGCCAGCACGGTGCGCATGTCGCGGTCGTCGGCGAAATAGTTTGGATCGATCAACGGTGGGGCACTTACGCTCGGGCCCGACAGCCGGACGGTGCCGCGACTGCACGGCCGCATGGCGCTGGCGAACATCCCATAACCAGTCTCGGCGCCGGCCAGCCCGGGAAGGATGCCCAGACCGTAATCGACGACGAGGACCTGCAGATCGGGTGCGCCGTCGGCGAACTCGGTGCAAACCAGCCCAATGATCTCGCCATGGTTGGACGTGGCCTTCGGGATCGGGGTCGACGCGGCGTAGGCGACGGGCACGAGCACATGATCGTGCAGGTTCGTGCCGACTCCGGGCAGATCATGGACAACGTCGACGCCGACCTTATGCAGATGTGCGCGCGGACCGACACCGGAGAGCATCAACAGCTGCGGTGAGCCGATGGTGCCCGCGGTGAGGACCACCTCCGCGGCCGAAGCCATGGACATCGGCTCGGTGCGCGTGCTGTATTGGACTCCGATGCAACGGCCGTCGGCGATCCGCAGACGCTCGACGGTGGCATGGGGCACGAAGTGAAGGTTTGCGCGGTGCAACGCGGGTATCAGATACGCGTCGGCGGCGCTCTGGCGCCGTCCGTCGACGATGTTGGCGTCAACCGGCCCGAAACCCACGTCCAGGCCGCCGCTGATATCGGCGGCGAGGTCGTGTCCGGACTCGACAGCGGCGTCCAGGCAGGCGGCGATCACGTCGTGAAGGGGGTTCGTGGGCGCGACCTGCAATGGCCCCTCGGTGCCACGCAATGCCGGGTCCTTACCTGGGGCGGTCTCGCTGCGCTTGAAGTACGCCAGCAGATCGTCGAAGCCCCAGCCGGTGGCTCCGGCCTCGAGCCAAGCGTCGTAACTCGCGCGATGTCCCCGCGCGAACAGCATCCCGTTGATCGCCGATGAACCGCCGATACCCCGGCCACGCACCAGCGGCGTGGGCGCGCCGGTCGCGGCCTGGACGGTGGACATATCCGACCAACTCGCCTCGGAGGCAAACAGTGTGGGCCAGATATCCGGGTTCGCACAGTCGGCCAGCGGTGTGCCGTTTCCGGCCTCGAGCAACAGCACGCGTGCTGACGCTTTCTCCGATAAACGCATCGCGACAACACATCCGGCGGTGCCCGCCCCTACCACGATGTAGTCATACGAGTTCCTGAATGACATCATTGCCCGCGTCCCTCCTCGCGCGATGTGCGCCGACGTAGTTGTGTGGTGTTACTGACGCTAACGTGTTGCACGTATCGTTGTTATTCACCCAAGGCCACACTGTCAGCACATACACAGCCGACATTTACCCAGCTAGAAGCTGTTAACGGCGCTATCGCATTCGGAGGTAGGTGATAACATTTCCGCGTGGACACGCGCACCCAGATGTTGGACGCCGCGCAAGTACAGCTCGAGGCGTCGCCCGAGCGCGACATCTCCACGCGCGCGGTGTGCGATGCGGTGGGCGTCGGGGCGCCCGTGCTGTACCGGCTCTTTGGCGACAAGAACGGCTTGCTGGCCGCGCTCGTCGATCGCGCATTCGAGCGATATGCGACGTCCAAGCGGAGCCAGAAGGTATCGGATGATCCGGTCGAAGACCTGTATTCGGCCTGGGATGCTCACATCGCGTTCGCGCTGAAGAACCAGGCCGCTTATCGCATCGCGTATGCGCCTGCACTGGCCGACGTTCCGGCAGGCGTTGAAGAGGCGCGGCTCCTGCTACTCAAACGGATGGTCCGGTGCGCGGAGGCTGGCCGGTTGAACACCAGCCCTGACGAGGCGGCGCAGATACTCATGGCCGCCTGCACAGGCGTCGCATTGAGTCTGATCACTCAGCCCGACACCTTCAGCGATCCCGACCTGTCCCGACGAGTCCGAGACGCAGTGCTGCGTGATCTGCTAGTCGACGCCACCCCCACAGATCGCAAGGACGACACGGTGACGTCCGTTGCGCTACAGATGGTGGCGTTGATTCGAGCCACGCCAACGAACCTGACCGACCCCGAGGCTGCGTTGATGCTCCAATGGCTCGACACCATCGCGGCACGCTCGCGGATCAGAGCCCGGAAACGATGACGCCGTTGCAGTCGGCGGCGGCCTGCCGCAGCTTCGCCGCCTCCTGGTAGGCGTCCGATTTGTACAAATGCGGGCGGCCTCGACCGATTCGAACTCCAGCGCGACGGTCTGCGTGCCGCGCCACTCGCCCTGGAACACTTCGGGCTTCTGGTCGAACGACAGCAGCGTCGAACCGGCCATCGCCATGCCGGCAAGCTTGGCGTACTCGGTCATGCCTGCCGGATCCTTGACGTGTTCGGTGAGGATGATGTACACCTCGGGCATCGAGTCTCCTTGGCTCTCAGTCGGTTTCGAGGATGGCCTGTTCAGGGCAGTTAGTGATGGCGTCCTGGCCGCTTCCTCCAGCCTCGCGGGGACCTCGGACGGATCCGCCACGGCGTAGCCGTCGTCGTGCATCTGGAACACCTCGGGACACGGCGTCAGGCACATGCCGTGGCCGCGGCAGCGGTCCTCGTCGACGGTGACCTTCACCGGGCGCCACTGTCGGCGAACTCGAGGTGAAGTTCGGTGAGCCCGCGCAGGATGTAGTCGGAGTGTATTGGTAGCGACGGTCACCCGCCGGTCCATGGTGTTTTTCGCTGATGCGGATGTCGGTGGTGCGATCGAGCGTTCGACACTGGGCCGTGGCCGCGGTTGGAAGCCCGCCGAGCGCATCGAGGCCATGCGCAAACTCGCCAACGCCTACCGGAATCGACGCCCCGAATGGCCGAGCTGATCACCTCCGAGATCGGCGCCCCGATCAGCGTCGTCAAGCGCGCTCAGGTCGCGTTGCCGTGGACGATGATGAATGCGTTCTGCGATCTGGCCGAGGCTTATCCGTGGCGCGAGGACCGTCCCGGCCTCTACGGGACCGACATTCACATCCGGCGCGAAGCGGTCGGCTCCGTCGCCGCGGTTGTGCCATGGAACATGCCGCAGTTCCTCATCGTCCAAAGCTGATACCGTCGCTGCTTGCCGGCTGCGCGGTGATTCTCAAGCCCGCGCCGGAATCACCGTTGAACGCACTGCTTCTCGCCGAGATGATCGCCGAATCGGAACTGCCGCCCGGTGTGGTGAGCGTGCTGCCTGGCGACGGGTCGGTCGGCGCGATGTTGGTTGAACATCCCGGCGTGGACAAGGTGTCCTTCACGGGCTCGACCGCCGCGGGTCGGGCTGTCGCCGCGGCGTGCGCCACCGAGCTACGGCGTGTCAGCCTACAACTAGGCGGCAAGTCCGCCGCGATCGACCTCGAGGATGCCGACCCCGGCGCCGTCGCCACCGGCATCCGGTCGGCCAGCCTGTCCAACAGCGGCCAGATCTGCAACGTCCTCACCCGCATTCTCGTCCCTGCCGGTCGGGCCGCCCACTACACCGAAGCGCTGGCTTCCGAGATGAATTCCTTGGTCGTCGGCGATCCCTCGGAGAGCGCCACACAGGTCCGGTCCACTTGTCGCGCAGCGCCAACAGCAGCGGGTGCGCGGCTACATCGAGACAGGGCAAACCGAAGGTGCGCGCCTCGTCATCGGCGGCACAGCGATGCCCGACGGCCTCGACCGGGGATGGTACATCCGCCCCACGCTCTTCGACCGCGCCGACAATTCCATGCGGATCGCACGCGAGGAGATCTTCGGGCCGGTGTTGACCGTCATCCCCTACTCCAACGAGGACGAAGCCGTCGCGATCGCCAAGGACTCCGACTACGGCCTGGCGGGATCGGTGTGGACCGAGGACGCCGACCACGGACTGGCCATCGCAGCGCGCATCCGGACCGGCACGTTCGGAGTCAACCAGGGCTACACGATGGATCAGTTCGCGCCGTTCGGCGGTGTCAAAGCCAGCGGCTACGGACGCGAACTCGGTCGCGAGGGTCTCGACGGCTACACCGACACCAAGTCGATCGCAGTGGCCACCTAAGCCCCGTGCTGTCCTGCAAGGGCGATGCCGATCCTGACTTCGAGTTCGCTCACTTCGATCTCCCTCGCGCCAGGCAGGCCGATGAACTGGGCTAGCAACCTCGTTGCGCGAGCCTACGACCTTCGGCGTGTCTGTCTGCTCAGCAAAGCTCGGGATAATAGGATCCGGTCTCATGCGGGTGGCTTTCCGGCGTCTGCTTGCGGTCATTCTGATGGCCGCCAGCTTGTTGGGAGGTGCGGGAATTGCAGCACCGACTGCCGGAGCCTTGGGGTGGGGAGCGATCGCGATCTCACCGACGACCGGGAGGGTGGGCTACTCGCAGGGCCTCAATTCGGCTATCGAGGCCGAACAGGCGGCAGTCGGCCTGTGCAAAGCCCGCGACTGCCGGGCAGTCGTGAACTTCACCAAGGCGTGCGGCGCGGTCGCCCAAAGCATTCAAAACACGTCCTGGGGATGGGGCTGGGACCTCAGCAGCACCGGCGCGCAGAACAAGGCACTAATCTCATGCAGTCAACACGGCGCTGGCTGCCGGGTCGCCGGCTGGATATGTAGCTGATCGCATACGGGCGCGCGCATATGCTCCGTGATGTGTTGGGCGACCTGATTCAGCCGACTGACGCTGCCGCCGCCGACCTCACCCGTTCCGGTCGAGCGAACTCGTCGATCAGCGCCGATTCACTGAGCGTTTCGAACATAAGTTCGACTCTACATTCGACGCCCGACAGGAACCCGACAGGAAAAGTCTCGAATGTACGGCAGTGAAATTTTCCGAGCCAGCGGCATGACGCTTGTCACCTCCTGACAAAGAAGTGCCGTAGACGTTTGGCTCTCGATTATGTGTGCAAGCGAGGTGGCCGAACCTACGGTGATGGGCGTCACAACCTCCTCCTGCCCAGGAAAATCGAGGCAAATCGATGAATTTCAGAAGCGCCCAAACGACCACGAACCCGGCAGAGACGCCCCCGTCGGAGGCCGCGGGCAGGACCTTGGCGCTGGAACGTCATGGCATCGCTCATATCCCCACGAGCCGTCGCTATGGCAATCCGCGAAACCAGTTCACTGTGCGGTTCGCGCCGGTGATCTATCTTGCCGGCATCTTCCTCGGCGCCAGCGGTGGCCCTCTCGGCCTCGGCTTGACCGGGAGCATCACGGCGATCGTTCTGGCGAATCTGCTGGGCTCGATCATCACTGGTTTGTGCGCCGTGATGGGCCCCCGGCTAGGCATGCCCCAGCTGCCGATGGGGCGGGCTCCGTTCGGGTACTTCGGAAACTACTTGCCCGCGATCCTCTCGCTGCTGATCTTCATCGGCTACTACAGCGTCGGCACGGTGCTCGGCGCCAAGTCGCTGGCCGACCTGCTCAACGCGCCGTACGCGCCGACCGTTGTGGTCGTCGCCGTGCTGAGCATCGTCATCGGGATCTTCGGATATCGGATCCTGCACACGATGGGCAAGGTCATCACCAACGTGAGCATCGTCGTGCTCACCGTCGTGACCGTTGTCCTGCTCTTCCACGGAGGTGGGCCCGGCACCGACGCCACGGCTACCGGTAGTGATTACTGGCTGGCCTGGTTTGTCCTGTTCACCGCGGTGTTCGGTTACACGGCAAGCTGGGCGCCGTACGCGTCGGACTACTCACGGTACCTGCCCGAGGACAGCAGGCCGAAGTCGATCTTCACGGCGGCCACGCTCGGCCTGTTCGCGTCGTGCACGTGGATGATGTGCCTGGGCGCCGGGCTCATCACGCTCGCACCGGATGGCGATGTGCTCGACACGTTCGGCCTGGCACTGCCTGACTGGCTGCGTTACGTCGTGCTGCTGACCCTGGGCCTGTCGGCGATTCCGCACAATTCCGTGAACCTCTACAGCGGCGCGATGGCCACGCTGACTTGCGACGTGAAGTTGCCGCAGTGGGTGACGGTCATCATCGGCGGCCTCATCGGCTTGGTGATTGCCCTGGTGTTCGGCGGAGACCAGTTCCAGGCGAACTTCCTGCTCTTCTTGCACGTCGTGTCGTACTACATCACGCCGTGGGTCGCGGTCCTGCTCATCGATTACTACGTCGTGCAGCGGGCCGGGCGGAATTCTCTGGCGGTGGAGAACTTCTACACCCCGAACGGGGCGTTCGGCCGCATGAACGTCGCGGGACTCGCGGCGATGATCATCGGCGTCATCATCTCGGTGCCCTTCATGGCCAACGACTTCTACACCGGGCCGATCGGTGCCAGCCTTGACGGTGCCGACATCAGCTACTTCGTGTCCGGCATCGTGGCGGCGGTGATCTACCTGGTGGCGCGACGCCGATTCGCGCCCAAGAGCAGCGCCTCCACGGTCGGCTGATCGCCGATTGCAACGCAGCTCCGAGAACGCAAAAGCGTTCTCGGAGTTCGTGTTTGTGCGAGGTGTCGGGGTGATCCGCCGTTACCCGAGGAGGCCGATCCCGCCCGTGGTGGATGCTGCCGCTGCACGGTCCAGCCGCAGGCCGAAGACTTCAGCGGCTGCGGCGGTGTCGCCAACGTGAGCGAACACGTGGCTCATGCACAACAGGGCAGCCTCTTGGCGCTCAGCCGATGTGGCGTCCACCGCGTCGCGCAGCACATAACACCGGTAGTCGTGATTTCGGGCCGTCAGCACGGAGGACAGGACGCAGATGTCGGTGCAGACCCCGGCGAAGATGAGGTTCTGGACCCTCAACCCCCGCAGGAGCAGATCCAGCTCCGTCCCGTGGAAGGCGTCATAGCGGCGCTTGGCCGAGACTACGAAGTCTCCCGGCTGCGGCTCCAGGCCGGCGACGATGTCGGGGCCCGAGGTTCCCTCCAGGCAATGCGGCGGCTCGAAGCAGCCTTCGACGCCGAAGTCTTCGAGACCCGGTCGGTGCATCTCCCGCGTATAGACGACGGGGAAACCACGCTCGCGACAGGCGTCGGCGAAACCGGCGATCGTCGGTATGAGGTCCATGGCTCTCGGCGTGGACAGCGTGGCTTCTGGCAGGACGAAGTCGTTCTGCATGTCAATGATGACAAGCGCCGTCCATTCGGGATCGACGATGACCTTGCCTGCGCTGACTGTCATTACGTCGCTCATTCGAGTCCCTTTCGTCGCGGCCTCAGCTTAGGAGTTTGCGCAGTTCGGCGTCACTGTGATCGGCTGCCACTGCGACAGTCGGAGTTTTGGCAGATGTGACCCACTACGCGCCGAGGCGGGTCACCTGAATGCCTGCGTGGGTCTTGTTACGGATGTTGATGCCAATGAGCACCGGCGTGAGCCCTTCGAGGAGGCGGCTCATCTCCAGCGATCCGGCGTCGACGACGCGGAGTCCGTCGATGCGCTCCAAGACATCGGTGACTACATCCTTCGCGACCCGTTCGCCGCAGATCAGGGTGTCCTGGCCGAGTGGCCGGTCGAGGTCGCGCAGTGCCGCCGCGCTGATCGTGTGCAGGCCCGAGGCTATCGCCACCTCGGCTCCGATCGTTGCTCGCGCCTGTGCAGCGGCCGAGCCGTGCCACGGTTCGACGAGATGGGTCGGACGTCCACCCACCGCGGTCGCGAGCGGAACCGTCGTATCGAGCAACACGTGACCGGAGCGCCACCGATCCGCGACATCTTTGAGAATCGAGACGTGGCTAGCAAATGGCACCGCGACCACCACAAGCCGGTCGGCCCGCGCCACGGCTTCGTCGTTCAAGCACCCGACAAACGTGCCGCGGCCGACGATCTCGGATGCCCGCGCCGCGGCGCACCTGGCGCGTTCAGACTCGCGAGACCCGAGGCAGACGGTATATCCGGCGACGCCGAGTCGGACAGCCAGGCCGAAGCCAAGGTTTCCCGTGCCGCCCAGCATCGACACCGTCTCGGTCACGACACGACTCCCGGTCGGGCGTACCAACTCAGCTGCATGAGCTCCTCCTCATCGGATCTGCAAACCTCGGCGCGCCTCGGCCGCTACCTGGACCATACGAAGAGTCGCGACGCCGACCCATGGCTACTATTACGAAAAAGCGTCGAAATCCTTGTTAGTTGCCGCTAAACTCGGATTCAATGAATGAGCATGGCGCCGCGGCCGCCACCGCTGGTCAGACCCTCACCCTCGCCGAGTTGCTGGACGACGAGGTATTGGACGGCGCGCAACTGGTTGCGGGGCGCACCGGTATCGGACGGTCCATCAGCGCCGTGAACGTGATGACGGTTCCGGACATCGGCCGGTGGGTCAGGCGGGACGAGTTCTTGCTCGCGACCGGCTATCCTCTGCCCCGCGACGACGAGGGTCAGGGCAAGCTGCTGACAGATCTGCATGGACTCGGGCTGGCCGGAATCGGAATCAAACTCGACCGGTACATGCCCGAACTCAGTCAGCCGATGATCGATGTGGCCGAGCAGCTCGGCCTCCCCCTCGTCGTCATCCCTGAACGCATTCGGTTCGACGACATCTTGAGCAAGGCATTTGCCACAATTGTGAACCGCCAGGCATCGGCGTTGGCGAAAGCTCAAGAGATCCACCACTCCTTCCTCGAGATCACCCTTTCCGGTGGCGGTCTAGCCGAGTTGGCGCGCAGGCTATCTGGCCTCCTCGGTGACGCGAGTGTCGTGATCGCAGACCCGCAGGGCACCGTCCTCACTCTTGCGGGAGATGAGGCTCCGCTCGCCGACCTGGGTTTGCTGAAAGCAGACGCGGTGGAGGTCATGGAGTTGGGCCTTGCCGGCATCCACACCGACGAGGCCACGGGTAGGCGGTGGGCTTCGCGGGAGATCCGCGCGGGCAGGCTGCACCACGGATTCGTGATCGCCGTCGAAGCGGACAGGACGTTGGGCGAATTCAGCGTGGCGGTCGAGCAAGCTGCGATCGTGGCGGCACTCGAAGTGACACGTGACCTCGCGGTCGGCGCCGTGGAGCGCCGATTCGCGTCCAATGCATTGTTCGAGCTGATCACCGGCAGCGATTTCGAGTCCGGCGAGTACGCCACGTTGGGGTCGGGCTTCGGGTGGGACCTCGAGCGAGACATCGTCGTACTCGTGGGCCGGAAGGAAGGCGCCGCCGACGAATCGCGCCTCACCAAACGGCAGTCCCGGCTGGCCGACGAGCGGGCCATCGAGTTCTGGGCGTCCGCCGTGCGAGCCAGGGACCGGTCGTCGGCGGCCGCGGGCCTTGGCTCCGAACTCGTTGCGGTCATCGGAGCCGACAAAGACGTGCTCGCCGTCGCCCGCTCAGTCCAGGCTGAGGTCGCACAGTTCGCGCATGGGGAGTACGCCGTGGGTGTCAGCCGCAGCTACCCGGGACCGAATGGAATCTCGATCGCCTACCAGGAAGCGCGCACCGCCCTGCGGCTCGGGCACCGGGTGTCGGGGACGAACGCGGTGACGGCCTACGGCGAGCTGGGGCTGTTCCGACTTCTCGCGCAAGTCGGTGACGACGAACTCCGCACCTTTGCCGACGAGACACTCGGGCCGCTGATGCGCCTGAGCGACCCGGAACGCACGGAGATGTTCCACACGCTCGAGTCGCTGATCGAACACAACATGAACATGGCCGAGTCGGCGCGCCATCTGCACTACCACTACAACACGCTGCGCTACCGGCTAGCCAAACTCGAGCGGCTGCTCGGCCCGTTCAGCACCAGCACGCCGGTAGCCATCCAGGTGGGCGTCGCGATGCAGATCATCGAGATGCAGAGGAACCTCGCGCACCATCCGAAGTGACGAGCCGCGATCGCACTCAATGACGCTGAGCGCCAGGGGTTTTCGTGACAGTCGGTATCGTCGGATGTGCGATGCTCACGGTGGGCGGTGGAGAGAACTGAAGATGCGGAATCTCCCATTCGTAGCCGAACTTCGCGATGCGCAAGACGTTGAATGTTTCGGAATTTCGTACGCCCGGGAGCTTTCCGATGGCGGTGAGCAAGAACTCGGCCATATGTTCACGCGAACCGACGAAGGCTTCGGCCAGAAGGTCCCACGGCCCGGTGGTATAGGCCAGGTAGCGAACTTCTGGCATCGCGCGAATGAGGCGTGCCACCTCATCGATCATGGGCGCGTCGGCGACGATTCCGACGTACAGGCACGTCGACAGCCCGATGCGGTCGGGATCGACCACGGGCACCACCTGTAGCCCGCGCTCGTCGATGAGCGTCTGCAGACGCTTGCGCACGGTCTTCTCGGTGAGCCCGATGCGACGGGCGATGGTAGCGCTGGCCATGCGGCCGTCCTCGCGCAAGCAGTCGATGATCGCCCGATCGGTGTCGTCGAGTTGTTCCCAGCTTCCTACTGGCGAGGTCATCACAACTCCTTGCCCGGATGGATTCCGGAATCCGGTATCGCACATCGTCCGCAAATGGGACCAAGCCAGTCAGCCATACCTGATTCCGGTAATTGTTTCTCCAATTTGTAGCAGAAGCTGGTAGTGATCCGTCTGCGGATTCATGCTGTGACATCGAACGAGCGACTCTGAGGAGGGCCAGCAATGAAGACGTCGCACCGAGCTCCGCACCCCGGCGAGCTAAGTCGATGACCGCGCTCTCAAACAGCGGACCGCACATGTTGAAGCGCGAGTTCCGCCTGTGGTCGTCGTTCGCGTTCGCATTCGCGTTTATCTCGCCGATCGTGGCGCTCTACGGCATCTTCGGACTGGCCATCGGCGCGGCAGGCCCGAGCTTCTGGTGGGCCTTCTTGATCGTTTTCGGCGGGCAGATCATCGTGGCGCTCGTGTTCGGCATGCTCGTCTCACGTTGGCCGCTCGAGGGTTCCATCTACCAGTGGTCGCGCCGCCTACTCGGCACCGCCTACGGCTGGTTCGCTGGCTGGGCCTACATGTGGACGTTGGTCATCGCCATGGCCACCGTCGCCCTTGGCGCCGCTGGCTTCCTGGCCGCGATCTTCGGCATAGAATCTCCGACCGGGGGCAGAAGGCACTGATCGCCCTCGTTATCCTGCTCTGCGGAACTGTGCTCAATCTTGTTGGCCGACAAGCCTTGAAGGTCTTCATGTCGGCGAGCATCGTCGCCGAAATCGTCGGATCACTCGGACTGGGCACCTGGCTACTGCTGTTCCACCGCAACAACAGCCTCGATGTCTTGTTCCAGGGCGGTGGCGGCACCACCGGGTACTTGTCGCTGTCCGGCCCGTTCCTGCTCGCCGTCGCGTTCGTCGGCTGGACCTTCGTGGGATTCGAGTATCGCCGAGGAGGTTCACGAACCGCGACGCAACCTCCCCAAAGCGGTCATCCTCTCGCTCACCGTCATCGCGGCGGTTGTCATGTACTCCAGCCTTGCGATCATCCTCGCCATCCCGGACCTCGGCGCTGTCGCGTCCGGCGCGGTCGCCGACCCGGTGTCCGACACCCTCACCGCAGCATTGGGCGCCGGCATTGCCAAGCCGGTCGAAGTCCTGTTCGTCATCGGGTTCCTGGCGAGCTTCCTGGCATTGCAAACCTCGGCGTCACGGGTGATCTGGGCCTACGGGCGCGATCGCGCACTGCCCGGCGCCGAGAAACTGGCTCGTTTGAGCACCGGCCAAAAACTACCCACGCTGGCGATCTGCATCACCACGGTGATCGGCGCCGCCCTCTTCCTGCTGAGCGATCTCGCCAACAACGTCTACCTGCTGATGGTGAACTTCACCGTCGGCGGGTTCTTCATCGCATTCCTGTTCCCGCTCTTCGGTTACGTGTGGGTGCGGCTGCGCAGAACCTGGCGACCCGGAGCGTTCGATCTCGGCCGATTCGGGCCGGTCGTCGGACTGGTCGCACTGGTGTGGGCAAGCATTTGAGTTTCTCAACATTGCATGGCCACGCCCGGTCAACTCGGCTCGATGGCTCGACTGGTCAGTCTGGATCGCATTGGCGGTCTTGGGGATCCTCGGTTTGGCCATCTACCTCGCCGTCCGGCACCGCATCGCCAGCCCGCAGTCCATCGAAGCCGAAGAACTGGCCGACGAGGCCGCCGACGTTGAAGGCCAAACCCCACTTGGGAGAAGTCGATGACCGGTCACCATCACCTGGTCCGCCCTGCCCACACCATCCAGGGTGCCGACCCCGTCGACGACCTCGACACGCTGAGCGCCGACGTCGCGCTCTACGGCGTGCCGTGGGACGCGGGAAGCCTCAGTCTCATGCTCTCACCCGGACAGCGCTTCGGTCCAAATGCGTTGCGCACCAATAACGTATCGCTTACAGGCTGCGTCGCCGACGCCCGCATCATCGACCTCGAGACCGGCAGAGAACACCTTGAGGGGTGGAAGCTGGCCGACCTCGGCGACCTTGACCTGATGCCCTCGCTGGGCGCTGAGGAGAACTTCAAACGCATCAGCGAGGTCGCGCGCCTGGTGGCGTCCCGCGACGTCCTCCCCGTGTCGGAGGCGACCACTCGATCAGCTTTCCCGCTGGACGCGGCGCATTTCAACGCTTCGACTCCGTCGACATCGTGCACTTCGACGCCCATGCCGACTTCGAAGACGAGATCGGCGGATCAAGACTGACCCACGGATCCAACCTGCGCCGGCTCTCAGAACTACCAAATGTCAACAACATCACCGCACTCGGGCTTCGCCATGTGTGGCGGGAAACCTATGACCCGATGCTCGAATACGGAGTCAAGTTCGCCTCCGCACGCCAAATGTTCGCCGAACCCCCCGCCGAAATCGTCGAACGACTCGTGCCGAAAGCCGAAAACATCTACGTCTCGATCGACATCGACGTCCTCGACGGATCGATCGTCCCCGGCACCTGCCTTCCCGAGCCCGGCGGCCTCACGTACAACATGCTGATCGAGGCGCTGGCCGCGGTACCCAAGAAGGGCCGCATCGTGGGAATCGACATCGTGGAAATCAACCCGATGAACGACACCGGATCCGGCTATTCGATGGCCGCGCGGGTTTCATCCTGGGTCTTGTTCGAATTCCTCTCAGCCATTAGGGAATCCCGCCGATAGACCCGTGCGGCATCGGATTCACAATGCGGCCAAGGTCGGATCCGATGCCTCGTGGATCGGTCCCGCGGTGTCCTTGAGGTGATGCCCGGTGCCACCCCATCGTCCCGCGATGATTTCGGCGACGATGGAGATGGCGGTCTCCTCCGGGGTGCGCGCTCCGAGGTCGAGTCCGATCGGACTGTGCAGCCGGCCCAACTCGTGTTCGGATAGACCGGCCTCTCGCAGGCTTTCCATCCGGACTCGGTGGGTACGCCGCGACCCCATCGCTCCCACATAGGCGATCTCGGGCATCCGCAGCGCCACCTCGAGCAACGGCACGTCGAACTTCGGGTCGTGCGTCAGCACTGTGACCACCGTTCGCGGATCGATTCTCCCGGCCTGCTTTTCGGCCCTCAGATAGCGGTGCGGCCAGTCCACGACCACCTCGTCGGCCTCGGGGAATCGGCTGTTGGTCGCGAACACGGGCCTGGCGTCGCAGACCGTCACGTGGTAGCCGAGAAACGCACCGACCCGGGCCACCGCGGCCGCGAAGTCGATCGCACCGAAGACCAGCAGTCGCGGCTTGGGCGCGAATGACCAGACGAAGACGCGCATGCCCTCGCCGCGGCGTTCGCCGTCGGTGCCGTAGGTCAGCGTCGCACTGGTGCCTGCGGCCAGCAGCCCGAGCGCGTCGTCGCGCACCGCGTCGTCGGCCCGCGGCGAACCCAACGTGCCGCACACCTCGGGCGTCGCCTGCCGGCCGGGACGTACCACAAGTCGTCGCCCCAGCCACGAGGACTCGGGGTGCTCGACCACCGTCGCCAGCGCGACGGGTCTGCCCGCCTCGATGTCTTCCGCGACCTCGCCAAGCTCCGGGAACGTCTGCTGGTTCACCTTTTCGACGTAGACGTCGAGGATGCCGCCGCAGGTCAGACCGACGGCGAAGGCGTCGTCGTCGGATACGCCATAGCGCTGCAGCACCGGCTCTCCCGACTCGACCACCGACTGAGCCAGGTCGTAGACCGCGCTCTCGACGCACCCACCGGACACAGAGCCGACGGCGGAGTCATCGGGGCAGACGAGCATCGACGCACCCGGCGGTCGGGGTGCGGATCGGAACGTCGCGACCACCGTGCCGACGCCGACGGACTCGCCGCCCTCCCACCACTTCAGTAGGTCAGGCAGGACGTCACGCACACGTAATCCTTTCAGCGACAGTCGATTTCACAGCTTCACGGCGTCGGTTCCGCCTCCGCCACCCGTTGGTCGCCCACCACCTCCGCCGCGGTGATGATGCTTCGCATTGAGCCCTGCTTGCGCGACGAGGCCCACGGATAATAGATGGCGAATGAAACCAGCGCTCCCACAAACAGACTCAGGTCGGCACCACCGAAATACCGCGTCATGAGCGGTGACGAGAAGATCGGCGTGTTCGCAAAAGCTACGGAGGACACCAGACCGACAATCCATGCAACGATGCCCGGCGCGAAGAACCGCCCTGCAACGCCGCCTCGTGTGAGCAGGTCGGTGTCGCTGTAGTGGCCGCGGTGGATGATGAAGTAGTCGGTCATGGTGATCACCACCCACGGGGTCAGCCACATGACGAGGGTCAGCATCCATCCCTTGAACGTCGACCCGAACTCGGGTTGATAGATGCCGGCTACCGCGATAGGTGTTCCGATGAGCGCGGTGACCAGCACGCCCTGGAATCGATTCAGGTGCAGCCCAGCGGTTTTCAGCACCGCGGGACCCACGAACAGATTGACGAGATTGGCGGGCAGGAGCCCGAGAGTCATCACGAGCAGGACCGGCCACGTGAGGGCTTCGGGCAACGCCGCCTCGACTGTCTTGCCGACGTCGAGGCCCGATTCCGCATCGATGGCGATGATCGCCGAGAGCGAGAAGGTCAGGAACGTGCCGACATACATGCCTGTGCTGGCCATGAAGAAGACCTTGCGCTGCGACGCGTCGCGCCTGACGAAGCGGCCGAAGTCGTGCGCGTACGGCGTCCACGAAACGCCCCATCCGATCCCCAGCGCAGTGACGAGCACGGCCACGGCACCAAAGCGTTCAGCGCCGTGGAGCGACGCCTGGTGGCCCCAGTCGACGCCGCCCGAGAAGGCGCCGATGGCGATGATGACGAGCGATATCCCCATTCCTATGAAGGCGACGCGCTCGTACTTCGTGATCAGTCGATAACCGAAGACTGCGACCAGCACAAGCAGGGCGGTCAACAGGGACAACAGCAGAACGTCGGTTCCGTTACCGCCGGGCACCCCGAACTGTCCGGCGATACTTCGTGCCGCCGTGACGCCGAAGTAGCTGTTGACCCCGAACCAGCCTGCGGTCGTGAAGAAGAGCAGTACGGCGAGCAGCCGAGCCCCTTCGAACCCGAAGGCAGGCCGGGCATTGACCATGACGGATCCGCCAGTGCGCTGACCTTGCAGCACGCACAGACCCACAAAGGCCGACCCCACGATGGCCCCGAGGAAGTAGACGAGCAGCACGTCCATCAATGACAGGCCCAATACGATGCCGAGCGCGCCCACCGCGAGGTTGGTCACCGCGACGTTGACTCCAGCAAAGACAAAGAACATCTCTCGCGGGACGCCGCGTCGCTCGGCCTTCGGCGTGGTCTCCAGCTCATCGGCTCCCTGCGCCGCGCTCATATCGCCCGATTCACTCATTGCGTCCGCCCCAGATTCACGAGTATGGATGGTGGTTATGAGACCTGAGTCACATTCATGAAATGTATTCGTAGCGACCATGAATCGGCATAGCTGCTGCTCACCAACTAAATATTGGATTTGGCGTCGATTAGCCGTTGACATCTCATACAGGTTCTGTTATGTCATCGTCAGATGGGCTTTTGCAGCGCCCCGTCACTCCGGCGCCAGAAGGTGAACCGTCGACGCGCACAGCAAGCATCGGCAAACTTTCAGCAGCGGCCCTCAGTGGGGTCGTACACGCCTGCTCAGTCGCTCTAGGAAGTCGGCGAAACGTTGTCTGGTGACCGTCCAGAGCAGCGGAAGAACCTTGATCTCGCTACCCGTCGCTGCAGGAGTGGTCGCGCTCGGCGTCGCCGTCACCGTCGCGGTCTGTCCGTTCTGGCGCGGCGCGGCCTGCGGGGCCGATGCCGCAGCAGCCTGGCCCGGGTGCTCGATGCGGGTGCCGAGCTGGTCGGCGAACTCGACGAACATCTGGTTCGACACGTCGCGTATCCCCCGCCCCAGCGAGGCGATGCGGCCGGTGAGATCGACATCGGAGATCACCTCGATCAGGCTGCCCGCGTCGGCCGGTGTCACCTGCAGCTGAACGTGGGCCTGGACGGAGCCGGATCCGCGTCGGTCGCGGCCGGCCGCGTCGAGAACGATCCGGTGCGCGTCGGCATTGCGTTCCACCACAGATGCTTTGCCTGCGTAGTTCATCTTGAGTGGGCCGATGCCGACCCGCAGCACACCCTCGTAGCGGTCGTCGCCGAGCTCATCGACGAGTTCGGCGCCGGGCATGCATTGAACCACCGCGGGCGTGTCCTGAAGGAACGCCCAAACATCCTCGGGTTTGGCTCCGACCTCAGTACGGTGCTGAAGCTTCACAGACGCTCTCCCTTCTCGGTCTCCTGGCTGGCGCGCGCGTCGAGCAGTGCCAGGACCCGCTCAGCGGTGATGGGCAGTTGGGTCGGCCGGACACCGATGGCGTCCTCGACAGCGCTGGCGATGGTGGCCGCCGGTGGTCCGATCGGAGGCTCGCCAATCCCTCTGGCGTTCAACGGGCCTCGCCCCTCGCCACTTTCGACGACGGCGACGCCGATGTCGGGCAGATCCATGGACGATGGAATGAGATAGTCGGCGAACAACGACGACAGCGGGTGGCCTTCGTCCGTGACACAGTCCTCCATCAGCGCGTAGCCGATGCCCTGCGCGGCACCGCCGATGATCTGGCCCTGAACCCGAACCGGGTTGATGGCCCGGCCGACATCGTGGCAAGCGGCGTACTTCAGCAGCTGGACGTCGCCGGTCTCGAGGTCCACTTCGACCTCGGCGGCGTGCGTACCAAAGGTGTAGTCCGGGAACGTGTGTCCCTGCCCCTTCTGCGGATCGAAGCCGCCGGAGCGGGCGCGCCACGTGTTGAGCACCGAGGTGTCCACCCGGGCTTCGTTGGCGGCGCGCACCAACTCGGGCAGGCTCAGGCCGGTGTCGCCCTGCGTCGTACGCACCATTCCATCGGCCCACACCAGAGCATCCTCCGGCACACCGAGCTCCTTGGCAGCCACCGGGGTGAGCTGATCACGCAGCTTGCGCGCGGCGCGCAGGATGGCGTTGCCCGACATGTAGAGCTGGCGCGTCGCGAACGTCCCGCCCGCAGGCGGATTCAAAGCGGTGTCTCCGATGTAGACGCTGATATCGGCCAGTGCGACACCGAGGATTTCCGATGCGATCTGACACAGGCTGGCGGCCTGCCCTGCGCCCAGATCGGTGACGCCGCTGCGGATCAGCAAGGTGCCGTCGGCTTGAAGCGTGACCCACGCGGCGGCGTGGTCGCGGAACCAGATGGTGCGGCCGTAGGGCTGCATGCTGCCGCCGAAGCCGCGGCCCACGACCTTGTTGGGACCGCTGGGTTCGCTTGGCTCACCGAGCATTTCGAGCGCGGCGTGTCGAGTCTCCGCGATGGCGACGGCCGTCGTGACAGGTTCACCCGCAGCCGTGAAGTCGCCCTTCTGGATGTAGTTGCGGTCGCGCACCTCTTCACGGCTGAGGCCAAGAGCCTCGGCCAGCGAGTCCATCTGGGACTCGTAAGCGAAGACCACCTGCATGGCGCCGAAGCCGCGGAACGCGCTTGTCGGCACGTTGTTGGTGAAAACCGCTCTGGAGCGGGCGCGCAGCACCGGAACCCGATACGGACCCGTCGACAGTGCCGCCCCCGCGAAGAGCACACGCGCGCTGAGGCAAGGGTAGGCGCCCGCGTCGCCGATGATGTCGGCGTCGACGGCGAGGATCTTGCCGTCCGCGTCGGCCGCGGTGCGGTAGTGCATGGTGAACGGGTGCCGCTTGGTGCTGGCCAGGATCGACTCCTGACGTGACCACACCATCCGCACAGGACGGCGGGTTCGCCAGACCAGCAGGGCGATGTAGGGCTCGACGGTCATGTCCTCTTTGCCGCCGAAGCCGCCACCCATGTATGAGGCGATGACGCGTACCTGGCTCTGGGGCAGTCCGAGGATCGTGGCGATCTCGACCGCATGCTCGATGACCTGAGTCGAGATGCGCAGCGTCACCACATCGTTCTCGAGCCACCCGACACCCGCCTCGGTTTCGAGGTAGGCGTGCTCGACATGCTGGCTGCGATAAGTGTTTTCGACGACGACGGCGGCCTCGGCGAACGCCGAGTCGAGGTCCCCACGCTCGAGGTGCCAATTGACCAGAACATTGCCCTCGTCGTGCACGAGCGGCGCGCCGTCGGACAGCGCGTCCTCCGGGCTGTACACACCGGGCAGGGGTTCGTAGGTGACCTCGACGAGGTCGGCCGCTTCGGCCGCGGTCTCCGGGTCGGCGGCGGCCACCACCGCAACGGGCTCCCCGACATAGCGCACCCGGTCGCGGGCGAGCACGGGCTGCTCGACGGTCACCTCGCCGAGCCCACCGCTGGCGTGCTCGACGACTGCGTTGTGTGGGACGTCGGCGGCGGTGAGCACGGCCACCACACCCTCGAGGCGCTCGGCGGCCGAGGTGTCGATGCGCACGATCTTGGCGGGTCCGACATCGGAGCGGACCACCTTGCCGTGGACCATGCCCGGCAGGCTCCAGTCGGCGGCATACAGCAAGGTGCCGCGGACCTTGTTGACGAAATCATGGTGCGCGGGCGATTGTCCGACGACCCGGAAGTTCCGCTCGCGTTCCAGTGGGCCCGAGTCGGCGTCCGGATCCCACTCGGCGGGGGCGCCTGCTGGCTCTGTGGTGTCCGGGGTGGTACCCGGCTCAACGGTCGTCACCGGACACCGCCTCCCTCGGCGGTCTGGGTTCCCCGCGTATGGAGGTAGTCCTCGACCGCGTCGACGATCGCCTGGTAACCGGTACAGCGGCACAGGTTGCCGACAAGCTCGTGTCGGATCTCCTCTCGCGATGCCTCGGGGTTGCGCTCGGCCATGGTGGCCGCCGTGAGCAACATGCCCGCGGTGCAGAAACCGCACTGTGAGGCGCCGCGCTCCAGGAAGCGCTTCTGCAGCGGGTGCGGGTCGTCCTGGGGGTCTGACCAGCCACGCAGGGTGACTACGTCATGACCCTCCGCCTGCACCGCGTACACGCAGCACGCGCTGACGGGGTCGCCGTCCAGCAGGACCGTGCACGTGCCGCAGACGCCCTCGGCGCAGCCGTAACGGACATCGGGCATCCCGAGGTCGTCGTGGAGCACGTCGAGCAAGGTGCGGTCGTTGCGCACCCAGATCTCGTGGTCCCGGTCGTTGATGCGGATCGTGAGTTGGGTCCGGATCATCCTGCGGTTCCCTCCTCGGTGAGCACCTGGTCGAGCAGGCGCCTAGTGTGGACGATGACCAACCGCCGTCGGTAGTCAGCGGTCGCGTGCAGATCGGTTTCGGGGTCAAGCGAGGCCGCGATGGCCTCGGCGCTTTCACGGGCACGGGCTGGGTCACCGGGGTTGTTGAGCACCGGTTGGAGCAGGTCCTGATCCACGAGGACCGGCCGGTCGGCAACGCCGCCGAGTACGACGCGCAGTCCGAGCGGCGCTCCCGCGGCGGCGGGCCGCGCGAGAACGCTCACGCTCACGGTGGCGAAGTCGGAGTAGCGGCGCACAACCTCGTGAAAACCCCAGCGGGCGTTGCCCGCGACCGGTATTCGGGCACCGGTGACCACCTCGTCGGGTTCGATGGCCGTCGTGAGGTAGGTGAGGAAGAAGTCCTCCACGGCGATGGTCCGCTCGCCTGCTGGTCCCTGCACGACGATCTCGCCGCCCATGACCAACGTGATCGCCGCGATCTCTGCGGTCGGGTCGGCGTGTGCGAGGGAGCCGCCGAACGTGCCGCGGTTGCGCACCCGGACATTGCCGACGAACTGCACGGCGTGCGCCAGCAGCGGCGCATGCGTGCGAACGACATCGGACGCGGTGAGCACCCGGTGCCGGGTGTTGGCGTCGATGACAAGGTGGTCGCCGTCCACCCGCGGGTCGGCCGTCGGGATGGGATTCACGTCGATGAGCGCACCGGGGAACGCCAGCCGCAAGTTCAGCATCGGGATCAGGCTCTGCCCACCCGCGAGGATCTTGGCGTCGTCGCCCCACAGCTCGAGCATCTCGATGGCCTCGGCCCACGAATCCGCGCGCTGGTATTCGAAGCAGGTCGCCGGGGTGCGGCCTGACGGTGCTGGCACCGTCTCCTGAACGGTCATCGCGACGCCTCCCTTCCGCCTTCTTGGCTGCCGCCGACAAGGTGCCGCAACACCGTGAGCTCGGCATCCTCGACCGGTGGCAGCTCGTCGAGGTGGTCGTGGACAAGTAACTCGAAGCCGGTGGCCTCGCGAACCTGATCGAGGCTCACACCCGTCTGCAGCGCACGCACCCGCATCCGATGGGAGTCGGGCGCGAAGTCGAGCAGGGCCAGGTCGGTGACCACCCAACGCGGCCCACCGTGCAGCAGCCCGTTGTCTTTCCTGCTCGTTCCGCCGGTCAAAAAGCCTGGGCTGGTAACGAAGTCGACCCGCTCGACGAAGCGGCGGGTCTCGTGCTGGGTGACGATGACGACCTGGTTGCACATCGACGCGATGTCGTTGGCACCGCCGGGGCCGGGCAGCCGGACCGTCGGCTTGGCGGGATCACCGATCACGCTGGTGTTGACGTTGCCGTACTGGTCGATCTGCGCGGCGCCGATGAACCCGTAGTCGAAGTAGCCGCGCTGAGCCATCAGGAAGATGTCGGTGGCGCTGGTGAGCATCTCGGCGCCGACCGCGGCGCGGACCTCGTTCGTCGACGCGGGCAGCTCACCGGGCATCAGCTCGATGCCAATCATCCCGCCTTCGAGGAGCACGGTCAGGTTCGGAGCCTGGCGTCGCTTCGCGATCGCGGCCGCGACGAGCGGCTGGCCGATTCCGGCGAACAACACCTTGCCGTTCTCGAGCAGCCTGCTGGCGGCGATGGTCATGATCTCGTCGGGTTTGGCACCCGGGTGCTGCATCGCTGTCGACGAGTAGGTCACTGATTCGGTCATCGGGGCAACATCTCCTGGGCGGTTTGGCGCAGGATCGCCAGCCGCGCTGGATCAATCGAGGCGAGATAGGCGTCGTGGTCGGGTGGGGCGACGAGCGCCGCGACGAACTCCCGTGCGCCGTCGACACCGCCGGCTTTCACCGCCTTCATGTAGGCGGTGAACTGGTCGAGGTCGGCCTCGTAGTAGCCGTAGCACTCGTGCGGGTAGGCGCCCATCGGTTGGTGGACGACGGCGTCGACCGCGAACCCGGGGATGACGGTGCGGGCGGGGTCGCTGCGGAACTGGTCGGGGGTGACGATCTCCTCGGCCGTCACGATGACCCGACGGGCGGCGAGCACGAGATCAGCATCCATCAACTCGTAGCCGTCGATCTGCGCATTGCCGAGCGTGTCCGCGCGCTGGACATGCACGAGCGCGACGTCGGGGTTGAGGCTGGGCACCGCATTGAGGAGCTGGCCGGTGTAGGGGCAGGTGACCTTCTCAAGGCCCAGCTGCCGATCGATGTCGGAGCCGAGCATGCTCACGGTCGGCAGATACGGGATCCCCATGGCCCCGGCCTTATAGCGGAGTCCGATGCCGAGGTGGCTCCACTCCTCGAAGGTCGCGCGGCCGTTCTCGACCAACTGTCGTACCACCGGAGCCAGGCCCCAGCCGTGGCCGATGCCGACCCAGCTGGTCATCAGCCGGTTGGCGGTGCCGGTGGCCAGCATCAGCTCCGCCTCGAAACACGACAGCGGGCGCGTCATCGTCAGCCCGGTGCGCCCCTGCCGGAGCACCTCGATCAGGAGCGCCATAGGGGTGCGGGCGTGATTGGTGCCGCCCACCCCGATCACCGCGTCGTTGGGCACGAGCCGGCGCACCGCCTCGGCGGCCGTCGTGAGCTTGTCGTCGGTGGCCATCCTGAGTTCTTCGAGCTCCGCGCGTGCGGCCTCGACGCCCGGCGTGGCCAATCGCGCGTTCACGCTGCACCCACCGTGCTGCCGAGCAGAGGCAGCACCTCTGCGGCGCAACGCTCCATCTGCTCGGGGTCGTAGCTGTGCGGGATCAGACAGATCTCCTGCACGCCGGCGTCGATATGCGCCGCGATCTGTTCGGCACAGTCTTCGGGCGTCCCGCAGATGGCGCTATCGGGGGTCGCGCTGCTCCACTCGGGGGTGTCGAAGTACGACGCCAGCCACGGGCCGGTGAGTGCTTGTGCCTGCTCCTTCGACGAGCCGACGCAGATCGGCAGCTGGTTGAGGGAGTGCAATGCATCGGGGTCTCGACCGGCCTCCTCGGCGAACCACTGAATCTTTCGCCAGGACTCGGTGAACGCCTCGGGCGTGTAGAAGTACGTCAACCACCCGTCGCCGAGCGTGGCGACTCGCTTGAGCACGCGGTCGACGTAACCACCGATGAGGACCTGGGGCCGCGGCTGTGGAAGCGGCAGCATCTTCACGCGGCGGAAAGACAGGTCGTCCCAGGTGTCGGTGACCTCATCCTGCGTCCACAGGTTCATGCAGATCTCGAGGTTGCGCTCGAAGATCCGTCCGCGGCTCTTGAACGGTGTGCCGGTGGCGTCGAACTCGCGCTCGTACCACCCGGACGCGACTCCGAGCCGGAGCCGTCCGCGCGAGATCGCCTGGATCGTGGCCGCGGTCTTGGCCAGCAACGCAGGGTCACGGATCGGCAGCACCAACACACCCGTCCCGAGTTCGATGGTGGTGGTGTGGCTGGCCAGGACGGCGAGCGTCGTGAGGGCTTCCAGCTGCGGGAATGGCTGTCGGGAGCCGAGGAAGAGGTGATCCCACGCCCAGAGGGAGGTGAACCCGAGTTGTTCGGCTCGACGAGCCGTGACGAGCAACTCCTCGATCTGGGGCGTTTTCTGGGCCGATGTGAAGTTCTCCACGGCCAGCCCGAAAGTCGCCGACATATCGTCCTCTCTCCGTTGTTGTCAGGGCTGATGGGAGGCCAACGCTATTTCAATCCCGGGCCGGTATCTATGTCACCCGTAGCCAACTGAAACCCGCCTGTTTGTCATCGGTTAACAGCGCTATCCGGGCCGACGCAGCTTGAATCGGATTCGCGATCCGGGCACTGCCTGCGCGGCCAGATCCACGTCCGACTGCGGCACCACTCCGATCACCGGATAGCCGCCCGTGACCGGTCGGTCGGCCAAGAACAGCGTCGGCCTGCCCCGCGTCGGTACCTGCAGGGCGCCGAGCGCGACACCTTCGCTGGCGAGTTCGGAGCAGTTGCGCCGTGGCAGGTGTGGCCCGTCCAGCCGGATGCCGACGCGATCGGCATCGGAGGTGACGGTGAACTCAGAGTTCGCGAGCCGATCGAGGGCTTCGTCGGTGAACCAGTCGTCGCGCGGGCCAAGCAGCAGCGGGAGTTCGAGTGGCCCGGTATCGATTGCGCCGACGGGCGCCAGGTCAGTGGCGGGCCAGTCGGTCGCGGCGTCTCCGACGTGGAGTACGTCGCCCGCCCGCAGCGGCGGCGTACCGAGCTGGGCCATGGTGTCCCATGAGACCGACCCGAGCACCTCATCCCCCGCGATGCCACCGCGCACGGCGATGTAGGTGCGCAGTCCTGCGGTTGGCGCGCTCAGAGTGACGGTGTCGCCTGCGCGGGCCGCGAAGGCGGCGTTCACCGCGTGGGCGCGGCCGCCGCTGCGTATCGCGACGGGAGCACCGGTCACCGCCACTAACACCGTTGCGTCGACCTTGAACGCGAGCCGTCCCAGGGTCGCCTCGATACAGGCGGCGCCTGCCCGGTTGCCCACCAGCCGGTTCGCCAGATCGGATGAGGCGCGGTCGGCGGCGCCGGATCGGCCGACGCCGAGGTGGGCAAGGCCGCTACGGCCTCGATCTTCGAGAAGAGCAAGTACGCCAACGGATTCGACGGTCAGGCTGGTCATGGGGTCACATCGCGGAACTCCACCACCGCGCCGGGTCGCAGCACCGCTGGCGGGTCCGCGTTGGCCTCCCACAGCACAGCGTCGGTGTGGCCGAGCAGCTGCCAACCGCCCGGCGACACGCGCGGATAGATCGACGAGAACTCGCCCGCGATCGCGACGGCTCCCGCAGGCACCCGAACACGCGCCTCGTCGCGCCGCGGCACCCGCAGCCGCGGGTCGCCGCCGACCAGATAGGAGAAGCCGGGCGCGAAACCGCAGAACGCCACCCGCCACGGTGTGCCGGTATGAGCGGCCACGATCTCGGCGGCGGTCAGCCCGGTGAGTTGGGCGACGGCGTCGAGGTCCTCGCCGTCGTAGGTCACCTCGATCACGTGGCGTTCGTCGTCACCCCCAGCCTCGGGCGTCGGCTCGAGTTCGGCGAGAGCGGTGCGCAGTGCAGTGGCGTCGGTGATTTCCGGATCGAGGGTGACCAAAAGAGTCGACAGCCCCGGCACGACTTCAGATACGCCGGGCAGCTCGGCCTCGCGCACGGCGGCGGCCCAGCGGTGCACCAGGCGGTTGTCGTCGAGGTCGAGCAGCCATGCCGCGTCGCCGCAAGGGCGCAGCACCGGCACGGATGCCGAGGTGACGGTCACCGAATGGGAACGAGCTGGATCCCAGCGGCCTCGAGCGCAGCGCGGGTTTTGCGCGCGATGGTGACGGCACCCGGGGTGTCGCAGTGCACCAGCAGTGCGTCCGCTTTGACGTCGACCTCGCTGCCGTCGTTCGCCGTGAGGTGGCCTTCGGTGACCATTTGGACGGCCCGCGCGGCGGCCTGGTCGGGATCGGTCAGCAGTGCGTTTGGCTCCGAGCGAGACTGGAGCAGACCTTCGGGCGTGTAAGCGCGATCGACGAACGCCTCGGCGACCATTCGGAGGCCGGCCTCGACGCCGAGCCGCCAAACTTCCGTGTTCGGCGGCGCCAGGAGCGGCAGATCCTTGTTGAATTCGACGGTCGCGTCGACGATGGCCTGGGCGTGTTCGGTGTCCTTGGTCATGACGGTCCACAGCGCCCCGTGTGCGCGCACGAAATCGACCTGGCCGCCCGCGATCCGGGCGAAGACCTCCAGCGCGCCCATCTGATAGAGCAGATCGTCACGCAGTTCCGCACCGGGGATCGCAATGTAGCGGCGGCCGAAGCCGTGCAAATCGCGGTAGCTCACCTGGGCACCGATCGCGACGCCGTTCTTGACGGAGATGGCGCAGGTGCGGCGCATGATGCCGGGGTCGCCGCCGTGAAAGCCGCACGCGATGTTGGCGCTGGTGACGATCTCGAGCAGCGCGTCGTCGTCGCCGAGACTCCAGCGTCCCAGTCCCTCACCGATGTCGGTCGTCAACGCTACTTGTGTCGCCACGTGTCCTCCTGCCCTCGTCCGGGTGGTTATGGGCCAAGTATCGCCGTCATGGCGGCGCCAGAACAGCGCCGGTCACTGCATGCCATCAGTCACTGAAACTGCCGAATCTTGAATTGCCCGCGGAGTGCGCCTCGAACCGCACGCACCGAGGGATCGCTTGCTCTGGCTTGTCGTGCCAGCGAGACGAGGGTCCGAGACCACCCCGTGTCGACTCGGCTGAGCGTCGCGGTCTCCCGCCGCGGTGGCAGCACCAACCGCGGCAGGATGCTGGCTGCGGCGCCCTGGTGGACCAGCAGCAGGAGCAGGTCGAGGTCGTAGGACTCGTACTGCACCGTCGGGCTGAAGCCGAGTCCGAGGCAGTGCTGGACCGCCCAGGCACGGGAGGCGGCACCGACCGGTTCGAGCGCCCACGGAAGATCGCCGCCCTGCTTCACCAGGTCGCGCCCGCCCAGCAGCGACGTGGCAACCACGGCCTCGAGCGGGTCAGCGCCGAGCACCTCGCGGTTGACGTGGCGCGGAAGCTCCGCGGTGCTCCCCGGGTACTCCTCGCTGACCACCAGGTCGAACTCCCCGCTGACCAGGGCTGGGACCGCCACCTCGGGCTCGGACTCGACGAGTTCGACGCGCAGCCCCTGATGTTGGCGCTGGCAGTCGAGCAGTGCGGGAACCAGGGCGCGGGCGGCGCTGCCGAAGGCGGCCACCCTGCAGGTGCCTGCAGGTGGTTCCTCTCCGGAACGCAGCTCGGCCTGGGCGAGTTCGAGTGCGGCCAGGATGTCAGCCCCACGCTCGGCCAGCCGGTGGCCCGCCTCGGTGAGCCGTACGCCGCGGCCAACACGCTCGAGCAGAGCGGCACCGGCCTCGCGTTCGAGGAGGGCCAGCTGCTGGGAGATGCCCGACGGGCTCATGTGCACTGCCTCGGCGACCGCGGCGATGGTGCCGCGGTGGCTGAGTTCGACCAGGAAGCGCAGCCGACGTACGTCCAGCACAAGTCGATTCTAGGGAGATACTTCAGTGTTGCTGCCGGATCGGCGGCAGCAATCGGAGATGTTGTGACGGCTTCCAGCTGCCTAGGGTTCCGAAGCAGGAGGTGTGCCGTGCCCACGACCGAGCCGTTTCTGCTCAACCCCCGCTGGACATCGGGAGGACGTATCGAGCCGCGCGAGACCAAGGAGGTCCGCCGGTTCCACGAGGGCATGCAGGACTACAAAGTCACCCCATTGGTGCCGCTGCCATCGGTCGCGACCGCACTCGACCTCGGCACGGTTCTGGTCAAGGACGAATCACTGCGCCTCGGGCTTCCTGCGTTCAAGATGCTCGGAGCTTCGTGGGCGGTTCACCGGGCCCTCGACGCGGGTGGCCACGACCGCAATCGGTTGATCACCGCGACCGACGGCAATCATGGCCGCGCCGTCGCGCGGATGGCGGTGCTGCTCGATCTCCCCGCCACGATCGTGGTGCCCAACGCCGTCGCTCAATCGGCCGTCGCGCTGATTCGCGACGAGGGCGCCGACGTGCGCGTCCTCCATGTGCCCTACGACGAGGCGGTGCGACAGGCAGCCACACTGGCAGAGGCCGACCCGGACGCGCTGCTGGTGCAGGACACCTCGTGGCCCGGTTACGAGGACGTGCCGCGGTGGATTGTCGACGGCTACGCGACTCTGTTCGACGAGGCGGCGGATCAGGCAGCGGATCTGGGCGCAGGCATCGACCTTGTCGTCGTGCCCGCCGGGGTCGGTTCGCTGGCCCACGCCGCGGTGCTCTTCGGCCTGTCACGCTCGGAGTGCCGCATCGTCGCGGTCGAACCGGACGTCGCCGCCTGCTTGCGGGCCAGCCTCATCGCCGGAGCACCGACGACGGTGCCTACCGGCGAGACGAGCATGGCCGGGTTGAATTGCGGCACACCCTCTTACCTCGCATGGCCCGATCTGGCGCGCGGACTGGCAGGCGCTGTGGTTGTCGACGACGGGGCCGCCGCGAACGCCATCGGCGACCTCGCGGCGCTCGGAGTCGACAGTGGGCCGTGTGGCGCCGCGAGCCTCGCCGCGTTACGAATCCTCGCAACCGAGCCGGCACGCTCGAGTCTCGGACTCTCCTGTGACTCGTCGGTGCTACTGCTCAACACCGAGGGATCGGACGCGGCGGGATAGTTTGACGCCCGCCATCAAGAATCGCGAACGCCATCTCTCTGCCACCTCGGATGGTGCGTCGCCGATGAGCCGTCTGGCGCCACGCGCCGCCGCAATGTTGTGCGTCAGCACGACCGTAGAACGCGATACCCGCACATCGAACACTGCAAGGGAAGTACCGCCGTACAGGCACGTCACAGATAACAGTAACGGGCGGCAAACGTCCGGCTTCTTTTTGCGCTTCGAGATGTCAACGCGTACAGGAAATTTGCAGCATCCATACTTTTTGATTTGCTGACGGTATGGTCGATATATACTCTACGCTCGAAGCGGTGGGGGCGGACTCGGTTCGAACTGATCATGGAAGGGGCTCCAGGAAAGTCGATGACAGGCTTTGTCGGCGAACGATCACAACAGGACACGCCTTCGGGCGAAACAGTCATAGATGCACCGCTCCGACGCACGATCCTCGCCGCCGCCGTCGAAGAATTGCGCAAGTGGGGCTTCGAACGGTTCAGCGTCGAGATGGTCGCCGATCGAGCGGCCCTGGACCTCAGCGTGATATTGGCGCTCTGGGACAGCCCACACCAACTCATCGCGGACGCCCTCATCGAGCATTGCGATCTGATGGTTCGCCTCCCGGACACAGGATCGCTGCGCAACGACCTCATCGGCCTCTTGGCCTCGATCGCCGACTACTTCAACTTCGCGGACGGGCGCAGTCTGTTACGGACAGGCGTCATCGGACCCCGCGACTGGGCCACCACCGGTGTCCGCGACTACCTCTGGAAAATCAGCGTGGATGCGATGCGCGTCGTATTCGAACGCGCTGAACGCCGAAGGGAAATCCGCCCCGGTATCGATCACAACGTCGCATTGCAACTGGCGGTGGGGCCGCTGTTCCTGCGCGGCCTCTACAGCAACGATCCGATCGATACCAAGCAGTTCTGCACGCTCGTTGCGGACCTGGTGTGGCGCGCCGTGCGTCGCGACGAGCTCGAGTCTTTCAGCGGGCGGGAGGACCCAACACCCGCTGCGCGATGACGTTGCGCTGTATCTCCAACGTGCCGCCTGAGATGGTGCCCGCGTAGGTGCTGATGTAGCGCGTGAACCAGCTGCCGGTGAAAAGGTCTGGGCTTCAGCACCGATATGCCGGGTATGTCGCGCTGACCGTGCGCCGCCTGCCCGACTGCCACCGAGCCAACAGACGCAGTGCCTGATAGTCCATGGCGATCGTGGCGTAACGATCCCTGTCCAGTGCTCCGGCCGGTCGATAATCCTCGAGAAGCTGCCCCAACCTGTTGGCGAACGCCATCCACATCATCGTGCGTTCGTGGCCCAGCGAGCCGTTGGCAACGCGCCACCCCTCGTGCGGCGGGCCCACCAGGTTCTCGGCGAGTACCGAGACGTCGGTGAAGAACACTCGTTGAAATCGAGGTGCTCGCGGTCGTACACGCACGCGAACGGCATGCAGCTGACCCCAGGGCTGTCAGTTGGAATGAGCAGCGCGCTGATTTCCTTGTGCTTGGGCGCATTCGGGTCGGTACCCACGAACGCGAGGATGACATCGGCGTCGCACCCGAGGTCCAGACCTTCTGCCCGTTCACCACGAAATGGTCGTCGTCGAGGTGGGCCCGCGTGGTCAGGCCCGCAAGGTCGGAGCCTGCGCCGGGTTCATTCATGCCGAGCAACGCGGTGATCTCGGCGCGCAGGATCGGCACCGCCCACCGCCGCTTGTGCACGTCCGTGCCGAACGACAGCAGCGATGCGGCGATGATGCCGACGCCCTGCGGGTTGAAGGCGTGATAGATCCGCCGCCTCGCGAGTTCTTCGCGATGGACGAACTGTTCCAGGATGCCCGCGTTGCGCCCGCCGAATTCCGGTGGGTTGCCCGGCAGTAGCCAGCCGTGGTCGAACTGCAGTTGCTGCCAGTGGCGGGCCCACTCCGGGACGTGTGCCGTCGACCGGGACCGTTCGGCGGCCTGCGCCTCGGCCGGCAGGTGATCATCGAGGAACGCGATGAACTCCGCGCGAAAAGCCTCGACGTCGGCGTCGAAGGTGAGCTGTGCTCACAGCAATCGGCAGCGATGGCACGTCAGGGAGGATGCCTGCGAGGTCGCTTCTGCCAAGTGGTCTCGTTCTGACAACCGGACTGATGGTCGGGTTGGCTTCGGTGACCTCGGCATGGGCAGACCAGCTTGCCAAGCAAGCATTGAGCGTCGTTGCCGCGCCGCCCACCGCACAGCCGGTGCTGGCCGATCCGAGGGTTGGGTGGTTTACAAAACGGGCAAGCGCTTTTGCACCGGCGGTGTATTGGATTCTCCTGCAGGTGATCTGATCCTCACCGCCGGGCATTGTGTGGCCGCCGGCCAAAACGAAACCTTTGTCGCGGGCCTGACGGACGCCGCCGCGCCGAAGGACTTCTGGCGTATCGATAGGGATCTACCTTGATCCTCGCCAGGTGCAGCACCAGGATCCGTTGGTCGACTTTGCGATCGCGCGGGTCAGCCGAGACACAGGCGAATCGGTCGAGGCGCAAGCCGGCGCAGGCCCGAAGCTCGGGGTGGCGCCGAAACCCGGTGCTCTGGTCGCTATGAGCGGCTACACGTTGGACTCCAGCGGCCCCGGTGGAGGGCTTTCCGGAGGCGGACTGCGCGCAGATGCTCGACGGCACATCCGGTTCGCCTCGGCTTGAGGGATCGACCGTCGTGGGAGTGATCGGCGACCCGGACGGCGGCGGCCGTGAAGGCCAAATGGTCAATTTCTCACCGCCTTTCGACGATGCCATCACGCGGTTGCTCGCCCGGGCGAAACCGGAGGGCCGGGCGACATCGCACCGAGGGTGAACGGCGACGCCGGTTGCGCCTGAACTGCGTCAAGCCATGCACTGCTGCGCTCATCAGCCGGACAGCGGCGTTCGTGGGACTCCCTGCCTGCCGACTTGCCCGGCAAGCCTGTGCGTACGCCCAGTCGTGGCTGCCGGATGCCACGACCGCGCACGTTATGCCCGCTGACGTAACCGGCTTGACATCGCCTGGAGGCCGCCGGGCCGGTCAGCTGATTCTGTCCCGCCGTGACTTTCGCCGTCGACGAGACGTCGAACCATCCCGCGATGCACCCCGGAACTACCTGCTCACCTTCCAACCGGAGCCGGACAATAAGGCCACCAGATGCGTTCGAACGCGTCCAGGAGTCGGAACACCGGGCGGTATTCCCTCTGCGATCCTGTGTCTGGTGCTGCTCCGAAGTTTCCTTGGGCACCGTCGGCGTGGTGATTAGTCGATCGGAATCGTTAACGTCAGCGTGGTCCCGTGGCCGAGGGGGCTCGACACCGTTAACCTGCCCGACACGGATTCGACTCGGTCCTTGAGACCGACCAGTCCCGAGCCGCCGCCGAGCACGGCACCGCCAACTCCGTTGTCGCTGACTGTCACGTGCAGATGCCCCTCGTTGATGGACGCGCTGACGTGGACATTTGAGGCCCGCGCGTGCTTGGTCGTGTTCGTCAGCGCCTCTGCGACGACGTAATACGCCGTGGCCTCTACTGATTCCGCGAGGCGGCGACCCACTTCGATGTTCGAGGAGGTTGGCACCGCCGACCGACGCACCAGCGCCTTGATGGCCGGGCCCAATCCACCTTCGGACAGGATCGCCGGGTGCATTCCACGCGACAATTGACGAAGGTCGGCGTGCACGCTCATCAGAGTCTTTACTGCGCGGCTGACCGCCTCGCGGTTCTGGGCTGGCACTGATGCCTCCAAGTTGCGCAGGTCCAGTCCCAGCTTCACGACCCGCTGTTGGGCCCCATCGTGCAGATTTCGCTCGAAACCTCGCCGCGCCTGATCCGCGGCCGCAACGATGCGCGCTCGCGATGCCTGAAGCTCCGCCTTGTTCTCCGCGTTGGATATCGCTGTGGCCACCAAGTCTGCGAAGTCGCCCACATGTGCGTCATATAGCGGTGGCATCACCTCGGCTGTGGCTGACCCGGCGATCAGCGCTCCGCGTACGTGACCGTCGACCACAACCGGCGCGGCCACACTTGAGCGCAGCCCCAGCCCCGGCGCGCCTGTCCGCATGGCTTCAGCGCGGATGCTCAAGCCGTCGAGCCGAAACCGTTCCCCAACAACCATCGTCGCCCGACCCGTGATGTCCCGCACCGCCAGCACCACACACTCATCCCCGTCGTACTGGATCAACGTCGCATGTTCTCCGTACGGGCCGTGCGCCAACTCCGCTACCGCCATTAGGTACACGTCCTCCGGTGCCGCGCCGCGTGCGACAAGCGTCGCTACCCGCCGCAGCGCGGCCTGCTGCCTTGCGAGGCCGCTGACTTCGGCGTTGATCTTCTGCCGATATCGCATCGCGACCACTAGCGCCTGGAGCGACGGCACCAGGCGCCGCACTCGCTCCCGTTGCCTGCTGGTCAGGTCCATCGGCACCACCAACGTGCCGATCTGCGCGTCGCCGTCTCGCAAAGGGATCGCCAATCTCTGCTCGTCGCTACGAAATTCGAAGAGAACCAGATCGGCATATGACAAACCGATCACCTGGGCAACGCGCTGACCCGCGCCGTTAAGCGCTGATTCCAACTCTTCCGCATGCAGTGTCGATCTTCCAAACTTCGCCAACATGTCCGCCTCGACCCGCCGCTGTTCGGCTTCTGCCGCATGTGAACGAGCCTGTCCGGCCAGCACGTTGGCCAGCAGCGCCAGGCACAGGAAGACTACGAGCGCAGGTCCCACGCTGTCTCGGCGGAGAAGCAGCACATACACCAACGCGCTGGCCACCGACGTGGCCGCTGCCAAGCCGAAGTCCCATGCCGCCGAAACCACGAGCACACCGAGCAGGAACAGCGCACCGTACGCGTTCTCCGGCGCCATCGCGTGCAGCCACCACACCAGGAGAGTTTCCGCGCTGAGGAACGCGGACGCTACTATCACACCCAGCCCCAACGGCGGCGCCGTCGTCCGCACAACGCGAGCGAGGAATCCCCGGTACAGCGATGGGATGTGCAGCAAATTGACGGTGATGCCGGCCAGCTTGTGCTTCCTGATCCGGTTGCCGCAATGAGTCGGCTCAATGGGCACGGCCACCGCCGCTCATCGCACCGCAGCAGCAACGTCGGAAAGCCCGATCGGGTGACACAGCATGCGGGCGATCGGCCTGGATTCACGGTAGCTCGCGCACTCAAACAGGATGCGGGCCAAGAGCGCTACCCATGACGCACGGACGCCGGTTGGTCGGCTCATTCCGCGTGCGATAGAAGCAAAGAGTACAGCCGCGTTGGTGATTTGACGGGCCATCGCAACATGGTCGACAGAGACTAACGCAAGCACGACCGCTGCGGCAGGATGCGCGTGAGACACGCAAGTCAAGCCAGTAAGCGCAAGACGAGTCGGTACAACGTCGACCGCGGTGAGCGGCGCCGCGGCAGATAGCAAAAAGAGCACCACAGCGCCCATACCTAGACGGTCTGCAGCATCGGTGCCGTAGACGAAGAGGCCTGGCCGCTGTTTCGAGGTATGGCGAGCGCTGTAAATCCTCTCGACGCCAACGTATTGCAGCGATTTGCTCGGAGCGACCTCCCTAGGCGCCGCGGAGGCGTCGGAGCGTCGGATCGGACGCTCAACGCAGTGCCCGATTCTCGTAAGTTGTTGGGGCGCTTTATCAAAAGAACCTTTGGTTTGCCTGATCTAACCGAGAACGCCGGACAGATCAGGGGGTTCATTCGCGAATCGTGCTGCTACCGGCGCCCACCCAGTTGTTGGGCGGGAGGTCCTGGTTCGTGCGAACTTCGTTGTGTGGGTGATGTTTACCTCCACTGCTTGCAGACTCTTGTGCGTGTTGCGGTCGTAGGCCTCGCGGGTGCCCCACTCGAGACGCGGTGACGCGGCCTTCGTAAGCTCGCGACCGGAATCCATGCGTGAAGTTGGTCTTTTGTGGGGAGAATACGGGGGTTCGATCGTTGAATATACGGTCGTCGATGATCAGGCCGTCGTCGCAGACGCGTCTGACCGTTATGGCGGAGATCGTCGCCTTCCGTTAGTCGTGGCGGGTATGCATCAGCGCGGCCTCGGCGATGGTGTCGTGGCCGATGCTTCATTCGTTGACGAGGCGGGTGCAGCCACGAATTCACCAATACTTGCCCCGCTCACAACGGCGCGTTCACAAGCTGTCCCACAGTTCCGTTATCCCCTTCGCGTCGAACCCGGCGACTTCGAAGCTGCACACATCACGCAACCTCACCCGACACGAACGCACGGTATCGCTATACCGATACCAAAACGCGAGAACAACCCACATGAGATGCAACACGTCGTTTGACATTTACCACTGGGTGGTCGCTCACCACGCTCAGCAGCACGACCGGTCAGCCTTTTGAGTAGTGGATTCGGCGCTGAGTCCACGGAGAGTCTGATCGCGCCGTTGCGTTCCGTCACGCCCCTTCCGCGTTGGTGCTCAATGGTCGACAAAATCGGCGTGACTCGCGTTCGGCGCCACGTGGCCGAGTCCGGCGTCAGCCATGCGTAGACGTTGGCGTCAGCCTCGGCGGCATCGCAGTGCCAGGCTTGGTAGTGCCGGGTTCGGTGGCACCACCTTGCGTCGCACCTGTGGCGCGGGCGAGTTCGGCTCTTGCGATCGATATACCCATACTGTCCGTCGATACCGGATAAGAGCGCCTTGGGCGCAGCTGGAACCCGCCGGAAATCGGCATGAAGGAGATGGAGGACCTATGGAGCAGCTTGGTGAGCGCGCCATTGTCGTCGGGCGAGCGTTGGAGCCTTGATGGCTGCCCGAGCGTTGGCCGACCTCTATGGCGAAGCGCTGCTCGTCGAGCGAGATCGCCTCCCCGAATTTTTTGACTGTGTGTCACGTCGCGGCGATAGGTTTCAACTGCCTATCGCAACTTCTTGGTACGTTAAAATGCATTCTGGCATTGACATTCTTGGCGAGCATCTGCTTCAGTCCTACGTTGCGTAAATCCATACGAGTCAGCGTGTTTGGGCCGCCTGATCCAGTGACGATGTCCGTCGGCCATTGGACGTGATTGTGCTGCCCATCGTTTCAGTGTCGGGAAGCGCTCTCATTGGGGTCCAGAATACCGCTCTGCGCAGGCGTACACGGCTCCATCGTGAACTGGTACAGCGGCGCGGTCATCGGTCGCTCCCCCAACGCAGCCAACGATGTCTACCCAAATCATGCCCGGGCCGAATCATGGGTGGGATCGACCAAGTTGGTTACGTCTGCGGCGCCCGCTGGCGCGTCGGTCCGGTTATCGCGTCATACGACGGCGGGATTCGCTTCTACGCCCCAGCTCGGACCGGGGAGTTCTTCGACGCCACACCACGCCTGCTCTACACCGGCAGTGGTAACCAACCGATACCGGTATGTGAGTGCCACGGCGAGGAAGACATCAACTTGATGCGCCACGCTGGCTCATCCAAATACGTAGCCAAGTCCAACCTTTCGGGCGGAATGCGTTGTGACGCGAAGGGCCGGCGCCCACCGAGACGGGGTTGAACCTTCTCTGGTGCAGTCGATTCCGCTAAGCGTCTCATACGCCATGGCGGAGTCGATCGTGTCATGTCACCTTCGTGATCCGTCAGCAGAACGTCGAGCTTGTCCGCACCCTGGCGGAGCGCCACATCGGGGGGCTGGACGACCCGATATCGCAGGACCGAATGCTTTCTCCTAGCGTCGAGATCGCCGTTGGTGTCGAGGGAGTCCGACGATGACGGTGCAGCCTGTGCGTTCGTCTGTGTGACAAGCCATTTCGCCAAAACGTGATCAGCGATGTCAACATCGTGGCGATGGAGGCGGCGCAGGCACTCACCGGACCGCAGCGTCGGCGCCGAACGGCGGTCACGAGTTCGGCACTGCAAGCGCTGGAGACCTCGCACCTGCCCTTGTTTTCGTGAGCGAGGATAAAGTCCTGGGTATAGCTGAGGCCCACATCCTCGCAGCTGAGCCCGAAGAGATGCGTCTCACCCTGGCTCACCGCGAACGGCTTGTGCTTTCTGGAAAATTTCGAAAGCTCTGTCGCGGTATCGAATTCGCGCACTTACAGCCCTAACCCACCCCAACAATCACCGCACGGGGCGCCGGCTTTTACCTGGCCACCAGCGGGACAACAACCTGGCCATTGACACGGCCGTGTCACGTGAACGAATTCGTGCGCCTGGCGCGTCTATATCGATAACCCCGAATTCGACCCAGGAGCCATCCCGATGTCAGCTGTACTTCGCAAAAATCCCGACGCCACGAGCACCGCCAAAGCGGTACTCGCACAGGCCAATGAGCTGGTGGGCGTGTTACGCCTGCGCGCACCCGAGACTGAAGCGCTGCGCCGCATGCATCCCGACAACCTGCGCGACCTGACAGATGCCGGTGTCTTCAGGCTCACGCTGCCTGCCGACGTCGGCGGCTATGAAGCTGATGAGGACATCGTGGCCGAAGTCCTGGCGCAGATCTCGCGCGGCTGCCCGTCCACCAGCTGGATGTGCACGATCATGGTTCTCTCCAACGTGATTCCAGCTCTCTTGGCCGATGACGCGTCGGAGGAGATCTATTCGACGCCGGATCTGCGGATCGCCGCGGTAATCGCACCCACCGGTCAGGCGGTGCCCGTCGACAATGGCTATCGCGTCACCGGTCGATGGATGTGGAATACCGGTGGCGTGCAGAGCAATTGGTTCGCGTGCGGGTGTATGGTGCCCGGCCACGAGGAGCAGGGCCCACGAATGCTGCTGATGCCCAGCACCGAGGTAGAGCGTCAGAACAATTGGCGTGCGGCCGGATGGCAGGCACGGCTACGAATATCGCGACCGTGAACGACGTGTTCGTGCCTACGGCGCGCACCGCCCTCGTCAAAGACCTCGCCGAGGGCCGGTATCCGAAACGGCGGTACTCCGATCAGCCCTACTTCAACCGGCCGTGGGTGATGTTCATTAACGCGATGGGCGCGCCCGCGATACTCGGAATGGCACGCGGAGCGATGGACTGCTTCATGCAGACGCTGCCCACGCGTGGGCCGATCACCTACACCCATTGGCCGAAAGCCGCCGAGGCCCCATTGCTGCATCACCAGCTGGCCAAGGCCCAGTATGACCTCGAGGCCGCCGAAATGTTCACGAGCAGGCTGAGCGCGCTGTATCGCGGCGTCCTCAACAGGCCTCCGACGATCATGGAGCGGGCGCAGGCCCGTGCCTACATCGGCCATATCGCGCACCTGTCCCGGGCGTGTGTCAATCAGCTGTTCGAAGCCAGCAGCTCGTCGCAGTCCGTGCTCCGCCGACATTCAGCGGTATTTCCGCGATATTAACGTGCTGTGTCAACATGCGGCCGTACAGCCCAACAGCGGCGACGAGGTCTACGGTCGCGTGCTGGCGGGGCTCGACCCCAACTCTGACGTAGTCTGATCTCGGACCTACCGCCTGCATTGCAGCCTGCGCACCCGGCAGCGCAGCGCAGCAACGGGCTGGTCGACATAGTGCCTCTTGCGTCGGTTGGCTTATTGCACTGAGATACCGACGCTTTCAAAAGCGTCGCCTATTGCGGTCAACTTGGCGTCTCGGCTCGACCGTGTGTCGTTGCGGAACAGCGTCCTTGCCGCCAGTTCGACCCCGCGGCGGCTGGCGCTGAACCCTGACGTGCGGGATAGGTGCGATATCAGCGCGAGATAGAACAGCGCCGCTGCTTCCTGCGGGGTGAAAATGTGCCTGCGGCCTGCGTCCTTCGCGGTGATCAGGTTGAAGGCGGCCTTGTTGTGGATGCCGCTGTTGATGTGCACACCGCCGTTGTCGTCCTCGGTCACCACGAAGTCGCGCATGTGATCTGGCTGATTTTGGCGTGTGGGGTCACTCAAGTCACGCAACGGTAACCCGGTGCCGAGGAGATCCTCCCCCATCTCCCAGTTCCACTGGTCGATATCGGGTTGGTCGACGTTGGCGATGATGATCCCGAAGATGTCCGAGTACGACTCGTTCAAGGCGCCGGACTCGGCCTGGTACTCCAACCGCGCGGTGTTGTCGGTCAGGCCGTGAATCACCTCGTGCGCCACGACGTCTTTGGCGATCGCGTACGAACGGAGCTTTCCGTTGACCTTGCGCTGGCCGTAGACCATCTGGGTGCCGATCCATGCGGCGTTGCGCCACTGCTGCGGGGTGGCGTCCCGCACCGAGGTGCAGTTGATCGACGAGATGATCGGACCGCCGGACCCGTCGAGGCCGTTGCGGTGCAGGGTGTTCAGCAGAAAATCGGCGACGTCCTGGGCATTGGCGTGGGCGCTGATCGCCGCCGCATCCCAAGGCGCGGGAGGGTTGGCGATGGCGGCGCCGGGCAGCGCCCGGAACTGTGTTTCTATCTTGCGGAATCCGAAGTCGTAGGTTTCGATCCGTCGCGCCTCATCGTGGAGGCGCCGGTTGCCATTCTCATCGCGCTGCAGCCGGACACGGCGTGTCGCGCCGAGGCCGTCTGTGCCGTCGAGCTCTTCGGGTGTCCAGGTCACCGATTGAGTGCGTGGCAGTTTTGCGACGAGATCGGCTGTGTGCGCGTCGATCACGTAGTCGAAAAGTTCCGGCACGGCGGGGCCGTCGCCGTTCGACTTCGTCCCGCGGTGTCGCTGAACGTTCTTGGCGATGTAGACCAGTCGCCAAGCACCGGGATCTGAGGCCTTGTCGAAGTAGTAGTACAGACGCGGCGGCTCCGGCAGTGGCAGCGCCCTCTTACCCGCGTCTTTGACGATCACATTCTGTGCCCTGGCCGGGGAGATTTTCGCGACCGGATCTACGCCGTCCGGATTACCGAGCGCGGAATTGATCGCGAGCATTGCGTTGTTCTCGTCCAGCTCGATGGTGACAAGGGAACCGTAGATGGGAATCCGTTGCCGGTACTGGGCGAACTTGACCACCGTCGTGTTGGTGAGGGACACGGTTTGGGTACCGATCGTGCGGTACTCGGTGCCTGCCGTTTCGGTCTCCTCAACGCTCAGCGAAGGAACCGCCGGGCTGGCGAGAATCTGATCGAGGTACTGGCGCGCAGCGGTCTCGGGATCCAAATCTTCCGGCGCGACCGGCGCGGGATTATCTTCAGACGCCACTTCATCGTTGAGCGCGGCGATCGTTGGGCCCGCCGCCACGTCGGTACTGTGCATCGAGAACGTTTCGAGGCCGTTGTCATACATTGCGCTGTCCTCCCCCTTGCTGACACGATTATCGTGCGTCGCGTGACGGAGTTCGACACGCGTACCGCACTACTCCAATAAGCGGTTATTTCTCACTCAATCCAGGCCTCAGCCACTCAGATCGACGATCTGGCTCTCGGATTGGCCGTCGGCGGTGACGCGGATGATGAACTGCCCGGCCCGCGCTTGTTGCCCGTCGTCGTCGACGCCGTCCCACGCCACGGTGCGGGCCCGGGTTCGGGCGTCGGCTCATCGACGAGCCGGCGCACGTAACGACCGAACCGATTCCAGATGGCGACCTTGAGCCGCTGCGCTCCGGAGGGGACGTCGACCGAGATCTCGAGTGGTAACGCGCTCACCCGAGGAGCGTTGTCCGCCAACAGCCGAACGCCGTGATCCTTTGCTCCTAAACCGACGAGCCGGGGGGGCTCTTCGGCCGAGAACTTGTACACGGTGCGGCCCGACGCGTAGCCGACGGTGACAGGGTCGCGGAAGAAGCGGAAGCGGTTGACGAACGAAAGGACCTCGTTCGCATCCTGCCAGGTCGCGCCACCATCAGCCGTTGCGCTGGAGGATCCCAGCGAGAAGTGGTTGGGGCCGGGACCCCAGCCGCCCACCCAGCCGACCGACTCGGTCAGGAAGCCCACCCCCTCGAGGTTCGCGTTGCCCTGCGGATCGTTGATGTCGATTCGTGTCCAGTTCTCGCCGCCATCGACGGTTTTGAGGATGGCGCCGCGTTCGAAACTCTCGAGTGCGACGTACCCGATCCGGTCATCGATGAAGTGGATCTTCCAGCCCCACTCGCCGAGCGGAAGTTGCGGTCGCAGATCCGCGATCTGATCGGTCCAGGTGGCTCCTCCGTCACGGGTGCGCAACACCACCGCTTGAACGTGGGCCCGGTGCTCGATCTCGTCGGCAGGGTTCGGATTCGGCGGCTGTGCGGCCCTGCCCCCGACGACCCAGCCGTTATCGGCGTCAACGAAGTAGTTATCGACCAGCAGCGTGGCGTGCGCCGACATGTCGAAGGCGTGCCAACTCACCCCGCCGTCGATGGTGCGCATCATCCGCGCAGGCTCGTCTGGCTCATTCGTACCTGAGGCATAGACGACCGATTCGTTGACTACCGACAATCCGCAGACCTTGAGTGGTGCCACCGCAGGCAGATTGGTGACGACGGTCCAGGTCGCTCCGCCGTCGGACGTCTCGAACAACCGTTTCGCACGGGGACGCAGGGTTCCGGCCCAGCCGCGCAATGGCGACGCGAATCCGATGCACCGGAAATAGACCTCATCGTCGAGAAGCTGTTCCTCCCAGGTGGTGAAACCGTCCTCCGTGTGCAGGATCTGACCGCTGCTGTTGACTGCCCAGCCGCGGTCGGGGTCGAGGAAAAAGATGTCGTCGGTACGTGAACTGGCTTCTGGCGCATTGGTCACTCGCCATTTCGCGGGCGTGACTGACTCCTCCGGGCAGCCGTCGTTGATCCACTGTTCGATGAAGGCGATATCGGCGTCGGGCACCGGAGCGCGGTCCGCGGGCATCCGCTTGGTGTCGGCGTCCGCAGGCGGGTTCGGCAGGTCCGAGCCGAACGGCGTCTCGCCTTTGAGGGCCTTCACGAGGTTGGACGCCGCCCCGTCACCGACAACGACGAGCGGCAGCCCGAATACCTTCTTGACAATGAATTGGTCCCGCGTGATGTTTCGCCAAAACGGGCCGTGATCACGCACCCCGGCGCCCGGTCCGCCGACGGCCTTGTCGAGTATCTCGACAACTTCTCGAAATCCCATTGTTCTTCCTCCCCTAGTCACCTGTGATGCCGAGCGCTGGCTGAGCCTGCTCTGCCATCTCGGTCATCTTGTTCAGCCTGGTTTTGTCGGATGCCAGTAGTCCGGCCAGGAACGCGTCGTGAGGATCAGGTGTGTCCGCACCCCTCAGTGCCTCGATGACGGCGATGGCATCGGCGGTGCGATCGCGGTGAATTCGCCAACGGGCGGCCTCATCGTCCGGCAGGGCAAGGGGCGGTCGAAGCGTGAACGGAGCCGCACCGCGCTCCGCGGAGCCCGGCTCGTCGTTGGCAGGCATCTCGGTCAGCTGGCGCGCGCTGAAGCGGAGCGCCGAACGCATTTCGGCGAAAATCCACCGCGCGAGCGTCTGACGCCGCTCGCCCGCGGCGACCAGATAATGGCCGATGAACCCCAGCAGCAGCGCGTAGCGAGCATCGGTAGTTCGGCCCATCGACGGGTGCGTTCATGCCCGAAGTGGTCGGCTGTTGGGTTCTCGGGCACCTGGCGGGTCGGTACCCACCCGCCCGGTGGCGGAAAGGCGCCTTCGCCGTTGACACCGCGGAAGATCCGCAAGAATCGCCCGAAATGCGACGCGTCCGTCTCGCCGGCCAGACCCTCACCCTGCACGCCGATGAAGCGGATGGCTTGGACCGCGGCCGCACGGTCGGCGATGCGGTCGACCCGTAGTTGCCCTGTATTCCAGTCATCCGGATCGGCCTGTTGCTCAAGGGTTTCCGGGTGGAACGCGCTGTCATCCAGATGCCAGTGACCGGGTTCGGGATCCGCGGCGTATGCGAAGTGGCTGATGGCCAGAACCGTTGCGTCCCAGTGGAGGTCGCCGGTCGCACCAGATTCGATCTGGTCTCGCCGGGCGAAGATCATCGCCAGCAGGGCGTAAAGGATGCCGACCCGGTTGATGGCCGATCCTTGTTTCTCCTTGGCGAGTTCGATGATGTCGCCGATGTCGGCGGCGTCACCAGGCGCCTCCGCCACCACATATTTGGCGAGCGATGACTGGGTCAGTGGCTGCAGCTTCAGGGTGAACGGGTACAGCCCTTCTGGTACCGGGAAATCCTCGCGCTCCAAGTTGGGGGGAAGCGCGAGCACGGCAAGGAGGTTCTGCACGGTCATCAGGTGGCCCATCTCCTCACGCGCAATACCGCGAAGGGTCTGGGGCCACGAGTCCTCTAGCTGATCGTCGAGCAGATCCTGTTGGGTCGGGTCGATGACCTCGTCTGAACTCTTCAGTGAGTAGGCGGCATACAGGTACTGGACCATCAGGGCATGTTCGACCTCGGCCGCCGTCTCGAGCAGATACTTGGCCTTGTCTCGCGGCGTTGGGTGGCCGCTGAGGTCGGGGATCGGCAGTCGCAGCTGCACTTCCGCCGGCTGCGTCCCCGCATCGATCTCGGCCACCACCGGCTGGCCCGTGAGCGACCGTATGTGCCGAGCCAGCCCGCCGGGCAGCGACACCTCGTACTCGTTCCATGTGAGCGCGTTACCGGCCATCGTGTGCCCCCTCCGAACCAGATGCGTGAACAGCCCCAGAGCGCGCCACATGCCGGGTCATACTGACGGCATGCAGCCTGGCCCGCCCCTGCCCCCGATTACGCCCGCCACGACACTCGACGGTGTCGTGGACGCGATCGGGTCGGTCATCGACTGGTCCATCAGCACGTCGAGCCGCCTGGGATTCTTTGCGGCGCTGTACAAACGGATCACCATCGCGGTGCGCGTCGCCGTACAACAGGGAGCCTTCGAGGACGGCCCCCGCATGGAGCGCTTCGACGTCACGTTCGCCAACCGCTACTTCGAAGCGCTCAACGGGTACTTCCACCCCGGACGCTTCGGGAGGCCAACGCGATCCTGGAAAGTGACGTTCGACGCGGCAAGTCGGCCAGAGCCGATCATGGTGCAGCACATGTTCGCCGGGATCAATGCTCACATCGGTCTCGATCTCGGAATCGCCGCGCAGACCATCGGCAGCGGGACGCAGATACGTGCGCTCCAGGAAGACTTCAACCGGATCAACGCCGTACTGGCCAGCCAGGTCAACGGCATCGTCGAGGACATCAACGAGCTGTCGCCGGCGCTGGCAGACGTCTACGCGGTGCTGAAACAGCACCAGATCTTTGTCATCAACGAGGCGTTGAGGACTTTTCGCGACGACGCTTGGCGGTTCGCATCGCTGCTCGCTGCGGAACCGTCGTTCGTCCGGCCCGCGACGATCTGGGTGCGCGATCGCAGGGTCGCACACCAGGCACAGTTGATCTTCGACCCACCGGGTCTGGTCGGTCTGATCCAATGGGCGGTCGACGCCATCGCCGCCCGTGAGAGCCGCGATGTGGTCAAGAACATCCGAGTGCTCGACGAGATCGCGGCGACCCCGGCACCGATTTCGACGGTGATGTGAACGCAGGACTGCCATGCTGTCTCCATCGAATCCATCTGTGGCGCAGCAGCGATGCGTCGCCGCGGCGCCTGAGACTCAGGATGGCACCGCGTCGAGCGCCACACATGAGTAGACGGCTACTCGATATTGGCAGCGCCCGGTGCTACGCGAGTCCAATCAGCACGTGCGTCCCGTCGACTTTGTGACGGGATTTGCATCGGGGGTCGCTGTCCGCGGCACAACCATGAGTGCAATTTCGACGCAAAGCGGTCTGAACCTCACCCCATCGGCGCGACCCTGCAAGACGAAGGACCCGATATCTGCCGTGCCGCAGGGTCTCCAGGACGCTGTTCTACTTTGAGGTCGGCCTGCGGTCGCCGCGTGCGGCACAGAAGACCGTCCATTCGCTGCTGCGCACGTAGCACGACATGGAGGCGCTGATCGCTGAGGCTAGCGCAGCCTCGAACGGTCGACGGCCCGCAATCCGCGCGACTTGATCATCGAGACGATTCTCGAGGGCAACCGGCAGGAACAGCGCATCACGCGCTTCGTCAGAGCTACATCGCCGACTCGTATGCGCAGCTGCTGCAGTTCCGGTTGATGGTGCTCTACACCGCGTGGGAGATCGACAAGTACCACGACTACGAAGGTGCGCAAGGAGATCGCTGCAGTCAAGGTGATCATGCCGACCGTGCTGCATGACATCGCCTGGCGGACAATGCAAGTGCACGGTGCGCTCGGCGTCACCGATCACATACCCTTCATGGCCATGGTGACCGACGCCGCGGTGATGAGCCTGGCCGACAGTCCGACCGAGGCGCACAAGGCCACCGTCGCCAAACAGGTATGGCGCGAATACCAGCCGACGGACGACACGTGCCATCGAATGGACCCCGCACGCGAAGTACGCCGAGTACCTGGAGAACGAAGTGGGAAATCTGTGAGCTAAGAGCCGATAGACGTTGTGCCCTGCGATAGTGGCCGGCAGGTTCGGCCAGGGCGATGCCGGCGCTGGTCCGTCAGCACGCGTTGGACCGAGTACGGTGCGGCAAGCCCATTGTTCTAGGCGGTCAGGTACCGGCTGGCCGAGACCCTCATCGCCATCGAGGTCCCACAATGGGCGGGTGAGTGGCAGCGGCTGACGTTCGACCACGGCCCGACGTCGGCGTCGAAGGTCAGCTTCGCAACGCGACGGTATAAATGAGAATGCTGTTCTGATATTGAGAGAGTCACAAGTTTGGCGCGTTGATCGCATAGAGGTCGAGGACCCCAATGGCAAGGCGCTCTCCGGTAGAGTCAGTGCATGTTTTTCCTAACCGGCCAGGATCAACCCCGCCGGTGACCAACCCCATGGAAGAGCCCGCCTGGAAACAACGCGCCGTCGAGCGATCGATCAAAACAGCGAAGCTACGGGCGGCGCAGCGCGTCCAGCGCTTCCTTGACGCTGCACAGGCGATCATCATCGAAAAAGGCAGCACCGACTTCACCGTCCAAGAGGTTGTCGACCGCTCGCGCCAGTCGCTTCGAAGCTTCTACTTGCAGTTCGACGGCAAACACGAGCTGCTGCTGGCCCTGTTCGAGGATGCTCTGAGCCGGTCGGCCGATCAGATCCGCGCCGCCACGGCCAGTCAATCGGATCCGCTCGAGCGGCTGAAGGTCGCGATTCAGTTGCTCTTCGAATCGTCGCGTCCCAGGCCGACCACGAAGCGCCCCCTATTCACCGATTTCGCGCCGCAATTGCTTGTCTCCTATCCCTCCGAGGTCAAGATCGCACACGCGCCACTGCTCGCGCTGCTCACCGAGCTGATGGAGGGCGCCAGCGCCGCTGGTCAACTGCGTGAAGGCATCAATCCACGACGGATGGCCGCGATGACTATGCAGACCGTCATGTTCGTCGCGCAGTCGAGCAACGAGTCCGATGAGGCTGCGCACGACCCCATTACGGCGGACGAAGTCTGGGATTTCTGCGCCAATGGCTTTACCGTCAACTAGGCGGAAATTTCATTCTCGTCATCGCAGAATCAGCATCGTTCGTGGCGGCTACATGATCGACGAGATGCGGGTCCAGGCCGGGTGGACGCACCACCTGCTGCCACCGGCTGCCCATCGTGCGTGCGCTCCTCCAACGGCACTCGGCCTACTGGAAGCACCCTGGCCGGTTCGCCCACCCGTGGGCCGCGAAGCGCGCCAAGTTGGCTGAACCTGTTCCGGACGGGCCGAAGCTTGCCACTGACGCATAGTGTTCGCGGAGTGGATAGTTTCGAAGGTCGCGGAACGGTCATCACCGGCGGCGCCAACGGTATCGGTTTGGCCACCGCGAAAGAATTCGCCCGCCGCGGGGCACGGGTGGTGCTGGCCGACATCGATCGGTCGGCGCTCGACAGCGCTGTCGCCGAGTTGCGCGGCGGTGGAATTGACGCCCACGGTGTCGTGTGCGACGTCCGAAAAATCGACGAGGTCAATCACGTGGCAGACGAGGCGTTCCGGCTCCTCGACGCGGTTCACGTGGTGTTCAACAACGCGGGCATCGCGTACGCGGGACCGATCGCTCAGGCCACCCATGACGACTGGCGATTTGTGATCGACGTCGATCTCTGGGGGCCCGTCCACGGCGTGGAGGCGTTCCTGCCCCGCCTCATCGCGCAGGGCGCGGACGCCCATATGGTGTTCACGTCGTCGTTCGCCGGGCTGATTCCCAATGTCGGGCTCGGACCTTACTGCGTTGCGAAGTACGGCGTCGTCGCGCTCGCGGAGACCCTGGCCCGTGAAGTGCGGTCCGACGGCATCGGCGTCTCGGTGCTGTGCCCGATGATCGTGGAAACCAACCTATTGGCCAACACCGAACGCGTCAGGAGTGAGGACTACGGGCCTGCCCACTCGGAGCCGGACACCGTTGCGCAGTTGGCGTCCGCGCCCGATGACGACTCCGTGCTCAACGTCGACGACGTCGCTCGCCTGACAGCCGACGCCATTCTCGCCAACCGACTCTACGTCCTTCCGCACCGGGCGGCACGTCACTCTATCCGGCGTAGGTTCGAACGCATCGACCGCACTTTTGACGAGCAGGTCGCCGAGGGCTGGAATCACTGACTAGCCGGCGCCCCAGCTGGTAGTCGCCGCTCTCCGAGTTGTGGTGCCAGCCGCTCGCGGCTTGCCCCCTCCGCCGTCGACATGGAAGGTCGGTCCGGTGATGTAGCTCCATATGTCGGATGCGAGAAATACTGCAGCTGCGGCTATTTCGTCGACGTGGCCTACGCGTCCCATCAGGATCGTGTGGCCCGCGCTCGGTGACAGTCCATCCGGGGAGATGCGCAGCAGGTCTTCGGTCAGGGTGAGGTCAAGGCCCAGCGCGTTGACCCGGATGTCCTGTGGCGCCAGTTCAAGGGCCGCGGTCTTGGTGTAGTCGACGATGCCCGCCTTGCCCGCCGTATTGCCCGATGCGGCGCACAGGCTAGATCGACGTCAGGCTGATCACGCTGCCGTGTCGGTCCCGCCTGCACCAGCCGGCGTGCCACGCGCTGCATGCACAGCAGCACACAACGAAGGTTGCTCTTGTGCCGCGGACCCTCGATGCGACTGCAATTGCTGCGCCCTCGCCCACGCCAACGCCTCGGCACTGGCCCGCCCGATACCGGACGCCGCACCCGTCACAACCACACCACTCACATTGACCTCACTCGTCGTTCCCGAGTTACTTACATAGCGCAATGGGGAATGCAGGTGTATGGCTTTGCGCACTGCGGAGTCCGCGCCCGCCGCAAGGGCGCGCATCCGCAGCGGTGACCACGTCGGCCCGACCAGCGGGCTGGCGCACGGGTTCGCGCAGGCCAACCTCGTTGTTTTGCCTGAGGCCGATGCGCTCGACTTCGTCCGGTTCTGCGTCCGCAACCCCAAACCGTGCCCGTTACTCGAGGTGACCGACACCGGCTCCCCACACCCGACCACGATGGCCACCGACGCCGACCTGCGCACCGATCTGCCGCGGTATCGCGTGTTGCGTGACGGCGAAGTCGTCGACGAGCCGACCGATGTGACGCGCTATTGGCGCGACGATCTCGTCGCGTTCCTGCTCGGGTGTTCGTTCACCTTCGAATGGGCACTCGCCGCCGCGGGCCTGCCGCTGGCCCACCAGGCGCAGGGCGTCAACGTCCCGATGTACGTTACGAATCGCCGCTGTGTCGGGGCGGGTCGATTCGAGGGCCCGATGGTCGTCTCGATGCGGCCGTTCGCCCCACCCGATATTCCACGAGCCGTCGAAGTCACCGGCAGGTTCCCTGCCATGCACGGCGCCCCGGTGCACATCGGCGATCCCGGCGCGGTCGGCGTCGCCGATCTCGGCGCCCCCGATTTCGGCGACCCCGTTCGGATCGGTCCGGACGAGGTTCCCGTCTTCTGGGCGTGCGGGGTGACACCCCAGGCCGTGGCGCGCGCAGCCCGGCCGTCATTGGCGATATTCCACGCACCCGGCCACATGTTCATCACCGATCGGCCCCATGTCGACTTCGACTCTGACGGAGGAGAGCCATGACCATCCATGATGCGCCGCGCGAACAACGGCACGCCGAACCGCAGACCATTCGTCGAGCAGTGCGCGGTGCGGCGATCGGCAACACCGTCGAGTGGTTCGATTTCGCCATCTACGGCTTCCTGGCCACCTACATCGCGGAGAAGTTCTTCCCTCCCGGCGATGAAACCGCCGCCCTACTGAGCACATTCGCGATCTTCGCCGCCGCGTTCTTCATGCGGCCGCTCGGCGGTTTCTTCTTCGGGCCGCTCGGCGACCGCATCGGGCGGCAGAAGGTCCTCGCGTTGGTGATCCTGTTGATGTCGGGCTCGACGTTCGCGATCGGTCTGGTGCCGAGCTACGACGCCATCGGCGTGTTCGCCCCGCTGCTGTTGCTGTTTCTTCGTTGCCTGCAGGGCTTTTCCGCAGGCGGCGAATACGGCAGCGGCGCCTGCTTCCTCGCTGAGTACGCACCCGACAAACACCGCGGCTTCGTGGTGTCCTTCCTCGTCTGGTCGGTTGTCGTCGGCTTCCTGCTCGGCTCGCTGACCGTCACCGGCCTCGAAGCGGTGCTCTCGGAGAGCGCGATGGATTCCTACGGCTGGCGCATCCCCTTCCTGATCGCGGGTGTGCTCGGTGCGGTCGGTCTCTACATCCGGTTGCGTCTCAGCGACACACCGGAATTCGAGGCGCTGCGCGACGAAGGTGAGGTTGCCGAATCACCACTCAAGGAGGCCGTGACCACGTCGTGGCGGCCGATCCTGCAGATCGCCGGTCTTGTCGTGATCCACAATGTCGGCTTCTACATCGTGTTCACGTTCCTACCAAGCTATTTCACGAAGACGCTGGGATTCACCAAGATGGATGCGTTCGTGTCGATAACGGTGGCGAGCCTGGTCGCGATAATCCTGATTCCTCCGCTCGGCGCGCTGTCCGACCGGATCGGGCGCAAACCATTGCTCATTGCGGGCTCGCTGGCTTTCGCAGTGTTCGCCTATCCGTTGTTCCTTCTGCTGAACACCGGGTTGCTTGGCGCGGCGATCGCCGCCCACGCGGGCCTTGCGGCCATCGAGTCGGTCTTCGTGTGCGCATCGCTGGCTGCGGGGGCTGAGTTGTTCGCGACGCGCGTCCGCTCCAGCGGCTACTCGATCGGCTACAACGTCTCCGTCGCCATCTTCGGAGGGACAGCGCCGTATGTGGCGACTTGGCTGGTGGCGAACACCGGCAACGAACTCGCGCCTGCGTTCTACGTCATCGCCGCGGCTGTCGTCACGCTCGTCACCGTGCTGACCATGCGCGAGACCGCCGGTCGGCCACTGCGCAAACTGGTCACCACTTAGCGTCGCCGAGCGTGCGTCCACGGCGTAAATCCCCACGAAATCTCGCCGTCAGTGCACACTCAACGACATGTCGACATCGGCCGCGGAACCGCCTGTTGCCTACCCGTGGCGCGGTAAGCCCATGCGAGTCGACGGGCGCGAGATCCCCGTATCCGGCAGCTTGCTGCTGCCACTGTTGCGGCGCACCAACGACATTGCCCGGGTCGTTCTCGCGGCGGTATTTCTGGCCGCGGTGATCGCAAGCTCGCTCATCACCCGTAACGAGTGGGTGGCGCTCGAGAAGTCGATCTCGGAGATCGTCGGGATCCTCACGCCGACGCAGTCCAACACCGTCTACCTGCTCTACGGCATCGCGATCCTCGCACTGCCGTTCATGATCCTCATCGGGTTGATCGTCTCCCGGCAGTGGAAACTTCTCGGTGCGTACATGGCGGCCGGACTCATCGCCGTTCTCGCGCTTTCGGTCACCGGCAAGGGGATCGCCGCGCCGACATGGCACTTCGACCTATCCGACCGTCTTGACACGGTGCTGTCGCAGTTTCTCGACGACCCACGCTGGATCGCGATGCTGGCCGCGGTCCTCACGGTGTCGGGTCCCTGGCTGCCCTCGCGACGGCGGCGATGGTGGTGGGCGCTGTTGCTCGCGTTTGTGCCGATCCATCTGGTCGTCAGCTCAATTGTGCCTGCCCGCTCGTTGCTCGGGCTGGCGGTGGGCTGGTTCGTCGGTGCGCTGACCGTGCTCGTCGTCGGCACCCCCGCCCTTGAAGTCCCGCTCGACGGCGCCGTGCGGGCGTTGGGGCGTCGCGGTTTCGATGTGGCGTCGCTGACGGTGGTGCGGCCCGCGGGGCCAGGGCCGCTGGTGCTCTCGGCGTCCACCATGGAGTCGCAGGCCATCGTCGAGCTGTACGGCCCGAATCAACGCAGCGGCGGCGCCGTTCGCCAGATCTGGCGGTGGCTCAAGCTGCGCAACCGCGAGATAGCGCCATTGCACGCCTCGATGCGCAGGGCCGTGGAACACCGGGCGCTGATGGCGATCGCGATCGGCGATGTCGGCGTCGCGAACACCGAGACGATGGCCATGGCGGCACTCGACCGCGGCTGGACGTTGTACGCACACACGCCCGCTCGCGGAATCCCGATGGACGAAGCCGCTGACGACACGCCCGTCGCCAAGGTATGGCAGTCACTCGATAACTTGCACAACCACCAGATCTCGCACGGCGACCTCCGCGGCAAGAACATCACCGTCGCAGACGGCGCGGCGCTGTTCGGCGGATTCGACAGCGCCGAATACGGCGCCACCGACCAACTGCTCCAAGCCGATGTCGCCCAGCTGCTGCTGACGACGACGGATGCGTACGGCGCCGAGGCAGCGGTCGGTGCGGCCATAGAAGCCTTCGGCGCGCATGAGGTGCTGACAGCGTCGCGGCGATTGACCAAGTCCGCCATGCCATCTCGCATTCGCCAATCGGTCGCAAATGCCGGCACCACCATGTCGGCCGCCCGCGACGAGGTGATGCGTCAAACCGGCGCGGGCCAAATTCAGGCCGAGACGATCACCAGGTTCACCCGTAAACAGGTCATCCAACTGGTGCTGCTCGTCGCGCTGGTCTACGTCGCCTACCCGTTCATCAGCACGGTACCCGCATTCTTCGCGGAGCTGCGTACCGCTAATTGGTGGTGGGCGCTGCTCGGGCTGGCGGTTTCGGCGTTGAAATACCTCGGCGCGGCCGCCGCGTTGTGGGCGTGCGCCAGCGGGATGGTGAGCTTCAGGAACCTGTCGATCATGCAGGTGGCCAACACATTTGCCGCGACCACTACTCCGGCCGGTGTCGGTGGCCTCGCCCTGTCCACCCGGTTCCTGCAGAAGGGCGGACTGTCGGGAGTTCGCGCCACGGCCGCGGTGGCACTGCAACAGACGACGCAGGTCATCGTCCATGTCGGGTTGCTCGTCCTCTTCAGCGTCGCGGCAGGCGCATCAGCGAAGCTATCGCATTTCGTCCCGAGTGCCACGGTGCTGTACCTGGTCGCGGGCGCCGCGCTCGGCATCGTCGGCGCGTTCATGTTCGTACCCACGTTGCGCCGCTGGCTCCGGACGGCGGTGCGGCCGCGGCTCAAGGAGGTGTTGACCGACCTCGCGGAGCTGGTCCGCGAACCCAAACGCCTCGCGTTGATCGTGCTCGGTTGCGCTGCAACGACTCTCGGTGGCGCGCTGGCCCTATGGGCCAGCATCGAGGCCTTCGGGGGCGGCGCCACGTTCGTCACGGTCACCGTTGTGACGATGGTCGGCGGGACCCTCGCTTCGGCAGCCCCGACACCAGGCGGCGTAGGCGCCGTCGAAGCGGCGTTGATCGGCGGGCTCGCCGCTTTCGGCCTGCCTGCGGCCATCGCCGTACCGTCCGTCCTGCTGTATCGGATACTGACGTGCTGGCTGCCGGTGTTCGTCGGCTGGCCGGTGATGCGCTGGCTCACCGACAAGGAGTTGATCTAAGGGCTAGGCCTTCGCCAGTTGATTTTCCCGCTCGCGGGCGTAGCGGCGAGCCACCGCCATCAGCGCCGTCGCCGGTGCGGTCAAGTGACTGCGGCGGCTCACCGCGGCCACCTGCAGACAGGACTCCGGGACGATCCGTTGCACCGTCGCGCCCGCCCGCTCCGCCGACTGTGTCCACGACGACGGCATCACCGCCCGGCCCAGCCCACTGATCACCATCGGCAAAATCGAAGTGCGGTGGGCGATTTCGGCGGTGATAGTCACCTCGATACCCTCGGCGAGCACCTCATCGACGAGTGCGCGCATCAACGATCCGCGCTGCGACACGATCAGTCGGCACCCGCTGAGATCTTCCCGGTGGATCGTCGGCCCGTCGCGGCATTCGTCGTCGGGTCCTGAAATCAGCACCAGAGCTTGGCTTTCCAGCGCCACGACGTCGAGGTCGGGAGCCCGGGTGGGCGAAGGCGAGCCGAGGATGCCGATCTCGCAGCTGCCGGTACGCACGCTTGCCAGGACTTCCTCGGGTGTGAAGCCTGCCTCGACGTTCACCCTCACGTCGGCATGCTGGTCGGCGAACGTCGTCAGAATTGTCGTCAGCGGCTCCATCCCGGGAGAGGGCATGGCGATCAAATCGACCCTTCCGCCGCGAAGTCCCTTCAGCGCACGCATCGCGGCCTCTGCCTCATCGATGTCGCGCAACACCACGCGCGCGGGTCCCACCAGCGCTTTGCCCGCGTCGCTGAGCACCACGCCGCGCCCGACCCGGTGAAACAACGGCATACCGAGCTCGCGTTCGAATCCCGCAATCGCCTGCGACAGCGACGGCTGCGCCACCAGCAGCTGCTCCGCGGCCTTGCTGAACCCGCCGTAGTCCACCACCGCGAGGAAGAACTTCAGCTGCCGGACGTCCATCGCCAACCCTCTCATCAGCGTCGATAGGGTCAGCCTATACCCCGAATCGAAACTACGTCTTAGACGCCGTCGGCGCTGCGACCGCCTAATGGATTTCACGCGCTTGTGATGCGCACAACACCAGACCAAGGAGATTTTCGTGACGAAGCAGGTTTTCAAGATCGCCGCCATCCCCGCCGACGGCGTCGGTAAAGAGGTCGTCGCCGCCGGGCGCCGGGTCCTCGACACGCTGGCCGCCCAGTCCGACGGCGAGTTCGCATTCGAGTGGACACAGTTCCCGTGGGGCTGTGAGTACTACGAGCAGACCGGCCGGATGATGGCCGCCGACGGGCTCGAGACCCTGCAGGCCTTCGACGCCATCTACTTCGGTGCGGTGGGTTGGGAGAACGTGCCCGACCACGTCAGCCTCTGGGGCCTGCGGCTCAACGTCACCCAGAACTTCGACCAGTGGGCCAATGTCCGTCCGGTCAAGTTCCTGCCCGGCGTGATCTCGCCGCTGCGCAAGGCCGACGATGTCGACCTCGACTGGGTGGTCGTCCGGGAGAATAGCGAAGGCGAATACGCCGGCCTGGGCGGGCGCAATCTGTCCGGCCGCGGCCCCGGCAACGAGGTCGCCCTGCAGACCGCGCTGTTCACCGACAAGGGTTGCGAACGCATCATCCGGTTCGCGTTCGATCTGGCTCGCACCCGCCGAGTCAAGAAGGTCTCCAGCGTCACCAAGTCCAACGCGCAGCAGTACGGCATGGTGCTGTGGGACGAGGTGTTCGAGCGTGTCGCCCTCGACTACCCCGACGTGGCCACCGAAAGCGTGCTGGTGGACGCGATGAGCGCCAAGTTCATCCTCCACCCCGAGGACCTGTCGGTCGTGGTGGCCTCAAACCTCAACGCCGACATCCTTTCCGACCTCGGATCGGCCCTGGCTGGCAGCCTTGGTGTCGCGGCAAGCGCGAACCTGAACCCCGAGCGCCGCTTCCCGAGCATGTTCGAGCCAGTGCACGGCTCCGCGCCCGATATCGCAGGGAACGGCGTCAGCAACCCGATCGGCGCCATCGCCAGCGCCGCACTGATGTTGGATCACTTCGGCTTGCACGACGAGGCCCGCCGGATCGAGGCAGCGATCGAAGCCGCGACCGGGAGCGGTGTGCTGACCCGCGACATCGGCGGCTCGGCCACCACCGAAGACATGACGGACGCGGTGATCGCCGCACTGACCCCGGCCTTGACGCCGGCCTGACCCACACAGCAACGGACGCAAAAGGTTACGCCATGACAACGCAAACGCACACCAAGAAGCGGTGGTACCGGCAGCTCTACGTGTGGGTACTCTTCGCCATCGTGATCGGCATCCTGCTCGGCTGGCTGTCGCCGTCCACCGGCGAGGCAATGGAGCCGATCGGAACCACCTTCGTCACCGCGATGAAGATGCTGATCGGTCCCATCGTCTTCCTGACGATCGTCGGCGGCATCGCAGGTGTCGCGGACCTCAAGAAGGTCGGGATGACGGGCATCAAGCGCTCGGCTACTTCCAGGTGGGCACCATCCTGGCGATGATCGCAGACCTGGTCGCCATCAACCTGTTCCGCCTCGGTGACGGGGTCAACGCGGACCCGAACGCGATTCACGCAAGTGACTCCGCGCAGAAGTTGATCAACGCCGGCGAAGAGAAGCAGTGGTGGGAGTTCATCACCCATCTCGTGCCGGACAGCGTGGTCGGACCATTCGTCGAAGGTGACATCCTCCAGGTCATATTCCTGGCAGTGCTTTTCGGCGTCGCACTCAACGCGGTCGGCCAGCTCGGTGGCCCTGTCCTCGATGCGGTGAACCGACTGACCAAGATCGTCTTCAAGATACTGAACTACGTGATGAAGCTCGCCCCGCTGGGCGCGTTCGGGGCGATGGCATACGCGATCGGCATGTACGGAGTCTCCACGTTGACCAGCCTGGGCAGCCTGATCCTGCTGTTCTACGTGACCTCGGCACTGTTCGTCTTCGTGGTGCTCGGTTCGGTGATGGCCTACCTGCGGCTCAACATCTTCCAGATGCTGCGCTACCTGCGTGAGGAACTGCTGCTCATCTTCGGTACCTCCACCGCCGAACCCGCGCTGCCCGGATTGATGCGCAAGCTCGAACATGCGGGCGTCAGCAAGCCGACCGTCGGCCTTGTGGTGCCAACCGGGTACAGCTTCAACCTTGACGGTGCGGCGATCTACCTTTCGCTGGCTGCGGTTTACATCGCACAGGCCACCAACACCGATTTATCGATCGGACAGCAGATCGGACTGCTCGCGGTGATGCTGCTGACATCCAAGGGCGCCGCTGGCGTGGCGGGCGGTGGCTTCATCGCGCTCACCGCGACGCTGAGCACCCTGGGCACGATTCCGGCGATCGGCATAATGCTGGTCTTCGGCATCGACAAGTTCATGTCGGAATGCCGGGCTCTGGTCAACTTCGTCGGCAATGCGGTCGCCACACTGTTCATCGCCAAGTGGAACAAGGAGCTCGACGTCGACCGGGCGCGAAAGGTGTTCGCGGGCCACGATGTTCCGCCGCTCGAGGAGGCCACCGACGAAGCACAGGTGGGCGACGACGACCCGCAGGCTGTGAACGGCGCGAAGGTCGAACTGCCCGCGCTGGTCGGTTCATCCCGCGCCCGTAACAACGCCGGACGAACGGAAAGGAACTACAAATGCGAGTCCTCGTCGCGCCTGACAAGTTCAAGGGCAGCCTGACGGCCACCGCGGTCGCCTACAACATCGCCCACGGGCTTCGCCAGGCCGGCGCGGACGCCGCTACATTGCCTTTGGCGGACGGCGGCGACGGTAGCGTCGCCGCCGCGCTGGCTGCCGGCAAGCATCCTCGCACCTGCGATGTGACCGACGCGCTCGGTGGAAAACGAACGACCACAATCGCTTTCGACGGATCCACCGCTGTGGTGGAGGTAGCTGACAGCTGCGGGCTTTCGACGCTGCCGCTCGGCGTGCTGGCTCCGATGGATGCCTGCAGCCACGGCTTCGGGCAGGCGATCCGGCACGCCGTGGGTCTGGGCGCACGCCGCGTCGTGCTGGCACTCGGGGGTAGCGCCAGCACCGATGGCGGGGTCGGCATGCTGGCCGCACTGGGTTATACCTTCACCGACGACACCGGCAGGCCGTTCACGCCCTCGGCCGCCACACTGAGCCAAACCGAGCACGTCTACGGCGGTGCGCCATCGACCTACGCGGCGTCGAACTCGTCGTCGCCGGCGACGTGAGCAGTCCGCTGACCGGACCCGAAGGGGCGGCGGCGGTCTTCGGTCCGCAGAAGGGTGCAACGCCCGCCCAGATCGAGAAACTCGAAGCCGGTCTCAACCAACTTGTTTCAGCGATGCGCCGATCCGGCCAGCCACAGGCCGCCACGTGGGCGCACACCCCTGGCGCCGGTGCGGCGGGAGGCTGCGATTCGCCGCGGTGAGTCTAGGCGCACGAATCGTATCGGGCGCCGACTACTTCCTCGATCTCCTCGGCTTCGACGCGTACCTTCGCGACGTCGACCTGGTGATCACCGGTGAGGGCCGCATCGATCAGCAGACCCTGACGGGCAAGCTCCCCGCCGTTGTCGCACAGCGTGCCGCGCCGACACCCACGGTCGAGGTGGTCGGACGCAACGACCTTCGCATCCCCACAACGCTTTTCGCCGACATCATCGCCGTCGCCGATTTGTCGGACAGCGACACCGCCGCCGATCCGATAGGCACTGCCACCCACCTGCGTCAGATCGGCGCCAGGATTTACGCGTCGGCCAACTGCTTCTCGGCGTAGAGGCGCGCCCACTCCTTGCGTGGCCGGATCGACACGTCGACGTCGGTCGCCTTGGCGCGCAACGCCTTCACCGTCGCATCTTCGCGCGGCGTGCGCGCGAACGGATCCCAGCCGAAGAAGTTGCAGGCGTTTCGCCAAGTGATCTTGTTGATATCGGAGTCGTCGGCGCCCGCCGCGGTGAGCTCGGCCAGCACCTGCTCGGGCGCGTCGGGCCAGAAGCAGTCGGAGTGCGGGTAGTCGCACTCCCACGCGATGATGTCGATGCCGATCTCGTGGCGCAGTTCCAGCGACGTCTTGTCGGTGACGTAGCACGCCAGCGACTGCTCGCGGAAAACGTCGCTCGGCAGCTTGTCGCCGAAGTCGCGGCGCAGCCACTTCTGGTTGGTGTAGTGGCGGTCGCTGCGATCCAGATAAAAGGGGATCCAACCGATACCGCCTTCGGAGAACGCGAATTTCAGGTCCGGGTAGTTGCGCATTGCGGGACCCCACAACAGATCCTGCGCGCACATCGCCGACACCTGGGTCGCGAGGATGATCAGGTTGTCGATCGGCGCGTTGGGCGCCATGCTGATCGCCCCGAACCCGGTGCCGATGTGCAGGCACATCACGACGTTCTGCTCCGACAGCGTCCGGAAGACCGGCCCCCAGTACTCGTCGTCGTGATAGCTCGGAAGGCCTTCCAGGTGAGGCAGTTCCGGCATGGTCACCGCCCGGCAGCCCTTCGCCGCGACACGGCGGATCTCGGCACACATCGCCTCGGGGTTCCATGTCGGCAGCACCGCGATCGGGATGAAGCGGTCGGGGTAACTGCCCGCCCACTCGTCGATGTGCCAGTCGTTGTAGGCCGACACCATCACCAGCGTCACGTGCTCGCGGTGCATGTTGAGGTGTCGGGCCGAGAAGCCCGTGAAGGTCGGGAAGCACATCGACGCGAGGATGCCGTTGCGGTTCATATCGCGGACGCGTTCGTGGACGTCGTAGACGCCGGGCCGCATCTCGGCGAAGCCGGCGGGGTCACGTCCCCACTCCTCGGCGGGCCAGGACACCACCGCGTTGAGCCCGCTGACACCCTGCGGTCTGCCCTGGTACATCCACTGGTCGACGCCGTTGTCGTCGGTGACGACGACCGGCGCCTCGTCCTTGTACTTGGCCGCGACATGGCGCAGGAACATGTCGGGCGGTTCGACAACGTGGTCGTCGATGCTCACCAGGATCAGGTCATCTGGGCTCATATCCTTGCTCATAACCAAGTAGTACCGTCTAGCGCCGCGGTGGGCGCGCGCTGGGCGGCAGCTACCTCTACGAGGGCGATGGCCTGATCACCGGATGGCACTCGCATGAGGTGCACCAAATCGAGTACGCGATCGGCGGTGTGGTCGAGGTCGAGACGGACTCCGCGCACTACCTGCTGCCGCCTCAGCAGGCGGCTTGGATCCCGGCCGAACTGGAGCACCAGGCCACCATGAACCCAGGCGTCAAGACGGTCGCGGTCATGTTCGACGCGCAGCTGATTCCCGACGGCGGTGACCGTGCCCGCATCATTGCGGTCTCCTCGTTGATCCGCGAGATGATGATCTACGCGCTGCGTTGGCCGATCGACCGGAGCCCAGGCTCTGCCGAGGATGAGAGAATCTCCGACGCCTTCTTCCGCACGCTCGCCAACCTGGTGTCCGAAGCGTTGGACCACGAAGCGCCACTGAGCCTGCCTGCCTCCGAGAATCCCATCGTTACCGCGGCGATGACATACACGAAGGACCACATCGAGTCCGTAACAGCGCAGCAGGTGAGCCGCGCGGTTTCGGTGTCGGAGCGCACCTTGCGGCGGCTCTTCCAGGACACGCTCGGGCTGTCCTGGCGCACCTATCTACTCCATGCCCGCATGCTGCGAGCCATGGCCCTGTTGGCCGCACCGGGACAGTCGGTGCAGGAAACTTCGGCGGTCGGATTCGACAGCCTGAGCTCGTTTACCCGGGCGTTCACGCAGTTCAGCGGCGAAACACCATCCACCTACCGCAAAAGAATTGGCAGCACCAAGATCTGAGCACAGGAATCGCTGTGTTTCATCGGCGCCGATACGGGCAACACGTGGGCATCCGATGAGGTTAGTTGAGGAGAACCACGATCATGGCCGAGCGCACCGTCGCTGCCGTCGACAACCCGACCACCGAGGCCGTCGCCTCCAGCGCGCTGTTCCTGATCTTCGCCGCTGTGATCGCGATCGCGGTAAGCCTCGCGGGCTTGAGCACCGGAGATGCGCCGCTCGCCGGGATCGCCGGCGCCATCGCAGCGCTCAGCTTCGCCGCCAGCATCGCCTGCTTCTATGCACAGGCTGACGACCAGCCCTAACTCGCTCGGCTCGGAGGCGGCAGGTTGAGCTGCGAGTTCGCAGCGACGCCGAGATGCTGGGTGAGCGAGCCCAGACCTCGCGAAACCTCAAGGGAGTCAGTGGCATACCGCGATGTCACGGTTACCTTGAGGCGCAACGCGGTGTTCTCGATGGTGTTTGCGATACCGGTGGGCGACGACGTCAGAACGAGCGAAAGCTCGACCAATTCGGGGAAGCGGATCGATACGCTCGTCGACAGATTCGACGCGTGCCAACCGACCACAACGAGGTCTTCAACCAGTAGTTCGCGATAGAACACCCGGTCATCCGGCACCGGATTGACGATCGCAAGGTCAACGGCGCCTTTCAACATTCCCTCGATGAGTTGGTCGGTATTCGCAACGGTCACTTGGAAACTCACCGCGAAGGTTGTGCTCAGGTTCGTCATCATCGCGCGGCGAGACCGCCTGCGACGGTCGGTGGCAGACCGATCAGCAGCCCTCGCTCGATGCGCGCCATCGGCGATCCCGCGTACTGGACGGCGAGTTCGAGCTGTCGCAGGGGTCCTGCCGTCATGCCGGGTCTCGTTATGGGAGAGACCCAGAAGCAACAGGACGATCAGCAGATGCAGCAGATGTTTCTCATGGCCGCGAAGACCACGCGCCTCGGGGAACCGAAGGATCTCGGCGCGATCACCGCGTTTCTATTGTCAGACGAAGCGGAGTGGATCAACGGCCAGACGTGGTACATCGGCCGTGCGTCGCATCTGAGGCAGTGATCATGCCCGCAGGCGCGGCGCGATATGTGTGCAAGGCATTTGACCGGGGCCGGGGCAGGCGACGACCACCCGCGAGCCGTCGGGGTCGACGCCCTCGAGGATCGTCATCCCCGCCACGGAGTGGCAATACACGGCGACGTCCTGGGCGCGCATTCTTTCCGCGATCCGCCGCTGCTCGGACTCGCTGTCGGTGGCCCACACCATGAACTGAATTCCGAGCTCGTCCTCACGTCTGGGTCGGAGATTGGCCGCCTGGTGCAAATAGATCTGAAATCCTTTGGGGGTCAAGAGCAACAGCATGTCTCGTTCGCGAATGACAACCTTGCAGTCAAAAACCTGGCAATAGAATCGCGCCGACTCTTCGAGGCTGGCCACCCGGATAACACACGATGCCACATCTGCACTGGTCGTCGACTGTGACGCCGGATCGTGACTGTCGCTGTCGGGCAAAACATCTCCTTCTCATTAGGTCAGGTAGCGCGGGCTATCAACAGCCGTCACCTCGGCTCGTCATCGAACCTGAGATCGCGCCTGGCGTTCCTTTGCTTGAAACGCTTGTCGAAGCACATGGATTGCTTGGCATATCGCCCTGGTTGCTGCGGTGCTCTCACGCAGCGGGTTCAGCATCATGAAGTCGTGTTGGGTGGCGTTGTAACGGACACTGGCACACCGCACGCCTGCGGCGACCAGCTTGCGGGCATACGCCTCGCCCTCGTCGCGCAGCACATCGCATTCGTCCACGACGATGAAGGCATCGGGTAGGCCCGCGAGCTCGTCAAGGCTGGCACGCAACGGCGATGCGGTGATCTCCCTGCGCTTGGCCATGTCTGGCAGATACGCATCCCAGAACCAATTCATCGCCTTGGCAGTCAGATGCGGTCCATCGGCGAACTCGTCATAGCTCGCCGTTGTCATCGAGGCGTCGGTGACTGGGTAGTACAGCGACTGGTGGATGAATGTGACGCCGCCGCGATGTTTCGCCAGGATCGCCAGCGACGCCGCGAGGTTGCCGCCTGCAGAGTCGCCTGCGACGGCGAGGCGGTCGGCGTCAAGTCTGTGCGAGGCACCGTAATTGTGGATCCACCGGGCGGCCGCGTATGCCTGCTCTATCGCCACAGGGTAGCGAGCCTCGGGCGCGCGGTCGTAATCGACGAACACCACCGCGGCGTGCGCACCGACCGCGAGTTCGCGGACAAGCCTGTCGTGGGTCGCCGCGCTACCGAGCACCCATCCCCCGCCATGCAGGTAAAGCACAACGGGTAACAGTTCCGTGGCGCCGGCGGGCCGGACGATGCGGACCTGTACCTCAACGCCCTCGGCGCTGAGCGTGAGCCACGTGCTATCGACGTCGGGAGCATAGATGGGGACGGCCTGGAGCTCTTCGAGAGACTTTCGTGCCTTCTCGACGTCGAGTTCATACACACGAGGCAACTCGGATGTGGCTTTCGCGAACCGCTGTACCGAGGGTTCGAGTATGTGCTTGGGCATACCCGGGACCATTTTGCGAATGTGCAACTGCCGCACTGCTAAACAGCGATCAACGCCGCGGTGGCGGGCTGTCGATCGTCACTCGGTTGGTTGGACACAAATCCGCGTTCGTTGGCGACGGCGCGAAGGGCGACGCGCAACCGCTGTCGTCCCCGGTGAAGCCGCGACATCACCGTGCCGATGGTGGAATTGGTGATGCCGGCGATCTCCTTGTAGCTGAAGCCCTCCACGTCGGCGTAGTAAACCGCGAGACGCAGTTCCTCACGCGGCGTCATCAGGGCGGCCTTTATCTCGTGATCTGGCAACGATTCCAGCGCGGCGACTTCGGCCGACCGCAACCGACTCGACGCGCCGAGCACGTCAGCTACGACATGGTGGTCCGTGACGTCCTCGACCGAGATCTCAGTTGGCCGGTGCTGTTTCTTGCGGTACTGGTTGATCCACGTGTTGTGCATGATCCGATAGAGCCATGCCTTCAGGTTCGTGCCTTCACGGAACGTATGAAAGCCCGTATAGGCACGAAGCATCGTTTCCTGCACGAGATCCTCTGCGTCCTGCTTGTTGTGCGTGAGACGCAGTGCGCCGGTATACAGCCGGTCGAGCAACGGTATCGCGTCACGCGCGAAGCGCGCATCCAGTTCATTCATGGCACTGCCTGATGGTGTCGATGATCGATAACCCGTAGTTCATCTCGCTCCCTGGGCCTTTGGAATATCGAACGTTGTCGAGGACGGCCGTTATTCGGGCCAGCTGTTGTTGAGGATGATCTCGACGAAGTCGTCACGGACGAAGGATCTGTCGAAGTGTGCGAGCACGTCGTCGTTCATGGTGCCGAACGTCGTCTCAGGACGCTTTTTGAAGCCGTCGTTGAACGCGCGCAGTATTTGCTGTTTGAAGTCGGGTCGTGGGTGCGCGGCCGTGACCGCCTCGATCTGTTCCGGCGACAGGGCGTCTCGGCCGATACCCAGCACATCTGTCTCGACGCCTGCGGTGACCAACGCGGTTTCAGGCTCTAGGAACTCCGGCACGCCCGGCGTCGTGTGCAGGGCGATTCCGAGCCAGACCTTGCGGGCGGCCGCGCCGTCAACACCGCGCTCCAACAGAAAGTCGCGTGCCGCATTGGCCCCGTCCACCTCGAAACGCAGTGTCGAGGATTCGCGGTAGCTCTCCGTGAGGCCGAGGTCGTGGAACATCGCGCCGACATACAGCAGCTCCAGGTCGGGTTGCAGCCCGCGGCGAAGTCCTTGCAGGGCACCGAAGAAGAAGACGCGACGTGAGTGATTGAACAGCAGGTCATCCTCGGCTTCGCGAATGAACGCAGTCACTTCACGCACCAGCGCTGTGTCGGGGACAGTGATGCCTGCTACTGGGGCAGCCGTTGAAGTGGCCATGCGAACTCCTCACTGGTGAGTTGGTGTGCGCTGTCTATATTCAATATAGGGATCTTATATTCAATTTCGTAAGAGTGCCCTCGAGGATTTGGTCTAGTAGCCCGCCCCGATTGCCTTTGACTTCACTAACGCCGCAGCATGTTGATTACATGCCATCTCGATCCAAAACATTTGGCCGCACGCCCATGCGTAACGCGTATCCACGCGGGCGTAACATCTGGGCGGCGTCGTGTTGCGCCGCAAGGCCACAGCCAGGTGTTTCTCAGTCAGCCGGGCGGCGACTGCCAACCACGAACTGGCGCCGCGGGCTAGACGTCGGGTAGCCGTTTGCTCAGCTGTTCCATGGTCAGCAGTTCGCGTTGGTGGTCATCGAGGTAGGGGATCCCGATCCCATACTCGTCCCGGCGCGCGGTGATTCGGGCCTCCAGTTCCGCAGCGATCGTGTTGATCGCCGGGTAGTGGCGGCCGTTCCACTCCGGGCGCGGCTCGAACTCCCAGCTGCGGGTGGCATCGATGAGCACCCGGTGCCATTCACCGGAACCGTACTTGGCCATGTTTGCCTTATGCGGCGGCGTGGACGGATCCGGTGGTGAACCGAGACTCGGGCCAAAGAACGAGATATCGCCGAGGCCTGCGTTGACTCGGTGGGCCATCGCCCAGTTCAGCGCCGCCGCGTCGCGGATGTCGATGTCCTCCTCGACAACCATGACGTTCTTGTAGAACCAGATGGACCCGCTGGTTCCCCACAGCGCCGCGGCGACCTGCTGGGCGTGACCGCGGTAGGCCTTGTGGATCTGCACCACCAGGTTGGTGCCATTGGAGACTGGCGACATCCATACGTCGGTGACGCCCCTGACTCCCAGGCCCTCGAGCACGTTCCAGGCGATCGCCGAGCGCGCGTAGTTGACCATGGAGTCCTCGACGAGAAATCCTGGCTGCATCCCCTCCAGAGAGCCGCGCAGCACCGGGTCGTTGCGATGGGTGATCCGGGTGACCCGCAGCACCGGTGACGGTGCGACGGGGCCATCCAGGTAGCCCGGGTACTCGGCGAACGGGCCCTCGTCGGCGGAGGTCGCGGGGTCGGGATCGAGGTACCCCTCGACGACGATGTTCTCGACCGGGCCGTTCTGGACCACATGTGGCGCAACGGGGTTGGTGAACGTGTCCTTGGGGTGTCCCACGATGGCCGAGTCGCTTGTGCCTTCGGGCAGACCGAGCATCAGTTGGACCTGGCGTCGGTTGCCGATAGCCGACGTCAAGAATTTCGTGCACCTGGTGTTCTCGTAACCCGCGATGTTCTCGAACAACAACGCGGGGCCGCCAAGCGCGAGGTTGGCGCGGGTGATCGCACCGATCTCCTCGTTCCAGTCAACGGGAGCCGTCACCCGGCACAGCTGGCCGGCTGCTTGCAGCGTGGCCATCCAGGTACGCAGATCAGGACCGTCACCACTGACCCCGCTCCTCTTTCCCGGAAGCCTTGCCAGCCTGCTCACTTCGTGCTCCTGCGCTGGGTTGGAGCGCTGTCGAATTGGCCTACCCCGCCGCAGAATCAGGCGATGGGACAGACGCGAGAGGACTGATTTGATCGCGCTGCGCGACACTGTCGCGCAGCGACGTGCGGCGGCCAAGACCCCAGAGAATCAGCACCGTCGCGATGAGGATCGAGTAGGCGATGCTCCGGAAGCCGGCCCCGGCGACCTTTTCCTGCCATGGCTTTCCGTGATGTCCTTGCGACAAGATCGGATTCGCGGCGGCCGTTCCGAATGCGGCGCCGAGCGTGGTGAACAGCCAGTTGCCGTACGTACCATAGAGCGCCGTCCATCGCGCCGCGGTCTCAACGCGCGGCGGCAGTTGGACATGGCCCCATATGGCGCCCAACGCGATCAGGAAGGTCCCGTTCATCACGCCCTCCAGATGCGCGGAAAGGGCCATGCGCATATTGGTGAAGCGGCGCTTCTGCATGCCGGTCACCAGCCCGATCAAGAACAGGAAGATCCCGTGCCACATCATTTGACGGTTGGCTGTTGGCATAGGGCTGTCCTCCTGTGTTGACGTCTCACTGCGCCCTCTGGGCACACAACGTCAAACGTTGGAGCACGCGTAATCCATAGCGTTTTTCAGTGTTCGAGAAGGGCACCAACTGTCTGCTCGGTCAGCCATAGCTCAGATTCGTCGAATGTCCACCGGCGATCTGCGGCCAACAGGTGCCATGCCTCACGGCCGAGGTAGAACCAAAGGATGTCGATGACGCGGGCTTCGGTGAGACCGCCCTTCACGACCTTGAGAGTCCGCATACGCCGGGCAATCTGGCCAAGAGCCTGCCGATAGACGGTGTCGGACCGTTGCAGGATGTCGTTCGCAGCGCCGTCGACCGCTGCCGCGTTCTTCATGACCTCGACGATGTCGTGATAGCGCTCGTTGTCTATCCGAGTGCCGTGCACCGCAATTCGCACGACCTCTTCGCCGGATTTGCTTTTGCGCACAGCGGCAAGGGTTTCCTCGACAATGGAATCCCGCATCGCTTCATCGATCAGCGTTGAGAGAATCGCGGCTTTACCGCCCGCACTGGCGTAGACCGTTGCGGCGGCCAGTGACGCCTCGCCGGCGATGTCGTTGACCGTCACCTTGCCATATCCCTGCTCGAGGAATAGGCGCATGGCTGTGTCGAGAATGTTCCTGCGCGTATCTGCCGCTCCCTGGGCGCGCAGCGTCGACCGGTACGGCCGCACCTTCTTCTTCACATCCTTCGCTGCCATGATCCTCCTAGGCCGGTGCCCCAGGCGTTACCCCATTCGATAGAGCATTCATAGAATGAATATAGCCAAGTGCCTTCACGATGGCGTGAACACCCGCGTGTCTCGCGGTGTTTCACTACTTCACAACGACCAGGCTGCGGTTCACGTTCGATGTCGACATGCCCACGTTCTCGGGCTGGTCGCGATGTGAACCGAAATACACTGTCCGCGTGACATCCGCGCTGTTCGCCGACCACGTCGCCGTGGTGACGGGAGGGGCGCTGGGCATCGGCGGCGGCATCAGTCGGCGCCTCGCTGCGGCAGGCGCGCGTGGTGCTGCCGACATCGATGCAGATGCTCCCGAGAGCACACGCGACGCGATCGTCGAAGCGGGCGGGCTGTGCACGATCGTGATCGGCGATATCCGCGACCGCCATGTAGTGACTCAGGTGACGGAATCCGCACTGGCCGTTGCTGATTCGCGCGTCGACATCTTGGTGAACAACGTGGGCGACTTCCGCCCTGCGTCTGCCACTGCTCTTCGGTGCTGTGCAGGAACGTCCTCGCCGCATTTGGGCAAAGTTTTCGCTATCTGTATGAAGGTTTCACTAACGAGGACACCGAGGCCTTCCCGCAGCCCAACTCCACAGGGCGGCAGGCGGTTTCATGATCAGGGGGAGGGCTGGAACTCCTGTGAATGGAGATACCTGACGGGAGCGATTGGCTACGCTGCATGAGGCTTGATAGGCCAGCGACAGTGCGAATTTCCACCAACCCGCTACGACGTCGGTGTGCGAAATCAGCTTCGGCATGACGCGGGTTGAATCGGATGACACCGTCCAATGTCTTAATTACTGATCGGCCTGTCACCCAACTCTCTCCAGGGTGGCGGGCCGACCCGCCTCTTTATCGACGATTTCTTTATTCGTGAGTTCTCAGGTGGATGACGACCAATCCTCAAGGTCCTGCACGACACTGTTAGCGGTAGCCACCCTTCAAGACCGCCCTCGGCTAGTCCCCCCTGCCGGTGGCGTTCTGCTGAAAGGGTTTCTGAAATGAAAGCGTCTCGGCCCGCCATCTGCTCCCTTTGGTGGCGGGCCGACTGCTGCGTCAAGGAGGCGAGCTAGGTGGTGGTCGTCTCAGCCACTTCCTGAGCCGGAAGAGCTGATTGACCACGATGCCGACAGCTAACAGCACCAGCAGCGTCAAGACGATGGCGGTACCCACTCCCTAATCACCCTGCGCCTGGGCGGCGCGGCGATTCCTGTCGACGCAGGCGCTCGGTTCTCTAATTACTCTCTGGCGTTTTGCGCACGACGCGGTTGCCGGCGTCGGCAAGTTGGTGCGGGTGCCGACGCGATGACCGCGCGGACATGCTCTGCGACCCGACCGGACGCTGCTGCGGACCGTCTCTTGCTCATGTGGTCGACACACCGCTTGGCGGTGCCATTGCGGTGAAATCATCTACCGGCCTGCGCTTTCCGGGCACTGCAGGCTGCTGAACGGCCGCGCCAGCACCCGGAGGGGACAATGACCTCATGGCCGACCAGCCGGCGTTCCGCACCGGCTATTTGTCGATACTTCTGCCCGTAGAGACGCGCGAGGGTGAGGTACAGCGCATCATCCGCGAGAGCGTCATCCGCGCACTCGCCGCTTCGGGCGAATGGCCGATACGCGTTGAAGTTGTGACAAGCACGGGTTCGACGACGGACAGACGAAACGGTGGTCTGTTGAGTACGAGACCGGGCCTTACGGCCAGGCCATAGACCAGCCCGACGAGCCGGGTTAACCGTTGCTTTGGGTGGCTGTCCGTCATCCTGCTTGGGTGGCGGGCCGAAGTACTAAACCCCTTTTGCGGGCGAATAGCTGTGATCTACATCACATAACGAAAGGATTACAAAATGGCTACAGACAGGTGGAGGCCAGTCTGGACCTGGGGAAATGCTGACGTGTCGTGGGGTTTCAGAGGCCTTTGAAGGTTTGCCCTAGGCAAGAAACGCTGATTTCGCAAAAGGTGACGTGATCTGCGTCACACGTTACGGTCGTGACCCAAGCCAGCCGAGCCTTTCCCAGCGGCGGGCCTTCCTCACCCTTTCGCGCCGAACTCCATCCATTGGGCGGGGACACCGACGAACACCGTGGATGGAGGCGGGGGACCCAACTGGTCCACCGAAATCGGACCCTGGAGCCGCTTGCGGCCCCTTGGGGTGAAGCCGGCGACGCTTCCACCCGGAAACAATCGCCGGCCGGGCAACCTCTCCAGCCCGAACCCGACAGCTGACCTCGTGGGCGCGTACAGAGAGGACACCACCGAGCCATGCGTAAACGACATCGCAAGCCCACCGCATCAACCAAAAAAGTCGCCAAGATCACCGTCACGGCGGCAGGATCCCAACGCGCCGATCATGCCGGCTCCGGTGGACGCTGCGCCGGTGCCCGCGCCGACTGTCCCCTAAGTGCTATGCCCGCCAAGGCGCAATACATTGTCCGCGCGGGTGTGTTAGCGTTCGCGCTCGGCGTCGGCGGGGCCGTCGCCACCACTCCCGGGGTAGCGTTCGCCGAGCCGACCGACACCAGTTCTCCTCGTTCGTCGTCTGGTTCGTCGTCGTCGGCTTCGAGTTCGTCATCAGAATCCGCGGCAAGTACGTCAGCAACGGATCCGACGTCGTCAACAGATTCGTCGGCCTCAGCGGCGGCCTCCTCGTCAGGTTCGACGTCTGGGATTGCGCAGAGTTCGGTTGACGCCAAAGCCACTTCGACCTCCTCAGCAAGTGACGCTTCGACGGCGGACCCACGCTCTGGGGTTGTGCAGAGTTCGGGCGGCGCGCACACACCAGCTGCACAACCGTCGAGCAGCGACGCCACCGCGTCGGCTGGGGCGACGCCCACCCAAACCGGGGTGCCCTCGGCCGTCGACACGGCTGCACCCGCCGAGCCACCGGTCGCCGCGTTGTCCACCCGGGAACGAACCGCAGCGTCGTCCACCGAGCAACCGGCGCCGGCATCCTCCGCGGAGCCGGTCGCATCGCTGGTTGTACGAGAGGCGGCAACACCGGAAACCCCAGTCGCGACCGCGGCCGCGCCTAAAACGGATGCGCCGCACGGTGAGTCGCATAGGGCACCGAATTTCGCGGGCAGCGACCCAATGAACCGTTCCCGGTCGGCGAGTTCGACATCGGCGACCCGGCAGTCAACGGTGGTCGTCCAGGCCGCCGCCACCACCGCGTCGACCGCTCAACCGCGCACCGCGACAGAAGCCGCGGTGGAGTCGGTGGCCAGCACCGTTTCGGCCGTGGAGGGTGCTCTTGAGACGGCCGTGGAGGGTGCTCTTGAGACGCGAGCGGTTCCAAAGGCGCTCAGTGCCCCGGTGGCACCGCCCGACGTCGTTTCCGGCGTCGTGTCAAATGCCCTGGCATTTGTGGGTCTGAGTCCAGTTGTCTCCACCGACCCGCTAGCCCCGGTCGACTCGCCGGCGGAGTTGGCGGTGCTGGCCTGCGCGCGCCGCGAGAATCAGCAGGGGATTTCCATGGCTTATCGGCCCATCGACGGCACCAATGTCGACGTTAGCCACCCGTACGAGAACGCGGCCGGCACCGACTTCATTCGTCTCGGCTCGGCCCACTTCGTCGGCGACGACGGTCTGCGCTTCGCCGACCTCAACCCGCGCATGATCTCGAACGTCGTGGTCGGCCAAGGCGACCCGACGATCCCGATGCCGGAGAACTTTTCCGGCATGATGTACGCCTGGGGCCAGTTCCTCGACCACGATCTCGACCTTGCGCCCCAGGATGGGAAGCGTGCGATCGATATCAAGGTGCCGGACGGCGACCCGGTTTTCGGCGACGGGGCGAGCATCGCCATGACCCGCGCCGTGGTGGATGAAAACAGCGGGCTCGCCATCAATTCCGTCACGGGTTGGCTCGACGGCTCGCAGGTCTACGGCTCGACCGCCGCCGTCGCCGCTTCGCTGCGCGGCACCGACGGACATCTAACGGTCGAGAATAATTCACTGCCGGTCGTCAACGGGCAGTTCCTTGCAGGCGACGTCCGGGCGGCGGAAAACCCCTCACTGACTGCGCTTCAGGTCCTATTCGTGCGCGAGCACAATTGGCAGGTCGACCGCCTGCATGACGCGCATCCGAACTGGGGCGGAGATAAGCTTTACGAGGAAGCGCGCGCCGTCGTCACGGCGGAACTCGCAAACATCACCTACACCGAGTTCCTGCCGAAGCTCGTCGGCGATCGCATTGACGCTTACACCGGCTACCAACCGGAGGTCGACGCGACGATCTCGGTCGAGTTCGCCGGCGCCGCCTTCCGCTTCGGGCACTCGATCGTCTCTGGGGACACCGAGCGCCTTGACAACGACGGCAATGTCGCCGGCCCCGCCGAAATCCCGCTGCGGGATGCCTTCTTCATGGCGCCGGACGACTTCAATGCCTTCGGCGGCGCCGACGGCTTCCTGCGCCACCTCGCTGCCGAAGCGTCGCAGACGATGGACGTGCGCATCGTCGAGGATCTGCGCAACTTCTTGTTCGACCCCCCGGTCGGCATGGACCTCGCCGCCATCAACATCCAGCGCGGGCGCGATCTCGGGCTCGGCACACTCAACGAGACGCGCAAGGATCTTGGGCTAGAGCCCTACACCACGTTCGAGCAGATCACGAACGATGCCGCGACGGTCGCGGCGATGAAGACCGCGTTCGGCACCCCCGACAACGTCGACCTCTGGACTGGCGGCCTTGCCGAACAGCATGCCCGAGGCAGCCTCCTCGGCCCCACCTTCACGACCATCATCGCAGACCAGTTCGAACGCCTGCGCGACGGCGACCCCTTCTACTTCGAGAACGCGCTCGATCCCACCGACGTCCGCATGGTGCAGAACACGACCTTGTCAGACATCATCACGCGGAATACGGACGCGACCAACATGCAGGCTGACGTCTTCATGAACGTGCCGCGAGGAGTCGAGACGGACGAGACGGATCTGACGCTCTAAGGCCGGTCAAGGGCACAGCGGGCGCGGGAACGAAGCCAGTCTCCGCAAGAGGACCACCCCAGTTGGTTCGGGGATGAAGGGAGTGCCCTGGCGGGAAGGAACCAGCGTGAGGAGGAGCAGTTCCTCCTGGCCTATGGCACCCGCAACGAACGCAAAGCCATCAGGACACGCCGAAAGGCTGAGCAAGCGCCACGCACTGCCTGCAGGTTTTGGCCTTGTCGCCGTGGTCTGTACGATAGAGTCAATGGTTCGGCCCGCCTTGGTTATGCCAGGAGCGGGCCGGATTTATATTGTTGGCCTTTGCGGCTGAGCCGCCGAAGCCGTTCCTCTCGATTAGCGATCAAATCGAGCGCGTCAAGTCCCGTGGAATGCACATCGAAGACGATGCGGAAGCCGCCCAGTGGCTTGGCGCGATCGGCTATTACCGCCTCAGTGGAGGTTGGTACCCCTTTCGTCGCTCTGGGCCAGGCCACAGCCGAATGGATGACTTCGTTTCCGGATGTAGCTTCCCGCGAAGTAATTCGGCTCTACGAGTTCGACCGGCATCTCAAGAGCCTGATCCACAGCGGCATTGAGCGCGTAGAAGTCGCTATGCGCAGTTTGATCGGCCACACGCTCGGTCGCCATGACCCGCTCGCCCATCAAGATCCGATGCAATTCCGACCCAATTTTGCGCATGCCAATTGGATGGCGACGCCCCACCTGCGCGTGGGGCGCAGTCGAGGCCGTGACCAGTTCGTTGATCACCACGACCTGAAGTACGGCGGTCAGCTGCCGATCTAGGTGCTCCCCGATGTTCTCGACTTCGCGGACATATCGAAGCTGTTTGACGGTATGCAGTCCCCGGACCAGCGCACCGTCGCGGACTGGTTCTCGATTACTCCGCACCCGGGCGCATCAAAGAATCAGAAGAAGAAGTGGTCACGTCACCATCCACTTGCCAACTGGTTGATTCACCTAACGATCGTCCGCAACATATGCGCGCACCACGCGCGGCTCTGGAACCGACAACTCACGCCGGTCAGCACACCAGCAGTGGCGCACTTACCAGGGTTCGAAAGGTTACCGCACGACCAGTCAGAAGACGTGTACGCAACGATCTGCATTCTCGCCCATCTGCTCCGTTCCACCTCGCCAGGCAACACGTGGACATCAAGGATCGCGAAACTCGTTCATGACAGCTTCGTCAACTTCCACCACAGAACTACGGCAGAAATGGGATTCCCGGACAACTGGGTCGAACTACCGCTCTGGCAAGACTGGAATGGCTCCCAAGAATCCTCTACCTAGCGTGCCTGAAGAAGCGCGCTGACTACCTCGGTGGTCACGCCGTCGGCGCTAATTGGCATACGAGCAACGGATCTAATTGTTAGCCAACATCTTTCAAGTTCTGTATTCCACGAGGCATCACGGGCCTTAGGCAACTCAGGTAGGTCACCCACCCTGTTACCAGTCCTGTCTTTAAGCCTAGTCACTCGAGTAGTCCCGGTAGTGGTTGACGATCAATTCTTCGCAAACGATGTCGTAGCACTCATGACTCGAAAAGTGCTGCTCAAGCTCATCGGCCAGCTCCCAACCCTGAAGCCCGACATCTGCGCCGGCCGGGACTGTCTGAATAACGGTGGATCTGGTCTTGGTCTGACACGCCGGGCGTGAGCTTGGCGGGAAGGACTGATGATGTCCGAAACACTCGAATCTGTGGCGATCGATGGTGGATCAAAAGCAGCTTGCCGAGCAGTTGCTCGCCCAAGCCAAAGAACACGGCGTGGAGTTGGTGGGCCCAAACGGCCTGCTCAATCAGTTGACCAAGAACGTGCTCGAGACCGCGTTGGATGCCGAGATGGCCGAGCACCTGGGCTATGACAAGCACGACCCGGCCGGCCGCGGCAGCGGCAACTCGCGCAACGGCAGCAGATCGAAGACGGTGTTTACCGAGATCGGTCCGGTCGAGATCGAGGTACCGCGAGACACCAACAGCGACTTTGATCCGGTGATCGTCAAGAAGCGTCAGCGCCGGTTGACCGGCATCGATGAGATCGTGTTATCGCTGACCGCCAAAGGATTGACCACCGGAGAGATCGCGGCCCATTTCGATGACGTCTATGGGGCCAGCGTCTCCAAGGACACGATCAGCCGGATCACCGACAAGGTGCTCGAGGAGATGACCGAGTGGTGTCACCGGCCGCTGGAGTCGGTGTATCCGGTGGTGTTCATCGACGCGATCTTCGTCAAAGTGCGCGACGGCCAGGTCACCAACCGGCCCATCTACGTCGCGATCGGGGTGACCTGTGCCGGGGAGCGCGACATCCTGGGGCTGTGGGCCGGCGACGGCGGCGAGGGTGCGAAGTTCTGGCTGTCGGTGCTCACCGAGATCAAGAACCGCGGCAGCACTGACGTGTGCATCGTGGTCTGCGACGGCCTCAAGGGCCTGCCCGAGGCGATCAACACGGTGTGGTCCCGTGCGGTCGTGCAGACATGCGTGATCCACCTGTTGCGCAACACCTTTCGCTATGCGTCGCGCAGGTACTGGGATCAGATCGCCAAAGACATCCGCCCGGTCTACACCGCGGCCACCGAAGCCGCGGCCAAGGAACGCTTCTGCGAGTTCACCGAGAAATGGGGCGCCCAGTACCCGGCGATCACCCAGCTGTGGGAGAACGCTTGGAGTGAGTTCGTGCCGTTCCTGGACTACGACGTCGAGATCCGCCGCGTCATCTGCAGCACCAATGCGGTGGAATCACTAAATGCCCGCTACCGGCGGGCCATTCGGGCCCGTGGGCACTTCCCGACCGAACAGGCCGCGCTCAAGTGTCTCTACCTGGTGACCCGATCCCTAGACCCCACCGGCCGCGGTAAGGCACGATGGGCAATGAGGTGGAAGCCGGCACTCAATGCGTTCGCGATCACCTTCAACGGCCGGATCACTCCGACTGGCAACTAACCAATGCCAAGTCAGATCCACCGTTTATCTGACAGCCCCGCCAGCCTCGAGCTGCGGTAATGTCTCCCGTCTTGGGGTCCTTAGCGAAGTGAAGTTGGATGTCGATGGCGACATCGCTTGATTCGTCGAACAGTGCGGAGGACTTCGTTGATTAGTGCCTCGTGGTGTGACATCAGCTTCATTGGGTTGGTCATTTCACTTCAGTCAGGGGGTGTTGTTCGGGTTGCCGCTTCCACGCGTTGCGTGAAGCCTGCGCTTGCTTCTGCGTGGCTGCCTTGTGGCAAGGCGCGCAGGCAGATCTGAGGATGGTCAGGTCGTCGGTGCCGCCGTCGGCCACACTCACGAGGTGATTCACCTCTACGGCTTCGACGGCACAGTCGGGGCCTTGGACGACGCACTGGTGGTTATCGCGCTGTAATGCTTTGCTGCGCTGCACCTTCCAAGCACGTGTGCCGGTGCGGCGTGATGATGCGGTGCGTGGTGAGTTCGATCAGCCTGACCTGTGTTCAGGGCAGTATCGTGTGCCACCGGGCACCACCCTATTGCAGGGGTAGCGGCCACATTGCTTCGGTGCGCGCATGGTTGAAAGTTCCTTTGTTATCTGTGGGTTTGGTGGCGCGACCGCCGAGCTGTCCACGACGGCCGCGCCACGTTGGTGTCTGGTTGGTGCGCAGGGCAATAGCCAATCCCGCGCGCACACACGCCAAACGTCTATGCGTCTGGGTCGTAACTACGTCGAGGGTCGCTGAATGGGTCGGCGAGCACGATGCTGTTGGCGCGGCCGTCTTTGAAGGCACGACGAAGGCTGTTGGCATTCTGCCGTACGAACGTCACTGCAGCGTCGGCTTTCTGGAGTTGGGTCTTCGCCCTGGCGTATTCGGGTACTGCCTGTCCGACCACGCCGTCGATCCAATCTGTGGAGACGCCGCAGGATTTCAAATAGGTTGGGAGTTCTTGAAGCAAGACGCCCAGTTCTTCGCGGGTTTCTGTCTTGACGAGTTCCTGAGCGGTGCCGAACCGGGCGCCGTCTTTGAGGCTGTCGAGTAAGCGTTCGGTGCGGTGCCAGTATCGAGTGGCGCGCGATTCGGCTGCGGCGTCGCCGTTCGGCGACAAATCCTTGCAGACCTTATCGAGTTGGGCCTGGGCCTGATCGCGTCGTGCCGTGACTTGCTGCTCCGCGGTATCGACGGAGCGGGCGGCTGCGGTGTTCTGGAAGGCTGCGATCTGATGCTGTAGTCCTTCACTGGTGTAGTGGTTCGCGTTGGCGTGAGTCGTGTCAAGGTGCTCCTGGAACCTTCTCTGTGCGTGGGTGATCGACGCGTGTGCCTGCTCCAAGACAGTGCCTTCGACTTTCACGGACGGTCCCGCCGTCTGCGAACCAACCCAGCGCGGGGTGGAGAACCTGCCGCGCAAGACGGGCAAGCGCCGGGTGTATCTGACCGCCGAGGACGTGGCCCGGATGGCTCTTGAATCCAAGCACCAGGTGCTGGTGCTCACCCTGGCCTACTGCGGCCTGCGATGGGGTGAGGCGGTGGCGCTGCGGGTTCGTGATATCGAGTTCCTGCGCCACCGGATCATGGTCCGCGACAACGCCGTGCAGATCGGCACCGTCTATGCCGAGGGGTTGACCAAGAGCCGCAAAGATCGCAGCGTTCCGGTGCCTGCGTTCGTCCTAGACGAGCTGGCGCAGCAGTGCCGGGGAAAGCCTTGGGCGACCTCGTTTTCGGTGACGGGAAGCACTACCTCCAGCGACCGAAGTCGCACACCGGATGGTTTCAGGCTGCCGTCAAGCGGGCCGGGGTTCAGCCGATCACACCACATGATTTGCGGCACACCAGCGCGTCGCTGGCGATCAGCGCCGGGGCGAACGTGGTGGCGCTGGCGCGAATGCTGGGGCACGCCGATCCATCGGTGACGTTGGCGGGTGTACGCCGATCTGTTCGACACCGATCTCGACGCGGTCGCGGTGGCGCTTGACGAGAAGTGTGCCCAAACCGCGCCCAACAGCTATTACCGAATCCGGTAATACCGTGGTTTGACCTGCGGATATGACAAAAAGGTCTTGGTGCGGGCGGAGGGACTCGAACCCTCAAGCTCTTTCGAGCACGGGCACCTAAAACCCGCGTGTTTACCGATTTCACCACGCCCGCGGCGACGCGATCGTACCCCGACGATCCCTCACCATTCTGTCGGCGGCGCCACATACCTTGTGTGCCATGCGGTCCATGGAGCAGATCAGAGGACATCCTTGGCCTGTTCACCGCCGCACTCGACGCAGTCAAAATTCCCTGGAGGCGGTCCTCCAAGCACGTCATATCCATTTACCGCAACGCCGCTACGGCCCGTCTGGACGAGTTCGTCGGCCCGAAGGACCGCGCGGTACCGTTGAAAGGTGTCCACTACACGGCGTAGGAGACCAGCGCTTATCGCGCTGGTGGTCGTCGCCGCAATCGGCTGCCTGGGCTTGGCCTGGTGGCAGTGGACCCGCTTCGAATCCGCGTCGGGCACCTTCCAAAACCTCGGCTATGCGCTGCAGTGGCCGATGTTCGCCGGCTTCTGCGTCTACGCGTACTACAAGTTCGTCCGCTACGAAGACGCCCCGCCCGAGCCCAGACACGACGCCGTGACCGAGATCCCCACCGGTCTACTGCCCGAAAGGCCCACGCCGGCAACGCATTCAGACGACGATCCCGCACTGCGCGAGTACAACGCCTACCTCGCCGACCTCGCCAACCAAGACAAGGAACACAAGACCCAATGACGGAAGCTCCGACACCCACCACACCCGTCGAGACCATCCGCAAGGCCTTGCTCGGCTATCGCATCATGGCATGGACCACCGGCATCTGGCTCATCGCGCTCTGCTACGAGATGGTGATGAAATACGGCTTCGGTGACGACTCGCTGGCTTGGATCGCGATAGTCCACGGCTGGGTGTACTTCGTCTACCTGCTCTTCACCGCCAATCTCGCGGTCAAGGTGCGCTGGCCCATCGGCAAGACCGTCGGGGTACTGCTCGCTGGCACCATCCCGCTGGTCGGCATCATCGTCGAGCACTTCCAGACAAGCGACATCCGCCAACGGTTTGGTCTCTAGCCTGGCCAGTGTGACCTGGCGCTACAGCGCCGCAAGCGCTCCACGCAGCTGAGCGGAAAGGCTTCCGCGGTCCGCGTTGTACAAGGGTCCTGTCCCGTCGGTCAGCAGCAGCCTCAGCCGTGCCATCCCGCCAGGGCGCACCGGGCGCTGTGAAACCAGGCGCATCGTCGCCTCGTCGATCAGGTCCACCACAGCCAAAATGCCGGCGCGGTGGGCGCGTACACGTGACGACAGGCCCCAGGCCCCCTCCCGCGCATCCCGAACCAGCACTTGGAATGCCCGTGCGATCTGCTCGCGTTCCCGCATCGATGTCAGCCGGGCCACGTGCACCGCAAGGGCGGTGCCGACCGACACCGGAACCCCGGCCGCAACCTCGCGGTCCAGCCGCCGGGTGAACATCTTCGCGCCAAGCCATGCGCTAAACGATGTGTCCGCGCGCGCCACTTCGGCCGGCAGTTGCAGATTCTGGTTGTCCGTCACTTCACAGCCTCTATCGCTCTCTCGCATCCCTACGATTCGCGCCGAACGCGGCGCAGGACGAGCGTCTATGCCGCATCCGTTAACTTGATGAACGTCTTTGGTGGGCACTTATTCGCAGATATCGCGACAAGCAGATGAGATTCATCATGTTGTGTGGCCGGCGTCACGGGCGAGCCGGTCGCCGGAATCGGTTCAGCTGGTGACGATTTCACGCAGCGCCGGGATCAGCAACGCGAGTGCCCTGCCGCGATGGGACGACGCGTCCTTCTCCGAAGGACAAAGTTCGGCGGCCGTGTACTCGGAGCCGGTCGGCAGGAACACCGGGTCGTAGCCGAATCCGCCGCTGCCGCGTGGCTCCCGCACGATGGTGCCCGGCCACACACCACGCACCACCGTCTCACCCGCAGGCGACACCAACGCACATGCCGACACGAATGCCGCGCCGCGACGCCCGTCGGGCACGTCGCCCATCTGCGCGAGCAGCAGGGCCGTGTTCGCACCGTCGTCGCCGTGGCGCCCCGACCATCGCGCCGACAACACCCCTGGCATGCCGTTCAACGCGTCGACTTCCAGCCCTGAGTCGTCGGCGACGGAGGCCAGCCCGGTAACCCGGAACGCGTCCCGCGCTTTGGCCAACGCATTCTCCTCAAACGTCGCGCCGGTCTCGGGCGCCTCATCGAACGCGGCGACGTCCTGCAACGACAGCAGCGTCACGCCCGACATCCCCGCAGCGTCGAGGACACGGTGCAACTCGGCCAGCTTCTTGGCGTTGCGGCTGGCGACCAGCAGCTCCACGGCTCCTCGCGTACGCGTCAGCTTCCGAACGCTTTCTTGGCCGGCTCCGCCGCTTCGGGCAGGAGCCCGGGATACGGCAATTCCAGCGCTTCGCGCTGTACGGCGAACAACTGCTCGCAGGCGGCCATTGCGGCGTCGAGCATCTTGTCCAACGTCGAGCGGGGGAACGTCGCACCTTCCCCCGTGCCCTGGATCTCGACGAGCGTCCCGGTATCCGTTGCGACGACGTTCATGTCGACCTCGGCGCGCGCATCCTCCACATACGGCAGGTCGACGCGGATGCGCCCATCGACCACCCCGACACTCACCGCTGCGATTGCACACGACAACGGCCTGGGATCCGACAGCCGCCCCGCCGCAGACAGATATGTCACCGCATCGGCGAGTGCGACGTAGGCACCGGTGATCGCGGCGGTGCGGGTGCCGCCGTCGGCCTGCAGAACGTCGCAGTCGATGGCGATGGTGTTCTCCCCCAGCGCGGCCAGATCGATGCACGCCCGAAGCGACCGGCCGACGAGCCTGCTGATCTCCTGAGTGCGGCCGCCGACGCGACCCTTCACCGACTCGCGGTCCGAACGCTCGTGCGTCGCGGCGGGCAGCATCGCGTACTCAGCGGTCAGCCAGCCCTGCCCCGAACCCTTGCGCCAGCGCGGCACGCCCTCGGTGACGCTGGCCGTGCACATGACTCTGGTGTTGCCGAACTCCACCAACACCGATCCGGCGGGATGCGAGGTGAAGCCGCGGGTGAGGCGGACCGGACGCAGTTCGTCGTCGAGCCTGCCGTCTTCTCGTCTGGACACGCGCCAACCCTAGCCGGTTGGGCTGACGGTCTTCAGGAGTGCGCGATGTCGAACGTCTCGTTGCACACCACGGCATGCACCGGACCGTCGAACTCCGCTTTCGCCTCGCTGATGACATCCTCACGCGAGGTCCACGGCGGTATGTGGGTCAGCAGCAGTTCGGCGACGCCTGCCTGGGCGGCGGCGCGGCCTGCTTCGGTACCCGACAGATGCAGCCGAGGTGGCCTCTCCGGCGAATGCGTCCACGACGCTTCACACAGGAACACATCCGCTCCACGCGCCAGGTCGACGAGCGCGTCGCAGTAGCCGGTGTCACCGCTATAGACGAGCGTCGCGCCCGACGGGTCGACGATCCGCATGCCGTAGGACTCGGTCGGGTGGCACACCAACCGCGGCACCACCGTCAGCGCTCCGAGATGCACGGGCTGGTCATCCGCCCAGTGGCGGATATCGAAGATGTCGGAGAAATCGTCGATCTCCCCGCCTTCGGGAGACGACGCCGCACCGAGCCGCGCCCACGTATTCGCCGGGCCGTACATCACGCCGCGCTCCTGGGCCGGCGACGGATGGTAGCGCCGCCATACGAAAAGGCCTGGCAGGTCCAGGCAATGGTCGGCGTGAAGATGCGAGAGCAGAACGTGCACCGCGTTGGGGTCGGCGTGACGCTGCAACGCGCCGAGTACGCCACCGCCGAAATCCATCACCAACGGCGGGGTGTCGGGCGCCGTCACGAGGTAGCCGGAGGCTGGCGAATCTGGCCCGACAACACTGCCGGAGCAACCGAGTACGGTGATTCGCACACTCACTAGCTTGCCATGCCCGCTATCCGCATGACGAAAACATCGCTGCTTTTAAGGGCATTTGTCGTCGCGAATCACTTAGCCGCCCCGACGTGACGCTGAACAGGCCGAACACGTTCGAGTGAGGGCCCAAGGAATCGGGACGCAAGTGTGGTGAACGCCTCAGGGTCGCCCGTCGACTCGAACGCCCGATGGGCCGGCGGCGCGTCATGCGGGCGAAGCAGGTCGAGTTCTGTGAGAACCCTCAGCAAGTCCTTAGCGGTCTCCTCGGCACTGGACACCAGCGTGACGTGATCGCCCATCGCCAGCTGGATCAGACCCGACAGCATCGGGTAGTGCGTACACCCCAACACCAGTGTGTCGACCTCTGCGCGCTGCAGCGGTTCGAGGTAACCCTCCGCCAAACCGAGGACCTGCCTGCCGCTCGTCACGCCCCGCTCCACGAAGTCGACGAACCGGGGGCAGGCCACGCCGATCACCTCGGTGTCACGCGCCGCTGCGAACGCGTCCTGATACGCGCCCGACGCGATCGTCGCGGCGGTTCCGATGACACCGATGCGGCCGTTGCGCGTGGCGGCCACCGCGCGGCGCACGGCGGGCAGGATGACTTCGATGACCGGCACGGGTGCATAACGCTCACGGGCGTCCCGCAGGCACGCCGACGACGCGGTGTTGCAGGCGATGACCAACGCCTTGACCCCACGCTCGACGAGGTCGTCGCCGATCGCGAGCGCATGCGCGCGGATCTCCGGAATCGTCAGCGGGCCATAGGGACCGTTGCCGGTGTCCCCGACATAGATGATGTTCTCGTCGGGCAGCTGGTCGATGATCGCCCGCGCCACCGTGAGCCCACCGACGCCGGAATCGAAGATCCCGATAGGCGCCAACGCGGAACTCACGGCGTCAGGTATGGGTTCGTTGCCTGGCTCTTGCGACGTTCACGCGCCTTGCGTTCCGGTCCGGAGAGCAAGTAGGCGGCGACGACACCGGCGATCGCCCCGCACAGGTGACCCTGCCAGGAGACGCCGTATGTCCCCGGAAGCACGCCGAGAAGGACGCTGCCGTAGACGATCAGCACGACAACGCCGACGATGATCTCCCACGCCTTGCGAGTGAAGAAGCCGAACACGATCAGGAAAGCCAGCCAGCCGAAGATGAGGCCGGATGCGCCGATGTGGTTGGTCTCGCAGCGCACACCGACGTAGGGGCAGTGCGCGCCCACGTTGCCGATCAACCACGTGCCGAAACCGCCGAGGATCCAGATGATCGCGGTGGCGAAGATGAACCGCGACAGCCCGGCAAGTGTCATCAGGAAGCCGAGAATCAGCGCAGGCACGGTGTTGGCCATCAGATGCTGCCAATTCGAGTGCAGCAACGGGGCGAACGCTATGCCCAACAGCCCGTCGGTCTCCAGCGGGCGGATGCCGTTGTTGTCCAGCCGGTGATTGGACAGCGAATCGAACAGCTCAATGATCCAGAGCAGCACGACGAAGCTGACGATCGTCACGCCGCCAATCAGCCAGGCGGGCCGTCTCTTCGGCCCCGCAGGCGTCGGGGCGGGCATGGTCATGGGCGATCCGCCCTCGCTACTCGCGTCCCCATCAAGCCCATAGCTGCCCCTCCAGCGCGTCCTCGGCATCATCAAGGCTACCGGCGTACGCACCGGTCGACAGATACTTCCATCCCGCGTCGGCGACGACGAACGCGATGTCGGCTTGTTTGCCCTCCTTGACGGCCTTGGCGGCCATGCCGAGCGCGGCATGCAGCACCGCACCGGTGGATATCCCGGCGAAGATGCCTTCCGTCTGGACCAGGTCGCGCGTGCGCTTGACCGCGTCGTACGAGCCGACCGAGTAGCGGGTCGTCAGCACGTCGGGGTCGTAGAGCTCGGGGATGAAGCCCTCGTCGATATTGCGCAGCGCATAGACGCCTTCTCCGTAGCGCGGTTCGGCGGCCACGATCTGCACATCCGGCCTGTGTTCGCGCAGATACCGTCCGGTGCCCATCAACGTGCCCGTGGTGCCCAGCCCGGCGACGAAGTGGGTGATCTCGGGTAAGTCGGCCAACAGTTCGGGGCCGGTGCCCTCGTAGTGCGACAGCGCGTTGGCCTCGTTGCCGTACTGATAGAGCATGACCCACTTAGGGTTTTGCAGCGCAAGCTCTTTCGCGTGCGCGACGGCGGTGTTCGAGCCGCCTTCGGCAGGCGAATAGATGATCCGCGCGCCGTAGAGTTCGAGCAGCTGCCGTCGTTCGATCGAGGTGTTCTCCGGCATCACGCAGATCATCTGGTAGCCCTTGAGCAGAGCGGCCATCGCCAGCGATATGCCGGTGTTGCCGCTCGTCGGCTCCAGGATCGTCGCGCCCGGCTGCAGAAGGCCGCGCCGTTCGGCGTCCTCGATCATCCGCAACGCTGGCCGGTCCTTGATGGACCCGGTGGGGTTGCGGTCCTCGAGCTTGGCCCACAGCCGTACGTGGGGCGCCTCGTCTTCGTCGGCCCACCGCGGCGACAAGCGCTGCAGGCCGACCAGAGGCGTGTTACCCAGCGCCTCGATCAGCGACTCGAAACGGGTCACAACACAAGACCTCGCCTGCGGAGGTCGAAACTGTAGTTGTCGCGCAGAAATACGAGCAGAGCGCGCGGTAACAAGAGTTTCGCGGGTGGCAGGAAGCTTAGGCTCCTACGCAACATCCAACTCACAGGTCAGCCGCCCGCGACGGCAGGCAGGATCGTCACCGAGTCGCCGTCGGCGATCGTGGTGTCGAGCCCGCCGGAGAACCGTACGTCCTCGTCGTTGACGTAGATGTTCACGAAGCGGTTCAGCTTGCCCGGATTGTTGGAGTCCATCAGGCGGTCCGAGATGCCGGAGTGGTTCGCCTCGAGATCGCTGATCAAAGCCTGAAGGGTCTCGCCGCTGGCGGTGACACGCTTCTCGCCGCCGGTGTGCGTGCGCAGGATGGTCGGGATGGAAACGGTGATTGACATTGATGGCCTCCTGGGCTGCCTCTAGTACTGCTCGACGATTTTGACGGGTTCCTCCGTGACAACACCGTCGACGATGCGGTAGCTGCGCAGCTCGTGCTCGTCGGGGTCACCGGTGGATACCAACACGTAGTGCGCGTCGGGTTCGGATGCGTACGAGATGTCGGTGCGACTGGGGTAGGCCTCGGTCGCGGTGTGCGAGTGGTAGATGACGACGGGTACTTCGTCCGCGTCATCCATCCCGCGCCACACTTTGAGCTGCTCACCGGAGTCGAACCGGTAGAACGTCGGGGACCGCTCGGCGTTGAGCATCGCGACGAACCGCTCGGGCCGGTCGGACCCCTCGGGGCCGGCAATGATGCCGCACGCTTCGTCGGGATGGTCCGCACGGGCGTGCGCGACCATGGCGTCGACCAGGTCGGCTCGGATCACCAGCACGTCTGATTACCTTTCATTCGAACGCTCCCGGCAACATGCTGTGGTAGGTCGGTATTCCTGCGACCGACTCGGCCGCCAGGACACCGACCAGCACCGCGCGGGCCAGGCAGTCCGCTGCGGCCGCCCCGATCGCGGTGATCAGGGGTGTCTCCGGGGACATCGACGCCGGTGTGGTGGGGTCCGGCGGCACCTCGATGGCACCGGTGGCCAGTGCAAACACCGTATCGCCATCGAGCGGGGTGTGGCACGGCCGGATGGTGCGCGCCAAACCGTCGTGGGCGGCGACCGCAACACGTCGGCACCCCGCGGCGCTCAATGCGGCATCGGTGGCGACCACGGCGATGGTGGTGTTGAGCGGGCTGAGTTCGGTGTGCCGATCGGCATAGGCGGCGATCTGATCGGCAGGCGGCGCGATCAGGCCGAACTCCTCGATCTGATAGGCCAGCCACGGCAAGCCGGTGGCCGGATCGACGGCGTCGCCCGCGGCGTTCACCACGACCAGCGCGCCGACGGTCACACCCGAATCGAGCACCATCGAGGCCGTCCCCACCCCGCCCTTCAGCACGCCGACGCGGGCGCCGGTGCCCGCACCCACCGTGCCGATCGCAACGTCTGTCCCCGCGCTCTCGGCGGCGGCGTAGCCGAACTCTGCGGTGGGCCTGCATTGCCATCCACCGACAGGCAGATCGAAGATCACCGCGGCGGGCACGATGGGCACCACACCGCCCTTCAGCGCCACGCCGCGCTCCTGCGTCTCGAGCCAGCTCATCACGCCGTCGGCGGCAGCCAGTCCATAGGCGCTCCCGCCGGACAGGACGACGGCGTCGACATGGCGCACCGAGTTGATGGGGTCGAGCAGGTCAGTCTCCCGGGTACCTGGCGCGCCGCCTCGGCAGTCGACGGCGCCCACCGTGCCCGGCGGGGTCAGCACGATGGTCGTTCCGCTGGCCCATCCCGAACCGAGTTCGACACCCGGATCGATTCGTTCGTGATGCCCGACGCGGATGCCCGAGACGTCGGTGATCGCGCTCATCGCGGCCATCCGCTCGTCGCGAGGGCGCTCATCGCCTGCCCATCAGTCCCAGAACCAGATACTCCTGCAACACCGTCAGCCACTGATACACATCGAGGTGGCCCGCCATCGGGTGTTCCGGCGGGAGCGCGTCGGGACCGTTCGGGCCCACTTCGAGCATCGTGCCCAACGCCAGCCGAACATCGTTGACCGCTGCGGCCCAGGCGTGGGCGTCACCCTCGTTGAGCTCGAACTTGCCGCCGCCTTGCGGGATGGTGTCCAGTAACCGTTGCGCCGCTTGGCGTTTCGCTTCGATGATCTCCGGCTCGTGCAGGCTGCGCAGCGCGCTGTTGAGGCTCTCGACGGTATTGGCCCCTGCTGGATGTTCGCGCTGCGCGCGATAGAAGTTCGGCAGCAGCCGCTTCATGGTGTCGTCTTCCGGAGGCGTCGAATTTCCGGTGCGCATACCGGTTATCTCTTCGAGTTCGTCCGCAGGAGAAGAGGATTCCCGCTCCTCCAACATCCCGATCATCGAGGTCACCAGGCTGTGCAGAAGCGCCGCCTCATGGGCTGCCAACGCCGAGCGAAAACGCGGGCCGTCGGCCGTGTCGACCCGCTTCCATTTACGCACCGTCGGATCAGCGGTCCTGCTGCATGGACGCCCACAGGCCCGCGGCATGGAGCTTGGTCACGTCGACCTCCATCGACTCGCGGCTGCCCGCCGACACCACGGCTTTGCCGTCGTTGTGGACCTGCAGCATGAGTTTGGTCGCGTGCGGCTCGCTGTAGCCGAAGAGCTTCTGGAAGACGTACGTCACGTATGTCATCAGGTTCACCGGGTCGTCCCAGACGATGGTCACCCACGGGGGGTCCGTGGCAGTGACGGTAGCGGCGTCGCGCTCCTCGCGAGTTCCCGGTCGGGCCTTCGCTGGCGTAACCATGCGATCAAGAATAGCCGCGCCATACCGGGTGCTTCGACCGACTACCGTTGCGGTGTGACCGCGGCGCTGCTCACCGACAAATACGAGCTGACCATGCTCGCGGCGGCGCTGCGCGACGGCAGCGTTCACCGACGAACCTCGTTCGAACTGTTCGCCCGGCGGCTGCCGGACGGCCGTCGCTACGGCATTGTGGCCGGGACAGCGCGATTTGTGGAATCGTTGGCGCAGTTCAGATTCGACGACGAGGCACTTGCCGCGCTCTCGGATTTCCTCGACCGTGAGACGTTGGCATACCTCGCCGACTACCAGTTCAGCGGCGATGTCGACGGCTACGCCGAGGGTGACCTGTACTTCCCCGGCTCTCCGGTGTTGGCCGTGCACGGCACCTTCGGCGAATGTGTGGTGCTCGAAACCCTGGCGCTGTCGATTTTCAATCACGACACCGCGATCGCGTCGGCCGCTGCCCGAATGGTCAGCGCGGCCGAAGGTCGGCCGCTGATCGAGATGGGATCGAGGCGCACCCACGAACAGGCCGCGGTCGCGTCGGCCCGGGCCGCCTACATCGCAGGTTTCGCCGGGTCCTCGAACCTCGAGGCCCAGCGTCGCTACGGCGTGCCAGCCCTCGGCACCAGCGCCCACGCCTTCACGTTGCTGCACACCACCAAGGACGGACCCGACGAAAAGGCGGCGTTCCGCGCGCAGGTCGACGCCTTGGGAGTCGGCACAACGCTGCTCGTCGACACCTACGACATCACCCAGGGTGTCGCGAATGCCGTCGAGGTGGCGGGCACCGAACTCGGTGCGGTGCGCATCGACTCCGGCGACCTGGGCGTCATGGCGCGCCAAGTTCGCGAACAGCTCGACCGGCTGGGCGCCACCAAGACCCGCATCGTCGTCTCGGGCGATCTCAACGAGTATGCGATCGCCGCGCTACGCGCCGAACCCGTCGACATCTACGGCGTCGGCACCTCGGTGGTGACCGGATCCGGCGCCCCGACCGCCAGCATGGTCTACAAGCTGGTCGAGGTCGACGGCATGCCCGTGGAGAAACGCAGCAGCCACAAGGGTTCCCACGGCGGACGCAAGGAGGCGGTGCGCCTGGCCAAGCGGTCGGGAACCATCGTCGAGGAAGTCGTGTACCCGTTCGGCGTCCCACCACAGGAACAGTCAGGCATGACCGCGCGACCGCTCACGATCACCTTGGTGCGCGACGGCGAGCCCGTCGGCGACCTGGGCATCGACGCGGCGCGTAAGTGCGTCGCCGCCGGTCTGCACAGCCTGCCGTGGGATGGTCTGAAGCTATCCCGGGGTGAGCCGGCAGTGTCGACCCGCATGATTCCGCCCCGCCGAGACGCATAGGAGCTCCCACGGGCGAACTAGACGTCACAGACCTGCTGGCCAAGGCGGTTGCCGCACTGGGCGGTGCGGAACGTCGCGGCCAGATCGAGATGGCCGAAGCGGTGGCACACGCCTTCGACACCCGTGAACACCTCGCTGTGCAGGCAGGCACCGGCACAGGCAAATCACTGGCCTACCTCGTGCCCGCGATCGCGCGAGCCGTCGACACGTCAGAGCCCGTCGTCGTGTCCACCGCCACCATCGCTCTGCAACGCCAACTCGTCGACCGGGACCTGCCGAGGCTCGCCGACTCGCTCGCCGACACGCTCCCCCGCCGCCCGGAGTTCGCACTGCTGAAAGGGCGCGGAAACTATCTGTGCCTGAACAAGATTCACAACGGGTCGGTGACCGACCCGGAGGATCGGCCGCAGGAGGAGCTCTTCGAACCGATGGCGGCCACCGCATTGGGGCGCGACGTGGCGCGCCTGACCGCATGGTCGTCGACAACAGATACCGGCGACCGCGACGAGCTCACGCCCGGGGTGCCGGACCGCGCGTGGTCTCAGGTCAGCGTGTCCGCGCGGGAGTGCCTCGGCGTCGCACGTTGCCCGTTCGGCACCGACTGCTTTTCGGAGAAAGCGCGCGACAAGGCAGGTCACGCGGATGTGGTTGTCACCAACCACGCCCTGCTCGCCATCGACGCCATCGCCGACGCCTCGGTGCTGCCCGAGCACGAGTTGCTGGTCGTCGACGAGGCGCACGAGTTGGTCGACAGAGTGACCGGCGTCGCGACCGGCGAGCTGTCGGCGACATCGCTTGGCGTCGCGCACCGCCGCGTCGCCCGACTCATCGACCCGGAACTCGTGCAGCGACTCGAGGCCGCGACGGCGACGTTCTCGTCGGCCATCCATGACGCCACCGCTGGGCGCATCGACGTGCTCGACGACGAGATGACGACGTACCTGACAGCGCTGCGTGACGCGGCGAGCAAGGCCAGGTCGGCGATCGACACCGCGCCGAGTGACCCGAAGGCCGCGTCGGCGCGCGCCGAGGCGGTGACCGCGCTCAGCGATATCAGCGACACCGCGACCCGCATCCTCACCTCGTTCGTGCCCGCGATCGCCGACCGCACGGATGTGGTGTGGCTGGACCATGAAGACAACCGCGGCAGCGTCCGCGCGGTGCTGCGCGTTGCGCCGCTTTCGGTCTCGGGGCTGTTGCGCGGCAGGCTGTTTGGGCGGTCGACGGCCGTGCTGACGTCGGCGACGTTGACCATCGGCGGCTCGTTCGACGCGATGGCGTCGGCGTGGGGACTGGCCGGCGAGGACACGGTGAAGTGGCGCGGCATCGATGTCGGATCGCCGTTCGACCACGCGAAGTCGGGCATCCTCTACGTCGCCGCGCACCTGCCGCCGCCCGGGCGTGACGGCACCGGTTCGGCCGAGCAGCTCGAGGAGATAACCGCATTGATCACCGCCGCGGGCGGCCGCACGCTCGGCCTGTTCTCGTCGATGCGGGCGGCAAAGGCCGCTGCCGAGATCATGCGGGACCGGCTCGACAGCCCGGTGCTCTGCCAAGGCGATGACACCACCTCAGCGCTGGTGCAACAGTTCGCCGACGATCCGGAGACGTCGCTGTTCGGCACGTTGTCGCTGTGGCAGGGCGTCGACGTACCGGGCCCGTCGCTGTCGCTGGTGCTCATCGACCGCATCCCGTTTCCCCGACCCGACGATCCGCTGCTCACCGCGCGTCAACGCGCGGTGGCGGCCCGCGGCGGAAACGGGTTCATGGCAGTGGCGGCCAGCCACGCGGCGCTGCTGTTGGCGCAGGGAGCGGGCAGGTTGCTGCGACGGGTCGACGACCGCGGCGTGGTCGCGGTGCTGGACTCAAGGATGGCGACCGCACGCTACGGCGGTTATCTGCGCGCGTCGCTTCCACCGTTCTGGGCGACGACGGACTCGGTCCGGGTGCGGCAAGCGCTCGAACGTCTTCGCGTATCGGCGTGAGTGAATATCCTGTCGGCTAACTACCACCGAGCGAAAGAGAGGCGGCGCCCATGAGCCGACCACTCCGGGTCGGCGCCGCGGTCGTCATCGGTTCTGCACTGCTTCTCACCGGGTGCACGACCACTTTGCAGGGCAGGGCCGTCTCGGTGTTCGACGACCCGTTCAGCGTCGCGGGGATGCGTGCCACCGACGGGCCGACGGGTCTGCGGCCCGACGCGCAAGACCCGACACGCGACGTCGAGAACACCGACAACAGCGACATCGACGAGCTCGCGCGCAAGGCGGTCAGCGATATCGAGGAGTACTGGGACGGCGTCTACAGCGACACGTTCGACGGTAGCTTCACGCCGGTCGAGTCTCTGATCTCTTGGGACGCCAACGGTTTCGACGGGCAGTTCTGCGGCGACGACACGTACGGTCTCGTCAATGCGGCGTTCTGCTACGACGACGAGACCATCGGCTGGGACCGTGGCGAACTGCTGCCCGCGCTGAAGCGGGCACACGGCGACATGGGTGTGGCGATGGTGCTCGCCCACGAGTACGGTCACTCGGTTCAGCGTCAGGCCGGGCTGGCCAAGAGGGGCACCCCGACGCTGGTGGCCGAGCAACAGGCCGACTGCTTCGCAGGCTCCTATATGCGGTGGGTCGCCGAGGGCAACTCATCGCGCTTCACGCTGAGCACCGGTGAAGGGCTGAACAACGTGCTGGCGGCCGTCATCGCGTTCCGGGATCCGCTACTGAACGCAGATGATCCGGATGTCGGTGTGGACGAGCACGGCTCGGCGTTCGAGCGTCTGTCGGCGTTTCAGTTCGGCTTCTCCGACGGCCCGTCGGCGTGCGCGGCGATCGACATGCGGGAGATCGGTCAACGCCGCGGCGACCTTCCGGTGCTGTTGCCGGAGGACCAGACCGGCGAGTTGCCCATCACCGAGGATTCCGTCCGCTCAATCGTGGACGCGCTGGGCATCCTGTTCACCCCGGCCAACCCGCCGAAGCTGACCTTCAAGGCCAGCCAAGCCGAGGACTGCGCCAACGCCCGCTCCAGCCCGCCCGCATCGTACTGTCCGGCGACCAACACGATCGTCGTCGACCTGCCCAAGCTGGAGGCGATGGGCGCGCAGGCCGATTCCGGGGAGCCGGGCGGCCTCGCCACCGGCGACAACACCGCTTATTCGGTCGTGGTCTCCCGGTACATGCAGGCGATTCAGAACCAGCACGGTGGTTTGGTGCTGGACAACGCCGCGGCCGCGCTGCGGACCGCATGCCTGACCGGCGTCGCCACTTCAAAGCTGACCAAACAGGTGACGACGCCCGACGGTGACACCATCGCGCTGACGGCGGGCGACGTCGACGAGGCGGTGTCGGGCATCCTCACGAACGGCCTGGTGGCCAGCGATATTCACGGCGAGTCCGTGCCGTCGGGCTTTTCCCGCATCGACGCGTTCCGGGTCGGCGTGCTCGGCGATCAGGACCGCTGCATCAAACGCTTCCCCTAACTACCTTTAACTACGCCCAAACGGACAAACGGGCGAGAAAGTGCAAGTAGATCTCGCCATTTCGTCGATCTCGGCGCGACCCGTCAAACCTTCTTCGTCACGCCGTACCACGCCAGCACCGCGTCCGACACACTCGTCGACCGGGTCAGGAACGCATACGAGCGAATGAAGGACTCGCCCACGCAGCCGTCGATTTTGATGTGGAACCCGTCGATCATGATCCACGGGTCGGGTCCCTGAAAGTCCTTCTTGGACACCGGAACAACGTTGACGATGCCCGGCTTCAGCGCGATGGCCATGCCGCCGGTGACCGGCGTCAGCACTACCGGAACCAAGCCCTCGGGCAGCGGCGAGATGACATCGACTCCGCCGACGCCCAGTGACGGTGTCATGCCGACGCTACCGGTCAGCGTGACACCGTTGGATGTGCTCATATCGACGCCGCAGCCGATCTGATACCCGACCTCGAGGGTGCCCTCCGGCGGTACCTCCGATCCCGGACCGGTCAGCAGACCGCTGTATATCCCGCCGACCTCATATTCACGCGACGACACCGCGGTGGTCAGCGGCGCGATCGGCAGCTGCTTCTCGTCCCGTGCCGCCAGCGCGAGCGTCCAGCCGTCGGGGGTCATCGTGACGGCGGGCGGTGACGACTCAACCCGGCCGTCATCGACCGGTGCCGCCGCGGGAGCGGGCGCCTCTGCGGCGACAGGTTCCGTCTCGGGTTCGGCCGACGCCGTCGGAGCGGCCATGAGGCACGTCAACAGGCACGCAGTAAACGTGGCCAGGGGACGTAGCAGCACAACGCAGCCCTGCTCGGCCGGAACATAAACCGCCTAGATTCATTTACCCGACGGCTTTGCCCGTTGCCAATGAAGGTCTCGGTGCACACGCGAGTCTTTATGCGAGTGTGACCAGGCCGAGTTCGTTGGCCCCGGCCAGCAGCGGGTGGTGGGGCAATACCCGAACGGTGTAGCCGACGGGGCCCGCCACCGGCAACGGCGTGGTCGTCGTATAGATCTCGTTGCCACCCTCGGCGGTGCCCCTGTATTGCATCGACACCGTCGCGGGCTCCACAAGTGCGTCGGTGGCGTCGACGCGGCCGAGAACCGCCTGCACGACCACCTCGTCAGGCCGCAACCCGGCCAGCTGGACCGTCGCGGTCAGGGTCAGCTCCGACCCCAGCAACGGCGTGTCAGGAAGGCCGTAGCTGTCGACGTCGGTGATCTGGATCTTCGGCCACGCCTCGCAGGCGCGCTGCCGGTACGACGCCAGGTCACGCGCGGCGCCGAACGGTTCGCCGTCCGCGCCCGGCTCGACGGTCCTGCGCAGTGACTGCGCCGCGGGCGCGTAGTACTTCTCGGTGTAATCGCGCACCATCCGCGACGCCAGCACCTTTGGGCCGAGCGCCATCAGCGTGTGACGCACCATCTCCACCCACCGCGTCGGGGTGCCGCCGTCGTCGCGGTCGTAGAACTTCGGCGCCACCGACTTTTCCAGCAGGTCGTAGAGGGCCGCCGCCTCCAGATCGTCGCGGCGGTTCTCGTCGGTCAGCCCGTCGGCGGTGGGGATCTCCCAGCCGTTCTCGCCGTCGTACCACTCGTCCCACCAGCCGTCGCGGATGGACAGGTTCAGCCCGCCGTTGAGCGCGCTCTTCATCCCGGACGTGCCGCACGCCTCCAATGGCCGCAGCGGATTGTTCAGCCACACGTCGCAGCCCCAGTACAGCTGGCGTGCCATCGACATGTCGTAGTCGGGCAGGAAGGCGATGCGGTGCCTGACCTCAGGCCGGTCGGCGAACTTGACCACCTGCTGGATCAACGCCTTGCCGCCGTCGTCGGCCGGGTGCGACTTGCCCGCGACGATGAGCTGGATCGGCCGCTTCTCGTCGAGCAGCAGCTTCTCCAGCCGGTCCTCGTCACGCAGCATCAACGTGAGGCGCTTGTACGTCGGAACCCGTCGGGCGAATCCGATGGTCAACGCGTCGGGGTCGAAAGCCGTTGCGATCCAACCGAGTTCGGCATCCGAGGCACCGCGTTCCAGCCATGAGCGGCGCAGCCGGGCCCGGACGTCCTCGACCAGTGCCCGCCGAAGCTGCGATCGGATCCACCACATATGGCCCGGATCGAGCTCTTGGAGCCGCTCCCACACGGCGGGCTCGGCGGCCTCCGATCCGATCAGCTCCCTGCCGAGCTCCAGCCACTGCGGCGCCGCCCAGCTGGGCGCGTGCACGCCGTTGGTGATCGACCCGATCGGCACTTCGCTCGGGTCGAAATTCGGCCACAACTCGTTGAACATCGTGCGGCTGACCCGTCCATGCAGCAGCGATACGCCGTTGGCACGCTGCGCGAGGCGCAGGCCCATGTGGGCCATGTTGAACTTCGCCGGGTCGTCTTCCGCCCCGAACGCGATGATGCGGTCCAGCGGCACCCCGGGCAGCAGCCGCGAGCTGGCCCCCGACGGCATGCCCGGCGCGCTGCCGAAATAGCGCTTGACCATCTCGACCGGGAAGCGGTCGATGCCTGCGGGCACCGGGGTGTGCGTGGTGAACACCGTCGACGACCGCACGACCGTCAACGCCGTGTCGAAGTCCAGGCCCGCGTCGATCAATTCCCGGATGCGTTCGGCGCCGAGGAAGCCGGCGTGGCCCTCGTTCATGTGGAAAACCTCGGGCGACGGCAGCCCTTCAACCTCCGTGTACGCCCGGATGGCCCGCACCCCGCCGATACCGGCGAGGATTTCCTGCTTGATCCGGTGTTCCTGGTCGCCGCCGTACAGCCGATCAGTGACGCCGCGCAGCTCGTGCTCGTTCTCCGGGATGTCGGAATCCAACAGCAGCAACGGGATTCGACCGACCTGCGCGATCCACACCCGCGCCCGCAGCTGCGCCAGGTCGGGCAGATCCAGCTCGATGAGAACGGGGTTCTCCTCAGAGTCGGTGAGCAGCCGCAACGGCAGTCCCTGCGGATCCAGCGACGGATAGGTCTCGTGCTGCCAGCCGTCGGCCGTCAGCGATTGGCGGAAGTACCCCGAGCGGTAGTACAACCCCACCGCGATCAGCGGGAGGCCCAGGTCCGACGCGGACTTCAGGTGGTCGCCCGCCAGGATGCCCAGGCCACCGGAGTAGTTCGGCAGCACCTCGGCCACGCCGAACTCCATAGAGAAGTAGGCGATGCCGTTGGGCAACTGCACACCCTCGTCGATCTGCTGCTGGTACCACAGCGGCCTGGTCAGGTAGTTGTCCAGGTCGGCGGCCAATTCGTCGAGGCGACGCAAGAATGAATCGTCGACCGCGAGCTCGTCCAGGCGTTTCGGGCTGACCTGCCCGAGCAACGCCACCGGATCGCAGTCGACGTGCTGCCACAACTCGGGATCCACGCTTGAGAACAGGTCCTGCGTGGCCTTGTCCCACGACCAGCGCAGATTGAACGAAAGCCGATCGAGCGCGGACATGCGATCGGGCAGATGAGCGCGCACATTGAACCGGCGGAGGGCTTTCACGCGACCCAACATTACTGACTAATCGGGTCCTCGCAGTGTCAGTACGCTGATCGCTTCGCGCCCGAGGGGTTGGGCTGCACACTACGGTGGGTATAGGGCGCGACGAGGCTGTAAATCGAAGACCAGACGACAGACACAGCGGCCGCGGTAGTGCCGACACCGGACTCAGCGGCCGCGCCAGTGTAAGGAGTGGTGGGGATGGCCGGTCGTATCGGAATCGACGACGTCGCACCCATGATCTCCGGCGGACGGTTCCCGGCCAAGGCGGTCGTCGGCGAGATCGTGCCGGTTCAGGCGACCGTATGGCGAGAAGGCCACGACGCCGTCTCCGCGACGCTTGTCGTGCGGTATCACGGGACGTCGTACCCCCGGCTTGCCGACGACCCGCCTGGGCGTGTGAGCACCGCACCTGCCGTGCCGATCGAGGAGGTCGTCACTCCGGCGCCGAAGAAGAAACCGCGGCTGCTGCCGATGGCAATGGGCCAGACGCCCGACGTGTTCCACGGCGCGTTCAGTCCGGATTCCGTCGGGTTGTGGACCTTTCGGGTGGACGGTTGGGGCGACCCGATCGCGACGTGGCGAAAGAACGTGACCGCAAAGCTCGACGCAGGCCAGAGCGAGGGCGAGCTGTCCAACGACCTGCTCGTGGGCGCGAAGCTGCTGGAGCGCGCCGTGACGGGGGTGCCGCGTCAGGACCGCTTCCCGCTGATCGACGCGGCGAAACGGTTGCGCGAGCCCGGTGATCCGTTCACCCGTGCCGGTGCTGCACTTGCGCCCGAGGTGACCGAGTTGCTTTCGCAGTATCCGCTGCGCGAACTGGTCACCCGCGGCGACCAACACGGGGTCTGGGTGGACCGGCCGCTGGCCCGGTTCAGCTCCTGGTACGAGATCTTTCCCCGCTCCACCGGCGGCTGGGACGCCCAGGGCAACCCGGTCCACGGCACCTTCGCCACCGCAACCAAGGCGCTGCCACGCATCGCGAAAATGGGTTTCGACGTCGTGTATCTGCCGCCGATCCATCCGATCGGCGAAGTCCACCGCAAAGGCCGCAACAACAGCGTGACCGCAGCACCCAACGATGTCGGATCGCCATGGGCGATCGGCAGCAACCAGGGCGGCCACGACGCGGTCCACCCTGAGTTGGGCACCATCGAGGACTTCGACGATTTCGTAGCCGCCGCCCGCGACGACGGGCTGGAGGTATCGATTGATCTGGCGCTGCAATGCGCGCCGGACCATCCATGGGCGCGGGACCATCCCGAATGGTTCACCGTGTTGCCCGACGGGACGATCGCGTACGCGGAGAACCCGCCGAAGAAGTACCAGGACATCTACCCGCTGAACTTCGACAACGACCCGCTCGGACTGTACGAGGAGGTCCTGCGGGTGGTGCGGTTCTGGATCTCGCACGGCGTCAAGGTGTTTCGCGTCGACAATCCGCACACCAAGCCTCCGAACTTCTGGGCTTGGCTGATCGGTGAGGTGAAGAACGAAGATCCCGACGTGTTGTTCCTCTCCGAGGCCTTCACCCGTCCCGCACGCCTGTACGGACTGGCCAAACTCGGCTTTACGCAGTCGTATACATATTTCACCTGGCGGACGTCGAAGTCGGAGCTCACCGAGTTCGGTCAGCAGATCGCCGAGTACGCCGACGTCGCACGGCCCAACCTGTTCGTCAACACGCCCGACATCCTGCACGAAAGCCTGCAGCACGGCGGACCGGGAATGTTCGCGATCCGGGCGGTGCTCGCCGCGACCATGAGTTCGTCGTGGGGTGTCTACTCGGGATTCGAACTGTTTGAACACCGGCCCGTTCGGGAAGGCAGCGAGGAGTACCTGAACTCCGAGAAGTACGAACTGCGACCCCGCGACTTCGAGGCGGCGCTGGCCGATGGCGAATCGCTTGAGCCGTTCCTGACCCGGCTCAACGAGATCCGCCGCGTGCACCCGGCACTGCACGAGTTGCGCACCATCAAGTTCCATTACCCCGACAACGAGGCGGTGCTGGCATACAGCAAGTTCGATCCGCTCAGCGGCGACCAGGTTCTGGTGGTCGTGACGCTCAACGCCTTCGGGCCGGAGGAGACGACGCTCTGGCTCGACATGGGTGCGCTCGGTATGGAGCACTACGACCGGTTCTGGGTGCGCGACGAGATCACCGGAGACGAATATCAGTGGGGCCAGTCGAATTACGTTCGGCTGGATCCGGCTCGGGCCGTGGCACACGTGCTGAACATGCCCCAGGTACCGGCCGACCAACGACTCAACTTGCTGCGCAGGGAGTGAAGACATGACGCAGACCAACCAGATCACCAGTCCACATCTGCGGCCGCATACGGCCGATCTCAATCGCCTGCTGGCGGGTGAACATCACGACCCTCATTCGATTCTGGGGGCCCACGAGTACGACGATCACACGGTGGTGCGGGCTTACCGGCCGCACGCGGTGGAGGTGGCGGCCCTTGTCGGCGGCGAGCGTTACTCGTTCCAGCACATTGAGGCGGGGCTGTTCGCGGTCGCGTTGCCGTTCACCAACCTGGCGGACTACCGGCTGGAGGTCAGTTATCGGGGCGGCGACGGTGCGTCCCACACGCACATCGTCGCCGATGCCTACCGGTTCTTGCCCACGCTGGGCGAGGTCGACCTGCACCTGTTCGCTGAGGGGCGCCATGAGCGGTTGTGGGAGATCCTCGGCGCGCATCCGCGAAGCTTCACCACACCTGACGGCGTTGTTGAGGGTGTCTCGTTTGCGGTGTGGGCCCCCAATGCCAAGGGCGTCAGCCTGATTGGTGAGTTCAACCACTGGGACGGCAACGAGGCGCAACTGCGCGTGCTCGGGTCGACCGGGGTGTGGGAGCTGTTCTGGCCTGGCTTGGAGGTCGGCGGGCTCTACAAGTTCCGGGTGCATGGTGCCGACGGGGCCGTGTCCGACCGCGCTGACCCGATGGCGTTCGCGACCGAGGTGCCACCGCAGACCGCGTCGAAGGTGACCGAGAGCTCCTACACGTGGGCCGACGACACCTGGATGGACGAGCGGGCCGGCAAGAACGCCGTGTTCGAGCCGATGAGCACCTACGAGGTGCATCTGATGTCGTGGCGGCCCGGGCTGAGTTATCGCCAGCTGGCCGACGAGCTCACCGAATACGTGGTGGCACAGGGCTTCACCCACGTCGAGTTGATGCCGGTCGCCGAGCATCCGTTCGGCGGCTCGTGGGGCTACCAGGTGACGTCGTACTACGCGCCGACGTCGCGGCTGGGCACCCCCGACGAGTTCCGTTATGTGGTGGACAGGCTGCATCAGGCCGGTATCGGCGTGATCATGGACTGGGTGCCTGCGCATTTCCCGAAGGACTCCTGGGCGCTGGGTCGCTTCGACGGCACCGCGCTATACGAGCATTCCGATCCGCGCCGTGGTGAGCAACTTGACTGGGGTACTTACGTTTTCGACTTCGGCAGGGCTGAGGTACGCAACTTCCTGGTCGCCAATGCGCTGTACTGGCTTCAGGAGTTCCACATCGACGGACTGCGCGTCGACGCGGTCGCCTCGATGCTGTACCTGGACTACTCGCGCCCGGCCGACGGCTGGACACCGAACATCTACGGCGGTCGCGAGAACCTCGAGGCGGTGCAGTTCCTGCAGGAGATGAACGCGACGGTGCACAAGATCACCCCCGGCGTGGTGACGGTTGCCGAGGAATCGACATCATGGCCGGGCGTTACCCGTCCGACAAACCTTGGCGGCCTTGGCTTCTCGATGAAGTGGAACATGGGCTGGATGAACGACACCCTCGAGTTCATCAAGCGTGATCCCATCCACCGCAGCTTCCACCACCACGAGATCACCTTCTCGATGCTCTACGCGTTCAGCGAGAACTTCGTGCTGCCCGTCAGCCACGACGAGGTCGTGCACGGCAAGGGCACCTTGTGGGGTCGGATGCCCGGTAACGACCACGTGAAAGCCGCCGGCCTGCGCGGGCTGCTGGCCTATCAGTGGGCCCATCCCGGCAAGCAGCTGCTGTTCATGGGTCAAGAGTTCGGGCAACGCGCAGAGTGGTCGGAGGACCGCGGAGTCGACTGGTATCAGCTCGACGAGAACAGCTTCTCCACCGGCCTGCAGCGGTTCGTGCAGGACATCAACGCCATCTACCAGACCCGCCGCGCGCTGTGGTCGCGCGATACCCACCCCGACGGCTACTCGTGGATCGACGCCAACGACTCGGCCAACAACGTGTTGAGCTTCCTGCGCTTCGGCGACGACGGCTCGACGCTGGCGTGCGTGTTCAACTTCTCCGGCTCCGAGCACACCCGCTATCGGCTGGGACTGCCCCATACCGGCACGTGGCGCGAGGTGCTCAACACCGACGCCGACATCTACAACGGCACGGGCATCGGCAACTACGGCGCAGTGCAGGCCACCGACGAGCCATGGCACGGCCGTCCCGCGTCGGCGGTGATGGTGCTGCCGCCCCTCGCCGCGCTCTGGTTCGAACCCGCCTAACCACACCCAAACGGACACACCGGCGCCAAAGAGCGAGTAGACCTCACCATTTCGTCAAACTCGACGACTAATACAACGCGTTAGCAAGCTGACGCCGACCCGCAATCACCTCCGGGTCGGCCGGGTCGAACAACTCGAACAGCTCGATCAACCGCGTCCGCACCGTCGTGCGGTCGTCGCCCGCGGTCCGTTTGACAAGCGCGATCAAACGGTCGAACGCCGCCGCGACGTTCTGCTGCATGATCTCGACATCCGCAGCGGCGAACGCGGCGTCGATGTCGTCCGGCGCGGCATCGGCAACGGCAACGGCATCGGGCCGCTGAGCAGACGCCCGCTGCAGGAAGCCGATCTGGCGCACCGCGCCCTTGGCTTCGGCGTGCGCAGGATTCGCATCCAGGATCGCCTGGTATGCCTCCTGTGCGGCGGCGAAGTCACCGGCATCCAGATGCTCACGTGCGCGCGCGACTTCAGGATCGACCTGCTCGGGCTCCTCGCCTTCCCCGGCGCCGAGCTTGCCCGCCGTCGCGTCCAGCAGTGAATCGATCCACCGGCGCAACTGCTCGGGAGGCTGCACACCCTGGAAGCTGGACAACGGCTGACCCGCGCCCAACGCCACCACGGTCGGCACGGCCTGCACGCCGAACATCTGCGCCACCCGAGGCACAGCATCGACATTCACCGTTGCGAGCGACCACTTGCCGCCATCGGCATCGGCCAGCTCGGCGAGGAAACCGCCCAGCTGGGCACTGGCGTCGCTGCGCGGCGACCACAACAGGACGACGACGGGAACCTGGCTGGACCGAACCAGCACTTCTGCTTCGAGGTTGGCCTCGGTGATTTCCACGCCGCCCGGCGTGGCCGCGGCAGGGGCGCCGCCTTCGGTCGGGGCGGCTGCTCGTTGCTTCAGGGCCGACAAGTCGACCGCACCGGCCATCGAGGCCGCAATAGGAGGTCGGGGGCGAGTCACGCCCACAAGTCTGTCACGTCGTTTCGGGTGCTGACCGTGCCGGTTGCGCCACTGCGGCCGCTGTGCCGACGGACCCCACTCGAACTGTCCGATCTGCCCATATGAGAAAAATCACACTGCAAAGTGGCACGATGCTCGCCAGCAACGCCAGCAACCATGTGCCCGTCGCCCATTTGAACGCGATTCCGGTCAACAAACCCGCCACCACGAAGGCGATGAACACCAGGCCGTGAGCCATGCCGAAGACCTTTACGCCGATCTCCGTCCTCGGAGTGCCGAGATACTTGAAGTACATGCCGACCAGTAGACCTACCCAGCTGACGGCTTCCGCCAGCGCGATCAGACGGAACCAGCCAGCAACAGACCTGAGGTCAAAGGCACCTGTCATGGCCGCCATTGTGCATGAAAAACGCCGCGATTACTACAAGCCGTCGTAGACGAGCTATCCGGCCCGCAGCACCAGCGCCTCGCCCTGACCGCCTCCGCCACACAGCGCCGCGACGGCATAGCCGGAACCACGTCGTGCCAGCTCAAGGGCGGCGTGCAGGGTGACTCGCGCCCCGGACATGCCGATCGGATGGCCGATGGCGATGGCTCCGCCGTTGACGTTCACCTTCACGGGATCGACGCCGAGCTCCTTCGTCGACGCGAGCGCAACCGCCGCGAACGCCTCGTTGATCTCGATCACGTCGAGTTGGTCGACCGAAATACCTTCGCGGGCAATGGCTTTCTTGATGGCGTTGGCGGGCTGCGACTGCAGGGTGGAATCCGGCCCCGCGACGACACCGTGTGCGCCGATCTCGACGAGCCATGTCAGGCCCAGCTCCTGGGCCTTGGCCTTGTTCATCACCACGACGGCGGCAGCGCCGTCAGAGATCTGCGATGCCGACCCCGCGGTGATGGTGCCGTCCTTGCGGAACGCCGGCTTGAGCCCGCCCAGCGACTCCGCTGTGGTGTCCGCGCGAATGCCCTCGTCCTCGCTGAACTCCAGTGGGTCACCCCTGCGTTGCGGGATCTTCACCGGCACCACCTCGTCGGCGTAGATACCGTCTTTCCACGCCGCGGCGGCCTTTTGGTGCGACTGCGCAGCGAACTCGTCCTGCTGAGCGCGGGTGAACCGGTCGACGTCGTTGCGCTGTTCGGTCAGCGCGCCCATCGCCTGGTCGGTGAACACATCGTGCAAACCGTCGTACGCCATGTGGTCGAGCACGGTGACGTCGCCGTACTTGTAACCGGCGCGGCTGTCCATCAACAGGTGCGGCGCCTTGGTCATCGACTCCTGCCCACCGGCCACGACAACGTCGAACTCGCCAGCGCGGATCAGCTGGTCAGCCAACGCGATCGAATCGATACCCGACAGGCACATCTTGTTGACGGTCAGCGACGGCACATCCCAGCCGATCCCCGCAGCGACCGCGGCCTGGCGGGCGGCCATCTGTCCTGCCCCGGCGGTCAGCACCTGGCCCATGATCACGTATTCGACGAGCGACGCAGGAACACCGGCCTTCTCCAGCGCCCCGGAGATCGCGATCGCGCCCAGGTCACTGCCAGAAAAATCCTTCAGCGAACCCATCAGTTTGCCGACTGGCGTGCGCGCTCCAGCAACAATTACCGACGTCGTCATTAAGACCTCCATAGCGATCCGAAACGGCCGCACGGGCCGATCGGAGAAGCAGAATGTTTCTCGTTAGGTTACCTTTGCGTTATGACTGCCGAGCAAGTCGATGCCCGTCCGCTCCTTGCCACCGCGCTTGTGACAGCCATCGACCACGTCGGAATCGCCGTCCCTGACCTGGACGCCGCGATCAAGTGGTACCACGACCACCTCGGCATGATCCTGCTGCACGAAGAGATCAACGACGACCAGGGCATCCGCGAGGCCATGCTCTCTGTGCGGGGCGCTCCCGTCGGTAGCGCCCAGGTCCAGTTGATGGCTCCCCTGGACGACACGTCGACGATCGCGAAGTTCCTCGACAAGCGCGGACCGGGTCTTCAACAGTTCGCCTACCGGGTCAGCGACCTCGACGCGCTCACCGAGCGGCTGCGCGAACAGGGCATCCGGCTGGTCTACGAGGCCCCGCGGCGCGGCACGTCGAACTCCAGGATCAATTTCATTCATCCCAAGGATGCTGGCGGCGTGCTGATCGAGCTCGTCGAGCCGGCAGCGCGCCCCGGCTAAGCACTCACGACCACTTTCGCGTAGGGCCGCGTGTTGCCCTGTGCGTCCAGCAAGGCGTGTGCCAGTGGCGCCGATCCTCGGCCGCGCCATCGCCTCGATCGGCCAGCCAGACCACCAAATGTGCTGTGCCGGAGCGTATCTCGTGATCACACCCCGGGCAGCGATAGGTCTTTGTTGCGCGCGACGCAGCGATCGGGCGGACTTCGTACTCGTAGCCGTCGGGACCCGTCTCCACGCGCCGACCGACCGGCAGCGGTGGTAACGGCTTCGGCCTGCGGGGAGTTGTTCGTCGACGGGCGATGGCGTCGAGTTTAAAGCCGTTCGCACGTCTCAGAACAGCCGGAACTCGTTGCTGTCCATACCGCGCATCTGGTCGTAGTCCAAAGTCACGCAACGAATACCGCGGTCGGTGGCCAGCGTTCGAGCCTGCGGCTTGATCTGTTGGGCGGCAAAGACTCCCGCGACGGGGGCCAGCACGGTGTCGCGGTTGAGCAGATCGAGGTAGCGGGTGAGCTGCTCGACTCCGTCGATCTCCCCGCGGCGTTTGATCTCGACGGCAACCGACCGTCCCTGCTCGTCGCGGCACAGCAGGTCGACCGGCCCGATCGCGGTCATGTACTCACGGCGCACCAGTGTGTAGCCGGTGCCCAGCAGCTCGACGTGTTCGGCGAGCAGCTCTTGTAGATGGGCTTCCACCCCGTCCTTGACCAATCCGGGATCGACGCCGAGGTCGTGGCTCGAGTCGTGCTCGATCTCCTCGATGGTGATGCGCAGCTGCTCGCCTGCCTTGTTCTCGACCACCCACACCGGCGCGTCGCCGTCGGGATCCTCGGTCAGCCAGCACGGCGGACTCATCCAGTTCAACGGCTTGTAGGCACGGTCGTCAGCATGCACGCTCACCGATCCGTCGGCCTTGATCAGCAGGAGCCTGCGGGCCGACGGCAGATGCGCGGTGAGGCGCCCCACATAGTCAACGGTGCATTGGGCGATCACGAGACGCACCCGAACACCTTATGCGCACCCGGCGGCAAATAGGCTGAGGCCACGATGACGGCCAACAGGACCGTGGCGCAGCGACTCGGTCGCGTGCTGGAACGGGTGACGAGCCAGAGCAGCCGCGTGCCCGCCACGCCCGAGTACGGCTCGTGGATGCTGGGCCGGGTATCCGAGAGCCAGCGCCGGCGACGGGTTCGTATCCAGATCATCCTCACCGCCTTCGTGATCATCGCGAACCTCATCGGCATCGGGGTGGCCACGCTGGTCGTCACCGTTACCTTCCCCACGCCGAGCGTGTTCGATCCCTCGGTCCGATGGATCACGTTCATCGCGGTGCCGATCTACGTCATAGCCGCCCTCGTCATCGGGGTGTTCTGGGCGACGCGGCGGGCGATCAACAATGTGCGGTGGGCCATCGAAGAGCGCTCCCCGACGCGCGAGGACCAGCGCAATACGTTCTTCGCACCGTGGCGGCTCACCCGTGTGCTGCTGATCCTGTGGGGCGTCGGCACCATCGTGCTCACCACGCTCTACGCGTGGGTGGACACCGACTTCATCCCGAAGTGGTTGCTGGGCATCAGTTTTCCCGGCATCGTCGTCTCAGCCAGCTGTTATTTGTTCACGGAGTTCGCCTTGCGGCCGGTCGCCGCCCAGGCGCTCGCGGGCAAGCCACCGCGTCGCTTCGCCGAAGGCATCATGGGCCGCACGATGCTGGTGTGGGCGCTGGGCTCCGGCGTTCCGGTGCTCGGCATCTTCCTGGCGGCCGCGATCACGCGGATGCTGCGAAACCTGACGGCGACGGAGTTCACCGTGGCCGTCATGATCCTGGCGCTCTTCGCGCTGGTGTTCGGCGCCATCCTGATGTGGATCCTGTCCTGGCTCACAGTCACCCCGGTCCGCGTTGTCCGCGCCGCCCTCAACCGGGTGGAGCGGGGCGATCTCGACACCAACCTGGTGGTATTCGACGGAACCGAACTCGGCCAGCTGCAGCGGGGCTTCAACTCGATGGTGCGCGGGTTGCGTGAACGCGAGCGCGTCCGTGACCTGTTCGGCCGTCATGTCGGACGCGAGGTGGCGGCCGCCGCCGAGCAGCAGCGACCCAAGCTGGGCGGTGAGGAACGACATGTCGCCGTGATCTTCGTCGACATCATCGGCTCGACGCAGTTGGTGACCGGCAGGCCCGCCACCCAGGTGGTTGACCTGCTGAACAGGTTCTTCGCCGTCGTCGTCGAAGAGGTGGACCGTCACCACGGATTCGTGAACAAGTTCGAAGGCGACGCCGCCCTGGCCGTATTCGGTGCACCGAACCATCTGGACCACCCCGAAGACGAAGCCCATCGCGGCCGCGCGCTCGATAGCCGAGCGACTCCGCAATGAGGTGCCCGAATGCGAGGCAGGCATCGGTGTGGCGGCCGGCGAGGCGGTGGCCGGCAATGTCGGCGCCAAGGAGCGTTTCGAATACACCGTTATCGGTGAACCCGTCAACGAAGCTGCCCGGCTGTGCGAATTGTCCAAGACCACGCCGAACCGTCTGGTCGCGTCATCGGACACCGTGACCAACGCGACCGAAACTGAGTACGCGCATTGGACTTTGGGCGACACCGTGACATTGCGGGGCCACGACGAACCCACACAGCTGGCTCTGCCCGTCTAACATTTTCCGATCAACGTCAATCGCGTTGAGAGCAAACAGAGCTCGTACCGTTACCGCTTACACAGCGCCCACACACTGTCAGTACAGAGCAATCCCATTTCGGCTCTCTAGCGTCTGTCTGCATGCGGCACCGCTGTCGCATCGATGAGAAACGGAGTGAGAGAATGACTTTCAAACGTAGCCTGTGCGCATCGACACTCGCGGCCGGAATCGGGATCGCAACATTCCTCGGTCTTGGTACCGGAACCGCCAGCGCAGATCCTTGGCAAGGATGCGACCGTCCTGGCGCTCCGCCCTGCGGTGACCATCGCGACGACCATCGTAACGACCGTGGCCCCGGTCCCGTCGACTGGCACAACCGCGGCATTGACCAGGGCCGCTTTGACCACCAACCCTTCAACTGGAACGGACAGCAGGTGTACCCGATGCGCGCCGGCGACGGCAATGGATGGGGCTTCTGGGTCGGCAGGGTGTGGATTCCGCTGTAGAGAGCGCCTGTCGAATCGGGCCGCCATACGTGGGTGGCCCGATTCGCTGATCGATGGCCCACCCAATCAATGTCGAAATGTCCTATAGCCGTGTGCCACTTCGGCCATAGTGTTGCTGTATGCCCCGACGCCCCACCTTGTCCGCCGGACTGAGCCTTGCGGGTGTGACGATCACGTTCACGAGCGTCTACGTTGCTGCGGGGGCGCTGATGCCACTGCTGGTGTTCTATCAAGAGCGGTGGAACGTCCCGGCGGCGCTGCTCACGCTGGCATTCGCCGTATACGCAGTAGGATTTCTCGCCGCCGTCCTCACCTTTGGACAGCTTTCCGACTTTCTCGGTCGTCGGCCGGTACTCATCGCTGCCTTGATCGTTCAACTCGCATCGAATGTCATTTTCCTCGTCGCTCCTGACGTCAGTTGGGTGATCGCAGGCCGCATCGTGCAAGGATTGGCTTCCGGGGCAGCCACGACTGCATTCACCGCGGCGCTGGTCGAACTGGCCCCACCCAATCGCAAGGGATTGGGCGCGGTCCTCGGCAGTGTGGGGTTGACCGGTGGTCTGGCCGTCGGCTCGCTAATGACCGGATTCGCAATTCAATTCACGACTGCGGCCAACATGATCGTCTTCATGACGCTGACGATCATCACGGTGCTCGGGATCGTGGTGGTTGCGCTGTCGCCCGAGACTGTTCCCCGTGTGCCCGGTGCACTCCGGGCGATGGTTCCGCGAGTGGCCATACCGTCCACCGCCCGAACCGAATTCGCGGCAGCGGTGCCCGTGATCGTTGCGACCTGGATGCTCTCGGCACTGTCAGGTGGAGTCGTTCCGAGCTTGGTTCGCAGTGTCTTTCATCTGAGCAGCGGCCTGCTCAACGGTTTGTCCGGATTCGTTGCGCCCGCAATGTCGGTGATCGTTGGGCTCCTCTTCGCCAGAATCGATTCGCGGCGCGCGATGAACATCGGCATCTACGCAACTGTCGCCGGGGCCGTCGGCATCGTCGGCGGCCTCGTCGCAGGAAGCGTCACACTCATGATCATCGGACAAGCCGTCGCAGGCGCGGGCTTCGGCGCGTCATTTACTGCGATCCTGCGGCTCATCTTGCCGCTTGCTGCGGTCCACCAGCGTGCGGCCGTCGTCGCCGGAATCTACCTCGTCTCCTACACTGCGTTCGGAATACCTGTCGTCGTCGCCGGCGAGTTCATCGACGTTGTTGGTCCGGTCGCAACAGTCTCCTGGTTCAGCGCGCTAACCGCGCTGTGTGCAATCATCGGTCTGAGTGCACAACTGCGACTTAGGCGGCCGAAAAACTCTGCGACACAAGCGCAATCCCACGATGACCAACCCCATGCCTCTGCTGTCCAGTCCGGCCGGCCCGATTCTGTGCAATGAATCGCACTCGACAGTCGGTGACAGGTTCCGTCAGGGCTGGATTGGTGGGACGCTCACACCGTGAGCAATGACATGAATGGGCAGACCGTTGTCCTCATCGGCGGTAGTGCAGGCATCGGACTCGAAACCGCACGCCTGGCCCGCTCGCAGGGCGCCGATGTCATCTTGACCGGACGCAATCCCGACCGACTCGACGCAGCGGCGGCCGACATCGGCGCACAGCGCACTGCAGCGTTCGACGCCAACGACGCCCACGCCCTCGAACAGTTCTTCCAGACGCTTCCGGCACCCATCGACCATGTCCTCGTGACCGCGGGCGGCCCGCGTTACGGTCCGATGCTCGAAATGGATATCGCCGATGTACGTGACGCACTCAGCGGACATGCCTTACTCGCGCTCCAAGTCGCCCGGTACGCAAGGTCCAGAATGCGACCCGGCGGAACGCTTGTGTTGATGGGCGGCACCGGCGGGCGCCGCATTGACCACCGACTGGGGATCGTCCCGGCAGCGACCGCGGCGCTGCCACCGTTCACCGCTGCGCTCGCGCTCGAACTCGCGCCGATCCGCGTCAACCTGATCGCCGCGGGCTTCGTCGACACGCCGCTGTCCGCGTCGCTACTAGGTGACCAGCTCGACAACCGGCGTAAGGAACTGACGTCGACTCTGCCTATCGGGCGGGTCGTCACACCGCAGGACGTCGCTGCACTCGCCGTGCACCTGATGGTCAACACCGCGCTCACCGGTGGCACCTACGACATCGACGGCGGCCAGCAGTTCGTCTGACACGCTGCCAACAACGATGTCGGTTTTCCGCCAGTGATGTCGGTGGGCTCGTGTAATCGTTTGAGGCATGCACGAAGATTTCGACCGCTGCTATCGGGCAGTCCAATCCAAGGACGCCCGGTTCGACGGCTGGTTCGTCACCGCCGTGCTGACCACCGGGATCTACTGCAGGCCCAGCTGTCCGGTGCGTCCGCCATACGCCCGCAACATGCGGTTCTATCCAACCGCGGCCGCCGCGCAGAAGGCCGGCTTCCGGGCCTGCAAGCGGTGTCGTCCCGATGCCTCGCCGGGCTCACCGGAGTGGAATGTGCGTGGCGACGTCGTCGCCAGGACGATGCGGCTCATCGCTGACGGCACCGTCGACCGCGATGGTGTCACCGGGCTGGCCGCCCGGGTCGGCTACACCACCCGCCAACTCGAGCGGCTGCTGCAGGCGGAGGTGGGCGCGAATCCGCTAGCGCTGGCACGCGCACAACGCTCCCAGACCGCACGCGTCCTCATCGAGACCACCAAGCTGCCGTTCGGTGACGTCGCTTTCGCCTCGGGCTTCTCGAGCATCCGCCAGTTCAACGACACCGTGCGGGCGGTATTCGCGCTCACGCCAACTGCGCTGCGCGGCCGCGCACAGACTCGATTCGGCCGGGACGGCATCAGCGGCACCGGTCCTCTGTCGCTGCGGCTGGCGGCACGAACACCATTCGCGTACGAGGGTGTGTTCGGCCACCTGGCCGCAAGTGCGGTGCCCGGTGTCGAGGAGGTGCGCGACGGTGCGTATCGACGAACGCTGCGACTGCCCAACGGCAACGGAATTGTAAGCCTCACACCGCAACCCGATCATGTGCAGTGCCAGCTGATGTTGGACGACTTCCGTGATCTGTCCACCGCGATCGCCAGGTGTCGGCGGCTGCTCGACCTCGATGCCGATCCCGAGGCGGTCGTCGACGCGCTGGCAGCTGATGCCGATCTGAGTGCGCTCGTCGCCAAGGCGCCAGGGCAGCGCATTCCGCGGACGGTCGACGAGCAGGAACTGGCGCTGCGCGTGGTTCTGGGCCAGCAGGTGTCGCTCAAGGCCGCACGCACGCACGCACGGCGCATCGTCGAAGCGTACGGGCAACCGGTTGCCGATCCGTCAACGGCGGCCTGACCCACGCATTTCCGGCAGTGGAGCAGCTCGCCGAGATCGATCCGGCGCACCTGGCGTTCCCGAAGTCCCGGCAGCGGTCGCTGATCACGCTCATTCGCGCGATGGCGGACGGCGACGTCGTGCTCGATACCGGCTGCGACTGGAACCGTGCAAGGGATCAGCTGCTGGCGCTGTCGGGCATCGGCCCATGGACCGCTGAGGTGATCGCGATGCGCGGACTCGGCGACCCCGACGCTTTCCCGGTCAGCGACCTCGGTGTGCAACTGGCTGCAAAGCAGCTGGGATTGCCCGCCGATCCTCGCCCGCTCTCCGAGCACAGCCTGCGCTGGCGACCCTGGCGCTCGTACGCGACACAGCACCTGTGGACGGCGCTCGATCACGCGGTCAACGAATGGCCACCGAAGGAGAAGTGATGGAAACCCTGCAATTTCGCAGCATTGACAGTCCTGTCGGTCTGCTCACGCTGGCCGGCAAGAACGGACGGTTGATGCATTTGCGCATGGTCGACCAGACATATGAGCCGAGCCGCGACGGCTGGGAATGCGATGGCGCCGCGTTTCCCGAGGCGGTCGAACAACTCGAGGCGTACTTCAACGGTGGCCTGACCGAATTCGATCTGAACCTCGACCTGCTCGGCACGGAATTTCAGCGACGGGTATGGACTGCGCTGCTGACAATTCCCTACGGCCAGACGAGGTCGTACGGCGAGATCGCCCGGCAGATCGGTTCGCCGGGAGCGTTTCGAGCCGTCGGTTTGGCCAATGGCCATAATCCGATAGGCATCATCGTGCCGTGCCATCGGGTAATTGGGTCGAATGGCAGCCTTACCGGATACGGCGGCGGCGTCGACCGAAAAAGGGCATTACTCGAATTGGAAAAGAGCCGGATTTCACCAATTGCGACATTGTTCTGATTGACCCTACAAATGCCTGTGCCCCCCAACGGAATTGGGGGGCACAGGGCTTAATTTGTGTTCGGCGGTGTCCTACTTTTCCACCCGGGTTGGGTAGTATCATTGGCGCTGGCAGGCTTAGCTTCCGGGTTCGGGATGGGTCCGGGCGTTTCCCTGCCGCTATTGACCGCCGTAACTCTATTCACTTGTTTCAGTGACATATCTGGTGGTGTGTTTTGGTGGTGGGGTGCAGTGGTTTGACTGCGTGGATGGGTGTGGTTGCGAGGTTTGTGTGTAAGTTTTCGGCCGGTTAGTGCCAGTTCCCTGTCGTATTGCTACGTTTATAGGTCTGGTCTATTGATCCCGTGGTCTGCGGGGGGCCTTATCCCACTTAATGGGTGAGAAGCCTGGTCTTGGAGGGGGTTTCCCGCTTAGATGCTTTCAGCGGTTATCCTGTCCGAACGTGGCTATCCAGCGGTGCCCCTGGTGGGACAACTGGTGGACCAGAGGTTCGTCCGTCCCGGTCCTCTCGTACTAGGGACAGGTTTCCTCAAGCTTCTGACGCGCGCGGCGGATAGAGACCGAACTGTCTCACGACGTTCTAAACCCAGCTCGCGTGCCGCTTTAATGGGCGAACAGCCCAACCCTTGGGACCTGCTCCAGCCCCAGGATGCGACGAGCCGACATCGAGGTGCCAAACCATCCCGTCGATATGGACTCTTGGGGAAGATCAGCCTGTTATCCCCGGGGTACCTTTTATCCGTTGAGCGACACCCCTTCCACTCGGGGGTGCCGGATCACTAGTCCCGACTTTCGTCCCTGCTCGACATGTTCGTCTCGCAGTCAAGCTCCCTTGTGCACTTACACTCAACACCTGATTGCCGTCCAGGTTGAGGGAACCTTTGGGCGCCTCCGTTACATTTTAGGAGGCAACCGCCCCAGTTAAACTACCCGCCAGGCACTGTCCCTGAACCCGGTTCAGGGTTCGAGGTTAGAGGCCCAATACGATCAGAGTGGTATTTCAACAATGACTCCACAACCACTGGCGTGGCTGCTTCGGCGTCTCCCACCTATCCTACACAAACCGTATCGAGCACCAATACCAAGTTGTAGTGAAGGTCCCGGGGTCTTTTCGTCCTGCCGCGCGTAACGAGCATCTTTACTCGTAGTGCAATTTCGCCGAGTCTATGGTTGAGACAGTTGAGAAGTCGTTACGCCATTCGTGCAGGTCGGAACTTACCCGACAAGGAATTTCGCTACCTTAGGATGGTTATAGTTACCACCGCCGTTTACTGGGGCTTAAATTCTCCGCTTCACCCCCGAAAGGGTTGACGGGTCCTCTTAACCTTCCAGCACCGGGCAGGCGTCAGTCCGTATACCTCGTCTTGCGACTTCGCACGGACCTGTGTTTTTAGTAAACAGTCGCTTCTCACTGGTTTGTGCCACCCCATCCCGCTCACGACCGCACGGATCGGTCACGGTATTGGGGTCCCCCTTCTCCCGAAGTTACGGGGGTATTTTGCCGAGTTCCTTAACCATAGTTCACTCGTACGCCTCGGTATTCTCTACCTGACCACCTGTGTTGGTTTGGGGTACGGGCCGTGTATACGCTCGCTAGAGGCTTTTCTCGGCAGCATAGGATCACCGAATTCGCCTCACTCGGCTATGCATCACCTCTCAGGGAATACGACATCCGGATTTGCCTAGATGTCCCCCTACCGGTTTGCCCCAGTACTACCACTGACTGGTACGGCTACCTTCCTGCGTCACCCCATCGCTTGACTACTACCCAACCGGGTCCCACGCAGCCGGTAAACCCCAGCGACCCGAAGGTCGCCGGTGGTCCACCCTTTGGGTGGTTAGCAGATTGGATTCATCAGGGACGCTTATACACGGGTACGGGAATATCAACCCGTTGTCCATCGACTACGCCTGTCGGCCTCGCCTTAGGTCCCGACTCACCCTGGGCGGACTGGCCTGGCCCAGGAACCCTTGGTCTTTCGGCGGGCAAGGTTCTCACTTGCCTTATCGCTACTCATGCCTGCATTCTCACTCCCACACCCTCCACCACTCGATCACTCGGCGGCTTCACCGGATGCAGGACGCTCCCCTACCCATCGAATAAATTCGATGCCGCGGCTTCGGCGGTGTGCTTGAGCCCCGCTACATTATCGGCGCACAATCACTTGACCAGTGAGCTATTACGCACTCTTTCAAGGGTGGCTGCTTCTAAGCCAACCTCCTGGTTGTCTTCGCGACTGCACATCCTTTTCCACTTAGCACACGCTTAGGGGCCTTAGCCGGCGATCTGGGCTGTTTCCCTTTCGACGCACGGAGCTTATCCCCCGCCGTCTCACTGCCACGCTTTAGTCTTACCGGCATTCGGAGTTTGGCTGACGTCAGTAACCTAGTAGGGCCCATCGGCCATCCAGTAGCTCTACCTCCGGCAAGAAACACGCAACGCTGCACCTAAATGCATTTCGGGGAGAACCAGCTATCACGGAGTTTGATTGGCCTTTCACCCCTACCCACAACTCATCCCCTCAGTCTTCAACCTAAGTGGGTTCGGGCCTCCACAACATCTTACTGCTGCTTCACCCTGGCCATGGGTAGATCACTCCGCTTCGGGTCCAGAACACACCACTACACCAACCCCTACGGATTGGATACGCCCTATTCAGACTCGCTTTCGCTGCGGCTACCCCTCCCGGGTTAACCTCGCGACATGTCCCTGACTCGCAGGCTCATTCTTCAAAAGGCACGCCATCACCCCACCAATGGAGGGCTCTGACGGATTGTAGGCGCACGGTTTCAGGTACTATTTCACTCCCCTCCCGGGGTACTTTTCACCATTCCCTCACGGTACTAATCCGCTATCGGTCACTGGGAAGTATTCAGGCTTACCGGGTGGTCCCGGCAGATTCACAGCAGATTCCACGGGCCCGCTGCTACTCGGGGAACAGTTCCACGAAAGCCGCTGAGTTTTCGTCGACGGGGCTCTCACCCACTACGGCAGACCATCCCAGGCCACTTCAACTAACCCAACGGTTTATCACTTTCGCCCTGGCCGGCGGACCAGAGAAGAAACGCCCCACAACACCGCACACACAACCCCCGCCGGGTATCACATGCATACGGTTTAGCCATCCTCCGCTTTCGCTCGCCACTACTCACGGAATCACACTTGTTTTCTCTTCCTACGGGTACTGAGATGTTTCACTTCCCCGCGTTCCCCCCCGACACCTATACATTCAGTGCCGGGTGACACGACATCACTCGTGCCGGGTTTCCCCATTCGGACATCCTCGGATCCACGCTCGGTTGACAGCTCCCCGAGGCATATCGCAGCCTCCCACGTCCTTCATCGGCTCCCAGTGCCAAGGCATCCACCATGCGCCCTTAAACACTTACAACACAAAACCAAAAGCTAAAACAAACTTTGAAATTGCACATCAGACAACAAACACAACCCACCACAAAAAATGCGGTGAACCACACTCGCTGCCTAGATGCTCGCAACCACTATCCACAAATCAAACACCACACCCCACCACCAAAGCAGGGCAACAACAACCAAACTTCCTCGCAGGAAGCCGACCCAAACTTCAGGTCACAACCACCCCCGGTTTCCCATACAGGACGAAGAGGTGACGGGCTTGTTGTCTCAAAGCCCAATAGTGTGTCTGGCAGTTCCATCACCGGCAACAACCCGTAACCGGCTCAACGTTTTGTCGTGCACCCACCGGAATCGCCCACTACAGGCGCCGGCACTGATATCCCAACCGTGAACCCCTCACACATGTGAGGCACGCGGGTATGAATGGTGCTCCTTAGAAAGGAGGTGATCCAGCCGCACCTTCCGGTACGGCTACCTTGTTACGACTTCGTCCCAATCGCCGATCCCACCTTCGACAGCTCCCTCCCACAAGGGGTTAGGCCACTGGCTTCGGGTGTTACCGACTTTCATGACGTGACGGGCGGTGTGTACAAGGCCCGGGAACGTATTCACCGCAGCGTTGCTGATCTGCGATTACTAGCGACTCCGACTTCACGGGGTCGAGTTGCAGACCCCGATCCGAACTGAGACCGGCTTTGAAAGGATTCGCTCCACCTCACGGCATCGCAGCCCTTTGTACCGGCCATTGTAGCATGTGTGAAGCCCTGGACATAAGGGGCATGATGACTTGACGTCATCCCCACCTTCCTCCGAGTTGACCCCGGCAGTCTCTCACGAGTCCCCGCCATAACGCGCTGGCAACATGAGACAAGGGTTGCGCTCGTTGCGGGACTTAACCCAACATCTCACGACACGAGCTGACGACAGCCATGCACCACCTGCACACAGGCCACAAGGGAACCGACATCTCTGCCGGCGTCCTGTGCATGTCAAACCCAGGTAAGGTTCTTCGCGTTGCATCGAATTAATCCACATGCTCCGCCGCTTGTGCGGGCCCCCGTCAATTCCTTTGAGTTTTAGCCTTGCGGCCGTACTCCCCAGGCGGGGTACTTAATGCGTTAGCTACGGCACGGATCCCAAGGAAGGAAACCCACACCTAGTACCCACCGTTTACGGCGTGGACTACCAGGGTATCTAATCCTGTTCGCTCCCCACGCTTTCGCTCCTCAGCGTCAGTTACTGCCCAGAGACCCGCCTTCGCCACCGGTGTTCCTCCTGATATCTGCGCATTCCACCGCTACACCAGGAATTCCAGTCTCCCCTGCAGTACTCCAGTCTGCCCGTATCGCCCGCACGCCGAGGGTTAAGCCCCCGGTTTTCACGAACAACGCGACAAACCACCTACGAGCTCTTTACGCCCAGTAATTCCGGACAACGCTCGCACCCTACGTATTACCGCGGCTGCTGGCACGTAGTTGGCCGGTGCTTCTTCTGCACATACCGTCACTTGCGCTTCGTCTGTGCTGAAAGAGGTTTACAACCCGAAGGCCGTCATCCCTCACGCGGCGTCGCTGCATCAGGCTTGCGCCCATTGTGCAATATTCCCCACTGCTGCCTCCCGTAGGAGTCTGGGCCGTATCTCAGTCCCAGTGTGGCCGGACACCCTCTCAGGCCGGCTACCCGTCGTCGCCTTGGTAGGCCATCACCCCACCAACAAGCTGATAGGCCGCGGGCCCATCCCACACCGCAAAAGCTTTCCCCCACCAGGCCATGCGACCAGCAGGGTGTATTCGGTATTAGACCCAGTTTCCCAGGCTTATCCCAAAGTGCAGGGCAGATCACCCACGTGTTACTCACCCGTTCGCCACTCGAGCACCCCCGAAAGGGCCTTTCCGTTCGACTTGCATGTGTTAAGCACGCCGCCAGCGTTCGTCCTGAGCCAGGATCAAACTCTCCAAACAAAAACCCCTCGACCAAACGAGGCAGCATTCAAATCAGAGAAAATCCGATCACAGCAACCAGTCAAACTGGCAAAAAAACAACACCACACCCCTAAACGGGAAAAAGAAGCATGGCAAAAAACAACAACAAAACAAAAACCACCAAACACACTATTGAGTTCTCAAACAACACACCCGAGCTGCAGGCAACCCTGCCACTGTACTGCAAGCGGACAGAGACGTCAAACCCCGTCCTCCAGTCCTTTTGGCCTGGGGCCGTTGGCTTCTCGTTAAAGACTACGCCTTCTTATGGCCAAGCCCAAAATCGCCCTATCGACCTCGATTGATCTTGATCCAGAGCGGCCTCAGAAGCCCTACGTGACCCTCTCGATCTCCGCGCCCAGGCTCACCAGGTTCTCGACGAACAGCGGATAGCCGCGGTCGATGTGGAAGACGTCGTGAACCTCGGTGTCGCCGTCGGCGACCAGGCCCGCAAGCACCAACCCTGCTCCGGCCCGAATGTCCGACGACCACACCGGAGCGCTCGAGAGCTGCGGAATTCCCCGCACCACCGCGTGATGTCCATCGGTGCGGGCATCGGCGCCCAGCCGGATCATCTCCTCGACGAAGCGGAACCGGGCCTCGAAGACGTTCTCCGTGATCATCGAGGTGCCGTCCGCTATGCAGGCCAGGCCGATGGCCATCGGTTGCAGATCGGTCGGGAAGCCGGGGAACGGCAGGGTGGCGACGTTGACGGCCTTGGGCCGCTCGTACTGGACCACCCGGAAGCCGTCGTCGCTCTGCGTGACCGTCGCGCCTGCGTCGTGCAGCTTGTGAAGCACGAGCTGGAGGTGCTGCGGATCGACTCCCGTCACCGAAATGTCCCCACGGGTCATCGCGGCGGCGATGCCCCACGTGGCCGCCACGATACGGTCCCCGATCACCCTGTGCTCGGTGGGATAGAGCCGTTCAACGCCGGTGATCGTCATGGTCGATGTGCCCGCGCCGGAGATCTGGGCGCCCATCTGGTTGAGCATCGTGCACAGGTCGACGACGTCGGGCTCGCGTGCCGCGTTGTGGATCGTCGTCACACCCTCAGCGACCACAGCCGCCATCAGAATGTTCTCGGTCGCCCCCACCGAAGGAAACTCGAGCTGAATCTCCGCGCCGCGCAAATGATCTGCTTCGGCGACAACACAGCCGTGTTCGATGTTGCACCGGGCGCCGAGCTGTCGCAACCCGGCCTGATGCATGTCGAGTGGCCGTGAGCCGATGGCGTCGCCGCCCGGCAGCGCCACCTTGGCCCGCTTGCAACGGCCCACCAACGGACCCAGCACACAAACCGAAGCCCGGAACTGCCGGACCGCAGCGAAATCTGCGTCGTACTTGGGCTCATCGGGTGAGGTGATCCGCACTACACCGCCGTCCAGCTCGACGGTGGCGCCGAGACCGCGCAGGACCTCCGCCATCAACGGTACGTCCAGGATGTCGGGACAGTTGGTGATCGTGCTGGTCCCCTCCGCCAGGAGCGAGGCCGCCATCAGCTTCAAGACGCTGTTCTTGGCCCCCCCGACAGCAACTTCGCCCGATAACCGGTTTCCACCGATCACCACGAATCGCTCGCTCACGCGGGTTAGTGTAAACAGCGGCATAGGCCTATGTCAGTCTGCCGGGTACGGTTTGACCATGGCAGTTCATCTGACCCGCATATATACCCGGACGGGCGATGACGGCACCACGGGTCTGAGCGATTTCAGCAGGGTGTCAAAGAACGACGCACGCCTCTCCGCCTACGCCGACTGCGACGAAACAAATGCCGCGATCGGGGTAGCTGTCGCGTTGGGTAATCCCCCTGAGCAAATTCGCAACGTGCTGCGGCAGATTCAGAATGATCTTTTCGACGCCGGAGCTGACCTGTCCACCCCCGTCGTCGAGAATCCCGAGCATCCACCGCTGCGGATCACGCAGAGCTACATTGATCGGCTCGAGTCGTGGTGCGATGAGTTCAATGAGACGCTGCCAGCGCTCAATTCGTTTGTCCTGCCCGGTGGTACACCGCTGTCAGCGCTCTTGCATGTCGCTCGGACGGTGGCGCGCCGCGCGGAACGCTCGGCGTGGCACGCCGTCGACACTCACCAGGATTCGATCAGCGTGCTGCCCGCCAAGTATCTGAACCGGCTCTCCGACCTGCTGTTCATCCTGTCCCGGGTGGCCAATCCCGACGGCGACGTGTTGTGGCAACCAGGCGGATGAGCGAAAGCGCGGCGGCCGAAAGGCCAGGCGCGGCAATCGATTGATCAATACGTCCGCCGCCGCGCGCGCGGCGACGGACGCGACTCCAGCCAAGACAAAAACGCCGTCAACGCACCGCGGTCCAGCGCCACTTCATATCCGCGCCGGCGTTCGGGGCCGGTGTCGCGCAATTCCAGGACGACGATTTCGTCGGACATGATGTCGAATTCGTCGCCCCGCGGGGTCCGTCGCGACACGATTTCCAGCCCACGCCGACTCAATCGACGATCCGGCCACCACCGCAGGCTGGACAGGCGGAAGAAATCGGCTTCCCCCCCGCGGTAACGCATTACGCCGTGCCGCCAACCGTGACCGCCGACCGCGGGCACATCGCGCAGGATGGCGGCTGTTCCGCCCACCTGCCGCAGTTTCCACAGCCGGTAACCCAACATCGCCACGGCGGCCAGGAGCACACCCATCAGCGCGACCATGATCAACATGGACGCGCTCATCAGCGGCCCTAGTCGATCTTGCCGAGGGTGCGGAGCCTGGCCCGACCCTTGGCTGCGGTTGCGGGATCGTCGGATTCGGCGTCTTGCTGCGCATCGGATTCGTTAATCTCCGACTCCAGCTCCGCCGATTCGGCCAGAATAATGACGCCCTCATCGGTCACCGACATGAAGCCGCCGTCAACAGCGATTCGCAGATCGTCTTCCCCTTCGCGCTCGACGCGCACCATGGCGTCATCAACGAGCTGCGCGACCAGCGGGATGTGCCGAGGCAGAATACCGATCTCGCCCGAGGTGGTCCGGGTGAACAGGAATGTTGCCTTGCCGGACCAGATTTCACGCTCGACAGCGACGATGTCGACGTCCAATTCGGCCATGCCTATTCACCCTTGTCGGCGTCGTCGTCCTTATTGTCGTCCGCGGTGTCGGCGTCCTTGACTTCGCTGTCCGCCCGGTCACTCTGCGCCGGGGCACCGTCGCCTCCGCTGTCGTCCATCTTGGCGCCGAGGCTCTCGGCCTTCCGCTGCAGGTCTTCGAGACCGCCGATCAGGAAGAACGCCTGCTCGGGCAGGTGGTCGAAATCACCCTTGCTGAGCTTGTCGAACGCCTCAATGGTTTCTTTGAGGGGCACCGTCGAGCCGGGCTGACCGGTGAACTGCTCGGCCGCCATCATGTTCTGGGACAGGAAGCGTTCGATACGACGTGCCCGCTGCACCAACTGCTTGTCCTCCTCGGCCAGCTCGTCGATGCCGAGAATCGCAATGATGTCCTGAAGGTCCTTGTAGCGCTGCAGAATTCGGATGACCTCCTGGGCGACGCGGTAGTGCTCGATGCCCACCACGCTCGGGTCAAGGATGGTCGAGCTGGAAGCCAGCGGGTCCACCGCCGGGAAGATGCCCTTGGAGAACACTGACCGGCTCAGCTCGGTGGTGGCGTCCAAGTGAGCGAAGGTCGTGGCAGGCGCCGGGTCGGTGTAGTCGTCGGCGGGCACGTAAACGGCCTGCATCGAGGTGATGGAGTGGCCGCGGGTCGAGGTGATGCGCTCCTGCAGCTCACCCATCTCGTCGGCCAGCGTGGGCTGGTAACCCACCGCAGACGGCATGCGGCCCAGCAGCGTCGACACCTCGGAACCCGCCTGGGTGAACCGGAAGATGTTGTCGATGAATAGCAGCACGTCCTGCTCTTGTTCGTCGCGGAAGAACTCGGCCATGGTCAACGCCGACAGCGCGACTCGCATACGCGTACCGGGCGGCTCGTCCATCTGGCCGAACACCAGCGCGGTGTCCTTGAGCACGTCGGCGTCCGCGAGCTCGACCCAGAGGTCGTTGCCCTCGCGGGTGCGCTCCCCCACGCCGGCGAACACCGATGTGCCGCCGAAGTTGCGGGCGATGCGGTTGATCATCTCCTGGATCAACACGGTCTTGCCCACGCCCGCGCCGCCGAACAGCGCGATCTTGCCGCCGCGGACGTACGGGGTGAGCAGGTCGACGACCTTGAGGCCGGTTTCCAGCATCTCCGTGCGGGGTTCCAGCTCATCGAAGGAGGGCGGCTTGCGGTGGATCGACCAACGCTCGAAGTCCTTGCCGTAGCCGGGATCATCGAGGCAGTCACCGAGGGCGTTGAACACGTGCCCCTTGACGCCGTCGCCGACGGGCACCGAGATCGAGTTGCCGGTGTCTGTCACCTCCACGCCTCGAACCAGACCATCGGTGGGTTGTAGGGAGATGCAGCGCACCAGGTTGTCGCCGAGGTGTTGGGCGACCTCCAAGGTCAGAGTCTTCGCGAGATCCTTATAGTCGATCTCCGCGTGCAGCGCGTTGAACAACGGCGGCACAGAGCCGCGCGGGAACTCGACGTCGACGACGGGACCGGTGACGCGCACGACGCGGCCGGCGGTGTCGGTGCTGATCTCTTTTTCAGCAGTAGCAGTCATATCTCTTCTTCGCTTCCTAAATGGGCTACTTGTTAGCGGCGTCCGCGAGCGCGTTCGCGCCACCGACGATTTCGCTGATTTCCTGGGTGATCTGAGATTGCCGTTCACGGTTGGCCATCAGCGTCAAATCCTTGATGAGGTCGTCGGCGTTGTCGGTCGCCGACTTCATGGCGCGCCGGCGCGACGCCGACTCCGAGGCCGCCGCCTCCAGCAGTGCGGCGAAGATGCGGGTCGACACATACCGTGGCAGCAGTGAGGAAAAGAGCGCGTCGGCGTCCGGCTCGAACGAGAACAGCGTGTGTGGTCCGGTGTCCTCGTCGCTGTACTCCACCTCCATTGGTGCGATCCGGCGGGCGACCGCCGCCTGCGACAGCATCGACTTGAATTCGGTGAACACGATGTGCAGTTCGTCCACGCCGAGGATGTCGTCCGCTCCGGGATCGTCGCCTTCGTCGTCGACGCCGGCCAGGAAAGCGTCGACCAATGTCGACGCGATCTCCTGCGCGTTCTCGTAGTCGGGGCGCTCGGAGAAGCCGGTCCACGCCTCGGTGACATCCCAGTTACGAAAGCTGTAGTAATTCAGAGCTTTCCGGCCCACCACATACAGGATGGGCTCCTTGCCCTCCGAACGAAGCAGTGAGAAGAGCTCCTCCGACCGCCGGAACACGTTGGCGTTGTAGGCACCGCACAGCCCGCGATCCGACGTCACCACCAGCACAGCGGCCCGCCGCGGCTGCTCGCGTGCGACCAGCAGCGGGTGATCCAGCGCGCTGGCGCTGGCAAGTTCGGTGAGCATGTTGGTGATCTCGCGGGCGTATGGCCGAGCCGCCTGGACTCGGGCCTGCGCCTTGGCGATACGCGAGGTCGCGATCAGCTCCTGGGCCTTGGTGATCTTCTTGATCGACCCGGCGGAGCGGATGCGGCCGCGCAGTTCGCGCAGGGTGGCAGCCATTAGTTCTCCAGGCCCTACTTCTTCTTCGGTGCGGGCTTGCGGACCTTCACCGATTCCTTCTCGACGTCTTCATCGGACATCGCGTCGACGTGCTCATCGCGGACGACCGAGCTGCCGTCGGTGGTGTCGAAGCCCTTCTTGAAATCGTTCACCAAGTTGACCAGCTTGTCTTCCAGTTCCTCGGGAAGCTTTTTGCTTTCCCGGATCTCTTTGAGGATCTCGTCGTGTGAGCCCTTCACGTGCTCGAGAAACTCCCGCTCGAACTTCTGAACATCCTCTACGGGAACGGAATCGAGGTGGCCCCTGGTGCCCAGGAAGATCGCGACGACCTGCTCTTCGACCGGCATCGGGCTGTTCTGCGGCTGCTTAAGCAACTCCACCAGCCGGGCGCCGCGATCCAGCTGCGCCTTGGATGTTTCATCGAGGTCGGATGCGAAGGCCGCGAACGACTCGAGCTCGCGGTACTGCGACAGATCCAACCGTAGCGACCCCGCAACCTCTTTCATCGCCTTGATCTGGGCGGCACCGCCGACGCGCGACACCGACACGCCGACGTTGATCGCCGGCCTTACGCCCTGGTTGAACAGATCGGTTTCCAGGAAGCACTGACCGTCGGTGATCGAGATGACGTTCGTCGGGATGTAGGCCGAGATGTCGTTGGCCTTGGTCTCGATGATCGGCAGACCGGTCAGTGAACCGCCGCCGAGCTCGTCGGACAGCTTGGCGCAGCGTTCCAGCAGCCGGGAATGCAGGTAGAAGACGTCGCCCGGGTACGCCTCACGGCCGGGGGGGCGGCGCAGCAGCAACGAGATGGCGCGGTACGCCTCCGCCTGCTTGGTCAGGTCGTCGAACACGATCAGCACGTGCTTGCCGTCGTACATCCAGTGCTGGGCAATGGACGACCCGGTGTACGGCGCAAGCCATTTGAAGCCGGCGGAGTCCGATGCCGGTGCAGCAACGATGGTGGTGTAGTCCATCGCCCCGCCCTCGTCGAGGGTCTGCCGAACGCTGGCGATGGTTGTGCCCTTCTGGCCGATCGCCACGTAAACGCAACGGACCTGCTGATCGGGATCGCCGGACTCCCAGTTCTGGCGCTGGTTGAGGATCGTGTCCACACACACCGCGGTCTTGCCGGTCTTACGGTCACCGATGATCAGCTGCCGCTGGCCGCGACCGATTGGGGTCTGGGAGTCGATCGCCTTGATGCCGGTCTGCAACGGCTCACTGACACCTTGGCGCTGCACCACGGACGGGGCCTGCAGTTCCAGCGCGCGTCGCTCGGTTGTTTCCACATCCCCACGGCCGTCGATCGGCTGGCCAAGCGGGTTGACCACGCGCCCGAGGAAGGCGTCGCCGACCGGCACCGAGAGCACCTCACCGGTGCGCTTGACCTGCTGGCCCTCTTCGATCTTCTCAAAGTCGCCGAGAATGACCGCGCCGATGTTGTGCTCGTCGAGGTTCAGTGCAACACCGAGCACACCGCCCGGGAACTCCAGCAGCTCCTGCGTCATCACCGACGGGAGGCCCTCGACGTGGGCGATGCCGTCGCCCGCGTCGATGACGGTGCCGATTTCCTCCCGCTTGGTGTCGGCCTCGAACCCGGCGACATACTCCTCGATGGCGCCCTGAATCTCGTCTGCCGAGATCGTCAACTCTGCCATGGCTTTTCGTCTTCCTACTTCGTTTGTGGATCTGTGTGTTGTCGAGGTCAGTCGGGCAAGTGGGTCTCGGCCGATGCCAGCTTGGACGCCAGCGAGCCGTCGATCACCTCGTCGCCGACGGCAATCGTCAAGCCGCCGAGAAGCGCGGGGTCGATATCAAGCTGAAGCGAAACGGGATGACCGTAGATGCGGGTGAGCAATTGCGTGAGCCGGTCACCTTGAGCGTCGCTGAGTTCGCTTGCAGCGCTTACGTGTGCGACGACCTCGCCACGCCGGGACACCGCCAGATTCGCCAATTCGCCGATGGCCTCATCGGCGCGCTCGCCGTGCAGCAGTTCGACTGTCTGGCGGAGCAGATCCGCCGTGTTCTTGCTCGCCCTGCGCGCAAGAACGTCGTTCAACAGGCTGATTCGGCCGTCCAGCGGTGCGGTGTATTCACTCAGCAGCGTGATGAGCCGCGGCTCGGAGTCGAGGATGCGACTGAACCTGAACAGCTGGTCCTCCACATCCTCGATCTGGCCGTCGGCTTCGGCGCGCACCAGCAAGGCGAGCCTGGCGATGTGTTGGACTCCGCGTGGCAAGTCCGAGGTGGACGACCAGCGCTGCGACACAGCGGTCTTCAGGATGTCAAGGGCGTCATCGGAGACCTTGCCGGACAGCAGTCGCTCAACCAGGTGGACCTTGGCGGCGGAATCCGCGGAGGGGTCGGCCAGATGCCTGGCGAGTACCGGCTCGCTGCGCAACATCTTCACCGCCGATGCCAGATCGTCGGACACTTTGGTCAGTCCGTCGGTGTCGAGATCGGCCACGACTCCGTCAAACTTCTCGACGACCTTGGCCACTGACTCGCGACTGGCGGCACGCAGCTTCGCTGTGACGGCATCTTCGAAGACCGTGCTCGACGGTGCCATTTCGTCCAGCTCGTCGAGGAACCGGTCCACCGTCGCGGACTGCTCCGCCGGATCGGAAACGAAGTCGCGCACCAGATCGCCCGCGCGATGCACGGATTCAGCGCCGAGACTCTGCCGAAGCTCGCGGATGAGCTGTTGGCGCAACAGCCGAACCTGCTGTGCACCCTGGGTTTTGATGCGTTCCAGTTCGGCGTCCGCATGGGCGCTTAGCTGCTCGGCGATCTTCTCGGCGTCGTGACGGGCCTCGTCGATCACCTTCGCCGCCTCGGCCTTGGCCTCTTCGAGCGCCTTGGCGTGCTCCTTATCGGCGTCGGCGACCTTCTTCTCCGCCTCGGCATGGTCGGCGAGCTGAGTGCGAACGGTCTCTTGCTGGTTCTTCATCATGGTGCGAACTGGCGGCACAACGTATTTCCAGAGCACGAAAACGATGACCGCGAAACCGATGAGCTGTCCGATGAAGGTCGACACTGGAACTACCGCCCTTGTCCTGTTGTGGCGGGCACCGTACGAGTGGTCACCTCGACCCCGAGCACACGGCTCGCGAGGCGCACCGCCAGGGTCTCAACTGAGGTCTGCAGATCCGTTGTCACCGCGCGCGACTGCTCCGTCAGTTCCTCATTGGCCTGCTGGAGCACCGACGAAACTTCAGCGTTGGCCCGGGCCTTCGCCTCATCGACGATCCTGCGCCCCTCGGCGCGGGCTTCCTCGCGAACATTTGTCGCCTCACGACGTGCCTCACCCATCACCCTGAGGTAGTCGGCATCGGCGGCAGCTCGTAGTTGCGCTGCACGCCGGTTGTCCTCGGTCGTCTTGGCGACCATCGCTTCGCGTTCGCGCAGCACCTTGCTGATCGGTGGCACGACCCACTTTCCGATCACGCCAAGCACGATCAGGAAGATGATCAGCACGAAGAAGAAGGTGCCGTTGGGGATGAGGAAGTTGCTCTGGCCACCTTCCTCAGCCGCCAACAGAACGACGTTCGAGTCAGCCATGGCGGGCATTAAGCAACCGGGGTGGCGAAGACGAACAGCGCCATGAAGGCCAGGTTGATGAAGTACGCCGCCTCGACCAGACCGACCGTGATGAAGAACGGAGTGAACAGCCGGCCCTGAGCCTCGGGCTGACGGGCGATGCCGGCGATCAGAGCGTTACCCGCGATACCGTCACCGATACCGGCGCCGATTGCGCCACCGGCCATGATGAGTCCACCGCCGATGAGCGCGCCGGCAGCGATAGTGGGATCCATTCCTTATCCTCCTTGATTACTGGCAGTGGTCCTACCAGGTTGTGGGTCTTGCATGTTCGATTTGGCTAGTGATGGTCCTCTTCGAGCTCCATCGATTGGCTGAAGTACAAGATCGTCAGCAGCGCGAAGATGAACGCCTGGATCGCACCGACGAACAGATCGAAGCTCTTCCATATCGCGTTCGGCAGCCAAAGGATGTACGGCGGGAACAACGCGATCAGCGCGACCAGGATGCCGCCGGCGAAGATGTTGCCGAAAAGTCGGAGCGACAACGAGATCGGCTTTGCGATCTCCTCGACGAGGTTGATCGGCGCCATCAAGGCGACGTGGCCCTTCAGCAGCTTGACCGGATGGCCGAGGGGGCCTCGACGCCAAACGCCTGCCGCGTGGTAACAGATGAAAACGAACAGTGCGAGCGCGAGCACGAAGTTGATGTCGGATGCGGGTGGCTTCAACAGCTCATGAATCGCACCATCAGAGGTGGTGTACTGGACCGGCAGCACCGAAATCCAGTTGGCGATCAGGATGAACACGAACAGCGTCACCGCGAGCGGCAACACGAACGGCGCGATCTTCATGCCGATTGCAGCCTCGATCTGATTACGCAACTGCGTAGTGATCGCTTCCCAGAACAACTGCACCCCACCCGGCACGCCCGTCGACGTCACCTTGGCGCGCAAGAAGAATGCCAGCCCAATCACGATCGCCGCGGCGATCGCGGTGGCCAATACGGTGTCGGTGTTGACCGTCAGCCCGAACCAGTGCGCCTCCGTGTGGTGGCCGACCTGGATCCCGGATTCGGCGGCGAGGATCGTCGTCTGAGCCGATTGGTCGGCGACATCGATTCCGGTCATTGCTGTGCCCCTTCGGTTCCGTCAGCACCGCCCGCTTTGAGTTTCTTCATCACCGGCAGCGCGGTCGATATGACCAGCACCACCTGGAAGAGCGCCATGCCAAACACCACGCCGAGCCCCTGCGGGCGGAAGACGAACGCGATGGTCAACCCGATCACGGTCATCACCAACAGGCGAGTAGCCGAGTTGAGAGCCATCTTTCGCTTGAGCGGATGCGCCTCGGCGGTGATCGCGTCCACCGACCGCTGCACCAGGACTGCGTTGAGCAAACCCAGCGCGAGACCGACGCCGAAGAACACGCCGACCATCACATGGCCAAGCAGTCCGGCGGCCAGCGTCGCAAGGCCGGTCAGTACTACACAGATTGCGAGCAGACGCAATGGCCTGAAGGCAACGGACGGAAACACCAACGGCGCGTCTTGCGCTGGCGTCGTCACTGCTTCACCTCAATCCCACGGTCAGAGGAGTTGTCCCGATGATTCTGTGAGTGGCGCCCCGAGCGTATCGGAGGGCGACGGTCTCGCTGGAATCACCCAAGGGGCAGCTCCCTTTGTCGGTCGTTGTTCCGTGCCAATCGGCCGTGAACCGATGGCCCGGAGGCCGGCAACCCGCGAGGTTTTTTCGGGTTCTGCGTGCACCCTAACACATGGTTAGAGCCGAAAAAGGGCGTCTACTACTTTTTGTCGTACATTTCCCCGAACTCATCGTCGCGGCCCCGCAGCAGCGGTATCAGAGTGACCACGATCGCGACCAGAATCGCCGCCAGCATGACCGCGCCGGTGTATCGGGGATCGAAGAAAATCGTGCTTGCCGCGCCAAGGGCGACGATGCCGACCCACAGGTACACGAGCAGCACCACGCGCCGGTGCGAATGACCGATCTGCAGCAACCGATGATGCAGGTGCATCTTGTCGGGGCTGAACGGGCTCCGGCCGGCGCGCGTTCGCCGGATGATCGCAAGCAGCGTATCCAGTGCGGGCACGAACATCACCGCCACGACCAACAGGAACGGCGACATGAGTGCGAACACGTCACGCGCTCCGTACGCCGTCTGCGAGATCGGGCCTGCCGCGGTCGTCGACGCGGCGGCGAGCATCAACCCGATCAGCATCGACCCCGAGTCGCCCATGAAGATCCTGGCGGGATGGAAGTTGTGCGGCAGGAAGCCGAGGCATACGCCTGCCAGCACGACCGAAATCACCGCCGGCGGGTAGAAGAGCACGTCGCCGCCGTGGTCGCGCAGCAGGCCGACCGAGAAGATGCAGATGGCCGAGGCGGTGATCAGGCCGAGGCCCGCCGCCAGGCCGTCGAGTCCGTCGATGAAGTTCATCGCGTTGACGATCGACACGGTCAGTGCGAGCGTGAGCAGGATCGAGGACATCTGGTCCAGCACGATGGTGCCGACCCCGCCGATCGGGATGTACAGGACGCTCCAGGCGACGCCCATGGTGACCATGACGCTGGCCGCGGTGATCTGGCCGGCGAACTTCGTCAGCGAGTCCAGGCCCCAGCGATCGTCGATCAAGCCGACGGCCATGATGAGCCCGCCCGCCACGACGACGGCCGGCATACCGGTCGAGTAGACGAATCCGCGTGTCAGCGCGGGCAACTGCGATGCGAGAAGCACGGCGGCGGCGACCCCGATGTACATCGCGAGGCCACCCATGCGGGGGATCGGCTGCACGTGCACATCGCGGTCCCGCGGAATGGCCACGGCGCCGAATCGCCGGGCGAGCACGCGCACCCATCCGGTGGCGAAGTAAGTGATGATCGCTGCGGTCAGACCGACGAGCGCGAGCTCACGCAGTGGCACGCCTGCGCCGCGATCATCGAGCGCCAGCAGACCGTCTGCCGCAAAGACCACCGATGAACCGTACTGCACCACGCTGTGATCACTCCGTGAGCGTCTCGGGCTCCACGCCGAGAACTTTCGCCACCGCTTCCACCGTCACCGGCCCTTGCCGCAGCACCCGCGGATGGGCGCCGGTGAGGTCAACGATCGTCGACGCCGCTTGCTGTTCGGAGGGCCCGCCGTCGAGATAGACCTCGACGAGCTCACCGAGTTGTTCGCGGGCATCCTCGACGGTGACCGCAGGCGGTCGGCCCGAAATGTTGGCGCTGGACACCGCCATGGGCCCGACCTCGCGGAGCAACTCGATAGCGACGGGCTGCAGCGGCATGCGCAGCATCACGGTGCCGTGCGCGTCGCCGAGGTCCCATTGCAGCGACGGCGCCTGCCGAACCACCAGGCTGAGCGCTCCGGGCCAGAACGCCCGGACGAGCTCGCGCGCGCTGTGCGGAACCGAGTACACCAGGCCCTCGATCGTGTGCCACGAACCCACCAGCACCGGGACAGGCATGTCGCGACCGCGGCCCTTCGCCGACAGCAGCGCGGCAACGGCCCCGCTGTCGAACGCGTCGGCGCCGATGCCGTACACGGTGTCGGTGGGCAGCACGACGAGGCGACCGCCCTTGAGCGCGCTGATCGCCGACGCGATTCCCGTCGCGCGCTGTGCGGTGTCGGTGCAGTCGAACACCTCAGTCACGGCTCGACTCCCACTCGCTCATGCCCTCAGCCTCTCACTCCCCCGCGTCGCGGTGACAAACCGCGGCCTGCCAGTCAGGTCGTGTCGAGCAACGACGTCGACGAACCCGCGCCTGTTGAATGCGTCGACGGTTCGGGCCGATGTGGTGTCGTCGTGCTCGACGGCACAGCGACCGCCGTCGTGCAGCCAGCGCCCGGCCAGCTCGGCGATCGCGTTGATCACGGCCATCCCGTCCGGCCCGCCGAACAGGGCGTGCGGCGGATCATGCTCGGCCACTTCGGGTTCCAGCGTCGCACCGTCCGGGATGTAGGGCGGGTTGGCGACAAGGAGGTCGACGCGGCCGTCGAGTTCTGGCAGAAGTCCCGGCTGGGTCACGTCCGCCCGGAGCAGCTCAACCGGCGTGCCTTCCACATTGCGGCGTGCGTAGGACAGGGCATCTTCGGAGTCGTCGACGGCGATGATCCGCGCCGCCGGCCAGTGGTTGGACAGCGCCAGCGCGAGCGCACCAGAACCCGTGCAGAGATCGACGATGACGGGATGCTCTGAAAATGATTGGGCCATAGCCCATTCCAGCAGAGATTCGGTTTCCGGCCGCGGAACGAACACACCAGGACCGACGCTCACGGTGACCGGACCGAACGCCGCGGTGCCGGTGAGATGCTGCAGAGGGACGCGCTTGGCGCGCTGCGACACCAGCCCGTGATAGCGGTCGAGGAATTCAGGTCCGGTGTCGGCGAACGCCAGCCGACCACGGTCGGTGCCCGCCACATGCGCAGCCAGCAGTTCGGCATCGGTGCGCGGTGAGCCGATCCCCGCCTCGGCGAGCGTCACCTCGGCGGCGTCGATCACCTGGCGGAGGTTTGTCATGCCGGCACCCGGCCGACCCGGGTCATGTTATCTGCAGGCGGGCTTGTTTGTCGGCGGCGGCCAGCGCATCGAAGAGCGCATCGAGGTCGCCCTCGAGCACCTGGTCGAGATTGTGCGCCTTGAAGTTGATTCGGTGATCGGCGATCCGGTTCTCCGGGAAGTTGTATGTCCGGATGCGCTCGCTGCGGTCGACGGTGCGGATCTGGCTGGCCCGGTCGGCGGAAGCGTCCGCCTGCGCCTGTTCTTCGGCGAGTGCCTGCAGTCGAGCCGCGAGCACCTGCATGGCGCGTGCCTTGTTCTGTAGCTGCGAGCGCTCGTTCTGGCATGTGACGACGATGCCGGTGGGCAGGTGGGTGATGCGCACCGCCGAGTCGGTGGTGTTCACCCCCTGGCCGCCCTTGCCCGACGACCGGTACACGTCGATGCGCAGATCAGACTCGTCGATCTGGACTTCCTCGACCTCTTCGGGTTCGGGGTAGACCAGGACGCCCGCGGCCGACGTGTGCACGCGGCCCTGCGACTCGGTGACCGGGACCCGCTGCACGCGGTGCACCCCGCCCTCGAATTTCAGCCGCGACCACACGCCGTCGGCCGCATCACCCTTGCTTCTGATCGACAGCGTGGCGTCTTTGTAGCCGCCGAGGTCCGAGGTGGTCTCGTCGAGCATCGTCACGGACCAGCCATGCCGCTCGGCGTAGCGGATGTACATACGTGCCAGATCCGCGGCGAACAGGGCGGACTCCTCGCCACCCTCCCCCGACTTCACCTCGAGCACGATGTCGTCGGCGTCGTGCGGGTCGCGGGGTGCGAGGAGATCGGTCAGCTGGGTGTCCAGCTGTTCGACCGTGGATTCGAGGTCAGGGATCTCGGCGGCGAAGGAATCGTCATCGGCGCCGAGTTCCTTCGCGGCTTCGAGATCGCCGCGGGCAGCTTCGAGCTTGCGATAGGTCGCGACGATCGGCGACACCTGCGCGAAGCGGCGGCCCACCTTGCGGGCCGCGGCCGGGTCGGCGTGCAGATTCGGGTCCGAGAGCTGACGCTCCAGGTCGGCATGCTCGGTCAGCAACGCGTTGATCACTCCGCCCGGCTGAGCCGGGGATCCGGCACGAGCGGTGTCCGTCATGTCGTCCTCCTTCCCCGAAACGCAAACCGACGCCCGGCCTGCGCTAGCGCGACAGATCGGGCGTCGGTGAGGCAGCTATTTGTCGGTCGTGCCCTTGTCGGCAGCAGCCTTGCGCTTGCCGTAGCGCTTCTCGAAGCGGGCCACACGGCCGCCGCTGTCGAGGATCTTCTGCTTGCCGGTGTAGAACGGGTGGCACTGCGAGCAGACCTCGACGTGGATCTGTCCGCTCTTCTTGGTGCTACGCGTGGTGAACGTGTTGCCGCAGCCACAGATCACTGTGGTCTCGACGTAATCAGGGTGAATACCCGTTTTCATGGTTTCCTCTTCGATCGTGGCCCCGGGTCGCCCCTCCGGGATTTGGAGGTGTCGGCGTGAACCGGAACCGAGGGTCGACGGTCCATTATGCCAGCTGAACCGCCAGCATCCTAAACGCGGCGGGACGGACCCATATTCCCGATCTGCGCAGGTCGGAGCTCTCGAACCGGCAGCTCGAACCGGGTGGTGACCAGATGCTGTCACAATGCTCAGGTGACGAGCGGTACCGCCACCAAGAACGTCCGCGATCGGCTGACCGATGCGGCGGAGGTCTGCATGCGTGCCAAGGGCATTCGTGCGACGACCGTCTCGGAGGTGGCCGAGGTCGCCGGCGTATCGCGGGGCTGGCTGTACCGCCACTTCCCGGACAAGGTGTCGCTGCTGGGCGCCGCGATAGTGCGCCTCAACGAGGCGTACTGGTCCGAGGCGCACGCGTTGCTCGAGCAGATCGACGGCCTCGATCGCCAGCTCGCGGCCGGCATCCGGCACGGCCGCACCGCCTACGACGACCCCGGCGCGCTGCTGATGAAGTTGCGGATGGAGGAGCCCGAGGAATTCGCCGCGTGCGCGGGCGCAGGGGTGCAGGGCCTGGTGCCCGACCTGGCCGATTTCTGGTCGCGCTATTTGGTCGCGGCGCGCGACCGGGGCGATATCCACCCGGACACCGACGTCGCAGAAGCGTCGGAATGGGTGGCGCGCGTAGTGCTTTCGTTGGCCACTGTCCCGGGTGACACCCTCGACCCCAGTGACACCGACGCCCTGCTCACGCAAGTCCGTCGCTATCTGATGCCCGGCCTGAGGCAGGACCCTGCTACGACCTGACCTCTGTGCTGATCGCCGCGGGCCTGCCGGCGAACACCATGAGGATGTCGCGGATCGGCGCTTCGACTGTGCGGCCGCTGCCGACGCTGAAGTCCGTGTCCGTGGCCGTGAAGCGAATGTCGCGCAGTTGACGCTGTGGGTTGAAAGGGAAGCGCATGCCCCACAGTCGGTGCGCGGCCGCCGCGGCAGCATCGGACGGCATGGGCAGATTGATACCGAGCGGCACCGCGATGTCCTGACCGTGCACCAGCGCGTCCATCAGTGGATCGCTGTCGGTAGTGCCGGGCGGCCGCTTGCGCGATCCCCGCATGCCACGCAACGTTGCGGCAATCTGCTCCGGACTTCTGTGGTCCTGCACCGCCATTCGGTACACGGTTGCGTTGAATCGGAACCCGGAGCGTGCGACCTCCACCATGAGCCTCGGTTTGCTCGTGTGGGAATGCGTCAAATGCGCTGCCACATCACGCACAGTCCACCCCGCGCACAGCGACGGCGTGGCCCACAGCCCGGCGTCGATGCCGTCGAACAAGTCCGCGAGGATCGCGCGCTGCTCGTCGATGTGCCGCCAGACGGTCTCGGAATCCATCGTCGTCCCCTTAGTCAGGTCCCCTGACGAATATAGTCAGGACTCCGTACTAAAGTCAACGGGGTGACCGACTCTCCGAACACCGCGACCCTGATGTTCATCGGCCATCGCGCGGCGGAGACCCGCGTGATGGAGGCGTTGACAGCGTCGGGCGCCGCCGACATCACGTTCGCGCAGTCGCGACTGTTGCAACGCCTTGATCCGCGCGGCATGCGCCTGACCCACCTCGCTGAACAGGCGCGCGTCACGAAACAGACCGCAGGCGAGCTTGTTGATCAGCTCGAACGCGCCGGCTACGTCGTGCGTGCGCCGGACCCGTCAGATGCACGCGCCAGGCTCGTCACGTTGAGCGATAAGGGCGTGGCGCTGTGCGAGGCCGCGGCAGCAGAGGTCGCCAGGGTCGAGAATCAGTGGCGGGAATTCCTGGGCGACAGGAAGTTCCAGCAGATGCGCGATGCGCTGCTCATGCTGCGCGAGATCACCGACCCCTACCGGTGATGGATCAGTCCGAATCCATCGAGCCCGGCGCGGTCTTGGAGACCTGCACCAGGAACTCGTAGTTGTTCTTGGTCTTGCGCAGCTGGCTCATCAGCAAGTCGATGGCCTGATGCGGATCAAGACCGGACAGCACCCGGCGCAGTTTGTGCACAACGGCGAACTCGTCGGGCGAGAGAAGCAGCTCGTCCTTGCGGGTCCCGGACGGGTTGACGTCGACGGCCGGGAAGACGCGGCGCTCGGCGATCTTGCGGTCAAGCTTGAGCTCGGCGTTACCCGTGCCCTTGAACTCCTCGAAGATCACCGTGTCGCCGGTCGAGCCGGTCTCGACCATCGCTGTGGCGATGATCGTCAACGACCCGCCGTCCTCGATGTTGCGGGCCGCGCCGAGGAACCGCTTCGGCGGGTACAGCGCGGTCGAGTCGACACCACCGGACAGGATTCGGCCCGATGCGGGCGACGCGTTGTTGTACGCGCGGCCGAGGCGGGTGATCGAGTCGAGCAGGACAATGACGTCCTTGCCCTGCTCGACCAGGCGCTTGGCCCGCTCGATGGCCAGCTCGGCGGCCTGGGTGTGGTCCGACGGCGGACGGTCGAAGGTCGAGGCGATGACCTCACCCTTCACCGAGCGCTGCATGTCGGTGACCTCTTCAGGTCGTTCGTCGACGAGCACCACCATGAGGTGGCATTCCGGGTTGTTCCTGGCGACACCGTTCGCGATGTCCTGAAGGATCGTGGTCTTACCGGCCTTCGGAGGCGACACGATCAGGGCGCGCTGGCCCTTGCCGATCGGCATGATCAGGTCGATGACACGGGTAGTCAGCCGATCGGGGGTGGTCTCCAGGCGCAGGCGCTGGTTCGGGTACAGCGGGGTCAGCTTGGTGAAGTCGGGGCGGTTCTTCGCGGCCTCGACCGGGCCGCCGTTGACGGTGTCGAGCCGGACCAGCGGGTTGAACTTCTGCCGTTGGTTGGGCTGCTCGCCGTCCTTGGGCACCCGGACCGCACCCGTGATCGCGTCACCGCGGCGCAGGCCGTTCTTGCGCACCATGTTCATCGACACGTAGACGTCGTTCGGGCCTGCGAGGTAGCCCGAGGTCCGGACGAACGCGTAGTTGTCCAGCACGTCGAGGATGCCTGCGACAGGCTGGACGACGTCGTCCTCACGCAGCTCGGTGTCGCGGTCGCCACCGCCGCCACCACCATCGCCGCGTTCGCGGCGCCTGCGATCGCGGAACCGGCGGCCGCGCCTGCCGCCGCGGCCCTCGCCATCTTCATCGCCGCCGCGGTTTTGTCCGCCCTGCTGATCGCCGCCGTCGGACTTGTCGTCAGCCTTGGCCTCCTCAGGCTTGGCGTCCTCAGGCTTGGTGTCCTCAGGCTTGGTGTCCCGCTTGGGGGCGCGATCGCCTTCGGCCTCGGCCTTGGTCTCCTGGTCGGCGTCCTGCTTGTTCTGGTCGCCGGTCGGTGCGCCTGCTCCGCGCGCGGCACCGCGGCGCTCGCGGCGCTGTTGGGTCGGCTGCTCACTACCCGCGTCGGGAGTGGCCGTGTCGGGAGTTGCGGTGTCGGCAGGCGCCGTTTCGGGCGCATTCGCTGTGGGCGCAGCGTCGGCTGCCTTGGTCTCGGCGGCGGCACGGGCACGGCCGTTGGACTTGGAGTCCCCGCGGCGCTCGCGGATGGCGGCGACGAGTTCGCCTTTGCGCATCCCCGATGCACCCTCCACGCCGATCTGCTTAGCCAGCGCGCGGAGTTCCGGCAGCACCATCGACGAGAGCGAGGCAGCGCGGTCCCCCGAGGCAACATCTGCCGTCGGGGCGGTTTCCGCGGTGGGCGTCGTCACCGACGCGTCTGCTGCCGCGGGAGTTGAGTCTGAATTCACGGGGTTCGGCAGCTCGATATTTTCGCCGCTGCCACCAGCCGTGATGAGGTCCGTTTCAGTCACGGATTTCCTTTCTATCCCCCGCTGATCTAGTCACGTGGGGGTCCGTTGCGATCAGCTGATCGGCTGATTGCGAAGGGATTCGCCGATGTGCGGCGAACCGTCATCCACAAGAAGAATTGGTGGTCGTCCTAGTGTCGGCGCAGGCAAAGACGCTGCGATTGCTGGACGAGAGCGAGAATAACCCGCTTCGGTGCTGGAAGCAAGAATCACGTGTTGGACGTGTGACTCCTGTTAATCCGACGATCGCCCTGACGTCAACTCCGAACGGCCACGCCCGACGTCCATCGAACGCCGTCACCAACCGCCATCTTGCTGATGGCGAACCCATTGGCCGCCCCGTATTCGAGGGCTTCTTGGGGCAGATCCTGCTCAACGCTCAATGCGATCACCGCAGGTCCAGCCCCGGATAGCACCGCCGCAACACGACAACGCCGCAGGATCCGCAGGTATTCCGCCGATGTGGGCATCGCGGCGGCCCGCTGCGGCTGGTGCAGGACATCCTCGGTGGCTTCCATCAGCAGGTCCGGGCGGTCGGTCAGCGCCAGGACTAGCAGGGCCGCGCGGCTCAGATTGAACCGGGCGTCGGTGTGGCTGACGTGGTCGGGAAGCAGGACGCGGGTTTCCGCGGTGGACGACCGCTCCTCGGGTATGGCGGGGAACAGGTGGATGTCGGGATGCAGGCGCAATGGCGCCGCCGCATAACGCGGTAGCACACCCTCGTGCTCGGACCAGGACACCACCGCCCCGCCGAGCACGGCAGCCGACGCGTTGTCCGGGTGGCCCTCGAACTCGCTGGACAGTTGGATCAGGTCCGCTTCGGATAGCGGCGTCGAATCCACTTGTGTCACAAGGCCATTGACGACAGCAAGCCCGCCGACGACCGCAGCGGCTGACGAACCAAGTCCTCGGGAATGCGGAATATCATTGCGGCAGCGAATATTCAGGCCCCGCGCGGCGACGCCCGCCGCCTGCAGCCCGTGTTCGACGGCCCGCACGACCAAGTGCGTCGAGTCGAGCGCAACCTGGCCGGCGCCTTCACCCTCTACTTCGACGTTCAAACCGGATTCGGTTGTCTCTACGACGATTTCGTCGTATAGACTCAACGCCAGGCCGAGGCTGTCGAAGCCGGGTCCAAGATTGGCGCTGGAAGCCGCCACGACCGCGGTTGCCGTCAGCCCGGTCGGCAGGGTCTGCGTCACGTCGCTAGACCAACCCCAGCTTTTCTGCTACCGCGACGGGATCGACCGGCACCGGCGTCACGGCCGGCATTCCCTTCAGTGCGGTGTCGGGGTCCTTCAGACCGTTGCCCGTCACCGTGCACACGACCGTCGAGCCCTTCGAGACCCAGCCGTCCTCGATCGACTTGAGCAGGCCCGCGATGCTGGCAGCCGACGCCGGCTCGACGAACACGCCCTCGGTGCGCGCCACCAGGTGGTATGCGGCCAAAATCTCCTCGTCAGTCGCGGCAACGAACCGACCGTTGGACTGCTGCTGGGCCTCGACCGCCGTCGTCCACGAGGCCGGCGATCCGATGCGGATCGCGGTGGCGATGGTCTCGGGCTCGCTCACCGGCTCGCCGAGCACCAGCGGCGCGGCACCTGCGGCCTGCGTGCCGAGCATCCGCGGCAGCCGGTCCGACACCCCGTCGCGGTGGTATTCGGTGTAACCCTTCCAGTACGCGGTGATGTTGCCGGCGTTGCCGACGGGCAGCGCGTGCACATCGGGAGCGGTGCCGAGCGCGTCGACGATCTCGAACGCCGCGGTCTTCTGCCCCTCGATGCGGAACGGGTTGACCGAGTTGACCAGCGAGACCGTCGGGAAATCTGCGGTCAGTTTGCGGGCCAGCTCCAGACAGTCGTCGAAGTTCCCGTCGACCTGGATGATCTTCGCGCCGTGCATGACGGCCTGCGCGAGCTTGCCCATCGCGATCTTGCCCTGCGGCACCAGCACCGCGCAGGTGATGCCTGCGCGCGCCGCATATGCCGCCGCCGAAGCCGAGGTGTTACCCGTCGACGCACACAGCACCGCCTGCTGGCCCCTGGCGACGGCCTCGGTGACGGCCATCGTCATGCCGCGGTCCTTGAACGAGCCGGTGGGGTTGAGCCCCTCGACCTTGAGATGCACTGTGCAGCCGGTGTATTCCGACAGCCGCGGCGCGGGCACCAGCGGGGTACCGCCCTCGAGCAGCGTGATCGCAGTCCAGTTGTCCTCGACGGGCAGGCGGTCGCGATACGCGCCGATCAGCCCTGGCCATGGCTGATGGACGGGGGACGGTGCTGTGCTCAATGCTCTTCGCGCCAGCGGCTCATCGCTCATTCGCTGGTTCCCTCCATGCGAAGCACGCTGTTGACGCTCTGGACCACGTCGAGGTCGGCCAGTGCCTCAACCGTCTCCGAAAGTGCCGAATCGGTGGCCTGGTGGGTGACAACGACGATGCGTGCGCCGCAGCGCTGGCCGCCCTCGTCGACCATGCCCTCCTGGCGCACCTCGGCGATGCTCACCTCGCGCTTGCTGAATTCCGCTGCGACAGCGGACAGCACGCCCGGTCGATCCGCGACGTTCATGTTCACGTAGTAGCGGGTCGGGATGAAGCCGATTGGCGAGATGGGCAGCTTCGCGTACTTCGATTCCCGCGGACCACGGCCGCCCTGAACACGGTTGCGTGCGGCCATCACCAGATCGCCCATGACGGCCGACGCGGTAGGTGCGCCACCGGCACCCTGACCGTAGAACATCAACCGACCGGCCGCTTCGGCTTCCACGACAACAGCGTTGAAGGCGCCGTTGACCGATGCGAGAGGATGGTCCAGCGGCACGAGAGCGGGATAGACCCGGGCCGAAACGCGCTGTTGTCCTTCGTCGTTGACGAGGCGCTCGCAGATGGCGAGCAGCTTGATGGTGCAGCCGAGCGCCCGCGCCGACTCGAAGTCGGACGCGCTGACCTTGGTGATGCCTTCGCGGTAGACGTCAGCGGCCGTGACACGGGTGTGGAACGCGATCGACGCGAGGATCGCGGCCTTGGCGGCGGCGTCGTAACCCTCGACGTCGGCGGTCGGATCCGCTTCCGCGTAGCCGAGAGCGCTGGCGTCGGCCAGGGCCGATGCATAGTCGGCGCCGGTGCTGTCCATCTCCGAAAGGATGTAATTCGTCGTGCCGTTGACGATTCCGGCGACCCGCAACACCGTGTCGCCCGCGAGCGATTGGGTCAGCGGCCGGATGACCGGGATCGCTCCGGCAACGGCTGCCTCGAAGTACAGGTCGACGTGAGCGTGTTCGGCCGCCTGTGCGAGTTCGCCGGTGGAAACCGCCATCAGCGCCTTGTTGGCGGTGACCACGGACTTGCCTTGCTCCAGAGCGGCCAAGATCGCCTTGCGGGCGGGTTCGACCGGCCCCATCAGCTCGACGACCATGTCGACGTCGTCGCGCGACACCAACTCCTCGACGTCGTTGGTGAGCAATTCGATTGGCACACCGCGGTCGTCGGCCACCCGGCGCACACCGATCCCGCGCAGCACCAATGGGGCGCCGACGCGAGCGGCAAGGTCGCTGGCGCTCTCCCCGATGATGCGCACCACCTGACTGCCAACATTGCCCAGGCCCAGTACGGCTACACCGATGGGCTTTTCATCACCGTTCATCACTTACCTCACTTCCAGACTGAGCAGATCGTCGACCGTCTCCCGGCGCAGGATCAGGCGGGCCTGCCCATCGCGCACGGCCACCACCGCGGGGCGGCCTATCAGGTTGTAACGACTCGACATGGAGTAGCAATACGCACCGGTGGCCGCGACACCGAGCAGATCTGAGGGCTTGACATCGTCGGGCAGCCACGTGTCGCGCACGACGATATCGCCACTCTCACAATGCTTTCCCACGACACGGGACAGGGTCGCGGGCATCTCGCTGACGCGCGACAGCAGACGGACGTCGTATTCGGCACCATAGAGCGAGGTCCGGATGTTGTCGCTCATTCCGCCGTCGACGCTGACATACCGGCGGTGCGCGGTCGGGCTCACCGCGACGTCCTTGACGGTGCCGACCTGATACAGCGTGATGGTGCCGGGGCCGGCGATGGCGCGTCCCGGTTCAACCACCAGTCGCGGAGCGGGCAGCCCGACCGCAGCCGATTCATTGCGCACGATAGCGCCGAGCTTGTAGGCGAGGTCCTCGACCGGCGGCGGATCGTCGTGCGGCAGATACGAGATACCGAGCCCACCACCGAGGTCGACCGTGGAGATCTGTGCCGTCTTGTCGACACCGAACTCGGCGACGACGTCGCGCAGCAGCCCGATCACCCGGTGGGCGGCGAGTTCGAAGCCTGCGACGTCAAAGATCTGCGACCCGATGTGGCTGTGCAGACCGACCAGTCGCAAGTAGTCGGTTTCGAATACACGCCGCACCGCTGCCATCGCCGCACCGCTGGCCAGCGACAGCCCGAACTTCTGGTCTTCGTGGGCGGTGGAGATGAACTCGTGGGTGTGCGCTTCGACGCCGACGGTGACCCGCACGAGCACGTCCTGCACGACGCCTGCGGCACCGGCGATCTCGTCGAGACGGTCGATTTCGGTCATCGAATCGAGTACGACGTGGCCGACGCCGGCCTTGACCGCGGCTGTCAGCTCGTCGATGGATTTGTTGTTGCCGTGCAAGGCGATTCGCTCTGGTGGAAAGTCGGCGTGCAGGGCGACTGCCAACTCTCCGCCGCTGCACACGTCGAGCGCGAGGCCTTCTTCATTGATCCAGCGCGCCACTTCGGTGCACAGGAATGCCTTGGCCGCATAGCGCACATACTCACCGCCACCGAAGGCCGCGGCGATCTCCCGGCAGCGGGAACGGAAGTCGTCCTCGTCGATGATGAAGACCGGGGTGCCGAATTGCGAAGCAAAGTCGGTGACAGAAACGCCGCCGATCGACACCACGCCATCGCTATTGCGAAAAACGTTGTGCGGCCAGACGTTCGGCGCAAGCTTGAGCACATCTGTTGCGGACTGCGGCCGGGGCGGGGCGCCGCCGTGGTGGATCTCCTCGGCGTGCCTTGGCCCGGCGGGATGCGCGATCACATCCGCTCCGGAGCGCTCACACCGAGAATGCCGAGACCGTTGGCGATGACTTGGCGGGTGGCGTGGCACAGCGCCAGCCGCGCGGTGTGCAGATCGTTCGGCGCCTCGTCACCCTGCGGCAGCACGCGGCATGAGTCGTAGAAGCGGTGATAGTCGCCTGCGAGATCTTCGAGATAGCGCGAAACGCGGTGCGGCTCGCGAAGGGCCGCAGCAGTTTTCAGCACGCGCGGGAACTCGCCGATATTGCGGATCAGCGTGCCCTCCTTGTCGTGCGTGAGCAGATCGAGATGATCGGCGTTGGCAGCGAGGCCGAGTTCGGCGGCGTTGCGGGCCAGTGCGGAGAGCCGGGCGTGTGCGTACTGCACGTAGTAGACGGGGTTTTCGTTGGACGCCGAGGACCACAGCTGCAGGTCGATGTCGATGGGCGTATCCACCGACGACCGGATCAGGGAGTACCGGGCGGCGTCGACGCCGATGGCCTCGACGAGGTCGTCGAGGGTGATCACGGTGCCCGCGCGCTTGCTCATCCGCACCGGCCGTCCGTCGCGGACGAGGTTGACCATCTGCCCGATCAGAACCTCGACGGTGGCGGGGTCCTCCCCCAGCGAGGCGGCGATTGCCTTCAGCCGAGCGATGTAGCCGTGGTGGTCGGCGCCAAGCATGTAGATGCACAGGTCGGCACCGCGCTCGCGCTTGTCCAAGTAGTAGGCGATGTCGGCGGCGACGTAGGCGGGTGCACCGTCGCTCTTGATGACGACGCGGTCCTTGTCGTCACCGAAGTCGGTGGTGCGCAACCAGACTGCGCCGTCCTTCTCGTAGATGCTGCCCGCCTCGCGGAGCTTGGCGATGGCGTGGTCGACGCGGCCGCTGGTGTGCATCGAGTCTTCGTGCGTGTAGACGTCGAAGTCCGTGCCGAAGTCGTGCAGTGACTGCTTGATGTGGGTGAACATCAGGTCGACGCCGATGGCGCGGAACGTCTCGCGCATCTCGTCGTCGGGCAGCTTGAGGGCGTCGGGGTCCTTGGCGAGGACCTGAGCGGCGATCTCCTGGATGTAGTCGCCCGCATAGCCGTCTTCGGGCGTGGGCTCGCCCTTGGCGGCCGCGATCAACGACTTGCTGAACCGGTCGATCTGGGCGCCGTGGTCGTTGAAGTAGTACTCGCGCACGACCTGGGCGCCCTGTGTCGCCAGCAGCCGGCCCAGCGCGTCGCCGACGGCGGCCCAGCGGGTGCCGCCGATGTGGATGGGCCCGGTCGGGTTAGCGGAGACGAACTCGAGGTTGATGTTCTGGCCGTTGAGCTCCGCAGAATGTCCGTAGTCCGCGCCTGCGCCCAGGACGTTGTTGACGATGACGCCCTGCGCCGAGGCCTCGATGCGGAGGTTGACGAAACCGGGGCCAGCGATGTCGGCCGCGGCGATGCCGTCCTTGTCGGCGAGCGCGGCGGCCAGCCAGCCGGCCAGCTCGCGGGGGTTGGCGCCGACCTTCTTGGCGAGCTGTAAGGCCAGGTTGGTGGCGTAATCACCGTGCTCGGGGTTGCGTGGACGTTCGACGGTGACCGTGGCAGGCAGCGCTGCGGTGTCGAGGCCGTGCTCAGCCAGCACCGCGGCGGCGGTGGACTTGAGCAGCTCGGCCAGGTCGGCAGGGGTCACGAGGTTCCATCCTATGGTCTGAGGTGGTCAGGACCCGAATCCATTCCAGCGGCCTGGCAGTCACGCGGATGCGTTAGGCTGTCGGAGCCCATCGGCGCAGTAGTTCTTCAGTGCGCCCCCGTAGCTCAGGGGATAGAGCGTCTGCCTCCGGAGCAGAAGGCCGCAGGTTCGAATCCTGCCGGGGGCACCCACCAAAACTGGTTCTGACATGCGCTTACGCAAATCCCGCTCCATGTGATCACCCTCGCCCACAGGCTCGGTGTCACGAGGATGTCACAACTGCGCCCAAACTCTGTCCAGCAGCGCGCAGGGCGTCGTCCTGGGAGTGGGCATAGATCCGCGCCGTGGTCGCCGCGTCGGCGTGGCCGAGCCACTTCGCGAAGAGGGCCAGCGGCACGCCGCGGAGGTGCAATGCGGTCCCGCAGGAGTGGCGGGCGTCGTGCAGCCGGATTGGTCGCACACCGGCTGACTCGACCAGCTTGTGCCACATCCTCGTGAGTGTGTCGGGGGTGTACGCCTCCCCCGCCTCGTTGACCGCCACATAGCCGCTGTCGGCGTGCGCCGCGCCGAGCGCCAGCCTGTCCTGCGCGTAGCGGACTGAGGCGCGCTTGAGGACGGCAACCAGCCCCTCGTCCAGCGGCAGCGTGCGGCACGCCGACAACGTCTTCGGCTCGTTCTCGACGACGGATCCCGCGCCCGCCTGAACGCGGCTACCCCCAAGGTGATGGTGCCAGGATCGAAATCAACGTCGGCCCACCGCAGCCCGGCGATCTCACCGCGACGCAGTCCGCTCAGCGCCAGATACCACAGGTGCCCGTTACGGTCCTTGTCGGCGGCGCGCAGCACGCGGCGAATCTCGTCGGGCGTGTAGGTCGCCATCTCCCGGCGCACACGCGCAACCTTCTTCATCGAAACGGCCACGTTGTGCGAAAGTTCCCGGCGCTCAACGCCGTAGGCAAGCATCGCGCGCCAAGCATCGACGGCCTTGTTCAGCGAGCGGGCCGACCACGCCCGCCGGGACTTACCCTTCGCCGTCGTCGTGCCGCCCTCGCGGAGCGCGATCAGCAGCTTGTCTAGGTCGGGCCGCGTCAGCTTCTGCGCGGGCAGATCCCCGTGCCGCTCCCTCCAGGGCGCGAGGCTGAACCGGTAAGCGTTGACCGTCGTCGCGCGGGCGTTGTGCAGTGAGGCGAGCCAGTCGGCGGACAGCGCCTCGACCGTCACCGCCTTGCGCGGCACAAACGCGGGGATAACAGCACGATAACCCAGACGGGCATCAACCGCGCTCGTCGACCGGCCTCTCCCAGCGTCGTGCAGTGACCATTGAGTGGTGGTCCATGTACCGTCTCATCGCATGTGCGGCATGTCCATGTGGTGTGTCCGCCGCCGTGGCCGAGGCAGGCTTGGTGGCCGACGAAACACCCGCCATTGGTGTGCATCTCCCGCAGGGCGTGACCGACAGCTATACGCCGAAAGGCTGCCGGCCATCCCGGCGCGGAAACGCTAAACCGCGCTTTCCTCGAAGCTACCCACTGGGACTAGTCAACCAGGACGGGCACACCGCCATCGGTGCCGCTGGCGCGGGGATGACCACCGCGGTCGCAGCAAAGCGGTGGGGTTATGCACCCTTAGGGGTGTGGGGATGGACGGCTGCGGGCGGATAAATTTCGGTCAGCGCAACGTGAGTCACGCATCCGGAAGGAGATGACATGACGATCACCACGAAGCAGCTCAACGCCATCGCGGAATCCGGAGGCGACGTCCGCACCACCAGCGGCGACAAGATCGGCTCCATCGGGCAGATCTATGTCGACCTTTCGACCGGCGAGCCGAGTTGGGTGACGGTCCGGACGGGGCTCTTCGGCATGTCAGAGGAGTCTTTCGTCCCACTCGAAGGGACCACAGAAAACGGCAAGGACATCATGGTGAACTACGACAAGGAGACCGCGAAGGACGCCCGGCGGTGCGGGCAACGGCACATTCGCGAGCTGGGTGGTGTGATGGTAGCCATGATCATCCTTTCAATCGGTTGTTCCCCGTCGCAATCTGACAAGGGTGTATTAAGATGTTTGCTGACCGTTGTGCGTGGGTAGTGCCTTCCCAATTAAGCGCTCCTACTGCTGGCGCGCGGTCCTGTCGCTGGGGGTGACCAGATGGCGGTTCGGTCGCACTTTCTTTTCGTTGCAGGCGTGTGCCTGCTCGCGGTGGGCATGCTGATGGGTGCCCCGGGGGGCGCGGTCGCCGTTGCCGACCCCGGTTCCAACGGTTCCACCGCGCACGGCGATGACGGCTCCAACGCTTCAGGCCAGCGCGGCAATGGCGGCAACGCTTCAGACCAGCGCGGCAATGGCACCGACGCTTCAGACCAGCACGGCAATGGCGGCAACGCTTCAGACCAGCACGGCAATGGCGGCAACGCTTCAGACCAGCACGGCAATGGCGGCAACGCTTCAGACCAGCACGGCAATGGCGGCAACGCTTCAGACCAGCACGGCAATGGCGGCAACGCTTCAGACCAGCAGCCTTCCACCGCCGCGAATAGCCCGAGTAACGAGCCTGGCGGCACGGACACCACGGACGAGACGAACGACTCGGGCATCGTCGCCGCGGGTCCCGATCCGGTCGCCGCGGGTCCCGATCCGGTGGCGGCGCCCGCTCCCGATCCGGTCGCGCCGGCTCCTGATCCAGTCGCCGCGGTTCCGAACGAGGTCGCGCCGGTTTCTGATACGACGGCGGCGCCGGTTTCTGAGGGAGTGGCGCCGGTTTCTGATCCGGTCGCCGCGGTTCCGAACGAGGTCGCGCCGGTTTCTGATGCGACGGCGCCGGTTTCTGATGCGGCGGCGCCGGTTCCTGAGGCGGGGGCGCCGGTTCCTGATGCGGTAGCGCCGGTTGTTTCTGATGTGGCGGCGCCGGTTCCGGATGCGGTCGGGCCAGTTTCTGATGTCAGCGCGTTGGTTCAGGCCATGCTGCCCTCGGTTGACGGTGCGGTGTTACCGGTCACGCAACTGCAGTCCGAGCTTTATTCGTTCCTGGTGGGCCTCGCCGGGACGGCGCCAGTTTCTGATGTCATCGCGTTGGTTCAGGACATGCTCCGCTCGGTTGCCGGTGCGGTCGTCCTGCTCGCGCAACTGCCCTCCGACCTTTTTTCCTTCTTGGTGGGCATCGCCGGGGTGCAACCCGTAACGGCCGGAGTGGGAGGCGCCGCGGGCACGGGGCTGTCGCGACCCGCGGGTGCGTCGGTGCCGTCGCGATCGCCGCTGGGCCTGCCACTTGCGGATATCTCGGGCCCGCCACTTGCCGGTAGCTCGGGCGTGCCGTTGGCCGGCAACGCAGCAACCGAGGTTGCACCGCTTGATGTAATTGCGCTAGGGCACGCGTCAGCGATGTCCGGGATGGCACCGCTCGCGCCGGCTGGCGCAAGTCCGATGGATGTTCAGTCGTTTTCCCGGCATGTCTTCAGCGGACTCGTGCTACCGGTCTCACTGTGGGCCCTGGCCACTGTCGCTCTGCCAGGCGCCGGCGGCCTTGTGATCATTACCCTGGCCGGGGTGCGCGTGGGATACCGCCAGGCCAAAGCGGGTTCCGGAGTGCGGGCAGCGGGCATCGCGCGCTTCGCCCGTCCGGGGCCGTTAGGAGTCGTTCGCCCGAGGGCATTGCACGTCATCCGTCCGAGGGCATTGCGCGTCATCCGTCCGGGGGCGTTCAGCGCCGAACAGCTTCTCGATGAAGTCGCCTAGCCCGGCGGTTCATCCGGGATTCAATTGTCCATTCGACGGCGGACGCCAGGCTCCATCACCGATGCGACGGCCTGGCTGCCCGAACCTGAGCAAAATAGCCGACCCCGTCACCCTGGGATGACAGGCCGAGTTGGATTTGAGCAATCAGACAAAGGGTGTATCAGCCAGACATTCTTCGGCATGAAAGTGGCCCGCCCTCCAGGGAGCAGGTGGCGTGGCCGAACACGCGCCTGCCCTGGCCCAAATCAGGCCGAGCTTCACCGCGTTGTGGCCAAGGCCGGGCTGTTCCGTGTCACGACGTTGTCACAACTCATCGAAAACTCACCATCCAAACCCCTGTAGACGGCGATGGACTACCGTGGACCTGTGTAGCTGAATACCGTTGGCCAAAGCGACAATTCGGGTCCATCGGTCGTACTCCAGCGGACAGCAATATACCGCTGCAAACGGGTCGGACCTGTCTCCGAGCAGAAGGCCGCAGGTTCGAATCGTGCCTCCCGAGCTAGTGTGATGTCTCAAGACATCGGAATAGTTCCGAACCTGCATTAGGTTCGGAACTTCTTCCGTTTCGGGCCTTTGGGTGCTCCGGTGGGTTGGTAGTCCCTTGTCGGGTCGAGGGTAGCTCGCGTAGCAGTGCACCGGTGGCGGCGTTGATGATCCTGATGTGCAGGTCCTGGACGAGGATCAGGACGCGGGTGCCGGTGTAGGTTCGTCCGATTCCGATGTGGTGCAGGCGGCCGGCGACGCGCAGGGTGATGACGCCGGCTTGGTCGATGCAGTCGGTGCGCACCCGGTCGTGGGTGTCGAGCCGTGTTGCTGGGCCGGCTTTGGGGCGGGCGGTGGCGGGGGTGGCTTGGTGCGGCATGGAGCGGTGGGGGCGGTGGTGGTTGTAGGCCTCGACGAAGGTGTCGAGCTGGTTTTGCAGTTCGGGGATGGCGCTGGCCGGGGGTTGGTTAGTGAGCCATTTTTTGAGGGTTTGGTGGAATCGTTCGACCTTGCCGCAGGTGGTGGGTGGTTGGGGTGGAGTTGATCTGGGTGACCCCGAGGCGGCGTAGTTCGCTTTCGAAGCCGTTGCGTCCTCCTTTGCCCCCAGATAGTCGGGTGGTGAAAACCATTCGGTTATCGGTGAGTGTTGAGGCCGGAATGCCATGTGTGTCAATGGCTTCGCGGAAGGTCTCCAGGACGATGGGGCTGGTGACACGGCGGTGTGCGGTGACCGAGAGGGCGTAGCGGGCGTGGTCGTCGAGCCAGTCGAGGATCTCCACATGCGTGGCGTCGGCCAGCCACCAGTGGGTGAAGTCGGCCCGCCAACGTTCGCCTGCGTTGTTCGGCGGCGAATCGGATGTAGGAGGATTTGGGCCGCTTCTGCGGCGTCGGGGTGATCAGCCCGGCCGCGCGCAGGTGGCGGTGGATCGAGGGCACTGACACGACCAAACCGTGGTGGTGTTGCAGGTGCCAGGCGATGGTGTGCGGGCCATTGTCGAGGCCTTTGCCGGCGAGTGTCTCCCATAGTTCGACGATCAGATCGATCGTGGACTGCGGCAGCCGGGTCGGGCTGCTGTGCGGCCGACGTGACCGCGGCTCAAACGCGGCCTCTCCCTCCAGCTGATAACGCTTGACCAGGCGGGAGATCCAGCCCTGGGAAACCCCATACTCGCGGGCCACCGCCGATTGGCTACGGCCCTCGACGATGACAGCGGTAATAACCAGGCAAGCTTTCGACACAGGCTGACGCTGGGGCGCTCACCCTATTCCGATGTCTTGCGACACGCTATTCGTATGTCCTGAAACCAGACAGTGCCTCCCGAGCTAGACACGACCGTCGATCGTGTGCTCTGGGAAGCGCGGACATACGGCGGCTACACCGCCCCCGTGTCGAGCTTGAGACCCCGAGAATGCGGCCGAGGTTGCGGAGGCAGCTACAGTAACCGGCTGGCCTAAACTGGGCACACACCTAGAGGAGGTGTGTGCCATGAAGAAGATCCTCGTCACCCTGGCCACGCTCGCGGTGTCGGCGGGAATCGCACTCGCCGGGGCCGGAAGCGCCCAGGCCAACGATGACCCCGGCCTGTGCTGGAACGGCTGGATCTGGAGCGCCTGCGTGTCAGGACCAGGTTGGGTTGACTGGAACCCGGGGAACAACTGGAATCCTGGACATGGGCCGTGGGATGTTCGTCACGGCGGGAAGCATTGGAAGTAGCTAGAGCTGCTCCCGGCTCTCCAGCTCTTCGACCCCGGCCATGGTGATGGTGCAGACCATCCGGTTCTTGCCGGTGCGCTGGCTGAGCCTCGGTGTGCCGATAAACCCGCCGGATATACCCGTGATCTGGGCCGACGCTTCACTTTCGGACGTTGGGTAGTTACGCCTAGTGACTCCCCAGGCACTTCGTCTCACTGAGCGAAAAGGGGACACCCGGAAGTGATCGTCAAGAACCCTGACGCCTACAGGAAACGGCGCGCACGTGACCAGAGATCAGCGATCCGAAAAGAAAGGCGATTCGGCGAACCATGTCTGCTAGCCCTCTTCGGGTCAGTCACCTTGCGGGTCTAGGCCGCCGTCCCAGTCGTCCCAGGTGGTGTGGCGTGTGTCGCGGGGGGCGATGATGCGGCGTCGCAGCTCAAAGAGCAACTCTTCGGTGGACGCCTGCGACAATGCGTTGGGGTTAGTCGGGCGCAGCGCGTATCCCCGAGCCGGGGCGGCGGGGTTACTGCGGCGCAGTTCGACTACGGATTCGTTGGGTTCCCCTCCGGCCAGGATGGTGTCGATGCTTCCGGGTGCCCATGCCAGCTTGTTCTCCAAGATGGCATAGGTACCCGCACTGGCCCTGCGCACGCCGTGCTCGATGTCCGCCAGGGTTCGCACGGTGAACTGCAGGCTATTGGCCAAGTCGGTGCGGTTGCGATAGCCCAGTGCTACCCGTCGGCTCACGACGTGGTGGCCGAGCCGTTCCAGGGCGCGTGAATCCATGCAGCGATCATGGCGCACGCGGGCGGCAATGTCGAGTCGCCATGCCCATTTCTTTCCATCTGACGCATGAAGAGTGGATATTATTTCCTTTGACTCCCCGCGAGGTCGACCCTGGCCTGGGTGACCGCGTCCCAGAAGATCTCTTCGACCTTCTCCTTGGATCGCCCGACCACCTCGATCTTGGGTTCACCGGCCAGTTCGCGGCGCACCACCTTGGCGTCGAGAAGGGCGTCGCCGGTCCACCATTCTTGGCGGATGGTGAAGTCGTCGAACCGTTCGCCCTCGTCGGTGTCTCGTAACGCCCCGCGCCGCTTGGCAACCGGGATTGGCGCCCACCACTCCGCGCGCCAGTACGGGCCGTCGTAGGCGGCGGGCGAGGCACCGTCCAACCATTCCTCCACCTGAACGGGCTCAACAGGGGCAATAACGTTGTAGTCCTGGGCGAACCGGTACGCCTGGTCACTGTCGAGGTAGACCCGTTCGATGCGGTAGCTATCGCCGCTGCCCGCCGTGACCACATACACCGTCGCCATCGGCGTCCCCCGTCTTCGCTGGTGGCTTCAGTCTGACAGCGCCCGATGGCCACGTCCGACAACCGCTGGTCACACCGGAGGTGGCAACCGACGGAAGTCGGTACTGCAGAATCGCCATTAGTGACAACTGTGAGGCATCTCACTCGGAAACTGTTACCAAATTATTGACTTATTTTCCGTATGTTTCCTACAGTTGCAGGCATCAACGACACACCAGGAGAACCCCTTGTGAAGCAAACCCATTTTGGTTACGGCAGCCGTGAGATGCACGACGTTTTCTTCGTCATCAGTGAAGGCTGGGGTGGCGCACACATGGTGCGGACGGTCTACGCCGCCGATCACGACGACGCGCACCAAACACACCAGGCAAACTACGCCGACGAGCCCATCGTGGCGGTTCACCAATAAACATCCCCGCTATCGGTCTGGTCGCAGCACCTGTGGCCGGGGCCGACGCCAACGACCGTGAGTTCATCAAGACAACAGACAGGTGATCTCGGGAGTCGGTCCCTGGGTTGGCCCAGACGGCTGGATCGGATATCCCAAGGTTCCCGTCCAGCTCAGGATCAACACCGCCCATGCGGTGTGCGACTTGCTGGATGGTGGTGCTTCGAGCGCCAATGACTTCATCGTCACCGCTCGATGACCGGCGTGAGCTGCCCATGATGGGATCCATTCCGACCAATTCGCCTGGATCGGCGTAGTAATCGGCCCATACGACTTGCGTAGAGGAGCAGGACGTGTGCCGCACCGAGCCGTCGCCAGCGTGGGTCGGTGCCTCCACAGCCAGGCACGTCCCTCCACCGGCCCAGGTGACCATTGACCTGATGTGGGTCATGCCGTGGGCCTGTGCGGATACTGCTGCTACGCCCACGGCACCCGCGAGCGCGACTGCGGCTGCCCCGCAAGCCGGGGTGGTCTTCGTGATCTTCTTCATGGTGTTTGCTTTCGAGGGACGGGCAGCAGGCCAGGGATGCACCGGGCATTGATCGGTCGACGCGCCGATGGAGTTGATCTCGGCGTTGCCTCTTGGGTCGCCCCCATAGTTGACCCGGTTGGTGCAGCGAAGAGTCAAATCGTCGGCCTGGGAAGGAGCGGCCAGCACTACCCCCGTCAGCGCTACTGCGGTCGCGACTGCCGCGACCAGACTGCGGGCGCGCATCAGATGACTCCCAGCTTGTCGCTGTGCGTGCCTCGAAAGCACGCCGTTCCTCTTCGATAATCTGACGACGCCGGGGGTTGCGGCCACGCCGCCCCTCCCTGCGGGCCTTGGCGGCGGCACTGAGGTGCGCGAACTTCATTCGGATCTGCTCGCCCGTCAAGATGCGCTTGACGCCGCCGCACTTGCAGTCCCAACGCTCGGGGTTTTCGTCCGTCGGTGCAGGATTGCGGCGGATGACGACCACCCGGCCGGAGCCCGACTTCGGGGTGTCGACGCGGTACTGGCGGTCCCGACGGGTGACATGTCGCCGAGATCCAGCACGAGCAGGAACAGAAGAACGCCGCACTAGCTGTCCAGGTGCGCGGCGATGTCGCCCCGGATGTTGCCTTCGATCGAAATGGAGGTGGCACAAGTTCGTGAAGCTCAGGAGTATTCGCTCGAGTTCGACCTGGTTGAAAGGGGCCAGCCCCGTGCGTGGACAGATGGCGACCGCACGGGCCACGGCGAGCACGCTGACCTCGGCGCTGACGTCCTGACGGCGCAGCTCGGACCTTCGCCCCAGCGCAGGCCGCCCCATGCGCAGATGAGCACCAGGGCCCGCAGCCGCGAAGGTTCGATCGCCTCGGCCAGCGCCGCCACGTCCTAGGCGGACAGGATCACCGGCTCGCGCGCTTGCGCGGCGGGTTCATTTCGCGGGGCAGATTGCAGGGGTTGCGGTCGAGCAGTTCGTCGGCGACGGCGGTGGCGCAGACGGCGTGCAACAACCCATAGGCGTGGCTGTTGCGGCGCGTGTGGGCGGTGCCCAGCGAGGCGAACCACGCCCGCACAGCGTCGGCGGTCAGGTGCTTGACGGCGATGTCACCCAGGACAGGAGTGATGTGCAGGCGCAACAGATCCCGGTACATCGAGCGGGTGCGCGGCTTGAGGGTGCGCTGGGCGACCCAGGAATCGGCGTACTCGGCGACAGCGATCGCCTTGGCCTTCTTGACGACCGCGCGTGCCGACGGCGGGGTCCACTCGTCGCACTCGATCAGGCGGCGCTCGTCAGACAGCCAGTGTTCTGCGTCCATGCGCTTAGTGAAGGTGGCGGCGGTGGTGTGTCGCACCTTGTCGGGGCCCGCATAGCTGGCCTGCCAGTGGGCGCTGGGCAGCTTACGGATCCGGCCCCACCCGCGCCTGTTCGGTCGACCGACCATTCGCACCCCGTGCCATCTGGCACGCCGGATATTTGGCTGCCTGGTTCCAGCAGATTGCCATCAATCACTACTGCCTTCGGCAGCGCCGCGTGAAAAGTCCAGCCGGTCACTTCTTCGTTGCCCAGCTGCTTTCGGTACACCTCTTTGAGGTGACGGCTGTTCTTTGGCTTCAGGTTGGTATGCGCCTTTGGCAACGACTTTCGGCAGGTCGTTCGCGTAGCGCTGCCAGATTTGCCCAGAAATCTCCGCAGTATAGGGTCCGGTGAATTCGACGACTGAATATACAATCCTGTCGGTATAAATACTGCCGGCGCTGCTGACGCGAGTCCTTTCGAGAGGAGAAAGTGCATCGAAGTCCTCCTGAAACGTCGGCCCTCCCGCCCCACCCCGCCTCTTTATATCCGCGTAGACGGCAGAGTTCGATGCCAATCTGGGAGTGTCTCGTTGCAGTCACGCGATTCTCTTGAGGCCAATTTCCTCCAATATTCGGCGTCGTTGAGGCTGATGTGATGCCTCCTTAAAGTCCCTTCGTTTGAAAAGAGTGCTGGCAGGACCCGCTCAGGGTCGACCACTGTTACCAGCGCTGCCGAGTTCTCAGAAAGCCACACCAGCAATGTCAGATGGTGCCCCGGCGGGAGTCGAACCTGCGGCCTGGCAAACCGCCACGGCACTCTCACCAGCGCAGCACCGGAGTCTACCTGCTGATACTATCGTTGCCTATTTGGTCAGCTAAAGTCTGGCGTACCCTCACAATGTCCCAATACGCGGCGCTGCGTGAGCAATTTGATTTCAGTAGGTATCCGCTCGGGCGCCATCAGATTAAGCTGCGGATGTGGCATCCGGATCATGAGCGGAATGTTTACCTGACGCCTAACTTCGGGGGCGTATATCTCGAGTGACCCTGCTGCGGTGCCCGGGGTGGATCCCGATCGTTCTAGAGAATTGGGATTCAGCAAGCATTTTTCAGCTATCGCACCCATCGTTACACAATACCGATTTTGGCAGTTCGGCTTTCGTGCGAATCAAGAGCATCCCGAGCTGTATTACAGCATCGCCGTGAAACGACACCTGGCGACCCCATCCATATCGCGAACCATCGTGCCGCTGTGATCCTGCTTCAGCTGTTTCTCGTCGTAACGGTGCTCAGCAAAGACCGCAAACACCTCGAGCACTTCGGAGTCCGTCCGGGCGCTGTAGTTTTCACAGGTCCGGCATTCTTCTTCGGCCGTCGTTATCGGACATAATTCGCTGCGTGATGAAGTGAAAACCTCGGGTTTCATATAGAACGAAATCCTGTATATCGTCACGTATTTCCTCATCCTCGGCGTCGCCCTCAATTCGGTGCTATTGCTCGCACGGCCGGACCTCAAGCCATTTCGAGAGCATGACAATCTGTGGGCCAAAGTGTTGTATTGGCCAGCAATTTGGTTGACCCTACTCGTCGTCACGATCCTGACGTTCTCCACATAGGGGGCACAACGCCGCGCCAGCAGAACGACCAATGCCCCGTGATCGACTAGCTCTGGTCGATGACCTCATCAAGATCAGGTGAACCATTCATGAGCCGATGACGGGGGTCGAACCCGCGCACCACCTGCGGAAGCTTCACCCCCGCGACCAACGAGGAAGCTGAAGAGCTTGCGGGATCGTCAATTCGGTGGAAGTCGTGCCGCGCGGCGCGTAAATTCGCGTCCAAGCAGGGGCCGGGGAATATTCGAGGGAGGCCTGCGATGGTGGGCATTATTCGTCGCTTGGCAATTGCCGGCGCTGCGGCGTTCGTACCGGTCGCATTCGTGACAGTAGTTACTCCCGGCGTGAGTAACGCGGCCGAATGCGGTTTCGGAACCGTTTTCGATCCGCCGACCAACACTTGTGTGGCGGCACCACTTCCACCTCCGCCACCTCCTCCGCCACCTCCTCCGCCGCCCCCTTGGAACGGCGATCCCACGCCGTACTTCTCGGTCGGTATCTGCGCGCCCATTCCGTTCGTGTCGCTGTGCACCGGTATCTAAGCCGACCGTTGGAGCTCGCCACGGAGCGCTCGGCAGTTGTCCCCACTTCCTGGGCGCCGACCATGTGCCTGATTCGCGCCAACAGCGCAACACAGAAGTTGGTGTCTTGCAGGGCTCGACGGCGACGACACCTAGGCGGTCGCCGACTCGCGGGCGGCGCGTTCACTGTGTGACACCGCCCAATAGCGCAGCCCGATAGACCATCCGACCCAGGCAACGAGCACAACGAGATTCGAAGGAATTGTCCGCGGGTCCTCGACGGCGGTGAACACCATTGCCGCTAAGACGAGCACAGTGAGCGCCACCCAGAACCAGAAGACGATCCGCGCGATGTGGGCGCGAATCCCGTTGAACCGGTACAAGAGCAACGCGTCGCGCACCGTCATCCGACGCTGCGGCGCATCTGCGGATAATGACTCCTCCGCGCGCAGCGACCAGGAGCGGAACGCCATCGCGATGAGTGCGTAGATGACGATGCCGAGGAGGTCGACGTAGATCATCCCGCCGGAGAAGTAGTTGGGAACTCCGAGCGTGTCCGCCCTGCCCAAGGCGGAGCCCAGCGCCCCGGATACCTGGAAGATCACCAGACCGAGGACGAAGTAGTAGAAGCCCCGGAGCACTCGTGCGCCACGACGCTTCATCGGGTAGGCCAGCAGCAGCCGGCGGACGGTGACGGACCGCTTCTCTTCGGAGGGCGGTGGTGGTTTGGTCTCGGCGACGAGATCCGAGGCCTCCTCGAGCCAGGCCAGCGCCCGAGCGGCGGCCTGCTGCTCGGCGTCTGGTGCGATGTCCTTGCTGGCCTTGAACCAGTCAGCGGCGAATTCGACCTGCCTGCTGGCATCTTCGAAAGAGAGCTTGCGTCGTCCGGCTTGCGTCCTGCGCTGTCGCCAGTCGCCGATGACCAGCGCGATGATTCCGATGCCCGCCGTCAGGATCGGCGTGACGACCGTCAGCGCAATGCGGATGACTTGTTCGGAATCCATCGCGCCTGATGATGCCACCCCGAAGGCGTCGCCGAGATCGAAAAGCCGACCGTCAGCGCCGGGTTGGCCCCACGCCGACGAGATCAGGCTTGACGTACGCTTTCTGCTGGATCGTGTGGCATAAGTCGGATTTCGCGGATTCAAGGCACCGCGGACGACGGATCACGTTGGTGCAACACGAGGTTCGCGAATAACAAACGTGGGTCGGCTAAAGTGATCGCGCCAACACGGGATATGCACGAAGTGGAGCGACGAGATAGCCGGGGATCGTCACGATCCGGTTGTCCCGATCGTGGACGACGATGGTCGTGTGACCGGCGTGGTGGACCAGATGACCGGTGATTATCTGGCCTCCAGCGACCCGGACCCAACTCAGGCCACACTCGACGCGGCCTTCGAGCGGGTCACCCGGGTCCGGCTCATCGGTTCCGGCACGAAGGCCGCTTTCTGATGTGGGATGTGGTGCACGTGGACATCACCGACCCCACCTCGCGGAGCTGGCCGCCGCTCTCCGAATTGTCGAGGCTCGAGAATACGGACACATCTTGGGCATCGGGGACCATCAACTGGAGCTCTGGGCCGGAGAAGAGCAGATCAGTCCTCTTGAGGTCTTCGAGTGGACGGACATCCGTTGGTCCTCGGTCTGGAGATCCGACGCAATGTTCACGGAACCGAGGCGCTTAGAGGAATGGGTCCGCCGCCATCACGCGCTGTCGTAGAGGCGAGAGTTTCGACAGTGCTTCGGCGATGGCGTCATGGTCTCGGCGGAGAAAGCAGCAACGAATCCCGCGTCAGGACGTTGCTTAAGCAATAACCACCTACCGGAGAGGTCGCTTCAACTCTGTTATTCGGTGCGTGGCCGACTCTCTGCGCTCCTAGGCTTTGCGGGTGCGCTTGACGTGGCCGTTGGTCGGCCGCTCGGAGGAACTGCAGGCCATCCGGGCAGCCATCGAGGGTCCAGGTCCTGCTGGAATTGTTGTTTTCGGGGCAGCCGGTGTCGGCAAAAGCCGGATCGCCCGTGAGACGCTGTCGATGGCAGAGTCACGTGGCTACCAGACGCGGTGGGCGATCGGCACGATAGCGGCGCGTGAGCTGCCGCTTGGCGCGTTCGCCCGATGGGCTCGGGCGGGAGTGACGGACACGCTCGCCGCCGTCCGGGGCGTGATTGAGGCATTGACCGTCGCGTCCGCACCGCGCCGTGTGGTGGTCGGCGTCGATGACGCGCATCTGCTCGACGACATGTCGGTGTTCGTCTTGCACCAAATCCTGGAGCGATCCGCAGCGAGGGTGGTCCTCACTGTTCGCGATGGCGAGCGGGTTCCGCCCAGCCGGCAGCAGCTATGGACGGGCGCCGGATTCGACACGATGAACCTTCAACCCTTGGCCCGCGACGAGATCGCCACATTGGTGTCGCGGGTTCTCGGCGGGCTGCTGGATCCCGAGGCAACCCAGCGACTCTGGAAGTTGACCGAGGGCAACGCGTTATTCCTGCGGAACATCGTCGAGCAAGAGGTCGCCGACGGCCGGCTTACTCTGAAGGGTGGTTGCTGGAGTTGGCTCGGCGATCCGATCGTGCCTCGAAGTCTGGTGGAAATCATCGGGTCCCGGATAGGGGCGTTGACTGACCCGGTGGCAGAGGTCATCGACGCGCTGGCGGTCGGCGAGCCGATCGAGCTTGCGGCGCTGACCCGGATCACCGACGCGGAGGCCGTCGAGGAGGCCGACGTTCGCGGGCTTATCACCCTGGAGCACGTGAGCGGTGCTGCGGAGGTGCGGCTGGCGCATCCGCTCTACGGCGAGGTGCGCAGAAAGCGGGCGGCCGCGACGCGGTTGCGGCGGCTGAGGGGGCGGGTGGCCACCGAACTGGCCAGCTCCGCCGGTTGTGACGAGATGCCCACGTTGGTGCGTCGCGCCACCCTGGCCCTGGAGTCCGACCTGCAGCCGGATGCGGACCTGCTGGTGCAGGCCGCCAAGGGAGCCGTCTGGCTGGCAGACATGCCGCTGGCCGAGCAGCTGGCCGCGGCAGCCATCCGCGCGGGGGCAGCCGCGGAGGCCAGCTTCATTCGTGGTCATGCACTGTCGTGGCTGGACCGCGGAGAAGAAGCCGACGCGGTGGTCGCCGGCATCCCCCAGGGTGAGCTGATCGCGGCCGACCACACGCGGGCGACGGTACTGCGAGCCAGCAACCGGCTGTTCGCGCTCGCAGATGCCGCGGGAGCGAAGAGCTTCATGGAGACCAATGGATGCGGGCTGCAGAAGTGCGGGTGCATCGAAGTATTCGAGACGATCTATTCGTTCGTCATGGGTAGACCTGCGGACGCGTTGCGACATGCCAAGGGGATTGTGCTGGAAGAACTTCCGGCAATAATCGGCGTCGAGACCGCTTGGGCCGTTGCGTCCGCATCCGGGCACGCTGGACGGATAACTGACGCGCTGGCCGCCGCATCGACCGGTTACGAGGTCGCCACGCGGTCTTTCGATGCCCCACAGATGCGATTCCTGGTCGTCGATGCACACGTAACTGCACTATTGCTATCTGGACGGATTACGGAGGCAATCGATGTCGCCGAGCGTTTCCTTGGGCAGGCAACCGACCTTCCCGGGGTGGCCCCGCTGCTGGCCTCCGCAATCGCCGGTCGAGCCGCACTGGGAGCCGGCCAGGTCGCCACTGCAGAATCGCGTCTCGGGCCGGTAGCCGAAGCATTGTTCGCCGCGGGCGAGAGCAACGGTTCTGCGTATCGGTACCAGCTGCCGCGCACCATTGCGGTCGCGTTAAGGGGATCACCCGTCGATGCGTCCGGGGCGCTGAAGGCGCTGCAGCAGCGCAGACACCCGAGCTGGCGATTCCTGGACTACGAGTCGGCAATCGCCCATGCGTGGGTCACCGCATGCGAGGGTGCCGTCAGCGCGGCCATCGCCATCGTGCTTTCCGCGGCCGAAACGGCCAGAGACGATGGTCAATTCGGGGCAGAGGTCTTGTGTCTGCAGGCCGCGACGCAACTGGGTGATCGGTCATGTGCACCGCGCTTGTCAGAGCTTCAAGCGGTCGTTGAGGGCCCTAGAGTGGGCCTTGCGGCCCGGTTCGCCGCAGCGCTTCATGACGGACGAGCCGCCGAATTAGCCACGGTGTCAGAGGATTTCGAGCGCATGGGCGACGTCGTCGCCGCCATTGACGCTGCCTCGCACGCTGCGATTATGTACCGCCGTAACGACTTACGTGGCTCGGGCTTATCGTGTTCGACCCGTGCCGAAGGGCTCGCGTATCGATGCGGCGCCAGCACGCCCGCCCTTCGCCAGGTTCTCGAGCCACTACCGCTGACCGACCGTAAGCGGGAGATCGTTGCGTTGATCGGCGCCGGACTGACCAACCGCGAGATCGCGGACCGGCTGACGCTTTCGGTCCGCACCGTCGAGGGCCACATCTACCGCGCGATGACCAGGACCGGCTGTAACAGCCGCGACGATCTCTCGTCGCTGCTGAACCGGTCCAGCGCCAAACCGACATGAGTGTGGCGAGTGATTTCGGAGACAAGATCGAGTAGTGGATTACTCAGTTCGCACGACACGCGGGACCACACCCTGGGCCGTATGACCGATCAACACACAAGGGAGCTCCTCATGGATGCCAACCCGGGACCCACCGATCCGGTGTCAGTGGCGATACGCAGCATTCACACCATGGCGAGCGGTAAACGTTCGGATTTCGACGATGTCGCACATCCCGACTCCATTGACCGCGAGAACAGAATCCAGCCACCCCTATCTCGCGTGCCCGGACCGGCGGGGTTCTATTCGACGGCGATGTGGCTGCGCGCCGCGTTTGCAGACCTGCACTACGACATCCACTACGCGGTGGCTGACGGTGATCTCGTGGCGGTCAATTCCACGATGAACGGCCGGCACACCGATACCTTCGTCGTCTACCGGGAAGACGGTGAGATTGACGCGGCCTTCCCGCCGACGGGTAAGACGTTCGCGATGGCGCAGTCGCATTGGTTCCGTGTAAAAGACGGCAAGATCATTGAACACTGGGCCATCCGTGACGACCTCGGCCAAGCTAGGCAATTGGGCTGGCTTCCCCCGAACCCGTGGTATCTGAGTCGGTGCGCTCTCGCCAAGCGCCGCGCAGTCCGCGCCGTGCGGCGCAAGGGCCGATGAACCTCGCCCGGGTCGTCCGCGCCGTCGAGGGCATGCGCTCTTTGTTGCACCGGATAGATCGGAAGTTGGTGCCGGCGCCGGTCAACATGCTCGAGATGATCACTGCCAGTTGGCTGACGCAAGCGGTCTACGCCGCCGCCAAACTCGGCATCGCTGATGAGCTCGCCGCGGGTCCGCTCACCGCAGACGACTTGGCCCGCCGGGTGGACGCCAACGAAGACGGCCTGCGTCGGCTACTGCGACTGCTGTCCAGCCGTTCGATCCTTGCGCATCGCAGGGATGGTAGGTATCAACTCACGGCGATCGGCGAGACCCTGCGCACCGACGCGCCGGTATCCATGCGTGCATTCGCGCTGATGGTCGGCTGCCCCGAACACTGGGAACACTGGGGAATGCTGACCCGCTCCGTGACGACCGGTGCCGAAAGCGTGACGGCACTACGGGGCATGGGCGTCTTCGACTATATGGAGACCAACAAGGAACTCGCCGCAGTGTTCAACGACGCGATGACCAGCGTGTCAGAGTTGTCAATACCCGCGATTCTTGCGGCATACGACTTCTCTGCTTTCCAAACAGTCGCCGACATCGGGGGTGGCCAAGGTCGGTTACTCGCGGCAATCCTGCACCAGGCCCCGAACGCGAAAGGCATCCTGTTCGACGTCGCCTCGGTGACTGCGGGGGCAGCGCCGCTGTTCGCCAAGCACGGAGTTGTGGACCGCGTGACCATCGAATCAGGCTCTTGCTTCGCCACCGCACCCGCCAACGCCGACGCATACGTGCTCAAGCACGTTATCGAGAGTTTCGACGACACCAAGGCGGTGCAGATCCTGCGGAATGTGCGCAACGTAATTCCTGCGGACGGTCGACTGTTGCTAATCGAAGTGGTTCTGTCCGAAGATGACTCGCCTCACTTCGGGAAGCTGCTTGACATGGAGATGCTGGTGTCGGTGGGCGGACGGGAACGGACCGCGGCCGAGTACGCAGCGCTTCTCGACCGGTCAGGATTCCGTCAGCGACGGATCGTGGCGACCGCAGCACCGGTGTCGGTGATCGAAGCCGAACCTCGTTGATTACATCGTTCGACGACCCGGCCACCACGCTCGCGTCCAACGCAAGGGCATCGGAGTGTCCCGGAAACAACCCCTGGTGCGCGAAGTGACCAAACTCCGCCCGTCACCCGCCTCTTCGATCAGCACGAGCGCGTCAAGGGGTTGATTTCGAGCGGCCGGCAAATACCAGACTGCAACAACCAGCGCCGCGATGAATTTTGGCGTCTGGCGGAGTCTGTACCGACAACCGATCACGCATAAGGGAGGTTGTGATGGGCAGGCTCATTGTGTCAGCGCAGATGACGGTCGATTGCGTGATGGACCCGCTGGAGGAGTGGTTCGACACGACACTGGAAGAAGGAGGAGACGGCGTCGCGCAGTTGCGTGCCGCAGACGCGCTCATCCTGGGGCGTAAGACCTACGAAGGTTTGGCCGAGTACTGGCCGAAATCAAACGACGCGTACGCGAAGCTCATCAACCCAATGCCGAAATACGTTGCGTCACACACGATCAAGGAACCGCTCGTTTGGAACTCGACGCTTTTCGGGCCTGACCTGGCGAAGGATGTAGCAGCGCTAAAGGACAGGCTCTCCGGCGATGTGATTCTGTACGGGTGCGGGCAGTTGGCCAACGATCTGGCGCGAGAGGGCTTGGTCGACGAGGTGAGGTTTTGGCTTCATCCCTATGTCTGGGGCGACGGCGTCAGACCCTTCCACGCAGGCAAGCTTCCGATTCGGCTGCGCTTGGTGTCAGCGACGACCTACACCTCGGGGCTGGTGCGGCTGACGTATCAGCCGACAGCCCTCTAGACCGCCGCTGAACGCGCCTTAGGCGGGTGCGATCAGGATTTTACCGCTGCGTCCGACCGACTCGGCCTCGGTGACCGCCTCGCGGATTTCGTCGAGGCCGAACTTCTTTCCTGGCGACGTGCTGAGCACACCCTCGCGGATCAACTGAGCGATCTCGTCGATGAGTTGCGGTCCCGGTGGGTGGCCTGCGAGAACTGTCAGCGAGCGATCCCGACGATCGCGTCTCATCGCGATATCGACGAATTATGCAGCCACAGTGGGCGATTCAGAGATCTCTGATCCAGGGCCGACGTCGGGTACGTCAAAGGGGTGAACCACATGCGTCATCCGGTGGTCGGCGATCTCTACCTGACCCGCAGCAAGCTGGACCTCCCGCACTGCGGTGGCACGCACGTCTTGACCTTCCACGCCGAGCCCGGTAGCGCCTCGGCGCATGCTCTGGACAGACTGCGCGAGGGACTCCCGGCGCACAGCGGGTGACAACGAGGCTCATGACCCGTCGCGCAGCCTGTATTCCATCGTCCAGACGGGGTCGCGATCAGGGGTGTATTCGTTTCCGGCCCAGGGCGTTCCGCATATGTGCAGATAGGCATAGGGTGTCCCATCGAACATCACCCACGCGCCCGCATCACGCACCGCATTCGGAAGACCGTCGCGCGCGGCGTTGTAGGGCCAGATGATCATCCAATGTGGCCCGATTGGAATGGCAGGACTTGTCTTGTCGAACGGATCTGTGTTGCTGTGCTGCGTCGCACCGCACAGCATGTAGATGATGCCGGGCGCCGTATTCGTCGGTGCCGGTTTCTGGGCCATGATGTCCATCGCCCACTGCAGGCCCATGGGATCGGCGCACATCGGGACGTCGCCGATGACGTTTTCATCACCCGGGAAGCACACCCAGTCGTTGGTGCCCTGACGCAGCACGACGAGGTTGCCGTCGGCATCCATCTCGGCGACCGTCGCATCCTTGGTGATGTGGCGCGGACCCGACAGCATGGCCCTCGATACCTTGGCGGCCACGATTCGCTCCTCCTGCGAGCCAGGTAGCGGCTGCTCGGCAAGCAGCATCGAGATCGCGCTGTTGCTGTAGTTCCCCGGTGCGCCACCCGTATCGGGGACCGCACCCTGCGGTTGCTCCAGCTGGTTGGGTTGGGTATCGGCCATCGTGCACTCCTTCGCGGTTCACTCCAGATCCGATTTTGTCAGCGCCCCTGGGGTTTTCGAAAGCCTCAGCCAGAGTTCCCCTAACTGCCGACGACTTCTGCCGCGGTCGTCACCTCGATTCCGCTGCGAAGTGTGTCGAGGTTGACGCACACGCGCTCGGCGGAGGCAACCAGCGCGTCCAGCCGCTGCCGGTCTGTGCCCTCTTCCGCCTCCAGCCGTATCCTGCACGCCAGCCGTTCGAAGCCGACGCGCACGTCGCGGTCGATGAGCAGGCAGCCGCGGACGTCGAGTTCGCCGGTCACCTCCACTTCGAGCGCTTCCAGCCGTACGCCGAGGAGATCGGCGATCATGCGGATCGCGCCATCGGTGCACGTGGCCAGCGCTGCGCACATCAGGTCGCCCGGGTTCGGCGCGTCGTGCAGGCCGCCCACGTAGCGATCGAGGCCGAACCGCAGATACGTGCCGTACCCGTCGCCGATCTCGACCTCGCCGTGGAACGGGTCGTTCGCGGGGATCCTCGTCGACGAGGTACGGGCCGACTTGCGCGTGCGCGCCCGGTCCGGCTCGTCTTTGTACAGCCGGCGCAGCGGAGCCTGCTGTCTGGCGATGACCGAGTCACGGCAGGTTTGAACTGGCATTTCATTCCTACATCAAGATAAAAGCACGATCGTGCTTCTAATTGCCGGCGAAGAATAGCACGATCGTTCCTTTAAGCTCAATAGCGTGGAGCAGACGAAAGGGCAGCGCACCAGGGAGGCGATCCTCGCGCAGGCCGCGCGGCTTGCGACGGTCGATGGACTCGACGGCTTGTCCATCGGCGGCCTCGCCACGGCGATTGGGATGAGCAAGAGCGGTCTTTACGCCCACTTCGGCGCGAAAGAGGACCTGCAGTTGGCGACTGTCGCATCGGCACGCGAGACCTTCATCGCCGAGGTGTTCGTACCGGCCCTCGACGCGCCGCGGGGCGTTCGGCGCCTGCACGCCGCCTGCGATGCGTTCCTGTCTCACATCGAGCGGCGGGTGTTTCCCGGCGGATGCTTCTTCGCAGTCGCGGCCGCCGACGTCGGCACGCGGCCGGGCGCTGTGCGCGATGCGGTCGCAGCGCAACAACGTGACTGGACCGAACTTCTGGAGCGGCTTGCCCGCGAGGCGATGGACGCCGGCGAACTCGACCCCGGCGTTGACGCGGCACAGCTCGCTTTTGAGCTCAACGCGGTATTGGTTTCCGCCAGTACCACTTTCATTCTCCAAAACGACGCGGCGGTGTTTGAGCTCGCTCGCGCGGCGGTCCGCCGACGCGTGCCGACGGGCTGATCCAGCGCCGAAATACGAGTTACCGCACGGCTCATCGCGAAACTTGTGTCATAACCCGTATCTCAGTCCTTGCCGCGGCGCACACAATGCGCAAAACGTGCAGAACGCTCGTCGCGCGGGTTGTGCGCACATCCGCGTCACGGCGGTCGCGCACACGTAGCTTACGCACCGTCCAAAACGCGAAGAACGGTGTGCGAGATCGACGCGTACCTCGCCGCCACACCCGGGGCATCTTCGCTGTACTCGCGATCGCCAACGATGTCGGCTCCGGTCCGATCGTGGTCACTTTGCAGGTGCTGCGGGTGCTGACGATTGTGCTTGTCGCCGGGACGATTCCAAAGATCGTCGCGGCGTTGGAGCGACGCGCCACCGTGCCGTTGTGGTGACGCGATGCAGCGCCCACGCCAACGGCACTGTCAGCACCAACGTCACGACGAACAACCCCGCCGCCGAACCCGTAAACACCGGCCACCTCAACACCGACCCCATCGCGATGCCCATCAGCATCACGTGGATGAGGAACATCTCATAGGAGATCTCCCCTAGCCACACCATCGGCCTGCTTCTCAGCAGGCGGGCATACCGGCCACGGTCGCCGAGCGCCAGCGGCGCCACCACGAGCGTGGCGATGACCGCGTAGAACACGGTCTTCGTCACCGGCTGAAACAGCATGACCGGCGACGTCGTCGCATCGCCCGCGAGGGGTGTCGATACGACCAAATAACTGGCGAGTGCCAGCGGAATCACGGCGGCCGCAAAACAGCGCACCCCCATCGCGCGCAGCACCGCCAAAGCCATCCCGCCTGCGAAGCATGCCAGATGCGCAGGCAGCCACATACCGGCCGAGTTCGGCAACCAGTCGGTGGTGTGCAGCACGATCAGCCACACCGGACTGACCGCGGCCAGCGCTGCCAAGCCGGCCAGCAGCAGGTCGGGCCGCCAGGCACCGCGGCACACCACCACCAGCAGCAGATACGCCAGCAGCGGCAGCGCCGCATAGAACGCCACCTCCACCGCCAGACTCCACATCTGCGTCAGGCCCTGGTGCAGATTCGTCGACAGGTAGTCGTCGGTGTAGATCTGCGTCAGCGTGAGGTACCGAATCAACCCCACCCACGTCTGACCGGGATTCGGCTCCGTCGTTCGGAACTCGAATAGCACGTAGGCGAACACCACGGTGATGACGTAGGCCGGCATGATGCGCCGTACCCGACGCCTGAGGTAGCTGCCCACCTGCGGCGGTGGGTGGCCGGCGGCCGCGGCCTTCACCCATGGAGCGAACAGGAGGAAACCCGACAACACGAAGAAGATCGGCACACCGATCTCCAGGCGTGAGTACACAAGCCCGATGTAGCCGTGGGTCAGCTTGCCGGTGCCGTATGCCGCATGAGTGCCGATGACCAGCAGGACGGCGAGGGCACGAATGCCGGTAAGCGATTGCACCCGGTGATCTTCGAGAGATCGGGTCCGCGACAGGGTCGGCACAGTGCGGCCAGAGCCGTCACGGCCCTCGCACACATCTTTTGAAGAGCCGACGAGCATTTCAGAAAGTATAGCTAACTATTCGCATATGCGTCGACCGCACAAAACCCGATCGGTACGCATCGCGTAAGGCACACCTGATGGTCACCAACGTGGCGTGGTTCCTGGCAGGCCTCGCGACCCACTCGTAGCGTCGCTCAATCACCAAGTCATGACGTGCGATGCGTTCCGTCCGTGTTCCTGCCACGTGACGCGGGCGGGAATCAGCGCTGACTGGACCTCTCTGTCAGCGCGCGTCTGCATGGCGGGCGAGAAATTCCACGACCGCCCCGGCGAAGATGTCGTTGCGATCGCCGGCGACCATATGACCGGCGCCGCCGACATCGGCGAATTCGATACCGGGGAAGCGTGTGAGGAACTCGTCGGCTCGCTCTTTGGTGACGAGATCGCTCATCTGGCCCCGCACGAGCAATATGGGCACATCGGCGCGAAGAATGGTGTCGACCGCGGCGTAAAGGCGATCGACCTCGGTCACTTCGACTGGGGGAAGCGCCGAGGTTCCGTCGATGAACTTCGGATCCCAATGCCAGTACCAGCGATCGCCGCGCCTGCGCAGGTTCGTCCGAAGTCCATCCAGATCGGTTGGTCGGCGCCGATGTGGGTTGTACTCCTGGATCGCGTCGGCGACCTCGTCGAGCGAGTCGAATCCCGACAGCATGCGGTCATTCATGAAGCTGTGTATCCGGGTCGCCCCGGATGGGTCCATGTTGGGCACGATGTCCACGAGGACGACAGCGCCCACCGAAGCCGGTGACACCTCACCCGCGAGAAGCATTGCGGTGAATCCGCCGAGTGACGCACCCACGAGCACCGGTGTGGTGGAAGTTCGCAGAACGTCGTCCGCGAAGGTGACGACGCGATAGTCACCGTCCGCCGACCAGTCGGACTCGCCGTGGCCGCGAAAGTCGACCGTTATCGCCTGCCATCCACGCCCGGCAACCACCTCGGCGGCCCGGCGCCACGAACGGCGCGTCTGCCCGCCACCGTGCAAGAACACGACGGCCGTCGCTCGCGAATCGCCGATGCGGTCCGCCGCGATACGAACGCCGCCCATGCCGTAGACGCCGAACGGCTCGGGTTCGCGACTCATCGTGGTCATCCGATCACTGCGCGCTCCGGCGTGAAAGTCATTGCGGTGCAGGCTTCTAAGCCCGCACCGTCGGGTGATCGCCGATACCCGTCCCCAGTCAATACGACCATCCCTCGGCCTCGTCGACCCTCTCGTCCTACCTACAGTAGGCCGGACGGTACCGGCATGACGATGTTGACGCAATCAGTTCCGCCGTTTGCTGTACCGGCTACCCGGTAATCGCACCGTCCGACCTGTCGGTATCCCGAATGACCGCCAGCACCGATGACGCCAGCGCCTAACCAGCGAACACTCGAAGGTAGAACTACACCTCCGAAAGGGAGATCCTGCGATGGGCCACAGCGAATCCGCGAGCACTTACGTGGTCCCGCTGCCCGGGAGCCGGTGAAGTACGTCACCCCTTCGAGCACCTGGAAGCGGTCCGATTTGCCGAAAGTCAGTCAGTCGCAACCGATTTCCCGCTAACAGCCAGATTCTTGGCCGGGTGCTCACAGCAAATATCCAGGATTATTTAGCCCTACTAAGGCATTGGTACTTACAGGGCTTGGCCTATTTCGGAACTAATCGTTGCTTGTTCAAGGAGCTCTAAATGTCAACTTCAGCTAATGGCCGCGAAGCACGGTGTCAGACTCGGTTCGAGACATTGACCTCGACCGATGCGCAATTCATTGCCGCCCAGCCCGATCCAGCGGTCACCGCCCTGCTCGACACGCCCGGCATGCTTCTCGCCGATGTCATCCGCGCGATGATGGAGAACTATGCCGACCGGCCCGCGCTGGGCCAGCGCGCCGTCGAATTCGTCACCGACGCAAGCGGCCGCACCGTCGAGGCACTGCTACCCCGCTTCGACACCCTGACCTACCGGGAGACGTGGAGACGTGTGCGTGCCCTCGCCACCGCGCTGGCCGACAGCACGGTTCGCACCGGCGATCGAGTGGCAACGCTCGGTTTCACCAGTGCCGACTACGCGATCGTGGACATGGCGCTGTCGCTGGCCGGAGCCATCGCGGTCCCGCTGCAGACCAGTGCCCCGGTGCAACAACTCCACCCGATCCTCGTCGAGACCGAGCCGGTCGCGATCCTTTCCAGCGTCGACCACCTTGCCGACGCCGTCGAACTCGCGTTGACCGCGCACACACCGAAGCGCTTTGTGGTGTTCGACTATCACGCTGAGGTCGACGACCACCGCGAGGCAGTCGAATCGGCTGCGGCACGCCTGGCCGACCGCCACGTCACGGTCGAGATTCTCAACGACGTCATCGAAAACGCGCCAGCGAACGCTGACGCGCCGCAAGCCCAGAACAGTCAGGACGACGCGCTACGCCTGCTGATCTACACCTCCGGCTCAACGGGAACTCCGAAGGGCGCGATGTACACCGACCGCCTGATGGCCAAGTGCTGGAAGGGATGGTTCGCTCCCGACGCGGTCGATGCTGCCAGGATGCCCTCCATCACCCTGAGCTTCATGCCGCTCAGCCACATCATGGGTCGGGTCATCCTCTACTCGACGCTCGGTGGGGGCGGAACGGCGTACTTCGCCGCACGGGCTGACCTCTCGACCCTTCTCGACGATCTCACGTTGGTTCGCCCGACGAAGCTCGATCTCGTGCCCCGCATCTGGGAGATGCTTTTCCAGGTGGTGCAGAGCGAGGTCGATCACCGCTGGACCGATGGCGACCGCGATTCCGTGGAACGACTCGTGATGGCCGAGCTGCGCGAGAATCTCATTGGCGGACGCCACTTCTCGGCAATGACGGGCTCCGCCCCGACCTCACCCGAACTGAAGTCCTGGGTGGAAGACTTCCTCGACATCCATTTGACCGAGGTCTACGGGTCGACCGAGGACGGCATCATCCTTGTCGATGACAAAGTCCAGCGTCCGCCCGTCACCGATTACAAGCTGATCGACGTTCCTGATCTCGGTTATTTCAGCACGGACCGGCCACACCCACGCGGCGAATTGCTGGTCAAGACACCCAATGAGATCCCCGGTTATTACAGGCGACCCGAGGTCACCGCTGAGCTCTTCGACGCCGACGGCTGGTACCACACCGGCGACGTGATGGCCGAGATCGCACCGGATCGGCTGATCTACGTGGACCGTCGCAACAACGTACTCAAGCTGTCGCAGGGCGAGTTCGTCACCGTCTCCAAGCTGGAGGCGGCCTACGGCGGCCACCCGTCGATACGTCAGATCTTCGTGTACGGCAACAGCGCCCGGTCGTATCTGCTCGCGGTGATCGTCCCGACCGACGATGCCCTCGAAAGGGTCGGCGGTGACCTGGCGGCGGTCAAACCGCTGCTCAGCGAAGCCCTTCAGGGCATCGCGCGCGAAGCCGGGCTTCAGTCCTATGAGATCCCCCGCGATTTCATCGTCGAGACAACGCCTTTCACGCTGGAGAACGGCCTGCTGACCGGCATCCGCAAGCTGGCCCGGCCTCAACTCAAGGCGCACTATCGCCCGACGCTCGAACAGCTCTACAACGACCTTGCCCAGGGCCAGGCCGACGTGCTGCGTGCGCTTCGTAACGACGGCGCGGACCGGCCTGCACTGGAAACGGTCAGTCTCGCCGCCGGCGCCCTGCTCGGTGCGGCTTCTGCCGACCTGTCCCCCGACGCGGCGTTCACCGATCTGGGCGGAGACTCCCTGTCGGCGCTGACTTTTGGGAATCTGCTACGCGAGATCTTCGGCGTCGACGTGCCAGTGGGCGTGATCGTCAGCCCGGCAAGCGATCTGGGCTCGATCGCCGCCTATATCGACGCCCAGCGCGCCGGTGGGGCCAAGCGGCCGACGTACGACTCCGTGCACGGTCGTGACGCCACCGAGGTGCACGCCCGTGATCTGACGTTGGACAAGTTCCTCGACGATGCGACGCTGTCGGCCGCGCCATCGCTGCCCAAGTCCGGCAACGAAATTCGCACGGTCCTGCTCACCGGATCGACCGGCTTCCTCGGCCGCTACCTCGCGCTGCAGTGGCTGGAACGGATGCATCTTGTCGACGGCAAGGTGATCTGCCTGGTGCGGGCCAAGGACGACGCCACTGCCCGGCAGCGCCTCGACGAGACGTTCAACAGCGGCGACCCGAAACTCCTTGCGCACTACAAGATGCTGGCCGCCGATAATCTCGAAGTGCTCGCCGGCGACAAGGGTGAGGCCAACCTAGGGCTCGACGACGCCACCTGGCAGCGGTTGGCCGATGATGTCGACCTGATCGTGGATCCCGCTGCGCTGGTCAATCACGTTCTGCCGTACAGCGAGCTGTTCGGCCCGAACGTCGTCGGCACCGCGGAGCTGATCCGCATCGCCCTCACGAAGCGGATCAAGCCCTTCATCTACGTCTCGACGATCGGTGTGGGCGATCAGATCGAGCGTGGCAAGTTCGTCGAGGAGACCGATATCCGGCAGATGAGCCCCACCCGCAAGATCAGCGACGATTACGCCAACGGCTACGGCAACAGCAAGTGGGGCGGTGAGGTGCTCCTGCGTGAGGCCAACGACCTGTGCGGCGTGCCGGTTTCGGTGTTCCGCTGCGACATGATCCTGGCTGACACCAGCTACGCCGGACAGCTCAACGTGCCCGACATGTTCACCCGCATGATGCTTTCGCTGGTGGCCACCGGGATCGCGCCGTACTCGTTCTACGAACTCGACGCCAACGGTGATCGGCAGCGTGCGCACTACGACGGGTTGCCGGTGGAGTTCATCGCCGATGCCATCTCAACTTTGGGCGTCAACAAGGCTCCCGATTTTGAGACTTACCACGTGATGAACCCGCACGACGACGGCGTCAACATGGACACCTTCGTCGACTGGCTGGTCGAGGCCGACTACCAGATCTCGCGCGTGCCCGAATATGCCGACTGGTTGGCACGATTCGAGACGACGCTGCGCGGCCTGCCGGACAGGCAGCGTCAAGCGTCGCTGCTGCCGCTGCTGCACAACTACCAGAAGCCCGAACCGCCTATCCACGGTTCGCTGGCTCCTGCCGACCACTTCCGGATGGCGGTGCAGGACCATAAAGTCGGGCCGGACAAGGACATTCCGCACGTCTCCGATGCGGTCATCGTCAAGTACATCACCGACCTGAAGCTGCTCGGCTTGCTCTGAGCGGCCGCCGCCGTTCTGACGGCGTCAGTAGCGGACGTCGCTGGCCAGTAGCGGTGGGTACACCGTCGACGTTTCACGGTCGACGGTGGCACCGGCGAACTGCAGCATCGCCCGCGTCTGGGCGTTGACCTCGGCCGGATAGTTCAACGTCGGCGACGAAACGTCGTCGAGGGTGCGCAGCTGTTCGGCGCTGAGCGTGACGTTCAGGCCTGCCACGTTGTCTTCGAGGTGCGCGAGCCGTCTGGCCCCGAGAATCGGCACCACGGTTCCCGGCCTCGCCCGCAGCCATGCCAATGACACCGCCGACGAGGTTGCGCCGAGTTCGTCGGCGATCGTAGCGACCGTGTCGATGACGACGAACTCGTCGTCGCTCGGTCCGCCGACGAAAGCCGCACGCGCGGAATCGGATACGTCAGCGCCGCGGCGGTACTTACCTGACAGGAAGCCGTTTTTCAGCGGGCTCCATGGCACCAGCGCCATGCCTTGGTCAAATGCCAGCGGCGCGACTTCACCTTCGACAGTCCGAGCGAGCAGCGAGTACTCGACCTGCAGCGCGATCAGCGGAGTCCAGCCCCTCAGCAGTGCTGTGGTGTGTGCCTGGGCGGTGACCCACGCCGGTGTGTTCGAGAACCCGACGTAGCGGATCTTGCCGTCGCGCACCAGGTCATCGAGCGTGCGCATCGTTTCCTCGATCGGCGTGTTGCGGTCCCAGTTGTGCAGCCAGTACACGTCGAGGTAGTCCGTCTGCAGTCGGCGCAGAGTCTCGTGCAGCTGGGCGATGATCGATGCACGACCCGCTCCGCCGCCATTGGGATCGCCCGGGAACATGTTGCCGAAGAACTTGGATGCGAGCACCACATGCTGCCGTCGCCCTGGATGACCGGCGAACCAATCGCCGAGGATCTTCTCCGAATGCCCGTTGGTGTAGAAGTTGGCGGTGTCGATGAAGTTGCCGCCGAGGTCGAGATAGGTGTCGAGGATCTTCTCGGATTCCTCGACGCTGCAACCGGCGCCGCCCGGATCCTCTCCGAAGGTCATCGCACCGAGCGCGAGTGGGCTGACCCGAAGTCCGGACCGCCCCAGGGTGACGTACTGATCAAGTGACATGAATCTGCTCCTGTTCGTAGAAATGGGCAGCTCCATGTAATCGCGAATGACCTGTAAAACGGTAGATCAATGGGCTCGATCTCTTGCACAATCCTGCTCGAATCGCGCCGATTGTATTGCCAGTGCGGTGCGGCTCGTGGTCCTCTGAGGTATGCGCGATCGTGCCGACATGCTTGAGGAGATTCGCGACCGTATCGCGACCCATTTCCGGCCTGACCTCCGCACGCCGATCGACGGGCTGCTGTTGTCGAAGGTTCCGACACGACCCGCGATCACCGACTACTCGCTCACTGATCCACTCCTGGTCGTACTCGCGCAGGGTGGCAAGCGACTGCTGCTCGGCGAGCATGTGTACGAGTACCGCGCTGGCGATTGCCTCGTCGTCACTGCCAACCTGCCCGTCACCGGAGACTGGATCGACACCGATGGAAGCGGACAGTCGCTCGGGATCGGGCTGGTGCTGCGCCCAGCCGCCGTCGCTGCACTGCTGCTGCAGTCGCGATCCCCTCAGTGGGCGCGCCCCCCGGCCGCCGCTCCGGCCATCGCAACATGGGAAGCGAGTCCCGGGCTCCTCGATGCCGTGGCACGGATGCTGCGCCTGCTCGAACGTCCTGTCGACGCCCCGGTACTGGCACCGCTTATCGAGCAGGAGATCTTGTGGCTGGCGCTAACCGGCCCGCAGGGCAACACCGTTCGCCAGATCGGCCTGGCCGACAGCGACCTGTCCAATGTCAGCCGCGCGATCGGCTGGATCCGCGACAACTACGCGGAACCGATGCGAATTGATGACCTCGCGCGTTTGTCAGGTATGAGCGCGTCGGCTTTTCACCGACACTTTCGTGCCGTAACGGCCTTGAGCCCGCTGCAATTTCAGAAGCGCATCCGGCTGCAACACGCCCGCTCGACGCTCGCCGCACACCCGGGCGACGTGGCGAGAGTCGGGCATCTCGTCGGCTACGACAGTCCGTCCCAATTCAACCGCGAGTACCGGCGCATGTTCGGCGCGCCGCCCGGTCAGGACGCCGCACTGCTACGCGCCGGCGCCGAGCCGCCCGGAGCCTTCCCCTGAAACAACCTGCACGCAGGAGGCTACTTCCACCACTTCCAAGGCTTGTCCCAATGTCCCGGCGGTGGCACGAACGGGAGTTGGCCAATGTGCCCCGGCGAAAGGACCCAGTGCCCTGGCGGCGGCGGATCCCACCACCAAACGTCATCGGCCTGCGCCCACCCCGATAGTTGCAAAACCGAGCGCACCTGCTACGGCCGCGCCTGCAGCAACCTTCTTCAATTTCATCGTGAACTCCTCGTCAGCTGGCTGCCTTGCCGCTACCAAAGGAAGGGGGCTTGCCGCGCTGTCGGGCAAAAACGGCAAGGCGCTCACGACTCTTCCGATGTGTACATCGTCCCACCTTGCGCGGCTGTTAGCAGCCGGCTCGGGCCTCAGTAAGAGTCGGCTAGCCGCATCCACTCATACGGGGGCTGTTGCGGCCAGCCCGTCGGCGAGTCCTCCCAGGTCTCCTGGCGTCCGTAGGGCGTGAGGTCGAGCAAGTCGAACACCACCATGAACGGCTCCTCGCCGCGGTTGAAGGTCTGCCAGGTGTGGAAGATGCGCTCTCCATCGCGCAAGAACACGCTGACCGCGTGGCGTTCCTCCCCATCGACGGTCGCGTGGAAGTCCTCGTTGAATGTTGAGCCCGCGGATGACACCCACGGCAACTGCCAACCCATCCTTTCGCGGAACGCCAACAGCTTCGGAAGCGCGGCCCGCGAAATGAGTACGAACGATGTGTCTTTTGCGTACAGGTGTGACAGCGGGCCGATGTGGTCGGCCATCAAAGAGCAGCCGTCGCACCCCTCCTCCCAGTCGGGGCCAAACATGAAGTGCTGCACGATCAGTTGCCTGCGACCGGCGAAGAGGCCAAGCAGCGAAGCGGGTCCCGCCTCGGTCTCGAAGGTGTAGGACTCGGTGATCTGCACCATCGGCAGTCGTCGACGGGCCGCGCTGACCGCATCCTTCAACCGGGTCAGCTCTTTCTCCCGAACCAGTAGTTCCGCGCGCGCCTGCTCCCACTTCAAACGGGACACGATCGGTGGCATCGGTGTGGCCTGGGTCGTCATGCGGCCAGCTTGCCACTCAAGAGCGTCGACCGACGTCAGACATTCGGTACTCCTTTGCGCGTGACCTCTATATGTTGCTCACGTATTTCATACTCCAGGAGTTGCATTTGCCAGCGCTGTTGATACAACGCACAGATCCGACGAAACCCGCTCGACGTTGCTCATCGACATTTACGTCTGCATCCGGTACCGGCCGCTGAATCAGTCGACCGGGCCGCGATCGCCCCCTCGGAATTCATCTGGAGGGGGCCGACTCGCGACTGGGCCCGCCCAGCGCATCGGGCGACCCGCTGATACGTTCGACCCGTGCGCACCAAGTTCGAATTCGACTTCGAGACAACGGCGACGCCCGATCAGGTCATCGAGCTGATGACCGACTTCTCGCCCAACCGGCCGCACCGCTGGCCTGCATCGTCGGCCAAGGCGTTCGAGCTGTATCACCTCGGCGACACGGACGCCGATATCCGTGAGGGACAGGACTTTCCGAAGCTTTGGGCCACCTGGCATTACGACTGGTCGACACCAGGGTCGGTCACGCTGACGGTCGTCGACAGCGACGGACTGGCACCCGGAGGCTTCATGAGGCTGACAGCCATGCCCGCACCGCAGGGCGGAAGCACGGTCCACGCCGAATGGGAACAGACGTCGAAGAACCTCACCGGCCTGATCGGGGTGACCGCGATGCGGTTCATCGGCCCGCGATTCCTGTCGTCGTACTACAAGAAGGTCTACGACGGTCTCGGCGCCTAGAGATTCCTAACCGAAGCCCTTCACCACGTCGGCCACCCGACGCACCTCGTCGAGGTTCGCACTTGTCGGGATGAGATAGAGCTCGTCCGTGCCGATAGCGTCGAATTTGCCCAGCACATCGTGCAATTCGTGGTCGTTGCCGGCCCAGCCGGTGGTCGGCGCCATCGCGTCGACGTACTGCGGCGCAATCCAGTTCATGTAGCGCCGAAGATGGAGGTGGATCTGGGCCCGCGGTTCGTCGCCGTCACCGAGTGCAAACCAAAACGAGGTGGCCAGGTGAGGCTTTGGTTTGTCCGTCTCGGCCCACGACGCTCGCGCGACATCGAACAGCTCGTTCTGCTTGTCAACATCGAGGTCGAGTGTGGTGCCCGCCAAACCGTCGGCCCACGCGGAGGCGCTGCGCACGGTCTTGGGTCCCATCGTGCCGACCAACAACTGCGGCCCACCGCTCTGGCGCGGACGTGGGCCGACCGGAACGACGGAGTCAGTCACCTTCTCGCCCGCCCAGATTCGCTTCATGACGCCGACGGAATCGGCCATGCCGCGAATGGTCTTGGTCGCAGGATCGGCACCGACGGCGCGGTAATCCTCCTCGCGCCCGCCAACGCCGAGCCCGACCGTCAGCCGGCCACCGCTGAGCATGTCGCCAGTCGCCAAGGCCTTCGCGAGCATCGTCGGATCGTGCAGCTGCGGCACCACCACAGTCGTCACCAGCCGCACCCGGTCGGTCCACGCGGCGAGGGCACCCAGCAGCGTCACACTGTCGGGGTTGTCGAACGCGATCCGTTCGCCCCAGCACAGTGACGAGAACGGGCCGTCGTCCACGACGCGAGCCCAAGCCTTCAGCGTTGCCGCGTCCAGCTCGGGCTCCATCACCGGCATCGTCATTCCGATTCGCACGTCGGCGATTCTGACATGACACCGCAGGCGGCCTCAGTCCCGGCGCAGCCCCACCACTTTGAGCAGTTCGGGACGGCGCATCGCAAGACCCACCCACATAAGCACGCCCAGATACACCGCGAACAGGATGTGGGTGAACACGGGCGCCTCGACGCGCATATTGGCGGTGACCGCTCCGCCGAGATACGCAGTGATGCCGAGTGCGCCGAGCACGGCGGTGCGCGGGAGCACGAACACGGCCACGCACGCGGCCAGCACGATGCCCATGACCAGGGCTTGGTCAGTCGGGAATCCAAGGGCCTGCGTGCCGTCCTTGACCTGGGGCACACCGGCGAGCTTGCCTGCCGCATCGAAGACCAGAAATGCCGTGACCAGCGCACTGATCACGATGCCGACCTTGTGGGCCCGTGACTTAGGAAGACGATGGTCGCCGTCCAGACGGGCGGTGTCGGTGGAGATGACGCTCACGATGGTGCTCCCTGCTGACGAAGTGGTGTGACGCCTAGACAGACCGGCGTAGCGCGGAAAAGTCATCGCGCCGTGGCTGGCAGCATGGAAGCCATGACGATCAACACCACCTCTGTCGGGCACGTCCGGCTCACGGTCACCGATATCGAGCGGTCGCGACAGTTCTACGAGGGTGTCTTCGGCTGGCGGGTTCTTATCGAGGTGCCTGAAGGCGCCGACCACGCCACCCGCGAAGCGCTTGGCTTTCTGTTCGGCGGCGTGGTTTACGACCTCGGTGGTGTGTTGATCGGGCTTCGTCCTGTCGCGACGGACACGTTCGACGAGGACCGCTCCGGACTGGACCACATTGCTTTCCGCGTCGGCAACAGGGATGAACTAGACGCCGCCGCAGCACATCTCGACGAGCTCGGTATCGAGCACGAACCGATCAAGGACATCGGCCCGGCCTACATCCTGGAGTTCCGCGATCCGGACAACATTGCGCTGGAACTCACGGCACCGAAGTGATTACCGGTCCGACGTCGCGGCGGGCGGATCCTTCTGCGCCTTGATCGGCGCTGCCGACGGTGGCGCGAAGATATTGCCGCGCAGGCCGCCCCGGAACGTCCGGACCGCGACCAGACACCAGGTGCTCAGCAGCCCGATGTAGGCGATGGCGGCGGCAACACGGAATGCGGGCAGACCCGTGTGGACGGCCAGCTGCGTGGTGCCGGTGACAAACGTCCCGACGGGGAACGTCAGGCTCCACCATGTGAGCGCGAAAGGCATACCGCGGCGCGCGGTTCGGATGGTCAACGCGGCGGCCAGCGCGATCCACAGCACCGCGAATCCCCAGACCGGAACGCCGTAGAGGATTGCGAAGATGGCCATACCGTTCGCCAGGTCAGGATCGACTGCCAGTGCGGCGTTCGTCCCGAGAAGCCCTGAGGCCGTGATGGATTGGCCGAGCGGGCCGAGCACGATCCACAACGTCGGCACGCGGGCGGTGCCGGAGGTGCCGAAATGCGCCAGCCTGCTCCACACCATGGTGATGATGATGATCGACGCGACGAGCGACAGCCCGAACATCGCGTAGCAGCCGAAAAGCATGGTTTCGCGGCCGGTGCCCGGCGCCATGTGCGGGATCAGCAGCGCGCCCGTCGCCGCCGACACCATCGGGGGCACCACCGGCATCAGCCAGCCGCCGAACGCGGCATCGGGTTCGACGCGATACTGAGTGAACATGAGGTACGGGATGCTGATCGCGGTGAACAGCCCGCCGACCGTCCCTGCCGTCCACAGCACCCAGTCGACGTTCACGGCCGCCCGCTCGCCGATCAGATCCTTGCCGACGAGAACCGCCCCGGCGCCGACGGTGAGCAACGCCATCGGGGCCGCACCGTAGAAGTGGCCCATCTGCGGGTTGTAGGCGTGACTGCGGGCCACCGTCGGGTTGCGCAACCAGTGCGCGGCCACCGCGACGATGAGGATCACCAGCCACACCGTCGCCGCCACCCACACCACCTGTGCGAACGCCCGAAGACCGGGCACGTGCACGGGCAAGGTCGCGCCTGCCGTGGCCACGATCCCGGTCCCCATGACCGAGGCGAACCAGTTGGGGCCGAGAAAGCTCAGCAACCGGTGCCGTTCAGTCGTCGCCATACCGCCCATCATCGCGCCACGAGCGTGCGCAAAATGCTCCCCGCGAGCGGCGTGTCGGTGTACAGACACGCACGCTCGCGGAAATGGGGGGTGGTTTTCCCCCGGTGGATTCTCGGGAAAACGCCGTGTCGCTGAGCCGGGTAAGTCCATAAGTTGATGGCATGGTCGCAGTAACCGACACGAGTCCCGCTACCGTCGACGTCGCAAACACGGAGACGACTCCGGCGCCCGCCCGCAACATCGGCGTGGTGCCGACCGCGTCGTTGATCACCGGTGCGGCCATCGCTCTGGTGTGGTTCTGGATTCCGTTGACAATCCTGATCGTTGGCATCTCGTCGATCCCCAGCGGCATCGGCTTCGCGCTGGCGGTCGTCGTATTCGTCTACTTGATGCGCGGCGTCGAACACGTCGAGCGGCTGCGGAGCGAGGCGGTGTTCGGGCTGGGCATCGGTGTTCCGCCCCGGCGAATATCGCCGTACACCGGATTTCAGCGCTGGCTGCACCAGCTGTGGCTGGACATCAGCAGCGCGCGGTTCTGGAAGGCCGCGGCACACCACTACCTGCGGATGCTCTACGACATGGTCGCCGTTGGCATCGCGGTGGGCCTGCTGGTGTTCGCGTTCCTGGGACCGGCGGCGGCCATCGCCATCAGCCAGAGTGACGACGATGCGGGGCTGTCCTTCCTGTCCCCACCGCTGGCCTTCCTGCTGGCCGTTGTCGCGGTGGTCGCGGCCGCGGGGATCCTGATCTTCGCGCCTGCCCTCGACGCCGCCATCGACCGCTGGTTATTGTCGCCGTCGCCGACGGCGGCGCTGCAGTACGAGGTCAGCGCGCTGGCCGACGCCCGGCAGGGCGCCGTGTCGTCGGCCCAGACCGAACGCCACCGCATCGAGCGCGACCTGCACGACAGCGTGCAGCCGCGGCTCGTCTCGCTGGCCATGACCATCGGACTGGCCCAGACCAAGCTCGACACCGACCTGCCAGCGGCCAAGACACTGATCGCCGAAGCCCATGACGACGCCAAGAGTGCGCTCGTCGAGCTGCGCAACGTGGTGCGTGGCATCGCGCCGACGATCCTGGCCGACCGCGGCCTGGACGCCGCGCTGTCTTCGGTGGTGCAGCGGTCTGCGGTACCGACGAGGCTGAACGTGCATCTGCCCCGGCGGTTACCCGACGAGGTCGAGTCGGTCGCGTACTTCGTGGTCGCCGAGGCGTTGACCAACGTCGCCAAACATGCGCGGGCCACTCAGGCGGTAGTCACAGTGAGGCTCGATGAATTGGCCAACCAGCTACACGTGACGGTGTTCGACGACGGCGTCGGCGGCGCCACGATCACCGTCGATGAGAACGCGACCGGCCTGCGTGGGCTCGAAGAACGCGTGCGCGCGGCGCGCGGCACCTTCACGGTGTCGAGCCCGGCCACCGGACCCACCGTCGTCGCCGCGGTGCTGCCATGCGCGTAGTGATCGCCGAGGACTCCGCGCTGCTGCGGGCAGGCATCGAGCGCATCCTCACCGACGCGGGCCACCAGGTGGTCGCCGGTGTGCCGGACGCGACCAACCTGCTGCGGCTGGTCAACGAGAAGCGCCCCGATTTGGCGATCGTCGACGTGCGGATGCCACCGACGTTCACCGACGAAGGCATCAGGGCGGCCGCGCTGCTGCGCAGCCAGAACCCCGAATCGCCGGTGCTTGTGCTCTCGCACTACGTCGAGGAGCGCTACGCCGCCGACCTCATCGCCTCGGATACAAAGGGATTCGGCTATCTGCTCAAGGATCGGGTAGCCGACGTTCCCGCCTTTCTCGACGCCGTCCAGGTGGTCGGTGGGGGCGGCACGGTGCTCGACCCCGAAGTGGTGTCGCAGATACTGACGCGTTCGCACCGTCGCAAGACCCTCGACGAACTGACCCCACGCGAGGGTGAGGTGCTGCAGCTGATGGCCGAGGGCAAGACGAACTCGGCAATCGCGTCGGCCATGCACATCTCGGTCGGCTCGGCCGAGAAGCACATTGCCTCGATATTCACGAAGTTGGACCTGGCTCCCGACGAGAGCGAGAACCGCCGAGTCCTCGCGGTGCTTCGCTACCTCGAATCCTGAATCACTGAAAGGGTTTTGACTGTGACAACGATTGCTCCCCCACCACCGGCACCGGCCACCCCGCCGCCGCCGCTCTCCCCCGGCGGGCGCACAGCGGTCCGCGTAACGCTCATCGTCGCCGCGGCGGTGCTGGTGGTGGGGACCATCGCTTCCCTTGGCACGGTGGCGTGGGGCATCAGCAGCTTCCGCGTCATCACCGACACCAAGGCGCTGCCCGCCGCGATGCGGGAGCTGGTCGTCGACACGGGCTCGGTACCCGTCGCGATCCGTATCACGACCGACCGGGAGGCCCGTGAACCCCGGGCGGACTTGCGGATGGTGAACTCCACCCGCGCGAACCCTAATCCGTTGGCAGTCAACAACAATTCATCGGGCACGCAGGTGACCCTCAACGGCGAGCGGTCCCCGTTCCTGCAGTGGAGCCGCGGTGGTGAGATCACCGTGGTGCTGCCTGTGGACCTCGCCCGCAAGCTGACCATCACCACCCGACAAGACACCGGCGTCGTCCTGGCGCAGGCGAATGTCGATCAGCTGATCGCGCACACCGGCGACGGTGCGGTCGTGCTGAGCGGCGTCGCCAGGCGCGTCGAGATCCACAACGTGAATGGTGAGGTGACGACGCGCAGCCCGATGAAGGTCTTGGAGTCGTTCAGCGCGACCACCGTGACGGGTGACATCACGGTGGACTTCGCCGACACCGCGCCGCGCACCATCGATGCCACCAGCCGGGACGGCGATGTGATTATCGGGCTTTCTGCGCGCGGACCCTATGTGGTGAACGCGAATACCGGTGCAGACCACAATGCGACGGTGGTCCGGGTGCCACAGACGACGAACCGCGACACCGCGATCGCCGTTGTCAGCGCCCGCTCGGAGACCGGCGACGTCGTCATCGACGATCTGCGATGATCCGCCGCGCCTCGCGGACGCCGCTCAGATAGGCGCCGTGGACGGTGGCGGAGAACTCCGGGTCCGTCGCCTCGCCTGCGAACATCAATCGCTCGCCGACCGGCGCGGCGAGCGCCCGCTGGTCGTCGGGGCTCGAACCGACGGCAAGGAAGCTGTACGAGCCGCGTGCATACGGGTCCGCCGCCCAGCGCGTGATGACCGCTCCCGTCGGTTCCGGGGCGCCCAGCGCCGCCACCACCTCGGCGACCGCGTCCCGATCGGACAGCGCCTCACGCGTCCTCGCTGCATCGCCTCCGCGCAGTCCGACGAGCAGCGGTACGCCCGCGAACACAAGTCCGTTCACGAGGTCGTTGACGGGCAGCCCCTCCCCGACGAGCCCGAACATGCTTGATGATTCGGGCCAGAACGGCTCATCGAATTTGAGCACGACCTTGTTGACGAGGCCGAAGCCGAGCCGCTCGATGGCCGCTCGTTTGGCGCCGGGCAGCGGCGGATCGAACTCGATCGCTTCGGCTTTGAGCACGCCGAGCGGGACAGTCACGATCACCCGGTCGGCGACTACCGGGCCTAATGAGGTCGCGACGTGCACCTGCGCGCTGTCGTACGCGATTCGGGTGACCTCGGTGCCCAGTCGCACGGTGAGCCCGCGCGCCAGATGCCGCACCAGTTGCGCGTAACCGCCAGGGAAAATGAGGTTGGGCCCGGCGAACTCACCCCCGTAGCCGAACCACGCGAGCGACAGCTGTGCGGGATCGGCGGCGTAGTCGGTGACCACAATGGACCGCACGGCCCATGCGATCAACGCATCGTCGAGGTCGGCGACCCCGGGAAGCACATCGGCGAGCGAAGCGGTGTCGTCTGCATCCCCGCTCAGCGCTTCCATGCGTTCAATAGCCGTCGCGCAGAATACAAGTGCGGCCTCGACGGCCTCGGCGTCAACCGGGCCGTCCGCATCGAGCAGTCGCACGTCGTTGAAGTCCATGGGGACCGTTTCGGCTCCCGCCTCGGCGGCGAGACCGACGAGCGGGTTGCCATCGGTGCCGTGAATCCACGCCGCGCCGAGGTCGATGGGAACGCCGAGTGTCGCATCGGTCCGTACCCTCCCGCCGATCCGCTCGCGCGCCTCCAGCACCGTGATGCGGACGCCTTCATCGGCCAACCGACGAGCCGCCGCCAGGCCGGCCATACCGGCGCCGACCACAACGACGTGTTCGGGGTCCATGGACGTTAGGTGAGGCCGCGCATGATGTCGGCGACCGTGCCCGTCCCGGTCGTCTGAAATCCGGTGCCTGCCCACACGTTGACGGCGTGCGGATCTCCTGCGCGCACCGACGCCGCACGCAGCGGGCTGGTCAGCCAGTGGATCTCCGGATACCCCAACGGCGCCTCGCCGTCATGTTCGTCGATGAACCGGTTGCGCAGGCCGCGCGCATACCGGCCGGAAAAAGCTCGGGTGACAGCGGTTTCGGTGAACTGAGGGTCCTTGAGCGCCGCACGGTGCACGGGGCTGCTGCCCGCTTCGTCGGAGAGTAGGAACGCTGTTCCGAGTTGAGCCGCCACCGCACCGGCCCCCAGCACCCGCGCGACCTCCTCGGCGGTCATCAGGCCGCCAGCGGCTGCTACAGGCACATCCACGTCCGCGAGGATCGCGGCGAGCAGTTCGTCCAGTGACTGGGTCGCCGGCCGGGCGGCGGGATCGAAGGTGCCGCGATGCCCGCCCGCCAACGGACCTTGCGCGGCCAGCACGTCGACGCCGCGGGCGACGGCCTCCTGCGCCTCGGCAAGCGTGGTGACGGTGCCGACGACGGTGATGCCCGCCTCGCGCAGCCGCCGACATTCGTCTGCGCTCGGGGCGCCGAACGTGAACGATGCCACCTCGGGCCGCAAGTCGAGCAGCACGTCGAGCTTCGCCGCCCAGTGGTCGTCGTCGAAGCGGGGCTCGCCGAGTTGCGCACCATAGCGGTCGGCCTCGGACGCCAGCGACTTGGCATACGCCTCGATGTCCTCGGGTGTGCCCGCACTGGGTTGCGGCACAAAGAGATTCGCGCCGATCGGACCCGACGTGAGTCCGCGGGCGGCGGTGATGCGTTCCGCGAACACGTCAGCCGTCAGGTAGCCCGCCGCGACGAACCCGAGGCCACCGGCGTTGGTGCCCGCGGCAGCCAGCTGGGGCGTCGATGGCCCGCCGGCCATCGGGGCGACGATGACTGGGACGGTGAGATCTCGAATGTCCAATGCCATCAGACCTTCGTATCACGGAAACGGGTCTAGCCTGACCGCAGGATGTTCTCAGAAAGTGACAGCTACGAGCGGTTCATGGGCCGCTGGAGCCGTCTGTTGGCGCCGCCGTTCGTGACCTTCGCACGGGTCGGCGAAGACGATCGGGTGCTCGACGTCGGGTCGGGCACCGGCGCGCTGTCCTGCGCGGCCGCCGCCGTGACCACCGCCGCGGTGACAGGCGTCGATCCGTCGGCGGCCTACATCCGGTACGCGCAGGAGCAGACGGGCGGACGCATCCGATTCCAGGTCGGCGACGCGACCGCGCTGCCGTTCGCCGACAATGCATTCGATCGCACACTGTCGATGCTGGTGCTCAACTTCGTCGGAGATCACGCGGGCGCCGTGCACCAGATGGTTCGAGTCACCCGGCCCGGCGGCGTGGTGGCCGCCGCGGTGTGGGATTACGGCGGCGGCATGGAGATGCTGCGCGCGTTCTGGGACGCCGCAGTCGCACTGGACCCGGACGCAGAGGGGCGGGACGAGCGGCACATGCCGCTGTGCACCAGCGGCGCGTTGGGTGAGCTCTGGACGGCAGGTGGCCTGATCGGCGTCGACGAACAGCCCTTGACGATCGAGATGGCATTCTTGTCGTTCGACGACTACTGGCTGCCGTTTCTGCGCGGCCAGGGCCCTGCGGGAGCGTATGTGTCGACGTTGTCCGAATCCGCAAGGGAGGCACTGGGATCCCGGCTGCGCGAACGATTGCCGGCTGGGGAGTTTGCATTGCGAGCGAGCGCGTGGGCGGTGCGTGGGGTTGTCACCTGATCGCCGTGCCGAAGAGCAGGCAGTCCTGGGGCTCGTCGCTGATGTTCGGCAACACCGCATAGCGCACCAGCCGTCCTTCGTAGGTCAGACCGCAGCTCTGAAGCAGGCGCGCCGACGCCGTGTTGTCGACGTGACAAGTCGCCGTCGCGCGATACACGGTCGGATCTCGCCTGGCCTTGTCGAGTAGCAGCTGCACCACTTCGGACATGTAGCCCTGACGCCACCATCGGCGGCCGAGGCAGTAGCCGAAATCGACGATGTGCGGTTGCGGGCGGCGCCAGCCGCACAGCCCGATCGGGCCGCCGCCGTCGCGCAACTCGACGAGCCACGTGGTCTCACCGCCGACGTTGAAGAACTCGGTGATGACCCGCCGCGTCTCGTCGACGTCGGGATGTGGACGCCACGACATGTACCGCGGCACCTCCGCGTCGGACGCGACGCGCTCGAAAAGCGCCTCGGCGTCATCGAGCCGGGGCGCGCGCAGCACAACGCGCGGCCCGTTCAGCACTTCCACATCGGACATTCCTCTATCGTGCATCGTTGCCGTCGTACTGCAGGTGGTGGTTGACTGAGTTGGTATGGCAATCACCTTCAACCACACCATCGTCGCGGCGAAAGACCGGCAGGAGTCGGCCGACTTCTTCACCGAGCTCTTCGGCCTGCCGACGGCCAAGGAGTTCGGTCCGTTCCTGGCGGTAGGACTCAACCACGGTGTCAGCCTCGACTACGCGCAGGTGTCCGAGAACGAGGAAATACGTCCGCAGCACTACGCCTTCCTGGTGTCCGAGGACGAGTTCGACGACATCTACGGACGTATCAAGCAGCGCGGTCTGGAGCACTGGGCCGACCCGAGGGGCAGCAGACCCGGCGAGATCAACCACAACGACGGCGGCCGCGGCGTCTACTTCCAGGACCCGGCCGGTCATTACCTCGAGATACTCACCCGGCCCTACGGCTCGGGCGGCGGCTGACGCGGACCGCCAGCACGTCGGCGCCCTGACCGGCCAGCCGCGGCAGCATCTTGGGCCGGTTGCCGAGTACCGACACCAGGTCGGCTGCTCGGCCTTCAACCACCGGACCGTCGCCGTGCGTCCAGTCGACGTCCGTCGCGACGAGCCGCACACCGCGGCTGTTGAAGAAGGCGGGTACGAACGGATTCGCCACGGCCACTTGGGTGTTGAGCACAGCGATCAGCGCATCGGGCGGGATCGACGGCGCACGATCGAGCGCGAAGACGATGTCGAGTTCGTGCGTGACATGGTCGCCAGCAGCAACCTACGCGGGAAGTGACGGCCAAGTCCACGCGGTCGATCGATCAGCGTGGAGTACTCAGCGAGCAGGTCGGCCGGGGTGTGCGATGCGGAAAGCGCCCGCGCCATGGCGGCGTTGGCGGGGTCGAACGATCCACGGTGGCGCAGCATTTCGGCCGTCACGGCCACTGCGCCCGCGCTGTAGCCGCTGACCAGGTGTGCCAACACATCGTGGTTCGACCAGCCGTCGCACAGGCTCGGTTGCGACCATTCGTCGGCGCCGATGCCCACGGCCAGCGCGTGGAACCGGACGTCATTGCTGCGCAGCAGGTCACGCGCGGACACCGAGATGCTCTGTGAGGAAGGCGGTTTGGTCGGCGAGCACATCACTGACCAGAGGCGGGTGATAGATCTCGAAATGGTCGGAGTCGTAGTGCCTGGCGAAACCGCGCGGCGCGCGGCGCGCGACCAGCGCAGCACCCGCGGGATCGGTCAGTGTCTCGCGGTCGCATACGCACACCAGTAGTGGCGCACGGACCCGGCCCGTCCGCCGGATGGCCGACATCGACACCAGCGCGACCGTGTCGCTGGCGGCGACCCGGTTATCGAACTGACCACCGGGCGAAACAGTGGAATTCCAGCCGGCTTCGGCGCCTGCGACGGTCACCATCGCAAGGCTCCCCGGCTGCCCGACGATCGGCACGTATCGGCGATCGCGCCGCGCGAGGCGTCGACCCCCGGCAGTGTCTTGAGGTGCTCAACCGCCGCACCCACGTCACGACCCTGCTCGCGTATCGAAATATGCTGCCGCGGTTGACCATCGGACGCTCCGGTATGGCGATAATCGAACGCCACCGTCGCGATTCCCGCCGCGGCGAAGTGCTGCTCATATTGACCGAGCATCATGTCGTGCGTCGCACCGAATCCGTGCACCAGCACGACGCCCGGGTGCGGGCGTCGCTCGGGCGGAAGGGTCAACCAAGCCGCCAACCTGGTGCCGCGGACACGAAAATCGACGCGCTGGGTCGGAATGGTCGTCGGCATTGCCGCTCCTTGATAGGTACGGTGTACGTATTGGCTAGACTGCGATACGTACGCCGTACTTGTCAAGGGTGGTTGATTCATGCGCGCACGGTTCACGACCGAGGAGATCGCCGCGGCGGCACTGGCGATCGTCGATGCGTCGGGGCGCAACGCACTGAGCATGCGTTCGCTCGCCGCGGCGCTGGGCACGGGCCCGATGACTGTGTACAACTACGTTCCCGATAAGGAGGGGCTCGAGGAACTGGTTGTCGCAGCTGTGGTGTCCGAGGTGCGGGTTCCGGAACCGACCGATGATTGGCGGCAGGATGCGTATGCGATCGCCGACGCGATGTGGTGCGGCATCCGCGCGCATCCCGCAGCGATTCCGCTTGTGTTGACCCGTCGTACGTCATCGGCCACCGGCTTCGCCGCGGCCGATGCCCTCATTGCCGCATTCGAACGTGGGGGGCTGACGGACTCCGATCGGCTCGCAGCGTTTCACGCGACGCTGGGATTGGTGGTCGGCGCCGTGCAGGCCGAATTGGCAGGCCCGTTCACCCGCGGACGCGACGCCGCAGACGCGGCCGCGCGCATCGGCGCTGCGGCGGGCACCGCGTATCCGCGCGTGGAGGCCCTGTCTCGGGTCGCCATGCGGACTTCTGTGGACGAGGACTTCGACCGTGGACTGCGAATGCTGCTCGACGGCATCGCGATCCGCAGCCGCTAGCCGACCGAGTGGCCCCGCTCCTCTTCCTGGCCGCGGTAATCGTCGGCCATCTGCTGGACGTGGTCGGGCAACGCTCCCGAGGCGACGTCGGCGAGGCTGGTTTCTTCGAGCACCGAGCGCATGCTGGCCCGCAGCGCGCGCCATACGTCGGTCAATGCCGTGGTCGGCCCGGAGTAGGGCAGATCGCCGAGCCCGATGTCGCGCACGCTGGCCAAAGGTCCGTCGATGCACCGCAGCACGTCGGCGATGCTGATGTCGGCGGCCGCGCGGGCCAGCTCGTAGCCGCCTTCGCGTCCGCGGTGGCTACGGACCAGGCGGTCGGTGCGCAGCTCCGACAGAATATCGACGAGGAACTGCGGCGGAATGGCCTGGGCCTTGGCCAGGTCATCCGTTTTGACCAGGACGCCGCCGTCGGCAGTCGCCAGTTGAACCATGGCCCTGACGGCATATTCCGCCTTGGCCGACATTCGCATAACGCGAATTGTGCCAGGTCCGGGTGTGCTGGCTGTGGTCTATAAACCCGAAGGGGTGTTGCTCAACGCGCGCACAGACGGGGGCAATGGCGTGCCAGGGAGGACATCGGGGGCGACGCGTGGTGCACCGTAACCGACCGTCATCGGCACCACGCCGGCCCAGACACCGGAAGCGATGTCGGATTCCGGGTCCTCGGGCCAGCCATCGCTGATCTTCAGCGACCAGTTCGCATCGCCGATCGATAGTCGCAGAGCCATGGTCGCCGCCAGCTCCTTGCGGGTGCTCCTGCGCAGCTCGGCGACTCGCCCAGGGATGAACGACTCGATGAGCGCGTCCAGATAACGCACCTTCTCGCTGCCGCCGATCTTCTCGAAGACACCGAAGACGGTCGCACTGCGGTAATGAAATGACGACTCGAATCCGCTGCGCGCCACAAGCACGCCGTCCACCGACGTCACCGAGACGGCCGCAGGCACCCCCGATCCCAGCGCGCGCATCCACGGCGAGCCCGTCGACCCGTGGATGACGAGGTCGTCGTCGACGCGCGCGAATCCGGTCGGGAACACCACGGGATGACCGTCGCGCACCAGGGCGATTGTCGCGAGCGGCGTGCTGTCGAGGAGTTCGTCGAGCCTGTCCCGCGATGTGTCCTGCATTTCGTGGAGCCTGGTGACCTGGGTCGAAGGTGTCGCCGACATGCAGTCAGGTTAGCCGCAGTCCTCAGCCCGACATGATTGTTCCGAAGAGCTCGGCCATCTCATCACCGGGCCCGCCGGGCACGGTGTAGCCGGAGTCGCTGCGGATTTCGTCGAGGTGGTCGCGGACGTCCTCGATGGACAGCGCCGGGTTGTAGAAACCCGTTGTCCTGCCGATGAAGAAGCGCGCGACGTGACCGGCGCCCACCGTGTAGATCTCACCCGATACCGGACAGTCCTGATGCGCGAGGAAGGCCACCACAGGCGCCACCAAGGCGGGGTCGAGCTTCTGGATGTATTGGTCGACAAGGTCATTCAGGACCGCTTGCGCCGCGGGGTCATCCGGCTGACTCGCGCCGCTGATGGAGTAGGCCAACATGCGGGTCGCCGCGATCGGGGCGATGGCGTTGACCTTGATGCCCAGGCCTGCCCTTCGGCCGCCAACACGCGGGTGAATCCGATGAGCCCGGTCTTGGCGGCGCCGTAGTTGCTCATGTTCTCGGCTCCGAGAATGCCTGCGGCCGAGGTGGTATTGACCATGCGGCCATATCCCTGTTCGCGCATCGCCTTCCAGGCCGGCCGAGTGACGTTGAAGGCGCCCTTCAGGTGAACGTCGGGCAGGGGGTCGAGGCGGTCCGCGGTCATATCGCCGAATGGCGAATTGCGCACGATCCCGGCGATGTCGTTCACCACGATCCGCGCTCACCGCGCCGCGAGCAGAAGCGCGTACTCGCGACCCAACCCTCCCCCTGCGCCGGTGATCACCGCGACGCGCTCGTCGAAGCGCGCGTCGGTCATTGCGCCCCCCAGCTGACGGGCAACTCCTTGATGCCGTAGATGCCCTGATCGCCCTCGAACCTCAACTCCTCTGCCGGCACCGCCAGCCGCAGATCGGGCAGGCGTCGCGCCAACGTCGCGAATGCGACCTGCATTTCGACACGGGCGAGGTTCTGGCCGATGCACTGGTGTACGCCGAAACCAAAACCCAGATGCCCTCGGGTGTTTCGGTCGGCATCGAGCTCCTCTGGGCGGTCGACAAATTCGCCGTCCCAGTTTCCCGCAGGCAGGTTCATCACCAGGAAGTCGCCCGCCCGGATCTGCTGACCGCCGAGGGTGAGGTCTTCGGTCGCCACTCGCTCCACCTCGCTGTGCACGATGGTGAGGTAGCGCATCAGCTCCTCGACGATGTTGGCGATGGCGGTTCGGTCGTCGGTGCGGCCGAGCAGTTCGTAGACCTTCGGATTCTCCAGCAATGCAACGGTTCCCAAGCCGAGCATGTTGGCAGTGGTTTCGTGGCCGGCCTGCATCATGATGACACCGTTGGCTGCCGCGGTCGCGCGGTTGAGCTGACCGGTCGCTACGTAGTCGGTCACGAGGCGGCTCATCAAGTCATCGCCTGGTTCTTTTTCTTTGCGCTCCAACAGTTCCCACAGATAGGCGAACATGGCGCCGAACGCTTGCCCCCTTTTTTCCCTCCGACGAATTCAGGTCAAGTCCGACGGTGGTGTGGTGTTGGAAGAGCTCGAGATCCTCCGATGGCACGCCCAGCATCATTGAGATCACCAACGAGGGCACCGGCAGCGCGAACGCACACACGAGGTCGGCAGGCGGACCATCCTCGATCATCTGGTCGAGGTGTTGGTCGACCTGCGTTTGGATCTGAGGGCGCATCGATTCGGCCCGTCTCACCGTGAAGTCTCTGGTCATCATGATTCGGAGCCGGTGGTGCTCGGGATCGTCTATCCGCGGGAAGAACACAGGCATGTTGTCGTCGGGACTCGTCGGTCTCATTGAATCCGGAATCGTGTCCGCGCTCAGACGCGGATCCAGCAGGGCGGCCCTGATGTCCTGATAGCGACTAACGACCCAGGTGGGTCGGCCGTGGTTCATAGCCCGCTGCAGCCCTCGGCGGCTCGCCATTCCTCGAACACAGCCGGAAGAGCGAGGGGACAGTGCGGGGCGCGAGGGGCCGGAATAACTGGCAGATCCGCGTCGGCGCTGACGTCGAAAGTTGTTGAGGTCATTGGCCGTTCCCGTTAAATGTCAGTTGGCTGCCAAGTTCCATCGAGACTAGATCCGGCGAGAGTGGCAGTCAACTGTCAGTTGCTATCCTGACCGGGTGACCGCGGTCGCCGATCGTCCCTTGCGCGCCGACGCAGCGCGCAATGCCGAGCGCATCCTGCGTGCGGCGCGTGAGGTGTACGGGGAACTGGGGCCGGACGCGCCGATCGAGGCGATCGCCCGTCGCGCGGGCGTCGGAGAGCGGACGCTGTATCGCAGGTTTCCGACCAAGGGCGACCTGGTCAGGGCCGCACTGGACCAGAGCATCGCCGAGGACCTGTCACCGGTCATCGAACGGGCACGCCACGCCGACAACCCGCTGCGCGGCCTCACTGACTTGATCGAGGCGGCCGTGGCGCTGGGCGCGCGCGAACACCACATCCTCGCGGCAGCGCGCAAGGCCGGTTCGCTGACAGCCGACGTCTCCGCCGATCTGAACGAAGCGCTGGGTAGCCTTGCGCGTCGCGCCCAGCAGGCCGGGCAGGTGCGCGCCGACGTGGTTCCCGACGACCTGCCGCGGATCGTCGTGATGCTCAACAGCCTGCTCTGGACGATGGATCCCGGCTGCGACGGCTGGCGGCGCTACGTCGCCCTGATGCTTGACGCGATCACGACCGAGGGAGATCCATTGCCTCCCGCGACACCTCTGCGCTACGCGCCCGCATCGACCAGCTGGCCGATGTGAGCGCGCTCGGCTAGCCGGGGATGTTCTCTGCGCCAGGCACCACGACGGCGAACAGGTCAGCGATCCCGGCGAGGCTCGCGGTGTGCAGCACCGTTGCCGGCACGGGTTCGCCGCCGAGTCCGGGCAGCGCACGCGTCGCGGTAGCGCTGGCAACCACCGTCGGCGCGTAACCCAGGTTGAATGCCCCACGCGCAGTGGAGTTCACGCACATGTGCGTCATGAAGCCGGCGAGAATCAGGTTCGACGGGCCCGCAGTCTTCAGCACCTCGTCGAGGTCGGTTTGCACGAACGAGTTCGGATAGTTCTTCACGACGATCGGTTCCCCGTTGCGCGGAGCGACGCGGTCCACGATCGCACCGCTCTCCCCCTCGATGTCGTACAGCGAGCCCGGCCCGTCGTCGTGCTGAATGTGGACGATCGGAATCCGGGCCGAGCGGGCCCGGTCGAGCAGCAGGGCGGCTTCGTCCAACGCGGCCTGGACACCCTCGAGTTCCATGACGCCGCGGGTGTAGGTGTTCTGGCAGTCGATCAGGACCAGCGTCGACTCAGCGAGGCTGACCGGTTGTTGGGGCAGCTCAGCCAGGGCGCGCAAGGTGGTGGGTTCAGGCACATCACCGAGCGTACTGGCCTCATGCGGTCGCGGTTGCGATCAGTGCGGGCGCGGGGAAACGGACACTGCCGTCGCCGCTGACGAACTGGTTCAACCGGGTAGCCGCCGCGTCCTGCAGCGTCGCGAACTGGTCGTCGTCGATGTGCTCGGCCAGCGTCCATCCACGAATTTCGGTGTGCAGCCAGTCGTCGAGCGATCGGAAGCATGCCTCTCCGTCGCGGCGGCCGACGACGACGTCGGGAAACGACGGCCGCAGCAGGTCGCCGAGTTGCTGCGGCTCACCGAGGCAGAACGGTGCCCGCAGCGCTTCAGCCGCCCAGTCCCCGATCTCATCGCGGAGCAGGTCCACCATCGCTGCGTAGCCCGGCGACTCTTCCAGCGCGGCCCACGTGGCCACCGCGAGACGGCCGCCAGGTCGGGTCACCCGGCGCATCTCCGCGGTCGCACCCGCGCGGTCGGAGAAAAACATCATTGCGAACTGACATGTGACACAGTCAATTTCGGCGTCGTCGATCGGCAGTTGCTCGGCGACGCCGCGGCGGGCGTCCAAGGTGGGCGCAAGTCGCTTGGCGACCGCCAGCATGCCCTTGTTCGGATCTACAGCGATGACGGACCCTGTCGCACCAACGCGCTGTAACGCCGCACGCGCAACGACACCCGTGCCGGCCCCGACATCGAGCAGATGATCCCCCTCGCTGGCATGTACCGCGTCGAGCATCGGCTCGACCCATTGGCCGAACAGCGCCGACACAAAGAAGGCCTCGTATACCTGCGCGGCTGTCGTTGACACCTGACCGGTGGACGCGTCGGATGATCGTTCTGTCCTCATGGCGAGAATCCTGCACCCCTGAGCTCGACCTCGGAAGTTCGAATTTAGATCTACCGCCACGCTGCCCGAGTGGCACGATCAACGCATGGGCACGTACCACCAGTACTGTCCCGTGGCCCGCGCGTCGGAGATCCTCGCCGAGCGGTGGAATCTGCTGATCGTGCGCAATCTCCTGTTCGGGGCCGACACGTTCTCGGCCATCGCCGGGGGCGTGCCGACGATGTCGCGGTCGATGCTGCTCAAGCGGCTCGAGGAACTCGAACGCGCCGGGGTCATCACGTCCAGACCGAAGCCGGATGGCCGAGGACATCTCTATGCGCTCACCGAGGCAGGCGCCGACCTCGCCGGCGTGCTCGATGGGCTGGCCGCGTGGGGCGAGCGGTGGGTCGAGGTCACGCCCGACCGTTCGGATCCCGGCTTTGCGTTGTGGGCGTGGTGCAAGGTGCAGCTGGACCGATCGGCGCTACCCGACGGCCGCGTGGTCGTCGCCTTCACCTTTCCCGACCAGCGTCCCGGCAACCGCCGATACTGGCTGTTGGTCGAGCACGGCGAGGCCGAGGTCTGTTACACCGACCCAGGCGGGGAACCGAACATGCGTGTCGAAGCGCGTTCGCAGGCGTTCGTCGACTGGCACCGCGGCGCACGCTCGTGGCGCGACGTGCTGCGGTCCGGCGACATCACGCTGACCGGCCCGACGTGGCTGCGGCGGTCGTTTCCGACGTGGAATCACCGCCATCCCGTGCTCACCGAGTGATCGCTACGGCACCCCGTTAATACCCGGATGCTGACCCGGTGCGACACCCGGTGCCGCAGGAGCAGTGATGCCCGGAGTGAACAGGTTGCCTCCAGTTGGGTTGATGCTCTTTTCCGTTGGGGCCGGCGGCGGGGTGCTCGGTGGCGTCGTCGTTGTCGTTGTCGTTGTCGTCGTCGTCTCGGTAGGCGCCTGCTGCCCGCTGTTGCCGCACCCGGCAACCAATGCGGCAATCGCGATCAGTGCGGACCCGCCCGCGATGGCCATCCGACGACGAGTTATTCGGCCGGTAGTCACAATTCACGTCCCATTCCTGTTGAGCGGCAGTGCTATTTGTGGCGGTGAACGCCGGGCGGTTCGGTGGGCGCAGGCGGTGCCAGGATCTGGGGGGAGAACAAGTTGCCCCCATTAGGGTCGATGTCTTTCTCCGTGGGAGACGGCGGCACGGCAGTCGGTGAGGGCGGCGTCGTGGTCGTCGTCGTTGTGGTTGTTGTCGTCGGCGTCGTGGACGGTGCCTGCTCGCCGTTGTTGCCGCATGCGGCTGTGAATGCGCCCATCGCGATGAGGGCGCCACCGCCGGCAATGCCGATCAGGCGACGAGTGAATAATTTCGAGCTCATAACTCACGATTAGTCAGCGGGCCGACGTCCACAAGCTAACTGGAGTCTTTCCAATGTAATTCGCAGCGAAGCCGCAGCCATCTCAAAGGCGACGCTGGGATGGTTCTCACGCTGTAACGGCGAGCACCGCCTCGGCGAATTCCGGTCGACAGACCACGAGATCCGGCAACAGCGGGTCGCGCCTGTTGTAGGTCAGCGGCGAGCCGTCGATGCGTGACGTGTGCAGCCCGGCGGCACGGGCCACGGCGACGGGCGCCGCGGAGTCCCACTCGTACTGCCCGCCCGCGTGAACGTAGATATCGGAGACACCTTGGATGACAGACGCGACTTTCGCACCCGCCGAGCCCATTTCCACGAGCACACCGTCCAACGCGCCGCACACGTCGAGCGCGACCGCGGGCGGCCTGCTGCGCGACACCACGATCCGCGGTTTGCCCGGCGAAGCCGGTGGTGCGCCGACGGTGGGAGTCGCAAGCGTCGTGCCTTGCGCCGGAAGGGCGACGGCCCCTGCCACCAGTTCGCCCGATTGCCACAAGGCGACGTGCACGGCCCAGTCGTCGCGGCCCAGCTCGGAGAATTCGCGGGTGCCGTCAAGCGGGTCGACGATCCACACCCGCTTGGCGGACAGTCGCACGGGACTGTCGGCACCCTCCTCGGACAGCACCGCGTCCGCCGGTCGTTCGACGGCCAGCGCTTCCATCAGGAAGTCGTGGGACCGCTTGTCCCCCGCCGCTTTTCGCTCGGCCTGGCCAGCGTCGGCGAGCTCGACGCGGACGCCGAGCAACAGCTCGCCCGCCGCGGTCGCCAACCGAGCGGCGACCTGATGGTCGGTGTGCGCAGTCACGGCCGACTTTCCAGCAGCTCGATCACGAGTTGCGCCAACTCGTCGGGCGAGCGGTCGGGGGTGAGTCGCAGATCCGGCGTCTTCGGCCGCTGATACGGGCTGTCGACCCCGGTGAAGTGGGTAATCTCGCCCGCTCTGGCCTTGGCGTACAAGCCCTTCGGGTCACGTCGTTCGCAATCCGCGAGCGGGGTGTCGCAGAACACCTCGAAGAAATCGAGGCCCGCTTCCGTCGTCACCCGCCGCGCTAACGCACGATGTTCCTCGAGTGGGCTGATCGCCGGCACCAGCACGACCTGACCGGAGTCGGCGAGGATGGCCGCGATGTGAGCCAGCCTGCGCTGGTTCTCGGCCCGGTCGGCCATGGAGAACCCGAGGTCGGCGTTGAGGCCGTGACGCAGGTTGTCCCCGTCGAGAACGTATGCTGGAACACCTTTTTCGAGCAGCTTCTGCTCGACGAGCATCGCCACCGATGACTTGCCCGAGCCGGACAAGCCGGTGAACCACACCGTCTGTCCCCGGTTGAGCCGGTCGTCTGCGGTACACAGCGATTCGTGGCGGACGGTGTTGGGGCTCGAGGTGCGCGCCGTGATGTACGGCAGGATCATGCCCGCCGCGACGGTGCCGTTGGTGTGCGGATCGATCAGGATGAACGAGCCGGTTGCGGCGTTGCGGCTGTACTCGTCGAGCAGCAGCGGCACCTGCGTGCGCAGCGAGATGCGGCCCAGCTCATTGAGTTTGAGGGCGGTGGCGGTCTTGTCCCGGTGCAGTGTGTTGACGTCGAGGCGGTAATCCAGCGCGGTCACCTTGACACGGGTGGTGCGTGTCGTGTGCTTGATGATGTAGTCGCGGCCGGGCTCCAGTGACGACTCGTCGGCCATCCAGCACACTGTGGCGTCGAAATCCTGCGCCACCCTTGGCTGGTTGTTCGGCCGCGCAATCAGGTCCCCGCGGGAGATGTCGATGTCGTCGGCGAGGCTGACCGACACCGCCATCGGCGGAAAGGCCTCCTGCACAGGGCCGCCGGGGCCATCGATCGCAGTGATGCGGCTTGTTTTGCCTGCGGGCAGGACGACGATCTCGTCACCGGGACGCATGACGCCGCTGGCAACGGTGCCCGCGTAGCTGCGGTGGTCGGCGTGGTCGTGGGTCTGCGGCCGGATCACGTACTGCACCGGGAATCGCACGTCGACGAGATTGCGGTCGCCCGCAATGTAAACCTCTTCGAGGTGGGACAGCAGCGACGGCCCGTCGTACCACGGGGTGTTGCTCGACTTGGTCACTACGTTGTCGCCGAGCAGTGCCGACAACGGGATCGTTGTCACATCGTGCACATCCAGCCGGGCCGCGAACTCATGAAAATCATCCCGGATCTTCTCGAACTGCTCTCTGTCCCAACCGATGAGGTCCATCTTGTTGACCGCAAGCAGGATGTGTTGGATGCCCAGCAGCGACGCGAGGAATGCATGCCTGCGCGACTGTTCGAGCAGCCCGTGGCGGGCGTCGACAAGGACGATCGCGAGCTGTGCGGTCGAGGTGCCGGTGACCATGTTCCGGGTGTACTGGACGTGGCCAGGGGTGTCGGCGATGATGAATTTCCGCTTGGACGTGGCGAAGTAGCGGTAGGCGACGTCGATGGTGATGCCCTGCTCCCGCTCGGCGCGCAGACCGTCGGTGACGAGTGCCAGGTCGGTGTAGTCGTGTCCGCGCTCCTTGGAGGTGCGCTCGACCGAGGCAAGCTGGTCTTCCATCACGGCCTTGGAGTCATACAGCAGGCGACCGATGAGCGTGGATTTGCCGTCGTCCACAGAGCCCGCGGTGGCCAGACGCAGAAGGGTCGCCATCAGTACTGTCCGTTCGTCGCGCAAGCGCTCATCAGAAATAGCCCTCCCGCTTACGGTCTTCCATCCCCGCCTCGGAAATTCTGTCGTCGGCGCGGGTCGCGCCGCGTTCGGTGAGTCGCGACACTGCCGTCTCCGCGATCACTTCCGACACGGTGCCCGCGCGAGATTCCACGCAGCCGGTACATGTGACATCGCCGACGGTGCGGAACCGCACGGTCTTCTCGATGACTTCCTCGTCCTTGCGCGGCTGCAGATACCTGTGCACGGCCAACAGCATCCCGTCGCGCAGGAACACCTTGCGGCGGTGTGCGTAGTAGATCGACGGCAGCTTGATCTTTTCGGCGCCGATGTAGGACCAGATGTCGAACTCGGTCCAGTTCGACAGCGGGAACACCCGGATGTGCTCGCCCTTGTGGTGGCGGCCGTTGTACACATTCCACAGCTCCGGTCGCTGGCCCTTGGGGTCCCACTGGCCGAACTCGTCGCGGAAGCTGAACACCCGCTCCTTGGCGCGTGCCTTCTCCTCGTCGCGGCGGGCACCACCGAATGCGGCGTCGAACTTGTTCTCCCGGATCGCGCGCAGGAGTGTGACGGTCTGTAGCGGGTTGCGCGACGGGATGGTCTCGACCACACGGCCGGCGTCGATGTCGTCCTGCACCTTCGCCACGACGAGCCGCACCCCGGCCTCTTCGACGAGTTCGTCGCGGGTCTGGAGAACCTCGTCGAAGTTGTGGCCGGTATCGACGTGCATCACCGGGAACGGCAGGCGCCCTGGAGCGAACGCCTTGAGCGCCAGATGCAGCATGACAATGGAGTCTTTACCCCCGGAGAACAGCAGCACCGGCCGCTCGAATTCGGCGGCCACCTCGCGAATGATGTGGATCGCCTCGGCCTCGAGCGACCTCAGATGGCTCAGCTCGTAACGGCCTGAATGGTGGATTTCCGGTGCCGCGGTCATCGCATCCTCGTAAAGTTGGTAGAAATGACCAGAATTATGGCCATAACCCGATATTAAACCTAGCCCCAGCCTGCGATGTCAACGCGGCTCCTCGCCCGAGCGCTTACCTGCCGGGTAATTGATCTCGTGCAGATACTGGAACCATGTCGATTCCCACTCAGCCTCAGAGCGGCGCGGACGTCATGGCACAGTTCATTCCGTCGTCGCCCTTCGTCGCCAAGCTCGGCATCGTCGCCGAGGTTCTCGACTCAGAAGAGGTGCGGCTGCGTCTGCCGTGGGATCCGACGAACGTCACGATCGGCGACATGGTGCACGGCGGAGCGATCGCCGCGCTGGCCGACGTGGCGGTGATGGCCACGGCGTGGGCGGGTGCCGACGTCCCGGATTCTCTGCGCGGAGTGACGACGTCGATATCGATGCAGTTCCTCGCGCCTGCCCGTGCGACGGATCTGATCGCGATCGGGCGGGTGCTGCGGCGCGGAAAGACATTGGTCAACTGCGACGTCGACGTCGTCACGCCAGACGGTGAAGCGGTCGCGAAGGCGATCGCGACGTACAAGGTCGGTTGAAACGGGCTCAGCGACAACCGCCTGCGTTGACCCACCGACCGTTCCAGCCCACACAGCCGTTGATGTTGGCCCCCGGCGGTGGCGGTGGCGGTGGTGGCGGAGGCGCCTGATCGAAGTCCTCGGGCATCGGGGCGTAGTACGCGGGCGGCGGCGCGTAATCGGCGATCGCACCTGCGATGTCGACGCAACCGCCGACCGACACCCGCCGCCCCGCGCTCGCGCAGACGTCCGCGGAAGCGACACCTGGGGTGTAGATCACCGCGAGCGCGCCCGGGGCAGTGACAAGAGCGAAGGCCGCTGCCACTATGCCCGCCCATGACCGTAGGTTTCGACGCATCTCGGTCGCCTCCTCACATGCCCGACGTGGGGTTGGATTATATGACGTCGACCAAGCTGAAACGGCGATTCGGCGCCTCAGGCGCTCACCTCATTGAGACGGCCAGTCGCGACATCGAAGAGGTGGCCGCGCAACGATTCGTGCTGCGTGACGAACGAGCTCGCCTCGATGCGGCGCAGTGACTGGCGCACGTCCTCCTCGAGATCTCGTCATCGGTGATCACGCCGCCTGCGTCGCGGATCGCGTGCGCTCGCCGACACGCGTTCATGCAGAGACCGCAACCCCAAGGGCCATAGACGATTACCGGATCCCCGGCTTGAAGCCGGTTGCATCCGGGGCCAAACCCCTTCACCAGCAACTAGCCTGGTCCGGGGACAAGGTGGGTGAGATTTCGCGCCCAACCCAGCGATGCTGTCCGCCGAAAGACCGGTGGGTGCTAGTGCACTGCGGCTCGCGACCGCGGGTGACCGCGGAGAAATAGAGCGAACTCAGCGAGTCTGGTGTGCAGGTTGTCGGTGAGCCACATGGAGTCCGCCCCTTCCATACCCGTTTCGTATGTCGCGGCGGTCGCCAATTCCGGCCGATGGGCATCCGACGGTCCGGGTCTCGTGTCGGCTGTTGCGTAGCCGCGTGCGGCGGCCTTGGCGTCCTCTACGTCATCCCGCAGTCGGCGGACAATCGTCTCTACTCGCTGATCCGTCAATCCGTGCAGGCGCCGTGCCGAGTCGGTGAGCAGCGGCGTGAGACGCAAGTACGCCTCGTGGACGGCGTCAATCCTGACTCCCTGCTCAGCCAGCGGACCTCGGGGTTGCGGAAAGAGGTGCGTCTTGGTGACGGCCGACGCGACCAAGACGTCCAGGGCTGAGTGGGAGCGGTCAAGTGCGGCCCCGGTGATCGCCCTGCGGTCCCCCTCCCCTGGCTGCTGAGACTCGAGGGCCGCATCCAGCGCATCCAGATACTGCAGCACTGCTGGACGGAGGTTCCCCGAGAGCCGGATCGGCGCGACGGTAAGCGCGACGGCCGTCGCGACGCACCCACCGATGAGAGCCGCGACCGCCTTGTCCCAAATCAGGTCGAGGTAGCGCCCTTCGGTCGCAAAGAGCGGGACAAGCGCAATGCTCATCCAGAACACCATTGCCGGATAGGAGACGGGTGCGCTGACGATGGTGAAGAACACGCCCACCATAACGACGACAACGGTCCAGACAAGGTTGTCCGGGACGCTGGCCGCGATGGCGACGCCGGCGGTGGCGCCCACGATCGTGGCGCCGAGCCATATCCACGCTCGCCGGGTCGACTCCTCGGCCGTTCCGGCGATGATGACGTACGCAGTCCACGCCACAAGGAGGCTCTGCTCGTTTCCCAGCGATTTGGCGATCACCCCTGCTAGCACCGCCGCAAGCGCGGCCTGTATCGCAAGAACCGTTGTGGGCGCAAGGGTGCTTCCCGCAGACGGCACATCCAGTCTCGTCTCCGCAGCGGCAGAGACAGGCGCGGACGTGGCGGTGCAGGCGGGGTCGGCCGATACGGTCGCCAATGCTGTTGCCTGCGAAATTGACTCGGCGACGAGTTGGGCCCCCCCAAGTGTGGTCACAACCGCCAGAGCGGTAGCCGGCGGACGGTGAGGTGCATCATTGGCTATCGCCGCAGTGGTCGTCGCGTCGTAAAGCGGGTCGCGGAGGCTTTGAAGTTCGCCTGCGATCGCGTCCAATGACTGCGCGTCGCTGTTGTGTCTCAGGGCATTCGCGAGGGCATGCAGGGCGCTCGTGATCGATCCCGCGATGTCGTCGCGGAGCGTGTCAATCCATCGCGGATCGTTGGCCTGGTTGATCACCTCCTGAATTCCTCTTTCCGCGCAGTAGAGCGCCACGCGCAATTGCTCGACGTCGTGTTGTCCGAAACCGGGCAGGAGAGCGCCGCAAAGCTGGTTCTCGATGGCCGCCCGACTCCGCATCACCCGGACCAGACTGCGGCGGAGAACTTTCGCTCCACTTGCTCCACGATCGGATGCGCTGCCGGTCAACATGACCACAACGACGGCGACCGCGTCTCCCGCACTCCGGCAAAAGACATCTATGGACCGTTTGAGGGAATGCACCGGATCGATTGGCAGTATTAGGTATTCCGCGACGATGGCCCAGGCGAACCCGACCGTGGAAGCCAGCACGAACCACCAGGTCCTCTCGCCGGTGATGTGCATGGCACCGGCGAGAAAGGTGATGAGTGCGCCGATCACAGCGACATTGCCGGCCCGCAAACTCCAGGAACGCAGCGCGTACGACAAGAACATCTGCAGGATAAGGAATGCCACAGCGGCCCACACTGCGGTTTCGCTGAGTTCGCCGGTGACAAAGATCGCCACTGCCGCGGCAAATGCCGCCCAGCCGAAGGTGTGAGCGCGGTCGCTGCGGTGGGAGTCGGTAACCAGCAGTGCTCCGAAGAAGCATGCTCCGGCGCCGAACAACGTTATCCGCAGCGGTTCGGCGACACCGAACACCGAGGTCACCACAGCTAGCGTGAGCCCTGAAAGCACTGTCGCGCAGGCGGTTCTAGCACCGTGACGGGTTCGGGCGAAGCCAGGGTCGACCGCTTCCAGTCGTGTGGCAACGCGCGCCATCATGGCGATAGGCCGTGAATGCCCTTGTACAGCAACAACACTCCGATGATGACCAGGATGGCCGCCACCAGCGCGGCGTTGTGCCGCTCCATCCAGTCTTTGAGCCTGGTCAGCGGCCCGTCGAGTCGCTCCCCCGCCACGGCGTAGGCCAGTACCGGGATCGCGGCCGAAGACGCGGCGACAAGAACATAGAACACCACGGAAATCCAGGCGCCCGCGGTACCGAGGCCCGCGGAGCCAATCGCCAAACCGGCTGCCGCGCAGATGAAGAGCACCTTGGGGTTCACCACCACCAACACTGCCGCGATGACCGCCGCCCGGCTCGGGGTGGCAGCGGTGATCTTGTTCATCCAGGCTGGCGAGTGCGCCGATCGCTTGCGCGTCAGCCACCGGAACACACCAAACACGATCAGCGCGATACCGATGACGACGCGCAGCCATGAGGCCCACGTCGGCGTTTTGTCCAGCCCGCCCAGCAGGCTGGACACCTCGACGAAGATCGCCGTCAACACGGCGAGCCCGAAGATCCAGCCGGCCAGGTAGGCCAGGCTGGTGGGCTTCGGCCTCGGTGTGTGAAGCACCAGCACGGCGGGGATGATCGACAGCGGAGAGATCGCAACGACAAGCGCAAGGGGGATGAGCTCGGTCAGTTCCGAGCCCAAGCTGGTCGTCATCTGGGGGACCTAATGGACACGGGCCGTTAGTCGTTCGGTGTGATGACGGCTCGTCCCTGGATCTTGCCATCGTGCAACAGGTGGTAGGCGTGCGCCGCATCCTCGAGGGTGAAGTGTTCGACGAGCATCTTGATCTTGCCGGTCTGGGCGAGGCTGATCACCTCGATCAGCTCGGGGATGGTGCCCCAGAACGGCGACGCGACGGAGCATTCCTTGGCCGGGCTGTTGAAGTTCACCGGTAGGGCGGCATTACCGAGACCGACGATGGTGAGGTGCCCGAGCACCCGTGACACCTGAGCTGCCATCGTGAGTGTCGCGTTGACCCCAACCAGATCGAGAACGAGTTCGGCACCCTGCCCCGTGGTGATGTCCTTGATCGTCTTGACGGCATCATCGCCGGAGGTGAGTACCTCATCGGCGCCCATATCCGTGGCGATCTTCAGCTTGTCTTCCGAAGTATCCACCGCGACAACGGTTGCCGCCGAGGCCAGAGCCTTGAGCACCTGGATGGCCATTTGCCCCAATCCGCCCGCACCGATGACCACCGCGGTAGAGCCAGGCCCCAATAGATGCACTGAGCGCTTCACCGCGTGGTAGCTGGTGAGCCCGGCATCGGTGAGTGGCGCTGCCTCGCGGGGGTCCAAGTCGCCCAATGGAATCAAGTAGCGCGTCGCCGGGACGAGGAGATAGTCGGCCATGCCGCCGTCGGTGCCGCCCAGGCCGCCCGGACTGGGTTTCCCAGGCGTCTGACAGTAGTTCTCGATCCCCTGGCGGCAATTCATGCACAGCGCACACCCCCACGGTCCGTACACGATAACGGGGTCACCGGGTGCGAAGCCCGTTGCGCCCGGCCCCATCGTCTCGACCCAGCCGGCGTTCTCGTGGCCGAGGGTGAAGGGCAGCGTCATCGACTTCGATCCCGCGGGGGCCTCCAACAGATGGAGGTCCGAATGGCAGACGCCTGCGCCGCCGATCTTGACCAGCACCTCCCCTGGACCTGGTTCCGGCACCGGCACGTCCCGGAGTTGCCCCGGCTGTTGCCATTCGACGAACTGGAAGGCTTTGATTTCGCTACCTCAGTCTTTTATTCGGTCGAACTCGACCTCTAGATGCAGCGGACCGCGGAACACCTGGTTCTGCCGGTACGGCGGCGGGTCGACGACCAGACGCGGATTCTCCACCCGGCGCAGGAACGTCTCCACCGCGATGTTGACCTCGAGGCGGGCCAGCGGACCGCCGACACAGCTGTGCACTCCGCGGCCCCAGCCCACGTGCTGGTTGTCCTTGCGCTGGATATCGAACTTCTCCGGGTCCGCGAACCGCTTCGGGTCGCGGTTGGCCGCGCCGTACAGCAGATGCACCGCGGACCCGGCCGGGATCACGGTGCCCCCGACCTCGACGTCGGCGGTGACGCTGCGGCTCGGGAAGAACTGGACAGCCGACTGTAGCCGCAGGACCTCTTCGATCGCCTTCGGGATCAGTTCGGGCTTCTCGCGCAGCAGGTCGAGCGACTCTGGGTTGCGCAACAGGAGCAGCACGCAATGCGCGATGGTGTTGACCGTCGAGTCATGACCGGCGATTAGCAGCAGCTGCGCATTGGCGGCAGCCTCAGCGGGCGCCATCGCGCCGTCCGGGCCGTCCGTATCGCTGACCAACTTCGACAACACGTTGTCGCCGGGCTCCTTCACAAATCCCTCGATCAGATCGGCCATGTATTGCTTCATTGCCGCCATGCTTTCGCGGCCCTTTTCCAGGCGTGCCTTCCCTTCTTCGGTGGCGGCGTCCGGTCCCAGGTCCGTTCCAGCCATGAAGTCGAAGATCCACTTGTGGAAGGTGGGTTCGTCCTTCACCGGGACACCCAGGATCTGGCAAATCACTGCAACAGGCACCGGATAGGCATAATCGTCTACCACGTCGAAGATGTTGCCGCCCTTGGCTTTCACCTTGTCCAGCGATTCGTTGCACAACGTCTGGATGTCGGCTGCCATGTTGGGGATGACGTTCGGCGAGTGCGGCGGGGCGAAGTGCCGCATCACCTGCCTGCGCTGCTTGTCGTGTTTGGCCGGGTCGGACACGATCAGGCTCGGCTCCCTGCCGTAGGCCTGCATGTGCTCGGCACCGACGTCGGACGCTTCGGCCGCTGGCTGGGCCGAGATCGGACTCTTCGAGATGTCCGAGCTGACATGCGGGTCGTGCGCGAGTTGCAACAGCTCCCGATAGCCGGTCACGACGAAGACCTTGTCGGCGACCTGCACGACGGGCGTCTTTCGAAGCTCGTCGAAGAACCGGTAAGGGTCGTGACGGTTCTCGTACCTCATCGCCTCGGTCCAGGCGGTTTCTGCGGTAGTCATGGCGGCTTTCTTTTGGGGGCGGGCTAGCGGCTCTTGGCGCGGAACTCGGCGCCGCGGGATGTCGGATCATGGCCCGTGAGAACGACATCGGGAATCCCGGTGGGTTCGCGTGGATCCGGGAACCGGGCCGACATCGGCTCGGCGTTCGCCGGTACGTCGTAGCCCGGCGGCGGCGGCGGGAAGGGCGCCGATTGTTCGATGAGTCTGCCGTAGTACTCCAGCCATTTGCCATGGTTGAAGGTGATGGCCCCGACGATGCGGCCGTTCTTGCCAAAGGCGGCGGCGAAACGAAGATCCTCGACAGAGCCCTGGGTGAACACGATCTCATCACCGAAGGAGCACACCCCGACACCTTTGATGTTGACGCCGAACTGGCCGGACCAGAACTGCGGCAGCGGCAGATGCGGACGCCGCCCCTTCTCGAGATTGACCATGTTGTGTGCCGCGGTCTGGGCGCCCAATACCGCCGCATCCACGTGCTCGATCGCCATGAATTGGTACTCGTAGAGCACATGCGGAGCTCGCGCGATGTCGCCGGCGACGAAGATGTTGTCGGTGACCACGCCGTTGATGTCGAAGGCGCGACACCCGGCGTCACACGCCACCCCCCAGAACCCGCTCGCCAACTCGGCCCCTTCGAGCCATTCGATATTGCGGACGGACCCCAGCGATGCCACCACCACATCGACGTCGAGCAGAGTCCCGTCCGACAGCTGAGCCTGCCGGACGTGCCCGTCGGCGTCGCCTTTCAGCGCTTCCACCGCCACACCGGTGCGCAGGTCGACTCCCGCGTCGCGCTGCATCTTGGCGGCGATGTCGCCAATCACGCCGCCAAGCGGCCCGATCAGTGGTGCGCTGGAGCGTTCCGCGACCGTCACGTCCAATCCGAGATCACGGCAGACCGAGGCGATTTCGGACCCAATGAAGCCGGCGCCGACGATCAGCACTCGTCTGGGCCCTGCTTTTAGGGCCGCCTGCAACTCGGCCGCGTCATCGCTGGTGCGCAGCGTGTAGAGACCCTTCAGCTTGGCCTCTTCGGGGTTGAACCACGCGCGGGACCGGACACCGGTCGCGATCAGCAACCGGTCGTAAGGCACCTTGTCCCCGTTGGCGAGCGACACCTCTCGGTTCTCACGGTCCAATCCGGTGGCAGCCACGCCCAGACGCCAGTCCGCGTCGACCTCCCGCAGGCGCGGCAGCTTGGTGTTGCCCGCAGGCACCCATCCCTTGAGCACCTGCTTGGACAGCGGCGGCCGGTCGTACGGTTCGTGGAACTCGTCGCCGATGATGGTCAGCGAGCCGGTGAAGCCCTCGTCGCGCAGCGCCTCCGCGGCACGCAACCCGGCCAGCGACGCACCGACGATCACGATCCGACCCTCCGCTTTGAAGGTCCTGACGAGATCGGCGATCAGCGGGTGCGTGCTCACTTTGTCGTCCTGTCCGCTGGCGGGTCCATCTCCGCGATGATCGCCTGTACCGGGCAGGACGCCACCGCCCGTGCCACCTGCTGACGTTGCAAGTCATCGGGATTCGGGTCGTATAGGAGTGCCTCCTCGCCCTGCAATTGAAGGACTTCGGGTGCCAGCGGGACACACTGCGCGTATCCCAGACATCGATTCAAATCCACGACAATTCGCATGGTTTGGGCTCCTTCTTCACCGACGCTGAGGGTTGGTCAGCGAAGCTCCCGAAATCCCACCGGAAGGGTGCCGACAGTACCGTTTACGCGCGCGTAAATGATCCTTTTGGCCCTTGTTGCCCCGGCGATTCAGGAGATACTGGATTAGGTAGCCGTCATGGCGTACCGAGCGCGGTGACGTCGGCGTTCGCACCCTCGATAGGCCTCGCGGGAGTGACGCACCGCGATACTGCTTGTCCTGCCGACGTTTTCGTCGTACGCGCTGGCGTCCGTCAGGTCGGCGCGTTCGCGGGCTGGAACACCCCGGAGACGTCCGCGTCTTCTTCGGCGCGGATGACGTGCATCACGGCGTTGATCAACGCCAGGTGGGTGAACGCCTGAGGAAAATTGCCCAGGTGCCGACCGGTGCGTGGTTCGATCTCCTCGGCGTAGAGATGTAGTGGGCTGGCGAAGGACAGCAGCCGCTCGCATAGATGCCTGGCCCGCTGGGTCTCACCGATCTCCACCAGCGCCGAGACCAGCCAAAACGAGCAGATGGTGAACGTGCCCTCTTCGCCGGATAATCCGTCGTCGGTCTCCTCGACGCGATACCGCAGCACCAGCCCTTCATCGGTGAGCTCGTCGGCGATCGCCAACACGGTCGCGCGCAACCGCGGGTCGTCTGCGGGCAAAAACCGGGTCAACACCGCCAGCAGCAGCGAGGCGTCCAGCGCGTCGCTGCCGTAGCGCTGGGTCAGCACACCGCGGGAGTCCACGCCGTTGGCCAGGATGTCGGCCTTGATCTCCTCGGCGATGGCGCGCCACTCCTGGGTGTGCTTCGTCCAGCCATGAAGTTCGGCCAGCTTGGCCCCGCGGTCCAGCGCCACCCAACACATGATTTTGCTCGAGGTGAAATGCTGCGGGTCGCCGCGGACCTCCCAGATGCCGCGGTCGGGCTCGCGCCAGTGCTCGATGGCCTCCTCGACCTGTTGTTTGAGCACCGGCCACAACGTCTCGGGAATCTGCTCGCGGGACCTGGCGTGTAGATACACCGAGTCCAACATCGACCCCCAGACGTCGTGCTGCATCTGGTTGTAGGCGCCGTTACCGATCCGCACCGGACGGGCATTGTCATATCCGGACAGGTGACGCAGCTCGTCTTCGACGAGGCTGCGCTCGCCGCCGACGCCATACATCACCTGAAGCGGATGGCGTTCACCGTTGTTCGCGCCGGATACGTCGGCGATGAACGAGAAGAAGTCGTCGGCCTCGCGATCCAGACCGAGGGTGTAGAGGCCCCATAGCGCGAATGTCGAGTCTCGGATCCAGGAGTAGCGGTAGTCCCAGTTGCGTTCGCCCTTAGGGGTTTCCGGCAACGACGTGGTGCTCGCTGCCAGTAACGCTCCAGTCGGTGAATAGGCTAACCCCTTCAGGGTCAGCGCGCTGCGCTGCAGGTAAGACCGCCACGGGTGATCCGGGAAGCTGCCAATATTGATCCACTGCCGCCAGTACTCGCTCGTCGTCCACATCTTGTCGACGGCCTCGTCATACGTCTGGGGCGCGGGATGCTTCGAAAAACTCAGCGCGACGAAGGCGTTACCGCCCTCTTTAAGCCTTGTGCGCGCCCGCGCCTGGCGGCCCTCCAGCCCGATGCGCAGGTTGGTGGTCAGTCGCAGCGTCGGGTGCGCATCCGGGTCGTCGTTGGCACGCGCAACGGCTTCCCCGTAGCCACTGGCCGAGTACTCCCAGTGCGCGCTGGCCCGGTGGTAATCGAACGACGGCTCGCAGTCCATCACCAGCTCGACCGTGCCGCTCACGCAGCGCACGGTGCGCAGCAGGGTGTGTTCGGCGTCCCAGTCCATCGGTACGCGGCGATGCGTCCGTGACCGCGTCTCAATGTCGCGCCATGGGCCCATCACCATCGCGTCGCGGACGATCATCCAGCCGGTGTGGGTCTGCCAGGTGGTCTCCAGGATCAGACTGCCGGGCAGGTAACGCCTGGCGGAAGGCACCGAGACGCCGTAGGGGCCTAACCGGAAATGCCCGGCGCCGCGATCCAGGATGGCCGCGAAGACGCTGGGCGAATCGGGTCGTGGCACGCACAGCCACTCCACCGATCCACTCGAGGAGATCAGGCAGGTGTTCTCGCAGTCGGAGAGAAATGCGTAGTCGGCGATCGGCGGAAAGGGGTTTCGCCAGCTACTCGACGCGTATGGCACCGGGGCGGTGTCGTTGAGCTGCGCCGCAGCGCCGGTCCCGTCGGCGGGCGTCGCGTGCTGCAGGACCATCTCGACATCATCAACCGGCGCACCGTCAACCGCAGGCGTTTACTCGGTCCCGGCCGCTAGGGCGTTACTTCGTTGAGCTTTCCCGTCGCGACGTCGAAAACAAAGCCGCGCAACGATTCGTGCTTCGTGACGAACGGGCTCGCCTCGATGCGGCGCAGTGACTGACGCACGTCCTCTTCGAGATCTCCAAATGCCTCGGAGGCCCACTCCGGCTTGATGCCCGTCTCATCCTGGATGGACTTCTTGAAATCGTCGTCGGTGAAGGTGAGCATTCCGCAGTCGGTGTGATGAATCAGAATGATCTCCTTGGTGCCGAGCAGTCGCTGGCTGATGGCCAGTGAGCGGATCTCGTCATCGGTGATCACGCCGCCCGCGTTGCGGATCACGTGCGCCTCGCCGTCGCCGAGGCCGAGGATTCGGTAGACGTTGAGCCGGGCGTCCATACACGCCACCACCGCGACATGCTTGCTCGGCGGCATCGGCAGCGGACCCGAGAAACTACTCGCGTAGGCCTCGTTGTTCTTCAGGTATTCATCCGTCACGGACATGGGACTCCTTATTGGGCGGTAGAGACGTTTTCAGGCCCGGGTGCGCTCAGGCCCGCCGTCAACACATTTTGGACACACTTTCGACAACCGCGTCCAGATCACACTCGAACAAATCGGCGTAGACGTCCAGCGGCGTGGCCGCGCTGGCATGCCCCAGCATCCGCTGTACCACCTTGGGATTCGCACCCGCCGAGATGGCCAGGGAGGCCGCCGTGTGTCGCAGGTCGTGTGCGGTCACTCGGGGGAACGTCTCGTCCGCCTCCTGGCAGCGCGCCACCGCCCCGGTGAGCCAGGATTCGCGGCCAGGGGAACGGAGGTAGCCGCCGTGCGGTGCGGTCCACAGCAGGTGCTCCCGGCACTTGCCGGCGGCGGTCGCGGCCAACGCCGTCAAGACCAAGGCAGCCACCACGATGCGGTTCTGGTTCGACTTGAGGCTGCCGACGATGAACTTCCCGCGCACGCGCACCTCGTTGCGGTGCACCTCGACGCGGCGGCGCAGGAAGTCGACACCCAGCAGCACCCGCGAGCGGAGCCGTCCCGCCTCGCTTGTGAGTATGTCCAGTTGCGCCGCACGCAGATTCACGATGCGCGGGCGTGCCTGCTTGAGCAACTTCACACCCCGTCTGGGTTCGCCGCCTTCTCGCGCCGAATAATGTGATTTGCATCACATAACGAGCCGGTTACGAAATGGCTACCGTCCGGTAACGGCCGGTCTTACCTCGGCATATGCCGACGTGACGTGGGGTTTTAGCGGCTTTCCAAAAGTTTGCCTGAGCGAAAAGAGCTAATTTCGCAGCAGATGACGTGATCCACGTCACACGTTAGCGTCGTGTCCCAAGCCGGCCAGATGTTTCCCTGTGGCGGGTCTTCCCTCCCTTTCACGGCAAGCTCCATCCGTTAGGCGGGGACACCACGACACCGTGGATGGAGCCGGGGACCTCAACTGGTCCACCCGAAATCGGACCCTGGAGCTGGCTGCGGCCCATGGAGTGAAGCCGACGACGTTCCACTCCGGAAGCAAACGCCGCCGCAGTAGCCTCTCCAGCCCGAACCCGACAACTTTCTCGTGGACGCTTACAGAGAGGACACCGCCGAGCTATGAGTAGATCGCATCGTAAGAGCACTGGATCGGCCAAACATCGTCGGCCCGCCGCATCGGCCAAACATCGTCAGCCTGCCGCATCGGCCAAAGAAGTCACCAAGATCGCCGTCACAGGGGCAGGATTCCAACGCGCCGATCATGCCGGCTCGGGTGGACGCTGCGCTGGTGCCCGCGCCGGTTATCCCCTAAGCGCTGTGCCGGTGGACGCGCAATACATTGTCCGCGCGGGTGTTCTAGCGTGTGCGCTCGGCATCGGAGCCGCTCTGGCGAACACGCCGGTGGTCGCGTTCGCCGCGCCGACCGACACCAGTTCTCCGAGTTCGTCGTCTGATTCGTCGTCGTCGACGTCCAGTTCGTCATTGGAATCCGCGGCAAATACATCATCGACGGATACGACTTCCTCAACAAGTTCGTCGGCCTCAGCAACTGACTCCTCATCAGATTCGACGTCGGAGAATGCGCAGAGTTCGGTTGACTCCCAAACCAGTTCGACGTCCTCACCACGTCACGCTTCGACGGCAGACCCACGCTCTGGGGTTGTGCAGAATTCGGGAGGCGTGCGCACCGGCTCTGCCCCGTCGAGCAGCGACACCACCGCATCAGCTGAGGCGACACCCAGCCAAACCGGGACGTCCTCTGCCGACGCCGCAGCGTCGCCGGCCGCGCAGGCGCCCACCGAGCAGCCGACCGCAGCGTCACCCGCCGAGGAGCCGGCGGGGTCGCCAACCGAGGAGCCGGCGGGGTCGCCAACCGAGGAGCCGGCGGCGCCGCCAACCGAGGAGCCGGCGGCGCCGGCACCCTCGGCAGAGCCGGTGCAGTCGCTGGTCGAGGAGCCGGCGGCGCTGGCACCCTCGGCAGAGCCGGTGCAGTCCGCAGAGCCGGTGCAGTCGCTGGTCGAGGAGCCGGCGGCGCCGGCACCCTCGGCAGAGCCGGTGCAGTCGCTGGTCACCCAAGAGGAGGCGACACCGGATGCGCCGCAGGGTGATTCGCATGGGGCACCGAATTCCGCGGGCAGCGCTCTGACGAACCTCTCCGAATCAGTGAGTGTGACATCGGCGAACCAGCAGTCAACGGTGGTCGTCACGGAGGCTGCGACCTCCGTGTCGACCGCTGAACCGCCCGCAGCGACAGAAGCGGCGGTGGATCCGGTGGCCGGCGTTACTTCGGCCGTGGAGGTTGCGCCCGAGGTGCTCGCGGTTGCAAAGCAGTTCAGTGACCCGTCGGCACCGCCGAACGCCGTAACCGACGTCGTGTCAAAGGTTTTGGCATCCGTGGGCCTGAATCCGTTTGCTTCCGACAACCCGGTGGCCCCGGTCGACTCGCCTGCGATGTGGGCGATGCTGGCCTGGGCGCGCCGCCGAGCCCAGGAGCCGCAACCCCCGTCAAGCTTCGGGCGAATGTTCCCGGTCGGGGAAACTTCCGAATATACGGGCGCCCTCCCGCCGCTCAACCAGCAGACGAATGAGCAACTCGCCGAACTCGCGCAGGGAATGTTGGAGGAGGATGCGATCGATAATCCCAAGGGCACAGCCGCCGGCATCACCTTTTTCGGCCAGTTCATCGATCACGACCTGACACTCGACAACGAGCCGCCGCCAACCGACACCGTTGACGTCGAGGGCCTCGTGAACGGCCGCACGTTCGCGTTTGACCTCGACTCGGTGTACGGGGGCGGCCCGAAGAAGAGCCCGCAACTGTACGATGGCGACAAGTTCTTGATCGGCACCGCCACCGACGGCGTGTCGCCCGACCTGCCGCGCAACGACACAGGCACGGCGATCCTGGTGGAGCCACGTAACGACGAGAACCTCATCATCGCCCAGATTCACCTGTCGTTCCTCAGCCTGCACAACTCGCTGGTGGACCAGGGGATGTCCTTCGACGAGGCTCGCCAGACAGTGGTCGGTGCGTACCGCTATGTCGTGCTGAATGATTACCTGCCGCAGATCGTCGGCCAGGAAGCGGTGAACGACGCGCTGCACCGGCCTCCCGAGGCCGGGTTCTACCAGCCGGGGTCGCAGGACGCCCCGATGACCCCGGTGGAGTTCTCGACGGCGGCATTCCGCTTCGGCCACTCTCAAGTTCGGAACGCCTACGGCATCAACGACACATCGGGGGCGGTGCGGGTGTTCTCACTCGACCCCACCGTGCCCGATCTGAGGGGCGGCCGTCGGCTCCCCGCAGTTGAAGATCCATCGAAAGGCCTTAAGAGCTTGGTCATCGACTTCAACAACTTCTTCAGCGAGCTTCCGCGAGAGAGCACCGAGGCGCCGGCGTTGATCGGACGGGCGATTGACACGAAGATCGCGCCGTCGCTGTTCGAGCTGCCGATTCCGGGCGCGGAGGCCACCGGGTCGAACGTGCTCGCGTTCCGAAATCTCGTGCGCGGGAAGTTCTACGACTTGCCTTCGGGCGAGGCGATCGCTGGGGCGATGGGCGTTGAGGTCGCCAGTGATCCCGAATTCGATGAGGGCACACCGCTCTGGTACTACGTGCTTCGCGAAGCCGAATTGACCGAGGTGGAGGTGCCAGGCGAACCGGGAACGACAGTGAAGGTGACGGGCGCGGAACTTGGCCCGGTCGGCGGCGGGATTGTGGCGGAGGTGTTCGTCGACCTACTCCGGTTGGACAGCGGCACCCAGAAGATCAAAATGCCGAACCTGCCGGACGTTTCGGGCGGGGAATTCCGCATCGGTGATCTGTTGGTTGCCGCCGACCAGCCCGTGAAAGAGGAACCTCAACCACCGGCTGCGGAACCGTACCGCGACCGAGAAGTTCGCCCGACACCGGGCCGCGCTCATGAGGGATCCGCTCGGCACCGCTTCGACCATCTGCGCAGAGCAGATGAGAGTCCACTCGAGCGATCGGGTCGGCACCGCCTCCACCAACAACTTCACGGAGCAGATAACTAAGAACACCGCATTCGGTCGAGATCTGGCCCGTTGGGCGAACGTGACCACCGGGGGCTCGGGGCTTGCCGTCGCAGATGCCAGCGTGGTTCCCTGCGCTCGAAGTCGGCCCTCACGGGCCAGCCGACCTAGTAATCGTGCTCATCAGAAAGTGGTTGTAGCCCAGCGGGCTTCACGCAAACTGTTTGTGCACGCAGAAGATCGTCAGTGGACAGAACGTGAGACTGGAGTCCCTCGGGGGTGATCAGAAGTCACAGCCTTCACGATAATGCTCTGGAACCGACGAGGCCAGCGGGCAAGGGTAAACCGCAAAGGCGACGATCGGTTCGCAAATCAGGGATTTCGGCGCTACGAAGGCGCGTGCGCGTCGCGCGACTCCACGATCATTAGACATTTGCGGTCTCGCGACTTCCGAAGGCCTCGCTGTCAATGAAGTTCGGTGCTACCGGATTACCGCCTCGGTCAGCCCATCGACCTCGGCGCCCAAACTTCCCGCGCCCTCCGCAATCTCGATACCGCTTGGCCTCACCCATGACTAGATCCATTGGCGCGAGGGTGGTCCCGCTATGAGTCCGCTGGTGCTTGCGGTCTGTTGAATCTGCTGGCCAATAGGACACGCCATCGGTAGTCAACCCACACAACACCAGACTGCCCTATAGCGTTGTGACAGAGGCCCTTTGGTGGATTATCTGCTGTACGTCTCATTGGTGTCGGATGGCTTCGCCAAGAACCAGGTTCGCTGCCATGTCGAGGGCCGCTTCGCTGAGTCGGTCAATCAGCCCGGCACGGTGGTGAAGGTCACGACCGCCGCCTGATAGCTCCCCGTGGCTGGCCGTCATCCTCGTCTCGGCCTGGCTCTGGGATTCGCAGCAGGGGTGTAGCCGGACATCACGCTGTGCCGACGGCGAGCGTAAACAGACGAAGCCGTGACACTGGGCGCATGAATCCGTGACCTCCGGCAACACTCCAAATGACTTGTGGCACAGTGGTAGTCAAGTATCAACAAGTGTCCGATTCACCGAGCACGAAGTGTCACTCAGCGCAGGGCACGCGCGGCACTTGTTCAACAAGTTCCTCGGCCAACTCCACCACTGCCTGCAAACTGGCCAGCGCTACAACGAACACATCGCGCTCCCACCTCCTCTCCCGCTCGCGGCTTGACACTTAACTTCGTGAGATGTCTTTCTCTAGTTCGTACACGGTCGTTCCGCCGACATCGATGGGCGTGAAGTTCTGCTGCACCCACTTGGTGATCTCACCCGCGGTGCCGGAGCTGTGATGGCCCGGCGGCCCGCCGCGATCACTTGCGATGAAGTAGCGCACCTCGTGGTCTGCGACATAGGCCTGGAACTGCTGCAGCGTTGGCGAACTGTCGCCACCGGTGAAGCCGCCGATCGCCATGATGGACGCGCCGGTCTTGAGCTCGAGGCTGCTCGCGCTCATGGAGCCGATAGTCGCTGCGGCCCAACGATTGTCAAGACCCGACACGAGATCGGCGAGCGCGGCATTGTTGGCCTCCCGACCCCAAGGCCCCCCGCGCCCACCAGGAGCGCCCAGTCTCTGTTGGCCTCCCTGCCCCGGGTGGCCGAACCCGTCGCCCTTCCTCGGACCCGACGTGGAAATCGGTCCGTTGTGCGCGGTCGCGACGGTCTCTATCGCATAGGCCGCAGGTGCGGCTGCACCGAAAAGGACTGCGGCGGCGATTAATAAGACGGCGGCACGACCCAGTCGATGCGCACCGACGGCGAGGATCGAGGCCGCAACCACCGATCCGATCAGCACGATCCAGCGCAGCGCGGGCAGCCAATCGGGTGTCCGGTCGAGCAGGATGAACGCCCAGATGCCAGTAGCCGCGGACATGGCCGCGAGCAATATCCTCGGCGTCAGAAACTGCCTGCCCCGCCACAGCTCTCGCGCCGAAATTCCGACCAATGCAGCGATCGCAGGAGCCAGCGCAACCGTGTAGTACGGGTGAATGGTGCCGTCCATGAAGCTGAACACGGCGCCGGTCACCACCACCCAGCCGCCCCAGAGCAGCAGGCCTGCGCGTACGGTGTCCGTGCGGGGGCTGCGACGGGTGAACCAGAGGCCCGCGAGCAGTCCGATCAACGCTGCGGGCAACAGCCACGACGCCTCGGTACCCAACGACTGACCGAACAACCGATAGATGCCGGGCTCACCCCCGAAGAATAGGTTGCGGCCGCCGCCCGGTCCACCCCCGCCGGGACCGCCGCCACCCATCACGCGCTCAATCCCGTTGTAGCCGAACGCCAGCTGTAGCAGGTTGTTGTCTGTTGAGCCGCCGATGTACGGCCGGGAGTCCGCAGGCCACAGGCTCACCAGCGCGACATAGGCGCCCGCGGGCACGATCATCGCGACCGCACCGATGAGCAGCTTCCCGATACGCTTCCACATCCCCACGGGCGCGGCGATCAGAAACACCAGCGCGAAGGCGGGGACGACGAGAAATGCCTGCAGCATCTTGGTCAGGAACGCAAAGCCGATCGCGGTGCCCGCCAACGCGATCCAGCGGGTACTCGCCGTCTCGGTAGCCCGCACCACGCAGTACGCGCCGACGATCAGCAGCAGCACCAGCAGCGCGTCGGGATTGTTGAATCGGAACATCAGCGCGGCGACCGGCGTCACCGCCAGGGCGGCACCTGCGATCAGGCCCGCAGCGGGTCCGCTCCACCGGCGCACGGTCGCATACAACAGCGCGACGGAGCCTATGCCCATCAGCGCCTCCGGCAGCAGCATCGTGAACGCGCTGAACCCGAACAGCCTGCCGGACAGTGCCATTACCCACAGCGCCGCGGGCGGCTTGTCGACGGTGATCGCGTTGCCCGCGTCGTGCGACCCGAACAGCCATGCCGTCCAGTCCTGAGTACCTGCCTGCGCGGCGGCGGCGTAGTAATCGTTGGCCCACCCCGACGAGCCGAGGCCCCACAGGTACAGCACGGCGGTGGCCACCAGCAGAGTCAGCAGCGCGGGTGTCTCCCAGCGCCGGCGACGGGCGGGCGGATCGTGTGCGACAGCGGCGGTCTGCGCCTGCACGTCTGCGGTGATCGTCATCAATGAATTCCTTTGCGTTTCAGTAGTACGGTCAGCGGGATCGGCGCGGGTGAAACACCCAGCCGCGCAACAGGACAAAACGGACGGCCGTGGCCAAGAGGTTGGCCAGCACCAGCACGGTCAGCTCGACCAAGTGGTGCGGCTGGGCGACGACGGCGTGCAGCACGCTCAGCGAACCGCTGGTGATGGCCAGCGCGATCGCGAACACGATGAGGCCCTCGATGTGATGGCGGCCCACCGCGCTCCTGCCACCAACGCCGAACGTGAAGCGCCGATTCGCGGCGGTGTTTCCGGTGGCCGTCAGCAGCAGCGCGATCAAGTTGGCGGCCTGCGCACCCGCCCACCCCTGCATCAGCATGAACAGCACCACGTAGGCGGCCGTCGAGACGACCCCGACCGCTGCGAATCGGACCACCTGTCGCAGCAGCGAGCCGGGAGCGGCGGCACCGCGCGACGACCCGAGCTGTGCGGCAATGGTGTTCACCGGAATCGAACCGTCGGCGAATCCACGCAACAGCCGGCCGATGCCCTTGAGGTCGGCGGTCGCAGTCGCGACGATGTCCACCCGGCTGTCGGGGTCGTCGACCCAATCCACCGGCACTTCGTGGATGCGCAGCCCGCTGCGGTCCGCCAACACCAGCAGCTCCGTGTCGAAGAACCATCCGGTGTCGGTGATATAGGGCAGCAGTCGCTGCGCGACATCGGCGCGGATGGCCTTGAAGCCACATTGGGCGTCGGAGAAGCCCGTCGCCAGAGTCGATTTCAGGATGAGGTTGTAGCAGCGCGAGATGATCTCGCGCTTTGGTCCGCGCACCACCCGCGCTCCCCTGGCCAGCCGGGTTCCGATCGCCAAGTCGGAGTGACCGGAGATCAGCGGCGCCACCAGCGGTGCCAGGGCAGCGAGGTCGGTTGACAGGTCGACATCCATATAGGCCAGAACAGGCGCATCGGAGGACGACCACACGGCGTGGAGTGCACGGCCGCGGCCCTTCTGTTCGAGCCGGACGACCCGAACGTCGGACAGCTCGTCCGCCAGTTCGGCGGCGATGCGGGGGGTGTCGTCGACGCTCGCGTTGTCGGCAATCGTGATGCGCGCCGGGAATGGGAAGTTGTCCTGAAGGTGACGGTGCAGGCGGTCGATTGAATCCGCGAGAGCGGCTTGCTCGTTGTAAACCGGGACCACCAGGTCGAGCACGGGTACGCCTGCGGCACGCGCCGCCACGGCGGCATTGGGCCGCGATTCGAAGTGGATGCGGTGATCCCAGTCGGCGTCACGTTCGAGGGCGATGTCTGTCATGACACCCATCGTCGGAGCGCAGCTTGTGTCAGCCGTTGGGCCAAGCTATGCCCCAGCTATGAGTCTGGGGGGCTGGGTCAGGTCGTACATCACGACACGCTCGACCGTCTCGGGAGTGTAGTGGGCCTCCACCCATTCGCCGATCTCGGCTGCCTCACGGCTACCCGTGTCGCCGCCGCCCCAGCGACCGATCATGATCTTGCCGCGGATGAAGTAGTGGATCCGCCGATCGGCGACGAGTTGCTTGAACTCGTCGAGCGTCGGAGACGGGTCGGTGCCGTTGAAGCCGCCGATGGCCATAACGGGTGCGCCGCTGGCCAATTGGTAGCCCGCCGCGTTGTTCGATCCCACGACGGCCGCTGCCCAGGTGAAGTCGTCCGCGTCGGCGGACAGAGTGGCCGACATCACGGTACCCGGGGTCGGTGAGTCCAGCAGCCCACCAGGGCCGGAAAACCCACCGTGCCGAGACGGGCCGACCGACGGAATCGCGCCGTTGTGCGGTGTGGTTGCCGTCGCGATCGAGAACGCTGCAGGCGCCGCCAGACATGCCACGATGGCGACCGCGGCGACGGCGCGAGATACGGCGCTGTTCAGCCGCGCGACCACGAGGAGCAGCACCGCCGCGCCCACTCCCCCGACAGCAACCGCGGCGCGCAGCCACGGTATCCAGTCGGAGTGCCGCGATAGCAGCACCGCGGCGAGGATGCTTGTGACCAGCACAACACCGGACAGCGCCGTCGATGCGCGGAGATCGGAGCGGTGCTGCCACAACAACGTTGCTCCGATACCGATGCCCGAACCGATCGCAGGCGCGAGCGCCACGGTGTAGTACGGATGCACGATGCCGTTGGCGAAGCTGAACACCACCGCGGTCACCGCCAGCCAGCCGCCCCACATGACCAGCGCGGCCCGGGTCGGGTCCGTTCGTGGTGCACGCATGGTGATGACGAGACCCGATGCGACGCAGACGATGGCCGCGGGCAGCAGCCACGCGATGTCGGCGCCCATACCGGTGTCGAACAGTCGGCCCCACCCGACGTCGAAGTTGAGGTTGCCCAGACCGCCAGGCTCGTTGCCCGTCAGCCGGCCAATTCCGTTGTAGCCCAATGCCAGCTCGACGATGCTGTCGTGCTGCGACCCGCCGATGTAGGGGCGCGCATCCGCGGGCCACAACTCGACAAGCACCAAGTACCAGCCCGCTGAAACGACGACAGCCCCTGCGGCGGCGAACAAGTCCAGCACGCGGGTGCGCGGCCTCCGGTGACCGGCCATCAGGTAGGCCGCGACGAAGCCCGGCAACACCAGGAAAGCCTGCAGCATCTTGGCCAGGAATCCGAGGCCCACCGCCGCACCCGCTGCGACCAACCACCAACGGCTGCTGCCCTTTTCGCATGCCCGCTGCACACAGTAGGCCGCGGCCACCAAGAGCAGCACCAGCAGCGCGTCGGGGTTGTTGAACCGGAAGATCAACGCGGCCACTGGCGTCAGCGCCAACACAGCGCCGGCCAGTAGCGCTGCGCCGTACCCGCTGGCGCGCCGAACCGCCGCATACAACAACGCAACCGCCGCGACACCCTCCAACGCCTGCGGCACGAGCACGCTCCACGGATTCAGCCCGAACAGCCGCACCGAAACGTCGATGACCCACAACGCCGCGGGGATCTTGTCGACCGTGATCGAGTTCCCGGCGTCGGTGGATCCGAACAGCATTGCGGTCCAGTCGCTGGCACCCGCCTGCGCTGCCGCCGAATAGAACGCGTTGGCCCAGCCGCTTGCCGACAAGTTCCACAGGTACAACGCTGCGGTCGCGACCAGCAGCAACCCGAGGCCCAACCTTTGCAAGCACACAGAAGATCGCATCACCCGCGTGGGATTGATGCACTTATGCGTTTGCTCGGCCGAAAGAACCAGGGTCGTCACTGAGTCGATGATCGTTGACCGCGCTAGGTGGCAGTTTTGGCGCTGCTGTGGCTTGGCTGTGAATTAGCCGGAAGGTTGACCACGAATTCCGTCTTACCCGGAGCGCTGTGCACGACGATGGTGCCGTTGTGGGCCTTGACAACAGCGGCGACGATGGCGAGGCCAAGCCCGGTGCTGCCGCCGCGTCGGGAGCGTGACGAGTCACCGCGCGCGAACCGTTGAAAGATCTCCGGTTGCAGGTATGCCGGAATGCCGGGACCGTCGTCGGCCACGGTCACTTCGACGCCGTCGTCGTTGACGGCCAACGCCGTGGTGACCGACGTTTCGGGAGGTGTGTGGGTACGGGCGTTGGCGAGCAGATTGGCCAGCACCTGATGCAGGCGCGCCTCGTCGCCGTCGATGGTCACGGGCTCGTCGGGCAAGTCGAGCGACCATTTGTGATCCGGCCCCGCGATGTGCGCGTCGCTGACCGCGTCGACGATGAGCCGGGACAGGTCGACCGACTCCCGCTGCAGCGGTCGTCCGGTGTCCAGCCGCGCCAGCAGGAGCATATCCTCGACGAGTTGCGTCATCCGTTCGGTCTCGGATTCCACCCGGCTCATCGCATGCGCGACGTCATCGGGCAGGTCGTCTCGTTTACGTTGTGCCAATTCGGTATAGCCGCGAATGGCGGCCAGCGGCGTGCGAAGCTCGTGGCTGGCGTCCGCGACGAATTGGCGAACCCGTGTCTCGCTGGCGTGGCGAGCCGACAACGCGCCCGCGATGCGATCGAGCATTCGGTTCAGCGCGGACCCGAGCTGACCGATCTCGGTGTGCGCACTTGCCGGATCGACCTTGACGATCGGCGTCGGTAGCCGCACCTCGCCCCTGTCGAGTTCGAGATCGGCCACCTGTTGCGCGGCGTCGGAAACCCTTGCCAGCGGGGCGAGTTGACGGCGGATGATCAACACACCCGCCGTGGTTCCGCCGATGAGTGCGGCGATCCCGACCACGCAGAAGATGATGGCCACCGAGAAAAGTGTGTCGTCGACCTCCGAGGTCGGCAGACCGGTGACGATTGCCTCGCCCGGGCTGCGCGCATGCATGGCGATGACGCGATAGCTGCCCAGCCCGTCGAGTTCCACGGTTCTCGGGATGTGATTCGGCCGGACGCCGGCCAGTTGTTGCGCTGCGGTCGTGGTGATTTCGGCACGGGTGCCGTCGGCGGTGATGACGCCCGCGTCGACGGGCGTGCCTCGCGATACCACCGCACCAACCGTGCGGGCAGCTTGCCCCGGCGCGTTCAAGAATGCCGGGCCTGGCCCGAAGTCGTCCCTGATGGCCATGCGATGGGGATATTCGGGCGGCCCGTCGAACCCGGGGGGCGGAATCGGTGGCGGGCCGAAGTCGAAAAGGCCGGTGGAACGGCGCCCGGTCTCGGCGAGCCGGTCGTCGAGCTGGTTGGTCAAAAAGCGTTGCAGTGCAAGCTCGGTACCCACGCCGATCGCTGCGCACACCAAGGCGAGCAAAACGATCTGGGAGGCGAGCAGCCGGGCCCGCAGTGACCAGGCCCGTGGCGACCGAATGCGCGTCAACCGGCGCTCAGCGCGCGGGCTTGAGGACATATCCCGCGCCACGCAGCGTGTGGATCATCGGCTCGCGTCCGCTGTCGATCTTCTTGCGCAGATACGAGACATACAGTTCGACGATGTTCGAGCGCCCGCCGAAGTCGTAACTCCACACCCGGTCGAGTATCTGCGCCTTGCTCAGCACGCGTTTGGCGTTGCGCATCATGAACCGCAGCAGCTCGAACTCGGTCGCGGTCAGCGAGATGACCTCACCCCCGCGGGTGACCTCGTGGCTGTCCTCGTCGAGCACAAGATCGCCGACCACGATCTTGGCGCCGCCGGTTTCGCTCGTTACTCCGGTGCGCCTCAGCAGGGCGCGCAACCGCAGCACCACCTCTTCGAGGCTGAACGGTTTGGTGACGTAGTCGTCGCCGCCTGCGGTCAGCCCAGCGATGCGGTCCTCCACGGAGTCCTTGGCGGTCAGCAGCAGCAGCGGGAGTCCAGGAATTTGCTCACGCAGCCTGTGCAGCACATCGAGACCGCTCATGTCCGGCAGCATCACGTCGAGAACGACGACGTCGGGCGGTGTCTCGCGGGCCAGGGCGATGGCGGTCGCGCCGTCACCCGCCGTGGCGATCTCCCACCCCTCGTACCGCAGGGCCATCGAAACGAGTTCGGCCAGCACTGGCTCGTCGTCGACCACCAGAACATGAATGGGTTTACCGTCGGCCCTGCGCATGACAACGCGGGCCGGTTCGTTTTCATTGACGGGACTGGCCACGACCATCATTATTCGCGCCCGCCATGGGCGCACACTGTGAGTTTTCTATGCGACAGCTGTGAAGCTGCCTAGACATAACCCACGCTGAATCCCTTCACAGCGAACACACATCTGCGACCTGCACCTTGGTCGCATGAGCGTCGATCAGATCTCCTCCGGACAGCCCGTTTGGGGCGCACCCGAGCCCGCGCCTCACCGGTGGGGCCTGCGCGAAACCGTGACCGCCGTCGGCGTGGCCGTAGTGATCTCCGGATTGGGCGGCGCGGCGATCTATGCCGCCACCGGCGGAAATTCCCACTCGATGGCCGGGCCCCAGCACGCCTTCGGGCCGAATGGTCCCGGCGGCGCGATGCCGAATGTTGTACCCGGCGGCGCCATGCCGGGCGGACCCGGCGGACCGCACCAAGGAGCGATCGGCGCACCGGGCCCTGCCTCGGTTGAAACGACTTCGCTTCACGGGGAATTCGTCGTGCCAGACACGAGCGGATTCATTACCGTACTGACACAGACCGGCACGGTGACGGCCATCTCCCCGACGTCAATCACGGTGCGAAGCGCAGACAATTACAGCCAGACGTATGTAATTCCTCAGACCGCAGGCGGAGCCACGGCACCCTTCGCCGTCGACGACCAGGTGACCGTCCGTGCCACACGCACTGGTCAAACCGCGACCGTAACGAATATCGGCGACGCGCAACCGGGCGGATTCGGCGACCCGGTCGGGCCGCCGCACCCGAACTAAGGTCCGAAGCCGTCGGGCGGTTCGGCCGTCACCGGCGGAGTGACAAACGTGGTCGCCATCTCGGTGGGCGCAACAGACTCGGTGGTGGTTTCGCCCAATGTGATCTCGGGACCCTCGCTGAAGGTGCCGGTAGTGCTCGGCGTCTGCGCGAACGTCAAGCCCAGTGCACCCATCGCGACGGCCGCACCAGCCCCAATTCCCGCCGCTACCAGCTTCAATTGCTTCGATTTCACGGTAAACAACTCCATTTCAGAATCGCGTGCAGGATCAGTGCTGTACCGCTCCCGGCGGGTTCTCCGACGGCGTCGTGGTGATTGGCGGTACGACCACCGGCGACGGAGGCGCTTCTGGCGCCACGGTCTCGGTTACGGTCTCCCCGATAGTCGCCTCAGACGTGGTCACCGGCCCCGGCGGTGCCGGTGCCGGGGGTTCTTCAGCCACGCTGGCGTTACTGAACGTCACGGTCAGAACTCCCATTGCCAGCAATGACGCCGCGCCGACACTAGCGGAGGCCACCTTAAACTGCTTCGATCTCACCTCTGACCACTCCATTCGGTCTCTGGTCAGCCGTCCCGGAGTGAGACGACGCCTCAAACAGTTCACGAAGGGCCATTTCCTCGACCCTCCGTTCATTGGGTAACCGAAGCTTTTAGAGGTGAAACTTTCAGCTAGGAGCCGGCACCACCGAATGGGGTCGCCTTGACCACAGGGACCGCGAGCGTGGTCACGGGTGCAGCAGGTGGAGTTTCCTGCGTCGACGTGGCGCCCACGTTCATGCCTGAGCTGCTGGTGAAGGTGGCCGGCGTGGCCTCTTCCTGGCCGATTGCCATGCTCAGCGCACCCGTTGCCACCACGGCACTGCCGCCGATTACGGCAGCCAGCATCTTCACATTCGTTTGTTTCTTCGCGTTCACCGATTCACTCCTAAATTGCAACAAACTTGCAGGTTGGAGTTAGTGAAGGCGACGAGTCTGTGAACACGCTGGAGTGAGGGTATGAACTTTCTCGGCGAGTGCGTTGGTACGCCCTCACCAATCTCACCAATAGGTAGAAGCGGAGGTTACGGCGCGGCGGGCCCCTGTTCCTCGACGGGCAGCGCTGCCGGGCCTTTCATCGCCGGTTTCGCCATCGTCGTCGCCTCGACGGTCGCAGGCGTCGTCTCGGTCGACGTCGCACCGCCCGTGATGGTCGTCGATTTGGCAACAGTGATGGTGCTGGCTTTCTCTTGAATGACGGCCACCGACATCGCTCCGGCGACGATCACACCGCCGCTCCCGATCACGGCGGTAAGCAGCTTGACGTTGTTGCGTGTATGCGAGTCCATTTTTCGAACACCCCACATCCCTTGTCTTTGCTCCAAGTCGCCGCGATAACGAAGCGACGGATAAAACTGCAGGTGATGACAGTGAACTCCGCCAAACTGGTGACAGCCTTAAGCACCGGTGCGAATTGACTAGCCACGCCCGGGCGGCAACAACCGGTCGTCGCTACACGCATCTGTCTAACCTGTGCCTCATGCAGCCGTGGCGCGGATCGACCGCATGACGCGCTTCCTCGCACGCCGTCTGCTCAACTACGTTGTGCTGCTCGTACTGGCGTCGTTCCTGACGTTCGTACTCGCGTCGTACGCGTTCAACCCGCTCGAAAGCCTCGAGGGGCGCAGCCCGCGGCCGCCGCAGGCGGTCATCGACGCCAAGCGCGTTGAGCTCGACCTCGATAAGCCGATACCCGTCCGCTACGGCCACTGGGTGGCCGGCGTCGTGCGCGGCGACTTCGGCACCACAATCGGCGGCCAACCCGTATCCGACGAACTGTGGCGGCGTATCGGTGTCAGCCTGCGACTCCTGATCATCGGTTCGGTACTCGGCACCGTCGTCGGGGTGGTGGTCGGTGCCTGGGGAGCCATCAGGCAGTACCGGCTCAGCGACCGCGTCATCACGATCTTGTCGCTCTTGGTGATCAGCGCGCCGACATTCGTGATCGCCAACCTTCTTATCCTCGGCGCGCTGGGAGTCAACAACGCGCTCGGAGTTCGGCTCTTCGAGTACACCGGGGAGACGTCGCCCGACGCGGTCGGTGGCGTGTGGAACCAGTTCGTCGACCGGCTGCAACACCTGGTGCTGCCAACATTCACATTGGCGCTGGCATCGATCGCCGGTTACAGCCGCTATCAACGCAACGCGATGTTGGACGTGCTCGGCCAGGACTTCATCCGCACCGCACGTGCGAAAGGGCTGACCCGGCGCCAAGCACTGTTCAAACACGGATTGCGCACGGCGCTGATCCCGATGGCGACCCTGTTCGCATACAGCGTCGCCGCGTTGGTCACGGGCGCGGTTTTCACCGAGAAGATCTTCGGCTGGCACGGCATGGGTGAATGGGCGGTGCAGGGCCTCAACACCCAGGACACCAACATCGTCGCCGCCATCACGTTCTTCTCTGGTGTGATGATCCTGTTGGCGGGCTTGCTGTCCGACGTCATCTATGCCGCGCTCGACCCGAGGGTGCGTGTCACGTGAGCGAGCCCATCACCACCGACACCGCGACGACGGCCAAATCGGGCGTCGACGTCGCGGCGTTCGCTTCCAGACGCACACTCGTGATGCGCCGGTTCCTGCGCAACAAGCCCGCGGTTGTATCGCTGATCCTGTTGGTGCTGCTCTTCGTGGGCTGCTACGCGCTGCCGCCGCTATTGCCCTACAGTTACAGCGATCTCGACTACTACGCCCTGCAGCAGCCGCCCAGTGTCGACCATTGGTTCGGCACCAACGCTCTCGGCCAGGACCTGCTGGCGCAGACCCTGCGCGGCATGCAGAAGTCCATGCTGATCGGCGTCTGCGTGGCGTTCATCTCGACGATCATCGCCGCGACGGTTGGCGCGGTAGCCGGATATTTCGGCGGTTGGCGCGACCGAACGCTGATGTGGATCGTCGACCTGCTGCTCGTGGTGCCCAGTTTTCTGTTGATCGCGATCGTCGTGCAGCGCACCAAGGGTGACATCCTTTGGCTGATCGTGCTGCTCGCTGCGTTCAGCTGGATGATCAGCTCACGTATCGTGCGCGGCATGACCATGAGCCTGCGCGATCGCGAATTCGTCGCGGCCGCACGCTATATGGGTGTCCGCAACTGGCGAATCATCGTGCGGCACATCGTCCCGAACGTGGCGTCGATTCTCATCATCGACACCGCGCTCAACGTCGGCGTCGCGGTGCTGGCCGAAACAGGTTTGAGCTTCCTGGGATTCGGTGTGCAGCCGCCCGACGTATCGCTTGGCACGTTGATTGCCGATGGGACAAAGTCGGCGACGACGTTCCCGTGGCTGTTTCTGTTCCCCGCGGGGGTACTCGTGCTGATCGTGTTGTGCGCGAACCTGACCGGTGACGGACTGCGCGACGCACTGGATCCCAGCGCGCGCACCCTGCGGAGGCGACGCAAATGAGTCTCCTCACCGTGACCGATCTCTCGGTAGCCTTCTCGACCGATACCGAACGGGTAACAGCGGTGCGCGGCATGAACTTCCACGTCAACCCGCGGGAGGTCGTCGCGCTCGTCGGCGAGTCGGGGGCGGGCAAGTCCGCCACCGCCATGGCCGTCGTAGGCCTGTTGCCCGAATACGCGGAAGTGTCCGGCTCCATCCGACTGCACGACGACGAGCTACTGGGGTTGTCGGACGGCAGGATGTCGCAGATCCGTGGCAAGACCATCGGCACCGTGTTCCAGGATCCGATGTCGGCGCTGACGCCCGTCTACACCGTCGGCGACCAGATCGCCGAGGCGCTCCAGATACACAACCGCGATATCACAAGGCGATCCGCCAGTGCCCGCGCGATCGAACTGCTAGATCTGGTGGGCATTGCCCAGCCCGAGCGGCGCGCCCGCTCCTTCCCCCACGAGCTGTCCGGCGGCGAACGACAACGCGTCGTGATCGCGATCGCGATCGCCAACGACCCCGACCTGCTGATCTGCGACGAGCCGACAACCGCGCTGGACGTCACCGTGCAGGCGCAGATCCTCGAGGTGCTCAAGACCGCGCGCGACGTCACCGGCGCGGGCGTGCTGATCATCACGCACGACCTCGGGGTGGTCGCCGAGTTCGCCGATCGCGCGTTGGTGATGTACGCGGGCAGAGCCGTCGAGACGGCGCCCGTCAGCGATCTCTACCGTGATCGCCGGATGCCTTACACCGTCGGGCTTCTCGGTTCCGTGCCAAGGCTCGCCGCCCCGCAAGGAGCGCGGCTGGTGCCGATACCCGGCGCACCGCCGTCGATGGCCAAGCTTCCGCCCGGGTGCCCGTTCACACCGCGCTGCCCGCTGGCCATCGACGACTGCCGGGACGCGGAGCCCGAACTCCTGGAGGTCGGTCCACGGCACAGCGCTGCGTGCATCCGCACCGAACACGTCGCTGGCCGCAGTGCGGCCGAGATCTACGGCGTCTCCACCGAACCGCCCCCCAGGGACACCGTCGACGCTCCCGTGGTGCTGGCCGTGCGAGACTTGGTCAAGACGTACAAGCTGACCAAGGGCGTCGTGCTGCGCCGCCAGGTGGGCGAGGTGCGCGCGGTCGACGGCGTCAGCTTCGAACTGCAGCAGGGACGCACGCTGGGCATCGTCGGCGAGTCGGGATCTGGCAAGTCCACGACCCTGCATCAGATCCTGGAACTCGCACCGCCGCAGTCGGGATCGATCGAGGTCCTTGGGGAAGATGTCGCCACGCTCGACCAACGGGCCCGACGCGCACTGCGCGGCGATCTGCAGGTGGTGTTCCAGGATCCCGTTGCCTCGCTCGACCCTCGGCTACCCGTCTTCGAGGTCCTTGCAGAACCCCTGCAGGCCAACGGCTTTGACAAGAAGCGCACCGACCACCGAGTGGCCGAACTACTCGGCATCGTCGGAATGCGTCGCGAGGACGCCAGCAGGTATCCGGCCGAGTTCTCCGGCGGGCAGAAGCAGCGGATCGGCATCGCACGGGCGTTGGCATTGCAACCGAAAATCCTAGCGCTCGACGAACCGGTCTCGGCGCTCGACGTGTCGATCCAGGCCGGCATCATCAACCTGCTGCTGGACCTGCAGGACCAGTTCGGCCTTTCGTATCTGTTCGTCTCGCACGACCTTTCCGTCGTCAAACATCTCGCGCACCGGGTCGCCGTGATGTTCAAGGGCACGATTGTCGAGCAGGGCGACGGCGATCAGGTATTCACCCGGCCTCAGCACGACTACACCCGCCGCTTGCTTGCCGCAGTACCTCAACCAGAACCGAATCGCAGGTAACCTCTCGCCATGAAGATCCGATCCTTCGCGGTAGCTGCCGTTGTCGCCGCGCTGACCCTGACCAGCTGCTCCGGCGGCAACCAGGAAACCCCGACCCGCGGAGGCGCGGCGGAGGTCGGAAGCACCAATGACATCAACCCGCAGGATCCGGCCACTCTCCAACAAGGCGGCAACCTGCGACTGGCCCTGACCGACTTCCCGCCGAACTTCAACTCCCTGCACATCGACGGCAACACCGGCGACGTTTCCGCGCTGATGCGGCCAACGATGCCACGGGCTTTCCGCATCGCCGCCGACGGTTCACCGTCGGTCAACACCGACTTCTTCACGAACGTGGAGCTGACGAGCAGCGACCCCCAGGTCGTCACGTACACCATCAACCCGAAGGCGGTGTGGAGCGACGGCACCCCGATCACGTGGGAAGACATCAGGTCCCAGATCGACGCGACGAGGGGCGTCGATAAGGCATTCGCGATCGCCGCACCCAACGGCAGCGATCGGGTCAAGAGCGTCACTCGCGGCGTCGACGATCGCCAGGCGATCATGACGTTCGCCAAGCCCTATTCGGAGTGGCGCGGCATGTTCGCAGGCAGCACCGTGCTGCTACCCAAGAGCATGACGGCCACCCCGGACGCCTTCAACAAGGCTCAGCTCAACGGCCCCGGACCATCTGCCGGACCGTTCATCGTCTCCAACGTCGACCGCGGTGCGCAACGAATCACGTTGACGCGCAACCCGAAATGGTGGGGTACCCCGCCACTGCTCGACAGCATCACCTACCTCGTGCTGGACGACGCCGCCCGCATCCCCGCGCTGCAGAACAACACGATCGACGCATCGGGGCTGGCCACGCTTGACGAAATGGAGATCGCGCGACGCACCTCGGGCATCGCGATCCGGCGCGCACCCGGAAGTAGTTGGTATCACTTCACATTCAACGGCGCGAAGGGATCCATCCTCGAAGACCCCGCGCTGCGGCGGGCGATCGCCAAGGGCATCGACCGCGATGCCATCGCGCAGGTGACACTGCGGGGCCTCGCCGACAACCCCGTTCCCCTGAACAACCACATCTACGTAGCGGGCCAGAAGGGCTACCAGGACAACAGCCGTGTCATCGCATTCGATCCGGAGAAGGCGAAACAGGAACTCGACGATCTCGGTTGGCGCATGAACGGCCAGTTCCGCGAAAAGGACGGTCGCCAGCTGGAGATCCGCGATGTGTTGTTCGACTCGCTGTCTACCCGGCAATACGGTCAGATCGCGCAGAACAACCTGGCCCAGATCGGCGTCAAGTTCGACCTGGACGTACGTCCCGCCGCAGGCTTCTTCACCGACTTCGTCACCGTCGGCAACTTCGACATCGCCCAATTCGCCTGGAGCGGAGACCCGTTTCCGCTGTCGGGCCTGACACAGATCTACGAGACGCACGGTGAAAGCAACTTCGGCAAGATCGGCAGCCCCGAGATCGACGCGAAGATCGAACAGGCCATCTCGGAGCTGGATCCCGACAAGGCCCGTGTACTCGCCAATGAGCTCGACAAGATGTTGTTCGACGAGGTGTTCAGCCTGCCGCTGACCCAGTCGACCGGAAACGTCGCGGCGCGAAGCAATTTGGCGAACTTCGGCGCTTTCGGCCTGGCCGACGCCGACTACACGAAGATCGGCTTCATGAAGCCGTAACCCGCGAGAATGTGCGGGGCAGCACGGCGGGCAATGCCTGTTCCAGCGCGGCCGCCGCGACGATGCCCCCGACCATCAGCCGCACCCCCCATCCGCCGGGCGTCGAGTTCAGCTGTTTGGCGCGCGCGGGCAGTCCCGCTGCCTTCCCGTTGTACAGCGCCTTGACGATCTCCAGCGCGGCGCGCTCGCGAAGGTCGAGGATGCTGTGCCCGGCCGTCGCGAGGCTGACCAGCACCGCACCGGGGATCAGCGACGCGATCCGGCGCGCCACCGCGGGCGGGGTGATCAGATCGCGGCCGCCCGAGATGACTACGGTCGGCCAACTGAAGTTCAGCATGTCGGTGACCAGGTCAAAGGGCTCTGTCTCGAACTCCGTTGCGTCGGTGGCGAACTCGCGAAATGCCAGCGCGGGATCGAGTGGCTCACCGTCGGGCACCGCCCCGTAGTTGAGTTCGCGATAGCCGATCCGGCCGACCAGATCGGGCTCGTTACGGTACGGCGCCTTGCGCTCGAAGGCGTACCGCGCGGCCTGGCCCATCGCCGACCACAGCCACCGACGCCCGGCAAGCAGCAGGTCGAGTTGACGCTCGAGCACCGCAGGCCCGGCGAGGCCGTATACCGCCGCCGCGAGCTGCGAGGCCGCCGGGCTCAGGGCGTCGTCACTGACGAGCTTCCTGACCTTGGGCGCCAGTTCGGCAGTCTCGGGGTCGTCCCCGTCCCACAGCAGGCGGCGGGTCGCCTCACGGACCGCGTCGATGTCGTCCGCCGACAACACGGGTGAGTCGAGGACCATCCCGTGGACTCGATCGGGGTGCCGCACACCGACTCCGGCGGCGACATAGGTGCCGTACGAGGTGCCGTAGACGACCGCCCGGTCCACCTGCGCGTCGTCGAGAACGGCGACCACGTCGTCGACGACCTGGTCGATGGTCAGAGCCTCGGGCGGCAGATCGTTGCCTGTGTCGTCGTGACGCGACATCCCGACGCCGCGGTGCTCGACCATGATCACATCCAGGCCCCCAGCCGCCGCGCGCCGCCGAAACCCCCGGTAGAGCGCTATGGACGCCGCGCCGGGGCCGCCGGGAATGATCACCAGCGGGTGGGCCGACTTGCGTCCCGCGCGCACGTAGAAGAGATCGAACTCCTCGTCATCACCAGGCAGCACGGGCCGGCGAACTGGGCGAACCCCGGGCAAAGCGGCCAGTTTGTCGTGTGCCCGGCGCCGCTTGGCGTTCATCGTCATCAGTGCTTATTGTGCCCTCCGAACCATGCTTCGGAAGTAGAGTCGCGGAACGACCAGACGTCGCAGACCGGAACAGGAACTGGACGAGATGCGCCTTGAAGCGTTCTTCGAGCGGGCCACCCAAATGTTTGAGGTCGTGGGCGTTTCGTCGATGGTGGTCGGGTTCCTGTTCGCGTTCGCCCTTGCCGCCGTCACATGGAAGCGGACCGGAAACGGAGCTCGTGCCTTCAAGACGTTGCGGGACTCACTGGGCGGGGCCATCTTGCTCGGCCTCGAGCTGCTGGTCGCGGCCGATATCGTCAAGACCGTCACCGCCGCGCCCTCGCTGACCGATGCCGCCGTTCTCGGCATGATCGTGCTGATTCGGACGGTGCTCAGCATCAGCATCGAGATCGAGGTCGACGGCGTCGCACCGTGGCGGAAGGCACTCACGACGGGCCCGCATGTGCTGGCGCGGGCCGCCCGCGAGTCCGCACGCGCCGAGCCCGAGGCGGGCAAGTAGTCGAGCTTTCTTAGGCTCGGGATGATCGTAAGCAGTGCGTTTCCGCGCGTGGTGTCGGTAGAACTTCAGCCATGACCTCCGTGGACCATGTGACCCTCATTCAGCCTGGATCTACCGAGTGGACGGAGCTGCTGGCTCAGATCGCCGCAGGAGCTAAGGACCGAGACCTCAACGACGAGAACCCTTTTGACCAAGTCGCTGCACTCAAGCGTGCGGGTTTCGGAACCCTGCGATTGCCTGAGCACACCGGTGGTTCGGGATTGACTGTGCCGCAGCTGTTCTCCGTGGTTATCGATGTCGCGGCGGCTGATCCCATTGTGGCCCATATCTTTCGGACCCACTTCTGGTTCGTCGAGGAGCGACTGCGAACCGCCGACGACGCGGCGTCGCAGCGGTGGTTGCACAAGGTCGCCGCGGGCAAACTGTTCGGCAACGCGTTCAGCGAGAAGGGCTCGCTGGCCGTCGGGAGCCTGGTGTTCAAGACCCGGCTGCTGCCCGCAGACGGGGGTGGATACCGCCTCGACGGTGAGAAGTTCTACAGCACCGGCACCCTGTTCTCGGACTATCTGACGGTTGCTACCACCACCGACCACGACTCGGTGGCCACCGTCGTCGTGCCCACCGCCCGCGCGGGGGTGCGGCTGATCGACGACTGGGACGGGTTTGGCCAGCGCCGCACCGGCACCGGCACCACCGTCTTCACCAATGTGGCGGTGTCGGCGGACGAGGTGCTCAGCGACATACCGTATGACGCCGACCCGGTGCCGACGGTGCAGTACGCGTCGCTGCAGTTGTTCATCCACGCGGTGGTCGCAGGCATCCTGGAATCCGTCGTCGACGACGGGATCGCGCTGCTGCGCTCACGTGATCGCAGTTTCTCGCACGCGCTCACCGAGCGGCCGACCGACGATCCCCTCTACCAGAAGCAGCTCGGCGAACTGGCCAGCACGGCATACATCGCACGGGCAGCGATCCTCGACGCCGCGCAGGCGATCGGGGCTGCGACAGAGTCCATCGGCCAAGAGACCGGTGTCCCTGATCCGCAGCTGGCGGCCGAGGCACAGCCGAAGGTCGCCAAGGTCAAAGTGCACCTCGACGATGTCGCGCCGCAGGCCGCCACCCGGCTACTGGAGCTGGGCGGGGCGAGTGCCGCCAGCAGGCAGCGCAACCTCGACCGGCACTGGCGCAACATCCGCACCATCACACTTCACAACCCGGTCGCCTATAAGGCGCGGGTGATCGGCCAGAACCTGTTGCACGACACGCCCGTTCCGGCCAACGCCTACTTCTGAACCCTCGTCACCGCACGAGCGTGCGCAAAGTGCGGCACTTTACGCGGCGTGTCGTGTGCAAACACGCACGCTCGCGGAAACTAAGTCAGGCGTGATCAGGTGACGGGTGGCCGCCTGCCACGACGTCACGCACCACCGGTACCCCGGGCCGGTACGCCAGGTGGACGTAGCTGGGGGCATCCAGACGCATGAAGTCGGCCCGCTTTCCCTGGGCCAGCACTCCGACATCGTCTCGGCGTAGCGCGGCGGCACCGCCCGCGGTCGCCGACCACACCGCTTCCGCCGGTGTGAAATTCATGTCCCTGACCGCGACGGCGATGCAGAACGGCATGCTCGTCGTGTAGGAACTGCCCGGGTTGCAGTCCGTGGCGAGCGCGACGGTGACACCCGCATCGATCATCCTGCGGGCGTCCGGCCATTGTGCGCGTGTCGAGAACTCCGCGCCCGGCAGAAGCGTCGCGACCGTGGTGCTCGACGCCAGCGCCTCGATGTCCTCGTCGGTCGCATATGTGCAGTGGTCGACGGACGCGGCGCCGAGCTCCACCGCAAGCTGTATGCCCGCGCCGGGACCGAGCTGACCCGCGTGCACACGGGCCTGCAGCCCGGCGTCGAGGCCTGCTGTGAGCACGACACGGGTCTCGTCAACGTCGAACGCCCCCCGATCGCAGAACACGTCGATCCACCGGGCGTGGGGAAGGCACGCGTCGAGCATCGGTCCCGCCACCAGCTCGACGTAACCCTCGCGGTTGTCGCGGAACTCGGCGGGCACGACATGTGCACCCAGAAAGGTTGTCTCGGTGGTGAATTCACGCGCGACCGCCAGTGAGCGCGCCTCGTCGTCCACCGTCAGCCCGTAGCCGCTCTTGGTCTCGAAGGTCGTCACACCGGCGCGCAGCAGTTCGCCTGCCAACCTGCGGACCCCGGCAGCGAGGGCCGCGTCATCGGCGTCGCGGGTGGCCGCCACGGTGGTGGCGATTCCACCCGCCGCGTACGGTTGGCCGCTCATCCGCGCGGCGAACTCGGCCGAACGGTCACCGGCGAAAACCAGATGGGCGTGGCTGTCGACGAAACCGGGAATGACGGCGGCGCCTGCCCACTCGACACTTTCGTCCGCGGCGGGTGCTTCGCGCGCCGGGCCCACCCATGCGATGGTGTCGCCTTCGACGACGATGGCTCCGTCGGCGACGATGCCGAGCGCGGTGCCGTCGCCCTGGTGTGGATCGTTGGTGACCAGCTCGCCGATGTTTGTGTAGAGGGTACTCACGACTGCACTGCTTCCTGCGAGACATCCATGAGGTCGGCGATCGTGCGCGACAGTTCGGCTGCCACGTCGACGCGGACGTGCCTGCCGTCTGCGACCACCTGTCGACCGTCTAGCACTACGTCGGTGACGTCGGCAGCGGATGCCGCGAAGACGACGGTCTCGGCGGCCGCCTGGCCACCCGCGGTGCGGACCGAGTTCATGTCCACCGCAACGAAATCCGCGCGCTGTCCAACCGCAAGCCGCCCCGCATCCGTCCATCCGAGCGCGAGCTGGCCGTCCCTGGTGGCAGCGTCCAGCAGGCGTGACGCCGCGATGACGCCACGCTCCTCGCGGGCCAGCCGCTCGTCGAGTTCGACGGCACGCGCCTCTTCGAACATGTCGATCACGGCGTGACTGTCCGAACCGAGGCTGAACAATCCGCGTGCGGCGACCAGATCGGGCGCGGGCCCAATACCGTCGCCCAGATCCCGTTCCGTCGTCGGACAGAAACACACGCCGGTGGCCGTCCGGTCGAGATCTTCGATGTCCTCGGTGGTCAGATGGGTGGCATGCACCGCGGTGGTCCGCGGCCCGAGGGCGCCTGCGTCGTGCAGAACGGCCGTAGGTGTTCGTCCGTAAACGGCAAGGCACTGCTCGATCTCGGCCTTCTGCTCCGACGAGTGCACATGCAGCGGCCTGCGGTGGGCGTCGGCCCAATCCACTACCTCGGGCATCTGCGCAGCGGGAACACCGCGCACCGAATGCAGTGCGGCAGCAACGATCACGTCCGGACTGTTGACTTCCTGCCGCAGCGCCTCGACGCGCTGCGCCCATTCGGCGCTGGTGCCGTCACCGAACCGCTGCTGAGGCCCGGTGAGCTCGGTCCCGTCCGGGCCGGAGCTGAGATAGCAGGTGTCGAGCAGGGTGAGTCGCACACCGGCGTCGGCCGCCCCCTCAATCAGCGCGTGCCCCATCGCATTCGGGTCGGAGTACCGACGCCCACCTGCATCGTGATGCAGATAGTGGAACTCACCGACCGAGGTGATACCGGCCAGCGCCATCTCGGCGTAGACCGCACGGGCCAGATCCCGGTAGCGGTCGGGGTCGAGGCGGTTGGCCGCGTGATACATCTGGTCGCGCCAGGTCCAGAACGATCCCCGGTCACGCTGCGTACGGCTGCGCAGCGCACGGTGGAATGCGTGCGAGTGCGCATTGGCCATACCGGGTATCACCAAGCCGTACAGGCGATTCACCGCCGGGTCGGGGGTGGTGTTCGGCTCGATCGCCGCGATCCGCCCGTCCGCCACTGAGATCAGCACGCCCGCCTCGGCGGTGTCCCCGCCGAGCCAGGCGTGTTCGCACCACCACATCATTTGGCGGTCCAGTCCGCCATGATGTCGGCGAGTGCCGACGCGCCGATGTTGCAGTCGGCCATCTCCGCATGCTCATCGGGTGAATGCGAGACGCCGGTCGGGTTGCGCACGAACAGCATTGCGGTCGGCACGCGCGCGGACAGGATGCCGGCGTCGTGTCCGGCGGCCGTCGGCAGCACCGGAATGTTCCCCAGACTGCTCAGAGACTTCGTCAGGCGGGCGCGCGGACCCTCCGGAAACTCGACGATCGGGGTTATCGATTCGGCGACCACGGCGAGGGTGATGGCATCGGCGGCGGCGTGGCGCCCGGCGTCGGCCGAGATTTGATCCACCAGCGACGTCAGCGTCGCCTCGTCAGGCGCTCGAGCATCCAGCCACGCGCGGATCTCCGAGGGAATCGCGTTGGCTCCGTTGGGCGAGACAATGACTTTACCGAACGTCGCAACGGCGTCATGCGCAGCCGCAGCGGCCCTGGCGGCGTGTACCGAAGACGCGAAGGCGAGCATCGGGTCGCGGCGATCGACCAGACGCGTCGCGCCTGCATGGTTGGCCTCGCCGCCGAACGTGAACTCCCACCGCCCGTGCGGCCAGATCGACGACGCGACCGCGATCGGCGCGTTCAGCGGCCCAAGCGCGCGGCCCTGCTCCACGTGCAGTTCGACGAACACACCGATCCGCGACTCCAGCTCCGTATCCTCACCGAGGTCCTCGGGGTCGCGACCCACTCGAACCAGCGCCTCCGCCAACGTGATTCCGTCGCCGTCGCGCAGTGCCCGCGCCCGGTCCGGATGCAATGCGCCGGTGGACAGCTGCGAACCGACGCACGCGACGCCGAACCGCGCGCCCTCCTCGTCGGAGAAGGCGGCCACCGCCATCGGGATATCGGGCACCACCCCTCGCTCGCGCAGCAGGTCGACCGCCGCGAACGCCGAGATCACGCCGAGCGGCCCGTCGAACGCGCCGCCGTCGGGGACCGAATCCAGGTGCGAGCCGGTCACGAACGCGTTGCGCGGCTCACCGCTCCACCCCGGCGGCATCCACCACGCCCAGAGGTTGCCGTTGCGGTCGACCTCGACGTCCATCCCGCGTCGCTCCGCACAGTCAACGAACCATTCACGCAAAGTCAGGTCCGCATCGGTCCACGCGTACCGGCGATAGCCGCCGGTGCCGCCGTCCCTGCCGACCTCCAGGATCGTGGGCCACAGTGCGTCGAACGCCGTCACGCGTTCTCCTGCATGGGGATACGCACTCCGCGCTCGCGAGCGACGTCCGCCGCGTGCTCGTACCCCGCGTCCACGTGCCGGATCACACCCATGCCCGGGTCGTTCACCAGGACACGCGACAGCTTCTCGGCCGCCAGCTCCGTGCCGTCCGCGACACACACCTGGCCCGCGTGAATCGAGCGGCCCATGCCGACTCCGCCGCCGTGGTGGATCGACACCCACGACGCTCCTGATGCGGTGTTGAGCAACGCGTTGAGCAGCGGCCAGTCCGCAATCGCATCGGAGCCGTCGGCCATCGACTCGGTCTCACGGTACGGCGATGCGACCGACCCGGAATCGAGGTGGTCGCGGCCGATGACGATCGGCGCGGACAACTCCCCCGACGCCACCATCTCGTTGAACTTCAGGCCCGCGCGATGACGCTCGCCGTACCCGAGCCAGCAGATGCGGGCGGGCAGGCCCTCGAACGCCACCTTCTCGCCCGCCATCGTGATCCAGCGGCGCAGATGGTCGTTGTCCGGGAACAACTCCAGGATCGCCCGGTCGGTTGCGGCGATGTCGGCGGGATCTCCCGACAGCGCCGCCCACCGGAACGGCCCGAGTCCCTCCTCGAACTGCGGACGAATGTAGGCGGGGACGAAGCCAGGAAATGCGAACGCGCGGTCATAACCCGCCTTGCGGGCTTCGTCGCGGATCGAGTTGCCGTAGTCGAAGACCTCGGCGCCGCGATCCATGAAGCCGACCATGGCCTCGACGTGCTTCGCCATCGACAACTCTGCCTGCTCCGTGAAATACACGGGATCCTTATCCGCCATCTTCTTCATGTCCTCGAAGTCGATACCCAGCGGAAGGTAGGACAGCGGGTCGTGCGCCGAGGTCTGATCGGTGACGATGTCGATCGGGGCGCCGCGCTCCAGCATCGCCGGGAAGACCTCCGCGGCGTTGCCGACCAGACCGATCGACAACGGCCGCTTGGCATCCCGGGCTGCTTCCGCCATCTCCAGCGCTTCGTCGATGCTCGCGGCCTTGGTGTCGAGGTAGCGATGTGCGATGCGCCGATCGATGCGGCTCTCGTCGCAGTCGACGCAGATCGCGACCCCGTCGTTCATCGTGACCGCGAGGGGTTGAGCCCCACCCATGCCGCCAAGCCCGGCGGTCAGGGTGATCGTTCCGGCCAGTGTCCCGCCAAACCTCTTGCTTGCCACAGCGCCGAACGTCTCGAACGTGCCCTGCAGGATTCCCTGGGTGCCGATGTAGATCCACGAACCGGCCGTCATCTGACCGTACATCATCAGGCCTTCGGCCTCCAGCTTGCGGAAGTGCTCCCAGTTGGCCCAGTCCCCCACCAGATTCGAATTGGCCAACAGCACCCGCGGCGCCCAGACGTTGGTGCGGAACACGCCGACGGGCTTTCCGGATTGCACCAGCATGGTCTCGTCGTCCTCCAGGGTCCGCAGGGTGCGAACGATCGCGTCGAACGCCTCCCAGCTGCGTGCGGCTCGCCCGGTGCCGCCGTACACGACGAGGTCGTCGGGGTGCTCGGCGACCTCGGGGTCGAGGTTGTTCATCAACATCCGGAGGGCGGCCTCCTGTTGCCAACCCTTACAGGTGATTTCGCTTCCGCGCGCAGCACGGACGGGACGGGGACCGGCGATCGTAGCCATGAGAGTTCTAAATCCTTCAATCTGTTGGTGGTCAGCTGCTCGAGATGCCTGCGCCTGCAAGCCACTTCTTGGCGATGTCGGACAGGTTGGTGGCATTGGCCGCCTCGGCCATCATCGAGGTGAGGTCCTCGGTCGTCAGCTTCGCCGACACGGCGTCCAGCGTCTTGGTGATGGTGTCGTTCTGCTTCGCTGTCTTGATCAACGGCACGACGTTCTCCGCGGCGAACAGGGACTTGTCGTCCTCAAGCGCGACAAGGTTGTTCGTGACGAGACCCGGGTCGGTGCTGAACAGATCCGCGACCTGAACCTGGTTGTTGACCAGGGCCGTCATGGAGAGGGTGCCGCCGGCGTCCAGTGAGACGAATTCCTTGAAGTTCAGTCCGTAGACATCGCGCAGGCCGACGACGCCGTTGACGCGCGTCTTCCATTCCGGCGGCCCGCCGAGCGCGAGTTCACCGGCGACCGGCTTCAAGTCGGAGATCGTCTTGAGGTTGTACTTGTCCGCGGTGGCCTTGGTCACGGCCAGCACGTCCTTGTCCTCCGCCGCCGAGGGCTTCAGCATGGAGATGCCCTCCGGCAGCTTTTGCGCGAGTTCGGCCTGAACCGCGTCGGTCGTGGTGGCCGTGGACTTTTCGTCGAGATACTTCAGCAGTGCGCCGGAGTACTCCGGCACCAGGTCGATCGACCCGTCCTTGAGCGCCGCGATGTACACCTCGCGGCTGCCGATGTTGAACTGCTCCTTGACGTCCACCCCGGCGGACTGAAGTGCCTGCGAGTAGATGCTGGCGATCAATTGGCTCTCGGTGAAGTCGGCCGATCCGACAATGACCTGCGAACCCTCCGACCCGCCCTGGTTGCCGCCGCCCGACAGCGGATCATCACCGCCGCCGCCGCATGCGGACAGCGCGAGAACGGAGGTGACGGCAAGGGCGGACAACAGCGTGCGTTTCTTCATGGTGTTTCTCCTGTTGTGAGTTGCGGCGATGGTCAATGCCGGATGGCAGCTAGGTGGTCGCCGGTTCGAGGACGGTGGTGGAAATCGGTGAACTGGATTTGGCCGCGGTGCGCCGCAGGCCCGGTGACACAATGGCGCGGCCGAGCCAGGCGAACGTGAACTCGAGGACGATCGCCAGCATCGCGACAAGGATGGCGCCGCCGGCCATTTGGCTGAAGTCGGACTGCGCCCTGCCGTCGAGGATGAAACGGCCGAGGCCCTGCAGCCCGAGATATGCGGCGATGGTGGCCGTCGAAACGATCTGCAGGGTCGAACTTCTGACCCCGGAGACCATCAACGGCAACGCGCACGGCAGCTGGACCCGCAGCAAGATCTGCCGCTTGGTGAACCCCATACCGCGAGCCGCGCCGACGGCATCCGGGTCGGCGTTTTGAATTCCGGCGTACGTACCGGTCAAGATCGGTGGAACCGCCAGTAGGACAAGCACGATGACGGTGGGCAGGATGTACACCGCCTTCCCGGCGAACACCGGCGCGATGATCAGGAACAGCAGCACGAGCAGCCCCAGCGACGGCAGCGCGCGCAACGCGTTGGCGAATCCGGCCACCAGCGCCTCGCCGCGTCCCGTGTAGCCGATGACGATGCCGAGCGGAACCGCGATGACGAGCGCTACGAGCAACGCGATGGCCGAGTACAGCAGGTGATAGCCGATCTGCGCTGGGATGCCGCCCGAGCCGCTCCAGTTCGCCGGGTCGGTGAACCAACCGAGAATGTTCACGACGTGACCGTCCTTTGCCGCCAAGGGGTCAACAGCTTGTTGAACCAAATGATCAGACCGTCGAAGATGACCGCGAGCACGACGCACAGCACGATGCCGGTGACGAGCGGGACGTACAGCCGCAGCTGGAACCCCTGCGTGAAGAGCGAGCCGAGCTGTGGGATACCCAGCAGGGCGGCCATCGTCACAATGCTGACGTTCGACACGACCGCAACGCGCAATCCCGCGGCGATCACAGGGACCGCTACGGGCAGTTCCACCAGGACGAACCGCTGCCAGCCGCGGTAACCCATCGCCTCGGCCGCCGCCACGGTGTCGTGTGGCACCGAGTCCAAGCCGTCAGCGACCACCCGTACCAGCAGCGCCAGCGTGTAAAGCGTCAGCGCGACAACGATGTTGAGCGGATCGAGGATCTTCGTTCCGAGAATGATCGGAAGAATGATGAACAGCGCGAGCGAGGGAATCGTGTACAGCAGACCCGCCGTGCCGACGATGGCGGCCTGCCCACGCTTGTATCGGTGCGCCCACCATCCGATCGGTAGCGCGATGATGAGTCCGAGGATGGTCGGGACCAAGGTGAGCCATGCGTGGCTGATCGTCAATTGCACGATCCGGTCGATGTTCGACGAGATCCAGTTCATGCCGCCGACCCCGCTTCCTTTGCGCGCCTGATGGCGTCGATCACATCGTGGTCGGTGGCCGTGCCGAGCACCGCTCCCGACTCATCGGTCACCACACAGCGGCCGCTCGGGCTCGACAGCGCAGAGTTGAGCAGGTCCCGCAACGGAGAGCCCCTGGTGGCCGACGTCGCGCTGAGGTTGACGTCGCCGTCCTGCACGACCTCGCCACGGACAGCGGCGGTGTCGACCCAGCCGATCGGCGCGTTGTTGGCGTCGACGGCAAGGACCCATCGCCCGTTGACAGACGGAATCGTCGTTATCGACTGTCCCACGCTGATAGTCGGCTCATCGGCAAGCTCGAGCCTGCTATCGCTATGGTGGAATCCGAGCGCCCGGTAGCCGCGCGCCGAACCGACGAAGTCGGCCACGAACGCATCGTTCGGCGCTGCCAACAGGTCCGCGGGTGTGGCTGCCTGTGCAAGAGTTCCGCCCTGCCGAAGTACCACAACCTGATCGCCCAGTTTGAGGGCCTCGTCGATATCGTGCGTGACCATCACGATGGTCTTGGAAATGTCGGCCTGCAGGCGCAGGAACTCGTCCTGAAGCTGATTGCGGACGATCGGGTCGACAGCGCTGAACGGCTCGTCCATCAGCAGGAAGGGCGGATCGGTTGCCAGTGCACGCGCCACGCCGACGCGCTGCTGTTGGCCGCCCGAGAGCTGCCAGGGATATCGCTTGGCGAACTTCGCATCAAGGCCCACCCGCTCGAGGAGTTCCATTGCCGCCGAACGGGTTTCCTTCTTGCCGCCACCGAGCAGCCGCGGCAGTGCGGCGACGTTGTCGACCACGGTGCGGTGGGGGAAAAGACCTGCGTTCTGGATGACGTAGCCGATTCTGCGGCGCAGCGCGACTCTGTCCAGGGTCTGGGTGTCGACCCCGTCGAGTTCGATGGTGCCCGACGTCGGCTCGATCAGCCGGTTGATCATCCGCATCGAGGTCGTCTTCCCGCACCCGGACGGCCCGACCAGCGTGGTGATCTTCCCGTTAGGCGCGTTGATGGTCAGCTTGTCGACCGCAACGGTGCCGTCGGGATAGACCTTGGAGACATTGTCGAACGTGATCATGACCGTCCTTCCGAAGGAGTTGGTTTCGGACGACTCAGCACGGCGGACAGCGAAGCCGCGGCCGAGACGAGGGTTCGGCCGTATCCGGCCGCATCGGAGAATGTGAGCCGGTAGCTCGGAACGACCAGGCTGAGGGCTGCGACGATTCGCGCCTCGGAGTGCACCGGCGCCGCGATCGCGGTGACGTCCGCCTCGACACCGCGTTCGACGATGACGTAGCCCTCGTCCGGGACACGGCCGCGCAGTGCATGTCCCGCTGCGGAGATGTCGAGCGGAACGGTGCGGCCGACCCAGCTCGAGTGCCGTACCGAGTGGGTGCCCTCGACGATGCTGATGTAGAGCGCTGTCGACGCGTGTCCCTCGACGCTGAGATACACCGACTCCCCCGTGTCGGCGACCACCTTCTCCATCAACGGTTTGGCCAGGTCGACCAACGACTCGTTGGACAACGCCTGCGCGCCCAACTGCATGAGGCGGCTGCCCGGCCGGTACGTGCCGAGTTCGCCCTTGCTCACGAAGCCGGTGTTCTCGAGCGTTCGCAGGAGCCGAAGTGCCGTGCTCGGCGCGAGGCCGCAGTCCCGCGCGCTGTCGGCTAGGTTCGCGCCGCCCCTGTCGCAGATGGTCGCGAGCAGCGCAAGGGCACGTTCCACGGTCCGCGTGGATGCTTCGGCCACTGTGCCCCTCCTCGCTGTCGAATTTCATCAAATAAAATTCAAATTTCATCTAGCGGCAATAGCCTATTTCGGTGATGATAGGTCGCATCCGGGGTTTGCGATAGAGAACGAGGAGAATTTCATGCTTGTGCTTAGCGGATCCGCGAGTATCGCCGACGTGGTGGCGCTCGCCGACCGCCGCGAGCCGGTCTCGGTCTCGCCGAGGGTCATCGAGGCTGTCGAACGTGCGCACCGGGTCGCCGCGGAGCTGTCCACCCGGTTCCCGATCTATGGCAGAACAACCGGTGTCGGTGCCAATCGAATCACCTCTGTGTCGCCGACCGACACCGATTACGGGATGCGACTGTTACGCAGCCACGCGGTCGACGCGGGCGATCCGCTCGACGACCGAACGGTGCGCGCGATGCTGGCGGTCCGACTCATCCAGCTGTGCACGCCCGGCGCGGGCCTCGACCCGAAGATCCTTGCCGGACTCGAGACGATGCTCAACGACGACGCCCTGCCCGAGCTGCGCCAGTATGCATCGATCGGGACCGGTGACCTCGCCCCGCTCGCCGGGACAGCATTGTCGCTGATCGGCGAACGGCCCGCATCCAGACCGCTGATGCCGATGGAGCCATGGGGCGCCGACAGCGCGCTGCCCTTCATGAGCAGCAGCGCCCTCACCGTTGGGCGCGGTTGCCTTGCGCTGGAGGAACTTTCACGGCTGGAACGCGCGTCGAGTGTGATCTACATGCTGAGCTTCCTTGCCCTCGACGGCAACCCGGAGGCCTTGTCGTCGGTGGCGGCGCGCGCGGCGGCGGCCCCCTACGTCCACGCCATTGCGGGTCGCCTGCGCTCGCTGCTGGCGACGAGGGGTGGGCCCGACTACCGCCCAGCGCGCATCCAGGATCCGTACGGGCTGCGGGTCTACCCGGTTGCGCAGGCGAGCGTGGTGGCGTCACTGCACACGCTCGAGGGACAACTCGAACGGACGCTCAACAGCGCGCAGGAGAATCCGCTCTTCGACATCGACGACCAGGCGGTGGTCCATCACGGCGCCTTCTATCAAGCGTCGTTATCACTGGAACTGGACGGCACCACACTCGCGCTGGCCCTGACCGCGCCCATCACTCATTCGCGAATCAGGATGCTCAACGATCCGGATACCAACGGCGGCAACGCCTTCCTGTCGGCCAACGCGGCAGGTTCATCCGGGTTGATGATGGTCGAATACGTTGCGGCAGGCTCGATCGCGGAGATTCGCAATGCCGCGCAGCCGGCCTCTGCGGGCACGCTCGTGCTGTCGAGGGGCGCAGAGGAGGACGCGACGTTCGCGTCACAGGGCGCACAGCAACTCGAGCGGTCGATCGCCGCCTACCGGGTACTGCAGTGCTGCGAACTCGTCGGCGCGGTGCGGCTTCTGCGTCAGCGGGGACTCGAGGCGAAGTTCACGGGTGTCGTCGGCGACGCGCTCGAACTGGCTGCGGTGTTACCGCGCAGCTTCGAGGACCGCGATCTGCGAGGGGATATCGCGTTGGCGGAGTCGCTGCTCGACGACATCGGCCGCCTCATATCTGCGGACGAACGGCCCTAGGCGACCGTCAGGCGAGAGTTGTGAGTTTGACTCTGCGCTGATGGCGCAAGACTGCGAGGCGGATGGCGCCGCAGCCACAGTGTCAACGCGCGAGCGTCATCAATTGGGGCTCTTGCGGGTCTCGAGTCTCGGTAGCTCCTCGCCGTGCGATCCGTCAGGCGAGGGGGCCGGTCACCGATTCCGCCGCGGCGACGAGTGATCCGTCGCGGGCGAGATCGACGACGGCCTCGATCTCGGGTGCCAGGTAGCGGTCGGCGCCGGGGCCGGGTACCCGAGCGCGTATCGCCGCGATCACGGCACCGGTTGCGGGCGATGGTGCCAGCGGTGCCCGCATCTCGATTCCTCTTGCCGCGGTGAGGACTTCGATCGCAAGCACGCGCGTGAGCCCGTCGATCGCCTTCCGCAGCTTGCGGGCGGCGGACCAGCCCATGGAGACGTGGTCTTCCTGCATCGCCGACGAGGGAATCGAGTCGACGCTTGCCGGACTGGCCAACCGCTTGAGCTCGGAGACAATGGCAGCCTGGGTGTACTGCGCGATCATGTGGCCGCTGTCGACGCCAGGGTCGTTGGCGAGAAACGGGTTGAGCCCGTGGCTGCGCGCGGCGTCCAGGAAACGGTCGGTACGCCGTTCGCTGATGCTGGCGAGATCGGCGACGACGATGGCCAGGAAATCCAGTACATAGGCGACCGGTGCGCCGTGGAAGTTGCCATTTGATTCGACCTGCCCGTCGTCGGTGATCACGGGGTTGTCGATGATGCTGGCCAGTTCGCGTTCCGCGACAGTGCGGGCGTGCGCCATCGTGTCGCGCGCTGCGCCAGCCACCTGCGGGGCGCACCGCAGCGAGTATGCGTCCTGGACCAGCGAACAGTCCGGGCCCGAGTGGCTGGCGACGATGGGTGAATCGGCCAGCACGCGCGTCATGTTGGCCGCTGCCACGGCCTGACCCGCCTGTGGGCGCAGTGCCTGAAGATGTGACGCGAACACTTTGGCGGTACCGAGCAGGCCTTCGACGCTCATCGCCGCCGAGATGTCGGCGAGCACCAGCAGCCGGTCGAGATCGACCAACGCCAGGACCAACTGCGCGAGCATGCCGTCGGTCCCGTTGATGAGGGCGAGGCCTTCCTTCTCGGCAAGGACGATCGGTTCGAGGCCATGGGCACTCAGAACCTGTGCGGTTTCGGTTAATTCATCGTCGGCAGTGCGCAGGTATCCCTCGCCCATGATCGCGAGCGCGACGTGGGCGAGCGGTGCGAGGTCGCCGGAGCAACCGAGGCTGCCGTACTCGTAAACCACCGGTGTCAAGCCTTCCGACAGCAGGCGTGCGTACGCCTGCGCGACCTCGGGGCGAACACCGGTGCGGCCGGTGGCCAGGGTCGACAACCTCAGCAGCATCATCGCCCTGATGACCTCACGCTCGACCTCGGCGCCCGACCCCGCCGCATGCGAGCGGATCAGGCTGCGCTGCAGATGGGCCCGAAGCTCGTGAGGAATGTGACGGGTGGCCAGCGCGCCGAAGCCGGTCGAAACGCCGTATACCGGTGTCTCGATGCTGGCCAGCGCCTCGATGTGGGCACGGCTGGTGGTGATGGCGGCAACCGCGTCGTCCGCGATTGCCACGTGCGCATTCTGGCGGCCGACGCGCACGATGTCGTCGAAGGTGACAGGGCCGATGCCCACAACAACAGGAGCCATTCGGTGATTGTGCATCACCGCCGGTTGCCTAACCGAGGCGGATCAGATCGGCCGCCTTTTCGCCGATCAGCACGCTTGGCGCATGGGTGTGGCCACGGATGATCGTGGGCATCACCGACGCGTCGGCAACGCGCAAGCCCTCAACGCCGCGCACCCGCAGCTTCGGGTCGACCACGCTGGTGTCATCACTGCCCATCCTGCAGGTGGCAACCGGGTGATAAAGCGTGTGCGACAACGTGTTAAGTGCGCGTTCGAGCGTTTCTTCGTCGAGGGTCGTCGCGCGCAGCGGTCGGGCGATGTTGCCGATGACCCCCCGCAATGCGGGCGACTGCGCGATGGTCGCGCACATCCGCAGTCCCGCCATCAGCGCCGCGCGGTCGGCACCTGCGTCGTCGGTGAGGTACGCCGGGTCGATGATCGGCTTGTCCTTCGGGTCCGACGACCGCAGGGTGATCGTGCCGCGGCTTTGCGGCTTGAGCAGAATCGGGCCCATGACGACGGCGTGGCGCGTGTACGGGTCACCGATTCCTTCGTCGAAATACGGTGCAGGCGCGAAGATCAGTTCGAGATCGGGCAGATCCAACTCCGGCCTGCTCTTCACGAAGCCGTAGGCCTCCCCCACATTCGATGTGAGCATGCCCCGCCGCCTGACCAGGTAGTTCACCAACTCGAGTGGCTTCTCGGCGGCGAACAGGGTGTCGTTCGGGACATCGAAGCCCAGCGGCACGACGAGATGGTCGAGCAGGTTGTTGCCGACGTCGGGGGCATGCGCGACGACATCGATGCCGTGTTCGGTGAGCTGGTCACGATCGCCGATCCCGGACAGCATCAACAGCTGCGGGCTGTTGATCGCCCCGCCGCAGAGCACCACTTCGCGACGCGCCTTGACGACGCGGCGAGCGCCGAGCTGCTCGAATTCCACACCGACAGCCCGGTTTTCATCGAACAGCACCCGCGTCACCGTGGCTTCGGTGTGCAGATTCAGGTTCCGCCTGCGCAGTGCCGGCTTGAGGTATGCGTCGGCCGTACTCCACCTGGCACCCCTGCGCTGGGTCACCCGGGCTTCGCAAAACCCTTCCGGCGCATGGATGCATTCCTGCACGGCATTGAGCCAGGCGGCCGTTGAACTCCTGGGGCTGCGTTGAGCTGAGATGACCAGCGGCCCGGATTCGATGCGGTTGAAGTACTTTTCGGTGTTCGCGTAGTTCCACAGTTCGCCTGCATGCGCGGCCCACTCGTCGTAATCGGCGGCGAAGCCGCGCGCCCACATCATCGCGTTCATCGACGAAGAGCCGCCGAGCGTCTTGCCCCGTGGCCAGTAGATCTCACGTCCGTCGAGTTGCTTCTGCGGCTCGGTCCGATAGTCCCAGTCGAGGGCGCTGCGGAAGAGCTTGGCGAAGCCTGCAGGGATGCGGATGAACTTGTCCTTGTCCCGCTGGCCCGCCTCCAGCACGACCACGTCGGCGGAGGAATCCTCGCTGAGACGGTTGGCCACCACCGATCCGGCAGAGCCCGTTCCTACGACGATGTAGTCGGCTTCCACCCGCCCGAGTCTAGGGCGCGGCTGGCCGGGTACTGGTCCTTTCGCCCGCCGCAGGGATTGAACGGCGTGGCTTTCGAGCCCGTTGTGCAGGAATGAACGGAGGTAACAACGCCCATGACTCACTACCCTGTAGAAGCACCGCACCGGCCCGTCGAGCCTATCGAGGCAGGGCGGCGGCTGTACGAATCGGCCCGCGAGTGGCAGAGATTACAACTGGCGGTCCTGGGGTTCGCCGGACTCTGCGGGGTGCTGGGGGGCGATAGCGGATCGTCGCGACCGCTGTGGCTACAGGACATCAGCGGAATTGCTGCTGTAGTTGGATTGGCACTCGCCCTGTTGGCGTTGACGACCGTCGCAACGGTCGCCTTCCCGATCACCCGGCGCCCAATCACCACCGCGACGTCAGCCAAACGGCTGAAGGCGGGAATTGCCATCACCTACATCGCCGCCGGATTGACCGCGGTTTCCGGGCTGAGTCTGTGGTGGCCCAGCGGCAGAGATGCGACCGAGATCACGCACGAGCCGGTCTCCATAACGACCTTGTCGGGTTCGGCCTGCGGCACCGTCGAAGAAAGTGACGAGGGCTCGCTGGAGCTAGAGACCCATGGCAAACGGGTGAAGATACCGCTCAGCCGGTTGCTGTCGATGAAGCCGGTCGATGACTGCTGATACTTGTGGGATGTCGAGGTTAGGCGGTCAACTCAATGTGGAGTGCACCGCCGACACTCGCATAGCGCTCCGGGCTACACGTCAGCACGATCACCTGGCCGTCACCGCCGACGGCATCGAAAACCGCACCCATCTTCGTCAGCCGTTCGGCATCGGTGAAACCCAGCGCATCGTCGATGACCACGGGGACGCTGTCCGCCTTGGCGACAAGCGCCGCACCTGCCAACCTCGCGACGATGCCCAGCTGCTCCTTCGCCCCACCGGACAGCGATTCGTAGGGAACCGTACGACCCGACAGCGTGCGACTGCAGATCCGCAACGCACTGTCGACTTCGACTTCGAAACTTTCGCCGAACACGATGCGCCCCAACCGCTCGACCTGGTTACGGAACGGGTCGACGTAGCGCATCCGGGTCGCATCGCGATGGCGGGCCATCACCGAACGCAGCAGCTGCGCGGCGCGGGCGCGCCGATGCGTGCGCACATATTCCGCCTCAGCGCGCTCACGTTCGGTCTCGGCGGTATCCAGCTGACCCTTGCGGCCCTCGGTGCCATATACCTTCAGTTGTGCCGTCACCTCGCGCAGCGCCTCGACGCTCTCATCGTGGCGAGCTTGCAGCGAGTCCGCAAGGCGCACCGCCTCGTTGAGCTCGGCGGTCACGACATCCGGTGCGGTTCGAGTCAATTCGGCATCCAACTCGGCGACGAGCCCGGCGGCACGCCTCGCCTCTTCCCCGTCGGCTTCCGCCTTGACGGCCAGGTCGTCATCGTTGACGGCTTCCCGCAGCAGGTCTAGCCGTGCCCGCGTGATTGTCAACTCGGCCTGCGCGGCGGTGAGCTTCTCCCGCAACACGTTTGCGTGCGTGGTCTTCTCTCCCAGTCGTTTGGCCGCCACTTCGGCGACCTTGCGGTGCGTCTCGCAGTCGGTCATCGCCTGCTTGCAGGCGCCCACCGCGGTGTCGAGTTCGGCACGCGCGGCAACGGGATCGCCCGCGATGTCCCATAGCCCGGCGTCGGCGGGTTCGCGGTCGTTGAGCTCCGCGAGCCGTGCACGCAGTCCCGCCACGGTCTCGTCCCCGGTCAACGCCTCCACAGTGGCATTCAACCGGTCCCTGGAGGCGATCAACTCGCGGCGTCGCTGGTCGGCCAGTCTGGCGTCTGCGACATCGTCGACGTTGGCCTTCGCGAGCGCAGCCGCCAGAACCTCTTGCGCTGCATTGAGTTTGGCCTGAGTATCCGATGCCGGTGTGCCCGGTACCACCCGAGCGGTCAGCAGACCGGGTACCTCGAACTCGGTCGGCGCATTGATGCTGGATGACCATCGCGCGCCCGCCTCGACGGCGACCGCCTCCCCGTCGACACGCACCCGGACATCGGCGATCGCCGCGAGTTCGATGTGGGCGGACGCCAGCTCGGCTTGGCCCGCGGCCCGCTCGACGGCAACCGACGCCGCTTCGATCACGCGCATCGTGTCGTCGGTCAGCGCGATGTCGGCGAGTTCGGTCTGGATGCGGCCGAGTTCGCGCGCGGCTGCGTCGATTTTGGCCAGCCGCGCCGACAACCGGTCCGCCTCATCGCGAGCGGACATCCGCTCGACCGCCTGCCGCGCTGCGTCGACGCGAGCCTGGCTGGTCTCCACCGCTGTCCGCGCTTGCACCGCCGCGGCGTCGGCCGCTTCCTGCACTTCGGTGGCGGTGCCCAGTTCTTCGTCGGCGTCGGCCGCGCGCGATCCCAATTCGGTGATCGCCGCGGCGCGCTCGTCGATGTCCGCCCGCAGCCGTCGCCGTTCGGTAAGCGCGGCAACGGATGCGGTGTGCGTGGCTGTGGCGGCAGCGGCCATCACCTCTGCCTCTTTGCGCTGTTGAATCAGTTTGGCGACGGTGTCGGCGGCAGTGCGTGCGGCGGCGAGCCGTTTCGTCGCCTCCGCGCGGTCCTCCGTCATCCGGGCAAGGTCGCCAGTCAGCGCCCCATGCCTGCGCACCGCGTCGTCGACCTCCGCGACCGCGGCCGCGCACCCTGCGACCTCGTCGTCGGCGGCGCGGAGGCGGTTGACCACGGTCGCCCACTCGCCCGTTGGACGCCCGGTTGCGGTGAAGTAGCGCTGGTATTCGGCGTCGATCCGGTCGATCAGCAGTGGCTCGGCGCCGGACATTTGGACGGCCTCGCCTGCGGCGGCCACGTCGAGCGCACGGCTCAGCGCATCGCAACCGGACAGGTCGACCGCCTCGGTGGACGTGGACTGCAGCACCCGCTGGGCCTGCCACAGATCCATGTCGACCATTTCGGCGAGGAGCGCGAGCACTCGTTCGTGGGCCTCGTCGCCGGTGAGTTGCTCGCGGCGCGGCGCCAGCACCGTCAGCTGAGTCTCGCAGCGCTTGTGGAACCGCTTGTGATAAATGAATCGATAGGCGCCCGTGGAGATTTCGGCGGTGATCTCCGCGCCCACATCGGCGTGCGTCGGCTTGACCTGCTTGACGTCCTTCTTCGTCGAGCGATCCTTCGAGTGCAAGAGAAGGTCAAGTGCCTCGATCATCGAAGTCTTGCCGATCTCGTTGGCGCCGCTGACGACCACCACACCGCGGTCGGGGAACTCGATCTCCCGGTGGGTGGTGCCCCGGTAGTTCGTCAGGACGAGGCGGTGCAGTTTCATGCCACACCCCGATCGACGAGGCGTAGCAGCAGCGCCAGCGCCGCACGGGCGTCGTCGGCCTCGTCACCGTCGGACTGGGCGGTGGTGACGAGTTCGTCGACCGCAGCCGCGGCGAAACCGCCGATGCCGAGGTCATCGAATTCGCCGTCCGCGGGGATCACAGCGATATCGGCCTGCTTCTCCCATGGCACCAGCGCCGCGAAAAGCCGCGCGTACTTGTCGAGGCACGCGTCCAGCGCGGCCTTGTCGGTCACGGTGAGCGATCCGGTCAGTGCGTGCCGGACGACGGTACGTTCCTTGTCAGGCAAGAGATCGAGGTTGATGTCGAGATCGGCGACGTCACGGCTGCCGTCGACCGAACTCCGCAGCGTGACGAACCGCCAGCGACCGACCCGCCGCGCATCCACGCGCACCGGCCGCTGCGGATCGTCTTCGTCGATGTCGACGACGAGGACATGCCCGGGGTCGGGTTCGATGTCGTCGTAGTTGGTCACTTCGGGCGAGCCGGAGTACCAGATCCGTGCCGTTGCACCGACCTGCGTACGAGAGTGCTTGTCGCCCAACGCCACATAATGCACCGCACCGCGCGCAATGGCCTCCTCGACCGTGGCGAGCCGAATCAGCGACGGCTTGTCCTTGTCGGGTTCGAAGATGTCGACACCGCCATGGCCGACGACGATTCGGGTGACGCCGTCGGACGGCAGATCGCCGAGCACGCCGGCTACCGGATCACTGGTCGGCTTCTTGGACCGCCACGGTGCCGCGACGATCTGCAGGCCGGCCCGCACCTCGTGCACGCCTGCCCGATCGAGAACCGTGACGTTGTCGGGGCGTTCGGCGGTGAACAGCGCACTGGTGTACACCGAGGACGCGTCGAGCGGATCGTGGTTACCCGGCAGCAGATAAACCGGAATGCCAATGGCGCGCATGGCTTCCAGCGATTGGCCGACCTCCCGCGGGGCGAGCTGGTTATCCTCGAAGACATCCCCTGCGACCACAACGAATTCGGCCCCCGCATCGGCGGCCAACGGTCCGAGACCCGCGACGACGTCACGGCGGGCGGCCGAATATCGTGGCTGCGCCTCACCGTTCAGGAAGTAACGGGTCATGCCGAGTTGCCAGTCGGCGGTGTGGATGAATCGCATCTCGACCCGTCCCTTCTGCTCGCTTCGTTTCGTTATCTGCGTTAGGCATGGCGAGTGTAGGTCCGGCCGCCGACAAGTCGGTGGACCTCGACCGGCATGTACTCCAGCAAACATCTCGGCTCCGGGTGGCGCCGTTGGCCTTGACGCGGCCGAGCACAGCGTCGACAACAAGAAAACCGGCGAGGCTCGCGCAGAGTAGCGGCAGGAACACGCAGATGCCCACCGCTGTCACGATGCGCACGGCGAACACCGCGGGATGCGCTCGGCGAAGGCCGCCACGCACCGGAGGCCGTCCCAGCGCCCACTGCGAACCCCGGGTCGGACGGCGCAGCCACCACATGCGGTATCCGCGGACGATAACGGTGACCAGACCCATCGCCACCACCAGGAGCGTCAGCTGGTTGAGCCAACCGAACAGCAAGCCCATGTGCATCCGGATGCCCCAATCGGCGAGCTTCGCAACGATCGAGTAGTCGCGCCCATAGTCGACGGCGTTGGTCACCACCAACGTCGCGGGATCGATTGCCGCCGAATTGGTGGTCAACCGGTACGCCTTGTCGATTTCGGTGACACTCACGGCCTGGCCCGGCTGGGTAGGTACCGTGACCTCCAGCGGCGCCGCCACACCGACGGACCCGGCGGCTGCCACCACTCCATCGAGATCGATTGGGCCGGAGTAACTTTGACCGCTGAGCTCGGTGACGAGCTGGGCGCGCTGCCATCCCATCGCGCCGCGAATGTCCGGCACGGTGGCCCCGGCATAGAGCGACCAGGTGATCCCCGTTGCGGACAAGAAGAGCAGCATCGCCAGGATCCAAACCCCGATGACACCACGCCAATTCATAGTGCGGGACCGACCGGAGACCGAGCGATCGACCCGCAGCAGACGCCCGGACCGGTTGCGCGCCGTTCCGTGCGCGACTTGACCACCCACAGGTAAACACCGCCGAGAGCGACCACCCACAGCCACGACGCGGCGAGCTCGCTGTACACGCGGCCCGGTCACCCAGATGCAGGTGCCGGTGCAGTCCATCGAGCCACGTGCTCAACGGGAGGTAACCCAGCCATACCGGCTCGGCGCCCAATACCCGACCCGTATAGGGATCGACGAACGCCGCGAGCCGGGTGTCCGCGCCGAGCCTCGGATCGGTGAACAGCACCCTGGTGGAATCGGTCGGGCTCGCGCCGGGACGCAGACCGGCCAGCGCCAACGAAGGATACGCAGACTGCGCGCGGCGGCTTGTTCGGTCAGCGTAAGCGTTTCGCCCGCCGGCTCCACGTAAAGGACGTCGCCGTAGACGACTCGCTCCAGTGTCGGCGCGATCGCATACAGCGCACCGGTGATTGCGGCGATGAGGATGAAGGGGGCGACCAACACACCCGCATAAAAGTGGAATCGCAAGACGATGGGTCGCACGCCGCGCTGTGTGGCGGCACTGTGCGGAGTTGATTCGGGGTCGAGGGTTCGTTCGGGCACAGACATGTCAGGGCTTCCTTCTCGGGGGCACAGGCGATCGACGCCACGGCACGACGGGCCAGCACGCCGTTGCGTGCTGGCTTCGGGTGAGCAGCGGCGCTAGGCCGCGACGGAAACGGCCGGAGGCCCGCGGGTGCCCAGCCCGCCGATGACGATGAACCGGCCCGCGGCGGTGACTCCCGGCCACACCGGGTTCACGCGAGGACGCTCGTCCGCTCCGCGCAGCGCAACCACCACAAGCAGCAGGCGCCAGATCTGGCCCGCCAGCGCACCGAAGAGCCGTTCAGCGGCGCAGATCAGCACGGCGCCGCCTGCCGGCGGCCAACAGATGCGCCAGCGCCATCGTCGGCGACCAAGCGTCGCTGTGCGCGTGCCCGGGCGCCAAGGTCAGGACGCCGTGCCCGACCACCTGACCCCATGCACAGGTACAACGCGACGATCGGCAGCGCACTGGTCCGTGACGGCGACGAGGCGACGGCACCGACGACAGCGCAGACGAGTACCAGAACCACGACCGTTGTGCTGTGCGGTAGCCCGCCCCCGCCGAGACCATGCGCACCGACGGCGGTCGCGGCCGAAAACGCGCCGATGAAGCATCCCCGCAGCCGTGCGGCGGTCGCTCGGGCGGCGCTCATCTGCGAAAGCGTACTCAAGCGCTGCTTTACGGTTAGTCGGTGAGCACCCCGTATCGCACACTGTTGTTGCTTCGCCACGCCAAGTCGGACTATCCGCCCGGCGTCGTCGACCACGAGCGTCCGCTCGCGCCTCGAGGGGTCGTCCAGGCCGCACTGGCCGGTGACTGGCTGCGCGCACACGCGCCCGCGATCGACGCGGTGTTGTGCTCGACGGCCACCCGCACCCGCGAAACACTGGCGCGGACCCGCGTCGACGCACCGGTGTCGTTTGTCGACCGACTGTACGACGCGACGCCGGGCGCGGTGATCGACGAGATCAACAGCGTCGGCGGCGACGTCGAGACGCTGTTGGTGATTGGTCACGAACCGACGATGTCATCGCTCGCGCTCGGGTTGGCGACTGCCGACGGGAGCAACGCGACTGCGGTCGAACGGGTTTCGACGAAGTTCCCGACGTCGGCCATCGCGGTGCTACGCACCGACCAGCCGTGGGACCAGCTGAGGATCGACAGCGCCGCGCTGGTGACGTTCCACGTGCCCCGCTAGGAGCTGGTGGCGAGCGTCAACTCCATCAGCTTGATCGCCATCGAGCATGCGTCGATGCCAGGGGTCTGTGGGTTCACCCACCACCCGACGACACCGCCGGCGTCACTGGCCACCCCGCAGGACCCGTTCGGATCGTTGGGCCGCATGACGATCGACGGAACGCCCGCGATCGAGCGGCTCTCGACCTGGTACTTCAACTGGTCGGCGGTCTTGCGCTCGTTGTCCAGGCTGCCCTGCTCGAACCAGAACCGGGTGATGTCTATGAGCCCAGCCGGGTTGGCCGCCTGCCAGCGGCACACCGCCCCGACGAAGGTGCTCTGAATGTCGAGCGGGTCGGCGCCGACGGTCTTGGCGAGGATGTCCTCGGTCAAGACCTCACATTCCTTGAGCAGGTTCGGGTACTGCTTGGCCGAGTCGTCATTGCGCGGCACATCGCCGGACCCGGATTTGGCCGCGGCGCCCTCGACGGTCTTGGTGCAGCCGGTCAGTATCGACAGCACCGCCAGTGCGGCGATCAGCCCGGCCAGAGCGCGTCGGCCGTAGGACGTCTGACTCATTTCGCGTTCACGATCGATTGGCGGGTCAACTCCTTGGCAACGTCACACGGATCGGGGAACGGCTCCTGTGAGTAGCTGATCGACCACTCGATGAAGTCGTCGTTGTACTGAATGCCGATCTCGCACAGATTGTTGCCGATCGTCGGGTCCTCCCCGACTGCTATGAATCCGCTGTGGCCCTCGATGTTGATGTCCTCGACACTCGCGCGGGACAGCTCCTCGGTCTTACGCTCGCGCCCGATCGGGCTGCCGCGATACCACGTGAACGAGAAGTGTGGGCCAAGGATGCCGCCGCCCTGCAGCCACTGACAGCCGACCGAGTTGCGCGCCGTGTTGACAAGGCCGGTGACGCGGGTCTGTTCGGCAATCGTCTGGTCGCTGATGCCGCCGCATTCGGGAAAGAACGGGCCGTGTGAGGCGTTGTCCTGCGGTGCCGGGGTCGACGGCGCGCCGGGGGAACTCGGCTCCGAACCGGAGGAGCATGCGGCAAACAACGGAATCATGGCCGCCGCTGCCACGGCCAAGGCCTTCGCGTTCCGGGTCCTGCCGGTCGCCCACGTGCGGGGGGTCACGCCATGCACTGTAGCGGTGCCCCGATACCCCAACCACCGACATGCCGATTGACCAGCCGTTTTAACGAATTCTCAGCCGTTGCGGCCGAACACAAGCTTCACCGGGTCGATATGCGACAGTAGCGAGATGCTCCGGGCGCTGCTGCGACAGTATGTGCCGCCGTACCGATCGCTGCTCACGATTATTGCGGTGCTCCAGCTGATCAGCACGCTGGCGTCGCTGTACCTGCCGACGGTCAACGCCGCGATCATCGACGACGGCGTCGCCAAGGGAGATCTGCAGACGATCGTCGAGCTCGGCTTCGTGATGCTCGCGGTCACCGCGCTGCAGGTGGTGTGCGCGGTCGGCGCCGTGTACTTCGGATCGCGCGCCAGCATGGGGTTCGGCCGTGATCTGCGCTCGGCGATCTTCCACCACGTCACCGGGTTCTCGGCCGAAGAGACCGCCCGCTTCGGCGCCCCGTCCCTGTTGACCCGCACCACCAACGATGTCCAGCAGGTCCAGACGCTGGTGCAGCTGACCTGCACGATGCTGATCACCGCGCCGATCATGTCGATCGGGGGCATCTTCATGGCCGTACACCAGGATGCGGGCCTGTCGTGGCTGCTGCTTGTCAGCGTGCCGGTGCTGGCGATCGCCAACTACTGGATCGTGAAGCACCTGTTGCCGATCTTCCGGCGGCTGCAACATCTGATCGACGGCATCAACAGGGTGATGCGGGAGCAGCTCTCCGGAATCCGCGTCATCCGGGCGTTCGCGCGGGAACCGTTCGAGCGCAACCGATTCGCCGAGGCCAATCGGGCGCTGGCCGGCGCCGCACTCGATGCGGGCCGGTGGCAGGCGCTGATGCTGCCGGTGACGACGCTGGTGATCAACGTCTCCAGCGTCGCGCTGATCTGGTACGGCGGCCTCCGGATCGACGCGGGCCAGATGCAGGTGGGCTCGCTGATCGCGTTCCTGTCCTACTTCATGCAGATCCTGATGGCCGTGCTGTTGGCGACTTTCATGCTCGTGCTGCTGCCGCGGGCCTCGGTGTGCGCCGAACGGATCGGCGATGTGCTGTCCACCACCCCCGCGGTCGCGAACCCGGAACAGCCCGTCCGGCCCGCGACGGTCAATGGTGAGATCCGCCTGGACGGCGCGACATTCAGCTACCCGGGGGCCGACCGTGCTGTGTTGCAGGACGTTTCGCTGACGGCGCAGCCGGGGACGACGACGGCCATCGTGGGCTCCACCGGGTCCGGCAAGACGACGCTGGCGTCGCTGATCTGCCGGCTGTACGACGTCACGGCGGGATCGGTACTCGTCGACGGCGTCGACGTTCGCGACTACGACACCGAGCAGCTGTGGTCGGCGATCGGATTGGTCCCTCAGCGCGGATATCTGTTCTCCGGAACGGTCGCCGAGAACCTGCGCTACGGCAAGGCCGACGCCACCGACGAGGAGATGTGGGAGGCGCTGCGTGTCGCAGCCGCCGACGACTTCGTCCGCGCCCATGACGACGGCCTGAACATGCCGGTGGCCCAGGGCGGTATCAACTTCTCGGGCGGACAGCGGCAACGGTTGGCGATCGCCCGTGCGGTCATCCGCAGGCCTGCCATCTACCTGTTCGACGATGCGTTCTCCGCGCTCGACGTGCACACCGACGCCCGTGTCCGCAGCGCATTGCGCGCGGCGTCGGCGGGCTCGACCGTGTTGATTGTGTCGCAGCGCATCTCGACGGTGGCCGAAGCCGATCAGATCGTGGTCGTGGACAACGGCCGCGTCGTCGGGATCGGCACGCACGAAACGCTGCTCGCCGACTGCCCGACCTACGCTGAGTTCGCCGACTCGCAGTCGCTCGGCGCAGGCGCGGGAGGTCGGCAGTGAGCCCGCCCATGACACGCCCGATTCGCGGTGTGGTGCAAGCCCCGACGGAGCGCTCGCGCGACTTCACGGGGTCAGCGGTGCGGCTGCTCAAGCGGCTCACCCCGCAGCGCGGGCTGGCGGCGCTGGTGATTCTGCTCGGCGTCGGCGGCATCGCGATCGGGGTGATCGGGCCGCGGATCCTCGGCCATGCCACCGACCTGTTGTTCAACGGCGTGATCGGGCGGCAGCTGCCCGCGGGAATCACCAAGGAGCAAGCCATCGCCGCGGCGCGGGTGCGCGGCGACAACACCTTCGCCGACCTGCTGTCCGGCATGAACGTGGTACCGGGGCGGGGCGTGGACTTCGACGCGATCGGCCGGACGCTGCTGCTCGCCCTTGGGCTGTACCTGATTGCCGCGCTGCTGGTTTGGCTGCAGGCCCGGATACTGAATGTCACGGTGCAGCGAACCATGGTCGCGCTACGCTCGGACGTCGAGGACAAGGTGCACAGAATGCCGTTGTCCTACTTCGACTCCCGCCAGCGTGGCGAGGTCCTGAGCCGGGTCACCAATGACGTCGACAACATTCAGTCGTCGCTGTCAATGACCATCAGCCAGCTGCTGACCTCCGTGCTGACGGTGGTGGCGGTGTTGGTCATGATGCTGACGATCTCGCCGTTGTTGACGCTGCTCACCGTCGTCACGGTGCCACTGTCGCTGTGGGTGACACGGTCGATCGCCCGACGTTCGCAACGCTTGTTCGTTGCGCAGTGGCGAAACACGGGGCGGCTCAACGCCCATATCGAAGAGACCTACAGCGGGTTCACGATCGTCAAGACCTTCGGCCACCGCGCCCGCGCGCAGGAGCAGTTCCGCGAGTTCAACGACGACGTCTACGAAGCCAGCTTCGGCGCCCAGTTCTTCTCTGGTCTGGTCTCGCCCGCGACGACGTTCATCGGCAACCTGAGCTACGTCGCGGTTGCGGTGGTCGGCGGCCTCCAGGTGGCGACGGGTCAGATCACGCTCGGCAGCATCCAGGCCTTCATCCAGTACGTGCGTCAGTTCAACCAGCCGCTGACTCAGGTCGCGGGGATGTACAACACGCTGCAATCCGGTATCGCCAGCGCGGAGCGCGTTTTCGACCTGCTCGACACCGAGGAGGAGTCACCGGAGCCCGCTGACTCGTTTCGGGCACTCGATGGTCAGCCCGGCCGCGTCGAGTTCAAGGACGTCAACTTCAGCTACCGGCCGGGTACGCCGGTGATCGAGGACCTGTCGCTGGTCGCCGAACCCGGTAGCACCGTGGCCATCGTCGGGCCGACCGGCGCGGGCAAGACGACATTGGTGAACCTGCTGATGCGCTTCTACGAGGTCGACTCCGGCCGGATCTTCGTTGACGGCGTGGACATCTCGACCGTCAGTCGCCAGTCGCTGCGCTCCCGCATCGGGATGGTGCTGCAGGACACCTGGCTGTTCGGCGGCACCATCTACGACAACATCGCCTACGGCAGACCGGAGGCGGGCGAGGAAGAGGTGATCGAAGCCGCCAGGGCCGCGTACGTCGACCGGTTCGTGCACAGCCTGCCCGACGGGTATCAGACGAGGGTCAGCGACGACGGCGGCAATATCAGCGCGGGCGAAAAGCAGCTGATCACCATCGCAAGGGCGGTCCTGGCCCGCCCCCAGCTGTTGGTCCTCGACGAGGCCACCAGTTCCGTGGACACCCGCACCGAGCTGCTGATCCAGCACGCGATGGGTGAATTGAGGCGCGATCGGACCAGTTTCATCATCGCGCACCGGCTTTCGACGATTCGCGACGCCGATGTGATCCTGGTGATGGAGGCCGGCAGGATCGTCGAACGCGGCAGCCACGCCGAACTGCTGGCTAAGCGCGGCGCTTATTGGGACATGACGCGCTTCTGAACGCGCGAGAGTACGGTTTCTGACGGATCTGGCCCGATTTTCGCCATAAACCGTACTCTCGACGCAATGAGCAAAACCGTGCACACCTTCTGCCGGTACTGCCTCGCCTCGTGCGGTATCGAAGTGACGGTCGAGGACAACCGCGTCACGAAGATCTCGGCCGACAAGCAGAACCCGCACACGTGGCAAGACTTCTGCGCCAAGGGCCGCACGGTCAACCAACTCGTCGAGCACCCGAAGCGCATCCTGAACCCGATGCGCCGCGTCGGCGACACCTACGTCGAGGCCACCTGGGATGAGGCGATCACCGACATCGCGTCAAGGATGACCGCGATCATCGACGCAGGCGGTCCCGACGCGGTCGGTATCTACTACGGCAACCCGTCCGGCTTCTCGTCGTCGAACATCATCTTCATGAACGGGTGGCTGGACGCCATCCGGACGCGGAGCAGGTATTTCGTCGGTTCGATCGACCAGAACGCCATGCATGTCGTCGCGTCGGCGATGTACGGGTCGATGCTCATGGCGCCGGTGTCCGACATCGACAACTGCGATTACTTCCTGCTGGTCGGCACCAACCCGGCGGTGAGCGCGTGGAACTGGCTGGAGACGGTCCCCGGTGGATGGCGGCGAGCGCTGGCGCGGCAGAAACAGGGCGCGAAGATCGTGGTCGTCGACCCATTGCGAACCGAATCCGCCGAGAAGGCGGACGTCCACTTGGCGGTGCGTCCCGGGCAGGATTGGGCGCTGCTGCTGGCGATGGTCAAGGTCATTCTCGACGAGGGCCTGGAACATCGCGCAGACTGCACCGAATTGGCAACCGGGATAGGCGATTTGCACGCATTGGTCGACGGCGCCGACCTCGATGACCTCGCGGCGCGGTGCGATATCGCCCGTGATCGCATCGAGCAGGTCGCGAAGGAGTTCGCCACGGTCCGTGGTGCGATGGCGGTGACGCGTACGGGGACGTCAATGCATCTGGCGGGCACCGTCGCCGAGTGGCTCGGCCACGGCCAGGTGGACGCAGATACGAGCCCGGTTACGTCGATGCGATCCGCTTGTCCGGCATGGTGACGGAGACGCCACACAAGAACCGGTTGTCCGGCCGCGGAATGGTCGCGGGCGCCCATGCCCTCAGCGAGCTTCCTGCGGAGGTAACCACACCGGGCCGCGGCCAGATCCGGGCGATGGTGATCAACTGCGGCAACCCTGTGGTGTCGGGGCCCGATGGCGCCAGGCTCGACGACGCGTTGGCGCAACTCGACTTGTTGGTGGCCATCGACTTCGTGCAGCGGGAGAGCCACCGTCACGCACACTGGCTGTTGCCCGCGGTGCACTGGCTGGAACGCGACGATCTGCTGGCGTTCACCAGCAATATGCACGACGAGCCGTATCTGCAGTACGGGGTCAAGGCCGTCGAACCGCCACCAGGTGCGCGCCAGGAATGGCGCATCTTCGTCGATCTCGCGATCGCCATGCGCAAGCCACTCTTCGGTGCAAAGGGCGTCAACGGATTCATCAAGGCCAGCAGGCGGGCCGCCCGGCTGACACGCACACCCTCGCTCGAGTTCGGTCCCCATTGGCTCGACCGGATCGTTGTCGCCACCGGACGAAAAATAAACGGCCGCAGGATCAAATGGCGCGATGTGAAGGCTCATCCGCACGGCTGGGTGTTAGGCCCGCGAGAGTTCGGACACTTCAGGAACGCGCTGCGAACCAACGACAAGAAGGTGCATGCCGCACCGCCGGAATTCGTGCGGCGCACCCGCGAGTTGCTCGCCGAAGCCCATCCGAAGGCGCCGGACGACTATCCGTTTCAGTTGGCCAACCGACGCAGTCGGCACTCGATGAACTCGTGGCTCAACGAACTTCCCGGACTGCATCGGTCGGGCAAGCGCAACGACGTCGTCATCCACCCCGACGACGCGAAGGCGCTGGGAATCAACGACGGCGACCTGGTGAAGGTGTACTCCCCCGTCGGCGAGATCGAACTCGCCGCATCGGTCGACGATTGCCCGCGCCGAGGCGTCATTGTCGTCGACCACGGTTGGGGGTCAAGAATTTTCGACCCCCGTGGTGGTTCGGAACCGGTCTCCTACGGCGCGAACCGCAACCTGCTCGTCGACGGCGGGCCTGTCGACCCGCTGTCGCAGACGGCGGCGCTGAGCTCCGCGTATGTCGGAGTCCAACGCGTCTAGAGCTGGGGGCCCTCGGAGCGCAGATCGTCGACGTTGCGCATCGCTTCACGCAGCTTGCCCAGCCACTCGTCGGCGTGCTCGCCGACAAGCCTGACCGACCACGCCAGCGCATCAGACCGGGACCGGGCGACTCCAGCGTCGACCAATGTGTCGAGGACCTGGCGTTCGGGTTGCTTGAGCCGGGTCATCACCGGTACGGCGATGTGGGTGAAGAGGATTCGCTCATAGCGCTCGTCGCCAACCGCTCCGATCTCGACGCCCCACGCCACTTTGCGTCCGTAGCGGTCCTCGGCCTCGTCGGCGATGCGCATCCGTTCGGAGCGGGTCTCCTCGCGGAAGCGGGCGACGCGTCCTGATGCGCGGGCCCCGCTCTCGTCGGCGCCGTCTTGCTCCGGGAGGCGTCCGATCACGGTGATTTCTTCGCGGTCGACGACGACCGTCGGGTCGCCGGCGAACCAGCCGTCGGGCAATCGACCGGCGAACCAGTCGGCTGCGTCGCTTGCGTCGGGTTGCTCGGCCTGCTGCCAGCCGCCGGGGCGGCCGGACCGTCGGCCATGAAGGTGATGATGTCGCATGATTACATGATTACACCGTTACAACACCGATGGGACGGCTTTCACCCCAAGCGAACGGCCTCAGCTCGTGGCGACGAAAACGTCGAGGCGCGCGAGCTGTCGGCGGGTCACATCCGCGAATTGGTTCCGCAGGGTTTCCTCGATGCGACACAGCTTGTTCTCTGGCAGCCTCATGCGTTCTGCGATACGTGATGACGACGTGCCGCCGTGCCACGCGATCACGACCGTTCCGCCGGGTCGAACCACGCGGCGGAACTCGCGGACGCCGGCGTCGAGATCGGGCCAGATCGCCACATTGTTCACTGCGACAACGCGATCCACACCTGCGCCGGGGAGGTCCAGCTGTTCTGCGGAACCGACGAGGAGCCGAACCCGACCCGACCGGACGGCGGACCGGTTACGTCTTGCGGCGAGGTCGCGCATCGCCGGTGACGGGTCGACGCCACTGATTCGGCTTGCGTCGGTCCGCTGAGACAGAAGCCGGATCAGTTCGCCCGGCCCGTAGCCGACCTCCAGCACGTGGTCGCCGGGGCGGACGTCGAGTAAGTCCAGGACATCTTCCTGTTTGTTGGTCCACCGCATGATGCGGCCTGCGAACCGGCCGGGCCAACCACGCGGGTGCGCAAATGGGTTGTTGGCCTGTGGGTCGAAGGCCCACGAGCGAGCGTTCGTTTCCATGCCCCCACGGTGGCACTTCAAGTCGCCTTGAAGTCAAATGGAGGGATGGAGCAGATGTCGATCGGCGAAGCCGCACGCATGCTCGGGCTCAACACCTCCGCGCTGCGCTACTACGAAGACCGCGGGTTTCTGAAGCCACACCGCCATGGCGGGCGGCGCATGTATGGCATGGAGGATCTGCGGCGGCTGGCCTTCATCCAGCTGATGCAGCGACTGGGAATCAGCCTTGACGCCGCGGCGGCGGTGCTCAACGAGCCGAGTGAGCACTGGCGGGTCGTGGTCGGCGAACAGCTAAGCGCGCTCGATGAACTCATCGCGCGTGCGCAGGGTGCCCGCGATTTTCTGCAGCATGCGCTGGCGTGCCCCGCCGATCATCCGGTGAGCCAGTGCCCACACATGATCGAGGCACTCGACAAGCGGCTCGCGGGAGTCACCATCGAGCAGCTCGCGGCCGAGCACGGCCAGCCGCTGTCGCGTGCGGTCAGCGCTTCTTGAGCAATACCGCGCCGCCGCCGACCACCGCACCGATGAATAGCAGCACGGCCAGGAACGGGCTCACGAACCACCAGACCAGACCCAGCGCAATGATCACCGGCGAGACGGCGAACAGCACCATGCCCGGGTGCTGCTTGATGACCGCGAGGGCGCTCTGCGCTCGCACCCGGTCGATTTCTTTTGCCATAGCTCAAGCATGCCAGCGTCGGAATCGGGCGGCTGCCTTACTGTGTGAACGGTGACAGGTCAATGGCAACCAGATCCGGAAGGCCGCTACGAGTACCGGTGGTGGGACGGGCAGCAATGGACAGACCAGGTCTCGCACCGCGGCCAGGTCGGTCGGGCACCGACGGGTGGCCAACCCCCACCGCAGGGCGGGCCACCGCAGCAGGGCGGGCCACCCCAGCAGCAAGGCGGGCCGCATCAGCCTCAGGGCGCGCAACCCCAAGCTGTCGCCGGTCCCCCGGGTGACGGTTTCGCCGGTATCACCGGCGATTTGGTCGACGGGCGGTTCAGCGAGAAAGAGGCGAAGCCCATCGCGAACCAGAATTCGAAGCTGCTGCGCGTGCGTCTTGGCGAGCCGTTCATGGCGCGACAGGGCTCGATGGTCGCCTATCAAGGCAATGTGGACTTTGCGTTCGAGGGCGGCGGGGCCTCGAAATTCCTCAAGAAGGCGCTGACCGGCGAGGGACTGCCGCTGATGCGGTGCCAGGGCCAGGGTGACGTCTTTCTCGCTGAGCGGGCCTACGACGTGCACATGCTGAACCTCACCAACTCGGGGCTGTCGATCAGCGGCAAGAACGTCCTGGCGTTCTCATCGAGCCTCGACTGGAACATCGAAAGGGTGAAGGGCGGCAGCATCGCAACGGGCGGGCTGTTCAACACCACATTGCGTGGAACGGGATGGGTGGCGCTGACCACCGACGGTCCCCCAGTTGTGCTGAACGCCGCGGAGGCACCGACGTTCGCCGACACGAACGCGGTGGTGGCGTGGTCGGCAAATCTGCAGACACAGCTGAAGACGAGTTTCAAAGCGGGAGCGCTGATCGGCAGGGGTTCGGGCGAAGCCGTTCAGGTGTCGTTCTACGGTCACGGCTTCGTCATCGTCCAACCCTCGGAGGGCATCCCTCCGGTGGCGACCCAGTAGGTCACAACTCGAGCAGCACCGTCACCGGACCGTCGTTGACGAGTTCGACCTGCATGTCCGCGCCGAAGACACCGGTCTCCACATTTGCGCCCAGTCGTCGCAGCGCGTCGGCGAACGCGGTCACCAGCGGCTCGGCGACGGCGCCGGGCGCCGCGGCGTTCCACGTGGGTCGTCGCCCCTTGGCGGTGTTGGCGTACAGCGTGAACTGACTGACCACCAGGATGGGCGCAGCGACGTCGCTTGCGGACTTCTCGTCATCGAGAATGCGCAGCTGCCAGAGCTTTTCGGCAAGGCGTTGGGCCTTGGCATCGTCATCGGTGTGCGTGACACCGACGAGCGCGAGCAGCCCTTGACCGTCGGGGTGCACCGCACCGATCACTTCACCGTCGACCCTGACGGAGGCCGATGAGACCCGTTGAACCAGGACACGCATTCTCGAAGACTGCCATGGAACGCGAACACCACGAGCATCGGTCTCAGGCCAGTAGCGGGCTCAATCGCGCCGCGTACTCCTGCAGCGTCGATACCTGCCTGCCCAGCAGTTCAGTCTGATCGTCGCGCCCGGACATCGCCAGCGCCGCCACCAGCGCGCCGGACGGCGACCGCACCGGCACCGCGATGCAGGCCGACCCATCCCGCAACTCACCGGTCTGGGTGGCCACACCCTGATCCCGCACCGCATCGAGCTGTTCGGCCAACTCAGTCCGCGACGTCAGGGTGCGGTCGGTCAGCGCTGCGAGCGGATTCACCAGCAGGCTGTCCACGTCCCGCTTCTCCGCGAGCAGCAGTTTGCCGACACCGCAGGCGTGCAAATGTCGGTTCAGCACGGATTCGTCTGCGGGAGGAGGGTATTCGCTGTCCGCGTCGGCGATCCGGACGGCGGTGTTGGTGAAGGAGAACAGGTGGACGCCGAACCGCACCGAAAGCCTGAGCTCACCGAGCACCTCGCGCGCCGCGGTGCAGACGATGGGTGACACCGCGGCGTCGATCAGCACTCCCATCCGCGGCCCCAGCGAGAAGCCCGAAAGGTCGGGCAGCCGAACGACGTAGCCATCGGCGACGAGCAGATTCAGCAGCCGGTATGTGGTGGCCGACGGCATCGACAGATGCTCGGCGATCTCCTTGGCCGTCACCCCGACGCCGGCCCTTGCCACCTGTTCGAGCACCTGCAGGGCGCTCTGCACCGCCTTGGGCTGACGCCCCGACAGCGATCCGTCCACGGGGCTCATCGCCGGACCACCCATGGGTTGTAGTCGGCAAAGACATCACCGGTTACCGTCTCGTCGAAGACGCCGACACGATGAGCCAGATCCGGTATCGACCGGCGACGCACCGCAAACACCGCGAGCCCGGTGGCGATCAATGCGGCGTAGATCGCCGTAGCGATCCACACCGGCGAGTCGACGGTGAGTGCCGCCCACACGATGATCGCCACCATGACGGCCGCGGTGGCCAACCCGACGACCATTGGCGTCCGGGTCAATTCGCCGATACGGCGCAGGAACGCCGGTGTGGCCAAACAGACCAGCAGGTAGGCGCCAACATAGCCGTACGCGGAGATCGCCAGCAGTCCGATGAGCACCTCGCGGCTCGATCCGACGACGAACAGATACGCGACAGGCACTGCGACGATGAACGGCATCGCCACGCACAGCGCAATGTGCGGTGTCCGGACCCACTGGCGTCGCTGACCGCCGACGAGATCCGCGCGGTGCGTCGCATCGTCGACGCGCACGGTCCGCTGGGCGATGCCGTCCGATTCGTCTTTGTCACGCTGGACGAACCGCACAAAGATGTCGTGCTGACGTTCGCGCCGGGTGATCCGATCGATCGACGTGCACGAGTGCTCCTGCTGGACAGGGCAACCGGAGTCGGAACCGATCTGATCGTCTCGATCACCGAAAACCGGGTCGTGACCGAGACGTCGATCGACGCAGGCAGCGAAGGACACGTGCCGATCCTGGACCAGGAATTCGAGGACATTGAGGCCTACCTCCTCAAGAGCCCCGAGTGGCTTGCCGCGATGACCAAGCGCAACCTCAACCCGACCGACGTGCGCGCCGTTCCCCTGTCGGCCGGTGTCTTCGGCCACGAGGACGAGGTGGGCCGCCGCACCGTGCGGGTGCTTGCGTTCTATCAGTACGACAAGGCCGATCTGCCATGGGCACACCCGATCGACGGGGTCGTCGCTTATGTCGACCTCACCGAGCGGCGGGTGACGAAGGTGATCGACGAGTTCGACCTGCCGGTGCCTGCCGAACGAGGGGAATGGGACGCCGAGCCGCACGCCGTGCCCGCCCGCACCGATCTGAAGCCCATCGAGATCACCCAGCCAGACGGTCCGAGCTTCTCGGTCGACGGCAACGAGATCACCTGGGCTGATTGGACATTCAGGTTCGGATTCGACATCAGGGAAGGCCTGACGCTGCACCAGCTGTCCGTCGACGGCAGGCCGGTGATCTACCGGGCGTCGATCGCCGAGATGGTGGTTCCCTACGCCGACCCGTCACCGGTGGGCTATTGGCAGAACTACTTCGACCAGGGCGAGTACCTGTTCGGCCGCTACACCAACTCGTTGGAGCTGGGCTGCGACTGCCTTGGCGAGATCACCTACTTCGACGTCACCATCGCCGACGAGCATGGCGATCCGCGAGTGTGAAGAACGCGATCTGCCTGCACGAGGAGGACTTCGGCGTGCTGTGGAAGCACACCGACATGTTCAACGGGATGGCCGAGACCCGACGGTCCCGACGATTGGTTATCTCCTTCTTCCTGACCCTCGGCAACTACGACTACGGCTTCTACTGGTACCTCTACCTCGACGGCACGATCCAGCTCGAGGCCAAGGCCACCGGCATCGTGTTCACCTCGGCCTACCGCGGACCGGACGGCTTCGCCACCGAGATGGCGCCAGGGCTGGGGGCGCCGTTCCACCAGCACATGTTCTCGGCGCGGCTCGACATGTCGGTCGACGGCAATGTGAACGTCGTCGAGGAGGTGGACGCGGTGCCGGTGCCGATGGGCCCGGACAACCCGTGGGGTAACGCCTTCCGGGCGAAGAAGACCAAGCTGACGCGGGAATCGGAGGCCAAGCGGGTCGCCGACAATCTCAAGGCGCGGGTCTGGCACATCACCAACCCCACCAAGCAGAACCGGCTCGGCCAGGACGTCGGCTACGCGCTGTACCCCGAAGGGCAACCGGTGCTGCTGGCCGATCCGTCCAGCTCGATCGCCGGACGCGCCGCGTTCGCCACCAAACATCTCTGGGTGACGAAGTACGACCCGGCCGAACGGTACCCGGCGGGCCAGTACGTCAACCAGCATCCGGGCGGCGCGGGCCTGCCCGCGTTCGCCGCGACGGACCGCTCGATCGACGGTGAGGACATCGTCGTCTGGCACACCTTCGGGCTAACGCACTTCCCGCGACCCGAGGATTGGCCGGTGATGCCGGTCGACTATGCGGGCTTCAAGCTGAAGCCGCAGGGCTTCTTCGACCGCAACCCGGCGCTGGACGTTCCGGCTGCACCGAAGGGCCACTGCTGCGACGATTGAAATTCATCGCCCGGATCGGGATGAGTTTTTCCGTTTCAACTGATCCATACCTATAAGAGAGGATCGTCGGCCCTGGGCCGCCCGTACCGCGAGGAGCCATCATGTCTATCGCCGCCAGGTCAGCATTGATCGGACGACGGATATGTGCGCTGCTCGCGGCCGGGTCGGCAGGCCTGCACGCGGTGATGCTCGGCCACGCCACCAACATGGCGATGGCCGTGCTCATGGTGGGGATGATCGTCGCGTGCCTGTACTGCGCGCGGGATCTGTGGCTGCGCGGGACGCTGGGCGTGTGGTGCGCGGTCGCGCTGATGAATCTCGCGATGATCGCAGTGCACCTGCCCCCGCCGGCACACCATCACGGCGGCGCGGTCACCATCGCGACAGGTCATCAGTCACCGCTGATGGGTGTGGCCACCACGGTGTCGGCAATCGAGGTGACGTTCGCCGTCGCCGTGCTGGTGCTCGGCACCCGGCGGCGTGCGCTGGTGCTCAGCAAAAGGTAGACCTGTCGGGAGATACCCCACGGGGGTACTGTGCGGCTGCATGAAGCTCAACTCCATTGAACGCGCTCTGGTGAACAACCCCGTGCGCGCCGCACATCAGCACTATCGCGAAGCAGAGTGGTTCAAGCGCCTGGCGGGCGGGACGTTGTCGGGCCAGCACGTGCTGGAGGTCGGTTGTGGCCGCGGCGTTGGCTCGCAGGTGATCCTGGATCGTCTTGGCGCCGAGAAGGTGACGGCCTTCGACCTGGACGAGTCCATGGTGGAGCTGGCCCGGCGACGGCTGAACGGACGTCCGGTGTCATTGTCGGTGGGCGATGTCTGCGACATCGATGCGCCGTCGGGCTCGATCGATGCGGTCGTCGACTTCGGCATCATCCACCATGTCCCTGGTTGGCAGGAGTCCATCGCCGAGATCGCACGCGTGCTCAGGCCCGGCGGGTTGATGCTGTTCGAGGAGATCCCCCGCCACATGCTGGATTCGTGGGCGTTTCGTACCTTGACCGTGCATCCGCGCGAAAACCGCTTCGAGGCAGCGGAGTTCGCCGCCGAACTGTCCCGGCACGGGATGCACGGGATAGGCACGGTCGAGCAGCGATTCGGTGGTGCGTTGTTCGTCGGCGCGGCGCGAAAGTCGTGAACTACAGCGACGCTTGGATTATCTTCATGGTGTCGATCTCGCGGGTCTGTGCCGACACGATCGTACGGGCCAGCTCAACAGCTGCCGGATACTGACCGTCCTTGATTTCGTTCTGCGCCATGGCGATTGCGCCCTCGTGGTGGGCGATCATCTGAGTGAGATACAGCCGGGCGGCGTCGGCTCCTGTGGCGGTCCGTAACGTGGTCAGATCCTGCTCGGACACCATCCCCTGCATGGCGGGCATGGCCGGCATGTCGCCGTGGTCCTGCATCGCCGGAGTCCCCCACTCGGTGAGCCATTGCTGCATCTGGTCGATCTCGGGACCCTGCTCCGACTTGATCTGGTTGGCGAGTTCGGTGACGCGTTGGTCGATGCCCTGCTTGCCCAGCACGATGTCGCTCATCTCGACCGCCTGCTGGTGATGCGGGATCATGTGTTGGGCGAATGTGACATCCGCGTCGTTGTGTGACTGCGCACCAGGAGCAGGTGCGGTGGCCGAGGCGCTGGCCGTCATGGCGTGCCCGGCGTGCTCATCCGCGGAGTCGCTGCTGCTGCAGCCGGCCGAGAGAACAAGGGCAACCAGTCCGCCGGCTGCCAGCAGAATCATTCGTTTAGACCTCACGTGCGCCACCATACCCTAGGGGGGTATAGTACTGGTCGAAGGTTATCGCCCGAGTGCGCTGAGCAAAAGGAGAGGCATGACCACGATCACCGCAGTCGACATCTCGATTGACGGCATGACGTGTGCTTCATGTGCCGCGCGGATCGAGCAGAAGCTCAACAAGCTCGACGGAGTCACCGCAACGGTTAATTTCGCGACCGAAAAGGCCAGAGTCGAGTTCGGCGACGATGTCACACCCGAACAGCTCGTCGCGACCGTCGAGGAAGCGGGATACCGCGCGCACCTTTCCACAGGCGACGTCCCCGCGACCGACGAGGATGCCACCGGTTCGTTGCGTTTGCGCCTGCTGGTCTCGGCCGTGCTGACGATGCCGGTGGTCGCGATGGCGATGTTGCCCGCGCTGCAGATCGCCAACTGGCAGTGGTTGTCGCTGCTGCTCGCGGTGCCGGTGGTGATCTGGGGCGCGTGGCCGTTCCACCGGGCCGCATGGACGAACCTGCGCCATAAAGCGGCGACCATGGACACGCTGATCTCGATGGGCACGCTGGCCGCGCTGGGCTGGTCCGTTTACGCGTTGGTGTGGCAGACCGGTCATATCTACCTCGAGGTGGCCGCGGGCGTGACGACGTTCATCCTGGCGGGCCGCTATTTCGAAGCGCGCTCGAGGCTGCGTGCGGGTGCCGCGCTTCGGGCGCTGATGGACCTGGGCGCCAAGGATGTTGCGGTCCGCAGGAACGGCGAAGAACTGCGGGTGCCGATCGGCCAACTGTCGGTCGGCGACGAGTTCGTAGTGCGGCCCGGCGAGAAGATCGCCACCGATGGCGTTGTCGTCGAAGGCACTTCGGCTGTCGACGCATCGATGCTGACCGGTGAGTCTGTGCCGGTCGACGTGTCCCCCGGCGACGACGTGGTCGGTGCGACGATCAACGTCGACGGACGACTTGTCGTGCGGGCGAATCGGATTGGCTCCGACACGCAGTTGGCGCAGATGGCCCGGCTCGTCGAGGACGCACAGAACGGGAAGGCGCAAGCTCAGCGGCTTGCCGACAGCATCTCGGCGATCTTCGTCCCGGTCGTCATCACGCTGGCGCTCGCGACGCTCGGACTCTGGCTCCTTGCAGGCGGATCCGCGACCGCGGCATTCACCGCGGCGGTGGCGGTGCTGATCATCGCGTGCCCGTGCGCACTGGGTCTGGCGACGCCAACCGCGTTGATGGTAGGCACGGGCCGAGGTGCGCAACTGGGCATCTTGATCAGGGGGCCGGAGGCGCTGGAGTCAACGCGGCGGGTCGATACGGTCGTCTTGGACAAGACCGGCACCGTGACGACCGGAACGATGACGCTGCTCGACGTGATCACGGCCGGCGATGAGCAGCCCGATCAAGTACTGAGATTGGCCGGTGCGCTCGAGGACGGGTCGGAGCACCCGATCGCGAAAGCGATCGCGGCCGGCGCGCGGGAGAAGGTCGGCGATCTGCCTGCGGTGGAGCGCTTCACCAACCTCCAGGGCCTCGGTGTCGAGGGCGTTGTTGACGGCTTTGAGGTCGTTGTTGGTCGCCAGCGGCTGTTCACTCCTCTGCCGGAGGAACTCGCGAAGTCCATGCGGGACGCGGAATCTGACGGCAACACGGCGGTCGTCGTTGGGTGGGACGGGCAGGCGCGGGCGGTACTTGTGGTGTCCGATGCGGTCAAGCCGACGTCAGCGGAGGCGATCACGCAATTGCGCGGACTCGGGCTGCGGCCGGTTCTGCTGACTGGTGACAATGCTGCCGCGGCGCACACCGTTGCCAGGCGGGTCGGCATTGACGAGGTGATCGCGGAAGCTCTGCCGCAAGAGAAAGTCGCCACCATCAAACGGCTGCAGGCCGAGGGCCGCGTGGTGGCGATGGTCGGCGACGGCGTCAACGACGCCGCGGCGCTGGCGCAGGCGGATCTCGGGCTGGCGATGGGTAGCGGCACTGACGTCTCGATCGAGGCCAGTGACCTGACGCTGGTGCGCGACGACTTGCGCGCAGTCCCCGACGCAATCCGCCTCTCGCGCAAGACGTTGACGACCATCAAGGGCAACCTGTTCTGGGCGTTCGCTTACAACGTCGCGGCACTGCCGCTGGCGGCCTTCGGCCTGCTCGACCCGATGATCGCCGGTGCTGCAATGGCTTTCAGCTCGGTATTCGTTGTCAGCAACAGCCTGCGGCTGCGTCGGTTCAAGCCAACCCGCTAGCTTTCGGGTCGTCATCCTCGGGCGCGGTCAATCTGGGAGCGTCCCTTGTGCGTCGGTTGGTGATCGGGTGCACGTGGAGGCAGCAGCACGGAGACCGCGCCGGCACCAACCAGGACAATGGCCGCCGCGACCAGCGATCCGATGGCCAAGTCGTGCAGAAAGGACTCGTTTCACGGCCGCTCTGGTGGCATTGGCAGCCAGCGGAGAAAACTGTGTGATCATTCGTTGCAGCCGCGGTCGAGGGCATGACTGTTTAGGTAGTGCATTTGTCCTGGGAGGTTGGCGGCGCGGGGGGATGAACATCGCCCGCACATGGTGCGCCGCGTCTACCAGACGCGTATCCAGTCGACGAGCATGTCCGCCGGGTAGGTCCCCGGCCCGGGATCGCCGCCACCCGAGCCAGCAACCGCAAGATTCAAGATCGGATACACCTGGTAGCCAGGGTCGTTGAACGGCCATTCCGCGATGGAATGCGCAGGAACATTGAAGTAAGGTTCCGCCCCGTCGACGTAGTCCTTCCAGAAGCGCATACCGGCGTCATCCCATTGCACTCGCCACGTGTGCCACGCGCTGTCGAACGTGAGCCCGTGGGTCGCCCATTCGCCTCCGTTCGCTTTTGTGTGGACGGTGGTTCCCGAAGCCCAGGTGCCGTTGCCGTACCACTCGAGGATGTCAATTTCGCCCTGAGCATCACTGGACAACCAAAAGGCGGGCCAGCAACCGGCAGTGAGGCAGTTGAGTTTGATCCGGGCTTCCCAGGTGGTGCCGATGCCCGCTTCAAACGGGCTATAAACTTTGCCGCTGTAGTAGGTGGGGCCGTCCTTTGCGGCGCGGATGACGAGATTGGAGTTGCCGTCGACGAACACGTTTCGGCGGTCATCGCGGTACTGCCCGACGTTCTCGGGTAACTCCCAAAACGTCGGGTCCTGCATTGTCTCCCGGGCTCGCGACACCGCCCACTTCGACGGATCGGGGGCTGAGCCCGCCGGGCCGTCGAAATCGTCCTGGAAAAGGTATGTCCCCTGAGCCGCGTCACTAGCCGGCGCGGTGGGCCGTGGTACCCGACCCGGGTATGCCCCGGCCTCCGGGAGGGGGACAGCGGCAGCCAGCGCGCCGATCCCGGTCATCAACATCATTCGGCGTCGATCCATCTCAGGCACAGCTAAACATAAGCGCCGGAACTTCAGACCGGGCGCAAATCGCTGGAGACAAATTTCGCAAGCGGTACTCGAGGGACCCGGCCTACTCGAACCGATTCGGGTGCACCGAGGCCGGCCATGACTGAACACCATCGTCACCATCAACACGATCTACATCGACGTGGCGTGCTGACAGCACAAGCGGGCTCGCATCACGTCAGCCCTCGTCGTCTCCCGATGCCAACAGGTTCGGGGTGGTGTTTGTCGTAGATGACCAGGTAGTGATGGGCCTGCGACGCTAGCCGGATCACGTCGCGCATCGGTAGTAGGGTGCCCCCGGCGGTGACCCCGACTCCGGCGGCGGTTTCCAGGTCTTGTAGGGCGGCGGTCACGATGATGGTGGCGGGTAGCCCGTTGAGTTGGCCCAGCTCGCCGGACGCCAACGCCGCACGGCAGATGGCCTTGAATGCGTCGTGGTGGCGTTGGCTGCGCATCTCGGTCGGTGACGCCAACCAGCGCATCAAGCTCGCAAAATTGTTGGGGCCGCGCTGGTCGATGACCGGCGAACCGTTGGCGCCGGCGCCGGGTGGCCAGCAGATCGGCCAAATTCTTGGCACCCAGCGCCTTGGGATCAGCTTGCGCGGCCAGCAACGCGATGATCTGGTGATCGGCCACCGGCTGAGCGCGGGCCACCACCTCGCGGCGACTCTGCAGGTTCAGCAATTCGGTCACCGTCATTGCGTCATAAGACAGGGAGAGCATCTTGTCAGTGATTGCTTCCCACTCGTGGTAGACCGCCATGACGATCTCCCGATCCGAACGCCGCCCACCGACAGAAATCCGCGCCCATCACAACTGAAACCAAAGTGACACAAGTGAATTCAGTACCACGCGCCCCTAAGCCTCTACAGCGCGGGCGCGGAACAGCTTGACCTCAGATTTGACGCCCTTGAGATGCCGTGCGCCCGCGAAAGACCAGTCGAAGCCCTCCGCGGATCCTATTGCGGTGCGGGCAGTCTCGGCGACCAGCACCGAGCCGGGGCGCGCGACCGCGGTCACCCTGCTGGCCACGTTGACCGGGCTGCCGAACCAGTCGCCTGCGCGGGTCACCGCCTGACCGGATGCGACTCCGACACGCAACTGCGGAATGTCGTCGAACTTCTCGGCGGCAGCGAGAAGGTCCAGCGCCGTCTGAAGCAGCACAACGGGATCGGTGCTGACGAACATCACGGCGTCACCGATCGTTTTGACGAAACGTGCCGGCGGCGCGATCGCCTCACGGGCGAGATTGGACAGCCGGCTGGCCAACGACTCCAATTCTTCGGGCGGTACCGCTTCGCCCAGACGCGTGAAGCCGACCAAGTCCGCGAAGGCGACGGTGATGTCGCGAGCGCCAGGAAGCTTTCCCGCGGCACGCTCGGCGACGCTGACCGCCTCGGTCTCCAACGTGTGGCGCAGCTGAATATGAAGCATGTCGTCGCACAGAGGTCCGAGCAGTGGCGAGACATTTTCAACCAAACGCTCGTATTCCTGCGCGAGTTGAAGCTCGGTGGCACCGGGTCGTATCACCGCTTCGAGGACGACTTGGCGCATCGCCTCCGCCGTCTGGGCCAGGCCCTGCCCCAGCACGCGCGACACGCTGATCACGTGCTCACGGCTCAAACCCATGTCGATGAACACCTTGGCGCGTGCGGCGGCCTCGCTGTCGGACCGCAAATGGACGACCGCGTCGGGATCCTCCGCGCGGGGCAGGCCCATCGCCCGTTGGATCTCCTCCAGCAGTTCCAGATCGATGCCCGTCTCCTGGCAGATCTGCCGCGCGGAAACAAATACGCCGTCATTGCCGACGATGCGACCCGCTGGCAACAACATCGGGGAGACCTCACCGTGGATCTGGTCGGCGGTGAAACCCTTGCCGAGCAGCCACTGGATCAGTTCGGATCGCTCGGCACGCGCCTGTCCCTCAAGACCGTCGAGCAAGCTATCAATGTCGACGTCTTCGGCCACCGGCTCAACATATAACGATGCCGCTGCCGCATATGGCAATAATGCGGGGGTGGATTGTCGACGTCGTGCTGGCACTCGTAGTCATTGCGGTGCTCGCGGTCAGCGGCTATTACGTGGTGAATTCGCGATCGTTCCAGCTGGCCGGTCGGCTGGTGAAGCGGGTCGACACCACACCGAACGGATCGTCGTGCTGACCCTCGATGATGGCCCCGGCGTTATGACGCCCGATGTGCTGCGGATACTCGCTGACGCCAACGTTCGGGCCCTGATGCATGTGATGTACCGGTCGCGAGCCGCGTCGCTGGCGGCGCTTCCGCGGATAATCGCCGAGTTGCACGCGGACGGATACCGCTTCGTCACCGTGTCTGATCTGATCTCGCGATGACCTCACCGCTGTTGCACGGACTGCCGCCGATCATCGACGACGACGCACGCATCCTGATCCTCGGCAATATGCCCAGCGTGATGTCGTTGGCGGCGCAGCAATACTACGCAAACCCCCGCAACGGATTCTGGCGGATAACCGGAGACATCTTCGGTTTTGGCGCCGATGATCCCTACGACGCACGGACCGCCACGCTGCGAGCGCGTGGCGTGGCGGTGTGGGACGTGCTTCGGTCATGCAGGCGTGTCGGTAGCCTGGATTCGGCGGTGGAGCCAGACAGTATGGTGCCCAATAACTTTCGGGCACTGTTCGACGGACATCCGCGTATTACACATGTGTTCTTCAACGGTGCCGCCGCCGAGAAGAACTTCGGCCGATTGGTCCCCGTCACGACCGACCTAAACTATCAGCGGCTGCCGTCGACCAGCCCCGCCAACACCGTGCGTTATGTGCACAAGCTGCGCGCATGGCGCGACACCATCACCCCCAGTGAATAACAGTCCTGGGGGACCACCGGCCCCTATCCTCAGTTCAGCATTACTGGTACATCGGGGTCCGATGACGGCAGCAGTGACATGCCGTACACGCGGCATCGAGCCGCGGGCTGGGGCGCGATTTTGCGGTGCGTGGCACATGCGCGCAGGAACGTGGTTCACCATCCGCAACATCGCCGCCACCCACACCAGCTGGCGCCGCGCGAAGCAGGTCGCGAACCGGCTACCCGAAGACGATCCCGATCAGCTTTCGATGCAGATTGCGCCTCGCACATTGTTGTGCGGAAGCGCATGGCGACTGGGCGCTGGCGGCGCGGACACCGACTTCGACGAACTCCGCGAGTTGTGTTCTGCAGCAGGCGATCAGCGGTCATTGACGATCGTTACCAGCGGACAACTGGTCGTCGAGCACATGAGGCTGCACCGTGCGGAATCGTCGCGTCTCAGCCGCGAACTCGTCAGGCTGCTGGAGGAAATCGGCGATTCAACGCTGTGCGCTACCGGTTTCCGGGTGAGCGGCAGCGGATTCGCTGCCGGCTTCGACGAACTGCGTGACCTGTGTCTTGCCGCGGGTGACAAGCGGTCGTTGGCCATTGCGATGTCGGGTCCGCTCATGGAGCTCTCCTTCGATGCTTGCCGACGCGAGGCATCCGCTCTTGCCGACGAACAAGTCCGGCTGCTCGACGCCATCGACGATCCCACCTTGACCCTGGCACTGATCTCGGCCGCAATATCGGTCAGTACGAAACCGCCGAGGCGCCGGAGATCCTGCGGCTTGCCGAGCGCGCGATCGACCTCGCTGGCGGCGATGCGACGAAAGGGGGAAGTCTTGCGACCAGCTCGCCATTGACGCTCGCACTTGCCTTCCGGAGTGTCGCCCGCTGGTGCCTCGGAATGGCCGGGTGGAAGGAGGATTCCGAGCAAGCCGTACAGCTGGCCAAGACGGTCGAGCCGATAACCCGCGCAGGAGTGATGTACTACGCGTACGCGGTGCCGACGATACAACGCGTGTTAAAGCCAAACGATGGACTAATGCAGGAGATCGTCGAAACATTTTCCGCAGCTGAGCAATCCGGCGAAGACGTCGCGCTCGGCTTGGCGCAAAGCAATCTCGGCATTGCCCTGGTATTTGGAGATTCAGATGCTCGGGGATTCGAACTTCTCGCGGAAGTTCGTGAGGCCTCCGTAGAAAAGCGTCATTCCAGGACCGCGATACCCCTCATCGACGTAATACTCGCGCAGGACCGGATCCAACGAGGCGATCTCGACAGAGCTATCGATCTGGCGCGGGCGGCGCTGGAGGAGCTGCTGGTCGGCGGCGGCATGATGTGGGTCCCGCCGGCCGCCAATGTGCTTACAGAAGCCCTCTTACAGCGCGGTGACGCCGGCGACATCGAGGAAGCACGAGCAGTGATCGACCGGCTGGCCACCGTGAAGGCCGATCCAGGACTGGTCATGTACGAGATCTGGCAATTGAGAATGCGCGCACTACTGGCGCGGGCCATCGATGATGAGGTCGGCTATCGCAACTACCGCGATCGCTACCGAAAGATGGCCAGAGAGCTCGGGTTTGAGGGCCACATCGAGATGGCCGAGGCGATGCCGTCGCACCGCCCCGGCCGTTAAGCCCTGGTTGTCAGCTCCAGAGGGCGAGCCACGTCTGCGGCCCGACCACGCCGTCCTTGGTGATACCGAGGTCAGCCTGGAAACTGGAGACTGCCAGTTCGGTCTGCGGGCCGAAGTCGCCGTCGACCGGGCCCGGATCCCAACTGGGCCAACCGGAATCCTTCAGGATGCTCTGCACCAGCCTGACGCCGGCACCCATGCTTCCCTTCCTGACGGTGTCGGGAACAAGCCGTCCCCACGTTTGCGCACCGATGATCCCGTCGACCACAAGAGGCCACGAATGCGCCGCATAATTACCGGCGCGCCGGTCGTCTTGATAGTTCAAGACGCTGCGCAGGGTGTGCATACCGAAGATCCCGTCGACACCCGGCGGGCCGACTTGGTAACCCCGGTCGATGAGGGCCTGCTGCGCCTCTCTGACCGCGTTACCCGTTGAACCCACCTGAATGGTCGGTCGTGCCATGATTCCCCCTCGATTGAGCCACTCACTTCGTCGGAGTGAAACTCTGTGATCACGGAAGGCAGTTGCCTCCGCCCGATGAGGCTGACACCGCCGAGTGGCGTGGTCGTGAGTAGGCGACCACTCGTCTCTTTCGGTTACGGCTACTCGCAGCGCATCCGAGTACACCTGCGCCAACCCGGCAGCAAAGAATCGCACCGCCCATCGTCGGCTCGGTCAGCTCTGCTTCGCGGTGCGGTCCCACCAGTCGGTGATCAGGGCGGCGTATTCCTCGGGCGTCTCCTCCCAGCAGAAGTGCCCTGCGCCGGCTACCAAGTCGACTCGGCTGTTGGGAAGTCGATCGCCAAGAAATTCGGCGTCGATCTGCGGGACAACCTGATCCTGCGTGCCCTGCCCGCGATCGTACCGAGGGCGATCTCGACGATCTTGCCGCCGCCCAGTTGGCGGTATGGCTCGAAGTCGGTAGCCTCCGCCTATTCCTTTACAGCTCCGCTGAGCGTGACCGGGACCGCGGCGCCACCGCTGCCGATACCCTCCTCTGACTACGACACCGCCGGACGGCGGTCGGCCCACGGGCGCGCCTTCTCGATCTGCGCACTCAGTGACAGCAGCGTTGCCTCGTCAAACGGCCTACCCACCAATTGGATTGACGTCGGCACGCCGTCCGGATCCAGCGCCCATGGCACGATCGCTGCCGGTTGGCCGGTCACATTGAAGATCGCCTGGAACGGCACGCGGGCAGCCACGAGCGTCAGCGTCGACAACGCTCCACGCTTCTGGTAAGCACCGACGCGCGACGGTCCCGTCGCGGAGCCCGGCGTGATCACGACGTCGACGTCGTCGTAGATCGACTGAATCCGTTCGGCCAGTTCGCTTTCAGCAGCCCTGATCGCCGTCATCCGCCGCGCCGAGATCATCCCGCCGATCCTGGCGAAGTGACGGGTGCGGGCATCGAGCCGATCTGGCCGCGGCAGCGTTTGCACATCGTCGTATGCCCCGCGGAAGTAACGGGCCAGGGCGTGTGGAATCGCGTAGGGAGGATAGTCGGGGTCACGGACGATCACCTCGTGACCGAGTTCTCGCAGGAGCTCCCCCACCTCCTCCACAGCCGCGCGCTGCGGAGCGCCGACGTGCGCCAGCAGCGGCGGAGGCACCTTGGTGCTCAACGCAATACGTAACCGGCCCGGTTCTCGCGCAGCTGCCTCGACGAATCCGCCGTCGGCGGTCGTCGCGTCGAGGAACAGCGCGGCGTCCTCCACCGTCCTCGCCATCGGCCCGTTCACGCTGAGCCCGTTCCACGCGTCGTCGTGCGGCGCAAGTGGAACCCGGTCTCGCTGCGGCTTGATCCCGAACAGGCCGCACCACGTCGACGGGATTCGAATCGACCCCATGCCGTCTGAGCCAAGAGCCATCGCCGCCAGGCCTGCCGCGACGGCCGCGCCGCTGCCACCGCTGCTGCCGCCCGGCGTGTAGTCGGTGTTCCACGGATTGCGCGTCGCACCGAATGTGACCGTCTCCGTGAACGACCAGATCATCATCTCGGGCACCGCGGTCTTGCCGAGGATGACCGCGCCTGCCTCGCGCAGCCTGCGCACCACCTCGGCGTCCTGAGCGGGAGCCGGTCCATACGCGGCCGTCCCGTAGGTGGTTACCTCGCCCGCGACATCGACGTCGTCCTTGATCGCGATCGGCACACCGAGCAACGGCAGCCGCTCCCCCGCGTTCAACCGGTCCTGTGCAAGCCCCGCCTCCTGACGCGCTTCCTCGGCGAGAACGACACGGAACGCGCGCAATTCGCCGTCGAGCCGCGCGATTCGATCCAGATACAGCTCCAGCAGCTCTGGCGCCGTGATCGTGCCGTCAGCGAGCATCCTGGCCTGCTCGGCGGCACCGGCAAAGGCGAGGTCAGATAGGTCCACGTCTCTCCTAACTTCCATGTCGTGCGGCGTATTCACCTGGGGTATTGCCCAGCATTGTGCGGAAGTCGTTGATGAAATGGGCCTGGTCGTACCAACCGAGACGGACGGCGAGGTCGGCGAAGTCCACGTCGGGGTGGCTCTCGATCTCGAGCGCGGCCTGCTGGAGCCGGTACCGGCACAGCACCCACTTGACCGGGACACCGACGTAGCGGCGAAACACCCGCTGCGTGGTGCGCGCGCTCCACGGCGAATGCCGCATCACCTGCTCCACCCGATGCAGCCGATCGTCTTCGCGGATGCGGTCGACCAAGGCGGTCAACGAGACATAGGTCGGGTCGAGCTCACCTGCACTCGCGCCGATCAGCTCGTCCATCCGAGCCGACGCTGACAGCACGTCGTCATCGAGATGGATTGCCGCACCGAACAACTCGTCGTCGACGGGTTGGACACGACCGGTCATCGTCCCGGCGTCCCTGTCGAACCGCGCGGCGAAGCCGCCCGGCCTGAACCGCGCGCCGACCACGGCGCCGCGCTCGCTGATCGTGGTGTGGAAGACCCTTTCCACGACACCCTGCACCAAGGTGTTGGGCAGCGGAAAGCCGTGGCGCGGGCCGTCATCGCCCCATTCGCGGGTGATGTGCATCGACGGGAACGTGATCACGACGCTATCGAAGGGCCCCTGTTCGCGCAGGTCCCACCGGACCGACCAGAAGTGCTCGACGAACCGTGCCGTCGCGTCCGACGGAGCCCAGCGGTCGAGGTCGAACACCGACGTGCTGGCTGGCCTGCCGACCACACCGCGCATGGGCGCTTGTCGTGTCGCGTCATCCCCGGCGCCCATGGTGACCAGGCTACGAAATTCCTGCCTAATCGATGCGGACTACGTAGGTGCCGTCTTCGTCACGCTCGACCCGCCGATCGGCCGCGTCCACCCAGACAAGGGGTTCATTCGGTGTGCCGATGAACGCCTCGGTCATGCCGCCGCCCGGCTTGAGATAGACGCTCCACTCTTCGTGTGGCGAGAAGATGGTCAGGATCTCCTCGCCGGTTGCGCGGCGAATCGAGAGCATGTGGCCGTTCTCGTCCTCCAGCGCCGTGTCCTCTTCGTCGTCCTCGACAAGGTCATCATCAAGGTCCAAATCCTCGTGCATGCGGCCCAGCGTAGCCAGGTGCCGGTGAGCAGCTGACAGAGCGCCCGACGACCGCCAGACCCGCACCGCCGTCAGGGCGCGACATTCCTTGTTTGCCAAGGCATTCGGCGTCGATTTGCCACCTGACCTGCGTGGCAGTATGGCGTCATGCCCGTCAGCTTTGATGCCCTCATCGCCGATGCCGACAGTGTTGATGTCTCAGGTTGGGACTTCTCATGGCTCACGGGCCGGGCGACCGAGCAACGCCCGCCCTGGGGTTACCAGCGGCTGCTCACCCAGCGGTTGGCGACAGCTAAGTCAGCCCTGGATATTCAGACCGGCGGCGGCGAGGTGCTCGACGGGGTGCCCACCCTGCCGCCGACAATGGCAGCCACCGAGTCGTGGCCGCCCAACTACGCAAAAGCGACCGCTCGGTTGCATCCCCGCGGCGTTGTGGTGGTCGCGACGCCGGATGAACGAGCTCTGCCGTTCGCCGATGCGGCGTTCGACCTTGTCAGCAGCCGGCACCCGAACAGCACATGGTGGGACGAGATCGCCAGGGTACTGGCACCCGGCGGCAGATACCTCGCGCAGCACATCGGCGCAAGGACGAATGCCGAACTCTACGAATGGTTCCTCGGCCCGCGCGACGATTTCTACGGGCCACGTCATCACGACCTGGAGAAGGCGGCCGCCACCGCGGCGGGGTTTGAGATTGTCGAGTTCAAGACGGCGCGCCTTCGGGTCGAGTTCTTCGATATCGGGGCGGTTGTCTACTTTCTGCGCAAAGTCATCTGGTGTGTCCCCGACTTCTCCGTCGAGCGTTACCGCGACCGGCTGCACGCACTGCACGAACGAATCGTTGCTGACGGGGTTTTCGTGTCACATTCCACGCGGACCTTGTTCGAGGCCGTCCGGGCCTGACCCGCCGCTTCCTGCCGGGCGCACAGGAAAACTACGCTACGAAACTGTGGGGTTTGCTCGCCGTGTCGACCGCCGGAAGACGGTCAAATCGACGCCGTTCCCGGAGAAGAACGGCAGTGTCGAAGGACCAGCTACGCGATCCGGAAGGCCTCACCCGCGTCGAGTTCGACGACACGACGTATCTGATTGCAGCCTCGTCGCTCTGCGTCGCGGATACCGACCGATCGGGCCGTCGCCAGGTCAATGACGGACTGGTGCGCGTTCGCTACACCCCAGAGGGCGACCTGCATGCGGAGGCGATGTCCGGATTCCGCACCTGGTTACTCGCACATGAGCCCTCGCTGGCAGAAGCCGGCGAGCTGGAACCGGATGCGGGCGGGCTGATCACGATCATCCGGATCCCCCGTCGACGCGGGCGGTTACGCCGTGCTGCAGTCCCGAAAGCAATGGTGGGATCGCACCGAGGGAAGGAACCCCCGCGTCGCGGCACGATGAAGGTCCTTGAAAAGGTGATATCACCGGCGATATCAGGTTTGCGAAGATGCGCATAGCCGACAGACGGCGTGCGATCAATAGAAGTAGAGGGCTGAACCTCCGGGTTCCTGATGGACTCGTCCGCGACGTGACGGTGTCAGATCGTCTCCATACGTCGCACGCTCGTCCGTGCGGATGCTCTTCAATTTGAAGTAGCCGCTGAACGTGAACTCGTTCGGCGCGTCGACAGGTTCGATCGCGAATTCTTCAGCGTGGTCGGTGTTGTTCGGCGGACACGAATAGAAGAACTTGTGGCCTGCGGGCGTGAGCTGCTTGCTGGCGTGAAGTACGCGGTTGTAGGCCTGATTGGTCACCGACTTTCCACCGCCGAGTTCGTCGAACAGCCAGAGATCGGTCGTGTCGTTATCGTCCTTGAGGGGGTGGTGGTACACCTCGAAATTCACCGGCGGCGGCGGTGTGCCCGGCGGAACCCCCTCGGTGTTGCTGGCATGCAGCGCCTCATTCCTCGCCCCATCGAGTACATAGACCGCTCGGCCCGTCGGCAGCCCGGCGCAGAGATAACCCGCGGATTCGGCAAGCCGCAGTTGCTGACGCACGATTGCGATCTCTCTCACCGCATTTGGCACACCCAAATCGATGAGCATCGCCTCCATGTGATCGATGAGTGGTCTCCACACCGTCTGCTGGATCTCGCGGCTGAACACCGATTCCCGCAGGGCCCGAACCTGATCGATCAACTGCACGCGGCGATCGGGGTCGCTCCGCACGAGGTTCGCGATCAGTCCCCCTCGGGACAGCTTGAACGGCCTTTCGGGCTGGAAGGTCTGGTCGATCCCCCACGGGATCATCTTGAACTTGATGTCGTTCGCACCGGGCGCCTCGACGGCAGTGACGTCGTTGTAGATGTAGGTGTTGTTGGTGTTGCCGGCGTAGCCGTCCCAGTGTTTGAGATAGAACTCCATGGCGTCGAGCTTGATGAAGTGCTCCAAGTCCATCATCTGCGCCGCTCCTGCCACCCCGTTGGCCGCGATGTGGTTGTTGGCGAACTTCAGATCGGCCTTGTTCTCGAACTTCGACAGGTCCTCGACCGAGATGAAGTCCAGCCGTTCGTTCTTGAAATCGTCGTCGTGTTCGAGTTCGTACAGGTTGCCTTTCATGTTCCCGTTGAAGTGGCGCTCGATGTAGCGCTTCATGATCGGTTCCGCGTTCACGTAGACGCCCGGGCTGTTCACTCCGCCGAAACCCTGCCCGATCGGCGATCCGTTCACGAACACCTGGGCGAAGTTGCACCGCGAATGCGGCAGCCCGGCCATGTCGAGCAGGCGATAGCCCAGCGGCTGCCGAATGTAGGACCGATCCTGGATCGAGTTGTTGAGCGTCAGATATCGCGAACCGATCAGCGCTTCGATGGGCGGTACGTTCGCGTCGGTGAACCTGCCGAAGTCAATGTGCAGACAAGGCTTTTCACTGTCGAGCGAGCCGCAGAACGATTTCTTCTTGACGCCGACTTCGGTGAATGTCGCCTGGGCCGGAAAGCTCGTCCCTGATATTTCGACCGATGTTGCTTTACGCCACGTGAACCGGGCACCGCCCGTCCACTCGAAGTTGCATTTGCCGCCCTTCGGTTGCTCGTTGCGCACCTTTTCCCAGTCGGACTGCGGCATCGTGATCTTGATGGTCAGCACGTTGTCAAGCGCATAAAGGTTGTCGAGTGCTCGCTGCTGCTGGAGGCTCACGACGTCAGTGTGCGCCCGACGTGTCAGGCAGTTTGAAGAATTACCGAAGCGAAATCGGTTGTCGCGTTTTTCCAAGCGCCTGGCGAAACTCCGCTACAAAACTGGCGTACATGAGCGTCAAACCAATTCCGGAGGGCTACACCAGCCTGACCCCGTTCCTGTGCATCGACGGCGCCTCCGCCGCGATCGACTTCTACGTCTCGGTGTTCGGCGCCAAGCTTGTCGACCGGATGGACGGTCCCGACGACACCGTGGCACACGCCGAGTTGGACTTCGGCAATGGCCGTCTACAGCTGGGCGATCCGAACGAGGACTATAAGATCTCCGCGCCCGACCGCCGCAAGACCTCCGTCACCCACTCGATCGCGCTGTACTGCGAGGACACCGACGACGTGGTGGCACGCGCGGACAAGGCGGGTGCGACCATCCGTGAGCCCGCGCAGACCTTCGTCACCGGCGACCGGTTCGCGTCAATTCTCGACCCTTTCGGCCAGCGCTGGACGGTGATGACCCGTGTCGAAGACGTCTCCGAAGAGGAACGCGACGGTCGTATGGCCGAGTGGGCAAAGGAAAACCTCGGCGGGTGAGCCGCTAGCGTGGCGGGATGCCCTGTGTGTTCTGCGCCATCGTCGCCGGCGACGCCCCGGCCATCCGGATCTATGAGGACGACGGCTACCTGGCCCTCCTCGACATCCGGCCGTTCACCCGGGGTCACACACTGGTCATTCCCAAGCGGCACACCGTCGATCTGACCGATACGCCTCCCGAGACGGTCGCCGGGCTGGTCAGAATCGGGCACCGCGTTGCCCGGGCCGCGCGGCGTTCCGGATTGCACGCCGACGGCAACAACGTCGTCATCAACGATGGCAAAGCGGCGTTCCAGAGCGTGTTCCACATCCACCTGCACGTGCTGCCCCGTCAGGACGGCGACAAGCTCTCGTTCGCCAAAGGCATGCTGCTGCGCCGTGATCCCGACCGCGAGGAATCCGGCCGGTTTCTTCGAGAGGCACTGGCGCAACTTGACTCCGCTCAACAAGACTAAACCAATGAGTGGTCTCGCCGACAAGGTGCTGTTCGGATTCCTGCGCCTGCACAATGCGGTCTATCAAGGCACGAACGGGTTGATCGGCCACCGTGTGCCGGGAATGCCGCCGAACCTCATCCTGCACTCGACCGGCGCGAAGTCCGGTAAGCCGCGCACCCACACGTTGTCGTACTTCCGCGACGGCGACAACTACATCATCGTCGCGTCACGGGGCGGCGATGTGCGGTCGCCCGATTGGTATTACAACCTCAAGGCTCATCCGGATGCCGAGATCCAGGTCGGTACAAGGCACTTGCATGTCAATGCTCGACCCATCCTGCCGGAGGATCCGGATTACGCGAGGTTGTGGGCGCTGACCAACAAGGGCAACGCCAATCGCTACGAGGCCTATCAAAAGAAGACTTCGCGGCCGATTCCGATCGTCGTATTGAAGACCTAGAACAGTTCCTTGGCCAACAGTTCCAGCGTGGTGTCGCGGGCAGGCGCGGTTGATGGATCGGTGCCGCGGCGCGCCGAAGCGACGGGGTTGATCATCACCTCGTCGACGCCGAATTCCTCGGCCAGCGCACGCACTTGGTCCGCGGCCTCCGTCGGTGAGCCGACAACCGCGCGCTGCAGCACGGACTCCGCGACCATCTGCTCGCGCGGGCTGAACTCCTTGACTTCGGCGTCCTCGACCAGATCCAGCGGAAGGAGCGGCTGACCTGTCCGCAAGCGCGCCATCATCTGCAGGTTCGGTAACAGCAAAGCCATTGCGTCGTCGCGGGTTTCGGCGACCACGGCGTTGACCGTCAAGAACGTCACCGGCTCCGACGCGAGGTCGCTGGGCCGGAACTCCGAGCGGTATACCTGCAGCGCCTCCGCGGTGCCCTGCCCCGAAAAGTGGTGGGCGAACACGTACGGGAGTCCCTTGGCCGCCGCGAGGTGAGCGGAGTACATCGACGAACCCAACAGCCACAGCTTCGGCTCCGTAGCAGCGGCAGGCGTCGCCTTGAGGATGTAGCGCTGGTTCGGGACCGGCACCCGCACGCCGCGTGCGCTCATCAACGCCACTACATCGTCGAGATAGTCAGGGAACGCTTCTATATCGCGGTCGTCTCGGCCGGCGGCCCCACGCAATGCCAACGACGTGACGGGGTCCGAACCGGGCGCACGGCCGATGCCGAGGTCGATCCGCCCCGGATGGGCCGCCTCGAGCAGCGCGAACTGCTCGGCCACCGCCAACGGGGCGTGGTTGGGCAACATCACACCGCCAGAGCCCAGCCGCAGTTGTTCGGTGTGTGCAGCCAGGTGCGCGATGACGACCGGGGGGCTGGTGGCAGCAACGGATGGCATGTTGTGGTGCTCGGCCACCCAGAAGCGGGTGTAGCCGAGGCGGTCGGCGGTCTGCGCCAGCTTCGTCGAGGCCGCGAGAGCGTCCGAGGTCGACTGGTCGGTACGCACCGGGACGAGATCTAGAACGGAAAGCCGCATTGCAGCCTCAACGCTATCTGGGCCCCGCGCGTTCCCCGAACGCACCTACCAGCGCATCCGGGTCGGGCTGATTCTGCAGGAGGCGCTGAATGGGCCGAAGAGCCCGCTCGACGCTGAGGACCCGCAGTGCCACCTCGCGCAGCACTGCCAGGACCCGACTCCGGTGGAACATCAGATTCGCCAACTGGCGCGAATTGTCCTGCGCGGCCTCGACCCGGGGCCGTTGACCGCGTTCGAAACCCCGCAGCAGGTCGGGCAGCGCCGCTCGGTCGGCATTCCGCAGGAGGCGGCAGAGCACCCAGGCGGACTCCATTGCCATGCCCGCACCAACACCGGCGGTGGGGAGGAAGCCCGCGGCTGCGTCGCCGAGCAGCACGGTCCGCTCCGTCGTCCACGTGCGCGCACGGCAGTCGGTCAGTCTCCAGAAATACGGGTCGGGATCCTCGACAACCGCCGTCAGTGCGCGGTCCAACCGTGGGTCGACCGTCTTGAGGCGGCGCCGCATCTGTTCGACGAACGGACCAGGGCCGTCGGCCGTGTCGGCACGTGGACCGCCGAGGAATACGCCCAGCTCACCTGCGACCGGATACATCGCGACGAAAAAGCCTGCACCCCAGACCTCTTCGCCGAGATCGGTGTCATCGTCTTCCGGCGCCCACACCACCCAGCCGCCCCACTTCGTGTCGACCACCTCGACACTCCGAGTGCGTGGGAACAAATGACGCGTCTCCGAGTGGATTCCGTCGGCGATGATCACGAGGTCGAACTCGAGCCACTGCGGACCACCCGCGAGCGTGACCTGCACGGTGTCCCCGGTTTCGCGGAGCGCCGTGATCGTCGAGCCGAACGCGACTGCGCACCCGTCGGTCGAAAGCACATCGAGCAGTTCGCCGCGCGCGATGCCCCGGTAGTCGCCGAAGCGCGCCATGATTACGGCCATCGAGTCTTGCCGCAGCATGCGACCCGTGTGCCCGTGCACGGAGTAGCGCTCGAGTGACACGCTGGCCGCGCGGTAGCGGTCGCGGACGCCGAGGTCGCCGAAAGCAGCGTCGACCATCGGCATCAACGCGAGCATGTAGCCCGGCGCGCTGTCGGGCTCGCCCCGTTCGATCAGCACAGGGTGGCGTCCGCTGCGCCGCAGGAGCTGCGCGGCCGTGACACCGGCGATGCCTGCACCGACGACCAGCACCCGCAGGTCGTCTGAGGACGTTTCTTCGTATTGCCTTTCGACACTTGTAGGAATGAACATAACCCCACGTTACCATTCTGTGGACCGCATGGTCCACGGAATGTATGCTAGGCCCGTGGGCGCGGGACGGATCGGACGCATGCCCGCCGATCGGAGGCGGCGGCTGGTCGAGGTGGCTGCTGCCGAATTCGCCACCGCCGGCTATGAAGACGCGTCACTCAACCACATCATCAACCAATGCGAAATGAGCAAGAGCTCGTTCTACTATCTCTTCGCGTCGAAGTCCGACTTATTCGATTTCGTGGTACGCGAATTAAAGGACAGCGCCGCGGCGCTAATTGCGATTCCGGCGCCAGAAGAATTCGCCGGACACGACTTCTGGCGACGGCTCGAGGAGTTCTTTTGGGAGCTGGTGCGCGCCTCACAGCAGCACGAGGCGTTCCTCACGCTCGGCCGAATGTTTTACAGCGATACGCCCGACGCCGCCAAGGCCGCGGTCACCGAGGTGTGGACCGGCGTGCGGTCATGGATCGAGGATGTGTTGCGCGTGGGCCGGCGATCGGGCGTGGTGCGTGACGACCTGCCCGAGGCCCTGCAATACAGCCTGACGTTTGGGATCCTGCAGGTCTTCGACGAATGGACTGTCGCGCACTTCGGCGATTTCGCCCCCGCCGACCTGCATGCGCTTGCCGATGCGCAGTTCGCCACCATTCGGCGGCTGCTGGAGTGCTAGCGGGTTTCTGCGGCTTGCCGGAAGATCTCGTCGAGCATCGCGGGGGTGAGCCTGCCGGTGAACGTGTTCTGTTGGCTCGGGTGGTAACAGCCGATCAATGTCACCGCGCCCAGCGTTGCCGTCGTGCCATGCCCGAACTGCGGGACGGGCTTGGCGACCGTGCCTCCTGCGGACCGGATCATCTGCAGTGCGGCACGCCAGGCGAAACCGCCGAGCGCGACGATCACCCGCACACCCGTCCCCGTCAACCGCCATTCCGCATCCAGCCACGGTTCGCACGTCGCCCGTTCGGCCGGCGTCGGCGCGTTGCCCGGCGGTGCGCAACGCACGGCTGCGACGACCCGAGTGTCGTTGAGTGCCAACCCATCACCGGCGTCCACGCACACGGCTTGGTTGGCCAGCCCGGTGCGGTGCAGCGACGCGAACAGGAAGTCGCCCGACCGGTCGCCGGTGAACACCCGTCCGGTGCGATTCGCGCCATGCGCGGCGGGCGCAAGGCCGACGACCATCACCCGCGGTTTGGACGCCCCCCAACCCGGGGCGGGCCTGCCCCAGTACGGCTGGTCGGCGAAGGATTTACGTTTGACGACGGCAACGTCCTCGCGCCACTCGAGCAGCCGTGGGCACGCCCGGCAGACCGAAACGGCCGCATCCAGCTCCTCGACGGTCTTGACCGCCGCCGCCATCGACGCGACCTGCGCCGGCGTCGCCGCAACGGCGGTACGCGCGGTAGCCGGCTCGCCCGGCCAGCCAGACCCCGGTGGCACCGGGGATTCGAACAGCTCGCCGGTGCGGGGATGGGGCAACTTCACATGACAACTGTGCACGGGGTGGCAAATTCATCCGGGTGCGGACCCCGGTTGCTGTTAGATTCGGCCGCGATATCCCATGACAAACGGCAAACGCGGCCCCCTGTTCCTGATCCTGTTCGCCGCGCTGATGGCCGGGGCCGGAAATGGCATTTCAATCGTCGCGTTCCCATGGCTTGTCTTGCAGCGCAACGGCTCTGCGATCGATGCGTCGATCGTGGCGATGGCGGGCACGCTGCCGCTGCTTGCCGCAACGCTGATCGCGGGCGCCGCGGTGGACTACATCGGCCGGCGGCGGGTCTCGATGATCTCCGACGCCTTGTCTGCCCTGTCGGTCGCGGCGGTGCCCATCCTCGCGCTGAGCTTCGGCGTGCAGGTCGTCAACGTCGCGGTACTGGCGGCACTGGCGGCGCTCGGAGCCCTCTTCGACCCGGCAGGTATGACCGCCCGCGAGACGATGCTGCCCGAGGCGGCGACCCGCGCCGACTGGACGCTCGACCACGCGAACAGCGTTTACGAGGCGATCTTCAACCTGGCCTACATCGTCGGCCCGGGTATCGGCGGGTTGATGATCGCCACGCTGGGCGGAGTCAACACCATGTGGGTGACCGCTTCGGCGTTCGGAATGTCGATCATCGCCATCGGGGCGTTGCGGCTGGAGGGCGCGGGTAAACCGGACCTCAACGCGCTGCCTGAGGGCGTGTGGGCGGGCATCGTCGAAGGCCTGAAGTTCGTCTGGCACCACAAGGTGCTGCGCACGCTGGCGTTCGTCGACCTCGCTGCCACCGGCCTCTACATGCCGATGGAGTCGGTTCTGTTCCCCAAGTACTTCACCGACCGCAACGAACCCGCGCAGCTGGGCTGGGTGCTGATGGCGTTGAGCATCGGCGGGCTGGTAGGCGCGCTTGGCTACGCGGTGCTCTCGAAGTACTCGAGCAAGCGCGCCGTGATGCTGACCGCGGTGCTGACCCTCGGCATCGCGATGACGATCATCGCTTTCCTGCCGCCGCTGCCCGTGATCCTCGTGCTGTGCGCCGTCGTCGGCCTTGTGTACGGGCCCATCGCGCCGATCTACAACTACGTGATGCAGACCCGCGCACCGCAGCGCCTGCGCGGACGCGTGGTCGGCGTCATGGGGTCGTTGGCGTACGCGGCAGGGCCGCTCGGTCTGATTGTGGCGGGTCCGCTCGCCGACGCCGCAGGCCTGCATGCGACGTTCCTCGCGCTATCGCTGCCGATGCTGCTGCTCGGAGTGGTCGCGGTCTTCCTGCCCGCGCTGCGCGACCTCGACCGGTCCTGACTCAGCCCGCGCCGGTCGGCCCGGCGCGGACGATCGACGCCAACTCTTCCCTGGTGCTCACCCCGACCCGCTGGCAGGCCCGATACACGTGGCCTTCGACGCTTCGTACTGACATCACCAGACGGTCGGCGATCTCGCGGTTGGAGAGACCGGCGAGAACCAACTCCACGATCTCGCGCTGACGGCCGGTCAGCGGGTAGCTCTCTGGAGTACGCATCGCCGGCGTGCACAAGCCGCCGCACGCGTCTGCAAGTTCGCGCGCCACAGCAGCGGCATACATGCCCTGTCTGCGCTGCTTGCGCTTGTTGAAAGCGATGCTGGCCTGCGCGGCGACATCGGCCGCTGTTGCGCGGTCGCCGAGCGCGCGGTATTCGGCTGACGCGACGAGCAGTCCCTCACCGTCGTTGGCCGCCAGCGATTCGGTATGTCGCGCAACAGCATTCGCCAACGGCAGCGACAGCTGGCCTGCGAGTTCGCTAGCGCGCGCCGCGCCGGAAGTGTCGCCCCACTGCGCGGCGACCTGCAGGCACGCAAGTTCGTGGGTCGGCTGGTTGCGGTCGCGGGCCTGTCGCGCCGCGGACTGCACCGTCGCGACCGCGTCGGTAACGCATCCGTTCGCGGCCTGGGCCCAGCCGGTTGCGACGCTCAACGCGGTCTCCATGAACAGGTAGTCGACGGGCACCCCGGCGCGGGCCTCGGCGATCGCGGCGTTGGCCGCCTCCGGCTCGCCGAGTTTCGCCTGCGCCTCGGCCAGCGCGAAGCTCGATGCGGGGCGGAGACCCGTTGTCACACCGTGCCTTTCGACGCCTGCGAGTGCTTCATGCAGCGGTTTGAGTGCGGTGCGGACATCGCCGGATATCAGTCGTGCGTAACCGACGAGGAACGCCAGGTTGGCATACGCCAGGCTCGGCGCATCGCGCGCAGAGTCGGCAAGCCGCTCCACCATCGCCCCGCATTCGTCGATGCGCCCCGTCAACCGGCATGCGCGGGCGTACACGCTGCCGAACCAGAACCGCATATGCGATGCCTGGAAAGACGTGGTGGCGCTGTCGAGTGCTCTGGTGGCCACTGCGGTGAGGTCGTCGACCTCACCCAACGCGCCCAATGCCATCGTCAGTGCCACCGAGGCCATCATCGCCTGAAAATCGGTCAGCGAACCGGAATCCAATGCTGCTCTTGCCTTTTCCGCGGCGACGTCGCAGCGTGCACAGACCGCGTCGACACATGCTTCCAGCGCCATCCGGGCCGCATGGTCCGCGGGCGATTCCGAGTGCGCGGCGCTGTCGGCGAGGACGGCCCTCGCGCCGCCGAGCCTGCCGAGCATCCAAATCAGATTGGCCGCGCGCAGCATGGACCACTGGTTGGTATCTTCTGCGCCGATGTTTTGCAGTACCTCTTCTGCCTGCTCCCCGCGGCCGAGCAGCACTAGATTCATGGCTCGGATACCGGGGGCTTCCGGTGCGCCTGCGGCTGCGGCGGCGGACGCCAATCGATCCGCAAGGTCGAGGTCGAGCAGCGTCATCGCGCACTGCGCGGCCTTCAGGTAGAGCTCCGGGTCCGCAGGCAGATCTGATTCCAGGGCGAGGAGCGCACGTCGCACCGTTGTCTGCATGTCGGAGTCGACGTCGCACGCGAGTCGCTGGACCAACTTCCCGCGAATGTTCGACAGGTACATCTGGCCCGCCGTCGCGCGTCGAAGCTCGCCGAACAACGGATGAGCCAGGCGGGCGACGAGCGTGCCGTCGGCGCGTTCGACGGTGACAAGACGCATCTGCTCGGCAACTTCGAGATCGGCGCGCCGCACCAGATCGCACAGCACGTCCACGGCCAGTGGCTCGCACTGCGACAACGTGTCGATGACGAGCGCCAGCTCGGGGGTGAGTCCCCGCAGTTGGCGTCCGACCATATCGCTGATGCTCTGCGAGACGGCGACGTTACCGTCCCACATCCACACCCCCGCCAGCTGACGGATCCGGCCCGCGGCGACCTGGTCCTTCAGCAGCTGGCCGAGGAAGAGCACGTTCCCGCCGGTCAGCTTCCAGAACCGATCAGCGCTCCTGGCGTCGACGATCCCGCCCAGAGTCGCCTCCACGAGGGTGGTCGTTGCCTCCAGCGACAGCGGATCCAGGTCGAGCCGCGTGAGCAGGCCGTCCTTCCACAGCGCCGTCACCGCGTCGGGCTCGCCGACACCGCCGCGCATCGTCACCACGAGCCGCGCGGCCCGAGACTGCGCCAGCTGATGCACCACGTGCGCCGAAAGCCCGTCGAGCAGGTGCGCGTCGTCGACGCCGATCAGCAGCCGCCCCCGGCCGTGTTGCGTCACAAAAGAATTGATCAGATGCCGCACATTCGGCATGGGATCCGAGACCGCGTCGATCATGGACGCGGTGAAGGCGCCGAGCGGAAGTGAACGTGCAGATTCGGTGCCGACGATCCAACTCGTGCGCTCACCCGCGGCCTCGGCGCGCGCGAGTACTTCACGGGCGAGGCGGGTCTTGCCCACGCCCGCCGCTCCAACGATCACGACGCCGGAGTTGTGCGCCCCCGTCAGCGCGCGGCGAATTGTCAACAATTCGCTGTCACGCCCTGCCAGCGGATCCCCGCTGATCACGCGCCGACTGTAACCCCCGCCGGACACGTTCGCCGGGATTTTCACGTCGCGACATCGCGTAACGGAGACCACCGGCCGGTGTTCGTAGGATTGACACGTGGAGTCCGCTTTGGCAGGCCTGTCCGCCGAGCTGCCCGAGGGCGCGGTGGTGACCGATCCCGACATCTTGGCGTCCTACCGGCAAGATCGCGCGTTGGATCCGAGCGCCGGCACACCGTTGGCAGTGGTGCGGCCCAGCCGCACCGAGGAAGTGCAGACCGCGCTGCGCTGGGCCAGCGAGCACAAGATCGCTGTGGTCCCCCGCGGGATGGGCACCGGGCTCTCCGGGGGTGCGACCGCCCTGAACGGCGGCATCGTCCTGACCACCGAGAAGATGCGCGACATCAGCGTCGACCCGGTGACCCGCACCGCCGTCGTGCAGCCCGGCCTGCTCAACGCCGAGGTCAAGAAGGCGGTCGCCGAGTACGGGCTGTGGTATCCGCCCGACCCGTCGTCATTCGAGATCTGCAGCATCGGCGGCAACATCGCCACCAATGCGGGCGGCCTTTGCTGCGTGAAGTACGGCGTCACCACCGATTACGTGCTGGGCCTGCAAGTGGTGCTGGCCGACGGCACCGCGGTGCGCCTCGGCGGCCCGCGACTGAAGGACGTCGCCGGGTTCTCGCTGACCAAGCTGTTCGTCGGCAGCGAGGGCACGCTGGGCGTGATCACCGAAGTCACGCTCAAGCTGCTGACGCCACAGCATGTGGCCAGCACGGTGGTCGCGACGTTCGACTCCGTGGAGGCCGCCGCGAACGCCGTCGTCACGATCACCGGCAAGATCCGCCCGTCGATGCTGGAGTTCATGGACTCGGCGGCGATCAATGCCGTCGAGGACAAGCTGAAGATGGACCTGGACCGCAGTGCCGCGGCGATGATAGTGGCCGCCACCGACGACCGCGGACCCTCCGGGGTCGAGGACGCCGAGTTCATGGCCACCGTGTTCACCGAACACGGTGCGAAGGAAGTGTTTTCGACGTCGGACCCGGACGAGGGTGAGGCGTTCGTCGCCGCGCGCCGGTTCGCGATACCGGCGGTGGAAGCCAAGGGCTCACTGCTGCTCGAGGATGTCGGGGTGCCGTTGCCCGCGCTCGCCGACCTGGTCGGTGGGGTCGCGAAGATCGCGTCGAACCACAACTTGATGATCTCGGTGATCGCCCACGCTGGCGATGGCAACACCCATCCGCTGATCGTGTACGACCCCACCGACTCCGCGATGGCCGAGCGGGCGCAGAACGCGTTCGGGGAGATCATGGACCTGGCGGTCGGGCTCGGCGGCACGATCACCGGCTAACACGGCGTCGGCCGGCTGAAGCGGCCGTGGCTAGCGGGCCAGTTGGGGCCGGAGGCGATGGAGCTGAACCGCCGGATCAAGAACGCACTCGACCCCGACGGCATTCTCAACCCCGGCGCGGCCATCTAGTCCGAGTCCGGACCTCGCTGCTGTCGCCTGCACCGTCCCGACTCGTAGTGAGCTGTGTCACAGCACCGCCGCTCAATGAATCCTCGTGGCGTGCGGGAGGTCTTTGTCTTGTGAACCGGTATTAGAGCGACGGAGAAATTTCATGCCCAACTTCACCTTGCCCGACGGCGACACACTGGCCTACGAAACGCATGGCGAGGGGAGCCGTTACTGCTGGTGACCGGTACGTGCCTCTCGATGCCGCATTGGCCGCAGCCGGTGGTCGACACTCTCGCCGCCGACTACCGGGTCATCGTTTACGACCACCGGGGTATGGGCGCGTCGTCGCCCACTGACCGGGAGGTATCCATGCGTTCCCTGGCCGGGGACGCAGCGGCTCTGCTGGACCATCTCGAGGTCGGCGCATCGCACGTTCTCGGCTGGTCGCTGGGTAGCGCCGTGGCTCAGGAACTGGCACTGGCTCGTCCCGATCTGGTTGCCTCCCTTGCGCTTTACGCGACGTGGGGCCGGGCCGACGGATTCTTACGCAGCATGTTGGCCGCGGTGCGATCGCCGTGGGCCCACGGCGACGCGGTGACCGGTGTGGCAGCTCTCGGTGTGGCGTATTCGCCCGAGGGCCTCGAGAGCCCGGAACTGCTCGCTGCCCTGGCGGCAGCGCAACCCTTCATGCCCCATACGCCCGAACAGATCGCAATGACCGTGCGTCAGTGGGATGCCGACGCGGCGCACGACTCCCTCGACCGACTCGCGGGTATCACAGCGCCGACGACGGTGATCGTCGGTGAGCAGGATCTTCTCACCCCGCCGAGGCTGAGCCGCGCAGTGGCTGAACGCATTCCCGGCGCGCGGTTCGTCCTCGTCGACGGCGTCGGCTCGAGCCACGGAATGATGTACGAGCGGCTCGACGAATGGCTCGACCACGTCCGCGAACATCTACGCCGCATCGGAGCGCAGGTCCCGGCCGCCAGTCCCGGCCACGGCTGACGTAACGGTCGGGGGATCGTTCGCCCGTCGCTATTGACAGCTCGCCGGTAGCTGTCGTACCAATGAGACATGACAGCTACTCTGTCTCACGGTTTGCCAGTGCTGTTTCAGCTAGCCGACGCGGACACTTGGCCCAACCCGTGGCCAATGTACAAGGCGCTGCGCGACCACGATCCGGTGCACCACGTCGTGCCGTCGGACAATCCCGCGAACGACTACTACGTGATGTCCCGCCACGCCGACATCTGGGCGGCAGCACGCAACCACGAGACCTACTCGTCGGCGCAGGGGCTCACGGTCAACTACGGCGAACTCGAACTCATCGGCCTAGCGGACAACCCGCCGATGGTGATGCAGGATCCGCCGGTGCACACCGAATTTCGCAAGCTGGTGTCCCGCGGCTTCACACCACGACAGGTCGAGGCCGTCGAGCCGAAGGTTCGCGAGTACGTAAAAGAACGAGTCGAGCGCATCCGAAAGAACGGCGGCGGCGACATCGTCGCCGAGCTGTTCAAACCGCTGCCGTCGATGGTCGTCGCACACTATCTCGGTGTCCCCGAGCAGGACCGCAACCAATTCGACGGATGGACCGAGGCGATCGTCGCCGCCAACACCACCGACGGCGGCGTCGCGGGCACACTGGGCACACTGGGCGACGCGCTTGGCGAGATGACTGCGTACTTCACCGCGCTGATAGAGCGCCGCCGCGTCGAACCTGAGGACGACACCGTCTCGCATCTGGTGGCCGCGGGCGTCGGCGCAGACGGTGACATCGCGGGCGTCCTCTCGATTCTCGCGTTCACCTTCACGATGGTCACCGGAGGCAACGACACCACGACGGGCATGCTCGGCGGCTCGGTTCAGCTGTTGCATCAGCGGCCCGACCAACGCAAGCTGCTGGCCGAGAACCCTGGCCTGATCCCCGATGCGGTCGACGAGTTCCTGCGCCTGACCTCGCCGGCACAGATGCTGGGCCGCACCGTGACTCGCGACGTGACGGTCGGCGACGTCACCATCCCGGCGGGCCGCCGCGTGATGTTCCTGTACGGCTCGGGCAACCGCGACGAACGCCAATATGGCCACGACGCAGGCGAGTTGGACGTCACCCGCAAGCCGCGAAACATCCTGACGTTCAGCCACGGCGCCCATCACTGCCTCGGCGCCGCGGCCGCGCGGATGCAGTCACGCGTCGCGCTCACCGAGCTGATGACGCGCATACCCGACTTCGCGGTCGACGAGGACGGAATCGTCTGGGCCGGTGGGTCCTACGTGCGTCGACCGCTGTCCGTCCCGTTCACGGTGAGGTCCTGATGCCCGGCGACTGGCTCGCCGCCAGACGCACCGAGGTCGCCGCTGACCGAATACTGGACGCGGCGGGCGAACTTTTCACCCAGCACGAGGCCGCCACCGTCGGAATGCATGAAATCGCCTCGGCCGCCGGTTGTTCCCGCGCCACGCTGTACCGGTATTTCGAGAACCGCGAAGCGCTCTACACCGCGTATGTGCATCGCGAGAGCTATCGCCTCTACCGTGAGATGACCGAGCAGATCATGTCCGTGGTCGATCCGCGCGAACGCCTGATCGAGGGCATGATGGCGTCGCTGCGCAACGTCCGCGAAAGTCCTGCGCTGGCATCGTGGTTCACCAAGTCGCAGCGGCCGATCGGTGCCGAGATGGCCGAGCAGTCCGAGGTGATCAAGGCGTTGACTGAAGCGTTCGTGATTTCACTGGCACCCGAGGACGCCGACGTCGTCGAGCACCGGGCGCGCTGGTTGGTGCGTGTGATGACGTCGCTGCTGTTGTTCCCCGGCCACGACGAGGCTGAAGAGCGAGCGATGCTCGGGGAGTTCGTCGTGCCGATCATGGTGCCGAACCAGTCGGAGTGGATGGGATAGCGGTCTCAGGTCGCGGCTGGCAGGTATGGGTCGGGGGTGCCGGCAGCGATGGGCGGATGCTCTTGCAGGCTGGCCTGGAATTCGGAGAGCATCCGTGACGCGCCGGTAATCACCCAGACGTGGGTGGCGGCCAGGTTCTCGTCGGTGTTTTCTCGCGGGTTCGTCAGAAGATTGAACACGGCCGGGATACCCATGGGAACCACAGGGTCGAGGGCGTTGACCTGCCAGACAAAGTGCAGCTTGAAGTTGCGCCACTTTGCGGCGTACAGCTTCTCACCGAAAAAGATCGGAAATCCCTCGCGCGCTGATGATTCAGTTGCACCCGTCAGTAGGTCGCGCTGATCCACACCGTCGATCGGCCGATCCGTCGGCACGTCGGCGCCCGCCATCCGTAGCAGCGTCGTAAAGGTGTCGACCTCGTGGACGATCGCGTTGGACTCGCGGTCAGCGGGTACGTGCCCGGGCCAGCGGATGATGAAGGGTACGCGATTGGAACCCTCCATCGGCGTGAACATCGTGCCCGCCCAAGGCCCGGCGGATCCACGCTTGTGCTGGGTCGTGGTGTCGGCACCGTTGTCACTGGTGAACACGATGATGGTGTCGTTACTCAGTCCGAGTCGTTCGACGGTGTCGACCAGTCGCCCGACGTTGTGATCCATCTGCGCAAGACAGTCGGCCCAATCGCCGTTGCCGGTGCGGCCCTTGAATTCTGCCGACGGCAGCGTCGGGTAGTGCATCAACGTGTACGGGACGTAGGCGCAGAAGTTTTCTTCGCCGCTGCATTGCGCTCCATGAAGTCGATCGACCTGTCGGTGATCTCCATGTCGATCTCGGGGCGCGTGGTCAGGTCGTAGGTTTGACCTGATGCGACGGACTTCCCTTCTCACCCTCGTAGATGTGCGCCGGGTGCACCAGCGTGGGATCAAAGCCAGGTTGGGTGGGCCACAGCGTCTCATCGGTCGTGTCGGGGATGCCGTACCACTCGTCGAATCCTTGTTCCGTCGGGAACCGCCCCGGCACATTGCCAAGGTGCCACTTACCGAAATGCCCGGTGGCATAGCCTTTCTTAGACAACGTCTTGGCGATGGTCTCCTCCCACTGCACAAGTCCATAGGGCCCACCTGTGAGCGGCACACTGTGGGTGCCCGAGCGGATCGAGTGACGGCCCGTCATGACGCAGGAACGGCTAGGTGTGCATTGCGGCTCGACGTTGAAGTTGAGCAGCTTCGTGCCTTCGCGGGCCAACCTGTCGATGTTCGGCGTCGGGGCGCCTCGCAGCACCCCGCCGCCGTAGCAACCGACTTCTCCGTATCCAAGGTTGTCCATGAAGACGAACAAGATGTTCGGATTCACCCTCGCTTGCTACTGCCTCGACATCGAGATGTTGAGCTTGTCCTCCGCGGTGACGAGGTGATCGTGGCTGTCTTCGCCGATGTCGATGATCACCCGGTCGATCGTGCCGGTGAACTTATTGCCGTGCGGGCCGTAATCGGTTGATGTAGGCGAGCCGGTGTCCGAACCGACGTCACAGGCTTCGTCTGCGGAGAACGCCATCGGTTCCGTTTGCTCGACTCGCCCCGTGCCGACGGCCCTTCCGTCGTAGTACAGGGTGACGTCGCCACCCCTGCCCAGGCCGCCGCCGTCGTATTTGAATTCCATCCGCACCTCGTGATCGCCTGCGGGGATGGGCTCGTCGGCGGTGACGAAGTAATAGTGGATGCCAAAGAAGTTGTAGCAGTACTTCAGCAGGCCCTCGTGCGCGTATATGCACCAACCGCCGACTCCGCCGCCCTGACTGACGATGACGCCCGCAGCGCCGCCGTCCGGCACGGTGATGGTCGCAGTGACCGAATGCGACTTGTTCTTGATGTTGAGCACACAGTTTTCCAGCAGCCGCATGCCGGAGAAGAGTGTTTGGGTGGTGCCCTTGATCAGCTGAGGGCGCCCGGCGATATCGGGGTTGAAGCGCTCGAACGACCGGTCGTCGATTGGTATGACGTTGTACTTGGTCGCTTCGATCAGCCAGAGCCGCTGCAGCTCTGCGAGTTTCGCTGGATTGTCGCCTGCGAGGTCGTGTGCCTGGGTCCAGTCGTCTGGTTCGTACAGTTCCCAAACGTCCTCATCGAGGGGTGGCTGGTCGTTCAGCCACGGCGTCCGGTGTTTGGTCACCGCGGTCCAGCCCTTGTGAAAGATGCCGCGGTTACCGAACATCTCGAAGTACTGGACGGTGTGCGTCTCCTCCGCCTGTGCGTCGCGCAGCGTCCCCAGCATGCTGACCCCTTCCAATGGCGCCTGCTGAATGCTGTTCACCACCGTCGGCGCGGGAATGTTCGCTGCCTCGAGGATCGTCGGCGCGACGTCGATGACGTGATGGAACTGATCGCGTGTCTCTCCTTTACCCGCAATACCTTTCGGCCAGTGCACGACGGTGCCGTTGCGGGTACCGCCCCAGTGCGACGCGACCTGCTTGGTCCACTGATACGGCGTGCACAACGCGTGCGCCCACCCAACTGCGAAATGGTTGTAGGCGTCCGGAGTTCCGAAGTCGTCGATCTTGGACAACAGGAACTCGGTGGTCTCGATGTCGGGAAGCCCATTGAGAGTCGTCATCTCGTTGAAGCAACCCTTCGGCGTGCCTTCCGCAGACGCACCGTTGTCGCCGAAAATGTAGTAAATCAACGTGTCCTCGAGCGCGCCGAGGTCATCGAGCGCGTCAACCAGGCGCCCCACTTCGTAGTCGGTCTGTTCAAGAAATCCGGCGTAGATCTCCATCTGGCGGGCCAGTACCGGTTTCAGCTCCGCGGGCATGTCCTCCCAGGCCGGGATCTCGGCGTGCCGTTGGGTCAGCTCGGCATCCTGCGGGACGACGCCCAGTTCCTTCTGCTTGGGCAGGATCTGCTCGCGCAGTACGTCCCACCCCTCGTCGAACTTCCCCCTGTACCTGTCCGACCATTCAGCGGGTACGTGGTGTGGCGCATGGGTCGCACCCGGAGCGAAGTACATGAAGAACGGTTTGTCGGGCGTGAGTGCCTTCTGCTGGCGCACCCAGGTGACGGCGCGGTCGGCCAGGTCCTCGGTGAGTGTGTAGCCCTCTTCGGGCGTCTTCTCCGGCTCTACCGGCTTGGTGCCCTCGTAGAGTCCCGGGTAGTACTGGTTGGCCTCACCGCCGATGAACCCGTAGAAGTGCTCGAAACCAGAACCCGTCGGCCACTGACCGAACGGCCCGACGGGCGAGACCTCCCACACCGGCACTTCGTGGCACTTGCCGAACTGACTCGTCGAATATCCGTTGAGCCGCAACGTTTCCGCGATCGGTGCCTTGTCCTTGGGCCGCACACTCGAGTAACCGGGCGCCGACGTGGCGATCTCGGTGATACCGCCCATCCCTACAGAGTGATGGTTGCGCCCGGTCAGCATCGCCTGGCGCGTCGGCGAGCATAGCGCGGTGGTGTGGAAGCGGTTGAGCTTTACGCCGTTGGCTGCCAGCCGCTCAGCGACCGGTGTGTTGCACGGACCGCCGAATGCCGACGACGCGCCAAAGCCGACGTCGTCGATCAGCACGATGAGCACATTCGGCGCGCCCTTGGGGGGCCGCAGCATCGTGATCGGCGGATAGGCGGTGTCGGGGTCCTTGGCGTCGTACGTCGTCAAGCCAACGTGCTGGGGATCGGGAATGGGTAGGATGTCGCGACGCACCTGAGGCTGCTCCGGCCTGGCCGCGCCCCCCGCCTGACCGTTACCTGTCGCAGAATTCGTCGCCATGATCGTCCTCTCGTGAGATTGCGGGCGTCATCGATCGACGACGCGAGGTCACTAGGCTGTCGGGCGCTGTTTCAATTAGTCCGCAACGGTTATGGCATCGGCCCGTGTGCCGGCGCGAAACGTCGTTGCGGGTTTCGAGACAGCATGGACTCCGCTGATGGCCAGTGGAATCAGTAGCGGAGACATGACCAACATCATGATGGCTACGGCGGTTAGATACGACACTTTCACTTACTCTTTCTCCGCGAGCGCAGATTGTTAGGCGTTCGTTTGGGATTCACTCGTTGCTGCGCAGACCAGCCCGGCCGCGAACGACAAAGTTGAATGCGCGAATCAGCAACCGATCGCGAAGGGAGCCCTCCGGTAGCAGCATCCCGGCTTGCTGTGCGAACGAGAGCTGGTCGAAAGAGATGCAGTTGCCGGCCAGCCGGCCGGCCTCGAAGTCCAAGAGATCCATGCCGCACACATGGATCGGCCGTCCGGTGGCGGCGATCCCCATGAAAGGCTCACCGGTGTGGGTCCCGCTCAGGTGCCAGCGCAGTGTCACCCGCTCGCGCCCCGGCGCACCGGCAACCACGACATCTTCGACCTCCACACGGAGATCGGGCATCAAGTCGAAGAAGCCCCGAAACCACGACACGATCTCGTCGCGGGTTGTCATCTCGAGGTTCTGTGGGACGACGCGATAGCGCGGCCGGTCGATCCACGTTCCTTCGGTATCGGCCGACACTCAGAACCGGACGGCCCTGTTCAACGTGCGCAATGTCTGCCTGCTGCACCTGCGTCGCTTCAAAGACATCGATGAAGTGGAGTCCGAGGTTCACGCGCTGGCCACCGGCGTGACCACGTACGGGTTGGTGTCCGCGGAATGCATCGCAGGGATGCGCGAACTGGCGCTGGGCCGCCTGAACAATGCGACCGCAACGTTCGAAGCGGCACTGAAGACAGTTCGCGCCTTCATCGGGACATTGCTTGACCAGCTCGACAGCGAGAACCGCTCTGCCACAACGGAACCCGATGAGCCAACGGAGAAGTTGTCGGGCCGCGAGCTGGAGGTGTTGAGGCACATGGCCGATGGCCTTTCGAACCAGGCGATTGCGAGCGCACTTGTCGTGTCGTTGCCGACGGTGAAGACCCACGTACCCAGCATCCTGGTCAAGCTGGCGGCCACAAACCGAACAGAGGCCGTCGCGAAGGCGCGTCAGCGCAACTTGCTGATGCGTTGACGACCGCTCATGCCACCCAATAGGCCTGCGCCTTGATCGATTTGCGCGGGATCTTGTAATCCTCGCGGAAGACCTTCGCGACCGCCCGCGTGACGCGGTTGTCGCAGGCCACCCAGCCGAAGTGGTCGGCGGCGTCGAACGCCGATGACGCGACCGTCTCCAGCAGCGCCTGACCCGCATTCTTGCGGTCGACCCACACGACGCCTGCGCTGCGGGCGACCGGCAGTTGTTTGTCGCCGTCGTGGCCTGCTTCGAGGAACACCTTGGCGGGCGTGTCGCCGATCGCGTCGAGCAGCGAGTTGATCGCAGGCAGCGACGCGGTGTCGCCGACGATGACGTAGCCCGCGGGTCGGGGCACCGGCAGCGTGAAGTTGCTGCCCAGCACCGTCACCTCGATCGTGTGACCGGACTGCGCCTCGGAGGCCCAGCGCGAGGCCACCCCGTCGTGCAGGGCGAATTCGATGTCGACGGTATCGGCGGCCGGATCCGGATCTACGAGTGTGTAGCCCCGCTGATGCAGCTTGTCGCCGTCGGCGAACCACATGCGGATCCACATCGTGGGGTGCAGCGGCCGGTCGTCGAGCATGCCCCCTGTGGTGAAGCTCAGCCGCAGATAGTGCTCGTTGAGCTGGCGCTTACCCGTCACGGTCAGCTGGTAGTCGCCCGCGCGGAGCAGCTTGAGCACGGCGCCCTGGAACCCGCGTGACGGCTGCTTCTCCGACATCTGCCCTGACCCCTTCGCCTCGGTTTATTAGGGCAGCTTAACCTAACTTGAACGGACGCGGGTGAAGCGGTGCAGCAGCCATGCGAGCGGGACCGTCACGATGAACGTGACGATGAAGAGAACCGGCATCGAGCCGGTATAGATATGGACGTGCAGGATCTCCACCATCACGAGCTCCATCGTCAGTAGATGGATCAGGAAGATCTCGTAGGAGATCTCGCCGAGGAAGACCATCGGCCTGCTGGCCAGCACTCGCGCGTACCAACCCCGGTCACCCAGCGCCAACGGCGCGACGGCCAGGGTCGCTATCACGGCGTAGAAGCCCGCCTTCCAGATCGCCGGCGCTAAGGCATAGGGGGACGTCGTCGGTTCCCCCGCAATGGGTGTCGAGGCAATGAAGTAGCTCACCACCGCGACGGGTAGCACCGCGACCGCGTAACAGCGGACACCTATCACCGAGAGGACCGCGAGCAGCATGCCACCGACGAACCACAGCAGGTATGTCGGTAGCCACAGGCGCGCCCCGTCGGGCAAACCGTCGACGGTGTGGACGAAGATCAACCACGCCGGCGTCACCGCAGCCAAAAGCAACAGGCCGCCGAGCAACAGAAGCGGACGCCACCGGCGGCCAGACAGCACCCCCAGTAACAACCAGGCCAGCAGCGGCAGCACGACGTAGAACGCGGCCTCCACCGCCAGACTCCACATTTGGGTCAGGCCCTGATGCAGATAGGAGTACATGTACTGGTCGGTGTAGATCTGCGTCAGGCTCAGGTTGCGGAGGAAGCCGATCCAGGTATGGCCGGGGTTCGGCCCGGCGTAGCGAAAGTGGTAGAGCGCGTACGCCGCGATCACGGTCACGACGTAGGCAGGCATGATGCGCCGCACCCGATGCCAGGCGTAACGGCGCACCGACGGTGACGGCCCACCGGATGCGGCGGCCTTGACCCACGGGCTGAACAACAGGAACCCCGACAGCACGAAGAAGATCGGAACGCCTACCTCCATCCGCGAGTACACCAGTCCGACGTAGCCGTGTGTGTACTTGCCTGTGGTGTATGCGGCGTGGGTGAGCATGACCAGAAGTGCGGCCACCGCGCGGATTCCGGTGAGCGAGGCGACGTGCTCGGCCTTGCTGACAGACTCGAGGCCGCCCTGCGCGTCGACGCTGTTCGACAGGGTCATTTCGATTTGCGGCTGTTTTTCCCGCCCTTGTGTGGAGGACGGTCCGGTTGCAGATTGATCAGATTGCCCTGGATGCGGGTGCGCTCCAAGGCTTTCACGGTCTCGCGGGACAGCTTGGCAGGCAGTTCCACCAGTGAATGGTCCGGCCGGATCGAGATGTGCCCGAAATCGCTGCGGTGCAGGCCGCCCTCGTTGGCGATGGCACCGACGATGGCACCTGGACTTACCTTGTGCCGCTTACCCACCGCGATGCGGTACGTAGCGAAGCCCTGTCCCGGTTTGCGTGCGTGTCTGGGTCCGCGGTCGGACTGCTCGGACCTCTCGGGGCGATCGTCTCGGCGGCGCTTCTCGGGTGGCGGTTCGGACATCAGGAACTGCTCGCCGTCGCGGGACTGCGCCGCCAGCGCGGCGGCGATGTCCACCATCGGCACGTCGTTCTCCCGTTCGTAGTCCTCGATCATCCGACGGAAGAGTTCGAAACCCGGCGCGCCGAGCGCGTCGGTGATGGAGTCGCGGAACTTCGCCACGCGCTGCGCGTTGACGTGGTCGACGGTGGGCAGTTCGGCCTCGGTGAGTTGTTGGCGGGTCGCCTTCTCGATGGACTTGAGCATGTGCCGCTCGCGTGGCGACACGAACAGAAGCGCCTGTCCGGAGCGGCCCGCACGGCCGGTGCGGCCGATGCGGTGGACGTATGACTCGGTGTCATGCGGGATGTCGTAGTTCAGCACATGCGAGATGCGCTCGACGTCCAGACCGCGGGCCGCGACGTCCGTCGCCACCAGGATGTCGATGGTCCCGGACTTCAGCGCCGCGATCGTGCGCTCGCGCTGGGCCTGCGGGATGTCGCCGTTGATGGCCGCCGCGGCAAGGCCCCGGGCCCGCAGTTTCTCGGCGACCTCCTCGGTGGCCTGCTTCGTGCGGACGAACACGATCATCGCCTCGAAGGGTTCGACCTCGAGCAGACGGGTCAGGGCGTCCATCTTGCGCGGACCGGAGACCTGGATGTAGCGCTGCGTGATGTTTTCCGCGGTGGTGGTTTTCGCGGTGACCGATACCTCGACCGCATCGTGCAGATACTTCTTGGTGATCTTGCGGATCGCGGGCGGCATCGTGGCGGAGAACAGTGCCACCTGCTTGTACTCGGGTGTGTCGGAGAGGATGCGCTCGACATCCTCGGCGAAGCCCATCTGCAGCATCTCGTCGGCCTCGTCGAGCACCAGGTAGTCGAGGTGAGTGAGGTCGAGCGTGCCCTTCTCGAGGTGGTCGATCACCCGGCCCGGCGTACCGACGACGACCTGGGCGCCGCGCCTCAGACCGGCGAGTTGCGGGCCGTAGGAGGAGCCGCCGTAGATCGGCAACACGTTGATCTGTGGCAGGTGGGCGCCGTAGCGGCTGAACGCCTCGGCGACCTGCAGCGCCAGCTCGCGCGTCGGCGCCAGCACCAGCGCTTGCGTGGTTTTGTTGGCAGGGTCGATCTTGGACAGGATCGGGATGGCGAAGGCGGCAGTCTTGCCGGTGCCGGTCTGGGCCAGGCCGACGACGTCGGAGCCCGCCATCATCGGCGGGATGGTGGCGGCCTGGATGGTCGACGGCGACTCATACCCGACGTCGCTGACCGCCCGCAGCACCGATGGGTGAATCTGCAGGTCGTCGAAGGTCAGATCGGCGCTGGTCGCATCCGAGTCGGAGGTCGTCATCGGGGTCTGAGTCTAGTGGTTCACTGTGCGGTTTCCCGCCGCGCGCCTGTTCGACCAGCAGGAGCGATGGCGGTACGGTCCGCAGTTGTGAAGTGGGCGGTCGTGATTGCTGCGGCGGCGCTGGCGCTCGCCGGGTGTGGGTCCAGCGACTCGACGGTCTCCAAAACACCCGAGCCGACGGCCACCTCCCCCGTACCGGTTACGGCGACGGCGCGGCCTTCGGCGCCCGCACCGGTCGTGCCGACGCCCACCGCTGAGGCCGACCCCTGCGACGTCAACCTCGCCGCGCCCGAGATCGTCAAGGCCGTGTCGGACCTGCCTCGCGACCCGCGCAGCAATCAGGCGTGGAGCCCCGAGCCTTTGGCGGGTAACTACAACGAATGCGCGCAGCTCTCGGCGGTCATCGTGAAGGCCAACACGAACTCGGACAACCCGAACACCCGCGCGGTCCTGTTTCACCTCGGCAAGTTCATCCCGACCGGCGTGCCCGACACCTACGGCTTCAACGGCATTGACAACGCAGGCACCACGGGCGACACCGTCGCGCTGAAGTACACCGGCGGCATGCAGGGCCTCGACAGCGTGGTGAAGTTCCGGTGGAACGGCAACGGCGTGGAATTGATCGGGAACACGCCCGGCTGACGTCACGCCGAGATCGACGAAATGGCGCGTTTCACTCGCACTTTCCCGCCCAAACGTCCGTTTGGGCATCGAGATTGGTGTCGGCGCGGTCACATAAGGTAGCAGCGTGTTCGTGGCATCCGATGGCGTTGACGACGTCGTCATCTACAGCGCATCCGATCTCGCCGCGGCCGCCCGCTGTGAGTACGCGCTGCTGCGGGCATTCGACGCGAAGCTGGGTCGTGGGCCGGCGGTGGCTGTCGAGGACGAGCTGCTGGCGCGCACCGCCCAACTCGGCGGTGAGCACGAACAGCGCCACCTCGACGCGCTCCGCGACAGGGCGGACGTCGCCATCATCGGCAGGCCGTCGTACAGCGTCGACGGGTTGAGCGCCGCCGCGACCGCAACGATGCGCGCCGTCGAGCGCCGCGCCGCGGTCGTCTACCAGGCGGCGATGTTCGACGGCCGCTTCGCAGGCTTCGCCGACTTCCTCGTGTTGGACGGCGAGCAGTACCGCCTGCGCGACACCAAGCTGGCCCGCTCGGTCAAGGTCGAAGCCCTTCTTCAGCTCGCCGCCTACGCCGACACACTTGCCCGCGGAGGCGTCCCGGTGGCACCCGAGGTCGAGCTGGTGCTGGGCGACAGCACCACGGCGCGCTATCGGGTCGACGAGCTGCTCCCCGTGTATGCGCCCCGCCGCGCGGCGCTGCAGCGTCTGCTCGACGCGCACCTCGCCTCCGACAAACCGGTGTCGTGGGACGACGAGAACGTCCGCGCGTGTTTCCGCTGCCCCGAATGCGAGATCCAGGTCCGCGAACACGACGACCTCCTGCTGGTCGCGGGGATGCGGGTGAGCCAGCGCGCACGGCTGATCGACGCCGACATCACCACGCTGCACGAGCTGGCCGGCCACCCCGGCGCGGTGGCCGAGCTGCCTGCGCGCACCGTCAAGACGCTGACGGCACAGGCCCGGCTGCAGATCGCGCCCCGGATCGACGGCAAGCCGCCCTACGAGGTCGTCGACGCGCAACCGCTGATGGTGCTGCCCGACGCGAACAAGGGCGATCTGTTCTTCGATTTCGAGGGCGACCCGCTGTGGACCGCCGACGGCCGGGAGTGGGGCCTGGAGTACCTGTGGGGTGTCCTGACGGTGACGGACGAGTTCCATCCGTTCTGGGCGCACGACCGCGCCAGTGAGCGCCAGGCGCTGGTCGACTTCCTGGCCATGGTGCGCAAACGGCTGCGGCGCTACCCCGGTATGCACGTCTACCACTACGCCGCGTACGAGAAGAGCGCCCTGCTTCGGCTGGCGGGTCGCTACGGCGTCGGCGAGAACGACGTCGATGATCTGTTGCGCAACGGTATCCTCGTCGATCTTTATCCGTTGGTACGCAAAAGCATTCGAGTCGGTACCGAGAACTACAGCATCAAATCGCTCGAACCGCTGTACATGGGCAACGAGCTCCGCAGCGGCGAGGTGACCACCGCCGCCGACTCCATCACCCAGTACGCGCGCTACTGCGCGCTGCGCGACGAGGGGCGTCCCGTCGAAGCGGCGGCCGTCCTCAAGGAGATCGAGGACTACAACGTCTACGACTGCAGATCGACGCGGCGGTTGCGCGACTGGATGATGGCGCGTGCCATCGAGTCCGGCGTACCGCCGCGCGGCCCAGTGCCCGTACGCGATGACGGCGCAATCGAACTCGGCGACGACGTCGAACGCAAACTGCTCAAGTTCGCGGGTGACAGCGTCGAGGAACGCACTGCCGAGCAGCAGGCGGTGGCGATGGTGGCCGCGGCCAGGGGCTTTCACAAGCGCGAGGACAAACCGTTCTGGTGGAGCCACTTCGACCGGGTCAACAATCCCGTCGATGAGTGGGCGGACAACAGTGACGTCTTCATCGCCGACCACGCCGAGATCGTCAACGACTGGCATCAACCGCCGAAGGCGCGCAAGCCGCAACGGCACGTGCGGCTGATCGGCGAGATCGCGAATGGTGAACTGGGCCGCGAGATGTACGCGCTGTATGACCCGCCCGCACCCGCGGCCCTCACCGACGATCCGGACCGACGCGGATTCGGGTCGGTGATGGTGGTCGAGTGCGACAACCCCGAAGCACCCACCGAGGCGATCATCGTCGAGAGGCAGCCCAAGGACGGCGACGTCTTCGACCAGGTGCCGTTCGCGCTGACGCCAGGCCCGCCCATCAACACAAAACCGTTGCAGGACTCCATCGCCGAGACGGCTGCGCTCGTCGCGGCCGGACTTCCGAACCTGCCCGTTGACGCGGTGACGGATGTTCTGCTGCGCCGCAATCCCCGCACGATCAACGACGGGCCACTTCCCCGCAGTTCGGTGATCGCCGACGCGATCACCGACGCCCTGCTGGATCTGGATTCCTCGTATCTCGCGGTGCACGGACCTCCTGGCACCGGCAAGACCTTCACGTCCGCCGCGGTGATCGCGCGACTCGTCAACGACCACGCGTGGCGGGTCGGCGTGGTGGCGCAGTCGCATGCGGTGGTCGAGAACCTGCTCGGCTGCGTCATCGAAGCGGGCGTTGATCCGGATCGGGTCGGCAAGAAGAAGAGCGTGGGCGCGCCGTGGTGCAACGTCGACGAAAAGGACTACACCGCCTTCATCAGCCAGGCCGCAGGCTGCGTGATCGGCGGCACCGCTTGGGATTTCGCCAACGCCGGCCGCGTTCCGCGCGGCTGTCTCGATCTGCTCGTCATCGAGGAGGCCGGCCAGTACAACCTGGCGAACACCATCGCCGTCGCCTCGTCGGCACGCAACCTGATGCTGCTCGGTGACCCACAGCAGCTGCCGCAGGTGAGCCAGGGCACGCATCCCGAACCGGTCGACGAATCCGCGCTGGGCTGGCTGGTCGAAGGACATCACACGCTGCCCGCCGAGCGCGGCTACTTCCTCGACTACTCGTACCGGATGCATCCCGCGGTGTGTGAACCGGTGTCGCGCCTGTCCTACGACGGGCGACTGCGCGCACACGAGGACGTCAGCGCCGCGCGCCGCCTCGACGGCGTCGCACCGGGTGTCCGGGTGCTGACCGTCGCGCACGACGGCAACTCCACCGACAGCCCCGAAGAGGCCGATGTGATCGTCGCGGCGATCCACCGTCTGCTCGGCGCCTCGTGGACCGACGAGGACGGCACGACTCCGCTGGCGCAGGAACACGTCCTGGTGGTGACGCCCTACAACGCGCAGGTGGTCACGCTGCGGCGTCGGCTGGACGCGGCCGGGCTCACCGACGTCGAGGTGGGCACCGTCGATAAGTTCCAGGGCAGGCAGGCGCCCGTGGTCTTCGTGTCGATGACGGCGTCGTCGGCCGACGACGTGCCGCGCGGAGTTGCGTTCCTGTTCAACAGGAATCGGCTCAACGTGGCGGTGAGCAGGGCCAAGTACGCCGCCTTCATCGTGCGGTCGGCGATCCTGACCGACTACCTGCCCGCCACTCCGGACCGGCTGATCGAGTTGGGCGCTTTCCTATCGCTGGCGTGTGATACACCGTCGCAATGACCGAAACGCTTGCGCAACGGCTCGCGGAGATCGTGGGCGCCGCGCAGGTGAGCACCGATCCCGATGTGCTGGCCGGCCGCAGCGTCGACCACACCGGGCGCTACCTCGGGCACGCCAGCGTCCTCGTGCGGCCCGCGACGGGCGATGAGGTCGCCGCCGTGCTGCGGACCTGCCGCGACGCGGGGGCATATGTCACCGTTCAGGGCGGTCGGACCTCACTTGTCGCAGGGACCGTACCCGAGCACGACGACGTCCTGTTGTCCACCGAGCGGCTGCGCGATGTCGGCGACGTGGACACCGTCGAACGGCGCATCCATGTCGGCGCAGGCGTCACACTGGCCCAGGTGCAACGCGCCGCATCGGCCGCGGGGCTGGTGTTCGGCGTCGATCTCGCGGCGCGGGACTCCGCGACCGTCGGCGGTATGGCGTCGACGAACGCGGGCGGGCTGCGGACCGTGGCCTACGGCAATATGGGCGATCAGGTGCTCGGCCTCGATGTTGCGCTGCCCGACGGTTCGGTGGTCCATCGGCACAGTCTGGTCCGGCGCGACAACACCGGGTACGACCTGGCGTCGCTGTTCATCGGCGCCGAGGGGACGCTCGGCGTGATCACCGGCCTGGATCTGCGACTGCATCCCAGCCCGCCGCACCGGGTCACCGCAATCTGCGGGTTCGCCGATCTGGCCGCACTCATCGAAACAGGGCGCAGGTTCCGCGATTTGGCCGGCATCGCGGCGCTGGAGTTGATCGACGCGCGTGCCAGCGCGTTTGACCGCCGAGCACCTGGGCGTTGCGGCGCCCGTCGACGGCGCGTGGCAGCTGCTCATCGAATTGACCGGTGACACCGACCAAACCGAGCGGTTGGCCGATGCGCTCGAAGACGCACGTTTGCTCGGTGAGCCTGCCGTCGGCGTCGACGTCAACGCACAGCAGCGGCTGTGGCAGGTCCGCGAATCCGTCGCCGAAGTACTCGGCTTCTACGGACCTCCACTGAAATTCGATGTGTCGCTTCCGCTTTCGGCCATCGAGTCGTTCGCCGCCGAATCGGCCGAGCTGGTCGCCACGTATGCCCCCGACGCCATCCCCGTTCTGTTCGGCCATATCGGCGAAGGCAACCTGCATCTCAATCTGCTGCGCTGCGCACCCGAAGCGGAACACGAGTTGTATTCGGCGATGATGGATTTGATCGCGCGTAGCGGCGGCAACGTCAGCTCCGAGCACGGCGTCGGCACCCGTAAGCGCGACTACGTCGCCATGTCACGCACCGACGCCGATATCGCGGCGATGCGCACCGTCAAGGCCGCGTTCGACCCGATGGGTTTTCTCAACCCGGCGGTGCTGTTCGGCTAACCGCGTCAAGCTCCGGGTGGCGTGCGCTGCCGACACGACTCCGAGCGGCACGGAAATATTCACCGACCGAGGTGTGGACAATCACACATCCGCACCCACGTTTGACCGCCCGCACATCTGATGGCCCCGAACGGGAGTTTCTTCGCAAACTCAATTCACTAAATCCTCTGGTAAGCGAGTTTTACTTCCTGGATAGTCGTTCGCCACTCACAATCGGAAGGTGCACTAAATTGCTCAGATTTGAAGTCGCCTAGTGCTTTTCGCGGCGTAGTGTACGAAGCATGTTGCGTGAAAGCACCATTCGGCGTGAAGTCTTTCTGATGCGCATGGTTCAGAACCGTGTCGTCGGTCCGGTTTTGCGACGCGCCTCCGGCGCGGAACAGATCATGCGCGAAGGCATGGGGTTCTGGGCTTCCCGAGCAGTCCTAATTGCCGTTGAGCACGGTCTCTTCACCGAATTGGCGACGGGGCCCGCAACCGCGAATGAATTGATGGGCAGGCTCGGGTGGCATCCGCGAGGCGCTGGTGCACTTCTCGACTGCCTGGTCGCTCTTGGACTTCTTAAACGCGACCGCAACGGCCGATACGCAAATCGCTTGCGCGCAAACCTTTTTCTGGACCGTAACAAGCCCAGCTATATCGGGGGCTTACTGGAGCTGTCGAGCAAACGCCTTTACGACCTCTGGTCAGGGCTCGGCGATCTGTTGAGAACCGGAAATCCCGCCGCCGAGGAGGAGACCGGCGACAACGAGTACTTCGCCACGCTTTACCAGGATCCCGAGGCGCTCAACCAATTTTTGTCAGGGATGACCGGCATCTCGTCCACCGAGGCAACGCTGATTGCTGCGCGATTCCCGTGGAAGCGTTTCCGGACATTCGCCGACATCGGTGGTGCACAAGGTGCGTTGTTGACACGCGTCGCGCTCATTCACTCGCATCTGACCGGCATCAATTACGACTTACCCGCGGTCGAACCCATCTTCAAGGAGTACGTCGCACAGTTCGGGCTGGACGATCGGTTGAGCTTTGTAGCTGGCGACATGCACGAGGCTCCGTTGCCGCAAGCCGACGTGATCTCGTTCGGGCACCTGCTGCACGGCCAGAGCGAATCGACGCGGCGCCAACTGATCAGCAGGGCCTACGACGCACTGCCACCCGGAGGCTCGCTCCTGGTATACGACGCGATGGTCAACAACCAGAACAGGCGATACGAGTTCATGAGTCAGTTGTCGAGCTTGAACATCATGCTCGAGTCGCGCGAGGGCTTCGAAGCGAGCACCGAAGATTGCGCGCGGTGGCTACGCGATGCCGGGTTCCGTGACGTCACCATCGCCCACCTGTTGGGGCCGACGTCGATGGCCTACGGGTTCAAGCCGGGTGGCGACGGCGTCGACGCGCCAGAAGGGCTACGAGCAAGCTAGTCGCGGCCCGGCATCGAATGCCTGCCGTAGCTCGATGCGTCGTCGGGATCGCCGCGGGAGTGCCGCCCGTTGGACTCGAACCAGAACGGCCGTGTCTGGTTGGGCCGCTCTTCGGACCGGTGGTGGCGCGACGGGCGTTCATGACGCGACGGCTTGGGTTCGGCCTGCGGCTTCGGCGGCGGCAACGGCTGGAACCGTTGTTCGTCGTCGACGTGAACCCCGTTGTGCGCATAGCCGATCGGCTCGACGGCCGGTTTGGCCGGGAAGTCGGCAAGCAGATCGTCGAGGATGCTGCGCCACGGTTCCTCGACGGGCGGGGGTTCCTTGACGGGCGGCGGCACTACAGGCGGCGGCGCGACGGGCCGTGGTGTCGGTGCGCGCGCGGCCGTCGGTTCCGTGACTTCGGCGTCATGGGCCCAATGCCACGCCTCGACCGGGTCCCTGTGCCACGTCTCGGCGGGCGCGTGCAGTAGATGGCCAGCCCGTGCCTGCAACGGCTCGGTGACCCAGTCATCGGCCTCGACACGACGTCTGGGCTCGGCCATGCTTCTGGGGGGCTGGGCCACACGTCGGGGCTCGACAGGCTCGGGGTCGTCCCAGGCGATTGTGTATTCGAGGTACTCGTCGTCGTCGACGAAAGCTTCGTCGCCACCGTATTCAACCGCATAACCGGCGTCGTCATCGCCGTCATCTGGCCCTGCCCTGCGGTCTCGGAACTGATTGGAGAACCCAAGCAGGAAGATCGCGACCACCACCCCGATCAACGCGAAAAGCGCTGGCAACAGCAAGGATTGCGACATTGCCGTGGCGAACGGTCCGTGCAGGAACGGGGGTAGCTGTGTCACAGAGCCTTCGACGGCCTGCCCTTGGTTGGCCGTCGGCGGCATTTCGGCGCTGAGCCGCGACGTCATGAACGCGGCCATGCCCGCGCTGCCCAGCACGGACCCGACCTGGCGGGTGGCGTTGTACACGCCGGAGCCCGCACCTGCCAGATGCGGCGGCAGGTTGCGGGTGGCGGTCGCGGCCAGCGGCGACCAGATGAACGCCATGCCGATGCCCACCGCGATCAGCGGCAGCACCAACCGCCATATCGGCGTCGTCGGCGTCATTTCGATCGAGAGCCAGGTTAGCGAGATGGCCAGCATCGAGAATCCGAAGCCGACGACCGGCCGGGGATGCGAACGGTCCACGATCTTGCCGACGAACGGCGCCAGCGACCCCGAAACGATCGCCATCGGCGCCGTCAGCAGAGCCGAACGGGTGGGCGTGAGCCCGCACACGGCCTGCGCATAGAACATCAGCGGCAGGAACATCGCCGTCACGGAGAAGCCGATGGTGGCGATGCCGAGGTTGGACAACGAGAAGTCGCGGTCGCGGAAGATGACCAGCGGAATCAACGGGTCGTCGCGGTTGACCGACTGCCAGTACACAAACGCGGCCATGAACCCGATGCCGCCCGCGATCGTGCCCCAGATCCACGGCGCCCAGTGGTGCGATTGGCCTTCCTGCAGCGCGAACACGATCAGGAACATGCCGACAGCGGACAGCAGAACCCCGAGCATGTCGAACTTCGGCTTGGACGTCGGCAGGACCGGGATCAGCCAGACAGCCAGGCCAAGACCGATGATGCCGACGGGCACGTTGACGAAGAAGATCCACTGCCAGCCGAGCCGGTCGACGAGCACACCGCCCGCCAGCGGACCGATGAGCGTCGCGACGCCCGCGGTGGCACCCCACACACTCATCGCCACGCCGCGGCGCTCGGCAGGGAAGATCCGCGTGATCGTGGACAGCGTCTGCGGCGTCAGCAGCGCGGCGCCGACGCCCTGCACGACGCGGGCGGCGATGAGCATCCCGATGGTGCCGGAAAGGCCACACCACACCGACGCCGCGGTGAACACTGCCAGGCCCACCAGATAAAGATTCTTGGGTCCGTACCGATCTCCGAGGCGGCCTGCGACCAGAAGAGGGACCGCGTATGCAAGCAGGTAGGCGCTGGTGACCCAGATGACCGCGTCGTAGCTGGCGCCCAGCTTGTCCATGATGGACGGATTGGCGACAGCGACGATCGTGGCGTCGACCAAAATCATGAAAAAGCCGACCAGCATTGCCCATAGGGCTTTCCACGGATCGTCCACGGAACCAACAGCATTAGGCCGCACCCCTCGGGCACGGCCAGTTTGCCGGTTCGTCAGCGTTTCGTACATCTCGGGTCGACCAAGTAAACAACGATTCAGCCGACGGTACGGACCGAGGGTTATCCCGACAAGTCGGGGTCGGCCGTGAAAATCAGCGTCAGGCTGGTTCGGCGACGGCGTCGACGATGACGTCGTCCTCGGCGTCGCTGGCCGGCACGCCGACCAACAACAAGGCCAGCAATGCGATCACCATGCCGGCCGTCATCGTCAAGGCTAACGCGACCTCCCCGTTGCCGAGGACACCGACCACGGGCGCGATCGCAGCGCCCAGCCCGAACTGGGCGGCGCCGAGCAACGCTGCAGCGGTACCGGCCGCGTCCGGATGGCGCGACAACGCGACCGCGGGTGCATTGGGGATGACCAATCCCATCGCGGCCAGGATCGCCCACACCGGAACGACGAATCCGGCAAGGCCGCCGACATGCGCCAACGACACGCCGACGAAGGCCACACCGGCCGCCGACGCCGCCGCCAGCGCCCACACCACGATGGTTTGGGGCGAGAACCGCCGCAGCAAAACGACGTTGAACTGCGTTGCGCCGATCAGCGCGACGGCCCCGGCCCCGAAAACCAGAGCGAAGGCCTGCTGATCCAGCCCATAGCGGCCCTGTAGCACGAAAGGCGCACCCGCGATGTACGCGAACAACCCCGACATTCCCAGCGCGGCGACCAGCACGAGGATGTCGAACCGCACATCGCGCAACACCTCCACGTACGTGGCCCCGATGCTGCGCAGCTTCAGCGGCCGTCGATGCGACGCAGCCAATGTCTCGGGCAGCGCGAAGGCTGCGAGAAGGAGCAGCGCGCCTGCGAGCACGACAAGTGTGGCGAACACCCAGTGCCAGGACGCCTCCAACAGCACGGCGGCGCCCAGCGACGGCGCCACCACCGGCGCGACACCCAGCACCAGCATCAGCCGCGACATCACAGTCGCTGCGACCGAATCGGCGTAGAGGTCGCCGACAACGGCGATCGCGACCACCATCGCCGCGGCGGCGCCCATGCCCTGCAGACCGCGGGCCACGCCCAGAAGGGCGATGTTCGGCGCGAACAGGCACAGCAGCGACGCCAGCATGTGCAGCACGATCCCCGCCATCAGCGGCCTGCGGCGGCCGAGGGAGTCCGACAGCGGGCCGACGATCAGCTGACCCAGCGCGAGGCCGGCGAGGGTCCCGGTAAGCGTGAGCTGCGCGACCGACGATGACACCGACAGTTCGTCGGCAATCTTCGGCAATGCAGGCAGATACATGTCGATGGTCAACGGCCCAAGGGCGACCATGGCGCCGAGGACCATGATCATGCGAGCACGACTCGGCTTTGCCGACTCCTGTCCGGCAGTCACGGGATCGGTGCTCGTCACGTCCACGATTCGGGATGATGCCATGAAAGTGGTTAGCGCCGCTTCTCAGTATTTTGTTCCGGGTCTCACAGGCAGTGACGACGATCACGTTCGGGCACGCGCCGCCCGCCTTTATTCGTTTGCAAAGCGTTAGCCTGAAAGCCGGCTGTCAATACGTCAGGGGAGGCCGCAGATGAGTGCTCGGTCAAGCACCAAGAAGGACTTGGCGGCTATCACGGACGAGAGTCCCAGTACCGCCGCCAAAGTCCTGTCGCAGATCATCGAGCGCGGCGCACGTGTGCAGGGGCCGGCGGTCAAGGCGTACGTGGACAGGCTGCGCCAGCAGAGTCCCGACGCCACGCCCGCCGACATCGTCACGAAACTGGAGAAGCACTACCTTGCTGCGGTGATGGCCAGCGGTGCCGCAGTCGGTTCCGCGGCGGCGTTCCCCGGCATCGGAACACTGGTGGCCATGTCGGCAGTCGCAGGCGAGACGGTGGTATTCCTCGAGGCGACGGCGGTCTACGTCCTGGCGCTGGCAGAGGTCTACGGCATTCCCGCCGACCATCGGGAGCGCAGGCGCGCGCTGGTGCTGGCGGTCCTGGTCGGTGAGGACAGCAAGCACGCCATCGCGGATCTGATCGGGCCGGGCCGCACCAGCGGCGCCTGGCTCGCCGACGGCGCGGCAACCTTGCCGCTGCCCGCGGTGTCCCAACTCAATTCGCGGCTCCTCAAGTACTTCGTGAAGCGGTACGCCCTGAAGCGGGGTGCGATCGCGTTCGGTAAATTGCTGCCTGTCGGCATCGGCGCCGTCGTCGGCGGTGTGGGAAACCGGCTGATGGGGAAGCGGATCGTCGCGAGCGCCAGTAAGGCGTTCGGCAGCCCGCCACCACGATTCCCAGCGTCACTGCATGTGCTACCCGCGCCCCGAAACTAGCGAGCGACCGCGATAGTGCCGTTCGCATGGTTCTGCTAATGGCGAAGGCGTTAGCCTTTAGGCGGGTCAATAGCGGGTGACCGCAGACCGTGAATATTTGAGTGGCGAGCGTCAACGCGCACGCTCGCCTGAGGCGAAGGAATCGAGGCGAGTAGCTGCCGTGAGCTCACCATCACCATTCGGTCAGAACGAGTGGTTGGTCGAGGAGATGTATCGCAAGTTCCGCGAGGATCCCTCGTCGGTAGACCCCAGTTGGCACGAATTTTTGGTCGACTACTCCCCCGAGCCAACCACTGACACCCAGACCACCGCAGGCAACGGACTGCCGTCGGCCGCGCCCACCTCGCCGCCCGAACCGGCACCGGCCCCGGCACCCAAGGCCGCCGCGAGCAACGGCGTGACGGCGCCGGCCAAGCCGGGACCCGAGAAAGCACCCGCCAAGCCGAAGCCTGCCGCCGCGCCGCCCGCCGCGGGCGAGGAGGTGCAGGTGCTGCGGGGTGCGGCGGCTGCCGTGGTCAAGAACATGTCGGCGTCGTTGGAAGTGCCGACGGCGACCAGCGTCCGCGCGATCCCGGCGAAGTTGATGATCGACAACCGGATCGTCATCAACAACCATCTCAAGCGGACCCGCGGCGGCAAGATCAGCTTCACCCACCTGATCGGCTACGCGCTGGTGCAGGGGGTCAAGAGGTTCCCGAACATGAACCGGCACTTCGCCGAGGTGGATGGGAAGCCGAGCGCGGTCACCCCGGAGCACATCAACCTCGGGCTGGCGATCGACCTGCCGGGCAAGGACGGCAACCGCGCGCTGGTGGTGGCGTCCATCAAGGGTTGCGAGACAATGTCTTTCGGCCAGTTCATCGCCGGTTATGAAGACATCGTGCGACGCGCCCGCGACGGCAAGCTGACCGCCGAGGACTTCGCCGGTGTGACGATTTCGCTGACCAACCCCGGCACCATCGGAACCGTGCACTCGGTGCCGCGGTTGATGCGCGGCCAGGGCGCGATCATCGGCGTCGGCGCGATGGAGTATCCGGCGGAGTTCCAGGGCGCCAGTGAGGAACGCATCGCCGATCTGGGCATCGGCAAGCTGGTGACCTTCACCTCCACCTACGACCACCGCATCATCCAGGGTGCGGAGTCCGGTGACTTCCTGCGCACCATCCATCAGTTGATGCTCGACGACGATTTCTTCGACGAGATCTTCCGTGAGCTCGGCATTCCGTACGAGCCGGTGCGGTGGCGCATCGACAACCCGGACTCGATCGAGGACAAGAACGGTCGCGTCATCGAGTTGATCGCGGCCTACCGCAACCGCGGTCACCTGATGGCCGACATCGACCCGCTGCGTCTGGACAAGAAGCGCTTCCGCAGCCACCCCGATCTCGACGTGCTCAGCCATGGCCTGACGCTGTGGGATCTGGACCGGGTGTTCAAGGTGAACGGCTTCGCCGGCGGCGAGTACAAGAAGCTGCGCGACGTGCTGGGGTTGCTGCGTGACTCCTACTGCCGCCATGTCGGTGTGGAGTACACCCACATCCTCGAACCCGAACAGCAGCAATGGATTCAGGAACGCGTCGAGGTCAAGCACGAGAAGCCGACCGTCGCGGAGCAGAAGTACATCCTGTCCAAGCTCAACGCCGCTGAGGCGTTCGAGACCTTCCTGCAGACGAAATATGTTGGGCAGAAACGGTTCTCGCTGGAAGGCGCGGAGACCGTCATCCCGTGTATGGACGCGGTGATCGATCAGGCCGCCGAACATACCCTCGACGAGGTTGTGGTCGGCATGCCGCACCGCGGCAGGCTCAACGTGCTGGCCAACATCGTCGGCAAGCCCTATTCGCAGATCTTTTCCGAGTTCGAGGGCAACTTGAACCCGTCGCAGGCGCATGGATCCGGTGACGTCAAGTATCACCTGGGCGCAAGCGGCAACTACATCCAGATGTTCGGCGACAACGACATTCAGGTGTCGCTGGTGGCCAACCCGTCGCATCTGGAGGCCGTGGATCCGGTGCTGGAAGGCATCGTGCGGGCCAAGCAGGACGTGCTCGACAAGGGCGACGGCGACGACGGGTTCACCGTGATGCCGCTGATGCTGCACGGCGACGCCGCGTTCGCCGGTCAGGGCGTGGTTGCCGAGACGCTGAACCTGGCGCTGCTGCGCGGGTATCGCACCGGCGGCACGATTCACATCATCGTCAACAACCAGATCGGTTTCACCACTTCGCCTTCCGATGCCAAGTCGTCGGAATACTGCACCGACGTCGCCAAGATGATCGGCGCCCCGATCTTCCACGTCAACGGCGACGATCCGGAAGCCGCGGCGTGGGTGGGGCGGTTGGCGGTCGACTTCCGGCAGAAGTTCAAGAAGGACGTCGTCATCGACATGCTGTGCTACCGCCGACGCGGGCACAACGAGGGCGACGATCCGTCGATGACGCAGCCGGCCATGTACGACGCGATCGACGTCAAACGCGGGGTGCGCAAGACCTACACGGAATCGCTGATCGGCCGTGGCGACATCTCGATGAAAGAGGCTGAGGACGCCCTGCGCGACTACCAGGGCCAGTTGGAGCGAGTGTTCAACGAGGTGCGCGACCTCGAGAAGCACGAGATCGAGCCCAGCGAATCGGTGGAATCCGACCAGATGGTGCCCAGAGGGATGAACACCGCGGTGGACAAGTCGCTGCTGGCCCAGATCGGTGATGCGCACCTGGCGGCTCCCGACGGCTTCACCGTGCACCCACGCGTGCGGCCGGTGCTGGAGAAGCGCAGGGAGATGGCGTACGAAGGCAAGGTCGACTGGGCGTTCGCCGAACTGCTCGCACTGGGAACGTTGATCGCCGAGGGCAAGACGGTGCGGTTCAGTGGCCAGGACACCCGCCGCGGCACGTTCACCCAGCGGCATGCGGTAGTCATCGACCGCACGACCGGTGCGGAGTTCACGCCGCTGCAGCTGCTGACGCGGAGCAAGGACGGAACGCCGACCGGCGGCAAGTTGATGATTTACGACTCGGCGCTGTCGGAATATGCGGCGGTGGGCTTCGAATACGGCTACTCCGTCGGCAACCCTGATGCACTTGTGTTGTGGGAAGCACAGTTTGGCGACTTCGTCAACGGCGCACAGTCGATCATCGATGAGTTCATCAGCTCCGGCGAAGCCAAGTGGGGTCAGCTCTCCGACGTGGTGCTGCTGCTGCCCCACGGTCATGAGGGCCAAGGACCCGACCACACATCGGGACGCATCGAACGGTTCCTGCTGCTGTGGGCGGAGGGTTCGATGACCATTGCGGTGCCGTCGACGCCTGCCAACTACTTCCACCTGCTGCGGCGTCATGCGCTCGATGGCATCCACCGGCCGTTGATCGTGTTCACGCCGAAGTCGATGCTGCGCAACAAGGCTGCGGTGAGCGACGTCCGCGACTTCACCGAGCACAAGTTCCGCAGCGTCCTGGAGGAGCCGACGTACACCGACGGTGACGGCGACCGCAGCAAGGTGACGCGAGTCCTGTTGACCAGCGGCAAGATCTACTACGACCTGGCGGCACGCAAGAACAAGGATCGGCGCGAGGACGTGGCGATCGTGCGGATCGAGCAGCTCGCACCGCTGCCGCGACGGCGGCTGTCCGAGACCCTTGATCGGTATCCAAACGCGCAGGAGTACTTCTGGGTGCAGGAGGAGCCGGCCAACCAGGGCGCGTGGCCCACGTTCGGCTTGACGTTGCCCGAACTGTGCGCGGACAGGTTGTCTGGCATCAAGCGGATCTCGCGCCGCGCGATGTCGGCGCCGTCGTCGGGTTCGTCGAAGGTGCATGCGGTCGAGCAGCAGGAGATCATCGACGAGGCGTTCGGCTAAGCGAAGCGAACGCCGAGGAGAAGCAGCCCGCGGGACATCACCATCCAGGGCAACCGGGCCTATGTCACCGACGTCGAAGGAAACCGAGTCGCGGTGATCGACACCGACACGAACACCATGATCGGCGACTTCATCGCGGTCGGTAACAATCCCCTCGGCGTCGCTGCGACGCCCGACAACAGCCGCGTCTAGGTGGCGAATTCCTCGGACGGCACGCTGTCGGTGATCACCTTCACATAGGTGTCACAGCGTGCCCGTAGGTGTCACAGCGTGCCCGGTGTAGGCGGGACCGCGGGTACCGGTTAACCTCGTCCCGAGTCAACTGACACGAGGAGCGTGGTTATGCAGGGCTTCGCCGGGAAGGTCGCCGTGGTGACCGGCGCAGGGTCGGGCATCGGCCAGGCGCTCGCGATCGAGCTGGGCCGCTCAGGAGCCAAGCTGGCGATCAGCGACGTCGACACCGAGGGGCTGGCCGCCACCGAGGAGCGATTGAAGGCGATCGGCGCGCCGGTCAAGGCGGACCGGCTCGATGTCACCGAACGTGAGGCCTTCGAGTTGTACGCCGATGCAGTGGCCGAACACTTCGGCGGGGTGAACCAGATCTACAACAACGCCGGTATCGCCTATGTCGGTGACATCGAGGTCACGCCGTTCAAGGACATCGAACGCGTGATGGACGTCGACTACTGGGGCGTCGTGAACGGCACGAAGGTGTTCCTGCCGCACCTGATCGCGTCCGGCGACGGGCATGTGGTCAACGTGTCGAGCCTATTCGGCCTCTTCTCGGTGCCCGGCCAGGCGGCGTACAACTCGGCGAAGTTCGCGGTGCGCGGGTTCACCGAAGCGTTGCGTCAGGAGATGATTGTCAACCGCCACCCCGTGGCGGTGACGACCGTGCACCCCGGCGGCATCAAGACCGCGATCATGCGCAATTCCACCGCGGCCGACGGGTTCGATACCGCCACGTTGACAAAGTTCTTCGACAAGAAGCTGGCCAGGACCACGCCGGAGAGGGCCGCGAAGATCATCCTCGACGCGGTGCGCAAGAAGAAGGCGCGCGTGCTCGTCGGACCCGACGCCAAGGCGCTCGACGTGATTGTGCGACTCACCGGGTCCGGCTACCAGAAGCTGTTCTGCACCGTCACGTCGAAGTTGATGCCGCCGGTGCACTGACGTCGCTGTCGATCGCCGGCGAGCGTGCGCAAAATGCTGAAGTTTTGCGGCGTGTCGGGGTGCAGACACGCACGCTCGCGGAAACGAGGTGAGCGGCTTCAGCGGCCGAGCGGGTGCGCGTCGAGCCAGGCGCCTGCCACCTGACCCGGGTCCTTTCCTTCGTCGACCTGACGGCGCATGTCGGCCAACGAGCCGGTGTCCAGCACACCGGCCACCTCGTTGAGTGCGAGCACCTGAGACTCGTTCAGCTCGTTGCGGCGATAGAGCGGCACCAGGTTCTCGGCGCGGATCAGCGCGGTCTTGTCGGAGAGCACCACCGCCTCCGATGGCACGTCGGGCGTAGCCGTCGAAGTCCACGCCGCGTTGATCTGCCCGGCCCGCAGTGCGGCGAAAAGCGTTGCGGCATCAGGAAATTCGCGTGGTTGCGGCAGCTTGCACGCGCCGATGGCCGTCGGCGGGCGTGATCCCTTCGCCGCCCCGGTCTGTACCTTCGCGCAGTTGCGCACCACCGCGGTCACGTCTTGCCCACCCCACGCCTGCGCCGTCGGTTCGGTGACCGCGAGCGCGGGTTTGTCCTCCGCGGAAGTCGTGTAGTCACCGGCGGCCACACCTTCGGGCAGCGCGGATACCATCGCGCGGTACACCTGCACATCCGACCGCGCTGCGGCGCCCGGTTCGAACCGCTTCAGCAGCTCACCGGTGAAGCCGGGCGCCACGCCGATGGCCGCGGAATCGAGATCGCCGAGCGGATCCGGCACCGATTTCACGTGCGCCGGGCTGCCGTAGAAGCGCAGCGCCGCCGCGTACAGATGCGCGATGAGCGCATCACCGGCATCGTCGTTGGCGCCGACCGCGATCGATGGCGGCGCGGTGTGACCGCCGCAGCCGACGACGATCAGCGCGATGAGCGCCAACGCCAACCGGCGGCCCAAAGCCACCTAGGCGCCGGAAGCCGCAGCGACCGCCTTCGCGACGGCCGGGCCGACCCGCGGGTCCAATGCGCTCGGCACGATGCGGTCGACGGCCAGGTCGTCACCGACTACCGAGAAGATCGCCTCTGCCGCGGCCACCTTCATCTCCTCGGTGATCCGACGCGCGCCCGCGTCCAGCGCACCACGGAACACACCGGGGAACGCCAGCACGTTGTTGATCTGGTTCGGGAAGTCGCTGCGCCCGGTCGCCACCACAGACGCGTACTTCTTCGCGACGTCGGGATGGATCTCCGGATCAGGGTTGCTCATCGCGAACACGATGCAGTTGGGAGCCATCGTCGCGATGAGTTCCTCGGGCACCAGCCCGGCTGACACGCCCATGAAGACGTCGGCGCCGGCAAGCGCCTCGGCCATGCCGCCCGTCAGACTGTTGGGATTGGTCCGCTCCGCGAGTTCGGCCTTGAACGGGTTGAGGTTGTCGCGGCCGGTGTGCACGATGCCCTGCGAGTCCAGCACCGTGACATCGGAAATGCCCGCGGCCAGCAGGATGTTGGCGCAGGCCACGCCCGCCGCCCCCGCGCCCGAGATCACGATGCGCAGCGAGGTCATGTCGCGGTCGAGCACCTTCGAGGCACCGAGCAGCGCGGCCAGCACCACGATCGCGGTGCCGTGCTGGTCGTCGTGCATGACGGGGCAGTCCAACGCTTCGATCGCGCGGCGCTCGATCTCGAAGCAGCGCGGCGCGGAGATGTCCTCGAGGTTCACCGCGCCGAACGTCGGCCGCAGCCGCACCAGCGTCTCGACGATCTCGTCGGGGTCGTTGGTGGCGAGCACGATCGGGATGGAGTTCAGCCCGCCGAACGTCTTGAACAGCGCGCTCTTGCCCTCCATCACCGGCAGCGCCGCCAAAGGCCCGATGTCGCCGAGGCCGAGCACGGCGCTGCCATCGCTGACTACGGCGACCAGCCGGTTGGCCCACGTGTATTTCGCGGCCAAGGTGCGATCGGTCGCGATGGCGCGGCTCACCTGCGCTACACCGGGGGTGTATGCGATTGACAGCGCCCGCTGAGTGTCCAGCGGCGCCTTCAGCTCTACCGAGAGCTTGCCGCCCTCGTGGTTTGTGAAAATCTCTGCGTCATCGATGACGACTTGCGGCGTGCTCACCATTTCGGACACCGCGCTAGGTTACTTCACCGCACGTCCTTACACGGCCGGGTTCCCCGGTCGTGACGAGCCAGGTCCGGTTCCGGCGCGTACCATTTCAAGGGCCCCATCCGGGTCCTCGGTGTGTGAGGAGGTGTGCGGATGCCGTCGTTTCGCGCGCTACCGCCGTCGCTGCTGCGTCCAGCGGCGCGGCCCAAGGCCGACGCACCGAACGCCAAAACCATTCATGTCCCCGTCGCACGGGCGATGGTCGACTGCGGCGTTTACTGCGAAGGCACTCGGCTTCCGGGCAAGTACACCCACGCCGCGGCGCTGAACAAGGTGCACGACCTCGAAAGCGAGGGAAAAGAAGCGTTCGTCTGGATCGGCCTGCACGAACCCGATGAACATCAGATGCAGGCCGTGGCCGATGTGTTCTGTCTGCACGAGTTGGCCGTCGAGGACGCCGTGCACGCCCATCAGCGGCCCAAGCTCGAGCGCTATGACAAGACGCTGTTCCTGGTGCTCAAGACCGTCAACTACGTGGAGCACGCGTCGGTCGCGATCGCACGCGAAATAGTCGAGACGGGCGAGATCATGATCTTCGTCGGCCCAGACTTCGTGGTCACCGTGCGGCACGGTGAACACAGCGGGCTGGCGGATGTGCGCAAGCGACTCGACGCCTCCCCCGCGATCCTCAAACTCGGCCCCTACGCGGTGATGCACGCGATCGCCGACCACGTCGTCGACAACTACCTCGATGTCACGGATCTGATCGAGACCGACATCGACGCGATGGAAGAGGACATCTTCTCGCCGCTGGCGCAGACCAACATCGAATGCATCTACCTCCTCAAGCGCGAGGTCGTCGAGCTACGGCGCGCGGTCAGCCCGCTCACGTTGGGACTGCAGCGAATCCTCACCGACCACAACGACGTCATCTCGGTGGAGGTGCGGCGCTACATGCGTGATGTCCTCGACCACAACACGCAGGCCTCGGACCGAATCACCAGCTACGACGAGCTTCTCAGCTCACTGGTGCAGGCCGCGCTCGGCAAGGTCGCGATGCAGCAGAACGTCGACATGCGCAAGATCTCCGCGTGGGTGGCAATCGCCGCGGTGCCGACCGCGTTGGCGGGCATCTACGGCATGAACTTCGACCACATGCCCGAGTTGCACCAGGTGTGGGGGTATCCGGCCGTGCTGATCCTGATGGCGGTTGTCTGCACGGGGCTCTACCGGACGTTCCGCCACAACCACTGGCTCTAACTCGGATTGGCGGCTCGCCGCTCAGGTGGGATTGGCAGCTCGCCGGCGTGGGTCGTGGACGTCGACGCCGTCCTGCTGCCACGCATCGCGCATCGCCTCGGCGCCCTTGAGCCGAACCCACGCGGCCTCGGTGGCAGTGATCGGCGTGGCGGCCAGAACGGCGACCGGTGGCAGCGGTGCGGTCAGTGGAACATCGTCAATGTCGCTGCGGCCCAACAGGAATGCAGTGAACGGAGCGCCGTCCCATAGCGGCGATTCGAGATCGATCATGGCATCGGGCTCGAGTATCAACCCTTCGACGGCAGGAGCCGCGGCGACGATCGCCATCGACCGGGCGAGCCCCTGCGGTGACGGCCCGCGCAACGCGACGGTGACCTCCGCGCGCGGACCGTGCAGCGCGTCGGTCACCATCTCGGTGGGTTCGAGCATCGGATGGCGCGAACAACCAAGCGTCACATAATGACTGATGTCATCGCCGGCGCCGAAGCGCAGCACGTCGATGCGCTCGGTGCCCAGGAACGTCACGCTCGCCTCATCGGGATCCGCGGTGAGGCCCGCCCGGGCGAAGTGCTCGCTGAGACGAGCGCGCACCGCGGCCAGGACGTCGATCACTCGGGCGGCGGCAATTGAGACTCGGGCGCCTTCTGCTCACTCGACGGAGTGGGCTGCTCGTCGGCGGTCTGTTCGCTGGACGAGGCGGGCTGCTCGGTGGCTGCGGCTTCCTGGCGCGGGCCTTTCGACGCAACCGTCAGGTTCGCGCCGCTGTCCGCGTCGAAGATGGTGATCTTGGCGGTGTCGAAAGCGAGCTGCATCGTCTGGCCCTGAGCCACCTTGGACTCGGTGGAAACCCGCGCCACGAACTCGTTTTCGTTGGCACCGGACTCTACAGCCAGCTCGGCCAGCTGGGCCGCATGCGCGCCCGCGCCCTCGGTCCTGAAATGTACGTACTTGTCGGCACCCAGCGATTCGACCATCTCGACCTTCACCTCGAAGGTCAACGCCCTGATCCGCGCGTAGGTGTCGATCAGGTTGGCATCTTCGAGGTGCTCCGGCCGGATGCCGACGATCAAGTTTTTGGCCTGGGGGTGCTGCGCCAGGAGGTCGTGCATCTCCTGGGTCAGCGTGACTTCACCGAACGGCAGGCGCAGTCCGACATCGGTGCGCGTGGCTGGGAAGAAATTCATCGCCGGTGACCCGATGAAGCCTGCGACGAAAAGGTTCGCGGGAGCGTTGTACAGCTCTTCCGGTGTGCCGATCTGTTGGGCCATCCCGCCCAACATCACGACCACGCGGTCCCCGAGCGTCATGGCCTCGGTCTGATCGTGCGTGACGTACACCGTGGTGGTGCCCAACCGGTTCTGCAGCCGCGCGATCTCCGACCGCATCTGCACGCGCAGCTTCGCGTCGAGGTTCGACAGCGGCTCGTCCATCAGAAAGGCCTTGGGGTTCCGCACGATTGCGCGGCCCATCGCCACCCGCTGCCGCTGGCCGCCGGAGAGCTGGGCGGGTTTGCGGTCCAGAAGTTCGGTCAGGTCAAGGATCTTCGCGGACTCCTCGACCTTCTGCGCGATCTCGGCCTTGGAAACCTTGGCCAGTGTCAGCGGGAATGCGATGTTCTGGCGGACGGTCATGTGCGGGTAGAGCGCGTAGGACTGGAAGACCATCGCGATGTCGCGGTCCTTGGGCGCCTTGTCGTTTACCCGATCGCCGCCGATGCGCAGTTCCCCCGACGAGATGTCCTCGAGACCGGCAATCATGTTCAGCGTGGTCGATTTTCCACACCCGGACGGGCCGACCAGAATGATGAACTCGCCGTCGGCGATCGTGATCGAGAGCTCCTTCACGGCCGTCGCGCCGTTAGGGTAGCTCTTGCTCAACCGGTCCAACACAATCTCGGCCATCGACCTACCCCTTTACCGCACCGGACGTCAACCCTGCGACGATCCGTCGTTGGAAGATGAGTACAAAGATAACGATCGGGATGGTGATCACCATCGCGCCCGCCGCGATCGAGCCCGTCGGCTCCTCGAATTGCGAACTGCCCGTGAAGTTGGCGATCGCCACAGGTGCAGTGATTGCGCGCTGCGTGGCGGTCAACGACAACGCGAGCAGCAGGTCGTTCCACGCGAAGATGAACACCAGGATGGCGGCCGTGACGATGCCCGGCGCGGCCAGCGGCGCGATGACCTTCCGGAAGGCCTGACCGGGGGTAGCCCCGTCCATCTTCGCGGCCTTCTCCAAATCCCAAGGGATCTCCCGGAAGAACGCCGACAGCGTGTAGATCGCCAGCGGAAGGGCGAACGTGATGTACGGGATGATCAGGCCGGGCCAGGTGTCGAACAGCCCGATGCTGCGCCAGATGTTGAAGATCGGTGTGACCAACGAGATCTGCGGAAACATCGCTATCAGCAACGCCACACCAACCAGCAGTCGCTTGCCTGGAAAGGACAGCCTGGCAACGGCATACGCCGCCATACCGCCGACGACCACCGCGATGAACGTGGTGATCAACCCGATGCCGATGGAGTTGATCAGCGCAGAGGAGAAGATGTTGCCCTGAAAAATGCCTTTGTAGTTATCGAACGTGATCTCCGTCGGAATCAGCTTGCCGTCCTTGACGCTTGACGTCGGCTTCAGCGACAGGCTGAGGATCCAGAACACCGGGAACAACGCATACATCACGACGATGATGTTGACGATGGTCCACGCCGTCGCCTTCCCCGCGCCAACCCGGTCAGACATGTCAGCGTCTCTCCTCGTCAGATCCGGGTGCCGCGGCGCCGAAAATCTTGATGTAGATCAACGCAATGAGTGCCACCGACAAGAACGTCAGCACGCTGATCGCCGACCCCAGGCCGAGATTGAACGCCTTGAACAGGTTGTCGTAGCCCAGGATTGACACCGACCCGGTGTTGTTCGTACCGCCGGTCAGCACATAGATGTTGTCGAAGATCCGGAACGCGTCAAGCGTGCGGAACAACAACGCCACCAAGATTGCCGGTTTGATAAGCGGCAGAATCACCTTGAACAACCGCTTCCATGCGCCGGCGCCGTCGACCTGCGCGGCGTTGAGCAGATCCTGCGGCACCAGGGCCAATCCGGCCAGCAGCAGCAGCGCCATGAACGGTGTTGTCTTCCACACCTCGGCGAGCACCACGATGGCCAATGACGGAATCTGCTCGGTCAGCGGCGCGCTGCCTTCGGGAAGAAGGTTGGCGAGATATCCGGTGCCCGGCGTCCACGCGTAGTACCAGCTGTACGACGCGGCGACGGTGACGATGCCGTAGGGGATCAGGATCGCGGTGCGTACCACGCCCTTTCCGAAAATCGTCCTGTGCATCACCAACGCCAACGCCATACCGAGGATGAACTCGATGGCCACCGACACGATCGTGATCCCCAGCGTCACCGCGAACGCCGTCCACCAGTACCCGTCGCTGAGGACGGTGATGTAGTTGTCGAGCCAGACGAACGACGTGTCGTTCGGGGTGGCCAGGTTGTATCGCTGCAGGCTCAGCCACACCGCGTACACGACGGGATACGCCGTAACGGCCAGCATCAGAATGACGGCTGGCGTAATCAGGAGATACGCCAGCCGGCGTTCGGACTTCGTATCGTCTGTGCTGCCGGATTCGACCGACGGCAATGTGGCGGTCATGGGATCAGGCCCTTACCGTCGATGGCTTTCTGCACCTGCTCGGCCAATTCGTCGGCCGTTCGCTCAGGATCGATCTCGTTGATCGGAGCCAGCGTGGCCGAGATCCGCGTCGAGACCGCCTGATAGTTGGGCGTTGCGGGACGAACGGCGGCGTCGGTGAGCTGCTCGCGGATGATTTCGTACTGCGGATAGCGGGCCTGAAAGGCCGGGTCGTCATACAGCGATGCGCGCACGGCGGGCAGACCACCCTCGACCGACGTGTACCTCTGGTTCTCCGGGCTGCGTAGGCAACGCACCGCCTCGAATGCTTCCGCCTTGTGCTGGCTGGTCTGGGCAACGGCAAGGTTCAGCCCGCCCAGCGTCACCTTCGCCGGCTCGCCGGGTAGCACTTGCGGATACGGCGCGAACCCGAAGACTTTCTTGCTGCTCTCGTAGGCCGCGCGGAACTGCTCATCGGACGGCGAGAAGGTGCCTGCGTCGTTGATGCTTCCTGCCAAGTCGGGCTGTTCGTTGAGCGGCAGGAAGCTGACGCCACCCTTGACCGCGTTTTCCAACATCGACGGCAGCACGAACGGCCAGTTGACTTCCAATGCGGCTTTGCCTTGTTCGAGCGCCAACCGTGCCGTGCTCTCGTCCGTGCGGGTGATCGAAGGGTCCGCACCGGGTGCGGTGGCAACCGCCTTGATGATCTCCAGCGCCTTCACCGTGGCCGCCCGGTGTTCGGGTGTATCGGTCAGTGTCGCTTTCTTCCCGTCATCGGACACCACTTGCCCGCCCGCGCTTTCCAGCAGGGTGTTGAACCACACCACCAAGCCCTCGTATTGCTTGGCCTGCACGGCAATCCAGCTGGGCTCGCCGCGCGAGTGAAGGCTGGTGGCCTCCGCGACCATGTCGTCCCAGGTTTTCGGCGGCTCCGGAACGAGATCTGCCCGGTACCAAAGGACTTGGGTGTTCGTCGTCACTGGGGCGGCGTACAACTTGTCCTGCCAGCGAGCCGTCTCGAGCGGACCGGGCAGCGTATCCGTGGTGGCGTCGGCCTCGGCCTGGCCCGACGGATCCTCCGACAGCGGAACGATCCAACCCGCCTCGGCGAATTCGGGGGTCCACACGACGTCCATCGCCATCAGATCGAGCGTCTTGTCGTCCCCGGTGAACCGGCGCGCGAGTTGCAGCCGCTGTTCGTCGGCGCTCTTGGGCAAGCTGATCTGTTTGATCGTGAACCGGCCCGCGAACTGTTCGTCGCAGCGCTTCGCGAGCGCACTGAACGTCGCCAACTCGTTAGCCGACGTGTAGAGATTGATGACGGTTCCGCCGCCACCCGAACTGCACGCCGTCATCATCGACGCCGCCGTCAACGCGGCCAATGCCGCAGCACCTAGCCGCCGAGCGCGCACCACACGCCTCCAGTCCGGTTCCGATGTCGCCGCCGCAGCGGCTCCGGCGGGAACCTCCCGCGCGCAAACCGTATTGCCATATACGAGTGATTTGCAACACTTCCGGTGCGCGCGTCGCGCACCGTTACTCAATTGCGAGCGTGCGCAAACTCGCTGTTACCACCGGCGTGTTGGCCGCAAACAGGCACGCTCGCCGTGATGGGGGGCTAGATCGTTAAGCGCGCCAGCAGATCCCGGCCTCGTTCGGCGCTCGTCGGATCGCACAGCACGTCGTAGCGGCCCGCGACGAGTTGCATCGTCGAGCTGAAATCTCTTGTGCCGCGAGCCATCGCGTACGGGATCGCCGACGTGATCAGGCCGAAGAACACACCGGCGATCAGGCCGGTGACCAGGGCACCCCACGGACTGGGGCTGAAGAAGCCCAGAATCAGCCCGATGAACAGGCCCAGCCAGGCACCGGTCAGCACGCCGCCGCCGAGCACCTTGGGCCAGGTCAGCCTGCCGGTGACGCGCTCCACTTGCATGAGGTCAACGCCGACGATCGTCACCTGCTGCACCGGGAAGTCTTGGTCGGACAGGTAGTCCACCGCGCGCTGGGCCTCGGCGTAGGTCGGGTAGGCACCGATCGGCCACCCCTTGGGCGGGGTGGGTAGCGCCGCCGGACCACCGCGTCCCCCGGGGGCTGCGGCGGCGGGTGACACGCCGGGGTTTTGTCCGGGCTGGAACGGGCTGGTCATCGATCCTCCGTCTCCTCTATGCAGACGACAACTTTGCAGTTGTTCTCACCTCGACCAACGATTCGACAGGCGCAAAGGTGCCCCACACTTAGGCTAGGTTGATCAGCATGACAAATCCGGGCGAGGACGCAGGGCAAACGGGATCATCCGACTCCAGCGCGGCTTCCAAGGAGCCGTCATCGGGAGGCTACGAGGCGCCCCCGATCGAGCAGCAGTCGCAGGCGTCGCAGCCATCCGAGCACCCCGGTTACACGCCTCCGCCCGCCTACAACTCGCCGCCTTCGGGCTATGAGGCACCGAATTACCCGCCGCCCTCCGGGTATCCGCCCCCGAACTTCACGCCGCCCGACTATCCACCCCCACCACCGCCCAGCTATCCCACACCGGGCGGCCCGCAGGGCGGTTACGGGCCGCCGGGGTACTCCGACCCGTCGAGCTACGGCGCGCCGTCGTACCCACCGCCGCAATTCGGTGCGCCACCGCCCGGTTACGGACAGCCGCCGACCGGCTACCCCGCTCCCGATTACGGAAGTGCGTACGGCCAGCAGCCGACGTCGACCACGAACACGATGGCGATCGCATCGCTCGTCGCGTCGTGCATCGGTGTGCTGTGCGGCATCGGCTCGATCGTCGGCATCGTGCTCGGGGTCATCGCGCTGAACCAGGTCAAGGAGACCCGTCAGGGCGGTCACGGCCTGGCGATCGCCGGTATCGCCGTCGGTGGCGTCACGCTGCTTATCAACGTGATCTGGACGATTGTGGTCTTGAGTAGCTGAACGTGACCGGCAGTGGCCCCGACCAGCCCTTCAGCGGTGAATACCCGCCGTTAGAGGACTCGGCGCCGCCAAACGAGCCACCGCCCGTGGACTACCCGGCGGACGCCGGACTGCCACCGCCGGTCTACCCGCCGCCGTACCCCAGTCCGCCCGGGTATCCGGGCTATCCGGGTTATCCGCCCGCGCCCGGCTATTACCCGGCGGCCTACGACCCGTACCGCCCCGTCAAACCGCCCGGCACCAATGGCAAGGCAATCGCCGCGCTGGTGTGCTCGGTCGCCGGTTTCCTGTGCTGCGGCCTGTCGGCGATCGCGGGCCTGATCCTGGGCATCATGGCGATGCGCGAGACCAAGCGCACGGGCCAGGACGGGTTCGCGATCGCGTTGGTCGGCACCATCATCGGCGGCTTGGCGGTCGCGGGCGTGCTGATCTACGTGCTGTTTTCGATCGCACTGGTTTCCAGCGGATGGCAGTGGGCGCCCTAAGTTTTGCGAATCAGGGGCTGAAGCGCTCGCCGGTGCGCTGCATGCCCGCCGCCCGGCCCTTGCCTGCGATCACCAACGCCATCTTCCGGCTGGCTTCGTCGATCATCTCGTCGCCGAGCATGACCGCCCCTCGCGCCCCACCGGCGCGCGAGGTGTGCCACTCGTAGGCCTCGAGTATCAGCTCGGCGTGGTCGTAGTCCTTCTGTCGCGGGCTGAAGATCTCGTTGCCCGCGGCGATCTGATCGGGATGCAGCACCCATTTGCCGTCGTAACCGAGCGCTGCCGACCGGCCCGCGATGCGCCGGAAGCCGTCGACGTCACGCACCCTCAAGAAAGGCCCGTCGATCGCGAGGACGCCGTGTGTGCGCGCCGCGACCAGGATCCGCATCAGCACGTGGTGGTGGGCATCGCCGATGTCGTAGCCCTCTGGTTGCTCGCCGACCTCGAGGGTGCGCATGTTCAGGCTGGCCGCCATGTCTGCGGGGCCCAGTACCAGCGCCTGTACGCGCGGGGCCGCGGCGATCGCGTCAATGTTGGTCAGCCCCTGCACATTTTCGATCTGCGCCTCAATGCCGATGCGGCCCACCGGTAGTCCGTGTGTGGCTTCCAACTGTCTGAGCAACAGGTCGAGCGCGTGGACGTGCGCGACCTCAGACACCTTGGGCAGCACCACAATGTCGAGTTCGGCGCCTGCCGTGGACACCACCTCGATGATGTCGGCGTAGGTCCACGGAGTCGTCCAGTCGTTGACCCGCACGCCACGCAACTGCCCCGCCCAACCCGGTTCGGCCAGAGCGACCGCCACCTGCGTGCGGGCCTCGGCCTTCGCATCCGGCGCGACGGCGTCCTCCAGGTCGAGGAACACCTCGTCGGCGGGCAGATTCTTTGCCTTCTCGATCATCCTTGCGTTGCTGCCAGGAACAGAAAGGCAAGTTCGACGGGGCCGATATGCGTTTTCCACAACCACACTCTCTACCCTCTACAGACATGGCGGCGGTGAACAGGGTCTATGTGGCCAGACTCTCGGGGATGGTGGTGCTGGGTCCCGACGGCGAGTCCATCGGCCGTGTCCGCGATGCGGTGATCAGCATAGGCGTCGCGGGGCATCAGCCGCGGGTTTTGGGCCTTGTAGTCGAATTGCTGACTCGCCGAAGGATTTTCGTTCCGATACTGCGGGTTACCGCCATTGAACCCAGCGCCGTGACGCTCGCGACGGGCAATGTGTCGCTGCGGCGGTTCTCCAAGCGCCCCAACGAGGTGCTGGTGCTCGGTGAGGTCATCGAAACCCGGGTTCGCGTCGACGATCCCGATCTTCCGGAGCTTTCCGGAATCGACGCCATAGTCGTCGATCTGGGCATCGAGCAGACCCGCACCCGGGACTGGGTCGTCACCAAGGTGGCAGTGCGACCACAGCGCAGGCTCGGCCGCCGCGGCAATATCTCGGTCGCCGACTGGAACCGGGTACAGGGCCTCACACCGTCCGGACTGGCGATGCCCGACCAGGGCGTGGCCCAGCTACTCGAGCAGTTTCAGGGACAGCGCCCGATAGAGGTCGCCGAAGTGATCCGCGAGCTGCCCGCCAAGCGCCGCTACGAGGTGCTCAAGGCACTCGACGACGAACGGCTCGCCGACGTGCTGCAGGAGCTGCCCGAAGACGAACAGGCCGACGTGCTGCGTTCGTTGGAGGCCGACCGCGCGGCCGACGTGCTCGAGGCGATGGATCCCGACGACGCCGCCGACCTGCTCGGCACGATGACCCCGGCCGACGCCGAGCAGTTCCTGAGGCGGATGGATCCGGAGGACTCCGAGGACGTGCGACGGCTGCTGAGCCACTCACCTGACACGGCGGGCGGTTTGATGACGTCCGAACCCGTAGTGCTGGCCCCGGACACCACTGTCGCCGAGGCGCTGGCGCGGGTGCGCGATCCCGACCTGACGCCGGCGGTCGCCTCGCTGGTGTTTGTCACGCGGCCGCCAACGGCCACGCCCACCGGGCATTATCTCGGCTGTGTTCATCTGCAGCGGCTGCTGCGCGAACCACCCGCCGAGCTGGTCAGCGGCATCGTCGATAAGGACCTGCCGAGCCTGAGTCCCGAAGACCCGCTCGCGGCGGTGACCCGCTATTTCGCTGCCTACAATCTGGTCTGCGGTCCGGTCGTCGACGAGGAGAACCACCTCCTCGGCGCGGTCTCCGTCGACGACGTGCTCGACCACCTCCTGCCAGACGACTGGCGGGAGCGCGAAGAACCCGAGCTGTCCGGCGCTGTGTCTGATGTCGCCGGCCGAGCGGCTCCGGAAGGGCTGTCATGAGCGACCTGTCGGCGCGCCAGCGGCTGGACACCCCACGCACATCACGCCGATTCGCGCTCAACGTCGATGTCGAGGCGGTCGGCAGAATAAGCGAGTCGTTCGCGCGATTCCTGGGCACCGGCCGCTACCTGGCCATCCAGACCATCTTCGTCCTCATTTGGATCGCGCTGAACCTGTTCGCCGTCAAGTGGCAGTGGGACCCGTATCCGTTCATCCTGCTCAACCTGGCGTTTTCCACCCAGGCGGCGTACGCGGCGCCGTTGATCCTGCTGGCCCAGAATCGGCAGGAGAACCGCGACAGGGTGTCGCTGGAAGAGGACCGTCGGCGCGCGGAACAGACCAAGGCCGACACCGAGTATCTGGCCAGAGAACTCGCCGCGCTGCGGCTGGCTGTCGGCGAGGTGGCCACCCGCGACTACCTTCGCAGGGAGCTCGAGGAACTACGCGAGAAGTTGACTGAGTTGCATCAGCCGGACAACAGCGCGGCCCACGACCGGACGAGCAAATCGGACAAGGACGAGCGGCGAGCGAAAAAGTCGAGCTGAGCCCCGTCTTCGATTGCTGTTACGCAAGTGATATCGGACTAGGTATGGTGACTTGGTTCACAGGCCACCGCGAACCTAGGACGGTTGAGTGCACATTGGGGGAGGAGCCGCCCTCGAGGCAGCGCGGCGGCGGGCAGGGCGAGCACTGCGCAACCCTGCCTTCGGCGTGGTGATCCTCTCCCCAATCATTTTCGCGTGCGCCGTCGGTGCCTCTCCCCCCTCAGGTGCACCGCTTCGCGACTCGGCGGTGACGCCGTTGGCCGCTGTCGAGCCGTCATCCGGCGATCGCTCCGGTGTTTCGGTGGTGGCGGTCACCAAGACACCGTCGGCATTTCACATTGCCGCGACGACGGCGATCTCCGGTCCCCCACCCTCGGCCGTCGTCAATTCACCTGGGACACTCCGCATTCCGGCCATGGCGTTGGCTGCCTATCGCAACGCCGAACGGATGATGGCCGCGGCGAGTCCCGGCTGTGGCGTCAGCTGGAACCTGTTGGCGGGCATCGGGCGCATCGAATCCATGCACGCCAACGGCGGCGCCACCGATTCCCGCGGTACGGCGGTGCGACCCATCTACGGGCCCACGCTGGACGGCACGCTGCCCGGCAACGAAGTCATCGTGCAAAGCCGGACCGCCGACCGCGTCAGCTACGCCAGGGCGATGGGGCCCATGCAGTTCCTGCCGGGTACGTGGTCACGGTATGCCTCCGACGGTGACGGCGACGGCAAGGCCGATGTGCAGAACCTGTACGACTCGTCGCTGGCCACGGCCCGTTACCTGTGCAGCGGCAACCTGAACCTGCGCGATCAGAGCCAGGTGATGGTGGCGATCCTGCGCTACAACAACTCGATGGCCTACGCCCGCAATGTGTTGGGTTGGGCCGCGGCCTACGCGACCGGCGTCGTGCCGGTGGACCTGCCACCGATCACCGGCCCGATCCCGCCCATCGCGGATATGCATCTGGACAATTACGAAGGCCTCGGCCCTGGTCTACCGGTGAACGCGCTGGGCCTGCCGGCCAATGACCCACTGGCGCTGATACCGCTGATGGGCCGCGGCGACGTCGCCAGCCAAATCCCCACCAACGTCCCCGGTTTCGCGCCGGGCCAGACGCTGGGTCCGCTGCCTGGGCCCGCCGCGGCCCTACCGCAGGCGCCTCCGCCCACGCAGCCAGCGGCGCTCCCGTGGCTGCCGCCATGGCTGCAACCCCCGCCGAAACAGCCCGAATGCGCGGTCTTCTGCCTGACACCTCCGATTCAGACGCCGCTGCAACCCGCGGCGTTGCCGGGCTTGCCGCCGCCCGATGCGCAATTGCTCGCGCCGCAGGCGCCTCCACCCGGACCGATGCCCCTGGCCGGACCGGGACCGATGCCCGGCCCAGGACCTGTGCCCACACTGGGACCTGCGCCCGGGCCACCGCCGGAGCCTGCGCCCGCCGCTCCGCCTGTCTTCGGGCCTGCGCCCGGCCCCGCGGCCTGACGGCCGGTAACAGACACCTTCTGGGTCGGCCTAGACTCAGCAGTGATGTCTCAAAGTCCCACTGACCTGGAATCAGCGGTCCGCGCCGCCCTGACCAAGGTGATCGACCCCGAGCTGCGGCGGCCGATCACGGAGCTCGGCATGGTCAAGGACGTGACCGTCGACGCCCATGGCGGCGTGCACGTCGAGGTGTATCTGACCACCGCCGCGTGCCCGAAGAAGACGGAGATCTCCGACCGCATCAGCCATGCGGTCGCTGACGTCCCCGGCACCGGCGCCGTCAAGGTGAGCCTCGACGTGATGAACGACGAGCAACGCACGGAGCTGCGTAAGCAACTCCGCGGCGACGCCCGCGAGCCTGTCATCCCGTTCGCCCAGCCGGGTTCGCTGACCCGGGTCTACGCCGTCGCCTCCGGGAAAGGCGGCGTCGGCAAGTCGAGCGTCACGGTCAACGTCGCCGCCGCAATGGCGGCGCGTGGGCTTTCGGTCGGCGTGCTCGACGCCGATATCTACGGCCACTCCGTGCCGCGGATGATGGGCACCACCGACCGGCCCACCCAGGTCGAGTCGATGATTCTGCCGCCGGTCGCCCATGAGGTGCGGGTGATTTCGATCGCGATGTTCACGCAGGGCAACACCCCGGTGGTGTGGCGCGGGCCGATGCTGCACCGCGCGCTGCAGCAGTTCCTCGCCGACGTGTACTGGGGCGATCTGGACGTCCTTCTGCTCGACCTGCCGCCCGGCACCGGCGACATCGCGATCTCGGTGGCCCAGCTCATCCCAGGCGCTGAGATTCTGGTGGTGACGACGCCGCAGCTGGCCGCCGCCGAGGTGGCCGAGCGAGCCGGCGCAATCGCGCTGCAGACCCGTCAACGCATTGTCGGCGTCGTGGAGAACATGTCGGGGTTGCTGATGCCCGACGGCACGACGATGCAGATCTTCGGCGAGGGCGGCGGCCGCCAGGTGGCCGAGAGCCTCTCGCGGGCCGTCGGCGCTGACGTGCCGCTGCTCGGACAGGTTCCGCTCGACCCGGCACTGGTTGCCGCCGGCGATGCCGGGGTGCCGCTGGTGCTGTCGGCGCCTGACTCGGCCGCTGGTAAGGAACTGCGGGGCATCGCCGACGCGCTGTCGAGCCGCAAGCGCGGGTTGGCGGGCATGTCGCTGGGTCTCGACCCCGCGGGTCGCTAAATCCACTGCAGGAAACTCCGGTGGGTGAAGTTCACCACGCCGCGACCGGCGCGACATTAATGTGCTCTTGGTGAGCAGCAAACTGTGGGCGAACGGCAGAGGCCGTTGGGTTGCTGCTGCGGCATCGGTCGCGATCTCCGCCGCCATCCTTTACTCCCAGACCACCGAGTCTCCGTGCTGCGGCGAGACCCGCGCCCACACCCCGACCGAGCAGCAAGCCGCGCCTGCGGCCGCGCCGAAGGACGCCCCCGCTGAAGCCGAGTTGCTCGCCGCAAGCGCCCCCGTCGCCGCGCGCGATCTTCCGTTCGAGTTGCCTCGCGGCGTCGCGCCCGAGGGGGGCCTGCAGGTGAAGACCATCTGGGCTGCGCGTGCCATCAGCGTGATGTTTCCCGAGATCACCACGATCGGCGGGTACCGGCAGGATCCGTTGAAATGGCACCCGAACGGGTTGGCAATCGACGTGATGATCCCGAACTACCACTCCGATGAGGGCATCGAACTCGGCAACCAGATCGCCGGCCTGGCGCTCGCGAATGCCCGGCGATGGGGAGTGCTTCACGTCATTTGGAGACAGGGCTTCTACCCGGGCATCGGCGCGCCGAGCTGGACGGCGGACTACGGCAACGAAACCGCCAACCACTTCGACCATGTCCACATCGCCACCAACGGCGGCGGCTACCCGACAGGGAAGGAAACCTATTTCATCGGGTCGATGAGCCCCGCGCCGCGAAACTGATCGGGGTTGGGCTCCTAGGTCGCGTCGCTGTCGAACGGCGTCTTGGCGGGCTGCTCAGGCGGCTGCGGCTCTGGCGCAGGCTGGCTGACCGGTTTCTCGGTAGGCGTATCGAACTTGCCGGTGAAGATCGAATCGTCGCCGTCAAGCAGATGTTTCGTCAGCGCAGCCCGCGGCGTCATCCCGCGCAGCTTGTTGAGCTCGCTCAGCGGCTGACGAAGATCCTCGAACTCCGGCCCGAGGTCGTCACGCAGCTGGCTGGTGGCGCCGCTGATGTAATCGCGCGCCTGGCGCAGCGCGCCCGACGTCCACCGAATCGCGCCGGGCAACCGCTCCGGTCCCAGGATCACCAGACCTGCGATCACCAGGACCAGCATCTCGCCCCAGCCGACGTTGGCGAACATTACGTCGCGGGGGTGTCCGCACCCGGCGTGACCATCAGGGTGACGTGGCGGCCGTCGCGGACCACCTCGATCGGCGCCTCCTGACCAATGGTCAACTGGCGCACCGCCACAACGAACTCGTCGGCGTCGGCGACCGTGCGGTTGCCGACCTTGACGACGACGTCGTTCTCCAGAATGCCGCCACGCTCTGCTGGGCCGCCCGCCTTGACGTTGGCGACCTGCGCGCCGGATGCAATGGTGTTGCTCACCGAACGCGCGGTCAGGCCGAGCGTCGGGTGGGCGATCTTGCCGTCCTTGATCAGCGACGCGACGACCTGCTTGACCTCGTTGACCGGGATCGCGAAGCCGAGGCCACTGGCGCTGTCCGACAACGACTTTCCGGCGGTGTTGATGCCGATCACGTCGGAGTTCATGTTGATCAGAGGACCGCCGGAGTTGCCGTGGTTGATAGACGCGTCGGTCTGCACACCGTCGATCACCGTGTCGGTGTCAGAGCCCTCGCCGGACAACGGCACCGGCCGGTGCAGCGCGCTGATGATGCCTTGCGTCACCGTGCTGCGCAGGCCGAGCGGTGCGCCCGCGGCGATCACTTCCTCGCCGACCGTGAGCTTGTCGGAGTCGCCGAAGCGGGCAACGGAGAGGTTGTCGACGTTGTCGACCTTCAGCACAGCGAGGTCGGTCTTGGGGTCGCGGCCGACGAGGTTGGCTGGCACTTCCTTGCCGTCGTTGAACACCACCGTCATCTTGTACTGGCTCGGGTTGGTGGCGGCCTCGGAGATGACGTGGTTGTTGGTGACGATGTACCCGCGTCCGTCGACGACGACGCCGGAGCCCTGCGAGCCTTCACTGTCGCTGGTCGCTTCCACGGTCACCACTGAATCGGCAACGGCCGCTGCAACTTTCGCGAAACGGCCGGGGGGTGATTCTGGATTGTCGCTGGTTTCCAGCGTCACCTTCGACGTGGTGAACGCCTCGACGACCTCGGCCGTCTTGCGACCCACCCAGCCGCCGGCGATGCCGATGACCAACGCGACGATCGCCAGCACCGCCAACGCAACGTAGGACACGCGACCACCGAACAGCACATCACGCACGCCCAGCTTGCCCATATTGATATTCGACGCGACGGGCGCGGGCTTGGGCATCGCAGGCGTGCCGAGCGCCGCGGCGGCGCCGGGATCACGCCAGGGGTCAGCCACCTCTTCAGGACCTTCGGCGTCGCGCTCCGCGTCGAGTGCGCCCACGTCGGTCGGGTGACGCTGCAGCGAATCGCCACCGGTGTATGGCCGACCGAACGCCTCGGCGAGCACAGGGTCCGGCGCCTGATCGGTAGGGGTGTACACCCCCTGATCGCGGTGGCGGTCCAGACCCACGAAGGATCCGTTCACGCCGTCGGGCCTGCCGAAAGCGCGTTGCGAGGCCGGATCGACGGGTGGGCGCGAGACAGGGCGCGGCTCCAGGCGCTCACGCCGGGTCTGGTCCTGGTTGGTCACCGGTGTATCACTCTCTATCGGAGCGCCCGCAATCGCCGGCGCGGGTCGCTGCTGGACTACGCATCCACCCTACCGGCGCTTACGCCGATATCTCTGAGGGTCGTCAGCTAACTGCGGCTGATCCGCCTCGCCAACCGGTTCCTGCGGAGCGTGGTGCGGAATTTGGGACAACATGCCAAGCAGCGAGGTCGGGATGGCGATCGGGCAGGAATCCCTCAACGCGGCACGAGCCTGCCGCTGGGCGTCTACCTCGGTCGCACACTCCTGGCACAACGACAGGTGGTGCGCAGCACGCAGGTGTGCCTGCATCCGTAGCTCACCGTCGACGAACGCCGCGATGGCCTCGGTGGAAAGGTGCTCGGTCGAGCCGAATTGCCGTGGACCGACGGGCGCGTCGCTCTGCGAGGCGAACTGCGAGGGCAGCCAGGAGAAAGCGCGACGGAACACGTGTCCCGGGTCGACCATCGCCCAGCTCCTCTCAAGTTGATTCACGTCGTTTCGACGGTGCTCAGTTGAATGTAGCGCGGCACGCTGTGACCGACACCCGCGAAGGGTCAGGCTGATTTGGCCGTGTTGTCGGCGTGGCTTGCCAGATAGTCCCTCAGCGCCTGCCTGCCGCGGTGGATACGGCTGCGCACGGTGCCCAGCTTGACGTCGAGCGTTGCGCCGATTTCCTCGTAGGACAGACCCTCGATGTCGCACAGAACAACCGCGGCGCGGAATTCCGGCGGCAGCGAGTCCAGCGCCGCCTGCAGGTCAGGGCCCAGTCGCGAATCGTGGTAGATCTGCTCGGGGTTCGGCTCGTCGGCCGGCACCCGCTCGTAATCCTCGGGCAGCGCCTCCATGCGGATGCGACCGCGCCGCCGGACCATGTCGAGGAACAGGTTCGTGGTGATGCGGTGCAACCAGCCCTCGAAAGTGCCGGGCTGGTAGTTCTGCACGGAACGGAAGACGCGGATGAACGTCTCCTGGGTCAGGTCCTCGGCGTCGTGCTGGTTGCCCGACAGCCGGTAAGCCAGCCGGTAGACCCGGTCGGCGTGTTGACGCACCAGTTCATCCCAGGAAGGCATCGTGGTTTTGTCGCCGGTGGCGTCGAAAACAGCGGTGCCGGTCATCTCATCAGACGGCTCAACCCACTCCCCCTCGGTGTATTGCTCAAGGTGGGCCATCGAAACGGGAGCCGCAGCGTTGGTGGTGGTCGTCAGATCCTCCTGGTCACAGCCGTCATTGTCCATCGACGGCTCGATACCGACGGCAACATGTAGGTCGAGCTGCTTATTCCCATAACGCCAGCGTCCGCCGTCCTCCATGCGCAATACGCTCTCTGACCCGGGTGTGGTTGGCATATGAGCTAACTGAACATTTCCTAAGAAAGATCGCTACCCGTTTTACAACCAGCAAAAACCAGGCGAATTCGGGTGGATTCTCTGGTTTCAGCGCGGGCGTGTCGCGGCGCGGGCCCGCCTGGGTTACCTCTACGCTGCGGGCATGGCCAGCACCGACGATACGGCAGCAGGGCAGCGGCCCGGTCGCGCCGAGTCGATCGTCACGCACGCTGAACAGTCGATCTCCGAGGACGCGATCGTCGCCGCAGCTCGCGAGCGGGCCGTCGATATCGGTGCGGGCGCGGTGACCCCCGCGGTCGGGGCTCTGCTGTGCGTGCTGGCGAAGCTGACCGGCGCCAAGGCCGTCGTTGAGGTGGGTACCGGTGCGGGCGTCAGCGGGCTGTGGCTGCTCTCCGGTATGCGTGAAGACGGTGTGTTGACCACCATCGACGTCGAGCCCGAGCATCAGCGCATCGCCAAGCAAGCGTTCACCGAGGCGGGTGTGGGGCCGTCGCGGACCCGGCTGATCAGTGGCCGCGCTCAGGAAGTGCTCACCCGGCTCGCCGACGAGTCCTATGACCTGGTGTTCATCGACGCCGATCCGATCGATCAGCCGCAGTTCGTCGTCGAAAGCGTGCGGCTGTTGCGGCCCGGCGGCGCGATCATCCTGCATCGGGCGGCGCTCGGCGGGCGCGCCGGCGACGCGAGCGCCAAGGACGCCGAGGTCAGCGCCGTCCGCGAGGCGGCGCGGCTGATCGCCGAGGACGAACGGCTCACGCCGGTGCTCGTCCCTCTTGGCGACGGCCTGCTCGCCGCCGCCCGCGACTGACTGTTTCTCTCGCGAGCTTTCGCCGCAACGGAATTCCCGATCGTCAAGCGGGCGATCTGGCAACGCGGAATTCCATTTCGGCGACGATTCGCGATCTTTACGGATCTCTGACGGGGTAGCTACTTGACCACACGCTGAACGAGTGTTTAGCGTATTAAACATGCGTTCAGCGTCAGACGATCGAACCGCCATCGCCCGGATCCGCGATGCGGCGATCAACCAATGGGGGCAGCACGGGTTCAACGTCGGGCTTCGCCGCATCGCCGAGGCCGCCGACGTGTCCGCCGCGCTGGTGATTCACCACTTCGGCTCCAAGGACGGCCTGCGCAAGGCGTGCGACGACTACATCGCGGAGGAGATCCGCACGGGCAAGTCGGCGTCACTGCAGTCCAAAGACCCGGCGAATTGGTTCGCCCAGATGGCCACGATCGAGTCGTACGCACCGTTGATGGCTTACGTGGTGCGCAGCATGCAGTCCGGCGGTGATCTCGCAAAGATGCTGTGGCAGAGGATGATTGACAACGCCGAGGAGTATCTCGAAGAAGGCGTCCGCAACGGCGTGCTCAAGCCGAGCCGCGACCCTCGCGCCCGCGCCAGGTACCTGGGCATGTCAAGCGGTGGCGGGTTCTTGATGTACCTGCAAATGCACGACAACCCAACCGATCTGCGCGCCGTCCTTCGCGACTACGGCGAGGAGATGGTGCTGCCCGCCCTCGAGATCTACACCGACGGGTTGATGACCGACTCGACGATGTACGACGCGTTCCTCGAAACGCGGGAAAAAGGCATCCCGTTCACCACAACTCAAGAAGGAGATGGCGATGACGGCCCCAACAGCCAAGTCCCCACAGCGGGCTGAGACGGTCCACGGCGCGCAACTCGCAGTTGAAATCCGGGACGTGACCAAGTCATTCGGCCGCACCAAGGCGCTCGACGGCCTCAACCTGACCGTGGCGCCAGGCGACATCACCGGGTTCCTCGGCCCCAACGGTGCAGGCAAGTCCACCACGATTCGCGTGCTGCTCGGCCTCTTGCGTGCGCAGAGCGGAACGGTTCGGTTGCTCGGCGGCGACCCCTGGCGCGATGCGGTCGCGTTGCACCGCAGGATCGCCTACGTGCCTGGCGATGTGACGCTGTGGCCGAACCTGACCGGACTGCAGGCCATCGACTTCCTCGCCCGGCTGCGCGGCAACGGCGTGGATACCCGTCGCCGAGATGAGCTGATCGATCGATTCGAGCTCGACCCGCACAAGAAGGCACGCACCTATTCCAAGGGCAACCGGCAGAAGGTGGCGCTCGTCGCCGCGTTCTCCACAAACGCCGAGCTCTACATTCTCGACGAGCCCACGGCGGGCCTGGACCCGTTGATGGAGAGGGCTTTTCAACGATGCGTCCAGGAGGTCGCCGACCACGGCGCTGCGGTGCTGCTGTCGAGTCACATCCTCGCCGAGGTGGAGAAGCTCTGCGACAACGTGACGATCATCCGTGCCGGACGCGCGGTGAAGTCCGGCACGCTCGAGGAGCTGCGGCATCTGATGCGCACCACGGTGAGCGTCCGCACCCGCGATGACAGCCGCAGCCTGTCAGAGCTGCCCTATGTTCACGATTTCAGCGCCGAGGATGGTCACGTCAAATTCTCGGTTGACCGCGGTGACCTGGACTTCACGATGGAACACCTCACCGACCTCGGAATCGAAGAGCTGATTGTGACGCCCGCGTCGCTCGAAGACCTGTTCTTGCGCGAGTACCAGGGAACAGAACGATGACCACCGCGACCCTCGCTCCCCCTGTAGGTCGACACGAAGCCGGCCCGGCTGGCTCGCCGTTGAGCGGCGTGGGCAGCCTGCTCCGGCTGGCCCTGCACCGCGACCGCGTCCGGCTGTCCGTGTGGATCGCGATCCTGACCATCACAATGGTCTACGCGCCGAACGCCATCAAGCTGGCCTACCCTGAGGAGCCGCAACGGCTCACCCGGGTGAATCTGCTGAAGACGCCTGCGGGAATGATGTTGGGCGGCCCCATGTTCGGCGGCAACGAAACCGACCTCGGCGCCATGATGGCCAACGAGCTGATGCTCACCCTGATCATCGCGACATCGATCCTGGCTATTCTCACCGTCATCCGGCACACGCGCGCTGAGGAAGAAAGCGGCGCAGCGGAATTGGTGTTGTCCTCACCAGTCGGCCGGTATGCCCGCACCTACGCGGCACTGATCGTGGTCGGCGGCGTCAACGCGGTCCTCGCCGTGACGATGACAGTCGCGATGTCCGCGACCGGCTTCGCCGTGGTCGACACCGCCGCGATGTGCCTTGGCGTCACGGGTGTGGCCATGGTGTTCGGGGCGGTGGCGGCAGTCACCGCACAATTGTGGCGGCAGGCGCGCACCGCGACGGGCGCAGCGATGGGCACACTCGCGTTCGCCGCCCTCATTCGTGGCGTCGGCGACGTCATCAACAACTCCGGTAGCGCCCTGAGCTGGTTCTCGCCGATCGCGTGGGCACAGCAGATGCGCCCGTTCGTCGACCTGCGGTGGTGGCCGTTCGCGCTGCTGGTCGTGCTGGCAGTCGGTCTGATGGTGCTGGCCGCGGTGCTCGAAACCCGGCGTCAGTACGACGACGGCACCATCCCGTCCACCGGAGAGAAGCCCAACGCGCGTCCCATCACCGGCGTGTTCGGCCTGCACGTCACGCTGCAGCGGGGCCAAACCGTCGGTTGGGCGATCGGACTGTTCCTTGCGGGTCTGACATTCGGCTCGATGACCAAGTCGTTGCTCGATGCGGCCAAGTCCAATGAACTGCTCGCCCGTGTGCTCGCGGCGCAAGGCAACGACGGCGTGTACACCACGATGACGCAGTTCCTGGCGGCCGCCGCAACGGCTTACGTCGTCAGCGCGGTGCTGCGCGTGTACAGCGACGAGCAGAGCGGTCTCGGCGAGGCGGTGCTCGCCGGCGCGGTGTCACGATGGCAGTGGCTGTTCACCGCCGTCGCATCGGCGCTCGTCGGGTCGGTGGTGCTGATGTTCTTCGGGGGCCTGGGCAACGGCCTCGGCGCAGGCATCACCGTCGGCGAACCGCAGACCATCGCGCGCCTCACAGTGGCCGCGCTGGCGTACGTGCCCGCCCTAGCGGTCATCGCTGGTATCGCGGCGCTGGCCGTTGCCCTGCGGCATGCGTGGATCGGTTGGCTCGCAGTCACATTCGTCATCACAGCGCTGTACCTCGGCGCACTGCTGCGGCTGCCCCAGTGGCTCATCGACCTGTCCCCGGTCGGCCGCACCACGGCGCCGTCGCACTATCCCGTTGCCGCACTCACCGCCATGGTCGTGATCGCGGCGGCACTGACCCTTATCGCCGGCTGGATCTACCGCAGCCGCGACGCCTTGTAGGAGGAGGAAAATGAAGACCGCAGTTCAAGTGACGACGTCGTCCGTGCTGGCACTGGCACTGATCGGGGTGGCGTTGTTCTGGCCGGCGGGCACGTTCGACTACTGGCAGGCATGGCTTTTCCTCGGCATATTCGTCGTGCTGTCGGTGGTCTACACCCTCTATGTGGGGATCAGATTCCCCGAAGTCCTGCGACGGCGGATGAACGCGGGTCCGACCCACGAAACCAGGCCCGTCCAGAAGATCGTCAGCACCGGTGTGTTCCTGATGTTCTTCGTTCTGCTGGTCGTCTCCGCTCTGGACCATCGCTACGGCTGGACGAACGTCCCCACTGCGCTGGTGCTGATCGGGAATCTGCTGGTAGCGGTCGGGCTCGTCATCACGATGGTGGTGGTCGTGCAGAACAACTATGCCGCAGCCAACATCACCGTCGAGGCCGACCAGAAGGTGGTGTCCACGGGGCTGTACGGCGTAGTCAGGCACCCGATGTACTTCGGTGCGCTGATCATGCTGTTCGGCCTTCCGCTTGCGCTCGGCTCCTATTGGGGGCTGGCGGTTTTCGTACTCAACGTGCTCCTGCTCGCCGCTCGCATCTTCGACGAGGAGAAGGCACTGACGAACGACCTTGCCGGGTACCGCGAGTACACCCAGAAGGTGCATGCCCGGCTGGTGCCGCACGTGTGGTGACGGCTAACGCCGCGAGACGAATCGAGGAATCGTGAAGATCGCTCTGCAATCAATCATGTCGGGACTGATCGGACTGGTCGCGTTCGGCCTGATGGTGTTCTGGCCCGCCGGCACGTTCGACTACTGGCGGGGATGGGCGTTCATCGCCGTGTTCGCGGCCTCGACGACGCTTCCCAGCCTCTACTTGGCAGCCACGAATCCCGCGGCGCTCAAGCGACGCATGCAGGCCGGGCCCGCCGCCGAGACGCGCCCCCTGCAGAAGCTCATCATCTCGTTCGCGTTCGTGTCGGTCGTGGCCACGATCGTGGTCAGCGCGTTGGACTTTCGCTTCGGCTGGTCCACTGTGCCTGCGGCCATATCGGTGGTCGGCGACGTGCTTGTGGCGGCCGGACTCGGCATTTCGATGCTTGTCACGATCCAGAACGGTTATGCGGCCGCGAACGTCAAGGTCGAGTCGGGACAGGAGCTCGACTCGACCGGGTTGTACGGCTTGGTCCGGCACCCGATGTACTCCGGCAATGTCGTGCTGATGGTCGGCATCCCGTTGGCGCTCGGGTCCTATTGGGGATTGTTGTTCGTCATCCCCGGTCTGTCTGTGCTCACCGTTCGAATACTCGACGAGGAGAAGGTGCTCACCCAACAGCTCACCGGCTATCGCGACTACGCACAGCGGGTGCATTACCGACTCGTCCCCTACGTCTGGTAAAGGAGCAATGATGAAGATCGCAGTGCAAACACTCGCGTCAGCACTTTTCGGATTGGCGTTCTTCGCCGCGCTGCTGTTCTGGCCGGCGGGCACGCTGGACTATTGGCAGGCATGGGTTTTCATCGCCGTGTTCATGGTTTCCACCATGGTGCCGAGCCTCTATCTCGCGGTGAAGGATCCCGCGGCGCTGCAGCGGCGGATGAAGGCCGGGCCGATGGCCGAGAGCCGAGTTGCCCAAAAGCTCATCATCACCGGCACGATCGCGGCGGTGGTCGCGGTGCTCGTGGTCAGCGCCCTCGACCACCGGTTCGGTTGGTCGAACGTGCCGACGCCGATCGTCATCGTCGGTGACATCCTTGTCGCGGTCGGACTCGGTATCGCGCAACTGGTCGTCATCCAGAACAGCTACGCGGCGGCCACCATCACAGTCGAAGCCGACCAGAAGGTGGTCGATACGGGGCTGTACGGCCTTGTCCGCCATCCGATGTACGTCGGCACGCTGATCATGATGATCGGCACCCCGCTTGCGCTCGACTCCTATTGGGGTCTGGCGGCGATCTTGCTTGCGCTGCCGGTGCTCGCGGCCCGCATCACCGACGAGGAGCAGATGCTGCGCGAGGAACTCGACGGTTACGACGAGTACACGCACAAGGTGCACTACCGGCTGGTGCCGGGCGTCTGGTGACGACGAGCGGCTCGCCACACGCCGAGAAATACCGCGACCACCGCGAAACGCAACACAGTGTTGGCGATCATCGTGGCGTTCGGCTGTGTCAGCGCCATGTAGACCATGTCGAGGATCCCGCTCACCGAATGCAGCACCACTAGCGTCGTCACGATGAGCCACAGCGCCGCCCGATCGGTGATCCGCATAGCGCCGAACGACAGCACCGCGACCGCGAGTTCCGCCGCGGCGACGAGGTATACGAGCAGATAGTCGGCTCGTGTGACCGCGATGCCGACCGCCGATGGGATGGCGGTGGGGAACGCGATCAACACGACCGCACCGGCCAGCGTTATCGCACCGTGGACTCCGAACACGACCCGCAGCAGCTTCATGGCGTTCCTCCCTGTCATATCGGGGCGCAGTCATCCGTCATAGCGATGACGGCTCGGACGAGCGGAATATGACAGGAGGAGGTGCCGGTGCCAGGAGATCGCTTCGAAGAGCACCGCCCGCATCTGCGCGCGGTCGCCTACCGGATGCTCGGCTCGCTGACCGAGGCCGACGACGCCGTGCAGGAGGCGTGGCTGAGAATGGCGCGCACCGACATCGGCGATGTGCGCAACATGCGCGGCTGGCTGACGACGGTCGTGGCGCACATCTGCCTGGACATGCTGCGGGCCCGTACCACGCGGGCCGAGGAGCCGCTCGACGAATCGCGGGCCATGGTTATGTCCGACGCTCTCGACCCCGAAGCCGAAGCGGTGCTTGCCGATTCCGTCGGCGTGGCCCTTCTCGTCATCCTGCAGACGCTGTCGCCGGCCGAGCGTCTCGCGTTCGTGCTGCACGACATGTTCGATCTGCCGTACGCCGAGATCGCGCCGATCGTCGGCCGCACCGAGAACACCGCCGCGCAACTCGCGGCCCGTGCCCGTCGCCGGGTACGCGGCAGAACCGTTGAGCCTGCATTCGATCTCACTGCGCAGCGCAGGCTCGTCGAGGCGTTTCTCGCTGCGGCCCGCGATGGCGACTTCGATGCATTGCTGACGGTGCTCGACGACGACGTGGTGCTGCGCGTCGACGCGGCGGCGGCGGGCACTCCGATGACATTCCGGGGTGCGGCCGCGGTGGCGGCGAATGCGCGCAACTTCGCGGCCAACGCCCGGTTCGCCGAACCCGCGCTGGTGGACGGCTCCGTCGGCATCGTCGTCGCCCCCAACGGCCGGCTCGCGCTGGTGCTGCGCTTCACCGTCGTCGGTGAGCGGATCACCGAGATCGACATCGACGCCGACTCGAGACGGCTGCGTGACATCAGTTTGGCCGTACTCGACTAAACCGCGCTCATAATGCAGATGTGGAACTGCTGACCGGCTTCGGGCTGGCTACAGCGGCGGGATTGAACGCCTACATCCCGCTCCTGGCGCTGGGCCTGCTGTCGCGGTTCACCGATCTGGTCACGCTTCCGAACGGCTGGGCCTGGCTGGAGAACGGCTGGGTGATGGCGATCGTCGCGGTGCTGCTCGTCGTCGAGATCGTCGCCGACAAGATCCCCGCGCTGGACAGCGCCAACGACATCGTCCAGACGTTCGTCCGGCCGACGGCGGGCGGGATCGTGTTCGGGTCGGGCACGGCGGCCCAGACGTCAGCGGTGACCGATCCCGGTGCGTTCGCGCAATCCGGTCAGTGGGTTCCGGTGGCGATCGGTGTGGTGACCGCGCTGGTCGTGTCACTGACGAAGTCGGCCGTTCGACCGGCCGCCAACGTCGCCACCGCGGGGGTGGCCGCACCGGTGCTGAGCACCTTTGAGGACATCACCAGCGTCGGCCTCGTGTTCCTGGCGATCCTGCTACCGGTGCTCGTGCTCGTTGCCGTGGCGATGCTGGTGTGGGCCGTGGCGCGCCTCCTGCGTCGACGTCGCCGCAAGGCGGTGCCGTCGCGGCAACGGATCGGCGACGCCGAGCCGGACTAAATCCCCGGTCGTCCCCCTGCCCTTCGGGCGGGTGGTGCCCCCAGCGCTCCTGCCCGCCGACCTAAATCCAGACACCCTTGCCGACGGCGACCACTCCGCCGGAGCTGATCGCGAAGCGCTCGCGGTCCTTCTCCAGATCGACCCCGACCATCTCGCCTGGCCCGACGACGACGTTCTTGTCCAGGATCGCGTGCCGCACCACGGCGCCGCGGCCGATGCGCGTGCCCGGCATGATCACGCTGCCTTCTACGATCGCACCGTCGTCGACGACCACGTTGGACGAGAGCACCGAATTGCGAACGGACGCAGCGGAAATGATGCTGCCCGCACCGACGACGGATTCCTGGGCGGAGCCGCCGTTGACGAACTTCGCCGGCGCCAGGTTCTCCGACTCACCGCGGATCGGCCAGCGCTTGTTGTAGAGGTTGAACACCGGATGCACGGATACCAGATCCATGTGCGCGTCGTAGAACGCGTCGAGTGTCCCGACGTCGCGCCAGTAGCCGTGATCGCGTTCGGTTGCGCCGGGCACCTCGTTGTTGTGGAAGTCGTAGACCGCGGCCATCCCGTCGGTGACCAACCGTGGAATGATGTCGCCGCCCATGTCGTGATCGGAGTGGTCGTCGTCGGCGTCGGCGCGGATCGCGTCGATGAGCACCTTGGTGGTGAAGATATAGTTGCCCATCGACGCGAAGGTCTGCTCGGGATCATCGGGTATGCCAGGAGGGTCGGCGGGCTTCTCGATGAAGCCGCGGATGCGACCCGACTCGTCGGAGTCGATGCACCCGAACGCGGTGGCCTCGGCCCGCGGCACCCGGATACCTGCGACCGTCGCTCCCGCACCACTCTCGATGTGGAACGTAAGCATCTGCTCCGGATCCATCCGGTAGACGTGGTCCGCGCCGAAAATGATGATGTAGTCGGGGTCCTCGTCGTAGATCAGGTTCAGCGACTGGTAGATGGCGTCAGCCGAGCCGGTGTACCAGCGCGGGCCGAGTCGCTGCTGGGCGGGCACCGGCGTGATGTACTCCCCGGCAAGCCCCGACAGCCGCCAGTTCTGCGAAATGTGCCGATCCAGCGAATGCGACTTGTACTGCGTCAACACACAGATGCGCAGATAGCGAGCGTTGACCAGATTGGACAGCACGAAGTCGATCAATCGGTAGGCGCCGCCGAACGGCACCGCGGGTTTAGCGCGGTCCGCCGTCAACGGATAAAGCCTCTTGCCCTCGCCGCCTGCCAGGACTATGCCCAGCACGTGTGGCAATTCCCGCATGCTCCAAACCTATCGGCCGCTTCTGCACACGGCTAGCCATTTGCACTATTGGTCAAACTTCTGACCGGCTGTGAGTCAAGGTAATTGGCGCGTGATCGTGGGCAGGGGCATCGGGGTTCGAAACAAGCCTGCGGCTCGGCGAGTCGGCCACTACGGTCGTGACTATGCGGGTGGCGATGATGACTCGGGAGTACCCACCCGAGGTTTATGGCGGTGCGGGAGTGCACGTCACCGAACTTGTCGCGCAGTTGCGCCATCTCTGTGAGGTCGACGTGCACTGCATGGGCGCCCCGCGGCCAGGGGTGACCGTCGCGCAACCGGATACCGCGCTCAAGGGCGCGAACGCCGCATTGTCGACATTGTCCGCGGACCTCACCATGGTCAATGCCGCCTCGGAAGCCACGGTCGTCCATTCGCACACCTGGTACACGGGCCTGGCCGGACATCTCGCCGCGCTGCTGTTCGGCGTCCCACATGTGCTGACCGCCCACTCTCTCGAGCCGATGCGGCCGTGGAAGGCCGAACAGCTCGGCGGCGGGTACCGGGTGTCGTCATGGGTCGAGAAAACCGCCGTCGAGGCGGCCGATGCGGTGATCGCCGTCAGCTCCGGGATGCGCGACGACGTGCTGCGCACCTACCCGGCGCTGGACCCCAACCGGGTGCACGTGGTGCGCAACGGGATCGACACCGACGTCTGGTACCCCACATCGCCTGCGGACCCCGGCGAGTCGGTGCTCACCGAGCTGGGCGTCGACCTCAACCGGCCCATCGTCGCGTTCGTCGGCCGGATCACCCGGCAGAAGGGCGTCGCGCACCTGGTCGCCGCGGCGCATCTCTTCGCCCCGGATATCCAGCTGGTGCTTTGCGCAGGCGCTCCCGACACGCCGGAGATCGCTGCCGAGGTGACAGCGGCTGTGCAGGAACTGGCGCGGGCCCGTACCGGCGTATTCTGGGTACGCGAGATGCTGCCGATCGGCAAGATTCGCGAAATCCTTTCAGCTGCAACAGTCTTCGTATGCCCGTCGGTGTACGAACCGCTGGGTATCGTGAACCTCGAGGCAATGGCGTGCGCGACGGCCGTGGTGGCGTCCGACGTCGGTGGCATCCCCGAGGTGGTGGCCGACTACCAAACCGGGCTGCTGGTGCATTACGCCCCAGCCGATCCGGAGTTCTTCGAACGGCGCCTGGCCGAGGCCGTCAACTCACTGGTGGCTGACCCGGGGCGCGCCGGGCAGTACGGCCAGGCTGGCAGGCAGCGCTGCATTCAGGAATTTTCCTGGGCCCACATCGCCGAGCAGACCCTTGAGATTTATCGAAAGGTTTCGACGTAAGTCGTCTTATCTAGCGAGTGACGCCCTTGAGTTCGTCCCCGAGGGCAGACGCCTCTTCCGGGGTGAGTTCGACGACGAGTCGCCCACCGCCTTCAAGTGGTACCCGCATCACGATGCCGCGCCCCTCCTTGGTTGCTTCCAGTGGACCGTCGCCGGTCCGGGGCTTCATCGCCGCCATCGAGTGCTCCCTCCACATGAGCCGGCCCGCATGGGCTACTGAACTCCACCTATTGTTCCCTATCCGCGGCGCTACGTGTGCAAAGACCCGGCTATGCCCGTGGTGAACGCGCCTTGTCGGCGGCCGGAACCCAGCAGTCGGCGACGTGGTCATCGACCATTCCGGTGGCTTGCATCAAGGCGTACGCGGTCGTCGGGCCGACGAATCGGAAGCCGCACCGCTTCAGTTCCTTGGCCATCGCCGTCGACTCCGGAGTGACCGCCGGCACCCCGGACAGATCGGCGGGTCGGGGCCGCCGCGACGGGGCGAACGACCACAGCAACTCGCCGAGGTCGACGTCCAGGTCGGCCACAGCACGGGCGTTGGCGATGGTCGCCTCGATCTTGGCGCGGTTGCGCACGATCCCGGTGTCGGCCATCAGGCGGTCGATGTCGCTGTCGGTGTAGCGCGCGATGCGCTTGACGTTGAACTTGTGGAAGGCGCGGCGGAAGTTCTCCCGCTTGCGCAGGATGATCAACCACGACAGCCCACTCTGGAATGCCTCGAGGCTGATGCGTTCGAACAGCGCGGCCGAGTCATGCAGCGGCCTGCCCCACTCGTTGTCGTGGTAGTCGCGGTAGAGGATGAAATCGGCTGGGGCCAAACGTGATTCATCAATCCAGCCGCATCTGATCCGTCCGTCGCTTTCGACGTCGACGGCGTCGGTCATGACTCGTCCTGATTGTCGGACTGCAGCGCGTGTGCGCCGCCCTCCACGGGCTCTCCGGCGTCGCCGTCGTCGTCATCGAGGCCGTGCGCTGCGCGCACCGCAGCGAGCTGTCCGCGAACTAGATCGAGTTCCTGGCCCAGCCGATCCAGCACCCAGTCGACCTCGCCGGTCTTGTAGCCACGCATGGTCTGGGTGAACTTGACGGCGTCGACGTCAGCGCCGGTGACACCGGATGCGGGCAACGCGGTGGCGGTGGTGGCCCGCGGCAGCGGGGGCAAGGACTCGCCACGGCCGAACAGCGCGCTGCCGAGGGCGAACAGCACAATGGCCACCAGGGTCAGCACAACCAGATAGAGCAGAACCAGGGTCACGCCCTCGATACTGCCTCAGCGCTATGACAGCTTGATTGCCACCTCCGCGCCGAACGTTCCTTACCACTCGAGATTTGGACAAATTCTCGAGTGGTAAGGAACGTTCGCGCCGAAAGGACTAGCCCCGCAGCGTGATCATCGGCGGGCGGTCGTCGAGCGACACCGTCGACGTCCGCGGGGTGTAGCCATCGCCGTCGGAGAAGAACTGTGTCAACCCCACCCCCGAGTCCGGCACGCCGCAGCGCGTCAACAGGGTGGCGATCACCTGGCGACTCATCGTCGCGAGCTCGGTCAGCGGCCGGTTGCGATGTGTCCGCACGCCCAGGTTGACCTGGGCGATCGCGTCGAGTCCAAGGCGGTCATACGTGTCGACGAGCAGGCCGATCTCCACGCCGTAGCCGGGCGCGAACGGTACCGCCGTCAGCAGCTCTCGGGTGCCTGCATATTCACCACCCAGCGGCTGCAGCACGCAGCTCAGCTCGGGCCGAAGGGCGGCCAACAACGGGCGCGCGACGAGCTCAGTAACCCGGCCGCCGCCGTTGGCGTCCTCACTGCCGCTGACCTTCAGTGGGCGCCGGTAAAAGCCCTTGACCAGGTGCACGCCCTCGGTGGTGAGCAGTGGGCCGACCAGCCTTGGCACGAACATCGGATCCGGGTCGATCAGGTCGGAGTCGACGAACACCACGATGTCGCCAGCGGTCGCGGCCAGCGACCGCCACAGCACCTCACCCTTTCCGGGCTGCGGCTCCACTTCGGGCAGCGCGACCTCGCGACTGATCACCCGGGCACCCGCGGCGAGTGCGCGGATCTCGGTGTCGTCGGTCGAGCCGGAGTCGAGCACGATCAGTTCGTCGACCAGCCCGCCGAGCAACGGCGTAATGGTCTCGACGACGCTGCCGACGGTCTCTTCCTCGTTGAGCGCCGGAAGCACGACCGAGATCGTGCGGGAGCCCTTGGCTGCCTCCAGCTCGGCAATGGTCCATGTGGGTCGGCTGAAGCTGTGGTCGGTCAGCCACCGGGACGCGACAATGTCCGTGCCGGGCAGTTCAGGTGTCAGTGTCATGCTTCGACTCCCGCTCGCTCCGGTCCTCGCTCGTCCCTCGCTGCGATCCTCACTCGCGTTCGTCTCAGTGTCATGTTTCGACTCCCGCTCGCTCCGGTCCTCGCTCGTCCCTCGCTGCGATCCTCACTCGCGTTCGTCTCAGTGTCATGCCAGTCCCCTCACCGTGCGCGTCGGCGGACGCACGCCCTGGATCGACGCGACCATTTCGAGTACGCGTCGCGTCGATCCGACCTCGTGCACACGGAACATCGCGGCTCCCTGCGCGGCGGCCAGGGCGGTCGCTGCCAGGGTGCCCTCGAGGCGTTCGGTCAGACCCACACCGAGAGTCTCCCCGACGAAGTCTTTATTGCTCAGTGCCATCAGGACCGGCCATCCAGTGTTTACAAGGTCTTTTACGTGGCGCAACAAACTAAGACCGTGGTAAGTGTTCTTGCCGAAATCGTGCGTCGGATCGATCAGGACCGCATCTTGGGCGACCCCGGCGGCCACCGCGCGCTCGGCCGCGGCGGTGACCTCGGCGATCACGTCATCGACCACACCGCGTTCGGACGTGCCGTAGTTGACCCGAAAGGGGCGGGTACGCGGCTCCGCTCCTCCGGTGTGTGAGCACACCAGACCCGCTCCGAACTCGGCGGCGACCTCGGCCAGGCCGGGATCGTGCCCGCCCCAGGTGTCATTGATCAGGTCGGCACCCGCCGCGCAGGCCTGCTTGGCGACCGCGGCACGCCAGGTGTCGACGCTGATCAGCTGGTCAGGGTAGGTACCGCGCAGCCATTCAATGAATGGCACCACGCGGGCGATCTCCTCGTCGGCGTCGACCGAACTGCCGGGCCCGGCCTTGACACCACCCACGTCGACGACGTCGGCGCCTTCCTCTATCACTTGGTGGGCCGCACTCTTGGCGGCCTCGTCGGTGAAGGTGGCGCCGCGGTCGTAGAACGAGTCCGGGGTGCGGTTGACGATCGCCATGATCAGCGCACGATCGCCTGCCACCGGGCGGCCGCAGAAGCTCGTCTTCACCTGACCAGGTTACGGGCCTGCGAGAACGACCTTGAGCGCGTCGTCGAGGATAGCGAGGCCGGCATCCAGTTCGTCTTCGGTGATGGTGAGAGGCGGGGCGATCCGGAAGATCCCGCCCATGCCGGGTAGTTGCACGATGTTCATGTGCAGGCCCCGTTCGAGGCAGGCCGCGGTGACCTGCGAGCCGAGGGCGTCGGCCGGTCGCTTCGTCGCCTTGTCGGAGACCAGCTCGATGCCTTGCAACAAACCCCGGCCTCTGATGTCGCCGACCTGTTCGTGCTGTTCCCGCATCTCGCCCAGCCGCGCGGCCAGCCGGCGTCCGAGCCGCTCGGCCCGCGCGACGAGGCCGTCGCGTTCGACGACGTCAAGGACGGTCAGCGCCACCGCCGCGGCGAGCGGGTCGGAGACATGGGTGGTGAAGAACAGGAACCCGCGTTCATGGCAGACGTTCTCGATCTCCGCGGTGGTGACGACGGCCGCGACCGGCAGGCCGGCACCCAATGTCTTGGACAGCGTGAGCAGGTCCGGCACGATGCCGTCGCGCTCGAAGGCGTACATCGTTCCGGTGCGGCCGATGCCGGTCTGCGCCTCGTCGACGATGAGCAACATGCCGCGCTCGACGCACATCTCCTTGAGCCGGCGCAGGTAGCCCTGCGGGGGCTCGATGATTCCGCCCGACGACAGAATCGGCTCGACGAGACAGGCGGCGAGGCTTCCCGAGGATTGCGCATCGACCATCGCGAAGCCGTAATCGAGCTCGGACTCCCAGTCGTAGCTTCCGTCGGCGCGCCGGAACGGCGACCGATAGGCGTTGGGCGTCGGCAGCGTGAGATTTCCGGGCATCGGCGGCCCATAGCCGCGGCGGCCCGCGCTGAACGTCGCCGACGCCGCGCCCGAGGTCATCCCATGCCAGGAGCGATCGAACGCGACGATCTCGTACCTGCCGGTGTAGAGCTTGGCCATCTTGATGGCCGCCTCGTTGGACTCCGCTCCGGTGCTGAGCAGCAGGACCTTGTTCAGCGTCGGAGGAAGTGTCGCCGACAGCGCCGTGGCGAGATCGACAACGGGAACGCTGAGCATTCCGCTGTAGAGGTGGTCGAGGTTCGCCGCGGCCGTCGACACCGTGGACACGATGTCGGGGTGCGAGTGGCCCAGCACCGCGCTCATCTGGCCGGAGGTGAAGTCCAGGATCGCGGCGCCGTTCTCGTCGTAGACGTAGCTTCCCTTGGCACGCTGGATGATTCGCGGCACGAACGACGACCCATACCGTACGACGTGCGTCTCGGCGTCCCGCCAGAACTGTTCGGTGTCCAACCTTGCCTCCCGGGTCGAGCCTGATGCCCGTCGCTTGACGGCGCTGTCACTTAGTGACACGTTAGAGATGTCACTAAGTGACAGCAAATTGAGAGGCGGCATTACCCATCGACACACCGGAAAAGGTCGGCGCCAAACAGGCGCGGGCGCGCCTTGACGTATCGCGGCATGCGTGCGCCCTGTTCTGGGAGCACGGTGTGTCGGGCACCAGTGGCGACGACATCGCCGCGGCCGCAGGGCTTTCCACGCGCACGATCTGGCGCTACTTCCGCAGCAAGGAGGCCTGCGCAGAACCGCTACTGGCCAAGTCGGTACACCGATTCATCGGCGTGCTCGATCTGTGGCCGGCCGAACTGTCGCTGGGCGAGCACATGGCCGCCGACGCCGTTGCGCACCCCTTCTCCGAACAGGACATTGCCGACGAGGTCAGCGCGATGCGGATCGCGAGCATGGCGGCGTCGGAACCGGCGTTGCGCACCGCGTACCTCATGGTGCATTACGAGATGGAGCGCGGCTTCATCCCAGTGATCGCCAAGCGTCTCGGCCTCCCCGAGGATGACCTCACGGTCCGACTCTGCGCGGCGGCTACCACCGCGGCGTTGCGCGTCGTCGACGAGGACGTCAGCACCGCGGTCGTGGTCCACCACCGGAAGGTCGACCAGAGTGACGCTTTGGCGCTGATCGACCGCGCCATCCTCGACGCCACCAACGGCCGTCTCGGAGGGCCACTAGAGCCCAACTAGCACAACGTGTTTCACCATCAACGGCCAGGCCTGACGACCTGGGCGGCGATGACACCTGTCCCCACCACAGAAAGGATCGTCATGGCATTACCCGACCTCATCAGCGTCGAGGAGTTCTTCAGCCCACCCGAGCGCGCAGCCGCGACCATCTCGCCGGACGGCACCCGGATCGCATACCTGGCGCCGTGGAAGAACCGCCTGAACATCTGGGTAGCAGAGGTCGGCGGTGAAGACTTAGCCGACAGCGCGCGGTGCGTCACCGCCGACGAGACCCGAAGCGTGCTGCACTACGCGTGGACCGACGATCCCCGCTGGCTGATGTACCTGCAGGACACCGGCGGCGACGAGAACTGGCACGTCTTCCGCGTCGACCTCGATGATCCCGACGCTCCGGCCGTCGACCTCACCCCGTACCCGGGTGCCATGGCCGCCTTCGAACTGCTGCCCGACAAGCCGGGCAAGGCGATCGTGCACTGCAACAAACGCGATCCGCAGCAGATGGACGTCTACGAACTCGACATCGCCTCAGGCGAACTCTCCATGGTGGTCCAGAACCCGGGCAAGGTCGTCGCGTGGCTACCGAGCCGCGCCGGCGAGCTCTTCGCGTCGAGACTGACCACCGACGGGGACATCGAAATCCTGCAGTGGGACAAGCGGACTGAGTCGCTGCGCCTTATCGCGAGGTATGACGGCGCCGACTACACCATGGGCATCTACCCCATGGTCGTCACCCCCGATGGCACCGGAATCTGGATGGGCTCGAACGAGGGCACCGACCACACGCGGCTGGTCCGGCTCGATGTAGCCACGGGCGAGCAGACCGCCGTCGACAAGCACCCGACGCTGGATATCGACACGCGCAGCCAGGTGTGGGCCGGGCTTCTCGAACCGTTGATCCAGAGCCGTGCTACCGGCGAGTTGCTTGGCGTGCGGTATCTCGGTGAGCGACAGGTGATTCGCGCGCTGGACTCCCAATTCGCCGACGTGCTGGCCAATCTCGAGCAGCTGTCCGACGGCGACATCAGCGGGCTGTCATCCGACGACAGCGGCCGAAAGTGGGTGGTGAGCTTCAACCACGATCGCGACCCCGGCGCCACCTACCTCTACGACCACGCCACCGGGGAAAGCCGGCTGTTGTTCCGCCCCCATCCGCACCTGGATCCGGAACACTTGGCGCCGATGCTGCCGGTGACGATGCCGTCGCGCGACGGTTTGGACCTGCACTCGTACCTGACCCTCCCCGTCGGTGTCGAACCGCGCGACCTGCCATTGGTGCTGGCGGTGCACGGCGGCCCGTGGGCGCGCGACGGGTGGATGTATGCGCCCGCGGTGCAACTGCTGGCCAACCGGGGTTACGCCGTGTTGCAGGTCAACTTCCGCGGATCGAGCGGCTACGGCAAGGCCTTCGTCAAGGCCGCGATCGGTGAGTTCGCGGGCAAGATGCACGACGACCTGATCGACGGGGTGAACTGGGCCGTGAAGCAGGGCTACGCAGATCCCGACCGCGTCGCGATCTTCGGTGGATCGTACGGCGGCTACGCAACGCTGGTCGGTGTCACGTTCACCCCGGACGTGTTCGCGGCCGCGATCGACTACGTCGGCATCTCGAGCCTGGCCAACTTCATGCGCACCCTGCCCGAGATCGCGCGGCCGCACCTGGCCAACAACTGGCACCTGTTCGTCGGCAATCCCGATGTCCCCGAGGAGTTGGAGGACATGCTGGCCCGGTCACCGATCACGAAGGTCGACCAGATCCGCACGCCACTTCTGGTGATTCAGGGTGCCAACGACGTCCGCGTTGTGCAGGCGGAGTCCGATAACTTGGTCGAGGCGCTGAGGGCCCGCGGCGTCGAGGTAGAATACATGGTCAAGGCGGACGAGGGGCACGGATTCGTCAACCCGGAGAACGTGATCGACATGTTCCACGCCGTCGAGCGGTTCCTCGCCCAACATCTCGGCGGTCCGGTGTTCGCTCAGCGAGGATAAGCACGCCGAAATCGCCCGTGGCCAGCTACCTTCGTGTTGATCTTGACGTCCGCTGTCGCGAAAGGAACGCCGATGACGATGCGTGCGGCCCGTATGTACGGATACAAGCAGCTACTGCGATTGGAGGAGATTCCAATCCCGTCGATGGGTCCGGAGGAAGTGCTCGTCAAGGTCGGCGGCGCGGGGATGTGTCGCACCGATTACCAGCTGATCGACGGTTACTTCGACCAAGGACTGGCGATGGACTTCCCGATCACTCCGGGACACGAGATCGCAGGCTGGGTCGACGGCATCGGCTCAGAGGTGCCGAAGTCATCCGGCCTGTCTGAGGGCGACCAGGTTGTCGTGTACGGCAGCTGGGGTGACGGCGCCTGCAGGCAGTGCCACGAGGGACTCGAGCAGCTGTGCGCGCACGGCACATGGGCGGGCTTCGGTCTTCACGGCGGATATCAGGAGTACCTGCCGGTCAACTACCGCTACCTGATCAAGGTGCCGCAGCGCGACGACCTCACACCGGAACACCTCGCGCCGCTCACCGACGCGGGGTTGACCCCGTACCGCGGTCTTCAGAAGCTGCGCGCCGCGGGTCATCTCGGTGCGGGCCGGACCGTGGCCGTCAGCGGCGTCGGCGGCCTCGGAAGCTACGCGGCGCAGTACGCGAAGCTGTTAGGCGGCGGTGCCGATGTCGTCGCTTTTCGCACGCAGTGAGGACAAGCTGAAGATCGCCCTCGACAACGGCGCTGACCACGGGATCAACGTCCGCGACAAGATCACGGACGCGGTGCGGTCCGAGCTCGAAAAGCTCACCGGGCGTATCGGAATTGGACGCAGTCATCGAATGCGCAGGTTCCGAGGAATCGATCCGGCCGGCGTTCTCACTGCTGGCGACCGAGGGTGCGGTGGCGTCGGTCGGCCTGATCGGTAACCGCATCGATATCCCGCTCTTCCCGTTGGTGGCAAGGGAATTCACGTACTACGGTTCGTTCTGGGGCAGCTACAACGACCTGACCGAGGTGCTTGCGCTGGCCACCGCGAACGACATCAAGCACACCGTGACGCGGGTTCGCTTCGACGATGTCAACGAGACGCTCGAAGCGATCGCACACGGCGACGTCCTCGGCCGCGCCGTGATCGTCTACGAGTGAAGGGTTCGAGACCATGCCAACTCTCCTCTTGCCGAAGATGATCGTGCGTCTGCTCGGCCTGGTTGCGGGCCTGATTCTCGCGATGCCGGTGGCGATCGCATCCGCCGAGACCTATGACGCGACAGAAGTGCGCAACCTCGAGATCGTCCGAGCGGGGCTCGATGCGTGGCGCGACGGAACCGGTAGCCCCTACGACGCGCTTGCCGACGATGCGACGTGGGAGATCACCGGCAACTCGTTGGCGTCTCGGACCTACACCAGCAAGGAGGACTTCCTCGCCAACGTGATTCGCCCGTTCAATGCGCGGATGGCGAGTCCCCTGAAGCCGACGGTGCGCGACCTCTACGCCGACGGTGACACGGTCGTCGCGTTCTTCGACGCGGAGGGGACGGCACGCGACGGCTTGCCGTACCGCAACACCTACGCGTGGTTTCTGACGTTGCGCGACGAGAAGATCGTGAAAGCCTCCGCGTTCTTCGACGCGATCGCGTTCAACGACCTCTGGCAGCGGGTGTCGCCCTAGTTCTTCGGACGCTTGCCGTCCTTGACCTCGGCCGGGTAGTCGTCGTAGAACTCGACGTATCCCTCGTCGCGACCTGCCAGCACGTAGATCGGGTCCTCGATGTCGACGCCGTCACCGTCTTCCTGGCTGACGCCGTAGCCCTCTTTCCGCAGGTCGACCTTCTGGCTCTTGAACGTTGAGGTGTGCGCCAGTTCCTCGACGACGCGGACGAACAACGGCACTGCATAGCCGGGCAGCCGGTCGTAGGCGGCGTTGGCCAGCGACTTGCCGTCGAACTCCTTGCCTTCCTTCAACTGGATGGCGGCCATGCCTGCGCGGCCGCCTGCGCCGGGCACCTCGACGCCGAAGACCGTCGCCTCCTCGACTTGCTCATCGGTCGACACCGCGGCCTCGACCTCGGTGGTGGCCACGTTCTCGCCCTTCCACCGGAATGTGTCACCGAGGCGGTCGGTGAACGCCGCATGGCCGAAGCCCTGTGAGCGCATCAGGTCACCGGTGTTGAACCAGACGTCGCCCTCCCGAAAAGCGTTGCGCACCAACTTCTTCTCGGTTTCGTCTTTGTCGGTGTAACCGTCGAACGGCTGCAGGCTGCTGACCTTGGACAGCAGCAGGCCCGGTTCGCCGGTGCGCACCTTGCGCACGCGACCGTTATCGTCGCGCACCGGTTCACCGCTGTCACCGTCATACTCGACGAACGCCACCGGCGTCGGGCAGATGCCGGTGGACCTCGGCACGTTGAACACGTTGACGAACGCGGTGTTGCCCTCGCTGGCGCCGTAGAACTCGCACACCCGCGCGATGCCGAAGCGCTCGGTGAACTCGTCCCAGATCGCGGGCCGCAACCCGTTGCCGCAGATCACTCGCACCTTGTGCTTGCGGTCGGTGTCCTTCTCGGGCTGGTTGAGCAGATAAGCGCAGATCTCGCCGATGTAGACGAATGCGGTGGCGTCGTAGCGGATCACGTCGTCCCAGAACTTCGACGCCGAAAACGACTTGCCGAGCGCGAGCGTCGAACCGCCGTTGAGGACTGCGGACAGCGCGACCGTCAGCGCGTTGTTGTGGTAGAGCGGCAGGCAGCAATACAGGGTGTCGTTGCTGTTCAACCGCATGCCGAGGCCGCCGAACCCGGCCAGCGCCCGCAGCCATCGGTAGTGCGTCATCACGCTGGCCTTCGGCATGCCCGTGGTGCCCGACGTGAAGATGTAGAACGCCTTGTCCTTGGCGAGCACCGCCGACGTCGTCGCCGGATTCGCGGTGGGCGCGGTCTCGGCGAGCCGCTTGAACTCGTCGAGCGTCACGAGCGCATCGGTGTCGGCGCCGCTTTCGGTGATCGGGTCGACGAATTCGGATGCCGCCACGACCACTGTTGCGGACAGCAGCCCGAGGCTGTGCTTGAGCACGTCGCCCCGCTGGTGGTAGTTCAGCATCCCGGAGATCGCACCGCATTTCACGGCGGCCAGCATCAGCAGCACCGGCTCGGGCGAGTTGCGCAACATGATGCCGACGACGTCGCCGTGCCCGACACCGCGCGCGGCCAAGACCGCGGCGTAGCGGTTGACCGTCTCGTTGGCCTCGCGATACGTCAGCTGCTCGTCACCGAACTTCAGGAACGGCTTGTCGCCGTGGCGCGCGGCACGGTCCTGGAACACCTTGCCGATCGAGGTCTTGGCCGACGGGCGGGCACCGAAGCCGGTGATCACGCCGCGAAGGATCGTCGGCACATCCATCACAAGGCCCGGCACGCGGGTGGCGATATCGAGCAACCCGACGCTGCTCTGGCTCCCCGACTTCTCGTCGCTCATGCCTGCTGTCCCCTCAGCCGTTCGTTTGTCGCAACCCTAGTGATCGTCGCCACCGCGCGGGGCGCACGCCTCCAGCGCCACCTCGATGTCATCGACGACGATCAACCGGTCCAGCGCGCCCTGCGCGACATATCCACTGTCGACCAGCCCCTGCAGCCAGGCCAGCAGACCGTCGTAGTGCCCCATCGGGTCGAGCATCACCACCGGTTTGTCATGCATACCCAAATAGCCGGCTGTCCAGGCTTCGAAAAACTCCTCGAGAGTGCCGATGCCACCGGGCAGCGCGATGAACGCATCGGCGCGGTCCTCCATCACCTGCTTGCGCTCACGCATGGTGTCGGTGACGACGAGTTCGTCGGCCTCGGTGTCGGCGACCTCCCGAAGCACCAGCGCCTTGGGGATGACGCCGACGGTGCGCCCGCCTCGCACGCGGGCACCTCCTGCCAGCGCCCCCATGGCGGACACGTTTCCGCCGCCGGACACCAACGTCCACCCGCGGTCGGCGATCGCCTCGCCGACACGGCCCGCCAGGTCCAGCAGCTTGGGGTGCGTCGGACCGGATGCGCAGTAGACACAGACCGCCCAATCACGGCCGGGTTTCAGGGACACAGAACAAACCTAGCCATAGACTCCGGCCGTGCCAGTTGAGTGGGTGACCGCGCCCCCCGAACCGGCACTGGAACTCCTCGAGGCCGGAACGCGGGAGCGGGGCGGGGCCGTGCTGATCGGTCCGGCCGGGGTCGGCAAGACCACGCTCGCACGCGAGGCGTCGTCGCGACTGGCGCCGCGGTTCGACCGCATCGACTGGGTGACGGCGACTGGGCCGACGGCTGCGGTTCCGTTCGCCGCGTTCAGCCACCTGATCGACGTGCCCGACGCCGGTAAGACGGCCGACGTGTTGCGGATCGCCCGCGAGTCGCTCGGCGACGGCCGACTGCTGGTGGTGGACGACGCGCACATGTTGGACAAGCTGTCGGCGGCGCTGGTGTACCAGTTGGCCGTCAGCGGCGCGGCGACGCTCATCGTCACCGTCGCGCCCAACGGTCCTGTGTCCGAAGAGATCTCGGCGCTGTGGCAAGACGACCTGCTCGAGAGGATCGACCTGTCGCCCCCGGGTCACGACGACAGCCGGCTGGCGACTCTGGTAGAGGAGTTCATCTCGGCGTTGCCCGCGCCCGTGCATCGGGTGCTCGAATATTTGGCCGTCGATGATCCGCTGCCGCTCGCCGACGTGATCAACCTCGTTGGGCGCGAGGCCGTTACGGAAGCGGAGGCCGCGGGCGCGATCGTCGTCGACGAGGATCTGGTGCGGCCAGCCCATCCCCTTTTTGTCGATGCCGTGCGTGACGCCCTGGGCGGGCCGGAGTTGCGCCGCTTGCGGACCGACGTGGTCGACCGGCTTGCCGCCGTGCCCGCGCGCGGGGTGGTCGACGACCTACGGCTGGCGGTGGTGGCGCTCGACAGCGATCGTCCGCAGCCGACAGCGGATCTGGTCAGGGCCGCCGAGGAAGCGCTGCACCTTGGCGACTTCAGGCTGTCGGAGCGGCTCGGCCAGGCCGCGCTGCAACGCGCGCCCGGGCTGCCTGCCCGGCTCACGCTGGCCTATGCGCTGGCGTGGCAGGGCCGCGGACGCGACGCCGATTCGGTACTGGCCGAGGTGGATCCATCGACGCTGTCGGAACCCGAGCTGATGGCGTGGGCGCTGCCGCGGGCCGCTAATCAATTCTGGATGCTGTCCGAGCCGGAACGGGCGACCGCTTTCCTGAAGGCGACGCGCAACCGGGTGTCGTCCCCGACCGCGCAGACCACGCTTGACGCGCTCTCGGCGACGTTCGCGATGAATGCGGGTAGTCCCAGCCGCGCCAAGCAGATCGCCGAGGAGGTGCTGGCCTCACCGTCGGCGGACGACGTAGCGATCGGCTGGGCCGGGGCCGCCGCGGCCCTGAGTGCCGCTCGGATGGGACAGTTCGCCGAGGTTGACGCGTTGGCGGAACGGGCGATCGCAGCCGGTCACCCGGGACTGCTGCGGTTCACCAGTGGATTCGGCCAGACGACCGCATTGGTGATGGCCGGCGAGCTGGACCTGGCGCAGACACTGGGTCAGCAGCTGACCGACTTCGCGCAGCTGCAACAGCCGGGCCGCGCGATCGGCGAGGTCCTGGTGGCCGATGTGCTGATCGCGAAGGGTGAACTCGAAACGGCCGTCAGGCTGTTGCGGAAGGCGGCAGCCGCGTTGGCGCCGACGGGCTACTCATGGGGCCCGCTGGCGTGGATGCTGTTGGCCCAGGCGCTCGGCCAGCTCGGCGCGAGCGTGGACGCTGGAAAAGCGTTGTCCCGCGCGGAATCTCGGCACGGGCTGAAATCGATGCTGTTCGCTCCCGAGCTTGCGCTCGCACGGGCGTGGACGATGTCGGCACGTCGCGATGGGCACGGAGCCGTCGCGGCGGCACGCGACGCGGCGCGCAGCGCGGAACGCGGCGGCCAGTCGGCGGTCGCCCTTCGCGCGCTGCACGACGCCGCGCGGCTCGGGGACATCAGAGCCGCCGACGGCATCGCCCGGCTCAGCGCCGAGATCGATTGTCCTTTCGGCCAATTGGCTCTCAAGCATGCCCGCGCACTGACCGCCAGGGACGCTGCCGCACTCAACGACGCAGCGACGCGGTTCGCGTCGCTGGGTATGAAGCGCTCGGCCGCCGACGCGGCGGCGCAGGCTGACAACGCATAACGAAAGGGCGGTCCGTGACTGGGGTCGTCGGGCCTTAGAATTGATGGTCTGCACGGCAAGGAAGTTGAACTGACCATAAGCGGCGACCCGCTGTATGTACAGACCGACGGTGTACGGTCCTACGCCCAGACCCACGACGGAGTTGCGACGGGACTGTCACAGCTGACGGGATCTGCGGCGCCGGAAGCAGCAGGCGTTCAGAGCAGTCACGGGACAATCGCCGCCGCGGTCGGCACGGCCTTGGCTGATGTCCTTGGCGTGCGCGATGGCACCCTGCAAACCACCGCGACGTCGGGCAGCACGATCTCCGAGTTGTTGCACAGGGCCGCCCAGCTGTATGACCAAGGAGACGAGAACGACGCAGCCACCTTGCGGGCCGCAGCAGAGGCGCTGGGAGGTGCCCAAGGCATGGGCGGCGCCCAGCAGGCCGCCATCTTGGCCGGATGGCGCAGCCGCTACAGGGCGTTGCCCAAGGGCTGCAACAGCTTCCGCAGCAGGTCATGCAACAAGTGCAGCAACTCTCGCAGTCGGGCCAGGCGGGTGCGGCGTCGTCGCCACCATCAGTGCACACGCCGAAGGACCAGCAGGACGAGGCTGCCCCCGGTGACTCCGTTGGGTCGGGCAGAGCGCCCGAAGGCTCGCGGGCCGAGGACGCCAAGCCGGCCCAGACCCGTCCGCAGTCGGACTGAGGACCGTCAGAGCCTGCGGCCGAGATCCTCGTCGCCACGGTCGCTTTGGTGCTCCGGCGATTTCACCGGCGCGGGACCATGCTTGCCGTCATCGGAGGGCCCTGCCACGGCGCGGTCATTCGTCTCGGCGCGTTGCAGCGGCTCGCCCTCCTCGCGCCGGGGTTCGTGAGCCTGTTGCGCTTGTTCGCCCTTCGCGTCGGCGGCGTTGTCGCGCACCGGCGGTGGCGGTGCACCCGCTGCGCCCGCCGGACTCGGTGCGACACCGCCAGGCGCGCCCGATGCCCCACCGGCCTCCTGGCCGCCGAGTGACTGACCGCCTTGCGCCCCTTGCATGGCCTGCTGCATCAGGTGACCGAACATGCCGGTCTGCCCGCCTACCGCCTGCGCGGGGGCACCCGCCATCTGTCCCATCTGCCCGGCTTGCTGGCCGAGTTGTCCGAGCGCGCCGACCGCCTGGCCAACGGATTGGGAACCGGCGTCGTCGGAGTTCTGGTATGCCGCCTGCGCGACACCCAACTTGCCGGAGAACATCGTCTCTTTCGCCTGCAGCGTCGCGACATTGGCCGCCAGCGGCGCAGCCAGCGTCGGAAGCACTGCCGAGATGGTCGCGCTCAACGCGTCCTGGCCAGGGGGAAGCATCGGTATCTCGGGAAGCTCGACGGACGCCGCGTTCCAGCTGATGCCTTCCGGCTTCTTGAGCGGCATGTTCATCGAGCGTCTCCCCCGCAATCACCAGTCATCGTCGCCATCGCCTTCGTCGAGCTCATATTCAAGGGGCGACGGGGCCGCCAGACTTGCACTGGTGCCGCCACTTTCGCCGCGCTGGCCCATCATCGGCGCCATGCCGCCCATACCGCTACCCGCGCCCGTCGGAGCGACCCCACCGGTTGCGCTTGACCCGGCCATGGCGCCCTCCTGCGGCGCGGTGCTCACGGATTTGGTACCCGTCAGGTTCGCCATCTGTGGCGTCTGCAGCGGAATTCCACCCGAGCCGGGCAGCGACGCCGCGCGCACCATGCCCGAACCACCACCCGCGCCGGAACCACCTGCCAGTGGATGGTTGGAGAACGAGGCGAACGGCAGACCCGCGGTCCCCAGTGAATCCGCCTTACCACCCTGACCGAACATCGACGTCAGCTGCTGCAGCGGTTGAGTCAACTGCTGCAGCTGTTGGCCCATCTGCTGAGGCACAGCCATCACCGCCTGGCCGAGCTGCATCGGGAGCTGTGCGGCCATGGAACCCAGTTGGCTCATCATCTGCATCGCCTGCTGGGATCCCTGCCCTGCTCCTTTCGCGGCCTCCTCGCTGGTGTCCTTCGCTTCTTTCCCACCGGGCACAGATGGGGCGGCACCCGCGAACGGAATGCTCGGGGGCACGCCGAGAGTGTTCGCAAGTTCGGTCGTGTGGGTGGTCACGTTGGCGATGTTCTGCGACAGCCCCATTTTGATGCGGCTCTGCACCAGCTCCTGGGTATTGCTGAAGGGCATCACCGAAAGCGCCTCACACTCGTGCTGGACCTCTTGTGCGATCGTGTTCGCCAACATCTTCGCCTTGACGACCGTGGCCTCCATGGCGCGCAGCTTGCCCGCGATCGCGGCCGCGTGTGCGGCATTGGCCTCGTGGCCGCCGACGATCGTGATGGCCTCGCCAGTCGCGGCCAGCGCGCCTGCACCTTCCCACACGTCAGCCAGCTTCATCAGCTGTCCCTGCTGCTGGGGCACGACCGATCCGGTGATCTTCGCCGCGAGCGCCTCGTAGGACGCCGCCGCGGCCGCCAGCATCTCCTCGTCGACGTTCGGCCAGCCAGGGCCCGTCACGGTCTGCGACCCGTACGGGCTCGAGTCTGGCGGGATAGCCATGAAGCGAACCCCTTCTCCGTGTCCGGTTACGGCTACCAAACCTACCGTGCTGGCGGTAGCTGACGAGTCACTGGAATCAGTGCAGATCAGCGCCGATCACGTCCGCTCCGGTCATCGGGAGCTGCTGCTGGAGCTCTTCGAGACTGGTACGGGTGACCCGTTGCGGTGGAGCGCGGGTCGTGTCGAACGGGCGGTCGGCGGCACGCCCTAATACCATATGCGCACGCGCAGAGCGGGATTCGAGATCGACTGACGTCGCGAACACTCGCTATGGTCGACGCGCTGAGGTCGCGCTACAGGCGGGAGGTTTCCTGGGGTCTCGACGATGCGGTCTAGCGGATCGAGATCCTGCCAGCTGGTCGAGAACAAGACGGCATCCCAGATCTGGTTCCCTCGGCGATCAGTCACTGCGCGCAGCACGCCGGCATCGCGAAGCCGGCCGATGGCGTCGAACACGCTGCTGCGCGGTGCATCGATGCACGCAACGGCCTCGTCAGAAGACAGCATGGGTGCGCCAGACAACAGCGGCGGCCAATCAGGCTGTGCGTCTTAACATCTGATGACGGCCACACCCCGGTGCGGGTCGGGTAGCCGGGATTTGTCGGTGCCGGCTGCAATGATGGCGTTATGTCCTCGACTACTTCGCCTGACGCGGAGGTGGCGCGTGCTGATCAGCGTCTGGAGGTGTTGTTCGAGGAGTTGGCGGAGTTGACCGGTCAGCGCAACGCCATCGATGGGCGCATCGTGGAGATCGTCGCCGAGATGGACCGCGACCAGCTGTGCGGCGCCACCGGCGCGCGCTCGATCGCGGCGTTGGTGGCCTGGAAAACCGGCTCCTCATCGGGCAACGCTAAAACGATCGCCACCGTCGCGCACCGGCTGGCGGCCTTTCCCCGCTGCGCGAAAGGCATGCGCGAGGGCCGGCTGTCGCTGGATCAGGTCGGGGTCATCGCCGGGCGCGCCGCCGAGGGGTCCGATGCCCACTACGCGGAACTGGCCCGCGCCGCCACGGTCAACCAGCTGCGCACCGCGGTCAAACTCGAACCGCGACCCGACCCCGATGCGCGGCCCGAACCGCAGGCCTCGATCACCCAAACCTGCGACGAGGAGTTCAGCTGTTGGCGGATCACACTTCCGCACCTGGACGCGGCGAAGTTCGACGCGGCATTGGCGTCGCATCGGGAGGCGCTGATCGCCGAGTGGAAACTCGATCGCGAGAACCACGGGCGGGCATCCGATAACGCGCCGCCGTTGCCCGCCACTGTCGAGGCGTTCATGCGGCTGGTGGAGGCCGGGTGGGACGCCGAGGTCACCCGCCGGCCGCACGGGCAGCACACCACCGTGGTGGCGCATCTCGACGTCAAGGACAGAGCGCCGCTGCGCTGCATCTGGGTCCGCTGCTCACCGACGCCGACCGCCAATACCTGACCTGTGATGCCACCTGCGAAGTGTGGTTCGAACGTGACGGGCAGCCCATCGGCGCCGGGCGGGCGACGCGGCTGATCAACCGGCGGCTGCGCCGCGCGCTGGAGCACCGCCATCCCACCTGTGCGGTTCCGGGTTGTGGTGCCACCCGCGGTTTGCACGCCCACCATATCCGGCATTGGGAGGACGGCGGCGAAACCGAGCTGGCCAACCTGGTGCTGGTATGCCCCTATCACCACCGGCTGCACCATCGCGGCGTCCTGACCATCACCGGACCCGCAGACGATCTCATCGTCACCGACAGCGCCGGCCAACCACTCAGTGCAGGATCGCTCGCGCGCCCACCGACGCGACCCCCACCCGCGGTCGCGCCGTGCCCCGGGCCCACCGGCGAGCGCGCCGACTGGTGGTGGTATCAACCCTTCCAACCCCAACCACCACCAACACTCAACTAGGTTGAGTCACCATATCGAAGCGCAAACGGGTTGGGGCATCGACAAATTCGTTCGCAATCCGCGCAGCTACCGCACCGCCGACCCGCTACCTCCAACGCCCTCATCATGATCCGCGCTGACGTGCGCGCCAATTTGCGCCAAGCCGGGTGACATCCGTGTGCACCAGCTGCGCGGCGCGACGAGAACGCGCTAAGCCGTGCAGTCCGCACCCTGGGGATAGCATGCGCGGCTCACGCCATCGAGAACAGCTCGTGCATCACAATCACCCTCGCGACACGCTGCCGACCGCCTTCGACCGCGATGCGTTGATCGTCAGGGCAGTGCAGATCAGCGTCGATCACGTCGGCTCGAGGCGGCCCTGCGATAGCCGTAGCCACCGCTGCACCCCGATGTCGGCGAGGAAGCGTTCGTCGTGGCTGACGACGACGAGCGCGCCCCGATAGGCGTTCAGTGCCGACTCGAGCTGGCCGACGCTGACGAGGTCGAGGTTGTTGGTCGGCTCGTCGAGCAGCAAGAGGTGTGGCGCCGGTTCGGCATAGAGCACGCACGCCAGGGTGGCGCGCAGCCGTTCGCCGCCGGACAGCACCGAGGTCAGCAGATGAATCCGGTTGCCGCGGAACAAGAATTGCGCCAGCAGGTGCATGCGGCGGGTCTCGGACAGGCTGGGCGCGAACGCGGCGAGGCTCTCTGCGACGGTGCGTTGGCCGTCGAGAAGGTCGAGCCGCTGCGACAGGTAGGCGATCCGGCCGTCGGCGCGCTGGACGGTGCCCGACTCCGGCCGCAGTTCACCGTCGAGGATGCGCAGCAGCGTCGACTTGCCTGCGCCGTTCGGTCCGGTGAGCGCGATGCGTTCGGGGCCGCGCACGATGAGGTCGACCGCATCGAGGACAGTCCGACCGTTGCGCGTGGCCTGCACACCCTCGGCGGTCAACACCGTGCGACCTGCGGGGACGGCCGTGTCCGGCAGGTCGAGCACGATGGTCGCGTCGTCGCGCAGTGCCCGTTCGGCGTCGTCGAGGCGGGTTCTCGCATCGCTGACCCGAGCGGCGTGCACGTCGTCGGCGCGGCCCGCTGATTCCTGTGCGCTGCGCTTGCGGGCGCCCGCGATGATCTTCGGCAGACCGGCGTCGGAGATGTTGCGCGCAGCAGTGCCCGCGCGGCGTGCGGCGCGTTCGCGCGCCTGCTGACGCTGCCGTTTCTCCCGCTTCAGTTGCTGCTCGGCATTGCGAATGTTGTCCTCCGCGACGCGCTGCGATTCGTTGACCGCATCCTCGTACATCGCGAAATTTCCTCCGTAGAACAGCATTTCGCCGTGATGCAGTTCGGCCATGCGATCCATCCGGTCCAGAAGGACCCTGTCGTGACTGACCAGCAGCAGACAACCCAGGTAGTCGTCGAGTGCGTCGTAGAGCTTATGCCTCGCTTCGACGTCGAGATTGTTGGTCGGCTCGTCGAGCAGTAGCACATCGGGTCGTTTCACCAGTTGCGCCGCCAAGCCGAGCGATACCACCTCCCCGCCGGACAGCGAGCCCAGCGGGCGGTCGAATGCGATGTGCCCCAAGCCCAATCGGTCCAGTTGAGCACGGGTGCGCTCTTCGATGTCCCACTCGTCACCGATCGTGGCGAACACGTCGTCGCGCGCGTCACCTGCATCCAGCGCCGCCAGCGCGTCAATGACCTGGGCGACGCCAAGCACGTCGGCCACTGCGCGGTCAGCGACGAACGGAAGCGTCTGGGGCAGATACCCGACCGTGCCCTCGACGGTCACCGATCCAGCAGTGGGCCGGTATTCGCCAGCGATGAGCTTGAGCAGCGTCGACTTTCCTGCGCCGTTGGCCGCGACCAACCCGGTGCGGCCCTCGCCGACGGTGAACGACAGATCGTCGAACAGTGGGGTGTCATCGGGCCAGGCGAATGACAGATTCGAACAGACGATGGAAGACATGCGAGAGATCTCTCGTAGACGACGGAGGGAACCGGAGTCGTCGAGTCACCGCATGCATCCAGGGTAGATGCGCCGTCAACCGGTTAAATATCGCCGCATCATGTCCGTTGCCGCTGTGATCTGGGCGGGGTCGACGTGCTCGTCGACGCGATGCGCCAGATTGGGGTCGCCGGGCCCGAAGTTGACCGCAGGGATGCCCAGCGCCGCGAACCTTGCGACGTCGGTCCAGCCGAGCTTGGCCCGCACCTGACCGCCTGCGGCTTCGACGAGCGCGGCGGCTGCGGGCTTCGTCAGACCCGGCAGCGCACCCGCCGCCGAATCGGTCATCTCGATGCTGACGTCCAATCCGTCGAACACCTCCTGCACATGCTGCAGGGCCTGTTCGACGCGTCGGTCGGGCGCGAAGCGGAAGTTCACCGACACCGACGCGGCGTCGGGGATGACGTTGCCCGCGATTCCGCCGTCGATGCGGACCGCCGACAGCCCTTCGCGATAGGTGCATCCGTCGATGTCGACATTGCGGGCCTGGTAGGCGCGCAGTCGGTCAAGTACATGGCCAAGCTTGTGAATTGCGTTGTCGCCCAGCCAGGATCGTGCGGAATGCGCCCGCCTTCCCGATGCGCTGACGACGACGCGAAGCGTGCCCTGACAGCCTGCCTCGATGTAACCGCCGGACGGCTCGCCGAGAATTGCGACGTCAGCATGCAGCCAGTCCGGCAACTCACGCTCGATGCGACCCAAACCGTTTGCGTCGGCCTCGATTTCCTCGCAGTCGTACATCACCAGCGTGATGTCGTGTTTGGGCTCCGCAATGGTGGCGGCCAAGTACAGGAACACGGCGTCGCCGGACTTCATGTCCGAGGTGCCGCAGCCGTACAGCTGGCCGTCGACCTGGCGGCTCGGCACGTTGTCGGCCGCGGGGACGGTGTCGGTGTGGCCGGCCAGCAGGACGCGCGACGGCCGGCCGAGGTTTGTGCGGGCCAGCACGGCATCCCCGTTGCGGACGATCTCGAAGGTGTCGGTCTGTTCGCGCAGTGCGGCCTCGATCTCGTCGGCGATGCGCTGCTCATGCCGCGATTCGCTGGGGATGTCCACCAGCGCGGCGGTCAGCGCGATCGGATCGCTTCGTAAGTCCAGGCCCACAGGGGTTGAGGTTAGTCGAGTACCGTTTTGGACCGTGACATCTGCTTCTGGCGTCGGCCTGGCGACCATCGCCGCCGACGGATCCGTACTCGATACCTGGTTCCCTGCCCCCGAGCTGGCCGGCGACGGCCCGTCCGGCACGGTGCGGCTTTCGGTCGCCGAGGTGGCCGCCGAGCTGGCGGAGCTGGCAGGCCGCGACGAGGACCGCGGCGTCGAGACCGTCGCGGTGCGCACGACGATCGCGTCGCTGGAGGATAAGGCGACCGACGCGTACGACGCCTACCTGCGGCTGCACCTGCTGTCCCATCGCCTGGTACCGCCGCACGGGCTCAACGCCGACGGCCTCTTCGGGGTGCTGACCAACGTCGTATGGACCAACTACGGACCCTGCGCGATCGAGGGGTTCGAGGTGGTGCGGGCGCGGTTGCGCCGCCGCGGACCGGTGACCGTCTACGGCGTCGACAAGTTCCCGAGAATGGTCGACTACGTGGTGCCCGCCGGGGTGCGGGTCGCCGACGCCGACCGGGTTCGGCTGGGTGCGCACCTGGCCGCGGGCACCACCGTCATGCACGAGGGCTTCGTCAACTTCAACGCCGGCACGCTGGGCAGCTCGATGGTCGAGGGCCGTATCTCGGCCGGCGTGATCGTCGGCGACGGCTCGGACGTCGGCGGCGGCGCATCGATCATGGGCACGTTGTCGGGCGGCGGCACGCAGGTCATCTCGGTCGGCAAGCGCTGCCTGCTTGGCGCCAACGCCGGGCTCGGCATCTCGCTCGGCGACGACTGCGTCGTCGAGGCGGGCCTGTATGTGACCGCGGGGACCAAGGTGCAGACCGCCGACGGCGAGACCGTCAAGGCGCGTGAACTGTCCGGGGCCAACAACCTTCTGTTCCGGCGCAACTCGGTGTCCGGAGCGGTCGAGGTCGTCAAGCGCGACGGTACGGGCATCACGCTCAACGAGGCGCTCCACCAGAACTAGCTCCCCTTGCCGGGGGTGCCCCCTTGCACCGCGAGCGTGCATGTCTGCACACAGACACGCCGCATATTGCAGGCATTTTGCGCACACTCGCGGGCGTCGAGCGGCGTACATTCGGCCGGTATGAGCGAGCCGACCGTCGCACTGTTTCCCGAACCCGGCGCGTGGGGGCCGACGAACAATCTCGTCGCTGTCGGAAATCACTTGCGGGAGCGCGGCATCCGCACGGTTTTCGTCATCGAGGAGTCGTTCGATGGCGAGCTGGCCAAGCGCGGCTTCGAAGAGCGACTGATGCGGATCTCGCCGCCGCCGGAGGGCGAGGAGGCCGTCGGCGGCGGGTGGGCCGAGTTCGTCCGGGACACGTCGCCGCAGTTCCGCAGGCCGACGATCGAACAGCTCGAGACGGTGACGGCGCCGATCTGGGCGGAGTTCGTCGACGGCGCCGAATACTCGCACGACCGGCTGACCGAGATCTGGGCCGAGCTGCGGCCCGACGCGATCGTGCTCGACTGCGTCGCCAGCTTCCCATCGGTGTCGCTCGCCGGATGTCCGTGGATCCGCGTGGTCTCCGCCAACCCGCTGGAGGTGACCGACCCCGACATCCCGCCGGTGTTCTCCGGCTACCCGTCCGGCGACCGCAGCGGCTGGGACGAGTTCTGGGCGGAGTACCGCCGCCTGACCGATCCGCTGACCGAACGATCGTCGGCATTTCATCAGCAATGCGGCGCGGCACCGTTGCCGCCGGGCGAATTTCAGTACGAGTCGCCGTATCTGAACCTCTACATGTATCCCGAAGTGCTCGACTACCGTCGGTCCAAGCCGCTCGGACCGACGTGGCACCGCATCGACTCGTCGACGCGCAACTCCGACGGCAGTTTCGATGTCGCGGAGAAGGTCGGCACCGACGGCAGGTTGGTGTACCTGTCGCTGGGCAGCCTTGGCTGCATGGATGTGCCGTTGATGCAGCGGGTGATCGACTCGCTGGACCGGACGCCGCACCGGGTCATCGTGTCGATGGGCCCACTGCATGAGCAGCTGACACTCGGCGAACGCATGTGGGGCGAGCAGTTCGTTCCCCAGACCGCGATCGTGCCTCAATGCGACGTGATGATCACGCACGGCGGCAACAACACCGTCGGCGAAGCGTTCGCATTCGGGGTGCCGACGATCGTGCTCCCGTTGTTCTGGGATCAGTACGACAACGCCCAGCGGATCGACGAATGCGGTTACGGGGTAAGGCTTTCCACCTACGAATTCGATGATGACGAGCTGCATGCGACGATCGAGAAGCTCACCGCCGATCAGGCACTGGCCGCGCGGCTGGGCGCAGTATCGGAGCGGTTGCAGGCCTCTCCAGGGCGGCTGCGGGCCACGGACTTGATCGAGCAGGTCACCCGCGGCTGAATCAGCCGCGCCGTGAATCAGCCTGCGGCGTTGGGCAGCAACGGCGGGCATTTGCCCTGCGTGTCCGCCGCGAGCTCGAAATGCCAGATCTCGTTGGCGTAGATCTGGCAGAGACCGAACTGGGCGCCGTTGCGGATGAGCCACTGGTCGGCGGCGACGGGCGCGACGTCAACCGCTTGGCCGACAACATGTTTGGACACCTCTGGCGAGGCGACAAACTCTTTGGCGATGTCCACGCTGCCGTAGGTGCGCACGGCGTCGTCGAATAGGCGCTGTTGGAACCCTTTCGACCGCCAACCGGAATTGATCCTGAGGTCGATGTTCGCCGCCTTGGCGCTGGTGGCCGCGTCTCGGATTGCCTGTAGTAGTGCGGGATCCAGTTGTGTGATGGCGGGGTTCGAGCCGTCGAACGGGCTCAATGTCTGGCCGTCCGGAATCCAGCCGCCGAACGTGTCGACGGCCCCGTCACCGATGGGCAACGGTTCGCTGGGCGCGGGGACGGGTTCGGTGGTCGCGACGGGCTTGATCGCCAGGTGTTCATTGCTACCACACGCGACGGTGAGCAGAACCATGCCGATCGTGGCTGCCGAGCGTGCGCGAAATGCTGACCTTTTGCGGCGTGTCGGGGCGCAAACACGCACGCTCGCGCAAACAAGCGCTAGTCGGAGGCGGCGAGGATGCAAAACTCGTTGCCTTCCGGATCGGCCAGCACCACCCAGGTCTCGTTACCCTGACCGATATCGACATGGCGGGCGCCCAAACCGATCAACCGATCCACCTCGGCCTGCTGATCGTCGGGCCGGAAGTCGAAGTGGATGCGGTTCTTCACCACCTTCTCGTCGGGCACGGCGATGAACAGCCAGTCGGGCCCCTCGCCCTTCGGTGCGCGCAGCGCGATGTCGCCGTCGTCGGTGACCTCGTGCAGCCAACCCAGCGCGTTCGACCACCACTCGGCGAGCGACGCCATGTCGTGCGCGTCGATGCAGATCTCGTCGAACGTCAGCGTCATTCTGTCAGCTCCTTCTTGAGCACCTTGCCCATCGCGTTGCGCGGCAAGCTGTCCACCACCCGCACTTCCCGCGGTCGCTTGTGTGCCGAAAGTTGCTGTGCGACATAGTCGATCAACGTGTCTGGCTCGGCGTCCCCGACGATGAAGGCGACGATACGCTGCCCCAGGTCATCGTCGGGAACACCGACGACGGCCGCCTCCCGCACGCCGGGATGACCCAACAGCGCCGTCTCCACCTCGCCTGCGCCGACCCGGAATCCACCGGTCTTGATCAGGTCCACCGATTCCCGGCCGACGATCCGGTGCATACCGCCGGAGTCGATCACTGCGGCATCGCCGGTGCGATACCAGCCATCGTCGTCGACCGCCTCGGCGGTGGCATCGGGGCGGTTGAGATAGCCGTCGAACATCGTCGGGCTCCGAACCTGCAGTCGCCCGATGGTTTCGCCGTCGTGCGGTACGGCGGCGTCCTCGTCGTCAACGATCCGCGTCTCCACCCCGGTCAGCGGCAACCCCACCCAGCCGGGTCTGCGCTCGCCGGCGACCAGCGTGCTGATCGTGATCAACGATTCGGTGCTGCCGTATCGCTCCACCGGCTGGTGGCCCGTCACTTCGGCAAGCTTGTCGAACACCGGAACCGGAAGTGGCGCACTGCCCGAGACCAGCAGCCGCGCCGCTGTCAACGCCGAAGCCGCATCGCGATCGTCGACGATGCGCGACCACACCGTCGGCACTCCGAAGTACAGCGACCCGCGCGCCGCCGCGTATGCCGCGGGCGACGGTTTTCCGGTGTGCACGAAGCGGTTTCCGATGCGCAGCGACCCGAGCAGCCCGAGCACCAGCCCGTGCACGTGATACAGCGGGAGACCATGCACCAGGGTGTCGTCGGGGGTCCACTGCCAGGCCTCGGCGAGCATGTCGATGTCGGCGGCGATGGCACGCCTAGAGACCACCGCCCCCTTCGGCGGACCGGTGGTGCCCGACGTGTAGAGGATCAGCGCCGTCGCCTCGGGCGGCGGTTCGGCGTACCGGTGCCATGAACGGGCGTGCAGCCGCACCGGGACGTGCGGCCGACCGTCGAGTTCTGACGGCTGCTCCCCCAGCCACGCCTGCGCGCCGGAATCGTCGAGGATGTGGCGGCGTTCGGCGCTGCCGACGTCGGGCGGCACAGGAACCACCGGCACACCGGCGATCAGACAGCCGGTGACGGCCAGGATCGTCGCGGGCGTTGGCGTGGCCAGCACCGCGACGCGCCCAGCGCCCGCGACGCGTTCGGCCACCGACGTCGCGGCGCCGACGAGGTCGCTGCGGCTCAAGGTGGCGTCGGCGATCCGCACTGCGTCGGCGATATCGGCACCGGCGGCAACGGCAGCGGGGTTCAACGAGGTCAGCAGCACGGCAGCGCATCCGAAGAGCAGGACATGATGGCTGAGGTTACCCACTTGCACGCCCGGCATACTGAGCGCGTGGAACACATCCAGCGGACGGGGTCGCGCGAGGTGTACCGGAACAGCTGGATGACGCTGCGCGAGGACGACATCCGTCGCCCGGACGGCTCCGTGGGCATCTGGGCGGTGGTCGACAAGCCGACGTGCGCGCTGGTGATACCGCGCGACGGCGACCGGTTCCATTTGGTCGAGCAGTTTCGCTACCCGGTGGGTCAGCGGCGCTGGGAGTTTCCCCAGGGCACGGCGCCCGGTCAACAGCACATGGAGGCCGGTGAGCTGGCCGAACGCGAACTGCGCGAGGAGACCGGCCTGCGGGCGACGTCGATGGACCCGCTCGGGATGCTCGACGTCGCCCCCGGTATGACCAGCCAGCGTGGCTGGGTCTTCCTGGCCACGGGCATCACCGAAGGCGAACACGATCGCGAGCATGAGGAACAGGACATGCACAGCGAGTGGTTCACTCGCGAGCAGGTGGAAGGGATGATCCGCGACGGCGAGATCACCGACGCCCAGTCCATCGCGGCGTGGGCGCTACTGGTGCTCTCCGGGCGTTAGTCGAATACCGCGGACCTGCCGACGCGCTCCCAGGCGGACAACTCGGCCTTCGCGTTCTCGAGCGTCTCCGACACCGCGTCGACTGCGTCGTTGCCGAGGACAAGCCGCAGCGGGGGCTGGGGCGACGCGAGCGCCTGCAGGATCGCCGCGGCGGCCTTGACTGGATCGCCCGGCTGTTTGCCGTCCCCTTCGGCCATGTTGACGCGCACGGCGTCGATTTGCTCGGCATAGGCCGGCAGCTGCTCCGACAGCAGCAGTGCGCCGCCGGTGTTGAACGACGTGCGGAACGCTCCGGGTTCGACAATCAGCACCCGGATTCCGAACGGCGCCACTTCCTTGGCCAATGCCTCCGACCAGCCCTCGAGCGCGAACTTGGTGGCCGAGTAGGCGCCGACGCCGGGAAACGAGAAGCGGCCGCCCATGCTGCTCATCTGCACGATCGCGCCCGAGCCACGCTCGCGCATCTGGGGCAGCAGCTCGCGGGTCAGCGCGGCGGGGCCGAAGAAGTGCAGATCCATCAGGTCGCGCAGCTCTGCGTCGGTTGTTTCCTCTGCCGCGCCGACGGCACCGCGTCCCGCGTTGTTGACGAGCACGTCCACCCGTCCGTGGCGGTCAAGCACTTCTTGCACCGCGGCCGTGACGCGTCCCGCGTCGGTGACATCGAGTTGCACCGAGTCGACCCGGCCTGGTGCCGACGGTTCCAGCTCGGCCAGTGGGCCAGGCCGCCGCGCGGCGCCGACGACGAGGTCGCCCGCGGCCAGCGCGGCCTGGGCGATGGCGCGGCCGAAACCCGAGCTCGCACCCGTGATCAGCCACACCCTGGGTTGGTTGGTTGCCATAGTTCATCTACCCCTCACGACGAGCGAGTTGTCCACCCGATGAGTTCCCCCCGCCCGACGGGTCTATACGGCATGACGCAATCTCGCCGGGTACGGGATGCCGCCGATCGAATGGCGGCACGTGCGCGACACGATGTCCGCCGACATCACCCAGGCGCCAGATACGGGCGGACCCGGCAGGCACACGGCGTGGCTCACGACCATCAACCCGGACGGCACGCCCCATGTGACGCCGGTGGGGTTCATTCAGATCGACGCGGTCTGGTACTTCACCTCCGGTCCTGCGACGCGCAAGATCCGCAACATCACCACCGATCCGCGCTGCGTCGTCAGCGTCGCGACACACCCGTTCGACTTGGTGATCGAGGGCAGCGCCGTCCGTGTCACCGACGCCGCGACACTGCAGTCCGTCGCCGGCGCGTTCGACGCTCAGGGCTGGCCCGCGCGAGTGGACGGTGACTCGGTGACCGCGGAGTACAGCGCGCCATCCGCCGGGCCGCCGCCGTGGCACGTGTATCGGATCGAGCCGAGCACGATTTTCGCGTTCGGCACGGCCGAGCCGTACGGCGCCATGAAGTTCGACATCGGCGCATCGGATTGAACTGCAGCGGTGTTATAACCGTATGAATAGGTAAGTCAGAGAACACAGTCCGAGAGGAGGACACGATGACCACAGCGTTCGGAATGATGGCGATGATGCCCGTGCTGTTCGCCAGCGCCGGCTACGTCCTCGTATCCTCCGCGGGAACCGCCGAGGATAAGGACCGCCGTACTGGTGACTGACGAGGCGGAGATCCGCGACCTGATCACCCGGTGGGCCGAAGCGGTGCACACCGGCGATCTGGATGGCCTTCTGCGCGACCATGATCCGGACATCGTGATGTTCGATGTACCGCCGCCGTACAACGGGGTTCGCGGCATCGACGACTACCGAGCTGTCTGGCCACCGTTCTTCGAGTGGCAGCGTCAGGGCGCCTCATTCGAGATCGTCGAACTCGAGGTGATCGCAGGCGACGACGTCGCTTTCGCCTACGCGCTGTTGCGTTGCGGTACGCCCGAGGAGTTCGCAGCCAATCCCGACAATCGGCTGCGACTCACCATCGGGCTACGCAAGCGTGACGGCCGTTGGGTCGTTACCCACGAACACCATTCGTTTGTGTCGACCGACTAGACCTCGACCACCGGCGCCGGCGGCGGCGGGATCGACAGCGCTTCCAGGATGCGTCGCCCGATCCCACCCAGCCGAACGCGCCAGCCAGATCGCTGGACTTTGGCGATTCGGCTGTACCCTGATCGAGCGGCACTTCCGATGGGGTGTCGTCGACGACGAAGGGCGGTCGCGTCGGGTTCTGCGCCAGACGTCAGCGCCGACGTTCGGCCAATGCCCGCAGGAAAAACGTCAGGTTGGCTGGACGCTCAGCCAGTCGGCGCACGAAGTACCCGTACCACTGCGTCCCGAAGGGCACGTAGACCCTGACGTGGTTTCCCTCGGCGAGCCTGCGCTGTTCCGCGTCGCGGATTCCGTACAGCATCTGGTATTCGAAATCGTCAACGCCGCGGCTGTTCTCCCGCGCGATCGCGGGCACCGCCTCGATGATCTCCGGATCGTGTGAGGCGACCATCGGATACCCGGTCCCCGACATCAGCGTCCGCAGGCATCGTAAGTAGGAGTCGGCGACGTCGTCGCGGTCGCGGAATGCCACCGATGCGGGTTCGTCGTAGGCGCCCTTGCACAACCGGATCCTGGCACCGGAGGCCGCGAACTCCTCACAGTCGGCGTGGGTGCGCTTGAGGTAGGCCTGCAGGACCGTGCCCAGCCAGTCGAAGTCGGTGCGCAGGTCGCGCACGATCGACAGTGTTGAGTCGGTGGTGGTGTGGTCCTCGGCGTCGACGGTCACCCAGGCTCCGGCCTGCTGTGCCCGCTCGCAGATGGTGTGGGCGTTCTCCATCGCGATCTTCTCTCCGTCGCGGGGTAGCGCCTGCCCGAGAGCCGACAGCTTCAGCGAGACCTCCAGCGGGCTGACGGCGGCGGAAGGTTCGTTGCGGCTGCCGAGCGCGTCGAGCAGGCCCAGGTAGGCGTCGACGGTGGCGTTCGCGGTGTCGACGTCGGTGACGTCTTCGCCGAGATAGTCGATCGTCACCAGCCGCCGTGAAAATCGCAGATTCTCAACGGTATTCATCGCGTCGGCGACCGATTCGCCGGGTACGAAGCGGTGCACGACCTCCCGGGTCACGGGCAGCCGCTCGGCGGTGCGCCGCAGGCCGTCGGACCGGCTGGCGGCGAGGATCGCCGGACGCGCAACTTTGTGGAACAGCTCAGTCATCACTTAGGCCCCCATGTGCGGGTAGTTGTGGTCGGTCGGTGGCACGAACGTCTCCTTGATGGAGCGGGCCGACGTCCAGCGCAGCAAGTTCAGGGCCGATCCGGCCTTGTCGTTGGTACCCGACGCCCGCGAACCGCCAAACGGTTGCTGCCCCACTACGGCGCCGGTGGGCTTGTCGTTGACGTAGAAGTTGCCCGCGGCGTGACGCAGCTGTTGCTCAGCCTGCAGCACCGCGGAGCGATCGTCGGCGATCACCGCACCGGTGAGCGCGTACTTGGCGCCACCGTCTACGACGTCGATGATGCTGTCGTAGTCGTCGTCGGCGTAGACGTGCACCGACAGGATCGGCCCGAAGTACTCATTGCAGAACGACTCGTCGGTCGGATCGTCGGACAGCAGCACGGTGGGCCGCACAAAATAGCCTTCGCTGTCGTCGTATTCGCCGCCGACCGCGATCGTCACGGCGGCTGCGCTCTTGGCACGCTCGATGGCCTTGACGTTCCTGGCGAATGATCGCTCATCGATGACTGCACCGCCGAAGTTCGTCAGATCGGTGACGTCGCCGTAGCGCAGCGCCTCTGTGGCGCCCAGGAAGTCGTCGCCCATCTTCTGCCACACCGAGCGCGCGATGAACGCCCGCGACGCGGCCGAGCACTTCTGGCCCTGGTAGTCGAATGCGCCGCGAATCAGCGCAGTCCGCAGTACCTCCGGACGCGCCGACGAGTGTGCGAGCACGAAGTCCTTGCCGCCGGTCTCCCCTACCAGTCGCGGGTAGGTGTGGTAGCGGTCGATGTTGTTGCCGACTTCCCGCCACAGATGCTGGAACGTCGCCGTCGAGCCCGTGAAGTGGATACCCGCCAACCGCGGATCGGCAAGTGCCACATCGGAAACCGCGATCCCGTCGCCGGTCACCATGTTGATGACACCAGGCGGCAGGCCTGCGGACTCGAGCAGCTGCATGGTCAGATATGCGGCGAACGTCTGGGTGGGCGAGGGCTTCCACACCACCGTGTTGCCCATCAATGCGGCCGCGCTTGGCAGGTTGCCTGCGATCGCGGTGAAGTTGAACGGTGTGATCGCGTAGACGAAGCCTTCGAGGGGTCGGTGGTCGGTGCGGTTCCACACGCCACGGGCGCTGATCGGCTGCTGCTCGAGGATCTCCCGCGCAAAGCCGACGTTGAACCGCCAGAAGTCGATCAGCTCGCATGCCGCATCGATCTCGGCCTGGTATGCGGACTTGGACTGACCCAACATCGTTGCCGCGCAGAGCTTCCCGCGCCACGGTCCGGCGAGCAGGTCGGCTGCGCGCAGGAAGACCGCTGCGCGCTCGTCGAACGGGGTGGCCTCCCAATCGGCCTTGGCGGCCATCGCGGCCTCGATCGCAGCTGTGGCGTCGGCGTGGGTTGCATTGGTCAAGGTGCCGAGCCGCGCGGAATGGCGGTGCGGCTGGACCACGTCGACGCGGTCGCCGTCACCGATCCGGTGTTCACCGCCGATGACGTGAGGCAGGTCGATCGGTTCAGTGGCGACTGTTCGAAGCGCTTCGATGAGCCGAGTGCGTTCATCCGATCCAGGCGCATATTCGTGGATCGGCTCGTTGACAGGCTGGGGCACGGCGGTGATGGCGTCCATGCAGCAAGGATCCCGTTTCCGGTGATTCAAACCGATGGCCGATCCGACAAGGCATTGTGCGATCTATAGTCGAATCGGACAAAAGGAGCATTTATGGCGGAGCACGCGGCGGGCCTCGGCCTCGGACAGCTGCTTCTCGCCCTTGACCGCACCATGGTGACCCTGGTCGAAGCACCCCGCGGGCTGGATATGCCCGTCGGGTCGGTCGCGCTAGTAGACGCCGACGATGTGCGGCTTGGGCTGGCCGTCGGACCCGGTTCCGCCGACCTGTTCTTCCTGCTCGGGGTGTCCGATGCGGAAGCCGTCCGGTGGATCGCGGAACAGGCGGGGCCCGTGCCCGCAGCGATCTTTGTCAAGGAGCCGTCGGCAGCGGCGGTGCGGCAGGCCGTCGCCCTGGGCACCGCCGTCGTCGCCGTCGAACCGCGGGCCCGCTGGGAATTGCTCTACAAGCTCGTGAACCACGCCTTCGAACACCACGGCGACCGCAGCGATCCGCTCTACGACTCCGGCACCGACCTGTTCGGCCTCGCGCAGTCCATCGCCGACCGCACCCGCGGCATGATCAGCATCGAGGACGAGGCGTCGCACATGCTCGCCTACTCCGCGTCCAGCGACGAGGCCGACGAACTGCGCCGGCTCACCATCCTCGGCCGCGCCGGTCCGCCCGAGCACCTCGAGTGGATCGGGCAATGGGGCATCTTCGACGCGCTGCGCGCCAGCGGCGAGGTGGTCCGCGTCGCCGAACGCCCGGAACTGGGACTGCGACCGCGGCTCGCGGTCGGAATTCATCTGCCGCCGACGGACGCCCGCCGCAGACCCGGGTTCGCCGGAACCATCTGGCTGCAACAGGGGACGGCACCGCTGGCCGACGACGTGGAGGACATTCTGCGCGGCGGCGCGGTGCTCGCCGCTCGGATCATGTCGCGGCTGGCAGCGACTCCGTCGATGCACACGGTTCGAGTCCAGGAGCTGCTCGGCCTGGGCGAGGCCGTCGACGACGTAGGCGCGATCGCCCGCGAGTTGGGCATAGTCGCCGACGGCAGAGCCGCGCTGATCGGGTTCAGGGGCGTCGACACCCAGGCACCGGCCGACGTTATCGCGCTGAGCGCCAGCGCTTTTCGCCCTGATGCGCAGATCGCGTCGACAGGCGAGCGGGTTTACGTGCTGCTGCCGAAGGTCGGGGCGGCCTCTTCGGTGACGTCGTGGGTGCGCGGCGTGGTGACGGCTCTGTCGCGCGAACTGAGTTTGACACTGCGGGCGGTGATCGCCGCTCCGGTGGCGGGCCTGGCCGGCGCTGCGGCGGCCCGCGCCGAGGTGGATCGCGTATTCGACAGTGCCGAACGCCATCCGGGCGCGATCGGGCAGGTCACGTCGCTCGACGAAGCGCGCACCACGGTGCTGCTCGACGAGATCGTGTCGCAGGTGGCGGGCAGGCCGCGTCTGGTCGACCCACGAGTGCGGCAACTGCGCGATGACGAACCGATGCTGGCCGACACATTGCAGGCATACCTCGACGGGTTCGGCGACATCGCCGCGGTGGCGCAGGAGTTGCATGTTCACCCGAACACGGTGCGGTATCGCATCCGGCGCGTCGAGAAACTGCTGGCGACGTCGTTGGATGATCCCGACGATCGTCTCGTCCTCGCGCTGGGTCTGCGCGCGACCGAACGCTAACCACCCACCCGCGCGAACGTTCCTTACCACTCGAAAAATCCGCAGATTTTCGAGTGGTAAGGAACGTTCGGCCGTCAATTGGCGAGCGACAGCGAGCCCGCCATCAACTCGTCGAAACGCTCGATCGCCTCGTCGCCGTCGGCGTCGAGGCCGCGGAGCGGCCCCCGATCGGCCAGATACCGCTGCGTGTACAGCCGCGCGACGAGTGCTTTTCTGTCCGTTCCGTTTTCGGCTCGCTCCCACGCGGCTTGCTCGGTCAGCAGCGCAGCGGCGTACACGTCGCCCATGAACTGTGCGAGCGGGAACAGCCGCGCCTCGGCCACCGCACCGTCCAGCTTGGTCCACGCGGTGATCGCGGAGGCCAGATCGTCGACACATCGGGATACCAGGGCCGTCGTATCGTCATCGTCGGACACCGAAACGGCGTCGCGCAGGCGCTGCAGCAGAACCTCGTGCGCCTGAGCTCGTTCGATCCCGCGCCGCACATCCAGACACAGGATGTTGTCGGGTCCCTCCCAGATGGTGTTCACCTGAGCGTCGCGGAGAAGCCGGGCCACCGGCCAGGTTTCGATATAGCCGTTGCCGCCGTGGATTTCGATCGCATCGGAGGCCATGGTGATGCCGAGCCTGCAGACCTTGAGCTTCGTGACGGGCACTGCGATCCGCTGGCGCACGCCCCGCGGCTGCCGGTGGTTGGCGGCGCCGGTGCCGTCGAACACCAAGGCCTGCGCGGCTTCGACGTCGACGATCATCTCGGCGAGCTTGCGCCGCATCAACGGCTTGTCGATCAAGGCAGCGCCAAACGCATGCCGCCGCTGCGCGTAACGCAGCGACTCGACCAGCGCCCGTCGCGCATTGCCGAGTGCGAACAGTGCGATGCCCAACCGTGCGGCGTTCGTCAACTCCATCATCCGGCCCAGACCCTTGCCGTCGGACGGACCAGCGTCGTCACTGGCCTCGCCGGAAAGCAGGAACGCCTCGGCGTCGACGAACTCGATCTCCCCCGAGGCGACCGAGCGTGTGCCGAGCTTGTCCTTCAGCCGCCGGACCCGCACTCCGTTACGGGACCCGTCGCGTCGCGTCCGCAGCACCAGGAAGGTCGCCACGCCCCGGCTCGAATCGGGCGCACCCTCCGGTTTGGCCAACACGACGAACGCCTCACCGTTGCAGTTCGACGCGAACCACTTGAATCCGTTGAGCAGCCACGTATCTCCGTTGCGGGTGGCCGTCGCTTCCAGCGCACCCAGGTCGGATCCACCGGTCCGCTCGGTCAACAGCTGTGCGGTCTGGCCCTCCCATTCGCCGGATTCGAACTTCGCCGACACGTGGTCGCGCACGTCGGCCGGCGCGTACGCGGCGACCAATGCTTTCACCATCCCGCCGCCCGTGCCGAGCGCGCATCCCATCCCGATGTCCGCCTGATTCAGCAGGTAGTTGGACGCAAACATCGTCAGCGACGAGCTCACCCCGGCGTGTCGGGCATCATCGCGCAGCGCTTTCTGCGCGTCGAGCACCGCACGTCTCGACTGCTCGAACGAGGTGGGCATGACGACCCGGCTGACGTCATGTCCCCATCGGTCGTAGCGTTCGAGCCGCGGCGGGTTGCGGTCGGTTTCTTCGGCCCATTGCGCGACTGGGCCGCCCATGAGCTCGCCGATGCGGGTCAGATGCGGCTCAGCGACCGCGAGCTCGTCGAGCTGCAGGTAGTACGCCATCGTGGCTTTCAGCGTTGGATCGGTCGTGTACCAGTTGAGTCCGACCGCACCTTGGTAGTCCTCGGTGCGGTACCGCGCCGACTTCTCCTGCGTCGTGAACGGAAGCCGGTCCACCGACTCGACGTCGTAGTCGCCCATGACCCGACGGTAACCCGCCAGGTCTGCCGGTACGGCTACTGACGGCGAAGATGCGCGCGGCCTGCGATCTCCTCCTCGTCGAGGTACGTCATCATCGGCACGTCCGGCGCACAGACCATGAACACCACGAATTTGCTTTCGATGTCGTCGCGCAGGTTCGCGGCCTGATAGTGGACGACGTCAAAGCCCGGTTCCCAGAACGCCTCACCGGCCTTGATCGGATACGCCTTTTCGCCTTCGAGCTCGAAGAGGATCTCGCCCTCGAGGACGTAGCCGAACACCGGCCCGGAGTGGCGGTGCGGGCCGGAGCCGGGATCACCCGGCGGAATCGTGACCGTGGCGACCATCCCGCAGGAGTTCGACACGATCGTGGGATTCGTGTGCAACAGGACTTCGAACTTATTGGTCGGTGACGGCCCGATCGGCATGCGTCTCACGCTATGGCCGAAAGTCGGCCACCGGCGGTCCATTTCGGCGCCGATCCGGTGGGCCAATGGGGATGCGACCGACTAGGCCGAAAGCCTCTGCACCGCTGCAGCTATCCGCTCGTCGGTGGCTGTCAACGCCAACCGCACATGGTGGGAACCGCGCGGCCCGTAGAACTCGCCGGGCGCAACCAGGATGCCCAGCTGCGCCAGCCATGCGACGGTGTCGCGGCCCGGCTCCCCGCGGGTCGCCCATAGATAGAGCCCGGCTTCGGAATCGTCGACGGTCAGACCCGCCGATTGCACCGCGGGCAACAGCGCAGCCCGTCGTCGCGCATACCGGTCGCGCTGCTGCCGTTCATGGTCGTCCTCATCGAGCGCGGCGACCATGGCGGCCTGGACGGCAGTCGGCACCATCATTCCCGCGTGCTTGCGCACCGCGAGCAGCTCGGCGACCACATCGGCATCACCGGCCACGAAGCCGGCGCGATAACCCGCCAGCGACGACGTCTTCGACAGCGAGTGCACGGCCAGCAGACCGGTATGGTCGCCGTCGCAGACCTCCGGGTGCAGCACCGAGTACGGCTGCGCCTCCCACGCCAGCCCCAGATAACACTCGTCCGAGGCGATCAGTGTGCCGCGCTCCCGGGCCCAGCCGACAACCTTGCGCAGATGCTCGACGCCCAACACCTTGCCGGTGGGGTTGCTGGGCGAGTTCAGATAGACAAGCGCGGGCGATTGAGGGCCCAATTGAGTCAGCGAGTCCGCTCGCACCACCTGCGCACCGGCCAGCTGCGCACCGACTTCGTAGGTGGGGTAAGCCAATTCGGGCACGACGACCACGTCGTCGGGACCGAGACCCAGCAGGGTCGGCAACCAGGCGATCAGTTCCTTGGTGCCGATCACCGGAAGCACGGCGTCATCGGCCATCCCGGTGATGCCGTACCGGCGTTGCAGGGCCGCCTTCGCGGATGCCCGAAGCGCAGGCGTGCCCGCGGTGGTCGGATAGCCAGGTGCATCGCTGGCGGCGGCCAGCGCCTCGCGAATCAGCGGCGCCACCGGATCGACCGGTGTGCCCACCGACAGGTCGACGATGCCGTCGGGATGCGAGTGCGCCAGCGCGGTGACGTCGGCCAGGGTGTCCCACGGGAACACCGGCAGTGACGACGAGACGCGCCTACGAAGCTGTGGGCGGGCCGTTAGGAGTCCTCACCTTGAGGCGGGAGGTCCTTCACCGCCTGCGGGTCGTTGTCGGTCTGACCCACCTTTGAGGCGCCACCTGGCGAGCCGAGTTCGGCAAAGAAGTCGGCGTTGATCTGTGTATATCCGCTCCACTGGTCGGGCACATCGTCTTCGTAGTAGATGGCCTCGACCGGGCAGACCGGTTCGCATGCGCCGCAGTCGACGCATTCGTCCGGGTGGATGTACAGCATGCGTGCGCCCTCGTAGATGCAGTCGACAGGGCATTCCTCGATACACGCCTTGTCTTTGATGTCGACGCAGGGTTCGGCAATCGTGTACGTCACGAAGGTCTCCTCGATCTCCTGTCCAGTGGGGCTGCCAGTCTTGGTCGGGCCCGCTGAAAAATCGCTGCAAGTATCCGTTGCGGGTACCGGGACGGTTATGTCAGCGTGCCCTAACTTTCGCGGCTCCCGGTTATGGGTGGCGCGTAGTTACTGATACTAGACGTTGCATATACAGCACGCCTAGTGACACACCCCTATGCGCGTGAGTGCAGTGCAACAAGTCGCATATGGCCGTCGGCGCCCATATGCTCCCGACGTGGCTCTTCCCCACGCGATCCTGGTGTCCCTGTGCGAGCAGTCCGGTTCCGGCTACGAGCTCGCCCAACGATTCGACCGGTCCATCGGCTATTTCTGGGCGGCCACACATCAGCAGATCTACCGCACCTTGCGTGCGATGGAAGACGACGGCTGGGTGCATGTCACGCCCGTCGTGCAGCAGGGCAGACCGGACAAGAAGGTCTACACCGTCTCCGACGCCGGCCGCGCCGAGTTGGCGCGCTGGATCTCCGCACCGCTGACCGGCCGCGGCGGGTCGGTCTCCGACAATCGCACCCGCGATCTGGCGGTGAAGGTTCGTGGCGCCGAGCATGGTGACATCGACGCGTTGCGCGCCCAGGTCGGCGCACTGCGCGCCGAGCGCGCCGAATTACTCGACACCTACCGCGGATTCGAGAAGCGCCAATTCCCCGAGCCCAGGGGTTTGAGAGGCGCCGCGCTGCATCAATACCTCGTATTGCGCGGCGGAATCCGCGCCGAGGAGAGCGCGATCGACTGGCTCGACGAAGTCACCGCAGCGCTGAAGGAGTCCACGTGACATATCCGAAACTGTTGTCGCCGTTGGACCTTACGTTCACCACGTTGCGCAACCGCGTGGTGATGGGCTCCATGCACACCGGTCTGGAAGACCGCGCCCGCGACACCGATCGGCTCGCCGAGTATTTCGCCGAACGTGCCCGCGGCGGCGTCGGCCTCATCATCACCGGTGGGTATTCGCCGAACCGCACTGGCTAGCTGCCGTTCGCCGCACAGATGGTCTCGTCGTCCGATGCGCGCAGGCACCGTCGCATCACGGCAGGTGTGCACGACGCAGGCGGTAAAATCCTGCTGCAGATCTTGCACGCCGGTCGCTATGCGTACCACCCGTTTTCGGTGAGTGCTCGTCGATCAAGGCACCGATCAACCCGTTCGCTGTGCTGGCCCGCGAGGCCGGCTTTGACGGTGTGGAGATCATGGGCAGCGAGGGCTATCTGCTCAACCAGTTCCTTGCGCCGCGCACCAACAAGCGCACCGACGCCTGGGGCGGGACACCGGAGAAGCGACGACGGATGCCGGTGGAGATCGTCGGTCGTACCCGGGCCACGGTCGGCGATGACTTCAACATCTGCTACCGGATGTCGATGGCCGACTACGTCGAGCGCGGTCAGAGCTGGGACGAAACCGTTGCGCTGGCAACCGAAGTCGACGCGGCGGGCGCGACGATCATCCACACCGGCATCGGTTGGCATGAGGCGCGGGTCCCGACCATCGTCACGTCGGTGCCCAACAGCGCGTTCGTCGACATCAGCAACGCGGTGGCCGAACACGTGAGCATCCCCGTGGTCGCGTCCAATCGGATCAACATGCCCCAGGCCGCCGAGCAGATCCTTGCCGAAGGCAACGTGCAGTTGATATCGATGGCGCGCCCGCTGCTGGCCGATCCCGTATGGGTGCTCAAAGCTTCGGCCGACGCGGCCGATGAGATCAACACCTGTATCTCGTGTAATCAGGCCTTCCTGGATCACGCGTTTGTTCACAAGACGGTGTCGTGCCTGCTGAATCCGCGTGCGGGACACGAGACGAAGCTGGTGCTCGGGCCGACGCGGAGTGCGAAAAGTGTCGCGGTCGTCGGGGCCGGACCCGCCGGGCTGGCCACTGCCGTCACCGCCGCACAGCGCGGACACCGTGTCACGCTGTTCGAGTCGGGTGAGGTGATCGGTGGCCAATTCGATTTGGCGCGAAGGATTCCCGGCAAGGAAGAGTTCAGCGAGACGATCCGGTACTACACGACGATGCTGGACAAGCTCGGGGTAGACGTGCGGCTCCGAACGCGGGCCACGATCGTGGTGCTGGCCACCGGCGTGTCGCCGCGGATGCCCGACATCCAGGAATCGATCACCCGATGGTGCTGTCCTATGCAGAGGCCATCACGGGTAAGCCGCTCGGCAAGTGCGTGGCGGTCGTCGGCGCAGGCGGCGTTGGCTTCGACGTCAGCGAGTTCCTCGTGACGACGCCGGCTGAGCCGGCCGACGAATACAGGTCGCCGTCAATCATTCTCAAGGAGTGGAAGGCCGAGTGAGGCGCGGCCGATCCGCAGGAGGCGCGCGGCGCCCTGACGACGCCGCTGCCCGCCCCGCCCGCGCGTCAGGTGTATCTGCTGCAGCGCACCAAGGGTCCGCAGGGCAAGCGACTGGGCAAGACGTCGGGTTGGGTGCATCGCGTGTCGCTCAAGGCCAAGGGCGTGCAGCAGCTGTCCGGGGTGAACTATGAGCGCATCGATGACGACGGACTGCACATCAGTTTCGGATCCGACCGCACCGATCCCCGGGTTCTCGAGGTCGACAACGTGGTGATCTGCGCGGGGCAGGAATCCGTGCGCGACCTCGAGGAGGGTTTGCGCCTCATCGGCGTCCAGCCACACGTCATCGGGGGCGCGGCGCTGGCCGCTGAGTTGGACGCCAAGCGGGCGATCCGCCAGGGCACCGAATTGGCCGCCCGCCTGTAGACCGGGGGTCAACTTGGCACTGCTGGCCGGGGGTCAACTTGGCACCGCGAGCGTGCGTGTCTGCTCCGCGACACGCCGCAATTTCGTGGCATTTCGCGCACGCTCGCTCCCCGAGGGAATAGTTCCGGACCGTGGTCCACTTATGCTGGCGAAGGCGCCGGGCAGGCCGGCGCCCCAACCAGAGGGACACGTATATGACGTCAACGACCGAAGCCGCCGGAACCACTCAGCTCAGCGCTGGAACCTGGGCGATCGATCCCGTTCACTCGTCGATCGGCTTCTCCGTGCGCCACCTCATGGTGAGCAAGGTCCGAGGCCAGTTCGAGAACTTCAGCGGAGCGATTGTCGTCGCCGAGGACGGCACGCCCTCGGTGAGCGCAGAGATCGCCGTGGACTCGATCAACACCCGCAACGAGCAGCGCGACGCACACATCAAGTCGGCGGACTTCTTCGAGGCCGAGAAGTTCCCTGTCGCGAAGTTCGTTTCGACCGGCGTGCGCAGCGATGGTGATCGCTACGTGCTCGACGGCGACTTCACGTTGAAGGGCGTTACCAAGCCGGTGCAGCTCGATCTGGAGTTCAACGGTGTCAACCCCGGCATGGGCCACGGTGAGGTCGCGGGCTTCGACGCATCAGTGGTGTTGAACCGCAAGGACTTTGGCATCGACATCGAGATGCCGTTGGAGACCGGTGGAACCGTCATCGGCGACAAGGTCACCATCAGCTTGGAGATCGAGGCACTCAAGCAGGCGTGATCCCGGCGGGTGTGGGCGCCGGTATGCGTCAGCTCTGCCGGCCCCACACCGCCTCTGCGCCCGCGTCGCCGATGCGAACGACGCCGACGATCGAGGACACGCCGACTATGACAGCGACGGCGGCCACGATGACGGTGGCCAGTAGTCGGCGCTTATCGGATCTGCTTTCCAGCCAGTGCAGCACCGCCAGCGCGATGGCGACGACCAGCAGCGCGCTGGAGAAGTAGATCATCCATGCGCCGCGATCGGCGTGCGTCTGCAGGATCGGGCTGGGCTGAGTCTGTTGGTCGAATAGCCACTGCCCGGCCTCGGTCGTCACGGGAGTGAGCACCAGGGTCACCACCGCAAACGCCAGCACCAGCCACACAAACCGTCGACGCGCAGCAGGCAACAACGCGCACAAGATCTCGAGCAGCGCAGTCAGCGGCGCGAGCACGACGATCGCATGAACGAGCAATGCATGGGCGGGGATTCCGGCGATCGTGGTCATCGGCGCTCCTCAGCGGTCGGCAACCGTCACCGTACCGACTTCGCGGTAGGGAATGCGCCGAACAGCAAGCCTGCCAATGTGTAACGGTTGCGAATTTCAGGCGGTTGCGCACGCCCGTATGCCCGCGAGGGTGCGCAAAATGCTCCTGAAAATACGGCGTGTCGGGGTGCAGACACGCACGCTCGCGCAAATAAGGCGAGCCGCCCACAAAGCCGCAGAAAGGTCAGGCGGCCAGCGGCGTATAGGTCGTGGTGCGCTGACGGGCCGGGCGGCCGATACCCGCGGCGATCGCGACCAGTTCCTCAACAGACTTCGCCGAGCCGAACTCCGAGCCTGCCATCCTCGAGATCGTCTCCTCCATCAGCGTCCCGCCCAGGTCGTTGGCGCCGCCGTTCAACATAACCTGCGTCCGCTCGACACCGAGCTTGACCCAGCTGGTCTGGATATGAGAGATCCTGCCGTGCAACATGATCCGGGCCAGCGCATGCACCGCGCGATTGTCGCGATGGGTCGGCCCCGGTCTAGCTCCGCCCGCCAGATACAGCGGGCTGCTCTGATGGACGAACGGCAACGGCACGAACTCGGTGAATCCGCCGGTGCGCTCCTGGATGTCCCGCAGCACGCGCAGGTGCCCGACCCAGTGGTGCGGCTGGTCGACGTGGCCGTACATCATGGTCGACGACGACCGCAGCCCCACCTCGTGCGCGGTGCTGACGACCTCGATCCACATCGACGTCGGCAGCTTCCCTTTCGTCAACACCCAGCGCACCTCGTCATCGAGGATCTCCGCGGCCGTGCCCGGAATCGACCCCAGGCCGGCCTCCCGCAGGCTGATCAACCACTCCCGAATCGAGAGCCCGCTCTTGGTCACCCCGTTGGCGATCTCCATCGGAGAAAACGCGTGCACATGCATCGATGGCACTCGGGCCTTGACTGCACGCACCAAATCGGCGTAGCCCGTCACGGGTAGTTCGGGGTCGATACCGCCCTGCATGCATACCTCGGTAGCGCCCGCAACATGCGCCTCCCACGCCCGGTCGGCTACCTCGGCCGTCGACAGCGAATACGCGTCGGCATCGCCCTTACGTTGGGCGAAGGCGCAGAACCGGCACCCCGTGTAGCAGATGTTAGTGAAGTTGATGTTGCGGTTGACGACGAATGTGACGTCGTCGCCCACCACGTCCTTGCGCAGTGAATCAGCCAGAGCCGCAAAGGCATCCAGCGCCGGACCGTCAGCCGTGGCCAACGCTAGATACTCGTCGTCGCTGCAGCCTGCCGGATCTCGTTCGGCCGAGCGCAGCGCCGCCAACACATCGGTGTCGATGCGCTCGGGCGCCCGCGCCGCCAGTTCGTGCACCTTCTCGCGAATCGACTCCCAGTCACCGAACGCGCTGCCCAGATCGCTGCGGGTCTCGGTAAGACGGCCCTCGGAATCGATCGCCGAGTTCAGATCGGTGCGGCCCAAGGACTCGGTCGCCTCGTCTGGCTCCTGCCACGGCCGCCCGACCGGGTTCACATCCAAGGCCAGTCCGGTGTCGTTGTCGGCCAGCGCGTCGACGTGTCCGCGCACCCGCGGGTCGATCCACGCCGCACCAGCCCGCACATAGGCCGGCTGCGCCGTCAGCCGCTGCACCAGGTCGTAGCCGGCCTCGGCGGTGACCGCCTCGAGCTCATCCAGTGCCGGCCACGGCCGCTCCGGGTTCACGTGATCGGGGGTCAGCGGCGACACGCCACCCCAGTCGTCCACACCGGCGCCGATAAGCGCGAGACACTCGGCGCGCGATACCAGGTTCGGGGGTGCCTGGATGCGCATCTTCGGCCCCATCACCAACCGGGTCACCGCCACCGTCGCCACGAAATCCTCGAAGCCCGCGTCGGGCACCGCCGCCATTGCGGTGTGGTCCTTGGCCCGGAAGTTCTGCACGATCACTTCCTGTACGTGCCCGAATTCCTTGTGCGACCGGCGAATTGCGTGGATAGTCTCGGCGCGTTCGACAAGTGTCTCGCCGATGCCGACCAGCAACCCGGTGGTGAACGGAATCGACAGCCGGCCGGCGTCGGCCAGTGTGCGCAGCCGCACCTCGGGATCCTTGTCGGGGCTGCCGTAATGCGCCAGACCCTTGGTCTCGAACAGCCGCCGCGACGTGGTCTCCAACATCATGCCCATCGACGGCGCGACCGGCTTGAGCCGCGACAGCTCGGACCACGACATGACGCCCGGGTTCAGATGTGGCAGCAGGCCAGTCTCCTCCAGCACCCGGATGGCCATCGCGCGCACGTAGTCCAGTGTCGAGTCGTAGCCGCGCTCGTCGAGCCACTGGCGTGCCTCGTCCCAGCGCTGTTCCGGCCGGTCACCGAGTGTGAACAACGCTTCCTTGCAACCCAACTCGGCGCCGCGGCGGGCAACGTCGAGGATCTCGTCGGGCTCCATGTACATGCCCATGCCCTGCGCGCGCAGCCTGCCGGGGACGGTGACGAAGGTGCAGTAGTGGCAGGTGTCGCGGCACAGATGAGTGACAGGGACGAACACCTTGCGCGAGTAGGACACGGGCAACCACCCGTTCGGCCCGCGGCGACCCGCCGTCTCAAGACCCGCGTCACGCACCCGCGCGGCGCTCGCACAGAGATCGGCCAGGTCCTCGCCACGGACGGTCATGGCGAGCGCGGCCTCGTCGACATTGAGCGCGACCCCGTCCCGGGCCCGCCGCAACACCCGCCGCAGCGCGGCAGTATTGCGAACACCGGACCTCGGAGGGACCACCGGGCTGGGCAGATTGGCGCCGCGCTGGGGGTTCAGAGCCACTCCCGTGTAACCGTTGCGTCGCTGAGAATCATCCGCGCGTCTCACTATCTGAAACCACTGCGCCTGACATACCGGCCACAGTAGTCCCAGCCGGACGCGGTGTTACGCCCGCGCCCCGCAGTTGTCGCTCAATGTTCCGCGCCTGCATTAACACTCGCGTAAATTCGCGAAGTGGTCGGTAGTTGCCGCAGCTCGGAGGGGTATTGACGTGGACATTTCGTTCCGCTCGTGCCTGACCGCGGGCGTCGCGACCATCACCGCAGCGGCCATCGCCTTCGTCCCGTCTGTCGAGGAGTCCGCGCCCACACAGATAGTTCGAGTCGCGTCGGCTCCGATAACACTCACCGCGCAGGTTCAGCCCACGGTTGCGGCCGCCAACCTGCCGACCCTTCTTGTCGACTGGTTGCAGCGGATCACGGTGCCGCCGAGCGCCGGCCAAACCGTCCCGACGCCTCAGTTCCCGCCGGTCGTCGCCCCCACGTCCATCGGCAGCAATATCAAGAACGTCTACAACACTGTCGAGCCGTGGGTGCAGTGGGGCTTCGATGTGGCCGCGTATGCGGTCGGCTGGGTACCGTTCGTCGGCTGGCTGGCGCCGCAGATCACGATCTTCTATAACCTCGGTGAACGCATCGTGCGCAGCATCACGTTCAACATCGCCGATTGGCTCGACGGACAGATCGGCTTCGTTCAGGGCCTGGCGAATGTCGGCGTCGACACTATCAACTCGTTCATTTTCTTTGCGAACGACCAAATCGCCTTCTGGTTACCGCCACTGCCCCCGATCCCGCCGCTGCCGCCGATCAACTTGCCGTTCTCGGCGACTCAAGGTCCGTTCCTCGCCACCGAGACCCTATTGAGCCCGACGGAGACGCCGGGGGTTGGAGTCGAGAATGCCGACGGCAGCCTCGTGCGCGCCATGCTCGGCCGCGTCTTCAACAATCCCCTCAACGCGAGCGGAGACGTCGACGGCACTTTCAAAGGCAGCGCCACCTTGAACTCCCTCATTTGGAACGGAATAGGAGAAATCGGCGACCTCTTGGGTGGTCCCCTGTCGCCGCCGATGAGTCCTCAGGCGGCCGAACTGGAGAGGACGTCGGAGATCAGTACCGTCCCCTCGATTGTCAAAGCGCCGCTCGCACAGTTCAATTCCGAGCTCAATTCCGTGCAGGGCCGCGTTGCCGGCGGAGACGACGCAGATGAGCCTCAGGGAGCTTCTCCGGCCGAGGAGACCAATACCGTACGAAATTTGCGCAACGAGCTCCGCGCGAGCCTCAAGCCCACCGAACGCCGGACCGAAGACGGCGCCAACAACGGCGTCGTACGGGCTCAGGGCGAGGTGCGCGGTGCGGTCACCAGCACGGTAAACGACGTCACTGACGCCGTGCGCGCGAGCAGGCCGGGCACGAGCGCCGAGGAGGTCGCGAAGGCGCCGACGACTGTGGCCAAGGGTTTCCGCGACACAGCCAGGCACATGGTCAATGGAGTCCGGCAGGCCACCGACGACGTCCGCGAGGCGGTCAAGGAGAGGCCCACCGACGACGAATAATAGCTAGCGCGGCCGGGTACGCCACAAGATGAAGGCAGGCGGCAGCGCACCCAGCACGATCAGCAGCAGCGGTGCGTACTCCATGATTCCAGCGCCGCCGAACACGATGTCCTCTCCCGGCCCGCCTAATGTCAAGCCCGCGACGGTCAGCAGCCAGCACCACAACGGCAGCGCGGCCAGCCGCGGCGCGGACGTCCACTGCATTGCTGCCCACACCAGCGCGGCGTTGACCAGACCACTGATCAGGGCGCTGATCGGAAAGGGCACCGATCCGATTCGGAACGGAAGAAAGAACGCCGCCGCCACGGCCGAGAGCACACCGTCGATCGAAAGCAATGTCAGGACGACGGGACGCAGCGGGGTCAGGTCGGGATGCTGTCTAACAGTGCGACGAGCGACCCGATCACCCACTGAAAGTTGTCTGCGCGGTCCTGCCAGTGCTGCAGGTTGGGATCCATGTCCGGGTCCATCGCCATCCCTTCCACACGCGGCCGATTGTCGGGCAGCTTACCGTGAGCCTGTTGCGCTATTCCAGGTTCAACCCGGCCAGTAGGTCGGTTTCCCATCCGCGGTCGTCGCGCTCGCCGGGTGTGCCGGCCGCAAGGATGTAGTGCTCGATTGCCCCGATAGGCAGGGCCAACTTGTTCGATAGGGCGAAGGACTGGCCGTTCGGAGCAACCGATACCTGGGTCGCGTGCGCACGCAGCGCCGCGAGCTTCGCGGGCAGCTGATCGGGGACGTCCATCACCGCGTCGATCGCATCGTCGGGCTCGCCGAAGGGCACGTCGTCAATCCGTAACCGGATCCACTCCGCAGGCACGTCCTCGAGCGCGTCGAGTCCCGCGGCCATCGTGGACTTCGCCATCACGGTCCAGTAGACCTTCGGCACAGTCCATGGCTCACCCGGGTAGTCGGCGCCGCCCGATGCTGCGACGGCAGCCATGGTGACCTCGTGGGTGTGAATGTGGTCGGGGTGGCCGTAGCCGCCGTTGGCGTCGTAGGTGACGACGACGTGCGGGCGCAGCTCGCGGATGATCGCCACCAGCGCGCTGACGGCCTCGCGCGGGTCGGCGTCGATGAATCTCTGCCGATGCCGCGGCGGGGTGCCTTCCATCCCCGAGTCGCGCCATCGTCCTGCACCGCCGAGGAAAATCGGCTCCCTAACACCCAGCGCCCGCAAGGCGGTTGTCAGCTCGCCGATGCGGTAGCCGCCCAACTGGTCCGCGGCATCGGCAGTCAACTGCGCGTATCGGTCGCCGATCACCTCCCCCTCCTCGCCGAGCGTGCACGTGACGACGTGAACTTCGGCGCCGCCCGCGACGTAAGCGGCGATGGTACCGCCCGTGGTGAGAGTTTCGTCGTCCGGATGAGCGTGGACGAAGAGCAGACAGGGCGTTTTCTGCGACGGCATCGGGCGCGACCCTACGCCAGCTTCGGGCGTATCGCCCAGTGCGGGCCGTGGGCACACGGCGGCATCGATTTTCCGCATAGATTCACAGCGTGAGTCACCGGGCGCTGGAGTTCGGTTGCGGTGTGATCCTCGTCGGGCTACTCGCGGGGGTCTCGACCACATTGCGGCCGCGCGCCGTCGAGCACCTCACCTACCACTATTCCTTCGGCACCTTGCTGAGCGGCGTGGCGGCCCGATCCGCCACGCCTTGGCCCGCTTGCGGACGCGATTGAGGGCCACCGCCGGATAGCGCGGCAGCCGCTTTCACTCGATGCGGTGCTGCAGGTGGTTCTCGTCGTATCGGGCATCACAACAGAGGAAGGCCCGGCGAACACGGCTCACGGTGGGCCACAGCGGTCACCCGCACAATCCGACGATCTGCTTCCTGGTCAAGTCAGCTTGAGTCAGCCGGGCCGCCTGCACATTATCGCTGTTCGGCACTCCGGCCAGCGCGTTGATTCCGATGTCTTGCAGATCGTTGGCGAATGAGCGAACAGGATCGGCCAGCTCCGACGGCGTCGCCGAGTCGAGGCGACTCAGCAAATACTGGCCCCCACCGAGCAGCGCCAAGCGGGCGTTACCCGCTACCGCCGCCTGCGCAACCGGATCGGGGCCCAAATCATTATGAGTTTGGCTCGTCACGGCCTTGCTGACCGTGTCGAACGCCGTGCAAACCCGGGTTTTCGGGTCACCCGGCAGCGTGCCAGCCGCCGAACCGCTGGACGACGAGCTCGTCAGCGCCCAAATGGCAAGAACAACAGCGACCACCGCGACCAGCAGCGCAGCCGGGGCAAGCCAACGTTGCGACGTCGTCTGTCCGGTAGTCATTCCACGAAAACCCTTGTGAACCTCATTGGTTGTATCCGGCATGAGGTGATGATAGCGGCCACTCATCCCGAAAAGCCACGAGCATGCTATTGCGAGCAGTTAGCTCAGGCCAGTTGCAGGCGCCCGGCATCCTTGACGGACAATGCGATCCAGCGAAATAGATATTCGCTAGTGTTGACGCCGTCGATGTTGATGTGCACAGCGGCTGGCGACCATCAGCTCTTCCCTAGCGATCTTGTGCGCGGTTCCCGCACCGCACCTGCAGTTTGTTGTTCTGCTCAGGGGATTTGCATGTCCCTGACACTTGCGCGAGATTGCGCCTCATGGCTGCGATTTCGCCGTTGAAGCGATCCCGCTCCTGATTATGCGGAAGGGTACGCCGACACATGCCAGCGACCGCGTCGGCCCGGGGACGATCAAGGAGACACCGTAGCGTCGTACCGCAGCGTGTGGCAACCGACAAGCTGGCCACCTGATAGCCGTGCTCCATCATTGCGTTAAGCAACAGCCCCACGGTCCGACCACAGCGCCGGATGTCCCGTCGATGACATGGCGAATCCGTCATCGGATTATGTTGGGCGGCAAGCGCTTCCGTTCGTCGACACCCACGGACCGAACAGCGAAGGGGCCAAGGAGGGATACGCACTTCCGCGGGTGAAGGCGGCCACGCGGCATTCCCTGACGAATCGAGACGTGCGGGGGAAGACCGTTTCGTGGGTGGGCGCGATAGCTCTTCATCAGACAAGCAGCCGAACACACACCGCCGTCGGCTACCCTTAGGCCTGCCATCGGCTACCGAGCGCATCGCGGCTAAGGTCGCTTTGGGTCGGCACTCTCAAGATTTAGGGGGAAGCATGCATGTCGTAGCGTTCGCGCCATCAACCAAAGCAGTCGCGCACGAGACTGGTGGAGTTGCATTAGACGGCTTCCCGTTGACCAGTGCCTACGTAGACACCTTCCCCAAACAAATCACTATCCCGCTTGTCCTCGCCGTCTACACCCAGGGGGGCAGCGAATACGACCCGCGCCGGTACATCGTCGCGAGGTCACCTGAGGGTGAGTACGTGGGCTCCCTGGAGTGCGCCTGGCATTGGCCAGACAACCCGGGCACCCCTATCAAGTTCCGGGTGTTCGCCTACCACCTGCCAGTGGTGGTGCACCACGCAGGCGTATACAACATCGGCTTGTTCGACAGCCTTGACGCGACAGAAACCGACCACCTGTTCCCTCTGCCGGTGACAGGGTCAACCCGCTATTGCCGCCTCCCCAGCCCACGACTCCCATGTAATTGTCTTCGCAGCGGGCCGATGCGTTGGCACCTGCGCAACGGGTGTCAACCCTAGGGCGGAGCCGTCAACGCACCGCCGAAGGTAGCGGGGCCGAATTGGTGGACCGGGAGGCAGTGCCGCACAAGGACATCGACACCTACGCCGAGGCCGAGGCGTCTGGCCCACATCCACAGGCTGGCCGAGCTGCGCAAGTCCACCAGCCTCGACATGTCCGATCACATCGACGGCGTGATGCCAGTGCCTCTGCGGCGCCAAGACCGGGCGCGTATCGGGACCTCATCGCGCGTGAAATGGGTGACCGCGTGAAGCGGCCATCACCAAGGTGTGATCGAAAATCGCGCCGCCACTGGGCCTACCTGGCTACTGTTGCCAGCGTGGAGTCCGGTCGCGCCGCTGCAGCCCTGCTACTGCGGGTCGTAAGCGCCGCCGTCTTGTTGATGGCGGCCACCGGCTGTGGGGGCGAACCAGCCGAGCAGCAGCAGAGTGAGCCCGCCGATGTGCCGGTGGGGCGGCCCGCCGTCATCGTCGAAATTCCGCACGACCCTTCAGCGTTCACTGAGGGGCTTGTATTCGACGGTCCCGCCTTGTACGAGAGCACCGGTCAGTTGGGCCAGTCTCAGTTGCGTGAGCTGGATCCGGCGAGTGGCGCTGTGCTTCGCGCTGCCCCGCTTCCGCCGGACTTCTTCGGCGAGGGCATCGCCGTCGTCGGAGATCGGATCTGGCAACTCACGTGGAAAAACGGCGTCGCAATCGAATGGGACAAGGCCAGCTTGACCGTGTTACGCCAGGTTCACATGGACGGCGAGGGCTGGGGCCTGTGCTATGACGGGAACCGGCTGGTACGGAGCGACGGTACAGATCGGCTGCGGTTCCACGACCCCACGTCTTTCGCCGAGATCGGATCGGTACTCGTTACCTATCAAGGCAAGCCCTTTACCGGACTAAACGAACTCGAATGCGTAGACGGTCAGGTGTGGGCGAACGTGTCGCCGACGGACCTTATCGCCCGTATTGAACCCGAGACAGGCAAGGTCACCGCGGTGGTGGACGGCGCCCGGCTGCTCGACGACGCTGCGCGAACACAGGAACAACAGCTCAACGGCATTGCGTCCGCCGGGGCAGGCGAATTCATATTGACAGGCAAGTACTGGCCGACGATGTTCCGCGTCCGGTTCGACATTGCCGGGCCCTAGTGTAGCCTCGTGAGGTTTCGTCCGGCGCTACGTCCGCCGGTCCTCCTTGGCCTTCTTGGTGGGGGCGGGCGTTTGTCAGCGTTGTGTTATTGCGGCCCAGCCGGTTTCGATGATCGCGTTCCACACCAGCAGGTGTCTTTGGGACCGCGGATGCGGTCCTCGGCGAGCTAGCGCATTCCATTCACCGTGGCGGGCGGCCGGTAGCGGCCAGCAACGCCACGATGCGGCATCTGCGCTCACTTGCACAAGTCGACGATCTGCTTCCTGGTCAAGTCAGCTTGAGTCAGCCGGGCCGCCTGCTCATTATCGCTGTTCGACACTCCGGCCAGCGCGTGAATCCCGATGTCTTGCAGGTCGTTGGCGAAGGAGCGAACAGGATCGGCCAGCTCCGACGGCGTTGCCGAATCCAGGCGACTCAGCAGATACTGGCCCCCACCGATCAGCGCCAAGCGCGCGTTACCCGCCACCGCCGCCTGCGCGACCGGATCGGGGCCCAAATCAGTGTGGGTTTGGTCCGTCACCGCCTTGCTAACGGTGTCGAAGGCCGTGCAAACCCGGACTTCCGGGTCACCCGGCAGCGTGCCAGCCGCCGAACCACCGGACGACGAGCTCGTCAGCGCCCAAATGGCAAGAACAACAGCGACCACCGCGACCAGCAGCGCGGCCGGGGCAAGCCAGCGCGACAGCGCCCCACCTACAGGTGACTGCGGGACACGTCGCGACTCGCGAGGGGCCTGCGTTTCTCCGGTCGCATCTGGCATGAGCCGATGATAACGGCCGCTGAGCCTGACATTCCGAGAATGCCGTTGCCCGGTTGCTGAAGCGCACCTCCTGCAAAGTGCTTCTCGCGAAAAGCCGCGCCGCAGCGCCGTGTTGCCTATCTTTGGCACGGTGACGACCGAATATGGACCGTGCCATCAAACTGGGGCTCTGGTCCTCTTTGAACAAGAGACCGGTTGACACGGAATTTGTGACGCGCACGCGGAAACGCCGCGCGTTTCCGCCGCCGCCAGTTGATCGTCGAGAACACGTGCCGGGCAACGGAGGTCTCGGTCGTGTAGAAGGGTTCTGATGAACGATCTGCCCCACGGATACGTCGATCCGACGCTGCAACTGAAGGAGTCCATGGCTCGGCGGTTGTATCGCCGATCCGTGGTCACGGGCGAGATCTCGCTGCCCGCCGTTCCGGGCATGATCGACGAGTACGTGACAATGTGTGACACCCTCTTTGCCGGTGTGGGTCGAAGGTTCTCTGCCGACGAGCTTGCTCATGTCAGGACGGTGCTTGAGGGCCAGCTGGCAGAGGCCTACGCGACCTCCCCGCGTTCGAATATCGTCATTTCGTTCAACGCTCCCATTGGCATGACCTTGAACTACCACGTCAAGGCCCAATGGTGGTCGGTGGAGGGCGCCTACGAGAACTGGATCAGCACCCGCGAGCCGCCGCTGTTCGGTTCGGAACCGGATGCTCGCGTGTGGGCGCTGGCGATGGAAGCCGCCAATCCGAAAACGCATCGGGTGCTCGACATTGGGGCGGGAACTGGGCGCAACGCGCTGGCCTTGGCACGACGAGGCCACCCGGTCGACGTGGTCGAGATGACCCCGAAGTTCGCTGACATGATTCGCTCCGACGCCGGACGGGAATTGCTCAACGTGCGCGTCATACAGCGTGACGTCTTCTCGAGGATGGACGATCTCCGGCAGGACTATCAGCTGATCCTGCTCTCCGAGGTGGTCTCTGATTTCCGGACGACGCAGCAGCTGCGCGGTGTGTTCGAACTCGCCGCCCAGTGCCTGGCTCCTGGTGGACGTCTGGTGTTCAACGCCTTCCTGGCGCGCGACGGCTACGTACCCGACACGGCCGTGCGTCGAGCTCGGGCAGCAAATGTACACAAGCATCTTCACGCGGCACGAGATGTCCACTGCGGCAGCCGGACTGCCCCTCGAGCCGGTTGCCGACGACTCGGTATACGACTACGAGAAAGCACACCTACCCGAAGGCGCTTGGCCGCCCACGAGCTGGTACGCCGAATGGGTCTGCGGCCAGGACGTGTTCGACGTCGAGCGTGAGAGCAGCCCGATCGAAATGCGCTGGCTCGTATACCGAAACACAGGCTTTGGCCCTCGAGCAGTGGTCGGAGGTTGAGACTTAAATGAACGCCGATCCACGCGCCGATGTTGTCTCCCGCCAGTACGAGCGGTGGAGATACCCTGCGCCCATCCAAGACCTCGAAGCGTGGCTCAAGAACAACTGGCAATGGTTCGACCCCAGCCATGCTCACCGGATTCTATGGCCCGATCGGGAATACAAACCCGATCTAGACATTCTCGTCGCGGGTTGCGGCACAAATCAGGCCGCAGTTCTTGCCTACACGAACCGCGCTGCGAAAGTCGTCGCGGTCGATATCAGCCAGCCGTCACTGGACCATGAGCAATATCTCAAAGACAAGCACGGGCTGAAGAACCTGCAGTTGCATCTGCTGCCGATCGAAGAACTGCCAACGCTGGGGCTCGACTTCGACCTCGTGGTATCGACTGGCGTACTCCATCACCTGGAAGATCCACCGACAGGCATGAAAGCACTTGCCGATTGCGTGCGGCGCGATGGCGCCATAGCCGTCATGCTCTACGCAAAGTATGGCCGGATCGGAGTCGAACTGCTGCAATCGGTCTTTCGTGACTTGGGACTGCGTCAAGACGACGCATCAGTCCGGATGGTCAACGAGACGATGTCGGTGCTATCGCCGGATCACCCTGTCCGAAGCTATTTCAAAATCGCGCCGGATCTGAAATACGATGCCGGCTTGGTGGACACGTTTCTGCACGGTCGCGACCGCAACTACACCGTCGACGACTGTATCGATCTTGTCAGCTCCGCGGGACTCGTGTTTCAGACATGGCTCCTCAAAGCGCCGTATTACCCGCACGACGTGTTGGCACCGGCGAACGAGTTCTATGCCGCCGTCAACCTATTGCCTGAGACCAAGCTCTGGTCCGTGATGGAACGTATCAACACGTTGAACGGTTGCCACTTTTTCGTTGCGTGCCGTCCGGACCGGCCGAAAGAAAGCTACACGATCGATTTTTCGACGCGTGACTCCCTCGACTATGTCCCGCTGATGCGTATGAATTGCGGCATCTCCGGCGCCGACATTTTTCGGCCAGGCTGGCGCATGACTCTCGACGCGACGCAGCTGCCCTTCGTGCAGCATGTGGACGGGCGTCGGACGATTCGTGAGATTGCCGCATGCGTGGCGGACAGCGGAGAGTCGCAAGGCAGCAGGGCCAAACTCGAGAAGTTCGCCCGCAAGCTATTTGAGTCGCTGTGGCGCCTCGATTTTCTCGCGATCGCCCTGAACGCCAACTCACCGCGATAGTCGCGTGTCAAACCGATAACCGCGCGGGCCCGGCCCGTCCATCACAGAGACCAGCCGCGTCAGAAGATGATGGTTTGGTTGCCGTATTGGATGATGCGGTCCTCGCAGTGCCACAACACCGCCCGGGACAGCACGGCCCGCTCGACATCGGCGCCCAGACGGATCAGGTCGTCGACACCATGGCGGTGGTGGACTCGCACCACGTCCTGTTCGATGATCGGCCCTTCGTCCAAGTTTTCGGTGACGTAATGGGCCGTTGCGCCAACCAGTTTGACGCCGCGTTCCTTGGCCCGCCGATACGGTGCCGCGCCGATGAACGCAGGCAGGAACGAGTGATGGATGTTGATCAGTGGGCAGCCCACCTGGTCGAGGAAACGCGGGGTCACGATCTGCATATAGCGGGCCAGCACCACCAGATCGACGTTGCCCCTCAACAGGTCTAGTTGGCGGCGCTCGGCGTCCTCGCGGATCTCTTTGCGCGCCGGCACATGGATGAATGGCACCCCGAACGCGCGCACCTGATCGGCGAGGTCGGGGTGATTGGCGATCACCATCACCACCGACATGTCCAACTCACCGCGGCGGTTGCGCCACAGCAGATCCAGCAGGCAGTGATCCTCCTTCGACGCCATGATGGCGACCCGCTTGGGCTTGGCGGCCTCGGTCAACCGGAAGTCCATGCCGAACCTCGAAGCGACCTGTTGGGCGAAGTCGCGTTCCAGCTCATCGCGGGCGGCGATCAGTCCGGGTAGATGAAAGATGGTGCGCTGCATGAACGTTCCACCGGTCTGCTGGGTGGAATGCTGATCCAGCGACACGATATTGGCGCCCGCATGGGCCAGGAACGTGCTGACCGCCGCCACCAACCCGGGCTGGTCCGCACAGCGCAGCAACAGCCGCCCGACATCCCTGACCGGCAAAGTGGTGCGGCCGGCCGGATATTCGCCAGTGGTGGCGCCATTGATGTTGACATCTGTTCCGGCGACCATCAGCTCTCCCCCATCCGTTGTCAGCGGCTCCACACCGCATTGCGCTCTGCTCAGCGGGTCTGACATGTCGTCGACCACCGCCAGGCGATCGTGCGCCACGGCACAAGTCCTCATTCGATTTTTCGCGGACCTTCCCGTTGCCTGATGCCCTCGGCGGGCCCGAGTCGTGCAATGCAAAACACCGGGCCAACATGTGGCCCGGTGTCCTGCCGGTTTCGTTGTATTGCGGCGGGAGACCCGGGGGCATCGGGGTTGCGACACCCCCGGGATCCACACCGCGGTGGGGCTATGGCGAGCCCCGCCGGCCTAGCGGTTACCCGCTAGCGCCGTCGTTGCCGGCCGCGCCGTCGTTGCCGGCCGTGCCGCCGGTGCTGGTGCCGCCCTTACCGGCGTCGCCGCCCTTGCCACCGGTGCCGGCATTGCCGGCCTTGCCAGTGGAGCCGCCAGCCGCGCCACCGGCGCCAGCCGCGCCGCCGTCGCCGCCGTTGGCGCCGTTGCCGCCGTTGCCGCCGACGCCGAAGCCGCCGCTGGTGGTGCCGCCGTTGCCGCCGTTACCGCCAGCGCCGCCCTTGCCGCCGTTACCGCCAGCGCCGCCGTTGCCGTCCGGCCCGTCGCCGCCCAGGATGCCGCCCGGTGCCGCCTGCACCGCCTGCACCGCCGTCGCCGCCGGCGCCGCCGTTGCCGCCGACCGCGCCGTCGCCGCCGTTACCGCCGGTGCCGATCCGGATCGCCACCGCTGCCCAGGCCGCCGTTGCCGCCGTTGCCGCCGTTGCCGCCGACGGCGCCGTTGCCGCCGGTGCCGCCGCCGCCGCCGTTGCCGCCGTCGCCGCCGGCGCCGAAGAAGCCGCCGGGTCCGCCGTTGCCGCCCGCGCCGCCGTTGGTGGCGTCGCCACCGTTGACGCCGACCGCGCCGGCGCCGCCGTTACCGCCGTTACCGCCGGGGCCGCCGAGTCACGTCCGTACCCGCCGTTGCCGCCGTTGCCGCCGTTGCCGCCACCGAACAGGGCGTCGCCGCCGTTGCCGCCGTTGCCGGCGAATGTCGGCGGCCGTGCCATCTGCGCCGTTACCACCGTTGCCGCCGTTACCGCCCTCGTCACCGCCGTTGCCGCCGTTGCCGCCGTTCATCGAGGCCTACAGTGGGTATCCCGTTGAGGCCGTTGCCGCCGTTCTGCAGGCCGACGCCGTTCGCCCCGTTACCGGCTATACCGGGGACCGGTAATGGGATCGATGGACGTGAGCCCGGCGGTGTCGTCCGTGGTGGGGTTCACGCCGTTGAGGCCGCCGCCGCCGCCGCCGCCGCCGCCGCCGTTGCCGCCGTTGCCGAAGAAGCCGGCCGCGCCGCCGTTACCGCCGTTACCGCCGTCCACGGCCGCTTGGCCGTCCAGCACACCGGCGGCGATGCCGACAGTGCCGTTGCCGCCGTTGCCGCCGTTGCCGAAGAAGAACCCGGCCGTTGCCGCCATTGCCGCCGCTTAACCCCGAATCCGTCCATTGGCGACGGTGGGGCTGTAGCCATTGCCGCCGTTGCCGGCGAAGAGCCCGGCGTCGCCGCCGTCGGGATTGTCCGCAGTACCGTTAGCGCCATTGCCGATGAAGATATTGACGATCGGAATCCCACCGAGGATGTCGAAGAACGGGTTTGCGAGAGCAGTGGCTGGTGCCAACAAGGGACGAGGCCGCCCCGTTCAGACCGGAAGACCCGAAAAGACTGCTGAGGCTGCCGAGATCGATCTGGGCCTGCGCTTCGGCCGGATTGGCCAGTAGCGCTGCGCCGGGCGCGGCCAAGATCATACCGGCTCCGCCGATTGCCGCCGCCGTCGCTACGAACGGACGAGCCGATTTCTTCGAACCCGACCCATGCTTACTACGGTTAGACATGTGGATGATCCCCCTCATCGTGGGTAGTGGAAAAGTAAGCAGCAGCAACGTAACACTGGGCGCATCGAAAATGTGCGATTCTCCGAGGATTCTCTTAGCTAATTGTTGCGAATGCAACAAACACCTGAGAATCCATCAGTCATGCTCAGGTAGCGGACAAAGCCGCGCGTAAGACACCAATCGTTGCTGCTCAGATGGTGTTCTTGGTGACAGCTGCCGCGTCGCGATCCCATCGACATCGCCACCAGCCGATGGACGTTCAGATGGCTTTATCAGGATCCACTCAGGTTGACATCGTTGCTGATTTTGGCTGGGCAATCGGGTCGGGCGCCGAGCCCGTAGCGAAAGGCGTCCACGGGCGCTCGCGAGCCTGACCGTCCTATGCTCGATCGACTGCTGCACTTCGCTGGCGCACATGTGCGCAAACAGCACGGTGAACTCTCGGCGTGGGCGCGCGGGTTGTGCATCGCACGCACGTCCAGCTTCAGCCGGAACGCCCACTCGAATCCGATTGCGAGGTCATCGTTCGTTCGCGCTGCTGGCCGGTGTAGCCGGCGCCTCGAGCACGCTGCTGTTGCATGTCATCGAGCATCTTAAGCAGTCTGAGGCGACGATCGGCGGCATTTGGCCGAGGTGCCGGCGGTGGCCGTGCGACGCGGGACACAGTTTGCCGCCATTGCCGGACACCACCTCGCCCGCCACGAGCTAGACGCCGAACTAAGGTGAGCTGGTGGGCGCCGGCGCGGCACTGGGCGCAATGGCTGCCCGCCAAATTGCCTGCCGCGCTGGCGGTTTGCGCGCCCGTCACGACGACGCAAACCTGTGGACTGACCCAACACCAAGTTGTCCTGTATACTCACGCTTTGCATGTTGCTCGCGCCACTGGCCCTTGCTGTCGGTCTCGCAAGTCAGATCGAGTCGTCTGTCAAGACATAGATCTTACTCGATATTCACCGCGGCGCTCGCAGCGCTGTAGTCGGTTCAATCGCGTCCTGATTCGGGCTTACCGCGGCCAGGTCGCGCGTCAAGCGATTCGTCACGGACTCCGAGGCGCACCACGACGCAGGTATTTCAATTACTCGTGATCGGCTAGCCGCCGCCGTTAACCTATGGCGCATGATTTGCCACTCACGCGCAGCACGTCGAAGGAGCCATCCATGAGGACGATCCGCAATGGGCTCACCGGAGGGCGCGATGCGGGACCGGCGGCGAAAGCGCGGCGCGCAATGGACGGTTGGGCGCGGTATCTGAAGGCGTTACCTCGTGATCAACAGTCGGGGAAGCGCTCGATGCTGTTGCGCGTGTCGGCCGTGGTGGCAGTCGGCGCCGTCGTGGCCGTTGGGTGTTCGTCGAACCCGTCGACTGAGTCGAGCGACAGCACGGCGACTGAATCGAGCGGAAGCACGGCGGCCTCGCCGGCTGCCCCCGCTGGTCCGGTCCTGGATGGCACCTACAAACTGGAGTTCGACGGTTCCGTGCAGATCAGCGGCTCCGGTCCCACTCCAGACAAATATGCCGCCGACGACCTTCGCGTTTCGGTCCACTTGTAGCGATAACGGTTGTGTGGCTACGGGTTCGGAAGTTCAACCCGAGACCCCCGAGACGGCGGTGGGCCCAGTGGTGCTCGACAATATCGACGGTCGTTGGCTGATGGTGAAGATGACCGAAACAACGTGCGGCTCGCAGGAGAAGTTACCCCGCATGACGGTGTGGGAACTGATGCCGCAGCCCGACGGGACGCTGTTGGGCTATCGAATGAACGCACGACTGGGCAGTCCGGACTGCGTCCAGGCATTCCGTTTACCCATGCGCGCCACCAGGATCGGCGATGTGGATGCGGGTGTCGAAATCGCCGATCCGGCCCGAGAAGCCAAACGAGTGCCCAGTCCGCCCGAGAGTTGGCAAGGTACCTACGCCGCCGTGGTGACGTTTGTCGGCGAAGGCGCTGAGCCGCCCCTCACCCAACATTTTTCGGTGAGTACACAGTGTCTCCGGAACTCGGACCAGTGTGTGTCGTTCATCTTTTCGCGTGTACAGGGTCGACAGGTGGTGCAGCCGTACGCCTTCACCGACAACCAGTGGAACCTGAGTTACCAGGCTGGGGTCAGCCCGTGCCCGGTGTCTGGGACGAGTGCGCCGAGAGTCTTCAACACCACGTATTTGATGCCACCCTCGGCGCCGAATCCGATAGTGTCGCTGACCGGCAAGCGCAGTATTGCGTACACCGGCGATTGCAATTCCGTCAGCGAGTACAACATCGCCGCGACGCGAACAGGCAACTAACCTGGGCGCGTCGTCAGCGGGCCGCCACCTGCAATGACGCATTCTTTTCAATCACTTGGTGTGGGTGCTTTGCTACCACGGGGCCAAGAGGCCAAATCGCTGAACCCACCCGTCAACGTTTCTGGCTTGGCGCTCGTAGTGGTGGCATAGAACGCGCCCGCCGAAATTCCTTACTGATGCTCATCGAAATTCCCGACCCGTGTGACTCCGCCGAGTGGGCAGGCCTCCTTCGATGCTGCTGACGCCAGTAGCTCCCTCGAAGGTGGTCCGCTCTCTCATGCTCGTATGGGAGGACGATGTGGAAGTACATGCCATGCGCAATCGTTGTTGGGTATCGCCGCAAGGAAGGCATCCCGCCGGCCCCGCTGTAAGGGCCGCCGTCGCACAACAATGTCGACTCCGCGGCAACACGATGAGGGCTGCGCAATCATCGGCTCCCTCAACCGATTCCACCGTCATCGATCTGTCCGCCGACGCGCAGGCCGCGCACTAAGGATCGTGAAATGACATCCCCGCACTGCGAAGACGACCACCCCGGTCCGACATCACCGAATCCGTTCACCGCGGTGGCGAGCGGCTATCATCAGTTGCGCTCACATGACCGATTCAAACTGCACGGTGCCGTCGCCTGCGTACTCGGCGCTGGGGGGTGCCGTCGGCGCATAACCCGGATCCGACGGCGACCACACCTGCGCGAGCGTGACCATGTTGTCGTCGTCAGCCCGAGACCAACAGGGTCGACGTCGAGCAGGCCCAAATCGCCTTGCGCACATCGGGATTACGCTCATGACTGCGCCGCAGCGGATCTGGGCAGCCCCAGTACCGCCGTTGTGGATCGATTCGGCCACCGCGCCGGCGCACCGCCGCGTCGGAACACACCAGGTTCGGCTTGGCCGGCGCCCTCTATAACCGTCGCGCGCCAGCAGGATCTCGACCCGCTATGGGGTCGATGCTTCCGCCCGGAACTGGCCATTGGCGACGGGCATCGTCCGTGCCAGCCCCGCCGCGAAACCACCCGGCGGGTCCTTTACTATGTTCAACAGCTCGCGCTACGCGGATACGGCTGCATGGACGTCACCACCGCATGCTTGGCGCCTTCACCGACTGAACGCCGGTGATCAGGTCATACCCGGCCGGGTCGACAACGCCGGGCTGTCTGACCATCTGCCGCCACAGATACGAATAGTCGTCGGCACCGGCAAAGCGAGTGCGCTTCTAGCTAACATGCACCAGGTTGTCGCTCACCCTTTGTCGGACGATGGCCTCGCTCGTAGGCCTAGCCGCCGAGCTCTTGAATGCGGCTGAGGGTCGTCACAATGAGGGTTGCTGGGTGGGGTCGCGTGCGTGTCACACCGCGCTTCGTATCCCAAAATTTCTCAAAGACTCTCAGGTCTTTCTCAGCTAGATATCAGCAGCGGATTAGGCACGGCAGGAGTCACGTTCATCCGACAGGGTTGGGATGGCGAAAGACCTCGTCATCGAGTTGGACCAACAGAGTGCTAGCGGGACCATGGCGACCGACGAGGCGTTCCGCTGGCAGTCGCGGGGCCGCTCAGCGCAATCGTCACCGGCAACAACCACGGCATCGATGCCGCGCACACACGGCATAGTTCGACCGGTTTTCGATGCATTGGTCCACAAGCCCTGGGGGCCAGAGGACGGGTTGATCGACACGGTGGACGACTATGGTCACCGAGGTCGCAACAGATATCCGCAACACCATCCGGCAGCGCGGGGTCGTCCGTCGGCAGCACCAGGTCCTTCTGGCGGAGATAAGGACTGAGACCGACACTTTGCGCCAAAAGGAGTACGATTCCGCGCGATTGCCCGTAACCGGGTCCGTGACCAACGGCAGCCGTTAAAGTAATCTCTGCTGGTTTACTCAGATTCCTCTAAGGTACAGTTTTACTTAGCTCAAAGATCGCAGACGGCGGGAAGGCTATGCGCACAGCTATTCGCCCACTTGTCACCGCCGGGGTGGCGTTGGCGGGCGCTGCTGTCATCGTCGCAAATCCCGTCATGCTTCCGTCCGCGGATATTGCGGTTCGCGCGCAGCAGTCCACGGCCGAAGTCCGCCGCGACCTGTACCTGGTCGACCCGGCGTTCCTGGAGGCACTCGTCGAGGATGGTCCTGAGCCGACGGAACCCATGGAGGCCCTACCGCGGCTGGTTGCCGCCTTGACCGGTGACGGGGCTCCTGTCAGCAGGGAAGCGATTGCGCGCGCCTACGCCGCGGGAGCCGCCGTGGTATCCGGGCCGACCCCAACGGGTTCGTCCGTGCCCAATCTGCCCGCAGGAGCTGGCCCATCCAATCCGATGGTCGATCCGGCACGGATCTTTCAGCAGACGCTGCAAGACCTGGTCGAGGGCGTGAGGCATGCCGGTGCTGACGTCGTGGCCGCGGCATTTGTCGCCGGCGCCGTCACAGCCGCCATGCCGACGCTCACCGCCGACCCGCTCACCTCGGCCGAGGCCGGCGATCTGGCCGCCACCCTGTATAACGCCGTGTCGGCCGTAGTCGCTCCGCTCGGTCCGCCGGCGCTCGCTCTCGACGCCATCCGAACCGTCATCGAAAACCGTATGGTCGAAGTGGCTGGCGCCGCGCCGCCCGCGGCAGCGGCACCAGATGGCGATGCACCGCAACTCGGCAGCGGCGACCACCGCGCATCGGCTTCGCTTGGGGACGAATCAAGAATCCGCTGGGACAGCGGACACCCACGGTGAGCCTCTCTGGCGAAGACGAGACATCCGATACGACAGCGAGCGCCGACAACGGCGCCATAGACGACGACAACACCACCAACGGAACAACGGATGGCTCAAACGGAGCAACCGATTTGACCGACGGCAACAAGGTCGAGCCGGCGACGAAGGCACCGAATCCCAATAACGCTGTAAGGGATGCCCTCACGGACATCGGGGATTCGGTCAACACCTCGATCGCGCAGTTCGGCGACGCGCTGCGGAGGCTCGCCGGACAAGGTCGACCGGGAGCCGGCACGGGTACCGCAGGCGGTGGCGCAGGCGCTCCTGGTGGCGCAGGCGGTACCGGTGGCGCAGGCGCTCCTGGAGGCGCAGGCGGTACCGGTGGCGCAGGCGCTCCTGGTGATGCTGGCGGCACTGGTGGCAGCGGAGGTTGACCCGGCCGCCCGGAACTGCTGTAACCCTTAGAGTCCGCAGATGCCAGCCGCTCGGTGACATAGATTCACTTCCGTGAACCGACGCACCCTTGAGTTCGGTTGCGGGATCATCGTCGTCGGGCTCTTGGCCGGCGTCGCCGGTTTGTCCACGACACTGCTGCTGCGCGCCGTCGAGCACCTGACCTACCACTACTCATTCGGCACCTTGCTCACCGGCGTCACCGGCAGCAGCCCAATACGTCGCGCCCTCGGCCCGATGGTCGGCGGAGCATTGGCCGGCTTCGGTTGGTGGATGCTGCGTCGACGCACCGAGGTCCCTGCCCTGGCCGACACCATCGCCGCCCATCGGCGGCTGCCCCGACTACCTTTGTCGCTCGACGCCGGATTGCAGGTGCTTCTCGTCGGAGCCGGGGCGTCGCTGGGGCGCGAAGGCGCACCCCGCCAATTCGCAGCCGCCTTAGGCGATTTCGGGACATCTCGGTGGTCTATGACGCCGCGGGACCGCGAGATCCTGCTCGCCTGCGCGGCCGGCGCGGGACTGGCGGCGGTCTACAGCGTCCCGCTGGGCGGCGCCCTGTTCGCTGCGCGCATCATGCTGAAAACGTGGCACCCCCGTGCGGTCGGTACCGCCCTGATCACGTCGAGCCTCGCGGTTGCCGTCGCGTCGCCGGTCACTCATGAACGCCCGCCGTTGAACTGGCCGGACATCCAATTGTCCTATCTACTAACGGCTTTCGCGCTCGTGCTGGCGCCGCTGGCGGTCGCTGCGGGGCTGGCATTCAATTACCTCATGGCCCGCGCGCGACCGGCCACAACCATTAAGTCCTGGCTGCTGATTCCGGCCATTGCCGCCGCCGGGCTGCTGATCGGCATCTTTTCAGTCTGGTTGCCAGAACTGCCCGGCAACGGCAAAAGCATCCTGGCGGTGAGCCTGAACAGCGGCCTGACGCTGGGCGCAGCGGCCGCCATCCTCGTCCTCAAGCCGCTTCTCACAGCGGTGTTCCTGCGCGCCGGTGCGGTCGGCGGAATGCTCACGCCCGCGCTGGCCACCGGCGCGGCCATGGGATCGGTTGTCGCACTTACCATCAACACCTGGACGCAGCATTCCGTCAGCGTCCCGGCCGTCTCACTGACCTGCGCGGCCGGGGTACTCGCGATCACCCAGCGGGCACCGGTGTGGGCGGCGTTCTTCGTCTGGGAACTGGCGCATCCACCGTGGTGGCTGCTGGCCGTGTTCCTGGTCGCGGCTCTCGCGGCCCACGGCATCCGGGTGCTCGCCGAGCGGCGCGCCGTGCCTACTGCGGCGCCTTGACCCACCTGCCGGCGTCACCGACGATGCCCACAGGCACCGCGCCGGACAAGCTGACGTTTTGCACGCTGGGTCCTGCCGCGACGATTGTCGTGTCCTGCAGGATCGGCAGCACGGTCGCCATGTTCCACAGACGCGGTTCGACCGCCGTGATCACGTCGCCGATGTCTTCGGTGCCTTGGAGCGCGGCGTCGATCCTCGGTTGAATGCTGCGGTCGCAGATGCCGGTGATATTGCTTGGGGCCTGGACGAGTTCACCGGATTCCGGTGCCGGGCTTGGCGGTGTTTGCGTCGCCGTCGTGGTCGTCCGCGGGGGCGCGGGCGGGTCGCCCGTAGATGTACGTGACGGCGGCGTCGTCCCAGTCGCGGCGGTTGAGACGGCCGTGGCTTCCAGCGCCGGGCATCCGTAGCGAGAAGATAGCGCCGTCGCGAGATCGCCGCCGGCCTGATGCCAGCCGACAACTGCGTCGACACGGTTGTTCAACAGCGCATCGCCGTAGAGCACCACCGGATCGAGCGCCGAGACCGACGCCGCAATCCCGACGTTGCGCAGTTGATCCGCAGCGGTGTTGGCAACGGCGACCGACGTCGGATCGTTGGCCGCCACGCCGAGCACGAACGACAGAGGAACACCGTCCTTCGAAATGCGGCCGCGGTTGTTCTCCGGCGCCGGGGTTCCGGGCGTCGGCGGTAACGGTGTCTCGACGGGCTCGACCTGATAGCCCGAATTGGCCAACAGCTGCAGGGCGTCCTCTTTGGACATCGCCTGTGGCGCGGTGGGGACGTAGCCGGGATCCGACGGCGAACGCACCTGGGCCTGGGCAAGCGTGACGGTGTTGTCGTCGCCTGCGCCAACGGACGCGAGCAGGTCGACGTCGAGAAGACCCAGAATCGCTTTGCGCACTTGAGAATCCGAGAGAGCTGGCTGCTGGGCCCGCAGCGTCAGCTGCATGACGCGCGGGGTGACGATGCGCGCGGTCCGCACATCGGGGATTGCGGACAGTTGCGCGAAAGCGGCTGCGCCGCCGTGGACTTGGGCAACCTGGGTGTCGCCGTTGCGAATGGAGTCGGCCAGCGCGGCGGGCGCTCCCCCGCGGCGGAACAGCACCTGGTCCGGTTTGGCGGGGGCGCTCCAATAGCGGTCGTTGCGCGCAAGCAGGATCTCATCGCGTTGCGGGTCAATGCTTTCCACGCGGAACTGACCGCCAGTGACGGGCAGCGCACGCGCCAATCCCGCCGCGAAGCCACCCGGTACGTCCTTGACGATATGGGCGGGCAGGATGTTGTTGAACAGTTCACGCCATGCCGGATACGGCTGAGAGAATGTGACGACCGCGGTTTTGCCGCCCTCGATGGACTGCACCCCGGTGATCAGGTCGTAGCCCGCGGGATCGACCACCCCGGGCTGGCTGACCATCTGACGCCAGAGATACCAATAGTCGTCGGCGCCGATCGGAGCGTTGTCGGTCCATTGCGCCTCGGGACGAATCTTGTAGGTCACGGTGAACGGGTTCTGGCTGGTGACCTCGGCCGACTCGAGCAGCGTCGTGTCGAGCTCCCAGCGCGAACCGGTCGGCGAAGTCGGATCGGAGACCGGCCGAAATGAGCTGGGCAGTACCAGCGAACCGATGGCCGCGTTGACGGGTGACTGGTCAGACAGCAGGTGCGGATTGAAGCCGGGGCCGATCGAGTCGATGGCCATGATGATCTGTGTCGCCCGCAGCGGGGGCGGTGCCGTCGTCTCCGAGGTGTCGGTGCTCTGCGGGGCCGGCGGCGGGCTGACGGTGCAGGCTCCTACCAACGTCACCAGCGCGGCCATCGCTGCGATGACGCGGAGGGGGGCTGGCACGCCATTCAGGGTATCGGCAGTGTCGAAGTCGGCTCGGACGGCGATGGCGTGTCCACCAAGAGTCCGCTATCCGCGGGCTTTGGCGCGTGATCGGGCGCGGGCCCGCGATGTGGCGTTGAGTTCAACCTTGCGCACCCGCACGACCTCCGGCGTCACCTCGACGCACTCATCGGAGGCGCAGAACTCCATCGCCTGTTCGAGGTCGAGTTCGAGCGGACGCGCCAGCGTTTCGATGACGTCCGCTGTCGAGCTGCGCATGTTGGTGAGCTTCTTCTCGCGGGTGACATTGACGTCGAGGTCCTCGGCACGCGGATTGATGCCAACGACCTGGCCCTCGTACGTGTCCTGGCCGGGCTCGACGAAGAACTGGCCGCGATCGGCGAGCTGAATCATCGCGAACGGGGTGATCGAGCCGGAGCGGTCCGACACCAGCGAGCCGGTGTGCCGGGCCCGGATCTCGCCCGCCCACGGGCGGTAGCCGTCGAACACCGCGTTGGCGATACCCGTGCCGCGGGTCAGCGTCAGGAAATCAGTCCGGAATCCGATGAGGCCTCGGCTCGGCACGATGAAGTCCATCCGCACCCAGCCTGCGGCGTGGTTCGTCATCTCCTCCATACGGCCCTTGCGGGCGGCCATCAACTGCGTGATTGCGCCGACGAACTCGTCCGGACAGTCGATGGTCATCGCCTCGAACGGCTCGTGCAGCGTGCCGTCGATGGTGCGGGTGACCACCTGGGGCTTACCGACTGTCAGCTCAAACCCTTCGCGACGCATCTGCTCGACGAGGACGGCCAGCGCCAGCTCGCCGCGGCCCTGCACCTCCCACGCATCGGGGCGCCCGATGTCGACGACCTTGATCGACACGTTGCCGATGAGCTCGGTGTCCAGTCGCGACTTCACCATTCGCGCGGTGAGCTTGTGGCCGGACACCTTGCCCGCCAGCGGTGAGGTGTTCGTGCCGATCGTCACCGAGATGGCGGGCTCGTCGACGGTGATGCGCGGCAGCGCGTGCGCGTGCTCGGTGTCGGCCAGCGTGTCGCCGATCATGATCTCCGGGATGCCCGCGACGGCGACGATATCGCCTGCGATGGCCTCGTCCGTGGACGTGCGTTCCACGCCCTCGGTGACCAGAAGTTCGGTGATCTTGGCGTTCGTGATGACCGGATGACCGTCCACCTCTCGCATCCACGCGACCTGCTGGCCCTTGCGGATGCGGCCCTTGTAGATGCGAATGAGCGCCAGACGACCCAGGAATGCCGACGCGTCCAGGTTGGTCACCAGCGCCTGCAGGGGGGCCTCGGGGTCACCCTGGGGTGGCGGGATGTGCTCGAGCAGGACGTCGAACAGCGGATCGAGGTTCTTGCCTTCGGGGTTTTCACCGTTGGCGGGCTCGGTGGTGCTGGCGATGCCCGCGCGTCCCGATGCGTACAGCGTCGGAAGGCCCAGCGCATCCTCAGCGGCCTTCTGCGCTTCGTCGTCGAGGTCGGACGCGACGTCGAGCAGCAAGTCGTGGCTCTCGGAGACGACCTCGGCGATGCGCGCGTCGGGCCGGTCGGTCTTGTTGACCACGAGGATGACGGGCAGGTGCGCGGCCAGGGCCTTGCGCAACACGAACCGCGTCTGCGGCAGGGGTCCTTCGGAGGCGTCTACCAGCAGCAATACGCCGTCGACCATCGACAGACCGCGCTCGACCTCGCCGCCGAAGTCGGCGTGACCCGGGGTGTCGATGACGTTGATGACCGTCACGCTGCCGTCGGCGTTCTTCCGATGCACGGCGGTGTTCTTCGCCAGGATCGTGATGCCTTTTTCCTTCTCCAGGTCACCGGAGTCCATCAGGCGTTCAATCGCGTCGTCGCCGCGATGGTGCAGGGCACCCGACTGCCGCAGCATCGCGTCGACGAGGGTCGTCTTCCCATGGTCGACGTGTGCCACGATGGCGACATTCCTGAAGTCCACGCCGGTGATTGTCGCAGTGCGATCGGCCGAACACGAAAACGAGAGACGCCGGTCACTTGAAGCCCAGCAAGCTGTTGGACCTCAAACCAAAGATGAAGTGCTGTCGCAGCAAGCCGCGGTGCAAGCGATGCCCCGTCGTCGTGCACCACGTCCGCAAGGCCGAAAAGCACGGGACACGCGGTAAAGACCTGGTCAAGGTGTTCAAGCGGGCCAGGCAGACGCGGTGAGTTTCTGTGCCGACACTGCGGATTCGGCGCGGATCGCGATCTGTGCGCAGTCTCGCGGGCTCGGGGTAGGACAGAGCTGACCGCTTCGGGGGCAAACATCAGCCGGCGAGGAACTCTTGGCGTCGGTGCGCGACGATTGGCTGCGCGAGGGGCTGTGCACCGAACCGGCGGACCCGAGATGTCGCAGTGGGCGGTGTTGTCCGGCTACGACGCGATTGGCCACGGAACGGGAAGTCATCTGTTCATCTGGGCAGACGCACCGATGGCGGGGGTCATTGCGTCGACGTATGTCGGGTTCGCTTTGGATGAACCGTTGTAGCCGAAGCTGATGACGTTGCTGGCCGATGCGACGTCGACCAATGTGCCTGCTGTGCAACGGGTTCGGCAGGAAATAGACAAGCAGGTGTGGGATTTGGCGCGCGGAGCTGTGCACAAGCAGGTGGGCGTTCGATGTCGGCGCGGTTTTGTGCGAGCGGCCGGCGAAGATCGAGTTCCCGCGACGGCTGGAAAGTCGGCTAGGGGGCGAGGGCCTGTCGGAGGTCGGGCAGCCAGGTGCGGTCGGCGGGCACCCAAGGTAGATCGTCGAGTTCGTCGAGGGTGACCCAGCGCAGCGCGCGGTGGTCGTTGGGGTGGAGAATGCCGCCGGTATGGCTGACGCGGTAGGCGCGCAGGATCGTCGTGGGGTTCAAGGCGACGTCGATGCCGAGCCGATCGCCGACGGTCACGTCGACGCCTAGTTCTTCTTTGAGTTCACGGGCGAGCGCGGCTTCCTCGGTCTCCCCTTCGGCGACCTTGCCGCCGGGAAGCTCCCAGAGGCCGGCGAGCTCGGGCGGCCGGTCGCGCTGGGCTACGAGCAGCGAGGCATCTGAAATCAGCGCACCCGCAACGACGATCTGGGTTGGCATCACGGGCAACGCTATACGGCCGGACTTGCACACAGCGGTACGTTGGGGGCATGGCTGTGTTAACGGACGAACAGGTAGACGCCGCACTGCCCGACCTCAACGGCTGGGAGCGCTCCGACGGCGCGCTGCGCCGCTCGATCAAATTTCCAGCATTCCTCGACGGCATCGATGCGGTGCGCCGGGTCGCCGAGAAAGCGGAAGCCAAAGACCATCATCCGGATATCGACATCCGTTGGCGAACAGTGACTTTCGCGCTGGTGACGCATTCAGAGGGCGGAATCACCGAAAAGGACGTAGAGATGGCTCGGGAGATCGACGGAATCGTCGGGAACCCGTGAAACCCGTCGAAGCGATCCACGCCAGCGTCGCCAACGTCGCGACGATGTAGATCAGGCCGGCCCAGGCCAGATACCACGGCCGACTGATCACCCAGATGGTCGGCTGCGCAAAACTCAGCAGCCACGGCACCCCGATCACCGTCAGCCCCAGCCAGCCCCAGCCGAGAATGCGCGCACCCAACCGTTCGCGCAGTGGTCCGTGTAATAGCCAGATCATCAGCGGAATCAACCACACCCAGTGATGCGTCCACGAGATCGGCGACAGCAGTAGGCCGAACAATTGCACGACGATGATCGCGCCCAGCCTGTCGGCTGCGCCGCCGATCGCTCGCCATGCCAGGAAGGCCAACACGGCCGTCACTGCGATCGCCGCCAGCACCACCGGCCCGAAGCCAGCGTCATGCCCGAGGATCCGCGAGATCCCGCCGCGCCACGACTGGTTGAACGACGTGCCGATCGGCCCCACTCGGGACGCGTCGCCCAGCAATTCGGTGAAGTAGTAACGGGTTTGGTCCCCGACCACCAAGGCTGAGAGGCCGATCGTGCCGAGGAACACGACCGCCGAAAACACGACGGTCCCCCACCGCCGGGCGCCGAGAAAGTACAGGCCCGAGGCCGCGGGCGTCAGTTTCACACCTGCCGCGAGCCCGACGAGCAGACCGGACAGCCACCACCTCGAGCTGTACACCGCAACCAACACCGCGAGCACCAGCACCACATTGATCTGCCCGTAGTCGAAGGTGCTTCGCAGCGGTTCGAGCCAGATGCCGACCGCTGTCCACAGCATCGCGACACGGCTGCCCGTGTCCGTGGGCAACAGCCGCTGACTGACCCGCACCACGCCGTACAGCGCGGCCATGATCCCGATCTGCCACACGAACGCGACGAGCCAGAACGGCAGCAGGTGCAGCGGATAGAAGACCACCGCCGCGAAGGGCGGATAGGTGAACGGCAGCGGGAAGTCCGGTGTCTGCTCGGCGTAGACGTAGTCGTAGAGCGCGCCCGGTTGGTCCAGCGTCCCTGCCCCTCCGACATACACGTGGAGGTCGACGAAGTTCGCTCCGTTGGGGACCAGATAGGTCCACGCGAACCGCGCGGCGATGCTGATCACCAACAACACCGGCGCCGCGGCCGCCAATCGGTTCGGCGTCCGCGGAGAAGTCGTCGTCATGGCTGGTTCGCTGGTGTCTATCCAGCCGACTCTAGCGAGCGGTCACCGTTAGCCCTCGCATCCGTCACGTTTGAATAAACACCACACGTGTCACTTGAGTAACACCAGTAACTGCGTAGCTTCGGGCACAGGCATGCCGTCAACGGATTGGGAGATCCCATGCACATCTTCAGGAAAACCTTTGCCACCAGCGTGATCGCCGCCGGTGCGGCGGGAATCGCGTTGGCGCTCAGCCCCACTGCGGCGGCTGAGCCGGCCGCACCGCCGCCACCCGCCCCGAGCCTTCCGAGCGCACCGAGCGTTCCGGGTCTGCCGTTCCTGCAGCAGCTCGCGACCAATCCGGCCGGCGCGGTGCAGCTGGTGCAGACTCTCGCGTCGACATTCACCGGCGCTCAGACCGCGCCCGCCGCGCCAGCCGCGCCGGCGACCCCGCCCCCCGCCGCAACCGCATCGGTCACGCTGCCGCAACCTGCGGCCCTGCCCGGCGCCGCCGCACCCGCGGCCACACCCGCCGCGGCGCCCGCACCGGCGCCGAGCATGCCGTTCCTGCCGGTGCCGCTGCCGCAGCAGCTGGCGTTCCCTGGCGACCTTGCGTCGTTGATGCCCGCCAACCTGACGGCGCCGTTGGTCAAGGCGGGGCCGGCGACCGCTCCCGTCACTCCGGCCGCGGCGGCGGCTCCTGCGGCTCCTGCGGCTCCTGCGGCTCCTGCGGCTCCTGCGGCAGCGCCCGGTGCGGGCCTACCGCCCGTGCTGATGCCGCTGTCCGCCCTGCCCTGACGGCGGCGCACCGACATCTGTCCCTTCAACCAGGCATTGGGGAAAACATGTCATCGATCAGGACGATGATCACCACGGCGGCAGCTGCAGTGGGCTCGTCGGTCGCGTTACTGCTGGGCGGCGTGGCCGGGGTGGCCCACGCCGACCCGGCACCACCGCTGCCGATCGACAGTCTGCAGGCGCCCGGCTTGTCAGCTGTAACGACGCTGGGTCCGGCCATTCAGCAGGCGGCAGCCGACCCGACGAACGCCGCATCGATGTTGATGGCCGCCGCGGCCGCATTCGCCGGTGACACGGCGGCTGCACCGAGTTCGAGAAATGTGGCAACAGCGGTCAACGATCTCGCGGCCGCGCATGTGCCCGGGCCGGGCGCCGTGCCCGAAGGTCAGGCGCATCTGCCGACGGGTGTGAATCCCGCGCATGCGGTGGGTCCCGCGCCGGAAGAGCTCGCCGCACCCGCGCCGGAAGCGGTACCGGCTCCGGAAGCTGTCCCCACGCCCGCACCGGAGGCAGTACCGGCTCCCACTCCGGAGGTCGTACCCGTTGCGGCGCCTGCGCCTGCACCCGAGGCCGTACCCGCTGCGGCCCCTGCTCCCGCGCCGGCGCCGGAGTTCGGCCCGGACGCGCCGCCGACGCAGGACTTCATGTACCCGTCGATCAGTAACGGGTGCCTGAAGGACGGCGGAAATGTGTTGGCGACGGCGATCTCAGTGGCCGGGCCCGCCAAGATCCCGACGCCGGGACCCGCCGCGGGCCAGACCGCTTACGTGTTCACCGCTGTTGGCACGCCGGGGCCGGCGGCCGAGCAGAAGCTGCCGCTCAACGTCACGTGGGTCAATCTGAGCACCGGCAAGTCGGGCAGCGCGACGCTCAAGCCACGCTCCGACATCAATCCGGAAGGCCCGACCACGTTGACGGCCATCGCCGATACCGGGTCGGGCAGCATCATCTCGACGATCTTCGGTCAGATCACCACGACCGAGAAGCAGTGCCAGTTCATGCCGACCATCGGCTCGACGGTGGTGCCGTAGCCGGTCGGCTCTTCGCCGAAATGGAATTCCGTGGTGCCAAGCGATGCGCTTGGCCACCCGGAATTCCATTTCGGCGAGTTGTCAGTAGGCCATGAAGAGGATGGCGTCGCGGTCGTACTCGCGGCCGGGGTGCTTTTCGGACAGATGAGCCTGGGCCTTTTCGACCAGATCGTCCTCGTTCTCGCCGGTGATCGCCTCGCCGCATGGGCAATTCAGATGCGTCTTCATATCTTCACGATCGCATACGTCGCAAGATGGTGATCATGGATCTCTCCGACGTCATGCGTACGACCGCCGCTGTTCGCCAATACACCGACGATCCGCTGCCCGACGAGGTGCTCGAACGGATCCTCGACAACGCGCGTTTCGCGCCAAGCGGTGGCAATCGGCAAGGCACCCGCGTAGTCGTCGTCCGCGACCAGCAGACCCGCGACCAACTGGCTGACGCGGGCATCCCGGCCGCGCGTCGCTACATCGCGCAGGTTCGCAATGGCGAGGGACCGTGGAATGCGTTGCAGCCGTGTGGGGTTGACGCGCAAACGATCGCCGCCGTCGAGGTGCCGAAAGAATCGCCGCTGCGCGAGGCGCCGGTGGTGTTGGTGGTCTGCGTTGACCTGTCGATCGTCGCCGCGGTCGACCAAGAACTCGACCGCATCGGCGTGGTTCCAGGCGCGTCGGTATATCCGTTCGTCTGGAATGTGCTGCTGGCCGCGCGCAACGAGGGCTACGGCGGCGTACTCACCACTTGGGCCGTTGCCGAGGAGCCGAAGGTGAAAGAGTTACTCGGCATTCCCGCGGAGTACGCCGTCGCGGCCCTGCTGCCGCTCGGCAAGCCGGTCCGCCAGCTCACCAAGCTCAAGCGCAAACCCGTCGCCGAGATCGCCACCCGCGAACGATTTGACGGCCAGCCGTTCGGCGCTTAGCCGTCGATTCGGGCCATATCGCCGTCGGCATACCGATTGCCTGCCGCAGGCGCGATCGCGTTCAACCGGTCCAGCTGATCCTGACTCAACGTGATTCCGTCGGCGGCCGCGTTCTCCTCCACCCGCGCGATTCGCTTGGTGCCAGGAATCGGTGCGATGTGGTCGCTCTGCGCCAACAGCCACGCCAGCGCGATCTGACCGGGTGTTGCGCCAAGCTCTTCGGCCACCGCGCGCACCTCGTCGACGATGCGGAGGTTCTGATCGAAATTCTCTTCCGAGAAGCGCGGGTTGTCGCTGCGAAAGTCGTTGGGGTCCAAGTCCGCCCGCGAACGAATCTGACCGGTCAAGAAGCCCCGTCCCAGCGGGGAGTAGGCAACGAATCCGATACCGAGCTCGCGCGTCAGCGGCAGAATCTCGGCCTCGGGATCACGCGTCCACAGCGAGTACTCGGTCTGCAGCGCCGTCACCGGATGGACGGCGTGCGCCTGCCGGATCGTTTCAGGCGCCGCTTCCGACAGCCCGATGTACCGAATCTTGCCCGCCTTCACCAGGTCCGACAACACGCCGACGGTCTCTTCGATCGGTGTATCAGGGTCCACTCGGTGTTGGTAATACAAGTCGATGTGGTCGACGCTCAACCGTCGCAACGATCCCTCGACGGCCACTTGGATGCTCTTCGGTGAGCTGTCCACGGCGCCGGCCTCATCCTTGCCGTCGCGGTGCGACACCAGACCGAACTTGGTCGCGAGCACAATGTCGTCTCGGTGCCCGGCGATGGCCTTGCCGACGAGTTCCTCGTTGGTGTACGGCCCATAGATCTCAGCGGTATCGAGAAAGGTGATGCCGAGGTCCAGCGCGCGGTGGATGGTCCGGATCGACTCGGCGTCATCGCTGCCTGCGCCCGCGTAGTAGGCTGACATCCCCATGCAACCCAGACCGAGCCGCGAAACGTCCAAATCTCCAAGTGAAATACGTTGCATGCCTTCCACGTTAGAGCCGTATCTCGCGGCGCGCAGATACTCACAGCCCCCGTTCAGCCAGCCACGACTCGATTCGAGCGGCGACCTTGGCCCACCCGGGTTCGATCATCATGTCGTGACCCATGCCAGCGAAGAACTCCGCGACGGTGCCATATGCGTCGGCCGTGGCGTTCACCTCCGCGCGGGTAATGCAACCGTCGTGCTCGGCGCCAAGGACAAGTAGTGGAGTCGTCACCCGCTCAGGCTTCGGCAGATTCATGAACAGCGTGTCGAGCGATACACGTTGACTCTCGTTGCCCAGTCGCGCAGCGTGGCGGACGACATCGCATTCCGGAGTCCGCGCTGAGAAGAAGAGCTCTCGGGCGACCACGGGAGTATTGAAGCCGTACGCCGCATTACCTGTCACAAGACTTCTCGCCGCAAACCACGGATACCGGCGCATCACTTGCATCGTGAAACGGCGGCTCCCTTGCGGCGGCGCGGACGCCATCAACACACCTGCTGGCGCATCGTTGGACTCCAGATACTTCTGCACGATCAGCCCGCCGAGCGAGTGCCCGATCACCACGGGCCTCGCCGGCAACGTCGCGGCGGCCGACTTCACATCGTCGAGGAAGTCAGCAAGTGAACAGCCGCGGAGTTTCTTCGACGACGCGCTGCCACCGTGGCCACGAAGACTCACCGCAAACGCGTGATAGCCCTTCTCCGCAAAGAAGTCCAGGAAATACTCCCAGCACCACGCCGCATGCCAGGCGCCGTGAATGAACAACAGCGGTGTCGGGTGCGTCGTCGTCGCGGACCCCTTGTCGAGGATCTCGAGGCCCGACGCCACGGTCGGATGACTTTCGTCTGCCATGTAGAGCAGCATCTGCCGAATGCGTGCGAGTTCATAGCGTAAGCGGCTACTCGAACGTCGCCACGTTTCAGCAGCATGTTGACGGTGGGTAACAGTTCGGCCGTTAGCCAGACTCAAAAAGCCGAGTCTCTTCCCCAGATGGCATTCATCGTGAGACCTTGAGTTCGTGACCTGCACGCTGGGCTACGCCACAGCCAGCACCGTCGGGCAGAACCTCGACGGTCAGCTCGCGGCGCTCAACGCTGCGGGCGTGGATCCGCGGCGGGTGTTCACCGACAAGCGGTCCGACTCCGCTGACCGCGTGCGCGCCGGTCTGCACGCCATGCTCAGCTACGCCCGCTCGGGCGACACCGTCGTCGTCGTCGCGCTCGACAGGCTCGGCCGATCCGCCGCCGAAGTTACCAGGACCATCGCCGACTTCACCGACCGCGGAATCCGCCTGCGCACACTCAAGGAAGGCCTGGACACCGGCACATCGACCGGCCGCGTCGTCGCGGGCATCATCACCACGCTGGCCAAGCTCGACCTGCAGCCCGACCAGTCACGGCAATGAACCCGCAAAATCGTCAGGCCTTGGCGGCCTTCGCCGCCGCCTTCGCCTGCTTCTTGTACGACCGCACCTTCTCCAAGGACCCGGGGTCCCTCACGTCGGCCACCGAGAGGTACGAACCCGCCTTGCCGTAGTCGCCCGCGGCCTCGCGCCAGCCTTTCGGCGTCACACCGTACTGCTTGCCCAGCAGCGCCACGAAGATCTTCGCCTTTTGCTCGCCGAACCCGGGAAGTCCCTTGATTCGCTTCAGCACCTCGGACCCGTCGGGGTCACCGGCGGTCCACAGGCCCGCGGCGTCACCGCCGTAGCGGTCGACGATGATCTGCGCGAGCGCCTGAATCCGCTTCGCCATCGACCCCGGGAAACGATGAACCGCAGGGGTTTTCGAGCACAGCGCGGCGAATTCGTCCGGGTCGTAGTCAGCGATTTCCCGAGCGTCGACGCCCCCGATGCGATCGGCGATCTTCTTCGGCCCGGCGAACGCCGCCTCCATCGGGTACTGCTGATCCAAGAGCATCCCGACCAGCAGCGCGAATGGGTTGGACTCCAGCAGCGCATCGGCCGCCGGATCTTGTACTAGCTGCAGGTTTGGCACTTGGCCAGTCTAGGACTGCGCGGCGGTGAGGGATCGAGGAGGGACGTGGTCAGCGCGTCATCCGGGCGCGGTAGGCCTCCATGTCACTTTCGTCCGGCAGCTCGCGCAAAGTCCTCGTCGGCCCCGGTCATTCTTTCCCGTATCGCCAACCAGGACATCTTCGCCATGTCAATCGCTAGCGCGGCGGCTCCAGTGGCCACTATCAGCGCGATGATCCCCACGGCAAAGCTTCCTTCTCGGATCGGTGAGTCCTGTCGCTCACTTAATCCACGGTAGGCACGCCGTCCCATCTGGTCATCCCTGCTGGCGCCCGAATTGCCATTCGTGCCACCCGGAAGCTAGAAGCAGTGCGTCGGCTGCCGGATCTTGTACTAGCTGCAGTTTCGCGACTCTGTCAGTTTAAGGTGGCCCCAACCTGGTGAGGTGAGATGTCGGGCGAGCTAGCGATAGCGCTGACGGCGGCGCTGGTCCTCGCGGCGGTCGCCGCCGCGGTCATCGCAGTGCGCACGCGCCGTGTGGTCGCCACCCCGACCGAACGCGCCGTCCACGCCGCGCTGCACACCGCTTCGCTGGCGGCCCGCGCCCTGCGCCAGGGGCTCGACAGCGACTCCGCGCAGACCGCCGCGCCGTTCCTGCGTGGCCTCACCGGAACCGACGGCGTGGCCCTGTTCGACGGCGACGGCCGGCTGCTGGCCCACGATCCGCCCGAGCGAATTGGGCGCCGATGTCATGACGCGTGCGAACGCGTCGCGCGCGAATCGATTTCGGGACAGCGACGGGTGATGACCCACGCAGACACCTCGGTTGTGATCGCCCAGCCGCTGCTGGCCGAGGGCGGCGACGTGCTCGGCGCGCTGGTCGTGGTGACCACCCGCTCTCCCGCGCCCGGCATGCTCGGCGCGGTCGGCGAGGTCGCCCGCTACGCGGCCAGCCAGATCGAGCTGGCGGAACTGGACGCGTCGCGGGCTCGCCTCGACCGCGCCGAGGTGCTCGCGTTGCGGGCCCAGATCAGCCCGCACTTCATCTACAACGCGCTCAACACGATCGCCTCGTTCGTGCGCACCGACCCCGACCGGGCCCGCGAGCTCATCCTCGAATTCGCCGACTTCACCCGGTATTCGTTCCGCGCCGCCGGGCAGTACACGACGCTGGCCGAGGAGCTGCGCAACATCGACCGCTACCTCAACCTCGAACGGGCCCGGTTCGGCGCGGCGCTCTCGGTCAAGCTGCAGGTGGCGCCCGAGGTGCTCAACGTCGTGGTGCCGTTTCTGGCGCTGCAACCACTCGTGGAAAACGCGGTGCGCCACGGGTTCGCCGGTCAGGGCGGCGGCTCGGTCGAGATCGTGGCGCGCGACGAAGGCGCCGACTGTGTCATCACTGTCGAGGACGACGGAGTCGGCATGGATCCCGACATGCTGCGCGCGGGTCCCGGCGATGCCCTGGCCGACGGCACCGACCATTCCGCCCACGTCGGGCTGACGAATGTCGACCATCGGCTGCGCGCTGCGTTCGGCAACGATTACGGTCTGGTGGTCGAAACGGCCATCGGGGCGGGCACCAAGGTCGTGATGCGGGTGCCGAAGTTCGCCTCGGGCGTCCGGGCCAGCGGAGGTGCCATCGGGTGAACAAGTCACTGGAGCCGCCCGGCCGGAGACATGGCGCGCTGACGGTTCTCGCGGTCGACGACGAGGCGCCCGCGCTGGACGAGTTGGCGTATCTGCTGGACCGGCACCCCGATATCGGCGAGGTGTGCCGTGCCGGCGAGGCCACCTCGGCGCTGCGGGAACTCAACCGCCGCACCATCGATGCGATCTTCCTCGACATCAACATGCCGGGGCTGTCCGGCATCGAGCTGGCGGGTGTGCTGGCGCAACTACGCACAACGGCCTGCGATCGTGTTCGTCACCGCACACGACGACCAAGCCGTCGACGCGTTCGACGTCGGTGCCATCGACTACTTGCTCAAGCCCATCCGCCAGGACCGCCTCGACGAAGCGGTGCGCAGGGTGATGTCGGCCCGATCCGCCGAACCCGCCGGAACCGAAGCGGACGACGACTCCGACGTGATCCCCGCCGAGCTCGGCGGCGTCACGCAGCTTGTTCCCCGAGACAGCATCGGCTGGGTCGAGGCCGAGGGCGATTACGCCCGGCTGCACTCCGCGTCGGGCTCGCATCTGGTGCGAATCCCGTTGAGCACCCTCGAAACCCGGTGGCGCAACCGCGGTTTCCAGCGGGTGCACCGGTCGTATCTGGTGGCGCTGCGGCTGGTGACGGGGCTGCGCACCTGCGACGGCGCGGTGTTGGTGCGCCTGCGTGCAAACGGCGCATCACCGGCGGTCGAGCTTCCGGTGAGCCGCCGTCAGGTCCGTGAGCTTCGCGACAGGGTAGTGCGTGAACCGATGCGCAGTCTGAGGCCCGGCGATGACTAGCGGCGGCAGTCCCCAGCGGCAACGGGTCGTGCTGGCGCATCGCCGCGGCGCCCGAATGGTGCGCACCCGCGTCGAAGTGCAGGAGCAGACCCAAGTCGGCGATGCGCTGGTGCGTGGCCTGGTTCGCGCGCAGCTCGGCCTGGCGTTGCGCCTCGCCGCCGTCGTCGTGTGTACGGTCGGCGCAATTCCGTTGCTCAACGCGGTCTTTCCCGACCTGGCGGCCGTCACCGTGGTCGGCATCCGGCTGAACTGGCTGGTTCTCGCCGTGTTGGTGTATCCGTTCCTGTACGGAATCGGACGGCTCTATGTGCGGCTGGCAGAGCAAGCCGAGCGCGACTTCGTCGGCGTCGTCGACAGCGAACCATGACCGGCTCCCCGTTGACGGCAGCGGCCCTGCTCGCCGCGGCGATCGCCACCGTCGCGATCGGCGCGTACGGGGTTCGCTTCTCGCGCACCACGTCTGACTTCCTCGTCGCCTCGCGCTCCGTCGGCCCGCATTGGAACGCCGCCGCGATCTCGGGCGAATACCTCTCGGCGGCATCGTTTCTCGGCGTCGCCGGGCTGATCGCCAAGTACGGCGCCGACGCGTTGTGGTATCCGGTCGGCTTCACCGCGGGCTATCTGGGCCTTCTGCTGTTCGTCGCCGCACCGCTGCGCCGGTCGGGCGCCTACACCGTCCCCGACTTCGCGGAGTTCCGGCTCGGTTCGGCGCGGCTGCGCAAGATCGCGATGCTTGTCGTCGTGGTGATCTGCGTGTTCTATCTGGTCCCGCAGTACCAGGGCGCCGGGCTGGCGCTGAAAACCCTTCTGGGCGTGCCGGTCTGGATCGGGCCGTTGGCCGTCGGCGCGATCGTCATCACCAACGTCGTCGCGGGCGGCATGCGGTCGATCACGTTCGTGCAGGCCTTCCAGTACTGGCTCAAGCTGACCGCGATCGCCGTGCCCGCGCTCGCGTTGCTTGGACTGTTTTTCGCCGATCGCGGCGAGCTCGGTGGACCCCTGCCGCCGACGGTACAACAGCACACGACTGTCGCGATCGAGACCGACGTCGTGGTGCAGGTCGTCGTGCCGACAGGCATCACCGTGACCGGTACACTCGACGGCACCCACGTTGACGCTCAACCGATCCCGTCCGCCGGCGAGCACACACTCGGCGAGGGCACCACGCTGTCGCTCGCTGCAGGTGCGGCCACGCCGGTGGTGGCGGGCACCCCGAGCACCGGCGACGAATGGATCGCCTCAGGAGGCGGGCTCGGCGGCGGCCATCCGCTCTATCAGGTGCTGTCGATCATCGTCGCGACGTTCCTTGGCACCATGGGATTGCCGCACGTGCTCGTGCGCTTCTACACCAACCCTGACGGCCGGGCCGCACGGCGCACAGCGCTCGCGGTGATCGCTCTGCTGTCGCTGTTCTACTTGTTCCCGACGCTGCTGGGTGCGTTCGCCCGGCTGTATGTGCCGCAACTGCTGATCACCGGGACGGCCGACGCCGCGGTGCTGCTTGCGCCGGGCGCGGCCGTCGGCGGACCGGCGGGCCAACTGCTCGCCGCGCTCGTCGCCGCGGGCGCCATCGCCGCGTTCCTCGCGACCTCATCGGGGCTCCTGGTCAGCATCGCAGGCGCGCTGTCGACCGATGTGTTGCGCGGAAGGGTGCGCGACTTCCGGATCGCCGCCGTCGTCGGCGGCCTGATCCCGATCCCGCTGTCACTGGTCACGTCGAGCCTGGAGCTCTCCCGCAGCGTGGGCCTGGCTTTTGCGGTCGCCGCATCGACGCTGTGCCCACTGCTCGTGCTGGGCATTTGGTGGCGCGGGCTGACCGCGCTCGGCGCCGCATGCGGGCTCGTGGTCGGCGGGGTGGTGTGTGGCAGCGCGGTCATGGTGGCCGTCGGCGGCGGCATCGACGACGACGTGCTGGGCGGTTGGCCCGCGGTGATGATCGGCTACCCGGCCGCGGTCAGCGTGCCGCTCGCGTTCGCGACGATGATCCTGGTCAGCCGGCTGGGTCGGGCCAACGTTCCACCCGACGTCGCGCAGATCTTCGCCAGGATGCACGTGCCGGAGCGGCTCGGCATGGGCATCGAGCGCGTTCCGCGCGGCTGACCGCGCTACCGCTCGTCGCCCTCGATCGACCGCTCAACGCACAGCCCCCCGGCTTCACCGCTTCAACCCCGTAGCCAGCGGGTATGTGACTCACGTCTCAACTAATTTCACCCGCAGAGCCGGTTCACACGTCGAGGTCAGGAGTCACCGTGCCCGAAACCGACCTTCCGGATCGGGATACACCGATCAGCGGTCACGACTATTTGGCCGTACAGGCCAGTCCCGAATTTCAGGAGCTGCGAAGCAGATTGCGCCGCTTCGTCTTCCCGATGAGCGGTCTGTTCCTGATCTGGTACTTCGTCTACGTGCTGCTGGGCGCGTTCGCCCACGACTTCATGGCGATCAAGGTGTGGGGCGATATCAACGTCGGCCTGCTCATCGGCCTCGGCCAGTTCCTGACCACGTTCATCATCACGGCTATCTACGTCCGGTGGGCCAACCGCGAGCTCGATCCGCGCGCCGAAGCCATCCGGGCCAAGATGGAAGGCGGCGCAGCATGACCATCAACATCCTCGCCGCAGAAGGCGACACAGTCGGCAATCCCGCCGCCAACATCGGCATCTTCGTCCTGTTCGTCGCGGTGACGCTGTACATCGTCATCCGCGCAAGCAAAAAGAACGCCACCGCCGCTGAGTTCTTCACTGCCGGCCGCGCATTCACCGGTCCGCAGAACGGCATCGCGATCTCCGGTGACTACCTGTCGGCGGCCAGCTTCCTCGGCATCGCGGGGGCGATCGCGGTCTACGGGTACGACGGCTTCCTGTACTCCATCGGATTCCTGGTCGCCTGGCTGGTCGCCTTGCTGCTCGTCGCCGAATTGCTGCGCAACGCAGGCAAATTCACGATGGCCGACGTGCTGAGCTTCCGCCTGAAGCAACGGCCGGTACGGATGGCCGCCGCGACCACCACGCTGGCCGTATGCCTGTTCTACTTGTTGGCGCAGATGGCAGGCGCAGGCGGGTTGGTGGCTCTGCTACTCAATATCTCGAGCGATATCGGCCAGGCCTTCGTCATCGCGATTGTCGGCCTGCTGATGATCGTCTACGTGCTGATCGGCGGGATGAAGGGCACCACGTGGGTGCAGATCATCAAGGCCGTCCTGCTGATCGGCGGCGCCGCGCTGATGACGGTGATGGTGCTGGTCAAGTTCGGCGTGAACTTCTCCGAGATGCTCGGCGCAGCCCAGACTGCGGTTTCGGGCTCCACAAACGAGGCCGTCGCCGGCCGTGACGTGCTGGCTCCCGGCGCACAGTACGGCGCATCGCTGACGTCGCAGATCAACTTCATCTCGCTGGCGCTGGCCCTCGTGCTCGGCACGGCCGGGCTGCCGCACGTGCTGATGCGCTTCTACACGGTGCCGACTGCCAAGGAGGCCCGCAAGTCGGTGGTGTGGGCGATCGTGTTGATCGGTGCCTTTTACCTGTTCACGCTGGCGCTGGGCTACGGCGCCGCCGCCCTGGTCGGACCGGACACCATTCTGGCGGCACCCGGCGCGCAGAACTCCGCCGCGCCACTGCTCGCGTTCGAACTCGGCGGTACGGTGCTCCTCGGCATCATCTCGGCCGTGGCATTTGCGACGATCCTCGCGGTCGTTGCCGGACTGACCATCACCGCGGCAACCTCGTTTGCACACGACATCTATGCCAGCGTGTTGAAGAGTCACCAGGTCACCGAGGACGAGCAGGTGCGGGTTTCGCGCATCACGGTCGTGGTGATCGGCATCCTGTCGATCGGACTGGGCATCCTGGCCGCAGAGCAGAACATCGCGTTCCTCGTCGCGCTCGCCTTCGCGGTGGCCGCGGCGGCCAACCTGCCGACGATCCTGTACTCGCTGTACTGGCCGCGGTTCAACACCCGCGGGGCGTTGTGGAGCATGTACGGCGGCCTGATCTCCACGATCGTGCTGATCATCTTCTCCCCCGCCGTGTCGGGTGCGAAGACGGCGATGCTGCCGAACGTTGACTTCGCATGGTTCCCGCTGGCCAACCCCGGCATCGTGTCCATCCCGCTGGCGTTCATCCTCGGCATCGTCGGCACGCTGACGTCGCCCGATCCGGGCGACCCCGAGATCAACGCGGAGTTCGAGGTGCGGTCGCTGACCGGCGTCGGCGCCGAGAAGGCGGTCGCCGCCCACTGACCGCCACCGCTCGAGTGGCGCCGCCGGGACCCCTCGCCGGCGGCGCCACTTTGGCGGATTTCCCCCACGCGTCGATGTCGTGCTGCGGGAGACCGTCGCGCAGACATTCACGGTGGACGCCAGTGTGGGGGCTTCACCAGGCGTCCTACGCTCACGCTAGGCACCTGGAGGAGGACTGAGTGGTCAGGGCATCCCGCCGCGATGGACCCGTAATAGACATCCACTGTCACCGCGAATGCGCGCCGGCAGCCGAGTTCATGAAGGACGCCGCCGTCGCCGCGGGCAAAGTGGCGCTCGGTCATGGCAATCCCACCACCCAGGCGGTGAACCGGCGTCAGCTCGACACGATCAGACCGAAGATGGACATGCTCGACGTCCGCATCGCGGATATGGAGCGCATGGGCGTCGACGTGCAAGCGGTTGCGGTTGCGGTGTACCAGTACTACTACTGGGCCGAGTCGACCGCGCGTAATGGCACAGGCCGAGTGGTGGCCCCAGCTCGCGCCGCGGATCGAGCCGTCGCGAGCGACGCGTCCTCGCAGTCTGTGCGTCGACGCACATACGCATCTGTCCGTACCGGCCGCGTCTTCGCTGGCGAAACCGCACTTCCGTCCCGAGTTCGAGCCGCGCTCGCTCTACTCGTCGGAGGAGACGACACGCTACAACACGGACTACCGTGCGAGCCCGCTCAACACCGCTCAGTTCGAGGACGCCGAACAGCGGTTGCTCGACATGGACGCCCAGGGCGTCGACGTCCAGGTGCTCGCGGTTCCGCCCGCGGAGTACTTCTATTGGTTGCCCGACCAGGAGGCCGTGCGGGCCAACCGGATTCAGCACGAGCGGTTCGCCGAGGTGGTCAGGCAGTGGCCCGACCGGTTCACCGCGGTGGCGAACGTGCCGATGGCGCACCCTGAGCTGGCGGTGGAGGTGCTGCGGGAAGCGCACAGGGATTTCGGGTTCCGCGGCGTCGAGATCAGCGCCGACGTGCTCGGCCTCGATCTCGACGACCGACGCTTCGACCCGGTGTGGGAGGCCGTCGTCGAGCTCGACATGACGGTGATCCTGCACCCCCAGGGTTTCACCCACGGACAGCGATTCAGCGACTACTACCTCGTCAACGTGATGTGCATGCCGCTGGCGTCGACGCTTGCCGTCACCCGGATGATTCTCGGCGGGGTGTGGAACCGGCATCCGGGGCTGCGCGTCATGGTGGTTCACGGCGGTGGATACCTGCCGTTTTACGTGGCCCGCACCGACCACGCCTGGCGCGTTCGCCCCGAACTGCGCCACCACCTCGACGTCCCACCCAGCGAGGTGATGCGCGCGATCTACGTTGATACCAATGTGTTTGACCCGCGAATGGTGGTCCAGCTGGTGGCGGATTTCGGTGCCGACCACGTGCTGATGGGAACCGATTACCCGTTCGACATGGGCACTGTCGATCCGGTCGGCTTCCTCACCGACGTGGACCTCAGCGATGCCGACCGTGAACTGGTGTTGGGCGGTAACGCAGCCCGACTGTTCGGCATTAAGGTGGCATCCGAATGAGCAGACACAGCCCCGCCACCCTGACCGAGTTGGCCGCCGCGATCCTGCGCGCGAGCGACGTAGCGCCGGACCACGCCGACATCACGGCGACGCGGTTGGTCGAGGCTGATCTGCGCGGTCGCTTGGGCCACGGCCTCATCCGCCTCGCGACATACGTCGAACGGATCCGCGCAGGCGGACTCAATGCCCAACCCAACATCAAGGTCGTGCACGAGACACCGGTGTCGGCCCAGATCGACGGCGACAACGGGCTCGGACAGGTGGTGATGACGCGAGCGACCGAACTCGCGATCACCAAGGCGCAGGAGTCGGGTCTTGCGTGGATTGGTACGGTCCACTCCAACCATGCAGGGGCGGCGGGCCTTTACACGCACCTCGCCGCAGATGCGGGGCTCGTCGCGATCTATCTCGCCGTGGCCAACGCCAACGGAATGCCGCCGTGGGGCGGCACCGACCCGCTGCTCGGGACGAACCCCCTCGCCATCGCCATCCCGACCGACGACACTCCGTTCGTGCTCGACATCGCAACGACCGCCACGTCGCACGGAACCATCAAGGTCGCGGCGCGTGAGGGTCGGCCGCTGCCGGAAGGGTGGGTGATCGACGCCGAGGGCCGACCGATCACCGACGCCAGGCGGGCCGCCGAGGGCTTCCTGGTGCCGATCGGCGGGTACAAGGGGTCTGGGCTGACGATCGCGATCGGATTGCTGGCAGGTGTGCTCAACGGGGCGGCGTTCGGCGCGGACGTCGTCGACCACCGCCGTGACTTGCTGACGCCGACGAACACCGGACAGGCCATCCTGGTGTTGCGCCCCGACCTGTTCCGGCCACGCGACGAGGTCATCGCCGACCTCACCCGTCACCTGGATTCACTGCGCAACTCCAGCAGCCGGGATGGGCGCCCACTGCGACTTCCCGGCGACGAGGCCGCGCGCATCAGTGCCGAGAACACGGAGCACGGTATCCCGATATCCGGCCCACTCGCCCGCGACCTCGACGGCCTTGCCCGTGACCTCGGCGTCGATTCGCCGTTCGATGAAACGGAGACAGTTTGAAACTCATCACTTTTCGCTCCTCTGATGTCGGCATCGGGGTAATCGACGGCGACGAGGTGATCCCGTTGGCGGCGGACCCCGGTCTGCCGACGACGATGGTCGATTTCGTCGCGCTCGGCGCCGAGGGCCTCGAGCGCGCGGCCGCTCTGCTTGCGAGCGCGCCCCGACTCGCTGTCGATGACGTCCGCCTGCTGGCCCCGATCCGGCCGCGCAACAACGTCATGTGCGTCGGCAAGAACTACGTCGACCATGCGCGCGAGTTCAACAGCAGCGGCTTCGACGCGTCGGCGAAACAGGAGGTCCCGGAGGCTCCGGTCATCTTCACCAAGGCACTGTCCTCGATCGTGGGCCCGGATGACGAGGTGCGGGTCAGCGACGACCACACCGCCACAAGCGATTACGAGGGTGAGCTCGGCGTCGTGATCGGCAGCGGCGGACATAAGATCGCCGAGCCCGACGCGTTCGACTACGTCTACGGGTACACGATTGTCAACGACGTGACCATCCGTGACTTGCAGAAGCGGCATGTGCAGTTCTTCATCGGCAAGAGCGCGGCTACCTACTGCCCGATCGGCCCGGTGCTGGTGACCGCGGACGAGATCGCCGACGTCGGGACGCTGCGGGTACAGACCCGCATCAACGGCGAACTGCGCCAGGACGCACCCGTCAAGGATCTGATTTTCCACATCCCGCGGCTGATCGCATCGGTCTCCGCGGCGGTGCGACTGGAACCCGGCGATGTCATTGCGACCGGCACTCCCGCCGGTGTGGGGATCGGTTTCACACCGCCGCGCTTCCTGGCGTCCGGCGATGTCATGGAGGTCACGATCGACGGCATCGGCACCTTGACGAACCCCTGCCGCTAACCCGGTTTCTCTGGCGACGAACGTTCCTTACCACTCGAAAATCTGCCGATTTTTCGAGTGGTAAGGAACGTTCGCGCGGCCGAGACAGGCTAGGCCGGGAACGGCATTCGGGGAACACCTGGCGCGCCGACTTGCCCGGCGATCCACGGGAATGCCTGCGCAAAAGCGGCCTGCGCGTAGGCCCAGTCGTGACTACCTGGTCGTGCCACAACGGCACACGTTATCCCCGTCGACATAGCCGCCGCACACAGCCGCCTTGACGCCTGCGGGCCGGTGAGCTGCTCTTGCCCCGCCCTGACTCTCGCCGTCGAGGAGACGTCGAACCATCCTGCGACATTGTGATATGGCGCATGCGTGTGCAGCGCAGCAAGGGTGTCGAACGCCGCCCACTGCTGTTCGTTACCGGCATAGAGCCGTTGCACCGTCTGCTCCTTCGTGCCCGCGTTCGGGGTGAGGTCACCCTCCAGATCGGCGAACGCGTGAAATAGTTCGGGGTGAGTGACCGTCAGGTCCACTGCGCAGGTCCCGCCCATCGACCAGCCGACCACTCCCCAGTTGTCTGGACGCGAGCTCGTCCCGAACTGCGAAACCACATAGGGCATCAGCTCTTTGGTGATGTGGTCGGCGACGTTCCCCCGGGGCCCATTGACACATTCGGTGTCGTTGTTGAATTTGCCGCCCGTATCGGGGAACAGCAGGACGGGTGCGACCCCGCCATGGCCGGCCGCGAAGCTGTCCATTGCCGCGGCAGCGTTGCCCTGACGCACCCAGTCCGCGGGTGTGGACCACGCTCCCGAGATCATGACCACCACCGGAAGCGCAGGCGGTGACGGCGTAGCGAACCATGCCGGCGGCAGGTACACATACTCGGTACGGTGATGAAAGCCGGAGATCGACGCGGAAATGTTGATAGGCACGACGCGCCCGGTTCTAGTCGCGCCCTTGCCTTTCAACGCCTGCACACTAGTCATATCGACTTGGTCGGGCAACGGGCCTGCGGTCAGCGCCGCCCAGGCCAGCTTGACGGTGTCGTAGTAGTCGACCCACTGGTTGAGCACCACGGCGGCCGCGAGCAGACACAGCGGGAGCGCTAGCACCGTCGTCGCCCGCCGTGCCCATCGGGTTCTGACCCAGCCACCGATCGCCACGATGAGCGCCGCGGCCGCCAGCCCGACCCACACCCAAAGTGCCAGCGGCGGCGGGTTGTCTGCCAGTCCCTGGGACGTGACGTACCAGCGGGCAAGCCATCCCGCTGCGGCGCCGACGACAACCGCACTCGGCAGCCAGACCTTGAACCAGCCGACCGGTCTGCGGCCGATGCCGGCCACAAACACGACCGCGGCCACGATCTGAATAGTGACCGGCAGCCATCCGTTGATGAGCCAGGGCCCGGCATACAAGGGATTGTTTTTGGCATAGCCGGGAAGGTCGGCCAGTATCAAGATCCCCGACGGCGGCACGGCCCGATCTTGAACGCGCTTCCTGGAAATCGCGCGAACGAATGCTGGACAACACCTGGAAAGGCCAGGTGCAGCAAACAGTCCTAGCTGACTGCCATCGCTCCGAGGTTTTCGAACGTCTTGAAGACGTCGGCCTTCATCAGAGCCACTTCAGCGTCGGCGACGTCGCGCGGGAACGGAAGCTTGACCTCGACATCGTCGGCCAGCCGACCGCCCTTCGCGAACACCAGGATTCGGTTGGACAACTCGACCGCCTCGCCCACGTCGTGGGTGACGAACACGACAGTCTTACCGGTCTCGGCCCAAATCGTGTGCAGCTCTTTGCGCAACGTGCGGGCAGTGATGGCGTCGAGGTGGCTGAACGGCTCGTCCATGAATAACACGTCGGGCTCGGTCGAGAACGCCCGCGCGATACCGACACGCTGCTGCATGCCGCCGGACAGCTCGCCGGGATACTTGCCGCCCTTGTCGCCGAGCTGCACCATCTCGAGATAGTGCTGGCAGCGGTGGCGCGTCGCCTGGTTGCGTTCCTTCTGCACGAACAACATGTTGTCCATGACGGAGCGCCACGGCAGTAGGCGCGCGGCCTGGAACACGTAGCCCGCCCGCGCCGGCTTTCCGTTCTGCGTGATGTTCACCCTGCCGCTGGTTGGGACGTCGATGCCGGACAGGATGTTCAGCAGCGTCGACTTCCCGCAGCCCGACGGGCCGACGACGGAGACGAACGCGTGCCCGCTGATGCTCAGGTTCACGTTCTCCAGCGCGACGACCTTGTCGGCACCCAGACCGAATTCCTTGTGCAGGTTGTCGATCGTGATGTCAGCCATTCTCTTTGTCGCTCCTCGTATCGTCGGGTCCTTCGGTCGCCAGTGAGATGCTGCCGAGCGCGGCGCCGGTAGCCGTCGACGCACCGACCGCCGCCTTGGTCGGAGCATCGAACTGCTCCTCGACCACCTCGACGGCGTCCAGCGACGGCCGCCACTTGAACAGCCGCTTGGACAGCTGGTCGAACATGAACTTCTCGAACACCAGCGCGAAGATCACGAACAGCAGCGCGTAGCCGATGACGCCGTAGGCGCGGTGCGCGTCGTACCAGAACTTGATAGTCCACCCGGCGCCGTCCTGACCGCCGAAGACCTCCGCGACGACGAGTCCCTTCCAGCCCAGCGCGAAGCAGTACCGCGCCGCGGCGAACAGGAACGGCAACAGCGAGGGGATCAGCACCTGGCGAATCACCCGCTGCCTGGGGACGTCGAACGCCCGCGCCATGTCGAACAGGTCGGTCGGGGTGTTCCGCACGCCCTCGCGGACGTTCATGATCACGAACGGGATGCCGGTCAGGACGACGGTGATAATCGGCCCGGTGTCGCCGAAGCCGAACGCCAGGCTGCAGAACAACGCCCACGCCAGGTTCGGCATGGCCAGAATTGCGACTATCCAGTCGTTCAGGAACGCGTCGACGGCCTTGGACAGCCCCATCGCGATGCCGATGATCGTGCCGAGAATCATCGCGATGGCCATACCGATGGCCAACCGTTGCAACGAGATTCCGAAGGTCACATACATGTTGTGCGGCGCCAGGGTGTGCCCGGTGATCTCGTCCCACATGAAGGAGAACACCTGCCACGGCGTCGGCAGCACGTCGACCGCGAACGGCCAGATCGTGGTCACCAGTTTGATCGACAACAGCCAGATCACCAGGCACACGACCGGGAACAAGAGCCTGCCTGCCAGCGAGCTGCGGGTCAGTTTCCGCCACCCGCGCCGGACGGTAGTCATCGGGGTGCTCATGACTTGAGCTCCCCTCGCCAGGCGAAGAACCGCCGCTCAATGGTCTCCAGCACGACCTTGTCGAGGAACAGCGCGAGCACGTAGAACGCCAGGATCCAGGTCAGGAACTCGTCGAGCCGGAAAAGCTGTGTAGCCGTTCTCATCTCAAAGCCGATGCCCTTGGATGCGGCGAACACCTCGGTCAGCACCGTGACCTTCCACGCGATCGAGAATCCGAAGCGGATGCCGGTGAAGATGAACGGCGCCAGATGCGGGACCACGATATGCCGGTTGCGCCGAACCACCCCGACATCGAACGACTTCGCCATGTCGAGGAGGTCTTTCGGCAGCGACTTGATGCCTTCGGAGACATTCACCGTGATGATCGCGAACGTCGTCAACACGATCGCGAGGATCGGGCCCGCGTACCGGTTGCCGAAGATGATGGCGGTGATCAATGCCCAGATCAAGCCGGGCGTCGTCACACCGATGGTCACCGCGTCGCGGAAGAACCCGTTGAGGAACCGGTTCTGCATCAGGATGCCGATGCCGACCCCGACGATGAACGCGATGGTGAACCCGACGGCGATGCGGGCGAGCGTGGTGGCGAAGGCTCCCGGCACTTCGCCTGTGGCCCAGAGTTTTCCGAATGTTTCGAAGACGGTCGACGGGCCCGGTAGCAGGCGCTCGTCCATGACACGGCCGGAGGCGAGCTCCCAGATGCCGAGGAAGAAGACGTAGCCGGCGATCCGCCAGCCCCACCTCGTGATGCGGTCCTTGCGCTTGGCCGCACGTACGAGGTCCTCCTCACTGGTGCGCTGCGCCGCGACGGGCGGTGTCTCCAAGGTCGACGTCACAATGACCTTTCGTCGGTTGGTGGCGCCGGGGCCGGTAGACCGGCCCCGGCCAAGTGACTACTGGGGATTGATGGCTTCAAACCGCGGCGTGGGCGCGTCTCCCGCAAGGTAATTCGCGTTGTCGGGGTTGAGTTTCTTCTGAAGCCCCAGATCTCGGTTTCGTTGGCGATCCAGTCCTTGTCCAATGCCACCTTGTCGACGAACCAGTCGTTATCACCGGACACGAACTCGATCATGTAGTTCACGTCTTCCTCGGACTCGACCGAGAAGTGCTGCGGGTACTTGCGCACGGTGTCGGCCTTCTGTTCCTTCCACATGTCGACGCCGGTCTGCCAGAGGTCGATGAACTTCGCGGCCAGTTCCGGGTTGGCGTCGTACCACTCCTCGGTGGCGACGAAGTTGTTGCCCGAGACGTGCAGGTTGCCGTCGCTGTTCGGCGCGAACTCCTTGTACAGCTGGAACGGGAGCTTGCCGTCGTACATCAGCTCCAGCTCACCCTTGCGCAACTGCGGGATCGCGGCTTCGGGGATGACGGCGGCCGCCTCGCAGTCGCCGCGCAGCAGGTTCGTCGGGTTCACGAAGTGGTCGTTGACCACGAGCTGGTAGTCACCGCCGCCCACGCGGTAGTCCAGGCCGTGCATCTCCTTGGCCAACACCGTCCAGAACGCGGTGTTCGACGTCGGCCCGGATACGCAGATCTTCGAGCCCTTCGGGATGTCCGCGAGCGTGGTGTACGGGTCGCCCTTGCGCTTGAGCATCGGAACGCGCTGGTAGTTGTACTTGCCGAAGGTCACCGTCTTGATACCGTTTCGGCCTCGAGCACGGGCGTCTCCTGGGTGGCCATGGAGACGATGTCCCCATGTCCGCCTGCGAAGTAGGTGAACTCGTCCCAGGTCGTGCTCGTCTCGATCTTGACGTTGTTCTCCTCCTCCCACTTGGCCAGCTCGCCTGAGTCCGTCAGCAGGTCCCATACGGGGTCCGGCGCGAACGCGAACTTGATGACCTGTTGATCGCTCTGCTGATCGCCAGATCCCCCGCTACACCCCGCAACAACCGCAAGCGCCGAGACCGCAGCCGCGGCGACGCGCTATTGCCTTCTTGACCTTCACGATGACCCTCCTCGGTGTGCGCGCCCACCAACTGGATGGAACTCGACTGTGATGCGTACCACTGCTGAGTACAGTGCCAGCGCGGCGGACGTCCTATGTCGGCGACCGTGAATTTCGATCCCCAACGTGTGTCGCGCCCTGTGACGGCGCACGTCATCGCCCGTGCCGGGGTGACGAATGGCGTGATCTGTTGCGGCCGCGGAATTCGCGGTCACCGCCACTGACCGCGTGACCCGTCTCGCGCATTGACTGGCCCCATGCGACTGGGCTACTTCTCCATGCCGCTGCACCCTGCCGGCCGGGACTGGTCGGAGACTCTGCGCGAGGACCGCGAGGCGGTGATCCTGGCCGACAGGCTCGGCTTCCACGACGCGTTCATCGGTGAGCACCTGACCGACCGCCACGAGAACATCACCAACAGCCTGGTGTTCCTGGCGACGCTGATCAGCGAAACCGAACAGATCCGGCTCGGCACCGGAACGACGAACCTCTCCCAACAACACCCGGTCCTGGTCGCGGCAAACTCCGCGATGTTCGACCACCTCTCAGGCGGGCGGTTCATCCTCGGCGATCAGCCCCGGAGCGCTGCCGTCGGACGCCGAGGCGCTAGGCATCCTGGACCAGGACCGCAACGAGATGTTCGCCGAGGCCATCGACGTCATCACCGCGATCTGGGAGAGCGAGCCCCCGTATTCGACTTGTGCGCCAGGCGGCCGGTTCAACGTCACGACCGAGACGACGCTCGACCTCGATCTCGGCGTCGGCATTCTGCCCAAGCCGCTGCAGCAGCCCCGCCCCGAGATCGTCGGCACGGTCGTCGCGCCGTTCTCGAAGGGCGTCATCGCGATGGGCGCCCGCAACTTCCATCCGCTGTCGGCGAATTTCCTGCTGCCGCAGTGGGTTGCAACGCACTGGCCCAACTACGTCCAGGGCAAGGAGGCCGTGGGTGAGACCGCCAACACCGAGGACTGGCGGGTGGCCCGCACGGTGTTCGTCGACGACGACGCGGCCGTCGCCGAGCGCGTACGGACGCACCGACGCGAACAGCCCGTACCGCTTCTACTACGAGAAGATGCTGACGAAGATGCGCAAGATCGGCCGACTGGAGCTGTTCAAGACGCACCGCGACCAGCCCGACGACGAGGTCACGCTCGACTGCGTCGCTCGACCAGCTGGTGATCACGGGTACCCCGGAGGCCGTCGCCGAGCAGATCCTGCAATTCCGCGAGCAGACAGGTGATTTCGGTGAGCTCGTATACGCCGGCCTGGACTGGGTCGACCCCGAGCTGGCGAAGCGGTCGATGGACGTTGATGGCCGAGCAGGTAATGCCGCGGGTCAATGCCGCCTGAGCTCGCGACGGGCTCGGACCGGCTGCCGCTGCCGACCGAGCTGACCTCCGAGCAGCGGGTCGCCATGGACACGGTCGCGGCGGGACCGCGTGGCAAGCTCATCGAACCGTTCGTCCCGATGCTGCGCACCCCGGAGCTGATGACCCGCCTGCAGTTGGTCGGCGAGTATCTGCGGTTCGGCTCCGGGCTGCCGGCTCATCTGACCGAGCTGGTCATCCTGATCGTCGCCCGGCGCTGGGATCAGGACTACGAATGGGGCCACCACGTGCCGCTCGCGCGCGCCGCGGGTCTGGACGATGGCGTTATCGCGGCGGTTCGCGACGACGCTGACGTCACGGGTCCGGATGACGTTCGCGCGGCGTGGCAGTTCGTCGCCGAACTCCAGGACCAGCGCGCGGTGACGGATTCGACATTCGGCGCAGCGATGCGCACCGTTGGCGATACCGGCGTCGTCGAGCTGATCGCCACGGTCGGCTATTACACGACGTTGGCGATGACGATGAACGCCGCGCGGACCCCCGTGCCCGACGACTACGAACGCCTACCGCCGAGGAGCCAGTTGTGAGTGCGCCTTTCGTCTTCTTGCACCCTCTCGGTGCCGACGCCCGGTTCTGGGATCCGGTCCGCGCGGAGCTCGTGCCGCGGACCAGTGTGGCGCTCGACCTGCCCGGCCACGGTACGGCGCCGCCGCCGCGGCTCGGCACGGGCATCGAGGCGTACGCGGCTTCGGTAGCGGAGCAGCTCGACGAACCCGCGCATCTGGTGGGCATGTCGCTCGGCGGTCTGGTGGCACAAGAGTTGGCAGCATCCCGGCCGGACCTCATCGCGTCCATCGTGCTGGTGGATACCGTTGCGGTGTATCCCGAAGCGTTCCAACAGATCTGGCGCGAGCGGGCCGCCACGGCCCGCATGTCCGGTTTGTCGTCTTTGGTCGAGCCGATGGTCGCCATGTGGTTCTCCGACCAGCTCGCCGCTGCCGCGGACCCGCGCGTCGAGCAGGCCCGGCGGACGTTCGCATCCACCGACCCCGAGGGCTACGCGCGCACGTGCGACGTGCTGTCCACCGTGGACCTTCGCGACCGCGTGGCCTCGCTTGCGGTGCCCACCGTGGTTGTCTGCGGGGAAGACGATGCGCCGCCGTTTCGGGACGCGGCGTCGTGGTTCGCCCGAGCGATCGGCGGCTCCACGGTGCACTGGCTGCCAGGCCGTCACGCCTGCGCAGTCGAGAATCCCGCGAAGTTCGCCGAGCTGATTTCCAGCGTGCCCAACTAGTCGGGCACGCGACGAACGTTCCTTACCACTCGAAAAATCGACAGATTTTCGAGTGGTAAGGAACGTTCGCGCGCAAACAACAAGCCAGCGCTAGTCCTGCTCGACGCCTTGCAACAGCCTGATCAGCCGCGCCGCGACCTGCAATTCCGTGCGGCGTTCGCTCAAGGTGTGGCCGAGTAGCTCCTCGGCCTTGTGGAGGCGATTGCGCACGGTGTGCTCGTGCAGTTGCAGATGCTCAGCGGCAGCGACATGGGACCCGAACCGAAACGACGCTTCCAGCGTCTCGCGCAGCCGCGACGCCTCGACGGTATCGCCCGCCAGCGGCCCGAGTTCACGCTCCACGAACCGCCGCGCCTGCTCCGGATCGCGCATGAGCAGGATCTCCAGGCCGACGTCGTCGTGATGCACCACGGACGGGTCGCCAGGCCGGTCCCAGGCAGCGCGGATCCGCTCGGCGTCCATCGCCTCGGCCAATGTGGCCCGGAAGCCGTCCATACCCGCGCGCGTGCCGCCCACCGCTGCGGGCACACCGGCTTCGACGAGCACGGCGTCCAGCGCGTTGAGCACGGTGCGCTTCCACTCCCCGATGCGCCCGAGCCACACCACCGTCGAGCTCAGCGTCAGCGGATAGACGAGCGAGTGCTGACAGGTGACGGCGGCGCGCATCCCGACCGCGAGCTGCGTGGCCGCCCCTTCGGCGACGGTGGGCAACAGCACGGCGATATGCCTGCATCCCAGGTCGTACGAGAGGATCGCCGCGTCCGAGCCGGACAGCGCCCCGCTCTCGTCACGCAGGATGTCCTTGATGAGGCTGCGACGCATATGCGCTCGCGACCGGTTGAGCGCTTCATAGTCGCGGGTGTAGGTCTCGGCGACTTGAGAGGCGACGAAGTCCTGGTAGCCCAGAATGGTCTGCGTCAGCAGTTGTTGGGCGAGTGCGGCCTCGTCGCGGTCGATGTCGCGCTCGACGATCGCCCGGCGCAGATGCCCGCTCCACGCTTCCCACATCGTGAAGAAGCTGACGCGGTAGGAGCGCTGCATCGACTTCTGCGGAATACGCAGCTGCGCTTGCACTTTCGCGAACAGCAGCACCTGCTCGAGATAGACGTCCTCCAACGCGATCTCGCCCGCGATCACCGAGCGCAGGCAGCGCGCGTTGGCACGGGTGCTGCCGGTGAGATAGTCGCGGAACTCCTCGTCGTGCGCCTGGTTCGGAAAGGCGATGGCCAGACACCTGCCGATGATGACGTCAACCAGCTCGTCGACATCAAAGGCCTTGGCCAGCTCGGCGACCCATTCGGGCAGCGGCCGGTCGTCGCGCCACAGGTTCAGCGGCGCCGGCATCGGCACTTCGGCGGCGTGCGTTTCGGGTTCTCGATCAACTGTCATCGACATGGCGATCCTATAAAGGGCAGCGCGTCACCCGACGACTTCCACCAACCCACTCAACGCCGATCGGGTGATCGCCTCGAAGGTCCGCGCGTTCGCCACCATCTCCTCGAGCGGGATCGGGTACGGCGTCTCCCCCGCGACCGCCCGCGCGAACGATTCGATGTTCTCCCGCACCGATGGGTGCGCGGGAAAGAACGCCAAGCTGGCGGGCTCTCCGCGGACCTGCCGGGTGACGTCCCAACCCTGTGGATCTTCGGGATGGTTGCGGTCACGGATCTCCACCCAGCCCTCCGAGCCGAGAACGGTCACTCTGCCGACAAAGGGCGTGGCCAGGATCGCCGTGATCAGTGCGGTCTGGCCCTTCTCGAAGGCCAGCGTGATGGCCAGCGTGTCACCGTTCGCGAAGGTCGTCGCCTGTGTGGACAGCCGCGCCCACACCTCCGTGGGTCGACCGAAAATGCTGATCGCGAGGTCCACGAGGTGAATTCCGGTCGCCGACAACGGACCGACCGGCGCCTCGACGGCGGACAACCGCCAGTTGTCGGCGGGCAGGTTGAGAAACTTGTCCTGGCTGAAGTTGCCCTCGAAGACCAGCGGCGTCCCCAGCTGCCCGTCGGTGATGGCGGTGCGCAACGCGACGATGGCCGGCTCGAACCGGCGTTCGTGCCCGATGCCGAGCTGCAGCTTGGCCGCCGTCATCGCATCCACCGCGCGCTGGGCCTCGTCGCCGGAGGTGCTCAGCGGTTTCTCGCAGAACACATGTTTGCCGTGTACGGCCGCGGCGATGATCTGGTCGGTGTGGAACTTGTGTGGCGTGCAAAGGATTACGGCGTCGACGGCGTCGTCGCGCAACACGTCGTCGAGTTCTGCGGTGACGTGATCGATGTGCGTCCGCATTGCCTCACGGGCGTCGGCGTCGACATCGACGCCCGCCACGATTTGCAGATGCTCACTGTCCCCGAGGTCGCCGACGACCTTGCGGCCCCACCACCCCAGTCCCACCACGGCTGCGTTGATCACCGGACCAGTCAAGAACCACCCGTACGCCCGCGCATTGTCTGTCAACGTGAACTTCGGACGTGGACCTGCCGAATTCCGTGAGTGATTGCTGGCAGCGGCCGAAGTTCAATTGGCGTATGACGCAGGAGTACGTGGCTACCAGTGGGTTGGTCGACACAGACCTGTTCCGTAACGTCGTCGGACACCTGGCCAGCGGTGTCACCATCGTGACGACCCGGGTCGACGGCCACGACCACGGCATGACCGCCAGCTCCGTGACGTCCCTTTCGATGGAACCGCCGATGATGCTGGCCTGTGTGAACAATGCGGTGCCCACCGCGGCGGCGATCGAGCGCAGCGGCAGGTACACCGTGAACGTCCTCGGTCATACCCACGGGGATCTGGCCTACCAGTTCGCCTCACCCAGACCGGACAAGTTCGCCGGTGTCGCGATCGAGCGCGGCGCCGGCGACGTCCCGTTGCTTGTCGACGCGATCGCGTCGCTCGAGTGTGAGGTGACCGAACAGGTCGCGGGCGGCACGCATTCGGTGTTCCTCGGCCACGTCATATCGGCCACGGCGCGCGATGGCGCCCCGCTCACGTACTTCCGCGGCGGCTTCGGGCGGTTCGAGTTCGAACGCAACGATCACGCGTACGAGCAGGCGCGAGATATGGTACTGAGCCGGGTGTTCGCCGCCGGGCAGGTGATCACCGTCGACGAACTCGCCGACCACCTCGACGGTGATCGTGCCCGCGCGTTTTATGCGCTCACCCGACTCGCCGCCGACGGCCTGGTGAGACGCGACCCCGAACGCGGATACGTCATCGCCCCCTTCGATGTGCACGCGTCGGACGACACCTTCGAGGCGCGGCTCGTGATCGAGTTGGGAGTCATCGACCGCGTGGCCGGCGGCGGGGTCGATCCGCGAATGCTGGCCGTCGCGCGCCGGCACTGGGAAGCCATGTCGCGACACCTCGTCGGCGACCACTTCGAGGACTTCCACGCCTACCTCGACGCGAATTACGCCTTCCACGAGGCGATCGTGGCGCTGTCGGGCAATCCGCTGCTCATCTCGGCGTTCGGCTCGCTGAGCATCAAGAACGTGATGGTCCGCAGCTTCGGCACCACGGCCCAGTCCTCGGCCATTTTCCTGGCTGTGCAGCGCGACCTCCTTGTCGCGCTGGAGAACGGCGATGCCGACGCGGCGAGGGCCGCGGCACGGCAGTACTGCGACCTGGCGAAGGCCCGCACCCGACAGCTGCTGGCCCTGACAGGCGGGCAAGTCTGACGAAGTACCCAGGTCTTCTACGGAATAAGACCCCCATCCAGCGTCGATAACATTCGATGTGGTCGCTTTCAATCGACCGGCGCAGCGGGTCGGTCGGCAACGGTTCGCCTTCCTGCTTTTGGCATATGCATTCGTTGCAGTGATGCTCGGCACGACGCTCCCGACGCCGCTGTACCCGCTCTACGCCGACCACATGCACTTCGCGGTGTTCACCACCACGGTCATCTACGCCACCTACGCCTGCGGCGTGTTGTTCGCGCTGCTGGTGTTCGGCCGCTGGTCCGATGCACTGGGCAGGCGGCCGGTGCTCGCGGCGGGGCTGGCTTTGGCGCTCGCGAGCGCCGTGGTTTTCCTGCTGGCCGACTCTGTGCCCGTGCTGTTGATCGGCCGGGTGCTGTCGGGGCTGTCCGCCGGCCTCTTCACCGGCACCGCAACGGCGGCCGTCATCGAGGCGGCGCCGGCGAAATGGCATGGCAGAGCGGCCGCGGTCGCGACCACTGCCAACATCGGTGGGCTCGGAGTGGGCCCGCTCCTGGCGGGCCTGTTGGTTCAGTACGCACCGAACCCGTTGCAGCTCAGTTTCATCGTCCACATCGTGTTGACGGTGCTGGCCGGTGTCGCGGTGCTGATGGTCCCCGAAACGTCACAGCGCGGCGGCACCATCAGCTTCCAGCGTCTCTCCGTGCCTGCCGAGGTGCGGTCCTGGTTCGCCATCGCCGGGCTCGCAGCGTTCGCCGGATTCGCGGTGACCGGATTGTTCACATCCGTGGCGCCGACGTTTCTGGCCGACGCCGTCGGCATCGACAACCACGCAGTCGCCGGACTGGTCGTTGGCTCGATCTTCGTCGCGTCGGCGGCCGCGCAGATCGCGGCCCGCGGCATGAACGCACAGCGCGCGGTCGCGATCGGCTGCGCAATCCTGGTGGTGGGCATGGTGATTCTCGCTGTGACGCTTCGGCTTTCGTCGCTCGCCGGGCTGATCACGGCTGCAGTGGTTGCGGGCATCGGCCAGGGCGTTAGCTTCAGTCGCGGCCTGGCCGCGATTGCGGAGCGCACACCGCCCGGCCGCCGAGCCGAGGTCAGCTCCGCCTACTTCGTCATCGCCTACGTTGCGCTGTCACTCCCGGTGGTCGGCGAGGGACTGGCAGCGCGTGACTGGGGGTTGCAGACGGCCGGGATGAGTTTCGCCGTGGCGGTCGCGGTCCTCGCGACCATCTGTCTGATCGCGATTCTCGTGCAAGAGGCCCGGCAGACTCGGGGAGCAGTCGCCGCTTGAAATCGAGGGCTCGGCGGGTTGACTAACCGCTCTTGCGGCGGAACTCCCTACGGCTCTCGAGTGGACCATGTGCGCGCGGCTGTTTCTTGCCACCGTCTTTGTGGTCGGAGCCGCCTGCGGCCTTGGCCTTCTTCCGGTCGAGCGCTTCCCGGAACTTGCGTTTGGTGTCATCCTCCGGTGCATCAGCCATGTGCGCAGCGTAGCGCGGTGCCGGTGCGCCGTCGCGATCATTTTCGACGGCAACTACCGCATTCCCGGCGGCATGCCGTAGACGTGCGAGATCGGCAGAGTGAGCAGGACGCGGCGATCGTCGACCATGGCACGCCGGTAATCGTCCCAGTCCGGGTGTTCACCGGCGATATTGCGATACAACGCAATCAGCCCCTCGACCGTATCGTCGTCGGGCGCGGCGGCGGGCGGGGTCAGGACGGCGTCGCCTTCGGCCACCGCGTAGGCCCAGCCGTCATCGGAGCTGACATGAATCGACGCACGGGGGTCGCGACGCAGGTTGCGTGTCTTGGCACGCGGCTCGGTGATCGAGACCTGGATGGTCAGGTTGCGCGAGTCGAAGTAGTAGGACACGTTCGACAGCTGGGGTCTGCCGTCACCTTTGACGGTGGCCAGCACACCGAGCGAATTACCCCCGATCAGGGCAAGTAGTTTGTCGTCGAACACGTCGCGTCCCATAACGGCAGCCTACGTCTCTAACATCGAACCGATGGCGAAGGTTTCCGGGATCGACGGCAACATCCTCGAAGGCGTTTCGGCGACCACACTGTGGACGCTGCACAACCGCGCGAGCGAGGCCAAGCGCTCCGACGGGGTGATACGCGACCCGTGGGCGGTCAGTGTGCTGGACGCGATCTCCTATGACTACGTCAAGTTCGGCAAGCCGAACCAGTCGCACGCCCTGCGCGCACTGGCCTTCGACGCGGCCGCGCACGACTATCTGACGGCGCACCCGAAGGCATCAGTGGTAGCGCTCGCCGAGGGGTTGCAGACCAGTTTCTGGCGGCTCGACTGGGCTGGCGTCGTAGTCGAATCAACTTGGTATTCAGTCGATTTACCCTCCGTGATGGCACTGCGTGAGCGGCTGCTCCCCCGAGACGACCGAATCGTCTCGCTTCCGCAATCCGCCCTGGATCACAGCTGGATGGATCACGTCGACGCCTCACACGGGGTGTTCATCACCGCCGAAGGACTGCTGATGTATCTCGAGCCCGACGACGCGCTGGGGCTGACCCGTGCCTGCGCGGCTCGCTTCCCGGGTGGGCAGATGTTGTTCGACTCGGTGCCGCACTGGTTCAGCAGGCGCACGCTGAAGGGTCTGAAGCTCTCGGATCGCTACACCGCACCTCCGATGCCGTTCGGGCTGAGCGCCGACGAGGGGCTCGCGCTGGCCGAGCGGATTCCCGGCGTGCGCGCGGCCCGCGACATCATGCTTTCTCCTGGCCGCGGCGTCTTCAAGGCGATGGCGTGGCCGCCGCTGGACCGTATCGGTTTCTACCGTCGGCACAGGCCCAGCGCCACTCTGCTGGAGTTCGGCTGATGACCCGGTACGCGGCATTTCTACGAGGTGTCAACGTCGGCGGGGTGAACCTCAAAATGGCGGAGGTGGCCAAGGCGTTCGAGGACGCCGGATTCACCGCTGTGCGAACAATTCTGGCGAGCGGCAACGTCTTGTTCGAGAGCCGAGCCGGCGTCGACTCGGTCAGGAAGAAGGCTGAAAAGGCCCTGCGCGACACCTTCGGTTACGACGCCTGGGTGCTCGCCTACGACATCGACACTGTCGCCGCGATTTCGAAGGCATATCCCTTCGAACGCGAGGTCGAGGGCCACCACTCCTACGTCACGTTCGTCACCGAGAAGAAGGTGCTCGACGAACTCGCTGCGCTCGCCAAGGACGCCCCACCCGAAGAGAAGATCAAGCGCGGGAAAGGGGTCATCTACTGGCAGGTGCCCAAGACCGGGACGCTGGACACCACGATCGGCAAGACCATGGGCAAGACGCGCTACAAGTCCTCGACCACTACGCGCAACCTGCGCACGATCGACAAGGTGCTGCGATGAGCTCCACTCCGACGTCCAAGGCCGATGGCACGGTGTTGACCGGCGTCTCCGAGACCGCATTGCTGACCTTGCGGGTGCGGGCGAACGAGGCTCGTCGGCCGGACTCGATCATCGACGACCCGATGGCGATCGAGCTCGCTGACTCGATCGACTTCGATTGGGCGAAGTTCGGCTTCGCCCGCCGCCAGGACATGGCCGTCCGCGCACTGGGCTTCGACCGCCAGACCCGCCGCTACCTGATCGACCATCCTCAGGCCACTGTTGTTGCGCTCGCCGAAGGTCTGCAGACCAGCTTCTACCGCCTTGACTCATCCGGTATCGGAGACCAATTTCGCTGGCTCACAGTCGATCTACCGCCGATGATCAACCTGCGACGCAAACTCCTTCCGCCGTCGGATCGGGTGCAGATGTGCGCTCAGTCGGCCCTGGACTACACCTGGATAGACCGCGTCGAGGACGAGCACGGCGTATTCATCTCCGCAGAGGGGCTGATGATGTACCTGCAGCCCGACGAGGCCCTCGGGTTAATCGCCGAATGCGCCAAACGGTTCCCCGGTGGTCAGATGATGTTCGATCTGCCGCCCTCGGGCTTCGCCGCGCTATCCCGTCGGGGCATGCGGACGTCGCTGCGCTATCGCATCCCTCCGATGCCGTTCAGCCTGACAGTCGACGAAGCCGCAAACCTCGTCAACACCGTGCCCGGCATCAGGGCGGTGCATGATCTACCGCACGCAGCAGCTCGTGGCAAAGTGTTGAACGCCATGATGTGGACGGCACAGCGGCTGCCGTTGCTCGATCCCGTCCGGCCGCTGCTGATCCTGCTCGAATTCGGTTAGCCGAACGCCGCCTCGACGTACCGCACCGCCTCGGACCGCTCGACTCCGAGTGCTCGCGCCGTCGAGACGAACGCGTGCGCTGCGGTCGCCATCGCGGCGTCGGCGGGATCCACCCGCGCGACGAAAGTGCCGAAGCGCCCGCGGGTTTCGAGAACTCCCGCCGATTCCAACTCTCTATATGCGCGTGCCACGGTATTGACTGCCAGGTTCATCTGAGCAGCCAGTTCGCGGACCGTCGGTAACCGGGTGCCGGGCGGTAGCTGGCCGTCCCGGATCCCGTCGATGATCTGCGTTCTGAGCTGGTCGAAAAGCGGCCTGGCAGCGTGTGGATCAACGCGCACCCAATCCCCCAACTTGGCCACGTGCTTAGTATCACCTAAACCAGTTAGTTTGGTGGTGTGCAAGTGACGGTGCTCAGTGGCGCGGGCATCTCCGCCGAGAGCGGCGTACCGACGTTTCGCGACGTCGAAACCGGTCTGTTGGCGAAGGTCGACCCTTACGAAATTTCTAGCGCGGATGGCTGGCGGGCGCACCCGGAGAGGGTGTGGGCGTGGTATTTGTGGCGGCATTACATGATGGGTTCGGTGCAGCCCAACAAGGGTCACCGCGCCGTCGCCGCCTGGCAGGACTTCGCCGACGTACACGTCGTCACCCAGAATGTGGACAATCTGCACGAGCGCGCGGGCAGTAAACAGGTCTACCACCTGCACGGCAGTCTGTTCGAATTCCGTTGCGACCGCTGCCATACCGCATACGACGATGAACTGCCTTCGATGCCGGAGCCCGTCGCGACCGCCGACCCACCGCGCTGCGCATGCGGCGGGTTGATCCGGCCGAACGTGGTGTGGTTCGGCGAGGCGCTGCCCGACGACGCATGGCAGAACTCCGTCGAGGCGGTCACCAACGCCGACGTGGTGATTGTGGTGGGGACCTCGTCGATCGTTTATCCCGCGGCGGGTCTGCCCGAGTTGGCGCTGGCTAGCGGCACCGTGGTCGTCGAGGTCAACCCGGAGCGCACCCCGCTGTCGGATGCTGCGACGATCTCCCTGCGGGAAACCGCGGCCAATGCGCTGCCCGGGCTGCTGCAGCGTCTGCCTGCCCTTCTGGGCTAGCGAGATCTGCGCGAGCCTGTACCTGGAACTCCTCCCGTCCCATGTCGAATATCTTCACGACTTGTCCGCGGTCGTCGACGACGATGATCTGAGTGGTCGGCCGCGGCAGACCCACCCACGAGCCTGTAGTCATCGCGGAAAAGTGCGATTGCGCGCCCCAGTATCTACAGGCGCGCCGGCTTGACCGCGCGGCCGATCGCGAACTCCCCCGTCGGCAGCGGCACCCATGCGGGCATCACCCACTCGCGGCGCGCGCCGGTCACCTGGAATCCGGCGCTGGCGATCGACTCCTCGGTGTGCCGGTGGGTGTGACAGTTGCCTGCCAGCCGCGGCCACACCGTGGCGTCGGCCAGCTTCTGCAGCCGCGCACGAGCACCGCTGCTCGCGACGTGCTCCAGATAACGCAGCTCGCCGCCCGGCCGCAGCAGCGAAAGCAGCTGCGCTACAACACTGTCCGGCTCGTCGATAGAGCACAACACCAGCGAGCACACCACAGCGTCGAACGGCTCCCCCGTCGCCGCGAACTGCTCGACGGTCTGCCCGCTGACCGTGACCGGGACCGATGCCGCGGCGGCCGCTTTCTGCGCCAGCACCGCGAGCCGTCGTTCGGGTTCGACGGCGACGACCTCGGTCACCCTGTCCGGATAGAACTCGAAGTTGGTACCCGTCCCCGCGCCGACCTCCAGCACTCGCCCGGACAGGCCTGCGAGATTTTCGCGCCGGAGTGCCACCAGCGCCTCCGGCTCGTGCGTCGACAGGAAAGTCCACAGCCGTGCGAAGAACGGGTTATCGACTGTGTTGCCGCTCATCGAGCAGTCGCTTCAGCAGAGCGATCGTCTCCGTCGGCGGCAACTCCGGATCGAGTGCGCCCGTCACGATGTGCCCGATGCAGACCGCCTTCAGCACGCGATCGGCGAACGCCTCGACATCACCCCACGGGAGGTGCGGTTTCGCGATCAGCATCGCCGCAACGCCGTGTGCCACCGTCAACAATTCCAGCGCCACGAGGGCCGAATCGCCGGGCGCATAGATGCCTTCGGCCATCAGCGACTCAACCGTGCGGCGAAGGTGAACGAACGCCGAACTGTTGAGCGCCATGTCCACATCACTGGGAGGCCGGCTGTCGCCCATGGTGGCGATGCGATACAGCTGCGGGGTCGCCATCGCGAACCGCACATACGCCAGGCCCTGGGCGCGCAGCACCTCGATGGTCGACGGCTGATCGGCCGCTACCCGGTGCATCTCGCCGTTGAGCTTCTCGAAATACCGCGCGCACACGGCGTCGAGCAGCGCGTCTTTATCGGCGAAATGCAGATAGATCGACGGCGGGGTGACGCCCACACGCTGCGCCACCAACCGGATGGAGACCGCCTTGGCGTGCCCTGTCTCCAGCAGCAGCTCGGTGGTCGCGTCGAGAATCTCCTCGCGCAACTGTTCACCGGAACCGCGCGGTGCACGGCGTCGACGGAGCGGGTGCACGGCCACGCTATCGAGTGTCCGTCACGACGGTGGTCGGTTGCGGGATTGCGGGCGGTTCGTCGACGGCGGACTCGCTGATCCCGATCCGCTCGTGCAGCCGCGCCAACGGTTGCGGCGCCCACCAGTTCCACCGGCCGAGGACATGCATGAACGCGGGCATCAACGCCATCCGGACCAGCGTCGCGTCGACGAGGATCGCGAGGGTCAGGCCGATGCCGAACATTCGCATGAACGCCACCTGCGCGGCGATCAACGCCGCGAACGAGATCGACATCACGAGCGCCGCAGCGGTGACAACGCGACCGGTCTTGGCCAGGCCGAGCGCAACGCTTTCATCGTTGTCCGCGCGCGTCATACCTGACTTGAGCCAGTACTCACGGATCCGGGAAACCAGGAACACCTCGTAGTCCATCGACAGGCCGAACGCGATGCAGAACAACAACACCGGCATGTTGGCCACCAACGTCCCTGTGGGCGTGGTGCCCATCGCCGACAGGTGGCCCTCCTGGAAGATCCACACCAACGCACCGAATGCCGCGGTCAGCGATAAGACGTTGAGCACCAACGCCTTCAGCGGAATCGCCACGCTGCCCGTGAGCAGGAACAGCAACACGAAGGTGATCACGGCGATTGTCCCGAGTACGGCCGGCAGGCGAGATGTGATCGCCAATGCACTGTCCCGATTGACCTGCGCGACACCGGTCAGATACACCGCCTTGCCCTCCGGCGCGCTCACGTCGTGTAGCTGGTTGAGCTGGGCTTCGGAGGCATCGGTGAACAACGGTGTCGTGCTGGCCACGGTCAGGAACGCGCTGCCGTCCTTGACACCGGTTGCCGCCGAGGGTGGTCCGACGTGTCTGCCCTGCGCGAACGTTCCGCCCGGCGCGGACACCGAGGACACTTCGGGGACCTCTGACAGCGCCGAGGCGTAGCCGTCGAGGTCGGCGGCCGTCACGCCTGCCATGTCCGGAATGACAACGGTGACGGTGCGTGCCGAGTCGACCGCGAAGTTGTTGCGCAGCTCGTCTCCGACCTGTCGCGCCGAAAGCGACTGTGGCAGTACGCGATCGTCGGGGAAACCCCATCTGGCGCCCAGGAACGGAGCGCCCAGCACCAGCAGCAGCGTGACGATCACCAGCGCCACCGGAATCGACAGGTGCATAACGCGTTTCGTGTTGCGGTACCAAAATGTCTGCTCGACGGGTTTGCGCACCGGTTCGGGCCTGCGGAGGATCCGGCGGCCGAGCCGACGGACATCGAGCGAGTCGAGGCGGTCACCGAGCAACACGATGGCCGCTGGCGCCACCACGATCGCGGCGACAGCAGCGAACGCCACCACCGCGATCCCCGCGTACGCGAACGACTTCAGGAAGTACATCGGGAACAGCACCATCGCGATCATCGACAGCGCGACCGTCAACGCCGAGAACAACACCGTGCGGCCCGCAGTCGCCATGGTGCGGATCAGCGCGCGATCGCGGTCGGCGCCCTCGGCGAGCTCGTCGCGGTATCGGCTGATGATCAGCAGTGTGTAATCGATGGCCAGCGCGAGGCCCATCGCGACGCTCAGGTTCAGCGCAAAGATCGATACGTCGGTGAAGAAGGTGATGGCCCGCAGCACGGCCATCGAACCCAAGATGGCGAATGCGCCGACGGCCACCGGCAGCGCTGCGGCCATCAGACCGCCGAACACCCAGACCAGCACAAGGAAGCTCAGCGGGATGGCGATGGATTCCATGGTCAGGAGGTCTTTTTCGGTTTGACCGTTGATCTGGACGTAGGTCATCGCTTCGCCGCCGGCGCGTACCGTCACGCCGTCGCGGTTGTACACGAGCTGGCCGGTCAGTTGCTTGGCATGCTGCTGGGCACCGGTCTCGCCGCCAGTGATGCCCGCGACGATCAATCCCGTCTTCCCGTCCTTACTGATGAGCGCCGGGACGGAGGGTGGCGGCGCGGTCCACGCCGAAGACACGTTCACCACGTACGGAGACGCCTGTAGCGCGCTGGCGATGTCGGTGCCGACGGCGCGGGCCGCCTGGCTCTGCGTTCCGTTGTCGGACGTCACGCTGATCACCAACTGCATGTCGCCTTGGCCGAACTTGTCGACCAGCAGCTTGGTCGCCTGCGCCGACTGTGACGTCGGATCTTGGAAACCTCCGGCCGACAGGTTTTTGGCGACCGGGATCCCGAAGATGCCGCAGGCCACCATGACAAGCGCTGCGACGGCCACGATTCGCCGTGGCGCGGCGATCGCCAGATGTGCGATTCGTTGCAGCACGTCGCGTCCTTCCCGCTGCTGGCTATCCCCGCTAACTTATCAACGATAACTTAGGGTGGTCAACGTGTTCCTTCTTCGGTAAATACGACGGAAGGCCGTGTGTCGTTCAGTCAGCCGCGGCGTTCGCCCGATGAGTTCCGCCGCAGCGGCCGGTCTAGCTATTCATGACAGACACCACACAGCCTGTTCACAGCGGCCTAGGCTGCCGCCCATGACCACGACCAACACGACCACAATCGCGACCACGAGTTCGCTGGCCGACGTGGGACTGTTGATTCTGCGTATCGGCATCGGCGCGACGATGATTCAGGCCGGATTGATCAAGGCCTTCGGCTTCGGCACCACCGTCGCCTTCATGGATTCGGGCGGCTGGCGGCTGCCGACGTTCGCCGCATTGCTGGTCACCGTCGCCGAAACCCTCGGAGGTATCGGGCTGCTGCTCGGCTTCGTGACGCCGCTTGCGGCGTGCGCGGTGATCGCCGCGATGCTCGACGCGTGGGCGGTCAATGTCTCGGGCGGGGCGTTTTGGTCCCAACCGTTCAACGTGCCGTTTCTGTTGGCGGTCGGAGCGGCGGCACTGCTGTTCACCGGCGCAGGCGCTTACTCGGTCGACGCCAGGGTGTTCGGCAGGTCCCGCTTTGGCCTTCGCATCGCAGTCGGACTGCTCGTCGTTGCGGTCGCTGCCGCGGTGCTGACCTGGGTATTACTGAACGGTACGAACCCGATCCACTTCACGGCGCCTGCGGGCTAGTTTGAGCGCGGCTTTCGGGTCTGGTCTGGTCGTGCTACTCGCAAGTAGCAGGTGAATCTACCCGGCAGTAAGAATTGCCATGATTTTCCGAATCGTGACTCAAAGAATCCTTAATGGTGATGGTTACTCTTCAGTACATGTGGATCGACGACACCAGTGCTGATGTCATCAAAGTTGACTTCGATGCGCTCTACCACGGCGATGTCCTGGTAGAAGGCGATACGTCGGAGCAGCTCGAGGACGAGCACCCGCTACCAGCAGCCGTCTGAGCAAGCGCGCGCCGAGGGGCCGCGCGCTCACCCGGACCAGTTTGCCCCGCACGGGCAACGTTCGTTGATCTGTTATTTCCTCAAGCAACGTTTTCTTGGCCCTGTTGGTCGACCATGTCACCCAGGCGGCCGGTGATCAACTCCTCGGCCTCATCGACAATGCGTGAACACCAGTTCATCGACCGTCGGGATGTCGTTGATGAGCCCCATCGCGGTGCCGACAGTCCAGATGCCCGCTTCCACGTCGCCGTCGTCGAACACCCGCCGGCCACGCAGACCTGCGACCAGGTCCTTGATGTCCTCGACCTGACCGCCGCGGTCGAGGATCTCCACGACTTCGCGTGGGACCACGTTGCTTGCGACGCGCGCGGTGTTGTACAGCGAGCGGAAACAGTTCGATGCCACGTTCGTCGCCCGCGATCGATCGCTTCCTCGACGTTCCGGTGGATGCAGGACTCGACGGTGCACATGAACACGGAGGGGCCCATGTTTACGGTTTCCCGATCTTGATACCCGCGTCGACGATCACCTGGCGGTACTCGTCATACGGCGGCGGGTTGATGGCCGGCAGGATTGTCAGGTTGACCCCGACGGCTTGTCGGTCAGTTCCCGCGTCTTGTCGATCTCCTTTACGAGATCGGTGGGTGTCGGCTGAGTGAGCGCGGTGATGAAGCCGAGCGCACCCGAGTTCGCCACGGCTGCAACAAGTTCCGCACGGCCTACCCGTTGCATGCCGCCCTGCACGATGGGGTGCTCCCGAATGTCTCGGTGAACTTCGTCGTCAACCTCATCGGTGCTGACTCTCCCCTGCACTTCGTCCGTGGGCCCTCTTCGCGCAAGCGCTCATCGGGGCGCCATCCTGATCGCGCCGTCGAGGCGGATCACCTCGCCGTTGAGCATCGGGTTCTCGATGATGTGCACGGCCAGCGCGCCGTACTCATCGGGGTCGCCAAGGCGGGCCGGATGCGGCACCTGCTTGCCCAACGACTTCTGCGCCTCCTCAGGCAGCGAGCCGAGCAGCGGGGTCTTGAACAGACCCGGCGCGATCGTCACCACGCGAATCAACTCGCGCGACAGATCGCGGGCGATCGGCAGGGTCATGCCGACCACGCCGCCCTTGGACGCGGAGTAAGCGGCCTGACCGATCTGGCCGTCGAACGCCGCAACCGAGGCGGTGTTGACGATGACGCCCCGCTCCTCGCCGAGCGGCTCGGTCTTGGCGATGCGCTCGGCAGCCAACCGCAACACGTTGAACGTGCCGATCAGGTTGACCTCGACGACCTTCTTGAACCCGGCGAGCGGGAACGGACCGTCCTTGCCCAATGTCTTGATCGCGTTGCCGATGCCCGCGCAGTTGACGTTGATACGAACCGGGCCAAGGGATTCCGCGGTGTCCAGCGCTTTGGCCACACCGGCCTCATCGGTCACGTCGGTGGCGACGAACGTCGCGCGCTCACCGAGTTCTGCCACCGCCTCTTCACCCTTGAGATCGATGACGACCACCTGTGCACCCGCGTCGAGCAGCCGCTTGGTGGTGGCCAAGCCCAGCCCGGAGGCACCTCCGGTGACGACGGCTACGGCGTCTTTGATCTCCACTGACTTTGTCCTTCCCTCTATGCCCAGTCGTTCTGCACAGCTTCGGTGTCCGCCCCCGGCACACCCGGCGCCGTCGGCGCTGACGGCACGGTTCGGGAGAACCGCGGTGCGGGCGCGGGGAACAGGAAGTCTCTCTCGCGATAGAAAGCACCGCGCTCGGTGTTGTGGGGTTCGGTTTCGACCTCGGCGAAGGACAGCACCGGCGTGCAACACGCGTCGCTGTCGGCGAACACCTTGGCCCAGTGGTCGCGGTCCTGCGAGGCGAAGACCTCGGTCAGCTTCGCCCGCAGTTCGGGCCAGCGACTCACGTCGTTCTGGTCAGGCAGGTCGGCCGTGTCGAGACCCAGCTTGTCGAGCAACTCGGCGAAGAACTGCGGCTCGATCGCGCCGACGGCGACCCAGCGGCCATCTGCACACGTATAGGTGTCGTAATACGGCGCACCGGTGTCGAGCATGTTGACACCGCGCTCATCACTCCACATGCCCATCGCCCGGAAGGCCCACAACATCTGCGAGAGCACGCTGGAGCCGTCGACCATCGCGGCGTCGACGACCTGGCCCTTGCCCGAGCGCTCCCGCTCCCACAGCGCCGACAGGATGCCGACAAGCAAAAACATCGAGCCGCCACCGAAGTCGCCAACGAGGTTCAGCGGCGGCACCGGCCGCTCCCCTGCCCGGCCGACGGCGTGCAGCACACCGTTCAGCGAGATGTAGTTGATGTCGTGGCCGGCTTGCTGGCTGCGCGGGCCGTTCTGTCCCCATCCGGTCATGCGCGCGTAGATGAGCCGGTCGTTGATCTTGGCGCAGTCGTCCGGTCCCAGCCCGAGACGCTCGGTGACACCCGGCCGGAACCCCTCGATCAGCACATCGGTCTTGGCGATAAGCCCCAGCACCAGGTCGCGGCCCTCCTCGCTCTTGAGGTTCGCCGCCACCGAGCGCCGATTGCGCAGCAGGTAGTCGTTGCTGGGTTCCCGTTGGATGCCCGGACTCTTGCCCGGCCGCTCGACCCGCACCACGTCGGCGCCGAGGTCGCCGAGGATCATCGCAGCGTGCGGCCCTGGGCCGATCCCCGCCAATTCAACGACTCGCAGCCCGTGCAGTGGTCCAGCCATGCTCTACCGCCCTCCGTAGTCGACCGCCGACATAGCTTACTTGTATAACCAAGTCGAACCGATCTAGGGTGCAGCCATGACAACGACCGACTCCGGCATCGGCTCCTACACCAGCATCAAGGACCTCGCCGTCGAGCTGTCCGATGGGGTGCTGACGGTGACGCTGAACCGGCCGGACAGCCTGAACTCGCTGACGGCGGCGATGCTCGGCGGGCTCGCAGATGCGCTCGAGCAGGCGGCGGGTGATCCGCGGGTTAAGGTGGTGCGGCTCGGTGGGGCGGGCCGCGGCTTTTCCTCCGGCGCAGGCATCAGCGAGGAGGATCACGCGAACCCCGGCGCGAGCGGCACGCCGGCCGACGTATTGGATGCGGCCAATCGCGCCGTCCGGTCGATCGTGAAGCTGCCACAGCCCGCGGTGGCCGTCGTGCAGGGTCCCGCGGCGGGTGTGGGTGCATCGCTGGCGTTGGCGTGTGATGTCGTATTGGCTTCGGAGAAGGCGTTTTTCATGCTGGCCTTCACCAAGATCGGCCTCATGCCCGACGGCGGCGCGTCGGCATTGATCGCCGCGGCGGTGGGTCGTATCCGCGCGATGCGGATGGCGCTGCTGGCCGAGCGGATCCCCGCGACGGAGGCATTCGAGTGGGGCCTGGTGACAGCGGTGTATCCCACCGATGTGTTCGACGCCGAGGTGGACAAGGTGATCTCGACGCTGGTGGCCGGTCCGGCCGTGGCCCTGCGCAAGACCAAGAATGCCATCAATGCGGCCACGCTGACTGAACTCGAGGCGGCGCTTGAACGTGAAAAGGAGGGTCAGCTGGGGCTGATCTCGTCGAGCGACTTCCGCGAGGGCACGAAGGCCTTTCAGCAACGCCGACCAGCAAACTTCACCGACGCCTGACGGGAGCCGCACGCCGTCTGTCGACCATGCGCATCTTCGCAAACCTGATATCACCGGTGATATCACGTTTCGAGCGACCCACATTGTCAGACCGCGTCGCGAAGATCGACGCCATGGACAACTACACGTACCGCGCCGAGTGGTGCCCGGAGTCCGGCCAGTACGTCGGCATGTGCCTCGAGTTTCCCTCGCGGTACTCGCGCGCCCCATCGCCGTGTGAGGCGATCGCAGCCATTCAGCAGGCGATCGACAAGGAAGTGGCTGACCTTATTGATCGCGGCATCGAGCCACCTCCGTCCATTACCGACCGGCGCTACAGCGGCAGGTTCCTGGTCCGCGCGTCGCCTCAACTCCATGCACGCCTGGTGGTTGACGCGACCGAGCAGGGCGTGTCATTCAACCAATGGGTCGTCCAAAAGCTCGCCGGGCGTAATCCACCCACCCTCCACGAGGTGTTCTAGCGCAAAATTCAGTGGACGCCGCCCTACCGCTTCCTCGATCATCAATGGGTGAGTACGCAATTCGACATCGAACAGCCGGTGGCCCGCGCCGCTGGTTGGCGCGTGCTCGCTCCGTTCCGGTTCCGCGAGTACCGCCTGCTGATCGCTGCGGTGTCCCTGTCGATCTTCGCCGACGGCATGTTCGCCGTGGTCCTGGCTCTTCAGGTCATCGAACTCGACAACGACCCCGTGTCGTTGTCGATCGTGACGACCTGCTTCGGCGCCGCCTTGGTCGCGTTCGTGTTGGTCGGCGGGCTCGCCGCAGACCGAATCAAGCAGCGCACCATCATCATTGCCGTCGAAAGCGTCAACGTGCTCGCCTCGTCCGCGATCGCGGTGTTGGGAATGCTTGGCGCCCTGCAGATCTGGCATCTGGCGGTCGGTTCAGCGGCGTTGGGGACCGCGGCGGCTTTCTTCTACCCCGCCTACAGCGCGCTGCTGCCCAGGATTCTGCCGGCAGAACAGCTGCTCGCGGCCAACGGCGTCGAGGGTGTGGTCCGCCCGGTATTCCAGCGGGCCGTCGGCCCCGCGGTCGCCGGCCTGATCGTGGGCGCAACCTTCCCGTCGTTGGGTGCTGTTGTGGTGGCGGCACTGTTCGCCGTGGGCCTACTGCTCTTGGTCGTGACCCGGCCCGTGATAGTAACGCCTGTGCACGAACCTGAGCGGGAGCAGCCACACCTGCTGCGCGACCTGCGAGAGGGCTTCGTGTTCATGCTGCGCACGCCGTGGCTGCTGTGGACACTGCTGTTCGCCAGCTTCATGGTGCTCTTGGTGCTTGGACCGATCGAGGTGCTGCTGCCGTTCATCGCCAAACAACGCTTCGAAGACGGCGAGAAGGTATACGGCTTCATCCTGGCGTTCTTCGGATTGGGCAGCGCATTGGGTGCGCTCACCGTGTCGTCGGGCCGGCTGCCTCGTCGCTATCTGACGGTGATGGTGGCGATGTGGAGCCTCGGCTGTGTTCCGCTTGTGGTGTACGGATTCACGTCGTCGTTCACGGTGATGGCGGTGGCCACGTTCGTCATCGGCTTCACCGACGGCGCCGGGATGGTCATCTGGGGCACGCTGCTGCAGCGGCGGGTACCCACGGAGATGCTGGGCCGGGTGTCAAGCCTGGACTTCTTCGTCTCGCTGGCGTTCATGCCGGTTTCGTTCGCGATCGTCGGTCCGCTGTCGAAAGTCGTTTCAATGCAGACGATTTTCCTCGTGGCCGGTATTGCGCCGCTACTGCTGGGCGCCGTCGCGATGTACGCGGCACGGATGCGCCGGGACGAACTGGCCCACCCGCTGTGCTAGACGCCGAACATCGGTGGCAGTGCGAGCACCATGATCAAACCCCAAAAGAAGTGGGTGAGCATCGGTGCGAGCACGCCCCCGGTGGCTCGGCGCTCGTATGCGCAGACCGCGCCGAGGATCACCGCCGCGAAGCCGAGCATCGGGTTGCCTGTCGTCACTGCCGTGGCGATGACATAGGCGACGGTCGAAATCACCACGGGGTAGACCTTGCCGAGCGCGCTGTACAGCGCGCCGCGGAAGAACATCTCCTCGGCGATACCGTTGATCACGGTGATGAACACCACCAGCGCCAGCGGCCCGTAATTGGCGAATTCCAATACACGCGTGATGTATTCACGCACACCGGGAATCTCACGGGCGATCAGACCGCCGACGATGAACGCGCAACCCACCAGCACGCCGACCGCGGTGCCGGTGATCACCGGACGCTGGTTGCGACCGCGGAAGCGGACACACCCAAGGTGCAGCGGTCCAGACATTAACGCCCCCGCCGCCCACACCCCTGCCAATGCGAGGGTGAGCCAATAAAACGATGCGTCACCGGGCGGCCGGGTCAGCGAATATCCAAGCAGCGCCGCGCCAATCACCAACACCACCGCAACGACGATCCGGCGACGTCGGATCATCGCGGGCGGTTCGTGGTGCGGTACGGCGACCGTGGTGGCGATATCGCGGAACTCCTGCAGAGCGCTCCGCAGGGTCGACGTCGCCTGCGTCATGCCGGGCTTGCCTTCGGCACAAGCTTGACCACGGTGTCCAGCCCGGTGCGCACGGCCCCGACGACCGGTCCCGGCACGAGGCCGAGCAGACCGAGGACCGGCCTCACGATGGGCGGCGTGATCAATCTGGCGAGCTGCGTTAGACGCAACGCGTCACCGCCCGCCCACTGCGGGTCACTGTCGGCCAGATGATGCGGGTCGGCGAGATTGTTGACGGGCCTTGGCCTCCCACTGGACAGTGAGCGGGCGATCGCATCATCGATGCCGACGAGTCCGGCCGGCGGGTCCGGCACATGGTCCCGCAGGCGCGCGTCCGAGGCCATCATCGGATGGTCAAGGGATTCCACTAGATCCGACGCCAATCCGCCAGGAACGGGCAGCACCGCGGCCGTCATCCACGACAGCACTCCGATGTCGATAACGGGGATGGGCAACTCCGCGCGCCACTTTCCGGACAACCGTGCATATGCCCGCAGGAGGTCGCCATAGGACGTGGTCTCCGGGCCGTAGATGTCGTAGGCGCCCGCAGGCACGTTGGCGTCGGCCGCCGCGACGAGATAGTGCAAGACGTCGGAGATCGAGATCGGGTCGATGGGGTTCGCCGACCACGCCGGAAGGGGAATGAACAGAAACCGGTCGCCTACATAGCGCAACATCTCGAACGATGTCGATCCCGATCCGATGATCATCGCCGCCCCCAGCCACACGACATCCGGGCCGCCGTCGACACTCAAGGCGTGGGCGACCTCGGCGCGGCTGGTCAGATGCTCGGAGAGCTCGTCGTCATCGGGGACGAATCCCCCCAGGTAGACGATGCGCCGCACAGCGGCGTCCCTTGCCGCGTTCGCCACGTTGGCAGCCGCCCGATTGTCGGCCTCCCGGAAGTCCGGTTGGCCGATGCCGTGTACGAGGTAGTACACGACGTCGATCGGACCGGCCTCGGCAAACGCGTTCTTTGTCGACGCCTCGTCGTGTGCGTCCAGCTCGACGCCCGTGACGTGGCTGCCCCAGCCGAAGTCGCCGAGTCGGTCAGGGTTTCGGGTGGCGGCAACGACGTCGTGGCCCTCTTCGAGCAAGGACGTGACCAGCCGCGAACCGACATACCCGGTGGCACCGGTGACCAGAATCCGCATCGTATTCACCGTACGGATGTACCCGCACCCGTCCGATCGGAACCTGCCTATCGCGACCGACCGCGCACAAATACGCCTGCGTCAATAGCCGCCATCGCCGCGTCGACCGCGCGTCTGGCATCTTTGGCGGTGAGAGGTCTTGTGCTGGTGAGGAATTGGTAGTACAGGGGCGCCGACACCTGTCGGATCGCCGCCGCAGCATCGGTACCCTTCGGCGCCTCGCCGCGGGCCACCGCGTCGGTCACGCACGGCGACCATTCCGCGACGCGGCAGTTGTAGAACGTCGACAGCGCCTGCGCGGTGCGTTCATCGCAGGTAGCCGCGCCGATAATGGCCTTGAACAGCGGGCCTTGCCGGGGGTCGGTGAGCGTGCGCCGCACCAACGAGGCATTCGCACGCAGGTCGCCGCGAAGTGAACCGGTGTCGGTCCGCGGCCGCGACTGCGCGGCCATGTCGGAGAGCAGATCGGTGACCAGTGCGGTGACCGATCCCCACCGCCGGTACACGGTCGACTTGCCGACCCCGGCGCGCTCGGCGATGGCCGTCAGTTCCAGGCCGTGAAACCCCGACTCCACCAGCATGTCGCCTGCGGTGCGCAGCACAGCGGTCCGCACGGCGGCGGTGCGGCCGCCCGGCCGCACTGAACCCGGCTCTGTCACCGACACATCTTAACGGGAATTAAGTTTCATTAGCTTACGTCTACCACCTCGGGGTAGTTAAAGGGACCACATTCCTCTTAAGGAGAAGTCATGGAATATCGCCGGGTAGGGAACTCAGGGCTGGTGGTGTCCGAGTTGAGTCTGGGCACAGGAACATTCGCCGGTAAGGGCGAGTTCTTCGGCGCCTGGGGCAACACGGACGTCAACGCGGCGCGCAGTTTGATCGACCGCAGCCTCGAAGCCGGCATCAACCTGGTCGACACTGCCGATGTGTATTCCGACGGGGCTGCCGAGGAGGTACTGGGCGAGGCGTTGCGCGGGCGACGCGACAACGTGCTGATCTCCACGAAGACCAGCCTGCCCACTGGTCCAGGCGACTGGGGCTCGTCGCGATCACGGCTGCTCCGATCCGTCGACGGGGCACTGCGACGGCTGCAGACCGATCACATCGATCTGTTTCAGTTGCACGGGTTTGACGCGTACACACCCATTGATGAGGTGCTGCAGACGTTGGAGATGCTCGTCGAGCAGGGCAAGGTGCGCTACATCGGCGCGTCGAACTTCTCTGGTTGGCAGTTGATGAAGTCGCTCTCACTGGCCGAGAAGGATCACCGGCCACGCTACGTCGCACACCAGGTCTACTACTCATTGGTCGGTCGCGACTACGAGTGGGAGCTCATGCCGCTGGGCATCGAGGAAGGCGTCGGCGCCGTCGTGTGGAGCCCATTGGGCTGGGGACGGTTGACCGGCAAGATCCGCCGTGGTCAGCCCCTACCCGACCACAGCAGGCTTCATGTCACCGCAGCCGCGGGTCCCCCAGTGGATGACGAGCAGCTGTACGCGATCGTCGATGTGCTCGACGAGATCGCGGCCGAGACAGGCAAGTCGGTCCCGCAGATCGCGCTCAACTGGCTGCTGCGCAGGCCCACGGTGTCGTCGGTGATCATCGGCGCACGCAACGAAGCGCAGCTTCAGGACAACCTCGGCGCGGTGGGGTGGCAGCTCGACGCCGACCAGATCGCACGACTTGACGCGGTCAGTAAGCGTGAGGCGCCGTATCCCTACTTCCCGTATTTCCGTCAGGAGGGGTTCGCGCAGCTGAACCCGCCGATCGGGGCCTAGCCGATGGCGTCGCGGTGCAGCTCAACGAGCCGCTGATACGCCTCCGCGTTGTGCCGGTTGCTGGCGATCTCGACGTCCGACAGCTCGCGACGGACGCTGCCCGGCACGCCGGTCACCAGCGACCGCGGCGGCACGACGACACCCTGCGGGACGAGCGCGCCGGCCGCGATCAGTGCGCCCTCGCCGATCGTCGCGCCGTTGAGGATGACCGCCCCCATGCCGATCAGCACGTCGTCCTCGATGACGCAGCCGTGCAGTACGGCGTTGTGGCCAACGCTGACCCCGGCGCCGACGCTGACCGGGAACTCCGCGTCGACATGGATGGTCACGCCGTCCTGGATGTTGGAGCCGAACCCGATCTCGACGGGCTCCGCTTCGGCACGCAGCGTCGCGCCGTACCAAACGCTCGCGCGCGCGGCCAGCGTGACCTGACCGATAAGGCTGGCGTTGGGCGCCACCCAGGATTCGGCGTGCAACTGCGGTGTGTGTCCGCGGATGGGCACGATCAGCGGCTCTGGCATGACGGCCATCGTAGGTAGCCGCCCGAGTAAACGACACCCGAGGCGCAGAGTCAATGCTGGCCGCGACGCGCGGCTTAGACTTCCGGCGTGTTCGCGGAGACGCGCTACGCGCTGAATGGGGACTTGCGCGTCGCCTATCGCACGTCACGCGGAGGTCCGCGCGACCTCGTGTTCGTGCCGAACTGGTTCACAAACTGTGAGGTTCTTCCAGAGTTGCCGTCCGTTCAAGGCTGGGTCGAGGCGATGTCGTCGCTCGGTCGATTGATCTTCTTCGACCAACCAGGCTCAGGAGCGTCCGATCCCGTCATGCCGGACGCGCTACCGACGTTGGAGCAATGGGCCGACAGCATCACCGCAGTGCTCGACGATCTGAAGAGCCGCGAAGCGGCGCTCATCGCTGTTCCCGGGGCGCTCCCGGCAGCGGCGCTGTTCGCCGCGACGCATCCGTCCCGCACAGCCGCGCTGGTCGTGCTTGAGGGCAACGGGCATCCGGCGGGCATCGCCAGTCTCGAGGAAGTACTCGATGCCTTCGTCGCCGCGTGGGGCACTGGCGAGTACGAACACGTGATCAATCCGGACATGCCGTGGAACGAGGAGATCCGGGCAACATGGGCTCGCTTGGAACGCCTAGCGAATAGCCCAGCGACCCTCGCACGCACGCTTGCGCTCGCGGCCCGGCAGGACGTGCGGGCGGTCCTGCCAACGATCCGCGTGCCCACCCTGGTCGTCCAGCACGCCGACAACATGTTCATCAAGCCCGCGCAGGGCAAGTACGTCGCCGACCACATACCGGACGCGAAGTACGTCGAGCTGCCGGGTCGCAACATGTGGCACTGCGTCGAGCCATGGCGGGCGTCCTTCCGGGAAATCCGCGAGTTCCTCACCGGCCAGCAGCCCGAGGAAGTCGCCGACGACCGCGTTCTCGCCACGGTGCTCTTCACCGACATCGTGGACTCGACGCGCCGTGCCGCAGAGATCGGCGACCGTGACTGGCACGCGTTGCTCGACGCGCATGACGCCGTCGTCCGGGCGCAGCTGACTCGCTTTCGGGGCCGCGAGGTAAACACATCCGGAGACGGCTTCCTCGCGATGTTCGACGGCCCACAGCGAGCGATTCGCTGCGCGATGGCGATCCGCGACGCGGTGCAAGCGCTCGGCCTCCAGGTGCGCGCGGGGTTGCACACCGGCGAGTGCGAGGTCCGCGGCGACGACATCGGTGGTATCGGCGTTCACATCGGACCACGCGTGACCGCCCTGGCAGGGCCAAACGACGTGCTCGTCTCAAGCACGCTGCGCGACCTCGTGATCGGATCAGGACTCGAATTCGAGGATCGCGGCGCTCACCAGCTCAAGGGCGTGCCCGGTGAATGGCAGGTTTCCGCCGTCGCATCCGGGTAGCGCAGGCTAGGCCCCCTGATAGACCTTGCGATAACTCGACGGCGACATCCCCATCCCGCGGCGCAGATGGTGGCGCAGGTTGCCGCCCGAGCCGAGTCCGGACAGCCGGGCGACCTCGTCGACCGGCAGGTCCCGCGACTCCAAGAGCTCGCGGGCGCGGTCGATGCGACGGTTGCGCACCCACACGCCCGGCGACTGCCCGGTCTCCTCACGGAATCGCCTGTTGAACGTGCGCGCACTCATCTTGGCGTGGCGCGCCAGCCGCTGCACGGTCAGTTCGTCGTCCAGATGAGCCAGCGCCCACTCGCGTGTCTCGGCGGTCGAGAAATGATCCGGCGCCGGAATCTGCCGATCGATGAACTGCGCTTGGCCGCCTTCTCGCCACGGCGGAACGACGCAGTACTTCGCGACGGCGTTGGCCACGTGCGCACCGTGGTCGGAGCGAATGATGTGCAGGCACAAGTCAATTCCGGCCGCAAGTCCCGCCGACGTCAATACGTCGCCGTCGTCGACGAACAAGACATTCTCGTCGAGCAGCACCTCGGGATGCTGCCTGCGCATCGCATCGGCGAACTTCCAGTGCGTCGTGGCGGGCCTGCCGTCAAGCAAGCCCGCGGCCGCGAGTACGAATGCGCCCGTGCAGATCGACACCAACCGGGTGCCCGGCCGGATCAGGGCCAGCGCGGCCGACGCCTCCGGTGTCAACACGCCGTCGATGCGGGCGGAGGGATAGCGCGTGCCAGGGATCACCACGGTGTCGGCCGTCGCGAGCGCCTCGGGACCGGCCGCCGGCAGCACGTCGAAGCCCGTCGTCGACGCGATCGGCCCGTGCGTCAGCCCGCATGTCACCACTTCGTAGAGCGGGCTGCCGTCGGCGTCGGTCGCGTTGGAGAACAGCGTCGGCGCGATCGCCGCATCGAAGCCGACGACTGGCGGCAGCAGCAAGCCCACGACCCGATGCATGCCCCATTTTGGCATGTTTTTGACGATTGGTGTCATTCATGCCACTGGCCGGTTTGCTGCGAATCCGCGACAGTGATCCGGTGACGCTTACCGCCGCGCGGAAGAGGACGCCCCTGGGCAGGATCCACTGGGCATGGGTGGTGGCTGCGGTCAGCTTCATCGCGATTCTCGGCGCTGCGGGTTTTCGCTCGGTGCCCGGCGTGATGATGACGCCGCTGCACCACGAGTTCGGATGGTCACACGGCGTGGTCGGGCTCGCGATGTCGGTCAACATGACGCTGTTCGGCCTCACTGCCCCGTTCGCGGCGGCGTTGATGGACCGCTTTGGGGTGCGCCCCGTGCTGTCGGTGGCGCTGCTGCTTATCGCCGGCGGTTCCGCGCTGAGCGTGACGATGACGACGAGCTGGCAACTGGTGCTGCTGTGGGGCGTACTCGTCGGAATCGGCACCGGCTCGATCTCGATGGGCTTCGTCGCCACCGTTGCCACTCGCTGGTTCGAATCGCGGCGCGGTCTGGTCACCGGAGTGCTGACGGCCGCAAGCGCGACGGGTCAACTGATTTTCCTGCCGGTGGTCGCGGAAGTGACCACCCGACACGGTTGGCGATGGGCGTCGCTGATCGTCGCTGCGGCGGCACTCGGCGTGGTTCCGCTGGTGCTGGTGTTTATGCGAAATTACCCGCAGGACAAGGGCTTGACGCCGTACGGCGCCGAAACAGCAGAGCAGGCAGTGGTGCCCGCATCGAGTTTCCGCGCGGCATTCGACGGCCTGCTCATCGGCGCCCGGGTGCCCGCGTTCTGGCTACTGGCCGGCAGTTTTGCCATCTGCGGAATGACGACGAACGGATTGATCGGCACCCACTTCATCCCGGCCGCCAACGACCACGGCATGCCGACGACCGTCGCCGCGGGGCTGCTTGCCACGATCGGCGTCCTGGACGTCGCCGGCACGGTGTTCTCCGGCTGGCTCACCGACCGCGTCGATCCTCGGATCCTGCTGGTCGTGTATTACACCGGGCGCGGCATTTCGCTGCTGCTGTTGTCCTCGTTGCTCTCACCGCACGCCGAACCGAGCACCTGGGTGTTCGTCATCTTCTACGGCCTGGACTGGGTGGCCACCGTGCCACCGACGATTGTGCTGTGCCGAAACTATTTCGGTACGCGGTCGCCGGTCGTGTTCGGCTGGGTATTCGCATCGCATCAGCTGGGCGCGGCGGTCGCCGCCGCGGGCGCCGGCTGGCTCCGCGACATGCAGGGCGAGTACGACATGGCGTTTTACCTGGCCGCGGGCCTATGTTTCGTCGCAGCGCTATTGTGTGCGAAAGTTCGCAAAGCCCAGGTCAGCGCCGCTGTAACGTAATCGGCACCTCAGCGCGACTTTGCCGTTGGGCATTCACTGCCCTTAACATGCGATGCGACTTGAGAAGCTGAGGAGCCGATTGTGAAGACTCGCGCCAGCAAGGCACTGGGGGCGGCAGCCGGTATTGCCGCCATCGCCGTGTCCATACCACTGGCAGTCACCGCCTACGCCCCACTGGCAGTCACCGCCTACGCCCAACCGGCGGAGCCGACGACGACGATTGAGAACCCGTATCCCGATCTGCAGGGGTCCGGCTGCGACGCGTTCAGGACCGCGGTGCCCAACTACAAGACGCTAGCCAATATCCCGGTCGGCAAGGTGCTGGCCAGCATCCCGGATATCAGCACCTTCAGCGCGGCCGTGTCCGGCGGGTTGAACCCCGCGGTGAACATCGTCCCGGTCCTGGAGAACGGCCCGTATGTGGTGTTCGCGCCGACGAACGAGGCCTTCGCGGCGTTGCCCCCCGCACAGCTCGATGCGATCAAGGCCGACCCCGCGGCGCTGACGACGCTCGATTACTACCACGTGTTCCTCGGACTGCTCGGGACCGAGGACGTGCATGGGCAGCGGCCCACCCAGCAGGGCGCGGAAGTCAAGGTGACCGGCAAGGGCGGGGACATCAAGATCAATGACACCGCCAAGGTCCTCTGCGGTGCGATCGAGGCCCAGAACGCGCGGATCTACCTGATCGACAGCGTGCTCGACTCGTCGGCTCCGCCGGACGCGATCACTCCGACGGCGACGTCGACGACCACGACGACGACCACCGACGACGACGAGCGCTGCACCGCTGCCGGCCGAGACGCCTGCGGCAGACGCGCCGATCGGCTGGAGCCCACGCCGGCCGAGCCGGCTAGAGCCGACGCCGGCCGAGCCGGCTAGAGCCCAAGGTCACGGCCGATGATCTCTTTCATGATCTCGGTCGTGCCGCCGAAGATGGTCTGGATCCGCGAGTCCACATAGTCGCGGGCGACGCGGTACTCCGTCATGTAGCCGTAGCCGCCGTGCAGTTGCACGCAGCCGTCGATGACCTTCTTCGCGGTCTCGGTGCACCACCACTTCGCCTTGGCGGCCTCGACGGCGCTCAGATCGCCGTCGACGACGCCCTGCAGGCAGCGGTCGATGTACTGCTCGGAGACGTCGAGTTCGGTGTCCATCTCGGCGAGCAGGAAGCGATTGTGTTGGAAGCTGCCGATCGGCTGGCCGAACGCCTTGCGGTCCTTTGCGTATTGGACTGTCTGTCGCCAGGTTTCGCGGGCACCGGCGATGGCGGAGATCGCGATCCCCAGCCGCTCGGATGGCAGGTTCTGCATCAGGTGATAGAACCCGCGACCCTCCTGACCGAGCACGTTGCCCGACGGCACCCGGACGTTGTCGAAATGCAACTCCGCGGTGTCTTGGGCATGCAGGCCCATTTTCTCAAGCTTGCGCCCGCGTTCGAAGCCCGCCATATCGCGCTCCACAACGAGCAGCGTGAACCCCTTGTGGCCCGCATCGGGGTCGGTGCGGCACACCACCACGACGAGATCGCAGTTGATCCCCGACGAGATGAATGTCTTGGAGCCGTTGACGATCCAGTCGTCGCCGTCGCGCACCGCCGAGGTGCGGATGCCTGCCAGGTCACTGCCTGCTCCTGGTTCGGTCATCGCAATCGCGACAATCGTTTCACCGCTGGCGATTCCAGGCATCCAACGCTTCAGCTGCTCCTCGTTGGCCAGGTGCTTGAAGTACGGGGCGACGACGTCGCTCTGCAGGCTCAGCGATGGAGCGGGTCCGCCGTAGCGGGCGATCTCCTCGTCGATGACGGCGTTGAACCGGAAGTCGTCTGTGCCGCCTCCGCCGTATTCCTCGGGCATGTTGAACCCGATGAGCCCGTACTTCCCTGCGGCGACGAACGCCGACCGGTCGACAATGCGCTCGGCTTCCCACTTTTCGGCGTTGGGTACGAGTTCGCTCTCGATGAACTGCCGCGTGGTTTCACGCAGGGCTTCGTGCTCGGCTTCGAATACGGTTCGTTTCATCGCGGTCGTCTCCTCCTCGCGCAAGCGCTCGTCAGCGTGCTTTCCATACGGGTTGGCGCTTCTCGGCGAACGCCAGCGGTCCTTCTATCGCGTCCTCCGACCTGATCAGCGTGGCGATCTCACGCATCGTGCGCGACCACCCCGCCTCGTCGTCGGTGATGACGCCGTCGTCGACGCCGACGGCCACGCGCTTGCTGGCCTGTACGGCCAGTGGGGCGTTGACGGTAATCCGCTCGGCCAGCGCCAGCGCGGCGTCGAGTTCGGTGCCGTCGGGCACGACCTGATTGATCAGTCCCCACTTCAGCGCGTCCGCTGACGACATCGGGTCGCCGGTGTACATCAACTCGAGCGCGACCTTGCGCGGTAGCTGCTCAACCAACCGGAACACGCCACCAGCGGCCGCGATAAGGCCGCGTTTCACCTCCGGCAGACCGAATTGCGCTCTCTCACAAGCGACTACGAGATCACTGGCCAACGCAAGCTCGGTTCCGCCGCCGAACGCGGTGCCGTTGACTGCAGCGATTGTCGGCTTGTCGATGAAGTGACGGACGTAGCCGGCGAATCCCCACTTGGGGTGTTCCGGGTGAAACAGGTTCTCGCCCCTGGAGATCGCCTTGAGATCGGCACCCGCGCAGAAGGATTTGTCGCCCGCGCCGGTGATCACGACGACGCGGACGTCGGGGTCCTGCTGCGCGTCGTGCAGCGCGTCGCCGACCGCGGTGCTCACCGCGGCGTTGACGGCATTGCGCGCCTCGGGGCGGTTGATCGTGATGATCATGACGTGCCCGCGGCGTTCGACGAGCGCCGCGGGTCCGGTGATGCCATCGGTCACAGCAGCTCCAGGATGGTGGCGTTGGCCTGGCCGCCGCCTTCACACATGGTCTGCAGGCCATACTGAATTCCCTTGTCGCGCATGTGGTAAAGCATCGTCGTCATGATTCGGGCGCCCGATCCGCCAAGGGGGTGGCCCAGCGCGATCGCGCCGCCGTTGGGGTTGAGCTTCTTCTCGTCCGCGCGGATGTCCTTCAGCCAGGCCAGTGGCACCGGGGCGAACGCCTCGTTGACCTCGAACACGCCGATGTCCTCGATCCGCAGGCCGGACTTCTTCAGCGCCTTCTGCGTTGCCGGGATCGGTGCGGTGAGCATGATGACCGGGTCAGCTCCGGCAAGGGTCGCGGTGTGCACCTTGGCGAAGGGCTTGAGACCCAACGAGTTCGCCTTCTCGGCAGACATGAACAGCAGGGCCGCCGAACCGTCCGAGATCTGCGAGGAGTTGCCTGCGTGAATGACACCGTCCTCCTTGAAGGCCGGTTTCAATTGAGCCATCTTCTCGATGGTGGTGCCGCGGCGGATGCCCTCGTCCTTGAGCACCGGGTTGCCGTCTTGATCCTTGATCGCGACGATCTGATCGTCGAAAGCACCGGAATCCTGTGCAGCCGCGGCCTTCTCGTGTGAGCCCAGGGAGAACTCGTCGACCATGGTGCGGTCGAAGCCCCACTGCTCGGCGATCATCTCCGCACCGATGCCCTGGTTCGGGGTCTGACGGTACCGGTTGCGGAACGCCTCGGGGTAGGGATGTCCGCCGTTGGCGAGCGAGGCGCCCATCGGCGTGCGCGACATCGATTCGACGCCGCCCGCAACGACCACATCGTAATGGCCCGCGACCACGCCGGCCGCGGCGAAGTGAATGGATTGCTGACTGGATCCGCACTGCCGGTCGACGGTCACACCCGGCACGCTTTCGGGCCAGCCCGCCGCCAGCACCGCGGTGCGGCCGATGTCGAGCGCCTGCTCGCCGGCTTGCATGACGCAGCCCCAGATGACGTCGTCGACGATCGCCGGGTCGATGCCGGCGCGCTCCGCAAGGCCGTTGAGCACCTGCGCCGACAACTCAGCGGGGTGAACGCCCGACAATCCGCCGTTGCGCTTGCCGATCGGCGACCGTACGGCCTCGACGATGACGGCTTCAGCCATGGAGCTACTCCTTTTGAATGTGGTCTTTCCCCGAAGGTAGAGAAACCTAGTTTACTAGGTCAACCTACTAGTTGGTAGGCATCGCCTCCGCAATCGCGCCAGCACGCCAGGCCCCGGCGATGACATGGTTTACTTAGTTTCATAGCTAGCCGAACGGGAGGTGACGTGACTCGAAGCACACCGCTGGCGCCGATGATCGGGCGCGATGCCGTGAACGCGAGTGCGGCCGTGCGGTCACCGAAGACGGCCGAGCTGGTCGCGGGCACGCTGCGCCGCATGGTCGTCGACGGCCAGCTCAAGGACGGCGACTTCCTGCCCAACGAAGCCGAGTTGATGGCGCACTTCGGCGTTAGCCGCCCGACGCTGCGCGAGGCGGTGCGGGTGCTGGAGTCCGAACGCCTCGTCGAGGTACGTCGCGGTTCGCGCACCGGCGCCCGCGTGCGCGTGCCTGGCCCGGAAATCGTCGCGCGCCCCGCCGGTCTGCTGCTCGAACTCACAGGCGCGACCATCGCCGACGTGATGGTCGCTCAGGCAGGCATCGAGCCGATGGCCGCTCGACTGCTCGCCGAAACGGGCACGCCCGAGGCGTTCGACGAACTGGACCGAATGCTGGCCGAACACATCCCCGCGGGCTTTCAGTCCGGTCGGCTGGCGGAGACGACGGGTGACTTCCACCGTCGCATGGTGGAGCTGTCGGGCAACGCCACGCTCGCGATCATCGCGGGCATGCTGCACGAGATCACCGTGCGGCACACCGCATTCCTGTTCAATGAACGCCGCCCGGTGTCGAAGGCGGACTACGAGAAGCTGATGCGGTCGTATCGGCGGCTCATGCGGTTCCTGCGGTCGGGTGACGGCGCCGCGGCCGAGGCACACTGGCGCAAGCACCTCGACACCGCACGCGATTTGTTGTTGAAGGGCCTGGAGAGCGTCGAAGTCCGCGACGTGATGGGCTGACGGCTGCGCCGAAACTGCGGCGCGATCGCGTTATTGGGCCAGATCGCGATCTGTGCGCAGTTTCGAGGTGTCCGGCGCGTGGACGTGTACGGGCACGTCGTCGTCCCACGGCTGGCGCGTCACCATGTCGGCGACATTGACGTAGCCGCTTTCGAATTCGCCGGTCGCGGCGTCGACCAGCCGGTACTGCTGGGTCTGCCGGTGAATCGGCTGAGCGTCGATCAGCACCACGCGTACCTCGCCGGGTTCGAACTGACAGCGCTCCTGCAGCGCCTCGATCAGTTGTTCGTTGTGCATGTGGCCGTCGCCGAAATTCCACCCGATCGCGGTGCAGCAGATCCGCTCGCCGTCGGTGAGCACGTAGTCGTCCTCGTTGAGACCCGGCCATCGCCCGGTGCGCGAGCGTGAACATCGCGCGACCGTGAGTGTTGAAGGCGCGGAAGGCATATCCCATGTAGAGGTACATCTCCGCGGTCTCCGGGCTGCCGTAGAACCTCTCCATCTGCGCCTGCGGGCATGCTGGCGATCGAGACGATGCCGCGCTCGATCTTCGCGGCGGCCGACGGCTTGACGCACCACAGCCCGGTGTCCCAGTTGCCGGCGTAGTACCGCATGCCAGGCAGGAAGGAAACCTTGCGCGGGAACAGGTTTCCCATCACCACCGTGCCCGCGACGACGGCGAACAGCACGATCGGCCAGGGCTCTGCAGGTCGCCGAGCCCGACCTCGGCGTGCCCGACGAACAACGCCAGCACGCTGAACATCATGAAGACGTTCCATTCCAGCGGCACCCCCATCGGTATCGACGACAGGATGCCGAAGTGGAAGCACACCATGACGAACGCGGCGATCGCCGTCGGCCAACCACCGTGGGAGAAGAACAGCACCAACGGGACCAGGCCCTCGATCGCGGTGCTGAAGTGCGCCAGCCACCGCGACAGCCGTGCCGGGCCGCAGGTCGTCCGGGAAGTGTTCGAAGAACTTGCGTTTGATCCACCGCGGACGGAACACCGGGTTGTTGCTCATCATCGTCGAGATGACGAACGGGAAGTGCTTGTTGAGCTTCGACGTCGCCGCGCCAAGCCAGATCACCAGGCAGACGAGCTTGGCCGCGATGATGATGTCGGCGCCCGACGAACAGAAAGCACACCGCCAGCGACGCGTACACCTCACCGCGTGCGGCCAGGAAGATCACCTTGTCGCGCAGCCCGACCACCGCCAGCGATGCCAAGGATCGCCCAGATCTGCCACAGCGGCAGCACGCCAACGGTGGTGTCCAGCTCGGGGATGGGTCCGGTGCCGTCGGAGAACAGCGCAACAACAAGCATCACCAGCAGTGCGCCGTACAGCACGGCATCCAACGGCGTGCGCGTGGCGCCCTTGGTCAGCGGGATCCGGTTCGGCCACGGGGGCAGCCGAATCGTGTTGGGCCGCAGCCAGTACAGGATCGACCCCATCGGCGGGAAGAACCGGTTGTTCAGCGGGCCGAACCCGCAGCCAAGGCCGACGACCTCGAACAGCATGGTGTAGAGCACGACCTTCTCGAACACGATCGGCTCGGCGTACCAGGCGGCGACGTTGGTGAACCCGTCGATCCCGTCGGTGGTGAGCACGATCAGCCACGCGCCGAGGATGTAGAGCAGGATCTTGACGACGTAGAACAGGTGAAGCACCACCGGCGTCCCGAAGCCCACCTCGGCCCAGTGCCGGGCCATCGGAACGATCTTCTCGGCGCGGGTGCCCTTGCTCCACTCTTCGTAGTCGATGACGGGCGCGTCCTGCTTCAAGAAACCCCATGAATCACAAGACTAGAACGTGTTCTAGCCGAGCGGCTCCGGTTCGCCGCGGTTTCCCGTACGGCGAGGTCAGGCCTCGGCCTTCGCAGGCGGGCGGTAGAAGATGACCAGCTGCCCGATACCGCCGGCGAGCCCCAGCACGGCCGAGATGACCAGACCCCACCAGCCGTGCAGTAAGTCGTAGAAGCCGGTGGTGTGGAACAGGGCGTAATCGAGGCTCAGCTTGCCCGCGCCGATCGTCGCGACCACGACCGCCGACACCGCGAGGATCAGGTTGTACTCCCAGCCCTCCTTGACGATGAAGAAGCCGTTGGGTCGGTGCACTGTCCACGCGGCGACAAACATCAACGCGACGAATCCGGCCGCAGGAATGGGGGTCAGCAGGCCCACCGCCAACCCGATGCCTGCCGACATCTCGGTGGTTGCGGCGACGCGTGCGTGGAACATGCCCGGCTTCATGCCCATGCTGTCGAACCAGCCCGGCGGTACCGGCCAGCCCGCCCTTGCCGAAGAACTTGTTGTAGCCGTGGGCGGCCATGGTCAGACCCAGCACCACCCGCAGCATCAGCACACCGACGTCGTAGGCAGTCATGCAACAGAATCTAGGGCATGTGTTAAACGGCCGCCCAGCCCCCGTCCACACTCAGGATCGCGCCGTGGATGTTGCCGGCGTCGTCGCTGGCCAGATATGACACCGCCGCGGCGACCTCCGCAGGGGTGCTCATCCGCCGCGAGGGAACACGCGCCAGCAGCGGTCCGACATGGTCGGCAAACTGCTCCTGGCGCTCGGTAGCGATCGGACCAGGCGCGACGGCGTTCACTCGTACGCCGGACGGACCGTATTCGGCGGCCCACGACTGGGTGAACGAATGGATCGCTGCCTTGTTCGCCGAGTAGAGGGCGGAACCGTCGCTTCCGCGCAGCCCGGTGATCGACCCGATGTTGACGACCGCGCCGTGGCCGCGCGCGGCCATGGCCGGGGCAACGAGGCCGGTCAGTTGGAACGGGGCGACGACGTTGATGCCGAATGCGTCGCGCAAAAGCTCCTCGGACACTTCGGCCGTCGGTTCGGGCATCAGGAGCAGAGCGGCGTTGTTGACGAGGATGTCGATCGGACCGGCCGCCTCAACGGCCCGCTCGGCGAAACGGCGCACCTCTGCTCCCCCGGCGCCGAGGTCGACGGCAACGAAGGCGGCCTGGCCGCCCGCCGATCGGATGTCGGCGACGACGGCATCGCCGCGGACCTTGTCGCGTCCGCTGACGACGACGAATGCGCCCTCGGCTGCCAAGGTCGAGGCGATGGCAACGCCGAGGCCTCCGGTGGAGCCGGTGACAAGTGCTGCGCGGCCTGCATGCCGCGTATTGTTTGGACTCATGAGTCCACATCGTTCGCCGATAAAAATGGACTTGCAAGTCCAGAATCTGACGGCGAAAGGGCGGGCCACGCGGCAGCGGATCATCGAGGGTGCGGCGGCCGAGATCCGCGAGCGCGGCGTCACGGTGGCCACCCTCGACGACATCCGCGAGCGCACGCACACCTCCAAGAGCCAGCTGTTCCATTACTTCCCGGACGGCAAGGAGCAACTGCTGCTCGCCGTCGCGGAGCACGAGGCGCAGATGGTGCTCGATGATCAGCAGCCCTACCTCGGCGAGTTGACGTCATGGGCGGCGTGGCAGCGCTGGCGTGATGCGGTCGTCGACCGCTACCGCGGGCAGGGCCAGCACTGCCCGCTGGCGGTCCTGATGTCCGAGATCGGGCGAACAACGCCCGGCGCGCAGGCGGTGACAGCGGCCCTGATGCGCAAATGGGTCGACGAGATCACCGCGGGCGTGCGCGATATGCAGGAGCAGGGCAAGGTCGCCGCCGGCGTCAATGCGAAGCGGGTGGCCGCAGCCTTGCTTGCCGGCATTCAGGGCGGCGTCGGGGTCATGCTGGCGACCGGCGATCTGAGTTATCTCGAGGCGGCCCTCGACGTCGGAATCGATTCGCTGCGCGCTTGAGGCGATGGCGCTAACGCAACGCGGCGTCCAATCGCTCGACGTAGGCGTCGACGTCGCCGATCGCCGACTCGGCCGCGTGCACGCTGACGGCAATGGTGTCGCCGACCCCGTGCACGCCGTGCGTCAGGCCCATCATCGGCGACAGTCCAGGGTATCCGGCGGTCAGGACGACAGGCGCCGCACCGAAGCTCAAGTCTGTCGCGCCACGGTTGACGCTGGAGACCACCGTGTTGCCGGTGACCGTCGGTGATCGCAATGTCGGGTCGAATTGCTTGATCCCCCAGCGCAACAGAGGCGCTGGGACGGCGGCGAAGGCCCTGCTCGAAGCGAGCATGGCCGGATGTGCGGCGCGGCGGCGGCGGTCGGCCAGGTCCTTCTCGATGCGTGCGACACGTTCGTCGAACGCCAAATCGGGGTAGAGTCCGACGCCGACATTTCCGAACTGGTTGTGAGCAAGGCGCACACCGACTTTCGCCATAGGAACCTCCGCGCCCAGCAGCGACGGGTCGTCGCCAAGTTCACGTAGGTGGTCCGCGAGGGCGGTGGACAACGCGGCCAGCACTCCGACGGTCACCGTCGGGCCCGATAGTTCAGAGCGTTTGCGGATCACCGTTCGGATGGTGCGCGCACCCGCGGGGAGCGTGTTGGAATGTAGCACAGGCCGTGAATCAGCTTGCGGTGGAACGAGACCGGCTTCGACATCGCGGATCAGCTGGCGATGTGTGCGAGCCGCGCGGACGCTGCGCCAGGGCAATGCTGCGGCGCGAAATGGTGGCGGCGGCTTGATCGGAGGTATCAGTCCTGGGCGCCCTAACAGATAGGCCGCAAGCGCGGACGCCCGAGTTCCGTCACCCAGGGCGTGGGTGGCGTGCAGCACCAATACGGTGCCCGTGCCGCCAACGGGCAGCTCGACGGGTGTGAACACATGCAAGCGCCAGGTCTGGATGTGGGGGTCGAGTTGGTTCTCGGCCAACAGCGCGACCGCGGCGAGGCATCCGGCCCAGGAGCGGTCGGCGACGTCATGCGTCACGAACTGTTCGTCGCGCACCTCACCGGATAACCATGCGGGGTAGGTGAGAAAGCCGCGGTCCTGCACCCGCAGTGTCAGGTCGGCGCACTCGCGAGCCCGCTGACGGATCGGGGCCAGCGCCGGCTCCAGTTCCGACGGAACGCCCGAAAAGCCGTACAGAAGGAACTGATCGTTGGGAATCTTGGTGGACATCAAATAGCACTGCGCATCGACCGCCGAGAGCCGACGCGCTGCCATGGTCTCAGGTTAGGCTCTGACGCATGGCTGGCCGCGTCGTTCGTCACTTGCGGCTGTCCGCGCCTACGACGAAGGACGCGGCCGATGCTTCCGCCTCCGAGTGACCGCGGCGCGGCCGTCATCACCGGCGCGTCTTCGGGGATCGGCGAGGAGATCGCCCGCGAATTGGCCCGCCGTGGTTATCGATTGGTGCTGGTGGCGCGTCGGGCCCAGCGGCTGAAGGAGCTGGCTGAGGAACTGGGCGGGGTCGCTCACGTGATTCCCGCCGACCTGTCGAATCGCGATGAGCGCGCGCGCCTTCCGGGTCAGGTGTCGGCATTCGGGTTGGTGGCGGACATCCTGGTGAACAACGCCGGGACGGCGACGCTGGGGCCGGTTGCCGCGGCGGATCCCGACGCCGAACTGAGGCTGATCGAGGTTGACGTGGCTGCGGTCGTCGACCTGTCGTGCCGATTCGTCCCCGGCATGGTGAGCCGCGGGCAGGGCGCCGTGCTCAATGTGGCGTCGGTGGGCGCGTTTGGGCCGGTGCCGGGTCAGGCGTCATACGGAGCTGCGAAAGCGTTCGTGCTGTCGTTTACCGAGGCGATGCGCGAGGAGCTCAAGGGGACCGGGGTGACGGCCGCGACGTTGTGCCCAGGGCCGGTGCGCACCGAGTTCGGTGAGGCCGCAGGGATTCCCGATGAGGAGGCCGAGAAGTCGCTGCCGAAGTTCTTGTGGAAGTCGGCGGACACGGTGGCCAAGGCGGCGGTCGACGGGCTCGCGGCGGGCAGGGGTGTGATCGTTCCGGGAATCGCCAACCGCATCGCGTCCTCGCTCAATCAGCATGTGCCGCGGCGGATTCTGCTGCCTTTGGTCGCGCGCAACCATCCGGGGCTGAAGAAGGGCTGACGCGGCGGGATTGCAGCTCGACGCCGAATGTTCTGTGTTGACTCTGCGCTGGCGGCGCAGAAGTGCTAGTGGACGACGCCCGAAGCGCAAAGTCAACGGTGGCAACGTCACCGGCGACAGTCTCGACCTACACGGGATCGAACTCGGAGATCAACCACCGGCCGTCGACCTTATCCAGCGTCACCCGCACGCTCGACGCGGTGTCGGTCGGCGGGTCCTGGCCGACGATCACCGTCTGGTTGACGAACAGCAACACCACGGCGTGGTTCGCGTCGGCCGACACCGAGGCCACGGCCGGAACGGTTGCCACCGCAGCGATCTGCTTCTGCTTGGCGCCCGGGATCACCACGTCGTTGGTCAGCGATGTGTACGAATCGCGGAACTCGCCGGTCAGCAGATCACGCGCCGCCCCGAGCTGTTGCTCGACCGTCTCGGGCTTGTACGACAACAGTGCGATCGTGCTGTCCTTGGCGGCCTGCACCGACTGCATGCCGGCGATCTCCGAGGTGCGCACCGAGGAGTCCTGCCACTTCAGGAAGCCCGCGCCCATTGCCAGAATCAAGGCCAGGCCTGGCAGCACGCCGTACGCCAACACCCGCGACCAGCTGCACCTGCCGCTTGGGCTTCGGCGGCGCGGTGGTCTCCGTCGATTCCTCGATTTCCGTTGGCTCGTCGGTGTTTTCGCACCGAGTCCTCGACCACCTCGTCGGTGACGTTCTCTCTTGTCTCTTCGATGTCGACCGCCACGCTGGTGTCTTCGCTCGTCCTGTCTTCGCTGTCCTTGATCACGGCACGAACTCCACGTTCGACACCTTGGCCTCGTCACCGATCTTCTCCACCGAGATGCGCATCCGCCACGCGCGCGGAGCCTGTTCGGGCGCACCGGCATTCGACGTCTTGACCGACACTGCCACGAGCACCTGGGCCTCGTTTTCAGATGGACGATTCCAGCCCCGCCTCGGAGATGGTGCCGACCGATTTCGACTTCGCCTGCTTGACGACCTCGACGAACGGCTTCGATCGCTGCTCGAAGTCGTCATAGAAGGTGCCGGTGGCCGAGTCGAGAATGCGCTGCACGTCGGCGTCGGCATGCTCCCAGTCGATCGTGGTGAGGTTCAGCGCGCCCTGCCTGCCGACCTGAAGGAACAGCTTGCGCTGTTCGTCGGCCTTGTACGAATCGTAGGCGCGGAACCCGAGCCATCCCGTCAGCGCGGCCAGCACCACCACCACGACCAGCCCAACGAGCGTCGCCAACTGCACATGCGACACACGCGGCCCGGCGGGCGCGGCCTCCTCGTCCTGCACCGCGTCGTCGTCGGCTTCGTCCTCGTCGACGGTGTCGGTCGCGTCGCTGACGCCGGAGTCAGGCTCGGCCGCGCTGGACGTTTCCTCGACTGCTGTCGAGTCAGCTCAGTTCCCCGTCGGGGGCAGCAGCATCGTCTGCCATGTTTGCTCCTCTGTGGCACTGCGGGCCAGGTTGGACTGTGTATACACACGCCCGTCCGGTCCAACGTACGTGCCCGTTGCCGGATCGTATTCGGCGGCCGCTATCGGTGGCGGCGCCGGACCCGGCGGCGGAGGTGCTTCTGCAGGTGGCGAGCCCGGCGGCACGTGCGGGACAGGTTGCCCGGACAGCGTCGCGTTCGGGTCACCCTTCCAGTTCCAGCCGTCGTTGAGCGGTATGTAGTTCTCGTTGCTCTCGCACTGCTTGACCGTGGCCGCCCGTTTGCCTGGGACCGTTACGCAGGGCAGGTTGCGCGCACCGCGGACGTTGAACGGCGCGTCCTGCGGGATGCGGCAGTAAACGTCACCTGGCGCCCGATCCGGATAGTCCTCGAAGCTGGGAGCCCGTCGCTGCTGGACAGGCAGAAAACCGGTGGTGCATGGCGGCGGCAGGTTGAGATTCAGGTTGAGGGTGAGGTAATCGCCCTCGATGTCCTGTCTGGTGTTCCGTTTGGCCACGCCGATTGCCTGCGTGGTGGCGGTGCCCTGGGGCAACAGCACCAGCAGCTGCTCGAGGCTCGGCTGGTAGGTCACTGCAACCTCGCCGATGCTGACCAGGTTGGCCAGCACGATCGGCAGCGTGGGCTGCAGCCGGTCAAACAGGGCACGCACCTCGTCGGCGGCGCCTGGACCCTTTTCCAGGATCCCGGCCACGGCGGTGTCCTGGGATTGCAGCTGATCGGTGATGTTCGCCAAGTTCGATGCCCAGGCCTGGATCGAACCCGCCGTGTCGGTCTGCGTGTCCAGGATCGGTTTTGACTGGTCGATCAGGTTGGTCAGCGGATCAAGGTTCTTGCGGGCGTCGATGGCGAGTGCAGTTCCGCCCTGGACCAGACGGGACAACTCTGGCCCGAGTCCGCCGAATGCGACATAGGCCTCGTCGACGGCCGTCTTCAGATTGTCGCGCGGGATCGCCGCCAGGCCGCGGTTGGTGGCGTCCAACACCGCGTTGACATCGGTCGGGACCCTGGTGCGATCTTGCGGGATCACATCGCCGTCCGTCAAAACCGGCCCGTCGCCGCTGCGCGGGAGAAGCGTGACGTACAGCTCACCGACCGCGGACTGGGAGTGCACCTCGGCTTCGACGTCCGCGGGGATCTTGATGCCGGAATCCATGGACAGCAACGCCGCTACCCCGGTATCGGTCAGGTTGACGCTTTTCACTATGCCGACTTGGGTACCGCGATATGTGACATTGCCCCGCGGATAGAGCCCACCTGTCTCCGGTAGCTCCACTGTTACCCGATACTGCCCGATGCCGAGCATCGCCGGCAGACGCATGTACCCGAAGATCATGATCCCGAGCGCAACGACCGCCAGCAGGCTGAAGATCAACAGCTGGATGACGATCTGTCTGGTCATTCGCATGTCATGGCCCCTGATCCCAGCGGTACGGCACGAGCAACGGGTTGCCGGCGCCGTTCGGCGGAGCGCTGCCGGTGCACGGGCTGGACAGCTGGCCGATGGTGCGGCCCCACTGCAGCTCCAGCCAGGTCAGATCGCACTCCCACCGCGTTCCGGTGAAGACGGCTTGGTCGATCCGGCTCAAAGTCAGGTCCACGATCAATGACAGGTTGGCGTAGTCACCGCGCAACCAGTTGGTGAGCGTCTCCTTGGGGAACGGGAAGGTTGGGAGGAAACTCAGCGCGCGGGTCAGCGCCGGACCCGCGTTGGCCAGTGATTCCAACACCGGCCCAAGGTCTTTGAGCTCCTGCACCAAGGCTTCCTTGGTCTGGTTGACCGAATCGGCCGCCAGCGCGCTGAACTTGCCCAGCTGTGCGAGCGCCTCCGCGAGGTTGTTTCGCTGATCCTTCAGCACCGCAAGCGCATCGGGGATGGTCCGTAATGCCTTGTCCACCACCGGCTTCTGCGTGGCAAACTGACCGACCAGGTTATTCAGGCTTTCGTTGGCGGCGATGATATCGCCCTTTTGGTCGTTGACATACGCGACGAACCGGTCGAGCTGCTCGATCAGGCTGCGCAAGTCGGCCTCGCGGCCCGTCCAGGCGGTACTGAACGCCTCGGTGATGTCCTGAACCTTGCCGATCCCACCGCCGTTGAGTACCAGCGAGATTGCGGCCAGTGTCTGCTCGGTGCTCGGATACTTACTCGCCGACGCCAACGGAATCAGCGAACCTTCGTGCAGCCTGCCCTCCGGCGGCACATCCGTCGGAGGCGCCAATTCGATATGCAGTGAACCCAACAAGCTGGTCTGACCAAGTTTGGCTGTCGCATTGGCGGGCAGTTGGACATCGCCGTTGAGCTCCATGGTGACCAATGCGTTCCAGCCCTGCCGCTCAATCTTGGTCACGTTACCGACCGTGACATCAGCGACCCGGACGCGAGAATTCGGTTCGATGTTGTCCACGTCGGGCATCTGCGCCTGGATGGTGAAAGCGCCGGGGCCCCGGCCCTGGACCCCCGGCAACGGAATCGAGTTCAGCCCTTGCCAACCTCCACACCCGGACACCGCTGCGGCGAGCGCCAGCAGGGCCGCCGCCGCGCGCAACCGAATTCGTCGCCCGCGCATCATGATCCGGCTCCAGGCGGCACCATCAAACCCTGCAGGCCGTCGGCCGGATTGGTCGCAACCGGGGCTTCAGCCGCAAGCGGCGCCATGGCGGGGGGTGGGGGTCCGCCGTCTGCCGGAAGCGGCGGTGCACTCGCGGGCGGCGGTTGCGGCGGAATGTAATCGGGCCGCATCCATTCCTCGCTGTAGGTGATCTCGTTCGGCCGCGCCGTGGCACCGACGAAGAGGTTCAGGCCGAGGGGTGGGTAGTTGTACTGGCGGTTCTTGATGATCGGCGCCAGGTACTGCACGCACAGCTTGGCCGACTGCTCTGCGCCCAACCGCGACGCCGCCTGCACTGCGCCGCAAAGGAAGGTGATCGGGTCTGCGAGGTTGTTGACCGCCAGGACGGCGCTCGCCGCGCCCTGGGCCGGTTGATAGATGTTCACGTAGTTCTGGAGTGTGTTGGGCGCCACGTGCAGGAATTGTTTGACGTCGTCGAGGCTGTCGGTCAGCGCCTGGGTCACGCCCGCCAGCTTGTCCGACGTCGTGCCCAGAGATTCGCGGTTGTCGGCGACGAAGCTCTGCACCTCTCCGACCACGGCGTTGAGGTCCCTGACGGCGTCGGCGACCTCGTTCGGGATTGTCGGCAAGCACCCCGGTCACCGACGCCAGGTTCTGGTTGAGCTGACGCATCAGGGTGGTGCTGTCCTGCAGCGCCGATACCAGGATCGACAGATTCTTGACCGTGGAGAAGATGTCGGTGCTGTGATCGCCGAGGGCCGAGAAGGCTTGCGACAGCTTGATGACGGTGTCGCGGATGTTGACGCCCTGGCCGCGGAGATTCTCGGCAGTGGTGTTGATGAACGAACCCAGCGGGCTCACGCCGCCGGGCTCGGTCGGCTGCAGCTGTACGGCAAGCCTCTCCAGCTGCTGACGGAAGGTGTCGTACTCCACCGGAACCACTGTGCGTTCGCGCGGGATGACCGCGTTGTCCGCCATCACCGGCCCGCCGGTGAAGACCGGGGTCAGCTGCAGGGCGCGCGATGTCACCAGCGTCGGCGAAAGAATCGCGGCGTTGGCCTCCGCTGGCACCTTGTACTTGTTGTCGTACCAAAACGAGATCTTGACCCGGTCGGGCTGCGGCTCGATGTTGTCGATCCTGCCGACGTTCACACCGAGAATGCGAACGTCGTCACCGACGTAGATGCCGTTGCTGTTCTCGAAGTACGCGACGACGTTGTGGCGGTTGATCGTGTCCGTCGCCCGCACCAGAACGATTATCCCGAGTCCTAACAGCACGACGAGGGTCAAGGCCAGCCAGGTCTTTCCGTTGCGGATCATTCGCCGCCCCCCGCGTGCGGCGTCAACGGCGCCACCTCACCGGGTGCCGGCTCATAGACCGGAAGCGGCGTCGGCAACGGCGTGGATTCCAGCCCCGGCGGTGCCAACGCAGGTGGTCCCGGCGGCGGACCGCCCGGCGGCGGTGCGGGCAGCGGCTCGCGGTAGGGGTAGCAGCCGGTAGGGCCTGGAAGCGGCAGACCGGGCGGCCCGCACCCTTGATCGCCGAGGTTGCCGGTGATGGCGTCGGGCAGCGTCAGATGCGGTTCGCCGCCCTGCCCGGTGCGCGGATACGGCACCGGCAGCGCAGGCGTACCGGGTTGGCCGACTTGAGGATCGGTGCGCTCGGAGGGCAGCAACACGTTGGGGTCAAGACCGAGGTCGGAGAAAGCGACGTCGATGAAGGGCTGCACGAACTGGCCTGGCAGCAGGTTGGCGATGTAATTCTTGAAGAACGGGCCGGATGAGACCGATTCACCCAACGACATCGCGTAGGTACCAAGGAGGTTCAGCCCTTTCTGCAGGCGCTCTTTCCGGTTGTCGAGGATCGTCAACACGCCGTTGAGCTTGTCGATCGCGGGCCTCATCGTCTCGCGGTTCTCGGCGATGAACCCTTGCAGCTGCTGGCTCAGCGCGGAGATGCTGCCCGAGATCTGGTCCAGCGCGGCGCTTTGGCTTTCCAGTTGCACCAGCAGCGCGTTGGTGTTCGCGATCAGGCTGACCACTTGGCCGCTGCGCTCGGCCAGCACGGCTGTCGACTTGTTGGCGTTGGTCAGCAGTCCACGCAGCTGCGCGTCGCGTTCATTGAGGGTCTCCGAGAACCGCGCCACGCCCTCGACGGCGATCCTGAGTTCGGGCGGGGTCTCGGAGAACGTTTCTGACAGCACCCTAAGCGAGTCGGACAGCTGGTCGGTATTCAGTCCGCTGATCGTCGTCGCGAGTTCGCCCAGCGCGTCCGGCAGCTGATAGGGCGATGTGGTCCGCTCGACCGGAATCGGGCCGTCCTGCCGGCCGTCCCCGCGCGATGCGACCTCGAGGATCTTGCTGCCCAGCAGACCCCTCGTCTTGATCGCCGCCTCGGTGCGGTCCCCGAGCCGGATGTTCTTGTCGACGGTGAACTTGACCAACACACGCGGCCCGTCCAGCTCGATGGACGACACCTCACCCACCCGGAAACCCGAAACCTGCACGCGGGCACCGGTTGTCAGCCCGCCGGCCTCTGCGAAGTAAGCCGAGTAGTCCTTGTTCTGGTTAATGAAGGGGATTTTGTCGTACTGCAGGGCCACCAGCACGATGCCCGCGGTCAACCCCAGCCCGATGGCACCCATGACGAGCGGATTGCGTTCGGTGAACGGCTTCATCGGGGCGCACACCTCCCCGTGCTCTGTCCGGCCACCTTCACGTACACCGGCTGACCCCCCTTGCCGTTGAGCTTGAGGAAGAGGTCGCACAAATAAAAGCTGAAGAAGTCGCCGTTAATACCCTGCCGCACCAGAGCTTGATAGGCATCCGGAAGGGTATTGAGCAGGTTGTCGAAGTAGTCGTGGTCGGCGACTACGATCCCCGCGGCCCGGTCCGTCTCTGCGATGGTCTTGGCAAACGGTGGTCGCGCCTGCGCGAGCAGGTCCGCGATGCTACCGGCGGCCGCATTGGCGTAGGCGACGCTGTTGCTGATGTCTTCTTTGCGAGCCTCCAGGCCCTTCACGAGCTCGGCGAGCGAGTCGATTGCCTTTGAGAATTGGTCACTTTGGCCGCCGAGCGACCCGAGCACGGTGTTCAGGTTGACGATGACCTCCCCGATCAACTGGTCCCGGTCGGCCAGCGTGTTCGTCAGCGCGGCGGTCTGGGTAAGGAATGAGCCGATCGTGCCGCCCTGGCCCTGGAAGGCCGCAATCAACTGGCCGGACAACGCGTTTACCTGGTCTGGATCGAGCGCGGAGAACAGCGGGCGGAAACCGCCGATCAAGGCGTCCAAATCCAGCGCCGGCGAGGTGCGGGCCAATGGAATCGTGTCACCCGGCTTGAGCTTCGTGGTACCACCGGCGCCTTCCACCAGTGCCAGATAGCGGCCGCCGATGAGGTCGTCGTAACGGATGACGGCCCTGTTGCCTTCGGTGAGCACGACCGATTGATCGGCGGTGAACTCGACCAGCGCGGTGGTGTCGGGCTGGATGGAGATCTTATTGACCTTGCCGACCTCCACACCGGCGATACGGACGAAGTCGCCGTTTTCCAGCCCGGTCACGTTCGTGAACTCGGCGTTGTACGCGTTGGTTTTCTCACCGAAGCGCAACTGTCCGAACACCGCGTACAAGGCGAACACGCCGAGCAGACACACAGCCAGGAAGATGCCGAGACGCCACAAGGCGTGTCGCCAATTGGTGCTCACGGCTGGTTTCCTTTCTTGGTAGGCGTGTCGGATGCTGGGCGGTCAGGGTGATGGTGTCACCACCTGCGGGATTGGAATCGGCGGTAACGGAGTGGGTACCAGTTGTGCGGGCGCGGGCACCACGAAGGGTTCGGATCCCGGCCGCGGGCCAGGATCCTTCGGCGCCCCAGGCGGCGGTGCGGGCGGCAGCCCCGGCCACAACGGGGTGCCGTCCGGCGCGTACATCGGCGCGCCATAGGGCGGGGCACCCGGGTAGGGAATCGGTCCCGGTGCGGGCCCACCGAACAGGTTACGAATGCTCGGCGGCTCGGGCACAGCGCGGGTGACCGGCAGGTAGTTGCCGTAGGCCGGGAAGCCGATACCCGGGTTGGGCCGCCAGTCCACTCCGGTTCCAAAACCCGTGTTCGTGATGAGTTGACGCACCGGCCAGTTGTCGTCGACGAGGGGCAGCGAACCACAGCCCGGCTTGCCGCCAGGTCCGCCCTTGGCGCCCACGATCGGTAGGTTCTCCGGATAGCGGTACGGGTCGTCACCGAGGAAAACAGGTGGCACCAAAAGCAAGGGCAGGGCGGCGTCAAAGATGATCGATCGCCCATTTCCACCGGGCGCTTCGTAACCTCCCTCGTCCAGCAACGTCTTGGCGCCGACCAGCAGGCACGTGTACTCCGGGTTGTATTTCATCAACAGGTTCGTCGTCGGCTCGAGCACATTGATGGCCTTGATCAGATTGGCCTGACTCGGCGCGAGCAGGCTGATGCCGCTGTTGGAGAGCCCAATGGTGGCCAGCAGCAAGGCATCAAGCGCCTCCGCGTGGCTGGTGATGGTGACGCTGGTTGTGCTCGCGGCGTTAAGCGTCGTCAGGATGTCTTGTGCCGCAACGCTATAGGTGTCGCTGAAGCCCTTGAGCGCCTGCCAGTCGGCGCGTACGGTCTCGCTGCGCGGGTTCAGAGCGAGGAACACCTGATTGGCGTCGGTGGTGGCCTGGCCGATCCGCTCGCCTTGGCCGCGGACACCGTCGGCAAGCGCTGACAGCACGCTGTTGAGCTTCTCCACGTCGATCTGATCGAGCACACCGACCACGTTCTCGAACACCGTATTGACCTCGACGCTGACGTTGCGGGAATGCAACACCTGACCGGCTTGGAGCCGCTTGGGGCTGGGATCGCTGGGGTAGACGAGGTCGACGAACTTGGCGCCGAACAGCGTGGTGGCCCGGATCTGCGCCTCGACATTGGCCGGGATGTGCTTGATCTGGTCCGGGTCGATCTCCAGTTTTAAGGACACCGGTGCCGGGCCTTCACTGCTGCCGCCGGTGATCGAGGCGACCCGCCCGACCTGTACGCCACGCAACTTGACTTTGGCGTTGGTGTCCATCACGAGGCCGGACCGATCGGATGTCAAGGTGACCGGCACGTTCGACTTCAGCGTGCCGGTGAACAACGCGTACGTCAGCCAGATGGAGCCGATCAGGAACAGCAACAGGAAAAGCGTCCACCACCCCGCGTGGAGTCCTTCGCCCTTTCTCCCGTCGGCCACGGCGCTATCCAGCCAGATTGAAGTTGCCGGATTGCCCATATACGGCAAGGGAAATCATCATCACTACGAACGCCGAGATAATCAGCGAAGTCCGCACCGCACGCCCGACAGCCTCCCCCACTCCGGCCGGCCCACCGCTTGCGGTGAAGCCGTAATAGGTATGTATCAGCATGATCACCACCGCCATGGCGATGCTTTGAACGAATGACCAAATCAGGTCGGTGGGGTTCAGGAACGTTCTGAAGTAGTGGTCGTAGACGCCTGTCGATTGACCGTAGAAAACTGTGGTGCCAAAACGCGCGGCCCAGAACGACATCAGCACGCCGACGCAGTACAACGGGATCACCACGACCAGGCCGGCGACTACCCGGGTGGAGGCCAGGTAGGCGATACTTCGGATACCCATCACCTCGAGCGCGTCGATTTCCTCGTTGATCCGCATGGCGCCGAGTTGCGCGGTGGCACCGGCGCCGATGGTGGCGGCCAGGGCGATGGCGGTGGTCGCAGGCGCGATCAACCGGACATTGAAGAACGCCGACGCAAATCCCGTCAGGGCTTCCACACCGATTTCAGAGAAGTCGGTGTAGCCCTGCACCGCCACCAGGGCGCCGGTGGTCACCGTCAAGAAGCCCACGATCGCGACGGTTCCGCCGATCACCACGAGCGCCCCTGCGCCCAGGCCCATTTGAGCGATGATCCGCATCAGCTCGATCCGGTAGTGGGTGAAAGCGTAGACGATGTTGCGCAACGTGTTGCCGTAGAACTTCGTCTGCGTCCCGACCCGGTTCCAGCCGTTTACCCAACCGCGGTACCGGCTTCTGAGCCACGGGAACTGGGAATGGGGCCTGGCGACGGTCACGGCGTCACCCTCACTGCCACGGCGGTAGCGACGACGTTGATGGCGAACAACGCCATGAAGGTGAACACCACGGTCTCGTTGACCGCGTTACCCACACCCGCGGGGCCGCCGCCCACGGAAATTCCCTTGTAGCAGGCGATCAGACCGGCCGAAAGCCCGAACAGGGCGGCCTTTACCAAGGCGATCGTGACATCGAGGGCCCCGATGATCAGGGTTAAGCCGGCCGCGAACGCACCCGGCGAGACGTGCTGGATGTAGACGCAGAAGAAGTACGCGCCGGCGAGCCCGACGAGGATCACGGTCGCGGACAGAGCCAGCGACACCACGGTGGCGGCCAATACACGAGGAACCACGAGTGCCTGGATCGGATTGACGCCCATAACACGCAGCGCATCGAGCTCCTCGCGAATCGTCCGCGCACCCAGATCGGCACACATGGCGGTGGCGCCGGCACCGGCGACTACCAGAACCGTTACGATCGGCCCGATTTGCCTCACCGTGCCCAGCGCGGCACCAGTGCCGGAAAAATCCGCGGCACCGAACTCGGTGAGCAGGATGTTGAAGGTGAATGTCAACAACACGGTGTAGGGAATCGTCAGCATCAGCGTCGGCACAATCGACACTCGCGCGACGAACCACGCTTGCAGGATGAATTCCCGCCAGGCGAAGGGCGGCTTGAACATCGACACGAAGGTGTCGAGGGCCATCCCGTAGAAGCCGCCGACCGCGCGCACGGGCTTGGCGAGCGCGTTGAAAGCGACCATTAGCGGGTCCTTCCTCGCGTGCTACCGACCCCGGCCTTCCGTAACACTGTGACACGCAACACAGGAGGTTGACCGGAGAACGGTATCAACTTTTTCAAGCGGAGCAACACGGAATGGGCCAGCGTGATCAGCACCACTGCGGCCGCGTAGAAGCCCGGTTGTCGAGCCCTAATCCCTTATGCCGCAACGCAAGCGCGACAAAGAGACGTACGAATTCGGACTCGTGAATCCGAAAGACGTTGGCCGCGCGCCTTGATCACCCGGCGGGTGAATGCACGTCAGCCGACGTGAGTTCGGGAACCCTATTCGTAGCGAGCGTCAATTTACTAGACATGCGTTCGAAAACGTGCGGAATTCCGATAGCTTGCCGCCCTAGATTCCGCGGACGGCGTCCTCCAGTTCGGCGATGACGATCTTGCGCATTCCGAGCATGGCTTTGGTCGCGGCTGCCGCCCTTGCCGGGTTGGGGTCCTCGGTCAGCTCGGTTAGCCGATCGGGGACGATCTGCCAACTCAAGCCGAATCTGTCTTTGAGCCAGCCGCAGTGCGACTCCTCGCCGCCGTCGACCAGCTTGTTCCAGTAATAGTCGACCTCGTCCTGGTCCTTGCAGTCGATCGTGAACGACACCGCTTCAGAGAAGGAAAACTCCGGTCCGCCGTTGATGCCGATAAACCGGGTGCCGTCCAGGACGAAAGTCCCCGCCACCACATCACCGGGTGTGCCCGGTCCGGCTTCGGTATAGCGGCTGAACCCCTCGATCGTCGAATTGGGAAAGATCGACGTGTAGAACTGCGCGGCTTCCTCGAGGTTGTGGTCAAACCAGAGTGACGGAGTGATCGACGGCATTACGGCTCCTCTCGACGGGCGGCTTATCGGTACAGACCGGGCCGCCGACGGGATCTCATCGCGCCCGGGACCGTGCGCTCTCGGCGCCGAGGGCGCGCAGCGCGAAGGCGAGGACTCTGTCCTGGGACTGTCTGAGTTGCCGTTCGTCGTCGGCGGCTTGGCTGCTCATCTCGCGCGTGACGACGGCGCTGATGGCAACGGCGTCGCCCTCGGGGTCGGCCAGCGGGAATGATCCGTCGGCGTGCCCCCGCCGCAAGATCTCGACCAGCGAACGTTCCCGGTCGGCGTGGGAGCGCTCGCGGGTTTCGCGGTAGCCCTTGGCGGCGCGGACCTCGTCGGAGTCGATGACCATGAGGTGGGTCCGCACCTGTTCGTCGTACACGATCCCGAACATCTGGTTGATCCACGCGCTCAGCTGGTCGACGGGATTCGTCGGACCCTCATCGGCGATGCGGTCGAGCCGGCCGGCCAGCGCAGCGCTTTCTTCGCGCAGCATCGCCAGGAACAACTCGTCCTTGGACTCGAAATGCCGGTAGAACGCCCGCGTCGAGACGCCCGCGCGCTGAAGGATCGCGGCGATGGGGACTGGTCCACTGTGCGGTTCGGAAAGGCAACTGTAGGCCGCCTCGATGATGCAGCCACGATCGTCTTCACTGCTGGTATCGGGCCGCACGAACGCCGATTCTAGGGACGCGACCGGCCGGTCGGGCCGGAGATCGGCGCAAATTTTCGAGTCGGTAACGTGAGGCCCCGGGGCCAGCCGAGAGGACGTCCGTGACCACCACGAATACCGAACGCAGCGAACCGCGGACCGTGACGTTCCATGGGGTCGAGGACCTCGCGCTGGTGGCCGACGAGTGGAATTGGGCCGGCGCCAGGGACAAATCCGACAAGCCCACCGTGTTGATGCTTCACGGCGGCGGACAGAACCGGTTCTCGTGGAAGAACACCGGCCAGATATTGGCCGAAGAGGGCTTCCACGTCATCGCCCTGGACAGCCGCGGCCACGGGGACAGCGCCCGGTCGCCGGATGCGAACTACACGGTGGACGCACTGTGCGACGACACGCTGCGGGTTCTGGAGCAGATCGGGCGCCCGGTGATCCTGATCGGCGCCAGCATGGGCGGAATGACCGGCATCCTGGCGGCCGATGCGGCAGGGCCAGAGAAGGTGACGAAGCTGGTGCTCGTCGACGTGGTGCCTCGGTACGAGAAGGACGGCAGCGCCCGGATCCGCGACTTCATGTTCAGCCACGTGCACGGATTCGAATCGCTCGAGGAGGCGGCCGATGCGGTGGCCGCCTACCTGCCTCATCGGACCAAACCCCGAAGCCCGGAGGGCCTGAAGAAGAACCTGCGTCGACGCGACGGACGCTGGTACTGGCATTGGGATCCCAAGTTCTTGACCGCCCCGGTCGATGACCCGTTCGTCCGCGTCGAAAGGCTCGAGCAGGCGGCGATCGATCTGACCATCCCCATCCTCTTGATCCGCGGCAAGCTGTCGGACGTGGTAAGCACCGAGGGCGTGAAGGATTTTCTGGCCAAGGTTCCCGAGGCGGAATTCGTCGAACTGTCCGACGCTGGGCACACCGCTGCCGGCGACGACAACGACGCGTTCTCCGAAGCCGTCGTGAAGTTCGTCAGCCGGTGACCATCGATCGCCGCACCGTCGGCTTCAACTTCCTGGAAGAGCCCGAGCTTCCCGCGCCGCGGGTGACCGAGGCGCAGGCCGAGGAGATCCTCGCCGAGCACTACGGTCTGCGGGCCCGCGCGACGTCGCTGGGCAGTCAGCAGGACAAGAACTTTGTGGTCAGTTTCGACGACGACATCGTCGGTGTGCTCAAGGTCGCCAACCCGGCATTCAACGCCACCGAGTTGGAAGCCCAGGACATGGCCGCGGATTTGATCGCGGCGGCGGAGCCGGAGCTGCGAATCGCTGTACCGCTGCCTAATGTCAAAGGTGAAAAGTGCACGACCATTGAGGGATTGGTTGACGGCACCGCCTACGTGCGGCTGCTGCGCTACCTGCCAGGCGGGACGCTGCTCCACTCAGGTTACATCTCGCCATCCGCGGTCGCGGGGCTGGGTGAAGTCGCTGGCCGAGTGGCCCGTGCGTTGGACGGCTTCAGCCATCCAGGGTTGGATCGTGCGCTGCAGTGGGACCTCCGCTACGGCGCTGACGTTGTGGCACAGCTTATTTCGCACGTGGCCGAATCGTCGCACCGCACGCGGGTCGAGGCGGCTGCGAGCGAAGCGTGGTCGCGGATCGCGCCGCTGTCCGGCGAGCTACGGCGGCAGGCGGCACACCTTGATCTCACCGACGCCAACGTGTGTCGTCTCGCGCTCAGGCCATCCGGACGGCGTCATCGACTTCGGCGACCTCTCGGACAGCTGGGCCGTGTCGGAGCTGGCGATAACGGCGTCGTCGGTGCTGGGCCATGCCGGCGCGGGCCCGACGTCCGTGCTGCCTGCCGTGCAGGCCTTCCACGCGGTTCGTCCGCTTCTGCCTGCGGAGGTCCACGTGCTGTGGCCTCTGCTGGTGCTGCGCACCGCGGTGCTGGTGGTCAGCGGGGCGCAACAGGCTAGTATCGATCCCGACAACGCCTATGTGACAGAGAATTCCGAGGGCGAGTGGCACATGTTCGAACAGGCCACCTCGATCCCGATCGACGTGATGACGGCGGTGATTAGGGCCGAACTCGGAAATGCCGCACCACCCGAGCCACTGACGGTCACGACACCGCTCACCGCGACGGACCCGGCGTCGGTGGTGACACTGGACCTGTCGACCACCTCCGATGACTACGACGTCGCATTCGAGCCCGATGGCTCGCTGCGGCCTGGCATCGAGGACGAATTGGCCAGGGCCGCAGTGCAGGACGGCGCGACGCTCGTCGTCACGCAGCACGGGCAAGCGCGGTTGAGCCGGACTGTGCGGCTCAGTCAGGACAGTCCCGACGTCGTGCCGACCGGAATCAGTGTGTGGGCAGCGTCGGCAACCGCAGTGACCGCGCCATGGGATGGCGAGGTGATCGTCGACGACGTCCTTACCCTGCGCGGAGCCACGTTTGAGGTGACGCTGGGTGGCGTACGCGCGGTGGTGTCCGGTCGGATTGCGGCCGGGGAACCGCTTGCCGATTTGCCTGCAGGCCAGTGGGTGGAGGTCGGTGTGCGGCCGGTCGGTGCACCACGTGCGCCGCTGTTCACCACGAGCGAGTTGGCGCCGGGTTGGCTTGCCCTCACCCGTGATCCGCGCCCACTGCTCGGACTGCCTGCGGTCGGCGTGCATGAGACGACGGACCTGTTGTCGCGGCGCGACGCGAGTTTCGCTCAGGTGCAGGAGTTCTACTACCGCAAGCCGCCGCAGATCGAGCGGGGTCGACGGCACTATCTGATGTCGACGGCAGGGCGCACGTACCTCGACATGGTCAACAACGTCACCGTGTTGGGCCACGCTCATCCGCGGATCGCCGAGACCGCGGCTCGGCAGCTGCGCAAGCTCAACACGAACTCGCGATTCAACTACGAGCTGGTGGTCGAGTTCAGCGAGCGACTGGCCGCGACACTGCCGGAGCAGCTGGACACCGTGTTTCTGGTCAACTCCGGTTCGGAGGCAAGCGATCTGGCGATCCGGCTCGCGACGGCCGCGACGGGCCGCCGTGACGTGGTGGCGGTCCGCGAGGCCTATCACGGGTGGACCTACGGGACCGATGCCGTGTCGACGTCGACGGCCGACAACCCCAATGCACTTGCCACTCGACCGGATTGGGTACACACGGTCGAATCCCCGAACAGCTTCCGCGGCAAGTACCGCGGCGCGGACTCGGTGCGCTATGCGGGCGAGGCGGTCGATCAGATTTCGCGTTTGGTGGCCGAAGGCCGTCCGCCTGCGGGGTTCATCTGCGAAAGCGTGTACGGGAACGCCGGCGGCATGGCGTTACCCGATGGCTATCTGCACGAGGTGTACACGGCGTTGCGGGCAGCCGGGGGTCTGGCGATCTCCGACGAGGTACAGGTCGGCTATGGCCGTCTCGGGGAATGGTTCTGGGGCTTTCACCAGCAGAACGTGGTGCCCGACATCGTGTCGGTCGCGAAGTCCACGGGCAACGGCTATCCGTTGGGTGCCGTCATCACCAGCCGCGCGGTCGCAGATGGCTTCCGGTCACAGGGCTACTTCTTCTCGTCGACGGGCGGCAGCCCATTGTCGTGCGCGATCGGCATTGCCGTCCTGGATACACTGCGCGATGAGGAGTTGCAGCAGAACGCGTTACGCGTGGGCGCACATCTGAAGAGCAGGCTGCAGGCTCTTCAGGAAAGGCATCCGATCATCGGCACCGTGCACGGCGTTGGCCTCTACCTCGGAGTCGAGATGGTGCGCGACCGAGACAATTTAGAGCCCGCGGCGAAAGAGACGTCGGCGATCTGTGATCGAATGCTGGAACTCGGTGTGATCATCCAGCCGACCGGCGACCACATGAACATCCTGAAGACCAAGCCGCCGTTGTGCATTGACGTCGAGTCAGCCGACTTCTACGTCGACACGTTGGACCGGGTGCTACGCGAAGGCTGGTAGTCGACTACGCGCTTATGTCGCTGACGGTCGAGGTCGGCGTTATGTACAGGATTCCGCGGCTCGCGTGCAACAACTCGGAACTCGACGACGCCGTTGGCCAAATGTAGCCAATGTCTGCGATTCTGCTCAGCGCCCATGTCATCGTCGCGATCCTCGCGGTCGGGCCAATTGCCGTCGTCGCCAGCATGTTTCCCCGCGACGCAGGCGACAGCGCGGGGCTGCCCGTCGCGCGGGCGCTCTACCGGATCTATCAGACCTACTCGGTGGTCGGCGTCGCGATTCCACTACTGGGGATCGCGACGGCCGCCGCGGCGGTGGTGCTCGTCGCCAGCATCCTGCCTGACCAGCGGGCCGCGCTGGGCGGCGCCGCCGTCAGCCAGTTGGCCATGACGACGGGCATCTTCAACCTGCTGTGGGTTGTCGTCACGGTCTTGATGATCGTACGACCGGGATCGACGACGGGCGTCTGAGGCCCTACCCCGTCACACCCAACTCCGACGCGAAGTACGCCCTCGCGATGTGCTTGGCCTCCCCCGAGGGAACGGCCCGCACCACCTTCTGCGCGCCGAGTCCGTCGATCATCGTCAGCAGCCGTCGCGCCGCGACGTCGACGTCGGCCACCACGAACTCGCCGTCTTCATTGCCCGCCCGCACGATGTCGGCGATGCACGCCAACCAATCGGCGGTGAGCTCATTGGCCTCGGCCGCAAGCGGCGCGTTGCGACGGCCAAGGCTCCACGCCTCCAGCCAGAGCGCACTCGCTTCGTCACTGCAGTCGTCGAGCACATAGTCCATCAGCGCGTCCATCTTGGCCAGGGCCGTCGGCGCGGCTCCGATGCGCGATCGCGCCTCGCTGAGGTCGGCGACGGCAGCGGCCCGAAACGCCGCGGTGATGAGCTGCTCGGCCGACGAGAAATAGTGGCTGACCAGGCCAGGGGTCACCCCGAGATCGGCGGCGACGCGGCGCAGCGTCACCGCTGACAGACCCTCCGCCTCCGAGATCTCCACAGCCTTGGCCAGCAACTCGCCGTGGCGCTCGGCGGGGAGCTTCCTCTTGGCGTCACGTACCTCGACGGACAAATTTCTTCCTTCCTATTGACGAAAGGCCGACTCTTATTGAACACTACATCAACACTATTGATCCACCCATCAACAAGACTCGAATCGAGATACCCATGACAGCGACCCTCACTCCCCCGGAGATCGCAGCCAGCACCGACCGCGTCGGCGCCGTCGAGAACGCAGGCATCGAGTACCTGCCAGAAGACGCCCGCGACTCACGGCCACGCAATCTCGGTGCGGTTTTCCTCGGCGCCAACCTCACCTGGACCAACGTCGTGTTCGGCGCGTTCGCGATCCTGTTCGGGCTGAGCTTCTGGCAGACGGTCGCGTCGATGGCCGTCGGCACCGCCGTCGGCACCCTGGCCGTCCTGCCCACCGCGATGATCGGTCCGCACACCGGCACGAACATGACCGTCTCCAGCGGCGCCTTCTTCGGCATTCGCGGGCGGTTCATCGGCTCGGGCATCGCGCTGGCGATCGCGCTCGGGTTCGCGTCGGTGACGGTGTGGACGAGCGGTGACGCGATCGTGGCCGCCGCGCACCGACTGCTGGGCACCCCGAACAACGACATTGCACATGGCGTTGCCTACGCCGCGGTGGCAGCCCTGATGGTGACCGTCGCGCTCTACGGCCACGCCACCATCGTCGCGATGCAGAAGATCGTCGTGCCTGTCGTGGGTGCACTGATGGTGATCGGCGTGTTCGCGTTCGCGGGAGGGTTTGATCCCGGTGCCTCCAGCGGTGAATACGCATTGGGCGGCTTCTGGCAGACGTGGGCACTGTCGGCGGTGTTGTTCGCCGCTGCGCCGATTTCCTACGGGCCGACGATCGGCGACTACACACGGCGAATCTCCGCCCGCCAGTACAGCAATCGGCGCATCTGCGCCGCTCTGGGTGTCGGCATGTTCGTCGGAGTGATGTTGCCCAGTTTGTTCGGAGCGTTCACCGCGATGTCGATTGCGAACCCGACGGCCTCGTACCTGGACGATCTCGTGGCGGCCTCGCCCGCCTGGTACGTGCTGCCGATCGTCGCGATCTCACTGCTGGGCGGGCTGAGTCAGGGCGTGCTGTGCGTCTACGCCAGCGGCCTGGACCTGGAAGGCCTTGCGCCACGGCTGAAGCGGACGCAGACCACGATCATCACCGCCGCGGTCGCGATCGCGCTGCTGTACCTCGGAGTGTTCGTGTTCGATGCGGTCGAGTCGGTGACGGCGATGACCGTCGCACTGAATGCGGTCATCACGCCGTGGGTGGCGATCCTCGCCATCGGGGCACTGCGCACGCCGACGTATGACCCGACCGACTTGCAGGCATTCGCGCGGGGCGTGCACGGCGGCCGCTACTGGTTCAGCGGCGGCTGGAACGTGGGAGCCGTCGCGGCGTGGACGGTCGGTGCGGTCTTCGGGCTGCTGGCGGTCAACACCACGCTGTATGTCGGGCCGCTCGCCGACATCGCCGGCGGAGTCGACGTCAGCACCATCGGTTCGGCTGCCCTGGCGGCCGTCATCTACATCGCGAGCGAACGCAACTAGGCCAACAGCGGGACCGTGTCGTGGCGGATGTCGGTGAGGATCTCAAACATGGCACGGCGGGTGGCGACAAGCTCTCTACGCTCAAATGCTTTGCCCGCCAACTGGATCTGGCACGACGCGATCGCCGAGTTGTAGCAGTACTTCGAGCCGCCGTCGGTGTCGGTGTAGGTCAACCCGATGACATCGGCAGGCGCTGTGGAGATCTCCCCCTCGATCATCTGGTCGCCGACGCGGCCGCCGAAGGTCCACGAGAAGGGCCGATAGTGACCGTGCGTCTGCAGGCTGCCCAGGATGGAGCGCACCGCGAATTCCTGCCCGTCATGGCGAAACACGAACAGCGTCGCCGCGGGGAGAGACACCGGCCCGATCGCGGCGCGCGCCGTGACGATCTCCAGGCTCGAATCGGGTGCGTTGTCGAAACCGCACACCTGTCCGAACGCATAGGCCGGCGTGTGTCGGGTGCCCCAGTTGTGGTTGACGCTTCCGGTCCAGCCGTCGACCGCCAAGCGGAGATCGTCGAGTTCGAGCTGGCCGTCGAACTCGGCGAGAGGATGCCGCACCGTGGTCTTGGCGGTCGGGAATCGCGCTTTGTATCCGCGTTCGGTGAGGAGTTTGACCGGCTCCGCCGCACCTGGGGTGATTCGCAGATCCCAGCGGGCCGAACGGCTCCCCGCCGTCACCACGCCGTGCACCGACCGGTCGTCGATGCTCGCGGCACCAATGCGCGCGGTCCAGTTGTCGTAGTCATAGGTGGCGACGTCCATCGGATACGGCGCCTTCAACGCGCGGTTGCCCGCCCCGACGGAGTCGAACACCATCACCCATACATCGGCCACCGGCTCGCCGACGCTCGGCAGCAACAGGGTCTCTCGCAGCCATAGCGCCTGCGGCTCGTCGGGATGGTTGGCGCGGATGTAGCGGCTCTCGTAGTAGGGCGCCGTGGGTGCCATCACATCAGCATCCAATACTGAAGCGGTGACGAGTGCAGAGATTGCGGCTTATGCGCTGGCCGGCCTCGCCGTGGTAGAGGCGGCCGCACTGATCGTGGTCTGGGGCTGGCTCAAGCGCACCCGCAACGAGCTCGAGGAAGCGCGCCGCCGTGTCGACACCAAGAACATGCTGCTCAGCGGCGGCCGGGAGGCGGTCAAGCAGGTGTGGCAGACCGCCAACATCCTGCGCAAGGACGGATTCGGGGCGGCCGTTCGGTCGTCGATCGAAGACCTCGCCGATTGGGCCGAGGTGGAACGGCCCGACCTGGCGCGAATGGCCACGAGCGGCAAGGTGGTGATCCTGTTTTCCGACATCGAGGAGTCGACGGCGCTCAACGAGCGCATCGGCGATCGCGCGTGGGTCAGGCTCATCGGTGCGCATGACAAGTTGGTCCGCCGCCATGTGAAGACACACGACGGCCACGTGGTGAAGAGCCAGGGCGACGGGTTCATGGTCGCGTTCGCACAACCCGATAAGGCCGTGCAGTGCAGCGTTGACGTCCAACGCGCACTTCTCAGACGGCCCAACGGTATTCGGGTTCGTATCGGTATCCACATGGGCAAGTCGGTGCGTCGTGGCGACGATTTGTTCGGCCGCAACGTCGCGATGGCGGCGCGGGTGGCGTCCGAGGCCGACGGCGGCGAAATCCTCGTCAGTGAAGTGGTGCGCGACGCAGTCGCCGCGTCCACCGATATCGAGTTCGACGAGGATCGCGACCTCCAACTCAAGGGATTCAGCGGGTCACACCGCCTCTACGTCGTCGCCGGCTAGTCTTTGGCCTCCGCCGCGTCGGCCACCCGCTTGTGTAACCGGGCGCGAATGTCCTCGGGGGTGTACGAATTGCGGCGACGTTGATCGCGCGCAACCATCACTCCGCCCGCCACAACACCGGCGACACCCGCAAGCCCAACCAACTTCCATATCCCGCGCATAGCAAGAGTCTGCCTAAGCTGCGGGGGTGAAGGAAAGCACGGTGCCGCTGCAGCGGGCGCTCAACGAGACCCGGACCGGGGACATCTGGCTGTTTCGCGGCAGTTCCGGGCCGGACCGGGCGATCCAGTCGATGACCAACAGCCCGGTCAACCATGTCGGTATGACGATTGCGATCGAGGACCTGCCGCCGTTGATCTGGCATGCGGAACTCGGCGACAAGCTGACTGACATGTGGACGGGAACCAACCACCGCGGAGTGCAACTCAACGATCTGCGTGAGGCAGTGGAGCGGTGGATGCACCACTACCATCAGCGCTGCTGGCTGCGTCAACTCACGCCGTACGCCACCCGCGAGCAGGAGGACCTCGCTCTGAAGGTCGTCGCGCGGATGGACGGCACCCCGTTCCCCAGCACCGCCCGACTGACCGGCCGCTGGTTTCGTGGCCGCGTCCCGACCGCAGTTGATTGGACACGGGGAATTCCGTTCCTGGACAAGAAGGTTCGCGAAGCAGCGCAGCGCAGGAAGGCGGAGAAGCTCAACGTCGGCCTGGAGACGGCCTACTGCGCAGAGACCGTCGCCATCGCCTACGAGGAAATGGGACTGCTCACGACGGAGAAGCACTACAACTGGTTTGATCCTGGCTCGTTTTGGAGCGGAGACTCGCTTCCGCTGGCACCCGGCTATCAGCTCGGCGACGAAATCTCCGTCCTGCCATAGAGCACTCCGATTTCCACATCGGGCGCTGATGCCGGAGTACCTTCCGACGCATGCCGTTGCATTTCGTCGATCCGCACCAGAAGCGCGCCGCTGGTACACGGTGCTGGAGAGCTTCGGCCGCTCGCGTCAGGGACAGTTCTTCTCACGCCATGTCTTGTTTCGCATCGATCCGTGGTTTTACCCCAACTCACCTACTTCCACGACGGACCCCATCCGATTCTGATCGCGTTGAACTCCGGTGGACTGAAACATCCGCAGTGGTACTACAACCTCAAGGCGCACCCCGAATGCGAGTTCGGCGACGAACGATTCGTCGCCGACGAGATCACCGATCCTGACGAGCACGCACGCCTGTTCGGGCGATGACTGATCGGGTCGGACGCAAGATCCCCGTGTTTCGACTCAAGCGAGGCTAGGCCACGGAAGCCTATGCGCTTACCTGGTCGTCGTCGGCGTCGGCGGTGCCGACAGCGACAAGCCCGCATAGATCTCGTCGAGCATGATAGGCAACATGGCCTGTGACGTCGTCCTACCGTCCGGCGAGAGAGTCAGATTCGTCCAAATGACCAGCGCCACATCGTTATCCGGGTCATAGCCCATGAACGAGTTGAAGCCGGGAAGTTCGCCACCGTGGTAGTACATCGCCGCGTTCGGGCCGAAGCGCTGATACGAGATCCCGTACCCGTACTTCTGTCCGTTGGGCGGCCCGTCAGGATCCTCGACCTGCAGGCTGTTCAGCCACTGCTGGTGGTAGTCGGCGTTGAAGACCTTGCCAGAGACCAGCGCCTTCATCCAGGTAACGAGATCGTCCGCAGTGGAGATCGCGCCGCCCGCGGCGGTGGCGTAGGAGGAGTTCTGGTTGGTGTAGTCGATCGGGGGCAGGGTCCCCGCCTCCGCGGCGGCCTGCATCTCGGCGGGATACGGGTCGTCGGCAAGCGCGTAGAAGCTGCCGCCGTACATGTAGCCGTGTGAGTAGGGAGTGGGCATGGAGGTGTCGTTAGTGGCGGGCAGCGAGGTCTGCTTGAGACCGGCCGGGCCGAACAGCCGCTCGGCGAACTGCTGGGCCAGCGGTTTTCCGCCGACCTTCTCGGCGATGAGGCCCAGCAGTGCGTAGTTGGTGTTGCTGTACTCGTAAGAGGTGTCAGGTGGGAACTGCGGCGGATGCCGGAACGCGATGTCCAGTACCTCCTGCGGGGTCCACGCCTTGCCTGGGTCTGAATCCATCACGGCGGCAAGTGCGGGATCGGCCGTGTAGCCATACAGACCGCTGCGCATCTTCAAAAGCTGTGCGACGGTGATGTTCTCGCCGTTGGGCACGTTCGGAACGTAGGCCGCTACCGGGTCGCCGAACTTCAGCTTTCCGTCCTGCGCGAGCAGCACGATCAGCGCCGCAGTCATCGTCTTGGTGTTCGAGGCGATCCGGAAATGAGTGTCCGGAGCCGGCGGCGTCTGCATGCCGAGCTGTGTGGTGCCGAACGCCGCGTTGACGTTTCCCTGTGGGCCGCGCACCACCACCATCGCACCCGGAACCTTCAGCTTCGCGGCGGCTTCGTCGACGACGGCCTGAAATGCCTTGGGATCGATGGTCTTCAGCGCGGAGTTCTTCGGTGCGGATGTCGCGGTTGTGGTCGTGGCCGAGGCCGACGTGGTTGAGGTCGATTCGGTGGTCGACGAACAGCTCGCGATCAACACCGAGATGCACGTCGCGATCCCGATTGCTCGCATGGCATGCATTGTGCTGAAACGAGGGCCTTCGTCGTGCATGCTTGGTGACCCTAACGCGTTTGCGCCAGTCAAGGTCCACGTTTGGGTTTAGTCAATCGGCGTGAGCGCCAGCAGCGGGATCGTTCGGTCGCCGGAGGATGCGTCGTACTTGCTGTAGCTGGGGTTCCACTGGTTGGCGAGCGCCCACACCCGGTCATACTCGGCCCCGGTGATTTCCTGGCCGACGAATCGTCCTTCGAACCCGCCAGCGCACAGCGTCACCGTGGGGTTTTTGAGGATGTCGTGATACCACGCCGGATGCCGGGTACCGCCGTAGTTGGACGCAACCAGAATCACACGGTCGCCGTCGGTGTAGTAGATCAGCGGCGTGGCTCGCTCAATCCCAGACCTGGCGCCGGTGTGGGTCAGTAGAACGAAGCGCGGCCAGACGCCGACGGAACTCACCCGCCCACGCGTGCGACGCATCAGCGGGGGATCGACTCGAGGTGCGATATGCCGTAAATACCATTGGCCGCCCGGCGACATGGGGAACCGCCGAATGGCGTCCTTCACAAGTCCGGCGCTATCGGTGGTCGGATCCACGGTCGGGATCGGGATGGCGCGAATCGTATCGCTGCCGATCCGAACCTCAAGCAGAGAACAGCGAAATCAAGGGCGCGGCAGCGTGCGCCTCGCCTGCCTGGTGACACCGGGCACCGTGTTGGCCAGATCGGGCCGACTCTTGGCGAAGACTCGAAGTGCGCGATAGAACGACCAAACTTGGCGCAGAGTAGGAACTTTCGGCACCCACGCCAGCTCCCAGTGGATCCCGTTGATCGGGTCATCGAAAAACACGGCGTAATAGCCGGGCCAGTACTGCGGGTACTCCTGCGGTTCGTCGGTGATCGGGATATCCCGCGTGGTCAGGAATTCGCGATGAAAGCGTTCGACTTCCTTTCTGCTCCTGGCCCACAGCGCAATGTGATTGATGCCGACCGCCTGATCGCTGTGCGTCACCTTCTCCCCGGTACGGGCCGGTTGAATTCCGATGTAACTGTGCGGGTTGACGTAACGCGTGAAGTAGTAGATCGACTGGTACTCCATATTCAGCGACGAGAAGCTGTCGTATCCCAGCCAGCCGAGGAACGCGTCGTAGAACGCGATCGAGTCGTCGTAGTCCAGCACCGCGAATTCGACGTGACTGACACCGCGCCACCGCATCATGCCTCCCCTATCGTCTACTACTACTACTACTACGCAATGTAGTACTAGGAGTTGCCGATGGGAAGCACCACACCGTGTGCTCCGGCAAGAAGCGGCAGTACTACTTCTCGTCGAACAGGATGTCTTCGATCGGATGGGTCAGCTTCACCTTGCTTCCGTCGACTTCCACGATGGAGTCGAGTCCCGTCATCGAATGCCCTGTCGACAGGATGAAGAACTTGTCCGCAGCCTGGTCCAGGAAAGCAGGAAAACCTGCCATCGAGTTGTCGCCAAGGCGCAGATAGTCCACAAGGCGACGGAACAGTTTCGGCACGATCACTATGTCGTTCTCCAAGGCGTCAAGCCCGGTGACGTCAGCGCCCGAGGTGGTCAGGTCCTCGGCCCACACACCGAGAGAGTTCGCGCGGGCCTGCTGCGTGGCCGCGGTAAGCGCCCGACGAAGGTCCGGGAACAAGGCCCGGTAGTACGTCGGGTAGGCCAGCCCGGTGCTGATCATGTGATGGTTAGCGGTCGTTTGCAGCATCGGCACATCGACGAACACCGACGACCCACTGGCCTTCGGTGGTTGACCGCGGCCGACGAAACTGATGCAGCGGCCGTAGAGATCGGCCGAGCGGGTCAAGATGTAGCCCGGCACCACGTCAGGGGTACTCGAGGTAACCGTTTCATCCTGGGTTCGGACGACGTCTGAGAAACCCAGCCAGTCGAGCAACTCGGCGGCTGCGGCGTGTCCCAAATCTAGTGGCTGATGCGTGCGGGGACCTCCGTAATGCGTCTCCAGAGCGTCGATCGCGTCCAGACGCAGCTGAGCCGCGCCGGACGCATTGCGCTTGACCTTGTTGGGGCCGGTGATCAGATCCCATTCAGCGAGATCGTCTGGTGTGAAGCGAATCGAGTCGCCGTCGGGCTGGGCGCCCGTGACTCGGAAACTACCCGCGATGAGGAACATGGCCATTGCAAATCGCCTCCCGTCGAATTGATGGACAAAACGAAGTGTCGATCGCTTCAACGACTTTGGCCTGAGTAGCCGACTACTCTAAAAAGTCTTATCGGCCAACATTCACCCCGCGTTCACCGCCGAGTACGCCGCCATCGGCGCTACGGCTCCTGTGACATCTGCTCGCGAATGGCTTCCTTGTCGATCACCGACCAGACTTCGACGATCCGCCGATTCTGGAACCTGTAGAAAACATGTTCGGAAAACGAGACCTGCCCGCCGGTCGGCTCGAAACCCAGGAACGCGTGCCGTGGGTTGCATTTGAAGAAGAGCCTGCAGGACACGACGTGATCGTCGGCGAGAAGAAGCTCCGGGCGGAACTGGAGATCGGGTATCGCGTGAACGTCCGCCTCCAGCATCGCCCGATAGTCATGACGGCTCATGTGTTTTCCGTTGTACATCAACCGATCTGCCACAAACTCTCCGAGTTTGCCCCACCGGCGATCGTTCAAGCAGGCCAAGTAGTCGTGATAGACGGCGAGCAGATCGCTTTCACTCATGCAATCCCGATTCGCTAGACGTTGCAAGGAACTCGATTATCGGGCCCCGGCGGTCACGGTTCTTGGGATCGGTAGCGAGCCTGACGCTCTGTACTTGTCGCAACGGCGACGCGGCCAGATGCGGAGCCTCACGAAAGGAATCAAACCATCATGAACACCACCATCAACCTCACGAGGATGACTGTCGGGGCGCTGGTATCGGGCGGCGTCGCGCTTGCGGCATTAGGCCTGACCGCGGGCACCGCAGGCGCCGCCCCAGACAACCCGGGCCCGACAATCGATCACTCGGATTGGGGTGTCCCCGTTGTGGAATGCGCCCAGTGCAACCGCACGCTTCCAGGCGACGGTTCGGTGCGCGTCACTGACCCCGGACCTCAGCTGGGCAACCCCTCAATACGCGTGGCCATCCCCTCCGCCGGCCACTGAACACGGGAAACACAGTTCGACCCGCCGCCGGATCGCTGACGGCGGGCCGAACTCTGTTGTCAGACGTTGACGCGGAACTCGACCAAGTCGCCGTCGTTCATCGTCGGCGTCAGCGATGAACGCCCTGAAGCGGACGAACGTGGCCTGCGGAGACAGCCGGGCACATCATGCGAGGGAAGGCAACAATGGTGTCATGAGTGTGGCAGACCAACCTGGACTGGAACACCGACTGGCGACATACGGCACTCTCGCTCCGGGACGCCCGAACGCACATCTGCTTGACGGGCTTGCCGGCACCTGGATCGTGGGGACGATCAAAGGCCACCTTTATGAACGAGGCTGGGGCGCAGACGACGGTTACCCAGGGATCGTGTTGGACGACTCGGGTCCAGTGGTCCAAGTCCACGTATTCGCCTCCCGGGATCTAGCCGCCCACTGGCAGCGACTCGATGACTTCGAAGGACCGGGTTACTGGCGCGTCCCCGTCTCGGTGAGCATCGATAGCGGCGAGGTAGCCGCGTACGTGTACGCACTGGCTGATGATTCGGAGGAAGGCCCTGGCGAGCCTCCGCTGTGATCGAGTCACAACTCACGCTCATCGAACTAGCCGAGACGTGGTCCCACGCATGCTACTTGGCAGCGGCTTTCCCGCCTGACGTTGTTTGAAAACGGAACTCGACCGCGTCACCGTCGGATGGCTGGCTCATACCGGGTGCGCCGCAAGCCACTCGGAGAGCAAATCTGCCACGACGCCGGGCTGCTCGTCGAGCATCCAATGGGAGCCGGACAGAGTCTCGAAGCGATACTCGCCGGTGACGTATCGGCCGCAGTTGCGGGCGGCCTTCTCGAGCAGGGCAGTATCACCGTCGCTCCATACGTACATCGTCGAGACGACGGTGTGATTGCGGGCTTCGCGGAAAAGTGACAGCGAGTTCGCTCGATACCAGTTGAGGGCGGCGGTAAGCATTCCGGGCTCGGCCATTGCGCGGGCATCGCGATCAGCGGCACTTTGTGGCTGGTGCGCCTTTTGGATGAACGTCGACAATCGCGACGCATCCCCTTCGCCGTCGAGGAAGTACCGCTCCGGAATGAGCGGAAGCGCGAAGAAATAGGCGTACCACGACGCAAACGCCTGCCTGCTTGTCGCGAGTGCCCCGAGCAAGGCTGCCGGGTGAGGCACTGACATCGTCGTCAGAGAGGCGAGTCGCCCCGGGATTGCTGCCGCAACGGCCCACGACGCCCTGGCACCCCAGTCAAATCCGACCAGATGTACTCGGTCCGCCCCGCTCGCGTCGATCAAGGCCGCAACGTCTCCAACCAACTCAGACATGCGGTAGTTCGCGATTCGAGTCGGACGCGCGCCGCGGGAGTAGCCACGTTGGTTCGGTGCCAGGCACCGGTAACCCTGAGCGGTGAGCCGCGAGATGACTACGCTCCACGTCGTATTCAGCTGAGGGAAGCCGTGCAACAACACGACCACCGGACCGTCGGCCGGGCCGTCGTCGATCACATCGAAGACAAACTCACCGCGGCGGTACTGATCCATGCACGCAGCATCCACCATCACGCAACGGCCGCACTAGGTGTTGGAGACATCCAGCGACGTCGACGCGGATCGGGCCTAGGCCGGCGGCCGAGAAGCTGCTCGGTAATCGTCGCGCCGGTGTTCCCGTCAGCCCTTACTTGTAGACGTTGTTCCAAACCGGAATTCGACGACGTCGCCGTCGGCCATGACGTAGTCCTTCCCCTCCATCCGCACCTTGCCCGCGGCCTTGGCGGCCGCCATCGACCCCGCGTCGATCAGGTCGTCGTACGACACGATCTCGGCTTTGATGAAGCCCTTCTCGAAGTCGGTGTGGATCACCCCGGCCGCCTTGGGCGCAGTGTCGCCCTGATGAATTGTCCAGGCGCGCGACTCTTTCGGCCCCGCCGTCAGAAAGGTCTGCAGCCGCAGCGTGTGAAAACCTGCGCGGGCCAACGCATCCAGCCCCCGCTCGGTCTGGCCGATCGACTCCAGCAGCTCGGCCGCCGACTCGTCGTCGAGCTCCTGCAACTCCGCCTCGATCTTGGCGTCGAGGAACACCGCGTCCGCGGGTGCCACCATCTCCCGCAGCGCAGCTACTCGCGCCTCGTCGGTCAGCACCGCCTCATCGGCGTTGAACACGTACAGAAACGGCTTGGTCGTCAGCAGATTCAATTCGCGCAGCGCCGACGCATCGGTCTTGGCCGCGAACAGCGTCTTGCCGCCGTTGAGGATCTCCTGCGCCGCGACGCCGGCGTCATAGGTCGGCCTGCGGTCCTTGTGGGTGCGCGCCTCCTTCTCCAGCCGCGGCAGCGCGCGCTCCAACGTCTGCAGATCGGCGAGGATCAGCTCTGTCTCGATCACCTCGATATCGGACTTCGGATCGATCCTGCCGTCGACATGCGCCACATCGTCATCGGTAAACACCCGCACCACTTGGCATATCGCGTCACTTTCGCGGATGTTGGCCAGGAACTTGTTGCCCAGCCCCGCGCCCTCGGACGCGCCCTTGACGATGCCCGCGATGTCGACGAATGTCACCGGCGCAGGCACGATCTTCTGCGATTCGAACATCGTGGCCAGCTCGGCCAGCCGCGGATCTGGCAGCGGCACCACGCCTTCGTTAGGCTCGATGGTCGCAAACGGATAATTAGCCGCCAGCACGTTATTGCGCGTCAGCGCGTTGAACAGCGTCGACTTGCCGACGTTCGGCAAACCGACGATTCCCAGGTTCAGGCTCACAGGGTCAAGAGTCTAGGAGTTCCGACGGGCGCGCCAGAAACACGCTGACAGCCACATCGAGAAGAAGCCGGTACGGTCTACCTGTGTCAGCACAGCGCGCAAGGTCGGCGGTGGACGCCGACCACCGCTCTGCCCACCCCAACATTCCTGGTGTTGCCTGGTGGGGTGCTGTGCTGCTCGCGGTCACCGCGACCGCCATCGGTTTCGCCTACGACGCAGGCACCGGCAACAAAGAGCTGAGCGCCGCATTCGCCGCGTGCTACGCGGTGGGCTGTGTCTTCGCGGTGCTCGCGGTGCGACAGTCGGCCATTTTCACCGCCGTCATCCAGCCGCCGCTGATCTTGTTCGTCAGCGTGCCCACTGCTTATTTCCTGTTCCACGGTGGCCAGATCACCGGCGTCAAGGACACCTTGATCAACTTCGGGTATCCGCTCATCGAGCGGTTCCCGCTGATGTTCTTCACCTCGGCGGCGGTACTGCTGGTCGGACTGGGCCGCTGGTACTACGGCATGTCGTCGCGCCGGGGCACTGCGCTATCCGCCGAGAAGGACCCCAAACCGAGCGGGCGCGTGTCGGCCGTCACATCCAAGGTGTCGTCGCTGTTGACCGGTGAACCCGCGGATGACGCCGCCGAGGACGAGGCACCGCCGCGCCGTAAGCACACCATCGATCGCCCCAGCGGGGCGATGAAACCAGCAACGCCCAAATCCCGCAGCACCCGAGCCGCCAAGCGCCCCGCACCGACTCGGTCGCGCCACGCCCGCCCGCCCGAGACCGAGATCATCGAGCCCGTCGCAGAGCGCCCCCGTCGGCCCCGCACACCTCGCCAGTCCGACCAGCCGCCCCCCGCCGAGCCGCGGCGGCGGTCACGGTCCTCGTCGACGCGCGAACCCCGCAAGTCCGTTCCGCCGAGCGAGCGCCGCACTTCTGCGGAGCGGCAGGAACGTCGTCGCCGCTACGACGACTACGAACCTCTGGAACCGCACGGCAGAAACGGAAACGGCACTACCCACCACCCGGTCTCGCGAGTGCGCTACCGGGGCGCCGACGATAGCGACAATCGCACGGAATACCGGACGCGGCCACGCTCACAGCGCAGCGTGGAAGCCGACAGCTGGGAATACGACATCTAGCGAGGCGCGCGCAGGAAGCGGCCCGCCGCATCCACCGCGGGCCCGGAGCTGCCCGCGTCGCTGATGAACACCGCCAGCGCCAGATCGCCGTCGATCCCGACGAACCAACCGTGGGCGTGCTGGTCGTCGATGTACTCGGCGGTGCCCGTCTTTCCGAGCATGTCGGGAATGTCCTGGAGTTGGCTGGCGGTCCCGTTCGTAATGGTCTCGCGCATCATCGATTTCACTTGCTCGGCGATCGCCGGGGGCAACGGCTCTCCCGCGTGGTCGGCCTTTCCGGGCTGCCCGTCGACGATCGCGGGCACGGGCACGGACCCGCGGGCCAGCGCCGCGGCCACCAGCGCCATACCGAACGGTGACGCGGTCACCTGGCCCTGTCCGATGCCCTCCTCCACGCGCAGCGCGGCGGTGTCGGCGACGGGCACCTTCCCTGTGACGGTCGTCATCCCCGGCGCGGTGAAGTCGACGCCCAACCCCAGCTGGGCGGCGGCCTTGGTGAGACCGTCGGGCGGCAGGTTCACCGCAAGCCGTCCCATCGTGGTGTTGCACGAGCGCGCGAACGCCGTGTGCAGCGGCACCTCGCCGAGGTCGAAGTTGTCGTCGTTGGGGATCTGGCGGCCCTCGATGTTCTCGGTGCCGGGACACGCCACCACGCTGTCGGGCGTGACCTGGCCGGCCTGCAATGCGGCGGAGACGGTCACCGTCTTGAACGTCGATCCCGGCGGATAAAGACCGGTCAACGCGATCGGACCCTGCGCATCTGCGGCCGCGTTCTGCCCGATCGCCAGCAGGTTGCCCGTCGAGGGTTGGATGACCACCATGGCCGCCGGGGTGGGAATCGGCGCCAACGCGTCCTCCGCAGCGCGCATCATGCCGATGTCGAGCGTGCTGGCGATATCGCCGACGGCTTTGGCGTCCTGCCCGCCGACGCGCTGCGGACCCGTGGAGGTCTGCGCGTTCACCGCCCATCCATCCGCGGCGTCGGTGCGCTGCTGCCACAGGTCCGAGAGACCGGACAGCACCGGCGACGTCAGCGTCTTGTCCATGGCCAGCAGCCGCAGCTGCGGCGCCAGCGTGACGTCAGGCAGCGCCGACAGCTGATCCTGTATCGGCGCCAAGTCTTCGGGCCGAAGGGTAATCGCGGTGACCGCTCGACCATCGGCACCGGTCAGGTCCGTCTGCAGCGACTCGGCGGTGATGCCGCCGTCGATCGGATTCAGCAGCGCCGCAAGCGCATTCACATCAGCGCCCTGCGACACGTTGACGAGGGTGACGACGTGTTGTGTCAGCAGCTCCGCGCCGGTGCGGTCCAACACGCGCGCGGCGGGATCCGGAGTGAGCGTGCTGTAGGACAGCGAACCTTTGTACAAGCCGGGTGCGACGGTCGCCGGATTCCACGCGATCTTCCAGGTGTCGCCCGAGGCGCTGGCATTGCCGGTCGTGGAGTACTTCCACTCGGTCTTGCCGTCCTGGAACTTCCATGTCGTGTTGAGCGTGAACGTGGCTTCGTTGTCCTTGCGGTCGATCGCACCGACGTCGACGTGGACGTCCTTGCCGAGGCTGGCGAAGAGATCACCGAGGGTGTCGGACGACTTGGCGGTATCGCTCGTGACGGCGGCCGCTGCCGATGCGTCGCCCCGGTTGATCGCGTCGGCGAAGGTGTGCACCGTGCTGTTCAACCGGTCGCCGGCCTGATCGCCGCAGCCGGCCAACGCGAGAACGAATGTGAAGAAAAGTGCCGAAAGCGCGCGGGTCACGCGCGCGCGGGGCGGATCTCGCGCGGCAGGGCGAACACAAGCGTCTCGTTGGCCGTCGTGACGGGCTGCACCACGTCGTAGCCGTAGGCGGCCAGGCGCTCCAGGACACCGCGCACCAGAATCTCGGGTACTGACGCGCCGGACGTGACACCGACCGTCGTCACCCCCGACAGCCAGGCGGGGTCGATGTCGTCGGCGTAGTCGACGAGGTGGGCGGCCTGCGAACCCGCGCCGAGCGCGACCTCGACCAGCCGCACCGAGTTCGACGAGTTGCGCGACCCGACGACGATCACCAGTTCGCATTCCGGCGCCATCGCCTTGACCGCGACCTGACGGTTCTGCGTGGCGTAGCAGATGTCGTCGCTGGGCGGATCCTGCAGCGTCGGGAAGCGCTCGCGCAGCCGCCGCACCGTCTCCATCGTCTCGTCGACGGACAGCGTGGTCTGCGACAGCCAGATGACCTTGTTCTCGTCGCGCACGGTGACGCCGTCGACGGCATCCGGACCGTCGACGAGTTGCACGTGGTCGGGCGCTTCGCCCGCGGTGCCGATGACCTCTTCGTGGCCCTCGTGGCCGATCAGCAGGATGTCGTAGTCGTCGCGGGCGAACCGCTTGGCCTCGTTGTGCACCTTGGTCACCAAGGGGCAGGTGGCGTCGATGACCTGGAGGTCGCGTTCCTTGGCGTTGACGTGCACCGTCGGCGCCACGCCGTGCGCGGAGAACACCACGATCGACCCCTCGGGTACTTCGTCGGTCTCGTCGACGAAGATCGCACCCGCCTCGGCGAGCGTTTCGACCACGTGAACGTTGTGCACGATCTCGTGGCGGACGTACACCGGCGCGCCGTGCTTCTCGAGCGCACGTTCGACGGTTTCGACCGCCCGATCGACGCCTGCGCAGTATCCGCGCGGCTCGGCAAGAAGCACCCGTTTACCGGTAACGCCGCCGCTCACCGAGCTGGAGGCACCCGGAATCCCCATATTTATCGTCGGCGGCATGCTTCCAAGGGTACTGATCCGCGACCGGCAGAGGCCAGCCGTAGTCTGGACGCCATGGCAACTGCACCGTATGGGGTTCGACTGCTGGTGGGTGCCGCAGCGACCGCCATCGAGGAAACCCGGAAGCTTCCGCAGACCATCCTCATGTACCCGATGACCATCGTCAGCCAGATCGCGCACCTGGTGATGAAGGTCCAGCAAGACGTCGCTGACCTGGTCATCAAGGGCGACGAAACACTCGATGCGTTGTTTCCGCCCAAAGACGAGCAGCCCGAGTGGGCCACGTTCGACGAGGACATCGACGAAGAAGACCGGCCCCAACCGTCGCACGACGGCGAACGCCTGACCGAGGGTCGCTTCGCGTTGTTCACCGGCGGCGAGCCGGAGACGTCGGATCCCAGACCGGCGGCCACGACGGCGGTCGCGACCGACACGCCCGACATCGTCGAGGAACTGGACTACGAGTCGCTCACCCTGGCCCAGCTGCGGGCACGGCTGACGTCTCTGCGCATCGCCGATCTCGAGGCACTGCTGGCGTACGAAGGCGCCACGAAATCGCGGGCGCCGTTTCAGACCCTGCTGGCCAACAGGATCACGCGCGCGACCGCCAAGTGACTTCCGAGCCCGGCCAGTCTCCCGACAACCCGTGGCCGGTCCGCGCCGTGGCAACGCGGGTCGCCAAGTACATCGACCGGCTTGGCATGGTGTGGATCGAGGGCCAACTGACCGAGCTGAAGGTGCGCCAGTCGACCGCGTGGATGGTGCTGCGCGACCCCGCTGCCGACATGTCACTGACGGTCAGCTGCCCGCGCGATCTCGTGACCGACGCACCGGTGCCGCTCACCGAAGGCACCCAGGTGATCATGCTCGGCAAGCCACAGTTCTACACCCGCAACGGCTCATTCAGCTTGCGTATCAGCAAGATTCGTGCGGTAGGTCTGGGCGAGTTGCTGGCCCGCATCGAGCGGCTGCGCCGCCTGCTCGACGCGGAAGGCTTGTTTGATCCACGCCTCAAGCGGCCAATCCCGTTCCTGCCCAACACCATCGGCCTGATCACCGGACGTGCCTCCGCCGCCGAACGTGACGTGATGACCGTGGCGGCGGGACGCTGGCCCGCGGTGCGGTTCGCGGTGCGCAACGCCACTGTACAGGGACCCAACGCCGTGCCCCAGATCGTCGAGGCGCTAAGGGATCTCGACCGTGACACGGGGGTGGACGTCATCGTGCTGGCCCGCGGTGGCGGCAGCGTCGAGGATTTGTTGCCGTTTTCCGACGAAACGCTCTGCCGCGCGATCGCGGCCTGCACCACCCCGGTGGTCAGCGCCGTCGGCCACGAGCCCGACAACCCGCTGTGCGATCTGGTTGCCGACCTGCGCGCGGCAACCCCGACCGACGCGGCCAAGCGCATCGTTCCCGACGCCGCCGCCGAACAGTCGCTCGTCACCGATCTGCGCCGTCGCTGCGCGCGCGCACTGCGCAACTGGGTGCACCGCGAGGAGCGCACGATATCGGCGCTGCGGAGCAGGCCGGTGCTGGCTGCGCCGCTGGCCGCACTCACCGCGCGCGGGGAGGAGATCCATCGCGCCCGCGCCGCCGCCCGGCGCGACATCACCCGCGTGGTGGCGGCCGAATCGGAGCGGATCGGCCACCTGTCGGCCCGGCTGTCGACACTGGGCCCAGCAGCGACGCTGGCCCGTGGCTACGCCGTCGTCCAGACGAGCGCCGGAGCGGTGCTGCGCACGACGGACGACGCACCGGCAGGCACCCGGTTGCGGGTGCGGGTTGCCGACGGGGCTGTCACGGCGGTCAGCGAGGGTCCAGAAGGGACATCGAAATGAAGCCCATTAGTGAAATGGGGTACGAAGAAGCCCGCGATGAGCTGATCGCAGTCGTCCAACAGTTGGAACAGGGCGGGATGGATCTGGACGCATCGCTGAAACTGTGGGAAAGAGGGGAAGAACTGTCTAGATGCTGCGAAGGGCACTTAGCTGGAGCACGCAAGCGAGTGGAGGAAGCGCTGGCGGCAAAGGACGCCGAAGAAAGTTGATTTTGCAACGATCCCGCGGTTAGAGGGTCGAAACTGTAACACGTTTCACCTATGCTCCCCGGCATGGGTGATTCATCGCTGACCACCGATCTTGGCCGTGTGCTCGTGACTGGCGGCTCCGGATTCGTCGGCGCCGACCTGGTGACCGAGCTACTGGACCGTGGACACGAGGTGCGCTCCTTCGACCGGGCCTCGTCTCCGTTGCCCGCCCATCCTCGGCTCGAGGTGGTCGAGGGCGACATCTGTGACGCCGACACCGTTGCCGCGGCCGTCGACGGCGTCGACACGGTGTTCCACACCGCGGCGATCATCGACCTCATGGGTGGCGCATCGGTCACCGAGGAATACCGGCAGCGCAGCTTCGCGGTCAACGTCACCGGCACCGAAAACCTCGTTCATGCCGCGCAGAAGGCCGGCGTGCAGCGTTTCGTCTACACGGCGTCCAACAGCGTCGTGATGGGCGGTCAGAAGATCTCCGGGGGCGACGAAACCCTGCCCTATACCGAGAGGTTCAACGACCTTTAAACGGAGACGAAGGTCGTGGCGGAGCGATTTGTGTTGTCGCAGAACGGTGTCAACGGCATGCTGACGTGTTCGATTCGGCCCAGCGGTATCTGGGGGCGGCGCGACCAGACGATGTTCCGTAAAGTGTTCGAAAGTGTGCTCGCCGGCCACGTCAAGGTGCTCGTCGGCGGCAAGAACGTCAAGCTCGACAACTCCTACGTGCACAACCTGATCCACGGATTCATCCTGGCCGCCGAGCATCTGGTGGGCGGCGGTAGCGCTCCCGGCCAGGCGTACTTCATCAATGATGGTGCACGCCGTCAGTGTGATCGCGGCAGCTCCGCAGGAGGGCTAGCTTAAGGAACGTTCGGCGGAGCTAGTAAGGTGCGCCGGCTGCACGTAGCGCGGCGAGGGTACGGGCGACGATGGTGACGGGACGGAAGCGCAGCATCTCGGCACTCACACGAATGATTCGCCATCCCAAAGCTTCGAGCTTTGCTTGCCGCTCGATATCGGCAGCACGAATCTCCGGGTTGGTCCAGTGTTGTTCACCGTCGTATTCGACGCCGACCATCCAGTCGTCCCAACCCATGTCGATGCGGCCGACGAATTCCCTGAACTCACCGAAGACCTGGATTTGTGTGCGCTTTGGCCGCAGTCCCGCCGATGTCAGCACAAGTCGTGTGCGGGTTTCCTGCGGAGATTCCGCTCCAGCATCGGAGAGGTCTATCGCCTCGCGCAGTTGAACGATGCCACGCGAGCCGCGGTGCCGGTCAGCGAGCAATGCGACATCGACCGGCTTGAGATCCGTCGCCTGCATCAGAGCATCCAGCCTGATCACCGCCATCGTCAGGCCGCGACGTCGACCCAAGTCATACGCAGTGCGGGCGGGCGTCGTCGCAGGCACGCCGTTGACCACACAGACCTCGTCATCCCCCAGCTTGTCGCTGTGCAGCAGGATCCCCGCGGTCTTGTGCCGGTTCGGTTGGTTGATTTCAGCGGGCACATTCGCGTCGATCCAAAGCGAGCCATGCAGCGCTGCCGCCGAGACCCCCGCAACGGTTGCCCGTCGACCTGACCACAGCCATGCCGCGACAGCCTTATCGACGGGCGTGAGCGCTTGCCCCTTCGGGACGTAGACGTTTCGGAACACCGCGTCGTGTGCGGTCGCCAGCTGATACGGGTTGAGAGCGCCAGCGGCCACCGCCTCGCTGCCCACAAATGGAAGCATGGGAATTGGACGCGGTGAACCCCGCAACGGTTCCCCATGCGCCGAACGTTCCTTACCACTCGAAAAATCGTTAGATTTTCGAGTGGTAAGGAACGTTCGGCGGGGTCGGGGGCTAGGTGCGGGTGCTAGGTGAGGCCCAGCACCCGCTGCTCGAAGAGGTCCGCGCCGCGTGCCACACCGCCGGTTTCCGCGAAACCGGCCGCCACCTGCTTCGCGCCAGCGGTCATCGTCATCGCTTCTCGTACCTTCGCGCGCAACCGCTGCGGGGACAGTCGCTTGGCCGGAAGCCGGGTACCGCACCGGGCGACCTCGACCCGCCGCGCGACCTCGAACTGGTCGCGACCGAACGGCACCGCACACACCGGCACACCACGCGCGAGCGCCTTCTGAGTCGCACCCATTCCGCCGTGCGTGACCGCGCACACGGCACGGTCCAGCACGACGCCGTGCGGGACGAATCGGCAGACCGTCGCATTGGACGGAGCCGCCACGTCATCGGGTTGTGCCGTCGGCACCGTGGCGATCACATGCACCGGCTCGTCGGCCAACGCCGCCAACGCGGTCGAAGCCAGATCGCTGTCGGCCTGCTCCTCCGACGACGTCGTGACGAGAACGACTGGCCGGTCGATGGATTCGAGCCAACCGACATCGGTGTCCGGCTCCGGATCGAGAACGCACGGACCGATCATCTGCACCGCATCGCCCCAGTCGGTCTGCGGGTACTGGAACGGCTTACCGCTGGCGACAAACATCAGGGGTGCTCGTCGCAGGAACTCGTCTATCGATGCCACAGCGCCGACGTCCGCGTTGGCACGGATCGCGTTGATCGGTGGCAGCATGACGCTCTCGAGACGACCGATCACCGCCTTCTGCACCGCGGCATCTCGCATCCGACCCACGACACCCGACAGTGGCTTCAGCCCGAGCCCGAATGGCGGTACGCCGGACGCTCGCAGCGGTGGTGTGAACGGCGAAAGCGACGCCCACGGAACGTCACCGGCCTCGGCCGTGCTCAGTGCGCCCCAGCAGTTCACGTCGACGAGCAATGCATCGGGGCGAACGCCGGCAACTGCATCGGCGAGATCAGCAACCTCGTACACCGCACGCCTGCTGAAGACTTCGACCGATAACTTCAGCGCGGCAACGGGATTGCTACCTGTCCAGTCGTCCTGCTGAATTGCCTCGATCTTCTGGTCGATAACGTCCACGGTGAAGCCGAGCCGCCGCGCCACGTTCACGCCGGTAGACAGCGTGCGCACGTGCACCGTATGGCCCCGACTGGCCAGCTCGGACATGAGCGCGCTGATCGGCAACAGATGGCCGAGCGCGGGTGAGGTGTAGGCCAGTATCGTTGCCACTCGTCAATCCTCGCGACGGTCAATCATGTCGACCATCCCGCGCGCCTCGGCGAGTCGACCAAGCGCGTCGAGAGCCTCACAACACGAGAGATAGTCCCTTGCCAACTCGGCGTAGTCTTCCGAATCGCCTCGTGCGCTGGCCAATAGCGCTCGCGATTTCAGCCACCACAGGTCCAGCGCCGAGATTCTCGAACGACGGCGGCCAGCCCATTGGTCGATGATCTGGTGCGCCTCGTCGATGTCCCCGGGGCCTGCCCTTTCGATCAGAAGTTCGACGAGCGCCTCACCGGGAAAGCCCACAAAGAGGGCACTGCCGCCGTCCATGAACATCGACAACAAGTCACGTAGTTCGTCGATTGCCTCGTCGCGTCGCCCCTTGCGGGCCGCATCCACAGCCAGGTCGGAGCCAATTGTCGCCAGCGCGAACGCCGCCACCTTGTGTCGCCGGATGCCAGCGCGTGCGTGCTCGAGCACGTCGATCGCCTCGTTGCGCAACGCCTTCTGGCTCCGCAACAAGACAACGCCGTAGGCGCACTGTCCCGCGATGGTCCCGAAGACGTCGCCGAAGGACTCGGCACGCCCTAGCGCCCTGCGCATGTCGTCCACCAGGCCGTCAGGCTGATACATGCCTACGGCCGCCAGGATGGCCACGTAGCACATCACCGCCGCATTGCCGACGGGCGGGAGACCGCGCGCGTGTTCGTTGGCTTCCCGAACGTGCCATCGGCCCTCATCGGGGTGACCGAGACACGTCAGCATGAAACCACGAACCGCATGGGCCGTGGCGATCTCAACGGTCGGTTCGTCCTGAGGAAGCGCCAGGATGGCGTCGACAACATTTAGCGCAGCGTCGAATTCGCAGTTGGCGAATTTCGCCAACGCGACCGAGATCAGAATGATGCTCCTGGTTGCCGTATCGCAGTCGACACCGTCGACCACCTTCTCGAGTTCGGCCGCAAGGGTCGCGGCATCGGGCACCCGGTTGTCGTTGTGCGTGAACGACATGATCCGACCGGCAGTGGCGACCGCATACGATGTCAAGTCACCGCTTTGCATTGTCAGGTCACGAAACTCGCGGTACTGCTCGTCAGTGTCGACGTCATCACCGACGAAAAACGCGGTTGAGATCAGCATGGTGCGTGGCCCGATCCGCATGGCGGCGACCGCGTCGTTGTCGTCGGGCAGTCGGTCGGCGATGCGTTGCGCGCCTTCCCATTGCGCGCGAGCGGCGGCGAGGTCGCGGGACCGAAGCCAATCCGCGGCGCGCATGTGCCACCGGAATGCCGTGGCGAGGTCACCTGCCGCCTCCAGGTGGCTGGCGATCAGCGCCGCGTTCTCGTCGGCCGCAGCCGGGTCGCGGGTCTCAATGGCTGCGGCCAGCCTTCTGTGGGCTTGTACGCGAGTGGAGTTCAACTGTGACCCGTAGGAAACGGTTCGCACCAGTGGATGACGGAACCAATACCGTTGCCGTGGAACGAATTCGATTTGATCGATCAACTCCGCCGAAACCAGTTCGGCGAGCTGGGTCGTCTCCATCTTCGGCCGCAGAACACCCAGCGTGTCGACGTCGAATTCGCTGCCGATGACCGCCGCGGCATTCAACAAGGCCTTGGCTTCGGCGGGCAGCCGATCGATGCGGGCCGCGAGAACTGCCTGTACCGTTGCGGGAACGGCGATTTCGTCGATGTCGGCCGTAAGCCGGTAATGACCACGGCTTCCCGAGAGCAGATCGCGTCCGGCCAGGTCCCGCACGATCTCTTCGGCGAAGAACGGATTACCAACTGCGGCAACCGCTATCCGCTCGGACAGACCCGCCAGCGACCGATCGTTTCCGAGAAGTTGACCGACCAGATTCACTGATGCCGAATCGGTAAGCGGGTGCAGTGTGATCGTCTGACCGGAATTGCGATGCAGTGCTCCGTGAAATTCGGGGCGGTAAGTCGCGACGAACAACGACGTCGTGACGCTTAGCGTGGCGGCGAAGTCAGCGAGGACGTCGTCGCTCGGTGCGTCGATCCACTGGGCGTCCTCGAGCACGAAAACGGTTCGATTCGGACGTGCCAGCACGGCCTGCGCCATCACTTCGACCAGCCTGCGGCGTCTGCCGCCGACGCTGATCTGCAGTGGTGGCGCGTCGCTGTCGTCGATTCCCATGGCTTCGAACAAGATCCGGGCATCTGCAGAATCCGGCGTCAGACGCCCCATGTACTGGGCAATCGTGTACTCGCGGGCCTCGGCGTCGCTGAGTCCGGCCACCCCGAACATGGCGCCGAGAAACGACGACAGCGCATGGAACGCGATTGTGGTGGTGTGCGCTTCGCATCGGGCAGTGACGACGTCGGCATCCCGACTCGCGGCGATCTCGGTGAACTCGGTGGCGAGTCGGCTCTTGCCCAACCCGGGGTCACCGACAATGCCGATGAGGCAACCGCGGTTGGCATCGAACACGTTTCGCAGCCCACTCAGTTCGGCGTCGCGGCCCAGCATCACTCCTTCGTTGCGGCCCAGCATCGTCCGGTTGGACTCCACCGCGATGAGCACTCGCGCGGCCACCGGGGCGTCGGCGTCCTTGATGGCAACGTCTTGGGCCGGCCCGAGCCGAGCGGCCCCCTCGACGAGGCGCGCCGTGGAGAGCGAGCACAGCACCCCGCATGGCGGGGCCGCCGCTTCCATTCGCTGTGCCATTCCGACGGGATGGCCGACGGCGGTGTATCTGCCAGGGCCTGAACCGATTTCGCCGACAATCACGTCGCCGGAGTTCAGTCCGATACGGAGCTGCAATGCAACGCCGTCCTGGCGGAGGACCTCCGCGGCAAGATCTTTGGTGACGGCTTGGATCTCGAGTGCTGAAATGCACCCCCGCAGCGCGTGGTCCTCCAGGGCCGCGGGTGCGCCGAACAGTGCCATCAAGCCGTCGCCGGTGAACTTGTCCACGGTTCCCTGATAACGCTGCACCACAGCCGACGCGCGATTGAACAGCTCGTTCATGAGCTCTTGCAGTCGCTCCGGGTCCAGGGCTGCGGCAAGCTTCATCGAGCCGACCACATCGGCGAACAGCACCGTCACGTGTTTGTGCTCGCCCGGCGCGGACTGCCGGGAGACCGGGGATCCGCACACATCGCAGAAGCGCGCCTTGGCACGCAGATCGGTGCCGCACGATCCGCACCGATCGGTGGCGTCACTGACCGGACTGACCATTCCCCCAGAACACTCCTGCCCCCGCCAATTCCCATCATGATCGCTCATGCGCGGCACGCGGCGGCTCTTTTCTCGGCGCGAACGTTCCTTACCACTCGAAAAATCGCCGATTTTTCGAGTGGTAAGGAACGTTCGGCGCGCAATCAAGCCTGGCGCGCGCTGGTCAGGGCAGGCTGGGCAGCGGGTAGATCTGCCCGGTCCCGCTGTTCACCAACGCGGCGCGGTCGAGCGTCGCTTCCAAGGGGAGCACGTCCATCACCGCGGCCACCATCACCGGCAGCTGCGCCATCGTTGCGCGTGGGGCCAGCGAGCAGTGCGGCAGCCAGATACCCGGCCGATAGTGCTTGTGCAGGTCAGCGCCTGTGGCCATGAGCACTTCGACCACACGCTGCTGACGCGCCATGAAGTCGGCGCTCACTCCCGCAACGAGCCACGCTCGACCCCGCCGGAACAGCCCGACGCCGTCGAAGCTGAGCTCGACGGGCTCACCGCTGAGGTCGGCCAGCGCGTCCGCCACCGCCGTTTGGTCCCACCGCCGCAGCACCGCATAGGAGACGTGCGGCACGTGCTTGCCGTGGGTGTGCGAGCGAAGGCTCGCCACGCCCTGGTCCTCGATCCTGTCCCACAACGCCCGCACCGCCCGCTCAGAACGCCGGTCGAAGAGCAGGCAGACGGCAAGCGCCACGGCTCAGCGATAGAGGTGGACCGATTGGTGCGTGGTCTGTTCGATTCGCGACGACGCGCTCTGCAGCAGCTCCGTGCCCAACGCGATCAGCCCGCGCGCAGCAGCGATCTCCTCGCCGATCATCGGCTGACTGCTGTCCTTCGGATTGCGGTAGGCGTCCCCGAGGGTGGTCACGGTCTCGTCACCGCGCTGCGCGCGCACCGTCGCATGTGTGTGGGTTTCGTCCTCGTCGAACTCAATCTCGACCCGCCAGTTGTTGTCCAGATTCTTGTCGTACATCGCCATCACCCTTCCCACGTACCAGGGTGCGCCTGAAGGCTAGCGACCTACAAGGGATAGCGCGTGCGCGCGACGCAACTTGCCCGACGGCGTCTTAGGGATCGCACCGGGCCCAAGCACCAGGACGTGGCGCGGACGCGCGTTGACCTCGACAACGACCTCGTGGGCGACCTGGCGTTGGATCCTGCGCACGTCGGCCCCGTCGTCGTAGGAGTTGGATTCAACTGCGACGGCGAAAGCCTCCCGCTTGTCCCCCGCATTCAATCGCACGGCGACTGCACAACCCGGGCGCACACCCGCCACCCGGCTGGCGGCCCGCTCTATATCAGCGGGATAGACGTTGCGGCCGGCCATGATGATGACGTCCTTGACGCGACCACACACGACCACATGGCCATCCTCCGTCAGGTAGCCCAGATCGCCAGTGTCGTACCAGCCCAACTCATCCTGAGCGGACACGAAGCCGGCCATCGTCGTATAGCCGCGTGTGAGTGGCTCCCCGCGAACCTGGATCACCCCGACACCTCGAGCCGGGAGGATGTTGGTGTCCTCGTCGACGATCCTGGCCTCGAGGCCACGCAGTAGCGGACCCAACGTCGCCAGTCGCCGCGTGTTGCCGTTCGTCGTCGGCACCGCCCGATGGAGGACGGCGAGTACGTCGGCGTCGACCTCGTCGACCACCAGGCCGCCGCCGCATGCCGAGAATGACACGGCCACAGTCGTTTCCGCCATCCCATAGGCCGGCAGAATCGCGTCCTTCCTCAGCCCGAACGGCTTGCCGGCGTCGATCAGATCCTCGACGTCTGCGGGTTCCACCTGTTCCGCGCCCGACAGCGCCCACCGCAGTGACGACAGGTCGAACTCACCCGACCTGGCTTGCCTGCGCAGTCGCTTGGCGAGCATCGCGTAGGCGAAGTTCGGCGCCGCCGTCATCGTGCCCTTGTACTTGTCGATCAACCGCGCCCACAGCAGGGTGTCGCGCAGGAAGTCCATCGGGGTGACCTTGACCAACTCGGCCCCGAAATACATCGGCACCACGAGAAAGCCCGTCATGCCCATGTCATGGAACAGCGGCAGCCAGCTGACAATGACGTCGGTCTCCAGGTCGTATTCGGCGCCGATGAACATCGCCTCCGCATTGGACGCCAGATTTCGGTGGGTGATCTGGACCGCCTTCGGCGGACCGGTGGAGCCGGATGTCAGCTGCATCAACGCCAGGTCGTCCTCGCCGACCACGACGGGATCGATCGGATCGGCCGCCAGCAGCTGCTCGATCGTGACGACGCGCATGCCATGTTCGGCGAGGACGGGCGCGGCGGCCATGAAGGGTTCGGAGACGACCACCGCCCTTGCACCGATCGTGTCAATGACCGATCTGGTCTCCGATGCCCATAAGGCCAGGTCGGTGCGCGGAGTGGGCTGGTGCAACATGGTGACGCTGGCGCCCCGCATCCAGACGGCTTGCGCGGTCGGCGCGATCTCCACCGGAGCACCGGCCAACACTGCGACCGCGACCCCGGGCCCGACCCCTTCCTCAGCGAGGCCGCCAGCTACCCGTCGCGCCCGTTGGTGAACCTCCTGCCACGTGTGGCGTACGGGTGCGTCCGGCTCGCCGGTGACCATTCCCCGTGGGCTGGTTTTCGCGTTCGCATACATCGTCTCGGTGAATCTGCTCATCAGATGAACCACTCGACAGGTGACGAGAAGTCAACGGTCAGCTGCAATTCCGTTCTGAGAACGGAGGCCTTCGGCCAAGCCCGATCGATACAGCGAGGCAGGCTCGACTGTTCACACGCAATGTGCACCATCTTTTTCGGTGCTCCCGTCAGCCGGACGCGACGAACCCTTGCTCCGCAAAGGGTAAACCCGCCATGGCCCAAAACCCGGTATTTCGACCATGACCGCGCCGCGCAAACATGGCAATGGTATTGCTAACGCGCACACCGGATTTGACGGGAGAATGGCTCCGTCGGAGCAACTCGGCCAAAAGACCGTAGCCGCACCCCTCAGGTCCTAGCATCGGCAGGGACGTCAAATAGCGGAGGAGTCACAATGCCTGGCGGGAAACCGAACATTCTGGTGATCTGGGGCGACGACATCGGGATCAGCAACCTCAGTTGCTACAGCGACGGCCTCATGGGTTATCGGACACCCAACATCGACCGGATCGCCAGCGAGGGCATGCGCTTCACCGATTCCTACGGTGAGCAAAGCTGCACCGCCGGGCGCGCGGCGTTCATCAGTGGACAAAGCGTGTACCGCACCGGGATGAGCAAGGTGGGCGTGCCCGGCGCACCGATCGGCTGGGCCGCCGAGGACCCGACGATCGCCGAACTGCTCAAGCCGCTGGGGTATGCCACCGGTCAGTTCGGCAAGAACCACTTCGGCGACCTGAACAAGTACCTGCCGACGGTGCACGGCTTCGACGAGTTCTTCGGCAACCTGTATCACCTCAACGCCGAGGAGGAACCCGAGCAATTCGACTACCCGCACAAGGACCAGTTCCCCAGGCTCCACGACTTCGCATTGCCGCGCGGGGTGTTGAAGTGCAGGGCGACCGATGAGGTATCCGCCGAACCCGACGACCCGAAGTACGGCCCGGTCGGCAAGCAAACCATCGAGGACACCGGGGCGCTGGACACCAAGCGGATGGAGACCATCGACGACGACATCGCCGATGCGACCGTGGACTACATCAAGCGTCAGCACGCCGAGGGCAACCCGTTCTTCGTTTGGTGCAATTTCACCCATATGCACGCGTTCACCCACACCAAGCCCGAAAGCCGCGGGCAGGCCGGGCTGTGGCAGTCCGAGTACCACGACACGATGGTCGATCACGACAAGAATGTCGGCACTGTGCTCGACGTTCTCGACGAACTCGGCATCGCCGACGACACCATCGTCATCTACTCCACCGACAACGGACCACATCGCAACAGCTGGCCCGATGCCGGCACCACGCCGTTCCGCAGCGAGAAGGACACCAACTGGGAGGGCGCCTTCCGGGTCCCGGAGATGATCCGCTGGCCCGCAAAGATCAAGGCGGGCACAGTGTCCAACGAGATCGTCCAACACCACGACTGGTTGCCGACATTCTTGGCCGCCGCCGGCGAACCCGACATCATCGAGAAGCTCAAGAAGGGCCATAAGGCCGGGGCCGACGGAAACACCGAATACAAGGTGCACATCGACGGCTTCAACCTGCTGCCCTACCTGACCGGCGAGGTGGAGGCCAGCCCACGGCGCGGGTTCTTCTACTTCTCCGACGACGGCGATCTGGTCGCGATGCGATTCGAGAACTGGAAGGCCGTGTTCATGGAGCAGCGCTGTCAGGGCACGCTGCGGATCTGGGCGGAACCCTTCACCACGCTCCGGGTGCCGCTGCTATACAACCTACGAACCGACCCCTACGAGTACGCCAACATCACGTCGAATACGTACTACGACTGGTTGCTCCGCCACGACTTCTTCGTGTTCTACATGACCGCGATGGCGACTGCATTCCTCGAAACATTCAAGGAGTTCCCGCCGCGACACGAGCCCGCCAGCTTCAGCGTCGACCAGGCCGTCGAAAAGCTCCATAAATTCCTAGCGAAGGATTAGCAATGCCCGACAAGAAACCGAACATTCTCGTCATCTGGGGCGACGACATCGGCATCTGGAACCTCAGTTGCTATAGCCACGGAATGATGGGCTACAGCACGCCCAACATCGACCGGATCGCCGACGAGGGAATGCTTTTCACCGATTCCTATGGCGAGCAGAGCTGCACGGCCGGCCGGTCGTCGTTCATCACGGGCCAGAGTGTGTATCGCACCGGCATGAGCAAGGTCGGGATGCCGGGCATGGACGTGGGCCTGCAGAAGGAAGATCCGACGATCGCGGAGTTGCTCAAGCCGCTGGGCTACGCGACGGGCCAGTTCGGTAAGAACCACCTCGGCGATCTGAACAAGTTCCTGCCGACCGCCCACGGGTTCGACGAGTTCTTCGGCAACCTCTATCACCTCAATGCTGAGGAAGAACCCGAGAACCCCGACTATCCCACCGCAGAGGAAGCGCCGATACTGCGCTCTCAACTGCTGCCGCGTGGTGTGATTCACTCCTGGGCCACCGACAAGGACAGCGGTGAGGTCGACGACCGTTACGGGCCCGTAGGAAAGCAGCGGATCGAGGACACCGGACCGCTGACCAAGAAGCGGATGGAGACCATCGACGACGAGACCACCGGCGCGTGTATCGATTTCATCCGGCGCCAGCACGCGGCGGACACGCCGTTCTTCGTCTGGATGAACATGACGCACATGCACTTCCGCACCCACACCAAGCCCGAGAGCCTCGGACAATCGGGCCGGTGGCAGTCGCCGTACCATGACACGATGATCGACCACGACCGCAATGTCGGCCAGTTGCTCGATCTGGTGGACGAACTCGGGATCGCCGAGGACACCATCGTCATCTACAGCACCGACAACGGCCCCCACGCCAACAGTTGGCCCGACGGCGCGACCACCCCGTTCCGCAGTGAGAAGGCCACCAACTGGGAAGGCGCCTTCCGAATCCCGGAGATGATCCGGTGGACGGGAAAGATCAAGCCGCGCAGTGTCTCCAACGAGATCGTCCAGCACCACGACTGGCTGCCGACATTCCTTGCCGCTGCTGGTGATCCGGACATCGTCGAGAAACTCAAGAAGGGCCACAAGGCCGGTGACATGACGTACAAGGTCCACATCGACGGGTACAACCTGCTGCCGTACCTGACCGGCGAGGTGGACAAGAGCCCACGGCGCGGAATGATCTACTTTTCCGACGACGGCGACGTGCTCGGCATCCGGGCGGAGAACTGGAAGGTCGTATTCCAGGAGCAACGCTGCCGGGGCACCCTGCAGATCTGGTTCGAGCCGTTCACCCCGCTGCGGGCGCCGAAGTTGTTCAACCTCCGGACAGACCCGTTCGAGCGCGCCGATATCACGTCGAACACCTACTGGGACTGGGTGATCGACCGCATCTTTCTGGTCCTCTACGGGTCCGCAATCGCGACGCAGTTCCTGCAGACGTTCAAGGAATTCCCGCCGCGTCAGGAACCGGCGACGTTCACCATCAACCATGCGGTCGAGGAGCTGAACAAGTTCCTCGCCACCAGGGGTGGCTGAGCGTGGCCGAACTCGCAACCTGGACCGACGGACCCACGAAGTCGGCGATTGTCGACTTCGTAGGTCGGGTCACCACTCAAGGTGGACCGGACTTCGTCGAGCCCGAAGCCCGGGTCGCCGTCTTCGACAACGACGGCACGCTGTGGTGCGAGAAGCCGATGTACATCCAGCTCGACTTCCTCGTCCACAGGCTGGCGGAGAAAGCGGGCGCAGGCGCGTCGCTCCGCGAGCAGCAGCCATACAAAGCGGCGGTCGCAGGCGACCTGCAGTGGTTCGGCGGTGCGATCACCAAGCACTACCAGGGCGACGACTCCGACCTCAAAGTGCTTGCCGGCGCGGTGATGTCGCTGCATGCGTCGATGAAGGTCGAAGACCACGCCGCACTGGTCAGCAAGTTCTATGCGGAAGCAACACATCCAACGCTCGGCCGCTCGTACCTGAAGTGCACCTATGCGCCGATGGTCGAGCTTCTGCGCTTTCTGGAAGCCAACGGGTTCATCTGCTACATCGTCTCCGGCGGCGGTCGCGATTTCATGCGGCCCGTGACGTCGGCGATCTATGGCATACCGCCCGAAAGAGTGGTCGGTACCGCACAGGATTTGAAGTTCGACGGTGCGGACGGCCGCGGCGATCTGCTCATCCAACCCGCGCTCGACGTGTTCGACGACGGACCCGAGAAACCGGTCCGCATCTGGAGCAGGGTCGGGCGTCGACCGATCCTCGCAGCAGGAAACTCCAACGGCGACAACGAGATGCTGATGTACACCGGCGCACGCAACGGCCCGGCGCTCAAGCTGCTGGTGCTGCACGACGACGCGGAGCGCGAATTCGACTACACCGCCGGTGCGGAGAAGGCGTTGGAATTGGCGAAGACTCACAGCTGGTCGGTCGTCAGCATGCGCAACGACTGGGCGACCGTCTTCAGTGACTGACCCCAGTTCGCCCAAACGGACAAACGGGCGAGAAAGTGCGAGTGAAATCCGCCAAAACGTCGATCTCGGCGACGAGCTCATCCGGATTCCGACCCAGACCGCTGTCCTCGGATCTGAACTGCACTACCCCGAAGAGGGCCCCGTTCGAGCCGTTCAGGTCGATGAGTTCTGGATCCAGCCCCATCAGGTCACGAACGCGCAGTTCGCCGAATTCATCGACGACACAGGCTATCTCACTGTCGCCGAACGGCCGCTAAATCCCGCCGACTACCCGGGAGCACCTGCGGAGAACCTGCAGCCGGGATCCATGGTGTTCCACCGCACCAGCGGCCCAGTGGACCTGCGCCACCTGAACTCGTGGTGGACGTGGACGCCGGGAGCGTCGTGGCGCCACCCCGTCGGCCCGCTCTCCTCGATCGACAAGCGTACCGACCACCCCGTCGTGCACGTCGCCTACGAGGATGCCGAAGCCTATGCGGTGTGGGCGGGACTGGCACTGCCCACCGAGGCGCAATGGGAGACCGCGGCCCGCGCCGGCCTCGACCACGCGACCTTCACGTGGGGCGACGACCCCGAACAACCCGGGCAGCGGCTGGCCAACTACTGGCACGGCGACTTCCCCTGGCGCCCCGAGAAGGGCTACGGCCGCACGACGTCTGTCGGCACCTTCCCGCCCAACGGCTACGGACTGTTCGACATGGCGGGCAACGTGTGGGAGTGGACCACTGGCTGGTACTACAGCGACCACTCTATCGAGTCCTGCTGTGCCGCAGACAGTTACGATCCGGAACAACCCCAGTTCCAGGTACCGCGCAGGGTTGTCAAAGGCGGCTCGTTCCTCTGTGCCGACAGCTACTGCCTGCGCTATCGACCCGCTGCACGCCGGCCGCAACCCGTCGACACCGGCATGAGCCACATCGGTTTCCGCTGCGTCAAGCGCTAGTCCCGCGTGCCGCGATCCATTGCCTGCCGAGTTCGACTGCGTCGTCGACCGCGCCGAAAACGCGGGTCGTTGCGACAATGACGCCGTCACTGCCTGTGACGTCGCCGACGCCGCCACGCTCCAGGACCTTCGCAGATGATGGACTGACGCCGGCGATGATCAACCGACCTCCGTTGGCCTGCAGATCGCCTGCCCACTTCTTCAAGGCATGGATCACTTTGGAGGACGGCACATCGGGCAGGGTACCGAGGCTGAGAACGACAACGGCATTGCGTGAATCGTCGACGCGTGGCCAGGTTTCGTCGATGCGCGGCACTTCGGCGAAGAGGCCCACGCCCGCGTAGTGCAGGACGGTGACGTCATCGCTGGGTACCGCATCGGGCACGGGCGCGCGGTCCCAACCGCCTTCAGGTGCCGGGGTGAGCGCGATCAGCTCGGCAGAGCCCGCCGCTTTGACGCAGTAGAGCACCAGCGACGTGATCGCACCGATGAGTATTGCCATGTGCAGCGGTAGTTGGGTGGTTGCCAGGAATGTCACCAGCATCGCCAGCGCCGACAACGGAGCGGTGCGCGAAACGAGTTTGATGTCCGCCCAACGGCCGGTAATCAACTCCGCGCCGATGACCAGAATCAGCCCGCCGATGACCGGCATCGGGATCAACTCAGCCAGCGAACCCGCGACGAGCACCAGCAAGGCGAGCCACACGCCGGCGAAGATGCCGGCCCATCGGGTCTGCGCACCAGCCGACACCCCAACTCCGGTGCGCGAGAGCGATCCCCCGGTCGGAAGTGCGCCGAAGAAGCCGCCAGCGAAATTGGCCGCGCCCTGCGCGACGAAGTCTCCAGAGGTGTTGGGCCTGCTGCGATCCGGATTGGGTACCGCCGCGGAGATGCCAGCGGCCTGTGCGAGGCCCACCAGTGCCACGGCGAGCCCACCGACCAACAGGTCCAGCATGGCGGCAAAGTGCGGAATGACGAACGGCGGCAGCGCATTCGGGATAGACGCAATATCGCCGACGGTCTCGACGTCGACGTCCACTAAGGCCACACCGACTGTCACGACGACGAGGGCGATGAGGGTTGCGAACGCCTCCAGCGGTTCGATGAAGTGGAATACAGCCCACACTGCGACAGTGGCGAGCGCGACGAGACACGCGGTCAGTTGCCACGCCCCGATGTGGGCAAACGCGTCGATGAACTTGCCGATGGTGTTGTGGCTGTCCGGTTTGTAGCCGGTGGCGTCGACCAACACCCCCGCGATGATTTGCAGGGCGATGCCCGTGGTGAAGCCCGTCATGACGGCATTGGAGACGAAGTTCATGATCGATCCGAACTTCAATAACCCCAGCACCAGCATGACTACGCCGACGACGATCGCCAGCGCGGCGACGTTGGCCGGGTCGGCAGGGTCGAGGCCGGCGTCGGTCAACACGCTGCGCGACGACAGCGCCAGCGCGCTCGTCAACGTCGTCACCATCAGCACCGTGCGGGCCAGGACTGAGCCGACGATCGTCGACACGACGCCCGAATACAGGCCTGCAACCGGATTGAATCCGCCGATGCTGGCGTAGGCCATGCCTTCCGGGATCGAGAACAGGCCGGTCACCAGCCCGGCGATGACATCACGGAAGCGCGGCCTCCCAAGTGACAACCCCACTGGCCTCACCTATTCCTCGCGTTCTCGACCTCCGTCACGGTGAATCTAGTTCGCGCAAGCGCGTTTTTCGGCGTGAGCGTCGAAGTGGTCCAAAAGGCACCCAAGGCGGCAAGAATTGATAATCAGTTCAGCGCGTAGCTCTGATGCAACGCAGAAGAACTCTTCTTTTAGCAGGCGGTGTACATCTGTAAGCGCCATAACATGGTGCAGGCGAGCAGTCGCTCTTGCACTTTCGGCTGGCGAATGTGAAGTTGGAACGCGTTCTAACTTCACGTCGAAGGGTAACTGGATGAGCAACGGTACGGCGCGAGTGGCCGTCGTCATCGGCGCGGCGTCGGGAATCGGCTGGGCGAGCGCGCAGGCCTTGGCCGTCGACGGCTGCCGGGTCACGGTCGCCGACCGAAACGCCGACGGTGCGCGAGAGCGCGCCGCCGAACTGGGCGAACCACACACCGCCGCCTATGTCGACGTCACCGACGAGGACTCGGTGCAGCTGCTCTTCGAAAAGGGCCCGCTCGATGTGGTGGTCAATTGCGCCGGCTTCAGCAATATCGGGCTGATCACCGATATGCCGACCGATCAGTTCCGCTCCGTCATCGACGTCTGCCTCAACGGCGCATTCATCGTCGCCAAGCACGCGGGCCGCCAGCTGCGCGACCGCGGGGTGTTGGTCTCCATCAGCTCGCTCAACGCCCGGCAGCCGGCCGCAGGGATGAGCGCCTACTGCGCTGCCAAGGCTGGCCTGGCGATGCTCACCCAGGTTGCGGCGCTCGAACTGGCGCCGCGAGGAATTCGCGTCAACGCCGTCTCCCCCGGTTTCGTCAACACGCCCTTGACGGAGCCTGCCGCCGCCGTGCCTGGCGTCATCGAGGAGTACCTGGAGAACACGCCGCTTGGAAGGGCAGGGACGCCGGAAGACGTCGCGAACGCCGTGGTCTTCCTGTGCTCGCCGAAGTCATCGTGGTTGACGGGCGAGGTACTCGACCTCAACGGCGGCGCACACCTCAAGCGCTATCCGGACATCTTGAGCCACGTCATGAAACTCGCGGAGGCGCAATGAGTTTCGCGGGTCAGCAGGCGATCGTCACCGGCGCGGGCTCGGGCATCGGTGCGGCGCTGTGCCGCACGCTAGCCAATGCCGGGGCGAGCGTGGTCTGCACCGACATCGACGGCGACGCCGCCGAACGAACCGCTGCCACGCTGGGCGCCGCCGCGCGCTCGGCGCGGCTTGATGTCACCGACGCCGCGGCGGTGCAATCCGCCGTAGACGAGGTCGTCGAACGGACGGGCAGGCTGGACCTCATGTTCAACAACGCGGGAATTGTCTGGGGCGGCGATACCGAACTGCTGACACTCGAGCAGTGGAACGCGATCATCGACGTCAACATCTGCGGAGTCGTGCATGGCATCGCAGCGGCGTATCCGGTGATGCTCAAACAGGGCCACGGCCACATCGTCAACACCGCATCGATGGCCGGGCTGACACCCGCGGGCCAGATCACCAGCTACGTGATGACCAAGCACGCCGTCGTCGGTCTGTCGCTTGCGCTGCGGTCAGAGGCCATCTCGCGCGGCGTCGGGGTCCTGGTCGTGTGCCCCTCCGCCGTCGAAACCCCGATCCTCGACAAGGGCGCGGTCGGCGGCTTCGTCGGGCGCGACTACTTCCTGCAGGGCCAGGGCGTGAAGACCGCTTACGACCCCGACCAGCTCGCGCGTGACACCTTGCGGGCCATTGAGCGGAACAAGGCCATCCTCGTCAAACCCCGACTCGCCCACGCTCAATGGCTGTTCGGCCGCCTCGCGCCTGGTGTGATGCACCGTATGGCGATCGGATTCATCACGCGCCTGCGGGCCGGTCAGACGCAGGGTCACGCCGAGGCGCGCTGAGCAGCGATGGATACCGAGTTCACGCTGACGCAGAAGCGGGCGCTGGCCGTCGCGACGGTCATCGCCCTGCTGTTCGGCGCGTACTTCCTGCGTGGCTACTTCATTCTCATCGTGGTGGCCGCGGTCGGCGCCTACCTGTTTTCGCCGCTGTACACGCGACTCAACAAGCGGCTCGGCACGGGTTTGTCAGCGACGCTGACGCTGCTCGCGGCGTTTGCGGCGGTGATCGTGCCCCTGGCGTTCTTCGTCTATCTCGCGGTCGTTCAGATCTCCACCATGGTCGAACGGGTCGCCGTCTGGGTCCAGCAGACCGACCTGTCGGCTCTCGGCGATCAGGCGCTGCGCTTCGTCAACGATGTGCTGCACCGGATTCCCTTCATCGACATCACGGTCACCCCGGAGTCACTTCGCAATTCGATGACCACGGTCGCGCAGGACATCGGCAAGTGGCTGCTCGGCCTCCTGCAGGGGGCGGCGGGCGGCGTGTTCGGCGGAATCACCGCCGCGATCCTGTTCCTGTACGTGTTCATCTCGCTGTTGACCAACCGCGACAAGGTGCTTCTTCTCATCCGCCGGCTGAACCCGCTCGGCGAGGACATCACCGACCTCTACATGGCGAAGATGGGCGCGATGGTGAAGGGCACCGTCATGGGCCAGTTCGTCATCGCGGTCTGCCAGGGCGTCGCGGGCGCGGCGTCGATCTACATCGCCGGATTCCACCAGGGCTTCTTCCTTTTCGCCGTCCTGCTGTCGGCGCTGTCGGTGATTCCGCTCGGCGGCGGCATCGTGACGATTCCGTTCGGAATCGGAATGATCCTGTTCGGCAACGTTTTCGGCGGCGTGTTCGTGATCGTCTTCCATCTCGTCGTGGTGACGAACATCGACAACCTCCTGCGGCCGATACTCGTGCCACGTGCCGCCCGCCTCGACTCTGCGCTGATGCTGCTGGCGGTGTTCGCAGGCATCGCCATGTTCGGCGCATGGGGCATCGTGATCGGGCCGGTGCTGATGATCGTCATCGTCACGACGATCAGCGTCTATCTTGCGGTGTACAAGGGCGTTCCGATGGCTTCGCCGGAGGACGACGATGAAAAGCCGAAGCGGCCAAACCTGTTCGGCCGGCTGGCGCACCGCCTCAAGCGCGCACGCGCCAAGACGAAGGCACCGAAGACGGCACCGCCGGCTAAGTCAGCCGCTCCTTGAGGAACTGGACGACGCGCTTGAGTGCGTCGTGGGTTGGATAGCCCTCTTGCTCACGCATCTCCAACGTCAACACCGAGTGCGCCATCTTGCCGAAGCCGTGATCGTTGCCCTTCTTCGAGTTGATCTCGATGACCTCGAACGCGTCGCCGAGCCGGTCCTTGAGGGTCTTGAACCGCTCGGCGGGAACCAACCGATCCTCGGAGAACCGCAGGCCCAAGGCGCACAGACCGTCCTTGGCTGCACGCTGCTCGATGACCTTCAACTCCGCGTCCGACAGGCCGGGGTCGCGTCGCTGCTTCGGCGTCAGCGGGAAAGGCAGGACCGGCTGGCTCAGCACCGGGGCGAGCACGCTCTCATCCACGGCGGCGGCGAGCGCAAAGCCACCGGTGAAGCACTGCCCGATGACACCGACGCCCTTGCCCGGCGTCTTCTCGTTGAGATCGCGCGCCAGCGCGCGCAGAAAGTGTGCGACCGGGCGGTCGGCGTTCGTCGCGAAACCCGCGAATTCCTTTGCCACACAGCCCCGCAACATGACGGGCACCGCGCCAGGCCGCAGAGGAGGCGCCCCCGGTGTGCCGAAAAGTGACGGCGAGGCAACGGTGAATCCGTTATTCACCAGATGATTACCCAGCGCAAGCACACCGGGATGCATCCCTGGCATCTCGGGGATCAGCACCACACCGGGCCCCTCGCCCTTGCGATAGACATCGTGGGTGTAGCCCGCCGCGGAGAACGGCGCCGCGGTCCATCCGGTCAGGTCGGCTTGTGGCGCGGTCATGAGTTCTCCGTCCTACGTCGCTGGCAGTGGCGGCTGAGTCTGGGTCGCCGCCGCAAGCGTACGGTACTCGCCGGTACCGGCGGCGCCAGTTATCGCGAGTTGCGCTGGACCACCCGGTCCGTTCAGCCGCGTCGTCCACACCGGCTCCGCGGGCTTCTCGCCTTGATCGGCGCCTTCGTAGACCACCCACCTGACGCCGTTCACATCCTGGGTGTCGGTCGGGTAGGTGTCGGGGTTGATGGACGCCACCAGCCTGTCCTCATCGGCGTTGCTCTGCGTGAGGCTCAGGTACATCCCGCTCGGGGTGAGGTATCCGACGGTCGAGCTCACCGCCCTGCCCGCCTGGCCCGTGGCCGCATCGACGCGGCCCCCCTCGATGCCCTTGCGGCTGCCGGAGTTGGACTGCCAGCCCTCGGGCAGTTTCGGCAGCCGGATGGGGATCTTCAGCGCCTCGGCGTCGGCCTGCAGGGCAGCCGGAGCATCGTAGTTGGGCGCGGGCCCCTTCCCCGGCCCACTCGGGGCGAATGTGCACATGCCGAGCACCCCGGCCAGCACGATGCAGACCACGACCAACGGAGCGACCGACCAGAACATGTCCCGGCCGTCCTGCAGGAGCCGCGACTTCGCCGGTCTCGGCGCCGGAGTCGCTTGAGCGGCGACATCGGGACCCGGAGCCGCTGAGGCGGCATCGGGACCGGGAGCCGCTGAGGCGGCGACATCGAGACCCGGAGCCGCTGAGGCATCGGGGCGGGGTTGGGGCTGTCGATCCATCGTTGCCCAGTATCCCAGCCGACCAGCGTCGCCCTGCTAGTGGGACAATCGGCGCATGACTCCGGCTCGGGGGGAAGCCCCAGATCGCAACTTGGCTCTTGAACTTGTCCGGGTGACCGAAGCCGGCGCGATGGCGGCGGGCCGCTGGGTCGGACGCGGAGACAAGGAAGGTGGCGACGGCGCAGCGGTCGACGCGATGCGCGAGCTGGTCAACTCCGTGTCGATGCGCGGCGTCGTGGTGATCGGCGAGGGCGAGAAGGACAACGCGCCGATGCTCTACAACGGCGAGGAGGTCGGCAACGGCGACGGACCGGAGTGCGACTTCGCCGTCGACCCGATCGACGGCACCACGCTGATGAGCAAGGGCCTGCCGAACGCGATCTCGGTGCTCGCGGTCGCCGAACGCGGCGCCATGTTCGACCCGTCGGCGGTGTTCTACATGAACAAGATCGCCGTCGGCCCCGATGCCGTCGACGCCATCGACATCACCGCCCCGATCGGCGAGAACATCCGCCAGGTCGCCAAGGCCAAGCATCTCTCGGTATCCGACATGACGGTGTGCATCCTTGACCGGCCGCGGCACGAGGGCCTGATGGCCGAAGTCCGCGCAGCGGGCGCCCGGATCCGGCTCATCACCGACGGCGACGTCGCAGGCGCGATTTCGGCCTGCAGGCCGAACTCCGGCACCGACTTGCTTGCCGGTATCGGTGGCACACCCGAGGGCATCATCACCGCGGCGGCGATCCGCTGCATGGGCGGCGCGATCCAGGGTCAGTTGGCGCCGAAGGACGACGAGGAGCGCCAGAAGGCCATCGACGCCGGCTACGACCTCGACCAGATCCTGTCCACCGAGGACCTGGTGTCCGGCGAGAACGTCTTCTTCTGCGCGACCGGCGTCACCGACGGTGACCTGCTCAAGGGCGTCCAGTACTACGGCGGCGGCTGCACCACCCAGTCGATCGTCATGCGCAGCAAGTCGGGAACCGTGCGAATGATCGAGGCGTACCACCGTCTTTCCAAGCTCAACGAGTACTCCGCAATCGACTTCACCGGCGACAGCAACGCCGTCTACCCGCTCCCGTAATCACCTCACCAAGAAGGGCAGTTATGAGCGTCGATCAAGACGTCGAATACCGCATTGAGCACGACACCATGGGCGAGGTCCGGGTGCCGATCGACGCGCTGTGGCGCGCACAGACGCAGCGTGCGGTGGAGAACTTTCCCATCTCAGGCCGTGGCCTGGAGCGCACCCAGATCCGGGCCCTTGGCCTGCTGAAAGGTGCCTGCGCCCAGGTGAACAAGGACCTCGGGCTGCTCGCCGCGGACAAGGCGGACGCGATCATCGACGCGGCGGCCGAGATCGCCGACGGCCTGCACGACAATCAATTCCCCATTGACGTGTTCCAGACCGGCTCGGGCACCAGCTCCAACATGAACGCCAACGAGGTGATCGCCAGCATCGCCGGCCAGAACGGGGTGACGGTTCACCCCAACGACGACGTGAACATGTCGCAGTCGTCAAATGACACCTTCCCGACCGCCACCCACATCGCGGCAACGGAAGCCGCTGTGCGGCACCTACTTCCGGCCCTCGAGGTGCTACTCGAGTCGCTGCAGACCAAGGCCCGCCAATGGCGCACGGTGGTGAAGTCCGGGCGTACCCATCTGATGGATGCGGTGCCGGTGACGCTGGGCCAGGAGTTCGGAGGCTACGCCCGCCAGATCGAGGCCGGCATCGAACGGGTCAAGGCGACGCTGCCCCGACTGGGCGAACTGGCGATCGGTGGCACCGCCGTCGGCACCGGGCTCAACGCCCCCGACGGGTTCGGCGCCAAGGTTGTCGACGTGCTGGTGTCGGAGACGGGTCTGGCCGAATTACGCACGGCCGTCAACTCTTTCGAGGCGCAGGCGGCCCGCGACGGGCTGGTCGAGGCGTCCGGCGCGCTGCGCACGATCGCGGTGTCGCTGACCAAGATCGCCAACGACATCAGGTGGATGGGCTCCGGCCCGCTTACCGGTCTCGCCGAGATCCGGCTGCCGGACCTGCAGCCGGGCAGCTCGATCATGCCGGGCAAGGTCAACCCGGTCCTGCCCGAGGCGGTGACGCAGGTCGCGGCCCAGGTGATCGGCAACGACGCTGCGATCGCGTGGGGTGGCGGCGCGGGCGCGTTCGAGCTCAACGTCTACATCCCGATGATGGCCCGCAACATCCTCGAGTCGTTCACGATCCTGACCAACGTCTCCAGGCTGTTCGCCGCACGATGCATCGACGGCCTTGTCGCCAACGAGGAGCGGCTGCGTGAACTGGCCGAATCGTCACCGTCCATTGTCACGCCGCTGAACTCCGCGATCGGTTACGAGGAAGCCGCAGCGGTGGCCAAAGAGGCGCTCAAGGAGAAGAAGACCATCCGCCAGACCGTCATCGATCGCGGGCTGATCGGGGACAAACTCTCCCTCGAGGAGTTGGACCGCCGCCTTGACGTGCTGGCCATGGCGAAGGTCAAGGAGTCGGACGGCTAGCAACATCGGGAAGCGGCTGAAACGCAACGCTGCTCACGCGGCCCCTGAAAGTCTGCGGTGATGACCGTGGGCATCGCGAGCCGTCCCGTCGAGGACCGTGCGATAGGCGAATTTCTGGATTCCGCGGCACGCGAACCGTCGGCGCTGTTGATCGAGGGCGAGCCCGGAATCGGCAAGACCACACTGTGGCGGGCCAGCATCGAGCGCGCCCGCGGCCGCGGATTTCAGGTGTTGTCCACGCAAGTGCCGGGTACCGAGTCGGTGCTGGCTTACTCGTCGCTGGCTGATCTGATCGGCGGGGTGGATTCGGCTGTATGGGAAGACTTGCCGAGCCGACAGCGAGCGGCGGTGGAACAGATCCTGCAGCGCGAACACGCAATCGGTGCGCCGACGGACCAGCGCGCGGTGGCGGCGGCGTTCCTCGCGGTCATCGAACGCCTCTCCGGGGACGGGCCGGTGCTGGTGGCGATCGACGACCTGCAGTGGCTCGACCCCTGCACCGCACACGTGGTCGCCTACACCGCGGCGCCTGTCCGGCCCGGTGGGATTCTTCGGCGCGGTGCGCACCGTGCCTCAGGACAGCGACGCGGTGTCATGGCTGCAACTCCCCCGGCCCGACGCCCTGAATCGAATCACGCTGCGCCCACTGTCTTCTCGTGCCGTTCACGCCGTGATCACCGAAGCGCTGGGCCGGCCGGTACCGCGCGCGACGATGGCGCGAATTCATCACGTCTCCGGCGGAAACCCGCTCTACGCCATCGAATTGGCACATGCCTTCGACGGCAGCGTCGACAAACTCCTGCCAGGCACGCTCGCGGAGTTGGTCCGTGCGCGAATCGGGACCCTGGACCCCGCGGTGCACGACGCGCTGCTCGCCGCCGCTTGCGTTGGCGCGCCGACGGTGGAGATCGTCGGTGAAGCCATCGGCATCGATCACGAAAGCGTCGTCGAACTTCTCGAGGACACTGAGCGCAAGCGCATCATCGCCTTCGAGGGCAATCAGATCCGGTTCACCCATCCACTTCTTGCCAGGGGCGTATACACCGACGCCCCAGCGACACAACGCCGATCGATGCATCGGCGCCTCGCCGACATCGTCGACGGGCCCGAACTGCGGGCCCAGCACCTGGCGTTCGCCGTGACCTCCGCCGATCACCAGACTCTGCAGTCGCTCGACGAAGCGGCGGCTTCTGCGCACGCGCGCGGCGCGCCCGTGGCGGCAACCGAGCTGCTCGAGCTGGCCATCGCGCTCGGCGGCGCCACCGCCGAACGTCGGCTTCGATTGGCAACACACTGCTTTGACGCGGGAGACCCCGGCCGTGCACGAGCGCTGCTGGAGACGGCGATAGCCACCATGCCTGCCGGACCGTTGCGCGCAGAAGCGCTGCATACGTTGGCGATCGTCCGCTTCATCGACGACGGCTATCCCGAGGCGTCGCAGCTGCTACAGCGAGCGCTGGACGAGGACGAGCCGGATCCCGAGCTGCGCGTCCGTACGCTGATCGCGTTGGCGCACGCGCTCTTCAACACCGGCGAACCCGACGCGGCCCGCACCCGGGCCGAGGAGGCGGTGACGCACGCCGAGGAGCTCGGCGCCGCGGGGCTGTTGAGCCAGGCCCTCGGAGTTCGCGCAATGCTTCAATTTCTGCGCGGCGACGGCATCGACGAAGCGAACCTGCAGCGGGCGCTTGCCCTCGAGGACCGCGAAGCGTTCACGCCGACAGTGCTCAAGCCGAGTGTGGAGCACGCGCTGATCCTGGGCTGGATCGGGGAGCTCGACGAGTCCTACAGACGCATGCAGGCGATTCAGCGCCGGTGCGTCGAGCGGGGCGAAGAGGGTGAGCTGATCTTCATCGACTTTCAGGTTGTGCTGAACCGGATTTGGCGCGGAGAGTTCACCGAAGCCAAACGGGTAGTCGACGAGACTGTGGAACTGGCGCGCCAACTCGGCGGCGAGTTCCCGATCATGCTGAGCCTCGTCGTCAAGGCGTGCCTCGCTGTCTATCGCGGCTCCGAAGACGAGGCCCGTCCCGCCGTTGCGGACGCGATCGACGCCAGCAAGCGTTCCGGCTCGGCGTGGCACGAGGACTGGGCGCTCACGGCGTCGGGCTTTCTGGAGACGTCGCTGGGTAACTACCAGGCGGCGCTGAATGCGCTGGAACCGTTGTTGTCTCGGTTCGCGACGGTACCGCACACTGCCGAGATCTTCGCGGCGTCCTTTGTGCCCGACGCGGTGGCATCGCTGATTGCGCTGGGCAGGGTGGACGAGGCCGAACCGCTTACCGACGCGCTCGAGCGAAACGGGCGCCGCCTCGACCGTGCCTGGGTGCTCGCTGTCGGTGCCCGCTGCCGCGCCATGGTGCTGAACGCCCGCGGCGACGTCGAGGGTGCTGTTGGCGCAGCGCAACGCGCCATCGTTGAACACGACAGGCTGCCGATGCCGTTCGAGCGCGCGCGAACCAACCTGTTCCTCGGCCAACTCCAGATGCTGCAACAAGACAGCGTCCCGGTGTTCGCGCTGCGGGAGGCGCTGGCCGCGTTCGAGAAGCTCGAAACCCCGCGGTGGGCCCATCGCGCCCGCATCCAACTCGCCCGCACCGAGTCGCGGCCGACCGCGGCCGACGGGCTGACCTCGGCCGAGAAGCGGATCGCCGAACTCGCTGCGTCGGGTAGGACCAATCGCGACGTCGCGTCTGAACTCCTCATCAGCCCGAAGACCGTGGAAGCCACGCTGGCGCGGGTCTATCGCAAGCTCGGCATCCGGTCGCGGGCCGAACTCGGGCAGCGCATGCAAGCCGCAGGAATGTAGTGGGTAAACATACCGCCGGGGATGTTGCCGACGTCATGAGAATTTCACGCAGGCGTCAAAAAGTGGACCTCGCAGCGATTAGCTGAGAGTCTTAGAGCCATGCCGGGAGGTGCCGTGCAGAGCCGTCCTACAGAGGCTCGGACGCTAGGTCGATTTTGGACCTTGGCGTCGGCTGAACCGACAGCGTTGCTGATCGAGGGTGAACCAGGTATCGGCAAGACGACGCTCTGGTTAGCTGCGGTCGAAGAGGCACGCGAAAAGGGTTTTCGTGTGCTATCCGCGCGTGCGGCCGCCGCCGAGTCGGTGCTCGCCTACACGGTATTGGCCGATCTGCTGGACGAAGCCGACGCGTACGCATGGGCGGACCTGCCCGATCCCCAGCGGGTGGCGGTGGACCAGGTGCTGCTGCACGCAGACAACGGAGCCGTCACCGACCAGCGCGCCGTTGCGGCGGCATTCCTGTCGGTTATCGAGCGACTGGCCGACGACGGCCCGATATTGGTCGCGATCGACGACCTGCAGTGGATCGACCCGTCGAGCATGCACGTGGTGGCCTTTGCCGCACGGCGGCTGTCTGGGCCGATCGGGGTGCTGGGCAGCGTGCGCACCGAACCAGGCGTCGGCACCAGCGCGGGCTGGCTACAGATGCCGCGTCCCGACGCGGTGAACCGAATCCGACTGAGCCCCTTGGATATTCAGGATCTGCACGCCGCTGTGTCGACGCGCCTTCGGCGCTCGTTCTCGCGTCCGACCATGGGCAGGATCCACGCTGTTTCTGGCGGAAACCCCTTCTATGCAATTGAATTGGCCCGTGCGATCGATGAGCAAGCGCCAGGGATCGACACCTCGCTGCCGCGCACACTGACCGACGTGGTGCGTGCGCGCATCGGCAGGCTCGATCCGGATGTGCACGACGTGTTGCTCGCCGCATCGTGCATGGCCGCGCCGACGGTCGAACTCGTCTCGAGCGCCACCATCAGCGACGACGACAGGCTGGTGGAGCTACTCGAAATCGCCGAGAGCAAGGGCATCATCACGATCGACGGCAACCGGATCAGCTTCGCGCATCCCCTGCTGGCCAAGGGTGTCTACACCGAGGCCGCGCCGGGGCAGCGGCGAACGATGCATCGGCGACTGGCCGATCTGGTCGATGAGCCCGAGCTGCGGGCGCGGCACCTGGCGCTGGCCGCGACGAGTGGTGACGACATCACGCTTCGCGCGCTGGACACCGCGGCTGACTCGGCGCGCGTCCGCGGCGCCCCCGCGGCGGCCGCCGAGCTGATGGACCTCGCGATCGGGCTCGGCGGTGACACCCCCGAACGTCGACTGCGTTCCGCCCTCCACCATTTCGACGCGGGCGATCGCAACCGCGCGCGCGTCGTCCTCGAACAGACCATCGCGCAACTGGCGCCCGGCGACATGCGCGCGGAGGCGTTGGTCCGCCTCGCGGTGGTGCGGTTGTACGGCGACGGATTCCTGGAGGGGGCGCGGCTGCTGCAGCGCGCGCTGAGCGAGGTCGCCGCCGACAGCCCGCTGCGGGTGCAGATATTGATCACGCTGGCCTACGCCCTGCTCCACGCGAACCAGCCCGAGCCTGCCCTGCTGACGGCCGATGAGGCGGTGACACACGCCGAGCGGCTCGATCAGCGGCCGCTGCTCGGGCTCGCGCTCGGAATGCGGGTCACCCTGGGATTCCTGTGCGGGCAAGGGATTGACGACGGAGAACTTCGTCGCGCCGTGGAGCTCGAGGATCCAGAAGTCTTCACACCGCTGGTGTTTCGGCCATCAGTTCAACGCGCCCTGTTGCTGGAGTGGAGCGGCCAGCTCGACGAGGCGGCTCAGCTGCTGCAGGACATCCGGCGCCGTTGTTTGGAGAAGGGCGAGGAAGGCGAGCTCGTCTTCATCGCCCAGCACGCGGTGCTCGGCAGCATTTGGCGCGGCGACTTCGTGGAAGCCGACCTCGTCGCCCAGGACGCGATGGAGCGTGCCCGTCAGCTGGGCGGTGATACGCCGCTGTTCCTCGCCCAGAGCCTTCGGGCCAAGCTGGCCGTCTACGCGGGCCGTGAGGCCGACGCGCGACGGGCGGCCGAAGCTGCGATCGAGAAAAGCAAGGACACCGGCTCGTTCCGCTTGGCCGAACGCGTCGTCGCCGCGCTGGGATTCCTCGAAGTTTCGCAGGGTAAATACGAAGCGGCGATCGCGACGCTGCAGCCTCTGGTGAACAAGTTCGACCCGGCGTCGAGCCCGACGGAACTCCCCAACGCAGCGTTCCTGTCCGACGCCATCGAGGCGCTGGTCCAGTTGGGCCGATTCGCCGAAGCAGAACCGCTTGTGGAGGCGCTCGAACGCAACGGCCAACGGCTCGACCGTCCGTGGATGTTGGCCGCTGGCGCTCGCGGGCGAAGCATGCTGCTGGCCGCCACGGGTGACCTCGACGGCGCCAGCGCCGCCGCCGAGCGCGCGTTGGCTGTCCACGACCGGCTGCCGATGCCGTTCGAACGGGCGCGAACCCAGCTGCTGCTCGGCCAACTTCAACGGCGTCAGCGCCGCAAGGAGTCCACGTCGGCAAGCCTGCAGAACGCCTTGAACGTCTTCGAGAAGCTGCACATCCCGTTGTGGGCCGATCGCGCGCGGGCCGAACTGGCGCGCGCGAACGTCGGACCCCGCGAGCGCGGTCAGCTCACGCCGTCCGAACAGCGCGTCGCCGAGCTCGCGGCGTCGGGGATGAAGAACCGCGACGTCGCCACCACGCTGTTCATCAGCCCGAAGACCGTTGAGGCCAACCTGGCGCGGATCTATCGCAAGCTGGGTATCAGGTCGCGAGCCGAGCTCGGCCGGTACATGAGCAAGGCCGGCGACTAAGGCTCGAAGCTAAGGAATAGGGAAACACCCTATTCCTCAACGGTCTTGGGGGAATTAGCGTCAATTGCGGCCAAGCAGAGCATGCCAACCCAAGGAGGATCGGTGCCCGTCGTCCAGGACCCTTCGGTCAGTGCCATCCACGCCATCTTGGTGACGACCGCGACCAGCCAGCCCGCGCTGAGCACGGGGTTCGCGGTGCTGGGTCTGGTCTCGCTGCTCGATCTGCCCAAGGCGGACCGGGCCGATCGGATGGTGGCGCTGGGCGGCGCGGCTGCTGCGGGGTGGTTCCTCGTCCGAGGTGCGCGCCGGTTCTAGCCGCTTCACTGGCGCGAACGTTCCTTACCACTCGAAAAATCGACAGATTTTCGAGTGGTAAGGAACGTTCGGCGGAGACTAAGCGGAAACTAGGCGCCGTTGTTGGAGCCGCCGGAGTTGGCGTCCGGGATGTCGGTGATCGGGATGTTGGGCATCGGCGTGGGTGACGGCGTGTTGGGCAGCGGCGGTATCTCACCCGGCGGGATGTCGACGATGTCGTTGACGGGCGGGCCGTTGTCCCGACTGCCATAGGAGCTACCTGGCTCCCGCGGGCCGAGCAGCTGACTGACGGTCACCAGGTGGTAACCGTTGGCCCTGAGCACCGGAATGAACTGGTACACCAGGTCGACGGTGCTGGAGTAGGTGTCGTGGAACAGCACCACCGACCCCGGCTTGATCTGCGTCCTGAGCATGTAAGTAGTTGCGGCAGTATTGGAATCGTTTATCCAGTCAAACGGGATCACGTCCCAGTTGATGTCGGCCAGGCCCTGCCGCTTAGCCTCCGCGAGCACGGCGTCGTTGACCAGCCCACCCGCCGTACGCACCAGTTTGGGCCGCTGCCCCGTCGCCGCCTCGATCGCATCGCTGGCCTTCGACAACTGGCTTGGAATGTCCTCCGGCGGAATCGTCGTCATGTTGGGGTGTTCCCACGTGTGACTGCCCACTTCCATGCCCGCGTCGGCGATGCGTTTCGCGCCGGCAGGGTTGGCCGCGACCTTGTTGCCGATCAGGAAGAACGTCGACCTCGCGTCGTTGTCCTTGAGGATCTGCAACAGGCGGTCCGTGTAGGGGCTCGGCCCGTCGTCGAAGGTGAGCGCGACGCACTTGACCTTGGAGCAGTCGACATCCTCCGCACTGGCCTTGCGCACGTGCCCGGTGAGGCCGCCGACAATCAGCACAGCGGCGGCGGCGACCACGCCTAGAACGGTTCTCGCATACCGCCAGGACTGGCTGTCGGGTCGCTTCGGCACCCTGGCAGCCTACCGAGCGCGTATTACCGGTTGATCAGCCACGCGCACCGTTACTGTTCACTCCCGGATCGCTCAGCCTCGTACTTCTCCGTCATGTGTGTGATCGCCTGCAGCTGCGTCTGCGCGAGGTCGTCACGGGCGCCGCTGGCGCGCTCGGCGGCGTCCAGCGTGGGCTGCGACTGACCCTGGAAGTGGGGTATCACCTCGGCGGCGAACAGCTCAGCGGACCGTCGCGTCGCCGCGGGATTGGCCCACTCATGTCCCATCTGCAGCATGCAGCCGAACCCGCCGGACTGATCCCACAGCCGTTGCACCTGGGCCCGTGCCCGCTCCGGCGTGCCGATGACGCCTGCGCCGGCTTCGTTGATGATGTCGATCATTTCGTCGAGCTGCTCGCCCGGCATGGTCATCTGAGGGAACGCGGCGACCTTCTGGAAGTACCGGAACCACGGCTCGATACCGAACTTCACATCCTGGCGGGCCTGCTCGTCGGTCTCGGCGATGTGGAACGGCCCCACCAGCGTCCAGTTCTTCCTGTCGACCTGTGTGCCGAACGCGGCGGCACGCTCCTCGACGATGCCCCAGTGGTAGGCCAGCGCGTCGAAGCCATCGACGACGAGGGTTGCGCCGATGGACAGCAGGCCGATGCCGTGCTTGCCCGCCAGACGAGCGCCCGTCGGCGACGCAACAGCGGCGACGGCAAGGGGTATCCCGCCGTCGGAATACGGCGCGAGTTGCAGCTGCGCATCGAACAGCTCGTGCGTCGGCGTCTTCGCCGACACCGTCTCACCTGCCAGCAGGCGCGCGACGATGTCAAGGTTGGTTTCCAGAAGCTCGCGGGTATCGGTCGGAGTGAGCCCGATCATCGCGGAATCCGTTGGCAGAGAACCTGGTCCGACACCGCCGATCACCCGGCCGTGGGTTAGATGGTCGAGCAGCATCAAGCGGTCGGCCACCCACAGCGGGTTGTGGTACGACAGCGAGATGACGCCGGTGCCGAACCGGATCCGCTTGGCGCGTTCGGCGGCCGCGGCGATGAAGATCTCGGGCGAGCTGATGATCTCGCTACCGGCGGAATGGTGTTCGCCGAACCACACCTCGTCGTAACCGAGCGCGTCGAGATGCTCGACGAATTCCAGGTCGCGTTGCAGCGCGAGCGTCGGGTTGGTGCCCGCCCGGTGAAAGGGCGCGATGAAGTATCCGAATCTCAGCTTGGCCATGTCTCAGTGTGGACATACCGAGCTTCAGGTTGCCTGTGAATCGCGCGAAGACGTTTACGGCAGCGCGCCGGGACTGATCTCCTCGAGCATCTCGGTGACGAGCGCGGCGATCGGCGAGCGCTCGCTGCGCAGCAGCGTGATGTGGGCGAACAGCGGGTGACCCTTGAGCTTCTCGATCACCGCCGCCACACCGTCGTGCCTGCCTACGCGCAGGTTGTCACGCTGAGCGACGTCGTGGGTGAGCACCACCCGCGATCCCGCACCGAGCCGCGACAGCACGGTCAGCAGCACATTGCGTTCCAGCGATTGCGCCTCGTCGACAATGACGAACGAATCGTGCAACGAGCGGCCGCGGATATGGGTCAGCGGCAACACTTCGAGCATGCCGCGCGACAGCACCTCTTCGAGCACCGCTGGGCTGGCGAGGCCTTCGAGCGTGTCGAAGACGGCCTGCGCCCACGGCCCCATCTTCTCGCTCTCGCTGCCGGGCAGATAGCCGAGATCCTGCCCGCCGACCGCGTACAGCGGCCGGAACACCACGACCTTGCGGTGCGTACGGCGCTCCAGCACGGCCTCAAGCCCGGCGCACAGCGCGAGCGCGGACTTGCCAGTGCCCGCCTTGCCGCCAAGCGAGACGATACCGACGGACTCGTCGAGGAGCAGATCCAGTGCGACCCGCTGCTCTGCGGAACGACCGCGCAGCCCGAAGACCTCGCGATCGCCGCGAACGAGCTGGACCCTCTTTTCCGGGTTGACGCGGCCCAGCGCCGACGAGCTGCCACCCAGAAGCCGAATACCGGTGTGGCACGGCATATTCCGGGCCGTTTCCAGGTCGATCTCACCGTCGGAGAAGAGCGTGTCGATCTCGTCGGTGGTGACTTCCAGTTCGTCCATGCCCGTCCAGCCGGAGGTGATGACGTCCTGGGCGTGGTACTCGTCGGCCGACAAGCCGACCGCGCCCGCCTTCACCCGCAGCGGAATGTCCTTGCTGACCAACGTGACTCGCTTGCCTTCCGCCGCGAGGTTGGCCGCGCAGGTCAGGATCCGCGCATCATTCGTCTCGGTGCGGAAGCCCGCGGGGAGCACATTCGGATCGCTGTGGTTCAGCTCGACATGCAGCGTGCCGCCTTGCGTCCCAACGGGAATCGGCTGATCGAGCCTTCCGTGCTCGAGCCGCAGATCGTCGAACATCCGCAATGCCTGCCGGGCGAACCAGCCAAGTTCGTGGTGATGCCGCTTGGCTTCCAGTTCGCTGATGACCACCAACGGGACCACCACTTCGTGTTCGGCAAACCTCGTGGCGGCCCAAGGATCGGACAGCAACACGGAGGTGTCGAGCACATAGGTCCGGACGGACGAATCAGTCACGTAGCGCTCCTCGAGCCCGCGCGGCCCCGCACGAACACTTCGGCGGACACTGCGGTACCAGGACCGGGGCCGGTCCTCTCGTGATCAAAACGATCGGTACCGCCCGGACAGCAGAGCATGTCGCTAGCCATCGAGAACGACGCTACTCTCGCTGAGCACTTCGCGCCGTGCAGGCGCGCCGTGGCTAACCCGCGCCCGGATTCAGGCCGTGACGAATTCGCGCAGTCGCGGCTCGTCGGCCAGGCCCCACGCGGTGATGCGGTTGGAGATCACCTGGCGCAGTTGGTCCTCGCTGAAGATCCCCACGTCGGCCATGTGCTTGACCTTGTCTGCATACGCGTCGATGTCGCCGCCCACCACGCCGAGATCGCCTGCGCGGCGCGCGATCGCCTCGATAGTCTCGTCGCGGTTGTAGGACAGGCAGTGTGTGACGAGGTTGGCGAAGAACTCCTCGTGACGCTCCTCATCCTTGGCGATCCGGCCGATGAGGCCCTTGAGGACCGGCTCGGAGATCTGGGCTTCGAGGTTGCGACAGAACACGGCGTGCTCGCGCTCGAAGAACGCCATGAACACCAGCCGTTCGACTTGGCTGTAGGTGTCGGCGCGGTAGCCCTTCATCACATGCTGGACGCGCACGTCCTCGTTGGCGGCCGGGTCGACCTCGCGGGTCACGACGAGGTAGTTGCGCAGTGCGACGGCCTGCAGGTGCTCCTCGGCGGTCCACCGGCCGATCCAGCGGCCCCACTTCTCTTCGAGAATGAAGCTGAACACGAACTCGCGGTGATAGCCGGCCAGGTTGTCCTTGGTGATGAGCAGGATCTCCAAGGCGTCTGTGATGTTCTTGGGCAGCGTCACCTGAGACGGATCCCAGTCGTGCCCCCCGAGGAACGCGAAGTTCTCGCCCTGGTCGAACGGCACGAAGTCGTGGGCGTACCAGAGATCCTCAGAGTCGATGTGGCGCCGCAGCTCGTGCTGCACCACCGGCTCGAGCTCAAGTATCAACGCGTTCGGTACAGGTTTCTGTGCCATAAAAGTAACTGTAACCCGAATTCACACGTTTCTCGTAATTCGGCTCGCCCAAACGGACAAGCGGGCGAGAAAGCTCGAGTGGATCCCGCCAATACGTCGATCTCGGCAAAGGCGAATCGCGGCGGGCGCGGCTGTCACGACGGCGAGCCGCGCGCTTAGAGCTACAGCGATAAGCCCGGATACAGCGGATTTGCGGTGAGCAGTTCGGCCGCGGCCGCGTGCACCCGCTCCGCGGTGCCGTCGGCGAGCTTGTACTTGGCCTTCGACGTGCCCTCCGGCGACGTGTTGGACAGCACCTCGACGATCAGCTCGGCGACACGATCGAAGTCGTCGGCCCCGAAGCCGCGGGTGGTCAGCGCCGGGGTGCCCAGCCGGATGCCGCTGGTGTACCAGGCGCCGTTGGGGTCGGCCGGAATCGAGTTGCGGTTCGTGACGACGCCCGAGTCGAGCAGCGCGGACTCCGCCTGACGTCCCGTCAACCCGAACGAGCTCACGTCGAGCAACACGAGGTGATTGTCGGTGCCGCCGGTGATCAGTCCGGCGTCCCGCTTGAGGAAGCCGTCCGCCAGCGCCTGGGCGTTGTCGGCGACGCGCTGCGCGTACCCCTGGAACGACGGTTGGCGCGCTTCGGCCAATGCAACGGCCTTGGCCGCCATCACATGCGACAGCGGCCCACCGAGAACCATCGGGCAGCCCTTGTCGACGGCGTCGGCGTACTCGGGGGTGGCCAGCACCAGCCCGCCCCGCGGCCCGCGCAGCGACTTGTGCGTCGTCGTGGTGGTGACGTGGGCGTGCGGCACCGGGTCCTCGTCGCCGGTGAACACCTTGCCGGCCACCAGCCCGGCGAAATGTGCCATGTCGACCATCAGCGTGGCGCCCACTTCGTCGGCGATCTCGCGCATCGTCGCGAAGTTGATCCTGCGCGGGTAGGCGGAGTAGCCGGCGACGATGATCAGCGGCTTGAACTCGCGCGCAGCCGCCGCGACGGCGCCGTAGTCCAGGAACCCCGTAGCGGGGTCGGTGCCGTACTGGCGCTGGTGGAACATCTTGCCGGAGATGTTGGGCCGGAAGCCGTGGGTGAGGTGGCCGCCTGCATCCAGCGACATGCCAAGCAGCCGTTGATTGCCGAGCTTGCCGCGCAACGTCTCCCAGTCCGCCTCGGACAGGTCGTTGACGTGCTTGGCGCCCAGCTCGGCGAGGCCGGGAGCCTCGACACGGGTAGCCAGGATCGCCCAGTAAGCAACGAGGTTGGCGTCGATGCCCGAGTGCGGCTGGACGTAGGCGTGCGGCGAGCCGAACAGTTGCTCGGCGTGCTCCGCGGCCACGCTCTCGACGGTGTCGACGTTCTGGCAGCCCGCGTAGAAGCGATGGCCGATCGTGCCTTCGGCATACTTATCGGACAGCCAGGTGCCCATGGTCAGCAGCACGGCCGGTGACGCGTAGTTCTCACTGGCGATCAACTTCAGCGAATCCCGTTGATCTGCAAGCTCTTTGCGTGTCGCCGCGGCGATGCGAGGCTCGACGGACTCGATGACCTGCAGCGCTGACTGGTAGGCGGTGCTCGCGGTTTCGGCGTACTCGGCGCCCGGCGCCGAAGCGGGTGTGGCCATGGAATCTGCGGTCATGGGTTCAGACTAATCGCGCTCGAGGCACAGATCCCCCAAGTGCCACCTGTTGACCGCCGCGGTGACGCGTGTGGCTTGTGAGACAGCGGCGGCGCTGTCACGCCCGCAGGTACGACGGGATCAGCGGCTCGTCAAGCAGCCTGCCGAACCGCGCGGTAAGCCCCATGCCATCCGGACGGGCGTCGAGCCAGGCCCGCAGGAGGCGGTATCCCTCGACGTAGGTGCTGGTGTAGGCGCGCCACAGCGGCGAGGACAAGAACCGCAGGCTCTGCCTGGCCCGCTCGTCGTTGACCAGCAGCCACCGCTTGAGAAAGTCGACGACATCGTCGACGTCGCGGTGTTCATCGTGGAGCATCAGCGCTGCGTCCTGGCGCACGTCGGCCAGCGTGGCCATGGCGTCGGATACCGCCTCGGCACGCTCACCGTCGAATCGCAGCCCGAGATCGGCGTAAATCGCTCCTGCCCAGACACCCCAGCCTCGCCCGATGGCGGCGTACAGCGCGAGATCGGCCAAGCCCTCGGCCATCAGGCACTGCGGGGTGTTGACCAGAAAGATCGTCTGTTCGGCCTGCCCTTTGCCTTCGACGAGCCCGGCCTCCTTGCGGCAGTGCTCGGTGTGGTGGCCCGGATAGGACTCGTGGGCTACCAGCCGGGGCAGGTTGGACATCTGCTGCTTGAGGTCGGCGTTGACGGCCACGGTGGAGGTGTAGTCGCCGAGGTAGTAGTTGAACCCCGACCACGGCTTGTCGGTGACGACCTCGTAGGTGATGGTCTCGCGGTCGGGCAGCGGGAACTCGGCACGCACGCGGTCGCGCAGTGCGCTGGAAAAGGCGTGGATGGCTTCCTCGAGGCGTTCGGGCGGGATCTCCTCTCCCGCGCGGTAGGCACCCATGCGCTCGGCGAGCGGTCCGCTGCCGCCGAGCGCCTCGTCGAGCCTGCGATGTGCCTCCCGGTACTGCTCGGGGTCGCCCTTGGCAATGCGCACATCGAAATATGCCTCGACCTCGTCGACGAAGCCGACCGGCTGGCCGGCGAACTTGCGGGCGGCACTCGCCAGAGCCCGCAGGTGCGCAGCGATGAAGTCGGCCCGCGCCGGGTCCAGCCCGCCCGACTGCGGCACTTCGGCCAGCAGCTGATCGGCCTGACGGGCCAGGTCGGCGGGGTCGGGAGACGGCTCGGACTCGACGACACGGCGCAGCGCCGGGTCGCCGGTGAACGAGTCGACGTAACCCTCTTCGACCCGGTCGAATCGCAGACCGAGCAGCAGATACTCCCGGATCAAGGTGGCGGCGTCCATGCGCTCAACGGTAAATGCAACACTGTGCGCATGGCGCGGCTGAGCGAACCCAGCCCTTACGTGGAGTTCGATCGAAGTCAGTGGCGGGCGCTCCGCATGTCTACGCCGTTGAAACTGACCGAGGACGAATTGGTCATGTTGCGCGGCCTCGGCGAGAAGCTCGACCTGCTCGAGGTCGAAGAGGTCTACCTGCCGCTGGCCCGGTTGATCCACCTGCAGGTGGCGGCCCGGCAGGGGCTGTTCGCCGCGACGTCGGAGTTCCTCGGTGAGCCGCAGCAGCATCCGGACCGGCCAGTGCCGTTCATCATCGGCGTCGCAGGCAGTGTCGCTGTCGGCAAGTCGACAACCGCCCGCGTGCTGGAGGCGCTGCTGGCGCGTTGGGAACACCATCCGCGCGTCGACCTGGTCACCACCGACGGCTTCCTGTACCCTAACGCCGAATTGGCTCGCCGAAACCTTTTGCACCGCAAGGGTTTTCCAGAAAGCTACGACCGCCGCGCATTGATGCGGTTCGTCACCTCGGTCAAGTCGGGCGCGGACCAGGTGTGCGCGCCGGTGTACTCGCATCTGCTGTACGACATCGTGCCCGGCGAGAAGCAGATCGTCCGACATCCGGACATCCTCATTCTGGAGGGGCTCAACGTATTACAGACAGGTCCGACGCTGATGGTGTCGGACCTCTTCGACTTCTCGGTGTATGTCGACGCGCGCATCGAGGACATCGAACAGTGGTACATCGCAAGGTTTCTCGGCTTGCGGTCCACTGCGTTCGCCGATCCGGCGTCACACTTCCACCACTACGCCACGCTGACCGACGATCAGGCCGTCTTCGCCGCCCGCGACATCTGGCATTCGATCAACCGCCCCAACCTGATCGAGAACATCCTGCCGACCCGGCCACGGGCCACGCTTGTGTTGCGCAAGGACGCCGACCACTCCATCAACCGTCTGCGCCTGCGCAAGCTCTAGACGCCGAATAGCCACTCATGACACGTGTTTCGGGAGAAACCGTGCCACAAGTGGCCGCCAGACCGGCTACGACTTGATGCGCCGCAGGCCCTGGTATTGCAGCTCGGCGAACACGAGCGTGTAGACACCTGTTGCCAGCGTCAGCACGACGCCGAGCGTGGTCAGCGGGAAGACGTTGGTGATGACGAGCACCACCGCACCCACCGCATAGACGACGTTGGCGACGATCACCGCGATGCCGGGCATTTTGACCGACGGCAGCGCCGCCAGCCCGAGCACCACAACGCCGTAGGCGATGAAGAACGCGCTCATCGAGTATTCGAATGAGGTGGTGGTCCCCGACGTCTCCGCCAGCCAGCCGGCGAGCGGGAGCCCGGCGATCCCCACGAGGCCGGAGAGGATCGCGTCGGCGCGCATCGCGAAGCGCAGCAGCGAATCGGTCGAGGAGTTGAGTCGGGTCGAGAGGGCGGTCATGAATCTTCCTTTCTGGGTGGGGGTGGTGGACCGTTCCGGAGCCGACGGCGCAACCTCTTACGACGGCGGCTCCGGTCCAGCCATGTGGGGGTCACGCCATGCGGCGCACCCCGAGGTACTGGACGTAGGCGAAGGCCAGGGTGACGACGGTGAACGCGATGGTGGTGGCCACACCGAACTCGGTCAGCGGCAGCCACCCGGCGACGAGCACGACGGCGACGAGCACGGCGAACGCGATGTTGCCTGCCAGCACGCCGAGGCCGACGTGACGGATATCGCGGACACGCGCGACGCTGTAGAGCAGCGCGCCGTAACCGACGAGGGCCGCGCCGCCGATCCATTCGGAGGTGGCGGACAGACCGGAGATCCGCGAGAGCGGGTCGGCGGCCATCGCGACGAGTAGGCCCAGCGCGGCGCACAGGGTGGCGTCGGCGCGAAGGGCGAAACGCAACAGCGAGTCCGTCGGAGCCGCTCCTGCGGCGACAGTGGTGACGGAATCGGCGACGGGCCGGGTGTTGATGGCGGTCATGTCACCGATGTTGCGCAGAAAGCACTGCCAGGTCGACGGCAGACGCTGCCAGCTACTGCCAACCGCTGGTCAGAGGGGTTTCTTGCGGTCAGTCCTGCGCCGTGACGAGGTTGCCACGCAGATCCGCCGCGATCACCTGCGCCGCCGCGTTCTGCCAGTTGTGCAGCGACCGCTGCGGCACCTCGGTGACAAGCCACTGCCAGGCCTGGCGTGCGACGGGGTCAAGCCCCGCGGCGGTGGCGTTCTGTGCGTAGGCACGCACGCCGACGACGTACGGGAAGTAGAGCGAGTTGTAGTAGCGCCATTCTTCGGTCGTGCCGAAGTCACCCGCTTCGCGCGGCTTGAGCCGGGCGATGCGGTCGGCCAGCAGGGCCTTGAGTTCGTTGGCCCGCTCCAGCGGTTGATCGGGCGCGCCGCGGGCGGCCAGCCGCTCGTCGATGATCGGCAGGGCCGTCAGCGGGCTGGCGACGAGCTTGGACAGGTCGGCGTAGTGGCCCAGCGCGCGCCGCGTGAGCCGGGCGAATGTGTCGTCGTCGACACCGTCGAGCGGGCTGGTCGATCGCAACGGCAGCGCCGCCTCGGTGTGGCGCAGGGCCGCGCGGTCGGCACGCAGCGCGGGTGAGCGGGAGAACGCCACCCGGTCGAGCAGGCCGGCGAGCGGGTCGGCCAGCACATTGATCGCGATCGCGATTGCCAGGCTGGTGAACAACAGCACCGTCAGCGGCGTCTGTTGCTCGGTGACGGCGAGGCCGATCAGCGCTTGCCCACCAAACAGCATCGCCACCACGGCCGTCGCCACGAACGACCTCAGCATGTCGGCACGCAATGCCTGACCCTCGTCGAACGCATCCCACATCGCCACGGCAACGCCGAGCACCGCGACGTCGAATCCGGTGGACGCCAACGCCAACCAGCTCGGCACCAAGCCGAGCGGGATGATCAGAATCGCGTTGCCCAGCGCGAAGAACAGCGTGCCGATGACCACGAACCCGACCACCGGCCCGGGCTGCGACCGCCTCAGCACCGCGTTGACCATCGCCCCCAACGACGACACCGAGATCGCGGCGAACATCACCCAGTGGCCCATCCGCAATGGCGCGTCGACGTCGCCCGCCATCGCGGCGCCGTAGAACGCAACGGCGGCAACGCCCGCTACGAGGGCGATCTCTCCTGCGCGGCTGCGCCAGGTGTCGCTGGGTCGGGACAGCTCGATGAGCACCGCGAACCAGGCGACGCCCGGAACGACGACCAAGTACACCTCGATGCCGCTGAGAGCCTCGGAGCCGCTGATGATCCGCACAGCGTCGAGCGCGACGACGGAGGCGAAACTCGTCAGGCCGATCGCGGCCAGCACCAGGACGGGTTTACGCGGGTCGCGGGCCAGCAGATAAAGGCCCAGCCACCAGCTGAGCGCAAAGACGACCGCTGACAGAGCAGCCATAAGTCAAGTGTCGCATTACATGCCGTATCGGCGGTGACGCGCGGTGTAGTCGCGCAGCGCACGCAGGAAGTCGACCCGCCGGAACTCGGGCCAGTAGGCCTCCGTGAACCACATCTCGGAGTACGCGCTCTGCCACAGCAGGAAGCCGGACAGCCGCTGCTCCCCCGATGTGCGGATCACCAGATCGGGATCGGGTTGTCCTGATGTGTAGAGGTTTTCCGAGATCGCGTCGATGGTGACGGCCTCGATCAGCTGGTCGCCGCTGACGCCGTTGGCAAGTTCCTTGCTGAGCAGGCCACGCACGGCGTCGACGATCTCCTGCCTGCCGCCGTAGCCGACCGCGAGGTTGACATGGAATCCGCTCCCGTTGCCGTTGGTCGATTCGACGGCGTCGCGAAGCCGCCGCGCAGGCTCCTCACCGATCAGCTCGAGATCGCCGACCGTGCGCACGCTCCACCGGTTGGCGGGTGCGCAGATCTCCTCGACGACGTCGGTGATGATGTCGATCAGCGAGGACACCTCGTCGGCGTCGCGCTGCAAGTTTTCGGTGGACAGCAGGTAGACCGTGGCCATTCCGACGCCGGTCTCCTGGCACCAGCGCAGCATCTCGGCGATCTTGCGTGCACCCATCCGATAGCCGTAGCTGACGTCGTCGTGACCAGCGTCACGCGCCCAGCGCCGATTCCCGTCGCACAACACCGCGATGTGCCGGGGCAGTTGTGATTTGGACCTCGCCAACTCCTGGCGCAACCGCATCTCATAGAGCCGGTAGGCCGGTTCCTTGAGCCGGGGGGGAATGAGGTCCACGGATTTCAGACTACTGTGACCGTCGTAAGACCCCATGGCATTAGGCGGAGGTGACATGGTTCCAATCGACACTGCTGACGAAGCTCAGCAGCAGCCCCCGCGCGCATACGCCGAAGACTTGCCGGAAGCCGTCGTCGATAATGTCGAGAAGTTCCTAGGCAAGCCGCGAGCGCGCGGCTGGATACACGTTTATTCGGCGATCATCGCGGTCATCTGCGGTGCGACTCTGGTATCGGTGTCGTGGACGGTGGAGTCCACGCGCGCCGGCCTGGCCACGCTGCTCTACACGCTCACGATCGTCGCGATGTTCGCCGTCAGCGGCACGTACCACCGGGTGAACTGGAAGTCGGCGTCCGCGCGCAAGTGGATGAAGCGCGCCGACCATTCGATGATCTTCATCTTCATCGCAGGCAGCTACACACCGTTCGCCCTGCTGGCACTGCCGGAGCGCAGCGGGTGGGTGCTGTTCTGGATCGTGTGGGGCGGGGCGATCGCGGGCGTGCTGCTCAAGATGTTCTGGCCGTCGGCGCCGCGCTGGGTTGGCGTTCCGCTTTACATCCTGCTCGGCTGGGTCGCGGCGTGGTTCGTCGGGCCGATCATGCACGGCGCGGGCGTCGCCGCGTTGTTGCTGTTGATCGTCGGCGGCGCGCTGTACAGCATCGGCGGGGTGCTCTACGCGCTCAAGTGGCCCAACCCGTGGCCGACGACATTCGGCCATCACGAGTTCTTCCATGCTTGCACGGCGGTGGCGGCGACATGCCACTACATCGCCATGTGGTTCGCCGTGTTCTGGTGATTCAGGCCTTGGCGATGTTGTCCTGGCCCCAGTAGGCCTTCATCGACGCAATCTTGCCCTCGTCGTTGAACGTCATCACCGAGACGATCGAGATCCGCATCCCGCTGAACATTAGGTACCAGTAGAAGGCCGCCTCGTTGCCGAGGATGCGCAGCGTCTCGACTTCCGTTTCGGCGTTGAGGTTTTCGACGCTCGTGTAGAAGCCGCGGATCGCCTGCCGGCCGATGTGCACCTCTCCCCCGACCGGATCTTCGACGGTCGCATCGGCGGCGTAGAGGTCTGCGATGTCGTCCGGCTGCCCCTTAGACAGCAGCGCGAGGTAGCGGTTGACGGTGTTCGCATTTTCCTCAGGGCTCGACATGGCCGCGACGCTACACGGCGACGCCCAACGCGGCGGCGAGATCCTCGGCGGTGGTGACGGGCAGGTCGCAAACCCGTCCGCGGCAGACATATGCGGCGGCGGCACCGTTGACCCGGTCGCGGTCGATCAGCAGCTCCGACGAGTCGACCACGCCGCCCACTACGACGGCTCCGCCGGGCGCCAGCATGCGAGCCGCGGCGAGCAGCCCCGACTGCCCGGGTTCGCAGGCCACCGCGATCTGGATCGGCCCGCGAACGGCGGCCTCGGCGACCGCCAGCCAGTGCCCACCCGAGCGCGCCAGCCGCGCCAGGATCGGCGCAGCGCTGGCCAGCGTGGCGTCGGCCGCGGCGGCGTACCGCTGACCATGATCCGCGGGCGCCAGGTGTGCGGCCAGCTGCAGCGCCTCGGCGATGGACGACGCACCCGACGGGGTGGCACCGTCGAGCGGGTCGGCAGGCCGGACCATCAGCTGTTCGGCGTCGTCGGCGGTGTCGAACCAGCGCCCGTCACGGTCGGGGTCGGCGAAATGGTCGAGCGCGACGTCGAGCAGCGCCATCGCAGTGTCCAGCCAGGACGCCTCCCCCGTCAGTTGGTACACGGTCAGCAGCCCGGTGGCCAGCGTCGCGTAGTCCTCGAGGATGGCGGCGCTGTCTCCGACACGGCCACCCAGGCTGGCGCGCCGCAGCCGACCGTCGACGATGTGGAGGTCGACGACGGCACGTGCGCATTGCCTTGCCGCGTCGAGGAATTCAGAGTCGTCGAGCGCGACGCTGGCCTCCGCAAGCGCGGTGATCGCCAGACCGTTCCATGCGGTGACCACCTTGTCGTCACGGCCGGGCTGAGGCCGATTGCGCCGTGCCGCAAGCAGTGCGGTGCGCACGCGCTCGAACCGCTCCGGGTCGTCCGGATCGGCGGGCAGCTGTAGTACCGAACTGCCGTGCTCGAACGTGCCATCGTCGGTTACACCGAAAACGTCTGCGGCCCATCGCCCGTCGTCATCGCCGAGCACCCCGATCAGTTGTACGGGGGTCCAGACATATGTCAGGCCTTCGCGACCGTCGGCGTCGGCGTCCAGCGACGACGTGAACATGCGATCGGCGCCGAGGTCGTCGATCATGAACCGTGCCGTTTCGCGGGTGATCTTGCGCGCCAACGTGTTCGACGTGCGACGAGCCCAATGCGCATACACCCGAAGGAGTTGCGCGTTGTCGTAGAGCATCTTCTCGAAGTGCGGCACCACCCACGACGCGTCGACGCTGTAGCGGGCGAATCCGCCCGACAGCTGGTCGTAGATGCCGCCACGGGCCATCGCCGTGCACGTCCGCTCCACCGCCTCTGCGGGCAGGATGTCGCCAGTGCGCTCGTGGTTGCGCAACAGCGCCTCCAGCAGGGCCGAGGGTGGAAACTTCGGCGCGCCACCGAAGCCCCCGCGCGCGGTGTCCTCGTCCTGCAGCGCGGCCGCCACCGCATGGTCGCACAGCGCCGGTTGCACCGGCGGCCCGCCCCCCGGCAACCCCGAGGCCATCGACCGCAGTTCGCCTGCGATGCGATCGGAGGCTTCTTCCACCTCGCCGCGGCGGCTACGCCAGGTATCGGAGACAGCGGCCAGCAACTGCAGGAAGTTGGGTTTCGGGTAGTAGGTGCCACAGAAGAACGGCCGCCCGTCCGGGGTGAGGAAGCAGGTCATCGGCCAACCACCCTGTCCGGTCAGCGCGACGGTCGCGTTCATGTAGACCGCGTCGAGATCCGGGCGCTCCTCGCGGTCGACCTTGATGCAGACGAACCCGTCGTTCATGGCGGCGGCCACCTGCTCGTCCTCGAACGATTCGTGCGCCATCACGTGACACCAGTGGCACGCCGCATATCCGATGGACAGCAGGATCGGAACGTCGCGCGACGCGGCTTCGGCCAGCGCTTCTGCCGTCCACTGCCGCCAGTGCACGGGATTGTCGGCGTGCTGACGCAGATACGGGCTCGTCGCCTCGCCGAGGGTGTTAGCCGCCTGGCTCACGTTTCGCGCCGTCGGTAGGCGAATCGGTGGTGATGTCCGGATCGACGCCAGCGGTGCTGTCGTCGGCCGATTGGTCCGGCCCGGGATCGCTGCGGTCGAACGACTCCGGCAGCTTGCGCAGGTGCCGGTTCATCGACCACACCAACAGGAACGTGCCGACCAACAACAGCACGACGACGGCGAGGCCGAACGGGCTGGCCTTACCGAAATCGGGGCCCGAGTCCCTGGGCTGCTGATCGTCGGCGAGCAGGCCGACGACGAGCATCATCGTGTCGTTCATCTAGCTCTCGATTCCGGCGAACAGATCGGTCTCCGGCAACGACACCGGCACCCGCGACCGGGCCAGTTCGTATTCCTCTGTCGGCCAAAGCCGTTGCTGCCATTCGATCGGCGCGGCAAAGAAGTCGCCCATCGGATCGATCTGGGTGGCGTGCGCACGCAGGGCATCGTCGCGCTGGGCGAAGTACTTCGCGCACTCGACGCGCGTCGTCACCCGATTCGCGAACGGATCGTGCTCGGCATCCCAGTGCTTGAGCCACTTGTCGAACGGGCCCTCCTGGCCGTGCTTGGCGAACTCTTCCTGTAACAGCTGCATGCGCCGCCGCAGGAAGCCGTGGTTGTAGTAGAGCTTGAGCACGTCCCAGGGCTCACCGGCATCGGGGAAGAGCCGGAAGTCGTTGGCCGCCTCGTATGCGGCCACCGAGACCTGATGACAACGGATGTGGTCAGGGTGCGGATAGCCACCCTTCTCGTCGTAGGTGGTCATCACGTGCGGCTTGAACTTGCGGACCACCCGCACCAGTTCCTCGACGGGCTCCTCAAGCGGCACGACCCCAAGGCAGCCGTCGGGCAGCGGCGGCGGCGGATCACCCTCGGGCAGACCCGAGTCGATGAACCCCAGCCAGTGGTGCTCGACGCCGAGGATCTCTGCGGCCTTGGCCATCTCGTCTCGGCGGATCTCGGCCATCCGCCCGTGCACGTCGGGCAGGTCCATCGCCGGGTTGAGGATGTCGCCTCGCTCGCCGCCGGTGAGGGTGACCACCATCACGCGCACGCCCTCGTCCGCGTAGCGGGCCATGGAAGCTGCGCCCTTGCTGGACTCGTCGTCCGGATGGGCGTGCACCGCCATCAAGCGCAATTCGCTCAACCTGTTCCCTCTTACTCGCTTATTCGCTGGCGTTTTCTCGAGACGTTTCAACCATTTGCGTAGCCCTATAGTTCCAGTTCTGTAGATCTATCTGACGGACGGGCATGAAAATCGACATGATCGAGCGTCCCGCTGCCCGCTACGGGCGTCAGCGGCTGACTCGTCGTACCCGCCGCTGGATCGCCATTGGCCTGACCCTGCTGGTGCTCGCGGTCGGCGTGACGATCGCGGTGATCGCCTCGGCGCGGCTGGGCAGCGGCGCCGTGAAGGGTGAATTGGGCGGCTACCAGCTGATCGACGACGAAACCGTGCAGGTGACGATCAGCGTGACCCGCGATGACCCGTCACGACCCGTGGTGTGCATCGTGCGGGCCAGATCGATCGACGGCAGCGAAACCGGACGCCGCGAGGTGCTGGTGGCGCCGTCCACACAGACAACCGTGCAGGTGACCACGGATGTCAAGGCCAGTAGGCCGCCGGTCGTCGGCGACGTCTACGGCTGCGGCACCGATGTACCGTCGTACCTGGTGGCCTCTTAACCCACGAAACGGCCACGGCGCAACAAACGCCGAACTGCGAATACGTAAAAATCCGCTGTCTGTGCGGTGGTATCATTCTCAGATACACGGTTCCTGTTGGGAGCCGTGTATTGCTGCATTTAGTGCGCAGATCGTGCCTGCACGGCGGCAATACACACCAGAACTTCTTACGCGAACAGGCGCGAGAGCAACGACGAAGGAGCGCGACGATATGACCGACACCCAGGTCACCTGGCTCACCCAGGAGGCATACGACCGCCTGAATGCCGAGCTCGATCAACTGATCGCCAACCGGCCCGTCATCGCCGCCGAGATCAACGACCGCCGCGAGGAGGGCGACCTGCGCGAGAACGGCGGCTACCACGCCGCCCGCGACGAGCAGGGCCAGCAGGAGGCCCGCATCCGCCAACTGCAGGAGCTCTTGAATCAGGCCAAGGTGGGCGAGGCGCCCAAGCAGTCGGGTGTCGCGCTGCCCGGTTCTGTGGTCAAGGTCTACTACAACGACGACAAGAGCGACACCGAGACGTTCCTGATCGCGACCCGTCAGGAGGGTGTCAGCGACGGCAAGCTCGAGGTGTACTCGCCGAAGTCGCCGCTGGGTGAGGCGCTCATCGACGCGAAGGTCGGCGAGACCCGCAGCTACACGGTGCCCAACGGCAACACCGTCAAGGTCACACTCGTCAGCGCCGAGCCGTACCACTCCTGACGCGACCGCTCCGCGCGGTCGGATTACAGTCCGCGTATGGCGCAGATCGCCGAGGACCTGTTTCTGCTGCTGCTGGACAACGCGTCCGCGCAGCCGGGTCTTGACGGCCCACGCCGCGGGCGGGTGCTATCCGCCGCAGTTTTGCTGGATTTGGCGCATGCCTGCCGTATCCGGCCCGCGATGTCCGGTGAGCCGGTCGAGGCGGGCCGGCTGGTAGCGCTGACGGTGCCGGGCCCGATGGATCCCGTCGTTGCCCCGGCCTTCGAGTTGCTGCAGCGGCGGCCGCTGCGCCCCGCGACCGCGGTCAAGCGGCTCTCGAAACACACCCAGGACAACCTGACTAACTACCTGGAGTACACCGGCCAAATCCGACGTGTCCGGTTGCACTCCAAGCGTTTCAGCCATCCCTACGCATTGCCGTTGACGAACCGCGAGCGCGTGGGGCGGGCCCGCTCGGCGCTGTTGGCCGCTTTGTTCGACAGCCGACCGCCCACCCCGTCGACCGCAGCGATTATTTCGTTGCTGCACGCCGCCGACGGGCTCGGCGCGCTGCTGAGCCTCAACGATCGCGGCTGGCGTTGGGTGCACGCCAGGGCGGGCGAAATCGCCAGCGGCAGTTGGGTTGACGAGTATCCGACGGCTATGCCGGAAGTGAATCTGGCAATCACCGCATCGGCGGTCAAGGCAGCCCTGTAGGCGGGTCGCTTTTCCTTGCGCCAGCTGGGCCCATCCGCGAGCCTCAGGAGAGGGCCTGCTCCAGGTCGGCGAGCAGGTCGGCGGCGTCCTCGATACCGACCGAGAGCCGCACCAGATCTTCGGGCACCTCCAACTGCGAACCCGCCGTCGACGCATGCGTCATCGCGCCGGGATGCTCGATCAGCGACTCCACCCCGCCCAACGACTCGGCGAGGATGAAAACCTCTGTGCGTGCGCAGAACTTGCGTGCCGCTTCGACGCCACCACGCAATCGGACCGACACCATGCCGCCGAAGGCGCTCATCTGCCGGGCGGCGACCTCGTAACCGGGATGGCTGGGCAGCCCGGGATAGAGCACCGTCTCGATCGCCGGATGCCCGTCGAGGAACTCCGCGACCGCCGCCGCGTTGTCGCTGTGCTGCTGCATGCGCAGCACCAGCGTCTTGAGTCCGCGCATCGTCAGATAGGCGTCGAACGGGCCCGGTACAGCGCCCGCGCCGTTCTGCAGGAATCCGAACGCGGCGTCGAGTTCTTCGTCGTTGGTCAGCAGCGCACCGCCGATCACGTCCGAGTGCCCGCCGATGTACTTGGTGGTGGAGTGCAGCACGATGTCGGCCCCGAGGGGCAACGGCTGCTGAAGAGCCGGCGAGGCAAACGTGTTGTCCACCAACACCTTTATCTTCGACGCGGCAGCCAGCTGCGCGATCGCGCTGATGTCGGCGATCGACAGCAGCGGGTTCGTCGGGGTCTCCACCCAGATCAACCGCGTCTGCGGGGTGATCGCCGCGCGCACGGCGTCCAGGTCGGACAGCGCGACCGCCGTATAGCCGATCCCCCAATTCGTGAACACCTTGTCGATCAACCGGAAGGTGCCGCCGTACGCGTCGTCGGGAATGACGACGTGATCGCCGGGCCGCAGCACCGCGCGCAGCGCGCAGTCGGTGGCCGCCATACCGGACGCGAACGCCCTCCCGAACGCGGCCTCCTCTACGGCCGCAAGCGACGCCTCCAGCGCCGCGCGGGTGGGGTTTCCGGTGCGGGCGTATTCATAACCGCCGCGCAGGCCGCCGACACCGTCCTGGGCGAAGGTCGAACTGGCGTAGATCGGGGCGTTGACCGCGCCGGTGCCCGGGTCGGGGCGGAATCCGGCGTGGATGGCCTTGGTGGCCAAGCCCTGCCACGGGCTGTGCTGTTCACTCATCGTCGATCAGCCTATCGGGGTCCGAACGACGTGCTGCGGAGTGTAGACATGGACCATGACCGCTAGCACCCGTGTCGAAGACCTGCTCGACGTCGATTCGCTGCTGACGCCTGAGGACATCGAGTTGCGCCAGACCGTGCGCCGGTTCGGCGAGCAGCGGTTGCGGCCGCACATCGCCGAGTGGTTCGAAACCGCCCATGTCCCGGTCCGCGAACTGGCGTCGGACCTGGGCAAGCTCGGCCTGCTCGGTATGCATCTCAAGGGATACGGGTGCGGCGGGTCCAGCGCGACCGCATACGGCCTGGTGTGCCAGGAACTCGAGGCCGTCGATTCGGGTCTTCGTAGCCTGGTGTCGGTGCAGGGCTCGCTGGCGATGTTCGCCATCTATCGCTGGGGCAGCGAGGAGCAGCGCAACCAATGGCTGCCGGGGATGGCCACGGGTGACGTGATCGGCTGCTTCGGGCTCACCGAGCCCGATTTCGGGTCCAACCCGGCTGGAATGCGCACGACCGCCCGCCGCGACGGTTCCGACTGGATCCTCAACGGGTCCAAGATGTGGATCACCAACGGCTCGGTCGCCGACGTCGCGATCGTGTGGGCCCGCTCCAAGGAGGGCATCGTCGGGTTCATCGTGCCGGAAGGCACACCCGGCTTCTCGACACGCGAGATGACGCACAAAATGTCACTGCGCGCTTCGATCACCTCCGAGCTGCACCTCGACGACGTCCGGTTGCCCGCCGACGCCCAGCTGCCCCAGGCGAGTGGGCTGTCCGGACCGCTGGCCTGTTTGTCGGAAGCCCGGTTCGGCATCGTGTTCGGCAGCCTCGGCGCCGCTCGGGACTGTCTGCAGACCGCGCTGGACTATGTCGGCACCCGCGAGGTGTTCGACAAGCCGCTGGCGGGATACCAACTGACACAAGCCAAGATCGCCGACATGGCCGTCGAGCTCGGCAAGGCGCAGCTGCTGGCGCTGCATCTGGGGCGGCTCAAGGACGAGGGGCGCATCCGCCCCGAGCAGGTCAGCGTTGGCAAGCTCAACAACTGCCGCGAGGCGATCAAAATCGCCAGGGAATGCCGGACGCTACTGGGCGCCAACGGGATAACACTGGAATATCCGGTGATCCGGCATGCCAACAATTTGGAATCCGTGCTGACCTACGAAGGCACATCCGAGGTTCATCAAATGGTCATCGGAGAAGCGCTGACGGGGGTCAGCGCCTTCCGATGAGCCGCGTTACTGCTGTGGTGGCAGCGGCTGCGGGTTGAGCCGGGACTCCGGGCCCGGTGGCAGCGGCTGCGGATTCAACTCCACACATACGGTCGACATGATCTTGTCGGCCAGTGTCTGACGCTTGGCATCCCACAACGGGAATAGATACCCGATGTAGCAGACCGCCGAATCAACGAAGTGGGCGATCTGCCGCACAATCGACATGCCGAAACCGATTGGCTGCCACGTCTTCTCGCTGACAACCTTGAACTTCATCACGGATTTACCAATGCTCGAACCAGTGGTGCCCTGTCGGTAACCCCAGTTCCACACCCAATACGCGAGCGCCGCGATGTACCCCAGCGCGAGCAGGATGACTCCGAGCGCACCGAAGCTCGAGGTGCAGTACACGCCGTAGTCGTAGTCGCCGCCGTTGCTGACGCACTGGTTATCGGCTGTGCCGAACGCGACGCCGTACGCGATGCCCAGCACGATGAACACGGGAACGTTGTCGATGATCCACGCCAGCACCCGCGTGATCCACGGTGTGTAGGCCTCTTTCGGCAACGCGGCCACCGGCGCCGACGGTGGCGGTGGATATCCGGCGGGTGGCGGTGGGTAACCACCTTGACGGGGTGGCGGAGGGTAACCACCTTGACGGGGTGGCGGAGGGTAACCACCTTGATGCGGTGGCGGAGGGTAGCCGCCGCTCTGCGGCGGTGGTGGATAGCCCCCCTGCGATGGATAACCCTGCGGCGGTGGATAACCGCCCGGTGGTGGCGGGTAGCCCCCCTGTGGCGGGGGTGGTTGATCGCTCATGAAACCTTCCAGCCGTTGTGGGTGTGCCTAGAGCGGCACGCACACCGTGGTCATGATCTTGTCGGCGATCGTCTGCCGTTTGGCGTCCCACAACGGGAACAGGTAACCGATGTAGCAGATCGCGCCGTCGATGATGTGCGCCAGCTGACGGACGATAGACAACCCGAAACCGATTGGCTGCCAGGTCTTCTCGCTGACCACCTTGAACTTCATTATTGACTTGCCGATGCTCGATCCGGTCGTGCCCTGGCGATAGCCGTAGTTCCAGATGATGTAGGCGATCGACAGAAGCCACGTGATGATGAACGACGCCTGCCCGAGCGTGGACGCACCCGTCGCGCAGAACTCCCCGAGGTCATATTCCGAAGTATCGGTGATGCACGCCGTTTCACGCGTGCCGAGCAGCAGTCCGTACCCGATGCCCTCGAGGATCGCGACCGGAATGAAGTCGATCAACCATGCCAGCACGCGGGTAAGCCACGGCGTGTACGCCTCTTTGGGCAGCTGGCCCGGTGGCGGCCCGCCCGGCATCTGAGACACGGGAGCGAACCCCTGCTGCGGGTGGTAGCCACCGCCGGGCGGCGGAGGTTGGGGTGGGTAGCCACCACCCTGCGGGGGTGGAGGCGGCGGGTATCCACCCGGCGGCGGTGGAGGCGGAGGTGGGTAGTTACCAGGGGGCGGTGGCGGTTGATCGGTCATGGACGCCTTCCAGTGATGAAATTAGCTGGCAACGAGCGTGCTAACCCTACCTGAGAACTTGCTCACAGCACGGTATCTCGCAGGAACGATGGCCGCTGCGCCTCGATTAATGAGTTTCCGAGTTATTTGCCAGCCCTCGTAAGCCGGCTTATGCGGTCCTAGCGGCGAGCGTTGCCGTCGGACAGGAACCCGAGCAGATCGTGGCGGGTCAACACCCCGACCGGCTTGCCCTCCTCGACGACCATCACCGCATCGCAATCCCGAAGGGATTTGGCGGCGGTGCTGACCATTTCGCCGGCCCCGATGAGTGGCAGCGGCGGGCTCATGTGTTGGGAGACGGCGTCGGCGAGTTTCGCGCGGCCCTCGAACACCGCCGAAAGCAGTTCGCGCTCCGAGACGCTGCCTGCGACCTCGCCCGCCATGACTGGGGGCTCGGCGCCAACGACGGGCATCTGCGATACGCCGTACTCCCGCAGGATTCCGATTGCGTCGCGCACCGTTTCCGACGGGTGCGTGTGCACGAGGTCGGGCAGCTCACCCGACTTACCCCGCAGCACGTCGCCGACCGTCGACTCCTCGACCGACCCGTCGAGGCGACTGCGCAAGAACCCGTACGACGACATCCACGCGTCGTTGAAAACCTTAGAAAGATAACCTCTTCCGCCGTCAGGCAACAGTACGACCACCAGGGCGTCAGGTCCGGCCTTCTCGGCAACCTTGACCGCGGCGACCACGGCCATACCGCACGACCCGCCGACGAGAAGCGCCTCCTCGCGTGCGAGCCGCCGGGTCATCTCGAACGAGTCGGCGTCGGACACCGCGATGATCTCGTCGGGCACTGCGGGGTCGTAGGCCGATGGCCAGAAGTCCTCGCCGACGCCCTCGACCAGGTACGGCCGGCCCGTGCCGCCCGAGTAAACCGATCCCTCGGGGTCGACGCCGACGATGCGAACCTTCCCGCCGGACACCTCTTTCAGATAGCGGCCCGCGCCGGTGATCGTGCCGCCGGTGCCGACGCCAGCCACGAAATGCGTGACCTTGCCGTCGGTATCCGCCCAAATCTCGGGCCCGGTGGTCTCGTAGTGGCTCGCGGGTCCCATCGGATTGGAGTACTGATCGGGTTTCCAGGCGCCGTCGATCTCTTCGACCAGTCGGTTGGAGACGCTGTAATAGCTGTCCGGGTGATCCGGCGGCACCGCCGTCGGGCACACGACGACGTCGGCTCCGTAGGCGCGCAACACATTCTGCTTGTCCTCGCTGACCTTGTCCGGGCAGACGAAGATGCACTTGTACCCGCGCTGCTGCGCCACCAGGGCCAGGCCGACGCCGGTGTTGCCGGAGGTGGGTTCGACGATGGTGCCACCGGGTTTGAGTTCACCACTGGCCTCGGCAGCATCGATCATCTTGACCGCGATGCGGTCCTTGGCGCTGCCACCGGGGTTCAGGTACTCGACCTTGGCCGCAACCGTGCCTGCACCGTCTGGGACAACCGAGTTGAGCTGCACCAGAGGGGTATTGCCGATGAGCTCACTGACGTGCCGGGCGATCCGCATACGTCCATCGTCTCAGGAGACGAAACCGGCTACCAGGTGGCCTCTCGGATGTAGTCACCGATCTGCCGAAGCGAACGGGTGGCCTCGGTCACAGCGGGCGCAGCAAGCTGGAATACGTGCATCTGCCCGGGCCACACCCGGACCTCGACGGGCACCCCGGCAGCGGCCAGCAGATGGGCAGCCTTGCGGGCGTCGCTGACCAGTACCTCGGAGCCGGACACGTGGATGAGCGTGCGCGGCAGACCGGGCTCGATGTGGTCGAGCGGCTCGTACACCTCTTCGGGCTTCCCGTCGACGATGTGGCGTTGCGCAGCCTCTTCAACCAGCTCGACGAGCGCGTCGAACGCGCGCGGAGGGAACATCGCGTCGGAGCGGATGTTCGGATGGTTCGCCCTGGCCTTGTTGTCGATCTCGAACAGCGGCGACAGCGCGACCATTGCGGCGGGCTCTTCACCTTCGGCCTGCAGCCGCTCGGCCAGTGCCAACGCCAGATACCCGCCTGCGGAGTCACCGGCCAGCACGATCTGATCGGGGTCGTAGCCCTTCAAGCGAAGCCACTTGTAGGCGTCGTAACAGTCGTCCAGCGCCATCCCGACGGAGTGCTTGGGGATCATCCGGTAATTGACGACCAGAACCGGGCTATCGGCGTATTTCGAGAGCGCCGTCACCAGCCGACCGTGCGAATTGGCGCCACACGTCAAAAATGCGCCGCCGTGCATGTAGACGATCACGCTTCGCTTGCCGTCGGCGGGCAACACACCCCCGGCCCGGACCAGCTGCGCCGTACAGTTCGGCAAAGAAATCGTCGCGCGTACCGTACCGGGAGCGGGCCGTGCGACCCGCGCGACGAAGTCGACGAGGCCCCACGGCCACGGCAGGCGGGGAGCAAGACTTCCGATAGCTAGCGTAGGCCGGATTGTTAGCAGAGCTGCGAGAGCTGTAAGCCGTCCAGGCAAACTCGGACCATCTTCAACGACCTCGACCGGCGCGCCGTCGCTGACCGGAAATTTGCGTGATTTATGCTTCTTAGCAGCGCTGATACCAGGCCGATGCGACCAGGGAACCTTACTCGGTGCAGTCATCGCTATCACCTCTACGCCATCGTAGTGCGGGGGTATGCCGTGTTTACTAGCTAACCCAACAGACTTAGCTTGACACCCTACATTCAGTAGAACAATCTATGAGTCGAAATCGATACCGGACTTGATACCTCAATGTGATCCCCGAAGATGATCCGCCACGCGGAGAGCCCGGCAATTGACACTTAAACTTGCTATGTGGGTATTCGTGTTCGGCGTCGATCCACCATCGCCCTTGCGGCGGCAGCCGCACTTGCGTCGACCGGCTCCGCCTATGTCGGGGCCCGTAACCTGCTGAACGGCCAGGCCGACCAGGCTCGTCGCGTCATCCCCAAATCGTGGGACATCCCGCCGCGCGCCGACGGCGTGTACTCGGCGGGCGGCGTGGAGGTCGAACGGTTCCACCGCGGGATGTCGTTCGACCTGCACCTGATGGTTTTCGGCGACTCCACCGCCGCCGGTTACGGCTGCCAGACCGGCGACGAGCTGCCCGGCGTGCTGATCGCCCGTGGTTTGGCCGAGGAATCGGGTAAGCGCATCCGGCTGAGCACCAAGGCGATCGTCGGCGCGACGTCGAAGGGCCTGTCGGGCCAGATCGATGCGATGTTCGTGGCGGGGCCGCCGCCCGATGCGGCCGTGATCATGATCGGCGCAAACGACATCACCAAGCCCAACGGCATCGGCCCGTCCGCGCGCAGGCTGGGCCGGGCAGTCCGTCGACTCCGCGCCGCGAATGCGGTGGTCGTCGTCGGTACCTGCCCCGATTTCGGCGTCATCACCGCGATTCCGCAGCCGCTGCGATGGGTGGCCCGTGGCCGGGGGCTGCGCCTGGCCCGCGCGCAGGCGGGGGCGGTGCGGTCCGCAGGCGGCATACCCGTCCCGTTCTCCGACCTGTTGGCGCCGGACTTTCGGAAGACGCCCGAACTGTTCTTCTCGAACGACATGTTCCATCCGTCGGCCGCCGGATATGCGCTTGCGGCCAATCAGCTGCTGCCCACGATCGGTAAAGCGTTGGGAGAGTTCATCGGTCACCCGATGCCCGAGGAGGCGTTGGAATCACGATCGCCCGAAGGTGCGTCGTTGCTGGCCCGTGTCGGCAACCTGAGCCGGCTGTGGCGGCGCTCGACTGGGGTTCCCGCGCCCATCGTGGTGCCCGCGGGCTAGATTCTCTCTGTTTGCCCGGTGAGACCCATTGCGACTGAGGAGCCGTCATGACTGAAGCCGTCATTGTTTCGACCGTGCGTTCGCCGATCGGCCGCGCAGGCAAGGGTTCGCTGGTCCAGATGCGGCCCGATGATCTTGCCGCCCAGGTGGTGCGCGCAGCGCTGAACAAGGTGCCTGCGCTGGATCCGCGCGACATCGACGACCTGATGATGGGCTGCGGGCAGCCGGCCGGCGAAGCGGGATTCAACATCGGCCGCGCGGTGGCCGTCGAACTCGGCTACGACTTCCTGCCAGGCACGACGGTGAACCGGTACTGCTCGTCGTCGCTGCAGACCACGCGCATGGCCTTCCACGCGATCAAGGCCGGCGAGGGCGACGCGTTCATTTCCGCTGGGGTGGAGACGGTTTCGCGATTCCCGAAGGGCACGTCGGACGGCTGGCCGGACTCACACAACGCGCTCTTCGCCGACGCCGAGGAGCGAACGGTGCAGGCGTCCGCGGGCGCCGAGGAGTGGCACGACCCGCGCGAGGACGGGGTGCTGCCCGATGTCTACATGGCGATGGGCCAGACCGCCGAAAACGTCGCGCTCTACACGGGCATCAGCCGCGAAGAGCAGGACCACTGGGGCGTGCGTAGCCAGAACCGTGCCGAAGAGGCGATCAACAGCGGCTTCTTCGCCCGCGAGATCGTCCCGGTGACGCTGCCCGACGGCTCGACTGTCAGCAAGACGACGGACCCCGCGCGGGCACCACCTATGAGGCGGTCAGCCAGCTCAAGCCGGTGTTCCGGCCGAACGGCACGATCACCGCGGGCAATGCGTGCCCGCTGAACGACGGTGCGGCGGCCGTTGTGGTGATGAGCGACACCAAGGCAAAAGAACTCGGCTTGACTCCGCTGGCCCGCATTGTCGCGACGGGCGTGTCCGGGCTGTCACCGGAGATCATGGGGCTCGGCCCGATCGAGGCGACGCGCAAGGCTCTCGCGAATGCCGGTATGACGATCGGCGATCTCGACCTCTACGAGATCAACGAGGCATTCGCCGTGCAGGTGCTCGGGTCGGCCCGCGAGCTCGGCATGGACGAAGACAGGTTGAACGTGTCCGGCGGCGCCATCGCGCTGGGGCATCCGTTCGGTATGACGGGCGCCCGAATCACCGCCACGCTGCTGAACAACCTGACGACATACGACAAGACGTTCGGTCTCGAGACGATGTGTGTCGGTGGCGGCCAGGGCATGGCGATGATCATCGAGCGGCTCAGCTAGCTCTTGCGTCTGGGGATATGCATCGACCCGAAACGTGATATCGCATGTGGTATCACGTTTCGCGACGACACATCCCCGCCACTTTTGTGACGGATGTGCAAACGAAAAGCCCGGCACATTTCGTGCCGGGCCTTCTCGTAGGGCTGCTAGTCGCTGTTGAAGTAGCTGAGCAGCCGCAGGATCTCGAGGTAGAGCCAGACCAGCGTCATGGTCAGGCCGAGGGCGATGCCCCATGCGGCCTTCTCGGGAGCGCCGGCGCGGATCATCTGGTCGGCCTGGTCGAAGTCCGAAAGGAAGAAGAACGCCGCAAGGCCGATCATCAGGAGCGAGAAGAGAATCGCCATCGGTCCGCCGTCGCGCAGCGGTCCCGCCCCGTGGGTGAACATGCCAACGACGAAGTTGACGAGCATCAACACCACCGCGCCGAAGCCGGCGGCGATGAGGAAGCGGTTGAACTTGGGCGTCACCCGGATGGCGCCGGTCTTGTAGACGACGAGCATGCCGAAGAACACGCCGAGAGTGCCGACCACCGCCTGGCTGATGAGAGCGCCTGCGCTGATGCCGGACACCATGAAGTTCGCGACGACGAACGAGAACACGCCGACCACAAGGCCCTCGAACGCGGCGTAGCCGAGCACGATGGCGGGGTTGTCCTGCTTACGCCCGAAGATCGCGATGAGCATCAGCACGATGCCACCGATCAAGCCAACCCAAAGCATTGGCATGGCAAGCGCGGGGTTCCCCGCCGCCAGGAAATAGGAGACGGCGGCGACAGCGGTCAGGACCGCCAGCGTGATGCCCGTCTTGGTGACGACGTCGTCGATGGTCAGCGGCCGGGAAACCCCGGTCTGCCGCTGATCCGGGTACTGCGTCGCATAAGGATCTGCGTGTACCGCCTGCGCACCGTAGCCGGCGGCTCCGGTACCGAACTGCGCATAGCCTCCCTGCTTAGGCAGGGAACGAAATACCGGGTTGCTGGTCTCCCGCACCGTCGGTTCCTCTCCTGTGCTGTGGTTCGACAAGTTGGCGAACACCAACTCAACGATTGTGACCCCGTCTCAGTTCCCGAAGGAACTTCCCAGGTCTTTCACAGAAAACCCTACCCGCGGCGGCCCGTCTGCGGGCGACGATCTAGATTGCTAACTGCAATACTAGGAACTCCAAGCTTCATGAGGGGATGACATCGGACGTGACCGGTGAAGACGAAATCTTGACCCGGGTGGACCACGGCACAGGCCTCATCACCCTCAACCGCCCGAAGGCCATCAACTCGCTGACCCACTCGATGGTCGTGGCGATGTCGAAGGTGCTCGCCGAGTGGGAGAGCAACGACGACATCCGTGCGGTTGTGGTCGGCGGTGCGGGCGAGCGCGGCCTCTGCGCAGGCGGCGACATCGTGGTCATCTATCACAGCGCCCGCGCAGACGGCTCCGAGGCGCGGCAGTTCTGGTACGACGAGTATCTGCTCAACGCCCAGATCGGCCGATTCGACAAGCCGTACGTCGCGCTGATGGACGGCATCGTGATGGGTGGCGGCGTCGGGGTCGCCGTGCATGGCAGCCTCAGAGTCGTCACCGACACCACGAAGATGGCGATGCCCGAGGTGGGCATCGGGCTCATACCCGACGTCGGCGGGACGCTCATCTTGTCGCGTGCGCCGGGACTGCTTGGCCTGCACGCCGCGCTGACGGGGGCTCCGTTCGACGGCGCCGACGCCATCGCGCTGGGCTTCGCCGACCACTTCGTGCCTCACGACAAGCTCGGTGCCTTCACCGAGGCAATCATCGCCGATGGCATTGATGCTGCGCTGGCAGCGCACGCCACCGATCCGCCGCCGAGTCAGTTACTGGCACAGCGGGACTGGATCGACCACTGCTACGCCGGGGAAACCGTCGCCGACATCGTCGCCGCACTGCGTGGACACGACGCGGGCCCGGCCAACGATGCCGCCAATCTGATCGCCAGCCGCTCCCCTATCGCCGTTTCGGTGGCGCTGCAGGCCATCCGCCGGGCGGCGAAACTGGACACCTTGGAAGCCGTACTGCGACAGGAGTATCGAACCTCCTGCGGCTCGCTACGATCGCATGATCTGGTTGAGGGCATCCGCGCCCAAGTCATCGACAAGGATCGCAACCCGAAGTGGTCGCCTGCCTCACTGGCGGCCGTCACCACCGCCGACGTCGAGTCCTACTTCGCGCCGGCCGATCGCGAACTGGAGTTTTCATGAGCTACGAGACCATCCTCGTCACTCGCGACGAGCGTGTCGGCACGATCACGCTGAACCGGCCGAAGGCGCTCAACGCGCTGAACAGCCAGGTGATGGACGAAGTCACCACGGCAGCAGCCGAATTCGACAACGACACCGACATCGGCGCCATCGTCATCACCGGCAACGAGAAGGCGTTCGCGGCGGGCGCAGACATCAAGGAGATGGCCAGCTTGTCGTTTGCCGATGTCTTCGCCAGCGATTTCTTCGCGGCGTGGGGCAAGTTCGCCGCGACCCGCACACCGACGATTGCTGCGGTCGCGGGCTATGCGCTCGGCGGTGGCTGTGAACTAGCGATGATGTGCGATCTGCTCATCGCCGCCGACACCGCCAAGTTCGGCCAGCCCGAAATCAAGCTCGGCGTGCTGCCCGGAATGGGTGGCTCACAACGGTTGACGCGCGCGGTCGGCAAGGCGAAGGCCATGGACCTGATCCTGACCGGCCGCAACATGGACGCCGAGGAAGCCGAACGCGCCGGGCTGGTGTCCCGGGTCGTACCGGCCGACACGCTTCTCGAGGAGGCCAACGCCGTCGCGCAGACCATCGCAGGTATGTCGCTCTTGGCGTCGCGGATGGCCAAGGAGGCCGTCAACCGCGCCTTCGAAAGCACGCTCGCCGAGGGATTGCTCTACGAGCGCAGGCTGTTCCACTCCGCGTTCGCCACCGATGACCAGACTGAAGGTATGGCCGCCTTTACCGAGAAGCGCCCCCCGAACTTCACGCACCGCTAATCTGCGGGGGTGACCGACACGGCGGAGACCATCAAGGAGTCGCCTCCACAGGAGAAACCCGCCAAGAAACCATGGTGGTTGCGCCGCTACACGTTCACGGGGACGGCCGCTGGCCTCGTGTTCATCTGGTTCTCGTTGACGCCGTCGCTGCTGCCGCGCGGCCCTCTGTTCCAAGGTCTGGTCAGCGGGGCCGCTGGTGCAATCGGATATCTCATCGGCGTTTTCGTGGTGTGGCTCGTGCAGTACATGCGGTCGAGTGACAGCAGCCCGCCCGCACCGCGATATGCGTGGATCGCGCTGGTGGTCATCGGCATCATCGGCCAGATCCTGATGATCATCTACTTCCACGTGTGGCAGGACGAGGTACGCGATCTCAACGGTGTGCCTCGGCTCGGGTTCTGGGACCATCCGCTGACTGCCGTTTTATCGCTCGTCGTTCTATTCGTCCTGGTCGAAATCGGCCAGCTGGTAGGCAAGTTGGTGCGCTTCCTGGTGCGCCAACTCAATCGCATTGCCCCGCCCCGCGTTTCGGCCGTCGTGGTGGTTGCACTGCTGCTGGCGTTGACGATCGCACTGCTCAACGGCATCGTCGTGCGGTTCGCCATGACCACCATCAACAACACCTTCGAGAACATCAACGACGAGACGGACCCCGACTTCGCCGCGCCGATGACGCCGCTGCGTTCCGGAGGCCCGCAGTCGCTGGTCAGCTGGGAGTCGCTCGGACATCAGGGCCGCGTGTTCATGGCGGCAGGGCCGACGGTCGAGGAACTCACGAAGTTCAACGGCCGCCCCGCCATCGAGCCGATCCGCGCGTACGCGGGCCTGAACTCCGCCGACGGCATCAAGGCCACCGCTGCGCTCGCCGCCGAGGAGCTACGCCGCACCGGTGGGCTCGACCGCGACGTGGTCGCCGTTGCGACGACCACGGGCACCGGCTGGATCAACGAGGCCGAAGCCTCGGCGCTGGAGTACATGTACAACGGCAACACCGCCATCGTGAGCATGCAGTACTCGTTCCTGCCCAGCTGGCTGTCGTTCCTTGTCGACCAGGAGAACGCGCGCCAAGCCGGTCAGGCGCTGTTCGAGGCCGTCGACGCGATGATCCGTGAGAGGCCGGAAAACGACCGACCCCGGCTGGTGGTGTTCGGCGAGAGTCTGGGCTCGTTCGGCGGCGAGGCGCCGTTCCTGGCCCTGAACAACCTCATCGCCCGCACCGATGGAGCCCTGTTCAGCGGTCCGACGTTCAACAACACGATCTGGACCCAGCTCACCCGTGACCGCGACGAGGGCTCGCCGATGTGGCTGCCCATCTACGACAAAGGCGAGAACGTCCGGTTCGCCGCGCGGGCCGACAATCTCGACCGGCCGGCCGACCCGTGGGGTCACCCCCGCGTGGTCTATCTGCAGCACGCCTCCGACCCGATCGCGTGGTGGAACCCGGATCTTCTGTTCGCCGAACCGGATTGGCTCAAGGAACCACGGGGCTACGATGTCTCCGGCCGCATGCAGTGGATTCCGATCGTCACCTTCCTCCAGGTGTCGGCGGATATGGCGGTCGCGGTGGACATCCCCGACGGACACGGCCACGTGTATGTCAGGGACGTCGCCAACGCGTGGGCGGCAATCCTGGAGCCGCCGGGGTGGACGCCTGAGAAGACCGAGAAGCTGCGGCCGATACTGCGCAACGACGAAGACGCTTAGGCAAGTACGCCTTCGGCCTTCAACGCGTGATATCCCCCGACGACGTCGGTGGCCTTACGCAACCCGAGGTCGAGTAGGGACGCTGCCGCCAGGCTCGATGTGTAGCCCTCGGAGCACAGCACCACCCATTCCACGTCGTCGTCGACGGCTTGGGGCAGCCGGGCGTCGCTGGTCGGGTCGCAGCGCCACTCCAGCACATTTCGTTCGATCACCAGCGCGCCGGCGACGTTGCCTTCTTGGTCGCGCTGCGCCCGCGGGCGAATGTCGACCAGGACAGCGCCGCGTGCGAGCGCGGCGGGCACCTCGCTGGCGGACAGCCGGCGCAGCCGGGAGCGGGCGTCATCGAGAACACGGTCGATACGGCTCATCATCCCTCCGGCGCGTCGGTGAGCTCGGTGCGATTGCGGCGCAGCGTATTTCGTTCGGTGACCTCGTAGTACGACATCGCCGTCAAGGGCGGTGAGTATGCGTGAACGCTCAGCGTCGGCGTGGCCGGGACCGTCAGGTCCCGTTCTGGCGCCCAGACGACGTCATGCACCCAGCCCAACGGGAACCCGGCCTGATCGCCTGCCCGTAGCCGTCGGCGCCGCAAGTCCTCTCCATCCCAACGTGTTTCGCGCAGCGCACCCGACACGACGGTCAACGCGCCCAGCGAGCCCCCGTGGTCGTGCAACTCGGTTGAGCGATCGGGCACCCAACTGATCAGCCAGATATCGAGTTCGTCGTCGCCGTGCAGACGCGTGAACCAGCGCTCGTCGGTGGGCGGGCCGTCGGCCGGCATCAAGTGGTCGTAGCGCCCCGACAACACATCGTCGGCGGCGACGTCGGTGGCGTGCAGGAGGTCGGGCAACCGCAGCCGGGTGGGTGCAGAGACAGCGGGGACGGTCGACGGCGGCAGGACAGCAGGTTGTGCGGAAAGCATGCAAGCTCCAGGAAGGACGGACGGATTGGGGGGGCGGCGGTTAGCGCCGACACTCGCCCATACATGCGGAGAGGTAACCCCACTCACGAAATCCAGTCGTCACGGGAGCGAGTGTGGCACAGCGGCGAGGTCCTCGGCCGGAGCCCGCTCGAACCCTGTACCGCGACGGTTACCAAAGGCCCTGTTCAGGGCTCGATACGGGGCGCCGCGGCTTGGGCTCACGGTGATCCGAAATCCGGCGGAGTCGACATCTTGCCTACATTGGTCGGCATGCGTAGGCACCCTCACCGCGTAGCGCTGTGTACGGCGCTGCTTGCGATGGCTCTTGCGGGATGCTCGAGCGGCAGCGAGAAGTCCGCTCCGTCGTCGTCGTCACCACCTGCAGGCACACCAACTAGTGAGCTGCCCCCGCTTCCCGCTGAGCCGACGAAGCCCGGTGAGGTCGGGGTGTCGCCCGGCGGAGTCACCACCAAGGTCGACGTTCCGTCGGATGCCACGGAATCGCAATACGGGCAGGCGTGTCACGCCGCCAAGGTGTGGATGGACAGCCAGCAGGCGGACCCGACGACCCTGGTCGAGGGGTACCTGAAGATCGTCCAGGCGCCCGACTTCGTCGGGCCGGGCAGCTTCAACACCCCGTGGGCCCAGCTGACACCCGCGCAGCAGTCCGGCGTGATCATGGCGGTCAATGGCGCGGCCAACGGCGAATGCGAGTAACCGCGCCGAACGACGCTGGACATATCGGTATGGCTGGCAAACGCAGCGCGCGGTGCCGCAGCAGGCGGCGCTGGCACGTCATACCCTCGCCGCCTATCCGCCCGACCTGTTGATCGACGTCCCGCGCACCGCCTGCCGCAGCCTCGAATTCCACCGCGCAGCAGAGGTCATCGAGATCGGCCACGAACTGGCCGCGGCCACGCTGGATCAACTCCACAGAGCCGAAACACCAACTCTGGAAAGCTGATCCAGCCGCGGCCGTCGATCAGGACGTAACGGCAACCTGGCCGCGATCGCGATTCTGCGGGCCGTTACCGTTGGGCCGGATATCGAAGTCGAAGATCTCGGTCGGCAGGAACACTGAGCAGCACGCGTTCGGGATGTCGACGACACCGCCGATACGGCCCTCGATCGGCGAGGTACCGAGGATCAGGTAGGCCTGCTCGCCGGTGTAACCCCACTTCTTCAGGTACTCAATCGCATTCAGGCAGGCGTTGCGGTAGGCCAGCGTGGCATCCATGTAGGCGTTGCGATTGGTCTCGTGCTCGACCGAGACACCGATGAACGTCAGCCACTCGGAGTAGAGCGGTGCGACCCGGCCCGGCATGAACACCGGGTTGGTGGTGATGCCGTACGTCTCCATGCCGCCCTTGATCAAGTCGACGTGCATGTCGATGTAGCCGCCCATTTCGATGGCACCGCAGAAGTTGATCTCGCCATCGCCCTGGCTGAAGTGCAGGTCACCACCGGACAGCATGGCGCCCTCGACGAACACCGGGTAGAAGATCCGACTACCCCTGGTGAAGTTCTTGATGTCGTGGTTACCGCCGTTCTCCCTGGCGGGTACGGTCCGCGCACCGTCGGCGCCGATCCCCTGCAGCACATCACCGGTGGCGGTGCCGCCCAGCAGTCCGTCGGCCAGCGGCGGCAGGGCCAGCGGCGGAACCCGGTCGGGATCCGTTGCGATCAACGCACGTTCGCGCTCGTTCCACTTGGCCAGAAGGTCCGCCGACGGGGCGGTGCCGAACAGACCGGGGTGGGTGATGCCGGTGTAGCTGACGCCGGGCACGTGGCGCGACGTGCACTGCTGGCCGTGGAAATCCCAGATCGCCTTGTAGGCGTCGGGGAAGTAGTCCGTCAGGAAGCCGCCGCCGTTCACCTTGGCGAAGATTCCGGAGTACCCCCAGCCCTCACCGCAGTTCGGGCCCTTCGTCTGTGGCACCGGCCCCAGATCGAGGATGTCGACGATCAGCAGATCGCCGGGTTCGGCCCCTTCGACCGCGATGGGTCCGGACAGCATGTGGCAGACAGACAGCTCGACATCGCGGACGTCGTTGGCGGAATCGTTGTTGCCGATCTGACCGTCGGTCCACTCCTTGCACTCGATGCGAAACTCGCTGCCCGGCTTGACCGTTGCGGCCGCCGGAACGTCTGGGTGCCAGCGGTTGTGACCGGGTACCTCCTGGTCGCGCATCGACTTGGCCTGGTTGACGGTGAACACGACTTCGGGCATGCGTGCGTCTCCTTCGGTTAACTGATGGCCGCGGGTGCGGCCGGGGTTGTGGTTGACGACGTGGTTGACGACGGCGTCGGCGACGACGATGACGCGGCCAGCAGGCGCCCGGCCGGGATGGCGAGAACCACTGTGGCGACACCGATCACGGCGATCACCGCTGCCGGCAGCGGACCCGTCTGCCACTGACCGGCCAGCATCAGGAATGCGGGCACGGCGGCGGTCAGCACTCCCTCCACCAATGCGACAACTCCTACCGCAGGCGCGAGCGAACCGCGGTCGAGGCCGAGCAGGAGGAAGAACAGGAACCACAGCACGGCCCACAGAAGCCAGATCACACCGAATGCCGGATCGGCTTCGGCGGTGAATGCGTGCCATGCATAAGCGATTGCGGCGAGTGCGACGAACAGGGAGAACCAGCCCAGCCCCGCACCGTCCCAGCCGGCCGCTGCGTTGATCGCCACCCATAGGTAGGTGAATCCGAACAGATACAGACCCGAGGCGCCGAAGATGACGGCCGGGTCACCGTCGGACTGCACGATCAGCACGGTCGGCGTGAGGACCTGCAATCCGCCGACGAAGAAGTTGAGCGGAGCCGCCGCCTGCGGTGTGATGCGGCCCAGCAGCATCACACCGTTGATCACCAGCACGGCCCCCACGTAGAAAAGTCCGACGCCGCCCATGCGCTACATCCGAGGTAGGCCGGGCAGCCGCGGGTCGCGGCGCGGTGGACGGGGACGGCCGAGTGCGGCCGGAATTGTCGTGGTGACCGCGGGCTGTTCCGCGCTTGCCGCCGCGAGCGAAGCGAGACGGTGCTGACCCGCGCTGAACGCGGTCAGTGGCGGTGAGGCGAAGACCCGGCGGGCCTGGGTCGCACATGTCGGGCATGGCGCGGCGGCCATGTCGATGGTCATCGGGCGGGATAGGTCGAACGGACCGCAATCTGGACAGCGGAAGGAGTAGGTCGGCATAGACACCTCATTTCGTTCAATCGAAATATATTCATATGAAAATAAATGTCAAGGGTTTGAGAGACTCCGAGCAAAACGGTGGTCGAGCGGCCGTCAGGAATTGAGGGGTGAGGTGCCTTCGACGATTTCGCGCAACCGATCGACGTCGAGTCCAGCAGACTCGAAGGCCGCTCGCTCGGCGTCGCCGACGACGGCGACCAAGCGGCTACGCAGCGTCCTGCCTCGAGGAGTCAGGCTGACCAGAACCCGTCGCCGGTCATTGAGATCGGCGGTCCGGTAGATCAACCCTTTGGAGACAAGGCGATCCACGGTACGCGTCAGGGTCGGTCCGGTGATGAGAGTGGCTTGGGCCAGGTCGGTCATGGGCACCGTGCGCCTGGTGGCGAGGCAGTCGAGCACGCGCCAGTCCTCCACCTTGAGTGCCGAGTCAGACAGCACGCGGGCGATGGCAGCCTCTGCGCGGTGAGTGAGGCGCGCGAGCGGCAACAGGAGGTTTGTGCGGTCCTGCTGTCCGCCGGCCATGACGGCAACCTCCTCGTTATCACTGTGGATCTCTTCAGTTTGAAGTATTTTGTTAGGAACTATCCGAGGGGCAGCGTACAACACGGGATCGACGGTGATCTGGGTTGCGGAGTCGCGGAGCTGAATTCCGGGTCGGGCTGGTGATCCCGCTGCAGGGGCCGGCCGGGATCTTTGCTCCCTCGTGCGAGGCCGTTGCGGAGCTCGCCGCCAAAGAGGTCAATGCCCGCGGCGGACTGCATGGGCGCGAGGTCGCCATCGAGGTGATCGACGGCGGGGCCCCCGGTATCGAAGTCGCCCGAGCGGTCGGCGACCGGCTTCGCGGGCGCGGGTTGGACGCGGTGACCGGTTGGCACATCTCGGCGGTGCGCAACGTCTTGTCGCCCGTCGTCAAGAGTCGGATTCCCTACGTCTACACGTCGCTGTACGAGGGCGGCGAACGAACACCTGGGGTGTTCTGCACGGGCGAGACACCGCAGATCCAGATCGCACCGGCGCTGGCGTGGCTGCGTGATCACTTTGGGATCCGATCGTGGTGTCTGGTCGGCGACGACTACATCTGGCCGCGTGGTTCCGCGGTGGCCGCACGGGCGTACTGCAAAGCGCTGCAACTCGACTTGACGCAAGAGATTTATGTTCCTTACGGGTCCAACGACTTTCGAGCTCCGGTGCGTCAAGCGATCGATTCAGGCGCCCAGGCCGTGTTGATGTTGCTCGTCGGTCAGGATGCAGTGTTGTTCAACCGCGAGTTCGCCAAACACGGCGGGCATGATCAGATGGCCCGGTTCAGCCCGCTGATGGAAGAGAACATGCTCCTTGCCAGCGGCGCCGGGTCGACGAAGAACATGTACGTCGCCGCGGCGTACTTCAGCTCACTGGCCACAGCTGGAGCGATGGATCTCATGGGCCGGTATGTCGCCGCCTACGGTGCGGACGCTCCACCGCTCAACGAGATGGCCGAGTCCTGCTACGAGGGACTGCTCACCCTGGAGGCCATGTTCGCGCGGGCTCGCACCCCGGCGATGTGCGACCTGATGGCCTCTGCCCCCGATGTCGGCTTCGATGGGCCGCGCGGGCCGATGAACATGCGCAACGGCCACCTCGATCAGCATGTGTACATCGCAACGGCCGAGGGCTTCGACTTCGACATCCTCGAACTGCTGCGACCGATCGACACCAGGGTCTAACGGGGAACCGCGAGTCAGCCGCCCAGGAAATCGGTGATTTCGCCCGCGACGCGCCTCCCCTGTTCCCGACCCGCCAGCGCGGACGGTGGTCGACACGCCGGATCGAGCGGGTTGGGGCCGAACGCGGCCAGCGAGTCGTCGTCAGCGAACACCCCGAACGCCGAATTCCCGCGCGACGCAACCTCATCGGCGGCTCCGCTGCCGAACGGTGACGGCGCGAGCTTCCCGGCGGGCACCAACACCACCGCGATATCGCAGTCGGCGGCGAGCTTGAGGTTGACGCTGCTGCCCACTCCCCCGTCCATGTAGCGCCGACCGCCGATCGTGACCGGCGGCCAGGCGCCAGGCACTGCGCAGCTCGCGGCCACCGCGTCGACGAGGCCGACACCATGCGCGCGGTTGAATGTCACGAGCTCGCCGGTGGCGGTATCGATCGCGCTGATCCGCAACTCGCGGTCCGGCCATTCGTGCGACGGAAGCCGCTGCGCGATCACCTCCCGACGCACCGACTCGGCCACGGTTTTCGTTGACAGCGCGACGGCTCCGATCCTCTGCAGCTTTTCGGCAGTCGTGGCGTTGGGTGTCATAACGGCCGTGAGGAACAGCTCGGTGATGTCGTCGATGTTGATCCCGGGGTCGATTTCGGCCGATGCTTCGGCGATCTGCCGCTCGAAGAGCGTTTCGAGGTCGACACCACTGCTGAGCTGCGCGGCGACCGCCGATCCGGCGGACGTCCCGACCAACACGTCGGAGTTCAGCAGCGCCTGCGCCGTCGCGGGTGACTCGTCGGCGATTCCCCGCACAATGCCGGTCTCCCACGCGATTCCCGCCAGCCCACCGCCCGCGAGCACTAATGCCCTTTTCGTCGCCACGGCAGCGAGTGTGCCAAACTCGACTGTGGACGCTTCCAGAGCTATCCGGTGACGGTTGGCGATCGCGCCTGGATCGCGGATTGCTGAATGCCAGGTAGCTTCAGTAGTGCCTACCTGCCTGCCTGACTGCCCCTCCTTCGTGACTCAAATTACCCTTTGCTGCACACGTTTCTGCAGAAGGGTTTTCACTGCCACCCTCGACACAGCGTTCCACTCGCTCCCGGCGGATCCGAGGGTTCGGCCTTGTCGCATCGTGTACCGCCCTGGCAGCCGCCATAACAATCACGATGACCTCTGGCGCCGAAGCCGACTCCAACACGCCCGCGCCACCGTTGCCGGTGTTCACACCCACCCCGACCGACTGGGCGCCAAACTTTGCCTTCCCCCACAACCTTCACCAGCACTGGGTCACCGACGCCGACGTCACGTCCGAACGCGAGATGTGTGAATGGTTCAACGCTCAATTCGACATCCTGATGGACCAGATCAACACCTTCAACGGCAATCTCGCGGCAAGCCACGACGACTACGCCGCGCCTGGCCTACAGCAACAAGCCGATGCAGTGACCGCCAACATCGATCAATCCGAGGACTACCTGGCCCCAAGGGCGCGGGCCTTCACCCGGAAACGCGACTGCGATTTCGACAACAATTGCGATGACTACATCCCCATCTACAAGGGCGACAGCTTCGTCCGGCTCTGGCAACAACAGTCCAACACCAGCACCAGCATCAAGAGCCACAACCCCTCGGGAATCACCAACCTCTCCATCGGACTGACCAACCTGTACGCCAACGGCATCCGAGACTCAGGGGTGTGCGCCTAACCGAGCGTCAGTCACGATGTGGCCGCGTGCTGTGAGGCCGCCGCCTGAGCCGTCAGATCGTCGTGCCGTAATAGGTGTGCCGGCGGATCGGGAAATGCGATTCTGCGGTCGATCTGCAGATCGGCATCGATATGCACCAACTCGCCCGGCGCCAGAAGCAGCCAATCGTCGTCGTCCATCGGCTCGCTCGCGAACACCACCGACGCATGATCGGTGAGGTGGTCGGAGTGCGCGGTGATTCGAGAGCTGTCCATCTCCAAGCGTCTGTTCGAGACATCGCGGCGGTCGAGCATGTACAGCTCGTGGGTCTCCGGGTAGCGCAGCGCCCACACGTCGGTCGCCGTACTCAGCAGGACGTTGACGGCGAAGATCGGGACAGTCGCGGCCAGCCAGCCGACAGAGTCGACGATGGCAGCGGTCACGTCTCCGCCATACGCTCGTGCGGATGCAGTTATCAACGCGAAGATCCGCTCGGAATCGGTCTCGCCACCTACCAGATCGGCCACGGCCAGTTCCCGCAGTCGCGCGTCGAGCACGTCAAGCCCGGTCACCACTCCGTTGTGGGCGAAGATGCGGCGGTCTTGAAGAAACGGATGGGTGTTGCGCTCTTCGAGCGCAGCACTCGACGAGTACCGGACATGCGCGACAAACGTCGTGCCGGTCAACTCGTGTGCTTCGGTGGCGAATTGGCGGTCCTGCCACGCCGCAACAGGTTCCTTGTGCACCGCGGGTTCACCGTCGGCGTCAAAGACTCCAATCCCCGTGCCATCCGGATTCTGCCTGCTCTGTTCGACGAGGTTGTCTGGCGCGTCCAGAAGCCAGAACGTCGCTGTCACCGCGCGCCGGTCGGCGTGGAGACCGAACAACCGGCACATCTGTCAGCGCACCGCCCATCGCGTAGAAGAGTCGTCGACGGCTATCGGCTGCGCCATGGTCCGACAATGGTAACCATTCGCCAATGGGATGACCGCCGAGTCTTCGAGCGTTTACCTCAACTGATATGACTGATTTCACGCACGAGCACGTTGGGAGCCTTCGCGGCTCGGACCTCTCACGATCGGTTGAGTCGTGGTCGACGACCTGAAGGGGCGCGTCGCCCTGCTTACGGGGGCATCCGGGGGAATCGGCATGGCCATCGCGCGCCGACTGGCCGACGAGGGTGTCGATTTGTGCCTCTCATATGGTCGCAACGCCAGCGAGCTCGAGTCGGTCGCCGAATACGCCAGCCAATTGGGCAGGCGCGTCACGGTCATCGCCGCCGACATGTCCGACCCGCAAGCACCTGCGGCCCTCGTCGAACACGCAAACAACGAAATCGGCCCGGTCGAACTGCTCATCGCCAACGCAGGCGCGGCCGACATCCGGAATTGGCAGGACACCGATCTGGCTGCGTGGAATGCCACCCTGGCCGTCAACCTCACCGCGCCCTTCCTGCTGGCTCAGCAGGTGCTGCCGGGGATGATCGAGCGAAAGTTCGGCCGCATCTTGTTCATCTCGTCGGTGGCCGCAATCACCGGGGGTGTGGTCGGCGCACATTACGCGGCGAGCAAGGCCGGTTTGCACGGCCTCATGCATTTCCTCGCCCCACGCGTGGCCGCGGACGGTGTCACGGTGAACAGCCTTGCGCCTGCCCTGGTGGGCGAAACCAAGATGTTTCCCGTGGATTTGGAGACCGGGGTCCCTCCGGTCCCGATTCCGGTCGGCCGCGTCGGCCGGCCCGCCGAGATCGCCGATATGGCAATCGCCATGCTGCGCAACGGTTATCTGACGAACAAGGCCTTCACGCTTGACGGCGGCATCGTCCCGCGCAATTAACTAAGCTGCGGCGCGGCCCTCCCGCTGATCAGAGGAAGGTCGAGGTAGGTGGCGATGCCGGGTTCAGCCGCACATACGGCGGATACCGAGTTCACGCAGTGCGCTGCAGTGCCGACGATGCCGTATTCCGGTCCCTCACCACCGATCTCGGATTGAAAGCCCTTGACCACAACCGTGACGTCGGGGTTACCGTGGATTTCCATCTCGTAGCGCTGCCCTTTGGGGCCGAAAGTCCATGCAGGGTCCAGGTTTTCCTCTCCCATGAACCAGTTCACGGTGACGCGCACCACGACCTCGTCGCCGACGAGAGCTTCCCAGTGGAACTTGCGGCCCGCGACCTGGCCGGGCTCGATGATGCCCAGCGGTGAGTCGATGGGCGCGGTGGCCACCGCGACTTCCTGCGAGGAGCGCGCCTTGGGGTCGGCGTTGAAACCCACCTTGTCGACCACCATCCGAACGGCCTGGATGAACAGCCCATCCTGCATTTTCAGCATCGGCCCGGTGAGCGCCTTGTCCGGGGTGTCACCGAAACCCATCACGTGCCGCAGCACGTCGGGCGCATGGTAGCTGCGCAGATCGGAAAACTCTTCTGCGCGAACAAACGTCACGCCTGTCGACATGACCGAAAACATCAGCGCGAACTTATCGGTGATGCCGCCAGGCGCGATGCCGGTGCCGTGCAGCGTCGCATTGCCTTCCCTCGCCGCGTCGCCAAGTGTCACAGCGCTTTTGCCGAGGGGATAGAACCACCCGGCGGGCGTCACCACATTCTTGCCCGACCGCAGCAGCGCGGCGATCTGTTCGATATCGGCGAGGAGCGGCGAGTAGATGACCGCGTCCGCATCCAACGCGAGGATTTCGTCGAGGCTGTTCGTTGCGGTGATACCAAGCGGTTCGGTGCCGATGAGCTCGCCGACGTCCTTGCCCACCTTGCCTGCCGAGTGCACCCAGCAGCCCGCCAGCTCGAGCTCCGGATGCTCGAGCACGCCCCTGATGGCGGCGACTCCGACGCCTCCCGTTGCCCACTGAACGACCCGCAGCGTCATACCGCCTCCTCGCGAAACTAGAACACGTTCTATCGAGGTTTACACCAATCCTGGCGTCGATGGGCGCAAGTCGATCGAGATCGAGCACGGCCTAGATAAGACGCGTGCGTGTCCACGCTGCAACAGGGGCACGATCCCTACGTGATGCCTGCGATGTTGCGTGCTGACCCACGCGATTGCCACTTGCGCGACCGAAGCATCGAGCTGCTCTGCCACTTCACGCAGCCGCGTGAAGAGAGCGAGGTTTCAAGGTTGTCGCCACCGAATCGTAGTATGGCCGAACGGAAGTCACACGGACGGCGACTGTCTCGAGCTGGATGTGTCATCAAAATTCAGATAAGACTCCAAATGCAGTGACACCGATGCCCAGTTCGCGGCAGGTGTCGATATCCGCAACGCGAATGTTCCGCTGACGGCTCAACTCATTCCGGATCCTTCGCGCCGATCTCCTCGAGAAATGTCCGCGCGGGCGCGGACGCACTCGCCGAGACAGCGATACCGAGCAGCCGCACGGTTCGGGGAACCAGTGGGCGCACGACAACATCGTCCGGCAGTGCAGGCAGTCCGACGCTCGGCAGGATGCTGACGCCGAGGCCCGCCCTGACGATCTCGAGCACTGCGGACATTTCGCGTGCTTCGAAGGCGACGTCGAACTCGACGCCGGCTCGCCGCGCGACCGGGATGTACACCTCAGCGCAGCCGCCGGTCGAGCGGATGAACGGCTCCTTGGCCAATTCCGCGTAGTCAACCTCGCTCCAGTTGGCCAGGCGGTTGGTCGCTGGCACGACGGCGACCATGTCCTGTTCGCCGAGCACCACGGAGTCGAGACCTTTGGTCGGCAGGCTGACCACACCGACTTCGGCGGCTCCTTGATCCAGCCAGTCCAGCACCTCCTGCTCGCTACCTTCCAGCAGGCGGATCGTGACGGCAGGATGCCGGTTGGCGAATGTCCTGATGTGCGGAGCGACGAGCGTAGCGGTGACGCTCGGCAGGCTCGCGACGCTCAGCGTCCCGGTGATCTCACCCGCGAGCGCGGCGACCTCGGTCGTCATCAAAGTGAGGTGTCGCACCGCCTCCCGCGCATGGGTCAGCGCGATACCGCCGGCCTCCGTCAGTGAGATCCCGTCGCGGCTGCGGACCAGCAGTGGCAGCCCTAACTCCTTCTCCAGCGCGGCGATAGCCCGACTCACCGCGGGCTGTGACAGGCCCAGCCGTCGACTCGCCGCCGTGAAACCGCCCTGATCGACCACGGACACGAACGACTTCAACTGCAGCAACGTCGACATCAGCTCTCCTCATAAACGAGATGACATGGGGCTATATCACCTTTGATATCGTCTCTCGCCCTTCCAGGTTGTTTATGTAATAACGACAACAGAAGGGAAGAATCATGTCACCGAGACGCGTACTGATCACCGGGGCTTCAAAGGGCATCGGACGAGCCGTCGCTGACCGTGTGGCCGCGGCCGGCCAATTGCCGATCGGCCTCGCACGAACCAGGCCGGAGGATTTCCCCGGCGAATTCTTCGAGGTCGATCTCGCCGACCGGGCCGCAACAGCCGACGTGCTGGCGCGGATCGTCGCGAGCGGAAGGGTGGATGCGGTGGTCAACAATGTCGGCTTCGTTCGGTTCGGCCGGATCGGGTCGATCGAGCTGGACGACCTGTTTACGACCTATGACCTGAACATGCGCACCGCGGTGCAGGTCGTTCAGGCGGTGTTGCCTCAGATGATCGCGGCCGGATGGGGCCGGATCGTCAACGTCACCAGTGTGACCACGCTCGGCACGCCCGAACGCACCCCGTATGCCGGGGCCAAGGCGGCACTGGAAGCGGCCACCCGAATCTGGGCCAACGAGCTGGCGCCGACCGGCATCACCGTCAACGCCGTCGCACCTGGTCCCACCGAAACCGAGATGTACCGCGAACGCAGCCCGATCGGATCCGAGCGGGAAGCCCGCTTTCTGGAAACCATTCCGCTGCACAGGGTTGGAACACCTCGTGAGATCGCCCATGCCATCTGCGCACTGCTCGACGAGGACGCCGGCTACATCACGGGCCAGATCATCCGGCCCGACGGCGGTGGGAGCATCGCTGCATGACAAGCGCGGAACGCCGCTTCGCCGGTCGGCTCGAAGACCGTTCAGCCGTGCGGTCCATGCGGTTCGACAATTTCGTCGCAACGTATGTGGTGGACGGGATTTTGCGGATGCGGCCGGAAGGTTTCTTCCCCGCAATACCGAGCGACCACTGGTGCGCCCGGCCTGAGCTACTCACGGCGGACGGGGAGTTGCTGATGAGCGTAGGCGGACTGCTCATCGAGCGCGACGACACGGTGATGCTGATCGACGCCGGAGTCGGTCCGGCGCAGTTCGATTTCTCGGTCGGCTCCGCTGACTCGGGCTCGATGATCGACGTGCTCACCGATCTCGGATGGCGGCCGGAGCGCATCGACATGGTGGCCATCACCCACCTGCATTTCGACCACGCCGGTTGGCTGTTCGCCAACGGTGCGGAGACCTTTCCGAATGCCCGGCACGTGTTGGCGGCACAGGAGTGGGCGCCGCACAGGAACGGCGAACACCGGGCGGACCTGACGACGCCGCAGCAAGTCGTCTCGCATTTGGCCACCAAGAACACGCTCGAGTTGTTCGACGACGGCGACGAGATCCTGCCCGGAGTGCGGGCGATCGTGACGCCGGGACACTCGCCTGGCCACACCTCGTATGTGATCACTTCGCAAACGGGCCAGCGGCTGATAGCGCTGGGGGACGCCTTCCACATTCCCGCTCAGTTGGCTCACCCCGACTGGTTGTCCATGGCCGACGTCGACGCGGAAGGCGTGCTGACCGCGCGGCGCAGGCTGCTCGGCGAGCTGTCCCAACACAACACTGTCGGGTTCGCGTTTCATTTCGGTGATCAGGCCTTCGGCCGGGTCGTCACCGGCGACACCGGCGAACCGATCTGGGAACCGGTAGAAACATCGGTGCTGGCACCGCCACCGCGCTAAACCGCCTCCGAACAAGGAATTGCGCCAGATTTTCGAGCTATCTGGCGGCGATTCGCTCGAGTTCGCGATACAACGTGCGTGATGGGCGAGAACAGGATCGGGTTCGGCGTGCTGGGGCCGTTGCAGATGACGGTCGACGGCGCGCCGGTGACGCTGGGCACGCCGAAACAACGGGCCGTGCTGGCCGTGCTGGTTACGAACCGCAACAGGCCGGTCGCGATCGACTCGTTGATCACCGCGGCGTGGGAACAATGGCCGCCGTCGGAAGCGCGAGCCAGCCTGCACTCCTACATTTCGAACCTGCGCAGGCTGGTCAGCGGCGCCGGTGCCGATCCGAAGACGGTTCTGGTCAACGCACCGCCGGGGTACCGGCTCGCTGTCGCCGACACCGCCTGCGACATCGGCCGATTCATCATCGAAAAGCAAGCAGGCGTGCAGGCCGCTGCCGCCAGCCGCTTCGAGGAGGCTAGCCGCCACCTCAGTGCCGCGTTGGCCGAATGGCGCGGGCCGGTCCTGGAGGACCTGCGCGACTTCCAGTTCGTCGACGCGTTCGCCACGGCACTCACCGAAGACAGGATGCTCGTCCACACCGCCCGGGCGGAAGCCGAAATCGCTTGCGGGCGTGGCTATGCCGTGATCGGCGAGCTTGAATCCCTTACCGCCGAACACCCTTACCGCGAACCGCTGTGGGCGCAGCTGATCACGGCCTACTACATCGCCGAACGTCAGTCCGAGGCGCTCGATGCCTATCAGCGGCTGAAGGCAACGCTCGCAGACGATCTGGGAATCGATCCCGGCCCGACGGTCCGCAACCTGCACGAGCGGATCCTGCGCCAGGAGTCGCTCGACGTGAAAAAGGCCGCGACAACCGCGGCGGTGCACACCGTCCAGAACATCGACTTGCGCACCTCGGTGAACCCGTCGTCGGCCCTCGCCAGCCTGCGCGAGGCGTCCGGACGCGTGTATCCGCTGTTAGCGGCGGCGACGCGGATCGGGCGGCTCTCCGACAACGACATCGTGCTCGACGACGGCAACGTCAGCCGCCACCACGCGGTCATCATCGATACCGGCACGAACTTCGTGATCACCGACCTGCGGTCAGCCAACGGGGTGGATGTGGCCGGCGAGCGAATTCGCGGCACGGCGACGCTGAACGACGGCGCACGGATCCGCATCTGCGACCACGAGTTCACCTTCGAGATCCGGCCCCGCCAGATGTAGCGCGAGTTCCCGTGTGAGGCGACTTCCAGCGCATTAGGGTGTGTTCGCTGGCTAATGCACACAAGGAGCAGCCGATGGAGGAACCCGGGGGGACACACGAGTTGGTTCCCAGATCGGCCCGTACCGTCTGAGGCGGTTACTCGGCAAGGGCGGCATGGGCGAGGTCTATGAGGCGGAGGACACAGTAAAGGACCGAATCGTCGCGCTGAAGTTGCTGCCCGAGTCGGCGTCAAACGACCCGGTGTTCCGCAAGCGGCTGCAGCGTGAGGCGCATTCCGCGGGCCGGCTGCAGGAGCCGCACGTGGTGCCGATCCACGACTACGGCGAAGTCGACGGGCTGCTCTACGTCGACATGCGCATGATCGACGGCACCGACCTCCGCAAGGTGTTGAAGCGTTTCGGACCGATGACGCCCGCGCGGGCGGTGGCGATCGTGCGTCAAATCGCCTCGGCGCTCGACGCGGCCCACGAAAGCGGTGTTATGCACCGCGATGTGAAGCCGGAGAACATCATCCTGACGCGCGAAGACTTCGCGTATCTGGTGGACTTCGGCATCGCCAACGCGGCCACCGACGAGAAACTCACCGAGTTGGGTACGGCGGTGGGGACTTACGCGTACATGGCGCCGGAACGGTTCACCAATGACGAGGTGACCTATCGGGCCGACATCTACGCACTGGCATGTGTCCTTCACGAGTGCCTCACCGGTTCGCAGCCGTTCCCGGGCGACAGCGTGAGCGTAGTGATCACCGCGCATCTGTTGCAGCCGATTCCGAAACCGAGCGAGGAACGCCCTGGCATCCCGTCGGCATTCGACAAGGTGATCGCCAAGGGGATGGCGAAGAAACCGAACGATCGGTACGCCAGTGCTGGCGATCTGGCGGTCGCCGCGAACCAGGCGCTGAGCGAGCGCGACCAGGATAAGGCCGCGACCATTCTGCAGCGCGGCCAGGACGCGACGATGCCGGGTACGCCGATACCTCCGCTGCGGCCTGGACGGCCGATTCACCAGACACCGCTACCTACACCTCCACCGACTCCGCCCCCGACACACTGGCCGACGCCGGCGCCAACGCACACCCCGACGCCGGCCGGAGCGACCCCGCCGCCCATGCCGATCCATTCCGGGGCGACGCCGCCGCCCATGCCCATCCCTGCCGGGGCGACGCCTCCGCCGCATCCGATTGCCAGGCCCGCGGCCTTCCACGCGCCGACCACCGGGCCTACGTCCGGACCTGTCTGGACCCCGCCGAAGCCACCGAGCATGGGCGCGAAGGTTCCTTGGGTGCCGATCGCCGCGGCGGGGGCGGTGTTCGTTCTGATTCTGGGCGCCCTGGGAATCTGGTTTGCGGTCAAGCCGGACGAGCCGACGCCGCCAATCGCGGACCCCGAGATCTCCTCCGATGTCGAGCCCGAGCCTCCAGTCGTCACAACGGACCGGCCTCAACCGAACGAGCAGTCTTTCGATTCGAAACTGATGGCCCTGCTGCCGTCGGGCTTCGGGCCCGATGTGTGCACTCCCGTGCACCCGCCGGATCAGGCAGCCCTGGCCACGCTCGAGTGCACAGCGCCCTCGTCACCCGGCGGTCCGGAGAATTCACGCTTCTCGTTGTTCGCCGACCAGGCAACGCTGGACGAACGTTTCGACAATTCGATCGGGCTTAACTCCGAGCTGTACCGATGCCCGAACAGCGATCTCGACTCGCCGACCACCTGGCATTACACCCCGACGCCCGAGAAGGTCGAAGGCCGCTACGCCTGTGGCACGTACAACAACCGGCCGGATTTGGTGTGGACGAAGAACTCCGTCCTGCTGCTCGCTGATGTTCAGGGGCCGAGCATCGACGACTTGCACAACTGGTGGATGAAGTTCGGCTGAACCGCTTTTTCATCGTTGACTCTGCGGCCACGGCGACGCGTACTCGCACATCTGCGCCGCCAGTGCAGAGTCAACCGCAAATTGGCGTCGCCAAGAATGCTTCAAGAATCCGCCAAGGACGCTGTCCGACTCTGATGTCAGCCCGGAAACCTCCGGAAGAAACGACATCACAGGAGTCACCATGTTCGCTCGTTACGGAGTCGCCAAGCTCGCCGGAACCGCGATCGTCGCGGGCGCCCTCGGGCTTGCAGCTGTCGTTACCGCAGGCACCGCGGCCGCCTTCAGCTCATCCGATAACACGTTTCTGACCGAGATCGAAAGCGAGGGCATCGGTTACGACAGCCCGCGCACCGCGATCTCCAACGCGCACTACGTCTGCGAAGCGCTCGACGACGGCGCCGATCCGGTCGACCTCGGCCAGGAGCTCCTGGACAACACCGATCTGTCGACGCACCAGGCCGCCGTATTCGTGCTCTCCTCGGTCGGCAACTACTGCCCCGAGTACACCGTGTACTTCGAATAAGCCATCTCCACGCGGGGGCCTCGCTGCGGCGGCGGGGCCCCCGCACTCGCGTTGGACGACCTCGTGGATAGGACATCTAGACAGTTCGCCCGCCATGTGTTTCTGTCGATCGCAGGAACTGCGAAGGGACTGGGTATGCCGACCGCCAAATTGAACAAGGTCTTCGTTGTAGGGGTCGGGATGACGAAATTCGAGAAGCCCGGCCGCCGCGAGGGCTGGGACTACCCCGACATGGCCCGCGAATCGGGCACCAAAGCGCTCGAGGACGCGGGCGTCCACTACTCCGAGGTGCAACAGGGTTTCGTCGGATACGTCGCGGGCGACTCGACATCCGGAAACCGGGCCCTCTACGAGCTCGGCATGACGGGCATCCCGATCGTCAACGTCAACAACAACTGCTCGACCGGTTCGACGGCGCTGTTCCTTGCCGCGCAGACGATCCGCGGCGGGCTGGCCGACTGTGCGATCGCGCTGGGCTTCGAGAAAATGCAGCCGGGCCCGCTCCAAGGAGGCGCCGAGGACCGCGTATCCCCGATGGGTAAGCACATCAAGGCAATGGCTGAAATCGACGAGTTCGGATTTCCGGTGGCGCCATGGATGTTCGGCGCAGCGGGCCGTGAGCACATGCGCCAGTACGGCACCACCGCAGAACATTTCGCGAAGATCGGGCTGAAGAACCACATGCACTCGGTGAACAACCCGTACGCACAGTTCCAGGACGAGTACTCGCTCAACGACATCCTGGCGGCCAAGATGATCTCCGACCCGCTGACCAAGCTTCAGTGCTCCCCCACTTCCGACGGGTCGGGCGCGGCGATCGTGGCCAGCGAGGCGTTCGTCGACAAGCACGGCCTGGCGGGCCAGGCCGTCGAGATCGTCGGGCAGGCGATGACCACCGACTTCGGCAGCACCTTCGACGGCAGCGCCAAGAACCTGATCGGCTACGACATGAACGTCCAAGCCGCACAAAAGGTTTACGACCAGTCCGGCCTGGGGCCCGCCGATTTCCAGGTGATCGAGCTGCATGACTGCTTCTCCGCCAACGAGCTACTGCTCTACGAAGCGCTCGGGCTGTGCGGCGAGGGTCAGGCGGCCAAGCTGATCGACAACAACGACACCACGTACGGCGGCCGTTGGGTGGTCAACCCGTCCGGAGGGCTGATCTCGAAGGGCCATCCGCTCGGCGCGACGGGTCTGGCGCAGTGCGCCGAGCTCACATGGCAGCTACGCGGTACCGCCGACAAGCGACAGGTCGAGAACGTCACCGCCGCACTGCAGCACAACATCGGGCTGGGCGGCGCCGCGGTCGTCACCGCGTACCAGCGCGCGGAGCGATAGTCACTTCCGCACCAGCAAGCACACACGTATCGCATTTTTGCGGATGTCGTGGGCATTTGAGCGTGCAGGAGGAGAATTAGCAACGTTTCGACCTCCCGCGGCGATGTATGTGGCGGGACCGGGTTCGAACGTCAGATAGGGGGCGCAAATGCGTCCAGCAGTAGTACTCGCAGCGATAGCGACGGCCATGTGCGGCGCGATCGCGGCACCGGCGGGCATCGCCTTGGCCGAAGAAAGTCCGCAAGAAGTCATCAGCAGGCTCGACGCCGAGGGGTACAACGTCAACGTCGACCGAGTCGGCAGCGCGGCGATCGAGGATTGCGTCGTAACCAGCGTCCGCAACCCGCAGACCGTCACCCAGATGATTCGCGTCAACAACGGACGGGACAAGCACGGTGACATCGACTGGGATTGGGTCGAGGTAGTCGTCAGCCGCTCGATCTCGGTGTCACTGGATTGCTCGGGCCGATGACGCGGCCGAACCGCGTCGGACCGACATAAGTCATCATTGACGAGAAGAAGCCCACACATACATCGCCGAGCGCGAACCATTCGAGCCCGCCCGGCGATGTATGTCAGGGATGATTGTCTTATCGACGACGGGAGGTGCGGTCATGCGCACAAAATGGGCGCTCGCCGCTGTGGCTGCCGGTGTGTGTGGAGCGATCGCCGCGCCAGCGGGCCTCGCGTCGGCCGAGGAATCACCTCAAGAGGTGATAAACCGCCTTCAGCGAGAGGGCTACACGGTCAACATCGACCGTATCGGTACCGCTCCGATCAACGACTGCGTGGTGACAGGAGTACGGAACCCTCAGCAGGTGTCGCAGTGGGTTCCGTACATCGGGCCGGGTAACAACGGCAACGACAGGGCGTTGGTCCTCCAGGTCGTCAGCCAATCGATTTCCGTGTCGCTGGATTGCTCACGCTGAGCAAGTCCGTCAAACCGATCCGCTGATAGAACCACATGCGGACGCGGTCGCCGACGCGGAAGACATCCTCGGCGCCGTCGTCGGAGGGATCGACGTAGATCCTGAACGGACGCGAGCCCTTCGGCATGTCAACGGCTTTGACGATCTCTCGCGCGACCTCTGCGGGGTCGGCGTCCTCAGGCACGAGGTCGGCCAGCTTCCGGCTGACGTCATCCATCAGACCGGCGTACTCGGATTCGTACGCGAGGCTGATGGCATCGTCGGCCGCCTTACCCGCATGGGCGAAGTGGTTGGTACCACTCGTGAAAGCGCCGGGGATGACGATCGTCGTCTCGACACCGAACCTCGCCAGCTCGGCAGCATAGCTCACCGCTAAGGCGTCCTCGGCGGCCTTGGCTGCGAAGTACGGGCCAAGGTAGGGCGGCGTGCCGCCGCGCGAGCTCGACGACCCCACCCAGATCACCAGCCCGTCACGCTGGGCCCGCAAGTGCGGCAGCACCGCGCGATTGACTCGCTGGGTGGACAGCACGTTGGTGTCGTACGCCTCCGCCAGCTGCTCGGGCGTAAAGGCCTCGGCAGGCCCGAGCACCATGTGCCCGGCGTTGTGGATCACTACATCGATGTGGCCCGCCTCGTATAGCACCGTGCTCACCGCGCGGTCGACGGAGTTCTGATCCGAGACGTCCATCTCGACGGGTCGCAGGGAGACGCCCAGTTCCTCGGCGTAGGCGCGAGCCGCGCCTGCGGCTTCCGCATTTCGTCCGTTGATATCCCGCATGCCCGCGTACACAACGTGTTTCGCGTCGGCGAGGGCACGCACCGTCAATGCCCCGAAGCCGCTCGATGCGCCGGTTACCAGAATTACCTTTTGCTCAGTCATGTCAGATCACTCCTCCGTTGACATAGATGATTTGGCCGTTGACCCACCGCGCGGGTCCGGCGAGGAACGCAACCGCCTCGGCGATATCTGCCGGCTCGCCAAGGCGTTCCAGCGGCGACGCCGCCTTTGCGCGATCGATGACGTCCTGCGTCTTGCCGTTGAAGTACAGCGGCGTCGCGGTCGGGCCCGGCGCGACAGCGTTGACGGTGACGTCGCGGCCGCGCATCTCCTTGGCCAGGATCAGCGTCATCGCGTCGACGGCGCCCTTGGTGGCGGCGTAGGCCGTGTAGGTGGGCGCGGCGATCTTGGTGATCGAGGTGGAGAAGTTGATGATCGCCCCACCCTTGCGGACTCGACGGGCGGCCTGCTGGCTGACGACGAAGGTGCCACGCACGTTCGTCCGCAGCATCTTGTCGAACTCGTCGAGATCGAAATCCACCAGGGGCGCCAGCAGCATGATTCCCGCGGTGTTGACTACCACGTCGACGCCGCCGAACTCCGCTTCAATCGCATCGAACATCGCCGCGACCTGCTGTTCGTCGGCGATGTCGGCGCCAATGGCCATTGCGCGGCCACCGACCGCCGTGATCTCGTCGGCGACCTCCTGTGCGCGGCCCTTGTTCCCTGCGTAATGCACGGCCACGGCCATGCCCGCCTTGGCGAGTTGGACAGCCGTTGCGTGTCCGATTCCACCCGATGCCCCGGTGACGATGGCTACCCGATCGGTCATTTCTCTCTCCCTTGAGTTTGTGTACGTAGCGTCCATATACACCCTAAGTGTACTATTCGTCCATATATTCCCGAGGAGGCTCTATGGCATCGGTAACCGAACGTCCGCGGCGCGGACGGGGTCGGCGACCCGCCGACGACGTGCGGCAAGACATCCTCGACGCCGCCGCCGACCTGCTGTTCGAAGAGGGCATGGGCGGGTTCACCATCGACAAGGTGGCCGCCCGCTCTGGCGCCAGCAAGATGACGATCTACAAGTGGTGGCCGTCCAAGGGAGCTCTGGCCCTCGACGGCTACTTCAGACAGGTCGAGCCCAAGCTGTTGTTTCCCGACACCGGCGACATCAGGGCCGATCTGCGCACCCAGATGCACTCGTTCCTGCGCGTGCTCTGCGGCTCTCCGGCCGGCGCGGCCATAGCGGAGCTGATCGGCCAGGCGCAGACCGACCCCGAGCTCAAAGCCGCCTATTTGCAGAGGTATTCGTCGCCCCGACGGGCGGCGGCGGTTGCGGCGCTGGAACAAGCCAAGCAACGGGGACAGCTCCGCGCCAATCTGGACCCCGAGTCGGTCATCGACCAACTGTGGGGCGCGTGCTACCACCGCCTGCTGCTCCCCGACCAGCCGTTGACGAAAGACTTTGTCGATACGCTGCTGGCTAACCTTTTCGACGGAATCACACCGTAAAGTGCCATGACACGACGGTCGCAGGGTTAGCGGCCAACCAACATCGCATGACGTGCGATCGTTAAGCGGGTAAATCGGTCGACCGGTCCGGTAAGCCTTACAGTTGCGTGATGCGGCCCATTCGGGGACGGTCGGCGGAACTCACCGAGATCAGCGCGCTGACCGACTCACTTCGCCAGGGTGCGGGCGGCATCCTGGTCATCGAAGGACCACCGGGCATCGGCAAGACCCGTCTTCTGCGCGAGGTCGTGTCGCTGGCCGACGCTGTGGGTGCGCGCTCGCTCGTCGGCGAGGCGTTCGAATATCAGCAGACCGTCCCGTTCGCGCCGCTGTTCTCGGCCACGCTGGGCGCCCATCCCCCGGTCGGCGATCGAGACACATTGCGCCACATGGCAAGTCAAGAGGACTCCCGCTACTGGGTGGTGCAGCATCTGCAGAACGCGATCGCGACGGAGGCAACCGAGCGACCCGTCGTCGTCGCCGTCGAGGACATCCACTGGGCCGACAACGTCACACTGTGGGCACTGCGCTCCCTGACCACTGGTCTCACCGATGCGCCAGTGCTATGGCTGCTGACCGCCCGCACCGGCATCGGCGGCCCGGAACTGCGCACCACGATCACCGCACTGCAGTCGCAAGGCGCTCATGTCCTTCGGTTGGCGCCGGTGGAGCCGAGCGCCGTCGCTGACATCGTCGCGGACACGGTGCGGGCCAAGGTCGATCCGTCGCTGCTGAATCTGGCCAGACGCGCGCACGGCAATCCGTTCCTGTTGGCCGAGCTGATCAGCGGGCTTGACGAAGAGAACCGGATCCATACCGCGCAGGGCTATGCGATCGCCACCGGCGACGGGCCGCCGCAGCGGCTCACCGCCACCATGCAAGAGCGCCTGGACCGGCTCTCGGACGCCGCCCGCCAGGCGGTGCGGATCGCTGCGGTACTGCCCGACCGGTTCTCCGTAGGCCTTCTTGCCAAGATGCTGCAGCAGGGGCCCGCCGACCTCATCGCGCCGGTCGGTGAAGCCGTCCGCGCCGACCTGCTGGCCGAGGACGACGACCAGCTGAGTTTTCGTCACGATCTTCTCCGTCAGGCGACCCGTCAGGCCCTCGGCTCCCTGTTGCGTGCACTGGAAAGGCAGGCGGCCACCGTGCTGCTGGACGCGGGCGCTGCACCGACCGAGGTCGCCCGGCTGCTGGAGCGCAGCGCCGACGTCGGCGACCGGGCCGCGATCGCCGCACTGCGCGACGCCGCACAGTCGCTGGCCAACACTGACCCCTCCGCCGCCGCTGACCTCAGTAAGCGGGCTGTGGAGCTGCTGGTCGCGGGCGACGACGAACGCGGCACCATGGTCGCCGAGACGGTGGTGCTGCTGAACAAGGCATCGCGTCGCGAGGACGCACAACAGTTGGCGGACAGCGTCATATCGGTCGCGGTGTCACCCGAAGAGGAAGCCGAGATTCGCCTGCGCATCGCGGCGGGAAACGAAGCGCCGCAACAGCGGGTGGAAGAGAACCGCCGCGCGTTGGAGCTCGGTGACATCGGTGACGTCACGAGGGCGAGGCATCAGGCGTGGCTGGCCTACTTCCAGGCGATCAACAACCTCCAGGACCGGACGTTGATCAACGAGGCGGCCGCCGCTGCCTCGTCGACGGGCGACCGCGAGGCGGCCATCCTCGTCGAAACCACGTTGTGTGTCATGGGTTTCGCCGACGGCGACGTCGCCCGCTGCGTGCAGCGGATGGATGTCCTTCGGCAGTCCATCCGCGGAGCCGAATCGGGTTCCGCCGAGATGGCCATGTCCATCTTCTGGCCGGCGATGCTGCTCAGCGTCGGACGGTTGGAGGAGGCCGAGCCCGAGGCCGTGTACGGCGTCGACAAGGCCCGCCGCGAGAACGACGCCATGGCGCTGCCCAGCTGGATATTGAACTTGGCGCTCGTGCACCTGACCGCCGGGCGTCTGGCCGCGGCGCGGGAAACGATCGAGTCGGTACCCGCTCAACAATGGGGGATGTCGACGGAAGTCAACGGCAACCGCTTACTGATCCTTGCCGAGGTGGCGGCGCACACCGGCGATCGACAGCTGATGCACGACGTGTCGGTCGAGGCACGCAATGCGCGCGACAGTGAGTCGCCATTGGTGAGTGGCGGTGCCGCATTCGTGCTGGCGCTCGAGGCGTGGCAACGCGGTGACGCCGACGATGCTGTGCGGTGGCTCAGGAACTACGAGTTCGTCTTCACGATCCTGTGGTCCAACCTGCTCGACCAGGTGATTGTGACGGCGCGGGTGGCGGCCCTGCAGGGCGACGAGACCTTGCGCGCGCGAGTCAATGCCACCGCCGGTGTGCTCGAACGGGGGCCACAGTCGGTGCCGCTGCTGTCTGTGCTCGCCGCGTACACCCGCGGACTCGTCGCCCGCGACGCCGAAGCGCTGGTGGCGGCCGCAGATGCGCTGCGCACATACTCGATGCCGCTGACGACGGCGGGCGCTGCGGAGGATGCCGGGGTTGCGCTTGGGCGGTTGGGCCGGACAGAGGACGCCGTTACCCATCTCAACGCGGCGTTCGATCTCTACGCGAGCTGCGATGCCATTGCCGACGCGCACCGCGTGGCAAGGACGTTGCGCGGCTACGGCATAGCTCGCCGGATGGTCAGTCGGCCCCGCGCCAAGACCGGCTGGGACAGCCTCACCGACGCCGAGCTCAAGGTCGTTCATCTGATCGCCGACGGGGCGACGAATCGCGCTGTGGCCCAACAGCTTCACCTCTCTCCGCACACGGTCAACACCCATGTCCGCAACGCCTTCGCCAAGCTCAACATCAATTCCCGGGTCGAGCTACGGCAACTCGTTCGCGGTTCGGACCCACATAGCAAGAACCCGGCCGAATGACTTCGGCCGGGCCTCGTTGGGGGTGCGTCAGCGCGAGGAGCAATCCACGGTGACGCTGATGTTTCGGTCGACTACGACCGGCACGACACCTCGGTCCCTGCCGCCCCCCAGTACAGGAACGAATTCGGTTCGCTCCCTTGGGTTCCTGATATCGGTGACGACGCAATCCTTCAGTGGCGCGCTCCCGATGCGGTTGATCTTCACGTCGAAACCTTGCGCCTCGAGCTGACCGATGGTCACGACCGCGGACTCGGCCGCCGAAGCGAAAACGGCGGGCGCAGCAATGGTTCCGCACGCCGCAGCAGCAAGTCCGACCAGAATCAATAGCGTTGCGCGCATGACCGCGCCTCCCTTCGTGTTGTGCAAGACCTCTGTGGTCTTCAGCCGGTTCAACGGGCGACCCACGAAGGGGGTTCAAAGGAATTTCAAAAACTTTGAGCCAGCACCGAAACTGCTGTGAGATCGCCAAAACACGTGTGATCGCGATCTCACCGCATTCTCGATGCAGATCTGATGAATCGATCTGTCGAACGACGCGTTAAACCCGTCGACGTCATCACCGGGACGATGCAGATGAGGGCCATGTCCGAGGTTCGAGAACTGAAACCCACCGTCGTACAACAGCTGATGCGTCTCAGCCAGGTGCGCAAGCTGATGTTCCCGTCACCGCAGAAACTCGACTACTGGTCGACGCATCCGCGTGAGCCGTATGCCGGACTTCCGTCGCGCGCGGTGCGGCGTCAAATCGACGTCGCCCGCAACGACCTCGACGGTCGGCCGGTATATGAAGTGACGCCACTCGCAGGCGGTGATATCCGAGGGCACATGCTCTATTTGCATGGCGGCGGATATGTGGTCGATCTGATTCCGGCGGTGCACTGGCCGTTCATCGCACGGATGGCAAACATGCTGCGCCGCACCGTCACCGTGCCGATCTATCCGCTGGCTCCCGAACACAGTTATCGCGACGTGTTCGCATTTCTGCTCCGGGTCTACGAGCGGATGCTGACCGCCCATCCAGCCGAGCGCGTGCTGGTGGCCGGTGATTCGGCGGGCGCCTCAATGGCATTGGCCCTGTGCCATGCCCTGCGCGACGGTGGCGGACAGCAGCCTGCTGCCGCACTACTTCTGTCGCCGTGGCTCGACGTGACGTTCTCACACCCCGACGTTGAAGCGGTGGCGCGCATCGATCCCGCGCTCGACATCGACCGTCTGCGTGCCGCAGGCAACCACTACGCGGGCGGCGACCCCCTGCACACTCCGCTGGTCAGCCCCGGACTGGGTGAGATGACTGAGCTGCCACCGCTGTCCATCTTCACCAGCACCCACGATGTGCTCAATCCTGACACTCGCACGTTCCGCGGTCGCGCCGAGGCTGCGGGGGTCAAGATCCAATGGCATGAGCAGGAACGTGCCATGCACTGCTGGATGATGTTGCCGGGCAGGCACACCCGCACGGCGATCGAGGCGATCGGCCGCGACTTCCTCTGAGTTCAAGGCTCGGCGTGCCTTCAGCATGTGGAGCAGCCGAGCGTCAACGACGAGAGAGACGAAGACGCGGTTTGCTGCGCCGGCACGAGGATTGCTGCACAGGCGGCCGCGACAAGACCGATGAGTGTGATCACGCCGATCAGTCTGAGCAGTGTTGTACGCACGGCGTCGCCTCCGTCCTCCCGTGAACCTCAGCCCGTTCAACGGGCATGGTCGGGTGCAGGTTCAACGGACGTTCGAATACTTTCCAGCCAGCGCCGGAACTGCTGTGAGAGCACCAAGACAGGAAAAGACCCGGCCGTGGGGGGATACGGCCGGGTCTTTCCTTCGCGCGCCCTATGCCGACACAGGGACTCGCTTCTGCGCCGGTTCTTCGGCGCGCGTCGTGTGATCGTCGTCAAGCATGGTGAGCTCGTCGAACGGATCCGATCCGCTCAGGACGGCGTCCACCTTCTTGCGATCGATCGTCTTCGTCCACGATCCGACCAGAACCGTCGCGACCGCGTTACCGGAGAAGTTGGTGACCGCACGGGCCTCGGACATGAACCGGTCGATACCGACGATCAGGCCGACACCGTCGAGCAGGTCGGGGCGGTGGCTCTGCAGGCCGCCTGCCAGCGTGGCCAGTCCGGCGCCGGTGACACCGGCAGCGCCCTTGGACGCGACGATCATGAACACCAGCAGGCCGATCTGCTCCCCGACCGACAGGGGGCTGCCGAGTGCGTCGGCGATGAACAGCGACGCCATGGTCAGGTAGATCGCCGTGCCGTCGAGGTTGAACGAGTAGCCGGTGGGCACCACGACACCGACGGTGCTGCGGTCGACACCAAGGTGCTCCATCTTGGCGATCAGCCGGGGCAGCGCCGACTCCGACGACGAGGTCGAGAAGATCAGCAGGTACTCCCGCGCCAGGTAGCGGACCAGCTTGAAGATCGACACACCCGCCACCACGCGCATCAGCACGCCGAGCACACCGAACACGAACAGCACGCAGGTGACGTAGAAGCCGAGCATCAACGTGAGCAGCTGAGTCACCGCGGTCCAGCCGGTCTGGCCGACGACGTTGGCGATCGCGCCGAACGCACCGATCGGGGCAAGCCACAGGATCATCACGAGGACCTTGAACACCAGCTTCTGCAGATGCTCGATGCCGCGCAGAATCGGCTCGCCCGCACTACCCATCGCCTGAAGCGCGAATCCCACGAGAAGGGCGACGAAAAGGGCCTGCAGTACGCTGCCTGCCGTCAGCGATGAGAGCAGCGTGTCCGGGATGATGCCCTGGACGAAGTCCATCAGGCCACCGGACTCGTGCGCCTTCTCTGCGAGTTCAGCGCCCTTACCCGCGGCGGTTTCCGACAGGTGCATGCCGCTGCCGGGGTGGATCAGGTTGCCGACGACGAGGCCGATCGCCAACGCGAAGGTGGACATCACCAGGAAGTAGAGGAACGCCAGACCGCCGACCTTACCGACGGTGGCGGCTTTGCGCACCGACCCGATGCCCAGCACGATCGTGCAGAAGATGACCGGCGCGATCATCATCTTGATCAGCGCGACGAACATGGTGCCGAGCACACCGACGCTCTTGCCGACCTCGGGAGCGAGCAGGCCGACCGCGACGCCGATCACAACTGCGACGATGACGGCGATGTAGAGCCAATGGGTGCGGTCACGGCGGCGCGGCGGCTCCGTTACCGACGCCGTGTCCAGGTTAGTGGTCATTGTTTCCTCCGGTCCGAGATACAAAGTGGTCTGAAAGGATGTTCGGCGAGGGCGTGAGCCAGGTCACGTTTTAGTTCATTACGTTCAGCCGGAGGGTGCTTGTGAGCAGGTGGTGGCCGCGCTCCCTGGCTGGCCAGGCGATCGCCCTGCAGATTGTGGTAATCGCAGTGGTGGTGCTTGCCGGCAGCGCGCTGGCGTTGATCGACGCCCGCAACGACGGCGACGACACGGCACGGCAACAGGTCGTCAGCATCGCCACCGCGCTCGCCGACTCGCCGTCGACCGCCCAGGCCATCGAATCGGGCCATGCCACCGAGATCCTGCAGCCTGTCACCGAAGCGGTGCGGACGAACACCGACATCGCGTTCATCACGATCATGGCGCCCGACCGCACCCGGTTCACCCACACCGATCCGACTCAGATCGGCGGCCAGTACATCGGCACCATCGAGCCGGCCTTGCGCGGCGAGACCTTCTCCGAGGTCTACACCGGCACGCTGGGCCCGTCGATTCGCGCGGTCGTTCCGGTGCGCGACCAGTCAGGCAAGATCGTCGGGCTGGTGTCGGCGGGCATTCTGCAGCAGAGCCTGGCCGACCGATGGCGCGCGCAGGTGCCGATCATCGTGGCCGTCAGCGTCGCGGCGTTGGCCATCGCGCTCGTCGGGGTCTGGGCGATCCGCCGTCGGCTGCTGCGGCAGACGCACGGGCTGCGGCCCGACGAACTGCGCGTCATGTACGAGCACCACGACGCGATTCTGCATTCGGTGTCCGAAGGGCTGATCGTGCTCGACCGCAACGGCGTTGCCCTGGTCAACGACGAAGCCCGCCGACTACTGGCGCTGCCGCCAGGCCCCGTCCAGCAGTCGGATCTACCCGAGTTCCTGCACACCTACAACCCCGGCGCCCGCGACGAGGTGCACGTCACCGAGGACAGGGTGCTCGTCGTCAACCGCTCCCCCGTCGAAGACGGGCCCCGCGATTCCGAAGTTGTGACCATTCGCGACCGCACCGAATTGCAAGGCGCACTCGGCGAACTCAGCTCGCTGAAAGTGTTGACCGACACGCTGCGTTCGCAGGCGCACGAAGCCGCCAACAAGCTGCACACGATCGTCACGATGGTCGAGATGGGCCGCGCCGACGAAGCGGTCACGTTCGCCACCAACGAGTTGGAGCTGTCCCAGCAGCTGGTGGATCGGCTCTCCAGTGCGGTCGGTGAGCCCGCGTTGGTCGCGCTGCTGCTGGGCAAGACGGCCCAGGCCGACGAGCGCGGCATCGAGTTGACCGTCACCGAGGACACCCACCTGCCGTCGAAGGCCGACGACGTCCCGTTGACGGGTCAGGAGATGGTCACCGTGCTGGGAAACCTGATCGACAATGCGATGGATGCCTGCGACCGCGAAGACCCGTGGGTGGAAGTGACCGTCAGCCAGGACGACGACACGCTGGTGCTCCGGGTCGCCGACAGCGGACCTGGCATGGACGCCAGCACTTTTGAGAAGGCCATGCAGCGCGGCTACTCGACGAAGTCCGATACGGATACCGAGCAGCACGGCCTCGGTCTGGCGTTGGTCGCCCAGGTGGTCAAGCGACACAGCGGCACGCTGACCGCCGATGTGACGTACGGATCGGTCGTGACGGTGACTGTGAACGGCTCATGATCAGGGTGCTGATCGTCGAGGACGAGCCGTTGATCGCCGACGCGCATCGGACATACCTCGGCCGGCTGCCGGGCTTTTCGGTTGCCGCGGTCGCCCACACCGCCCGCGACGCGATGCGCGCAGCGTCGGAGGCGTCTGCCAGCGAAACGCCAATCGACTTGGTGCTGTTGGATATCGGGCTGCCCGACGCCAGCGGCATCGCGCTGGCGTCGGCACTGTCAGGCCTGCGTCCGGCGCCGGACATCATCGCGATCACGTCCGAACGCGACCTCGAGATGGTGCGCGCGGCCGTCGGCCACGGCGCGTTGGCGTATCTGTTGAAGCCGTTTACGTTCGCGGCGTTCCGCGATCGGCTCGAGCGTTATCAGCGCTACCGCGAAGCACTGCCTGCGGGCACCGACGCCGCGAGCCAGGCAGAGGTCGACCGCGCATTGTCGGAGTTGCGGGTAAGCGCGGACCGGTCCGCCGCCCCGAAGGGCGCCGCGCCTGGGACCAATGACGAAATCGCCCGCGCGGTAAGGGATTCCGCCGACGGCATCACCGCCGACGCGGTTGCCAAGCAGGTCGGTGTGTCCCGGGTGACCGCCTGGCGATACCTCGAACGGCTGGCCGACGAGGGCACGGTCACCCGCAACACCGACTACGGCAAGGCGGGCCGTCCGAAAACCCGCTACCAGTGGCGCTAGCCTCGTTTGCGCGAGCGTGCGCGTCTGCACCCCGACACGCCGCCTTTCGCCGACATTTTGCGCACGCTCGCGACGCGCCGAGTTCGACGCTCAGCCATTGCGGATCAGATCCGCTGCGCGCTCCGCGATCCCGTACACGGACGCGAGCGTGTTGTTCGACGGCAACGACGGCATGACCGACGCGTCCGCCACGCGCAACCCGGAAATACCGTGCACCCGTAGCTGACTGTCCACGACGGACTGCTCGGACTCGCCGATGGCGCAGGTTCCGACGGGGTGGTAGTACGACGACGTCGTTGCGCGCACAAACTCGCGCAAGTCGGCTTCGTCCCTCACCGACGGTCCCGGAGCGATCTCCTCGGCCCGCCACGCATCGAGCGCCGACGACGCCCCGATCTCGCGCGCGATCCGGAACCCCGTCAGCATCACGCTCATGTCGCGATCGTCGCTGAGGTAGTTGGGATCGACGATCGGAACCATTTCAGGGTTCCTCGAGGCGAGTCGGACCGAGCCGCGACTGTGTGGCTGCAGCGGTGCCACGCCGAACAGATAGGTGTTCGGCACATCAAGCCCGATGACCACCGACGAGTCGACGAACAGGATCTGCAGATCGGGAGCACCGAAATCGCCGCCGGACGTGCGGAGCACTCCCATCGCCTCACCGTGGTTGTGCTGCGGTGTGGGCACCGTGCGCCGTGATCTGTACACGATGCCGGTCAACGGATGGTCCTGCAGGTTCAACCCGACCGCGGGTAGATCCTGCACAACGTCCACACCTGCCGCGCGCAGATGACCAGTGGGTCCGATGCCCGACAGCAGCAACAGGTGTGGCGATCCGATGCCGCCCGCGGCGAGTACCACCTCACCGTCGCATCGGACGATCTCGGATTGCTCGCTGCGCTGGCGGTACTCGACGCCGGTGCAACGGCCGTTCTCGACGATGACCCGGTTCACGGTTGCATCCGTGATCAGTTCGAGATTCGGTCGCGTCAGCGCCGGGATGAGATACGCATCGGCGGCGCTCTGGCGGATTCCATTCGCGATCGTCAGATCCGTTGGGCCGAAACCGGCCTCGAGCCCTGAGCTCAGATCCGTCGCGCGCGGATAACCCGCCTGGATCGCCGCCGTCAGGCTCGCGGTAATGACGGGATTCATCGGGCTGGCCGGTCCGACCGCCAGGGGGCCGTCGATGCCCCGGATCCTGGGGTCGCCATGCGCGACGGCCTCGCTCCGCCGGAAGTACGGCAACAATTCGTCGTATGACCACCCCTGCCCGCCGAATTGGTCCCAGTCGGCGTAGCTGTCGCGGTGGCCGCGGGCGAACATCATCGCATTGATCGCCGATGAGCCGCCGAGGCCACGCCCGCGGGCCAGATGGATTGCGGTTCCGGTGCCCGCCTGCACGGTGGTGAGGTGGCCGAGGTCCGCGGCCCCGCGCAGCATCGTCTGCCATTCGGGCGGTCTGACGCTGGCAGCCGGCAGGGTGGCAGCGCCGCCCTCCACGAGCAGAACCCGCGTATCCGGGTTCTCGGACAGCCGGGCTGCGAGGACGGAGCCGGCGGTTCCGGCACCGACCACGATGTAGTCGTATGGATCGTTCGTCTTGGACATGCGCTTCCCTTTGTTCAGTCGGCTCACGCCGCGCTGTGTTTCCATTGATATTTACGTCTCGTTATCGCTGATAATTCCAATGGTCGCCAAATTCTGTTAACATCGATAACGTGACCGATCGGAGTGAACAGCCGAACCCGCAGGCAGAGCGCATATTGCTGGCCGCGGCGGAACTCCTCCGGTCGGGCGGAATCGACGCGGTTTCGACACGCGCGGTGTCTGCGGCGGCCGGGGTTCAGCCGCCGACCATCTACCGCCAGTTCGGCGACAAGAACGGCCTTCTCAACGAGGTCTCCGGATTCGTCCTGCGTGAGTACGTGAAGAAGAAGCGGATGCTCGTCGGATCTTCCGAGGACCCCGTCGACGAGCTACGCCAGCTGTGGGAGTTGCACGTGCAGTTCGGCATGGACGAGCCGGATTGCTATGTGCTCTGCTACGGACAAGCTCGTCCGGGACAGCTCGCCTCGGCCGCCTCCGAGACAGTTGACCTTCTGAGGCAGGTGATCGAGCGCCTGGGCGATCAGGGCAGATTGCGCATGAGTGTGGATCGTGCGACGACCTACTGGCGTTCCGCGGGAACGGGTTTCATCCTCACGCAGATCGGCTCGCCACCAGCCGAACGTGATCCGGACCTGGCCGGCATCATCTTCGACAACACGGTGGCAGCGATCACCACTGACCACGAGCGTGAGCCACAGGCCGCGTCAGACCTGCCTGGCCGCGCCGTCGCGTTGCGACAAGCCCTGCAGGACAAGGAGAATCTGCCGCTTAGCGACGCCGAACAGACTTTGCTTTCCGAGTGGCTCAACCGGTTGGCCGACGACACGAAGCGCGATAAGCCCCGCGGCGGCGAGTATCGAAAGACCACCAAGCGCCTGCACCAGCGAAATCCCCTCGCCGAGCGCAATGCCCGCTAGCACGACCGTCGACGCCGCCTCGAGCGTCATCACCACCGCGGTGTGCGTCGCGCCGATGCGGGCGAGCGCGGCGAATGTGAGGCCGAATGCCGCCGCGGTGATGACGCCGTAGCCGACGATCTGCACTAGATGGCCACGGGGCATCGACAGTGTGCCTGCAGGAGCACACGCAATCCCGACGACGCCGCCGCACCGACGGCGACCCAGCAGGCAGTGGTCATGGCGTCGGTGCGTCTGCCTGCGTCGCGTCCGATGACGAGGTACACCGCGTAGGCCGTCGCGGCCGCAAGGGCAAGGACGATGCCCGCCACGGAGATCGACACGTCGCGGCCGACCGCCACGACGACTACCGCACCTGCGGCGGAGAGCGTCAGCGCGGTGACGGTTGCCGGCGTGAGATGCGCTCTACCGCAGACACATTCGATGGCGGTGACGATCGCCGGGTAGGCGTAGAACAGCAGGATGCACGCCCTGTCCGAGCGAGAGGTAGAACAGCGTCGACTCCAGCGTGTAGCCGACGGCGCCGACGGCCGCAAACCCGACACCGATAATGCCCGCGTGTTCAGGCGGCGACGCGCTCATCGACCACGTCCGTGACGGCGGGTGCGAAGCGGTCACGCTCGTCATGGCGGGCGCCACGATCCGCAGCGCGTTGGGTCGCACGCCGTGCGCCGCACCGAGAACTCGCACTCCGATGCCGTGTCTGCGCAGGGCGTCGGCAACCTCATGAGCGCGTTCACAGAAGGCATACTGAAAATGCACGTTCCGATTGGCGCGCAATCCGAGACCGGCTACGCCGGTTAGTATTTCGGCGAGCCACGCGTTGTCGGGCATGCATCTGCGCCCGGCTCTGCTCGGTCCACTCGACGCTGCGAACGGCCGCACACGCCATCCGAACGTCCACCCCGGACAGGCCCCAGTTCTCTTGCTGGCCGAAAAGGTACGCCAGTGGCTCGGATTCGGCAGACCAGGCGATACCCGTCCGGGTCGCCGCGATGCCGTAGCACTTCGTCGTCGAGCGCAGTACGACGATGTTGGTTCTGTCGCAACCGATCACCGACCAGGTGGGCGGGTCCGGTGTGAAGTCGATATAGGACTCATCGACGACCCACCGAGATCAGGTCTTGCGGATCGAGGTGGGCACCGGTCGGATTGTGAAGGTTGGAGATGATCACGACGCCTGCAGCGTTCATCGCCGCGTCGATCTGGTCCAGCGACGGAATCTGTTGACCGACCGGGTTGAACCCTCGACCCGGAAATGCCTTCAGACAGTCGGTGTGCGCGGGCATGGGCACCTGCACCGACGCATGATCGAGTTCCGGCACATCGCCAGATGAATTCGCTTGCCCCGCGGCCTGCGATCATCACGCCGTCCGTGACACCGGTCGCGTCGCGGTACGGGTGAAGCACGATGTCGCACGGTTCGATGGCGCGCAGTGCGGCGATAGCGCGTAACCACGCGGGCCCGCATCAGGCCTGTGCGATCTCCAGTGCACGAGGCTGGGGCAGCGCGACCGAATCGGTGGCCATGAACTGCGAATACAGCAGTGGCGTGGTCGACGCGACGGTGAACGCGGTGACTCCGCCTGCGTAGTCGGCGACGTAGAGCGTGCTTCCGTCGCAATTGAGCGCGACGCAGGACGGCCGGGCGTCGACGGTGAGGGTGTTGACGACCTCGTGGCTCTGCGTGTCGACCACTGTGACGCCGTCGTAGTCGACGACGTAGGCCCTGGCCTTGTCGGGCCTCAGCGTCATCTGGGTCGGCGCGCCGATACCGAGTTCGATGGTGTCGGTGATGCGGTTCGTCGACAGGTCGACGACGCTGATTGCGCCGCCACGCGTCCGGTCGGAGGTGAGGACATACGCGGTGCCATCGGCGAACGCGAGGTCGCGGATCGGCGCGCCCACCCACAACTTGCGCTCGACGCGAGTCGTCTCGGCGTCCACGACCACCAGCTGACTGCCGCGCGCGTCGGTCGTCGCGACGAAGAGGCGCTTACCCGCCGGGTCGACGGCGATCGCGTCGACGCCGATGCCTGCGCCGGTGGCGATGTCGATAGTGCCGACCCGCTCGGCGGTGGTGTCGATGACGGCGACGTCGACGTGGTCGTTGGCCGTGCGCCCCGCGTAGACACGCTTGCCGTCCGGACTGATGGCCAGTGCGGTGACGCCGAATGCCAGCGGATAGGTCGCGATGACGGACCTGGTGCTGGTGTCGATCACCGCAACGGCGTCGTGGCTGGCAGCGGCGGTGCTGATGTAGACACGGTCGTCGGAGGCGACGACCGCGAACGGCTCGCCGTCGACGGCGATGTCGTACTCAACCGCGAAGGTCTCGGGGTTCAGCAGCGAGATGCTGTCGTCGGCATGGTTGGTCACGACGATGACGTCGCTGCTCGCGGCGATCTCTGCGATCGGACCACGACGAATCGCGGCCGTAGCTGTTCGAGTGAAATCGGGATTCACGTGCGCCCCTTGGACCACATGCGCCTCACGAGCGTTCTTGGACATCAAAAAATTAGCCATGCTCTCCGGTACCTCCGCCGGTATGGAGTGCACCGGCCCCTAGATTTCAGGTCTGTCTACGCCGTTTGCGGCGTGATTTGAATCGAGTGTAGCGACGGAAATTCGCGCTTCGAGAAGGCGAGATCGCAAGTCGGCGGCGATCCTGGGAAAGCTCTCAGAGGGCACTAAGAAAAGAATCCGTTATCCAGTCGTTATGTTGCAGTGGCTACGCCAAAAATCCGCTTTAGCGGCCGTTTTACGTTTTTGGCAACCAGCATTTGATCATGGACTCCACACGCCCATAAAACAGATTCTTAGCTTTCGGAGCGAAAGTGAGCGCTAAATCACACCGCGACACGGCAGCAAATTTCTTGAAGCTGCCTGTATGGGCGGCGGACCAGGACGGATTCGGTGCCGCGCCCGGCTGATGGGTCCGACCACGGCGCGACTCGTGTTCGCTGGATCACCGGTGTTCACGCGACGTTAAATGCGGCACAGCCGCTTCACGGCTGCCAAACCGTCGGGTGTGCCGGGCCAGTGCTTGGCAAGCGCGTCGGGTCCCCCGCTCCGCGTCGCGGAGCGCAAAGCGAGCACCACAATGATCGCGTCGTCGGCGTATCCCAGCACGGGGATGAAGTCAGGTATCAGATCTATCGGAAGCGCGAGGTAGCCGAGCAGCAATGCCAGCCGGATCCGCAGCCCCCTCGGCGTATCCGGGTCGGCGGCCATCCGCTTGATCAGCCGGATGAGGTCAGGCAGGAGCCGAAGGGCGTCGCGGAGTGCATAGTCGTCGGGCTTCACTCTCCACAACATGACGGCCAGGGCCAGCCAGATCAGCAGCAGCCCGGCAGCAATGCCGAGCGGAATCGACCACCAGTTGGACCACATAGACCCGCCGGGCTACGGACCGCCCGGTGGCCCCGCTGACACGATCTGCACCGCACGATCGACGCCTGTGGTCCCATTGAAGCTGAGCCAGTCGTGATAGTGGATGTGCGGGTTGCGGACAATGAAGTCGCCGACGACGACGGCCGTCCTGACCACCTTCGCGAACGTCTCCGGCGTATTGGCGAGGTTGAGCAAGGCAAGGAACTCGTCGCTCTGAATCAGGCTGATGATCTTCAGCGCAAACGGCAGCTCGAGTTCGAGGGGGGTAAGCGCCTCATACCCGAGGTGCAGCAGCGTGTCATCGGTCGTCGTGGGGTACATGTCCCCGTCTAAAACGAAATCGTATGTGCGCGATCGGAATTCGTTGGGCGTGTAGATGCCGGAGATGCCCGCTCCCTGCGGGTTGTTGCCCACCAGAGTCGGACCGGGCGCGCGGCAGGGGCTGCCGAAGGTGACCACCTGCAGTAGGTCACCCGCGCGGTGCGCCAGCGGTTGGCCGGGCAACATCAGTCGCAGTGTCCGAACCACGACTTCGGCGCCTTGGCTGTAGCCGCACAGGTAGAACTTGCCCGCATTCATCAAGATCAGTCGCACGAGTTCGGCCACGCCCAGTGCGACCGATTCGTTGTAGCTCATGAACGGGTTGGGATACAGGAATCCGGCGGCAGGATACCCGACGGGCTGGTTACGTACTCGACGCAGCTGTTCGAGGCGCCAGCCAACGTCGAACTGCGGGCCCATGAACGGCGTCGACCATGTGCCTGCCGCGTTGTAGAAGAACGGCAGGTTGGTTGGCAGCGGAGGCGGTTGATCGAAGTTCAGCCCCAGCCGCCCCAGGGTCTGCGGACCCGCGATGCCGTCGACCTGCAGACCCGCTCGGCGCTGGAATTCTCGGACCACTGCAGTGGTGCGCGGCCCGTAGACGCCGTCGACCACCAGGTTCGAGTAGAGCGGGTAATCGCGATTCAGGCGGGCCTGAAGCAGCCGCACCAAATCATTACTGTCACCAGGTCTCAGCACAACGGCCATTTCTCGATGCTACGTTGAAAATGCATGCGCCCGTGCAGGATTCGACTTACTGCCGCCAGGCAATGTGAGCAGACTTCGCCGTAGGCTCCAGTCGTGCTTGTCATCGGGTCGCTGATGCACCGTCGGCGAAGCAGACTACGCCGCTTTAACGAGCTTCAACCTCAACGCGGCCGCGGTGGCCGGACCGACGATGCCGTCCACCTTCAAGCCACCGGCACGGCGCTGGAACGACTTGACGGCGGCCTCCGTTCTCGGGCCGAAGATTCCGTCGACCACCAGATCCGCGATGAACTCTTCCTCGTTGAGTCGGCGCTGGAGTTGGGCCACCTCGGGACCTTCGGATCCGCGGAACAACAGAATGTCGGCGTACTCCCCGACCGGGACGGGTGGCCTCGGCGTTGGGGCCGGATCGGAGATCGTGCCGATCCTGTCCTGTATGTCACGACGAAGGATGTCCATGTCGATGGCGCCAGGGTCCCACTTCCCCTGGGAGCGGCCGGCGTACTCCTTGTGCCCGATCGTGCGGGCGGACGTCTGGGCGAGCCGACGATTGATGGCCGCGCAGCACCGAACCAACGCGAAGTACTGCGCGTCTGGCCAGTTCCTGCGGTGCGGCGCGGTCGGACTCGTTCCGCTGTTGGCGCATTCGATACCGATTAAATGCCAGTTCCCCATGTTGGTCGGCACCCACGGATACATGCCGACACCCGCGTGCCAGGCGACGCCGACCGCGACCACGGTCACCGTGCCGTCCCGCGCGATGTGCAGTTGGGACAGCGGCCCCGGCAGATCGGGACGACCATCGGCGATCGAGGCCGCGCTGGCTGTGTCCGACCCGGTGTGGTGCGCCATGACGCCCCGGATGTCCTTGAAGTCGCCATGTCCGCGATCGCGCCAGCCTGGATATTCGACGAGATCGATGCCTTCAGCCCGAAGGACATCGGCAAGCCAGACCGGGTCTCCGGTCCACGGTCCTGTCTGCGCCATCGAGGAACCCTCCTTGCCGCAGCAAACAACTTCCGGCCAATCCCCATTGCAGCGGGGCGCCCAGCTTCCCCGACGAATCTTAGGGTGCATGCTCCGACGGCACGGCCGCGCATCACCGCCGCATAATCGGCAACCGGACATCGCAGCAAACAGCTGACGCCGACGCTCGACCCAACCATTCCCTTGCCGCGGCGTCATCACTTGATGACACGTCCGAGCCGGCCGTCCCGCCCCGCCATCATTGATGCCCACGCAAATGCTAATGCAGCTAGCTAACACAAAGCGGTGTGCTGGTCAACTGCTCAGCAAATAATTACTGATCGCGGCCCGCGCGGCGGAGTTGTGGTCAGTGCTTCTTGAGCACCTTGTCGGCGGCTTGCCAGTGCTTGTCGGTGGCCCACAGACGGGCGAAGGCTGCGACAGTTTGAGTGTCGGCGACTCCGGCGATTACCCGCTTGATCTCGGGGACGGGCCCCGCGGTCAACGCACGGGCGAGCGAACGCCATGTCTCTTTGAATGTCTCCCGCGGCACGATCTGATCGACGAGCCCGATGCGTTCGGCCTCGGTCGCGTCGAGCATCCGGCCCGTGCCTGCGATGAGCAACGCCCGACTTGGGCCGACCAATGTCGCGAGTCGTTCACAACCGCCCCACCCCGGCATGATTTCGAGCTTGACCTGATTGAAGCCAATCTTGATGTCGTCCACGGCAATTCGAATATCGGCAGAAATGGCCAACTCCGCACCGCCGCCCATCGTGTGGCCGTTGAGAGCGGCGACGACAGGGGCAGGGAACGCGGCGATTCGGTCATAGATCGATCGCATGCGCCACGCCATGGCCGACGCTTCAACCTCGGTCCGCACGGAAGCCAGCGATTTGAGATCACCGCCCGCGATGAACGCCTTGTCGCCTGCACCGGTGATGACCAACGCGCGGGCGCCCTCCGCACCGTCGAGCACCTTCTCCAACTGCTCCATGGTGTCGAGCGCGATCGAGTTACAGGCGTGTGGCCGATCGACCGTAATCGTTGCCACGTCGTCTTCGAATTCGAGGTCCACCATGATGCAATCCCCCGCTAGCCTTCAGTCATTTCCCCCAGAAAATTGTCAGGATGCGAAGGTAGCACTTCCAGCGAACAACCCGCCTGCAAACCATATTTTCATGGTCAAATTTTTCAGACGGGGTTTCCCGGCACCGTAGCCTGAACATCTCTGCTGGTAGGGCGCCCATTGCCGGGGGTCTAGACCAGCGCCGATCCGGTCGGCTCGGCGTTATTGGCAAAGTTTCTACAACCTGTTCTCGAAATCGGTCGAAAGCGCCAGCTCGCGCCAGGCTTCCTGCTCCGCAGCGACGAATTGGAGCTTGGCGGTGACCACGGCGAGGCAATCGCTGCCGAGCTGCGCCCGCAGCGGTGGTTGCGCGGCGTCGGCCAACAGGAGCATCGCCGCCGCCGCCTTGACCGGGTCGCCGGGCTGGGCATGGTTGACGTCCGTCGCGTGCTGACGCACCGCCCCCGCCGTCTCGGCGTAGTCGTCGATCTCGTTGAACTCGGTGTGCAAGCTCGAGGCGTCCAAGAAGTCGGTTCGGAAGTAGCCGGGCTCGACGATCGTCACCGAGATGCCGAGCGGGCCCACTTCGTGGGACAACGCCTCCGAAATGCCCTCGACGGCGAACTTGGTCGAGCAGTAGATCCCCCAGCCCGCCGCCCCGGCGAATCCGCCGACCGACGACAGGTTCAGGATCCGCCCGGACCGCTGCGCGCGCAGTGTGGGCAGAACGGCGCGAATCACATTGAGGGTGCCGAACACGTTCGCGTCATACACCGCTCGCGCGGCGGCATCGCTGGCTTCCTCGACAGCGGAGAGCAGGCCGCGGCCCGCGTTGTTCACGACGACATCGATTCGACCGAACCGCTCGACGGCGGATTCGACGGCTGCCGCGGCAGCCGCCTCATCGGTCACGTCGAGGGCGACCGCGAGTAACTCGTCACCGGCGTCCGGGAATCTCGCTGTGACGGTTTCGGGATTGCGTGCGGTGGCGACGACCTGATGCCCGGCCGCCAGCGCCTGTTCCACGATCTCTGCGCCGAAGCCGCGGGAAGCTCCGGTGATAAACCAAACGCTCATGTGGCAGTCCTTTCATCAGATCCAGCGAATTCTCGACGGTCCCGTTGATCATCCCTGTTGCGGGACCGCCCTTAAAGTCACGCGTTCCAGCCGGCCAAAAGCGCCACGACCACCGGCGACGAGACGCTTGGCATCCAGCCCGGCGACATCCTTCATGGCAGCGCTGCCGAACGTGGCGTGATGTCCGCCGGGAAGCGTCGCCTCGACGCCGAGGAGTGCGCGACGTGCGGGATGGCGATGTCCGTCGACCTCGATGGCGTCGGCCACGAGATCATCGCGTTCCATCGTCGAGCAGGACAGCCCAGCGGCGTTGGCGGCAGCCTCGGCGTCGCGGCACGACGCGGCTGCGCCGACAGTGAGACTCATGTTTTCGGCGTCGATGTGGATCTCCGCGTCGCGCTGATGATGCGTTGGCGGTGGACTGGCGGGTTGGTGCCCGTCGAGCGCAGAGGCGACGGCTTTCGCGAACTCGTTCAGGTCCGGCTCGCCGTCCACCGGATCTGGAAGCATGACACCGGGATTCAGTAGGCCATCCGGATCGAATACACCCTTGATCGCGCGGAATGCGGACAGCTCGACGGGGCTGAACACCCGATGCATCTGATCGCGCTTGGCGGTGCCGACTCCGTGTTCACCAGTGAGTGTGCCGCCGAGTTCAAGCGCCGCATCGGCGATCGCCTCCGCGACGACGTCGACTTTGGGAAGCTGGTCCGGTTCGTAGAACAGGACGGGGTGCAGATTGCCGTCGCCGGCGTGCCCCACGATCAAGGCGTCGACTCCATGGCTTGCGGTGATCTGCTGGCTGCGTGCCGTCATCTCCGGCACGCGTTGCCGTGGAACGGTCGCGTCGCAGATGTAGAACTCCTTGCCCGTCGTGCGCAGGGCGAATCCCAGTGCGAGGCGGCCCGCCCATAGCGCGGCCCGCTCTTGCTTGTTGCCCGCGGTGCGAAGCGTGTGGTCCCGCCGCCGCAGGATCTTCTCCAGCCTCGGCATGTCCCTGGCGATTTCGTCCGGCTCGCCGTCGAGTTCGACGATCAAGATCGCATCCTTGTCGGTTGGATACTCAGACGGCAGGTGGGCCTCCATCACCTCGATGGCCCGCTTGTCGCCGAGTTCCAGTGCGGCAGGCAGGATTCCCGCCGCAATGATCTCCGAGACGGTGTGGGCGGCGTCCTCGATGTGGTCGAACGACGCCAGCGCGTCCACTGCGCCACGGGCGTCGGTATCAGGTTGAGCACGGCGCGCGTCACCACCCCGAGCGTCCCCTCGGACCCGATTATCAGCCCGAGAAGGTCGACGTCGTCATCGTCGCTGAGGGTGATCACACGTCCGTCGGCGAGCGCGACGTCGACCGCGATCACGTGATGGAACGTGACACCGAACTTGATGCATCCGGGCCCGCCCGCGTTCTCCGCTATGTTGCCGCCGATCGACGAGACCGGCACCGAGGCCGGATCCGGCGCATAGACAAGTCCATGTGGCGCGACCGCGGCCTTGAGGTCCCCGTTGATGACGCCGGGTTCGACGACTGCCCGCTGCGCCGCGACATCGATTTCCAGGATCCGGTTCATGCCCGCGAGATCCAGCACAACCGCATCGTCGCCGGGTGCCATCGCCGCCGACAGGTTCGTCGCCGCTCCCCGCGGCACTATCGGTACACCGTGCGCGGTCGCATAGCCGAGTACCGTCGCGACCTGTTCGCCCGACGCAGGCTTGACGACGGCCATCGGGACGCCGCGCTGGGTGATGAAGTCTGTCCCGGCGGCAACTCGAGCCGCCTCGTCGGTCAACACCGCATCGGACCCGAGAAGCCGGCGAAGATCAGATTCGAGCGCATTACTTGGCATCGACGAATTGTCCCGCCTCCGCACCCGAATCACGGCGATTTGTAGGACATCCCGTCGCGGCGGTTGCTGCCTACCCGGTCGCCCAGAGTACGGTCGTTGACGACTTTCGCCCGATTTTCGTCAGAAACCGTACTCTCGCGCAACCGGCTAGCACTTCACGGTGAAGCCCGCATCGACAGGAAGCTGAATACCGGTGATGTAGCGGCCGGGCTGTCCGCATAGGTACACCATCGCCTCGGTCACGTCGGCGGCATCGATCGTTCCAACCGGCAACAGGTTTTCGAACGCACTGTTGACTTCGGGATGTTCCGCCGACACTCGCGCGACGACATCGTTGAGAATCATCGGAGTCGCGACCGCGGACGGGTGCACGCTGTTGACACGAATATTCTTCTCCGCCAACGCGGTCGCGTAGTACCGCATCAGTCCCACGACGCCATGCTTGGCGGCGTGATACCCCGCGAAGCCATGGTCTCGAACGACGAAGCTCGAACACAGACTGTTCAACCCGGCGGATGAGCTCGTGATCACGATCACCCCGCCGTCGCCGTGCTCCAGCAGTGCGGGCAGTGCCGCCTCCACCGTGTAGTAGACCCCATTGAGAAGAATGTCCACCGCGTCGACATACGACTCGACCTCGTAGCGCTGTTCGCCAAGTCCAGGCATGACGCCGGCGTTGGCAAGCACAAAGTCGACCCTGCCCAGCTGGTTGACACCGCCAGCGACCGCTGCCTTGAGCCTCTCCAAATCCCGTACGTCGCCTTGTTCCGCCACGATGCGGCGGCCCGTCTTCTCGAAGAGGTTGACTGTCTCGTCGAGGTCCTCGCGTGTTGCCAACGGATACGCGACGCTGCCGATCTGATCGCACAGGTCGAACGCGATGATGTCCGCGCCCTCTTCGGCAAACCGAACCGCGTGCGATCGGCCCTGTCCCCTTGCCGCGCCGGTGATGAACGCAACCTTGTTCTCGAACTGCATTGCCTTGACTCCCTCCAAAGATACGACGATTGGAGGCAGTAACGAATAAACCGAGCGACCGCTTCACGCATGCTCCCACTTTTCTGGGAGTTGCCAATCAAACTCGCTCTTCGGCAATAACTTTCGATACGGTGCTAGCAGTCGGCCAAATTCGTTGTCTACGTGGTCGCTGTGAGACAGCTGTAAGTCACGCTGGCGTCGTTCGCGGACGACGGGTATTGCAGACAGCGGGTAGGCCCGATGGGGGCTGGCAGGAAACCGGTGCTATCCGGTAACTGTAATCGCTTGCAAGACAAGGCTGATGGCCATCACAGTCCCTGGAATAGCAATTCCACAGTGGCTAGGCTCCGGTTGTATGACGTCACCAACAGGAGGACCGCTCACCGTTGAGGCGGTGACCCAGGAAATCATCGAGCTTGTCCAGTCTGAGGTGAAAGACGCGGAGCTGACCGCCGATTCGAGCCTCGTGAGTAGCGGGCTGGACTCGGTCAGGATTCTGTCCCTCATCTACAAGATTGAAAAGCAGTACTCCATCGTGCTGGACGAGGAGGAGGGAGACGATCTCGTGACCGTCGGCGACCTCGCGGCTCTCGTCGTGCGGCTCAGCGAGGCGCAACGGTGAAGGGCGATCCGGCAATCCCGCCCAAGTACGGGACGCTGAATGAGATGCTCGCCGCGGCCGCTCAGACGGACGTGAGCTTGGTCTTCGTCGACAACAAAGAAGACGAGCGCGAAGTGCCGATGGCGGAGATACGCGAGCACGCGCTGTCGATCGCCGTCGATCTGATGCGTCTGGGTGTGGAGAAGGGCGATCGCGTCGCAATAGTGCTGCCGACGTGCCCTGCCTTTGTGGAGTGCTTCTTTGGCGTGCTGTACGCGGGGGCTATACCAGTTCCGCTGTATCCGCCGGTGCGTCTCGGACGACTCGACGAATATCACCAGAAGACGGCGGCCATGCTGCAAGCGGTGGGCGCGGTCTTGGTCGTCACCGACGAACGGATTCGCCGCCTTCTTGGCGTCGCCGTCGAGATGTCCGCACCGCGCCTGGGCTGCGTGACCGCGTCCAGCCTCGGTGCCGCGAATCCGCGCGACACACGCGTTGAGGTTGCTCCCGGTGACCTGGCCTTGATCCAATTCTCGTCAGGCACGACGCATGATCCGAAGCCTGTGGCACTGACGCACCGGAACTTGCTGTCGAACCTGGCCGTGATCGAGCAGTACGCCACGTTAGCGCCGGGTGCAGTAGGGGTGACATGGCTGCCGCTCTATCACGACATGGGATTGATCGGGAACTTGCTTCTCGCGTTTTACCACCCAGGTCGGCTTGTCTTGCTTCCGCCCGAGCTGTTTGTCGCGGAACCAGCCGCCTGGCTGCGCGCCATTTCACGGCACGGGGGCTCCCACACGGCCGCGCCAAACTTCGCATTCGGCTTGTGTCTGAAGCGAATTCGCGACGACGAGCTCGAAGGCGTAGATCTGTCCACCTGGAGCCAGTCGCTCAACGGAGCGGAGGCGATCAGCGCACCGGTGTTACGTCGATTCAACGAGCGATTCGGCCGTTTCGGCCTGCGTTCGTCGGCGCTCACGCCTGTCTACGGGATGGCCGAAGCCTCGTTGGGCGTGACGTTCAAGCCTGCAGGTACCGAATTCCGCACCGTGGGTGTGGACGCTGACAAGCTCGCTGCGGAAGGCGTTGTCGAGCCCGGAGACAAAGAGCTGGTCAGCGTCGGCCGTCCCCTGGCGGGTGTAGAAGTCGAGATCCGCGACGATGAGGGTGCGGTGCTGCCGCCGAGCACCGTCGGGCACGTGTTCGTTCGCGGACCCAGCATCATGGCAGGCTATTTCGGCCGGACGGACCTGACGGACCAGGCCCTACACGGCGGTTGGCTCGACACCGGCGACCTCGGCTTCGAATACGACCACGAGCTCTTCATGACGGGACGGCACAAAGACATCGTCATCGTGCGCGGCGCCAACCACACACCCGAGGAGTTCGAGGCGGCGTTGGACGGGTTGCCCGGCGTCCGCACTGGATGTGCGGTCGCGATTGGATTCGTCCCTGCCGGTGAAGAAGATGAGGCGCTGGCGATGCTCGTCGAGACGACATCCGAGGCACCTGCAACGCTGGCCGACGATGTGGCGACGCGAGTCGCGGAACGCACACGGATACGGCCGGCACATGTGGAGTTGCTGCCGCCGGGCACCCTACCCCGGACGACCAGCGGAAAGATGCGGCGGCGTGAGGCGCGGGCCCAGTGGCTGGAAGGCAAGCTGCGGCCGCCGAAGAAGGTCTCCGCCTTGGGGTTGCTGGTCGAGGCTGCCAACGGAGAACTCCGCCACACGCGTGCCTCGTTCGCGCGTCGCAGGGCGGCGAGGAAGCCACTGGCCGGTTAGAGCCATCGCCTAGGGAACCAATCGGATTGGCCGGACGCGCCAGCCGCGCGCGATGATCGTGTCCGTGCGCCGTGTGGGTGGCTCGGCTCCGGCAGCGAATTCCGGGTAGCGCTGCAGGAGTCGGGAAAACACGATCTGTCCCTCCATGCGCGCAAGCGAGGCGCCGAGGCAGAAGTGAATCCCATGCACGAAGGCAAGGTGCGGGTAGGGCCGCGGTTCCAGGCTGAACTCGTCGGGGTTGGTGAAGACACGGTGATCCCGATTCGCGGCCGCTAACAGTTGCCAGCAGAGTTGGCCCGGCTTCAGACGCCTTCCGCCGAGCGTGACGTCCTTGATGACCTTGCGGGGAATGAAATGAAATGGCGGATCGAGACGGAGCATCTCCTCTACGGCGACAGGCACCAGATCTGGTCGTAGACAGAGCGTTTTACGGACATCGAGATTGTCCATCAAGAGTGTGATGCCATTTCCGATTAGGTTGGCGGTGGTGTCGTTGCCCGCCGCTAGTAGTAGAGCCAACTGCGCGACTACGCGCGGAACGTCAAGCAATGAGCCGTCTTTCAGGGTCTCGGTGGCCAGCAGCGTGATCAAGTCATCGCTGGGTCGCGTTCGTCGCATCTCGACCTGTTCCGCAAGATAGTCAAACAGCTCGAGCGTGGTATGGACCCGCGCGTCGCGCTCCTCGCCTCGTATCTGGGGGTCGAAGGTGTCGACGAAGGCATCCGTCCACTGGCGAAACCGGCCCCGGTCCTCCGGTGGTATGCCGAGCATTATGGCGATCACCGCGATGGGGACGAGCTGTGCGAAGTTCTTCATCACATCGAAGTCGACCGTTGGATCGAGGCTTCCTAGCAGCTCGTCGGTGATGCCTGCGACCACAGCTCGCCATCACTCCACTTGGCGCGGGCTGAACGAGGTGCGCAAGATGGAACGGATTTCGGTGTGTTTCGGCGGATCAGTCAACATGAACTGCTGAGTGAAGATCGACATGAATCGCCGATGGTCGTCGCGCTCGAGCCCATGTGTGTCATCCCCGCCGGACTCGAATCGTTCGGCTGAGAAGGTGTCGTTGTCGCTGTAGATCCGGCGGATGTCGTCGTACCGAGTGCACAGCCAGCCGTTGAGTTCCGCCGCCCAGTGCACTCCCCCATCATGTTCCCGAAGAGCGTTGTACAGCGGGAACGGATCCTGAACAGTGCCGTTGAGCGATGCCGTGATCATCTCCGTCGATGCAGACACTTCGTAACGCTGGGTGCTCATGGAAGTCGAAACTACTTACGGTGCAATGTGTCCTGTCGCCAGCTGTACGGTGAGCGAACGAGGATGTACACAACACGCACGGCGTCCGGCCCTGGTCCGCTCCTACTTTGGTTGGCACACAACGTCGACAAGGGCGGGCTTACCCGTCGCTTGCACATACTCCGCGCCGCGCTGAACCGCCTTTTCGATGTCAGCGGGGTCGGTGATCGGCCCCTCGGCATGCCACGAGAACGATCGGGCCAGCGTGGCGAAGTCGGGCGCCGGGTTGTCGATCTCCATCCCGATGCGCGCTCGTTCAAGCGGCGTCCCCCGTTGGCGAGCGAGACGTTCCTGGTGCTCCCAGTCGTTGTAATACGCCCGGTTGTTGAACATCACGACAAGCAGCGGAAGTTTGTAGTACGAGGCCACCCACAGCGCCCCGGCATCGAACATCAAGTCACCGTCGGGCTGAAGATCAACGACGAGCCTGCCGGTTCCTTTGTGCGCCAACGCAACACCGAGGGAAATACCGATTTGCGTGGCGGTTCCCAACTGTCGACCGGGCGTCCGATAGTGCTTGTCGAAGTCCCACACCCGCTTGGCCCATTCGGAAGCAGTCCCCGCCGTTAGCACCCAGTCGTATTCCTTCACGACTTCCCAGACCGCACGTGCCAATACCGCGGTCGCCACTGGCGTTTCTGCCGCGGAGTGGTCAACGCGTTCCGCCCACCCACGCCAGACTTCGTCGTGCAGATCCCCAAGACGAGTGCGCCACTCCGATCGTTTGCCTTGCCTGGGCGCATCATCGTGAGTGACCAGCCGATCGCAGAGGTCGACCAACAACGGAAGCGCGACCGTGGTGTCGGCGGTGACCTGCAGATCGGTCTCCACCAGCGCCGTGTAATCCTCACTCCACGAGGACAATCCGACGTCGTTGAACCCGACATCAAGCACGACAGCACCCTGCGCGATCCGCGATCTGATTTTGCGATTGACCGAATCCAGCTCTTGGGTTGTCTTCTGCATGTCCTTCACATCGAGGAACAGCACACAGTCCGCCTCTTCGAGGGCCTTCGTCCCGGTCACGCATAGCGGATGGCGGTTGGGGAAGTTGTGCCTGATATTCGTGTCGATGACGCCGGCGCCGACCGTCTCCGCCAGCCTCACCAGCAGGTCGAATGCATTGGGATCACGGCCGACGTGTCCGGGAATGATCACCGGGCGTTTGGCCCCCACAAATGCTTCGGCGAGTTGTCGCAGCGCGCCGGGATCCGGGCCGATCGGCGCCGGAACCTTGAGCCGATCCCAGTCCGGCATCGGGATGGGCTCGTCGAGGGGCTGTTCCTGCAGACCCGCGTCGAGCGCGATGTACACCGGTCCCGCCGGTTCGCTCGCCGCGATCCGATAGCCCCTCGCGATGGCGCCAGGTACCGACTCCAGCGAGCGCGGCTCGTAATCCCATTTGGTGAAGTCCCGCACGGCATTTCCCTGGACGTTCGCGCCGTGAATCCAGTCGATGTTGGGCCTCCGTCTGTCGTAAGCGGCGGGGCCGGAGCCTCCGAAGATCACTACGGGCGCACGGTCGATGTACGCGTAGTAGATGCCCATCGCACCGTGCAGAAGACCGACGACGTTATGCAGGATGACGCCCATCGGCCGCCCGGATGCCTTGGCATAGCCGTGGGCCAACGCCACGGCTATTTTCTCGTGCGGACACTCGATGATCTGCATCTCGTCTTCGGCGTAGTTCACCAGCGAATCATGCAGGCCCCGGAACGACGAACCCGGGTTCAGCGCCAGATAGGGAAACTTGAAGGCCCGCATGGCATCAACCATCACGTCGGAGCCGTAGGCCGGATTCTGATACGGGGCGGGCAAATCTGCTCCTTCGAGTCAGCAACGGGCCGGGTATGGCCATGTGGAACGTAACACGAGAACAAGCAGACCAATAGTCCAATAAATAGTTTAGCGAAAACCATGACGCTCCATTTAGCGGGTTGGGATGATGGACTGTCCATATGGCCAACGCGGAATTGGTCCCGTCGTACGGAGGAAATGTAAATGCGCTGCCGTCGCCCGTTAGCCGCCATAGTCCTCGCCCTCACGCTGACCTCGACAGCCTGCGGCGGCTCCCCGACCGCCTCGCAGGGCGAAGGCAATCCCGAACTGGCCGACGCCGCGCAGCAGGTCTACGACCGGTTCAACGGGTTGACCGGTCAAGAGCGGACGGACGAACTGCTGAAGGCGGCGAAGGCGGAGGGCGAGTTGTCGGTCTACACGTCCAACAACGACATCGAAGATGTCGCTACGGCTTTCAAGGAGAAGTACGGCCTCGAGATCAAGACGTATCGCGCCGACTCCGAGACCGTTCTGCAGCGCATCCTGCAGGAGGGCAATGCGAACTTTCACGGTGCCGACGTCCTCGAAACCAACTCGCCTGAGATGAACATCGCCTCCAGCCACGAGCTGCTGTACCCCTACCGCAGTGAGTACCGAGATACCGTCCGCCTGCAGGGCCTGAAGGAGACCTGGACCGCAGACCGCTTCAATGCATTCGTGGTCGGCTGGAACACCGATCTCGTCAAGCCCGGCGAGGAACCCAAGAACTTCGAGGACCTGGCTTCGCCGCGTTGGCGGGGAAAGCTGGCGATGGAGGTCAATGAGGTCGACTGGTATGCCTCACTCACGACGTACTGGCGTGAGCACGGCAAGACCCAGGAACAGATCGATGAGCTCTTCAACACGATCGCCACCAACGCCAAGATCACCAAGGGACACACCGCCACCGGCGAATTGCTCAGTGCCGGGCAGTACAGCGTGTTCATCTCCGCGTACACCCAGAACATCGACACGCCTGCCGCCAAGGGTGCTCCCGTCACATGGCGTCCGGCCAACGGTCAGCCGGTCCAGCCGATTACGCTGCGTCCCAACGGGGTTGCCACGATGACGCACGCCTCGCATCCCGCGTCGGCCATTTTGTTCATCGATTTTCTGCTCACCGACGGGCAGAAGGTGCTCAAAAGCGTCAACCGGATTCCCTCGGTGACGACCGAAGGCGACCCTCTCGCCGGCCTCGAGCTGATCGAGGCGCCCGAGGATGACCTGCTGGCCAATTCCGCGGCTTGGCGGGACCGATACCAGCAGGTGACGACGCGCGCCAGCCAGTAGCCATCCGTTAAACCTCGGCCCCGAGGAGTCGTAGGTGCCGGTGGACTACGGCCGATCCGATCTGATGCCATCGAAAAGCAGGCCAAGCAAGCGATCTGGCGAGCTGCTCCTATCGGCATCAGTGGCGATGGCTATCGCGTTCACGAGCGCAATGAGATCGTCGATCTTGATATCCGGGGCGGCAAGACACGCAGCCTGCGCATTACCCAGCAGCACCTCGCCTACTGATTTGACGGCCGCGCGACACGTCGCGCTGAACTCGGAATCCGCACGGCTGCCGGTGGCGAAGGCGACCGCCAACCCCCTTCTGGAGCAGACGTGCTCGATGTAGGCCGCCAACCACAGCCGTAGCGCTTCCACCGGACGACCATGGGACATGAGCTGTTCGCCGTGTTCGCACAGTGCTTCCACCTCACCGACACACACCGCAATCAAGAGATCGTGCCGGGTCGGAAAGTGCCGGTACAGCGTGGCGTTTCCGACAGCCGCCCGCCGAGCGATTTCGTCCAGCGGCGCGTCCGGGCCCAGCCGCATGAAGACCTCGTCGGCCGCGGCGATCAGTGCGTCGTAGTTCCGACGGGCATCGGCACGCAGTGGCGGCCGCACCAAGGCGGCCAACGTCGCCCGGTAGTCCGAACCATCCGAGCTCATGAACCGTTCCATATCCGTCGGTTCTAATCGGGGAACTCCCCAGATAGACTAACCTCGATCCTAACCAGGGAGGTCCCCGGATAGTGCCTGCAGTAGGAGTGGATGTGTTCAAGCTGTTTGGTTTCGTCAGCAAGCGCGAGGACATGACGATCGGGGATTTCATCGACTACTACGAAAACCACCATGTGCCACTGATATTGAGCACTGCGCCCGCGCCGACCGTGTACAAACGCCATTACGTCGATCGCGACGGCATGGACAGCGCAGCGTCTGCGATTGATTGCGACGCCATAGTCGAGCAGGAATTCACGGACCGCGCCACCTTCACCGCGTGGCTCGCCGCCGTGACCACTGGACCGGCCGGAGAGCGTGTTGCCGCGGATGAGGCGCGATTTCTCGACCGGTCACGCACACGCGCGTGCGTGGTGTCGGAGTCCAGAATCAGCGGCTGACGCCGCTAGGGCACCATTCGCCTACTGTTGAGCGGGGGCGCGCGTCTCGTCTGACGGTGTCGCTTTGGGCAAGCGACGACGCCGTCGAGTAGCGAGCTCACGTGCACGGCATACGACGGCACGGGCGACGTGAACCTCGTTCCAGCGCCGCCGCGGGACTTCCCGTACTTTCAGGCAGGCATCCTGACCTTCGTCGGCGACCTGTGGCAGCGACCCGGACTTGGCTGGCGCGGGCTCAGGTTGATCACCGAGCCGCGTACCTGCGGATCTGCACACCCTCGATGAGCGGCTCAACGGTACGCAGCGGTTCCTCGGTCGCGACCCGGATGCCCGCCACCGAGCCGAGCAAAAATTCACTCCAGTCACTCCCGTCGCTGCGCGCAGGGATTGGCACTAACTCGAAACGTGATATCGCATGTGCTATCACATTTCGTGACAACACATCCCCGCCCACTTTGTGACGAATGTGACCGCTGCGGCTAGCCCTCACGACTTCGGCGGCCGCTACGAGTACGACGCCTCCCATGCGCTGGGAATGAACAACCTTGAGCTGGCAACGAAGTGATCTCGATGCTCAAGGCGACATCACTGGTCAGCCCCGAAACACGAACGTCGCAAATTCGAAGAGGCTGTTGGCGCCGTCGAAGTCGCGCGGCTCGACGCGTTGCTCGATAACGAGCCCAATCGGAGTTGGACGATTCGGACGAACCACTCGAGCCGGTGCCATCGGGGTCCGCGCTAGCTATGAACGGAGATTTGCCACAGCCACACAGATACCGAGCGCGACCGCCGGGGCCCCTACCCGTCCGATGTACAGCGTTTTAGCGGGCATAAGAGTCTCCTCTTAGTGGGAGCCTGTAGGAAGCGGAAGGAAACCATGACTCGCCGCAACCGCATTCGAGCGGCAATCTACGCGCTCGAAGAAAAATGCAGCTTTGCCAAGCTTGCACTAGCCGACACAAAAACATTGTTCCGTCTGGCCGACGTTCGCGCCGACGTTCGGTATCGGTTGGTGACGTTTCACGCGGCAGTACCGGCAACTGTGACCGGGTCAAGGTGCCGTGCTCGTCGGTCTTAGCTGGCTGCCCGGTCGCGATGGGAACCAAGTGGACCAAGCACGGCCCAGACTATCCGGGCGCGCGTCGTAGTCGCAGACGGCGAGGGCGCGCCGGCGGCAAAGCCACACGCCATCGATCGATGCTTTGTAACCAGGCGAAGGTCTCTTCTGAGTAAACGTCGATTTTGCTCCCGGCGCTTGCAAAGTTTGCGAGCATTTCCGTAGGGACGTTGAAGCCTCGTAGGTAGGGCATGAGGTGGTTTCTCGAGTGGACGCACAGGCTGCACCGATCAGTCGACCGCTGCGCGCTGTTTGCGACGGGCAGTTGCGATTCGGTGTCAGCACACCGGGCGGCTTGAAGGCGGCCCGCGAGTTACAGGCCGTCGCCGATGCGGTGGGGCGACGCGCGGAGATGGTGATGAGTTTCGAGGACTTCTTCGCCCTGCCGCCCATAGCGGAGATGGCCCTCATCAGATACTGCGGAGCCGTGCCGGTCATCACCTGGGAACCGTGGTGCTGGACCGACGACCGATCCTCGGCCGTCGTGCAGTCGTTGTTGTCCGGCGCCCTTGACCACTACGCGTACCGCTGGGCCGACGAGATCCGGGACTGGGGGGCACCGGTCTACCTTCGGTTCGCGCACGAATTCAACGGGCACTGGTATCCGTGGACGCCGACAGGGGGCATCTCTGCGGCTGATTACGTTGAGGCCTGGCGGCACCTTCGCGACATCTTTGCAGCGCAACGAGCCGAAAATATCGTCTGGATATGGGCGCCCACGGCAGGTGGGCACGGAGCGCTGGCGGACTGGTATCCAGGCGACGAATACGTCGACGTGCTCGGTGTCGACGGATACAACTGGGGCGCCACGCTTCCCGGGGGCAGATGGATCGACCCCGAGGATCTCTTCGGCGTTGCATTCGATCAGCTGCGCAGCATCTGCGTGGACAAGCCGATACTCGTCACTGAAGTGGGTTGCGCGGAATCCGGTGGGCGCAAAGCCGATTGGATCGCCCGGTTCATGCGATTCCTGGAATCGCAGCACGATGTGCTTGGATTCATCTGGTTCGAGCACAATAAGGAAGCCGACTGGCGGATAACGAGCTCGCCCGACTCGGCGGCCGCTATGGCGAATGCGCTTCGTAGCCAACGGTTCACTCGATGACGCCCTACCAGCTGCTCTGCATTCCATCCGTCTGAAGTGCCGCGGTCACGGATCATCAGAGCGCGGTGATCCCGCCAGCGTGAGGATGACATGGACGCCAATGACGATTCGGACGCCAATCCACCGGTCAGCTCGCGCATTTCGCGCCGTCGTGCACTGGCCACCGCGGGTGGCGCCGCGGTCGCAGGCGGAGCAGCGGTGGCGGCCGTGCTCCTGCCAGGTCGGCTTGACCAGAGAACCACGGAGGAGGATCCTGGCGCGCCGAACGCAACGACGACGAATGCGGCGCCGACTCCGGCAGTGACGGATCCCGGTGGCGGGTTGCCGCTGCCAAGTACGCTCGCCGCCGACGCCTCAACGCAGTTCCGCACGGTGGCCGAGGCACTCATGGACTCGATGCGCAAGCATCGGGTACCCGGGACCGCGCTGAGCATCCTCGCTGGCGACCGGGCGGAACACGCGACATTCGGCGTCGCCAGCATGAACACCCTGCTCCCCGTCGAGCCGAACACCCTGTTCCAAATCGGCTCCTTGACGAAGACCTACACCGCCACCGCCATTTGGCGCCTCATCGATGACGGGAAGTTGGCGCTGGACGCCCCGGTCCGCACCTACATCCCCGACCTACGGCTTGAAGACGAGGCGACCGCCGCCCGCGTAACGGTCGGCAACCTCCTGGACCACACTGCCGGCTGGTACGGCGATGAAGGTATCTACACAGGGGAAGGCGACGACGCGATCACCCGCTATGTCGCCGAAAGACTCCCGCAGCTGCCGCAACTGGCCCCGCTGGGCCAGTACTTCTCCTACAACAATGCGGCATTCGTCCTGTTGGGCCGCGTGATCGAGATCGCCTCCGGAACCATCTACAACACCGCGATGCAGAACCTGCTGTTCGGTCCGCTCGGCGCGACCGAGACGGTGCTCGACCGGCGGAAGGTACTACAGCGCGCCTACTCAGACGGCCACTACGCCGGGCCGATCAACGGCGAGGACGTCGTGGCCGTGCAGTCCCCGCTCTGGGTGCCCCGCTCCATTGACCCGGCGGGGGGTATCTGGTCGACAACGCGCGACGTGATGCGGTACGCCCGCATGCACCTCGCCGCGGACACCAACGACGGGACTCCGAGCGTCGTCTCGGCGGCGAGTTTGCGGCAGATGCAGACGCCGGCGAAACTCGTTCCCGGATTGCGCATCAGCATCGGGCGCAACTGGTTTGTGCAAGATGTTGACGGGGTTCGTGCGTTCATGCACAACGGCGACACGATCGGCCAGCACACCGCGTTCCTCGCGATCCCGCAACAGCAATTCGCCTTCGTTCTTTTCGTCAACAATGTGTTCAGCGGGAGCGCGGTCGAGCTCGAAGTGCTTGACGCCGCGTTCGGGAGCTACCCGGGGTTAGCGGAATTAAAAGGCACGATGGGGTTTACGCGTGCCCTGTTGGCACCGCCCGATGCGCCGACGGTGACCCTGACGGAGGCAGAAGCGGCCCAATACGCCGGCCGCTATCAGGATCCCGGTCTGATCGCGACGTTCACGCCCCCCAACGGCGGATTGGAAACCACGGCGGAACCGATAAACCAGAAGAACGGATGGCAACCAGCCGTCATGCCTTCGCCGCCACCGCCGGCATCGCTGAGGTTTCTCGGGAAAGACATGGGGCTAAGCGACGGGATGTACGTTCCGTTCGTCCGCGACGATGCGGGCCGCGTCGGTTGGGTGGAGTCTGGACTACGCCTCCGCCCCCGCACTGCCTCTGAGTAACAACACATTTCATTGACGGCGGCGGCAAGCGCCACCGCTCAGCGTGGCTCGGTCTGAGGTAATCCGTCATCAATTTCCGAATTTTGATCAAGAAAACTCTCATCGCCACGCTGTTGATCATGGGCTTGTCGACAGTGGGCGTCGGCTTGGTACCCAGCGCGACCTCTATTGGAGTCCTTGCGCCGCTGCTGCTCTTGACATTGCGGCTACTCCAGGGGTTCGCGGTCGGAGGGGACCGTGCTGATAATCATCGCCCTCTACGTAAGGCTCAATATCGACGAAACCCCTGTCTTCAAAGAGGTGAAAGAGCAGAACCACGTCGTACGCGCACCTCTGGGTCAAGTCATCCGGTACCAACCAAAGGAGATCGCGCTCTGTGCCGGGGTGATGACGGGAGTCTTCACGTTCAGCTTCATGGGTGGCACCTACCTCCTGGGTTACGCCAGCACTCAGCTGCATCACCCGCGGCCCCTGATTCTGTCGGTCGGTGTCCTCGGCGGCCTGGCGATGATGCTGTTGACGTTCATGTCCGCGCGACAGTGTGACAAGCACGGGCGGCGGCGGATCATCCTGATCGGATTTGCGCTCGGGGTCCCGTGGTCTTTCGCAGTTCTACCGCTACTCGATACCGGCTCACCGGTGCTGTTCGCCGTGGGAATCGCCGGAACGCTTGTGATCCTCGGGATGTCCTACGGCCCGATGGCCTCCTTCATTCCGGACACGTTCGAAACCCGCTTCCGCTACACCGGGGCCGGACTCTCCTTCAACCTCGCCGGCATCCTCGGCGGGGCTGTCCCACCGTTGGTTGCGGGCGCACTACTGGCGTCACTCGGTCCCTGGGCTATCGGACTGATGCTCGCGGTTCTGGTTGGCATCAGATTCCTCAGCACCTACGTCCTGCCAGAAACTATGGGAAATCGCTCTGAACATTTCCGCTGCGCGAAGGCGCGACGCGGTCCGATACGTGACCAGGCTATCGGTGACGCCGTGGCAAGCGATGACCGCTTGACCGTCATCACCGCCTGCGATAACGCTGATGAATCGAGTGCAGACACGTACTGGCAAACCCCCGAATTCCGTACGCCGACATCCGTTGCGCCGCTTGATAACTAGTGTGAATCAGGCAAATGTTGCCTCCATGTAACTCGGCGACCTAACTTTCTCTCGGGGATGGGCTTTACCATTCGGGAGGTTTTCAGTGACGCAGGTCGAGGCGACCGCACCGAGCAGTTCGCGCTGGTACGCGAGTTCAGCGCCGCCCAGGCAGAGACTGCACATCATCGCTGTCGAGACGATCGTGAGCCTGGTGGCGCTCGGCATAGTGGCTGCACTTACGGCGCTGACGCGCGAGCCGTGGCTGATCCCGCCGCTGGCGGCCAGCATGGCATTGGTTATCGGCGGCGCCCATTTCCCACTGTCCCAGCCGCGCAGCGTCATCGGCGGTCATGTCATGTCCGCGATCGTCGGGGTGCTTGTCGGCACCATGGGCATCGACCCCTTGTGGGGCGGTGCGCTTGCCGGTGCGCTGGCTCTCGGCGTCATGAAGCTGATGCGCATCACCCACGCGCCTGCCGCCGCGACCGCGATGATCGGCGTCGTACCCGCCATCCCCCGTTGGGAATTCGTCGTCCTGATCGGCGCAGCCGCAACCATTCTGGTGGCCGTCGGTCTGGTGGGTAACAGGATCAACCGCGCGAAGTATCCACACTACTGGTGGTAGATCGCTCGCTCTGAGTTTGCCTGGCGCCTCGACGCCGTCGTCAGAAGCAACAGGACGAACACACCGCCGAAGGCGAGGTAGAGCCAGCCGACCGCCGGTGCGAACACCGGCGCGGCACCCCATGCGGCGCCTCACAATCCCAGCACCGAGACCAGCTTCGCGCCGCGGAAGCAGTCCGCGGCGATGGTCGCGGCGAGTAGCAGGCACGTGCTCGCGCCGATGCCCTGTACGAAACCTCAAACCGAGGAGCGCTGTGAGGTTCGGCGCCAACGCGCAACCGACGCTGGTCACCATCAAGAGCCCGAGGCCGGACAGCAGAATCCGCCTACGGCGGAGATGAGCCCCACCGGAATGAACGCCACACTCATCCCCAGCATTTAGGCGGTGACAGTGTTCCGCACCAGATCGTTGGACGCCCCGAAGTCGGCCGCCATCTGCGGCAGCGCCCAGGTGTAGACGTCAAGGCCGATCTGGCTCAACGGAATGATGAGCAGCAGGAGGGCGATGATCGCCCGCGATGCGGGGAACGCTTCGGGCGGCGTGATGGTGGTGATTCGCGCATGCAAGGACTAACTCGGCTGCAGGTGATGGCGTCTGTCCACCAGTCGTCGGACATAACGGTGGAATTGCTCATCCGCCGATTGGGAGAGATCGGCCCGTCAGGATGCGTAATCAGCTGTCGAGGTTCACCGTGATCAGCGCCTCTACGGCGTCGAGCCGTTCGACCTGCGGCACATGCCCGCAATCGGAGATGACCTGCACCCTGCTGTGTGGGATCAGTCGGCCGTATTCCTGCGCGTACTGAACCGGGATCAGTGCGTCGTCCTCGCCCCAGATAACCAGCGTGGGGACGCTCACTCGGTGCAAGCGCTTCGAGAGGCCTCGATCGGGCACCGGCCACAAGAACTTCGCGGCACAACCCAACGCCCAGATACTCCTCACCGCCTCATCCAGCGCGCGCTCGGGACTCGGCGCCGCGAACATCTCCCGCGCCGCGGGGGCGTCGGGGTGCTTGAAGAACAATTCCGGCATGCGCTCCTGCGGCTCGGTCAAGAAATCGAGACTCCACGGAGCCGACTGAGACCAGTCGCCGGCGGGAGCGAGGAGGATCATCCGGCTGAACAGATCGGGGAAGGTGGCGGCTAGCTCTGCAGCCAGCATTCCGCCAAACGACGGACCGATCACGGCGGCACCCTGCAGACCAAACGTGCGGATTGCTTCCTCGTAGGCCAGAACGAGGTCGAAGATGTCGTCGATCTGATGTATCGACATCGTATCCGCGGAATCGGTGCCCGGAAAAATCGGTGCAAACACCGTGAACCGGGCGGACAACCGCTGCAGAAGGTCGTCCCAGAGAAGACCCCTTGCGGGATGTAGGTACACCAGCGGAGGGCCCGATCCGGCTACCTGGAAAACCAGCTCAAAGCGTCCACCCCATGTTTCGACCGCCACCATCCGCGATCCGTATGCCATCGTCACGAGAGCTTTACTCCTCCCAGTTGCGCTTGGACCGAGGAGACGGGGCGACCGCCCAATCGAGCCGGCCACCAACGGTTCCTGTCCTCGTACTCCGACCAGATGTCTCTGAGGCCAGGCATGACATCGCCTACAAAAAGGTCGATGTTGTGCTTCACCAGATCCGTCGGCATCGACCCCATCTGCAGCAGCAACAACATGTTGCCGACCCGGTAGCTGCGGGCACGGTCGGCGAGGCGTTCACGGACCGTCGCCGCGCTGCCTGCCACCATGGCTCCGGATTCGACAAGCTGACCGAAGCTGGGCGGCGCTTCCGCATGACCGTGGGCGATCTGTCCATTGCCGAGCAATGCGCGAAGGCCGAGCGGGCTGATCCCACCGGGCAAGGTGAAGCGGTGCGTCGGGATGTGACCGATACCGCGCGTCGCACTGTAAGCCACGTGCTCGGCTTAGGGCGCTCCGCCTCGACGTCAGTGTCAGCCACGAGCACGTACTGACCGACATTGGCCCCTGAACGGATTGTCGTCGACCCCCAATTCGTCTGCCATCCGCCACAAGTCGTCAAACACGCGTTCGGCGCTTGAGTCGCCGCCGAGGACGATGTGATTGAATCCGAAATCGCGTTGCAGGGCGAAACGGATTGTGTTCGGATTCCCGGTCCCCGTCACGCTCACCGGCGGGTGGGGCAGCTGGAATGGACGTGGCCAGACGTTCACCATCATGTACTGCGAGTGCTTGCCGTTCCACGCGAACGGCTCACGGGCGGTCCACGCTTTCAACACGAACGACAGATTCTCGTCGTAGCGGGCCCGCGTTTCGATGGGGGGAATCCCGGCGTTGATGTTCGCGTCGTAGGGCAGCCCGACGGGGAAGCCGGCCAGTAACCGTCCATCGGACAGGTTGTCGAGCCAGGCCAACTCCTCGGCGACCCTGAGAGGCTCACGCGTTTTCCCCAGGCTACGGCCGATCACATTGACTGCGGTATTCAGGTCGGCGGCGCCGATTTCATAGGCCAATGCCGCAGCGCCCAAGTCGGGGTCCGGGGACATGTCGTAGGAACTTTGGCCGTGTTCGGTCAGTGCGACGGCATCGAAGCCTGCCCGTGCTGCGTACATTGCCTCATCGAGTCCTGAGCGGATGTCGGCGTGCACCAGACTCGGCTCAGCCAACCCGAAGTAAGGGGTGGTCACGACCGACTCCGGGAACCGTGTCGCGAAATCGTCCGGCAGATGCCGGTAGGAAATGTGCTGCAAATAAGTGAACTTCACGTTGCGCCTCTCAAATCAACGCTTCGTCTGTACGGTCGAATTTCATCCTCGGCTGCCGCCCGTTCATACGAGATAAGCAGCACGGCAGGTAAATTGAGTTCAACAGCGCCGACGCCTGCAGAAGTGTTGGTCGCTGGCGCCTCCATTCAGAGCCCGTACTGGGCACGCAGTATCTCGCCTGCGCGTTCGCCAATGACGACCGCCGGGGCCATGGTGTTGCCGGTGGTGACGCGGGGCATGATCGACGCGTCCGCGATGCGAAGTCGTTCTATCCCATAAACTTTCAGATCGCCGTCAACGACCGACATGTCGTCTTGACCCATTTTGGCGGTACAGCTCTGGTGCCAGTACGTCACGACGGCATCGCGGACGAATCGCTCGAGCTCGGCGCCGGTCAGATCCCCCGGCATGACTTCGCGTTGCACGAAGGGACGAAGTGGCGCGGAATTGCCGATCTCGCGGCACAACTCGACGCAGGCGACCGCGGCCCTCACATCGTCGGGGTGGGACAACAAGTTCGCGTCGATCTCTACGGGGTCGAGGGGATCGGGACCGGTCAGGCGGACAACCCCACGACTCTTCGGGCGCACAACCCCACCGACCCATGACCAGCCGAATGCGGGCACCCCGAATCGTGCCACGTTCTCCGCACTCGAGAACGGAAACTCCAGCTGGCAGGCCTGCAAGTCAGGGGTGTCAAGGCCAGGGTCACTCTTCCAGAAGAAGACCGCTTCCCCGCCCGTATTGCGCGGGATTAGCGGCAGCGGGGACTCCCAAATCAAGCCCAAGGCGGGGTGATCCTGGAGGTTCTGCCCAACTCCGGGAAGATGCTGCACCACGGGTATACCGAATCCGTGCAACTCCGCACGATCGCCGACGCCCGACTGCATGAGCACCTTGGGGGTGTGAATGGCGCCCAGCGACAACACCACCTCCGACCCCGCGCCGACGCGGTGATTCGTTCCGTTATGAGAGAACTCCACGCCCGTGGCGCGCGCGCGATCAAATGCCAACCGGACAACCAGTGCGCCAGTGCAAACCGTCAGGTTTGGGCGGTCCCGGTAAGGAAAGACGTAGGAGCGGTACACCGACTGACGTCGCCCGCTCCGGACCCGCATGTCGATCAACGATGCGCCACCGTCACCCTCCATCATCCGGCCGTTGGGATTCTCGAAGGTGGGTATCCCAACCGAGCGGGCGCCGACGAGTGCGGCCTGTGCCACAGGGTTGGGCTCGGGGGCGGGTTGGACGAATACCGGTCCGCCCGCTCCGCGATAGTCAGGGTCTGGGGCACCGTGCCAATCCTCGATGCGCCGGTAGATGTTCAACACCGAGCTGTAGTTCCACGCGTTATCGCCGGCTTCGGATGCGAAGAAGTCCCAGTCGTTTCGGTGCCCGCGGGCCCACGCCATGACGTTGATGCTGGATCCGCCGCCCAGCACCTTGCCCATCGAGTAGGGAATGGCACGACCGTCGAGATGCGGGTTTGGTTGGGCGGTGAACTGCCAGTCCCTCTCGGTGCCCAGATTCGACGGCCATTGGTCGGGTTGTATCACTGCTGATACGTCGTCGCCCCCGCCGGCCTCCAGCAGAAGCACTGTGACATCCGGGTTTTCGGCAAGTCGACGAGCCACCACCGAACCTGACGATCCCGAGCCGCAGACGATGAAATCGTACGACGGCCTCATGGCAGTCCCTTCCATCACGAAGCGACCGGGGCCTGATAGGACTCGAGCAGCTTGAGTGAGTCCTCGGCCTGCGAGATGGTACGTCGAATGATCTCTGTTGCGGGAAGGACGTCGGTGACCAGCCCTACCGACTGGCCGGCAAAGGGAAGGTATTCATGCCCATTACCCGCTTTGATGGCACTGAATAGCGCATCGCCGAGGTCTCCCGCGAGATTCGCCATCTCCTTTGGTCGACCGTCCCAGGTATCGAGAAAAGCGGTTCGCAGCATTCGCCCCTTGCCATGCCACGGCTCAGCGGTGTTGTACGGCGGCATGATTGGGTCGAGCGCCACGGTCTGCACCGCGTCGTCTGCGGCCGCGTCCACCACCATCTTCTTCCACTCTTCGTTCACGCGGAACTCGTCGGAGGCGATGAAGCGGGTTCCCATGTTCACCGCCTGTGCCCCCATCGCCAGTGCGGCAAGGAGTCCCCGTCCATCGACGAATCCACCCGCGGCAACGACGGGTACTGAGCCCGCGATATTGACCACCTGCGGAACGAGAACCGTCGTACTCACGCTGCCGCTGTGCCCTCCGGCCTCGGATCCTTGGGCAACGATGACATCTGCGCCGAGATCGATTGCGCGTCGGGCCTGCTCGACAGTCATAACCTGCTGCATCCACAGAGCGCCGTTAGCATGCGCCCGCTCCACCAGTCCGACCGGAGCCGCCAGGTGAAAAGAGATGATGGGTGGGCCGAAATCGAGGATGGCCTCGAACACCTCGGGATCAAAGGGTCGCCCGACGTGGTTGATCGCGAAGGGGCGATCGGTGAGCGTCCGGAGTCTTGTCCACTGCTGGCGTAGCTCCTTCACCGGTCGCATCACGCTGCCCACGCAGCCGAGTCCGCCGGCTTCGCAGACAGCTGTGGCCAGATCAACCTGATCCCATGGCCCAAACGGCGCGCCGATCACAGGGACGTCGATCCCCAACAGGTCGCAAAGAGGTGTTCTGAGCATGTTTCGACTCCTTCGGATGAATAGTGTTGCGGCTTAGGGCTTTCAGGCACCGCGCGCCGTAACTGTCGCGATGCCGTCGATTTTGTTGCGAGTCGTTGAGGGGCGCGGACATCGACCCGTCCGATGGCATCTGCGGGAACCAGCCTGAACGAAGGTGTCTCACATCAGGCAATTTCGCGTCGATGATCACATCGCCAGGCTGTGTAACGCCATCGACGGCATTGGGAGGGATGCAATTATTGCTAGTCACAACGAGCCTCTGCGACGAGCCTGTTTGAGGCACAACGCCTTCGAGCAGGCTGATGGTTCTTACCGCACCGAGGCTGCCGCCGAGAAATTGGAGTGTCAACTCCAATTACCACTGATCGGGCAGACGCTCTAGCTGAAGCCCATGCTTCGAAGATGCTCGATCATCGTGTCCAATGCCGCCTCCAGCGGTTCGGTATCGCGTCGAACCTGGCTAAGTAGTAGGCCGCCTTGTACGCCCGCGAGCATGGCCATCGCGAGGCGATCCACGTCGGCGTCGGCCGGCGATTCAGACCGCGCGACCATCGTCGCCAGACCGTCACGGATCAGACCCTCCCATTGTTCGAACGCGCGGGCCAGCCGTGCCCGTGCCAGCGGATCGGTGTCCGACAACTCGTTGGCCAGGGATCCGATCGGGCAGCCACCGACACAGCCGCGGCCGCGGATGACGTCGACCACGGCGTTCCGCCAACGAACCACCGCCGCAATGCTGTCGAGCGGAAAGAACGCCAACTGCTCGCGCCCGAGCACCTGGTCGCTCTGCGCCTCGATGACCGCTGTGACGATGTCGCCTTTGTTGCCGAAATAGTGATACATCTGCGACGTGCTCACCTTGGCCGCGGCCTGAATGTCTTCGATCGTGGTGCGGGCTACACCGCGCTCGAGCATCAACGCAGACGCGGCACGAACGATGCGTTCCCTGGTCGCGCGGCCCTTCGCAGTCAACTTTATTACCGGGGCATGCACCATCAGAATCTCCACCGAAAGACGATTGGAGCAGACGCTCCAATTTGAGCTTATTGCCCATGGGACGTGCCGGCGAAAATCTGCAGCCACCGGGTACGGTTCGATACCTGCTAGCGGGAACGTCGTCTAGGTGGCCCGCGGATCATCTTCGGCCAACTGTGCCGCAAATTCTTGTATCAACCGCGGTCGCGGACGGTCACCCGCCGAGGACAAGATGGACCCCATCTTCAGGCTGGCCGTCGCGCAGCGAACTCGCCGGCTACCTTCACATACTGCTCGGTGATTAGCGCAAGGTCGAAGTAGTCCGCTTGCCGGAAAGTGCCCTGCCGGAGGCGGTTTGCACCGATGCTGGTCACCATCAAGTCCCCGAGACCGTACAGCAAAATCCGCCCGTGACGCGGGGAACGCTTCGGGCGGCGTGCTGGTGGCTGATTCGCAGGACTCCTACTCGTATCAGGATGGCTGCATGCCGCGACCTGATCGACATCGGTCCGCATGATCCGGGTCGCACCACCGCATCCTTCCCTGACGAGCGATGCGCCGATATTAGGGCGATGGCCGTCGAATTCGCCGTTCTGGCAGGGGATTACTGGTAATCTTCGTCCGCGTCAGAGACGCTTCTCACGTATTCCGTGGCTGCTGGAATGACTCGCCACACCGTGGGTACGCGTCGTCGATAAGGGCCCTGAACCGACTGTTGACTCGTCGAGATCGGCGAGCGTGAAGTGGCGAGTGTGTTCGTGCGCCACCGGTTCCGGGGTGGGTAACGGCTAGGAGGACTACTTCATATGGCCACATACCAATATCGGTGCATCCGAGATGGCGTCTTCGACGTGTGCCGGCCGATGGGAACGGCTGCGCCGACGTCACAGTGCCCAGTGTGTGATGACGAGGCGGTGCGGGTCTTCCGCGCGCCGATGCTTTCGCTCGCACCTCGCGCACTGGTGGCGGCGATCGACCGCACCGAGAAATCCAGCGATGAACCAGAAGTGGTGTCCTCGGTGCCGCCACGTCCGGGCCGGACGCCGAGGCCGGTGGCACAGAACCCGGCTTGGCAACGTCTGCCGAGGCCCTGAAGTTCACGCAGACGCGGTCACGGCTCAGGTGGTAGCCGACAAACGGAAAGGAGGTGTGAATCTCCCGAGTTCCTGGTCGTTCGCCTGCGTTTCTGGTCGAGCGGCCACAGCTGGTCCAGCGTCAACAACTAGTCAGGAGATCTGATGCCGCAGGTAGTGTTTCCGCTCGATTCCACGAAGAAGTTCACCGAGCAGCAGATAGTTGGCCACAATCGCTGGCACCCGGATATCCCGGCCCAAGTACAGGTCAAACCTGGTGACTCGTTCCGCGTTCATTGCCGCGAATGGTTCGACGGCGCGATCCACAACGACGACTCCGCCGACGACATCCTGAACGCGCCGCTGCCGTCTGTGCACGTGCTCAGCGGGCCGATCGCCGTACAAGGCGCCAAGCCCGGCGACCTGCTCGTCGTCGACATCCTCGATGTCGGCCCGATCCCACAAGAGGATTCGGGACCACTGGCCGGCCAAGGCTGGGGCTACACCGGCGTATTCGCAACCAAGAACGGCGGCGGCTTCCTCACCGAGCAGTTCCCCGACGCCTACAAGGTGATCTGGGACTTTCAAGGCGGCGTCGCGACCTCGCGCCACGTCCCCGGCGTCTCCTACGTCGGCATCGTGCACCCCGGATTGATGGGCACCGCGCCGTCAGCCGAACTCCTGGCCAAGTGGAATGCCCGCGAGCAGGCCCTCATCGACACCGATCCGGACCGGGTGCCACCGCTCGCGCTGCCGCCGCTGCCGGATTCCGCCGTCCTCGGCAGCCTCTCCGGCGCGGATTTCGACCGCGTCGCCGGCGAGGCCGCCCGCACCGCCCCGCCGCGGGAAAACGGCGGCAACCAGGACATCAAGAACTTCACCAAAGGGACCCGGGTGTTCTATCCCGTCTTCGTCGACGGCGCCAACCTGTCGATGGGTGATCTGCACTTCTCCCAGGGCGACGGCGAGATCACCTTCTGCGGCGCCATCGAGATGGGTGGCTTCATCGACCTGCACGTCGACCTGATCAAGGGCGGCATGGAAACCTACGGCGTCAGCGAGAACGCCATCTTCATGCCGGGCACCACTGATCCGCAGTTCAGCCGGTGGCTGGCATTCTCCGGCACCTCGGTGACACTCGACGGCAAGCAGCACTATCTGGACTCGCACCTGTCCTATCAGCGGGCCTGTCTGCACGCCATCGACTACCTCACCAAGTTCGGCTACAGCCGCATCCAGGCCTACATGATTCTGGGGTCGGCGCCGATCGAGGGCAGACTGTCCGGCGTTGTCGACATCCCCAACTCCTGCTCAACGGTCTACATCCCCACCGAGATCTTCGACATCGACGTCCGACCCTCAGCCACCGGACCGGCCCAGATCGATCCCGGCATGGGCGTCCCGATGTCAAGCGGGTCCTAATCCCGCGCCACTATCCGATCGGAGACGGGGCCGCCGCAGCGGCCCCGCCAACCCCCGCTAAGGCTCGTCGATCCGGTGATGACCCTCAGAAGGTTCGGATGGCGATCTCGGCGGGTTCGGACAACAGCGAGACGATTTCGTCGTCGAGCTTCACCAACGTCACCGAACAGCCGGCCATGTCCAGCGATGTGCAGTACTCGCCGACATAACTTCGACGCACATTGATGCCGCGTCCCGCGAGCTGGTCGTGGGCGCGGCCATAGACCAGGTAAAGCTCGCTGATCGGCGTCCCACCCAAGCCGTTGATCATCAACGCGACATCGTCGCGCTTGTCGTAGGGCAGGTCGTCGACCACCGCTCCCAGCAATTCGTCGATGATTTCGTTAGCGCCGGCCAGCTTTTCACGACGCCGGCCTGGCTCGCCGTGGATCCCAACGCCCATCTCCATCTCGTCATCGCCGAGTTCGAACAACGGAGAACCCTTAGCCGGTGGTGTGCACGAGGTGAGCGCCATGCCCATGGTTCGGGTGACGCCGTTGACCTTCTCTCCGATGCGGACCAGCTCATCGAGATCGGCGCCCTTCTCCGACGCCGCGCCAACCGCCTTGATCACGAAGAAGTTCCCGGCCACCCCGCGTCTGCCGACGGTGTACGTGGAGTCCTTTACAGCGACGTCATCATCGACGATCAGTGTCTTGATGGTGACGCCGTCGGCCTCCGCCATCTCGCGGCCCATGTCAAACGCCATCCGGTCGCCGGTGTAGTTGTTGATGATGTGCAGCACGCCCTTGGATGATGCCAGCAGCTTGGATGTCTCCAGCACGTAATCCATTGGCGGAGCGGAGAACACGTCACCGGGACAGGCGGCGTCCAGCATGCCCTTGCCGACGATCATCACGTGAGCGGGTTCGTGGCCGGACCCCGAACCCTGGATGATCGACACCTTGTTGTCGTTGGGTGCGTCCGCACGCATGATCAGGTTGTACTCGGGCACATACTTCAGCGTGTCCGGATTGGCCAGCGCTATGCCGTGAAGCATCTCGGCGACGAACTCCTTCGGGTCATTGACGAACTTTTTCATGCGGGTGCCTCCCTCATCGGTGTACCTGTTCACTTCCAGTCGTCGGCAAGCGCTTCGAGAAGCACAGCCACGGCGACCGCTCCCGCATCGAGGGCGCCGATGCTGCGCTCGCCCGTGTAGGCGGCGCGGCCCTTCTTGGCCAACATCTGTTTGGTCCCCTCGGCGGCCGACCGAGCGGCAGTGGCAGCGGCCTGTAGCGCATCGGCCGCGGAAGCTCCTGCCTCGGCCTGTTCCTCGATCGCGTCGGTCGCCGGGACGAGCGCGTCGAGCAGCGTCTTGTCGCCAACTTCTGCACCGCCGCGGGCCTTGATCCCGTCGATCGCGGCGCGCAGCATCGCCACGATCTGCTGCGGTTCCAGGCTGTTCGCGCCGGCGGCGGTAGTGCCTGCGCGCAGGAACCCAGTCCCCCAGATCGGTCCCGAGGTTCCGCCGATGCGGCTGGTGATGACGATTGCGACCTTCTTCAGGAAGGTCGCAATGTCGGTGCGGTCCAACTGATCCCAGTCGGAGAGCACAATCTCGTAGCCGCGGGCCATCGAGTAGCCGAAGTCACCGTCGCCGACGACGGCATCGAGATCGCCAAAATACTTCTCGTTCGCGACGACGGTTTCGGCGATCACTTTAACGACGTGCTCGACGTCGGCGAGGGTAGCGGCCGCCATGTCGGTTCCCTTCGTCAGTTCACTTCGGACAACAGCGCTTCGATCGTCTGCAAATCCACCCAGTCGCCCACCGCAGCGCCGGCGGCATCCGCGATGACACGTGTCCTCTCCCCTTCAGGATCACCGAGGCTCGACACCACCAGGGCAGCATCGGTGAAATCTTCGTCACGGGTGTAGTCGTTGACGGTGACCAGGCAGGTGATGTGCGCCGCGTGCGCTGCGTCGAGCCCGTTCTTCGAGTCCTCGACCACGACAGCGACGGGCGCGGGCACGTCGAGACGGTCCAGCGCCAGCTGGTAAATGTCAGGGGCCGGTTTCTTCTGGGGCACAACGTCTCCGGAGAGCACCAGGAAACCGCGCGCGGCGTCGGTGCCGACCGCGTGCTCCAGCACCGCGCGCACCGACGGCTCGGCCGATGTCGACGCCACCGCGAGCTTCCAGCCCGCCTCGGCGGCTTCGGCGGCAACCCGTCGCACGCCGGGACGGGCGGGCAGCTTTCCGGCCGCGACCATCTCGGTATAGATCTCGGTCTTGCGCTTGTGCCAGCGCCCGACGAGGGCGCGCTGCTCGTCGGGATCGGCGGGCAGACCGGCGGCTGCGATGAACTCCGGGGTGAACAGGCTCATCATGCGTTCCTTGCCGCCGCCGATCTTGAGCTTGTCACCGTATTCGTCTTCGCTCCATTGCAGGGGAACACCGAATTCGGCGAACATCTGGTTGAAGGCAGGTAAGTGGCCGAACCGCTCGGTGTCGGCGAGTACGCCGTCGCAGTCGAAGATCAACGCCCGGCTCACCGGCTCACCAGGCCTTGCCCGCGCTGCCGAACGTGTCGATGAATCCTTCTGCCAGCCCCTCGACCGCGGCCCGCACATCCTTGAACAACGACGGCGGATCCCACTTGTCGGCCGCCTCGGCGCCGCGCAGGAATTCGAGGTTGGCCTTCATGAACGTGACTTTGAGCGCCGTCGAGATGTTCACTTTCGCGCAGCCGCGTGCAATGAGGTCGCTGAATTGCGCTTCGGTCATGCCGGTACCGCCGTGCAGGGCGATCGGGACACCGGTCGCCTCGACGAGGTCGGAGACCCGCTGCGCGTCCAGTTTGGGTTCGGAGACATAGACGCCATGCGCGTTGCCGATTGAGGGGGCGAACACGTCGACGCCTGAGCGCTTGATGAAATCCACTGCCACTTCCAGAGATTGGCGTTTGGCTACCTCGTCGGAACCGACGCCGTCCTCCACACCCGTGATGGCCTCTATTTCGCCCTCGACGTGGCCGCCGACAGCGCGCGCTTCGGCCACGACCTCGATCACCTGACGCAGGTTCTCTTCGACCGGCAGCGAGGATGCGTCGAAAAGTACTGAGTTCCAACCCTTTCGCAGACAGTCGGTGATGACTTCACGTTCGGGGCAGTGGTCCAGGTGCAGGCTCACGGGGACCTCGATGCCTGCCGTCATCGTCTCCCACATACCGAAGAGGACGTCACGTCCGATCGCGCGCACGGTCTTCACAGAGGTCTGCACGATGAGCGGCGACCGCCGTTCCACCGCCGCGGCCAGCACGGCTTCGAGCGTCAGGTCGTTGACGATATTGATGGCGGCAACGCCGTACCGTTCCGCGAGCGCACGATCCAGAATCTCTTTTAAGGGCACGACAGGCACGGCGACCGCTCCTCCTCGACACGTCAGTGCGAACCTACGTGTGCATCCACCGCGGAGGCATCGGTGGAATTACCCGGCTGCGGGGTGGGGATTTCCCCCGACTCCTTCAGCGTCTCCGCGCTGTCGCCACCAGCTCGGTGCGGTTGCGCACGCCGGATTTCCGCAGCAGGGAGCTGACGTGCTTCTCCACCGTCTTGACGGAAATCATCAGCTCCTGGGCGATCAGCTTGTCGGTCAGACCCCTGTCCAACAGCCCGCGCACCTCGAGTTCTCGGTTGGTCAGTGCGACATGACTGTCGTCGCGAAGGCCGCGGTGCAGGCTTTGCAGCGCCATCCCCGACAGGAACGCCTGGCCGCGCGCTGTCGCGACCACCGCTTGGGCGAACGCCGGTCCGTCGACACCTTTGTCCAGGCAACCGTGCGCACCTGCGCGCAGTGCGGCCGCCACCAGGTGGTCATCACCCGGTTCAGACAGGCAGAGCACGGCGCCATGACCGGCGTCGGCGAGGGTACGTGTGAGATCGACACCGTCGGGCTCGCCGTCGTCGCCGAGACGCAGGCTGACGATCACGACGTCGGCGCCAACCACTTCCTGCAGGCTGACGGCCCGCTGGGCATCGGCTGCTTCGCCGACCACGTCGATGTTCAGGCCCGCTTCGGTCAGCAGCCGACCTACCCCGGCGCGCACGAGTGGCTGCGGGTCAACGATCAGCACCCGTAGCGGTCTGCCGTTGGTGACCGGTTCGGGCCGCGCGTAGGGGAATCGGACACGCAGGCTGGTCCCCCAGCCAGGTAGCGAATCGAGTTCGACGAGACCCGCGACGGCGTGCGCGCGGTCGGACATCCGCCGCAGCCCCGATCCGACGTCGGCCGGGACGGTGTTCGGGTCGAATCCGCGACCGTCGTCCTGCACCAGCAGTGAGATCCCGGTCGCTTCGTAGGCGATGCCGACACGGATCATGCGGGCTTCGGCGTGCTGAACGATGTTCGTGAGGGCCTCTTGGGCGATCCGGAGGATCTCGTGTGCCTGTGCGGGGTCGAGCGGGGTGGGTTTGCCCGCCACGACGAGGCGGATGTCTGCCGGCCCAGCGCGGCGGACCCATTCGACCTGTTCGGCCAGTGCGTCCTCGAATTGGCGATCGTCGAGCGCCGGCCGCAGCAGTCCCAGCATCGTGCTTCGGGTTTCGCTGAGCGCGTTGCGCGCCTCGGTGTGGGCGTCGGCAACGAGCGATGCGACGTCGCCGCTGTTGTCGGAGATTACGGCGACCTCGGCGGAGTTGAGCCGGCCGACGACACCGACGAGGCCGCGTTTGAGGGTGTCGTAAACCTCGCGTAGCAGGCGCTCCCTCTCCTCGGCGGTGGCCTGCGCCCGTGCGCGCTCCTCGGCGATGTCGTGTATGCGGGCGTTGGTGAGTGCGACGGCGGCCTGTTTGGCGAACAGTGCAAGCAACTCGGCGTCGTCGTGCGAGAAGGTTCGAGTGTCGTCGCGGCTGAACACGATGCAGACGCCGATGATCGCGCCGCGCCACTCAAGCGGGACACCGATGACCCCGCGCAACGTCGCCCGATCGGCAGCGTCGACATGCCCACCGGCCACGGCGTCGTAGCGGTCGATCCAGACGGGACCGCGGCGCGCAACCACCGCACCGGTCATGCCCTCGGTGAGCGGGAAGACCTGACCTGACTGGCAGCGAATGCCGATGTCGGCTTCCTTGCGGTAGGTACCTGCGTCCTCGTCGACACTGCTGATCGAGCCCGCGTCGCAGCCCAACAACTCGGTGCAGCGCAACAGGATCCGTTCGAGCAGCGGCCGAAGCGAGAATTCACCGGCGAGATCCTGGGCAACGGCGGTGACCGCCTGCGCGGTGGCCCATGACGGCTCGAGCACCGACATCGAGAGGTGTTCAGACGGTAGATGCGCAACCACGGCAGGCTCCCTTGCCTCGGGCCTCAACAGTAGAGAAAGCCAACGTACCTCGCCGGGCCTCAGATCATCTGATCGCCATCGGAATGTACACGGTGGCACGGGAATTCGGGAGTCTACCGTTGCGTGCTAGCGCCGAAAGGCGCAAGTGCTATTCGACGACGAATACCGGAATCTGGCGCGATGTCTTGGTCTGGTACTCGGCATAGGGCGGGTAAGCCTGCACAGCCAGCTTCCACCAGTGCTCGCGCTCTGCGCCGTCGACCTCGCGTGCGGACATGGTCGCGATCTTGTCGCCATCCTGGACAGTCACTTCTGGGTTTGCTTTGACATTGAAGTACCAGGTTGGGTGCTTCGGGTCGCCGCCCTTCGACGCCACCATGGCGTACCGGCCCCCCTCTTCAACACGCATCAGTGGCACATACCGCTTCACACCGGACTTGGCGCCGGTCGTTGTGAATAAGACGACTGGGCGATCGAGAATCTCGACTCCATCCGTCGTGCCCTGTTCCAAGATGCGTTCGGTCTGCTCGCGGACCCAATCGGTGGGGCTCAACTTCGCTTGCTCTGTCACGCACCGCTTCAACACCGTGCCGACAGCGATATTCCCGCGCGCACTCTGGCGTGTCGTGCCGGCTAACCGAGGCGGCCAGCATCGGGATGCCCACGGACTTGGCACAGAACATTCGTCACGACCGTGACAAATTCAGTCATTGATGGCAATCGGTTGCACCGAAGCACCTCTCCACGAGCGTCCTTTCCGCGCTGATCACACGCCATTATCTGTGAGGGCCTTTCCCCCTGCGCCCAAACAGGTTTATAGTTTCGCAATCGATTGCAGTATTTCCGGATCGCCATAGCCAACGGAGTGCCGATGACCTTGACAGACACGGAGACCACCAGGCCTCCGCTGGCGCGCACCGAATGGGGCGCCTTCATCGACGGCGGTTTCGTACCGGTGGGTGACCTTCCGACGTTCGAGGTGATCGAGCCGTCGACGGCCACTGTCCTGGCCAACGTTGTTTCCGGTGACGATGCACTGGTGGATCGTGCGGTCCAGTCGGCCCGCGCGGCGTTGCCCGCCTGGCGGGCACTTTCGGGCCGGCAACGCGGCGCCTATCTGAAGCAGGTCGCCGACCGGATCCGGGCGCACGCCGACGAACTGGCGGAACTGGTGTCGCGAGAGAACGGCAAGCCCAAGCGCGACGCACTCGCCAACGACGTCGCGTTCAGCTCCAACTGTTTCGAGTTCTTCGCCGGGCTGGGGGACAGCCTGCCCGGCGAGATCATCGACCAGGGTCCCATCGAGACCCGGGTGGTCTACGAACCCTACGGTGTCGTCGCGGCGATCCTGCCGTTCAACTGGCCCCCCATTCATTTCTCCAAGAAGGGCGCGCCGGCGTTGATCACCGGCAACACCGTGGTGATCAAACCCGGCGAGCAGGCGCCGCTTACTGTGCTTCGTCTCGTCGAGATCGCCAACGAAGTGCTGCCGCCCGGGGTGCTCAACGCGGTACCCGGCCTAACGGCGGGCGCCGCGCTGGCCGGCCATCCCAAGGTAGAGCGCATCAGCTTCACCGGTGCCACTGCCACCGGCCGCCGGGTGCTGGAAACCGCCGCGCAGAACCTCACCTACGCCACCATGGAACTCGGCGGCAAGAACGCTCTGATCGTCTTCCCCGACGCCGACCTCGACGTCGCGGTCACGGTGTCGATCGAGGCCATGTTCTACAACCAGGGCGAGGCGTGCACGTCGACGGCACGAATCCTGGTGCACGACGACGTGTACGACGCCTTCGTCGAACGCTTCACCGGCGCCGCCACCTCACTCGTCGTCGGTGACGGTCTGGATCCGCGCACCGATATCGGCCCGATGGTCGACGCCAAGCAGCGCGATCGTGTGCTGCAGTACTTGCAGACGGCGCTCGACGAGGGTGCCCGCATCGCCGCTCAGGGATCCGTGCCCGAGGCGGCGCCCTATACCGACGGCTACTGGGTGCCGCCCACCGTGCTGGTCGATGTCGCCCCGGATTCGACTGTGGGACAGGAAGAGATCTTCGGCCCCATCGCGCTCATGATGCGGTACTCCACCATCGACGAGGCCGTCGACATCGCCAACGGCACCAGCTACGGCCTGACGGCGGCGATGATCACCCGGGACGAGGCACAGGCCTGGCACATCGCCCAGCGCCTGGAAGCCGGCATGGTGTTCGTCAACAACTACATGCGGCGCTCCTTCCTCGGCTCTCCGTTCGGCGGCCAGAAGGGCAGCGGTTTCGGCCGCGAGAACGCGCCGGAGACGCTGCACGAGTTCGTCCGGTCGAAGGCTGTGCGGTTCCGCTCGGGCCGCGGAGAGGTGCCTGTGTGGCCGCCTCGTGGTTGCTTCGGGTAAACCGCCCGCTGAGGCGCTGCCGATGATCCTGATTGTCGCCGCATTCGTGTCGATGATCGACCGGTCGGTGATGCCACCGCTGATTCCCGTCATCGCCGACGACATGGGCGGCCCACTCGACGCGGTCGGTCACTCGCTGACGGTGTACGCAGTGTCCTACGCGGCGTTTCAGTTGTTCTGGAGCACGCTGGCCGCCAGGCACGGCCGGGTTCGGATTCTCGTCGTGTCGACCGCGCTGGGCGGGCTGGCCAATCTTGCAACGGCTTTCACCCACGACGCGCTGACGTACAGCATCACCCGCGCCGTGGCGGGCGCGGCGTTCGCGGCGACCATCACCACGGTACTCATCTATTACAGCGAGACGCTGACGCTCAAGCAGCGAGCCGTCGCGACCGCGAACCTCGCCGCCGCCATCTCGCTGGGATTGGCGGCGGGTACCGTCGGCGCAGGGGCGATCGCCGAATGGTGGGGATGGCGTTGGGTTTACGTCGTGGTCGCGGTGTTCTCGCTCGTGCTCACCGCGTTGTTGCTGCGGCTTTCGGAGTCGACCAGCGACACCAAGGAACGGGTCGTTCCGTCGCTGCAGCGACTCGCGGCCAACTGGTGGGCCATCGCGATACTGGTGTTCACCATCGTCGAGGGCGCGCTGTTGATCGGGGTGTTCAACTACTTCGCGGTGGCTCTGCAGACGACGGGCGCCACGGTGCTAGTAGCCGGTCTGGCGACGGCGGCGTTCGGTGCGTCAGTCGTGATCGTCAGCCAGCTGATGCGGTTGGTGCTTGGCCGATGGCCTGCGTGGGTGCTGATGTTGGTAGCGGGCCTGGCCATCATGGGTGCGTATATCGCGGTGGCCGTGCAGGTCTCGCTGGGCACGGTGGTGGCTGCGGCGATCCTGCTGGGTCTGGCGTGGGCGTCGGGCCACACGACGATGCAGACGTGGATGACCGATGCGGTGGCCGACAGCCGCGCGATCGGGATGTCGTTCTTTTCGATCGCACTGTTCGTCGGTGCGTCCATCGGGGCGGCGGTGGGCAACGTCGCGGCAGGGACGAACCGCTTCGAGGTGCTGTTCGCCGTTACGACAGTGGTAGCCGTGGCCTACGCCGGAGTGACCACCGCGGCACGCGCCAAATACGTTGTCCGCGAGTGATCCGTGAGCGTCATCTACTTGTCGTCAGCACCCGACGCGGTCGGTCGGAGTCGGCGTTACTCGGCTTCCCGCCGTCGGTCAGGCTACTGCTCCCCTGATCGGCACCTGGACTCGACGGCTTGGTACTGCTGTTCACCTCGGCGCTGCCGCGATGACCCGCTTTGGTCTGCACCCTAGTCGCCGGCGTCGGATCGGTGTTGGCGGTTGACGACCGATCGACATCGCGACGACTGAAGACCGAGGGCGGCAGGTCCGCTCGACGACTCCTTGGAGTCAATGTGATGCGAGATTCGTCGTCCGGCGCCCGCGATTGCGTGCTGGCCTGAGTTCGCCTGTCCCGAGTTTCGGCGAGGGGCGAGGATCCTGCCGACTCGGCCTGATTACGCTGTGTGGGAGGCGAATTAGTCGGCAGGCCCGGTGACGGCGACGAGCCGGAAGGCGTGTCGCGCACACCGAAGGGGTTGAGGACCGCATCCCGGATCCCGGCAACGAATGCGTGACTGACCGCGGCGGGTACGTCCATCCACCGCGCCGGCGTCAAATTCGGCAGCGTGCCGAACGGCACGCTCTCGCCAGGGCGCAATAGCGTCCGGCTGTAGCCGGCTGACGGATTGACGTCGGTGTAGCCCAGGTTCACCAGTATGGCCAGCGGGGGTGCAAGCACCTGCACCAGCGGGCTGGTCAAATGCGGCTGCAACTTCCCATGCGACGCCGCATTGACGACCAGATTGATTACGTCAAAGGGCAGCTGAAGCGGGATCAGCAGGGGCAGGAGCCGAGTAATTTCCGTGTAGTAGACGGTCTGATCACCCGACGTCGGAATGACCGCCACTCCCACCGGCGACGGCGATTCGACGTTGATGGTCGTCGTCGGGTCCGTGGGGTCGGGGACTTGCGCGATTGCGTGCACATCGCCGGTCGTCGAGGGCAACGTAACCGGCCAGGTGGCGGGTGCGGTGCACGCGCCTCCGGGACACCGAGGGTCTTGCCACGTCACCGTGTCGTTGTAGTTGCGAAGGAACAGGGCGCCTGCGACCGCGTTAGCAACCGAAAACGGATTTGGCCACGATGGAAAGTCGGCGAGGCCGTCGTATTCCCTTGTGACATCGACAAAGCTATTCTCAACCCGCGTCCCGGGTGGCGGTCCGCCGCCGAACGCGTTGAAATTCGATGCCGGCGTGGCGTTTTCCGAGTCAACTCGGGTGAGTAGACCTCCGTTGGGCCGAGTCGGGGTGCGCAGAAGTATGGCCGCGACGGTGGTTGACCCGGGGGCTTCCGTCGTGGCTTGCAACCTTCGCACGGCTTGGGTCGTCGCCAGTGACCCGAACCCGTACGAGTCGATGCCGGCGGCTCGTCGATCATCGGGCGGGTCGATCGGAATGGCGGTTATTGCGGCATAGACGGCCGCCGGGTCTGGCTCCGTCAACTGCAGCGGCTGTTGGCACCCGAGGGCCGTGCACCATCCGTACGTCGTCAGGTCGGCGTTGGCTGGGAGCGTAACCGTGATGAACTGACGGGCGGCCTGCGCCATCGGTGGAGCAGCGGCCAGCGTCATCGCTACCGCAGCTGACGTGGCGGCGATCGCGAGCCTGGAGATGCACGTCATAAGACCTCGCTCAGCCCGCACAGTGATCGACGATATGCGCTATCGGCCGTCCCGTTTGGAGGTCTGCAAAAGAGCGGTTCAGTCGCGGACGCGCGGCGGGTGGTTCCACGGTTGATCGGCCAACGGGGCGGGAACGGGAAGCGTCGATTCCGCCAGCGGAGGAAAGGCTTTCAATATCGGGTTCTGGTCGCGGAGCGCGCCCGACGTTCTCCCCCGGCCCCAACCGATCATCTCTCGGTATCCGCCTAGAAGTCCACTGCGCGTCACCTCGCCCTCGTCGGCGTGTGGGTCACCCGGCGCGACGGGTGTCGATACCGGCGAGACATACAACGCATCGACCGGACAATAGGCTTCGCACATGAAGCACGTCTGGCAGTCCGACTGCCGACTGATGACGGGCACCCCGTCCTCTCCGCGGTCGAACACGTCGGTGGGACAGACCTTCACACACAAGTCACACGCGATACACGCCGCGGCGTTGACGATCTCGATCATGCCACCGCATCCGACGAAATCAGCTGCGGCAAAACGGGATCAGGAGCAGTCCAGACGTCGTCCACACCGCCGACCACAATCCGATGGTTGTAGCGATGATCCCCGCCGGGGATGTCTTCGCGCCGGTGCAGGCCCCGGCTCTCGGCGCGTGCCACCGAAGCAGCCGTGATCCATCGAGCGGCGGCAACCAGCGCGACGGCCTGACGCGGCTTGTAGGAGTCCCGTGGGGCCACGGGTGCCAGCCCCTGGAAATCTCGCGCCAGAGCACGTCGAGCGCGGCGGCGGATTCCGCCAGTCTGGCACCCGATTTCAGATAGCTGCGCAGCGGAGGAAGAATGTGCTCCTGGGCCGCGTGCACTACCTCGTCGACGGTCGGCCCGTCGTCGCTTCCGGGGCGGATGCCCCGTAGCTCCCGTGCGACCTCTGGTCCGATCACGCGTCGACGGCTGAACTCCGCGGCGCCGCGGCCCGCGAAGGTACCTGATGCGATCGCCCACGACCCGTTGTGACTACCGCCCCCGCTGATCGCTCCGGTGATGAGTTCCCTGGTCGCGGCATCGCCCGCAGCGAACAAGCCGGGAACGGTTGTCGCACAGTCAGCTCCGGCCAGACGCAGCCCGCCGGTGCCGCGCACCGATCCCTCGTACACCATCCGGATGGGATAGGCGGTGACAAACGGGTCGATTCCGGCCTTGTCGAGGGGCAGGAAGTAGTTGGGCTGGGCGTCGCGCATCGTCTGCCGAATATGTTCGGGTGCGCGATCCAGCCTCGCGAATACGCGCTCGCCATGGGCCAACGCCCACTGCGCGTCTTGTCGACCGCTGAGGCCGGGACGGGTTGCCAGCCGTCGCCCGTGTTCGTCGTAGAAACTGCCCCACTGCAGCATCCGGCCCTTGGTATGGGTGCCCCATTCGGGCGCGAGCGCATAGGCGGTGCAGAACTCCATACCGGACAGGTCCGCGCCGAATTCAGCGGCCATGAGCAGCCCGTCACCGGTGTTGACGTTGGTGCCGAAGGTGCCCGACAGGAACGCGGTACCACCGGTGGCCAGCACGACGGCGCCTGCGGAGATTCTCCACGGCCGCCCTCCGTCCTGGCGCGCAATGCCTTTCGCGCCGTTGACGACGCCGTCGGTGTCCGCGGTCAGTTCCAGCGCAGGGTGATGGTCGAGGATCCGCACGCCGCTGCGATGCGCCTTACGCCGCATCCGACGCATGTACTCCGGCCCCTGCAGACTGCTGCGCATGAAGCGGCCGTCGGCTCCGACGGGAAACGGGTAACCCCACTGCGCGAGTTGCTCGATCCGGTCCCACGCGGTGCCCAGCACGCGGAACATCCAGTCGGAATCGGTGAGCCCGGCGCTGGCCACTTCGCGTTCGCGTATCGACTCCTCCCGGCGCGGACCGGGTGCGATCAACCACAGATTGTTTCCCCCCGCGGCGGCCGCCCCGCTGGTACCGCAGTATCCCTTGTCCACCAGGGTGACTCGGCTTCCGCATTCTGCCGCGGTGATCGCCGCCCAGGTGGCGGCTGGGCCTCCACCGAGGACCAGGACGTCGGTGGATTGCTCCTCGACATCAGCTGGCGCGGTCATGCCCGACCTCCTCCCGAACACCTAGAGCTGTCAGCAATGTGCGGCGCAGTTCGTCGAACCCTTCGTCGCCGCGGCTGCGCGGGAACGGCAGTTCCACCGTGCGATCCAGCGAAACCCGTCCATCGGAGAGCACCACCACCCTGTCTGCCAGCAAAATGGCCTCGTCGACATCGTGGGTAACGTGCAGCACGGCCATTTGCCTGCGGGCCCACAGTTCGTGCAGCAGCCGGTACATCTTGAGCCTGGTGAGCGCGTCAAGTGCGCCGAACGGTTCGTCGAGGAGCAACAAGTCGGGCTCGCGGACCAGTGCGCGGGCCAGCGAAACCCGTTGCGCCTCACCGCCAGACAACGACAGCGGCCACGAGCGCGCCTTGTCGGCCAGGCCGACCTCGTCCAGCGCGGCCCGTGCGCGAGCAATGCGACCGGGTGTATCGGGCCCAGCGTCGCGCAGGGCGAATGCCACGTTGGCCAGGGCCCGACGCCACGGCAGCAGCCGTGGACTCTGGAAGACGACTGCCCTGGAGCGGGGTACCACCACTGACCCGGTGACCTCGTCGTCGAGGCCGGCCAGAGCGCGCAACAGGGTGCTCTTACCCGAGCCCGAGCGCCCGAGCATGGCCACGAACTC
>CAWKFL010000010.1:0-40650 GCA_963848855.1 uncultured Actinomycetota bacterium
GCCAGCCCGGCGGGGTTGAGCCCTCCGGCGTTGACGACGAGCCGGATCCCGTTGGCGACGAGGTGCTCGAGCGCCGCGTCGAGGTGCTGCAGGAAGGTGGCCGCATATCCCTTCGTGCTGTCTTTGGCGCGTGCCTTGCCGAGGATCAGCATCGTGACCTCGGCGAGGTAGTCGCCGGTGAGGACGTCGATGCCGCCGGCTCGCGCCATGTCGGCCATCGCCGAAGCGCGGTCACCGTAGAACCCGGAGCAGTTGCCGATGCGGATCGGACGTGACCCGCGTCCTGGTGTTGATGTCATGGTGTCGCTCCCGGTGTCTTGCCGACCGATACGGTCCCTTCGAAGCCCACCTCGCCGGAGGGCTGCTGCTCGATGAGTTCAAGCGTCATGGTGTCGCCCTCGGTTGCCGTCACGCGGGCGGTGTAGGCCAAATCGGCGGGCGCATAGACCGGTTTGCGCAGCCGGTAGGCAACCTTCGTGACGCGCCAGCCGGGGCCGAGGCCCTCGGCGACGCAGCGCAGAGCGAGCGCCGCCCGCAGGTGGGAATGCAGCGCGACACCGTCGTGGCCCTCCTCGCGTGCATAGGGCTCGTCGAAGTGGATGCGGTGCGGGTTCCAGGTGACCGCGCTGTAGCGGAACAACTGAAAGGAGTAGCCGTGTGCTTGAGCGGTGGGAGCGTGTCTCCCACTTGGAAGTTGATGGTCATGACGACTCCTGCAATGGGTTGCGCAGCACCACGGTGCGCTGGTTGCGGTTCAGGACGGCGCCCTGCGCGGAGGTGAAGGTGTTGATAGTGGTGACGAACACGCACGGGCCGGACCGGGTCTGTTTCGGAGTGACCGCCTCCAGGGTCGTCTCGAGCACCACCTCGTACCTGCAGTGACGGGGTTGACCAACTCCATTTCTTCGCCGGCGCCCATCACCCGCAGCCCCAGGTCGCCGTCACCGAGGGGCATGTCACCGTCGTGCGGGGTTCCGTCGGGCTGAAGCTGGGCCTCGGGGGTGCCGACACCCCACTCGACGATCGCGGCGAGCATGTTCGGTGGCGCCACCACGTCGGCGTAACCGGCCGACCGTGCGGCCGCCGGGTCGTAGTGGCTCGGGTCGGCGGCGCCGATGGTCATGGCGTAGCGGCCGATCGTCACCGCGTCCAGCGTGCCGAGGCTGCGCCGCGACAGCACGTCTCCAATCCGCGGCTGCGTCTGGGCGTAGTACTCCGCCAGCGGTGTGCCGGGTTCAGGCGTGAACGACATGCTGGGTCTCCTCACCGGACAGTTCCGCCAAGACCTGCTCTGTCGACTGGCCCAGCGGCTGGGGCGGCCCGCAGCGGTCCGACCGGCGAGTCGCCGAGCCGCAGTGGGCATCCCGGGACCGGCACCCGTCCCCTCGCCGGGTGCTCGACGTAGCTGGATCATGCCGCGCTGGATCAGGTGCTCGTCGGTGTCGACCTCACGGATCGACTTGACCGGCGCACACGGCACGCCGGCGGCCTGCAGGTCGTCGACCAGCTCGTCACGGGTTCGGGTGCGGGTGACCGAAGACACCTCGTCGTCGACGGCATCGATATTGGCGACTCTGTCCTTCTCGGTACCGAACCTGGGGTCGTCGATCAGCTCGGGCCGGCCCAGCGCGGTGGCCACACCGTGCCAGTGCCGCTCGGAGATGCAGATGATCGCCAGCCATCCGTCGCTGGTCTCGTAGATGTTGTACGGCGCGACCGCCATGCCCGAGTGCCGGTTGCCGGTGCGCTCGGGCAGCTCTCGGTCGGGGTCGTTGTGCAGCCCACCCAGGCTGGACGCCAGCATCGGGTAGATGGTGTCGTGCATCGAGACCTCGACGATCTGGCCCCGCCCGGTGCGCTCGCGCTGGAACAGGGCCGCACTGATCGCCCCGAACAGGTGGATGCCGCCGGAGAAGTCCACGAACGCCGCGCCGGCCTTGGTCGGCGGCCCGTCGGACTCTCCGGTGGCCGAGGCGCTGCCCGACATCGCCTGCACGGTGATGTCCATCGCCGACATGTGGGCGTAGGGGCCGGTGGACCCGTAGCCCTTGCCGGAGGCCACGATCAGCCGCGGGTTGTGCTCGAGGAGTCGCTCCGCGCCCAGCTGGAGGCGCTCCATGGTGCCCGGCGCGAAGTTCTCGATGAGTACGTCGGCGGTCTCGACCAGGTCGAGCAGCGCCTGGCGACCGGCGTCGGTCTTCAGGTCCAGCACCACACTGCGCTTGTTGGAGTTGAGCATCACGAACTCGTGGGACTCGGTCGGCTGATGTGAGCGGAAGCGCAGTTGCTCACCGCCGGGTGGCTCGATCTTGATGACGTCGGCGCCCAGCTGGGCGAGCAGCAGCCCGCAGTACGGACCGTTGTAGATCTGGCCCAGTTCGAGGACCCGAACGCCGTCAAAGGCCTGTGGCATGATCACTGTCTCCGATCAGGACTTGACCACACCGGCGGCGCCGCCGTGGATGTAGCCCACCGGCCCGGTGCCCTGTGCCGCCGACACGGTTTCGGTCACGTGCTGAATGGAGGTCGCGTCGTTGATGTGGTGCAGCGTGCCGTCCTGGTTGAATCCGATTTGCGCGCCTTCCATCCACAGCAGCACAACGGTGTCCTCGGTGTTGTCCTCGGGGCAGTAGAAGGTGTGCACCGAGCCGCCGGGCTCATACAGGTAGTCGCCCGCGGTCTGCGGCTGGTCGGGGTACTCGGCGTACCTCCAGCAGCCGGAGAACGTGTACACCTCGGCGGTACCGGTGTGGTAGTGGATGGGCAGGAGGCAACCGGGCGCCATGGTGGCCATGAGGACCACCTGTCCCTTTTCGGGGTCCAGGCGCAGCGGCTTGATGTGGATGCCGGGGCCCATCGCGTCCTTGAGCAGCGGAATCTGGTCGATGTTGACGGTCAGCAGGTCGTCCTGCGGTAAAGCGACCAACGGCAGCGGGACGCCGCTGTTGGTGCGGAACATGCCTGGGGAGACGGGTGCGGTCATGGTTCGACCCTTTCGATCGTACGTATTTACGGATTGCAACCCAGATATCCGGATCACTTGGTCCACGGTACTGTGACTCGCGCCTCATTGCAAGTGCCACTCCGCATTTGTATGGAGGGGCTCGCTAGCCGTCGGCGCACCGCCCGCCCGCATCGCAGGGTCGACCGAGTGATCCAGATCCTCGAGACCGTGTCCCGAGCCCAAATCACAGAATGCGTAGGCGGCACGTGAAACCCCGCGTGGGCAACCGAATTTCGAAACCACGTCTAGGCCCGGCGAAGCGCCTTGCCGCCGGTGGCGCCTGCGTGGCGTTCGGCATCGACGCCGGCATGCTTCCTCACCACGAGAACTGGCGTGAGTTCCCCGTGATGGTGTCTGTCCGGTTCACGCGGCTGCGCGCTCTGAGAGCGCCACAAGCGTCACCGCCGGACTGCTCGATCTCGACGACGTAGCAGCCTGCTCACACCTGACGACTCCGATCATGGCGCTACCTGTCCGATCCCGACAGCAAGTACCGTGCGGTGATGACTGGCCGGGCCGCGTCTCAACGCCAGTCGAAGTGAATTTCGACCGGGCCGCGACGACGAATCACGTCGCGGCGGCGCGGAGGCGGATGATCGGGATGGTGCGATGGCACCGCGCGGCGTGCCGCCGATAGTCGGGCCAGAGTGGGTAGACCCGGTCGGCCATGGCCCAGAGGCGCTTTCGCTCGGCGGGGTCGCTGACCGCGTCCGCGGACATCACCGGTCCGCCGCCGTTCGTTGCGATCTGCACGCGGGGGTTTGCGCTGAGGTTGTGGTACCAGGCGGGGTGTTTGTCAGCGCCATAGTTGGAGGCGATCACGATCACGTCGGGCCCGTCGTGAAAGTAGAAGACTGGGTTGGTGCGCGGTTGACCGGTTTTGGCCCCGGTGGTGGTGAGCAGCGCTGAAGGCAGCATCAGTCCCATGGCCAGTCGGCCCCCGGTGGCTCGCAGCAGCCACGGGTCGACCTTCGGCGCGATGTTCTTCGCGAGCCACCGGCCGACGCCGGTCCGCAGGAACGCGGCGTAGGCGCGGACCGGGCGGCTGACCCTTGCGGGAGGATCGACCTGTGGCAGATCATCGGTCGGGGTGCTCGGTGAGCTCGTTGCGGGTGGTCATGGTGACGGGGGTCCTTCTGTGTCGAGTAAAAATGGATACTTGGTGATCGCGACCTTGTCCTGACGGCAGCGCTTACAGGCCGAAAACGGCGGACGGTGGGTTACCGGTAAGCAGATTCGTTATCATCTGGGGCACAACAGGTTACAAATGCTGCTGCACGATAGTGAACATTTCCTGTTGCTGCGCAACGCAACTGGGCTGAGGCACTCAGGTTTCCGCATCCATCGGCTCGAAGACAATCACGTGGCGCACGCCACTATGCTCCATGTGGCTGTCATGCGCGGGCCACATCTCGATAAGCCTCGGCATGTTGCGCGCGACCTCATCCTCTGTAGCGGGTCGCGACAGATAAGTTGCAGCGGTGCCGCCGATCTCGATGCGTGCCTTTGGGTCGGCGAGCAGGTTCTTCGGCCAACTGGAGGCTGCTTCTAGCCCGAAGTTCTCGCAAGCGGCGATGAGGTTCTTGCCGTCGCGCAAGTAGTGCAGAGGAACCGTTCGATCTTTGCCGCTTCTTCTGCCTCTCGTCGTGAGCAGCATTGTCGGCAGCTGCGGACCACTCATGGAGAATCGGCCTCGGCTCGCGCGGATCAGCGCCCGGTCTACCCGGGAGCCGACGTGCTTCATGAACAGGGAGAACCAGCGATAGTGACCGATCCGCCGCATCACGTGGAGATATAGCCCATAGAGCTCACTCGTCGTCGGACCTACGCGCGATTGCGTCTGGGTCTCATCAGGTGCGGTCATATATTCAACTCCGTGCGTATTTACGTATACATATCCAGATATCTGGATCACTGCCGCGACTGTACTGTGACCCGCGCCCCGGTGCAAGTCCCTGTCTGATGGTCGGTAGGGCTTGCTACCGTCTGCCGCATGCCTGCCCGTCCGCATCGCACGGTCGACCGAGTCGTAGAGATCCTCGAGACCGTGTCGTTGAGCCAGCGCGGCGTCACTTTGGCCGAATTGGCAACTGCCATGGGCGCGGCGAAGAGCTCCGTCCAGGAGCTGACCAACGGCCTTCTTGCGCGCGGCTATCTCATCGAAGAGGACCGCCGTTTCCACCTCGGGCCGGGCCCGTTCATCCTGGCCGCTCGCGCGAACAAGCTGGCCGCGCTCTCCCTCAATCATGAATTCGTCGCCGAGTTGAGCAAGGTGCTCGGCTGCACTGTCCTCGTTGGGGTGCGCGTCGGGGACTCCATCGTCTTCACCGACTTCGTGGGCGAAGAGTCCCCCAGCCTTTCGTTCGTTGCGCGCACCCACGCCCGTCGCCCTCTCTATACCAGTGCCGCCGGAAAGACCCTCCTCGCCAACGTTCCCGACGACGAGATGTATCGTCTCCTCGACCTCGCCAGCCCCGAGCAGGCAGGCGAAGTCCGACAGTTCCTCGCCGAGCTCCCCGAAATCCGTTCGCGCCAACTGGCTTTTAACCGCGGAATCACGTTGGCGGACGCGTACGCCGTGGCCACTCCCCTGCTGGCACCCGACGGCAGTCTGATCGCAGTGATCAGTGCAGCCGTCGACGCATCACACGCGAACCGTCTCGACGATATCGGTGAAGAGCTCAAGAACAGCGTTGCCGCCCTCGGCCCGAAATACGGGCTCAACACACGCTGAAAAAACCGCCGCTAGAGCAGGCTCACACTCTCCAATCGAAGGGTGCTCACTTTCGGCGGCCAACCGCAGTTCAAGGGTGAGTGCGGACAGCTCGGCTTTTTTGGCGTTGAGCGCATCGGAGTGTTCGAACGGTGCGGGCGGGTTGGCGAGCAAGTCGTCGAGCTGCGCCTGGTCGTGTTCAAGCTCTGCGGTCAGGGATTTCTGGTGGGCGGGCAGCCCGCTGTAGAGGTTCTCGACGCGGCGTATGAGACCACGCGCTTTGGCGGCACCGGGCTCGCCTGCGGCCGAAGTGGCGAGCAGTTCATCGGCCTTGATATCGGTGGTGCGGGAGGGCACGGCCAGGCGAAGGATAAGTGTGTCGTGCATCAGTGAGCGTGAGGCCAGGACCTCCACGCCGTTGATGGTCACGCCGAGCGGGTCCCACTGGGCGGCGCCGCGCTCCTTGCCCCGGTGATAGCCGGCGCGGCAGGCCGCCGCGAGAGCAGCGGCGGTGTCTGCACGGTCGGGGTGGGTCCTGCCGTCCACGGTGATGCGCGCCGAGGACTCCGAAGCGCTGTGGCGGGCCGCCTGTTCGACGATCGGCGCGAGCCGGTTCAGTGCGGCGCGCTGGGCGGGGATGGCGCGTTCGAATTGGCTGACTCGCCAGTCGCGTTGGCGGATACCTTCTTGTGGGCGCGCTCCAGGGCGGAGAGTCGCTTGACCTCGTCTTCGAGTTCGACCTGCTTGACGTAGCGTGGGTCGCCGGTGGCGATCGCTTTGGTTTCAGCGGCGGCCGATCCGATGTCTCCCCCACTGAGGTCTTCGATTTCGTTGTCGATGACTTCGTTGCGGCGCATCTGCTCGATGAACAACGCCTTGGCCTGCACCTTCTGCCACATCACGGTGTCGTAGGTGCCTTCGGTGACGTAGTTGACGATGTCGACGATGTCGTTCTGGTTGCCTTGCCGCAGGATCCGACCCTCGCGTTGCTCCAAATCCGCTGGACGCCAAGGTACGTCGACATGGTGCAGCGCCCGCAGCCGACTTTGCACGTTGGTGCCGTCTGTCGGGGTCGGTTTTTCAGATCCGCCGTCATTTCCCTGGTCAAGGGTCATATCGCGTGCACGACGTGTGTCGTGCACGCGGTCGAGTGAAGAGATGCCTTGAGCGCCTTGAAGATCGAATGGATGCGAACTGGTTGCTCTGCCACGAGCCTGTCGGCGGCGCCGAGATTGACTACGAGATCCGAATAAACGGGATGCCCGACAAGCGGCAACCTCAGACCGTCACAACCTCAATGCCTGCATCGGTGAAGGGGCGGATCTGCTCGTCGGTCGCACTGGAATCGGTGACCAAGGTGACGCGGGGAGGCAGCTCGGGGCCCCACGCGTTTTACCAGGTCATTTGAAAAGAATCATTCGCGGGTACGAGGTCAAACGCGCGGATTCGCACAAGCGAGTACACCCCGTACACCCTGCGGCGCTGCGGCGGCTACAGCAACCGAAGTCGCCGCACGCGATCACTGACCGCGCGCTTCGAGACATCGGCCCCGCACGCCAAGGCTTCGAAGGTGTGCGGACCACCGGGATGCAGATGGAATTCGGTAGGCACCCCGGCATTGGACAGCCTGCGTGCGTAGGCGATGTCTTCGTCGCGGAAGATGTCCAGGTCGCCGACATCGATGTAGGTGTCGGGCAGCCCGGTCAAGTCGTCCGCGCGGGCTGGGGCGGCATACGGAGACACATTCTCACCACCGGCTGTGTGGCCGAGCAGCGCGCCCCAGCCGGTGAGGTTGTCGTCATACGTCCAGGTCAAGAATGGCAGGAGGGCAGGGTCGGGCGTCGACGGCCGGTCGTCGAGCATGGGATAGATCAGCAGTTGCTGGGCGAGCGCCGGTCCGCCTCGGTCGCGTGCAAGCAGGGCCACACCGGCGGCCAGTCCGCCACCGGCGCTCTCGCCCATCACGGCAATGCGGCTCGGGTCCACTCCCAGCGAGGGTGCCTGCTCGGCGAGCCACGTCAGCGCCGCATAGCAGTCTTCGACGGGCGTCGGATGTGGATGCTCGGGCGCAATGCGGTAGTCGACGACCAGCATCGGCACCCCGGATGCGGCGACATACCCACGCACGGCGAGGTTGCACATCGCGCCGATGTGCTCGAGTCCGAAGATCATACCGCCGCCGTGCAGATACAGCACTGCGCTGCCGGGCTGTTCCCCCGCCGTTCGCACGCACCAGGTGGCGTCGAGCGTCACGCCGTCGCTTGCGGTCAGCGAAAAGTGTTCGGTGTCGACTCCCTCGGCGGGTGCATTAGTGGCGGCAACAAGGTCGGACATGCGGTGCCCGTTGATCCGTCGAGCCTCGACATCGCCGACACGCGGGGGCTCGATCTCCCGGAGCGCGGCCAGCATTGGGGTCATCTCGGTCAGCACCTGGGCGTCCGGGGTCAACGCCATGATAACGGACATTAACAGAAGGAAACGACCATGCCGACCTCTAAGCGAGCCGACCTATCAAAGGTGCGCCCCGCCGTGCGATGCACCGCGCGAAAGCGGAATGGTGAGCCGTGCAAGGCGATGGCAGCACGCGGAGCCAACGTGTGCCGAGTTCACGGCGGGTCAGCGCCGCAAGTAAAAGCAGCGGCATAGCGACGATTGCAACAGGCCGCAGACGCGCTGACAGCTCGGTTGCTCGGGTTTGCACTTGATCAAGGCGTGCCCGACGCCGTTGCATTGCAAGCAGTGCGCGATGCGCCGGACCGAGCCGGATTGAATCCGAAGACGGCGGTAGAAGTCGAGGTCTCTCAGAAGCCGTATGAGGCCATCCTCGAACGACTTGAGGGCGGCAGCCGCGCCGAATGGCGACGTTCCCAAGGCATCCCCGATGATTCCGACACCAAGCACCCACCCGCCCTGGTGGCTGCTGACGACGGGCCGGTCGACGCCGAGATCCTGGACGCCGAGCCGCTGAGCGAACCGTGGCCGGATCAATCCCACGACGACCAGCCGATGACGCCAGAGGCCGACGATTGGCACCCAGTGGAGCCGCTGGCCGGTGATTCGAACCCGTTCGGGCCGACCGGCCCTGCGCGGCTGCATTCAACCGCCGTGTTGCGGCGCACGCGTCAGCCCGAGGTCACGCGACGATGCGCAAGGCACAGCGGGCGCTCCCGCGAGGCCGGGGTGATCGGTAGGTGTTTCGCCGGGTCACGGTCACCAGACGGTCACGAAGCAGCGGAGCCGAGGATGGCAAAAACGAAACACATTGTTGCGCAGGATATTTCGTTTGGCCGGTTGGCCGCGTTATCAGCTTGGGAAGTTGATTCAGGTCGTCCGGGGGCGTCTCCGAGAGATCCTGCCCGACGAGAAGGCGCGACGTGCGCTAGTTCTGTCGATGTGACTGACCTGCGGCTGAGGGTCGACGAGTGTCCGCAGTGATGTAATCAAATCGTCGCGACTTAAGACATCGTCGTCATACCCAAGCGCCTTCGGATATACGGCGGACGGCAGGGTCTCGCGGGTGTTGTCGGCTGCGCGACCTTGCTGTTGAGCTGGCTGTATCCCTCGGGCGCACGTTGTCATCAACTGCTGCCATCAGCCGGGAAAACGTACCCGATTGCGTACCTTGCGGATCGGAGAGACTCGCTACCGCTGGGAATTCCAGCTTCTCGACGGCGAGACGGTAGCCGACTACCAGAGCCTGGCCGCCGTCGAGCCGCTGATCAGGCCGTGGCTGGGCGAGACGCCGATTGACGCGCTGGAGCTGGTGCGGGTCACCGCCTACACCTTCCGTGCGCAGGTGGCCAGCGCCTGGCGCGACCGCAACGTGTTCCTCCTGGGTGACGCCGCTCACCTGACCCCGCCCTTCGTCGGGCAGGGTCTGGCTGCGGGGCTCCGCGACGCGATGAACCTGACCTGGAAACTGGTCGGCGTGCTCGACGGAACGCTGCCCGAGAGCGTGCTCGACACCTACGAGCAGGAACGCAAGCTCCACGCCGCCGCCATGATTTTGATGGCCGTGTCGGTGGGAGCGGCCATGACCGGCGGCGGCCGCTTCGGTGACCTGATCCGCCACACGGTGTTCCCGCGCATGCAAAACCTGCGGCTGCCGGGCACCCGGGTCAGTGCCGCCGATGGCGTCGCACCCGGTCTGCGCAGTTCGGGACTGGTGATCAAATCCCGCACCCCCGGCGGGCTGGCCGGCACACTGTGCCCAACCCGGTACTCGACGCAGGCCTCCGGTTCGATGAGGTCGTCGGGAACCGATTCGCGCTGATCACCTCCTCGCCGCTGACCGATGCGCAACGAAACCAGCTGCGCAGCCGCGGCGCCGTCGTCGTGTACGCCGCCCCCGACAGCCAGCTCGAGGGCTGGTTGCACAAGGGCCGCGCCACCGCCGCCATCGTGCGGCCGGACCGCGCGGTCATGCAAGCCGGTCGCAGCGTCGAAGCGATCTGTGAGATTGCCGGCCAATTATTGCCAAGACAAGATACAAGATAGACGTCGTAGGAATTGTAGGCCAAGTTGTGTGGCAGAGACGAGTGAATTTCCAGATGCGTTGGTATAGCGACGATGCCTAGTTTCCTGAGGGCGCTGATCGTGTTCGGTCTCCTTTGCGGTAGCACGGTGGTCGGCTACTTGTTGAAGTCTCAGTTGCTCGAGCGTTATGCGCAGACGGCCGCGCTTGAGTCCATGAGTTTGATCATTTCTTTCCTCATTACGATAGCGGCCATCGTGGTCGGTTTGCTCATCAACGCGACGAAGAGCTTTATCGACGCCACCCAGGAGCATTGGTCGATATTCGCCGGACAGCTGATTCGACTCGACCAATCAATGCGCAATTACGGCTCAGAAACTGAACCCATGCGTACACAACTCCACAGTTTTACCGCCGCCGCAATTGTCAATTTTTGGCGGGCGGACGACATCCCAACCGAGGTGAACTACTCAGATGTGCGCAGATTGTCGAGGGATGAAGCAACGCAGGTGCTGAGTGATCTCGTGAACCGCATCGAACTGGGGATCATCGGCTTGAAATCGCCCGATCCATTGCACGAACGATTAGCGGTGGACTGCTTCGACCAATTCAAAGAGTTCGCCAGAGCCCGATGGTCGCTCCTCCTGGCCCCTCAGAACACGCCGCCGGCACCCTTTCTGAGAATGCTGGTCGGCTGGATCATGATCATTTTCGTATGTCTCGGCGTTCGCGCGCCAGCCAATCCCTTGGCGATAATCGCAATCACGTTGTGTGCGACCACTTTGAGCAGCATGATTTTTGCCATCATCGATATCGTCAACCCATATAAAGGCCTGTACAACATCTCCAGCAAGAACATGCACTATGCACTAAACGCAATGCTTAGACACAATGCCATGGATACGCTCGCCCACTCAGCTGACGGCGCTGGCAAGCAGGTGCCGACCTTCCGACCGGCGTAGATATGCCCGATGACGCTGTCGAAATCTCACTTCCTGTCCAAATGGACATCGAGTGGACATTTGGAATGAGAAAAGGACATCAACGTTGAGAAGCCACAGCTGCAATCGACTGTTGCTGTTGATGCGAGGTGCGGGCAATGTAGTCCGCACCTCGAAAGAACATGTGCCAGCTATTGCACCGATGTCGTGATCACATCAGGTATGCATGTGACCGGTGCGCCGACGATGTTTTCATCACGTTTTCGGTATGTCTATTTGTCGCTTGAAAACATGATGGGGACGTAGTGACTCTGCTGCGCTTTGCCGACGTCACGATCGACAGTAGCAACGCCGCCCCCGACAGCCCGTCACCTGTGCGCCGACACCAGCCGACCAGTCCAGGTCAAGCCGTCGCCTCAGCCTCGCCGACACAGCCGCCGCGCAAGAGAGTCTGCTCATCCACCGCCGCGGCTACGCAGAGATGTCTGCCCGGCCGTCTACCATTCCTGCGGCACCCCAGTGCTTGCCGAGTGGATCGCCGGCGGGAGCCCGTGAGTTTCGGTCCTCCCCTACTCGGCCTGGATGGAAGGGACGAGCAGTGAGCTACACCGCCGCCGACATCACCGAGCTCGACGATGTCCAGCACACACGCCTGCGGCCGGCGGTGAACCTCGGTTTGGACGTGCTCAATACCGCACTGCGCGAGCTGGTGGACAACGCGATCGAAGAGGTCGCCGATCCCCACCACGGCGGCTCCACCGTCACCATCACCCTGCACGCCGCCGGCTCGGTCAGCGTGGCCGACGACGGCCGTGGCCTGCCCGTCGACTCTGATCCGGTGAACGGGAAGAACGGCATCGTCAAGACGCTGGGTACCGCACGGGCGGGCGGCAAGTTCTCCGCACATGCCGACGCTGCCAGCACGGGTGCCGGCCTGAACGGGATCGGAGCCGCCGCAGCGGTCTTCATCTCCGCCCGAACCGACGTGACGGTGCGCCGAGCTGGGAAGACCTACCTGCAGAGTTTCGGTGGCGGGTACCCGGGGGTGTTCGACGGGAAGGACTTCGACCCGGGCGCCCCGTTCACCCGCGCCGACACACAGAAGCTGCGAGGCTCTGGCAATCGCCAACCGGATGCACACGGCACCACGGTGCGCATCCTGTTCGACAAGGCCGTGGTGCCGGATGCCAGCTTGGACATCAACGAGGTACTGCTGCGGGCGCACGCCGCTGCACGGATGTCCCCAGGCGTGCACCTGATCGTCGTCGACGAAGGCTGGCCCGGCGACGTCGTCCGGCCCGAATTGCTCGAACCGTTCAGCGGCCCGTGGGGCACCGATACCCTCCTGGACCTCATGTGCGCCGCCGCCGGCACTCCCGTGCCAGGAGTGCGCGCGGTGGTGGAGGGCCGCGGCGAGTACACCACCGGCCGCGGCCCTACCCCGTTCCGCTGGTCCTTGACGGCCGGCCCCGCCGAACCGGCCACCGTCGCAGCGTTCTGCAATACCGTGCGCACCCCGGGCGGCGGATCTCATCTGACCGCTGCGGTGAAGGGATTGTCCGAAGCACTGGCCGATCGCGCATCCCGCATCCGCGACCTGGGCCTGGCCAAAGGCGAAGACGGCCCGGAGGCACAAGATTTCGCCGCAGTGACCGCGCTCGCAGTGGACACTCGGGCACCGGATGCGGCATGGGACTCGCAGGCCAAGACCGCGGTGTCCTCGCGGTCACTGAACGTGGCGATGGCCCCCGATGTGGCGCGCAGCGTCACCATCTGGGCCGCCAACCCCGGCAACGGCGACACGGTGTCGCTATGGACCAAGCTGGCGCTGGAGGCCGCCAGGGCGCGACGCAGCGCCGAGGGCGCCAAGGCCCGGTCCCGGGCGGCGTCGAAGGCCAAGGGCCTGGGGACGAACCTGTCCTTGCCGCCGAAGCTGCTGCCCAGCCGGGAGACCGGCCGCGGCTCGGGCGCCGAATTGTTCCTGTGCGAGGGTGACTCGGCGCTGGGCACGATCAAAGCCGCACGCGACGCCACCTTCCAAGCGGCCTTCCCGCTGAAGGGCAAGCCACCCAACGTCTATGGATTCACCCTGAGCAAGGCGCGGGTCAAGGACGAATTCGACTCGATCGAACGCATACTGGGCTGTGGGGTCCGCGACAACTGCGACCCGGAGTCGTGCCGGTACGACCGGATCTTGTTCGCCTCCGACGCCGACCCAGACGGCGGCAACATCAACTCGAGCCTCATCTCGATGTTCCTGGACTTCTACCGGCCACTCGTCAAGGCCGGGATGGTCTACGTGACGCTGCCACCGCTCTTCGTGGTCAAGGACGGCCAGCAGCGGATCTACTGCCAAGACGAGTCCGAGCGCGATGCCGCCGTGGCCCGGCTGCGTGCCACCTCAAAACGCAAGGTCGAGGTCCAGCGGAACAAGGGCCTCGGCGAAATGGACGCCGACGACTTCTGGAACACCGTGTTGGACCCGCAGCGCCGCACCGTCATTCGAGTGCACCTAGACGACGGTGAAGCGAAGCTGCACCACACTCTGTTCGGTGGGCCGCCGGAGGGCCGGCGGACGTGGATGGCCGACATCGCCTCCCGCGTCGACACCTCTGCTCTCGACCTCGACTAGGAGTACGACGTGACCACCATCATCGAGCAGAATCCGGATCTGGTGCTCGATCAGAGTGCCGATGACTACTGGAACCACTACCAGCTGACCTTCGCGTTGTACAGCGTCAGCGACCGTGCCATCCCGTCGGCCTTCGACGGGCTCAAGCCGGGCCAGCGGCGCCTGCTGTACCAGATGCACGAGTCCAGACTGCTGCCCGGAAACAAGCCGCAGAAGTCCTCCAAGGTCTGCTCCGCCGTCACCGGCAACCTGCATCCACACGGCGGCGCGTCGATGTACGGAGCAGCGGCCCTGATGGCCGCCGAGTTCCAGCGCGTGAAAGTCATCGACGGGCAAGGCGCTTTCCCCCGCATCCAAGGCGACATTCCCGCCGCTGACCGCTACACCGAGATGCGGCTGTCGGCACCCGGTGCGGCGTTGACCGCCGAACTCGACGATCACGCAGTGCCGATGGTGCAGACCTTCGACGGTGAATGGACCGAACCCACGGTGCTGCCGGCGCGGTGGCCGGTTCTGCTCTGCAACGGCGCGGTCGGCATCGCCGAAGGGTGGGCCACAAAGGTACCGGCACACAATCCGCGCGAGGTCATGGCTGCCTGCCGGGCACTGCTGAAGACCCCGAACATGACCGACGACAGGTTGGTGAAACTCATTCCTGGGCCCGACTGGGGCTGCGGCGCCACCGTGGTCGGCACGGCTGGGCTGCGGGAGTACATGACCACCGGCCGCGGTGCGTTCATCGTGCGTGGCACGGTATCCGTGGACGGGAGGAACGTCGTCGTCACCGAGCTGCCGCCCGGTGTCGCGAGTAACACCGTGCAAGAGAGGATCCGAGCGTTGGTCGAGTCGGGCGAGCTGCCCGGTGTGGCCGACATGTCGGATTTGACCGACCGTCGCAACGGGCTACGGATCGTGGTCACCGCCAAACGCGGCCACAGTGCAGAGCAGATCCGCGAGCAGCTACTCGCCCTGACGCCGCTGGAGTCGACGTTCGCCGCCAGTTTGGTCGCGCTCGATGAGGATCGAGTGCCTCGCTGGTGGTCGGTGCGGGAACTGATCTCAGCGTTCCTGCACCTGCGCGATTCGGTGGTGCTGCGCCGCAGCGAGTATCGACTGGAGAAGGTCACCGCGCGGCGCCATCTGGTGTCGGGCCTGATGACCATCCACCTGGACATCGACGCCGCGGTGGCGGTGATTCGTGGATCCGACACCGTCGACGAGGCCCGCCAGGGGCTGCAGGATCGGTTCGCGATCGACCTCGGACAAGCTGATTACGTTCTGGCGCTGCAGCTGAGGCGGTTGACCAAGCTCGACGTCATCGAGCTGCAGGCCGAAGCGGAGAGACTGGACGCCGAGTTCCTCGAGCTGACCGAATTGGTGTCGAATCCCGATGCGCGTCGAGTGGTGATCGACAACGAGCTCGTCGAGACCGCGAAACTGTTCAAGGGCGCCGAATTCGACCGTCGCACCGTGCTGGACTTCGAGGCCACACCCATCGCATCGAGTGCCGACGAGGATGGCCCTCGTGAGCGTAAGTCCAACGCCGCGTGGCGACTTGATGATCGTGGCGTGTTCTCCGACAGCCACGGCGATCTGCTGGCATCGGGACTGGGCTGGGCGGTGTGGACCGACGGGCGAATCAAGTTCACCACCGGCAACGGTCTGCCCTACAAGATCCGCGACATCCCGGTAGCGCCGGACATCACCGGGCTGCTGCGCTCTGGGGTGCTCGCACCCGGATCGCATCTGGCATTGGTGACGCGACACGGGAGGGTGCTGCGAATCGATCCCGCCGCCGTGAATCCGCAGGGCGCGGCAGGCAACGGTGTCGCCGGGGTGAAGCTGGCCGCCGATGGCGACGAGGTCATCGCCGCCTTGCCGCTCACGTGTGAGAACGGCGAAGCCATATTGTCGATATCCGAGAAGGGCTGGAAGGTCACCGAGGTCGCCGACATCCCAGTGAAGGGCCGCGGTGGCACCGGCGTCGGCTTCCATCCCTTGGTCAGCGGTGAGGTTGCTCTGCTGTCGGCGGCGGTCTCGGCGACCGGGTTCGTGCGGGGCAAGAGGGCTGTACGGGCCGAGAAGCGCGCCAAGGCTTCGGTCAAGGGCTCCGGCGGCGAAATAGCACCTGCCACGTAGACGGCAGGCAGGCGGCGGCCAACCATATCGGCCTGCAGCACTTCGAGACGAGCAGGCCTTTCCAATTGCTCATGAGCTTTCGCCAAGGCTTCGTCGTTCTCGACAACGAGGTTCATGGAGGACGAATCGTGTCTCCGCGTCCGCCCATCGCCGGTCGTTGGCGAGAACTGCTTGTGTCTGCGGCTAGACCGGGTAGCTCCGCCAACAGACACGCAGGTGCTAGGGCTGCAGTTTCGTGGCGAATTCCTCGAGTACCGGGAACGGGTCGTGTGCAGTGGGCAGCGGCATGATCGCCACGTGATCGGCGCCGGCTGAGAAGTGTTCGCCGATCCGTCGGAGGCTCGCGTCGACGCCATCGAGAGGGACGAGCGCTTCCAAGAGTTCGTCGCCAGGGTCGTCACCTACCCGCAAATCCGGGAAGCCCGTCTCCTTCAAGTTGTTCACGTAGTTCTGCAGTCCGAGATAGAGCCTGGAGTGCTCGCGTGCGACGGACCGGTTCGCGGCCCGATCATCGTCACGGGCGACGATCTGCACGACCGACAGCGTGCGGTCGGGGCCAAGCGCTGAACGCGCCTTCTTCGTGTGCTCGACGGTCGTGAAGTACGGAAGCGCTCCGGCAGTCTTTTCCTTCGCGAGCTGAAGCGCCTTGGATCGCAGCGCCGCCAAGATGATCCGGTCACCGGGTACACCGAGTTCGAGCAACCGGTCGACGTACTTGACCAGCGTCGGGAACGGCTTCTGATAGGCGTCGCCAGTCATCTCACGATGCCCGATACCGACGCCGAGGACGAACCGGCCGGGATGGTGCTCCTCCACGCGGTGAAACGACTCCGCCACCTGATCGGCGGCTTCCGCCCAAACGTTCACGATCGCCGTGCCGACCGCCACCGACGTCGTCTCTGCGAGGAACGCTTCGGGGATGGCCAAGTCGCCAGGCGCATTGCCCGCGATCCAGATCGTGCCGTACCCGAGATCTTCAAGACTCTTGACGCGGGAGGCCAGCGACCGCTTCTCGTAGTCCTGGACGAGCAGATAGGCGCCATGACGCCCGAGCGTTGGAGTAGTCACCTCATCCTCGACGTCGCTCCCCTCCGCCTTATTCCCCCAAGGACCCGTAACCGTCGGATCCACGCATGAAGACTTCGAAGTGCCTTGAATGACGCCGGGTCAGAGGAGGGCAGCGTCCTTCCTGGACGCCCTGCCAGACGCCTGGCATCCAAGGACCTGCGCCCCGACCCCACGGCAAGCAGGAAGAGGCTGTCGCACAACATGGCGCACTCGACTCGGGACTCGTGAACGAAGTCCCAGAAACCATGCTCACCCGGACACAGCGCGGCCGAACCCCCCACAGGAGCGGACACTTCGTGGTTGCCAACGCACCGAGCATGTCGACGATCATCGGCATCACCGCCAGCCGCGTGACCAGACCGAGCACGTCAGCAGACCGCAGCCGATTTGAAACGCGCCGTCGTGATTTGCCAGCGAAGCCGCCGCAGGGATGCCCACCTTGGCGAACCGGCCAACCCCCAGCTGTTCTGGCTGGGCGTACTTCAACATGCCGTGCTCGACATCCCGGTTGTGGTGATGGCGATGACCCGGCGATCGCGTCGAATCCCGCACGGTACGTGCTACCGTGCCGCCGAGCCATCTTCGAGCGCCCGCAGCCCACTCCGTCCCACCGAGTCACGAATCGTACTGCAGCCGGCGGGACACACAACGCGATCGGTATCGCGACACACAGTCGCTACGAGGCCAATTCACAGGAATAGGAGCACCGTCATGCGATGCACCGCCCGACCGCAGGGATCAGGTCACGCAGATGGAGTCTGGGCGCCGTCGATGCCTCCGGCGAATTCGGCCGACAGTTCATTCGCGAAACGAGCCCAGGACGTCAACTAGCCCCAGGTTCGCCGGGAGCGCGCCGTCCAGTATTGATCGGGGTCTTCAGCGACGTTCGCCACCTCATCCAATAGCTGTGGTGACAGGTGTATTTCGGCGCCGGCGAGGTGGGACTCGACCTGCGAGACGGTGACTGCGCCCGACAGCACGCGGGGCATCCAGGGCTGTTGCAGCGCAGAGGCGATCGCAAGCTGATCGACGCCGACCCCTACCTCACCGGCGAGATGTGACACCGTCGCCACACTTGGTGCCTCGTCGCTGCTGCCGGGTGCGAGTCGGCCGTTGGCGAAGACTTCCTTGACGACGACGGCGAGGCCGGCGTCGTGCGCTTCGGAAAGCGATGTTCCGGCAGAGGTTTCGAGCAGATTCCAGGTCGATTGGACCGAACTGAACAGCAGTGCGCCGTTGACCTCCAATTCCAGTGCCGCGCGTATGACCACCGCTTGCCGGGGCCCAGAAGTCGAGAGTCCGACGCGGACTCCTCCGTCTCGGAGGTCGGCGAGGGCGTGTTGGAGTGCGGGGTCGCTGAGGACCGGGCTTTCCCCGGTGACCGAGTGGACCTGATAGAGGCCAAGACGATCGCCGAGAAGTGCACGGCTTTGCCGTAATTGGGTGCGGAACGCGTCCAGACTGTGGTCTTTGACTTCGTGCACCTCGGCGTCCATCCGCCAGTCTCCGACGTAGCGGTAGCCCCATTTGGACGCCACCTCCACGTCGTCGACATCCGGCCTCGAGGCAAACCACTCGGCGAGGAACTCCTCGGCCCGGCCGTAGGACCGTGCGGTATCGACGTAACGAATGCCGCCGGCGTACGCCGCATCAAGGACATCGTTGGTACGGCCGCGCATTTCGGCGACCGATCGGTCGGAGCCGACGTCGTGGTCTCGGCCGCCCGTCAGATAGGCCGGACGCCCCAACGCTGCAAGACCGAGTCCAAGTCGGCCCACCCGCCCAGTCGTCATCCTCGCGAACGCCCCGGACGATGGGACGCCGACCAGAGGTGACTTACTGGCACGGATGTTTCTAGGGTCTGCCATAGCGCAGGCATGGCAGCCACCTTCCCAATCCGCTGGGCAGTCGCGCCCCGCGTTCGATGGTCCCAAAGGCGGTGCTGCTCTCGAGGACCTGGGCCGACTGTTGGTAGTAGGGTTCCGCGGACCGCCGGTCGATGGAATCGTCGGTGATGGTCACTGGGTAGCACCCTTCTGTGCAGCACAACCCTGATGGTATGCACAGGGTGCCGTCGGCACCGGGAAGCCGTGCCTTCGGCTTCTGGGGCCTTGATTTCAGCTTCCGATCCAAGACACGTCCACGGCGTCATCGCTGCGCTGCACGGTCGCCAAGCCGTTCTGCAGGCCCTTCGCTAGCTCGGTCAGCGTCGGCGTCGAGGCGGTGCTGCAGCGGGCCAGGTCGCGGAAAGAACCTTCCGAACAGCGGGCCGCTGGTGCCACCCGTGCCGAGGAATCCGCGGGACACCACGGTGAGCCATTCGGTGTAAGTGGACGGCGAGATCGACTCGAGCTCGGCGCGCACCCGGGCGAAGGCTGAGGTGAGATTGGTGCCGAAATCACCGCCCCGGACCGGCGACGAGATCGCCGAGGGATTCGGCCGCGCCGTCGTTGCTCTCCGCGGTCGATCCCACCACGGTGGTCAGCAATGCGGTGACCCAGCGGGACGCGAAGTCGGCCGGCCGTGTCGTCGTTGTCGTGGCGTCGTTCATCGAAATTTCCTTTACCAGCTCAGAGCCGGAGTACGCACCGGTGCGTCCCACAGCGTGATGAGTTCGTCGTCAGCGAGCGTCGGTGTGACCGAAAAGCCATGCATGTCAAAGGATTGACGTAGGAACCAGCGAGCATCCGGACAATGCCGATGCCTCTGGCAGCCAGTTGGCGATGTACGGCGCGGGCAGCGATCGACAACTCCAGCGGATAGGTGCTGCCCAGTCCATTGACGATGGCGATGACCGAGTGCCCGCGCGCGAGCTCCAGATCGGCGACCAACGGATTGACCAACATCTCGGTCAGGGCGTCGGCATCGGCGAATTGCACCCGACCCCTTCCCCTTTCACCGTGAGCGAGTTCGCGGTATACGCGCTGTGCTACGGGCGAAGGTCCGGATTCCGCGGTGACCACTTTCTCGGCTATCGCAAAGACTCCGCTGAGCCGCATCCCACGGCGTACTACATCTGGCTCGCCGTATCACCCGAACATACGGTCGTCATCGATGCAGGCATGCGGGCCACGCGGGCACCGGGAAATGCCCGGCCTGGACTACCTAGACCCTGCGGTGCTGCTCGCCGAACTTCGAGTCGACCAGGAGGCCGTCGACCACCTCGTGCTCACCCATCTGCACTATGACCACAGTGGCACCGCCAGCGAGTTCACCACGGCGCGGGTCGTGGTCAGCAGTCCGAACTGGATTACTGGACCAGCCCATGGGCAAAGCGCATCGAGCGCGAGCAGTGGCTGTTCGACCCGGTAGAACTCGATCGCCTCTGCGTAGCAACCGAAGTGGGGCGAGTCAGCCTCGTCATCGGTGACGCCGAGGTACTGCCTGGCGTCAGTGTTCACCTGGTCGGCGACCACACCGCCGGCATGCAGGTGGTCCGCGTCCACACCGCGGCCGGAGCGGTCGTCCTAGGCTCGGACGCCAGCCATCTCTACGAGAACATCGAAGCCGACCATCCCGCACCACTCCTGCACTCGATGACCGGCGTCTATGCCGCCTTCGATCGGGTCAAGGCACTCGCCGATGGGCCGACGCTGATCGTGCCCGGGCACGATCCGGAAGTGCTCAACCGTCACCAGCCAGTGAGCGGCGGTTACGCCGATCGCATCGTAAGGATCGCGTAGCCGCCCCAGCACAACGCCGCAACCCGGCCCAGGTGCCTCCGACACCACTGAGTGGATCGTGGCGAAATTGATGCCAGCGCTGGCAGTGAACCAGGTTGCGGCCCCCGAGACGTGACGCGAATGAACGACATACGGACAAGTTGGGCTCGTCGCCGCACCGCGACGCTGACGCTGCTGCTCTAGTCGCGCCACCAGCATCGCTCGGGCCCTCCGCACCTGCCCTCTGCGGAACCCTCGCCCCTCAGACGGTTGTTGTAGAGAAATCTATCTCGGGATCCGAATAGCACTCCGGCTGCTGCTCGCACCTGTAGCGAAGCACCCCTCGCCGGGGACTGACGCCGTTGCACGGTACCGGGATGGCCCGATCATCGCTGCCGGCGGATTGGCGCCAACGATAGTTTCCGCGGCCAGGAAAACATTTTCGATCGTTTTGGCCATCGGCCTTACTGACTGACCATATTATGAATTTGCGTGTGGGCGCGAGGCTCCTACGCCGTCGGTACGGCCTCTAGTGCGTACTGCCGCTGCGCATTTCGAAGAGGTCGTCGACGCGACGACGACGTGCGAACCCATTGGAGGGAATCGTGGCACTACGGGGCCTTAAGCTCAGCCGTCAGAGGAGATTGGCGCTGTCGCTGGCAGTGATCGCCGTCTGCGCGGTGGTCGCAGCGGCATTTGTCGTTCTGCGGAACGTGAGCGACCGCACGGCCGGCGGCAAGAGCGACGGCACGTCCACGTATCGCACTTCGGTTGTGTTACTCGGCGAGGACAAGGTTATCGGTGGGCTGTATGAACCCGTGGTGAACAACGAGAACCGCTCCACTGGGTTGGTGTTGACTCACGAGAATTCAAACTTTGTCGGGAACGTCCCTTGCATACAGCTTGTCAAGCGGGGCTTCACGGTGTTGTGCGTGAAGTCGCAATACAGCGATCAAGCCGCCGCGCAATGGGACAAGCTCGCACTCGATGTGGGTGCTGGTGTCGATTACCTGCGGAGCCTGCCAAGCATTCACAAAGTCGGATTAGTGGGCTACAGCGGCGGCGGCCCAATCATGTCGTACTACCAAAACGTTGCCCAGAATGGCATTGCCGCTTGTCGCGCCGAAGCCCGGTTAGATCCGTGCGGGGATGACCTCGCTCACCTTCCGGCCGCGGACGGCGTGGTGCTCTTGGACAGCATTCCCGGAATCGCGTTCTCCGACCTGACAGCACTCGATGCATCCGTCACCGACGAAACCGACCTGCGGGCGCGCGATACCGCGCTAGATATGTACTCGCCGACCAACGGGTATGTGCCTGACGGCACCTCGCACTACGACAGCGCGTTTGTCAACCGCTACCTCGACGGCCAGGCGGCGCGGGAGAACCGCTTGATCGAACAGGCCGGCGGGCTCCTACACCAGACAGCCGACGGGACAGGACAATTCACCGCGAACCCGCCCATGTACGTCGGACGCGACGCAGCACGAATCTGGGAAGCCGACACCCACCTTCTTGCGCACACGCAAGGAAGGTATCCGCTCATCACCCCGGAGCATCCCGACGGGGGCGATCCAGAGGTCATTCAATCCGTGCGGGTGCCCTCCGCGGACCCAGAGGACAACTCCGACTGGGACCGCGAAAAGGGAGCGTTCACCGCGAACACGTTCATGTCCATCGGAGCAATGCGAACCAACCATCCGCGGATCACCGAAGACTCCATCACCGGCTTCGACTGGGAATCAACCAACACAGCCACCGTGAGCAACGTGCGTGGCATCAAGTCACCGCTGCTCATTATGTCGATGACCGGTCACTACTGGCCGGTGGCATCCGAAATGTACTACCAGAACGCCATCCAGGCCCAGAGCCGAACACTCGCGTTTGTCGAGGGCGCCACCCACGGCTTCGCACCCTGCGACGCCTGCGCAACTACACCCGGCATGTTCGGTGACACCGTCGGCGAAACCTTCAACTTCGTTGGCCGTTGGCTGGTGGGCAACGTGCGGTCATGAGCCCGGTGTCGGTATTGGCCGAAAAGCGAGCATGTGGTTCGAAAAGCGGGCACCCCTCGATTGCAGAGTGATCACTTATGAATGTCCTTAACGCGCAGGCTCTCTGCGCATCACGTAGACCACATAGTTTCCGTGTCACAGAAACGATGTCTGATCAAAAGACTGCATACGGGTTTGGGGTCAAAGATGCGACGAGTTCGGCGAGCACGACGTACCGGGCTCGGGTTTCTTCCCGACGGTCCTCCTCCAGTGCCGCGAGGATCTCGCGGTGCTCGACCCATTAGGACCGTGCCCTGTTGGCGATCACGCTTTCGAGGTACCAGGCGATCCGTGGCCATCGCACGGCGGTCTTGCCGACTCCGGATCACGCGTCGCCAGGATGGCTTATCGGTCCAGCATTGGCCGCACCGTGAACAAGCCCGTTCTCTTCACGCTATCTGGCACCGTCGGTGGGCGGGTTAGGACCTCGATCGGCCAGTCCGCCCGAGACTGCAATCGGTTGCGAAACGGTAGTAAGCGGCCCTGAGCGTCGCCCCACAGCCTCTCGGTGGCCTAAGTCGTATGAATCTCCGGTGGACGTGGAATTAGCTCGCGAAGCAGTCGATCCGAGACTGTTGACTTTGCGCCGAAAAATGTGTCAGGCTTCACTGCAATCGATTGCAGGTGACTCACACGACATCAGATGGGTCCCGATGGCGCAATCGGTCTGACAGAGAGGTTGGACATGCGAATTACCAATGCCTTTCGCGCGGTGGCGGCTGTCGCCGCCATCGCGTTGGCCGCCACGGGCTGTTCTGCCGACGAACCCAGCCAGAGCGGTGACATCACCATCGGCGCTTCCCTGCCGCTGACCGGCGAATTCAGTCAGGGCGGGCTGGACACCCAACGCGGCTACGAGACGTGGGTCGAGATGACCAACGAAGCGGGCGGTCTGCTCGGCAAGCCGGTGAAGATCGTCGTGAAGGACGACGCCACCCAGCAGGAAACCGCGGTGAGCAACTACAACAACCTGATCTCCCAGGACAAGGTCGACCTGCTGCTGGGCAGCCAGTCCTCGCTGCTGAACATCCCGGCCTCGGCCATCGCCGAGAAGAACAAGAAGCTGTTCGTCTGCCCGTCGTGCGGGTCGCCCGACATGTTCAGCCGCGGGTTCTCCTACATCTTCTTCGCCCAACAGGCCGTCGCCACCGATCAGGCGAAGGTGTTCGCCGACTGGGTCGCGGCGCTCCCGCCCGAGCAGCGACCCAAGACCGCGGCATACCCCTCGCTGGACGACCCGTTCGCCGGCCCGGTGGTCGAGGGTGCCGAGAAGATCCTCAGCGCCGCCGGGGTCAGGACGGTCTACAAGGACCAGTACCCGGCGACGACCAAGAACTTCGACTCCGTGGTGAACTCCATGAGGGACGCAGGCGCTGAAATCGTGGTCCAGGGCGCGCAATTCGAGGACGGCGTCAACATGATCCGATCGATGAACCGGGCGGGCTACCGGCCGGCGATGCTCTATCAGAGCAGCTCGCCCACCTACGGGAAGCAGTACCTCGACGCGATTGGTCCCGAGAACGCCGAAGGCGTGTTCTTCTCGGCAAGCTACAGCTCGGTGGCCGACACTCCCAAGAACGCCGAGTTCGTCAAGCGTTACCAGGAGAAGTACCAACAGCTTCCGCCGGAGGACGCGGCCGACGGGTTCGCCGCCGCCGAGGTCCTGGCCACCGCGGTCAGCGCAGTCGGATCCTACGATGACCAGGCCAAGCTGGCCGACTGGCTGCACGCCAACAAGGTCGAGACGCTGCTCGGGGAGCTGAGTTGGAACGCCGACGGCAGCCCCAAGGGCGACTTCCTGGTGGGCCAGTGGCAGGGCGGCGAGTCTGAGGTCGTCCTGCCGGAGGACGTTGCCACCACCAAGACGATCCTGCGCTGGCAGGGCGGGGCCATCTAACCCGTCCCTGCAGTCGGAAAGGGGCCTCAATCGTGACTTCCCTCCTACAGACCGTGATTCTGGGACTGCTCGTCGGTGCGCTGTACGCGCTGATGGCGTCGGGCCTGACCCTGATCTTCGGGGTCATGAGGGTGATCAACCTGGCCCACGGCGCGTTCGCGATCCTGGCGGCGTTCCTGACCTACACCCTGTGGCAGCACCTGGGCCTGGACCCGCTCCTGTCGATCCCGATCGTGATGGTGGTGATGTTCGGCCTGGGTTGGCTGGTCTATGTCACCGTCATCCGTCACGTCCGCGGCGCCCACGTCAGCATGACCGTGCTCGCGACGTTCGGGATCGCACTGCTCCTCGAAGGGGTCATGGGCTTCGTCTGGGGTAACACCTCCACCGCGGTCCGGGTGTCCTACACGGAGGCCTCCATCCAGCTCGGACCGTTCTACGTCCCGCTGGCGATGCTGATCGCCGCCCTCATCGCGGTGGTCGTCATCGGGGGGCTCTACCTCATCCTCAACCGCACCTGGGCGGGCCGCGCCGTCCGGGCCGCGTCGGCCAACGAGAACGGCGCGCTGCTGGTGGGGGTCAATGTCGCCACGGTCGCGGCGCTGACCTTCGCCATCGGCGTGGCCACCCTGGGCGCGGGTGGGGCGATGCTGTCCACGATCTACCCGTTCCTGCCGGGCACCCACTACCAGTGGATCGCAAGGCTTTTGGCCATCGTGGTGCTCGGCGGTCTCGGCAGCCTGCCGGGCGCGATCCTCGGTGCACTGGTCATCGGGGTCGGTGAAATGGCAGCGACCACCTACCTGGGTGCGGCATGGCCCGTCGCCGTTCCCTTCCTCGTCATCATCGTCGTGCTGATCACCCGCCCCCAAGGGATTCTCGGCACTCGACTCAGAGAGGACGCCGTCGCATGAGTGCCTCGACCGAAACCCCGTCAACGACCAGGTCCCCGCTTGCTCGGCTGCTGGACCCGCGACTGGAGAGGCTGGCCACCCGAGTCATCGTCGGCGTCGCTGCGGTCGTGATCGTGCTGTTCCCGTTGTCGCCCAGCATCTCCGCGCAAAACACCGTGATCCTGGCGCTGGTGCTCGCCATCGGCGCCAGCGGACTGAACGTCATCACGGGCTTCACCGGATATCTGTCGCTGAGCCAGGGTGCGTTCATCGGCATCGGCGCCTACGTCGGAGCGATCCTCGCCAACCGGATGCCCGACGTCCCACCGCTGCTGTGGGTGCCCGTGGCAGGTGTCGTCGGTGCGGTGATCGCCATGCTGTTGGGCCTGGTCACCTACCGGTCGCGCGGTCCGGCGTTCGTCATCATCACCGTCGCGTTCCTGTTCCTCGTGCAGTTCGTCGCCATCGAGTGGGTATCGGTGACCAACGGCACCTCGGGTCTCACCCTGCCGCTGCCCGACTGGCCGGAGGCTTGGGGCAACTGGCCCTTCCACCTGGTTCTGGTTGTGCTGCTGGGGCTTTCGCTGTTGATGACGTGGTGGATTCGTCGCACCAAGTTCGGCATGGGCCTGATCGCGATCCGGGAGGACGAAGGCAAGGCGGGCACCATCGGCGTCAACGCCCCGGTCTACAAACTGCTCGCCTTCGGCGCGAGCGCGCTGTTCGTCGGCATGGCCGGCTCGGCCTACGGCTACTACCTGTCGTTCGTCGATCCGATCGGGATGTTCTCCATCATCACCAGCGCACTCATCGTCCTCTCGGTGATCCTCGGCGGCCGCGGCACGCTGTTCGGCCCGGTGCTCGGCGCCTTCATCATCCAGCCCGTCAACAACCTCGCCAACGACGCCTTCGGCGGCGGCAACGCCCGGCTGGTGATCTTCGGCGGGCTGCTGGTGCTGCTGGTGATCCTGCTGCCCAAGGGCATCCTGCCCACCATCTCCGGTCTGTTGGAGAGGGCGAGAACCAAGGGCACCGTGGGACTTTCGGGAGCCAGGCTCAACCCGCTCGACCGTCCGATCGCCGAGGTCGAGGTGCACGCGCCCGAGCCGACGGGACGCACGCTGCTGGAGGTGCGCGGGCTGCACAAGAGCTTCGGCGGCAACCACGCGGTCAACGACTGCAGCTTCACCGTCCCCGAGGGTTCCATCACCGCACTCATCGGGCCCAACGGTTCGGGCAAGACCACGGTCTTCAACCTGATCTCGGGCACGATGACTCCCGACGAGGGCAAGATCCTGATGAACGGCGATGAGGTGCAGAAGCTCTCACCGTGGTCGCGGGCACATCGGGGGATTGGTCGCACGTTCCAGATCACTCGGCTGTTCAAGGAGATGACCGTTCTCGAGAACGTCGTGGCCCCGTTGCGCGACTTCAAGGTCCGTCAACTGGGGCTCGGCGCCGTCAGCGGCTCCGAGGCCGCGCGTGCCGAGGAACTGCTGGAGTTCGTCGGGATGGCCGCCTACCGCGACGCCCGTGCAGGGGCACTGTCCTACGGCCAGCAGAAACTCGTCGAACTCGCCCAGGTTCTGATGCTCGACCCCAAGCTGATCCTGCTCGACGAGCCCGCGGGCGGGATCAACCCGACGCTCATCGAGCGGATGGGCGACCTGATCCGCTCGCTCAACGCCCAGGGAACGACGTTCCTGCTCGTCGAGCACAACATGCCGTTCGTGGTGGGGCTGTGCGATCCCATCAGGGTGCTGGCGCGCGGCGCGGTCATCTCCGAGGGCACGCCCCAACAGATTCAGAAGGATCCGTTGGTCCTCGACGCCTACCTGGGCGACGACTACCTGCTCGAAGCGCCCTCGAAGGCCACGACGAAGACCGGTTTGGCGAACGTTCCAGTGGTGGAGAGGAATCCAGCATGATCCGGCTCGAAGGAGTGGTCGCCGGCTACGGCGGCGGCAACGTACTGCAGGGTGTAGACCTCGAGGTCGCCGCTGGCGAGCTCGGCTGCATCGTCGGACCCAACGGCGCAGGCAAGTCGACGGTGCTCCGGGCGGTCAGCGGTCTGCTGAAACCCAGTGCCGGGCGCATCACGCTCGACGGTGAGGACATCACCGGACTGGCGCCCGACGAGGTGCTGGGGCGTGGTGTCACCCAGGTGCCGCAGAGCAACGGATTGTTCTCCACCCTCACCGTGCGGGAGAACATCCTCATGGGCGCGTATGTCATTCGCAAGCAGCGGGCACTCGTTCGCAGCCGGTACGACGAGATACTCAGCATGTTCCCGCTGGTGGCCGACAAGACGGGCATCCGGTGCGGGAACCTGTCCGGTGGCCAGCGCCGCATGGTCGAGTTCGCCCGCTCGTTGATGCTCGACCCCAAGCTCGTCCTGCTCGACGAACCTTCACTGGGCCTGGATCCCAAGTCGCTCACCGTGATCGACGAGGCCGTGGCGATCATGCGGGGCAGCGGCAAGGCCGTCCTGATGGTCGAGCAGAACGTCCGATTCGGACTCCGGATGGCCAGCAGCGGCATCGTCATGGAGAGCGGCCGTGTGCTGCTCACCGGCCCGGCGTCCTCGGTGCTGAACAATCCCGAGATCGCCGACCTGTACTTCGGCGGTGCGGTGCACGCGGGCAAGAAGACCGAAGAGCAGACCCCGGCCACGCAACCCACGGCCTGAATTCATCATCCACGGAGAGGGATCCACAATGTCTGCGTCGAACCTCAAGATCGGCTGGATCGGTGCAGGACGGATGGGTGCGCAACTGGTCACCCGCCTGCTCGATGCGGGCTACGACGTCACCGTCTACAACCGCACCGCGTCGAAGGCTCAGGAGCTGGCCGACAGGGGCGCATCCGTCGTCACCCGTCCCGTCGACCTTGCCGACCGCGACCTGGTGTTCGCCATGGTGTCCTCGTCCAACGACCTCGAGGAGGTCATGCTCGGTGACGGCGGACTGCTCACGGGTGAGTCATCACCCCGTGTGATCGCCGATGCCTCAACGGTTTCCGCGGAGGCCAGCGCGCTGATTCGCGAGGCCGCGAACTCGCGCGGCTCCGACTTCCTGGCTACGCCGGTCAGTGGCAATCCCAAGGTGATCGCCGCGGGCAAGCTGACGGTGGCGGTCTCGGGCCCCCGCGAGGTGTTCGACTCCATCGAACCCGTCCTCAACGTGTTCGGCCGCGGCGTGACCTACGTCGGTGAGGGCGAGGTGGCGCGGCTGGTGAAGATCGCCCACAACCTCATGCTCGGCGTGGTCACGCAGTGCCTCGCCGAGATCACCGTGCTGGTCGAGAAGGGTGGGGTCAGTCGCGCCGACTTCCTGGCCTTCCTCAACGATTCGGTGATGGGATCGACGTTCACGCAGTACAAGTCGCCCGCATTCGTCAACCTGGACTTCTCGCCGACCTTCACTATGAAGCTGCTGCAGAAGGACTTCGACCTCGGTCTCGACGCAGCCCACGAGCTGGAGGCGCCCATGCCGATCTGCTCGGCCACGCGTCAGATCGTCGCGCAGGCAGAGGGGGCCGGCGAGCACGCCGACAAGGACTTCGCGACGCTGCTCCTCGAGGTCGCCCGTGGCGCCGGGATCGCCCTGGCGCCGGAGAACGTCCCCGTGGACGACGGACTAGCGCCGGTGCGCTCGTGACCGCGGGAGACGCGCGCGTCCACTGGGCGCACCGGGGCACATGGGTGTCGACTACGAGGAACGGGTCGACTTCGCCCTGCCCTACGCCGGCCCCGATTCGGCCGAATCGGTGGCGTCAGCGCGTCGGTGGCGATTTCCAACGGGCTACAACAGGCTTTGGTCGACACGGACCCGGAAGAACTCCGGCCAGTCCTTCGCGCTGATCAGGAATTCGTCGCCGGCAAGGTGAGCGATGCCGCTCAGCACCTGGCCTGTGTGTCGTTCCCGAGACCGCCACAAATTGGAGGCATCGAGGATCAGGTTCACCACTCCGGTCGCGGGACCGACACGGACGAACTGGTCTGTCGGCCATGCGGCGGCCCAGACCTCCCCGCCGACGCATTCCAAATCGTTCAATCCGCCGACCGGCTGTCCGTCCCGGGTGACGGTGACGCCGCCCGTCTCGGCGAAAGTGTTGATGTCATGAAACCGCAACCGGTCGCCGCCATCACTTCGGATCAGTCGGGTCCCGTCACTACACAAGCCCCAGCCCTGTCCCTCGACGGCGACTTGTCGAACGGGCGTGAATGACGCCTTGTCCCAGGCGATCGCCACACCGTTCTGGTAGGTAAGTTGCCAAATCTGGTCTCCCACAACTGTGATGCCCTCGCCGAAAAAAGTCGGCGGCAGATCCACCGACCGCAGCACCTGGCCGGTAGACGGGTCGACTTGACGCAACTGCGACTTGCCCGCCAGGCCTGTTGATTCATAAAGCGCGGGACCGTCGAATTCGAGACTCTCGCTGTACACGGGTTCGCGAGCGACCACCGCGAGTACCATCGGCGCGATCACCGGTACGCGCGCAGCACGTGCCTCCGGCGCCAAATACACCACCCCGGCCACGCTGGCCAGCGCCGCCAAGGTACACCAGGCGCCACGTGACCGCATGACTCAGTTCTACACGCTTGGCAGGTGGTCGGATACAGCGAGAGGGGGCCGCGGCGGAACTTTGTCATCAGAGCGCATCGCTCAGCCTCCCCTCCACCTGACGCCGTTTTCGGCGCCGGGAGCCGTGCACTCCCTCATCGTCATGGCCTGCGATATCACTATCCCGGCGGCGCAGCCTAATTCGTCACTGTGACGTTTACTCACACGGCCGTCGGCTAGACATGGTCAACCTGAACGGCTGGACATGTACGGGAAGCTAGAGCTTGTGCGGCGGCCGCCGGGCTATGGTGGCGGCACCCAGGCCGGATATTCGCCACGCGCCGAGCCGAACGCTAAGCGAAACAAGCGCTGGCTCCGGCGCCCATATCCAAGCGACGAGCCGCGCCAGTAGCTGTTGATGAAAGCGACGCCGCCTCACTGTGCACTCGCGACAGTGCGAGGTGCTCGACTCTCGCCACCGATCAAGTATGGCCCATTCATGAGACTGCTCGACGCGCGTGCGCGTCCTTTATCTCAGCGCAGACACGCCGAAACCCTCACCACACCACCAAGAAAACACCGCTGAACTGCGCAAACGCGCCCACAAAAGACTGGAGCGCCACACATGTTCGATTATGGCGCGGCTCGGTCAGCACGGCCGACAGCAGATGGCAGATTTCTTGGAGGCAAAGGCCCACCAGGCGCGCGAAGTGGTCGCCGACGCTCAATGGACCGCAGACCGGATCGCATCAGCACTGAACTCCGTTGGGCACCAGTACTCCTCGACATTCTAAGACAACTCGCGAACGCTGCCGGGCCAGACGGAACCATGATTTGGTCCGCGCTGCGACGCTGGTTGTCCCTCTAACTCGGCCCATGCATAGGCCGTGCTGGGTGAAGGAGGGTGTGGGAACGCGACGGAAACCTGTTGCTGCCGTTGATATTTGCCGCAGCCTCGACACACGTCGGCGATCAATCAGTTGTCACCACGCACACGAAGGTCCGGCCGGGCTGCCGGAGCCCCTTGTGGTGGCGGCGAGCGGCCAACATGCTGGGCTTACGGTGCAGGCGGGCATAACAGGGGGGACGAAGTCGAATGTCATTCCGAGCAGCCACACCAGCGCCAGGACCACCGGCAGGTGGAAGATGAACTGCAAGAACGTGAATCCGACCAGATCGCGCGCCCTGAGCCCGAGCACCGCCAGCAAGGGCAGCATGAAGAACGGATTGATCAGGTTCGGCAGTGCTTCGGCGACGTTGTAGATCTGAACCGTCCAGCCCAGGTTCATCTGGACATCGGTGGCCGATTGCATGACGTAGGGGGCCTCGACCAACCATTTTCCGCCGCCGGATGGGACGAAGATGCCCAGCACGACGGTGTAGAGGGCGATGACGACCGCGAAGGCCCCCCGCCGCCGACGCTCGTGAACAATTCCGCCAGCTGATCCGAAACGGTCTGGCCGCCACTGCCTTTCGCCTTGGTGAGGATCGCCGCCATGGCGGCGTACAGCGGAAACTGGACGAGGATGCCGCCGGTAGCCGGTACGGCTTTGGCGACGGCTTGCAGGAACTTGCGTGGCGTGCCGTGCAGCACGAGCCCCAATATGAGGAAGACCAGCAGATAGCCGTTCAGGCTGCTGACGACGGTCAGGACCGGCTTGGTGAGCAGCTGGGAAATCAGCCATCCCAACGTCATCAGGCCCGCCAGCACGGGCAGGATGCGACTGTATTCGAGCCACTCTCCCGGCCGCGAGCGTGGCGGCACCTCTTTGTTCTGGTCGTCCAAGTCCACGTCCAGATCCTCGGCGGTCCTGATGGCCGCGCCCCTCGGTGCGGAGAAATGGGCGATCACCACGGTCAGCGCGATGAGGATGGCGCACATCAGCAGGGACTGCCACGTGAAGATCGTGGTGCCGAAGTCGAGGACCCCGGTGATCTTCAGTAGCTCCGGAGGCAGCGAGCTGGCGGTTGCCTGCAGCTGTGCGGCCGAGGAGGACAAGCCCAGGGCCCACACGGCGCCCAGCCCCATGAAGGCCGCGGCGCCGAGCGCGCGATAGTCCACCCGCAGATCGGTCCGACGTGCGATCGCCCGGGCCAGCAGTCCACCGAATACCAGGCTGAGCCCCCAGTTCAGGAAGGACACCGACAGGGACAGGAACGCAACGAAACTCACCGCGCTCCTCGCCGTCTGGGGCATGGTGGCGAGGCGATCAATCAGCCTGGCCACCGGCGGGCTGGTGGCGACGACGTATCCGGTCAGCACCACCATGGCCATCTGCAGGGTGAATGCGGTCAGATCCCAGAAGCCGTCGCCGAAAGCATTCACGACCGTCTGCGGAGAGGAGCCGTTGGCCAGCGCGGCGACGGCGACGAGGACGACACCTGCCAGGGCGACGACATACGCGTCCGGAAACCACTTCTCCGTCCAACTGGCCAAGCGACTGGGCGACCCGCGCCAACCCCTTCTCGGAGCGCGAATCTTCGGTGGCAGATGTCATTCGGCCCTTCCTATTCCCTCTCCCGCCCGACGCATCCGGCCAGCGCGGCAAGACGTGGATGTGGGGCGAGATGACCCCGCAGGCGTTCGACGAGCATGGCCTGGCACTCCCGATCGGATGCTGAGCGTTGGCTACAACAGCCGGCATGCAATGTGGCGCCAGCCGCATACCGGTTCAGTCACTCAGTATCGACGCCTGCAGGCGTTGACAATGGAGAACTGCGCGAACTACATCGGCAAACAACGAAGACGATCACGCGGCCGAGTGGTCGGAACCGCAGTCGACGAAAAGAGCGATGCGCGGACTCACTGCTGGTCGCCCGTAGTCGTGGGAGCCGGTTGGTCACCCATCAGACGATGCGCCACGCCGGGGCAGGCGAAGTAGACCCCCAGCGCGACGAACCATGCAGGTGATGACTGTTCGCAGCAGCCGCCTCCAGATACGCCACACGATCCACGCCGCGACCAGCGCGCCAGCGCCGGTTGTCGACATTCCGGCGAAGTGCGACGCCAGATACGCGATGCCCATTGGTGAACATCTTGCCGGGCCAGGCTGACAGAGTCGCGGATGCCGCAGCCCAACGACTGTGTCCCAGCGCGGCCATTCCGCCAGCGATCCGCCGGACCCGCTCCGCGTACTCAGCCCAGCTGATCTCAACCCTGCCGCCGGGCGTCCTGAGCACCACCGCCTCCGGCCTCACAGCCGCTGTGATCTGGAAAGCCTCGCAAAGTGTGCCCGTCTCGAACGAGCGAGGAAGCGCGCCGGTGCCTACGCTCGCCCCGCCAAGCGTTGTACGGCCGCTGACTTTGGCCGTCGGGCAAGTTTCCCACTTGCTGACTACGCAGCTTCGAGTATCCGACTACTCGGATTCCTGGCCGGTCCGCCTATGTCTCGATCACCCATCTCACATTTCCGGCCAATTGGACAGACAGTGGCCATCAGAAATGGGGTGGCTGAGATGGCGAGTTAGTTCGGCAAGTCACTCGGTCCGTGACAGTGACGCCTGTCAGCACCAGGTCGCCTCCTTTGGTTTTAGCGACGTCGTGATCCCGGGTGTGATGTTGTGGTTCATGCGGAACAAATTGCGTGGGTCATACCGCGTCTTGATGGTGGCCAATCGGTCATAGCGTGCGGGACCGTAGATCGCACGCAGCTCCTGGCTGTGGTGCCTTGGCCTGCGCCGAGAAGGTTGGGCATCGTTTCGTCCTGGGCCCATTGCGAAAGTGCCTCGATCAGCGTGGTTAGCTGCTCGTCGAAGACGGCAGTCATGTCTCGTCGTCCGCCACCGGAGCCCAACAGCGACCAGCGCGCATCCCGACCGGGGACGGCGTTCGGTACCGCCGGCGGACGTTCCAAAGCTCCCCCGAGGCGGCACAATTCAACGAATCGAAGGTGGGTGCTCCGATTCGGACCCGACCATGCAAGCACGACATCGGCGGCCACGCTTGGGAAGTCCTGCAGGGATGCGGAGCGCTCGACCCAGGCGATCGGCGCAGGCGGGTCCATCAATGCCGAACCGGTGTCGTGATAGCACTGCTCGGTGATCGTGTCGAGGATCGTCGGTGCGATCATGCGGATGGGCGCCAGCACCGTGCTGCTTGTTTTCGCGGCAGTAGCGAGGAGAACCGCACCTGAATGACGAACCGTCCACGCAGGAGCTCGGGCACGGTGGGCTTCGGGGGCCAGCGCAGAAAAGCAATGGAGGAACTCATCTCGTCCGGTAGGTCGACTGCCCACTCTCGCCATGTATGCAGCACTTCCGCGGCGTCTTCGCCGGCGAACACGAGAACTCCGCCGTAGACGCTTGTTGCCGGGAAGAGGCTGAACTCCAGGGCGGTGACCACCCCGAAGTTGCTCTTGCCGCCGCGCAGTGCCCAAAACAGGTCCGGCTCTGAGTCGGCGGTAACGCGGCGTAGTTCGCCATCGGCGGTGACAATCTCGATCGCTCGTACATGATCGGCGGCGTAGCCGTGGGTGCGGCCCAGGATCGGGCTGGCCCCGCCGCCGAGGTGGTAACCGACGACGCCCACGTGTCCAGAGCTGCCGCTGATCGCCGCGAGCCGGTGCTTATCGGTCAGGTCGAGGACCTGGTGCCAACGGGCGCCGCCCTCCACGCGGGCGAAGCGTCGGGTGGGGTCGACATATCGTAGGTTCATCCGGGATACGTTGATCAGCACCGAGTCCTCGGCAGCGCAGGCCACCTGATGCCCGGTTGCGAGGACGGCCACCGGCAGATCCCGCTGCGCGGCGAATCGAACCGCCGCCTGCACATCGACCACGCTGTGCGCGCCGACGGCCACGGCTGGCCGTACCGGAGTCCACAGGTTGGATGTGTCGCATTCGGCGCGATAACCCGCCTCATAAGGCAGTAACACCGGACCGGCGACCTGCGCGGCGAGATGAACAGTTTCGGCGCAATCCCATGACACGGGACCGCCGTGGATTGCGCTCATCACGCGCTGCGGCGTTGTCTGCTATGGCTAGCGATGTTCATCGCGGCCCTTTCGTGTTTGAGCGAGTCCCCTGGTGCGCAGGTGTAGCGTGGCGGCCACTTGAGCATTGATGGCGGGATTTCGCCTTGGGCACAGGAACATTCGAGCATGGCAGACTCGGCGACGCGGCGGCCAGGTCACGGAGGTTCCGAGCGGCTGCGCGCGTCGGGTCATCGAGCGGTGTATCAGTATGTAAGTCGTCGTCTCCACGGGCTCCAATTTCCGTGTCAGGTGTGCTCGGCACATGTGGTGAGCGCAGTCGATTGCGTCCAACATCGAAGTGGGAAGAGGCTTCTCGGAGTATTCGTGGCATGCTTCTTCCTGAAACTTTTCCATTGCTCTCGCGTTACGGCGGTGCCGCGTTCATTTCGATGTGGCTGCAGAGCTATGCAAGCGTCTGCTTCCGATGCCGCGCTGTGGACTTAGCCGCCGCGGCGGGCGGGCACGAAGCGGAGACGCTTGCCGAGGCGCGTGCGGGGTATTTCGTTGACGACCGCGACCTGTGCGGTCGCCCCGGAGACGCCTGCGGCCACCAGCGCCGCGGTGAGCTGTGTGGTAAGGGTTGCGACGTCGCATAATCCGCGGACCTGAATGAGTACCTCGGCGCCGTCGGGCTTTTGGCGGATTTGGTAGTCGTGCACTGAGGCGTGTCGCGTCAGAACGGAGCGGAATGTATGCGGGTGCACGGTGACGTCGCCGTAGCGGAAGAGGTCGTCGGCGCGTCCGTCAATCGAGGTGACGCGCGTGAAGCCGGGGTAACGTGGGCCGGCCGGTGGGGCACCACGTATCCGGTCGTCGATCCGGTATCGAATCATCGGCATGGTTCGTTGATGCAGCGAGGTGACCAGCACGTGGTGCGACAGCTCGCCGGTGGGCACGGGGCTGTCGTCTTCGTCGACCGGCTCAACGATCATCAGGTCGTCATGGACGATTAGGGTGTCTTCCGTTGGGGCTTGGTCGGCCACCATCCCGACATCGGTGGTTGCGTAGCTCTGGACGGGACGTGTGCCGAACACCGCTTCCGCCGCGGCGAGCGCCCGCGGGTCGACGGCATCGGCGCCCGCGGTAATGCGGTGTGGTGAAATGCGCAGCGCGCCTGCGGCCGCGGCATCGATGAGAGCCGGTAGCACCGACGACACGACCCACATGCGGTCGGGAGCGATCGCGTTCAGCTGCTCGACGATGGCTGGGACTGGTTGGTCGATCGGGACTCTCTGGCGGGATCCGGCGCTCCACCCGTGCAACAAGAGAGGTGCCCACGCCGAAGGATGGCGCAGGGAACGGGCAGCGACGAACGTCAGGCGCTTGGCCGGCGGGTCTCCAGCGTCGATCCCGAACCGGATGGCGCTAGCACCCCAGCGTGCGAATTCTTCAATTGACCAGACGAATACGCCCGGCCGGCCCGTGCTGCCGCCGGTAGTGAACGCGACGTACTTGTCGAGCAGGAAGGGCAGCCCCCCGTCGTCGACCCGGGCGAGGTGCTGCTGGGCTGCGTCCAGTGAGAGGCGGGGATCGGTGACGATGCGGTCCCACGCGTCCATCACGTCGGCCTTGGTCATGGTTGGCAATGACGTGAGGTCCTCCGGTGTGACTGCCTCTAAGTCCAGGCTGGATAGGCGGTCGGCGTGCCATGGGGATTGCTCGGCGGCGAAGCTGAGTGTCTCCGTCAGTCGCGCCGACCGGTACTGGGCGAGGCTGGCCACGTCCCAGTGGAGGCGAGCGACTTGCTCCGGCATCACTCCAAGGAGTTGTTGTCGGGCTGTCGCCGCGAACTCCTCCAACTGGTCACCGGTCATATCCGGCCGATCGTTCAACATAACGTGGTTTCCCTTCTCTCAATTCATGTTTCGCTGGCCGGGCCAGCTAGCATGTGCTGCCCCCGGCCACGGACGTACCGACGACCATTTGGTTAGCCGGCTCAATACGGCGGCGCGGCTTGACCACCGCAGGGGAGCGCAGAGGTGGCTATTTGGCGGTCCGCAGCATCATTTTGAATGCGATGAAGTAGTCGTTGAAGGCAGCTGTTTCGATTTCACGGACCCCGACGCCCGAAAAACGGGCATCGATCAGCAGCGACGACATCGCCAGCGGTCTTCCGCACGTGCTGCTCAACCCCGTTCCACCACCCGGCAGTCAAACGGTCATGCAATGCAGCATCGACATCGCGTGTATGACATTGGTGTCCAACGCATTGCGGAATTTAAGCGCGAACTATCGGATTCCTGGACCAGGATGTCGGAGGAGGCTGTCACATAGCCGACAGCCATCCGGTGTCTCTGGCTGGCAATATTCACGTGATCCAGATTAATGCGAAAGTGTGGTCGGCGCGAGCCGTCCTGGTGGCGCACATCCCGGTATCCACCCGCGCCGACTCCTGTCATCCCTGAACATTTCTCTAGAAGAGAACGACCGAAGCCGGTGCCGCAGAGGGCAAAAAGTGCTATCTACCAGAGTCTTTGCGATATGGGTGATTCGCCAGCATGGAGGCATACCCCGTGCGGTTGTCACGGCGTGCGGATCGGAGTTTCGTGATCAGAAACACGCGGATGACAGCATTCAGAGACTGGTGTTCGTCGCAGTTCATTGGGAGGGAATCGATCTGATCCGAAAAGTCGTTATTGTTACGCCATGCGTTCATGACGGTAACCGATGTTACCAAGAGGGCACGCGATCCCATCCGAGGGTGAGCAGTGTGATGATTTCCGTGGGGTGAAAAGAGCTGAACGGCAAAGCCTTTTCGTGCGTGGGTGCCGACTACAGTGCAGGCAATGACGACACCCGCGGCACCGGCGGCGCAAATACACGTCCATCGAAGACGGGCGGCAGTGTGGATTACGTCGCCGTGCGGCTCTGATCACTTTGGTGCACAGTCTAGTTCGCCGGAAACATCGTTGCCGTTGCGGCCGCTGCAGCGAGCTGCCGGGCTGCGCTCGGGCGTGGGCTCGCCCGGAAGCCGGGCTGGCAAAAGTCTCGCCCGTCAACGCGATTCAGCTCGCGTGTGTGCGCTCCGAAGTGGTCGTGATTGTCGTGGCCGCTGCAGAAACCTAATCTCGGCTGTTTCTCGGTCTGCCCATTCAGTGTTAAACATTCACATTGGTGTGAATGTCAAATGTAAGCTTGAACACACTGCCACGCGAAAGGGCCTCCGCTGTCCCCGGCGCGTCGAGTCGCAGCCTCCACTCGTCACGAATCTGGAAGATCGCCATTAAAGTCGACGCGGCGCCGCAACCGCCATCATCGCCGCACTAAAGCCGACCAAGTCGGTTCCTCGGCGCACGACTAAGCCGGCACCGTACCCAAGAGTGACTCTCGTTTGCCCCGGACTCGTCCGCGGGGTATGGCCACCAGGCCAAGCAGCGAAACAACGAATGTCCCTGAACCGATGGTTGTCATGGCAACGAGCCCGCGGCGCTGCCACAGATACTTCCGATGACCAACATCTGCCTGTTTCTCATGGGTTTATGCGTGTAAGCAGCGCGCCCGTACAACTCGCGGACCTGCGCCATCAGCAACGCTTGATTTGTGTCCCCAGATGCTGCCTCAGGCGGCATCGCCATGTCGAACCTTTGCCGTTGAGCCGGCGACAGCGGCGGTCAGAAACCCCCGCCATTTGGCCGACATAACCTACGGTCGCAGATCGACGTCATCGAACCGCGGTAGGTGAGCCCGCGATCGGCACGTGAAGCAAGCACTTTTCCGGCCACCAATGGACCGGGACTCAAAATTCTCATCTGATGTCCAATTGGATATGCGTTGGACATTTCATTTGAGAATTGGACATAAAGTTTGAGAAGCTACACATCATCTGTAGACGGTATAGGGGCTGGCTGAGGCCGAAGGCCTCGGGCTGCAAAAGGATTCGTGGGTTACTGGCATGGGTGAACACTCACGCTGGCAGTACCACATTTGCAGATTAGGAGGCCTCCGGTGATTGTTCAGGGTACGAGCGTCGGGTTGGACGTGCACGCACTTTCCGTCGTTGCGCACGCAATTGATGAGGAAACCGGCAAGATCGCTCGGGCACGATTATGCCCAGACCACCGGGAGGTGCTGGGCTGGTTGCATCAGCTGCGTGGCCCGGTGCGGGTGACCTATGAGGCGGGTCCCACCGGCTTTGGCCTCGCGCGGGCGATCAACAACAGCGCCGGGATGGAATGCCTGGTCGCGGCGCCGTCGAAGCTGCAACGCCCGGCCGGAGATCGTATCAAAACCGACGCGAAAGACGCCGCGCATCTGGCCCGGTTGCTGCGGCTGGGTGAGATCACCGCGGTGACGGTCCCGGCGCCGGAGATCGAGGCGGTGCGTGATCTGGTACGGGCCCGCGACGATGCCCGCGCTGATCTGATGCGGGTGCGGCATCGACTGTCGAAACTGCTTCTGCGCCAGGGCATCGTGTATTCCGGCGGGACACCATGGACGTGCGTGCACGAATCATGGCTGCGCAAGCAACGCTTCGCCGACCGCCACCTGAAAGCCGCTTTCGACCATAGCTTCGACGCGGTGCTGGCCGCGACGGCCGCCCGGAATCGCCTGGATGAGCAGATCCTCGACGTGGCGGCCTCGGCACGCTTCGCCGACCCGGTCAATCGGCTGGGTTGCCTGCGCGGCATCTCGGCGCTGACCGGGCTGGCGTTGACCGTGGAGATCGGTGACTGGTCGCGGTTCACCGGCTCCTCGATCGGCGCCTACGTCGGCCTGGTGCCCAGCGAGTTCTCCTCGGGCACCTCACGGGTGCAGGGGTCGATCACCAAGGCCGGCAACACCCATGTGCGGCGACTGCTCATCGAGGCGGCCTGGCATCACCGCAAGTCCTACAGCACCTCGGGCCCGAGCCTGCGGGCGCGGTGGGCCAAGGTGGACCCCGCGCTGCGCGCCCGCGGTCACGCCGGCAACCGGCGCCTCTACAGCAGGTGGCAGGGCTTCACCGAGCGGAAGAAGAACCCCCTGGTGGCCAACGTTGCGGTCGCCCGCGAGTTGTCGGGCTGGTGCTGGTCGCTGGCCACCATGTGAAGCGGCAGCCATGAGACTTGGCTGGCCGGTTGATACGGATGTTGGCGCGGTGAGTGAACCAATCTGCAGAGAACCTAGGAGCCACAACGCGATTCGACCGAGGTCGACAGTGACGCTCGTCTGTAGACAGCAGTAACGTTCACATCCGAAACATCGTCCTGCGGTATCCAACCCGCGTATTTCAGCCTGACACCATCGTCGTGAGCAACGACCGTCAGCACCGCCAACCGGGCAGCCAACCGAAAGCCGCCCCGGCGACTGTCGTCGGGGCGGCTTTCACCTACCCACTTGACAAATTCGCCCCCATATCAGGTTCTCAAACTGCGTGTCCATATCGCGATGTCGCTGACCTGCGGTTATGGCAGGCTGTCTCACGTCGATGTCATCCGCGGTTTGTCTCATTTTCGTGTCATTTCCTCAACGCCGCGCTCGGCTCATATAGAGGGAGCAAGAGTGACACCTGCAAGCATCTCAACGACTGGGATGTATCCATCGCGTTTCATCACATGCCAGTCGCGCTCAACGGGCGCACATAAACCCCGGCAACAAGACTCTACGGCCGAACAATACGTATGTGGCTGCGGGACAACTATTTCCTTAATAGGCGG
>CAWKFL010000011.1:0-57842 GCA_963848855.1 uncultured Actinomycetota bacterium
AAGGTCCGCCCGCGCCCATCCTGGCCACTCGCATCTGTAACGGCTGGTACTCGAATTCGTATGCCTTGTAATGGTTCCCGAACCTCTTGTGCTCGAGGGCGTTCCGCTCAGTAATGCTGGCAGCGCGGATACCGGCCGTTGGGATCGCGACCGGGGTGCGGGCCTGGATGCGGCGCATCGCCGAATACACCTCAACGGCATCGGCACTGCTACCAACTTCCACGTCGCAGATTGCGTGGACGTGTACACGGCCGGCTGGCCGGCCGCAGAGCCAACGGTGTGATCACCGCGACGACGCTCTTACAGCCTTGGGGTCCGATGGGAAACTCGGGCGTGACATCCAGGCGTTCCGTGATACCAGGACGCATCCTGACCGTCTCCCACTCAACCGCCGCGGTGCCAGCTAGCGCGGTGGACAGGTCGTGCAGCGAGTCGATCTACAGGTCTGCGACGGCCACCTCAGGACGTCGAGCGTGCAGGTAGCCCGTGGGTAGCTACTTCGACCTGAAAAAGCCTCTGCCCTCGAGATGACGGTGAGTGGGGGTGGGGGTTATGCGCGGCTGGGTCGCTGGAGATGGCGTTTCATGCGGCGAGGGTGGCGATTTTGACGAGGTTGTGGGCCAAGACGCCGTGTCCGCACCAGGTTCGGGCTCCGTTGATGCCGGTGAGTTCGGTGCGGTTCCAGCCGTAGCTGCGTTTGATGTGGTTGATCCGTCCTTCGGATCCGGTCCGCCATTTCACCTTGTCGCGGAAGGCGCGCCGGTGTTCGAACTCGCGGCGTGCCGCGCTGGGTTTACTCGTGCGTGGGATCGCCACGTTGCGGACCCCAAGATCGTGCAGGTCGCGTTCCACCGATGCCTGCCCGTAACCGCGGTCGGCTGTGACCGCGTGTGGAATGCATCCGGTGCGGGCGGTGATCCGCGCGATCGCCGGGGCCAGCTGCGGGGCGTCTGCGGGGTTGCCGACCTCGACGTTGTGATCGAGGATGACCCCGTCGGCGTTGTCGACGATTTGGGCTTTGTAGCCGAACTCGACGGGTTTGCCCAGGCGTCCCTTGCGGATCGGGCGGGCATCGACGTCGTGCAGGCTGACCACTCGACTTGCTGACTCGGGCATCACCCCAGCCAGGCGGCTACGGGTTTGAGCCACAACGCGTTCGGCGGTTCTGACAATGGTGTCCAGGTGGTTGATCGCCCGATGCAGACGGCCCTTGCGATGGCCGCTGGCACCGCGCAGCGCGCGTCGGGCGTTGCCGATCACCGCGGTAGCCTCGCGCATGGCTGCTTCGGTGATCCCGGCCAGTTCACCGGTGATCCGCCGCACCGCGGCCTGGGCCTGATCGCGCTGCTGCTCGCCGCGCAACTTCAACTTCGCGGCGATCGAGCGGGCCCGCCGCCCGGCCGAGCGCCGCCGATCCCGCGACGCAGTGCGACTCGCGCCGCCAGCGGCCTTGATCCGCGCCACGCTGCGGGCCATCGCACCGATCGCCTTGGCCAACAGACCGGAATCGGTCGGATAGGACACCGCTGCGGCAATGACGGTGGTGTCGGCGCGGACCTTGTCGGTACGCAGTAGCTTGGCCGCGGCCGCCTTGGCCAGCAGCGCCTCATTGAGCCCGGTGACCGCGTCCTCACCGCAACGGGTGGTGATCTTCATCAACGTGGTCGGGTGCGGCACCCGGGTCCCGAACGGGATCCGGCAAAACCGCTGCCAGGAAATCGAATCCGACACCTCCCGGCACAACGACTCATAGCCCAGCCGGTAGCGGAACTTCAGAAACATCAACCGCAAATAGGTCTCCACCGGAATCGACGGCCGGCCGATCCGAACATCGAAATGAGCGGCGAACGGACCGAAGAACACCGGATCATCCAGCAACGCATCCACCTGCCCCAGCTCCACAGGCAGCACCAACAACTCCGGCGGCAGGATCGAATCCCACAACGTCGGCTGATCATTTACAGTTCTGAGCACGATGGCCTCAATCCCTTCTCGCCAAGGGGTTGAGGCCATCCTCCCGCCCAAAACATCACCATCAGGGACCGCCACGCCCCGACTTTTTCAGGTCGAAGTAGCCAGCTGCCACGAGCTTGTAGACGCCGAGCCCAGCCGCCAACCTCTTTTGCCATAGAGGCAAGACGCAGCCGATCGGCAGCGGCGCAGCCTTCCGATCGGCGCCCGCTCCGATACCGTGATCGCTGGTTGGGGCGGGGCGATGACGTCGTGTTCGCACACGTACACCAGCAGCGGGCATGTCGCAGAATTGCCGTTACGAGGTTGGCAGAACGAGAGCGGGTGCGTCCGGGCGGCGTCGAAACAGAGAAGGCGCGATCAGGTGGGACGCGGGCCGCGCGGGCAGACGCGGGTCAGTTCCCTGCGAACCACGCCGTCGTCACCGAGTGTTCCGCGACAAAACCCATTGGGGTATTGGGCGGACCCAGCTGGCCGACGATCACCGTCCACACCGGTCGCGAGCGATTGATCGCCGCGGCCGGATCCGTGCCGGGAGCCACTACAACGCCACTCGACCACGTCGCCTGTCCACACCCGTACACCGGCATCCGGCCGTCTGAACCACCGCCGAAGTCGAAGCCGTTCGGCAAGATGCAGCGGGTGGCGTCGTCTAGCAGCAGCGCGAACGGCATCGGGTTGGCGGGCGGATCAACCGCCGGGAGCGCGCCAGGCGAGGGAAACCGTCTCAGCGTCTTCGACCACGGATCGAACAGGCACAACACCGATGCCGGGGCCGGCCAACACACCTCGGCCGCGGACTCGCTCGGGTCGCACGCATAGATGTTGCCGCTCACCGCCGCCGGCGACGGGCTCACACACCTGGACACGTTGGCCGATGGCTGCCGGTTGATCACGCGGTACCCATTGATCGGATCGCCGCTCCCGTTGACCGCCGCCACCGTCACGACATCGGTCGCCCCCGGTGCGGCACCGACTCTCCACGACGTCAGCAGCGGGGCAACGATCATCACGGCCAGCGTGAGCACCAACGACCACGGACGAAACCCGGAACGCTGCGGCTCCATCGGCAAATCGTCCCACACGCCATTACGCCTGGTTCCGGAATTTGTTCCACTTCACCTGAGCGCAACGGTGCGCGCCGTGGCCCACGCCTCCGGCGCAACCACGCACCGAAGTACTCCGGGTCGGCTTTCGAGCCGCCAGGCTGACACCACTTAGGAATACCCATCAGACGCCAGCTCGCGGACCGGACGCTTAGCCCTATCGCCGCTTATGCGCGCCCTGTAATCAATCAATCTGTCTTGTCACACCCAACTACCGCCGGGCGTCCACCTTAGGCCTCGGGCGCGACGGTGGCGTCACGGTCGGGCTTGTGTCGCTGCCGCGTCCTCGCTCGTGAGGCCACGCGCGATCCGCACCCAGAACGCGCGTTCGAGATCCCGACGCACCGGGGGCCGACCCGGCGACAGCATCACCGCCCGCCCCGTCAATGCTGCCGCCCAGCCCGGTGTTCGTCCCATCGAAAGCACCTCCATCATGGAGGTGTTGCGTCCGCCGGTTGAACCTGGTCAATACACGGCACGGGCAATGGCCCAGGCCTGAGCAGATGCCGGGCTGCGTCGCTCGATGGGTGCCACCGGGATCTGCTGGGACAACAGCGGTGCCGAATCGCTGTGGTCGACGTTCAAACACGAGTACTACTACCGCCACACCTTCGCGACTAAGGCGGAACTTGTTGCAGCAGTTGACAAGTGGATGCACTTCTATAACACTCAGAGGCGTCATTCGGTGATCGGCATGCTAAGCCCCATCGCCTATGAACAATCACTGCACGCGGCCACCCAAGCCGCATAGACCCCAGTCCACTTTTCGGGGGGAACCTGAGTCGGCATCCCAGCCTAGATAGCTGTCAACGGCCAAGTTGATGTCCCGCTGGTGGCCTGCTGTAGGTGCCCGCTGATTCGGGCGCCGTCTTTCCTTGTGCGGTCAGCTCCCGGCGCGTTCAATCAGTCCATGGGCGACAAGACAATCATCAAGGTGGATAGCACGCACTCGCCGCACGGCGCGCTGGGCCAGCTCTATTTGGCGACGGGGGTCAGCGTGGGGATGCGGCTGTGGCGGGACCAGCCCCCGGGGTCGCCGGTGCCGGAGACCGCACGGGACTACGAGACAGTGGGATACGTCATCTCCGGCCGCGCCGAGCTGCACAGCGAGGGCCAGATGGTCGTGTTGGAGCCGGGCGACGCCTGGGTCGTTCCCCGGCACGCCCGGCACACGTACAAGATCCTCGCTCCCTTCACGGCGGTTGAGGCGACCCATCCGCCCGCTGAGATCCACGACCGGGACCGCCCGGTCAACGCAGGGAATCGCACTGATTCGGAACAAGATTCGGGGACGCCGGGGTTGGCGTAGGTCAGCGGAAGTCGTGCAGGCCGACCGAGTCTGACAGTCTTGCTAGCCCTAGACCTTGGTGAGGGCTTTGGTTAGGCGCATTGAGAGGTGCGTGCCGTCTGCGGGCGATGAGATGACTGGTCGCGATTTGAGGAACTTGTGGGCAATGCTGATGGCTTAGAGGGTCGGCGTCTCGGTCCAGGAGACCGGGCAGGGTCCGAGTCAGGTAGGAAATGGGGTGACCGTCAGTTTTCGAACTGTTCAAGGTAGGCATCCGCCCGTCCGGGTCGCACACCGTTGGGCCGAGGAAGGCGGCATACCTGTTCGTCTCCGGGCTGACCGCCGAGGGCCTGATCGACCAGACGGCCAAGGTGGGCTGCGAACTGTATGGTTCGTTGGGCGCCACCGGCCACAGCCCGGCCTTCGCCGCGCGCCAGCAGCGCACTCTCGACGGTGCCCGCATCATTGCCGACCGGCTGCTGGCCGCCGACTCCCGTGAGGCCGGCGTCAACGTGGTCAGCGGCGGCACCGACGAACACCTGGTGCTGGTGGACCTGCGCGACTCCACCCTGGACGGTAAGCAGGCCGAAGACCGGCTGCACAACGTCGGCATCACCGTGAACCGCAACGCCGTCCCCTTCGACCCCCGCCCACCGATGGTCAGCTCCGGGGTCCGCATCGGCACCCCTGCGCTGGCCGCCCGCGGCTTCGGCAGCGCCGAGTTCGCCGAGGTAGCCGAGATCATCGCGCAGGCGCTGCGTCCCGACGCCACCGGTGAGGACCTGCGCGCTCTGCGCGGCCGCGTCACCGCGCTGGCCGCCCAATTCCCGCTCTACCCCGAACTGGCCGACCCGGAACCGACCGAAGCTGCCCGATGACCACGAACCTGCCCTACCGGCCCGGCGCCGACCTGCCCGACCACCCACGGTTCCTGTGCAACCCCGAACCCAAGCGCAACTACGACATCGTCATCGTCGGCGCCGACGGCCACGGCCTGTCCACCGCGCACTACCTGGCCAAGAACCACGGCATCACCAACGTGGCCGTCCTGGACAAGGGATGGCTAGGCGGCGGCAACCTGGCCCGCAACACCACGCTGATCCAGTCCAACTACCTCTGGACCAGAGCGCCACGATCTACGAACATTCGCTCAAGCTGTGGGAGGGGCTCGAGGAAGACCTGGGCTACCCCATCCTGTTCAGCCAACACGGGGTGCTGAACGCCGTCGGGTTCCCGGTCGGCCCCCCCAAGCCACTTCTCGATCTCGACCCCGATACCGCCGCCACCATTTCCTCCCTCGCCGCCGCCCTGCCACAGCTATCGCAGTCGGCGTGAGGAAGCAACCCGGATTCGCCAAATACGTTGCGGTCGTGACATTCTCGGTCAACTCCGCGACCGCAACCTCCCGCGAGCGGCCGATCGGCGCGCTTGTCTGCCAAGCATCAACGCGTACTGGTCCCGGGGTGACGAGCCTGGTCACAGCCGAAGCCGTGATCGATCTGATACATCAGTCATATACTAATCGTGAACTTCCCGGCCATCGCCGTGATCAGCTCGATGAGGAGTAGGACAGCATGCAGCAACTCGCCCACCGGCTCGAACGTCTGGGCACCGAGACCGCCTTCAGCGTCGCGCAGGCCGCCGCAGCTTGGAAGGCGAAGGGACACCGCGTGTACCCCTTCCACCTGGGCGACATCAACATCCCCACGGCCCCGCACATCGTGGACGCGATGAACAGGGCGATCGCCGACGGCTACACGGGCTACTGCCCGGGCCCCGGCATCCCCCAGCTGCGCGAAGCGCTCGCCGACGACCTGGGCCCGGCCCGCGGCATCGACCTCTCCCCCGACAACGTCGTCGTGATGACGGGCGGCAAGCCCGTCATCACGAAGTTCCTGCAGGCCGTCATGAACCCCGGCCAGGAGGTGCTCTACCCGAACCCCGGCTTCCCGATCTACGAGTCGCAGATCGAGTACCTCGGCGGCACGGCCGTGCCCTATAGCTACCTGCCCACGACCGAGGGCTTCGCGATCGACCTCGATCAGCTGCGCGCCTCGATCACGCCGAACACGGTCGCGATCATCTACAACGACCTGCAGAACCCGATCTCCGCCGAGTCGACGGCGGCCGAGCGCGAGGCGATCGCGCAGCTCGCCCAGGAACATGACCTCTGGGTGCTCTCCGACGAGGCGTACTTCGAGACGCGCTACGAGGGCGTCTCGAGCTCGATCACGTCGCTTCCCGGCATGCTCGAGCGCACGGTCATCTTGTACACGTTCAGCAAAAAGTTCGCCATGACCGGCTCGCGCCTTGGCTGCGCCGTCGCCCCGGTCGAGATCGCGAAGGTGCTCAGCACGCTTAACACCAACGACGAGTCGTGCACGACGCACTACGTGCAGTGGGCCGGCATCGAGGCGCTCCGCGGCACCCAGGAGCCCGTGCGCCAGATGCTCGAGGTCCTGCGCGAGCGCCGCGACGCCGCATGCGAGATCGTGAACTCCATCCCCGGTATGAACGTTGCCGTGCCCCACTCGACGTTCTACCTGTTCCCCGACGTCACCGAGGCGATGGACCGCATGGGCTACACCGCGGTCGGCGACTTCGCCGCCGTGGCGCTGCACCAGACGGGCGTCTCGTTCTGCACCCGAGAGCACTTCGGCCGCCGCCAGCCGGGCGAGGAGCGCCAGTACATCCGACTCGCCTACTCGGGCATCGAGGTCGCCGACATCCGCGAGGGCCTCGGCCGTCTGAACGAGTGGATCAGCGCCGCATGAGCCGGATCGTCGTCACCGGGCGGGTTCCGGATGCCGCCATCGAGAAGCTCCGCCTCGAGCACGAGGTCGACGCCTGGCCGGGCCCGGAGTCGATCAGCCCCGAGGAGCTCCTGCGCCGCGTGGCCGGCGCCGACGCCATCCTGAGCCTGCTCACGGAACGCGTCGACGGCGAGCTCCTCGACGCCGCCGGCCCCCAGCTCAAGGTCGTCGCGAACGTCGCCGTCGGCTACGACAACATCGACCTCGCGGCGTGCCGCGAGCGCGGTGTCGTCGCGACGAACACGCCCGGCTTACTTACGGAGGCGGCCGCCGACATCGCGTTCGGCCTCCTCCTCCTCATGGCGACTCGCCGACTCGGCGAGGGCGAACGCATCATCCGCGCCAGTCAGGCGTGGAAGTGGGGCATGTTCTTCCTCCTCGGCAGCGGCCTGCAGGGTAAGACCCTGGGCGTCGTGGGCATGGGCGGCATCGGCCAGGCGACGGCACGCCGCGCCAAGGCGTTCGGCATGGACGTCGTCTACCAGTCGCGCAGCGACATCGATCCGGACGTCGCGGCCGAGCTGGGCGCGCGGCGGGTCGAGCTCGACGAGCTGCTGGCCGTCTCCGATGTCGTCTCGCTGCACTGCCCTACGGGCCGGCCACGCATCACCTGATCGGCGCCGAGCAGTTCACCGCCATGAAGAGCTCCGCGTACCTCGTCAACAGGGCGCGCGGGCCGATCGTCGACGAGGCGGCGCTCGCCGCTGCGCTGCGCGACGGCGCGATCGCCGGCGCCGGCCTCCACGTCTTCGAGCGGGGGCCCGAGGTCCACCCCGAGCTCCTCGAGCTCGGGAACGTGGCGCTCGTGCCGCACCTCGGCTCGGCCACCATCGAGACGCGAACCGCCATGGCAACGCTCGCCGCCGACAACGCGCTCGCCGTGCTCCGCAGCGAGCAGCCACCCACGCCGATCGGCTAACTACGTTCGCCGTCTCGCCATCCATTCAGCTGAATCCGGAAGGAGCCCATCATGTTCAGTCCATTACATGGTCGATCCGCCATCGTCACCGGCGGCAGCAAAGGCATTGGCCGCGGTCTCGCCGAAGCCCTCGCCGCCGCAGGAGTCGACATACTGACAGCGCGCGCGACCAGGCCGCGATCGACACGACGGTCAACAGACTTGCCCACCACCCAGGTACTGTCAGCGGTTTGACCGCCGATGCCGCCAGCCCCAAGACTGCCGCCGTGTCGTAGATGCCGCCGTCGAACGACACGGCGGACCGGATGTCGTTTGACCTCACCCCTGAGGATCTTGATCACGTGTTGTCGGTGAACTTCAAAGGCGCCGTTTACACATTTCAATTTGCCTTTCCGGCATTGACCGCCAGCGGACGAGGCAGGGTGGTGATCACATCCTCGATCACGGGCCCGGTCACCGGTTACCCGGGCTGGTCACACTACGGCGCGAGCAAGGCAGCGCAACTCGGCTTCATGCGTTCCGCCGCAATGAAGTTGGCCAACGCAGTGGTGCCCGGTAACACCCTCGCCGAAGGCCTCTCCGACATCGGTCAGGAGTATCTGGATCAGATAGCGGCGTCCACCCTGAAGCGGCTGGCCACCGTCGCTGACATCGCTAATGCGGCGTTGTTCTTCATCACCGACGAGGCGGCGTACATCACCGGACAAACACTCGTCGTCGATGGCGGGCAAGTACTGCCGGAATCTCATATGGCGCTTGCGGATATGTGATCCGCAGACGAGCCGTCCAGACTAAACCGAGCTATCTGGCTGCGTACGCGACGCGACGAACTGCGCCGCTGGATCGTTGCCGACATCAATGCGGGCAGGCCCGGCGACAAATTGGGCAGTGAACGCGACCTAGCCGAACGCTACCGCACCAGCCGCGCGAGCGTGCGCAACATATCGGCGGCCCTCGAGGAAGCCGGCTTGGTGTACCGCGCCAACGGTCGGGCCGGCGGGATCCTCATCAGTCCGCCGGAAGTGCAACGCGTACCCGCTTTCCTTGCCGGTCAGGGCTTCCTCGCCGGGACCCGGGTACTGTCGACGAAGATCACGACGCCCGACGACACCGTCCGGGAGGCGCTGGGCCTCGATCACGATGATTTTGTCGTCGAGATCCAGCGCGTCCGATTCGCCGATGGCTCGCCCATATCGCTTGAGCGTGCACACTTTCCAGCCGCCTCATTTCCGGGACTTCTAGAGCAACCACTGGGAGGATCGTTGTACGAGACCCGTGAAACCCATTACGGTCTCGTTACATCGCGCGCAGAAGAACGAATTGAGGCCGTCTGCGCGACGTCATGTCCCGACAAGCAGATTCGACCCTGCGATCGGCTTTCCGAAAAGTCCCGGCGCGGACATCTCCAGTCCCATTTTTCATGTCATATCCGACGTGGGGATGACATGCGGAATGAGGATGCGGCATTTCAAATGAGAATCGACAGGACTAACGCCACACAGATTGCCCCGGCGCAACTCCACGCCTCTGCGACACGCCGCCTCCGGCAGATTAAGTCTCGGTGAAATGGCCATTGGCCAGACAGTGGCCATCTGAATTGAGACTTGGCCATTCAAACTGAGAATCTACAAGACTGACCCGTCCCGGCGTTTCCGGAGACTGCTTTCGTTGAATCACCCTGCCTTTGGTGGGGTGCGTCTGTGATCGTAGTGGAGCTTCTCAACGGCTTCGGGAGTGAAGTCGTCGAGGTACTCGTGCGGGCGTTCGGTGTTGAACCAGACCACCCATTCGGCGGTCGCCAGCTCGACCTGGTTGACGTCACGCCACGGGCCTTGCCGGCGGATGAGTTCGTTCTTGAACGACCCGACGGTGGTTTCGGCCAGTGCGTTGTCCAGCGCGTCGCCGATCGACCCGACGGACGGATCCACGCCCTCGTCGATGAGCCGCTGGGTAAAGGCCACCGAGGTGTATTGGGCGCCCGCGTCGCTGTGGGCAATCAGCCCCTGCAGGCTGCTGGTGCCGTCCTGAGCGCGGGTGAAGAAGGCATGCTCGACGGCGTCGAGGACGAGGTCGGTGGTCATTGATCTGGCGGCCCGCCAGCCGACGATCCGGCGGCTGTAGGCGTCGATCACGAACGCGACGTAGACGAACCCCATCCAGGTCGAAACATAGGTAAAGTCCGCCACCCACAACCGATTTGGCGTGGCGGCATAGAAGCGTCGGTCGACCAGATCGGGATAACGCACGTGGCTGGCATCGGCGACGGTGGTCCTGTGCTTGGACCCGTACCGCGCGCCTTCCCAACCGTGTTCGCCCATGATCCGCTCCACCGTGCAGCGCGCGACGTCGTGGCCGTGCCCGCGTAGCCAGATCCACAACTTGCGCGACCCCAGCGTCTGCACGAACCTACCTTTCTTCTTGTCTTCCCTTGCCGCAGTGATGACCTCGACCAAATCGGTATCACGGATCTGGCGACGCGTCGGGACCTTGGCGATCCACTCGTAGTAAGTCGACGGGCTGATCGGCACGCCGTGCTGCGAGAGCACGGCGCACATGGGCTCGACACCCCAGCGCAACCCTGCCCCGCCGTCGGGGCCGGCCACCTGGTGGTCCTCGTGTTCGGCGATGAACCGGATCACCGTCTCCCGGGCCGGTCGAGCTCGGCCCCGAAGAAAATCGCCGCTGCTTTCAAGATCTCATTGGCCCGACGCAGCTCAGCGATCTCCTTGCGCAGCGCCTTGTTCTCATCGGCCATCTTCGAGGTCACACCCGGACGCTGTCCGGTATCGACCTCCGAGCGGCGGATCCACGTCCGCAACGTCTCCGGTGTACCGATGCCCAACATGCCCGCCACCGCGGTGATCGCCGCCCACTGCGACGGGTACTGCGGACGCACCTCAGCGACCATGCGTACCGCACGCTCACGAAGCTCGTCGGGATACTTGCTGACACGTCCCATAACCCAGATCCTCCCAAGATCGGAAGTCTCCGGAAACGCCGGGAGGAGTCATAATCCCTTGCCGGTGGTGTCGGACTGGGTACCTGGTTTCGTCATGGGACTAGGGTTCGCCCGCCCCGTCGGGCTACTCGTATCTGCCTCGTCACGGAGTCAACAGTTCGATAAGTGGCTAACCAGACCGGCTGGTCTCTTTGCTTAGCCACGCGAATGATGTCATCGACCGCGCATCTCGTCGAACCACCCGCTCAAGGCCGATGAGCCACCGGTACCCTGCCAGGCGAGATGACCGTCTGGGCGGACGAGCAGCACCCATCCGGACGGGACCGACGACGACGCGAGTTCAACCACGCGTGGTGTGCCGAGCCGAGCCCGGACCAGTTCGACCTCGGCAGGCGAGGCAGCGGGATCGGTGCACACCAATGCCCAGTGGCCGCGCAGTTCGGCGTGCAGGCGCGTGCTGGTTCCATCCGCACGGACCGTTGGCGAATCGGCGACTCGGTCACCGGATCGCAGCCCTGCGCGGCGGGGATTGGGCCGCTGCGCCAGCGGCCCACGACGATAGGTGATGTCCAATTGCGAAGCCCTGCGCCAGATGCGGCGTTGCACTGGTGCGAGCCCGATCATCGGCAGCAGCAGCCGGTCACGCAACACACCAACGACAGGATTCTTGTTGAGCAGCAACCGGTCGACGCCGCCGACCGCATTGACAACCGCGGCCGCAACCGGGCGCCGCTCGGCCTCATAGCTATCGACAAGCACCTCGCCGGCCAGACCGGACTCAACAAGCGCGAGCTTGAAGGCCAGGTTCTCCGCATCGCCCAGTCCGGTATTCATGCCCTGACCGCCGACCGGGCTGTGAACGTGCGCCGCGTCGCCCGCCAGCAGCACCCGCCCCAGCCGGTAACGGTCCGCTAAACGGCGATGGATGCGAAACGCCGACGTCCACAGCACCTCAGTCACGCTCAGATTGGCGCCGACTCGCCTGCGGGCCAGGTTCGTGAGGTACTGCAGCACATGGTCGGGTTCTGGATCGTCGGGGTATCCCGGTGGGGTGGGAGCCATCAATCGCCACTGGTCTGCTCCGGGCAGCGGGATCGCCGCGAGCGTACCGTCGGATGCGGCCCACATCGATCCGTAATCCCGCTGCACTGGCAGCGCCGCCCTCACATCGGCCAGCAGGAACCGTTCCTCGGCGGTCTCGCCGAGCAGGCGCAGACCGAGAGCCCGACGTACCGTGCTCGATCCGCCGTCGCAGCCGATGAGCCAGTCGGCGCGCAACGCCGCGCCGTCATCGAACTGTGCGAGGACGCCGCCGGAATCCTGCGTCAGGCCAGCTAACCGCCTACCCCACTGCACGGTTACACCAAGCGTGTCGAGGCGTCGGCGAAGCTGTGCCTCGATCTCGGTCTGCGAGATCACCAGGGCCGCATGTTCATTCACCCGCTCACCGGATGGTAGCGAGAGACGCAATCTCTGCCGGCCGTCGACATGGATTACCGTGCCGCGCATCCGAACCGACCGTTCAGGCAGCTCACCGAGCGCGTTGAGACGATCGAGCACCTCCACGCCCCGCGGCTGCAGCCCCAGTGCCCGCGACGTAGTGGCCGGCCCAGCGGCCGCGTCAACGACGCAGACGGCGACGCCGGCAGCAGCCAGTCCGGCAGCCGCTGCAAGGCCAGTCGGTCCGGCACCCACCACCAGTACCGTCATTACGCACGACCAACCTGTGACCACATCATCTGTTGCTTCTCAGTGTTCGCGGCCACCTCGCGCATCCCCATGACCAGTGGATTCTGCCTTGTCTCACGACGCTGGCGACCGGGTTTTGCCTCACGAATCACCGCACGCCTCCCAAATGCTGCGCTATAGGATATGCACGACGCCCTGGCGTGACGACTCGATGGTTGACCAATCGGGGTGGCATCTCGGGTTGAACGCGGCCGTGCCTCACGCAAATGGCGGATCCGCCATTCGTCCCGCCATCACTCGTCAAATTCCGCCACGTTTCGTGAGAACTATTAGCACACAACGGTTTCGATCCTGCATAGGCCATGCCTTCGCCCGGGATGGCTACCCGCTATTCGGTCGGTGAAACCAGTATCGCGCGGGCTGCGCCAGTTCCGGCAATACGTTGTCGGCGGGGAGGAGGCGGACAGTGTCAATGAGTGCGGCACCGGCGGGATGGCCGCGTGACTCGAAATCATGGATGGCGGCCCGCAATTCGAACAGCGGCGCGCCCTGGCGGCGGGCCAGTTGGCGGGCGGCGTGAAAGCCGGCGGCGCGGCGTCGAGGTTGGTGTAGGTGTGGGCGCGCACCCGCAGCAGCTCGGCTTCGTAGACATGCATGCCGGTGTCCAGGCGGTCGCGGGCCCGATGGGGTAGGCCGGGGCGGCGGTCAACAAGTCGCCCAACAAGCCCGACCAAAGATATCGCAGTTAGACCTCAGTTAGAACGGCATATCTGGTAGGTCTGAACCTTGATTCCGCAAGACAACTCGCTCATCCAGCGTCATCCCAGCGACGCGCGCCACAGCTTCCCGTTGCAGCGTTTGCGCGAGCAACATCGGCGGCGCACGAACTTCCAGGGATGTGGTGTGGGGCGCTGACGTGCCGCCGCCGTTAGCCGCTTCCGCTTATTTGATCCCGACCACCATCGAGTCCGGGCCTGCCAGGTGCTCGACGTAGCTCTCGCGGAAGCCCGCGTCGGCCATCCAGGCGCGGCAGTCTGCACCCGTGTAGTCGAATCCGACTGGCCCCTCAATCAGCATGTTGAGACTCATCAGGAGTCCAAAAGCGTTCGCGCGGCGGTCATCGTCGATTATCGCGTCGTAAACGATGAGCCGCCCGCCATCGGGTAGTGCAGCGTAGGCCTTCTGGAGCAGCGTGCGCTTCTCGTCGAGGTCCCAGTCGTGAAGGATGTGGCCCATGATGAGCACGTCGACGCTCGGGAGCGGGTCTGCGAAAAAGTCGCCTGGAGTGAAGTGGAGGCGCTCGGCCAGCCCGGCTCGGGCGACGTGAGCGTCGAAGAGCGGCTGAATTGGCGGCAGGTCGAAGCCGCCGCCGGTCAGATGTGCGTGCGCGTGCGCGATCGCGACCGGGACAGCCCCCTCGGCGCAACCGATGTCGATCACGCTGGCGTGCTCGCGCCACGGGAACTTTTCCGCGATGGCCCGGCCCGTGTGGGCGCTGAGCCCGCTCATCGCGCCAGCGAATTGCGCCAGCCGCCCTGGGTCGGCGTACACCGCCGCGAAGAAGTCGCCTCCGGTCTTCGCTTCGCTCTGCGGCTTCCCGGTCCGCAGGCCCTCGGTCAGTGATCCCCAGAACGGGTAGAGGCGGGCGTTGGCCATCTCCAAGATGCCGCCCATGTAGGACGGCTTCGCCGGGTCGAGGAAGAGTCCGGTCGCCGGTGTGTTCGAGTACCGTCCAGCGGTGCGCTCGAGCATCCCGAGCGCGACGAGGGCGTCGAAGAAATCCCTCGCCCCCCGTGGATGCAGGCCGAGTCGCTCGCGAAGCTGCTCGGCGTCCAGCGGCCCGGCATTGCCGAGCACCGCGAACAGCCTCATCTCGACCGCGCTCAGCAGCGTCTTTGAGCCCCAAAACCCAAGTCCAAGTTGCATGATCGCGTCAGGGGTCACCGGCTCGGCCCGCTCAACAGCCGACGCGGCCTCGAGTTCACTCATCGGATACCTCGATTCCTGGAGGGTCGCCTCGGACGCAATCCATCCAGCCCGCGATCGGTGGGCGCGGACATGCCTTGCCCTCCGCTGTCGGTGGGAGGGGATGGGCGTAGGCGATCGAACTTGGCGAAGGTTCATGGTCATGGTGCTCACATGAGGATCAGTACTGCGGTGCGGGAATGCGGTTGGCGTGGACAGCCTCGGACGGGCTTTCTTTCAACACGTCAGAGTCCAGCAGCAGTCGGAAGCGTCCGCAGACGCAGTGCTGGTAGCGGACGGGTCCGAGCGGGGTTGAGTGTTCGGACGAGGTTTGAAAGCTACAAACAGTCACGGCTCGACTCCTTCGTGGGTGTTTGCCTCGCTTTCCAGACCGTCCGATGGGTCGGCGACCGGATCCATCCCACATTTCTGGGGATGTCCGTTCCTCCGGAACGGTCGTGGCGCTCCGAACCAGGTGACGAGTGCAGCGCGCAGCGATGCCCGCAGTGCTTGATCTGGCCGAGCTGTGTCGGTGGCCCAGGCGACGTAGCAGTCCGGGCGCAACAGCAGGGCGCACGCGTGGGAGTCGCGTGTGCTGCCGGTGACGGTCGACGCGGTCCAGCCACCCATGTAGACGTTCCTGGAGACCGGCGGCCCGGGTTTCGGGTTGAAGTCCAGGGTCGGCGAAGCCGTCGACAAAGGAGAGCTCGTCGGCTCGTCGACGGCCGTGATCTCCCAGTATCCGGCGCGCTTGTCGCCGTCCGGTGGAACGGGTCCAACTATTGCGGTCGTACGATTCCAACGCCCTTATCACTTCCCCGCCGCAGCCGGATCGATGCTCACTACTCGCGCGGTCGCTGTCGCGGTGGCGACGACGCGCCCCGCGGCGTCGTCGAGCGCGCCATCGAGCTCAGCCAGTTCACCATTGACGCCGACCACGCGACCGCGCCCGATCAATCGTCCAGTCCCGGCCGGTCGCTCGAACTTGGTGTGAAGCTCCAGCATCTCGATGAACCGACCGGGAGGAAGTGTGGCGAGCAGAGCGGGCCCGACGGTGTCGTAGAGCATGGCGGCAAGGAAACCGCCCAGGACCTCGCCGAACGGATTGGTGAAAGCGTCGGTTCCGGCGAAGGCGACCGTGATCGAGCCGGCGTCGGGGTCGGCGTCGAGCAGCTCGAACCCCAGCATGCGCGCCGCGGGCGGTATCGGCGTTCGTCCGGCCACGCCGTCCCAGAACATCCCGGTCCGCTCCACCCGAGCCTCCAGTCAATAGCGATTCACCTATTCACTATTGTGATAGATTTGACCGCGTGCCGCAAGTACTCAAAGAGGACGTCCGGTTGAGGATCCGCCAAAGCGCGTTGCAATCCTTCGCCGAGCGCGGGTATCTCGGCACAACGATGGCCGAGGTAGCCGCGCGAGCCGGAATGGCGGCGGCCAACCTCTATCGCTACTACCCGAGCAAGGCGGACCTTTTCTATGACGTCGTCCCCGACGACCTCGTGGCCGAACTCGAACGAGTGGTGGCCCGCCGATTGCAGAACTTCGCCGCGCTGGTCAACCGCGACGGCGTTCGCGCTGACGTCGCCGACGAGATGATGACCTTCTGGCTGACACACCGTCTCGAGTCCGTGGTCGTCATGACAGGCGCCGCCGGTACCCGCCACCAAGACGTGGTCACGCGACTGACCAACTTGTCCGTCGAAACCCTTGTCGACGCGCTGCCTCCGGGGGCGGTGGGAGCCAGCGAGCGTGACCTGATCGAGTCGATCTGGGCCAACACACCCCGAATCATTGCCCGGATCTTGAATGAAAACGACACTGAGCCGTCTGTTCGAGCAGCGATCACCAGCTTCTGGCAATACCAGGTCGCCGGACTGACCGCGCTCCTACGCCACCTCGACAACAGATCGCAATGAAATGAACCAACCACCGCCCTATGGCCAGCCACCGCCAGAACCGCACGACCAGCCCGACCACCGCAGGGGCACTGCCTGTTTCGCGCGGCGCGGCCCAGCGTGCAGTCATCACGTGCTGCCGCCCGTGGGACTAGCGGCACCCATGTCTATCGATCGCCCGACGAAAGACATCTCACGAAGTTGAAAGTCAAGCCGCGAGTTCGAGAGGAGGTGGAAAAGCCTGATGTTCGTTGTAAGCCTGGCTGGTCTGGAGGCAGTGGTGGAGTTGGCCGAGGAATTTGTTGAACAGGTTTCGGGGTTGGTGGTTCCAGTCTCCGGTGGCGCGGCGGTTGTCGAAGTGGCGACGCGCCCCGGAAGAGGCGCGCAGCGAGGCCAGCGCCCAGATCGGGCCGACGGCGGCCAGGCGCCGGTTCTTGATGTGGCGGTGCAGGACGACGGTTTTCTTGCCGCTGGCGCGGGTGACGGGGGCGGATCCGGCGTAGGCCTTGAGGCCGCGGGCGTCGACGAATCGCTGACGGTCATCGCCGATCTCGGCAAGCGCCCGGGCACCGGTCAGCGTCCCCAGTCCGGGGAAGCTGGTGATGATCCCGGCGTCCGGGTGTCGCTCAAAATGATCGGTCGCCGCCTGGGCCAGCTCGTCAGCGGCGGCGCAGGCGGCGTCGAATTGACCCAACAGCGCACTGAGTTGGATGCCCATGGCGTCCTCCACGATGGGCGGCTGGTGCAGGTAGGTGTCGGCGAAGATCGCCCGCAGCCGATCGGCGTCGCGGTCGAGGTAGCGTTTGCGCCCGGCTCTGATCAGCAGCCGGCGCAGTCGTGCGGAGGTCAGTGTCGCGGCCTGAGCGGGGTCGGCACGGCCGCCAGGATGATACGGGCGTCACGTCGGGCCAGGCCGCCCTCTCAGGTCAGCGAAGGCGGCCCGCGCACCGGGGTAGAAGTAGTCCTTGAGCAGATCGCGGATCTGGTTGCCGATCTGCTGACGCGACCACACCGCGTCCTGCTGAGCCCGGGCCAGCACTCGGATCGCTTGAGCCAGTTCGGTATCGGCGGGCAACACCCGGTGCGCATCGGCATCGGTGCGCAGGATGTTGGCCAGCAGCACCGCATCGGTGGCATCGGACTTCGCTCCCGACACCGCATAGCGCGCCCGGTAACGCGATGCCGCCAGCGGGTTGACCGGATAGATCGCCCGTCCGGTCGCGCGCAGCGCCGCCACCCACAGGCCGCGATCGGTTTCCATCGCTACCGGGATCGCATGCTCCGCGGTGTCGCCGGCCTCGGCGAGCAGTGTCAACAGCTGCGCGAAGGCACCGGCATCGTTGTCGACGCGGCGCCGTGCCACCACACGCCCGTCACCATCGACCACGGCGACATCGTGATGTTCTGTGGCCCAATCTATTCCGCAGTACAAGTGCAAGGTTGCATCACTCCTTCCATCCGTGTGCCGGTTATTGCCGGTGGACTCACGCGGCGCCCTAGTCGCAGGACTCAAAGGTCCGTCATCTCACTAGCCGTCCGTGACTCCAGCACACCGCAGGACCTCGTTCTTTCGAAGAGCTCGAAGCTCGGGCAGGAGCGGTGCGATGACCGATAACGTGCATGTAGACCTCAGCGGCGTGCCGCAGACCATGCTGGCCACGCTGTACGGCAGGGCAGCCGACGCCGACGCCGAGTACCCGATCTTGGGCGACAGCTTCGCGAAGGATCTGGTCTCTCGACTTGACTACGACTGGACCCGGACGGGGCTGAGCGCCAGGCAGGCGTCGTCGCTGACCATGCGCAGCGCCCACTTCGACCACTGGGCCCGCCAGTTCCTGGCCGCCCACGAACGCGCGGTCGTGCTGCATCTGGGCTGCGGCCTGGACAGCCGAGTCTTCCGGTTGAACCCGGGCCCGGGCTCAGTCGAGGTGGCGTCGACGCCTCGGTCGGTCAGCGGTCATTCGCCGGTGTCCAAGTTGGTCTGGAAGAAGGTGGCCAACGTGTCGAAGGGGATGAGGTCGACGCGGTCGTAGAGGTCGACGTGGCCGGCGCCGGGAACGAGCACCAGTTGCTTGGGTTCGGCGGCGAGTTGGTAAGCCTGTTCGCTGAACTCGCGGGAGTGGGCCTGATCGCCGGTGATGAACAGCATGGGGCGCGGAGAGATCGTCTCGATGTCTTCGAACGGGTAGAAGTTCATGAATCGCACGTTGCTGCTCAGCGTGGGCTGGGTGCTGGTGTCGGGGCTGTTGCCTCGGGCGGTGCGGTAGAAGTCGTAGAACTCTCGGTCGATCGCCGTTGACTGGTCATCGAGTTCGAAGGGCGTACCGCCGACGTACTTGACGTCGCCGCCGGTGAATTCGGCGTCGCGCTGCTGCGCGGCGAGGGCAAGAGCCTGCTGCCGCATCTCGGGGGTCATCGCGCCTCGCAGTCCGTTGCGGTTGACGCCACCCATGTCGTACATGCTGACCGTGGCCACGGCCTTGATCCGCGGGTCGATCTTGGCGGCACTGATGACGAAACTTCCGCTCCCGCAGACGCCGAGCGCACCGATGCGCTCGGTGTCGACGAATGACTGGGTCCGCAGGTAATCGACGGCGGCGCTGAAGTCTTCGGTGTAGACATCGGGGGCCACCAGGTTGCGCGGTTGACCCTCACTCTCCCCCCAGTACGACAGGTCCAGGGACATGGTGACGAAGCCCCGCTCGGCGAGCTTGGCGGCGTAGAGGTTGGCGCTCTGCTCCTTGACCGCACCCATGGGATGTCCGACGACCATCGCCGCGTTCTTCGTGTTGCGGTCCAAGTCGTTGGGCACGAACAGGTTTCCGGTCACGTTCATCTGGTATTGGTTCTTGAACGTCACCTTCTGCACGGTGACCCGGTCACTGGTGTAGAAGTTGTCGGCACCCCTGGACGTATCGCCGGGTGCCAGACTCGTCGTCGGTTGAGCCGGTGCCGGCGATGCGGTGGTGCGTTCGGATGGGGCACACCCCGTGGTGGCGAGGACGCCGAGGACGACGGCGCCGCCGGCCATCTTCATCAGGCGACGGCCCTTGCGGTTCGGCGTCGTGGTGGTCGTGATCATGGTTGGCTCCTTCTAGTGGGATGGGACGCGAAGCCCGTTGGCTTCGTTGTCGTCGAACGTCTGCCGGTCGTAGTTCGTGTGGGTCTCCGCGCGGGACCGCCGAGTCAGCGCCAGCACCGACAGAGGCATGAGGGTCAGCGCCGCGATGACGGTTCCGGTGACGGGAGGTCCCAGTTCGCCGAGAGACGAGTCGAGTGCCCGGCCGGCGATCCAACTACCCACCGCCGTACCGAGATTGAACGCGGAAGTACTCAGCGCGGAGGCGAGCGTGGGTGCTCGGTGGGCGAAGCGCACAGCCAACGCGATCAGAATGGGGTTGACCGTCATGGAGGTCAGCCCCAGCAGGCCGATCAAGACGACGGTCGCCACGGTGTGCTGGGAGAAGACGCAGATGCCGAGCAGGATGACTGCCGTTGCGGCAGAAGCGATGATCGTCGTCGAGTACGGACGGGTGTCTCCGAGGCGACCCCCGAGGAATGATCCGATCAGCGCGCCGACGCCGAACCCGACCAAGGCCAGGGGCACCAGAGTGCCGGGCAGTCCAGCGCGGTTCGTCAGCAGGGGCGCGACGTAGCTGTAGGTGGCCAGCGTGCCACCCATGATCATCACGGCCGAGACCAGGGCGAGCCACAGCTGCCGGGAGCGCAGACTGGCCAGTTCGGCGCGAACCGACGCGCGCGGCGCCGTGGGATCGTCGTCCGGGACGTACGTCACGATGAGGACTGCCGCCGCGACCGCGAGGCCGGCCAATACCCAGAAGGGGCCGCGCCACCCGATCAGTTGCCCGGCGAAGGCGCCAAGTGGGACGCCGATGACGTTGGCGAGCATCCCGCCGCCCAGGACGACGCCGAGGGCGCGTGAACTCGCTGCGGGCCCGGCGGCGCGGCTGGCGACCACGGCCGCGACCGCCCAGAACGCGCCGGTGGCCAGTGCGGTGAGGAACCGTGCCGCCAGCAGCAGGCGGAAGCCCGAGCCGACCGCGACGACGACGTGCCCCGCCGCGAACACCCCGAGCGCCAGCGTCAGCGTCGTCCGGCGGGGCAGTCGCAGCGTGAGAATGGCCATGCCCGGCGTACCGACGATCATCCCGATCGCGAAGACGGTGATCAGCAGACCTGCCCGGGCCGGCGTGACGTCGAGGTCGACGGCGATCTCGGGGAGCAGGCCGGCGATGATGAACTCGGTGGTCCCCATCAGGAAGGTGCCGACGGCGAGGACGTAGACGACGAACGGCAGCCGAGGGGACGCGGGGTTCGCTGCGGGTCGTTCGGTGGTCGGGCGCGTTTCCATGTCTACGAGGAAACGCCGGTCGCGGCCGGGTAGGGAGTCCCTGCGCAGGGGTGTATCGACAGTGCATCCCTCGGAGCTGAACTCGGTCGTACCGTGGTTGACATGGACAACCGAGCCGAAGCCCGCGAGTTTCTGATGACGCGGCGGGCGAAGATCACCCCGCAGCAGGCGGGTTTGCCGGAGTTCGGGAACCGCCGGGTGCCCGGGTTGCGCCGCGGGGAGGTCGCCTCACTGGCCGGGGTCAGCATCGAGTACTACAGCAAGCTCGAACGCGGTGGCCTGGCCGGTGTCTCGGCGTCGATCCTCGACGCGATCGCCCGCGCCCTGCAACTCGATGACGCCGAGCGGGCCCACCTGTTCCACCTCGCGCACGCCGCCGACGGCACCAGCGCAGGCATGCGTCCGCGGCGGCGCCCGGCCAAGCGCTGGACCCCGCGGCCCAGCCTGCAGTGGGCCCTCGACAAGTTCACCGCCCCGGCGATCGTGCGCAACGGCCGGATGGATCTGCTGGCCGTCAATCATCTTGGCCGGGGCATGCATTCGTCCATGTACGACAGCGACCCCATCCGGCCGCCGAACTTCGCCCGCTACACCTTCCTCGACGAAGGGTCGCAGCGCTTCTATCCGCACTGGGACCAGGCCGCCGACATCTGCGTGGCCATCCTGCGCACCGAGGCCGGCCGTGACCCGCACGACAGTCTGCTCCAGGATCTGGTCGGCGAATTATCCACCCGTAGTGACGAATTCCGCCGCCGCTGGGGCGCCCACGACGTCCGCACCCACGGTGCCGGGGCGAAGACGTTCCACCACGACGTGGTCGGCGACCTGGAGCTGTTCTACGAGAGCGTCGACATGATCTCCGATCCGGGGCTGACGTTGACCCTCTACGTCGCAGAACCGGCCTCACCGACGGCGCACGCCTTGGACCTGCTCGCGTCCTGGACCGCCGAGCAGCTTCCGGAACCGGCGACCGGCGACCATTCCGAGCACCTGACATGAGACACCTACGGTCGGCCGTCGTGGTTCACGGCGCCCTCGCCGCGCTGCTACTGACTGCGTGCGGTGGGGCAGCCCGTCCGGGACCCGATTCGTCGGCTGCCCCGACCACCGGGGCGAGGGCCGCGGATGCCACCGCTGTCTCCGCCGATCAGACCGCGTTTCGCATCGTCATCGGGGACACCGTGCTGACCGGCCACCTGTTCGACAACGCCGCGGCCAGAGACCTCGCCGCGCAGCTGCCGCTGACCGTGACCTTCCGCGACCTGAACGCCGTGGAGAAGACGGCGCCGCTGCCCCGGAAACTGATAGTGGACGGCATGCCGGCCGGTGCTGACCCACACGTCGGCGATCTGGGCTACTGGGCACCCGACGGAGACCTGGTCCTCTACTACGGAGACGTCGGCTACTGGACGGGCATCATGCGACTCGGCGAGATCGACGGCGACGTCCAGGCCATCGCCCGCCAATCCGGTGACTTCAGCGCGACTGTCGAACTCGCCAGCTCGTCGTCGGATCGGTAGACGCGGCGAGGGGTGCACTGCGGGTACACGTCTCGTCGGTGACTGTCTGGTCCAGCGCGGCGCTGGTTGGCTGGAGACCGACCACAAACGAGGAGTGGACGATGAGCTCCCAAGACCCCACCGAAGTCGTGATGGCCGGTGTGTCAGGCGCCATCGCCAACGCCGTCTACAACGCCACCGGAAAGCGCATCACCGACCCGCGGATAACCATCGAAAAACTGTTGTGACCACAGTCTTACACCATCAACTAGGAGTGACATGAAGCTGATTAGCACACTAACCATCCTTGCGACCGCCGTTTCCCTCGGCACACTCAAGGCGACGCCCGCACACGCCGACGACTCCAATGACGCGACCACAATGCAGATTTCACCCGACGACTCCCGGCCGGCGGGAGCCGGGCCCGCGGAGACGTTCACCGGCGACGTCACGGTCAAGCCCCTCTTCGACCCCAACGGTGTCCGCACGTTCGGTTCGGCAGAGGTGTCGTTCACCCCTTGTGCGCGCACGGCGTGGCACAGCCACCCCGGCGGGCAAACCCTCGTCGTCACCAATGGGGACGGCTGGATTCAACAGTGGGGCGGCGAGAAGCACGCCATCCATCCCGGTGACGTCATCTGGACACCACCGGGCGTCAAACATTGGCATGGCGCCACCGAGACCACGGCCATGACCCACATAGCCATTCAGGCCAGCGTCGACGGTAGCCCCGTCGCCTGGCTGGAGCACGTCAGCGACACCGACTACTTCGGCTGAGGACCAAAACCGACCGCACGCGTGCTTCGCGCCGGCGATGTCCGGGCGGCCGCCATCGACGACCTCGAAGTTACGCGCGTGGCTCCCAATTTCGGTGGAGCCGCCATCGCTCCGCATCAGCAATGGATTTCCGCCACGGAGAATGCGAATCCACAAGACTTTTCGCATGTCCCTCCTTAAAGTTCTCGTCCAGTCACAACCCTCGGCATCTCCGCGGTCACGCGTCAAACAAAAAAGCCCTTCTCTCATGTGGACTCCGGACTGGGGCGAGACTCCTTCGGCGGCAAGTTGCCGACCAGACGCGGCATCCACCCACCGTTCTGTGGATGTTCCCCTCGGATGCAGCACTGTTGCGTTCCGTTACGATCACCGCCGTAACGCGGCCCTCGGCGGGCCCGCCGCCCATCAGGACAACTTGGACTCGAATCGAGCCACGGATTGGCCGGTGCACTCCTATCCGGACAAGTGTCTACGTAGCTTCACAGGCCTGCGTCCCACACTTCGTGTCCAAATGGACATTCGGTGACATTTCAGATGAGAATTGGACACGAAGCGTGAGAAGTCACATTAGTAGTAGTAAGTTGTAGCTTCTCAAACTTGCTGTCCATACGCGATGCGCTGAACTGCACTGAGACCGGTCGTCTCAGGGGATGTCCAGCGCGAGTTGTCTCACCGTCGTGTCCAATTTTCCTGCCGCCACATTTGACCATTATCGGATTCTGTGCGGTGCTCGACCGTAGTCGGTGGCATGTGTCGCAATTTCGTCACGGTGACGGCGCCGGCAGGCCGCGCCGCTGGGCCCGGCCGCCTGGCGCGCCCTCGGGGTGCTCGGTGTTTTCGTCGTGCTCCTCGGCACCGGGATTGTGCCGCCGGCGGTGGCGGGGCTGATCGGGGCGGTCGGCATGGTCGTCACCGGTGTGCTGACGCCGAAGCACGCGTGCGACCGACCAGGTGCCGTTGTCGGGCGCGGCCAGCAGTGCGTCGATCTCGTCGCGGGTCAGGAAGCACACCAGCTTCTGTTGGTCGCATTCGGCGGGGATGGCCAGCACCCGCTGGATCGACGCGGCGGGTTCGGGATGGCGCCAGGCGGCGTAACGGAATAGCGAATGGATGGCGGTGAGCCGGCAGTTGCGGGTGGACACGCTGTTGGCGCGCCCGGTTTCCAGATGGGTGAGGAACGCCGCGACCAGCGTGGCGTCGATGTCGCCGACGTCGAGCCGGGAGGCGGTGTGCCAGTGCGGTTGCGGACGAAGACCAACACAGCCGCAGCGTGTCGCGATAGGCGGCCACGGGTGTGCGGGGTGGCGTCGCACCGAACCGACAACAGCTGGGTGAAGAACGCCTCGACCGTGGGTGCCAGCGCGGTCATGACCGTTGCCCGTTGTGCTCGCGTGCGCCGCGCTTATGGCCTGGTCGCCGCACAAGTGAGCAGATGCCGCCTTAGGGCGCGCACGCACAATTTTCCCCGGACTAGTTGGCTATCAGCTGGCTTCGCGGCCCCGCCCTGGTGCCGCGGCGGTTACAGGACGATGCGACGGTCGATGGCGCCGTCGGCGGCGGTAGGGCCCAGGGTGAAGTGGGTGATCTTTCCGTTGTGGAACCGGGCCCCGGCCTGTCCGTGCCGCCGATCACCATCGGGCTGGCCGGTGAACCGGACCCGCCATAGGTAGTGGTCGCTGGCGAACTGTCGGCGGGTCATGTCGATGTCGATCTCGCCGGCCACCCGTTCGAGGACGAATCGCCGTGACGTGTCCGGTTCCATCGATGGTGACATGGCCGGGAACGGGTCCTCGGCGGTGATCCTGCAGTCGTCGGCGAAGAACGCCCACACCGCATCCGGGTCACCGCCGCGCCAGGCTGCCTCGAAGGCCAGCGCGGTGACGAAGTCTCCCGCGGTGGCCGCGCCGTCGGCGATCAGCCCATTCAGGAAGGCGGGGTCCCGGTTCATCTTCGAGGTGGCGCCCAGCATCCGCGACTTCTCGGATCGGGCCTTCTCGATGATCCTGACGGCGACCGGCCGGTACCGGTCGCCCACCAGTTCTCCCTCCTCGAGAAGCTGGTCGATCTTCTCGATGAAATGCAACTCCTGATACAGAGACAGGTTCCCGGCCAACTCGTTGCGCCGATCGGCGATCTCCGCGATGGTGCGGGGTTCGGTGCTGCGCTCCTGCGGATTGATTTGGACCACCCAAATCTCATCCGGACGGGCGTCCAACAGATCCCGTACCGGTGGATTCTGGGAGAACAACCCATCCCAGTACAGGCCGCCGTCGACTGGCACTGAACGAAACAGGGTGGGGATCGCCGCGGAGGCCAGCACAGCGTCGGCGGTGATCTCCCCCCGGCGGCTGTCGAAGGCCTTGAACACCCCGGACATCACGTCCACCGCACCCAGCACCAGCAACGGCCGCTCCGGCGCCGGCAGAATCGGTGCCCGACTGGTTGAGGCGGTCGAAGTCGACCCACCGTTGCAGCAACGACCGCAGCTGATCGAGCGCCAGTACCGAGGCGGGGTTGACGTACGGGCTGACCGCGGGGGTGGCGACGTAGTTGGCCATCTGCCCGGCCCACAGCACCCACCAGTTCAGCATCCGCTCGGGCAGTGTCGATGCCGAATTATCCGACCAGAATCCGTGCAGCAGCGATTCTGCCTTCGCCGGTTCCCCGTCGACGAGGGCGGACCAGGCCAGCAACGCGCATATCGCGCCGCCCGAGGTTCCGCTCAAGGCGACGACCTTGTGGTCGGCCATCACGTCAGGCTGCAGCAGCCGACCGAGGACGCCCGCGGTAAAGGCGGTATGGCTACCCCCACCCTGGCAGGCAATGGCCACCCGGACCGGTTCGACCTGCTCGTTCACCAGCACCCCTCCTGCGGTTCGGGTTGCGCCGCCCACCGTGGTCTGGCCGAGCAGGTGCGCTCGACAGTCAGCGTACGGCCAGGATGCCCGGTCGGTGCAGGGGATCTGATCGGCCTTGGATGTGTCGGCATGCGCGGCGCGTCTTGCGCGATCGCCTATTGATGCAACGATTGCCAACGTTCACCGGGGACTCGCGCGGGTCCCTGGACCCGCTAACCGCGCACGAATGCCCCAGGCACAAGCGGCGTGAAGCGCTGAGGGAGATCATCAGCCCGTGAATGGGCGGGTCGCCGCGTGCACGCATGGTCCTGATCGTGCTCGGTCTGGCCGCGTTGATCACCGGGGCGGAACTGCTGGTACGCCGCGGGGCCCGTAATGCTCGCTGCGGATCGTTGTTCTGCCATATCCAGAACTCTGGCGGGCGTTGCTGCTGTCAGGTCTGGTGGAGCGCTTTGGCTTTGAGCGAGTCGAATTCCTGCGGGGTGATCGTGCCGGCGTCGATCAACGTTTTGGCGCCCGCGATTTCCTGCGCGGGGGAGCAACCGGCCGCCTCGCGGATATATTCGTCGGTCTCTCCGTCTTGGCGCACCGGCGGCCTCGCGCGCTCGAATAGCGATGCCCTTCCCTCGGAAGGTCAGATACACCAGCGCAGTCACATAGGAGAGGATGATGAGGAAAACGAACAAAAGGGCGCCGGCGGTTGTGCAGGACCCCGTACGCACAACCGCGTGAGGTACACGGGGCCACTCACTGAGAGTGGGTACTAGCGGCGGCGCCCCCACCGAATCATAGGCTGGTTCGCGGGGGCCGCCACCGTTCCGGGCCGAGCCTTGATCGCCACGCTGCCGTTGGTTCGGCAGGTGGACGTGGTGCCCGAATCCTGGCAGCTCGGTAGAGCATCGGCGGCAGGCGCGGAAACGCCCGCCACTACCGCCAAACTCACCATCAACAGTGCTGACTTGCGTCGATTTGTCATATGTCTCTCACCTTTTGGCCTACCAGGCCGGTACCACAATGGTCATTCGGTGCACGCCCTGACATCGGCTCACCCATTAGTGACAATCCGATATGACGATGGCGGCGGTCGGCCCGAGGGGCGTACCGTTGGCGCCCGCCCGCTGGAACGCGTCGTCACGGGCAGCTTCGACAGTCACCCCGGCACCGCCGGCCACGATCTCATTGCTGTCGTCACCAACGGACACGATGCAAAGATCATCGTTGGTCACCTCATCGCTGGTGCACTCTTGACCACCCGCGCTCTGGCACTGTGCGATCACCTGCGCCGACGCTTCTTCATTGGTGGCGCCGCTCGCTTTGAAACCCACCAGGCCATCAACGAACACACCGGTACCGACCGCAACGGAGATGTCATTCGAGTCCTCGATAACGCCACCCGGCCCGCCCGCCCAGGCGGTGCTTGTCGAGATCCCCAAAGCGATAACGCCCGCCGCCACGAGCGGCGCAACCAAACGGGCACTACGCATACCGCCCCTCCTCGATAAAGTTCTGAAAATTGGTATACCAGAGCCCATGGCCAATAAGATCAGAGTCGCCGTTCTGGCTTGGTGTAAATCATGAAATCGCGTGTCCGCCGATGTATTTATGTCAACGGGCGCCGCGCGTCATGTGGTGGCAGATCGACTCACCGCGTTCAAATCGCGTTACAAACACCGCCGACCGACCGTTCGACTGGCGCTTCAGCCGCAACGGCATCAACCGACTCCTCGCCGGATCGCAGCGTGAACCCGACGAACTAACGGCGTGACCACTAGTGTTCCCGCGCTGCGATATCGGTGGCCCGAGCGGGCGTCGAGCCTGCATTCAATTGTGCGGCAAATGGTTTCGCGGGTCTTTGCGGTAGTCGATGAGCGCTCCCTCCGCTTGGTCGAATCCCGACCGTTCTGGGCGGCTAGCTGAGCGATTTGGCCTTCGGCGATTCGAACTCGGCCTGGGTGATGGTCCCGGCTTCCAAAAGCGCCTTGGCGTCGGCGATTTCCTGCGCTGGCGAACGGCCCGCGGCTTGCCGGATGTAGTCGTCGGCCTCCTTCTTTGCACCGGCGGCCGCCTCCTGCGCGCGTTCTGCCATGCCTTTTCCACGCGCAATCACGTAGATCAGCGCCGTGATCCAGGGGAACAGAATCAAAAAGGCCACCCACACCGCCTTGACCCAGCCCGACGTTTGTGGTCACGCCGAAAAAGGTCCCCGAGGATCTGGAACAGCACCAACAGATACGCGATCCAGGCGAAGATAATCAAGAAGTGCCAGAGGAAATCCCAAGTCGAACCCCAGCGTCGGCAACCTCGGAGTGCACCGACACCCCGCGCGCTGGGCGTTGGCCTTGGCCGCTCATCGTCGCTGGCGAGCTGTCGATTCCGGTGGTGGCGGCCGTCTGCGGGCTGCCGGAAGTAGTCGTCAACGCTCTGTCACAAGGCGGCCCGGTAGGTAGCGGGAGTGCGCCGCGACGCTGCGCACTTGGGTCGTTCACACCAGCTTCTTGGCGGTCTGCCGTTCGTCGTCTCCCTCGCCAAGCGCGCTCGGCATGACCCGCCAGATCTTCCCCTTTCACCGACGCGGTCGATGTCGCGATCCTGAGCGCGCGATCCTGGATAATCCGTCTCTGCACGATCGCGGTGGGATCCTCAGCGTATGTGGGCGACAGTCGTGTTGATGGCTCTCGTGGCTGGTCGTGGCCCGGCGCGCATCGCCGCGGTCATCGTGATTTCGTCCAAGTCGCGACCGGTCCGCCTGATGGCTGCCTATTTGGTTGGCGGCTTCGGCGTGAGCTTGATCGTCGGCGCGATGGTTCTCTTCGTGTTGGAAGGAATGGGCGTTGGCCTTCGCCGCGGTTTACCCCCCTACATCGAAATTGGGGTGGGCGTATGCGCTTTGGTGGTCGCGGTTGTGGTGGCCGGCGGTGTTGTGGGGCGGGTGCGCAGCAGGATACGGCGGCGCGCCGCCGCGCGGCGTGGCGCCGCCGAGACCGGCGCTGAGGAGGCGTCGCGAGGTATCGAACGGCTTGCCGCATTCCAGAAGTTGCCGCAGCCTGTTCAGAACGCGGTGCTGGGCGAGTCCGCGTGGGTGGCCTGCATTGCTGGTGTCGCGGTCGGCATACCGAGCGTGTACTACCTGGCGGCGATAGCCGCCATACTTGCCGCAGATGTCCGGCTGGGTTCCTCGATTGCAGCGCTTGTTGTCTTCAACGTCATTGCGTTCATACTGACTGAGATTTCTATAGTGAGCTTCGTGCGGGCGCCGGTCGCGACGCGCAAATGGGTCGATCGGTTGTATACATGGGCGACCAACCGCCAGCGTTTGGTAATGGGGTCGTTGCCTGGGATGGTGGGCATCTATCTGCTCGTTACGGGAATCAGCCAACTCTGACACTCGACTGCGCAGGGGGCGTCGATGCCGCAACCGCACGGTCCCCAGCGATCGCCGGACCCGCCAGCCCATCGCCGATATTGATGGCACTGCCGGCGGCGCAGGATGCGAGGTCGCTTGACCGGCTCTACGTAGATCTTCTTGAGACCTTCTACGCTGTCGGCCGACTCCCCAACACTATTCGGTAATCGCCGACGAAATCCGCGTCGTAACCAGCTGCCCTCAGCGTAGCGTCGACGTGGTTCCTTCCTGGGCGTAGCCATTTCCCGGCATTCCAGCCCCGGGAGTCGAGAGAGGTTAACCAGTGAAACGACGCGCATTCCTTGCAGGCGGTGCCACGGCGGTGGCCTCAGCGTCGGCTCTCACTGGGTGCGCGCACGCATCGTCTCCGAATTCGCCATCGAACCCGCCTCCGAGTGATCAGCCGCTGCCCCCTGGGGATTTGGACGGTGCGGCGGCCAAACTGCGTGCCCAGTACGTCGCCCAGTTCGATGCCGACTACGTCGACAATGTCGTCCTGCCAAGTTTTCTGAACAGCATCTTCGACGGCCAGCGTCCCGTGTTGCCGATGATCGACGTGGCGCTGAGTAAGGAGAACGCGCTGCCCTTCGACATGTGGGGTCTGCTGAGTATGAGTTGGAAACCCGCTCCCCAAGACGGTGTCACGGTCTTCCTACAGGGACTGGACAAACGCGGACCCGACAATCGCCGTAAGCGGATCTACATGTCGGCGGTGACACCCGATCTGTACCAAGGCAAGTACCAGACCAAGATCGTTAGGTTCTTCGACCAACTATTCAGTGCCCAGAACGCCAATAAACCGTTGATGCGGATCTACCTGGACACGTTCTGGGATCTCTACTGGGACCTGCATCTGGGCGTCAAAGGCCAAGACATTCCCCAACAGGTCCGGCAGATCGGCGAAAACTTCAACACCGTACTGGCCTACCGCGACCCCACCCAGAAGATCGTCTACGACAATTACATGGCCGTCCGCAAGAATCTGGACTTCCTGAAGTCCTGGATCGACGACCGACTAAAAGACATCCAGTCCGGCAAGACCCCCGAACCCGAGAAGACCTTCGCCTGGTACTGGCTCAAGAACGGCGAGGAAAGCGAGTACTTCAACCACAAGGACGTCGTCTTCGAGTGCTTCCACAACTTCGTGGCCTTCAGCCAATGGGGTAACACCCTGTACAACATCATGGCCAAACTGGGCCGAGACACCGGAGACGGTCAGACCAAGGACTGGTTCACCAAGACCATGGCCACTGACTACGACAACCCCGACGGCTCAGCCTTTCCCCCGCTGGAACGCTTCGTCATGGAACTCTTCCGCACCATCTCGCCCAACGCGGGAAGCATCTCGGCGATCACCGAAACCCGTCCGCCGGCCTTCGAGCGACACGGCTTCATCGTCAGCCCCCACACCTCCACCAGCCACGACCCCGTGCAATGGCCAAACCCCGATGACTTCGACCCGTCACGGTACGAACATGCGCCCACCAGCCAAGACATCGACGAAGCACGCATTCAGTCAGATGGGCCTGGCGAACTGCCCGTTCGACCAAACGTCGTTCGACGTCAAGGACGGCCGCAAAGCGGCACTGCGCAACAGCGGTTTCGGCACCGTGTTCGCCGTCGCCGACGATCGTCCGCTGCCCGTGTGCGACTACGCCGGCTTCGCACCCTTCGGGTTCGGCTACCGGCGCTGCCCCGGCGAGCAGCTCACCATCATGGCCTTCGAAGATCTAATTCGGAAGGTTTCCAACGAGCGACTTCAGTTCGTCAAGGTCGCCGGAGCCAACCCAGAAAAGGTGCCGCTGGGCCCCAGCACCCAGGCGGGAATGGTGCCGATCGGTCCCACCACCGTCATCAACGACGACATCGGATTCATCCGCCCGTCCTAGACACCGCCTCGACTACTCCCCGTCGACGGGCGCGGTTCGAGTAGCAGCCAACCTGGGTTGACGAGCCCAGAGCCAACCGGCGCAGGCATCTCACCGTGACGGGGCCAACGCTGTACGAGTGCGAAGGTCCGCAGCAGATCAGCATCGCAGCGCAAGAGCGAATTCGACTCGCGTGCGTCGCCTGCTCTTATGGGCATTTTTTCACACTGGCAGTCCAGCGATAGACGATTAGGGATGCGCTTTCACTGCGGGTGGCCTACGAGCCGCGAAGAGACACTCGGGATTCGATGCGGCCCCTACCGGCGGAGGGCACACGATTCGCGCGGTGTTCGGAAATTTGCATTCGACTGGCGTCAAGGCAGCCGCGGATCAGGACACACTAGATTCCAGTTAAACTCGAGGTCCCCAGAGGCTCGATTTCCACGACTCGGCGCCGGTGTAGTCGACCTCCGTGGCGCCACAATTCTTGACTATTCAAGCTTTCTCACGGAAATGTCCAATTGGACATGCGTTGGACATTTCATTTGAGAATTGGACATCGAGTTTGAGAATCTACAACTCACATGTAGGTTCTCATGCCCGGTGTCCAAAACAAGGTCTCTGAGCTGCGCTCATTGCGCGATTCTCACCTAATGTCCATCTGCATTTTCTCACTGTCGTGTCCAATTTCAGGGCACTGTTTTGCACCTTTCACAGCCTTCTCGGGAGATACGCTCACGGCCTTTCCGTTGCGTTGGGCTGGGTACCTGCTTTCGTCACGTGACCAAGGTCCGCTCGCCCCGTCCTGGCCACTCGCATCTGCAACGGCTTGATGCTCGAATTTGTATGTCTTGCAGTGGTTCCCGAATCTCTTCCACTCGACCGCCTTCCGCAATCAGCAGCTTCTCCACCACTGCTCCCCTGTTCGTCGGGGCAGACGGCAAGCGCATCACCCCCGGCACCCCGGCAATACCGAATCCTTGCGGGCCATTGAAAATGGCCGGCCTCAACGGTGAACGACCCTCCGGCGCCCTCGTTCACGGGGTGCGCCACACCTTTGCCACCGAACTGGCCAACGCCAACGTCAGCGTCTACACGCTGATGAAACTCCTCGGCCACGAATCCATGGCGACCTCGCAACGCTACGTGGATGGCGCCGGCGCCGACGGCCGCGCCGCCGCCCAGTTCGACCCTCTACGAACTCCGTGAGGGGAGGGGTCGCCGGGTTCGGTCACGATGCCATTGTCGTCCCCGTGGCCGACACCATCACAACTCGCCGCGAAGGGAGGTCCGCTGCAGCGGAGCCACACGTGCGGTGCTCCTGCCTCCCGGAGCACCGCAGACGAGGTCATCGCGCTAGCGCCAGCGCGTGCCCCGCCGCGGTGGTCATGCGGCTCACGGGCTCGGCCGTTCGGCAGTGATGTAGTGCAGCAATGGCACATCGCCATTGCCTGTCACCGCGAAGCCAGCGTCGAGGATCAAGTCGCGCACTTGATCCGAAATCTGTTGTGCCATGGCATGTCCGATCACACCCGCGATGAAGGTCTTCAGGATCGGGATGCTGGGCGGTCGAACGTCGGCGATGAACAGCCGACCCCCGGGGCGCAGTACGCGAAACATTTCCCGCACCGCCTCGGCGCGATGCTCAGTCGGGATGTGGTGGAAGGCCAGGCTGGACACGATCAGATCGAACGACGCGTCACTGAACGGCAGATCCTCGGCACCGGCGGTGTGGAAAGTGCAGTTCACCGGGCAGTGCTCCCCGGCATACGCCAGCATCGGCTCGGAGGGATCGATGCCGACCACGGTACCGCCGGGACTCACCACCGGCACCATCCGACGGGAGAAAAAGCCGCTGCCGCAGCCGATGTCGAGTACGCGGTCGCCGGGCTTTGCGCCCGACGCGGCTACGAGCCGGTCGAAGACCCGGCCACGCTGCCCGAGAAACCAGGCGTTTGCGAACAGCTCGTATGCGCGCGGGTGGGTGATCACCCCGCCGGCACCGTCATCGTGGCGGTGTCCGACCAGCAGCTTCTGCGCGAGTCCCATGTGGCCCCCTCATGTCTTGATTCGGAATGTTGGGCTTTCCCATATAGCTTCGGTATACCCCCGCAGGGTATACATGGCAACAGCTTTCTTGTCCCCACCCGTCGGCCGCTCGGATAGCCGGCTTTGTCGGCAACGAGGTGGTGGCGCTCTATCGCATCCGGGTGGGACGCCGCATCGGGTCGGTGGCGTTGGTCTCTGACGGCGTGCACGCGCGCCGACGGGTTCATGTCACTGGCGGTGGTGGTCGGCGCACTGGGCGTGTGGTTGGGTTTCCCGTTGGCTGACCCGATCGTTGGGCTGGTCATCACCGTGGCGATTCTTTCGGTGTTGCGCAGCGCGGCACGCGATGTGTTCCGCCGGCCGCTCGACGCCGTCGACCCGCAGTTGGTCGAGTGTGCTGAACGAGCCCTTGCCCAGGAACCGCGTGTGGTGGGGGTGCGCCGGGTGCGGATGCGCTGGATCGGTCACCGCCTGCACGCCGACGCCGACCGCGACATCGAGCCCACCACCGGGCTGGCCGAGGCTCATCTATTGGCCCACCACGCGGAAAACACCCTCACTCATGCGGTCCCGAGGCTGTCGTCTGCACTGATCCACGCCTATGCCGCCCGGGTTAAGGCGAGGTGATTCGGTGAGCTGACTCGGTGGATGGGGCGCAGGGGTGCCATTAGCTCAACTGGGCACGATCAAGCGTGTGGGATTGTTGCCGTTGGTAGGTGGACGATGACTTCGGCTCCGCCGTCGGGGTGATTGCGGGCGGTGACGGTGCCGTGGTTGCGGCGCGTGACGGTTTCGACGATGGCCAGGCCGAATCCGGTGCCGCCGGTGGTGCGGGCAGAGTCCGAGCGGGTGAACCGGTCGAAGGCGTGTGGAAGGAATGCGGGGGAAGTCCGGGGCCGTGGTCGCGGATCCGGATGGCGACCACAGCGGTGTCGACGGGGTAGGCGTGGATGGTGATGGGTGCGCTGCCGTGTTGGGCGGCGTTATCGATTATCGGTTTGTCGGTCGCTCCTTAAAATATCCGCCTGGCGGACGCGCGATTCCCTGTTCGGCAACGAGTTCGACAACAGAGGTTTCTCTCAGCGCTTCACTGGCACCTTGTCAGCAATCCACTTGCCAGGACCCTGCGTCGGCATGCGACCCTGGCGAGGGTCCGATGACAACGACGCTGTGGACTTCAGCAGCGTTGCGACGATGGCCACGCCGGGAAGCGGCCGCCCAGCCTGCGGGCCAAGGCGGTGAGGTCGACGATCCGGGTGGAAATTCCTCTGTTGTTCACTCCATTCCGGGCGTAGCATCGTCACCACGACGGGTTCGGGAGTGACTATTCGAAAGAGTCGGCAAGAGATGGAAGCCGACCGCGTGAAACATGAAACGCGCTCAAGTCCTCCCGAACCCGCCCTTTTTTTGCTCTCTCAACCGTGCCGCAGCATCGTGATCGAGACTGACGTGCACGTCGGGATGGCGTTGCAAGATGCTGGCTGGACACTGCTCGGTGATCGGACCGTGAAGCGCCTGCGTGACGGCTGCTGCCTCGTGTGCCCCTGCCGCGATCAGCTCGATACGGGTGGCCCGCATGATCGTCGCCAGGCCCCGCGTCAGCGCTTCGCCGGGCACCACACCATGCGCGGAGAAGAACCGCGCATTGGCCCTTCGGGTGGATTCGGTCAGGGCGGCCCGATGGGTGGTGGATACAAATGCCGTTCCCGGTTCGTTGAACCCGATGTGCCCATTCTGCCCAATCCGAAGCATCTGCAGGTCGACACCTTTGCGGGCCAGGACAGCTTCATACGCCGTGGCGGCCTTCTCCGCACTCCCCACTGCGCCGCTACTCTGGCAGGGATGGCCGCGGGTACGCATGTGGTGCTCGAGCTTGCCCCCGCGCTGTTGCTTTTCGGCGGACTACTCACCGCCACTGCCGGTCTCATCGCCGCACCCAACCGCCGGACCAGGATCCGTCCTGCACGGGTCCGGCCACCTGATCGCTGATCACTGCCACCGCGGCACAGGGGTTACCGAACGAGCCGGCATCGCCGGTTGCTCAATGGAGGGGCTGTCAGATAAACGGTGGATCTGATCCTGGCATTGGCTAGTTGCCAGTCGGAGTGATCCGGCCGTTGAAGGTAATCGCGAACGCATTTAATGCGGGCTTCCACCTCATTTCCCATCGTGCCCTACCACGGCCGGTGGGGGCGGCCCGCCGGGGACGAAGAACAGCGCCACGTCTGCGCCGCCAGCCGGGCGTCCGCGCGTCGTGTTGCGTGGGCGTTGTGCGATCGAGGGGGCCTCGCGCAGCGAGTCGAAGCGCCATGAGTTGAGCAGTTCATCACGCAGCCTGCCGTTGATCGATTCGATCCAGGCGTTTTGCCACGGCGAGCCGGGATCGATGAAAAGTGAACCTGCGCCGTTGAATCGGCACCCTTGGTTTTGGTTTTGGGGGCCGTCGTTGGTTTTCCCGACAGCACCTTGACCGCCAGGTACCGGTGCAGAAACGCATGGCATGCCGCCGCCAGTTCGACGTCGTCGTGGCCGCCACCGCCGACCGGGCCTTCACCGCTTACCAACCCCCCGCGGACGCCTCCAGCGTCGAAGGGGGGTTGCCACAGCCGGCATCTATAGGTCTTCACAGTCACGCCAACGATGGTCTCGACCGTGACATAGGGGCGCGCCGTCTTCGACGCTTGGCTGTCAACTCCTGGCAAACAAAGGACCTGCCGCAGCGAGCGCGTGGATAACGAGTGTTATCCATGAAGGCCCACGCCACTCCCGAACCACGTGCGTAAACGTCAACAACGAGAAGTTCTTCGACAGTGGTCTTCGATCCCAGAGTTTTTGAGGGTCGACTCTTTCCAATCACTCTGGCGAACTGCCGGTGTGAGCTACCAGCTGGTGCCATCAAGCCCGGGAATCACACACCGCCCGTCCGCGGCCACGCGGCCGATCACCATGCTGTCGTAACCGGTGCAGGACGAGTTGAGCGATTCGCAGGTATTGATCGACGTGATCACCTTGTCCGCGCCGCACGGGGACCCCGGAGCTGGAGGGTCGGCTGCGGCGACGGCACTACTAAGGCTCAACGCGAGCATCGCTGCAGACATCGCGGCGAGCGAGCGGGTCGAGTCGAACATGATCGGTACCTCCCCTTTCTTGGCCCCCGACGTGCATCTAGGCTACGCCCGGATCGGGCGATGGCAGCTGTGCTCAAGCGGAGGTGTGGTTGACCATCCAACGGGGACTGGGACTCTCTTCGGTTAACTTGCTTCCTTGGCGGTACGTGGATGGCGCCGGAACCGAGACCCGCGCTGCCTCCGAGCTCAACCCGCTCCATGAGCTCCTCAGCACTGATGAACGGCACGACTGAGTGCCTTTCCGGAATGCGCTGCAACGCCCCTCATGCTGAATTAATAGGTGTCGGGGCAAATACGTTGTTGTTACGCAACGTTGTTCGTCAAATGTTAGCGCGCGGACGTCCTCCTCCGCGGTTGTGACTCGCTGGTTTCCCAGCCTTCTTATAGCGGCTTCGTGTTCTCCTTTTTCGTCTCTTGCTTCTTGCTTCTTGCTTCTTGCCTCTTTCCGTGAACCCGAACGCGGGTACAGCACCCCCAGTGCCGCGTCGCCTCCGCGCTGACCCGAGATCGCCGCCAGCGTGCAGCAGGCCGCTCATCGCATAACCGGCGCGGACGAACCGCTCGAAGGCACCATCCAAGCGCGAATTGCCGCACCTCGGAGGACGTCTCCGACAATTCCATGGCCATGACGATTCCACGGACGCACTCGGCATGGCGAGGGCTGCGCAGCGGCGACTCTCGACGCCGCGCGGAAAACGGGGCCCAGATCGGGCCGCGGTATATTCGATCCGGACGACGAGCAATCAACGCAACCTCGAAATGGAACCATCGACATGGCCGAACGCACCTTCACCCAACTCTTCGACGACCTCGACCAAACCGAGATCGCCAAGGGTAAGGGAGAATCCGTCGAATTCGCCCTCCGCGGCACGACATACCGGATCGACCTCAAGCGAGCCAACGTCACCAAGCTCGAAAAGGCATTGGCTCCATTCGTCGCCGCTGCCACGCCCATCAAGAGCCCCAAGAAGTCCGGGCCAAGGGTCACCTCCCCTCGCCGGCGCAACGCGCATCGCAAGAACATCGGCAAGAACGCGAATTCCACCTCCGCAATCCGTGAGTGGGCGACAGCCAACGGTCACGACGTCAGCGCACGCGGTCGCATCCCGACGTCGGTGCAAGACGCCTATGAATCCGCGCACGAGTCCGGCAAGTAAGTAGCTTCTCGACCGCCACCAGATCGATTGGATCGCCGTCGCTAGTTAGGACGGGGGCAGCGAGGATCAAGACGGCGATGACCGCGTTGGCGCGATCACTCAGAGCCTGAGCAGAACCTCACGTCGATCGGCCCAGGACGGTTCGGATGAAGTCGACCTTCGCGCCGCTATAGGCCTCGCGATCAGCGGTGTGCTTGACCGCGAGGACGCGTTTGGGTGCGGCGTAGTCCGCGGTCAAGCTCGGGTCTGCGCGCAGCGCGTCGCGGAAGGCGATCTGCTCATTCCAGCGCGGAGTGTCGGGGGTCATCACGTGCAGCTGCGCACAGCGCCGCCCGTCGGTGACCTTGACGAAGAAACGCCGCCAGGGTCGCTGGTCCAGGCCGGGATCGACGTAGTGCCAGTCCTCGGCAGCCAGCGCCGCTGCGATCGAATCCGAGTCGACGAGATCGTTCACGGCCGCTTGAAGGTCGATGATCGGCTTGGCTGTCAGACCTGGAATCGCGGTGGAGCCGACGTGCTCGATGCGGGCCACCAGCCACGGCGAAAGCAACGATTCGAGGTAGACACGTTCCTGCTCACCCCGGACCGTGCCAGCAGCGATCAGCGTCGACGAGTTTGGTGGCCCAGGGGGGCGATGCCTCGGCGTAGTCCGACATCGACGACACCCCCTTCCCCGCCATCGGGCTGCCACGATCACCGCCCGCAACTCTCGCACGGACATCGCCAAACTCAAGTCAATAGCGTATTCGTGGGCCGCGCATCGGCGACCAACACCGCCGCCGCGACCCGCCGTCCTGGCCGACAAGTCTCGCAAGCAGGGTCGAGCTGGTGCATATTTGCTGCATTACGGACGGACCAACGGGTGTGCAGGCCACCAATCTAGGCTCGCTGACAATCGGCACGGCCATCAGAAATTCTCATTTCCGTGTCATCGATGACACGGCGATGACATCAAAATTGAGAAGATGACATCTCGTTTGAGAACCGACAGACGCAGTTACCGCCGCGCTGTCGCCGGACGACGCCGCCGGTGTCGGTTCCCATTTCTGAGCCGTCCCGGCGTTTCCGGAGACTCCCGATCTTGGGAGGATTCGAGTCATGGGACGTCCGAGCAAGTATCCCGACGAGCTTCGTGAGCGTGCGGTGCGCATGGTCGCCGAGGTGCGCCCGCAATACCCCTCGCAGTGGGCGGCGATCACCGCGGTGGCCGGCATGTTGGGGATCGGTGCCGCGGAGACGCTGCGGACCTGGATTCGTCGTGCGGAGGTCGACACCGGCGTGAGACCGGGGGTGACCTCGCAGATGGCCGAGGAGAACAAGGCGCTGCGCAAGGAGGTCGCCGAGCTGCGCCGGGCTAACGAGATCTTGAAGGCAGCGGCGATTTTCTTCGGGGCCGAGCTCGACCGGCCCGGGAGACGGTGATTCGGTTCATCACCGAACACAAGGACCACCAGGTACCCGGCCCCGATGGGGCCGGGCTGCGCTGGGGTGTCGAGCCCATGTGCGCCGTGCTCTCCGAGCACGGTGTACCGATTAGCGCGTCGACTTACTACGAGTGGATCACCAAGACGCCCACGCGCCGGCAGCTGCGCGACACCGAGCTGATCGCAATCATCGCTGCCCAGCGCGAGGACAAGAGAACCGGCAAGTTCGTGCAGACGCTGGGGTCGCGCAAGATGTGGATCCGGCTACGCGGCCAAGGCCACGAGGTGGCCCGCTGCACGGTGGAGCGGATCATGCGCGAACAGGGCTGGGAGGGGGCGCGCTACGGGTCCAAGCACAAGACCACGATCGCTGACGGCAGCCACTCGCGTTACCCGGATCGGGTCGACCGTAACTTCTGCGCACCAGCCCCAAATCGATTGTGGGTGGCCGACTTTACCTATGTGGCGACCTGGTGCGGGTTCGTCTACGTGGCGTTCGTGATCGACGCGTTCAGCCGCAGGATCGTCGGCTGGCGAGCGGCGAGGTCGATGACCACCGCGCTGGTCCTCGACGCCGTCGAGCATGCCTTCTTCACCCGCACGCAGGAAGGCCGCAGCGACCTCACCGGTCTCATTGCCCACAACGACGCCGCCGCCCAATACACCTCGTTGGCCTTCACCCAACGACTCCTCGACGAAGGAGTCGACCCGTCGGTCGGGTCCGTGGGCGATGCCCTCGACAACGCCCTGGCCGAGACCACGGTCGGGTCGTTCAAGAACGAACTCATCCGCCGGCAAGGCCCTTGGCGCGACGTCAACCACGTCGAACTGGGCACCGCCGAATGGGTGCAATGGTTCAACACCGAACGCCCGCACGAGTACCTCGACGACTTCACCCCCGAGGCCGTCGAGAAGCTCCACTACGATCACAGACACACCCCACCAAAAGCGGGGTGATTCAACACAACCAGTCTCCGGACTTACCGGGACGGCTCAAACGGCTTGACCGCCTTGCCGTCCTGTCGACTGGGGACTCGCTTTCGTCACGTGACTAAGGTCTGCCCGCGTTGCGGTCTAGAGACGCACTGGTTGCAAATCGCTTTGTCCCACACTGTTTTCAGTGCCGACAGGACCTGACCCACTGTTCGGGTGGTATGCGATGCGGCCGCAGGCCTGGCACTAATCACCACCGCTGAGGTCTTGCCCACCGCTGGCTCTAGACCGCCGGCGCACGTGCAGCAGCGCCGGCTCCGGCCGGTTAGACGGTCGAGCTGACCGTCTTGCGCATCTTGCGCACCTTCTTCAGGTCGGCCTTCAGTGACTTGACCGTGTCGCGGTGATTGGCGGCGCTCTTGTTCAGCGCCTTGACTGTCTTCTTGTGGCGTTTCAACTTCGTGTCGAGCGAAGTCTCGCGGCGCTCGATCGTTCGCAGCACCTTCTGTGCCGCAGCGACACTCGCGACAGGTGGCGAGGCGACGGACGTTCGTTGGCTGGTTCGTCGCGCCGTCCCCTTGGAGGACGCGCTGCGGCCGCTAGCGGTCTTGGTCGCCATCGGTGACCTACCTTCACTTCGTCGTGACATCGGTCCGGCAAGTGTGAACCTCGGGGCTGCGTTTCGTTGCATTTCCGACGTCTCGAGGCTCCCCCGATGGCCCTCCTTTAGGCGGCGACATTGGGGTCCGCTCCTCGGCGGTGGGGTCAGTCTGGCAGGTCAGCCGCATCGCTAGGTCGGTCCTGCGACTGCCCTCCGGTGGCGTCGCGCTGATGGGGGCGCCGCCGTCTCGAGGGGGCCTTCATTTTCGGTTTCAAGGCAGACGAGGTGGGCGCCATGCCCGCTCTGCCGCTCGGTATTCGCGTGCCGTACGCGCTATCGATACGTCTCCTCCACCGGGCAACCGGTGTTGGCGGTGAGGCAACGAACTTCACGAACGTTTAGCTCCTCCGCAACGAGGCTGCCATGCCACGACCGGCTCAAGAGCGCTGTGCGACAGGTCAATGAGCCATCGGTTTGCGGGCCGCCGCGTAACATGACCGTCTGACAGGAGTGAGCATGTCGGCACCGTCGGTTCAGCGACCCCGCGTCATTCGGCGCAAGCTGATGGTTCCGGACACTGCGGTGGGCGCGGTGTCGCGGGAGCGACTTGATGCGTTGCTCTGCCAACTCGTCGATACCCACCGGGTCATTGTGGTCACGGCAACCGCTGGGGCGGGCAAGTCGGTGGCCGTGGCGGATGCCAGCCGCAAGTTCGACAGACCGGTTGCCTGGTTGTCCGTCGATGCCACCGACGCCGCACCTGGGCGGCTCGTGACCTACTTGGAAGAGGCACTCGCGCAACACGTGCCCTCGGTGCGGGGAATAGCCACCGGCGCGCTCGCGGCCGGCATCCCGCATGCCGAGGCCGCGGGCCTGCTCGTCGACGCAGTCGCCGACGCCGACGTCGTGTTTGTCCTCGACGATCTTGAGCGGCTGCACGGGTCGCCGGCAGCATGGGAGGTGATCGGCTCGGTCGTGCGCTACGGCCCCCGAAGTATGAGGCTGATTCTGATCAGCCGCCGGCCACTGGGTGCTTCGATCTTGTCCCCCGCCTTGGGCGCAGAGGTGGCACGGCTCGGCGACACGGACCTGGCGTTCACGGTGGACGAGGCACGCATCGCCCTGCAGAAATTGGGCCGTCCGGGGATCGACGCACACGAGGCCGTGGAGTCCACGGCCGGCTGGGTGATCGGAGTGCTCTTTGATGCGTGGCGCTCCGGTGATCATGTCGCTGGCACCAGCGGCGGCTCAGACGGCATTGGGGACTACCTGGGTGCGCACATCCTTGGTGAACTCGACCCCGCCGATCAGGCGTTCCTCATCAGCACCTCGGTACTGGAGGAGGTGACCGTCGGCTCGGCGGTGGCGTTGGGCATCGACGACGCCGCTGGGCGGCTCGCCTCGCTGCGGGCAGCACCAATCCCGGCGCTCTGGTCAGCGAATCCGCCGACGTTGCGCTGCCATTCTCGGTTTCGGGAGTATCTGCGCGGACTGCTCGACCAGCGTGGGGACGCGGCGGTGCGCGAGCTGCGCGCCGCACACGGGCGGCTGCTGGCGCGCAGAGGCTTTCACGAGGAGGCGGTCGAGGAGCTGCTGGCCGCCGGTGCACTTGCCGATGCCTACACTTCGGCCCGGCGTGCGATCCTCGCTGTCATCGACCGCCTGGACTTCCCCGTTGCCGATCGTTGGATTGCGGCGCTGCGGCCCGTTGTAGCGGTCGGCGATGTCGAGTTCGCGCAAGCCCAGCTGATGCTTGCGATAGCGCGCGACGACCAAGGCCAAGGCACCCGTATCGCCGACGAGCTGGCCGCGCTCGGACGGCGCGAGCAGCTCGCGGCCATATCCGAACGCGCCGCCGCGCTGATGGCATGGTGCTACCTGCTCGCCGGGCGCATCGACGCGGTGCACGCCGTACTCGACGCGGCGCCCGCCGGCCCCGATGTCAACGTGGTTCGTTACTCCCTCGCCCTGGTGGAACCGGGCAGCGGTCCTCCCAGACCTGAGCCCACCGGGGGTCTGTTGGACGGCATGCTGTATGGGATCGACTATTTTCGTGGCCGGCTGGGCGAGCTGACCGATGATCCGCCATCGCCGTGGACCAGGGTCGCCATGGCAACCGGCCGGATGGGGGCGCTGCGCGCCACCGGACACACCGCAGAGGCGCTGCAGCAGTATGAAACGGCACGCCCGGGGGGCTTCTTCCGCGGCATTGTGGATTCTGTCGTCGCACCGGATGTGCTACTCGACGCTGGGCGAGTCCATGAGGCCCGCGCGGCACTGGCCCGCGGCGGCAAGTTCATCCAGGCGAACGGGTCGCCGATCCTGACGGGGTTGCACCGCATTGTCGCGGCGAAGTTGGCGCTGCGCGCCGACCGCGACGTGGGAACCGCCACTGCGATCCTGGAGCAGATCGACCGCGACGGCGCCAACGCCTATTCATTGGTTTCTGAGCTGGCCCGGACTTGGCGCGGGTTGGCGGCCCTCATCGAGGATGACGGGGACAGCGCGTTATCGTCGCTGCGTCCCGCGGTAGCCAGCATGCAGGCCGGCCATCGCATCCTGGAACTGCCCACGGCGGCGGTCTATTTGGCCGAGGCTGAGTGGCGCGTCGGCAACCAGGATGCCGCCGACCGCGCTGCCGACATCGCTCTAGGCGCCGCACGCCGGCAGGGGTCCAACCACGTTCTGCTGCAAGCCTTGGCCGATTTCCCGGCGGTGGTAGCGCGACGCATCGACGCCGAACCGCACGCCGACTCGGCCTGGCACGGGATCGGTCGCGCCTTGGCCGCCCAAGGCGTCGTGGTGGGAACCCGCATTCCGACAGCGGTCGAGCTGGTGGAGTTCGGGGGCACCGCGATCATCCTCAACGGCGCCGAGGTGCGGCCGAGCCTGGCCAAATGCTATGAGCTGCTAGGGCTTCTGGCCGCCCGCAACGGCGCGCCGGCCAGCCGCGATGAACTGCTCAACTGCTTGTTCGACGCCCGCGCCGACGAGTCCGCCCGCTCCTACCTGCGTAAGACGGTCATCGGAGTACGCCGGATGCTGCCCCCCGACGCGCTCAGCGTCTCCGCCGACGGTCGCGTCGCGCTCAGCCCCGACATCGTGTTGGCCAGTGAATCGGCACGCCTCGAACAGGAACTGGCCGCCGCTGCGCGCCTGCAAGGCAGCGAACTCGTCACGGCCACCGAAGTGGCACTGCAGCCGCTGGCGCGCGGAGAATACTTTCCCGGCGTCCGTTCCGCCTGGGCCGACCAGCGCCGCGAGCAGCTGGCCGAGCTGGCGACCACGGCGCGTGCGGTTGCCACGGACGCGGCCTACGCGGCCGACCAATATGCCAAGGCTCAACGCTTGGCCGAGGCCGTCCTGGCGGCTGATTCGCTTCGGGAAGGAACCTGGCGCTCGCTCATGCGCATCCGAAGCGCCGTTGGCGACTACGACGGCGTGATCACCGCTTTTGCTCAATGCGAAAAGGCGCTGCGCGCCGCCGGGATCACACCCGCCCCCAGCACCCGCACGCTGTTGGACCAACTGCGCCGCTGAACGCCGATTTCGGCTCATTCGCGCCTCGGGGTGTAGCTGAAGTCCGCGCCTGCGCGCGATCAGCCGGGACCGCGCCCACCTGCGGTTTTCCGCAGCCTTGCCCCGGCTGCTCGTCTCCGGCACGACCTGCCGCCTCAAAGGCTGCCCGCCGATGCTTTTCGGCACGCCGCCGCCGGCGTAGCGAGCCGGGCACGAACGCGATATCGGCTCTTTCCCGCCCGCTTGGGCAGCATCTGCTGTCAGTCGTTGAAGGCGAGAGCGAACGACATCCAAGACCGACACGGTCAGCCAGTGCCGCTGTCCGTTGACACCAGATCCAAGCCGGTGGCAAGGGCCCGTCGTGAACCGAAGGGAAAGAAACGCAGTGGGATACCAAACCGTCAACCCGGTCGACAACACGGTGCGGGCACGCTTCCAGGAGCTGACTGACGAGCAGGCTAGACCCGGGCTGATCGACGTGTTCAACGCCGAGGACGGCCACGGCCTGGGGTTGACGGCCACCACGCCAGCCGAACTGGCCGACGCGATCGCCACAGCCCGCGCCCACACGGGTGGCCCAGTCCTCATCGAATGCCAAGTGCCCAACGAGGACGCCAGCCCTGAGGTCATTTCCTGGGGTTCGAAGGTCGCCCGCGTCAATTCCCGCCCACCCCAACACATCTAGAAGGAGAAAGACCCATGACCGACCAACTCATCGGCGCGCACAATGCGCACAATGATCTGCACAGCGAGCAGGGCGCTCGCCCAGGAGAACACCCTGGGCGCTCGGCCAGCCCGATCATCAAAGTCCACGACGTTCTCTGGCTCGAGTTCGAGAAGCCGGACTTGGTCAAGGCCGAGGCGTTTGCCCACTCCTTTGGTTTCGCCACGGTGCTGCGCACCAAGGACGAGCTGCACCTGCGGGGCAGTGATGCGGGGGCGCCGTGTGTGCTGATCCGCCGCGGCCAGCGCGAGAAGTTCCTCGGGCCGGCCTTCGTGGCCGCCGAGCAGTCGGATCTTCTGCGGCTGGCCGACGCGACGGGGACCAGCGTTCGCCCGCTGCCGGAGTCGCTTGGCGGGGTGACCGTTGATCTGGTCGACCCGAGCGGGCTGCCGGTGCGCGTGGTGTGGGGCACCCATCAGCTCGAGGCACTGCCCACCGCGCAGACGCCGCACGAGTTCAACTTCGGCCACGAGAAGGTCCGGACCAACGCGATGCAGCGCCCGCCGCGGGTGCCCACCAATGTGCAGCGGCTCGGACACATCGTGGTGCAGACGCCGCGGTACATCGAGGCGCTGAACTGGTACCTCGACACCTTCGGCATGATCGTCAGCGACTTCTCCTACTACCCCGGCCAGCGTGAACGCGGGCCGATCTTGAGTTTCATCCGCTGCGATCGCGGCTCCGTCCCCGCCGATCACCACACCCTGGCCATGGCGCTGGGCCCGGTCAAGCGCTACATGCACTCCGCCTACGAGGTCGCCGACCTCGACGCGCTGGCCGCCGGCGGCGAACACCTACGCGGACAAGGGTATTTCCGCTCGTGGGGCATCGGCCGCCACATCGAAGGCAGCCAGATCTTCGACTACTGGCGTGACCCGGACGGTTTCTTGGTCGAGCACTATGCCGACGGCGACATGTTCGACAACACCCTGGCGCCCGGCTGGGCCGCGATGCATGCCTCCGGCCTGTATCAGTGGGGACCGCCGCCGAGCAAGGACTTCCTCGGCCTCGGATCAGCGCGCGAGACCGCGGCTGAACTCGCCCTGATGGTCGATGCATTACGCCACGACAACGAATTCGACCTGTCCGCACTGCGCGGGCTGTTCGCCGTCGCCCAAACCTAACCAACCACCAACTGAAAGAGAGAAGAAACCGTTATGAGCACATCAGTCCTACGCACCGCCGAGGCATGGTGGGTGCAGACCACCTCCGGTGCGGCTCGCATCGACACCGACGCGAGCACCACCGCCGAGTTGCTGGCCGACCGCGCGGCCATCGACACCGCTGCCAAGAGCACCGACACCGTGCCGGTGCAGAGCCTTGCGCTGCTGTCCCCGATCACGACGCCGTGTCGCGTGGTGGCTCAGGCCACCAACTACGCCTCGCATGTCGAAGACGTCGGCCGCGACCCCGCCAAGACCCCGCTGACCTTCTTCCGCAAGGCGTCCGGGTCTGTCACCGGGCCATTCGGCGACATCGTCAAACCGGAGCACGTCAAGCTGCTCGACTACGAGCTCGAGATCGGTCTGGTCTTCGGCCGCGAGCTGGCCGTGGGAACCGCGGTCACCGCCGACAACCTGGCCGATTTCGTGGTGGGCTTGGTTGTCACCAACGACATCTCGGCGCGCGATGTGCAGCTGACCAAGCAGCAGTTCTTCGAGTCGAAGTCCTATCCCACCTTCACCCCGGTCGGGCCGGCGCTGGTGCTGGTCGACGGCGACGAACTCAAGCGTTTCGGTGAGCTGCGGCTGCGGCTGTCGGTCAACGGCAAGGTGCGCCAGGACATGGTCGTCGAGGGCGACATCCTCTACCCGCCGGTGCAGGCGCTGCAGGCGCTGGCGAGGTTCCAGAAGGTCGATGCCGGAGACATCCTATTAACCGGAACTCCGGTGGGCACCGCACTGACCCTGCACGGCAAAACGCCAAAGGGTGACATGGATCTCGGGGCTTTCTTGACCGCGCAGTTCGAGAAGAACCCCGCCTATCTGCACGACGGTGACGTGGTCGAGGCCACCGTCGCTACCGACGACGGCGCCATCGACCTCGGGGTCCAGCGCAATGTGGTGGTGTACAAATGAGCACCCAGAACAACGGCGCGCCGGAGTTCGTGCCCGTGGTCATCATCGGTGCCGGCCCGACCGGCATCGCCGCCGCCACCCTGCTGGGGCAGTACGGCGTCGAAACCCTGGTGCTGGACCGCCATGAAACGGTCTACCCCCTGCCGCGGGCGGTGCACGCCGACGACGAGGTGTACCGCATACTGGCCCGGCTGGGCATCGGCGAGGAGTTCGCCGCCCACCGCCGGCCAGCACACGGTCTTCGGTTGATCGACCCGAACATGCGGGTGCTCAGCGAGATCCCGCGCAGCACCGAGTCCAGCGCCAACGGCTTCCCGCAGATGAACATGTTCGACCAGCCCGAGCTCGAAGGGTTGCTACGCGCGAACCTCAAGCGCTACCCCCAGGTCACCATCCACGGCAACGTGGAGGTCACCTCGATCACCCAGCCACAGCCCGGCCGGGTGCGGGTGAGCTTTCTGGATCGGGTGCGCGGCGGCGAGCACAGCGTGCAGGCCAGCTACGTGCTGGGCTGCGACGGCGCCGGCAGCCCGACCCGCGCGGCCATCGGGGCGTACATGTACGGGCTGCCGTTCACCCAAGACTGGCTCGTGATCGACGTCAACACCGACGCCGAACTCAACCAGTGGGAGGGCTGCCACCAGCTGTGCAACCCCCAGCGTGCCGGCACCTACATGCGGGTCTCAGAAACGCGCTACCGCTGGGAGTTTCAGCTTGTCGACGGTGAGACCGTAGCCAATTACCGGACTCTGGCCGACGTCGAGTCGCTCATCCGGCCCTGGCTGGCAGACACACCGATCGACGCGTTGACATTGGTGCGGGTGACTGCCTACACCTTCCGGGCGCAAGTGGCCAATCGCTGGCGCAACCGTCGCGTGTTCCTCCTCGGGGACGCCGCACACCTGACCCCGCCGTTCGTCGGCCAGGGCATGGCTGCCGGCCTGCGCGACGCGCTGAATTTGACCTGGAAACTGGTCGGCGTGCTCGGCGGCACCCTGCCCGACAGCGTGCTGGACACCTACGAGCGAGAACGCAAACTGCACGCGGCAGCCATGATTTTGATGGCCGTGTCCATGGGAGCGGCCATGACCGGCGGCGGGCGCATCGGCGACCTGATCCGCCAGGTGGTGTTCCCGCGCATGCAGAACCTGCATCTGCCTGGTCTCCGGGTCAGTGCCGCCGACGGCGTCGCCCCCGGTCTGCGCAGTTCCGAACTGGTGATCAAATCCCGCACCGCCGGTGGGGTCGCCGGAACACTGTGCCCCAACCCGGTGCTGCAGGACGGCCTGCGATTCGACGAGGTCGTCGGGAACCGGTTCGCGCTGGTCACCTCATCGCAGCTCACCGATGCGCAGCGAATCGAGCTCAGCAGCCGCGGAGCCGCCGTCGTCCCAGCCGCCCCTGGCAGCGATCTTGACGATTGGCTGCGCAAAGCCCGCGCCAGCGCCGCCATCGTGCGGCCGGACCGCGCGGTCATGCAAGCCGGCCGCAACATCCAGGCCCTCTGCGATGCGGTGCCTACATTCACCGGAATTCATGGCGGCGCAGTCGAAGTCGAGAGCTGACGTCGATGACCGAGCTGCCGGTGCTCAACGCCGGCAAAGGAGAGAGGCAGGGGGTTTCACTGGACGGAAAGCGGGTGCGCACCCCGATCAGCGGGCTCGACGAGATGCCGACGTCATCGTCGTCGACCCGGCGCCGGGGCCACGTGTACTCGACGAACAAGGGCACCCGATCCCGACATCGGCACAACTGGAGACGCGCGTTGTGTGATGCCATACCGCGTTTCATCCCGTCGAGTGCACCTCTGGGACAAAACGCTCATTGATAGATATGAAGAACGATCAGTCCAACTAGGAACAGGAGAAATTCCAATGTCTGAACACGATGACGGCATGGGCGGACGTCTGCCCCTCGCAGATCCGGCCAATCTCAGTGCCGCGCAACGAGAACTCTTCGACAAGATGACGAGCACGGTGGTCCCGTGGGCCGACCACACTGGCTTCCACAGCACGACCGACGACGGGCGATTCATCGGCCCGTTCAACCCCGCGCTGCTCAACCCGGCCATGACCTCAGCGTCTGCCGAACTGCTGTTGGGCGAGAGGGAGCACACGTCGTTGAGCCCGCGGCTGCGCGAAGTGGTGATCCTCGCGGTGGGCGCCGTGTGGCAGTCCGACTACGAGCTGTACGCCCACACGGCGGCAGCCCGCAAAGCCGGTATCTCTGAGGACGCCGTGCAGGCGCTGGTCAGCGGTGCAATACCCGATGACCTCAGCAAGGACGAGATGATCGCCGCAGAACTCACGCGGCAGCTTTCCACCACTCACCGGGTCGACGAGACGCTTTACCGGCAGGCCGAGAACACTTTCGGCACAAAGGGATTGACCGACATGGTCATCCTCATCGGCATCTACCACACGGTCTGCGCAACGCTCAACCTGTTCGAGATCCCCGTTCCACACTCGGCGCCGTCATGACCTATTCCCAAGAGCCGGCGAACGTCTGCCCCGGAAAAATGGATGCCGTGCGAGTTGTAGGTTCAGTTGTGTCGGGGACCCGATTAAAAGCTTCTCGGACGCGTTGGTATAGAGACGGTGCCTAGCTTATTGCGGGCGCTGATTGTGTTTGCTCTGCTTTGCGGTAGCACGATATTGGCCTTTCTATGGAAGTCTCAGCTGCCGGCATCCTGTAGGGAGACGGGCGCGCTCGAGTCCATGAATCTGATCATATCGTTCCTGGTGACGATAACTGCCATCGTAATTGGTTTGCTGCTAAACGCAACGAAGAGCTTCATCGACACCACGCAGAACCATTGGGCAATCTTCGCCGGACAGCTGATTCGACTTGATCAATCTCTCTGCAATTACGGTTCAGAATCTGCCCAGTTGCGCAGCCAACTCCAGAGTTTCACCGCCGCGGGGATCATCAATCATTGGCGAGGCGACACCATCCCAGCCGGCGTGAGCTACCCGAATGTACGTGAAATGTCGAAAGACGAAGCAAAGCAAGTGCTGAGTGACCTCTTGAATCGTATCGAGCTCGGGATCATCCGATTGCAACCGTCCACTCCCTTGCAAGAACGGTTGGCGGCCGACTGCTTCGACCAATACAAGGAGTTCGCCAGGGCCCGCTGGTCACTCCTCTTGGCGCCTCAAAACACGATACCAGCACCCTTCCTGAGAATGCTGATAGCTTGGCTCATGATGATATTTTTCTGCTTTGGTCTTCGCGCGCCAGCCGAACCCCCGATAATGACTATGATCACTTTGTCCGCGGCGACGCTGAGCAGCATGATGTTTGCGATCATGGACATCGTTGACCCCTATAAAGGGTTATACAACATCTCCAGTAAGAATATGCATCAAGCGTTAGACGCGATGCTTAGGCCGACTGACATCCAAGGGCTCGCGCCATCACTGCCCGCGGGCGGTGATCCGGCGCGCACGTTGACCAAGCGCCCCGACAACCCGCCACGTGAGACGCAACAAACCTCAGTCGTCACATGAGAAGCCGAAAATTATCGGGCTGACGGGATTTGAGTCTGCGACTCCTGGGACCCTAGTCAACCCGAGTAGCGGCGAGGCGTATGCCCCGGTCATGTTATCTGGGGTTAGTTTTCGGTGTGTATCACTGTTCCCGCTTAGTGCGCCGGTAGCGGTTGAGGTGTAAGCGGGAACGGTTAGGTCGTTCGTGTTCCCAGTTGGAGGATCCGATGGTGGCTACCCGTTGATGCCACTCAGTCAGCAGCGGCTCGACGCACATCACCGGCGATCGGATGATGTCGTCCATCCCGCAGCCTGCAGTGGCCGCCGGTGCGCGGACAGCTGGGCCGACGCTGATGCCTCCCTGCCGGCCACTTGCCATACCGACCAATGCCGGGGAAGCGTCTCTGTAGACGGTCAACTAGGAATTGCGCCTGGGCGGCATCGCACAGCAGCTCTTGAGCGACCCGCCGCATCGCACGAGCACGCGCGGTGTGACCGACCCTTCTGCTTGAGCACGCGCTAGTCGGGTCCTCATGTCGGTGAGCTGCTCGCGCAGCTCACCGATGAACACCCGAGCCTGCGCAACGTCGGGTCCTCGTGCACCCGCGCTATCGTGACATCAAAATTCGAGTGTCGCGCGTTAATGACCTTAGTTGACGAGCATCCGCCCGCACGACGACGCCGACAATCACCAGACGTGTTGCAGATGATCAAGATCCGGGTTGCAGAGCACACCGCGCTGGCCGACATCCACCGTCGACTGGCCGCGGAGTTCCCCCACGCCACCCCCGATGACCTGTCCGCAGCGATCAAGCGCGCCTACGCCCACTTCAGCACCAGCCCCATCCGGGACTTCATCCCGCTACTCGTCGAGAAACGCGCTCGGCGCCAGCTCGTCGGCCCCGACAGCACCAGCAATGCTTAACACCGTCGTGAGCCGACATCAGGTAACCAGTCAGCGTCGCCGCCATGTCGGTCAACGCGGTCGCCGGCACCGCATGCTCGGCCCTGCGCGGATCGTTGCCACTGTCGATCTTGACGAACTCCTTGACCTGACCCGCGACGTGGCCCAGCACCACCCGCTTGTGCCCAGCGCCGCCGGGGCGCCAGCTCTTTTTGCGCACCGGGGACTGCGGCGACCACTGCAGGGCGCCAGTGTTCGGTGGCGGTGATGTGGGCGGCCGACGCCGACTGACCGACCAAGGCTGACTCCGCGGCGTGATCCGTATCGATACGCTTCGATTGGTCGAATACCACCGACTGGCGCACCGGTGCAGCTGCATCACGTCGCGACCGAGGTTATGCACCGTGGGCTTGAGCGCCGAGGTCTCTAAGGGCGGCTTGTCCGGCGTGGGCGCCGCACATGCCGTGTGCGCCGGGACCGGGCGGCGTCGCGGCCGAGCAGATGTACATGCCCGGCACACCAACGCGATACGGCGACAGCGTGATTCGCGGACCGAATACCAACTGGCGAAAATCCTTGGCGCCGGTCATGATGTCGCCGCCGACGAAGTTGGGATTGTGTGCGGCGAATTCTGTCGTGGTGCTGACGGCTTGGCCGATGACGCGGTCGCGGAATCCCGGGGCGAAGCGCTCGATCTGGGCGACGATGGCCGCGGTGGCATCGCCGATGTAGCCGTTGGGCACGTGCGCGTAGGCCCACACGGGGTGGATGTTGCCGACCGAGCGCTGTGGATCGGCTAAATACTGTTGTCCGACAAGGACGAAAGGCCGCTCCGGCATGCGACCGGCGTGCACGTCCCGCTCGGTGGCGGCCAGTTCGGCGTAGGTGCCCGCCAGGTGCACCGTGCCTGCCCGACGCGCGGCCGGGTTCGACCACGGCACGCCGTCCTCGACGGCGAAGTCCACCTTGAACGCGCCGGGCCCCCGGCGGAAACGCCGGTAGGCACGCGCAATTCGTCGTGGCAGCCGATCGCCGAGAATACCGGCGACGGCCTCAGGCGCGAGGTCGAACATCGTCACATCGGCGGGTGGCAGCTGGCTGGCCGCATCGATGCGCACCCCGGTCTCGACCTTGCCGCCCAGGTCGGCCAACCGCGATGCGATCGCGTTGGTGATCGATCGCGATCCGCCGGCCGCGACTGGCCACCCGTGACGATGCCCCGCGGTGAGGATGCCCAGCCCGATCGCCGAGGTCATCGGATAGTGCAGCGGGCGGAAGGCGTGTGCCGCAACCCCGCCGAACAATGCGCGCGCCTCGGTGGTGCGAAAGGACTTGGCGATGGCGGATGCTGGTAGCACGGTAGGCGCGCCGAACCGCGCCAGCGTCAACGGGTGGTGCGGCACCGTTAGCAGCGGCCCCATGATGTCGTCGGATAGCGCGTCGAACCGTCTGGAGGTCCGGGAGAACATCCGACGCCACCGCCAGTGGTCGATCCCGAGCCCGTCGGCGGTGGCCTCCACCGACCGGTAGAGCACGCCTGCCCGCCCGTCGTCCAGGGGATGCACGCAGTCGATCTCCGGCAGGCGCCATGTCAGCCCGTACCGCTCCAGCCCGAGACCGGCCAGAAACGGTGACCCGACGGCCATGGGATGGATCGCCGAGCAGTGGTCGTGCAGCAAGCCTGGAAGAATCGCCTCGCTGGTGCGGGTGCCCCCGCCGATCAAGCCGGCGGCTTCCAGCACGGTCACATCCACGCCGGCGTTGGCGAGGGTGACCGCGGCGGCCAGGCCGTTGGGCCCGGCGCCGACGACGATCGCCGTGCTCATGCCACTGCGGGGTACGGAGGTGTCGGTTCCCGCTTGCCGGCCAGCGACCACGTGACATGGGTGGGAATCGGACCGTTGGGCAGCCACGGCTGCTCCTTGACCGCGTCAGAGACCTTCCAGGTTCCGCGTTCGATAACGCCGAGGGCCGCGTCGATGACCTTGTAGTGCTGCACCTTGCTACCCCAACCCTGCGACTCCACCCACACGACAACGAGTTCACCCGGCTCGAATCCCGCCTGCCGCTGCACCGCGGCGATGAGGTCCTCGTCGTGCAGGTGCCCATCACCGAAATTGAAGCCGATCAACGAATTGCAGACGAATTCGGCCTCCCGCACGGTGCGCGCGTCGACGTCGGGCAGCGTCCTCAACAGCACTGAAAAGAGTCCACGACCCTGGCTGTGCATCGTGCGCCAGGCGACGGCGCGCTGCAACGTGATTTCCGCCCACTGCGGTTCGTATCCCAAGGCGATGAACTGGTCGATCTGGTTGCGGGCGGTGCGCGTGACCTTGTTCAGCTTCGATTCCGTCCCCGGGGCGAACGCCCACACCGCCGAGGCCCAGTTGCCGGCGTATTGGCGCATCGACGGCAGGAACGACACCTTGTCGGGTCGGAAATTGCCCAGGATCGGGAAGAAAATCAGCGCGGCAACGATCGAAGCCGTCAGCCACGGCGACGACACGTTCGACACGGCATACCCGTCCCAGGCCGGGAAGCCGAGGAACAAGAAAATCGTGGCGTAGGCGAATAGCACGTTCCACTCCAACGGGACCGCCAGCGGGAAGGTCGAGATGATGAACAGGTGGAAGGCCACCATCACGACCACCGCCGTCACCGTCAACCCTTTGTTCGTCGAGAACAACAGCACCAGCGGGGCGGCGATCTCCACGGTGGTGCCCAGTACGTGGGCCATGAAGTGGGCAGCCCGCGATGGCCGCAGGTCGCGTGGGAAGTCGCGGTAATGCGCCCGCTTGACCCACTTGAACGGCACGAAGGGGCTGTTGCTGACCATCGGCGGGATGACGTTGGCGAAGTGTTTGCCGAACTTCGACACGCCGGCGCCGACCCACACCACGACGATCAGCAGTTTCAGCGCGATGATCATGTCCATGAATGGCAGCACGGTAAAGAAGAACAGCGCCGGCAGGTACTGCTCGCCCCGCGCAGCCAGGAAGACGGTCTTGTCGCGAAGGCCGTTCAACACCAGCAAAACGATCGGCGCGATCAGCAGCGCGGGGTTGACGAGCCCGGATGTGTTGTGCGGCAAGGCGTGTGACAACGATTCGCTGTGCACTCCGGAGGCCAGCAGCGGGACGGTGACGCTGATCAGCAATGCGAAGTAGAGGATCCCGTCGAACCATGTGCGGCGGTCACCGTCGGTGAACGGCACCCACTTCCACGGCCGCAACCGGATGGTGTCTGAACGTGCCCAGAACAGGATGCCGCCCGTCATCGGTTTGACCTTGCCGGCCAGCGGGCCCCATGACCCGGCGACGCCGATCGCCTCGAGCAGCACCGTCCACAGGACGGCTTTCTGGTAAACGATCGGCTGGTTCCACCACTCCGCGACATGCCAGAACGCCGGCAGACCCGACGTCACCGTCGCGACGAACACGCCACCGAGGGCGTAGACGAGCACGAGCTTCGCGATGTAGATCGCGTGCACCATGCGCGGTGAACCGAAGCCGTTGTCGGTCCAATGCTGGGTAAGGAAGCGCATCCGTTCCATCAGCGGCTTGGCCAAGAAAGTGTCTGGATCGACCGGGGGAAACTCCGGCTTGGTGAAACTCATGATCAGCTCCCGTTTGTCGATGTGGTGACGAGTGAGTCGGCCAGCAGCCGGCGCAGCGCGGGCTTGTCGATCTTGCCGACGGGGTTCCTGGGCAGGTCGTCAAGGATCGTGATGTCGGCTGGCCGTTTGAATTTCGCGAGCTGCCGGGCGATGTGATCGCGTATCGCCTCTGGGGTGATGGTCGCGTCCGGGCGTGTGGAGACGAACAGCACCGGCTCCTCCCCGTAGGTGGCGTTCGGTCGTCCGACGACGGCGGCCTCGGCGATCTGCGGCAGATGGTGGACGACGGCCTCGATCTCGCGCGGGTAGATGTTCTCGCCACCGCGGATGATCATGTCCTTGGCGCGATCGACCAGGACCAGGTAGCCGTCCTCGTCGAGGCGCCCGATGTCGCCGGTGTGCAGCCAGCCGTCGACGACGGTCTTTGCGGTCTCCTCCGGTCGGTTCAGGTAGCCCCGCATGACGTTGGCGCCCTTGATGACAACCTCTCCGGCCTCACCGTCGGGGACCGGGCTGCCTGCCTGGTCGAGGATCCGGATGGTCTGTCCGGGCAGCGGCATGCCTACTGTCCCCGGTTTGCGGGGACCGTTCAGCGGGTTGACCGCACTGGCGCATGTTCCCTCCGACAGCCCGTACCCCTCGATGATCGGGATGCCGTAGCGCGATTCGAATCGTTCCAGCAGCTCGACGCTGGCAGGCGCGGCCCCGCAGACGGCGAACCGCACCGATGACGTGTCCGGTGCACGTCGGCGGGCAGCCCGCACAACATCGTGTATATCGTTGGGACGGCCGAGAAGTAGGTGGCCCGGCTCCGCTCGAGTACTGTAAAGAATGTCGTCGGGTCGAAGCGCCCGGCCACCGTCGCCCGGCCGCCGGTCATCAACGGCGACAGCGTCCCGACGACGATCCCGTTGACATGAAACAGCGGCAGTATCAAGAGGCTGTGGTCATCGCGGGTCAACCTGAAGCCCTCAATGACGCTGCGACACATGGCGTTCAGGTTCGCGTGGTCGAGCATGACGCCCTTGGGACGGCCGGTGGTTCCGCTGGTGTAGATGAGCAACGCCAGCGAGGCATCGTTGCCCCGACTGGTGTCCGTCCGAGCCGGCTCGCACTGGTAAACCTCGTCGGCGATCAACACCTTGGCACCCGCATCGGCAAGTTGATAGCGGACCTCTTGCGGCGACAGCGCGGGGTTGACCGGCGTTACCGCGGCACCCAACCGCCACGCGGCGAACATCGACACCACGAACTCGACTGTGTTCGGCAGCTTGATCGCCACCACATCGCCCGTCGAAACGCCCCGGCTGCGCAGCGTCGCGGTGGCGCGCTTTACGGCGTCGAGAAACTCGGCGTTGTTCAGGTCGCCGTTGTCGTCGGCGACTGCGGGACCGAGCGGGTCGTGCGTCGCGCGCTGATCCGGCAAGACGGACAAGTCCATGTGATTCCCTCCGAGACCCGGGGTTACTTCTGTGACTGGCAACACTAGGAATCCCGGGGACGAATCGACATGGTCTGGGCCGCTCAAACGCCGGGCACCGTTTGTCGGCCGAAGACAATTCCGAGCGCTCATTTGGCCCACCAGCGGATCGGGAAGATCTACCGTCGTGGTGTGACGAGCGGCACAGACACCGATGCCGACCGCTGTGTCCGCCAGATCGCTGGCGGGCTCCAGAAACGGCTGGGCGAATTGACGACCATCATTCAGCGTCTGCTGCACGAGGAGATTCCCGAACTCGGCCAGGATGCGCAGAGCGTCGAACTGTTGGGCGCCAGCGTCGGAGGCAACGTCGACACTGTGCTGCACGCGATGCGCCATGGGATCGACGTGCAGCGCGTCGAGGCGCCGACCGCGGCGATGGAGTACGCCCGACGGTTGGCCCAGCATGGAGTGCCCGTGCACGGTTTGGTGCGTGCCTATCGGCTCGGTCAGCGGCGCATGAATGAACTGGTATTCGCCGAGGCCCAGGCCACCGACATGGAGCCCATGGCTAGGGTGGCCGTGCTCGAGAAGATGTCGGCGACCATGTTCGCGTACATCGATTGGATGTCGCAGCAAGTCGTCGAAGTGTACGAAGAGGAGCGCGAACGCTGGCTGGAGAATCAGAACAGTCTTCGCGCGTTGCGTGTGCGCGAGATTCTGGCCGCCAAGACACCTGTTGACGTCGACGCCGCATCGTCGACGATTCGCTTTCCGCTGCGCTGGCATCATCTGGCGGTGGTGGCCTGGTACCCCGATGCCGGCAGCGACGGCAACGAACTGATCCGGCTGCAACGTTTCCTGCGAGATATGGGCCAGGCCGCCGATGCGGCGGCGAGCCCACTGTTCGTGGCCGCCGACGCCGTGTGCGGCTGGGGATGGCTACCCTTCCGCGCCGCCGCACCCGAAGCAGTCGACAAGGCCCGCCAGTTCGCGGCCGCCCATGCGGACTCGCCCAGTGTCGGAATCGGCTCAATGGCGGCGGGTGTCGGCGGATTTCGACGATCGCATCGCAGAGCGCTGGCCGCGCGGGCGGTAGGGGCCGCGCGCGAGCCACACAAACCGACCGTGGTCGCCGCGGACGATCCCGGTGTGTTGGTGGCCGCCATGCTCGGCGCGGACATCACGCAGGCCCGTGAGTGGGTGGCCGAAGTGCTCGGCGACCTGGCCGTCGACAACGAGAACGATGCCCGACTGCGCGAGACATGGCTCGTCTTCCTGACCAGCGACGGCAGCTACAAGCTGGCCGCTGAGCGGCTCAACCTGCATTCGAACACGGTCAAATACCGGGTCGGCCGGGCCGTGGCCCGCCGGGGCCGCGCGATCGGCGCGGACCGGCTGGACGTGGAACTGGCC
>CAWKFL010000012.1:0-1918401 GCA_963848855.1 uncultured Actinomycetota bacterium
GGCGGGGTGGCGGCAACTCCGCTGCGGGCCACCGCCACCGAAGACGTGTTGCGCGGCGGCCCATGGACCACCGACACAGTGCGGGAGGCCGCCGCGGTGCTCGGCCGCGAGGGCACCCCGATCGACGACCACAGGGCCAGCGCCGCCTTCCGCGCGGCGATGCTCGAGCAATCGCTGCTCAAATTCCATGCCGAGTCCGCAGTACCAGAGGGGGTCACGTCATGAGTGAACTCAGCACCCGTCCGCCGCGCCCGGTGGTCGGAGTCGAGATGCCGCACGAGAGCGCGGATTTGCACGTCACCGGTTTCGCCCTCTACACGGATGATTTGGTCAGCCGGTATCCGGGCGCACTGCACGCATACCCGCTTCAGGCGCCGCACGCGCACGCCCATGTGCGCTCGATGGACACCACGCCTGCGCTGGCCGTGCCGGGGGTGGTCTACGTGCTGACCGCCGCCGACGTGCCAGGCGTGAACGACGCGGGAGTCAAGCACGACGAGCCGCTGTTCCCAACCGAGGTCATGTACTACGGGCACCCGGTGTGCTGGGTGCTCGCCGAAACCCTCGAGGCGGCCCGGATCGGGGCCACTAAGGTCGCCGTCGAATACGAGCCGCTTCCGTCGTTGATCACGATCAAGGAAGCCATCGCCGCGGAGAGCTACCAGGGTTCGCGGCCCGTGCTGCGCCGAGGCGAACCGGAGGCCGCCTTCCCGCGCTGCGCGCACGTCTTCGAAGGCGAATTCGAGTTCGCCGGGCAGGAACATTTCTATCTGGAGACCAACGCGGCGCTGGCCAGCATCGACGAGAACGGGCAGATCTTCATCCAGTCCTCGACGCAGCATCCGACCGAGACGCAGGACATCGTTTCGCATGTGCTGGGCAAGGCGAACCACGAGATCACCGTGCAATGCCTTCGCATGGGCGGCGGTTTCGGCGGGAAGGAGATGCAGCCGCACGGGTATGCCGCCATCGCGGCGCTCGGCACGGTGGTCACCGGCCGCCCGGTACGGGTGCGGTTCAACCGAACCCAGGACATCACGATCTCCGGCAAGCGGCACGGCTTCCACGCGCTGTGGAAGGTGGGCTTCGCCGAGGACGGCACGATCCAGGCGTTGAGCGCGACGCTGACCGCGGACGGCGGCTGGAGCCTGGATCTGTCCGAACCGGTGCAGGGCCGCGCGCTCTGCCACATCGACAACGCCTACTGGATCCCGAACATCGAAGTGCACGGGCGGATTTCGAAGACCAACAAGACGTCGCAGACCGCGTTCCGCGGATTCGGCGGGCCGCAGGGCATGATCGTGATCGAGAACATCCTCGGCCAGTGCGCGCCCGCGCTCGGCATCAGCGCCCGCGAATTGCGCAGGCGCAACTTCTATTCGGCCGGCCAGACGACACCGTACGGCCAGGACGTGCGTCATCCGGAGCGCATCGAGCGGGCCTGGAACCAGGTGCTGGAAAGCGGCGACGTCGACCGGCGACTCGTCGAGATCGAGGCGTTCAACGCCACCCACGAGCACACCAAACGAGCGCTCGCGATCACCCCCGTGAAATTCGGAATCTCGTTCAACCTGACCGCGTTCAACCAAGCCGGCGCGTTGGTGCACGTGTACAAGGACGGCTCGGTGCTGATCAACCATGGCGGCACCGAGATGGGTCAGGGCCTGCACACCAAGATGCTGCAAGTCGCGGCGACCGCGCTCGGGGTTCCGCTGTCGAGCGTGCGATTGGCGCCGACCCGCACCGACAAGGTGCCCAATACCTCGGCGACCGCGGCGAGTTCGGGCGCCGACCTCAACGGCGGCGCGGTGAAGAACGCCTGCGAGCAGATCAAGGCCCGGCTGGCCGAGGTGGCCGCCGAGGAGCTCGGCCGGGTGCACCCGGCCGACGTCCGGTTCGTCGACGGCAAGGTGACCGGGCTGGCGGCGACTGACCGCGAGCTGGATTTCGCCGAGTTGGTGAATCTCGCCTACCACCAACGGGTTCAGCTGTGGGCGGCAGGCTTCTACCGCACCGCGGGGCTGCACTGGGACGCCAAGCGGATGCAGGGCTCGCCGTTCAAGTACTTCGCCTACGGGGTGGCGGCCAGCGAGGTCGAGGTGGACGGGTTCACCGGCGCCTACCGGTTGCGCCGGGTGGACATCGTGCACGACGTCGGCGACAGCCTGTCCCCACTTGTCGACCTCGGCCAGGTCGAGGGCGGATTCGTTCAGGGCGCCGGCTGGCTGACCCTCGAGGATCTGCGCTGGGATACCGGCGACGGGCCGTCGCGCGGCCGGTTGGCCACTCAGGCGGCCAGCACCTACAAGCTGCCCAGCTTCTCGGAGATGCCCGAGGTGTTCAACGTGACGCTGCTGGAGAAGGCACATGAGGACGGCGCGGTGTACGGGTCGAAGGCCGTCGGCGAGCCGCCGCTGATGCTGGCCTTCAGCGTGCGCGAGGCACTGCGCGAGGCGGTTGCCGCGTTCGGCCCGACCGGGCACTGCGTCGATCTCGGCTGCCCGTCGACGCCCGAGCAGGTGTTCTGGGCGATTCAGCGCGCCCGCTCCACCGACGCCCCGATGCGCCCCAAGGAGGCGCCCGCCGTCCAGGTCGCGGGAGGCGGCGCCTAGCCATGCACTGGATGAGCGCGATAGCGCGGCTGCGTGAGCAGCGAATGCCCGGGGTGCTGGTGACCGTGATGGCCGTGCGCGGGCACGCGCCCCGGGAGGCCGGCGCGAAGATGGTGGTGTCCGCGCACGACTGCTGGGGCAGCATCGGCGGAGGCAACCTGGAGCAGTCGGCGTTGCTCGCGGCGCGCGAGCTGCTGGCCACAGGCACCCGGGAGCCGGAGACCAAAACCTGGGGCCTCACCGAACAAGCCCGGACGCAACACGGCGTCCAGTGCTGCGGCGGTGAAGTGACCGTGCTGTTCGAACCGCTGTGCACGGTGCCCGCGGTGGCGATTTTCGGCATGGGCCATGTCGGTTGCGAGCTGGCCCGGATCTTGGCCCGCCACGACATCGAATTGCACCTGGTCGACTCCCGGGCGCAACACGCAGAGCCGGAGCGACTGGCCGCGCTCACCGCCGATGCCGAGGCCCGGGTGCACACCCATCACGCGGTGGTGCCGGAGCTGGTGCTTGGCGAATTGCCCGCAGGCTGTCATGTACTGCTGATGACCCACGACCACGCCGAGGACGTTGCGCTGTGCGATGCCGCGCTGCGCTGCAGGCACCTGGGTTCGGTTGGCCTCATTGGGTCTTCGGTGAAGTGGCGCCGCTTCGCCAAGCGGCTCACCGAGGAGGGGCACGACGAGGCGGCACTGGCCCGCATCGCCACCCCGATCGGGCTGCCGCAGATCACCGGTAAGGAGCCCGCGACCATCGCCGTCAGCGTGGCGGCCGACCTGCTGCTGCGGTTCCAGCGCGAGCGTCCGGTGAGCACCGAGGCCAGCGCCGAGACGGCGGAGGCCGCGCGATGACGATCTATCGCGGGACCGTGCTCGACACCCCCGAGTCGCCCTTCACCGGCGGGGCGCTGCGCGCCGCATCCGACGCCGGGATCGTGGTCACTGACGGGGTGATCACCGACCGGGGACCGTTCCAACAGATCCGCACGGCGCACCCCGAGGCGGAGGTCGTCGACCTGACCGGCGGTGTGGTGCTGCCCGGTCTGGTGGACACTCATGTCCACTTCCCCCAGGTGCGGGTGATCGGCGCGCTCGGCATGCCGCTGCTGGACTGGCTGGACCGAAGTGCGCTGCCCGAAGAAGCCCGGATGGCCGACGCCGACTACGCGCGCGATGTGGCCGACGAGTTCGTCGACGGACTGATCGCGGCAGGCACCACGACCGCTCTTGTCTTCGGGGCGCATTTCGCGTCCGCGGTGGACTCCCTGTTCGAGCAGGCGGCAGCCAGCGGGCTGCGGATCTGCTCCGGGTTGGTGGTCAGCGACCGGCTACTGCGCGACGAGCTGCTGATCACCCCGGAGCAGGCGCACGCCGACGGGTTGGCGCTGGCGGGCCGATGGCATCGCAAGGACCGACTGCGCTACGCCGTCACGCCACGGTTCTCGCTTTCGACGAGTGTCCCGATGCTGGAGTCCTGCGAGGCGCTGCTGCGCGATGTCGACGGTGCGCTGTTCACCTCACACGTCAACGAGAACACCGCGGAGGTCGACAAGGTCCGCGGGCTGTTCTCCGAGTGCAGCTCCTACGTGGACACCTACGGTCGCTACGGGCTGCTCGGGCGGCGAAGCGTGTTGGCGCACAACGTACATCCGACGGACGCAGAGTTGGACCAGTTGGCCTCGGCCGGCGCGAGCGTGGCGCACTGCCCGTCATCGAACAGTGCGTTGGGCAGCGGGCTGTTCCCGATGCGCAGGCATGTCGAGCACGGCGTGCGGGTGGCGCTTGGCACCGATGTCGGTGCAGGCACCAGCTTCTCGTTGTTGCGTGAGGGGCTGCAGTCGTACTTCATGCAGGCCCTGCTCGGGGCCGACGGGTTGCCGCTCACCGCGGCGCACATGCTGTACCTGGCCACCGCGGCGGGCGCGGAAGCGCTGGGGATGGACGGCGAGGTCGGTGACCTTTCGGTGGGCAAGCAGTTCGACGCGGTCTGGGTCGGCCCACAGCCAGGCACCACGCTGGGCGTCGTGCTCAAGCACGCCGCCGACGCCGACGACGCCCTGGCCAAGGTGTTCGCCCTGGCCGGGGCGTCGGATGTGCGCGGGGTCTGGGTCGGCGGAGACCGCCTGCGTTAACAGCCGGTCAGTCCACCGTCTCCCGGTCGGGGCGGGCGACCATCTCCTCGATCGGCCCCTCGACCAACGGCTTGCCACGGGTGACGATGTAGTAGGCGATGGCGCCGAGGGCTGCGCCGATGAACCATCCGAACGGCGCGACCTTTCCGAACATCGGCACCAGCGCCAGGATCAGTGCGATCGCGGCGGATGGCACGAACGCAATGACGGCCTGCGGGTTGACGCCGTTGCGGTAGTAATACTTCGACTCCGGCGTCGGCAGGTAGAGATCCGGAATGCTGAAGCGGCCCTTGCGATACCAGAAGTAGTCCAGTGCGAGGATTCCGAAGAACGGGCCGAGCAGAGCGCCGAGTCCGCCGAGGAAGTAGGCGATCACTTCTGGGCTGTTGTAGAGGTTCCACGGCATCGAGACGAGTGCCAGGATCGACGTGATGATGCCGCCCTTGCGGAAGCTGATCCGCTTCGGGTTGATGTTGGACAGGTCGTATGCGGCCGACACGAAGTTCGCGACGATGTTCACGCCGATGGTGGCCAGCACGAAGACACCGCTGCCCAACAACATGATGATGTCGTTGTCGACACGCTCGAGCAGCTCTGCCGGATCGAGCACGGCCTCGCCGTACACGGAGACCGAGGCGGCCGAAACGACAACTGACGTCAGCGCGAACGCGGTCCAGTTGAACGGCAGCCCCCAGATATTGCCCTTCACGACGTCAGCCCGCGACGGGGAGAAGCGCGCGAAGTCAGAGAAGTTGAGCATCAGGGTGGCGAGCACGCCGACGGTCAGGCCGACGGCTGCGATGGTGTGGTAGATCTGTTCGCCGGTCGACAGGTTGGCGTCCCCGCCGCCCTGCGTCCAGGAGATGTTCCAGTTCGCCTGTGACAGCATCCAGATCGCGAGCGCGATCATCACCACCCAGATCGCCGGGCCGGCCCAGCCCTGGAAGTGCCGGACGGCCTCCATGCCCTTGGCGACGATCACCATCTGGATGGCCCACAGGATCAGGAACGCGATCCAGCCGAGCAGGTCGAGCCCGAACAACCTGGTCTCTGCTAGTCCTTGGAGTCCCGGAAAGAAATGCAGCAGAAGGACTTTCAACGCGATGGAGGCGAGGAACGTTTGTATGCCGTACCACGCGATCGCCACCGCACCGCGCACGAGTGCCGGGATGTTGGCGCCCCAGATGCCCCACGACATCCGCGATACGACCGGGTACGGTGCGCCGGTGTCATGGCCCATGAAGCCGGACATGCAGCAGCCGGCGAAGATGATGACAGCGCCGCCGAGGATTCCGAGCGTCACCTGAATCGGGCTGAGGCCGATCAGGAAGAGGCCTGCGGCGAAGGTGTAGTTACCGGCGTTGTGCGCGTCGTTCATCCACAGCGAGAACAGGCTGTAGGTAGTCCACTTGCGCTCGTGCGGTTCGGCGGGCTTGAGGTCCTTGTTGTAAAGGCGCCCTTCAGGATCCTGAGCCGCCAGGGCAACGGGGTCGAACTCTTGGGTTGGCATCGTGTTACTCCGAATCGTGAAGGGATGAAATCACCGGTCGGCGCCGGGCGACAAGGGCCAGCCGCTGACGCGCTTTTGACGCGGAGCGGCGAAAGTCCTTGTCTTACTGGTGGTCAGGCCGAGTCCGACGAGGGCCTCGGCGAGTTTGACGGCGGCGGTGACGCCGTCGACGACGGGTACTGACGTGGCGGCGGCGACGGCCTCGTCGAGACCGGCCATGCCGCCGCAGCCGAGGCAGATGACCTCGGCACCGTCCTGGGTGACCGCGATCTCGGCCTCGGCGACGATCGCCTTGACGGCGTCCTCGGGTCGCTCCTCGAGTTCGAGGACGGACATGCCGCTGGAGCGCACCGAGGCGCATCGGGCGTCGAGCCCTGCGAGCTTGAGCCGGTCCTCGATGAGCGGGACCGTGCGGTCGAGCGTCGTGACGACGGAGTACTTGTGCCCGAGTAGCGACGCGACGTGGCCCGCGGCCTCGGTGATGTCGACGACCGGTACGTCACACAGTTCCTGCAGGCCTTCACGGCCGTGCTCACCGAAACCCGCCTGCACGACCGCGTGGTATTCGCCTTCGTAGCGGCTGACGACATCCATGACGCCGACGGCGGCCAGGTAGCTCTCGAAGTTGCCCTCGACCGATTCGGCACCGAAAGTCGGTGTGAGCCCGACGATCTCGGTGCCGGGAGAAGCCACCGAGCGCGCAGACGCGGCGATCGCGTCGGTCATGCTGGCGGTGGTGTTGACGTTGACGACGAGGATCTTCACGGCTGCGCTCCTGCGTGTAAGTGGGTTGGGGCCCGCTTGGCTTCGACGTGGTCATCCTCCCGTTTGGCTTCAACGTCTTCATCCTCCGGCTCGGGAACATCCTCAATTTCCTCGAGTTGGCCGTTGACCGCCGCATGCATGCGTTCGACGTCGAGCTGGCCCTCCCACTTCGCGACAACGAAAGTGGCCACGCAATTGCCGAGCAGGTTCACGAAAACCCGCATCGAATCCATGATCCGGTCGGCGCCCAGCAGCAGTGCGACGCCCGCAACGGGGTATGCACCGATGGCTGCGGCGGTGGCCGAGAGCGCTAGGAAGGACGAGCCGGGAACCCCCGCCATTCCCTTCGACGTGAGCATCAGCACGCCAACCATGCCGAGTTGCTGGGCGAGGGTCATGTCGTGGCCGAACGCCTGCGCCAAGAACACCGAGCAGATGGAGAGGTAGATGGTGGCGCCGTCGAGATTGAACGAGTAGCCGGTCGGGATAACGAGGCCGGTGGCTGCAGGCGAAGCGCCAGCATTCTGCAGCTTGTTCATGATGCGTGGCATCGCCGCTTCGGTGGACGCTGTGCCCAGCGCAAGCACGAACTCTTCCCTTGTATAGCGCAGAAACTTGAAGAGATTGAGCCCCACAAAGATTTTCGCGATAGCGGCAAGGACCAGAGCGAACAGAACACCCGCCAGATAGCAGGCGCCGATGAGCTTGCCGAAAGTCCCGAGTGACTCGATGCCGTACTGGCCGATAATGAAGGCCATCGCGCCGAATGCGCCGACGGGGGCGAACTTCATGATGTAGCCGACGATCTTGAACAGCACGTGAGTGACCTCGTCGATCAAGCTCAGCACCGTGGCACCTTTACCGCCAACATTGAACTGGGCCAACGCGATACCGAATATGCACGAGAAGAACAGGACCGCCAGCAATTCGTTCTCTGCGAACGCGCCGAGGACGCTTTCGGGGATCACGCTGAGTAGGAAGTCGACCGTGTGCGGCAGCTCGCCGCCTCCGGTCTTCTCCGCCAGCGCGTCCTCGCCTGCTGCGAGTGTGGTCGGGTCGATGTTGAATCCGGCACCAGGACGTAGCACGTTCGCGATGAGAAGACCGAACAGCAGCGCGAAGGTGGTCACCACCTCGAAGTAGATCAGCGCCTTCAAGCCGATGCGTCCGACAGATTTGACGTCGCCCACATGGGCGATGCCTGTGACCACCACGCAGAAGATCAGCGGGGCAATGATCATCTTGATCAGCTTGATGAATCCGTCGCCCAGCGGTCGCAGATCGGAGCCGAGGTCGGGCAAGAAGTGGCCGATGCTGATGCCCGCGACGATCGCGACGAACACCTGGAAGAACAACGATTTGTAGATCGGCTTTCGTCGTTGGCGGGCGGTGAGGTTGGTGATCGAGGCCGACCGGCCTCCCCTTCGGTTTTCCGTATTACGGATGTTTATTTCCGATTAACGATAGTGTGGGCGCGATCACAGGCCTCTGTCAAGAGTGTTGGCCCAAAAGAATGGCCGGTGCAGCCCCGAGGAGCGCACCGGCCATAAATTTCGTGGATCAGGGTTTCGGGCGACGCTTTGCGAGGACCGCCAGGGCATCCGGGTCGACACCGACGAGCTCGTCGAGCTCGCTCGCGTCGACGGCGCCGCACTCGAGCCCACGCAGCAGGTACCCCGCCATGGCCGCTGCCGTCGCCGGCTCGTCGAGGAAACCGGACTGCCCGCCGTGCACGTACGCCCGGAGCCTTGCGGCCGCACTGGGCAGCCCCTCCCTGAAGAAGGAGTACGTCGCGACATAACGGCTGGGCAGATGGCCGGGATGCATGTCCCAGCCCTGGTAGATGCCCTGCTCGAGGGATCGGCGGACCAGCCGGACATGCAGACGCCACGCGGCGTGCACCGCATCGCGGTCACCCACGGGAAGCACATTGGTGGAACCGTCCGAAACGAACACACCGGTGCCTGCTGCCGCGAGCTGCATGACGGCCTTGGCATGGTCGGCGACCGGGTGCTCCAGGCTTTGGTACCCGGCCGCAACACCAAGGGACGCGGAGTAGTCGTACGTGCCGTAGTGCAGCCCGGTGACCCGGTCCCCGCCTGCGTGGACCATGCGGGCGATGAGCGCAGTCCCGTCGTCACCCAGGATCGCCTGCGGGGTTTCCACCTGAATCTCGAAGCGCAGCGTGCCGGGGTCGAGCGAGCACGCCTCCTCCACCCTCCCGAGCGCGAACACGAACGCCTCGACCTGTTCGACGGACGTCACCTTGGGGAGCGTGATGACAAAACCGTCGGTCAGGCCGCCTGCCTCGACCAGCGTGTGCACGAACAGCTGCAGGGTGCGCGCCCCGCGGCGGCGCGTCGGCGCCTCGAAGCTCTTGACCCGAATTCCGTGAAATGGCGCGGCTTTTCCTGCCGCGATCGACGCGGCGAGAGCCTGGGCGGCGGCGACCGTCGCGGCATCTTCGTCTTCGTCGGGCCGGATGCCATAGCCGTCCTCGAGGTCGATGCGCAGATCCTCGATGGCCTCCACGTCCAGCTTGCGGCTGATGCGCTCGTAGATTTCTGCGGCGATGCTGGGCTGCAGGTCGAGCGCCTGGGCCAGCTCCGTCGCGGACCCGCCGTGGGCGGCCAGCGCCTGTCTGGCCTCCTCGGCCCAGTCCGCGACCGTGTCCGAGTCGTAGCGGTCGGCGGGGACGTAGACCGTGTGCACCGGTTGACGACGCCCGCGGTCGCCCGGGTATGCCGCCGCGAGGGCCGCGTCAGCGCCTGCCAGCCGGGTGTCGAGCTCATCCGCGAGCGTGTCGAAGTCGTGAGTCATGAGAAATTACCTCGCTGGGCTCGTCGTTTTCGTATTGTGGAGATAATATCTGGATAGCGGAAAAACAGAACCCCCGCTGGAGGATACTAAACTTCCGACATACGAAAACGGGAGATCACGCTATGGCAGCGACCGAAACCAAGGCCCGGACCGGATCCGTGCAGTCGATCGGGCGCGCCTTCTCGCTGCTCGAGTTGATGGCCGATGCGGGCGGCACCCTCGCGCTCTCTCAGCTCGCAAACCAGTCCGGCCTGCCCCTGCCGACGATCCACCGGCTGCTGCGGACGTTGGTCGACCTCGGCTACATCCGCCAGGAGTCGTCGCGGCAATACGTTCTCGGTCCTCGACTGATCAGGCTCGGCGACGCCTCCTCGAAGATGCTCAGCGTATGGGCGCGCCCGCATCTGGCGAGACTCGTTGACGAGCTTGGCGAATCGGCCAATCTCGCGATGCTCGACGGCGACGAGATCGTTTACGTCGCACAGGCACAGTCGCGGCACTCCATGCGGATGTTCACCGAAGTCGGCCGCCGGGTGGAACCCCACTGCACAGCGGTCGGCAAGGCGATCATGGCCCACATGCCGCTCGACGAGGTGCGCGAAATCCTCAAGCGGTCAGGCATGCAGCGCCACACCGACACCACGATCACCGATCCCGAACAGTTCGCCGCGCAGCTCGCCTGGTCGGCCAAGCACGGCTACGCCGTCGACGAAGGCGAGCAGGAGACCGGCGTGCGCTGTGTCGCCGTTGCCATCCCCGACACATCGTCCCGACTCGCCCTGTCGGTATCAGGACCCGCGGGTCGGGTGACCGACCGGCTTATCGAGAGGGCCGTGCCGCTGTTGACGGATGTGGGCAAGGCGCTCTCCGCCGACTTGAGCTGATCCTTTCGCCCGCGGGACTAGCGGCGGTTGGCGTTCAGGCGCGAGTGGCGGTAGCCGTAAACGCCCGTAGATCACCAGCCCGATGAGGAGCCAGATCGAGAACCGCAGCCAGGTGACCGAGGTCAGGAAGGTGGTGAGCCAGATCGAGGACGCCACCCCGATGAGGGGGATCACCGGCATGCCGGGAGTACGGAAGCCTCGCTCGAGCTCGGGATTGCCGATAGCGCAGCACGATGACCGACGTGCAGACGACCGCGAAGGCGAGCAGGATCCCGATGTTGGTCAGCTCGGCCGCCTCGCCGATCGGCAAGAAGCCGGCGATCAGGCCGCGAGAGCGATGCCCACGATCCAGGTCACCCGGACGGGCACGCGGTGCTTGGCGTCGACGGCTTGGCGAACCACTTGGGCAGCAGCCCGTCACGGGACATCGAGAACCACACCCGCGTCACGGCGAACATGAACGTGAACATCACCGTGGCGATACCGAGGATCGCGCCGACGGAGATCAGCGTCGCGATGCTCGGCAGGCCGACGTACTCGAACGCCTGCGCGAACGCCGACTCCGGGTCGAGATCGGTGTAGTGCTGACCATACCCGGTCAGCACCAGGCAGGCCAGGACGTAGAGCACCATCGAGATCGCCAGCGAGATCATGATCGCTTTCGGCAATACCCGCCGGGCGTCCGTGGACTCCTCGGCCGCTGTGCTCATCGCGTCGTACCCGAAGACGGCGAAGAAGACGATGGACGCGCCCGCGAAGACCCCGGCCCACGCCGAACGGGAGGAACGGCGTGTAGTTGTCGGTGTTCATGTAGAAGAAGCCGAGCCCGATGATCAGGACGACGAGAGCGACCTTGAGCCAGACCAGGATCGCTCTCGAAACGCGCGGCGTTGCGCGATACCCCGGGTGCAGCACGAAGGCGATGAGCAAGCAGAGCACCAGCGCGAAGAGGTCGACCACGCGCCCCGGCTGCTCGGGGTCGCTGCCCGGCGCGCCGAGCATCCAGGCGGGCAGGTTGAGCCCGAGCTGCTCGAGCGAGAAAACCGAAGTAGCCGGAGATGCCGATGCCGACGACGGCGACGATCGCGGTGTACTCCAGCAGCAGGTCCCAGCCGATGAACCAGCCGACGCCCTCGCCGAGGACGACATAGCCATAGGTGTAGGCCGACCCGGCCTTCGGGACATGCCCGCGAACTCTGCGTACGACAGGGCGGCGCAGGCGCTCGCGATGCCGGCCACCAGGAACGACAGGAGCACCGCCGGGCCCTGCCGTGTCCTTCGCCACCGCGCCGGCCAGGGAGAAGATGCCCGCGCCGATGATGCCGCCGATGCCGATGGCGGTGAGCTGCCACAGCCCAAGCACGTGCTGGAGTCCGCCACCCTCCTGCAGATCCTCCGGCTCGACCTCGTCAACCGGCTTGCGGCGGAAGATACCCGTTGGAGACGAGCTGAGAATGCTCATGTGGCGCGGCCTTTCGACAGCGAACGCGGGGTGTTCGATCGATATGACCTGCCTCACATTAGCCCTTGATCGACGGCTACCGGAGCAGCTCCGCAAGATTGGCGTGCCTAAACCGGTTGTCCCACAACGAGGTAGGGCGTGGCGGGATTCGTCGTCAGGCGTTGCTGTCGCGCGCAGCGGCTGCGAATGCCTCCATCGATGGGAATTCCATTGCGTAACTGAATTCCTCAGTCGGCGCGGGAGTGGCCCCCCATCCGGGGCGGTCGTGGCGACGATTGATCCATACCGATGCAATGCCGTGGCGCTTCGCCGGAACATGGTCGTGGAACAGGCTTTGCGCGACGTGCAGGTGGCGATTGCGCGGCACGTTCAGCTCATCCAGTGCGCCGCCGAGGGCTTCGAAGTGGTTAGGTGCAGGCTTGTAGGCACCGACGTCTTCGGCGGTGATGATCTTGTCGAACTTCACGCCGAGGCGCTCGTTGCTGGCTGCGAACCCCTCACGATGCACGTTGGACAGAATGATCAACTTGTAGCGTTCGCCCAATGACTTCAGAGCGGCGGGCGAGTCGGGAAACGCCGGCCACGTCGGCACCGAGGCACCGAACCTGTCGGCCAATTCGTCGGGCACCGCTGCGCCGAGTTTCGCCCCGAACCGGCGAAGCGACTCGGCGAGGACGGTCGAATAGAGCGCGGTGGGAATCTCCCGTTCGACGACTTCCTCGTTCCCCGCATATGCCAGCAGCAACTCCTCTTCGGTGAGGTCGAGCCCGGCCCCTCGCGCCCACGGCACGAGGATTGACGCGATTCCGCTTTCCCAGTCGATAAGCGTTCCGTAACAGTCGAAGCTCAGCGCATCGAAGTCGGCGAGGTTCATTGGTCGAGGATAGTCACCGGAGACACTCGCCGGAGACGCTCACCAGTAGCCGATCATCCGCCCCGCCGAGATTGCCGTCAGCCAGCTGGCGAGGGACACGCCTCCGATGAGCGACAGTCGTTGCCACTCGGAACGGGACAGATCACGGGTTGCGTGTGCTTTCCACGCAGCCGTGAACCGCAACGCGATGGCGTTGGCGAGCCCCAATCCGATTGCCGCGAATTTCACCAGCAGGAACGGGTTCTCCTCGTACTCAAGCGCATTGGCTGCGAGAAGACAGACACCGGTGGTTGCAGCGAGCACGAAACCTCCCAACGCCACTGGCCCGGCAGCAGCGGTGATCGCCGACAACGGCGCGCGGCGCCACACCCCAAGCAACCTCAGATCAAGAATCAGCACCGCACCGAAAAGCGCTGCAACACCGAGGACGTGAATCAGGTTGACGACGGGATAGGTCCATGGGCCCGACTCCCGCATGAACATGCCGAGCGCAGAGGCCTGCAGCCAGGCGAATGCGTCATGCATGCATCTGCGGCGGGACGGACGTCAATTTCGGTCGGGGTAGACGTTGAACACCTTTCCGTTCCACGTGAGGCGCTCTGTCTTGATTTCGAGCGTCGCCGGATCCAGGTGCCGGTGGCCGCTTGCGGTCACCGTGTCGCCGACAGGAATGACGTCCTCGGTCAGGCCGGCGCGCGCGGTACGCGGCGATGGAGCCAGCACCACATCCCACACGTCGTCGTCGACCTTGATTTGCGCCGTGGCATGTGGCCCGGCAAGGCTGACCGCCGTCTCGAGGGTGCCGGTTATTTCGAACTGCGCATCCTGATATTCGCTCCATCCGTGATGGGCGCTAGCTGGCGCCGCCAACGCGACGAGGACAGCGCAGGCGAGTATCGGGATCCAGAGCAAGTGCTTTCGCATCTCGCACCTCCTTGGCGCGAGCGTACTCCGGCGGAGGCAACCGAATGCCATCAGCGCGCACGAAGCTGCGCCCGTTGGACTTTTCCTGTTGCCGATTTCGGCAGCTCGGTGACGTATTCGATGAATCTAGGATAGGCGAAGCGGGAGAAGTTCTTCTTCACGTGCGCGACGATGGCTTCGCTCAGTTCCGCGTCGCCTGCGTGCCCCGGTATCAGCTCGACCCACGCCTTGATGGACTGGCCACGAAGTTCGTCGGGTAAGCCGGTCACCGATACGTCCTTGACGGGCTCGAGCTCACGAATGACGGCTTCCAGCTCGTACGGGCCAACGCGGTAACCCGAGGTCTTGATCACGTCGTCGGTTCTGCCCAGGAACCAGTAGTAGCCGTCGTCGTCGGCGTAGGCCTGGTCCTGGGTGTGGTACCACTCGCCGCCGAAAGCGTGGGCCGACGCCTCCGGCATATTCCAATAGCCCAAGGGGTATTGCGGGTTTGACCGGGCGCGCAGGCAGATCTCGCCGATGTCCCCCACCGCCACTGCCTGTTCGTTTTCGTCCAGCAGACGGATGTCCCACCCCGGCAATGGGCGGCCCATGGAGCCCGGCTTCACCCGCGTCTGCGGGTAGTTCCCCAGCAATGGATAGGACTCGGTGGAGCCGTAGTAATCCAACAGAGTCAAACCGAATTGCGTTCGGAACCAGTCGATCAGATCCGGTGTCAGTGGCTCATTCGAGGAGCACACCGTCCGCAGGGACAGCGCAAACCGAGCGCCGGCGTCGGGCACTTCTTCACGCATCTTGCGTAAGAATGTCGGATTGACGAGCGCGCTGGTGACCTTGTTGCGGCTCATGCTGTCCAGAAGCGCCGCAGGGTCAAAACCGCTAGCGGGTCGGAACACCAATTGTGTCGCGCCTAGCCGCAGCGGTCCCATCAGCTTCGCCATGGACCAGGCCCAGTCCCCGGCGCCATAGAAGACATCGTCCGCGCCCATCTGGTGGCAGTATTCGAACTCGTTGTGCCCCAATAGGGTTCGGTGGGCATGGACGATTCCTTTGGCTTTTCCGGTGGTACCCGACGTGTAGAAGATAAGGGCGGGATCGTCGGCCAGGGTCTGGACGCCCTCGAACTCGGCGGGTCGTTCGGCGATCGCAGGGCTGTCAATGTCGATGAAAGTTCCGTCGTAGCCTTCGAACATTTCCTCGGCGGAGCGTTCGGCAATAACGACCGAGACGCCACTGTCGTTGAGCCGGTATCGGATTGGGTCGGCGGCCCACAGCAGCGACATCGTGACCAGGATGGCTCCGGTTCGGAGCACACCGAGGTAAGTGGCGGGGGTGTCGGCCCGTTGGGGCAGGAGAACCGCCACCCTGTCGCCCTTCTGGATGCCAGCGTCCAGAAGGGCGGCGGCGATCTGTCGGGAACGGTCCTGGATCTCGCCCCATTCGACGTCGCGCCGACCTTCTACGGTGGAGTCGAGGATTAGGGCGCGCTTGTTGCGTGGGTGCCGGTCGGCGACGTCAACGGCCATGTTGTAGAACTCCGGCACCTTCCAACTGTGGGCGGTGACCATGGCCGAGTAGCGATCCTCGGTGAGGGAACTGCGGGTGGTTATGTGAACCATCAGCGCGTCCGGCCAGCCAGGAAGCGCGCCATTTCGCGTTGCGGTTCACCGGTGCCGTAGGCCTCGCGGTGGACGCGTTTTGCTTCGATGATCGCATCGCTGAGGGTGTCCTCCTCGAGACCGCGCAGCCGATTCTTGGTCAAACGCACGGCGCCGGGCGGAAGCATGCTCAGCCTCGCGGCGAGTTCCTTCGCGTAGTCCAGTACTGCGCCGTCGTCCGCCACGTAGTTCAACAGGCCCAGACGCCGGGCCTCGTCCGCATCCACCAGCTCGCCGGTGAGGGCGAACTGCGAGGTCTTGGATCTGCCGAGGATGCTCCACATCGCCCAGATTCCGGTGATGCTCGGGATCCCGGACAGCACCTCGGGCTGCCCCATCCGGACTTTCGAGTCGCCCACTCGCAGATCGGCCAGCAACGCGAACTGGAATCCCGAGCCGGCCGCGATGCCGTTGACAGCGGCGATGGTGATTTGGTCGAGATCGCGTATCGCGCGGTAGAGCCGGTCGAAGCCGTCGATCCAGGCCTCGGCGGCAGCGTGATCGTCAGGACTCATCGACGCCGTTTCGGCCAAGTCCTGCCCGGCGCAGAAGCCTTCGCCGCTGCCGGTGACGATGACAGTACGGATATCCGGGTTTGCCTTCAGGTCATCCAGATGGCCGATGATCTCATCGCGCATGGACTCGGTCCACGCATTGAGTTTCTCTGGGCGGTTGAGGGTGATTACGGCAGTGGCGTCGTACTTTTCGAACAACACATACTGTGACATCTTCCCATCAGACATCGATTCGAGGTCGCCCGTCTAACATCAAAATCCACTCGTTGCGATACCAAACTGATATGGTGCGGAGTGGACATTCACCACCTCAAGTACTTCGTCGCGGTCAGTGAGGAACTCCATTTCGGCCGGGCAGCACAGCGCCTGCACATGGCTCAGCCGCCACTTTCTCAGCGGATTAAGGATCTGGAAAACGAACTCGGCGTCTTACTGTTCCACCGTCGGCGGACCGGCGTCGAGCTGTCCGAGGCCGGGGCGCTGTTGCTCGAGCACGCGCGGAAGGTGCTCGACGAAGTCGCAGTGGCGCAGGAGTCCATGCGTCGGATCCGGCCGGGAGCCTCGGGGGTGCTGCAGGCGGCGGTGCCTCCCGACACCAACCCACGGGCGCTGCAGGTGATGGTCGAAACCTTTGCTGCGGGGGCCCCTGACGTGTTGTTGAATCTGCACGAGCTCACCACTGTTGAACAGACAGCGCGGTTGCGGGACGGTGAGCTAGATGTCGCGGTTGTCCGTCACCCGCTGGACAGCGTGGGCTTCGAGTCGGGTCCGGTCGTTTCGAAAGCGCTAGGTGTACTGCTGAATTCGGCTCATCCGTTGGCGTCTGCGGCATCGATCCGGCTGCGGGAGTTGCAAGGCGATTCCCTGATCATCTTTCCGCGCCAGATGGCCCCGCCGCTCTATGACCATTTCCTCCAGACTTGCCGCGATGCAGGCTACCTGCCTGCGGCCATCGTGCATGCACGCAACCCGCACTTCACCCACGGCCTGATCCTGGCGGGCCGCGGAGTGCACTTCAATGAAGAGCCGTGGACCGAGTTGCCGACCGGGATCGTGTGGCGGCCGCTGCACGGCCGACCACTGGCCTGGCGGACATCGGCACTGTGGCTGACGAGCCGGCACTCGGCGGAGACCGACGCGTTCGCGGCGGCCGTGAAAGCAGGATTGCACGCGGGCGGGCACCGATAAACCGCTGTCCCACCACGTCTTTCAGAAAACCGTGGACTCCCGCCGCAGCTCACCGGATTCGAATCGACCGAGCGATAATTCGGAGAAGTCGCGATGATTGTCGTGTCCGAGCATCCACCTTGCGACATGATCACCGATCACCGGCGCCTGCATGAATCCATGGCCGGAGAAGCCCACCACATTCCACCACCCGTCGATCTCGCATGGGCCGACGATGGCGTGGTCATCCGGCGTCATCTCGCGCAGCCCGCACCAGCCCGAGCTGATTCTCGCGTTCTCCATCCACGGAATGCGGTGCACAAGAGCATCGATGACACCCTCGGCGAGTTCCCAGCGCACGACCGTCTCGTCGCTGGACGGGGAATCCCTGTCGTTACCGCCGACGATGCCCCCATTGGTCTCCGGATGCACATAGGCACCCGAGGCCAGGTCCACGATCAACGGCATGGTGGCACGCAACTGCGGCAGCGGTTCAATTCCGAACGCCTGCCTCGGATGTGGTGCAACCGGTAGCTCGAGGCCCACCAGCCGACCGATCTGCGCTGCCCACGGGCCTCCGCAGTTGACGACTGTCCTCGCCTCCAGCCGGTCACCGGCGCTGGTGCGCACGGCACGTACTGCGCCGTTCGGATCGTATTCGACCTCAACGGCCTTCGTGTTCTGGGTGATGGCCGCGCCGCGCAGCCTGGCTTGCCGCGCGAACGCCGCGGTGACGTCGGTGGGTGACCCCGAGCCGTCGTCGGGGGTATACGCAGCACCGTGCAGGTCGGCGGTTTCAATGCCATCGACCACGTCGGCGATCTGGTCGTTTTCCAGCAGAGCCACGTTGATCGACAGATCCTGCTGCATCGCGATGTCGCGGTCGAATTGTTCACGCTGGGCCGCGGTGCCGAGCAGGAACAGGTATCCGTGCTGCCGGAACAGGAAAGGCTCCCCCACGAGGTCCGCGAAATTCTCGAAATACTGGACGGCTTCATGACAGATGTCCGCATTGAGGCGGCTCGAGAATTGCTGGCGAATCCCACCGGTGGCCTTGGCCGTCGACCCCTCACCGATCAGCCCCTCTTCCAAGACGGTGACATCGGCGAATCCGTACTTCGTCAGATGGAAGGCGAGTGAACAACCGACGACACCGCCGCCGATGATGACGACGGGTCCCTCAACTTGTCCCGCGGTCATCGGCCGTCCCGCCTTTCCGTAGCGGCTGACCACGGATCGTCTGCGGTGACGCCCGACTGCAGCCAGTTGATCAAGCTGGTGGCGTCCCACACCGGAAGCCCCGTCGCACGCCGGACCGCCGCGGCGTACGGCGGGAGGTTCGTGCATTCGAACACGAACGCGCCGATCGTATTGTCTTGCCGCACAGCGCAAGACGCCACATCGACGACCTCCGCGCAAGCACGGTGGATGTCCAACTCGGTGATTTTCCCGATGATCATCGGGTAGAAGTGCTCGGTGTCTTCCAGGCCGAAGGTCTTGATCCTCGCGAGGTGGCGTTCATCGACACCGACGGCACGCAGATGCTCCTCGGTCAGGGTCGCACCGTTGACGGTCAGAACTGCCACGCTCTGGTCGGGCCGAAGTGTTTGCAGCACAAGAGGTATCTGCAGGAGGCTGGATGTGGCAACCGGGACGTCGAGATGTTCGGCCAGCTCGCGCTGGTAGATGGCGAGGAATCCACAGCACGTTGCCACGGCGCCGACGCCCAGCGCGACGAGCCGACGGCCCGTCGTCAACGCGTTCCCAAGCAACCCGATGGCCTTCTCCTCGACGACGCGAGTCGTGTCGGCCTCGGCTATGACGTCGTAGGCGACGGGATATGCGAACGTTCGCGCGTTACCGACGTCACCTGCCGGCCGCGGCAGCGTGTTCTCCAGCATCATCACGCCAACGTCCAGGTTCGTGATCCTGGCGCCTGCGGTCAGCTTCTGCATGCGCTTCCTTCCTCAGAGCTCGAGCTCGCGCTGTCGGGTCTCGCGTAATAGCGCCAGCGCGATCAGCGACAGCACAGCGCCGACGAGCACGTAGATGGAGACCGCGCGTGACGTCCCGGTGGTCTGGACCAGCCAGGCTGCCACGATCGCCGCGGGTGCGCCCGCGACCACGCTCGACATCTGATAGGCGATCGAGCTGCCCGAGTAACGCAGTCGCGCCGGGAATTGTTCTGCGTAAACACTTCCGTTGAGCGCGGCCGTGGGTGCATGCCCGACGCCGAGCCCGAGGACGACTGCCAGACAGATGAGCCATTGCGATCCGGTGTCGAGCAGCGCGAAGAACGGGAATGCGTACACCGCCAACATGAGTGTGCCGAGCGCATACACCGGACGACGTCCGATCTTGTCGGACAGGTGGGCCCAGACAGGGATCATCACCAGCTCTACCGCGGCGCCCAGAAGAACACCGGTCAGGGCCCACGACTTCGGCAGCCCCAGGTGTTCAGTGACGTAGACGAGCACGTACACCGTCAACAGGTAGTAGGCGATCGTCGCACCCGCTTGGACGAAGATCAGTAGCACGACCGATCGCCAATGCCCCGCAAGGACCTCCTTGATCGGCATCCGCTGCTTCTTATCGGTCTCCTCGACCGCGCGGAACTGCGGAGACTCATCGAGCTTGCTCCGTACCCACAGACCGACGAACACCAGCAGGGCGCTGATCAGGAACGGCACGCGCCAGCCCCAACTGAGGAACTGGTCTTCGGGAAGGAGCGCGAAAAGCGCGACCATCCCCGCGGATCCAAGCTGCCCGGCCGGCACCCCCATCTGCATCGATGAGCCGTACAGACCGCGGCGATTTCGAGGCGCGCACTCCACCACCAGAGTCGCCGCGCCGCCCCACTCACCGCCGAGGCCGATGCCTTGAACGGCACGCAGGATGACCAGCAGCACGGGCGCGAGCACCCCGATCGTCGCCGCGGTGGGCAGGCAACCAATGAGGAATGAACCGCAGCCCATCACCATCAGCGTCATGATTAGCGTCTTCTTGCGGCCGATGCGGTCGCCCAGGTGCCCGAAAATGAAGCCGCCCAACGGGCGGAACAGGAACGACACTCCGAAGCTCGCCAGCGAGGCCAGCGTGGCGACACCTGGGCCCATGCCGTTGAAGAACAGCGTGGGGAAGACGAGCGCGGCTGCGCTGCCGTAGAGGAAGTAGTCGTACCACTCCAGAGATGTGCCGACGAAGCCAGCGACCGCTGCCTTTCTTGCGAGGCCGCGGTCCTCGGATAGCGCCAACGTGCCCGTTCCGTCACTGCCGGCATTGTTCGGGGATGTGATGTGCGCCATGACGTCTCCCTCTTTCGTATACGAATTAGTATGCTAATCTGTATGCGGAGCCGTCAAGACCTGAAATCGATTTCTGCGAACAAGGACTCATTCATGAGCGCGTCGAACATCGTGGCCGTGAACAGCGAAAGCGCGGAAGCAGAAGGGTCCGTCGATGCGACGGTCAGAGGGGGCGACCTTCTTGTCGAGGCGCTGATTCGGGCCGGAGTCGAGCAGCTCTTCGGTGTTCCTGGCGATACCGGCGTCGTCTTCTACGACGCGTTGTCGCGACGGTCTGAGCAGATCCGGCATGTGCTCGCGCGCGACGAACGCCATGCGGCCGCCATGGCCGACGCTTACGCACGTGTCCGCGGGCAGGTCGGCGTGGTGGAGGTGTCTTCGGGAGGGGGCACCACATACGTCGTGGGCGGCCTGGGAGAGGCGTACGCATCAGGGACGCCGCTCCTCGTTGTCACCAGCGACATTCACCGCAACTCGCGGGGGACAGGGGCTTTGACCGAGATCGATCAACGGGCCCTGTTCAGTGCGGTGACCAAACAGGTCTTCCACCCCGAATCGGCGAGTGAGATCGCTATTGCGGTTCGCGATGCACTCGACGTCGCCACCTCCGGCCGCCCCGGACCCGTCGCTGTCGTTGTTCCCGAGGACGTGCTCGACGAAGAGGTCCCAGCCGACTTCGACGTGGCCACAGGCTCTGTCGCCGTACCAAGGATGCGCCCGACGGCACGTAAAGACGACGTCGAACGTGCGGCCGCCATCCTCGCAGCAGCCCGATGGCCGGCGTTTCTCGTGGGGTCGGGCGTGCATTACTCGCGCGCATACGACGATCTCGTCGCCATCAGTGAACACCTAGGCGCCGGGGTCGCGACGTCCATTCACGGCAAGGGCGCCATCCCCGATGCGAATTCGTGGGCGCTCGGTGTGACGGGCAACAACGGCGGCGGCAAGCTGGCGATCGAATACTTGCGCACGTCGGACGTCGTCATCGTTGTCGGATCCCGGGCGAACGCCACCGACACGGATTCCTACACATCACCCCCGCGCACCGCCCAGGTCATCGGCATCGACGTCGAACCCGCCCGAATTGCCCGCAATTACCCGAATGCGATCACCCTCGCTGGCGACGCCCAGACCGTCATACGACAGCTGCTCGCTGCGCTGCCTGCGCCCGATGTCACGGCCGTTGAACAGCGTCGCACCGACATCGCCCGACGGCGCAAGCTGCACCCCGACAAGCTGCGCTCTGACCCGGGCGCAGGCCGGCTTCATGTGGATGACGTGCTCGACACCCTCGCCGACACACTTGCGGCGGTCGACCCGATCGTGGTGGCTGACCCCGGCGCGCCGACGCCGGCCACCGCAGACCGCTACCCGGTCAGGCGCGCTGGCCGCAGTATCGTGATCCCCCGCGGACACGGACCGATGGGCTTTGCACTGCCGGCCGCGGTAGGCGTCAGTCTCGCGGAGCCGGGACGCACGGTCCTTGCCTTGACCGCCGACGGCAGCTTCGCCATGAGTTGTGGCGAGCTCGAGACCATCGCCCGTTTTCAGCTGCCCGTGATCGCGGTCCAGCTCACCAACCACAGCCTGGGATGGATCAAGATGCTGCAGCACCTGTATCAGGGTGAGCGCTACTTCGGGGTTGACCCAGGACCCATCGACGCGGTCGGAGTGGCGCGCGCTTGCGGGCTGCGGGCAGAGCGGCCTCGGTCGCTCGCCGAATTACGGGCAAACGTTTCGCAAGCGCTCACCGACGGGCTGCCGCTGTATCTTGACGTGGAGGTACCCCACATGATCGAGGTCGTGCCGCAGGTGCCGGCTTGGCACCGTGCCCTGCAAGGCGACCGAACCAGACCCATCTATTGATCTCATGAGGTGAGCAGCGTGAGTGCGGATGCTGTTGGGACCTCACCCGCAATACGCCCTGACGTCTACGACCAGATTCGTTGGGACATCGTGCACGGCGTCCTGCGACCCAACGAAGCCTTGGTCGAGACGGACCTCGCCGAGCGGCTGGGGGTTTCGCGTACCCCGGTCCGCGAGTCATTGCTGCGGCTGGCCGCCAACGGTCTGATCATCAGTCGGCGTCGACGCTGGTACGTCTACGAGCACACGGCCGACGAGATCAAGGAGATCTACGAGGTGCGCGCGGCAAACGAAGGCTATGCGGCGCGGCTGTGCTGCGAACGAGCCAGCGATGAACAGCTCCAAGCGATCGCCTCGGCACACACGGCCGTCAACCGGGCCTCGGCCGAGGAACGGGTCAGCGCCAACGACGCGTTTCATGATCAGATCAACAACGCGTGCGGAAATCAACGACTGATCAAACTGATCACCGAAAACCGATTGTTCCATTTCAACTTGCGGCTAGCCGCCGCCTACACACCCGAAGAACTGGAACGCTCGTCTGGGCAGCACACCGAACTCGTCGCGGCAGTACTGGCTCGTGATGGGGACCGAGCAGAAGCCGTCGTGCGCACACACGTATTGGACGCGGCGGTCATGGCCCGCCGAGTGGCCCGCTAGCGATCTCGAACTGAGCGTGCTTGTAGGAATGAGCCATGGACATCAGCGTCGTTGTCGCGTCCCGGCCCAATCGTCCCCCGCAGCAAGATCTACTCACCGCTGTCGTCGCGGATCGGCTCGGCTACGGCGAGGTCTGGGTCGGCGAGGGCTGGGTCTGGGACTGTTTCGTGCTGGCCACCGCGATCGGGTTAGCCACCGAGCGGATCGCCCTGACGATCGGACCGGTTCCGGTCTCGCTGCGCGACCCCGCGATGATCGCGGTCGGCGTGGCGTCTACGGCTGCCGTCACTCACCGCACCGTGGGTGTCGCTCTCGGTGCGTCGAGCACCCGATTCGTGGAGGGGATGCACGGCAGGCCTCGCCACCGGCCGGGCACTGCCCTGGTCGAGAGCGCCCAGGCCGTCCGCCGTCTTCTCAGCGGGGAACGAACCGACTTCCAGGGGGAGGTGCTCTCTACGCGGGACTACCGTCTGGCACTGGATCCGCCCGGCGGACCGCTCACGATCGCGGCGTTCGGCGATCGCGCTGTCCGGACCGCCGCCGCCCACGCCGACCGTATGGTGCTCGACCTCGTCTCGCCGGAGTTGGCAGGCGAGTACAGAGCCAAGTTGGACGCCGCCGCGACATCAGCAGGACGTCCCGCGCCGCGGCTGGCCGCCTGGATCCCGGCCGCAATCGACCCCGACCCTGCCTCATACGCAGAGCTCATGGACAGCCTGGCAGGCTACCTGGAAGTGCCCGGGTACAGCGAGATGTTCGTTGCCGCCGGTTTCAGCGAAGCGGTGCAGGCTGCCCGTACCGGTGCCACCCGCGCTCAGCTGCTCGACGCGCTGCCACCAGACGCGGCAAGCAGAATCGGCCTGGTCGGCGACGTGGACACCGTGCATGCCCGGCTGCAGGCGTATGCAGCGGCCGGACTCGACGAGGTTGTGCTGGTGCCTGCCACCGCGGGAGATGCCGGTGGCGAACGCACGCTGACCGGATTCACAACGTTCCGCTGATTCATCAAGCTTGGCTAGTGATTCATCTCGCTGGCGAGCTACAGTGTGATCCCTACCCCGGCGTTCGCGTGATCATGCTGTAATACATAGCGTCACAAGGGGTTTCGGTGCCTCTTCCAGTTATCAGGTATGCCGGATGGATGCTAGTGCCAGCGACTAGCACTGGTCGAGCTGCAATCGTTGCAGACGTTGATCAGCAGCCGTGGCATCGGGATGTACCGAGATCTTCGACAGAGGGGTCGAGAACGGCTGTAAGACAGCATCTTCCAGTACGGCCCCTCGACAAGGGCCGTCGTGACCGAGGTCACTAGCAGCCCATCATGACAAGGAGATCGCCACGATGGCAAAACATTTCGCAATTCTGCTCGGGACGGCAGCGGTTGCGGTAGCTGTGGGGTCCGCCCCACTCGCTTCCGCAGCACCAAGCCAGTCGAAGGTGTCATGCCAATCGGCGGGCCAGTCCTCAACTGTGTGCCAATCGCCCGGCAACGTCGAGGTCAGAGATGCTCCTCCGCCTGTCACGTTCTATCCGTACGGCTCACCGCCGCCGACGGCGGGCTGAGCACGGATGTATTAGCCCGTTCTATGAAAGGTCAATTCTTATGATCCGAATTGGACTGAAGCACAACGCAACTCTGTTGGGGGCCGCGGCCGTCGCGGCCGCTATCGGGGCGGCCCCAGTCGCCGCGGCGGCGCCCACGGATACTCGGCAGTCAGACCAGACGCAACAGTCGTGCGATCAGCAAGGGCCTTCGCAATATTCGTGCGAGGGACCCGGCAACGCCCAACTGAACGACCCTCCGTCGGCTCCGAACTACTACTCGATACTCGGTTAGCCATTTCTACGGGCATTGCCCGTTGTTCACGCACGTCGGCGCCGGCGTCGCCGTCAGGGTCGGAGAGGCGATCGTCGTCGCCGGCGGCGCCGTGGTGGCGTGCAATAGCTGAGTGGGACTAGTTGTCGCACCGAGGGTCATGTTCGGAACGACCGGAGAGACATACGCCGTCCCGGTCGCCGAATCGCCGGAGCCACCAGCTACCGTTCGAGTGCTCGCATCGTCGGGGTGTGCGAGATCGAGAGCCACCGCTGCGATAATCGCGCCGCAGCCAACGATTGAGGCGAGCGTTGTTATGTGCTTGACGCTCAACGTTTTCCTCCACCGGGTAGAGCATGCCCCCGGGTCATTCGCCAGCAGCCTATCGCTGCATACTTCCGTGCTACGTGCCGATTTCGCGGCAGTCAATCGGTTTCAGAACCGTTTAAGCAGACTGGAAGTCAATTCGCAGTTTCGAATCCTGCTGGCGTGGAGAATAAGTAGGGTGATCGAAATCTCTACCTGAGGTATGACGATGAAGAGCGTAAGACTTGTCACTGTGACCGCGATCACCGCCATCGGCGCGGTGATCGCCTTCGAAAGTGCGGTAGCGCATGCATCTTCGTCAAACAATGTGGTCGGGCAGAAGTATAGCGATGCACGGTCCGCACTGACGGGTGCCGGTTATGCGATTGTCGTGTCGACAACTGTGGGCGATACCCTGGGCCGCTCAGACTGCGTCGTCACACGCCAACAGAGCAGAATCGAACCGCCACCGGAGAATACGAGCGCCGCGCCGGTCAAGCAGATGCTGTTATCGCTCAACTGTGGGGCGGCGGTAGCTACTGCGGTAGCCTCTGGCAATTCCCGCCAGAGCCCTGAAGGCCGGGCTGCGGCTGCTGCTGCGGCCAAGGCGAACGCAAAGCCCACACCGAGTAAGTAATTCTCAGCTAAAGCACTCACAGAAACCTCGTCGCTGCAGTACAAGGGTCGCACAACGTCGGACGACACGTTGGAGTCTATGAATGAAACATTCCAGCGGCCAACGGAACCGCGCACCCGGCGACGCTGACCGGTGACGAAACGGAGCCAGATCGCCGCGTCAGTCGGAATCGCGGCAGGATTTGTTGGCATAGCCGCGGCTATCTTCATCGGGGGTGTCGCCGTCGGCACGCAGTCCGGTGGATTCGAGGAGAGCAACCAGTATTCGACGACGCCGGCCGAAGCTCCGGTGGGTGCGATTCTGATCGTCCCGCAGGGCGGAGATTCGGGAGTCCCCCAGGGTGTCATCATCACGGGAACAGAGCCTGCGTCAATGGCAAGCGCAGGCTAGGCGGCGCCCTTGGGAATCGCGACTTAGGCCGGCATTTCGAGTACCAGCCGGCCCATCACCGTCCCTGATTCAAGCGTTTCGTGGGCATCACGCACGTCGGCCAGTGGAAACGCGCGGCCACAACCACCTTGAGTGCCTGCTGATGGAACAGGGTTGCGGCTTCGGTCAATATCTCGGTTTGTCGGCAACGTGCGGCATGGTCCCTTCCGACCTGCGGCAAGCCCATATTCGCCAATACGATCCTCAGGTTCAGGAACTGGGGAAGCGAATTCACTCCAGTCGGCCACTCCGACATCGTGGCGCTGAACAACGTGCCGTAGCTCGCGACCTGGTCGAAACACGCGAGGAACGTCGCGCCTCCGACCGTGTCGAACACAACGTCGGCACCCGACTTGCCGGTCCATTGTCGAATGGCCGCCAGAACGTCCTCGTCGCGGTAGCGAATCGCACGTTCGGCTCCGAGTTCCAGTACTAGCTTCGCTTTCACGTCGGTGCTCACCGTCGACGCGACTCTCGCGCCCTGTCTGCTGGCTAGTTGCACCCCGAAATGGCCCACACGGCCCGCACCGCCGTGAACAACGACGAACTGTCGAGGCCTGATGTCGACGCGGTCGTAGAGCGACTCCCATGCCGTGATCAGTGAGGTCGGAATCGCCGCGACCGTCGCGAAATCTACGGAGCTTGGCTTGTGCGCGAGATAGTTCTCGTCCACAACTTTGAACTGCGCATAGTTTCCGGCATATGGACCGAAGCCACCGTCGACGTAATAGACCTCATCGCCCTTGGCTACTCGCGTCACAGCCGGGCCGACCGCTTCGACCACACCCGCGCCATCGAGACCTGGAATCTGGCCGGGTGTGTCTTTGAACGGCGGGCTTTCGGGATTGTTGTCGACGCATGCCTGAAGAGCTTCAAATCCATCAAACGCGCTACGGCGGGTGTGAATATCGCCGTAGTTGACTCCAGCTGCATGTACGCGGACCAGCACGTCGTGCGGCCGAACAATCTCAGGCCGGTCGATCTCGACGAACTGCAGCACGTCGGGGCCTCCGTAACCGTTCTTGACGATGGCCTTCATTTTCTTCGCTGTTGCAGTCACAGTTGACTTCAACGACGACGCGTAGTGATTCGATCGATCACGGCCCTATAGCAGCTTTGGCTCATCGGCGGCGTTGCAGGCTGTGGGCGGCAGAGACGACGGCATCGGTGAGCTCCTGAATCAACGGGCTGTCGAGCTTCCAACACTGCCAGTACAGCGGCACGTCGAGGTGCACGTCGGAGACCCTGACAAACGATCCGTCCCCCTCGTGCCGCGCTGCCAGGCTATCGGGGAACATGCCCCAGCCGAGGCCCGCACGCACTGCGGCACCAAAGCCCTCCGCCGTCGGCACGAAGTTCTGCCGCCTCGGAATCTCACGCCGGAACACCTTGCGTATCAACATGTCCTGTAGCGCATCATCGCGGTTCCACGCCATCGACGGCGCCTCGGCGACAGCGGGTGCGGTGAACCCGTCCGACAGATATCGCTTGACGTAGGGCTTGCTCGCCACCGGCACATAGCGCATCACACCCAGCGGCTGCACCCGGCAGCCGGGCACCGGATGGCGTTCGGTGGTAACCGCGCCCATCACCACACCCTCGCGCAGTAATCGCGTCGAGTGGTCCTGGTCCTCGATCCGGATGTCGACGAGCACGCCATCCAGCACATCGAACACTCCGGTGAACCACGTCGACATCGAATCTGCGTTGACTGCCAATGCAATTCGCGGCGCTGAGCTTTCGCGGCCGCCCGTTTCCGCCAGCGCTTCGGCTTCAAGAAGCGCCGTCTGCGCAGCCAGCCGCAGCAGCGGGACACCGGAGGCCGTTGCTCGGCAAGGCTTTTCGCGCACCACCAACACCTGCCCGACGCGCTGCTCTAACGCCTTGATCCGCTGGCTCACGGCCGAGGGCGTGACATGCAGCGACTCTGCCGCCGCCTCGAAGCTACCCAGTCCGATCACGGCTGCCAACGCGGCCAGCTGATGCGCATCCAGGCGTGCCTCACGGTCGTTGCCCATCGGTCAATCATCCGCCACGCAACGGATCCGTAAGAACAATTGGCGTCGCCGCTAAGGAAGCGTCAACGGCGGACACCCGGCGCTCCGGTGCGCTCTAGATTCTTGCAATGAGTTTCGTGCTGTACCTGTTGATCGCGGTTGGAGCCATCGCGCTGGTGGGCACGGCCTTGAAGAGGCTATGAACGGCGTCAAGGTCAACTTGACGCCGTTCGGGTTCGTCAGGTAGACCTTGACGCATGCAGGCGACTCAATCGATACGGCTCCATGCCTTCCGGGAAGACCGTCCAGGCCCGCGATGGCGTGCGCTCTACGAAGCGACATGGCCCGCGTACCGATCGTGGTACTCACGCCCCGGGCAAGGCGAACGTCCGACTGTGAAAGCGGCGGGCGCGGCGTTGTCACGGCACATGCCCGAGCTCGTTCCGACGTGGGAGCGCTTGGTGGAGTTGACCGGAGGGGACCCCACTGCAGCTGCCATGCTGACGCACTGGAACATGCCGCCCTTCGCTCCCGCCTGCTCGCAAGTGGCCGTCAACGCGGGCACGCGGGCGTTGATCCGCAACTACGATTACCACCCGGACCTATTCGAACAGGTGGTGATGACCACCCGCTTCGGCGAGCGGGCGGTCCTCGGCGTCAGCGACTGCTTATGGGGATTGGTGGACGGCATGAACTCCGATGGACTGGCCGTATCCCTGGCCTTCGGAGGAACGCGAGGGTCCGCGCCGGGCTTTGCGATCACTCTTGTCCTGCGGTATCTGCTCGAGGTGGCGGCGACGGTGGAACACGCGTTGTCCGCGCTGCGCAGACTTCCGGTCTCGATGTCCTACAACCTGACCCTCACGGACCGGACCGGCTGCGCCCGGACGGCCTACGTGGGTCCAGGTCGAGCCCCCGAAGTCCGCGCGTGCCCAGTTGCCACCAACCACCGATTCGATCAGCCCGACGACGCGGTGCATGCGGCTCGCTTTCGCAGCGTCGAACGACGAACCCATCTGCTGGAACTGATCGAGCAGCAGCCCCACGCCGATGCCCTGGCCGAGAAATTTCTACGGCCACCGCTGCGCACAGCCGACTACGCCAACGGATTCGGGACGTTGTACACCGCGGACTACCGTCCCGACTCCGGCCAGGTGCACTTTCGATGGCCCGGCACCACCTGGACCCGGTCCTTCGACTCCACCGACGCCGAACTGCGCGTCGACGTGCAGGCCGACTAGGAGTCGTGACATGGCCAAACCGCCCGACCCTGCCGTCCCCCGCCTCACCGATATGAGCGAGGGTGAAGCTGCTGCGCTGGTCCGGCGGTTGCTCGACGAACTGAGCGCCAGAGGCACCCACCAAGCCTTCGCTGAGTTGCTCGGGCTGGTGGCCTACGCAGGCGAGAGTGTGGGCAACGCCGCGCGGACGTTGGCCGCGTCCAGCTCTTGGAGTGAGGTCGGGCACGTCTCCGGGACCTCCAAGCAGGCCGCGTGGGAGCGCTGGCGTTCATAGGCGCGTCGACGCCGCTGCGTGAAATTTGGCGCGCTTTGCGACTCGTCGCCCACCGATGCAATACCGCGCGTGCCGTTCGGCGTTTGGTCAATAGCGCCTTTTAGGGGAGATGACGCCATGGACGGGACCGCCGACTGCGGATCGATACTGGTTGATGCTGCGGCGAGGAGACCGCAGAGCTCCGTCACCGGCTTGGATCTGCATCTGGATCGTCGCGCCGGCAGGGTACGAGACAGTGTGCTGCACGCCATTCGCGAGGCGATCCGCTCGGGACGATTGACGCCGGGTACCCGGTTGCCCTCAAGCCGGGGGTTGGCCGCCGATCTCGGGGTCGCCCGAAACACCGTGGCACGTGCGTACGCCGAGCTCATCGCCGAGGGCTGGCTGACCTCGCAACACGGCTCAAGCACGCTGGTTTCCCAACGTGCGGCCGAGGTCGCCCGGTCCGTCGCCACACCGCCGATGCACCGCGCTACGCGCCGATTGGACCACGACTTACGGCCTGGTCGTCCCGACTTGTCGTCATTTCCTCGGACGGAGTGGAGCCGCGCGGTCACGCGCGCGTTGAACGAGGCGCCGTATGAAGCGTTCGGCTACGCCAAGCCCGACGGCCGGATCGAGCTTCGCCGCGCCCTTGCCCAGTATCTGGGCCGAGCGCGCGGGGTTCGCACGCGGCCGTGCAACATCGTCGTATGCAGCGGTGCCGCCGAAGGACTGAGCCTGGTCGCAGGCGCTCTGGCGGATGCCGGAGTCGCCGCCGTGGCAGTCGAGGAGTTCGGCATGTCCTCACAACGACTGTCGCTCACCCGAGCCGGGTTACGTTGCCCCCCATTAACAGTGGACTCCCACGGCGCTGACGTCACGGCGCTCCCGGACATGCCAGACGTTGGCGGCGTGCTGCTCACACCGTCGCACCAATTCCCCCTCGGCGTTGCCCTGCATGCCGACCGCCGCGCCGCGGTGATCAATTGGGTGCGACGAACCGACGGAGTGATCATCGAAGACGATTACGACGGCGAGTTCCGATACGGCCGCAGCCCTGTCGGTGCGCTGCACAGCGCCGACCCCGAACATGTCGTCTATATGGGCACGGTGAGCAAGTCACTGGCGCCCGGGCTTCGGCTCGGTTGGCTGGCTCTGCCGGATCGACTCGTCGACGCGGTGGCCCAACAGAAGGGCGAAACCGAAGAGACCAGCGACTTCGTCAACCAGTTGGCGATGGCAGAGTTCATCGTGTCGGGATCGTATGACCGCCACATTCGCACAATGCGCGCCCAGTACCGGCGCCGCCGCGAGCAACTCGTCGCGGCAGTCGCCCGCTCATCGCCGCAAAGCAGCGTCACCGGGATGACAGCGGGTCTGCATGTGATGCTGGAGCTTGCCGGTGGCGACGAGAGTGAGCTGTCTCGTCAACTCGCGTGGCGCCGACTCGGCGTCGAGGGGCTGGACCTGTTCCGCCATCCCGAAAGCGACAGCGAGCGCGACGGTCTAGTGGTCGGCTATGGGGCGCCAGCGCCGAGTGCATGGTCAGCAGCATTGGACGCCCTGACCCGACTGCTGCCCTGACCTGACCGGACCAACTGGCCCACTCTCGCCGCGCCCAAGTGGCCCACGACGGGCGCCACACCGTAATTAGCGTTGAAAGAATGCTGGTCGCAGGCAACATCAAGGTCACCGATCTCGTACACGTCACCCCGCCCCCGATACCCGAGGGTGCGCACGCGATGACACAACTCGTCGAGCTTCCCCCCGCCGACGATGGACTCGCGCCACATCGACATTCCGGACCGGTATTCGGATACATGCTCGAGGGCAGGATGCTCTTCGAGCTCGAGGGCGATGAGCCGCGGGAAATCGTTGCAGGTGAGGCCTTTTGGGAGCCCGGCGGCGACGTGGTGCACTATCAGATGAAGAACCTGGAAGCCACCGGATGGAGCCGGTTCCTCGCCGTGTGCATCTGCGCTCCGGGCGTCGACATGATCACCATGCTCGAGCCGCAAGAGATCGCGGACCGTGATTCGCTGCGCTATCCCACCGCTCGCCGAAACGCAGACTGAAGCGATGCGGGCGATCATCGCGCGTGACCGCGCTGCCGGTATCAATGGGCTTGCGCTGGCGGAGGCGCCTCACCCCCACCCCGCCGAGAACGACGTCATCGTCCGGGTACACGCGGCCGGGTTCACCCCGGGTGAACTCGACTGGCCGGGCACCTGGACCGACCGGGCAGGGCGGGACCGGACGCCGACCATTCCCGGCCACGAGGTTTCTGGCGTGGTGACCGAGTTGGGTTATGGGACCACCGGTCTGACGGTCGGCCAAAGAGTGTTCGGGCTCACCGACTGGTGCCGCAATGGCACGCTGGCCGAGTTCGTGGCAGTGGAGGCGCGCAACCTCGCCCCGCTGTCTGCCGGAGTCGACCACACCGTGGCTGCGGCGCTGCCGATCTCGGGCCTTACGGCATGGCAGGGACTGTTCACGCACGGACATCTCGAAGCCGGGCAGACTGTGCTGATTCATGGCGCTGCCGGTGGCGTCGGTTCGATCGCGGTGCAACTCGCGCACGAGGCGGGGGCTCGGGTGATCGGCACTGGCCGCGCCGCCCACCAGCAGAGTGTGCTCGACCTTGGCGCGGATCTTTTCGTGGACCTGGATCGCGACCGGCTGGAAAACTTCGGCGACGTCGACCTGGTGTTCGACGTTATCGGCGGTCAAATTCTCTATCGCTCAGTGACTTTGATTCGACCAGGTGGAGCCCTCGTCAGCATCGTTGAACCACCGGGAATCCAGCCCGAGAACGGACGAACGATCTTCTTCATCGTCGAAGCCGATCGCATGGTTCTCACCGCGCTGGAACGCAGGCTTCGAGAAGGGCGACTGCGTCCGCGCGTCGGAGCGATATCCCCCCTCGAAGAGGCCCCTGCAGCGTTCAACCCGACCCACCGCGGTAGCGGCAAGACGATCATCCGCGTCTTCGACGATGCGCGACTTGCACGGCAACGCGTCAGGGAGTCCAACATTGGCGCTTGATACGGCGATTCGCCCTTCTGGGGCGGGGCTTCTCATTTGGTTACGAAAGGCTTTGCGATGGCGCAAGTTCTCGCCTACCAGACTCCGGCCATGGGTCATTTCTTCCCGATCAGTGTGCTGCTGACGGAGCTGCGAAACCGGGGGCACAACATCGCTTTGCGTACCCTTGCCGCCGGCGTGGACGCAGGCCGCGACATGGGTTTCGACACAGCACCGGTCGACCCCCGCATCGAGAACATACCCCTTGATGACGGAGGCGACGCGACCCCGCAGGAGGCGTTACGCCGAGTGCGAGATCTGTTCGCGCGGCGTGCCGTGCACGAAGTCCCAGATCTGACCAAGGCGATCAAAGATGTTCGCCCGGACGTCCTGATCGTCGACCCGAACTGCTGGGGTGCATCCGCTTTGGCCGAAGCCAGCGGGTTGCCTTGGGCGTCGTTCTGGGCGTTCTTGCCATATCTGCGGTCTCGAGGAGTGCCACCGTGGGGGCCGGGGCTGCGGCCGTGGCCGGGCCTGGTCGGTCGGCTCCGGGACTCGCTGCTTCGACGGAAGTTCACCGCGATCGACTCGTGGGTCGGCCCGCTCAACATCATTCGCGGTCAGCTTGGCATCGCGCCGATCACATCCGCTGACGACTATGCGCGTCGGCCACCGTTGGTTCTCGTGGCTACCGCCCAACCGTTTGACTACCCGCATCCGGACTGGAACGACTCCATCCAACTCATCGGCTCCTGCTCCTATGACCCGGCACCTTCGACCACGCTCGAATGGCTGGAGCAGATCGACCGACCGATAGTCTTGGTGTCGACATCGTCAGAGCGTCAAGGCGATTCCGAGTTTGCACGAGTAGCGCTTGACGCACTGGCAGACGAGCCGGTCCACGTCGTAGCGACATTCCCGGCAGGGGTGCCACCAACGATCACCGCACCGGCCAATGCCACGGTGTGCGAGTTCGTGCCGCACAGCCTGGTGCTGGACAAAGCTGCGTGCGCTGTCCCGCACGGCGGCATGGGCGTCACCCAAAAGGCCTTGGCGCGGGGCGTCCCGGTGTGCGTGGTGCCCTACGGGCGTGATCAGTTCGAGGTCGCTCGCCGCGTGGAAGTCGCGAAATGCGGCACTGCGCTGCTGCCCAAGGATCTCACCGCTTCCCGCCTGCGCAACAAGGTGTTCCAGGCCATGACGATGTGCGACGGCGCCCTCCGAGTCGCCGCCGGATACGTCGCGACAGGTGGAGCGGCACACGGTGCCGACCTGATCGAACAACGGCTGCTGCGGCTACGGCCTGAACCGCAGTTCCATCTCAACTTGCTCCAGAAGGTGTCATGAATCTTCCCTCATTGCTGATCGTCCCCGGCGCCTGGCATACGCCCGACCATTTTCGCGATCTCGTCGACGAACTACCCGATATCGACGTGCACACCGTGACGTTGGCAAGCACCGGCGCGGACCCCGCCCCCCTTCGGGACATGTATGCCGATGCTGAATTGATCGCGCAAGCAGCCGCGGCCATTGACCGGCCGGTCGTGGTGCTCGCTCATTCCTACGGCGGCGTACCCACCACCCAGGGGCTGCCGGACGCGCAGAACGTCGCCCACATCATCTATCTCGCCGCATTCCAAGTGAACATCGGGGAATCGTTACTCACTCCCACCGGCGGCGAGCTGATGCCGTGGGCCAAGCTGCATCACAGAGACGGCGTCCGCGACTTCGTCGAGGCCATGACGCCCGAGACCGTGTTCTACCACGATGTCGATACCGCGACCGCTGCGCATGCCGTCCGCCAACTCGGTTACCAGTCCTACGCCTCGATGCGACAGCCGGTCACCGAGGTGGCGTGGAAGACCATTCCGAGCACTTACGTGATCTGCGAAGCCGACAACGCGATTCCTGTCGTCGCCCAGGAGTTGATGGCCGAGCGCGCCGATGACGTCCAGCGGATGAACGCGTCGCACTCGCCTTATCTGTCTCAACCGGCAGCGCTCGCACAGCTGATAAGGAAGTCACTCGCCTAACGGGCAAAAATCACCTGCGGTCGTAGCAAATCTGTAGAGAAATGCGTTCTAGGAGAGATAAGTGAAAGGAGATCACCTTCATGACGCAAATCGCCGCAGGTCACGATCCACACTGGAAAGCTGACGTCATGTTTCCGCAGACACCGGCGGCCACCGCTGCACTGTCAGTGGCATCCCGTTTCTACTCGCCAGCGTTACTCAACCACTGCATCCGTTCGTACCTGTGGGGAACGATGTACGCGGGGACGCACGGCATCGCGTTCGACGATGAACTGCTTTACGTGTCGGCGATGCTGCACGACATCGGTCTCACCGACGCGTTCGACAGTCACCGGGTGCCCTTTGAGGAGGCGGGCGGCGAGCTCGCGTGGGTGTTCGGGGTGGCGGCCGGCTGGTCGACGGATCGGGCGGCCAGGGCATCGGAGATCATCGTGCTGCACATGCGCGGCGACGTCCATGCGGCCGTGGATCCCGAATCCCACATCCTGCAGGTCGCCACGAGCTGGGAAGTGGTCGGCCGGCGACCGGAGGAGTTCCCGCCCGAGGTAAGGGCGGATATGCACGCGCGCTATCCCCGGCAGGGATTCGGCAGTGAGTTCCTGGCGTGCTTCGAGGACCAGGCGAAGCGCAAGCCGGGTAGCGCCGCGGCGGCATCGATTGCCAACAATGGTGCCGGACGCATCATGGGCAACCCGCTCGAAGGCTAGAGCAGTCCGAGCAGCTCGAGGTCGTTGACGTATTTGACGATGATCTCCGGCGTCACGTGCGGGATATCTTTGTCCAGGCCAACTTTCGCGAATTGCACGGCTGTGCGGAAACGCTGGGTCGGTATGAGGGAGCCACGCACCGGCGTATCGGGCTTTCGGTACCTATGTAGCAGCGGCAGCAACGAGTGCTGGCGCTGCCGGTCCGGCAGGGCACGCACCATTGTCTCGAAGCGCTGCAACCAGTCGCAGTAGTCGCCGATCCGCTGGATCTCGTACCCGGCCTCACTCAGCCAATCGACGTACTCGTCGAGTCCGATTCCGTCGTCATGCGGGTTCGCGACGTGATAGGTCAGGTACCCCGTTTCTTGCTGCGCATGCAGGGTGGTGACCGCCTCGGCGATGAAATCGACTGGCAGTCCGTCATAGTGGGCGCGCTGACGGTGGCCGTCCTTGTCGAGTTTGTAGAAAGAGGTGGGTGCGATGCCGGTCGCCGCCACGCTGAAAATGAGGCGGGTAAACACGTCTGGCACATTGAGTTGGCCGACGTATTCGGCGTCGGCAAGGATCATGTCGCAACGGAACACCGCAACGGGCAGGCCACACAGGTCGTGCGCCTCGCGCAGCAGCACCTCGCCGGCCCATTTGCTGTTGGCATAACCGTTGGCGTAGCCGTCGTCAACCGCGCGGGTGGGGCTGATGACCCGGATGTCGGCGTCCTCCGTGAACGCAGACGGTTCGATCTGGTCACTCACCCGAACCGTCGACAGGTAGCTGAACGGCTTCAGCTTCGTGGTGAGCGCGATGCGGATCAGCTCTGCGGTGCCAAGCACATTCGGGCCGAATAGCTGGTTGTAGGGCAGGACATGGTTGACCAGGGCGGCGGGGTCAACGATCAGATCGACTGTGTCGGCCAGGCGCTGCCACTCGGTTAAGGCAAGGCCCAGGTTGGCTTCGCTCTTGTCTCCCGCGATGACCTCCAGATGGTTGGCGGCCAGTTCGCGGTAATGGCGCAGCAGCTTCGGGTCACCGCTGTCGAACGTGGTGTCCAGGCGGGCCCTCGCCTCGGCGTCGTTTTTCGCGCGTACCAAACAGATCAGCCTGCCGCCGACCGGCGCCAGCCGCTCCAGCCACTCCAGCGCCAAGAATCGGCCCAGGAACCCCGTCGCCCCGGTCAGGAGCACGGTGCGCGCCTCAGGGTTCGGCCCTGGCAGCTTTGGGGCGGCGGCCAGCGTTGCGTCGTCAAGGAATTTTGTCAGCGTGAGATCGCGAGCATGCACCTCGGTGGCGTCGGCGGCGTGAGCGCTGGCGAAGGTAGGCCGTTTGGCGCCGGGCTTCCGCTGGTCCTCGATGTAGCCGGCGAGGTCCCGCAGATCGGTTGCCGGGCTGACGATCACACCTACCGGCACGTCGATGTCGAAGACTTCATGTAGCAGATTGGCAAACGTCAACGCCGACAGCGAGTCTCCGCCCAGGTCGGTGAAATGCGCGTCGGGACATACCTCGTCTGCCCCTGCGCCCAGCAGTGCACCGGCGGCGCGGCACACGGTCGTCAGCACCGGCGCGCCGGCGCCACCGCGGCGCAGCGCGCGCAGGTCGTTGATCTGGCTGTCGGCCAGTTCTTTGTACAGCTGTTCCAGACGTTCGCCGTAACGCTCTTCGAGCTTGGGCCGCGCTAACTTTCGGATGCCCGTCAGCAAGCCGTTTTCCATCGTGAACGGTGTGGTCTCGATGATGAAGTCACGCGGGATCTCATAAGACTGCAGGGCGGCTGCTTTCGCGACGTTCAGCAGCGAGTCGGCGATGAGCGGCTTCAGCGACTCCACGTCATGGCGCGATAACGCCTCTTCGGTGGGCACGACGACCGCCAGGAGATAAGACCGTGCGCTGTTCCCGTAGACGTAGATTTCTCGGACGAGCGGACTGTCCCCGAACAGCGTCTCCAGCCTGGAGACTGTCACGAACTCGCCCTGGGCGAGCTTGAGAACGTTGTTGCGCCGACCAACATACACCAGCTGATCGGCCCCCGTCTCGGCCATGATGTCGCCGGTGCGGTAGTAGCCGTCGGCGTCGAAGAAGTCGGCGGTGAGCTGTGTTCGCTTGTAATAACCCGGGATCAGCGTCTCGGATTTGACCACCAACTCACCCCGCGGATATGGCCGATCGGTGCGGAAGTAGCCAAGCTCGGGTACATCGACCAGCTTGTAGTCGATCACTGGCGGGCGGCGCACCTGGCTGTCGTAACACACGATTCCGGCTTCAGTGGAGCCGTAGCGTACGGACATATGCATGTCGAGGTACGAGTCGGCGAAGGCTTTCATCTCGGCGGAGATCGGAGCGGAGCTCGTCGTGGCTGAGACGCACCGACCACCGAGCAGGTGCAGCCGCCGCTCGGCCATTACCTCTGCCGGGAGGGCGGCTGGATCCGTGCAGGTGGGCAAGCGTCGGTCCAGCTCACTCTGGAATTCCTCGAACAGCATTTCCCAGATCCGCGGCACGAGAATGAGTTCCGTCGGTCGTACCAGTGCCAGGTCCTCCAGCAGCGTCGAAAGATCGCTCTTGGCCGCGAAATACGATGTGCCGCCGGTCCCGAGCGACCCGTACAGGATCGAGCGGCCCATCACATGGCTCATTGGCATGAAACACAGCGTGATTGACGGCGCGGCAGTGTGCACGCCGCCCATTGGCCTGGAGCCTCGGCGCCACATATCGGCCACTAAGTGCTCTGGGTACATGGCGCCTTTTGGTGCTCCGGTGCTGCCGGAGGTGTATATCAGCAACGTCAGTGGGTCCGCGGACTCGGAAACCGACGCAGGTACCGGCACCGCGTTGGCTTGGTCGTCCAGCTCGGCCAGGGTTTCCACGGTCACTTCGCACGACGCGTCGGCCAGCCGCGCCTTGGCCGCGTCGAGCGCTTCACGATGGTCGTCGACTTGACGGCGGTAGTCGAACACGACCAGCCGCTTGGGCGTACGTTCGGCCCTGACCAATTCCACGGCGTCGGCGAGATGGTCGACGTCCACGGCGAGCACACTCGGCTCGGTCTCGGCGACAATCGGCTGAAGTCGACTGACTGGGGCACTGGTTTGCAGCGGAACCGTCACCGCCTGCAGTTGGATCAGAGCCAGTTCGATGGTCGCGTAGTCGACGCTGGCGAAGCCGAGGATTGCGACGCGATCACCAGGTCGTACCGGATGCGCCGAATCGCCCGCCAACGCGCCGGCGATCCGACCGGCGCGGTCCCACACCTCGCGGTAGGTGACGGTGTCGAATCGGGGCAACAGTTGCGCAGACGTTCGGCCCGTCCTCGGATCGGTGACGAACTGCACCGCGCGTTGACCGAGTGCAGGCCGGTCCGCATAACCCTCCATGACCGTGCGGACCAGCTCCGGCGCCCGAAGGCCGGGCCGGTTGATCGCCGCAGTGATTTCCTCGTCCGGCCGAGCAGCCGCGAACTGCTGGTCGGTTGCGTACAAATCGGCGATGCGACGGGCCAGGCGCTCCTCACTACCGGTCGCCATGAACATCCCTCTCCCACAGGAAACCGACAGCACGGTTGCAGCTCGATCGAAGCCGAAATCGCAATGGCAGCAACATATTTGAGAGTCGACAGCACCTCATCATGTCGCCGACGCTAGGTACGGGTGACCGATGCGTCCAATACGGAATCGACTTGTAACTCATTCATTGACGTATCGATACAGCTCGACCAGCGCAGGTACTGTGCGCAACAATTCCAGGTGTGTCCGAGGTAACGCTCCTTCAGTTGATGGCCCCGAAACTGGCGCTGCTGCACGCATTGGCTGCAGAGGGGAATCTGACCAGGGCGGCGGCGAGCGTGGGCCTGCAACAGCCGACAGCGAGTCGGTGGCTGGCGGCGTTATCCGCCGAGTTGGGCACGCCGGTGGTGGTGCCTGATGGGCGCGGCATCCGGCTCAGCCATGCCGGCGCCAGCCTCGCCGCGGCGGCCGGACGGGCGCTCTCCGAGCTGGCCTCAGGCGTGCGTCAAGCTGAAGACGAGGCCGATCCCGAGCACGGCCAAGTGGTGTTCGCGTTCCTGTACACGCTCGGCGAGAGACGGGTGCCCGCGCTGTTGCGCGCGTTTCGGCAAGAGCACCCGCACGTTCGCTTCACCCTGTTGCAGGGTCCCCACGAGGAGTTGCTCGACCACGTTCGCACCGGGCGAGCGGACCTGGCGTTGACCTCGCCGCTGTCGAGGGCGGGCGACTTCGCAGGGGTCGCCCTTGAGGAGCAGCAGTTGGTGGTGGCCGTGCCTGACGGTCACCGCTTGGTCGGCAGAGCGTGGGTGCGGATGGCGGAACTGGCCGGCGAGGCGTTCGTCGGGACAAAGCCGGAGTCCGGGTTGCGCGAGATGACCGATGAACTCGCCGCGGCGGCCGGTTTCACCCCGATGTTGGCCTTCGAGGGCGAGGATGTGGACACGTTGCGCGGCCTTGTTGCCGCCGGGCTGGGCCTGGCCGTGTTGCCTCTCGCGGAGCCCGCTCCTCCGCAGGGGGTCATCGAGATTCCGTTGCGCCCCAGGGCAGCCCGCCGCATTGGGCTGATCTGGGCCGGCGGCCGCCCGTTGGCCCCGGCCGCGCTTACCTTCCGCGATTTCGTGCGGGCGCAGGCATCGCTCGGCGGTCGGGACGCTGCAGGACTAAGTCACATCCGTCACATCCGCACCTGAAAGTCTTGGCCCATGTACGTCCCGAAGTTGATATCGCCGGTGATATCAACTTTCGGGACATCCATATCCTCCGGTCTCAGGAAGGTTCGGCCGGTCGGACTAAGCGGACCCTAGGCCTTGCCGAGAGTGACCTGCGTCGTTTGCGGGGCCCCGGAATCGTCAAGGTAGGTCAGAGAGACGTTGTCTCCCGGTGCTTTTGATCGAACCGCTGCCACCAGAGCTTCCGGACCGTCGATCACTTGCTCGTTGATCTTGGTGACCACCGCACCACTGGGAATTCCCGCTTCTGCTGCGGGGCCGCCCTCGATGACCTCGGCGATGGCCGCGCCGCCGTTCCTGGTGGCGTCGTTGCTGAGCTGGACACCGAGTGAGCCGTGGCTGGCGGCGCCGGTGGAAACCAGCTCATCGGCGATGCGCTTGGCCTGATCGGCCGGGATGGCAAAGCCCAGCCCGATCGACCCGCTGGGTGCCCCGCCAGAGCCGGCATCGCCGCCGCCCATGCTCGCGATCGCGGAGTTAACCCCGATCAGTTCGCCGTTCATGTTCACGAGCGCGCCACCGGAATTACCCGGATTGATCGCCGCGTCCGTCTGGATGGCGTCGAGCACGGTGACGTCACTGCCGGGGCCGTCGCCAGCTGCGACCGGCCGATCGAGCGCACTGACGATGCCGGTCGTCACGGTTCCCTGCAGGCCCAGCGGTGAGCCGATCGCCACGACTTCCTGGCCCACCTTCACATCCTTGGACGATCCCATGGTGATCGGTGTCAATCCCGATACTCCCTGAGCACGCACGACGGCCAGATCGCCCGCGGGATCGGTGCCGAGGACGGTGAACGGCACTGACTGACCATTGGAGAACGTCACGGTCTTAGTGACCCCGCCGCCCTCGGTGGAGTCGGCCGACGTCGGCTGGGCGCCCTGGTCATCGCCAGCAGCCGCCGCCACAACGTGGTTGTTGGTCAGGATCAGGCCGTCTTCGCTCAGCACGATGCCGGAACCTTCCGCGCTTTGCTGACCCAGGTCGATCTGCAGCTTGACGACGCTGGGCATCACCTTGGCGGCTACCTGTTCCACCGAGCCGGCAGGCAGGTTGGCGGCAGGCTTGGGCTGGGCGGGTGCCTGGGCGACGGTTGCCGGCTTGACGGTGGTCGTTTGGTTGGCTCGCTCGGTGGCCAGCATGGTGGCTGTGCCGATTCCGCCACCAACCATGGCGGCGACAACAGCGCCGGCGACGATGACGCCGCGACGGGAACCCTTCTGCCGATGCGGGGCCGTCGGTGTCGTAATCGTCTGGTGCGCTGTGTAATAGGGATTGTGCAGTGGCGCAGTCGGCGGGTCTGTGTAGCGCCAGTCGTAGGGGGAATGCATCGGATTGTGCGTATGGGCACCCGGGTGCGGCTGTCCCGCAGGCCGACTCGGATCCTGGCTGTGGTCGGGTCGATCCGTGGGATACCGCGGAGGGGTTGTCATTGTTTTCAGTTCTCTTTCTAAATCGTCAATCAGCACAGTGGCTTCAACACAAGGTGCCTGCGGCGACTGAGAGCTAGCTGAGAGGTGGTTCAGCAAAACCCGAGACTTTTCTGCCTGGCGTGTGATCGGTTTCTGAAAGTGAGTCCCGCGTGGCGCGCACCGGGTCAAAAGACGGCCGTTGCGCAGCGTTTTAGGTTAAGTGATGGTCGCTCTACCAGATCGTGGGAGGTGCGCAGCATGCCCGAGCAAGTGGCCGATATCTGCCACGAGGCGCACGACAGCGGCATCCTCGGACATGCAGGGTCCTATTGGATGGCGCAACGCGAGGGCGGAATAGGTCCCGTCACGTACGACTGCGTCGCGCACATCGTGATCTCAGGGAAGCTGACCCATCGGTGGACACCGTAACCTCGATCGCCTTCCGCCGGGGGTGAGCCTGCTCTTCGCTATCTGTCTCGATCTGTGCGCAAGAGGGTTAGAGACCTGGTCAATCTCGCAGTAACGTCAGGATCATCGATGCAGACTGATCTCGCACCAGTCACCTGAAAACCATTGATTAGCCGCATCTTTGGTGACCCACGGACACCGGTCTGCGAAGCGAAAGGACCCTTCTTACTCATGCGCTACTCCCCCGCCTTGCTCGAGCCGCACACCCCACCCGCCCTCGAAACCGCTCCGCATGTGATCGTGCGGGGTGAAGGCATCCGCGTGTGGGACAGCGCTGGACAGTCCTACCTGGACGCGACATCTGGAATGTTGTGCACGAACCTCGGCTACACCCAGCCCAGGCTCATCGGAGCGGCCGCCCAGCAGATGGCGAAACTGCCGTTCTACGCAAGCTACGCGCATCGCACCAACGATGTGACGATGGCCTTGGCCGACGATCTCGTCTCGTTGGCCCCAATACCCATGGGGCGCTGCTTCTTTGCGAACTCCGGTGCAGAGGCGGTCGACAGCGCGATCAAGCTGGCGTGGTACTACCACGTCAGCCTGGGCCGCGAAGGACGAGTCAAGATTCTTTCGCACGAGCGCGGCTACCACGGCACGACGGTGGCTGGCTCGTCGGCAACGGGCCTGGACATTATTCACAAGGGTTTCGGGCTGCCGTTGGCCAATTTCGTCAAATTGCCCTGCCCCGATCCACTGGACGCGCAGGAGGAAACACCGCAGGCCTTCGTCGACCGACTCATCGGACACCTCGAAGACGTCGTCGCCGCCGAAGGCCCCGACACCATCGCCGCGTTCATCGGCGAGCCGATCCTGGGAGCGGGTGGAGTAGTGATTCCGCCGGACGCCTACTACCACCGCGTGCAGCAGGTGCTCGCGCGCCATGACATCCTCTACATCGCCGATGAGGTGATCACCGGCTTCGGCCGCACCGGAAAGATGTTCGCCACAGAAGAATTCGGGCTACAGCCCGATATGATCACCCTCGCCAAAGGCCTTTCGTCGGCGTATCTGCCGATATCGGCAGTTATGGTGGGGCGTCGCGTCACCGATGTCATCGTCGAGGGCTCAACGGCCATCGGCGCGTTCGGTCACGGCTTCACCTACTCGGGACATCCCGTCGCCGCAGCGGTCGCACGCGAGAACCTCGCCATGCTCGCCGAGAACGATATTCCCGGCCACGTGAGAAACACCGCCCCCACCCTCATGGCTGGACTGCAGGCTGTCGCGGGCAAAGACCGGGTAGTCGACGTGCGCGGCCACGGCTTCCTTGCCGCGGTCACCTTCGCGCCGCTCGACCCTGCTGACGGTGGTGAAGGCGCCGTGGGCTCGGAGGTTATGGCCAAAGCAGCCCAACGCGGTCTTCTCGTTCGTGCCATTGGCGACACCATCTGCTTTGCGCCCCCATTGATCAGCACCGAAGCAGAAATCGAGGAGATGACCACACTCTTCGAGGGGGCCTACACCGAGGTTGTGCCGCAACAATTTTCGTAGTACCCAGTGCCCAATGGCCGACCGGCGGGCGACTCGGTGGCGTGGTTCGTGCTAGAACCGGTGCTGTGCGTCGTGCATACGTGATTGGGACATTTGACACCAAGGGCGCTGAGCTGTCGTATGTGGCCGGACTCGGGCGCGCAGCCGGCGTCGACATCGTGACCGTGGATGTGTCGACTGGACGGCAGCGCGTTGGCGAGGCCGATGTCACGGCCGATGAGGTGGCAGCGCATCACCCAGACGGAGCCGAGACTGTGTTCACAGGTGATCGAGGCACCGCACTGGCGGCGATGGCCGTTGGCCTGCAGGGATTCCTGTTGTCACGCACCGATGTCGGCGCAGTGCTCGGGCTCGGCGGGTCCGGCGGCACCGCGGTCATCACGGCGGCGATGCGGGCCCTTCCAGTGGGTGTCGGCAAATTGATGGTGTCGACGGTCGCCTCCGGTGACGTCGCTCCGTACGTCGGAGCCGCCGACATCGCCATGTGGTACTCGGTGACCGATGTCGCCGGCATCAGCCGCATCTCCAGGCAGGTGCTCGGCAACGCTGCCCACGCGCTGGCTGGGATGGTCTCCAATTCGATTCCCGCGGCGAACGAGCGGCCAGCGGTCGGGCTGACGATGTTCGGCGTCACTACACCATGTGTGTCGGCCGTGGTCGATCGCATCACGGGAGGCACCAGCGACGACGCGGTTGACCCGCTGGTCTTCCACGCCACCGGCACCGGCGGCAAGGCCATGGAGAAGCTCGTGGACGACGGCATGATCAGTTCGGTGCTCGATCTGACCACCACCGAGGTGTGTGATCTGCTGGTCGGCGGCGTGATGGCCGCGGGACCGGACCGGCTCGATGCGATCGCGCGCACCCGGTTGCCGTACGTCGGATCCTGCGGTGCGTTGGACATGGTCAATTTCGGCGCCCGCGCCACCGTGCCCGACACATTCGACAGTCGGCTGTTCTACCAGCACAACGCGAACGTCACGCTCATGCGCACCACGGTTGAGGAGAACATCGCGATCGGCCGGTTCCTGGCCGAAAAGCTCAACGCCTGCACCGGCCCAACGCGTTTCCTGCTGCCCACTGGCGGGGTGTCCGCCCTCGACGCACCCGGACAACCGTTCTGGGATCCCGCGGCCGACGATGCGCTGTTCTCGACGATCGAGGCTGCGGTGCACCGGTCGGGCGTGGTGAGCCGGGTTCCCTACCACATCAACGACCCGAAATTCGCTGACGCGGTCGTCGCCGAATGGCGGGAGGTGATCGCGTGAAGCGGTTCATGCGTGCAGCGCTGGTCGAAAAGTTCCGCGCGATGGTGGCGGCAGGCGAGCCGATCATCGGCGCGGGCGCCGGCACGGGATTGTCGGCGAAATGCGAGGAGGCCGGCGGTGTCGACCTCATCGTCATCTACAACTCGGGCCGCTACCGGATGGCCGGCCGCGGATCACTGGCCGGGTTGCTCGCCTACGGCAACGCCAACGACATCGTGGTCGAGATGGCTGCGGAGGTGCTGCCCGTCGTCGACCACACCCCCGTTCTCGCGGGAGTGAACGGCACCGACCCGTTCATGCTCACCGATCGGTTCCTGCGGGAGCTGACCGACCTTGGCTTCGCCGGGATCCAGAACTTCCCGACCGTCGGCCTGATCGACGGCATGTTCCGGGCCAACCTGGAGGAGACCGGCATGGGATACGGCCTCGAGGTTGACCTCATCGAGGCCGCCCGAGCCGCAGACCTGCTGACCACTCCGTACGTGTTCTCCGCCGCCGATGCACGGGCGATGACGCGGGCCGGCGCCGACATCATCGTGTGCCACATGGGGCTCACTGCAGGAGGGTCGATCGGGGCGAAGACAACCAAATCGCTCGACGACTGTGTCGGGCTGATAGACGAATGGGCCGAGGTCGCGCTGAACGAACGCGACGATGTGCTGGTCCTGTGCCACGGCGGGCCAATCGCGATGCCCGACGACGCCGCGCACGTGGTTCGCGCGGCCAGGCACTGCCACGGGTTCTACGGCGCCTCGTCGATGGAACGGCTGCCCGTCGAATCGGCGCTCACCGAACAGATCCGTGCGTTCAAATCCCGCTTGGCACAGTAACGTCAGACCGTCGGGACGGGGTGAAGCCGGATCGTCTTCCGATCCCCGCCGAGTGCTTTGTCACCTTCGGCCTGAAGCGACGCGTGCGGCTCTCCGAGATCGATCCTGCTGACGTCATCGAGCCGCTGATAGACATCGTCGCCGATACTCACGTCAACAGCGGCGAGGTAGGACTGCACCTGTGCGAGCGTGCGGGGGCCGACGATGGGCACTACCCCGGTCGATGACCGCCTTGCCCGCTCCAACAGCCAGGCGATCGCGGTTTGGCCGGGCGACACTCCGAGTCCATCGGCTGCAGAGACAAGGACGTCGACGATTGCGCTCCGTCGCGGGCTGTTCTCGACGCGCACCATCCGACCACGTTCGGTGAGGCGGCCCTTCTCACCGAGCCGATCACCGGTACGTGTCGATGAGTGCGGCAATCCTGTCGAGAAGTTTGAGGCTTCCGGTTCGGGCCGGGTGGAAAGCAGGAACAGCGCTCGTTCCACGCCGTGGTGGCGATAAGCGTCGAGGAGTGCGGGTTCCGCGTCTTCGGGGACAACGACATCAACCGAAATGTCAGTTGCACCATCGAGAAGGCTCATCTGTGCGGGCACCCTCTCGAGTGGGACGGCCATAGGCGTCCAGCCGGCTTGGTGCCGTCGAGCGCGGGACACCGTGGCCGCGGTGGATCCGCCGAAGTAAATCGGCGGGTACCGCTTTTGAAGGGGCTTGGGCCAGCAGAAGGTCGTGTCGAAGTCGACGTAGTCGCCATGAAACTCCGCTTCCTCCTTGGTCCATAGTTCTTTCATCGCGGCCAGTTTCTCGTCGAGCAGCTTGCCGCGCGTTGCAGGGTCGACGCCATGATCGGCGATCTCTTCGAGGTTCCAGCCCAAGCCCAGGCCGAGCAGCACGCGGCCGTCCGAGATGTGGTCGACGCTGGCGACCTCCTTCGCCGTTTGGATCGTGTCCCGTTGAGCCAGCAGAAGCACGCCGGTCCCAATAACGAGTTCCGAGGTCGTCACGGCGGCCGCTGTCAACGCGACGACTGGGTCACAAACTCGGTAATACTCGTGGGGCAACTCGCCCCCTGCTGGGTAGGGCGTGGCCCGGCTGACGGGGACGTGCGAGTGCTCTGCGACCACGAGCGCATCAAAGCCGCGTTCTTCCAAGGCTTTGGCCAACCCGTCCGGGCGAATACCTTCATCAGTGATTATCGTGCTGATACCGAATCTCAACTGCTGTCCTCACGGTGAGCGGGCTCTGGCCAGTTCCGCCGGTGGTCAGAGCAACCCGAGCAGCCTCAGGTCGGTGACGTATTTGACTATCACTGGTGCGGTGATGTGCGGGATGTCTTTGTCTGGTCCGATCTTGTGGTCCCGCACTATCGCCCGGAAGTGATCCGTCGGCGCGATAGATCCGTTGATCGGGTGTTGGGGCCGCTGGTAGTTGTGCAGCAGCGGCAACAGAGACGCCTGGCGCTGCGTGTCGGGTAGCGCCCGCAGTGTCATTTCGAACCGTGTCAGCCAGGCCGCATACTCGGGCACCCGGGCGATCGGATGGCCAGCGTCGATGAGCCAGTCGACGTACGTATCCATGCTGATGCCGTCGTCGTGGGGGTTCATCACGTGATAGGTCTCGAAAGACGCGGGCCGTTCCACGAGATCGGCGCCGATGGTGGAGATGGCGTCGGCGATGAATTCCACTGGCAGTCCCTCGAAGTGGGCTCGCTGCCGTTCGCCGTTCGCGTCGAGTCCGTAAAACGAGTATGGCGCGATCCCGGTGGCCACCAGCGACAGCATCATGCGGGTGAACATGTCGGGCAGGTTGAGCTGTCCGGCGTAGGTGGTGTCAGCCATGATCATGTCGCAGCGGAATACCGAAACTGGCACGCCGCACAGGTCGTTGGCCTCCCGCAGCAGTACTTCGCCTGCCCACTTGCTGTTGCTGTAGCCGTTGGCGTAGTTGTCATTGATCTCGCGGGTCGCGCTGATCTCGCGAATGTCGGCGTCTTCGATGAAGCGATCCGGTTCGATACCGTCACCCACGCTGATCGTCGACAGATAGACGAAGGGCTTGATCCGCGTGGTCACCGCAAGGCGGATCAGTTCTGCGGTACCCACGACGTTGGGGCCGAACAGGTGGCTGTAGGGCAGCACGTGGTTGACCTGGGCGGCGGTGTCGACGATCAGGTCGACGGTGTCGGCCAGCCGCTGCCAAATCGGCTGCTCCAGACCGAGATTCGAGTCAGCCTTATCGCCAGTGATCACGTCGAGGTGCTCGGCTGCTAGCAACCGGTAGTGCTCGAGCAGGCTCGGGTCGCCACTGTCGAACGTTGCGTCTAGCCTGCGGCGCGCCTCCTCGTCGGACTTGGCTCTGACCAGGGCGATGACCTTGCCACCGACGAGGTGCATTCGTTGCAGCCACTGCAGAGTCAGGTAGCGGCCCAGGAAACCGGTCGCCCCGGTGAGCAGCACGGTGCGCACCTCGCGGTTCGGGCCCGGTAGATGCGGTGCGGCGGCCAACGTCGTGGTGTCGATGAACTTCTCAAGCGTCAATTCACTTGCGTACACCTCAATCGCACTGTGGCTGTGCACGGCCGCGTAGGTGAGCCGCCGGCCACCACCACGGCGCTCGGTGTCGATATACGCGGCGATAGCGGCCAGGTCGCTGGCCGGGCTCACAATCACCCAGACAGGGACATCGACATCGAAGATCACTCGAAGCTGGTTGGCAAACGTCAAGGCCGACAATGAGTCACCACCCAGGTCGGTGAACCGGGCTTCGGTTGACACATCGGCCGAAACGGCGCCGAGCAGCGCGCTGGCGGCCCGGCTGACCGTCTCGAGAACCGGGCGCTTCGCGCTCTCCTGGCGCAGCGAGCGCATCACGTCGGCCTGGCCGTCGGCCAGATCGACGTAAAGCTGCTCCAACGCAGTGCCGTACCGCTCCTTGAGCTTGGGCCGAGCCAGCTTGCGGATGCCGGTCAGCAGCTCGTTATCCAGAGTGAATGGCGTGGTCTCGACCAGGAAGTCGCGGGGAACTTCATAGGACCGCAGGCCGGCGTCGCTAGCGATGCTCTGCAACGCTTCGCTCAACAGCGGCTTGACCGCGGCCACGTCGCCACCGACGCTGTCCAGCGCCTCGTCGGTCGGGACGATCACGGCAAGGAGGTACGCGCGGGCGCTGTTGCCGTATACGAACACTTGCCGCACCGAGGGGTGAGCGCCATAGGCTGCCTCGAGTTTGGAGACCGTAACGAACTCACCCTGCGAAAGCTTGAGCACGTTATTGCGGCGGTCGACGTAGGTCAGCTCATCCGGGGCGGTTTCGGCGAACACGTCGCCTGTGTGATACCAGCCCTCAGCGTCGAAGAGTTCGGCTGTTACTTCTGGCCGCATGTAGTAACCAGGGATCAGATCCCTTGACCTGAGCAACAACTCACCACGCGGATGCGGACGATCGGTGCCGAAGTAGCCCAGGTCCGGCACGTCGACCAGTTTGTAGTCGCGCACCGGTGGACGCGCCATCCGCCCGTCCACGAGTACGACGCTGTCCTCGGTAGAGCCATAAACCTCGATCAGGTGGATGTCGAGAAACTGCTCAAGCCAGGACCGCAGTTCCGCCGAGATCGGCGCGGAGGTTGTCGTCGCCGAGAAATGGCGTCCGCCAATAAGTTCCTCGCGCTTTTCGGCCATCACGTGCGACTCGATGAGTTCCCGGTCGTGGCCGTCGAGCGTGCGTCTGTCCGTTTCGTTCTGTACCTCCTGAAACAGCATCTCCCAGATGCGTGGGACGAGGTCGAGCTTGGTCGGGCATGTCAGCGCGAGGTCGTCCAGCAGGGTCGACAGGTCACTGCGGGCAGTGAAGTAGGCCGTTCCGCCGGCTCCCAGAGTGGAGTACAAAATGAACCGACCCATGACGTGGCTGATGGGCATGAAGTTCAAGGTGATGGCGGGCAGCCTGCGGTCTGTGTCCCAGTCGGGGACCACCCATCCGCGCCAGCCATTGGTCATCAGGTGGTCGGTGTACATCGCTCCCTTGGGGGTACCGGTGCTGCCGGAGGTGTAGATCAGTACTCGCAGGGTGTCGCGGTCGGCGGGGGCGATCTCCAGACCGTCAGGTCGCTGAGCGCCCCGCTTGATCACTTCATCGAGCGACTCGACGCTGACCTGTAAGTCAGTTAGGCGCGCGGCGCAGGAGACGAACGCCTCACGGTGGTCATCGATCTGCGGGTGGTAATCGAACACCACCAGACGTTTGAGCGTGCGCGCCGTCATCGCGAGCTCGACGGAGTCGTCGAGGTGGTCGACGCTGGACAGGATCGCCACCGGCTCTGTCTCCAGCACGATCGGGTGCACCTGGTACAGCGGCGCACTGGTCTGAAGTGGAACCGCGACAGCTCCGATCAGCGACAGGGCCATGTCCACGATGGCGTAGTCCGTGCTAGTGAAACCGAGCGTGGCGACACGGTCGCCCGGCTGGACGGGGTCGCCGGCCAACGCGCCGGCCAGTGCCTGTACGCGGGCCCATGTCTCGCGGTAGGTCAGGGTGTCGAACCGGGGCAGCAGCTGCGCGACAGTGCGACCGGCGGCGTCCGTAACGAATTCGACGGCGCGCTGGCCCAGCGCGGGCCGGTCGGCGTAGCCGTTCATCACGGTGCTCATCACATCGGTGAGCACCATGCCGGGGACGTCCAGCTCGGCCGTGATCACCGGATCAGGCTGCGCCGTAACAAGTTGCGGGTCGCCGGAGGTCAATATCTCGAATCGACGCATAAGCCGTCGTTCACGAGTGTTGACTGGAGCAGACATGACAGTCCCCTCTTGACGATCGAATTCCCGGCAGCCTTTTATCAATGATTCAACGCCGGTGTATCAGTGCTAACGTCAAATGTCCTGACGATGTTCCCTTGATACAGGGTTACTAACGCCTCGAGCGCGGGTGCGAGGCCTTCAGCTGCGCGCCGTTTGTAGACCTGCCGGGCGTACATTCACAAGCGTAAGAACCACAGTCATTGTCCTCCAGCGTATTTCAGGCTCAGCGATGACGTACGACCGACCGAACGTAGGCCAGGCCGCCAGCCAGAAACTCCGCACAGTCGAGAATGGTGCCACCAGAACCAAAATGGCCCAACAGAAAGTCACCAAAGTGGCCCACACCCTTACGCCGTTACCCAACTATGCTTGCACCGTGCCAACAATCCAGGTACACAAAGAGGTTGGGACTCTCAACGTCTACCCCGAACGATGAGGCGCCTTCGGCGACGCAGCCGAGGAAATCGGGCATATCGTCGCGACGCTTACCTATCGCCCGTCGGCGAGTTTGGCCAGCCAATCTGTGAGTAGTGTCTGCTCAGCAGCACTGAGTGAAGTGGTGCCGTTGCCGCGCAACACTTCCTGCAGTGCGACAGCACGCGCGGCCAATCCCCCGTCCTTCGCCGGCGTCTTCTTGTCGCTGAGGATGGTCGAGATGACACTTTCCCGAGTCACAGTGGATAGTCGAGAATCTCGTTCATCCTCGTCTCGTCTGATAAGTGTGAGGACGGTGCCGGTTTCGGCGGCAATCACAAGCTCTGTGGCGCGTTTGACGCTCATCCGCAGTCGTCCTTCAACCGCCACACGAGCGACGCTGTCCCACAGGATCGCTTCGGCTTCGCGTGTCCCCGAGGCGGTCTTGCCTGGACGGAGCTGGCCGTAAGTTAGTACGTAGATGTGCGGATGTGCTAATCCGAATTCGATATGGGCATCCCACATCTGACGCAACGTGCGGAGACTGTCGCCGTCCGCCTCGGAGATTCGTCTCATTTCTGCAAGATGCTCTTGCATCATGAACAGCACGGCGGCAGCAAGTAGACCCTCTTTGTCCCCGAAATGGCGGTAGATTGCGGGAGGCTGCACACCCGCGGCAGAAGCAACCGCGCGCGTCGAAACCGATTCGGCACCGCCAGTTCGGATCAGGCCCACAGTGGCTTGCAGCACCCTGTCTGCAGTGCTTACAGTGTCGTTGACTCTTGTTCGTTGGGGCATGCTTCGCCGACACCTCACTTCACCTTGTACGTCCAGATCAGAGTGTCGGTGGAGGTAGATCTGTCGAATCGTCGTATGGGCGCCGTTTGTGAGCGTTGGCTGGAACCTTGCCGGTGTTATCGGCGTTTCATTGTGCCCGTAGCATTGATAACGACGAAAGCACTGAAGATGTTCCCTCGACGATCGCTGGCCCCTGAAGACTCCTACTCCTGAGATCCGGCACGGCTCGCGTCGAGAATTGTTGAAGTGCACCGAATGTCAGAGCCGCCCCTTTTGGCCGGTGGTCAGAGATGACGTGTACGTGGCCAAGACGGGTATAAGTGATCCGGTACCGGACACCATCTACGGCAATATCGCGCACAGCGTCTCCAGCGCGCTGGGCCAAGCACTATCCGAAGGACCTGCGAATCCCACCACCAACGCATCACGCTTCGGGAAAACCCAACCTCGGCATGCCTCTTCGCAACGGAACTGTGACAATCCGCTGACTTCCAAACCCCGGCTGGCCGCTTTTCGCACGACTGAACTCTCGGTTCCCGCAGGAAGGTCCAACACCGCCTGGAGTCCTGCGGCCATGCCAGTGATGCGAACCCTGCGGGATTGCTTGGTCACCGCCGCAACCAGCTGTTCGCGACGGCGACGGTAGCGCAACCTCATCAGACGTACATGCCGGTCGTAAGCGCCCGAGGCAATGAACTCGGCGAGCGTCAACTGCTCAAGAGCGCTCGACCAGTCGACATTGCCCTTGGCCACAACAACTTCGGGGACAAACTCTTCTGGCACCACCATCCAGGCGAGCCGTAGGCCGGGCGCAAGCGACTTGCTCGCGGACCCGAAATACACCACTCGCTCCGGATCAAGCCCCTGCAGGGCACCGACCGGCTGGCGGTCATATCGGAACTCGCCATCGTAATCATCCTCCAGTAGCAGCCCACCGGTGGTGCGCGCCCAGTTGACGGCTGCGGCGCGCCTATCGGGATGCAAAGCAACGCCGGTCGGGTACTGGTGTGCCGGCGTCAGCAGCACCGCGGCGACCCCCTTCAGGTCAGTCAGGGCATCGGTGCGCGCGCCGCAGTCGTCGACATAGAGTGCAGGCGTCTGCAATCCGGCGCTCGCCAGGAGATCGCGATAGATATCGAAGCCATACGCCTCGACGGCTACTCCCCTTGCCCTCCGCGCCTTGAGTACCTGCGCGATGAGCGTGAGGCCATGGTGGAATCCAGAGCAGATCACGATTCGTTCGGGCTCGGCATACACCCCACGTGATCGAGCGAGGTAATCGGCAAGGACGGCGCGCAACTCTGGCCGGCCGCGTGGATCACCATAGGAAAGAGCATCATGCGGCGCGGCTGTCAAAGCGCGCCGCGCCGCGGCAAGCCACTGCGCACGCGGAAACTCTGCGAGGTTAGGTGCCCCCGGCAGTAGTCCCGTCGCGGGCTGGAACGGTGGCAACGATATCTGGGCCGGCTCCCGCGCGGCGCTGCGCGGGTGCGCCCGACGGGCCACCCGGGTTCCGGAGCCCTGCTGCGCGACGAGCCAACCTTCAGCGATCAGCTCCGCGTAGCACTCAGCTACGGTGTTCCGTGCCATACCAAGATCGGCCGCCAGCGCCCGGGACGATGGGAGCTTGGTGCCAGGTGCCAGACGACCTGTACGAACGGCCTCACGTAGGGCATCCATCAGACCGGCACGCAGCCCTGAACCGCTGAAATCGAGATGCAGATCGGTGGTAGTCACCGGAGGCAGAACCTTAGCGTGTGCGCAGATTCGCAATGGCGGCAACAGATCCCGCTCTGATCGGGATACAGACCGCGATGCGGTCCCCTCTGGGCTGCTGAACTCGTCGACCGCCGGATACGCGCGAATCCGATCACATCCAACGGATCAAAAGTGCCGATGGCACGCCGTACCTGACAATTCACCGCGGATTAATGCCTCCTCCGACGTCTTGGCGTCGCTTTCGTATTCTGTCTCGGCGCTCCCACGTCGATGTCATCACTCAATGCGCCACTCCCCCAGTCTACTTGGATGCTGCGCTGCCGCATGTGGCGGCGCTCGGAATATCGGGGCCCACCACGCAGGATACATAAATGGCCCAGTCAATCGGCCACAAAATGGCCCACGATAGCGGGCCACATTGCGCATATCGTGGTTTGATGACCACCAACGATGTGCAGCACTCCACCCCGCACCTCGCGGAGCACACCCAGCGCCTCGACTGGATGAAACTCGCCCCCGATGTGTTCAAAGCCATGGCCCGCCTCGACACCGCAACCGGACAGGGTGTGGAGGCGCACGTGCTCCACCTTGTGAAGATCCGCTCGTCGCAAGTCAACCGCTGCGCCTTCTGCATCGATATGCACACCAAAGATGCGCTGGCGGGCGGGGAGTCGGTAGACAGGATCATTCAGCTGGACGGGTGGCGCGAGTCGATGCACTTTTACACGGCGAAGGAGATCGCGGCGATCGAGCTGACGGAAGCGATCACCGTGCTCACCCAGGGGGGTGTTCCGGACGAGGTATATGCCAAAGCTGCAATGGAATTCAGCGAGACAGAGTTGGCCTACCTCATCGGTGCGATCACGATGATCAACGCGTGGAACCGATTCGGGGTTTCTACCCGGATGGTTCCGGGGCACTACGCGCCGGGCTCCTAGTTCGCCGACCTGCCTCGCCAGGTACTCCGTCGACAACATCATCGCCCGAAACCGAGAAGGAAAACACAACAGAATGACCGCCGCATCTACCTTCCGTTCTCTGCATCAAGATCGCGCCGCGGGTGAGCCGCTCGTGCTACCTGGCCCATGGGACGCTGGCAGCGCACAGGCTCTCGCAGACGCCGGCTATCCCGCGCTCGCCACCCCCAGCATGGGCATCGCGGCGTCGCTTGGCTACGCGGATGGGTCGACGCCAGCCGAGGAGATGTTCGCCGCTGTCGGGCGGATTGTCCGCGCCGTGTCGGTGCCTATCTCGGCGGATATCGAGCACGGTTACGGTCTCAGTCCCCGCGAGTTGATCGGACGGCTCATGGAGACGGGCGCTGTCGGCTGCAATCTGGAGGACTCCGAACGCGGAAAGCTCAAGGATCCCAAGCGGCACGCCGACTGGCTCGCAGAGGTGCGCGCAGAGTCGGGTGACGCCGTTTTCATCAACGCGCGGGTTGACACCTTCCTCTTCGGCAACGGCGATCCGGTCGATGCGATCGAACGGGCGCGTCTGTACGTAGAAGCCGGCGCTGACTGTGTTTATCCGTTGTTGGCACCACTAGAGGTGTTCCTGGCGTTGCGGGAAGGGATCGCCGGTCCGCTCAACATGGCAGCCAAGGCCTCCAGGGAATCGGTAGCCGAGCTGGCGGATTTAGGTGTCACGCGGATCACCTTCGGACCTGAGATGCAGCGGGAATCGATGTGGGCCATCGGCGCGCTTGCTGCGGACATCCGGACGTGACATTCGCACTCATACTGCCGGCTCATGGGGGTGGGCCTACCGGCAGTATGAGTGCGTTGCGTAGGCCGTGGCCCGGCGGTAGACGGGGTCGAGGTGTCTTGCCTGCGCCACGGCGTCGACGGCGGCGTCCAGGTCGGTTCGGCACGATTGTGAATGCAGCGTGGACCATTGTTTGGCGATCTCGCCGACGATCGTGTGATTGAGCGTGTCGATGGTGACCCGCGACGCTGACAGGTCGGGGGCCGTCGAGGGCGCAGCTGCAGGATCGAACTACCATTGTGCAAAGCGGCTGTGCTCCAACGAATCTGTGGCATCGATCTGGTCGCGAAACACATCGTGAACATAGCCAGCGTCGATATGCGCGAGGGTGGCATCGGCTGTTACGGCATCGATCACCTGTTGTTCGCGCTGCGGGTCATCGACCTGCCCACCGGTACGAAACTTCGAAGCCGCGACCGGATCGGCCGTCTGCAGGCGCTGCGCGGCGGCATCGACGAGCGCCTGCAGCGGGCTCGTCACATCTGCTCCGGAATTCGGCGCGCCAAGCATGGCGAACCCAGAAGCAACAACCACGGACATCGTCAGTGCCTTAACTGTCATGAAGCATCCTTTCCGGTGGTTTGACAACTCCTGTTGCCCAATAACATATTTCATTTCCAGCAGATTCATACTGGCAGCTCTGGCCCCATTCGCCCGAGCGTCTCCGGCAGTTCGATGCGCCGGCCCAACAGATGCTCGGCAAGGAAGCCAATGACCACCTGGTACCAGATCTTGGCGTGCGGCGGCGCACGTATCCAATGACTTTCGGACGGGAAGTACAGGAACCGGTGCGGACTGGTTCCGTCCTCCGCTGCGGGCATGGTCGACTCAGTCAGCAACTCAAACCACATCCGCATCGCTTCGTTGACCGGCACCAGGTAATCCTTGTTGCCGTGGATAATCAGCATCGGTGTCTTGATCTGACCGACAAACCGGTGCGGCGAATTCACCGACGTGAACTCTGGAGTGATCTCGCGCTGCCAGTAGGAGGCGGTGTCAGTGGTGGGACGAAACTGATCCAGAGCCCACAATCCGGCATGAGAGACAATCGCGGCATACCGGTCGGTATGCCCAGCTACCCAGTTGGCCATGTAGCCGCCAAATGACGCGCCTATGACGGCAGTTCGCGCTTCGTCGATCCGCGGATCAGCCACTGCCACTTCGGTGATCGCCATCAGGTCATTGAACGTGAGTTCGCCCCAGAGTACCCCAAGCCCCGTTGAATGAAATCCTGACCGTATCCCGTTGACAGAGCAGGATCGGGCAGCAGCACGGCGTAGCCCTGGGCTGCCAGTACCCACGGATTGCATTCCCATGACCAGCTATTCCAGCTTTCTCGAGGGCCGCCGTGGACCCACAAGAGCAGCGGCTTGGGGCGATCGCCGTGAGGCAGCGCTAGCCATGAGCGCAATTGGATGCCATCGCCTAGAAACGGCGTTGATCTCGGTCAACGACCCTAGGCAGCGCAGGGGCGTCCACGCACGGAAGCACGGTGATCGCTTGATCTGGCAGCGATGCGTACCGGGTGCGGTGGTTGTGAACACGAGCTGCGCAGCGCGTAGATCACGCCGTCGGGCGCGGTAACGACATCGCTGTAGGCGAAATCGCCGGAAGCGACGGTGGTCGCGTCACCAGCATTCGAGGTCGATTCTCCATATGGGACGACGTCCATTGTCGTCGGCTGTCGCGATCAGTGCGGAACCATCGAGAGCCCAGATCAGCGATTTGGGCCACCGGTCCCAGTCGTCGGCGAGACTGACTGGCGCTTCACCGAACCGGAGCATGCCGACTGTGATGCGGCAAGCGACTGATGCGGTCGCGTGAGTGCTCCGAATGTAGGCAACCGCAGAGCAATCCGGTGAAATCACAGGAGAACACAGGTCGGCATCCGGTTCGTCGGCAATCACCGATCGCTCTCCCGTGGCGAGTTCGATGCGAACCAGAACGGAGCGATGAGTGAGACCCGCAGCGGGTACTTGCCATGACGCCACGGCAAACTGACCGTTAGAGATCGATGTCGAATTCGGTTTCGCGCAAACTCGCTCCCGGCTGTGGGGTCAGTTCCTGCGATCTCCACGGACGCCGGTTGCGCAACATCCGCAGATTCTGAAGAGCAAAAAGACGTGGTTCGTCGGGTCCAAGGTCTGCATCTCTGTGTCGGACCGGATAACCGGTATGGAGAATCGCTGTCACCCCAGCGCTTCTCACGCATCTCACGCCAGCGGCGATGGGCTTCGAAGAGATTGCGAGCCGACGGCAGCATCGGTGCGCTGGCGATCGCGACGGGTGCCTCACGCGCCGTCGACAATTGCCGTGACACCACTGAGTTGAGAAGCAGCAACACTTACGCGTGACCTTCCCTCGCAGGTAACCTCCACATCGTCGTTGGTGAATTTTCAGCAGCGACATCGGATGCGGCTCGTGAGGAAGAGCACTTCGCCATCTGACGTGAACGACGGCGACGACTCTATGTTGGACGCTCTGGTCAATCGAGGGTGCTGAGGTTGATGCCAGTCCGCTGCAACGGATCTGGCAAGATGCGAACGTAGCTGCACGCCATGTGTCGCTGCTTCCCGCTGTCAGCAATGAGGTCTACGGCAAAGCGCTCCTCGGTCTGCCCAATGATGTCCTCCTCTCCCTCTAGCCGCGACCTCGCGACGACCGACACACAGCCGGCCGGGATCACTAATGGAATCGCGGTTCTGATGGCCATTGCGTCCGGGGTGGCGGTCGCAAACATCTACTACGCCCAGCCGCTGCTGGATCAGATCGGTCGTGACCTCGGAGTCGGACCTGCCGGACTGGGACTGGTAACCACCGTGACCCAAGCCGGCTACTTTCTGGGGCTGATCCTGATCGTGCCCCTCGGGGATCTCGTCAATCGGAGGCTGCTCATCGTCGCGGGTTGCGTCATAGCGGCGGCCGCCCTCGTCGGCGTGGCCATGTCACCGAGTCCGCAGATCTTCCTGGTCGCCAGCGGCGTCGTCGGCACGGCATCGGTTGTGCAGCAGGTGATCAACGCCTACGCCGCCGCGCTGAGCAACCCGGACACGAGAGGTCGCGTTATCGGAATCGTCACCAGCGGCGTCGTATTCGGAGTATTGCTGGCGCGGACCGTTTCCGGAGCCCTGGCCGATGCCCTCGATTGGCGCGCAGTCTATGTGGTGTCGGCGATCCTCATGCTAGTGCTCGCACTCGTGCTGGGCCGAGGGCTGCCGTCCGAGGTGACCAGACCTACCGTCTCCTACCGCCGCCTGGCCACCTCGGTGGTCACGCTGACGATGCGCGAGCGCGTGTTCCGTGTGCGAGCCCTCATCACGCTGCTCACCTTCGGTGGCTTTGGCGCGCTCTGGGGCTCGATAGCGCTGCCACTGACATCCTCACCGTGGCATCTGTCCACCACCGAGGTGGGACTGTTCGGTCTTGTCGGTGCCGCGGGCGCGATCGGGGCATCCCGCGCGGGCGCATTAGCCGACAAAGGCCGCGCCCAGTGGGTCACCGGTATCACGCTTGGTCTGTTCACTGTTTCGTGGGCACCGATCGCGTGCCTGCCGAACTCCCTGGTCTTACTGATCATCGGGATCGTCATCCTCAACCTGGCCGGACAGGCTATCAGCGTCACCAATCAGCACCTGATTGTGGAGGTCGACCCGTCCGCCACTAGTCAACTCATCGGCGGGAACACGGTTTACTACGCCGTCGGCACAGGCGGCGGCGCCATAGCCGCAACAGTCGCATATGGCACCTGGGGCTGGGGCGCTGTCTGCGCCGTCGGCGCGGCCCTCAGCCTGCTGGCAATGCTGATCTGGGCGGGCGACCGGATCTCCTCGACCCGCCCCCACCGGAACTAGCGCGGCCGCCAACCGACAGCCGAATCACGTTGACGGACTGAAGAGTTGCCCAACAACTGACAGTTCACTGCATCAACGAGGGCGGCGCGTTGGACCGCTCTGAGTCGCGCACATTGGCATTCGGCCTTCGCACTGGTTGTCATCATCGCCTGGCTATGTCGAAGCCTGGTTGTCTGCTGCCGTCATCTTCTACAGACGACAGATCCGGCCGCAGCACGTCGACCCCAATCGAGGTAGTTGGTTCCAGAGGAAACCCAACGCGACGAGAACGGTCGGCTCCGCGAGCTCTCCGGCCGGCTCGGTCCATGCGGCCCCGGCAGTAAACCTGCTCCAGGCCAAGGATTTCGGCGAGCGTGCGTTGCAGCACGCGCTCGATTTTGGCTGTCACGGCGCGGTGGGGTCGATGACGCCTCCGGAGACGTGGATCAGCGCTTTGGCGAGAAACTGATGATGGCCTCGGTGCGATCCGTTCACGGCATCGGTCGAGCGCAGTTGAGCCAGCATGGTCCCCAGAAGGGCCGGGTCGGCGGCTTTCCAGTCGTCCTCGGTGGTCGAGAGTTCGACCCACGGCGTACCTGTTTCGAGGTGGCTCTCGTGTGGCATGTCCGTCATCTCAATCGACTGTCGTCGCGTCATACGTTGTGGCCTAACCGCAGTAGCGGCCGTCAGCCCGTCAGGGAATGACGCGGGCCGCGCGGTACTGCTGGATCACGGCCTCGAGGCTGTCGGGTGTCGACCGAAATCCCAGGAAGCCAGCCTGCTTGGCCTTAGTGGTGTCAGTCAGGCACTCGAGGTCGCGGCCAAGGTCTCCGTCGGTGTGCCACCAGGAGGCCAACTTGTCGACGTCCGCCTCAATCAGGTTGTACCGGTTGGCAATGCCGGACCAGATCTCGGCGGCATTGTCCATCCGCTGTGCGAGCGGTCGGGGTTCCCGGTCGAAGCCAACTGGCGTCACGCCGAACAGCTTCGCCAACCGCGGCCACGCGTCGTCCTCGTCAAGATCGACGCGCGTGAATCACCGTCGGTGAGACGCCCGCCAGATCATGACGTGGCCTTGATCTCGTCGTTCGCTGACTTGACGCTGAGAACCTTGTCGAGGTAGTCGGCGACGGCGTCTCTGTTGCGGGTCAGGAACTCGATGCGTTCGGACAGCCGAGCTTGTTCGCGTCGCAGTGTGGCGATCATTTCCGGTGTCACGTCGGGGACGTAGATGGTCTGCGGCTGGTCCAGGCACGGCAGCAGCTGCTCAATGATGCGGGTCGGCAGTCCAGCATCGAGCAGTCCCGTGATCTGCAGCACGACGTCTACGTGTGACTCTCCGTACTCGCGGTAACCGTTCAGGGCACGGCTGGGCGCGAGCAGCCCCTGCTCCTCGTAGTAACGCAGGAGCCGACGAGAAACGCCGGTACGCTCCGCGAGCTCTCCGATCCTCATGTGTTCAAGCTTACATTTGACCTTCACACCAATGTGAATGTTCAGACTCGATGAGTGGACCGAGAACAGCTGAAATCACCATCTCGGCCGACTACACCGGAGGTTTGGAATGAAACTCGGACTTCGTCTGCCCCAGAGATTAGGTGTCGATTTACAGCACGACTTGGTCGAAGCAGCCAGGACGGCTGAAGCGGCCGGGTACTCCAGTTTGTGGACGTACGAACGGCTGCTCTTCCCGCAGGCGCCCGTCGAACCCTATGCCGAACAGCCGAACGTGCCGTGGCCGGAACACTCGCGGCAGGCCGCCGACCCCCTTGCGGTCCTCACCGCAGCGGCGGTGGCGACTGAAAAGGTGCGTCTCGGTATCTCCCTTCTGGTCGCCGCCCTGCACACACCCATTCAGCTGGCCAAGGCGCTGGCCACCATCGATCAGATCAGCGGCGGCCGCGTGATCGCAGGTTTGGGCACCGGCTGGTCCACCGACGAATTCCAGGCCGCCGGCGCCACCCAAGCCGATCGCGGCCGGTTCCTCGACGAGACACTGGACGTCTTCGATGCGGTGTGGGGGCCGGACCCCGTGACCTTCCGTAGTCCTCGCATCGTCATCGACAACGCCTGGGTCCTGCCCAAGCCCGTGTCAAAAATTCCCGTGATGTTGGGCGGCGTTACTCCCAAGGCCGTGCAACGCATCGTCAAACGCGCCGACGGTTGGCTGCCGTTTCTTAATGCACCTGGGTCGGCCGGAGCCGCGGAACTGCGCGCAAGCTGGGACCGAATCCGGGAACAGGCCTCCGAGTACGGCCGCGACACCAGCCGCATGGAGATGGTCGTGGTCGGAAACGTCACCTTCACCGACCGTGCGGCAGGACCAGACCGAACGCCGTTCGTTGGCACACTCGACCAGATCATTGACGATGTCCAAACGGCCGCAGAGGCCGGCGCAGACGAGGTCATCGTGGATCTCAATCTGCAGGACTGGTTCACCAGCACACAGCAGATGCTCGAGACAGCGGTGGAGATCCGCGAACGAGCCGCAGCCACATGACCATTGCCATCCCCTGCAGAAAAGGAACCGCATGAGCACGATTAACGGCGTCGACCTGGACGCCCTCAACGACACCATCGTGGCAGTGACCAACCAGCGCGACCTCGGCCACGTGACCTTCTCCGTCAACGGCGCGTGGAAGGGCGGGTTTCGCCTTGCGGCCGCGACCGGGAGCTTTGTCCAGGCTGGCCAGACCGACGTGTCGCGGGCCGGTCGGTTCGTCATGTCGAGCGACGAGCCAACCGCACTCGTAGGCAGCGACACCGCCGCCTCACCAGCCGAGTACCTCCTTCAGGCGCTCGCCGGCTGTTACACGGTCACTCTCGCCGCCAACGCCGCGGCGCGGGGCATCACGCTCGACGGCTACCGCCTGCACCTCGAGGCCGACTTCGATCTCGCCGGTTTTCTCGGTGTCGCCAAGAACCAGAGTCCCGGGGCCCAGCACATCCGCGTCGACGTCGAGCTCGACGCTCCGAACGCGACGCGGGAGCAGCTGGACGAACTCATCAAGGTGGTCGAGTCCCGCTCCCCCATCCGCGACACGCTGATGCGCCCGATCGAGGTCACCACCACGCTGGCTTGACCGGCCTCAGCGGAGCGCGATACAGCCGGAACCGAATGGACGCAGAAATCGACAGAAGGATCGACGCCGGAGAGTGTTACGCAGCAACCCATCCCGGATATGCATCTTCGCGATGAGCGTCACAACGCTATAACAGCTTCTGGTGCAATGGGTTTCGTTAGTCAGGGACTGCTATTACAACACCCGAGGTGGTGACCACTCATGATCATTAGAAGTACTAATGCATATTAAAAATTATTAGCTGGACTGAACCGACCAAACTGCCTACCGTCGATTGCATGAATTCCCCCCTGCTTGTCGGCTTCATCGCCTCGTTCACGCTGATCGCCGCGATCGGCGCGCAGAACGCGTTCGTGCTGCGGCAGGGCATCCGACGCGAGCACGTGCTGCCGGTGGTGGCGCTGTGCACGGTCTCCGATATGGCCCTTATCGCGGCGGGCATCGCCGGCGTCGGCGCGCTCATCAGCGCCCACCCCACCGTCGTCGACATCGCCAAGTACGGCGGCGCGACCTTCCTCATCTGTTACGGCCTTCTCGCCGCGCGGCGTGCTTGGCGGCCATCGGCGCTCACCCCATCCGAAAGCGCTCCCGCCCGACTGACCGAGGTCCTGGTCACCTGCGCCGCCCTGACCTTCCTCAACCCCCACGTCTACCTGGACACCGTCGTCCTGCTCGGAGCCCTGGCCAACGAGCACCGCGACGAGCGGTGGCTGTTCGGCATCGGCGCGGTCACCGCCAGCGCGGTCTGGTTCGTCAGCCTCGGTCTCGGCGCTCGCCGACTGGCTGGATTGTTCGCCTCTCCGCTAACTTGGCGAATCCTCGACGGACTGATTGCGGCGATGATGATCGGTCTTGGCGTATCGCTCGCCATCTCGTGACATATTGGGTGCATGGGGGGAGCAATCCAAGGCCTCGGTCTGCGCGAGCGCAAGAAAATCCAGACGCGCGACGCCATCCGACGCGCGGCACTACAGCTAATTGACGACCGCGGCTACGCAAACACCACCGTCGAACAGATCGCGGACGCCGCCGAGGTATCGCCGAGCACGTTCTTCCGGTATTTCCCGTCGAAGGAACAAGTGCTGATGGCCGACGCCCTCGACAACGTCACGGTCGCGGCGCTGGAGCAGCAGCCCCGCGACCTGTCGTCCCTGCAGGCGTTTCGCCGCGCCCTGGAGATCACCATCGCCACGCTCGCCGAGGGTGAGTGGAAGTTCGAGCGCACGCGTCAGCGGATCGTCCTCTCGGTCCCCGAGCTGAAAGCCGCCCAGTTCGACAAGTACCGCCGCACCGTCGCGCTGCTTGCCGAGGCGGAGTGCCGAAGGCTCGGCCGTGATCCCGACGATCTCGACGTACGGACCTTCATCGGTGCATTGGCCGGCGGGTTGATGGCCGTGCTCGACCGAGCCGATGACGCGATCGAAAGGATGTACCGCGCCCTGGATTTCATCGAAGCCGGCATGCCGATGCGCTGACTTTGCGGCGAGTTCTGCATGAGGGCTGTGGTTGGGGTGACAGTCACGACCCTCGTGCAGAACTCGGTGGTTTTCTCGACCAAAAAGTAAGCCCGGCAGCGCTACTCACCCGCGCTGCCGCAGCGCGCCCTGAAGTCTTTCGACGGCTGCCGGATGCCCTGCAGGTCAGCGCGGACTTGCGGGTGCATGTCCAGGTAGCCGATCACCTGGTCGCGCATCTGCTCCCTCGGTTGGCCCTTGAGACCGGTGAAGAACGCGTTTACATCGGGATGCGTGAACAGGTACGCCGACGTCGCCGCGGACACACCTGCCATGATTCCGGCCAGGTCGGCGGCGGTACAGTTCGGCGGATCGGCCGCTGCGGTCGCAGCGCTACCGGCGAGCATCGTGCCTGCGATCGCGCCCGCTGCCATCGCCGCCCCCAGCGTCTGAAACATGATGTCTCCTTGATCGACCTGACAACGCTCCGGTCAGTTATCCGCGAAGCGTAAAGCGCTCCGTCAAACGTGGCACACGTTTGAGCATTCTCATGACCCTAATTAGCTCAATCAACCAAGCGTTGGCTTTACTAAGAACCGACCGCCAATGAGGCTACGGCCATTGGTCAGTTACCCGGACGAACCGCACGCAGTGGTGCTACGTTCGCTTCACCAACGCTGGCGAATTGGGGGCCGGATATGACGAGTCAAGACTGGACAAAGCCCGCCGCAATGGCCATCCCGAAAGAAGGATATTTCGAACTCGAACGCGGCCGGTATGGCCCAATTTTTCCGCGCACGCCGGCCTGCCATGGCTTCTCGATCATCGCCAAGGTCAAGGAGGGTCGCGAAGAAGCGGTGCGCGCATACGGCAAGCAGATCGAGGAGGCGATCGCCGGCAGCCCGGATGTGCTTGCGCCCCTTCGCCTTCATTACCTCCGCTGGGTGTTATTCGATGTCGGTTCCGGCCTGCACTTCCAGTACCAGGGCATCTTCGACACCGACTTCGACAAGTACACCGAGGACGCGGTGCAGCTGTTCAGCCAAACGGGGATCACGACCGTGTTCACGAATCTCGAAGGCTTCCCAGAGGATTGGCGAGAAAACCCCGAGGCGTTCATCCAGTTCGTCCGCGACCACCAAGTCCCGAGCTTCCTGGAGTACGGCGAATACCCGTACGTGACAGCGGACGAGATCAAGAAGGCGCTGCGACTGAAGGCCGCGTTCTCGACCATGCTCGATCAGATGCAGTAAATGCTCGAGCTCGACGACATCCAACACATCCTGCTGACCCGAACGCCGGCGATCACGGGACGCTACGAGTTCCTGACGTTCGACACGCCCGCAGGCGGCCGCGGTTGGCTGACCGAGCTGCTCGACAAGGTCCAGTCGGCAGCGGATGTCCAGGCGACGATGGACAGCTCGGATCGCTGGGTCACGTTGGCGTTCACATGGAATGGGCTTCGGGCGCTCGGCGTGCCCGACGAGTCGCTTGCCACCTTCCCCGACGAGTTCCGCGAGGGCATGGCGGCCCGGGCGTCCATCCTCGGCGATACCGGCACCGCCGCTCCCGAGCACTGGGTGGGCGGGCTGGCCGGCGACGACGTGCACGCCATCGCGATCCTATTCTCACGCACGGACGAGCAGTGCAAGCGCTCCATCGAGGAGCACGACAAGCTGCTCGCACGCACCGACGACGTCAGAAGCCTGTCGTTTCTCGACCTCAACGCGTCACCACCGTTCAACTACGCCCACGACCACTTCGGATTCCGCGACCGGCTGTCGCAGCCGGTGATGAAGGGATCCGGCGAGGAGCCAACCCCCGGCTCCGGCGCCGCGCTGGAACCCGGCGAGTTCATCCTCGGCTATCCCGACGAGAACGGTCCCGTCGCCAATCTTCCTGAGCCCGAAGTCTTATCGCGCAACGGCAGCTACATGGCCTACCGGCGGCTACAGGAGCACGTCGGGGCCTTCCGCGACTACCTGCAGGCGAATGCGGATACGCCCGAAGGCGAGGAATTGCTCGCCGCGAAGTTCATGGGCCGGTGGCGCAGTGGCGCCCCCCTGGTGCTCGCTCCCGACAAGGACGATCCCGAGCTGGGCGCAGACCCGATGCGCAACAACGACTTCAACTACAAGGAAATGGACCCGTTCGGCTACGCATGCCCGCTTGGATCGCATGCCCGACGGCTCAATCCGCGCGACACCGCCCACTACATGAACCGCCGCCGCATGATCCGGCGCGGTGCGACATACGGGCCCGCACTGCCCGACGACGCCCCCGACGACGGTGTGGACCGCGGCATCGCCGCGTTCATCATCTGCGCCGACCTGGTCCGCCAGTTCGAGTTCGCGCAGAACGTATGGATCAACGACAAGGCCTTCCACGAACTCGGCAACGAGCACGACCCGATCTGCGGAACTCAGGACGGCACACTCGATTTCACCGTTCCCAAACGACCCATCCGCAAAGTGCACAAGGGTATTCCGGCCTTCACGACTCTCACCGGCGGGGCGTACTTCTTCATGCCCGGCCTCAACGCCTTGCACTACCTCGCAGCGCTCGACACCTAGAAGGATCATCATGCGGGCACGCACCTACAACCAGAGCCACGTCGCACGCAATCACGACGGCCGAAGGCGCATCAGCATCTACTGGACGTGGAGCTATCCCTGGGAGTCACAACGCGATCCGGCCGAGATCTACAACCGCTTCTCGACCATGACCGAAGTTCGCAACGTCGCATGGCCCGCCTACGAAACATCCGAGTACGACGCGGCGAACTTCCTGCAGGGCATCGCAGGAACGCTGGAACTCTTCCACCGATCGACGCTGTCGTTTCAGGAACTCGCCGAGGAGGCCACCGGCCATCCCGTCGCGGTGTTCCAGCGCATCGATCAGGCCGGCTACAAACTGCCGATCGACGAACGCATCCTGGCCGACACCGACACGCTGATGGTGTTCGGGCTCGACCATCTGCTGTCCGAACAGCAGGCCGCGCCCGAGGAGATCGCGGCAATCAGCGAATGGCTTCAGAGAGAAGGCACCTGCCTGCTTCTGGCACCGCATCACGACGTCGGGTTCACCGACGACACCAGCCAGCGTCAGGTCGAATACGAGCATCACGGCGACCGCCTCGTCCCGCGCCAACAGCGCTTCGGGCAGTACACCCGCTCGCTGATGACGGCCCTCGACGTGCCCGTGCACAACACATGGGGGCTGCGGCCCGCCGTCGTCGAAGGCAGTAGGGAGATCGCGCCGCTGACGGGCTTTCGCGACCTCGACACACCGCGACTGCTCGACAACGTCACCACCTTCAACTTTCACCCGCACCTGCCCCACTACGAGCTCACCGCACCCGAGGGCAAGGGCGTCCAGGTCCTCGGCCGCCAGCGTGTCGACCCGAACCGCCCGCACCCGTTCACCGCTGCGGGCAACACCGAGTTCAACGCGCTGATCTGGATGCCGCCTGCCACGCAGCGAGCCGGCGACATCGTGCTCATCGACTCGACGCACTTCACCACGTTGTTCGGCGGCACCGACAGCCTGCGGAACCTGTGGCACAACCTGGCCACCATGAAATGACGCGGATGGGCCATCATGGCTTATGCCCAACAGAGCCGTATTCATCACCGGCGCCGCCGCTGGGATCGGCCGCGCCACGGCGCTGAGGTTCGCGCGCAACGGCTTCACCGTCGGCGGATATGACATCGACGAAGTCGGCCTCAATACGCTGGCCGTCGATATCGACAAACTCGGCGCAACGGCATTCACAGGCCACCTCGACGTCACCGATGCCGATGAGATGGCGCAGCGGGTAGGCGAATTCGCCCGTGCCGCCGGTGACCGGCTCGACGTGATGATCAACAATGCGGGCATCATGCGCGCCGGGCGGTTCGAGGAGATGGACCTCGCAGGCCATTTCAAGGAGATCGACATCAACGCCAAGGGCGTCGTCAACGGTCTCTACGCCGGCTTCCCTTACCTGCGATCGACGCCGAACTCCGTCGTGGTCAACCTCGCCTCCGCGTCGGCGATCTACGGCCAGGCCGAGCTCGCCAATTACAGCGCGACCAAGTTCTTCATCCGCGGCATCACCGAGGCGCTCGACCTCGAATGGAACCGCTACAACATCCGGGTCATCGCCATGTGGCCGCTGTACGCGCAGACGGCCATGACCGACAACATCAAGACGGGCACGACAGACTCGCTGGGCATCCGGCTCACCGCCCAGGACATCGCGGACGCCATCGTCACGGCCACGGAGCCGTCGTGGCTGCGCCGCGCCATCCATCAGGTGCACTTCCCCGTCGGGACGCAGGCCAAGGTCTTCGCAACGGGGTCGCGATTCTGCCCGGGCTGGCTGACCCGGTTGGTCAATAAGAGATTGGCGCACTCATGACATTCAGGATGACCGTCGAAGACGTCTTCGCCATCCGCAATCGTGGCTTGGTCGCCACCGGCCGCGTGGAGAGCGGTTCGCTGCGAGTGGGTGACACTGTGCACATCAACGGCGGTCCAGGCGTGCAGGTCGACGCCATCGAGCGGTTCCGGAAGAAGCTCGACGAGGCGACGGTCGGCGAGAACATCGGTGTGCTGTTCAAGGGCATCGACAAGAGTCAGATCGACCGCGGCGCCGTCATCACGTCCAGTGGCGACGGCGCCACCGCGTTCATCGTCTGACCGCACTACTCCTTCATGTCGAGCACCGGCGTGCGTCTGGTGAAGCCGCGGGTCACCGCGAGGAGCCACAGGAAGCCGACGCCAAGCCAGATAAGTCCGACCGTCAAAGCCAGACTGTTCAGCTGCGACCACAGGTACGCGGTGAGCAAGAAGCCGATCACGGGCAGTACGATGTTGTTGAACACTCCGGCGCCACCACGCTCGCCGGCATCAACGAAGTAGTGCTTGATCACTGTCAAGTTCACGGCCGAGAACGCCACCAGCGCACCGAAACTGACAATCGAGGCCAGATCGTCCAGCTGGAGGATGATAGCGCCGAGAGAGATGACGGAGACCACAAGGATTGCGTAGTCCGGCGTGCTGAACCGCGACGAGACGTGGCCGAACACCCGACGCGGCAGAATCCCGTCGCGGCCCATTGCGAACAGGATGCGCGCCACAGAAGCCTGCGACGTGATGGCGGACCCCAGGGCACCCGCGACGTACGCGGCGGTGAAGAACGCGTTCAGGAACTGCCCACCTGCGGTGGTCATGACGTCCAGCGAACCGGAATCGACGTCGGCGAACTGATTGGACGGGAACACCAGCTGCGAGATGTAAGACAGGACGATGAAGATCACGCCGGAAGTGATGGTGGCGATCATGATCGCCCGCGGCACGGTGCGCGTCGGATTCTTGGCCTCCTCGGAAAGCGTTGACACCGCGTCGAATCCGAGGAATGAGAGGCAGAGGATAGCTGCACCGGCGATGATCGGGTCGAAGCCGGGGGCGGTGCCGTCGCCCCGTAGCGGCGCCGCGAAATCGACGGTGCCCGAGCCGGACAGCGTGATGCAGGCCAAGACGATGAACACGACGATGAAGATCGCCTGTACGGCGATGATGACGAAGTTGGCCCGGTCCACCGAAACGATGCCGACGATGTTGAGCACCGTGACGATGCCGATGGTGACGAGGACGACAACCCATGGCGGGATCGCGGGGATCGCCGCGTTGATATAGATGCCGATGACGAGGTAGTTGAGCATCGGCAGGAACAGGTAGTCCAGCAGCAACGACCAGCCTGCGAGGAAGCCGACTGGTGCACCAAAACTCTTCTGCGTGTACGTGTATGCCGAGCCCGCGACGGGATACGCGGCCGCCATGCGGGCATAGGATCGCGCGGTGAAGACCATCGCGGCCAGGGTGACCAGGTAAGCGACCGCAAGCCGTCCACCGCTGACCTGGGTGACGATGCCGTAGGTCGTGAACACGGTGAGCGGCACCATGTAGACCAAGCCGAAAAGCGTGAGTGACGGCGTGCCGAGCACCCGCTTCAGGTGGCCTTCCTGCTCCTCCGGCGACGGGGGCGGAACCGTCGAATCGGTTGGTGCAGTTGACGACATGGCGTACTCCTTTATTCCGTGACCGAGTAGGCCGGCCGGCCGTTCAAATAGGTGGCGCGCACACGCACCGCCGCAATCTCCAATACGGGAATGGCTCGCGGGTCCCGGTCCAGCCAGACGAGATCAGCGCTGGCACCCGGGACGATCTGACCCCAGTTGCGTTCGGCGAACGCCTGATACGCGACCGCCGCGGTTCCTGCGCGCAACGCGCGATCGACCGTGAGGATCTCCTCCGGGGTCCAGCCGTCCGGCGGATCGCCCTCCGGGGTCCGTCGTGACACCGCGATGGCCATGCCCTTGAGTGGCGCACCGGACGACACCGGCCAATCCGAGCCGAACGCCAACCGGGCCCCGGAGTCGTTGATGCTTCTCATCCGGTATTGGTGCTCGGCGCGCTCGGCGCCGATCCGCGGAATTGTGAGCACCGTCATCAACGCGTCCATCTGCGCCCACAGCGGCTGCATGTTGGCGATGACACCGAGTTCGGCGAACCGGCCGATATCCGCGTCGTCGACGATCTGCGCGTGCGCGATCACCGGGCGCCGATCACGCGGGCCATTGCGTTCGGCCACATAGGCGATGGCGTCCAGCGCCTGACGAACGGCCGCGTCGCCGATCGCGTGAATGTGGATCTGCAAGCCCAACTCGTCGACCCGGCGGGCGGCCTCGGCCAGCGAATCGCCCTCCCAGACATGCATGCCGTGGTTGTGCAGCGACGAGCAGTACGGCTGCAGCAGTGCCCCGGTTTCGTTCTCGATCACGCCGTCGGCGAAGAACTTCACCGTCTGTGCGGTCAACATCGGCGAAGCCAGGTCGGCGATGCGGCGCTTCGATTCGGCGAACCGTGTGATCTGCGAGTCGAAGTGGCGGGGGTCGGCGTAGAAGGCGAGGTTGAACCGCACGCCGAGAGCGTCGCGCCTGGCGGCTTCGACATAGGTGTCGACGTCGGCGGGTTCGACCCACGCGTCCTGCACCCATGTCACGCCACGTTCCAGGTAGTAGTCGGCGGCCGTGCGAAGCGCGGTCACCCGCACGTCCTCGTCCGGTGCGGGCATCACGGCCGTCACCAGATCCGTTGCGCCCCATTCTCGCAGCGTGCCGAGCACCGAGCCGTCCTCGCGGTGCGGAATCTCACCGAGCACCGGGTCGGGGGTGTCCGCGGTGATTCCCGCACGCTCGAGCGCCACCGAATTGACCCAGAACGTGTGGTAGTCCCATGCCCGCAGCACCACGGGCCGGTCGGGCACCGCGGCGTCCAGCCACCGTGCGTCGAACAAGCCGTCGGGCGCGAGGCTGCCGTCGTATGACCCACCGACAATCCATTTAGCGTCAGGGTTTTGCGCAGCGAATTTTCCTACGGCCTCGACGATTTCGTCGACAGATTTACATGGTCGCACCGGCGGCCCGGCCGACTCCAGCCCGCCGTAGAGCGGGTGCGCATGACCGTCGCCGAAGGACGGCATCAGGAAGCCGCCGTCCAGCTCGACGACATCGGCGTCCCCCGCCGAGGTCCGCGCCTGCTCACCGACGGCCTGCACCACGCCGTCGCCGATCAGCAGGGCATCGGTGGTATCGCCGGTGCCGGTCCAGATATCGCCACCGACAAAGAGTTTGGCGCTCATTTGACGACGGCCGTCGCCGGGTGGCCCTCACCGTAAGGCCTGGCCGCGTCGACGGGCGCGGAGAGCGCGGCGCGGTTGATCCCGTCCCGCAGGACTGCGGCCAACTCGCCCGCATCCGGTCGCCACCGGTGCTGAACCAGCCCCACCCGCAGCGGTGGCCGCTGCGACGCCGCGGACCTCGACAACGGTTCCGGTATTCCGGCGGTCAAAGTGATCATCCCGCTCCTAAAACGAATCAAGTTCGTTTATTGTGACGTTAGACACATGGTTTGGCAAGAGGCGGAGGGCATCACATGGGACGACCACCTGTACCGATTCTGTCGACCGACCGGATAGCCAGCACCGCAATGGATCTCGTCAACGCCACGGGCGGATTCACCATCCCCGAGGTAGCTAAGAAGCTCGACGTCAGCCCGTCGTCGCTCTACAACCACGTGTCGGGCCGAGAACAGATCGTCGAGCTGCTGCGGGAGCGTGCGATGTCCGAGGTGACCCTGCCGGACGACTGCCCCGACCGGCCCTGGACCGATGTCGTCGCCGACATCATGCGCTCCTACCGGCTCAGCTTCGCCCGCTATCCACGACTGATCCCGCTGCTCACACTGCACGCGGTCAACTGCTCGCACGCGTTCACCATGTACAACGCGCTGGCTTCGACGCTGCGCCGGGCGGGCTTCGACGCCGCAGACACGCTGCGCATCATCACCATGGTCGACTGCTTCGTGCTCGGTTCGGCGCTCGATCTCGCCGCCCCCGAACAGCCGTGGGAGGCGGGCGGCGAGGTCGGGCCAGAACTGGCCGCCGCACTGGCCACCGGTGCGCCCATGCCCGACCGGGCCGATGATGCGTTCGAATACGGGCTCGCCGTTTTGCTGAGCGGGCTGACGGCTTTCGGTCGCGCTGATCACAACCCTTAAGGATCGACCGGTACGGGGTTAGCGTCCGGCCCATGAACGAGGACTGGCTCGCCGTCATCGTCGGCCTTGCGCTGCTGGCACTGGTACTTCTCGGCGCGATCCCGGGCAGCGTGATCCTGTGACCGAACAGCAGACGGCGCAGACACCGGAAGGCACCCGCCCGTCGGGCATCGGCTATGCCGTCGCCGGCGTCCTCGTGGTGATCGCGCTGGGAGCGGCCACCAGATTCCTGGAGACGCAGGTGCCGCAATGGGCGGCGGGGACCCCGTTCGCCAAGGTCGCGAAGTCGATCGAGTTCCCGGTCTATGCAATCGCTTTGGGCCTCATCGGCAACGCCGTGTTGAGCAGGCTGGCACTGCGCGACGCGCTGTCGAAGGGCTTCCGCACCGAGTTCTTCATCAAGACGGGCCTGGTGCTGCTCGGCGCGTCGATCAACCTCAAGGTGCTCGTCACCGCGGCAGGCCCCGCGATCATCCAGGCCTTGCTGTTGATCTCGATCGTCTTCGGCTTCACCTGGTGGCTGGGCGGCAGGCTGGGTCTCGAGGACAAGTTGCGCGCGCTGCTCGCCTCGGCCGTCTCGATCTGCGGAGTGAGCGCGGCCATCGCAGCCGCGGGCGCGGTGCAGGCCAAGAAGGAGCAACTGGCGTACGCCGCGTCGTTGGTCATCGCGTTTGCGCTGCCGTCGATCTTCCTGTTGCCCTGGCTGGCAGGCTTGCTCGGCCTGTCGGATGCCGTTGCAGGCGCATGGATCGGCGGCAACATCGACACCACTGCGGCGGTCGCGGCGTCCGGTGCGATCGCAGGCGAGGACGCGCTGCAGATCGCGACGATCGTCAAGACCACGCAGAACGCGCTGATCGGCGTGGTCGCGATCGCACTCACCGCCTACTTCGCGCTGAAGGTCGAGCGGCGCAGCGCCGATGAGGCCCGTCCGACGCTTGGGCAGTTCTGGGAGCGGTTCCCAAAGTTCGTGCTGGGCTTCATGGCCGCGTCGATCATCGGAACGCTCTATCTGCAGTGGGTCAGCGACGGTAAGACGGCGATCGCAACCGTGAACGACCTGCGGACCTGGTTCCTGATCTTCGCGTTCGTGTCGATCGGCTTGGAGTTTTCGCTGAAGGGGCTGAGAGAGGCCGGCTGGCGGCCGGTCGTGCTCTTCGCCTCCGCTACCGTCGTGAACATCGTTGTCGCCCTTGGCCTCGCGGCCGTGTTGTTCGGCGGCTTCGAGGTCGGTTAGCGGTTACGCTCGCCGGGTGCCCCATGCGTGGTCCCGGCGAAGTTTTCTGACGATGACGGCGGGCGCCGCGCTGCTGGCGGCGTGCAGTTCGGAGAAGCCCGGCACCGTCGCCAAGGACGGTTCGGTCACCGTCAAGCACCTGTTCGGCGAGACCAAGGTTCCGGCACCGCCCAAACGTGTGGTGAGTGCAGGCTTCACCGAACAGGACGATTTGCTCGCGGTAGGCGTTGAACCGATCGCAATCACCGACTGGTTCGGCGGCCAACCGTTCGGCGTATGGCCTTGGGCGCAGCCCAAACTCGGCAACGCGCAGCCAGTCGTGCTCAGCCTGGCCGACGGGGTCCAGGTGGACCAGATCGCATCGCTGAAACCCGACCTGATCGTCGCCACCAATGCTGGACTCGACCAGGACACCTACACCAAGCTGTCCGCCATCGCGCCGACGATCGCGCAGTCGGGCCGCGACGCATTTTTCGAGCCGTGGAAGGACCAGGCCGCGGTCATCGGACAGGCCGTCTTCAAGAACGACGACATGACCAAGTTGATCGCGGCCGTCGACGAGAAATTCAAGACGGCAGGCACCCACAACCCGCAGTTCGCAGGCAAGAGTGTGCTGCTTCTGCGCGGCACACTCGATCAGGACAGCGTGCAGGCCACCACGCCCGGCTGGCGCACCGACTTCCTCACCCAGATGGGGTTCACCGTGCCCGACACGGGCGCCGCGCTGATTCCACGGGACAAAATGGCCTCCGTGCTCGACGCCGCAGACGTGCTGATCTGGACGACGGAGAGCGACGAGGAGCAGGCGGCACTGCTGGCCGATCCGACCATCGCAAAGCTGAAGGCAACCGTCCGGCAGCGCAACATCTTCACCGGTAAGGATCTGGCAGGTGCAATCGCGTTCGCATCCACGCTCTCCTACCCCGTGGTGGCCGACCAGCTGCCGCCCCGCATCGCACAGGTACTGGCCTGACAAGATATCCGGGTGACCGGACCCAGGGACCAGACCACCACCAAAGAGCACGCCGCGTTCGCTCAGGTCGGGTCGGCTTTCTATCCGGCGCTCGTCGCGATCTTCACCGCGCTGGTGATCATCTCGAATATGACCGCGACAAAGGGTGTCGCGTTCGGTCCGATCATCACCGACGGCGGATTCATCGTCTTCCCTCTCACCTACGTGATCGGCGACGTGCTGTCGGAGGTTTACGGATTCAAAGCGGCACGGCGCGCGATCTTGCTGGGATTCGGGATGAATGTGTTGGCCGCGCTGATGTTCTGGCTGACGATCTACCTGCCCGCCGCGGACTTCTACACCAACCAGGAACATTTCGAGAACATCGTCCACGCGTACACCCAGCTGATCATTGCGGGACTTGCGGGCTTCATCGTCGGGCAAACCATCAACGCATGGGTCGTCGTGCTCATCAAGGAACGCACCAAGGAAAAGCACCTGTGGGCGCGTCTGGTCGGCTCGACGTTCGCGGGCCAGCTCGGCGATACGGTTGTCTTCTGCAGCATTGCCGCAGGCGCCATCGGCATCACCACGTTCGGCAACTTCGCCACCTACACGGCGCTTGGCTGGCTGTACAAGACCGCGGTCGAGGTTGTGATGCTGCCCATCACCTACCGGGTGATCGCGTTCATCAAGCGCCGCGAACCCACATACCAGCCGATCGCGTAAATCGTTGTCTCACAACGGGCGCGAGCGGTAGCCCAGCACGCACAGCTGAGACAGCGTGGTTGCCAGACTTCTCAGCGTGGCAGTGCAGATCTCGCTGTTCGATTCCGACCAGTCGACGAGCTTGTTGTGCCGCTTCTTTTCGTCATTGCGGACAGATGCATATCGCCATCCAGCGGCGCGATGGTAGCGGCACCAGTCCTTGTGTTCGGCTTGCGCCATCGCCATGGCCGCATCGCGATCGAAGCCAAGCCGCCTGAGCTGCTCGAGCGGTGCCAGACCGTGCAGATTGCCGACTGGCAGCGCGGGATCGGCGTCCCACGTGTTCCACCTGTCGCCGCCATACTCTTCGACGATGCGCAGCGCGTTGCGCACTGTGCGAGGATTCGATCCCCTCAGGAACTCGTTGGCGTTCTGCCAGGCGGGCAGGTCACTCTTGTTCTCGGCGATGTAGCGGGTGTGAATGAGTTCGGCCGCTCGATCCAATCTGTCCTGCGCCCTGTCGAGGGTGAGGCGGTAGGTCCGCACCTGGCCGACGATGGGGTCGAGGTCGTCGGCCCGCGCATGCGGATCCCACGTGTAGACCGGCATCTTCGGGTATCGGGCGGCAAGCCGCGTCCCCGTCGTGGAATCCACCGTCGCGCCCAGGATCGGGTCGGGATCGACGAGAATGACGGCGATCGCGGACGGGTCGATTCGGCTGCCGTCGATCAGGCGTGACAGTGCCGCGGCGGACGGGGCCTGCTGCTCGGCGTCGATGGTGACCCCGTTCTTCGCCGCTCCGCGTCTGGACTGGTGATCGTCGTGGTCCTCGGGGTACTCCTCGGCGCGTTCGCCGACGATCGTGGCGCTGGGCAGGGGTGAGTCCCCTTCGGCGGTAAACAGATCCCGTTCGTGTTGGCGCTGCGCCAACTCGGCACATAAGGCAAGTGTCAGCGGTGAGGTGTCGCAGATGAAGAATTTCTCGATCGGCTTGCCACGGCCTGACACGATATCGTCGATCAGCCGTCGCGCCGTGGCCTCGTACTTGCCAATTGCGTTGGCGGCCCACTGCCTTTCCTTGCCGGTGAACCTCTGGGCAGGCCATGCCTCGGCCTGCCACGGATCGTCGATGCGAACCGTCACCGGCAGACGCTCATCCTTCGGAACCTTCGTGTTCGCGCCGATCATCCTGAGCCGCAACAGGTTTGCCGACGAGTCGGGCGACAATAGATACGGCCTGTCCAGCTTGGCCCACAGCGTGAGCGACGTAACCGTCTCGGCCCGATGGAAATCGACGGTCACGATGCGCGCGCCGTGGTTGCGCGATTCCACGACGCAAGCGCGTTCCGGGTTGTCGGTGATCAGCACCAGCACCCGCCGATCCCGCAACACGTTCTTGATCCGTGTGGCGACCGACCGCGATGTCTCATTGGCCATCGCCCGCCGGATGGTGCTGACCATCGGCTGTGCGTCGTCGTCGATCTCCACGATCGCAGTCACCGACCTGGCCGACGCCACCCGCAACCGGTCCAGCCGATCCTGGAACAGTCCCGTCGCGACCAGCACCGCGCTGATCGAGAGCAACCCGAACGCGGACAGTCGCGCGACGTCGAGGGCCACCGGGGGCGTGCTCTTGGACACACACTGGGCGTTGATGTCCGGATCGCCGGTTTCTCCGGTGAACAGCGCCGCGGTCAACCGAAGCGCGGTGAAGAAGGTCGGGTGAGAGGCGTCGTCGCAGCGCGCGTATGACGCCATTCCCAGGACGAGCGTGGTGCCCGCCAGGACCAGCACAGCAACGATCGGTGCTCCCGGTCGTTTCGCGCCGCCTGCTGTGCGGTAGCTCAGGATGACGGCGATTGCCAACACCACCATCACGATGGCGATCGTCCACCCCGAATCGGAGTGTCCGAACCAGGTCGGAGGATCGCCCCAGTACGCAGTGGCGCCCAGATAAAAGACGAGCACAGCCGCGATCACAGGCAGTGCGATCCGCGCGACGGCGGTGTATCGCGGCCAGCTGCGCATGTTTTCCCTGGTCGATCGGGCGAGGGTGAGCAGATGATCCCACAATTTGTGTCTTCAATAAGGCTCCTCTGGCAAAGCTCATAGAGCCATAGCAAAAGAATTTACTCGCGGGTAGCTTTGCGACATGAGTATCACGGGGGAATTGGTCGACGCACCGGTTATCGGCACGGTGCACGACTACGGAGATCAGGCGCTACTGCTCGAGTTCGACAGCACCGCCCAGGTATTGGCATGGACCGACGCGCTGCGCCGCGCCGAGCTGCTCGGCGTGATGGACATCGTTCCCGCGTCGCGCACCGTGCTCATCAAGCTGGCCGGCCCGCGCTACCGAGCGCCGACCCGGCAGCGGCTCAGCAAGCTTGAGGTCACTCCTGAGGACGTTTCTGAGGCGACCACACTCGGCGACGGCCGTGCCGACGTCGAGATCGAGGTGACCTACGACGGCGACGACCTGGAGGAAGTTGCGCGCCTGACCGGCATGACGGCCGATCAGGTGGTCGCCGCCCACACCGGGACGCTGTGGCGTGTCGGATTCGGCGGCTTCGCACCGGGCTTCGCGTATCTGATTGGTGGCGACGAGCGGCTGCAGGTGCCGCGGCGATCCGATCCACGGACCAAGGTGCCTGCAGGCTCGGTCGGGCTGGCTGGCGAGTTCAGCGGTGTGTATCCGCGGGAGTCGCCCGGTGGTTGGCAGTTGATCGGACGAACAGACGCCGTGCTGTGGGACATCGACAGGGACACGCCCGTACTGCTGACACCCGGCATGCGCGTCCAGTTCCGCGCGATCGGTTAGGGGACGCCATGACCACGACACTGGAGATCCTGCGCACCGGGCCGATGGCGCTGATCGAGGACCTCGGCAGGCCGGGCCTGGCCCACATGGGGGTCGGCCGCTCCGGAGCCGCCGACCGCCGGTCGCACACGCTGGCCAATCGGCTGGTCGCCAATCCCAATGACCGCGCCACCATCGAGGTGACCTTCGGCGGGTTGTCGGCGCGGGTGCGCGGGGGCGACGTCGCGATCGCCGTCACCGGCGCGGATACCGACCCGGCCGTCAACGGGAAGCCATTCGGCACCAACAGCATTCATTTCGCCCACGACGGCGAAGTGATCACGCTCGGACCGCCCCATTCCGGGTTGCGCACCTATCTCGCGGTGCGTGGCGGCATCGACGTGACGCCGGTGCTGGGCTCGCGCTCATACGACGTGATGTCGGCGATCGGGCCACTGCCCCTTCAGGCGGGGGACGTGCTGCCGGTGGGCGAGCACTCCGAGGAATACCCAGAACTGGACCAGGCGCCGGTCGCTGCCATCAAGTCCGATGTACTCGATCTGATGGTGGTCCCCGGGCCGCGCGACGACTGGTTCGTCGACCCCGATGTGCTCATCCGTACCAACTGGCAGGTCACCAATCGCTGCGACCGGGTCGGCATGCGGTTGATCGGCATGCCGCTCGAGTACCGGCGGCCCGACCGTCAGCTCTCCAGTGAGGGCGCCACCCGTGGGGCAATTCAGGTGCCGCCGAACGGTTTTCCAGTGATCCTGGGACCCGACCATCCGGTCACCGGTGGCTATCCGGTAATCGGGGTGCTGACCGACGAGGACATTGACAAGGTCGCGCAGATCCGGCCCGGGCAGACCGTCCGGTTGCACTGGTCGCGGCCGAGGCAGCCGCTCCAGAACGGCACACCGATGGCATACGACTGGTAGAACGGCAGTGTGCACACCCAGGATTTCGGTGCACCTCGCGTGCGCGGGGTTCACACTGCCCGCCTGGTCCACACCTCCGATCTAGACAACGAGACCCGCGAAGATGCCCGCCGCATGGTCATCGAGGCCTTCCGCGGCGAGTTCAGTGATGCGGACTGGGACCACGCGCTCGGCGGTATGCACGCGATGGTCTCCCACCACGGAGCGCTGATCGCGCACGCCGCTGTCGTCCAGCGCAGGCTCCTGTACCAGGAAACCGCGCTGCGCTGCGGCTACGTCGAAGGGGTGGCCGTCCGCGAGGACTGGCGCGGGCAGGGGCTCGCCGGTGTGGTCATGGACGCCGTCGAACAGGTCCTGCGCGGCGCTTATCAACTGGGTGCACTGAGCGCCTCGGAGGCAGGCAGGCATATGTACACGGCGCGCGGCTGGCTGCCGTGGCGCGGACCGACATCGGTGCTCGCACCTGCCGGGCTGAAACGCACCCCCGATGACGACAACGGGTTGTTCGTTCTGCCGGTGCACATCGAGTTGGACACCACCGCCGAAATCACCTGTGATTGGCGCGACGGCGACGTCTGGTGACCGGCGTACGTTGGATCGCGTGAGCAGCCCACCGTCCTTCCACCCTGACCCAGAAAGCTTCGACAAGCTGTATCGCGGTGAGCCCGCATTCGAAGGCGCGCCGGCGCCCACCGCCATCCCGTGGGACATCGGCCAGGCACAGCCGCGATTGATGGAAATCGAAGCGCTCGGCGGCATTTCGGGTGAAGTGCTCGACATCGGGTGCGGTCTCGGCGAGAACTCGATCTACCTCGCGTCGCGCGGCCACTCGGTCACCGGACTGGACGGCTCTGCCACCGCCATCGAGAAGGCCCGCACTCGCGCCAGCGAGGTCGGAGTGTCGGTGACGTTCGAGGTCGCCGACGCCACCAACCTGACGGGATACGACGGGCGCTTCGACACCGTCGTCGACAGCGCGCTGTATCACTGCCTCGACGAGCCGGGCCAGCAGGCCTACGCCGCCGGCCTGTATCGGTCCACGCGACCGGGCGCACGGCTACACCTGTGGTGCTTCTCCGATGGCAACGTCAACGGGCTCATCGCCCCGATCGGCAGCGTCGCCGAATCCAACCTCCGCGACACTTTGACAGCCAACGGCTGGCGCATCGACTTCCTCGGCCCCACCACCTACCTGGGTAACTACGTCGCGTTCGCGGGCAGAGACTTCTCGAAGGCCATGTCCGACCAGATGCCGCCGGAGATGCTCGAGCGGATGCAGGAGGTCAGCTCGCGGTTCGAGAAGATCTCCGATCTGCTCGACGACGGCACGGTGTATCTACCGTTCAACGTCGTGCACGCGCACCGCGTCGACTGACAAATGGGGTAGCTTCGCGGCGTGGGTATGGTGTCGCGGACGCGATGATGCAGCCGGAAGAACGCCTGTACCGGCTGCTGCGGCCGCTGATGCGGGTGTTGTCGCTGCGCACGATCGTGCTCGTCGCCGCGCTCTCGGTGGTCGGTCTTGTCATCACGCTGGGGACCTGGGTGTGGATCGGGGTGACCAATGACCAGTACAGCCAGTTGGACCGGCGGCTGGACTCGGTGAGCAGCCTCGGCGACGTCAGCACCCTGTTGGCCAGCGCCGAGAACGCCAACACCGACCAACCGGCGCCGGACGGCGGTCTGGTGCGCACGGCACGAATAGCGGGCGCGGTCGTTTCCGTGCCGAGCAGCATCGTGTTGCCGGAATTCGAGAACGGCTACACCAACACCACCATCGACGGCGTCGAATACCGGGTCCGCACCTTCTCCGCGGGACCGGCATCGTTCGCACTGGGTGCGCCGCTGGCCGAGACGCAGCGCCGCATCGACGAACTGCATGTACGGGTGCTGATCATCTGCGGTCTGGTCATCGTGGGCACCGTCGTCGTCGGCTGGGTGATGTGGCTCATCATGATCAACCCGTTCCGCCTGCTCGCCCAGCAGGCCCGCGCCATCAGCGCCCAGTCGAACCCCGACGAGGTGCAGGTGCGCGGGGTGCGGGAGGCGGTGGAGATCGCCGATGCTGTCGAGGGCATGCTCGCGCGCATCGGCACCGAGCAACAGCGCACCAAGGCGGCGCTGGAGTCGGCACGCGACTTCTCGGCCGTCGCATCCCACGAGCTCCGCACCCCGATGACCGCCATGCGCACCAACTTGGAGGTGCTGGCCACGCTGGACCTGCCCGCGGAGCAGCGCAAGGAACTGATCGGCGACGTCATGCGGACCCAGAGCCGCATCGAGGGGACGCTCACCGCGCTCGAGCGACTGGCGCAGGGCGAGCTGACGACCGCTGACGACCACGTGCCACTCGATATCACCGAGCTGCTGGACCGCGCCGCGCACGATGCGCTGCGCATCTACCCCAATCTGAACGTGTCGCTGGCACCGTCGCCCTCCGTGCTGATGCTCGGCCTGCCCGCCGGGCTGCGGCTGGTGATCGACAACGCGATCAAGAACGCCGTCAAGCATGGCGGCGCCACCGAGATCCAGCTCAGCGCAGTCAGTTCCGCGGCAGGCGTGGAGATCGCCGTCGACGACAACGGCACGGGTGTGCCCGAGCAGGAACGCGCTCTGGTCTTCGAACGGTTCACCCGCGGGTCGACGGCGTCACGGTCGGGCTCCGGCCTGGGGTTGGCGTTGGTGGCCCAGCAGGCCGAGTTGCACGGTGGAACGGCGTCGCTGGAGGCCAGCCCATTGGGTGGGGCGCGCCTGATGCTGAGGCTGCCGGGCACGCACTGACCGGACCTCACACATGCCCCTGCACCCAGGTGAGCGGAAGTTCACGGCGGGGTTATCGCAGGGCACTGGCGCGCAATAAAGCGTTCCTAGCGTGGGCGCCATGTCGCATCGAATCACCGACTGGGACCCAGAAGACGTCGCGGCCTGGGAGGCCGGTAACAAGAACATCGCTCGCCGCAACCTGATCTGGTCGGTGGCCGCCGAACACATCGGCTTCTCGATCTGGTCGATCTGGTCGGTGCTTGTGTTGTTCATGCCCGAAGCCGTCTATGGCTTTTCCGCGGGTGACAAGTTCCTGCTCGGCGCCACCGCAACGCTGGTCGGAGCGTGCCTGCGGATCCCGTACACGCTGGCCACCGCGAAGTTCGGCGGCCGCAACTGGACCGTGTTCTCGGCGTTCGTGCTGCTGCTTCCGACCGTCGGCACCATGTGGCTGCTGGCGCACCCCGGCCTGCCACTGTGGCCGTATCTGGTGTGCGCGGCGTTGGCTGGGTTCGGCGGCGGCAACTTCGCGTCGTCGATGACCAACATCAACGCCTTCTATCCGCAGCGACTCAAGGGCTGGGCGCTGGGCGTCAACGCGGGCGGCGGCAACATCGGTGTGCCGATGGTCCAGTTGGTCGGGCTGCTCGTCATCGCCACCGCGGGCAACCGGGTGCCCTACTTGGTGTGCGCTGTCTACCTCGTGGCGCTGGCGGTCGCCGGTGTCGGCGCGGCGCTGTTCATGGACAACCTCGAGCAGCACAAGATCGACCTCACCGCGATGGGCGCGATCCTGCGTCAGCGCGACACCTGGGTGATCTCACTGCTCTACATCGGCACCTTCGGCTCGTTCATCGGGTTCGCGTTCGCATTCGGACAGGTGCTGCAGATCAACTTCGCAGCGGGCGGGCAGAATGCGGCGCAGGCCTCATTGCACGCCGCGCAGATCGCGTTCATCGGTCCGCTGCTCGGCTCGGTGTCACGGGTGTACGGCGGCAAGCTGGCCGACCGAATCGGCGGCGGCAGAGTCACTTTGGCGGTGTTCGCCGGCATGATCCTCGCCGCGGGTGTGCTCGTCGGGATCAGCACCACCGACGACCGCACGACCGGGCCCGCGACGGCGATGATGATGACCGGTTACGTCGTCGGCTTCATCGCGTTGTTCCTGCTGTCGGGCATCGGCAACGGCTCCGTCTACAAGATGATCCCGTCAATCTTCGAGGCCCGCAGCCGCTCACTCGAGGTGACCGAGGCCGAACGGGTGATGTGGTCGCGGGCGATGTCCGGCGCGCTGATCGGTTTCGCGGGCGCCGTCGGGGCGCTCGGCGGGGTTGGCATCAACCTGGCACTGCGCCAGTCGTATCTGAGCAGCGGGTCGGCGACGTCGGCCTTCTGGATCTTCCTGGTGTTCTACGTGCTGGCGTCGGTGGTGACGTGGGTGATGTACGTGCGCCGCCCGTCCGCCGACGTGAGCACCGCCACGGCACAGCGACACGCCTCGGCAATGGCCGGGTAATCGCCTGGAAACATGGGCTGAATACACATGGGACATGAGTGAGCCTGACTGGGCACCGCTCACCGGCTTTCGGGTGGCGGTGACGTCCGCCCGCCGCGCCGAGGAACTGAGCGCGCTGCTGCAACGCCGCGGTGCGACCGTGACCAGCGCCGCGGCCATCGCGATGGTGCCGCTGCCCGACGACGACGAGTTGCGTGCGCACACCAAGGCGTTGATCGACGTGCCGCCCGACATCGTGATCGCCACTACGGGTATCGGCTTCCGCGGCTGGGTGGCGGCCGCCGACGGCTGGGGGCTGACCAACGACCTGATCACCGCACTCGGCAAGGCGCGCATCGTTTCCCGAGGCCCGAAGGCCACCGGCGCGCTCCGCGCGGCGGGCCTGCCCGAGGAGTGGTCACCGGAATCCGAATCGTCGCGCGAACTGCTGCACTATCTGCGCGACGGCGGCATCGCCGGACAGCGCATCGCGGTGCAGTTGCACGGAGCCACCGACGACTGGGATCCGTACCCCGAATTCCTCGACGAGCTGCGAGCGGCAGGCGCCGAAGTGGTGCCGATCCGCGTGTACCGCTGGCATCCCGCGCCCCGCAACGGCGACTTCGACCAGTTGGTGGCTGCTATCGCCGACGAAAAGTTCGACGCGGTCAGTTTCACATCGGCACCGGCGGTCGCGTCGGTGTTGATGCGGGCCGCGGAGATGCGCCTGCAGGACCGGGTGCTGGACGCGTTGCGGACTTCGGTGCACGCGATGTGCGTCGGTCCGGTCACCGCACGGCCACTGGTACGGCTGGGGGTGCCGACGTCGTCGCCTGAGCGAATGCGATTGGGCGCGTTGGCCCGTCACATCACCGACGAGCTGCCGCTGCTTCAGGCCCGCACCGTTCGCGTCGCAGGACATCTGCTGGAGATCCGCGGCACCTGTGTGATGGTCGACGGTGTGGTGAAGTCGCTGTCACCGGCGTCGATGGCAACGATCCGTGCGCTGGCCCACCATCCGGGGACAGTGGTGTCGCGCACCGATCTGCTTGGCGCGCTGCCGGGCAGCGGAACCGATACGCATGCGGTGGAGACGGCGGTGTTGCGCCTCCGAACGGCACTGGGCGACAAGAACATTGTCTTGACCGTGGTGAAGCGCGGGTACCGGTTGGCGGTCGACGACGAACTGGCGGACGCCCTATGAATCTGTTGCTCGTCGCGCACGGAACCCGTAAGCCGCGTGGCGTAACGATGATCGGCGATCTTGCCCAGCGGGTGTCGGCCGCGCTCGACTCGCCGGTGCACGTCGCGTTCGTCGACGTTCTCGGGCCGTCGCCCACCGAAGTCCTTGGCGACCTTGCGGGCCCGGCCGTCGTGGTGCCGGCGTTTCTGTCCCGCGGATACCACGTCACCGTCGACATTCCGAGGTTTGTCGCGGCCAGCGAACATCCTGATGTCGCGGTAACCAGTTCGCTGGGCCCCAGCCCGCAGCTGGCTCGGGTGCTGGCTCACCAGCTCATCGAATTCGGCTGGCGGCACGATGATTCGGTGATTCTTGCCGCGGCGGGCACGTCCGAACCTGCGGCGCAGCGCGACCTTCACATGATGGCGGAGATGTTGTCGGCGGTCACCGGATCACGTGTCGAGCTGGCCTTCGCCGCTACGGGCGAACCAGCGGTGGCCGACACGGTCACGGCCCTTCGCCGGCAAGGCACACGGCGAGTCGCGGTGGCGTCGTACCTGTTGTCGGACGGTCTGTTTGCCGATCGGCTGCGCGCCAGCGGCGCAGATCTGATCACCGAACCGCTGGCCGCTCATCCCGGGCTGGTGCGCTTGATCGCGAGCCGCTTCCGCCGCGCCCGCCTCGAGTTTTCTGCGCGAGCAGGGGTGGTCAGCTAGGCGCCGACTTCGACGTGGCCTTCCACGATGCGCGTCGCGTAGACCGGCAGCGCGACTTCGGGGTCGTCAAGGCACACGCCGTCATCGAGGGCGAAGGCCTGCTTCTTGATCGGCGACTGGACGGTCGGCCTGCCGCCGCGATCGCCGACAATGCCGCGGGACATCACCGCGGCACCTGAAAACGGGTCGATGTTGCCGACCGCGTACAACGAGCCGTCGTCAAGCCGGAACAGCGCAGCTTGTGAGCCGTCGGACAATAGCACCCCGACACCGCGGCACGGAATCAGGAACTCGTATGCACACGCGGCCGTCCAGACCTGGATATCGTTGAGCAGAGTCATCTTTGGTTACCTCCAAACCTCGGCATGCCGATGGGGACCTTGCGGCCCGACCGTTGAGTGAACTCGACAGTGGGATCGGCCTGATCGGGCGCGTTGACGAACGACACGAACCGTGACAGCTTGTCAGGATCCTCCAGCACACCCTTCCATTCGCACGCGTAGCCGTCGACGTGGCGCGCCATCGCCTCCTCGAATTCCGTTGCCAGCCCCAGCGAATCGTTGCAGACGACATCACGGAGGTGGTCCAGCCCGCCGTCGAGGCTTTCCACCCACGGCGCGGTGCGCTGCAGACGATCGGCGGTGCGAATGTAGAACATCAGGAAGCGGTCGATGTAGCGCACCAGCGTTTCGTCGTCCAGATCGCCTGCGAGCAGCTGCGCGTGTTTGGGCGTCATACCGCCGTTGCCTCCGACGTAGAGGTTCCAGCCGGTCTCGGTGGCGATGACGCCGACGTCCTTCCCGCGGGCCTCCGCGCATTCCCGAGCGCACCCCGACACACCCATCTTGATCTTGTGCGGCGCCCGCAACCCGCGATAGCGCAGTTCCAGGTCGATGGCCATCTGAACCGAATCCTGTTGCCCGTAGCGGCACCAATCGCTTCCCACACAGCTCTTCACGGTGCGCAGGGACTTGCCGTAGGCATGCCCGGATTCCATCCCGCCGTCGACCAGCCGGCGCCAGATCTTCGGCAGTTGATCGACCCGGGCGCCGAACATGTCGATGCGCTGGCCGCCGGTGATCTTGGTGTAAAGGTTGAAGTCCCTGGCGATCTCGCCGATCAGGATCAGCTGTTCGGGGGTGATGTCGCCGCCGGGAACACGCGGCACGATCGAGTAACTGCCGTTCTTCTGGATGTTGGCCAGGAAGTGGTCGTTGGAGTCCTGCAGCGAGGCCTGCTCACCTTCGAGGATGTGCTCCGAGCTGGTCGACGCCAGAATGGACGCGACCACGGGTTTGCAGGTATCGCAACCCTTTCCGGAGCCGAATCGCTCGATCAGCCCGGAGAAGGTCCGGACCGCCTCGGAAGGCCCTGCAGAAATGATCTCGTACAGCTCGGCCCGCGACTGACTGAAATGTTCGCACAGCGCCTTGGGCTGCTCGACGCCCTCGGCTTCCAGCAGCTGCTTGAGCAACGGCACACACGAGCCGCACGAGGTGCCGGCCAATGTGCATTTCTTGAGCTCGGGGACGTCGCAGCAGCCGCCTGCGATGGCTGCCGTGAGATCACCCTTGGTGACGTTGTTGCACGAGCAGATCTGCGCCGCGGGCGGCAGCGCGCCGACGCCGAGTTGCGCTGCGCCGCCGTCAGATCCGGCAGGCGATATCAGTGCCAGCGGGTCACCCGGTAGCGGTTCGCCGACTATCGGTCGCAGCACCCCGTACGAGGAGGCGTCGCCGACCAGGATGCCGCCGAGCAACGTCTTGGCGTCATCGGATAGCACCAGCTTGGCGTAGGTTTGATTGACCGCGTCGTTGACCGCCACCTCGAGGCAGTCCGGGGTGCGACCCATCGCATCGCCAAAGCTGGCCACGTCGACACCGAGCAGCTTGAGTTTGGTGGACAAGTCGGCCTCAGGGAACTCGGCCGCGCCGCCGAGTATGCGATCCGCCACGACCTCCGCGCTGGTGTAACCCGGGCCTACCAAGGCATAGCAACGTCCTTCGATCGCCGCTACCTCGCCGATCGCGAAGATCCTGGGATCCTCTGTGGCGCAGGCGAGGTCGGTGAGCACACCGCCGCGTTCGGCAATCGCGAGCCCGGCTTCGCGGGCCAGCTCGTCGCGCGGCCGCACGCCTGCTGCGAAGACCACCAGGCCGGCGTCGATGATGTCGCCGTCCGAAAGGCACATCCGCACCGACGAGCCGCCGTCGCTGTCGGGCACCGACTCGATCGCGTCTGTGCCCACATCGACGTGCACGGCGATCCCGAGGTCGGTGATCATTCGGCTCAGCAGTGCGCCGCCTGCCTCGTCGACCTGTTGGTTCATCAGTCGTGGCGCCCGCTCGACGATGTGCGCAACGAGCCCGAACGCGCGCAGTGCGTTGGCGGCTTCGAGGCCGAGCAGGCCGCCACCGATGACCACGCCGACGGGTGCGTCGCCGCGGTCGAGTGCGTGCTTGGCGTCGCAGCGGATCGCGTCGAGATCGTCGAGCGTACGGTAGACGTGGCAGGACGGCAGATCGTGTCCCGGCACCGGCGGGACGAACGCGTACGAGCCCGTAGCGAGCACAAGCGCGTCATAGCCCACCCGTTCACCGTCGGCCAGCAAGACCGCCTGACCCGCCCGGTCTATCGCGATGACCCGCTTTCCCAACCGCAGGTTCACCAAGTCGTCGCCGCGGTAGTCATTGCCGGGCAGCGCGAGCTGCCCGCGGTCCCAGTGGTCGGTGTAGCCGGTGAGACCGACCCGGTCGTACGCGGCGTCCGTCTCCTCGGCGAGCACGGTCACCCGCCAGGCGCCGTCGGCGTCGCGGGAGCGCAGCGCCTCGACGAATCTGTGCCCGACCATGCCGTGACCGACCACCACGACGCTCTTTGTTGACCGCATGCCGCAGAGGCTAGGTACCCGATATTGCCGCAATGTCGCCTCGTGTGAAGCACCCATCACGGTGTGCTCACGGTGATCGCGCCCACGGTGTGAGCCGGTTCGCCGACGGCGAACGGGCAGCTGGAACTTGAGCGGGTCCGACTCAAGTTGTTCTGGGTAGCTGGTCGGCACGGTGCCGGCCACGACAACAAGGAGACAAACCATGAGCAATGTGGCTTTGCGGACACGTCCTGCGTGGGACATCGACCGCTGGGTACGTGACTTCTTCAGCCCGGCAACGGCCGACGACTGGTTCGCCGGTGCCTTCACTCCCGCCGCTGACGTCGTCAAGGACGGCGACGACGCGGTCGTGCGCCTGGAGCTCGCGGGCGTCGACGTCGAGAATGACGTCACTGTCGAGCTCGATCGCGGTCATCTCGTCATCCACGGCGAACGCCGCGACCAGCAGGACGCCGAAAACCCTGCGAAGGACGCCCGTTTGGTCCGCGAGGTGCGCTATGGGTCGTTCCGCCGATCGTTCAAGCTTCCTGCGCATGTGACCGGCGACGCGATCTCCGCTTCGTACGACAAGGGTGTGCTGAGCGTCCGGGTGGCCGGCGCCTACGCCGGTAGCCAAGCGCAGCGCATCTCGATCGAAAGCAAGTAGGCGAGCTCGGCGTGCTCTGCCTCGCTAGGCGTCACAGAGCACGCCGAAATCCTTAGATATGCCCCGCCAATGGCGGCGTCGTAGTGGCGTAGGGGTCGGTGGTCGTGGTGGACGTTGTCTCCGAGGTGGTGTCCGCTGTGTCGCCCGGTGACGGCACGCCGGACGGAGCCGGCTCGTCCTCACTGGTCTGCACGCTGGGCACCGCGTAGCTCGTCGTGGACGTGTCGCGCGTGGTGAAAACCGACGTCGCCGGCGAAGTCGCCGGCGCCATCGTGTTCGGTGTCGTCGACGTATCCCGCGACGTGTGAATCACGGCGTACACAAACATTGCGAGCAGCACCACCGCGGCCGCACCAGCGGCGTAGACGACTGGTTGATGTTCATGCCACCGCGGTTCCCGCTCGTCGTCATCTGTCACTGCACGAATGCTAGGCGACCCAGTTCGCCAGAATTTCCTTGCCGCGCTTGGCTAATGCGCGTTGGAGGAACGGGCCGAAGCTGATGCGCCCCACGCCCAATGGGCCAAAGGACGCGAGGTCCGACTCGTCGGGCAGCGCGATCGCGTTGACCGGCAACGGCAATTCGGACGTCAAGCTTCGCAACGTATCCGGATCGTTGATAACCACTGGATAGAGCGAATCGGCACCCGCGGCGGCCGCTTCCTTCATTCGCGCAATGGCGCGATCGACGCGGTCGGACTCGTCGCCGTCCTGCCGCAGGAACAGATCCGTGCGGGCGTTGACGACGACATGCACACCTGCCGCGTCCGCGGCTGCCCGCAGCGCACCGACGAGCTCTGCGTGCTCGCTGGACGACCGCAGGCGCCCGCCCTCGCTGTGCACCGTGTCCTCGATGTTGAGCCCGACGGCACCGGCCTCGAGCAGACCCTCGATGAGACGGACGGCTGGCTCGCCGTAACCCGACTCGATGTCCACCGACACCGGCACGTCGACGGCCGCGGTGATCTGCGTGACGCGAGCGACCACATCGTCGAACGTCATGCCCTCCTGGTCCGCCTTGCCCACCGAGTCCGCGACCGGATGACTGCCAACGGTCAGCCCGGCAAATCCCGCATCGACCGCCAGTCGTGCCGACCATGCGTCCCAAACCGTCGGCAACACCACCGGGTTGCCGGGCTGGTGCAACGCCAGGAACGCATCAGCGCGTTCTCTCAGGACGACATCCGACATAGCCCTACCTCCGCTTCTGACGTGATCTGTCTCACTCTGAACTGTCTAATGTGGCTAGCATCGGGTGTCGTACTGTGATCCCTGACACCCTTCAGCCCAAGGAGGTCAATTGTCCGCCACCACTGAACTCATCGAGCTCCACGAGCTAATCGGAAGCCTACGGCGGTGCGTGACATCGATCGCGTCCAAGTACGGGAACACCCCCGCCACCCGACGCATCGTCAATGACGCCGAACGCATCCTCAACGACATCGATCGCCTCGACATTGACGCCGAAGAGCTGGAGCTCGCCAGGGGACTGACTCAACACCATCACTCCGGCGAGAAGATCCCGATCCCCGACACCCCGTACGCCGACGACTTCTGGGGCGACGAGGGCGACAGGGGAGTCACCGGCTAGCGTCGCAGCTGACGTTCGGGACACCCGACGACCGAAAGGGAACAGTGAGCGCACCAACCGCCGACCGCAAAGCGACCGGCGTCTTCTCGCCGAGCCGAGCCCAGATTCCCCAACGCACCCTGCGAACCGACCGCTGGTGGCAGTCACCGCTGATCGTCGACCTTGGCTTCGCCGCGTTCGTGATTTACGCGACGGTGCGGGCGTTCCTGCAGAACAACTACTACGTAGCCGAATACAACTACCTGACGCCGTTCTACTCGCCGTGCATCAGCAAGGGATGCATCCCTGAGGCCAGCCATTTCTGGCCGCAGATCATCCCCGACGTGTGGTGGCTTCCGTTCGCCGCTGCATCGCTGCCGTTCCTGCTGTTGTTCCGGCTGACCTGTTACTACTACCGCGGTGCCTACTACCGATCGGTGTGGCAGTCCCCCACCGCATGCGCCGTCGCCGAACCCCACGCGACATACACCGGTGAGACGCGTCTCCCGCTGATCATCCAGAACACGCATCGGTACTTCTTCTACATCGCCGGAATCATCTCGGTGATCAACACTTACGACGCGATCGTGGCGTTCCACTCGCCGTCCGGCTTCGGATTCGGTTTGGGCAACGTCATTCTCGTCGTCAACGTCGTGATGCTCTGGGTGTACACGTTGTCGTGCCACTCCTGCCGCCACATCGTCGGCGGTCGTCTCAAGCATTTCTCGAAACATCCGGTGCGGTACTGGATGTGGACCCAGATCAGCAAGCTCAACACTCGGCACAAGCTGTACGCATGGGTCACGTTGGGAACGCTGATGTTGACCGACTTCTACATCATGCTGGTGGCCAGCGGCACGATCAGCGATCTCCGATTCGTTGGCTGACAAGACAATTCAGACGGTTCTGCAGATAGGCAAGTGAGGGTATATGGCTGAGCCTGAGGCTCTTCGCTCAAGCGGCTCATCGCAGGTCGAGCGGCACCAATACGATGTGGTCGTGATCGGTGCCGGCGGCGCGGGTTTGCGTGCGGTCATCGAGGCACGCGAACGTGGCTTGAAGGTTGCGGTGGTCTGTAAGTCGTTGTTCGGCAAGGCCCATACCGTCATGGCCGAGGGTGGCTGCGCCGCGTCGATGGGCAACACGAACCCCAAGGACAACTGGGAAGTCCATTTCGGCGACACCATGCGTGGCGGAAAGTTCCTCAACAACTGGCGCATGGCCGAGCTGCACGCCAAGGAGGCGCCGGACCGGGTATGGGAGCTGGAGACCTACGGCGCGCTGTTCGACCGCACCAAGGACGGGCGCATCAGCCAGCGTAACTTCGGCGGCCACACCTACCCGCGGCTGGCCCACGTCGGTGACCGCACCGGCCTGGAGATCATCCGCACTATGCAGCAGAAGATCGTGTCGCTGCAGCAGGAGGACAAGGCCGAGCTGGGCGACTACGAAGCCCGCATCAAGGTGTTCGCCGAGTGCACCGTCACGGACCTGCTTTTAGACGAGACCGTCGGCGGAAAACGCGTGGCGGGCGCGTTCGGGTATTGGCGCGAAAGCGGCCGGTTCATCCTGTTCGAGGCGCCCGCGGTGGTGCTGGCGACCGGCGGCATCGGCAAGTCCTACAAGGTGACGTCGAACTCGTGGGAGTACACCGGTGACGGCCACGCGTTGGCTCTGCGGGCCGGCGCGACGCTGATCAACATGGAATTCATCCAGTTCCACCCCACCGGCATGGTCTGGCCGCCCAGCGTGAAGGGCATCCTCGTCACCGAGGGCGTGCGCGGCGACGGCGGAGTGCTCAAGAACTCCGAAGGCACCCGGTTCATGTTCGACTACATCCCACCGGTGTTCAAAGGCCAGTACGCCGAGACCATCGACGAGGCGGACCAGTGGCTCAAGGACAACGACTCCGCGCGCCGCACCCCGGATCTGCTTCCCCGCGACGAGGTTGCCCGCGCCATCAACTCCGAAGTCAAGGCTGGCCGTAACTCACCGCACGGCGGCGTCTACCTGGACATCGCATCGCGCCTGCCCGCCGAGGAGATCAAGCGCAGGCTGCCGTCCATGTACCACCAGTTCATGGAGCTCGCCGAGGTCGACATCACCAAGGAGGCCATGGAGGTCGGACCGACCTGTCACTACGTCATGGGTGGCATCGAGGTCGACCCTGACACCGGGGCGGCCACCACCGCGGGCCTCTTCGCCGCGGGCGAGTGCTCAGGCGGCATGCACGGCTCCAACCGGCTCGGCGGAAACTCCCTGTCCGACCTGTTGGTGTTCGGCCGCCGCGCCGGGCTGGGCGCCGCCGACTACGTGCGGGCCCTGGCCGACCGGCCCAAGGTGTCCGACGACGCCGTCGCCGAAGCCGCCAAGCTGGCGCTGGCGCCGTTCGAGGGCCCGTCCAACGGCAACAAGGCCGAGAACCCGTACACGCTGCAGATCGACCTGCAGGACACGATGAACGAGCTCGTCGGGATCATCCGCAAGGCCGACGAGATCACCGAGGCGATGAGCAAGCTCGACGAGCTGCGTCAGCGGTTCAAGAACATGCAGGTGGAGGGTCACCGGCAGTTCAACCCCGGCTGGCATCTGGCCATCGACCTGCGCAACATGCTGCTGGTCAGCGAGTGCGTGGCCAAGGCCGCGCTGGAGCGCACTGAAAGCCGGGGCGGGCACACCCGCGACGACTACCCGGCGATGGACGCGGACTGGCGCAAGACCCTGCTGGTGTGCCGCGCCGCAGGTGGCGACGCCGTCGTTCCTGATGTCAGCGTGACCCGCGAGGACCAGATTCCGATGCGCGACGACCTGTTGGCTCTCCTCGACATCGAAGAACTGGAGAAGTACTTCACTTCCGAGGAACTCGCCAATCACCCGGCAAGGAGAAGCTGATGGGCTACCAAGCGAAGCTGCGGGTGTGGCGTGGCGACAACGATGGCGGCAACCTGCAGGACTTCAGCGTCGAGGTGAATGAGGGCGAGGTGGTGCTCGACATCATCCACCGGCTGCAACAGACACAGGCGGGCGACCTGGCCGTGCGGTGGAACTGCAAGGCGGGCAAGTGCGGATCGTGTTCGGCGGAGATCAACGGCCGCCCGCGGCTGCTGTGCATGACACGAATGTCGACGTTCGACGAGAGTGAGACCATCACGGTCACGCCGCTTCGGGCCTTCCCGGTGATCCGTGACCTGGTCACCGACGTGTCGTTTAACTATGAGAAGGCCAGGGAGATCCCGTCTTTCACGCCTCCCAAGGACCTGCAGCCCGGCGAGTACCGGATGTCGCAGGAAGACGTGAACCGGTCACAGGAGTTCCGCAAGTGCATCGAGTGCTTCCTGTGCCAGAACACTTGCCATGTGGTGCGTGATCACGAGGAGAACAAGAAGGCGTTCGCCGGGCCGCGTTATCTGATGCGCCAGGCCGAACTCGATATGCATCCGCTAGACACGCTCGAGCGTTCCGTGCAGGCGCAGGACGAGAACGGCCTTGGCTTCTGCAACATCACCAAGTGCTGCACCGAGGTCTGTCCCGAGCACATCAAGATCACCGACAACGCGTTGATCCCGCTGAAGGAACGGGCGGTCGACCGCAAGTACGACCCGGTCGTGTGGCTAGGGAACAAGCTGTTCAGACGCTGACGATCGCGGGTAGTCTTCATAGAGCGGCCAATCCACGACGAAAGGCAGCACTGTGACAAAGCGAGAACCACACAGCATCAACGACATTCGCACAGCGATCCGCGAGCTCTCCGCGCGCGCTGAGCTGGCCCGCAAAGAGGGCCGCCCCGACGATGCTGCGGAGATCGAACAACGCATCCAGAGTTATCGCGAAGAGCTCAGCGCTCGACCCTGATTAAGTTGTAACGCACCGGCTGGGCTAGCTGCCTAGCCGGTGAAATGTGCTGCGGTGGAACACAATCGGTGCCACCCCAGGGTGCACGGTGATCTCTTTGACGCGCAGGATGACGATGCTGTGATCTCCGGCTGGCACCACCTGTTCGATCGCGCTCTCCAACCAGACGCTGGTGCCTTCGATGAACACCGCGCCGGATTGCTTCGAAATCGTCTCCAGTCCCGCGAACCGGTCACCGGTCTTCGCCGCCAACGTACGGACAGCGTCGTCATGAGCCTCACCTAGCACGCTGATCCCCAGGTAAGGCAGATCCTTCAGTTTCGGCCACGTGGTCGACGTGTTCTGAACGCAGAACGAGACCAGGGGTGGGTCCAACGAGACGGGCACAAAGGTGCTGGCGGCCAGCCCTACCCGCGCGCCGTCCACCTCGGCGGCGATGGCGATGACGCCTGTAGGGAAATGCCCGAACGCTTCGCGCAACGTGGGGGGACTCAGGTCGGTAGGACTCATCGACTCCATCTTCACACGTACGCGTTGGCGACGCCGTCGCCGCAGTTCCATGCGTTGTATCCGCTCGCACCAACGGTGCGGACGAGCGGTAACGTCGTGACCCTCGACACGTGGATCACGCTGCTGGTGATGGCCGTTTTGGTCAGCTTGGAGCCGTTCCGGATCAGTGTGACGATCCTCATGATCAACCGCCCTCGGCCCGCGCTGCAGCTACTCGCTTTCCTCGCCGGCGGTTTGGCGATGGGCACGACGGTAGGCGTGATCGTGCTGTTCATCCTGCGGCCAGCCAGGGGATCTGCCCATTTCACCCTGCCAAGAGTGCGGATCGTGGTCGGCGCGGTGCTGTTGGTCAACTCTGATGTGGTGGCCACGGGCGTGGTGGGTAAGCGTGGGCTTAACTTCACGCAGATTCGAACCGCTCGCGACGCGCGCGTGAACTGCTCAACGGCCGATCACTGTCGGCGGGTGTCGCGGGCCTCGGCATCGCGCTACCGTCCGTCGACTATCTCGCGGCGATGGGGCTCATCGTCGCCACTGGCGCCGCGGCGGCCACCCAGGTTGGGCGCGACGCTGAGCAGGATGGGTGTGGAGTACGTCTACGACTCGCGCAGTAGGGATTTCGCCGATCAGATCCTCGCCGACACCGGGGGTGCGGGTGTCGACGTAGTGCTCAACAGCTTGACCAATCACGGCTTCGTCGCCGCGACGGTGCGGGCCACCGCCCGCAACGGCCGGTTCGCCGAGATCGCCAAGCGCAACATCTGGAGTCCGGAGCAGATGGCTGCCGAGCGTCCCATCTGGCCCAACTCAAGGCCGGTGACATCGTGCTGACCAGTAGGCGCGCCCCCGAAGCGGACGCATAACGGGCGATGGCCAACATCACCGAGCGCTATCAGTGCCGGATACACACCTTCGCCGCCGATGTCGGCGACGAGTCCCAGGTGGCAGAGCTGCTGGCGAGGATACGCGCGGAGTTACCGCCGCTGGCCGGGGTAGCAGAGTGTCGAGCGTTTCCGGACGACGTTGGCGCCCAAGGCGTTCGGTGCCTGGCACTTGGACCTGTTGAATGACGACGACCTCGACTTCTTCATCGTGTCGTCTTCGGTGTCCAGCGTGCTCGGTTCATTTGACCAGGCCAACACGCCACGGCCAATGCGCTACTCGACGGGCTAGTGGCGCAAAGGGTGGCATGGCCAGTTCTCAGGGCGCGCGCGCCAATCTCGCTGCGCAGGGCCTGGTTCTGCTGGGCCCCACGGCCGCGATGGCCGCACACGCCGAGATCGTCGCCCACGGAACGGGGAAGGCGACCGTCATCCAAGCCAATTGGCAGCGTGCGGCGAAGGCGCTGGGAGGTTCTCGCCCAACGATTTTCGACAACGTATTGCCGGGTGCGATGGCAGAGGCGACCGGCGACAGCGAATTGCTCGGGCAACTGCACGAGATTCCCGAGGCGCAACGGGGCAGTTTCTCACCGAATTCCTGCAGCGCGAAATGCAGCAGGTCCTGCGGCTCGCGTCACCGCGCGCCGCTACCAGCCGGTTCTTGGACCTGGGCACGGATTCACTGATGGCGGTCGAACTCCGCAACCGGCTATACGGCCAGCTCGGTGGTGCCGATCAGATGCGAGCGCACGGTTGTCTGCGTGACTACTCGACGTTACGTACAACAAGCGTGCGGTCGCGCTAGCTACTTCGACCTGAAAAAGTCGGCGTGTGGCGGTCCCTGAGCTGGGCGTGTTTGGGCGAGAAGATGGCCTCAACCCCTTGGCGAGAAGGGATTGAGGCCATCGTGTTCAGAACTGTAAACGAGCAGCCGACGTTGTGGGATTCGATCCTGCCGCCCGAGTTGTTGGTGTTGCCTGTCGAGTTGGGCCGGGTGGATGCGCTGCTGGATGATCCGGTGTTTTTCGCACCGTTCGCTGGGCATTTCGATGCCCGGATCGGTCGGCCGTCGATCCCGATGGAGACGTATCTGCGGTTGATGTTTCTGAAGTTCCGGTACCGGCTGGGCTACGAGTCGTTGTGTCGGGAGGTGTCCGATTCGATTTCCTGGCAGCGGTTTTGCCGGATTCCGTTCGGTACCCGGGTGCCGCACCCGACCACGTTGATGAAGATCACCACCCGCTGCGGCGACGACGTGGTCACCGGGCTCAACGAGGCGCTGCTGGCCAAGGCGGCCGCGGCTAAGCTGCTGCGCACCGACAGGGTCCGCGCCGACACCACCGTCATTCCGGCTGCCGTGGCCTATCCGACCGATTCAGGTCTGCTGGCCAAGGCGATCGGTTCGATGGCCCGCAGCGTGGCGAGGATCAAAGCCGCCGGAGGCGCGGCCCGCACTGCGTCACGGGACCGGCGGCGCTCGGCGGGGCGGCGGGCCCGGTCCATTGCCGCGAAGCTGCGGCTGCGCGGTGAGCAGCAACGCGATGCGGCCCAGGCCGCGGTGCGCCGGATCACCGGTGAACTGGCCGCGATCACCGAAGCGGCCATGCGCGAAGCCTCCGCAGTGATCCGCAACGCCCGACGCGCGCTACGCGGTGCCAGCGGGCACCGTAAAGGCCGGCTGCACCGTGCGATCAACAACTTGGACACCATCGTGGGACGCGCCGAACGTGTTGTGGCCCAAACCCGTAGCCGGCTGGCCGGGGTGATGCCCGAGTCGGCGAGCCGGGTGGTTAGCCTCCACGATGTCGATGCCCGCCCGATCCGAAAAGGACGCCTGGGCAAGCCCGTTGAATTCGGCTACAAAGCCCAGATCGTCGACAACGCTGACGGGGTCATCCTCGACCACAACGTCGAGGTCGGGAATCCGCCCGACGCCCCGCAGCTGGCCCCGGCGATCGCACGGATCACCACCCGCACCGGACACACGCCCCGCGCAGTCACCGCCGACCGCGGCTACGGCCAGGCATCGGTGGAACGCGACCTCCACGAACTCGGCGTACGCAGGGTGGCGATACCGCGCACGAGTAAACCGACCACCGCGCGCCGCGAGTTCGAACACCGGCGAGCCTTCCGCGAGAAGGTCAAATGGCGGACCGGATCCGAAGGACGAATCAACCACATCAAACGAAGCTACGGCTGGAACCGCACCGAACTCACCGGTATCAACGGAGCCCGAACCTGGTGCGGACACGGCGTCTTCGCTCACAACCTCGTCAAGATCGGCAGCCTCGCAGCATGAAACCGAAAACCGAGAGCACCGAGCCGCTCCAACCACCATCCCCACCCGCCGCCATTACGGCCACTAACGGTTTTTCAGGTCGAAGTAGCTAGTTGTACTGACCTGAGAGGTTAGGTACACGGCTGGCGGGTGGTTGACCCTTGAGTGCTGTGTGGCCGCGGTGGTGATTGTAGGTGTGTAGCCATCGCGGGAACTCTGCGCAGCGGTCGGCGTCGCTGCGGTAGAGCTGGGCGTAGGCCCATTCGTCGGCCAGGGTGCGGTGGAATCTCTCGACCTTGCCGTTGGTCTGCGGTCGATACGGACGGGTACGCCGATGCGTGATATCACCGAGAGCGTCGCGGAATTTGTGCGAGCGATAGCAGGATCCGTTGTCGGTCAATATATTTCGCACCGCGAAGCCACAGTCGTTGAACCAGGTGTTCGCGCGTAGCCAAAACGCTGCTGCGGTCTCTTTGCGCTCATCAGCCAACAGCTCGGAGTAGACCAGCCGCGAGTGCGCGTCGATGGCGGTGTGCAGGTAGTGATACCCGCGGGCGGCGTCGCCGTTCTTGGCGCGGCTACCGCTGCTCTTATCGGCTCGGGAATTGCGCATTCCTGATACCCGGCCTAGCTTTCGCCAGCCGCCCCCGGCGGGGATCTTGCCCAGCTTCTTGACGTCAACGTGGACCAGGTCGCCGCACGCCGCTGATTCCATCCGGCGGATGACGCGGCCGGTCGCACGATCGAGCCACCGCAGTTTGGCCATGCCGTAACGGGTCAGCACCCGGTGCACCGTGGAGACATTCAGACCCAGTAGGTAGGCGATCCGCGCTGGCCCCCAGCGGCGGATGACCCGCACTTTAATGATGCGCCGCTCGGTTCGTGTGGGCGTCTTGCTAGGGCTGCGATGAGGCCGCGAGCTGCGATCACACATACCAGCAGCGCCACACTCGCGGTAGCGGCCGGCCCAGCGAGCAGCGGTGCTCACCGCGACCTGAAACCGTTCGGCAGCCCGCCGCAGCGACCAACCCTCCTCCACGACGCAACGAGCCAGGCGCAGACGCCCGGTTTCTGACAAAGGGGCATTACGGTGGGACACGAAGACCTCCGAGATGAGTTGGTGCGTTCCTCGACAGCTCGCACTTCACTCGGAGGTTTTCGTTATGTCACCACGCCACGCCGTCCCTAACCTCTGTGGTCAGTACAGCTAGTCGGCCCAGCGCGTCGCTTCCAATTCGGGCGAACGGCCCGTCTGCAGCGGCACGTCGAGGCCGTCATAAATTCCCGGCTTCTGGGTGGAAAGCCATTCGAGAGCGCCGAGCAGGCGGTTGGCGGCCGTGGTGTTGCCGCCGTCCGCGCGCGTGCCGCCCGGAACGTCGGCGCGGCTGACGATGGTCAGCTCTGGATCGCCGTGCACGATCACCCGGTGATCGCCCGCCCCCTGATCGGGCTGTGGCCAGTCCGGTGCGCACGACGGATGGATGCGGGTGATGTGCTCGATGACGATCCGTTCCCGCCCACCCGACTTTCCGGACCTTGAGCCAGAACGCGCCCTGGGTGCCCTTCTCGAACGGCCCCATGACGGTGTCGACCGATTCGCTCAGCGGCAGCCGCTCGACCTCTTCAGTGACCTCGTCGATCTCCAGCCCCAATCCGCGGCCGATGAGCCGAATGTTGCCGCCCCACACCATCGTTGGGATTGACGGCAGCAGCATCATCGGCACTTCGTTCATAGGGCCGCCGAAACCACAGAGCACCTTCACGGCGTGCGGCTGGTCGTACGTGGAGTAGTCGAAGATCTCCTGGCAGTGGATGGCGCGGATGCGCGTGCACAGGCCGGCGGCAATCACCGCAAGCGCGTCGTTACCCCAGCCCGGATCCACGCCGCTCACCAGCAGCGTACTTCCGCCCTCCTCGGCGGCCTGCGTCAGCCGCTCAACCCACTCCTTCGGGGCCGAGCGCGGGTCGTAGAGCGAGTACAGCGACGGCGTCACCACATGGGCGCCTGCCCGCAGGCATCGCTCGATGTCGGCGACGGCCTCATCGGGGCGGGTGTCGCCCGACGCCATGTAGGCCACCGCATCGCAGTCCCGCAGTGCGGCGTCGACGTCGGTCGTCGCGGCCACGCCCGTCGGCGTGTCCAGCGCGCCGAACGCCGCCGCGTCCCTACCGTCCTTATCCGGCGACGAGGTGATGACACCCGACAGCTGTAACCCCGGAAAAGCGACCGCAGACCGTATTGCCGTGGCCCCCATATTCCCTGTTCCCCACACCGCTATACGAAGCATCCGCACACCTTATCCAGGCGGCCGTGATGAAGCTCACAGCGACTCCAAAACCCGGTTAGACACATGTCAACTGGGCGTTTGGCGCCCCGACCAACCATCAGGTTGCTTAGGCAGTGGAAATTGCTCTGGGGTGCTATGCGTTCAAGTTACTGAGCGGTATAGTTCCGGCCAGTTACTGGTGGGTAACTTAACCCGAGTACCCAACCACAAAGTGGCCGTCTCGATGAGGAGGACAACGTGAGCCACTACAAGAGCAACGTCCGTGACCAGGTATTCAACCTGTTCGAGGTGTTCGGCGTGGACAAGACCTTCGGTGAGGGCGCGTACACGGAGTTGGACACCGATACAGCTACCGAAATGCTGGGTGAGATCGCCCGGCTGGCCGAGGGTCCGATCGCCGACTCGTTCGCCGACTCCGACCGCAACCCGCCTATGTTCGACCCCAAGACCCACACGGTGACGCTGCCCGACTCCTTCAAGAAGTCGATGCGCGCACTGCTCGACGGCGGCTGGGACAAGATCGGCCTCGACGAGGAACTCGGCGGCATGCCGATGCCCCGCGCGCTGCAGTGGGCGCTGATCGAGCACGTTCTCGGCGCCAACCCCGCCGCGTACATGTACGCGATGGGGGCCGGCATGGCCCAGATCATGTACAACCTCGGCACCGAGGAGCAGAAGAAGTGGGCGGTGCTGGCCGCCGAGCGCGGCTGGACCGCGACCATGGTCCTCACCGAGCCCGACGCGGGCTCCGATGTGGGTGCGGGTCGCACCAAGGCGATCAAGCAGGAGGACGGCTCCTGGCACATCGATGGTGTGAAACGCTTCATCACGTCCGGCGACGCCGATGACATCGGCGAGAACATCCTGCACCTGGTGTTGGCCCGCCCCGAGGGCGCCGGTCCGGGCACCAAGGGTCTGTCGTTGTTCTTCGTACCGAAGTTCCTGTTCGACCCGGAGACCGGCGAGCCCGGCGAGCGCAACGGTGTGTTCGTCACCAACGTCGAGCACAAGATGGGTCTGAAGGTTTCGGCGACGTGTGAGCTGTCGCTTGGCCAGCACGGCGTGCCGGCCAAGGGCTGGCTGGTCGGCGAGGTCCACGACGGCATCGCGCAGATGTTCGATGTCATCGAGCAAGCCCGAATGATGGTGGGCACCAAGGCGATCGCCACACTGTCGACCGGGTACCTCAACGCGCTGGCCTACGCCAAGGACCGCGTCCAGGGCGCCGACATGACCCAGATGACCGATAAGACCGCTCCGCGGGTGACCATCACCCATCATCCCGATGTACGCCGCTCACTGATGACACAGAAGGCCTACGCCGAGGGACTGCGCGCGCTGTACCTGTTCACTGCGACGTTCCAGGACGCCGCCGTGGCCAAGGCGCTGCACGATGTGGATGTTGATCTGGCGGTCAAGGTGAACGACCTGATGCTGCCGCTTGTCAAGGGTGTGGGTTCCGAACAGGCCTACGCCAAGCTCACCGAGAGCCTGCAGACCTTCGGCGGGTCGGGCTTCTTGCAGGACTACCCGATCGAGCAGTACATCCGTGACGCCAAGATCGACTCGCTCTACGAAGGCACGACCGCCATTCAGGCCCAGGACTTCTTCTTCCGAAAGATCGTGCGCGACAAGGGTCAAGCCCTGGCCTATGTGGCCGGCCAGATCGAGCAATTCGTGAAGGACGAGTCGGGCAACGGCCGTCTCAAGGCCGAGCGGGCGCTGCTGGCCACCGCGCTGGAAGACGTGCAGGCGATGGCGGCGTCACTGACCGGCTATCTGATGGCCGCCCAAGAGAATCCGGCCGAGCTCTACAAGGTCGGTTTGGGCTCGGTGCGCTTCTTGATGAGCGTCGGTGACCTGGTCATCGGCTGGCTGTTGCAACGCCACGCGGCGGTGGCCATCGAGGCCCTCGACGCAGGCGCCGGTGAGGACCGCGCCTTCTACGAAGGCAAGATCGCGGTGGCATCGTTCTTCGCCAAGAACTTCCTGCCTCAACTCACCAGCACCCGCAGCATCATCGAGCATCTCGACAACGAGGTCATGGAACTCGACGAGGCGGCTTTCTAACCTTCTCGAGCCGTTTCGAAGCGCAAGGGCCCTCGGTAAAACCGAGGGCCTTTTGCGCACGCGCTAATAACATGATCAATGAAGGAGGTGGACCATGCGCCATGTGCTCCGCATCGTCATTGCGGTCGCCGCTGCGGGCCTTGCGTTTGCCGCACCCGCGTCCGCCGACGCGGACACGAACGGCTACCTGCAGGCCATGGTGCCCCAGTACACCTTTCTCACGCCGCAGCAGTTGCTTTCCGCGGCCGGCACGGTGTGTAGCGCCACCCAAGCCGGCAAGACGTCCGCGGAGATCGTCCAGCAGTTGCAGAAGGAATTGCTGATCGGCGTGCCAGAGGCTGTCGACATCACCCGCGCGGCAGTCGTCTATTTCGACTGCTAGACCTGCTGTACCCCAAGACAAATAGGGCGGGTTCGGGAGGACATCTGAGTGCGTCTCATTAGTCTCGCGCGGTCGGCTTTCACCTCTTGCCGACTCTTTGGATGGGTCACTCCCGAACCCGTCGTGCGCTCGATCGTACGCTTGTGATTGCCGTCACACCAGAGGGAATTTGAGTCCTCAGGAGTCTTTCTCCCGCAGCAGTGCGCGGGTGCGGGCGCGCCCTTCGGGGGAGGTCTCGAAGGTGACTGCGGCGAACTCGTCGACGCCAGCAGCGGCGAGTTCGTCGAGGCGCTCGGACACCGTGTCTTCGTCGCCGATGACGGCCGCATCCTCCGGTCCGGCGTAAGCCTCCCGGTCGAGCATCGCGCGGTAAGACGGCAAGGTCCCGTAGATCGCATACTCCTCTGCCGCCCGTTTCCGCGCGTCGTCGACGTCGTCGGTGACGCTCACCGGCAGCGACGCCACGACCTTCACCGCGCCGTCCGGCCTGCCCGCCTCGGCCGCCGCCTCACGCAGCGTCGGCCCAATGTGTTCGGCCAGTGTCTTGGGTCCGGTCATCCAGGTGATCGTGCCCGCGGACCGGCGACCCGCCAGTCGCAGCATCTGCGGTCCGAGCGCGGCGAGGTAGACGTCCGGCGCTGGCGCGCCTTTGATCTCAAGCGACCCGCGGGTCGTCCAGAAGTCTCCTGCGGCGTCGGCGGGCTGCCCGTCCAGCAGCGGCAGCAGGCAGTCGAGGTACTCGCGCATCCGACGCACCGCCTTGTCCCAGGAGATGCCCCACATCTGTTCGGTGACGCTGCGGTGGCTCATCCCGATGCCGAGCGTGAAGCGGCCCTCCGAGATCAGATTGAGAGCCAGCGCCCGCTGCGCCAACTGCGTCGGGTGCTGGATCTGAATGGGTATGACACCGGAACCGAGCTCGATCGTGTCGACCTCGCGCAGCACCACGGCCAGCAGCGTCGTTAGATCAGGGGCCCACGGCATCTGCGCCAGCCACAGTCTGCGGAAGCCCTCGTCCCGTATCTCCGCCAGTCGACGCACGAAGGCGTCGATCGGAGCTGGCCCGGCGGTGAGGGTTCTCGTCGTACTCAGATTGATTCGCATGCTCATGTTGGAACCAAACGCAAAATAAGAGCCCCGTGTTGTCGTCGGGTCGGGGGGTCAGACGGCAACACGGAGCTATCGGGTCTATCGACCGAGGCCACGCCGCCGTTACACAGCCGCGCCGAAAGTTTTTCAAGCCTCCAGGATCGCGGCGACACCCTGGCCGCCCGCCGCGCAGATCGAGATCAGCCCGCGAACCGGCTGGCCGGTCTCCCTCTTCTTCTCGCTTAATTGCTTGGCCAGTTGCGCCACGATCCGGCCGCCGGTCGCGGCGAACGGATGGCCCGCCGCGATCGAAGAGCCGTTGACGTTGAGCTTCGCCCGATCGATCGAGCCGAGGGCCTTGTCCAAGCCGAGCCGCTCCTTGCAGTACTCCTCGGATTCGAAGGCCTGCAGATGGGCGAGCACCACCGAAGCGAACGCCTCGTGGATCTCGTAGAAATCGAAGTCCTGCAGGCTCAAGCCATTTCGGGCGAGCAGCCGCGGCACCGCGTAGGTCGGCGCCATCAGTAGACCGTCCTTGCCGTTGACGTAATCGACGGCCGCGGTCTCGCCGTCGACCCAGTACGCCAGCGGTTCGACGCCGTGTGCGGAGGCCCACTCGTCGGTTGCGAGCAGCGCGACAGAGGCGCCGTCGGTGAGCGGCGTCGAATTGCCTGCCGTCATCGTCGCGTCGCCCTGCTTGGCCCCGAAGACCGGCTTGAGCGTGGCCAGCTTCTCGGCCGACGAATCGGGCCGCAGGTTGTTGTCCCGGTAGAGGCCGAGGAACGGTGTGACGAGGTCGTCGAAGAAGCCGCGGTCGTATGCGGCGGCCATGTTGCGGTGGCTGGCCGCGGCGAGTTCGTCCTGCTCGACGCGTTTGATGCCCATCTCCTTGGCGGTGATCGCGGCATGCTCGCCCATCGACAGCCCCGTGCGGGGCTCACTGTTCACGGGAATCTCCACACCGAGCGACGCCGGCAGTTTGCCGACGAGCTTGAGCCGATCGACGTTGGACTTCGATCGCCGCAGTCCAAGCAGCACGCGGCGGAAGTCGTCGCCGAACGCGATCGGCGCATCCGACGTGGTGTCAACGCCGCCTGCAGCGGCCACGTCGTACCGGCCGGCCGCGATCCCGTCTGCTGCGGCGATCGTGGCCTGCAGGCCGGTGCCGCAGGCCTGCTGGATGTCGAACGCGGGCGTGTACGAGGACAGTGGGCTGCCGAGCACGCATTCGCGCATGAGATTGAAGTCGCGGCTGTGCTTGAGCACGGCCCCGCCGATGACCGCGCCGAGCTTCTCACCCTTGAGGCTGAACCGGTCGATCAAGCCGCCCAGCGCCGCAGTGAACATGTCCTGATTGGACGCGTTGGCGTAAGCGCCGTCGGAGCGTGCGAACGGAATTCTGTTGCCGCCGAGGACGGCGACCCGCCGGCTGGTTGTGCTGTTGGCCACGTTTGCCTGCCTACGTTGTCGGGTTATCTACGGACATACTACCCACCGTTCTTACTCTGGAGTAAGTTCGTCCCATGGCTACCGATCTGTACTCGCAAATCGTCCACTCGGCCCCCGGATCGTTCCTCGCCAAGCAGCTCGGCATCCCGCAGCCGGAGACGCTGCGCCGCTACCGGCCCGGCGAACCGCCGCTGGCAGGCACGCTGCTGATCGGCGGCGAGGGCCGCGTCGTCGAGCCGCTTCGCATCGCACTGGCCGAGGATTACGACGTCGTCTCGAACAATCTCGGTGGCCGCTGGGCCGATTCATTCGGCGGGCTGGTGTTCGACGCCACCGGCATCACCGAGCCCGCGGCGCTCAAGGGGTTGTACAAGTACTTCACCCCGCTGCTGCGCAACCTGGGACCCTCGGCGCGCCTCGTCGTCGTCGGTACCACCCCGGAGGAGACCGGCAGCAGCCACGAGCGGATCGCGCAACGAGCCCTGGAGGGGTTCACCCGCTCGCTGGCCAAGGAACTGCGGCGCGGCGCCACCGCCCAGCTGGTGTACCTGTCCGCTGATGCCAAGCCCGCCGCGACGGGCCTGGAGTCGACGATGCGCTTCATCCTGTCCGGCAAGTCGGCCTACGTCGACGGGCAGGTCTTCCGGGTCGGCGCGGCTGACGCGTCACCGCCCGCCGATTGGGACAAGCCGCTCGACGGTAAGGTCGCGATCGTGACCGGCGCGGCACGCGGCATCGGCGCCACCATCGCCGAGGTGTTCGCGCGCGACGGTGCGAAGGTGGTCGCCATCGACATAGGCGGTGATGCGGGTGCCACGGATGCGCTCGGACAGACCGCTTCCAAGGTGGGTGGCACCGCGCTGACGCTTGACGTCACCGCAGAGGACGCCGTCGACAAGATCACCGAGCATCTCCGTGAGCTCCACGGCGGCCGCGCCGACGTTCTGGTGAACAACGCGGGTATCACGCGCGACAAGCTGCTGGCCAACATGGACGAGGCCCGATGGGACTCCGTAGTCGCCGTCAATCTCCTTGCTCCGCTTCGGCTTACCGAAGGGCTGGTCGACAACGGTAGCCTCGGCGAGAACGGCAGGGTCGTGGGTCTGTCGTCGATGGCAGGCATCGCGGGCAACCGCGGGCAGACCAACTACGCGACGACGAAGGCGGGCATGATCGGCATCACCGACGCACTGGCGCCGGTTCTCGCCGAGAAGGGCATCACGATCAATGCGGTCGCCCCTGGCTTCATCGAGACGAAGATGACCGAGGCGATCCCGCTGGCGACGCGCGAGGTGGCCCGCCGGCTGAACTCGCTGTACCAGGGCGGCCAACCCGTCGACGTCGCGGAGACCATCGCCTACTTCGCCAGCCCCGCGTCGAACGCGGTCACCGGCAACACCATTCGCGTCTGCGGCCAAGCCATGTTGGGGGCCTAGCGTGGCGCAACCGTCTGGACTGAAGAACTTGGTGCGCGCCGCGGCGGGTGCGCTGCCGTTCGTACCGCGCGGCGACACCCTGCCCGATCGCACACTTGCCGTCGACGAACTGGCCATCGATCCCGCCGACGTGGCGGAATACGCCAACGTGACGGGGCTGCGGTTCGGCGACGCCGTACCGTTGACCTATCCGTTTGCGCTGACGTTCCCGACTGTGATGTCGCTTGTCACCAGGTTCGACTTCCCGTTCGCGGCAATGGGTTCGGTGCATATCGAGAATCACATCACGCAGTACCGGCCGGTCCTGGTGACAGACACCGTCTCCGCGCAGGTCCACGCGGAGAATCTGCGCGAGCACCGACGGGGGCTGCTGGTCGACGTGGTGACCGATGTGAAGGTCGGCAACGAGACGGCCTGGCATCAGGTGACGACGTTTCTGCACCAGCAGCGGACCAGCCTGTCCGATGAGCCGAAGCCCCCGCCGCAGAAACAGCCGAAGCTGGGCCCTCCGAACGCCGTGTTGCGCATCTCGCCAGGACAGATCCGCCACTACGCGTCGGTCGGCGGGGATCACAATCCGATCCACACCAACCCCATCGCGGCCAAGCTGTTCGGTTTCCCGACGGTGATCGCTCATGGCATGTTCACCGCTGCAGCAGTTTTGGCGAACATCGAGGGCCAGCTGCCCGATGCGGTCAAGTATTCGGTCCGCTTCGCCAAACCTGTGGTGCTGCCTGCCCGAGCTGGCCTCTACGTCGACCGTAACGCGGATGGCTGGGAGTTGACGCTGCGCCATCTGATGAAGGGCGACCCGCATCTGAAGGGCACACTGACGTCGGTCTAGGCGCTCGCCTCGTACAGCTTCTTGTAGAGACCGTCGCCCGCAAGCAACGCGGTGTGGGTGCCCTCCTCGATGACGCGCCCGTAGCCCAGCACGATGATGCGGTCGGCCACGGCCGCAATGAAATCCATGTCATGACTGCAGACGATGCACGTCCGGTCCCGTGCGTATTCGCGGATCACACTGATCAGCCGCTTGCGTTGATCCGCGTCGAGGTTTTCGGTCGGCTCGTCGAGCAGCAGCACGCCCGGCTTGCGAAGCAGGCACCGCGCCAACGCAATCAGGCGCTTCTGACCTCCGGACGGCACCTGGACGTCGACGATGGTGTCGTAGCCGTGCGCGATCTTCGTGGGGTCGACGATCACGCCGTGAATGTGCGCCAGCCTGCACGCTTCCTCGACCTCGGCGTCGCTTGCGTCGCTGCGGGCCAGGCGGACGTTCTCGCGTATCGAATCCTTCGAGAAGATCGGGAACTGAGCGAGTTTCGAAACCTGCTCTCGCAGCGACCGCAGCGCCAGACCGCTGATATCGTTGCCGTCCAACGTGATCCGCCCCCGTTGCGGGTCAAGAAACCGCAACATCAGGTTGAAGATGGTTGACTTACCGGAGCCGATCGGGCCGACCAGCGCCAACGTCTCGCCCTCTTTGACCGAGAAGCTGAGCCCGTCGAGGATCTTCTGCTGCGGCGTGTAGCCGAACACCACGTCTTCGAAAGCGACGTTGCCGCGCACGTCGTCCACGGCCACCGCGTCGCGACGCTCGTACACCGTCGGTCGCGTGTCGAGCAGCTCGTAGGTGGCCTCGACGTTCGGGACCGTCGACTTGTACGTCGTGTAGGCCTGGATGATTCGCTGCACCGACGCGAACATCGTCGGCACGAACCCGACGAACACCACCAGCCCCGCGAACGTCAGGCCCAGTCCCGCACTGAACGCGACACCGACGATCAACACCAACACCGTGCTCACCGCGACGAAGACCTGGGCACCGGTCGTACCCGCCTGCATCCAGATCCTCATCCAGGCAGTGCTTTTCGCCGCAGACCGAGACACTTCGTGGAACTGCTCGCTGCGCTGCTGCTGGGCGTTGAAGATCTGGATCTCGGAGATGCCGCTGAGCGTCTCCTCGAGTTCGCCGCCCATCGCCCGATGTGTCATCAGCATCAGTTGGGTCGCGACCTGGAGTCGGGCGCCGGCGAATCGCAGTGCCATCAGCGCCAGCGGGGAGAGGATGAGCGCGACGATCGTCATCTGCCAGCTCAGTAACGCCAGGTAGACCAGCGCGGCAAGGAGGACGACGGTGTCGATGGCGGGCGGGATGAGGCAGTCCGTCAGCAGCCTCTGAACGCCCGCCGCCTCGAACTGGACGCGTTGCATCAGCACGCCGCTGCGCGTGCCGGTGAAGAAATCCATCGACAGCGATTGGATGTGATCGTGGACCCGTTGGCGCACAGCGGTCAGCAGGTTCCACTCGACCTGCGCGTCGATCCAGGCCTTGACGAAGCTCAGGGCCTGCGCGAGCACCAACGAGGCGGCCCAGACAACTACGAGCACCGCGAACGGCATTGGCGTCGCCAGCCAACCGAGGAAACCCGCAGTCGGGGCGTCTTCGCGGCTGAGCATCGCGCCGTCGAGTTCCCATACCGCCGAGAGGTTCCCGCCGCGCCCCGCGTCCGCGACGGCCTGCATCACCGGGCCGAACGCCGCATTCGACACGAACGGCAGCGCCGATACTGTCAGGCCCAGTGCGACCGACACCAGGACTGGGCCCCTGACCGCTTCGAGCATCACCAGGCTGCGCCGAATGTGGCCGCGCGAGTCCGCCATCGGCTACTCCCAGATCAGGACGTTCGGTAGCGAGTCGTCGACCCGTCGCAGCAGCGTATAGCCGACTCCCGCAATCCCGCGGAAGAGTCCGAGATTGAACATGCCGGTGCCGGCACATCTGCACGAGCCGGCGGCGCGGGCGAAGAACGCCGTGTTGTCCACGATGTGGTCCACGAGTGCTTGGACGTCCCAGCTTCGCAAGGCGTCGGTTGGTCGAGATCGCTCGCATGGATCTGCGCCAGCAGGGCGGACATCGAGGTCGCGGTGGTCGTGAAGTCGTCGAGTGGTGACAAGGCGCTGCCTTTCGTAGATGGGTTCCGGGGTTCGCTTCCATACCAACTAGTCGGTATGGCTGTCGAGTGCCCGTCCCCCCACCGCTGCCCGCCGTCCTCGAGCGGCCGTCGGCGACTGCCGTCGCGTCCCTGTCGGAGTCCCGCGTCCCTGCCCGTCTGGTCTATGGCGTGCTCGGCGACATCGAAGCTGTCGAGGGTGACGCGGCCGTCGGCCGGTGCCATGTTCTGATATCGGGCGAGATGGATGGTCTGGTCGAGAATGACGTCGGGTCGATCAGCCAAGAGCCGTGGCCTGGTGCGCAGGCGCAGATATGGGACGTTGAAGTTTGACCATTCGTGGCGAACGCAATCGACCAGGGCGTCGATATCGGGAAAGCTGTGGGCGAGGACGTCGACGAACGGGCGAGCGGCGTTGCGTCCGTAGAAGCGAATCCCGCCGAGCAATTCACCGCGCGATGACCGAGGGTGTCGGTGGGCGTAGTCCGAGACCCCAATGCCGGGCAGTTCGACGCGAGCGGCGAACTCCTGGGCGACGCCGGCGTCATCGACGAAGCTCATCTGTTCAGCGAGCCAAGCGGCTACCTTCTGCACCCCCTACTGGCCGTCGCGCGCGTCGATTTTCTGCCCAACCTAGTGTTTGGAATCGGTTAGTCACGAACTTACCTGTAACACACGGCCGTATTTCCCAACGATGACCGTACGCCGAAAGCGCCGCGCCACATCAGGTGTGCCGGCAGCAACGGACGCCGACGACCACTACGCGGACTGGGCGGCGGTGTATTCGGACAACGCCAGCTGGGTCTACGCCATGATGTTCCGCCGTGTCGGTAACCGACCCGACGCCATGGATTTGACCAGCGAAGTGTTCCTGGCCGCACTGAAACCACTACGGATAACGGCGACGGTAACCGAGGTGCGCGGATACCTGCGAGCTACTACGCGCACGGTTCTCTTCGCACATTGGCACCGCAGCATGGACCACGAGCTCGCATCGATCGACGATGTCGAGGACGTGCCGGACAGCGCTGAGCAGTCCGCCAGCACCGTGCAACAACATGTGAGGACTCTGCTGACCGCGCTACCAGACACCTACCGACGCATCCTGGAACTGAGGTTCCTGGAGGGTCTTTCGATCAGCGATTCAGCCAGCCAGATGGGCGTAAGCGTCGCCAATGCCAAGGTGCTGCAGCACCGCGCGTTACGACTCGCGGCAACCATCAACGGCGAGAACGATATTGACCGGTCGTGACCTTGCCGTTGCACCTGAACGACCCCCCAATCGGTAGCGGCGTAACACACCTACCTATCTATAGACCATGAAGGTGATTCTCCCACTCACCGCGGCGGCCATCCTGTTGACCGCGGCCTGCACCAGCCAATCGTCCACCGCGTCGACCGCCACCAGCCCGTCGATCAGCTTTCAGGCCGGGATGACTCCCGGCATGCCGGGCATGTCCGCCATGCCCAACATGCCTCGTATGCAAGCACCTCCGGCTCCGTCCTCGGGATCGACGACACCCCCAGACTCGCCGGCACCACAAGGAGGTACCGCGGTGAACATCACCGATTTCAAGTTCGATCCCCCGACACTGTCCGTCCCGGTCGGCACCACCGTCACCTGGACCAACAAAGACGAGGAGCCGCACACCATTGCGGCCAAGGAGGGCTCGTTCCGGTCACCCGGAATGGACACCAACGGAACCTACAGCTACAAGTTCACGACGGCCGGGACCTTTGACTACATCTGCTCGATCCACCCGTTCATGACCGGCACGGTGGTGGTTACACAATGAGCACCGCGAACGATCCCCACGGGATGACACGACGTCAGCTCATCCGGCACGGCGCATGGTTTGGCGCGGCAGTGGCTCTGACCGTCGTCGGCGGCGAAGTCATCTCCCATGTCGCCGGATCTGAATCTGCCGACGCAGCACAGCCGACGCGACCCACGCTGCGATTTGCGCAAGTCAGCGATAGCCACATCGGGTTCAAGGGGCCGGCGAACCCCGATGTGGTAGATACCTTCACGCGCGCCATTGGCCAAATCAACAACCTGGGCTACACGCCTGACTTCGTGATCCATACCGGCGATCTGACGCACTTGGCCACACCGGATCAGTTCGATCAGGTCAAGCAGATGCTGACGGAGCTGAACACACCGCACGTGTTCACCGTGCCCGGGGAGCACGACTCGACCGACGACGCGGGCCAGAAGTATCGGCAGATATTCGGCGCGGGCGCCCGAGGAGACGGCTGGTACAGCTTCGATGTCTCTGGCGTGCATGTGATCGGTCTGGTGAACACGCTGAATCTGGCGAAGCTGGGTCACCTGGGCAACGATCAGCTGGAATTCATCGAGAAGGACGTCGCCTCGTTGTCCAGCGATACACCGATCATCGTATTCAGTCACATCCCAATGTTCGCGATGTACCCGGACTGGGGTTGGGGCACTGACGACGCCGCACAGGCCCTGAGTTATCTGAAGCGCTTCTCCTCGGTCACGTGCCTCAACGGCCACGTCCACCAGCTTTTTTCCAAGACCGAAGGAAACGTCACCTTCTATAGCGGCACGACTACCGCCTATCCGCTTCCGGCCCCCGGGCAAGGCCCGGCACCCAAGCCGGTGACATTGCCAGCGCCCCAACTGCGCGACGCACTCGGCGTCCGTGAAGTGACCTACACCAAAGGCCAGCAGGCCCTCGCAGTGAAGGACCAGAAACTGACATGAAACACCTGAATCACGCTCTGCGGGTGGGGATCGCCGTGTCGGCGGCTATCGGCGGAGCCGTGCACGCTTACCTGTACGTCGACGGCTATCGCGAAATTCCGACGATCGGACCGGCATTCTTGATCCAGGGCACCGTCATGTGTGCGGTCGCCCTGCTGATATTCGTCGGCGGACCAATGTGGCTGAGCCTTGTTGCGGGAGCAGGAGCGGCCGCCTCGCTGGGGGCTTTCGCGATGTCACGCACCGTCGGGCTTTTCGGGTTCACCGAAACCGGCTGGGAACCAACCCCGTACACGCTACTGAGTGCCGTCGCCGAGGGGCTGGCTTTCGTGCTCGCAGTGGCCTTGGTGCTCAACTACTGGCGATCACGATCACCGGAAACCAGTGAGGCCGACGAGCGGATCACCCAACGTGCGGGCGAGCGGCTAGCTTAACGCACACCGCCATAGGCCAAGCGGTGCCGCACCGGGTCGGCGGGCGGCTGCCACCCGGCGCGGCACCGCCGTCTCGGCCCGCTGGCTGTTCATGTAGTCCCGGGGTCCTAGCTCTTCGGTGAAGCCGCATCACCGCTTCGCGCACGCGGCCAATACTGACACACAGTCCGCCGCTCAACCCCGTCATCGACGGTTGGGCGATCAGCTGCTAAACAGCAATCGTCCTAGTTAATAAGCATTTTCCCCAGGTGCGCAACCGTCCAACGTCATGCCATCTTGTGGATCCAAGGCTCAGGAGCGATGACAACGGATGACCAGCTCCGAGAGTCCATGCATTAGCGTGCTGTCACGGTATTCGATTGGGCCGGTCATCGCCAGCTCGATCCGATCGAATCTCTCGAGCAACCGAGTGAGCGCAACGCGGCCTTCCATGCGGCCTAGTGCTGCGCCGACACAATGATGTAGGCCGTGGCCGAACGATAAGTGCGCGTTCGGTTTACGTGTAATGTCGAGTCGCTCGGGGTCATCGAAGCGCTCGGCGTCGCGGTTGGCAGCCAATAGTGAGATCATCACGAATTCATTTTTGGGGATCTCGATGTCGCCAACGAGGATCGGCTCGGTGCTAAATCGAAGAGTCGCGATATTTACCGGGCCGTCGAACCGAAGGAACTCATCTATCGCACTTGACATCAGTGACGGCTCGGCGCGCAACAGCGCGAGCTGGGTTTCATTGCGCAGCAGTGCAAGAATGCCGTTGGCAATCAGATTTACGGTGGTGTCGTAGCCCGCGCCGATCAGCAGGAACAGCGTGGCGAGGAGTTCCGGCTCGGAGAGCCGATCACCATCGTCGGTTGCCTGGATCAGTGCGCTAATCAGGTCACTGCCGGGTTGACGTCGCTTCCTGCTGCTTAATTCGGTAAACATGGTGGTCAGCTCCGTCGCGGCAACATCTTTTTGCTCGCGGCTGGACGTGTCAAGGAACGGCTTCAATAGGTCCTGAAAGCGGCTCTGATAGATCTCAGGTACGCCGAGTAGCTCGCTGATAACCCGCACGGGAAGTGGACCGGCGTAAGCCTTGATGATGTCTACCGGTGCGGTGGTGTCGATCGCGTTGAGCAGCTCGTCGGCGATGTTCTCGATCCTCGGGCGCATCCTCTCTACCGCTCCGGCAGTGAAAGCTTTGACGACGAGCTTTCGTAATCTCGTGTGATCTGGTGGATCGGTGTGCAACATACTCGAGGTCAGCTCACTGTCATACGTCCCGATGTAATTGGGCGGAAATAGGGCCAACGCGGCGGCTCGATCCTTGCTCAGTCGCGGGTCGACCAACAGCGCCTTTGCGTCGTCGTAGCGGGTTATCAACCACACTGGAACACCGCCCCACATGGTTGCCCGACTGACGGGGGCCTCTATCTGCAGCCGCTGCAGGACGTCGTGCGGGTTGGCATTGAATTCTTGGTCAATTACGAGTGATTCATTCATTTTGTCCTCCTTGGCGCCCCGTCCATTGGTTGACATCGTGATGCGCCTCCTGGGTATGTGCTTGTGTGATTCGGTGTAGGACCTAGACGGCCACACCGGCTTCATTGCAATTAGATGTCTATAGCAATCCTGCTTTCATTGATTGGCTGCGCGAGGTGTACAGAGGTGGCATCAGCACTCGCGTGGCCCGTCGTGTGTGAATAGTGCGCAGCAGCACACTATTTCGTTCCCAGGCGGTGGGATTTCGAGAACCGTCGCTGGGCGTCCACGGAACCGGTCGCACCGTTAACGTTAGATAGGACTGCGCAATTCGGAAATCCACCGTACGCAGCTGTGTGGTCATATTGCGTGGAGCACTTCGTCCGCGCTTCATTTTCAGTGCCGTTCAGACGATTGCGCGAAGTGGCCTCAAAGTTGCGCGCAACGGATGGAGTCGAATCCCACGTAGTCGGTAAGTTTCACTACGAAGGGCAGGTAGTAGGCACATAGTGCAGCGGATAACGGGCTTGCCTAGCGACGACTGAAAGGCGAGAGAATGACGAGGCGTCGTGCGCTCGTGACGGGAGCAAACGGGGGAATTGGCTCGGCAATTTGCAAGCGACTGCGTGCCGACGGCGTTGCAGTACAGACAATGGACGTCATCGAACCCGCAGATGTCGTGTTTGATCTCACCGCCGACCCCATGCCGGAGTGGGACGCCGGGGATGTCGACATCTGTATCGCGGTGGCAGGCGTCGTTGATACATTCGCTCCCGCGCACTTGATGTCAGCCGAGCAGTGGGCACGCGACATCGGTGTCAATCTCACCGGGGCCTTCCGGGTAATTCAGGCATGCCTGCCTTGTATGCGAGGACGACGTTTTGGCCGCATTGTGGCGATTTCGAGCATGGCGGGACGGATGGGAGCGGCGGGCAAAGTCGCCTACGCTGCGTCCAAGGCCGGACTGCACGGCATGATCCGCACCATCGCGATCGAGAACTGCGCTCATGGAATCACAGCGAATCTCGTGCTCCCTGGCATTACCGACACACCGAAGTTGAGGGGATTGCCCAAGGCGGATCAAGAACGCCTTTGCGCCGCCTTGCCGAGCGGTCGGTTTGGTCGCCCGGAGGAAGTGGCCGACCTCGTGGCCTTCCTTTCCAGTGATAGCGCTGGATACATCACCGCTCAAGACATCGCCATCGACGGCGGCTTGGAACTCAATACTTTATTCGTTGGCCCGACGGTCACCGAGTGAAGCTAGCTGCCACCCAGACCCCCCAATGAATCTGCCGCCACAAGTAGATCAACGCGTGGTGGCTCGCGCATGACCGAATCACTCGGACCAAGCGTGCCTTCGAACCGTCAGCATCCGATCTCACAAACCATGGACCACAAGGAGGCAGCGTGGAACGCTTCGACGTATCGTTCCCATCCGGCGATACGCATTGTGCCGCATGGGTCTATCGCCCGAAAGAACGCGCGGGCGGGAGCGTGCCCTGCATCGTCATGAGTCATGGCTACTCCCTCACTCGCCATGATGGTCTGGCCAGTTACGCAGAAGCACTCGTACGCGCCGGCGCAGCCGTACTTGTCTATGACCACAGATACTTTGGAGACTCGGGAGGGCATCCACGGCAGCTTTTGAGCCTGTCGGCGCAACATCGAGACCGCCAAGCGGCGATCGCATTCGCACGTCAGCTCAACGGAATCGATCCGCGCCGAATCATCCTCTGGGGTTACTCACTAAGCGGTGGATCGGCAATCACAGCCGCGGCCAACGATGACGCGGTGGCGGGAATCATACTGTTGTGCCCACTTGTTGACGGTTTCGCTCGCGCAAAGATGGTCCTACGAAACACTCCTCGCACTGCAGCGTGGAGCATCGGTCAGGTGTTGGCGAGCGTAGTGCGGGCCCGTACCGTGCCGGTCACCGCCAAACTGCCTGTGCTGGCCACGATGAACCTGCCGGGTGAGGCTGACGGATTTGCAGCACTGGTTTCGGCGGCATCCCCCTGGCGCAATGAGGTGCGCGCCGCGGGATTCTCCGCGGCATTCCCGCTTTACCGGCCCGTCAAGCGTGGGCGAGAACTACGCTGTCCCACGCTTATTCAGGTCGCCAGTCGCGACACCACAGTATCAATAAGCGCTGCTTGGGAACTGGCGCTGCAGACCCGGGCGTCCGAACTCAAAACCTACGACCTAAACCACTGGGAGCCGTTCGACCCACAAAATGTCATGCACATCGTCGCCGACCAGAGCGCCTGGTTGCAACGGAACTTTCGTATGGGGAATTGATGACGGTGGTGTTGCCGTACCGATAGTGACGGTGTCGATGGTCTATCGAGCCGATGATGAACCTCGAGTTCGGCGGTGCTGGACGCATCGCACGACCAAGGTCTTGTGACTTACCTCACGATGCCGCGAAACCGGCAGCGGAGCCACGCGATTCACGTTTTTTTCAAATGTGAACGTTGATCTCGAAACTGGCCTGCCGGGAACAACGCGGATCACGGCGGCCACACTGGGCGACTTCGTCGGTCTGTGTTGCGGTCGGCCGCACGCTGGGCTGTTGACCGACCCGCAATCACTTTCGCTGCGCCAGCGTGTGGGTCGCATCGGTCCGCTGACGACATCCGAATTCATGGTTGATGCCGATGTGGGGCTGGATCTTGGTGAGTCGTGCAGCTCCTATCGCCTGGGCCTGGTCCGGTCGGGCCGCGCTGTCGTGGATTATCGGGATTCGGCGCACGTGTCCGGACCCGGCGACGCTGCTGTCTACGGGCCGGACGGCAACATAACTATTCGGTGGACACCGAACAGCCGGATAGTCGCGGTCAAGATTGACCCTTACGCCATCGACGATGCGCTCAGTGCGGCGCTCGGGCGACCGGTCGGCTCCCCCGTCGACTTTCAGCCCGTGATATCTGCCAGCCGTGCCGGCGCCGGCTGGTCCAAGATGCTTCTGCTGCTGACCGACCAGCTGATCCGGTCTGAGAGCGTCATGGCCCTACCGCTGGTCGGCTTGCCGTTTGTGGACAGCCTGGTGCGCGGTCTGTTGGTTACCGCCGACCATCGGTACCGCGACGCTGTTGCCGCGGAGCCGAAGCCGGTCATTCCGCGCAGTGTCCGTGTCGCCGTGGACATCATCGAGGCAGAGCCCGAGCTGCCGTTGACGGTGACTGTGCTCGCGACGCGCAGCCATCTCAGCGTCCGCACTCTGCAGGACAGCTTCCGCAGGCATCTCGGCGTCCCCCCGATGACGTATTTGCGTCAGGTCCGGCTTCAACGGGCACACCGGATGCTGCAGGAATCCGACCCATCGGTGGCCACCGTGACCTCGATCGCCCATCAATGGGGTTTCACCCATGTCGGAAGGTTCGCCGAAGCACACGCGGCGCGCTACGGCGAAACACCGTCGGCCACTCTGCGCCGGACGGCACGGCGCAAGGTAGCCGAACGTAAATCCACCTCATCGTCGGTGTCATGGCCATCGTTCAGATAACCGGTGCATATCTTCAGCGGCTGTTCGTCTTTCACCTCGACGAACGCGACCGTGTCGACCTTGGCGTACGCATCCCCGTGCTCGGCGAAATGCACCATCCAATCGTCGGGCAACGTGCTGGTGTCCTCGACTAGATCCCCGTCGTACGGCGAGAACAGCCGCGGAGTCGGTCAAGGTGGCCATGGCGGTTCCGGTGGCGACGCCGCCTCCAGTGTCAAAGGCACTTCGACAGGTGGCGTCGGCGGAAACGGCGGCGCGGGCGGCGTCGGCGGCAACGGCCGTGCGCCAGGTGCTACCGGCGGGGACGGCGGCACGGGCGGCACCGCAACCACCAAGAAGGGCGGAGCCACCGGCGGTGTCGGCGGCAACGGCGGCAAGGGTGGTCTCGGTGCTCCCGGTGGAAACGGGGGCGTCGGCGGACAGGGCACTGGCACCACCGGAGGCCAGCGGGGCGGTACCGGTCAGCCCGGCCAGCACGGCTGAGCGGCAGTCAACTCGTGACGAACGTTTTCGACCTGGCCTACCTATCGGGCTGGTTCATCGAAAGTCTACCTTTACTCGCCGCATCACATTTGCTGCGTCACAACAACTTTCGCGCACCGACGATGTTGGCGGTCAGCCTTCTGGCGGGCGTGGTGTGGTCATATCGACCTGTTCGTCATCGGCTACTCCCAGATCAGGACGTTTGGTAGCGAGTCGTCGACCCGTCGCAGCAGCGTATAGCCGACTCCCGCAATCCCGCGGAAGAGGCCGAGATTAAACCTGCTGGTGCCGCTGTTCCACCGGTAGTCGCCAGCCAAGCGCGCCGCCTCGACGACCGCGTGCATGTGCCGGGACGCCTGGTCGAGGAGGTCCGCGCGCTCGAGCAGGCCGCCTGCTTCCCAACAGAATTCGATACTGCCGAGCGCGCCACAGCACAGGGTGTCCGTCGTGTTTGGCCACGCACGATCCACGGCGGCAAGAGCTTTGAGCATGTCGGCCTCGGCGAAATCGCTATGCACCTTGGTGTGTTTCGCCATCGCGGCACGAGACAGGCCGATGCCCGGTGCGCCGTAGCACCACTTGCTCGGCCAGGTGTCTCCCGTGCGGCGACGTAGGTCGGACCAATCGGCACGGTCGGTGTCAAAGGTCGACTCCTCGAAGGCGAGGCATTCGTACGCCGCGCGGGTGAAGGCCTCGTCGCCCGTCGCCGACGCCAGCGACGCCAAGGCGTAGGCAAAGCCCGCCGCGCCGTGCGACATTCCGTTCAGCGGGCGGCCAAACGCCTGCGTCACCCACATCCGCTGCCCGTCCGGCCCGACTCGATCGTGGGCGAGAAGGTGCCTGCCGCAGTCGGTCGCACGTCGCAACGCATCGGCCGATCCCGTCTGGCGGTGTAGCCGCAATAGACCGAGGATGGCGCCCGCGCTACCGCCCAGCACGTCGAGTTGCCGGTCCGCTGCGATGATCTCGTCGGTGATCAACTCGGCCGCCCTTTGCGCGTCGGCGAGCATTGTGTCGTCGTTGAGCAGCGCAGCGCTGACCGAGAGGCCGTATACCACCGAGCCGAGGCCGAGCCCGCCGCCGAGTCCGAGCAAGCGTGCCGTACGCGCCGGATTGCGGCCCTTCAAGATGTTCCGGATCTGCGCGACGGCAGCGATTGCGAGCGCCCGCGATGAGTGATCGTTGGTGACGGCGGCGTGCGCGGCGAGGAACAGGCCAATACCGCAGCTCCCGTTGTAGAGGTCCGGTCCCAGCACGACGAGCTGGGACACCTCTGAGTCACCGAGCCAGTCGAGTCCGATCCACGCCGCGCTCGGGCCCCTGCGCACGGCGTGCATCGACAGGGTGTTGGCCAGGACGTCGGCTTCCGCGACGAACGTCGCGCGATTCGGTGCGTCCTCCGCCTTGATTAGCGGTCCCGCTGCCGACGGTCGACCCGTCAATGTTCCGGTGTTCTGCCGAATGACCTCGATCTGCCAGGCGACTTCGTGCTCACTCAACCCGCGCAACCGATTGGTGGCCCGCTCCAGACCCGGAGTGCCCTTGATGTTCACCGAAGTGCCTGCTGCATCGCGGATTTCGCTGCCGTCACTGTCCATCACGAAGTGCGGAACGTTCAGTTCGACGACGGCGGCGCGCTCGGCGCGGTGCAGTGGCCAGGTCGCGTCGTCGTTGTGCTCCCAATCCGCCAGCCGCGCGGGGAAATCCGCCTGCGCGGACCACTCGACACCGTCGTGCATGGTGCGGTGGTCCCGCAACCGCTGCAGGAGCATGTAGTAGAAGGTCGTGGGTCGGATAACCGTGCGGATCTTCAACCCGGCGAAACCATCCAGAAGGGCGCCCGGGTGTTGCCGCCGCAGGAACGCTGCGTAATCGTCGAAGCCGGACACGAACTCGTCGATGTACTCACCGAGCCTTGGAAGATGGCCGCCGAGGCTCGGTAGATTCGCAATCGTCGCGGTCTCCGCGGTTTTGGCGGCCGCCATCGTGTCGAAGTTGATGTCGGTCCACGTCAGCTTCATGCGTGGTGCGGAATTCGACGTGATACCGCCGATCGAGAAAATCTTGTTCCCTGAATGCCTGCCGTACGCCGGCAGCAAGCCGACGGTCATCACGGAGTCGATGACGGTGCGCATGGCCTCCTCGTGGGCCCGACCGATGTCGTCGTCGTCAATCCCGTTCCTCCCGATTCGGCCGTCCAGGGCCTGCAGGATCATTTCCAGGTCGATCGGTATCGGGTGCGCACCGGCGGCGATGATGTTCTCCTGGTGCATATCGACACTGACGAAGCAGTGAAAGAGCGCGAGCCAAGCGCCCGCGCGGCGGAAGAACCGCGCAAAGCCCGAGAAATCATCGCAATTCGTGTGCTCGATGAATCTTGCCCAGCCGTAGCCGGGGCGCGGCAGAACCGTGACCGCCTGCAGATCGACGGGAGCGCTGCGGTTCAGCCTCTCGACAAGCGCGTGCCAGGCAGCCTCGGCACACATGTCTTTCGGCTTGTACACCACCTTCGACCCATCTTCGAAGCCGATGATCCTGACGCTGCGGCCAAAATTGTGCGGATCGGATAGGCCCGCGTCGATCGACGTCACTTGGCAATCCACATACCGCTGCAACAGGTCTCGGCGGATCGACGGCAGGTCTGTCGTCAGGCGCGTGACCAGTTCGCGCGACGTCTCGATCCATTGCCGGGTGACCGAGGCCATCAGCCGCAACAGGACGGGCTTGTCGTCGAACAGGCGACGGAAGCCATCGGCCTTCATGTCGGCGACGAACTCGGCATAATGCGCGCCACCGTTTTCGCGCGCCTCGGCGAACCGCTCGTAGACGGCGGGTGCCGAAAGGCTCGACAGCTCAACCAAAAGCGAACGTCGCAAACATGGCGGCACGCATGGGCTCGTGGGGGCTCTGACGTGTGATCCGACGGCCGACCAAAGGAGCGCGTCGGCCTCGCGGACAACCGGTTCCAGCAGCTCCTCGAATGCCACGGGGGGCCCGGCGTCGGCCGGAGAGGTTGGACGGCTCAACGCTTCGCCGATCCACACCGCGTCCTCGATCCATCTCGGTACGGTGCCGCTGCGCCGGACGCCGGCGAATCTTTCCAGCACGTCGGTGAAGGTCAACCCGTCGCGTGCGAGCCGCCGGGCGAACAGCGACCAATCGCCGCTAGCGGACGACCTGCACCAGGCCGCAAGGCGGCGAGCAGCCAAGTCCGTATGGCTTTTCTGGCCCGGCAACGGTTCGTAGGCGTCAGAGAGCAGTTCGTCGATGCTGACGGCCCTTGCCGTCACCCGCTCGTAAAAATCCTCCATCCCATCCCCCGCGTTGGGTGGTCGGACGCACCACAATACTTAGCTGCAGATTACCTGGGCGAATTCACAGAGTTCCCACAGACTATTCAACCATCGGGCACCCTCGCCCTACGCATACTGGTTAAAAATTAGCAAGGCCGTCGAAATAGAGCCGCTCGCGACTCATGACGGAAACTGAGGGGTGTTTGCTATGGATACTACTTCTGACGTCACCGACGAGGCATTGGAGAGCGCGGGCGGCATGTCCCCGTACGGGCTCGCGGGCGCGTCCCTGTGGTCGTCGTTCGACGCGTCCGGCTGTACCTGCATCGGCTGACCGATCCGGCGCTCAAGCCTCGCGCGCCGATTTCGGCATGAGGGTCGTTGTTTGGACCCGATTCACAGCCGTCATGCAGAACTCGCCGATCGTTCGCGCCAAGGTCATACCCGACTTTTGCAGTAGCGATATCAGCAAATCCCCTTGGTCCATTGGCCACGACCTTCATCGGGCGCTGAGTCTAGTTCGACGCGACAGCCTGCGCGTCCTTATCTGTGTGTACGTCCTTATCCGACGGTGTGCCCTTCAGGCCACGCCAGAACAGGTTGATCATCAACTCGGCGGCATCGTCGACATCGGCATCGCCGGTGCTGACCCGGGTAGCTACGGCCTCACCCGCACCCACCAGCGCGACCGCCATCATGTCGAAGTCGGTGTCCGGCTCGGGATGTCGCGTGCCCGACCGCAGCAGCCTGCCGACCAACTCGATGATGCGTTCACGGCCCTCGCGCACGGTGTGGGCGAATGCCTGTGAGCTCGTCGCCTGGGTGTACAGCACCATCCACGACGCCCTGTTGGCGTCGATGTAGTTCAGGAAGGCCAGAACAGCGTTGCGCAGCAACTCTTTTGGGCTCTGGGTGAAGTCGATCTTCTTGCGCACCTCGTCGACAAACCGCGTCAGCTCACGATCGAGGCACGCGCCGAACAACTCCTCCTTGGAGCCGTAATACAGATAGAGCATCGGCTTGGAGATCTTCGCCTCGGCCGCGATGGCGTCCATCGACGTTTCGTGATAGCCGTTGACCGAGAACATCTGCACCGCAGCGTCGAGCATCTGCTGCTCGCGAACAGCACGGGGCAACCGCTTGGTTCCACCTGCCATGCGTGCGCCTTTCGACCGTATTGCTTACTCCAGAGTAAGCATGAGGTGGCGAATCGGCGTCAGCAGCGCGGATTCGGGCCCTTGACCGCCGCCAACCGCAGCACCGAATTGTCGACGCCGGTCATCGTGAGCTCACCGGCCGACAGCGCCTTTTCCAGCCGATCCAGGACCGCGGGCACCTCGGCAGTCGTCACCCACAGTGCGCTGTCGGCGCCTGCCTGCAATCCGCGCAGCGCGGCATCGGCGACGCCGAGCCGATCGCTGATCGCCTTCATGCTCGACAGGTCGTCGGTGAACACCGGGCCGTTGAACGGCGGGCCGCCGTAATCGCCGGACCGCAGCAGCGCGTAGGCCGCGGGGCTCAGGCTCGCCGGGTCGCTGCCGGTCAGCCCCGGCACCTCCATGTGGCCGACCATGACGCCGACCGGCGCCTGGGTCGTCAGCGTGCGGTAAGGCACCAGGTCGTTGTTCTGCAGATCCGCGACGGGCGGGGTCACGACGCTGCCCGTGTGCGAGTCACCGGAGCCGTGGCCGTGGCCGGGGAAGTGTTTGAGGACCGGCAGCAGGCCCGCGTCGCGCAGGCCGCGCGCGTACGCACCGGCGTAGTCGGTGACGGTGTTCGGGTCGGCGCCGAAGGACCGGTCGCCGATCACAGTGTCGTCGGGTGCGTCCGTGACGTCGGCGACCGGTGCGAAGTCGACGGTGATGCCGAGCCCTTTCATGGCTTGGCCGCGCTGCAGCGCGATGTTGTACACCTGTTCTGGGGTGCTGCTGGCCGCGAGCGCCCGCGGTGACGGCTGGGTCCCGATCAGCCCAGACAACCGCGATACCCGGCCACCTTCCTCGTCGACGCTGACCGCCAGCGGAAGCGGACCCGCTGACGCGGCGATGTCGTGTAGTGACCCGTCGGACAGCATCGACAGGTCGGTCCAGCTGCCGATCATGATGCCGCCGACGTGGTGGGTGTCGACGACTGCGCGAGCGTCGGCGGCGTCGTTCACCCCGACCGTCAGCAGCTGGGCCAGCTTGTCGCGCGTCGACATGCCCGCCAACAGCGCCTGACCCTCGCCGCAGGCCGGAGCGACCGGACCCATCGCGGGGGAGGCGGCGGGAGCGGGCCCTGCGGTCGCCGCCATGGCAGGAGGGGACGTCGACGGCGCCGGCTGCTGCCCACTGGATGAGCAGGCCACCACGAGCCCGGCAGTCGCCATCAGTGCGCACAGTGCGCGGGTCAGGGCCATGGGGGTCGACACTAGTAAAAACTGAAGCCGCGTTCTATCCCGTGGTCACCGAGCGAACACTCGTTCGGTCGGCGGCCCGCAAAATCTTGTCTGCTAGGTTGACCGGGTGGACCGCTTGCTAGTACCCGCCGCAGCCAGCATCGTTGTCGGCCTGCTGCTGGGCGCGGCGGCCGTTTTCGGGGTGACGTTGATGGTGCAGCAGGACAGCAAACCCGCGGTGCAGGCGGGCGACCCGGCGTCATCAGTGCTCAACAGGGTCGAGTACGGCGACAGAACCTAATTTGCGGCCAGCGTCGCTGTCCGCGGACGCACTCTCACGGCGCTGGTTGTGGGTGGTCGCCGCGGCGGCGCTGATCCTGACTTTCGCCCAGTCACCCGGACAGATCTCGCCCGACACCAAGCTCGACCTGACTGCGAACCCGCTGCGGTTTCTGGCGCGCGCCTTCAACCTGTGGAACAGCGAGTTGCCCTTTGGCCAGGCCCAGAACCAGGCCTATGGCTATCTCTTCCCGCACGGCACCTTCTTTCTGCTCGGCGATGTGCTTGGGCTGCCGGGCTGGGTGACCCAGCGGCTGTGGTGGGCGCTGCTGCTCACGGTCGGTTTCTGGGGTCTTCTGCGGGTCGCGGAGGCCCTTGGCATCGGCAGCCCCACGTCGCGCATCATCGCTGCGGTCGCATTCGCGTTGTCTCCGCGGGTGCTGACCACGTTGGGCGCGATCTCCTCGGAAACCCTTCCGATGATGCTCGCACCATGGGTGCTGCTGCCCGTGATCCTGGCCTTACGCGGGCACACCGCTGCGGCGGCCACAGTCCACAACCGCTCGGTGCGGGTGCTGGCTGCGCGCTCGGCCCTGGCGATCGCGCTGATGGGTGCAGTCAACGCCGTCGCAACGCTGACCGGTTGCCTGGCTGCGGCCATCTGGGTGGCCTGTCACCGGCCCAACCAGCTCTGGTTGCGGTTCGTGGCGTGGTGGGCAGTGTGCATCGTGTTGGCTGTCCTGTGGTGGGTCGTTGCGCTCGTGATGCTGGGCCGGATCAGCCCGCCGTTCCTCGACTTCATCGAGTCGTCGGGCGTGACGACACAGTGGATGTCGTTGACAGAGATGCTGCGCGGCACCGACGCGTGGACCCCGTTCGTCGCCCCCAACGCCACCGCCGGTGCATCGTTGGTCACGGGGTCGGTGGCAGTGCTGGCGACGACGCTCGTCGCGGCGGCCGGACTGGCCGGGCTGGCAATGCGGTCCATGCCTGCGCGGGGTCGCCTCATCACCGTCCTGCTGCTCGGGGTCGTGTTGCTGGCTGCCGGATATTCCGGCGGGCTTGGATCGCCGGTGGCCCACCACGTTCAGTTGTTCCTCGATGCGGGCGGCACCCCACTGCGCAACATGCACAAACTCGAGCCACTGCTGCGGTTGCCGCTGGCGCTGGGATTGGCACACCTGTTGCGCCGAATTCCGTTGCCGGGCAGCGCGCCGCGTCACGAGTGGACGAATGCCTTCGCGCACCCTGAACACAACAAGCGCGTCGCCATCGGCATCGTCGTGCTCGTCGCGCTGGTGGCGGCCACATCGCTGGCCTGGACCGGACGGCTCACCCCGCCGGGTGCCTTCGATGCGATCCCGCAGTATTGGCATGAGACCGCCGACTGGCTCGACGAACACAACGACCGGGGCCGCGTGCTGGTGGCCCCCGGTGCGCCGTTCGCCACCCAGGTCTGGGGCAACAGCCACGACGAGCCACTGCAGGTGCTCGGTGACAGCCCGTGGGGTGTGCGGGACTCCATTCCGCTGACCCCGCCGGAGACAATCCGCGCGCTGGATTCGGTGCAGCGGCTGTTCGCCGCCGGTCGGCCGTCGGCGGGATTGGCGGATACCCTTGCCCAGCAGGGCATTTCATATGTCGTGGTGCGCAACGATCTCGACCCGGAAACGTCGCGCTCGGCGCGACCCATTCTGGTGCACAGGGCCGTCGACGGGTCGCCGGGCCTGACGAAGGTCGCACAGTTCGGTGAGCAGGTCGGCCCCGGCACGCTGGCGGGTTTCATCACCGACAGCGGGTTGCGCCCGCGGTATCCGGCGGTGGAGATCTACCGGGTGGACACCGAGGCGGACCCGGCGGCACCGCATCTCGTCGACACCGACGCCATGGCCCGCGTCGACGGTGGGCCCGAGGCACTGTTGCGTCTCGACGAGCGCCGCAGGCTGCTTGGCCATCCGCCGTTGGGTCCGATGCTGCTGACGGGGGATGCACAACGTGCGGGGCTGCCGGTGCCCATCGTGACCGTGACCGACACGCCGCTGGCCCGCGAAACCGATTACGGCCGTGTGGACGACCACTCGTCGGCGATCCGGACGCCCGACGACGAGCGTCACACATTCAACCGGGTGCTCGACTACCCCTCACGTGACGCTGCGATGGTCTACGGGCAGTGGAACGGCGGACGGATCACGGTGTCGAGTTCCGCGTCCGATTCGACGGCGCTGCCCAATGTTGCGCCAGGAAGCGGACCGGCGGCGGCCATCGACTCCGATTCGTCGACCAGCTGGGTGTCCAACGCGTTGCAGGCGGCCGTAGGGCAGTGGCTCCAAGTCGATTTCGATCATCCGGTCACGAACGCCACACTCACGATCACACCCAGCGCGACCGCCGTCGGCGCGCAGGTTCGCCGACTCGAGGTGTCCACCGCCAATGGCACCAGCACCGTGCGGTTCGACCAACCGGGCAAGCCGTTGACCGTCGCGCTGCCCTACGGGGAAACACCCTGGGTCCGGATCACGGCCGTCGCTACCGACGACGGAACGGCGGGCGTGCAGTTCGGCATCACCGACTTCAACGTCACCCAGTACGACGCGAACGGTTTCGCCCACCCGATCAATCTGCGGCACACCGTTGCGGTTCCCGGGCCACCACCGAATTCGGCGGTGGCGCAATGGGATCTCGGCTCTGAGCTACTGGGCAGGCCCGGATGCGCCGATGGCCCGACCGGTGTGAGCTGCGCGGCCGCGATGGCGCTGTCGCCGGAGGAGCCGGTGAACATGAGCCGGACGCTGACGGTGCCGCAGCCGACGGCGGTGACACCGACGGTGTGGGTGCGGGCACGGCAGGGCCCGAACCTGGCCGACCTGATCAGGCAGCCGGGCACCACAAAGGCGACCGGCGATGCCGACCCGATCGACGTTCTCGGTTCGGTCTACGCCGCTGCCGATGGGGATCCCGCGACCGCGTGGACCGCGCCGCAGCGGGTCGTGCAACACAAGTCTCCGCCGACGCTCACCTTGAAGCTGCCCACGCGCAGCGAGGTGGCGGGCCTGAGAATAACGCCGAGTTCGTCTGTGCTGCCTGCGCATCCGACGCTGGTTGCCGTCGACCTCGGCGGGGGGCCACAGGTGCGCCAGGTGAGAGGCGACGGCGGCGCGCAGACCGTCAGCCTCAAACGCCGCGTCACCGATACCGTCACGGTGTCGATCCTGGATTGGTACGACGTCATCGACCGCACCGCGCTCGGCTTCGATCAGCTCAAACCACCGGGACTCGCGGAGGTCACTGCGCTCGATACGCGGGGCGCGCCGATCGGCGCTGCGGATGCCGCACGCAACCGTGGTCGGACGATCGACCTGCCGTGCGGCCGCGGTCCGATCATCGGCGTTGCGGGCCAGTTCGTGCAGACGTCGGTCTCGACGACCGTGGGCGCGCTGTTGGACGGCGAGCCCGTGGCTGCGCGCCCCTGCCGTGCCGAACCGATCACGCTGCCCGCAGGCGAGCAGGAGCTGCTGATTAGTCCCGGCTCGGCGTTCGTCGTTGACGGTGTGCAGCTCGCTGGCCCCTTGGCGCGCCAATTACACACGGCCCCAACGACCGCCGCCTCGGTCGGAACGTGGAGCAATGACCACCGCGAGGTCGATGTGGCGCCGTCGAATGCGTCGCGCGTGTTGGTCGTGCCCGAGAGCATCAACCCCGGATGGATTGCGCACACTGGCGACGGTGCGCGACTCAACCCGGTGACGGTGAACGGCTGGCAGCAGGGATGGGTGCTACCGCCAGGGACCCATGGGCCGGTCACACTGAGCTTCGCATCCAACACGGCGTACCGGGCCGGGCTGATCGGCGGACTGGCGCTGCTGCCCCTGCTGGCACTGCTGGCGTTCCTTCCGGTGCGCAGGCCGCAGCCGCGTGACGAGCCGGCGCGGCCGTGGCAGGCGGGGCCGGTCGCGGCGGGCGCCGCGATGGTGGCCGCGGGTGCGTGTATCTCGGGAGTTGTCGGGGCGGTCGTGTTCGGCGCGGCGTTGGCGCTGCGCTACGTCCTGCGTCGACGCGAAAAGCTCAGTGAGGCAATCACTGTCGGGGTGGCCGCGTCCGGGTTGATCCTGGCGGGAGCGGTGCTCAGCCAGTACCCGTGGCGCTCAGTCGACGGTTATGTCGGACACTCGGCGGGTGTTCAGCTGCTGGCGCTGATCTCGATTGCTGCCGTGGCGACCTCGGTGATCACAGTGTCTCGTCCAGCTGGCCGAGAGTATCCGTCAGCCGAAGATTCTCCGAGTAGTCGACTGGGCAGGCGATCAGCGAAACCCCGTCGTCGTCAAGAGCCTTCTTCAACGTCGGCAACAGCTGATCAGCCGCGGTGATGCAATATCCCTTGGCGCCGAAGCTTTCTGCGTACTGCACCACATCCGGGTTGGTGAACTGCACATAGTGGTGTTCACCCAGCTCGAGGTCCATCTTCCACTCGATGAGCCCGTAGCCGCCGTCCTCCCAGATGAGCACCACCAACGGGATCCGCTCGCGCACAGCGGTCTCGATCTCCTGGGAGTTCATCAGGAACGCGCCGTCGCCGACAACGGCAAGGACCTTCGTCTCGGGTAGGGCCAATTTGACCCCAAGCGCCCCCGGCAAGGCAAAAGCCATGGTGGACAGGCCGTTCGAGATCAGGCAGGTGTTGCGCTCGTAAGTGGGATAGAGCCGCGCCATCCACATCTTCGTCGCGCCGGTATCGACCAGCACGACGTCGCTGCGCGCCAGCGCCTCCCTGGTGTCTGCCACAATCCGCGCGGGCGCCAACGGAAAGCGTGAATCCTGTTGTCCGCGAGTGAACTCCTCCGCGAGGAGCCCGCGTCCAGGAGCGGACGACGCGTTGTCGAAACGTTGCCCGTCAACCGCGTCCACCAGCGCGTCCAACGAGGCGCTGATGTCGCCGATGATCCCGACATCTACCGGATAGTGCATGTCCACCTCGGCGGGGAACCGATGAATGTGGATGATCTTCTTGTCAGAGTTGGGGTTGATCCGGATGGGGTCGAACTCCTGCAGTTCGTAACCGACGGAAATGATCACATCGGCGTTCTCGAAACCGAAGTTGACGTAGTCACGCCGCATGAAGCCGATCGTGCTGATGCTGTTGGGGTGATCGTCGGGCATGACGCCCTTGCCGTGAAACGTATTGGCGACGGGCACACCGAGATTCTCGGCGAAGCGCACCAGCGCGTCGGTGGCGTCGCTGCGCGCGGCGCCGTGGCCCGCCAACACCACCGGCCGCTCGGCGTTCCGCAACACGTCGGCTGCGCGCTGTACCTGCCCCGGCGAGGGCGCCTCGGCGCGCACGACATTGCGCGGCAGCGGCTTCAGGTCATAGTCGGCTTCGTCGGCGTCGATGTGTTCCGGGATAGCCAGGTAGACGGCGGCAGGTCGTTCGGTTTCCGCGAGCTTGAACGCCTTTCGGAACATCTCGGGTATCGCGCGCGGCGTCGGGACGCCGTCGGACCAGCGAGTGATGGGGGCGAACATCGTGACCAGGTCGACGTACTGATGCGATTCCTTGTATTCGCGGTCCTGGCCGACCTGCGCCGAGATCGCGACGAGGGGCGTGCTGTTTGTGGTGGCGTCGGCGACGCCGAGCTGCATGTTGATAGCGCCCGGCCCCAGCGTCGCGGATACCACCGCAGCCCGGCCGGTGACTCGCCCGTACATCTCGGCCATGAACGCCGCGGCCTGCTCGTGCCTGGTGAGCACGTAGCGGATCTTCGATGCGGCGAGGGCTTGGACGAACCGGATGTTCTCCTCACCGGGAATTCCGAAGATGACCGACACGCCCTCGTTCTCGAGGCACTTCACCATCGCCTGAGCAGCAGTACTCACAGGTCCACCTCCGCTCGTCACCATAGCCGTACGGCACGCGCGAGTTCGTCATACCATCGGCGGAGTGCCACCGTTGAACACCGCGCGCGGATCAATCGATACAGCCGATCTCGGCGTAACGCTGATGCACGAGCACGTGTTCGTGCTGTCGCCGGAGATCATCGACAACTACCCCGATGTCTGGGGCGACGAGGCCAAACGCGAGGCCGACGCGATCGCACGACTCAACGAGCTGAAGACCCGAGGAGTCGACTCCATCGTCGATCTCACCGTGATCGGCCTGGGCCGCTACATCCCCCGCATAGCGCGGATCGCCGAACAGACCGATATCAATATCGTTCTGGCCACGGGTGTTTACACCTTTAACGACGTGCCGATGTACTTCCACTTCAGCGGCCCTGGTGGTGTGCTCGGCGGCGCGGAGCCGATGGTCGACATGTTCGTCGGCGATATCGAGAACGGTATATCGGGCACCGGCCTGAAGGCCGCGATCCTCAAGTGCGCGACCGACGAACCCGGCGTGACGCCTGGCGTCGAGCGGGTGCTGCGCGCGGTGGCGCAGGCGCACCGGCAGACGGGGGTACCGATCTCGACGCACACCCACGCCGCCACCCGGCGCGGTCTGGAGCAGCAACGCATCTTCGCCGAGGAGGGCGTCGACCCGTCGCGCGTGGTCATCGGCCACTGCGGCGACACCACCGATCTGGCCTATCTGGAGGAGATCATCGGCAACGGCTCCTACATCGGGATGGACCGGTTCGGGCTTGACGTCTTTCTGTCGTTCGAAGACCGGGTCGACACCGTCGTCCGGATGTGCGAGCGCGGTCACGCAGGCAAGATGGTGCTGTCGCATGACGCGTCGTGCTTCATCGACCAGCTTCCCGAGAAGACGCTGCCGGTCGTGATGCCGAACTGGCATTACCTGCATATCCACAACGACGTGATCCCCGCCCTCAAGCAGCGCGGTGTCACCGACCAGCAACTCGAGACGATGCTCGTCGACAACCCGCGCAAGATCTTCGAGACCAGGGGCGGATACTGATGGCCGACGCTCCGCCGATCGGCACACAGGTCTCCCGTCTCGCCGAATCAGACCCCGACGCCCCTGCCGTCACGTGCGAGGGACGCACTATCACGCGCGCCGAATTGGATGCGTCGACGAATCGGCTGGCCCGCGTGTACGCCGAACGTGGTGTCGGACAGCGTGATTACGTCACCATCGTGATGCCCAACTCTATCGAGTGGGTGCAGGCGGTGCTGGCGGCGTGGAAGCTCGGCGCGGTCCCGCAGCCGTTGTCGGCCCGGCTCCCGGATATGGAGTTGGCGACGCTGCTGCAACTGCACCCGCCAGCCCTGCTGGTCGGCCGTGACGACCCCAACGGCGTAACACCCAGCGTGGCAGCTGATTTCACACCAGACCCGAACATTTCCGACGCCGCGTTGCCGGAGGCGGTGTCGCCGGTGTGGAAATCGATGGCGTCGGGCGGCAGCACTGGCAGACCGAAGCTCATCGAGGCGGGCGGCGACAGCCGGTTCCCGCCTCATGCGGGGTATCCGCTCGGCGCGCAGGAGGGTGACGTCAACCTGATCTCCGTGCCGCTGAGCCACAACACCGGGTTCACCACGTTCGCGATCGGTTTGGTGCAGGGCCATCATCTGGTGCTGATGCCACGGTTCGAACCGCACGAGTTCCTGCGCCTGGTCACCGAGCATCGGGTCACGTTTCTCGCGACGGTGCCGACGATCATGCAGCGCCTGCTGCCCGTCTATCACGCCGACCCCGACGCCTACGACCTATCGTCGATCCGGCGGTTCTGGCATCTGGCATCGGTGTGCCCGCCCGCCATCAAACAGGCCTGGATCGACCTGCTCGGACCCGAGGTTGTGTGGGAGCTCTACGGCGGCACCGAATTACAGGCCCTGACGTTCATCTCCGGCGACCAGTGGCTGACCCATCGCGGCTCGGTCGGCGTCGTCGTCAGCGGCGAGATGAAGGTGCTCGACGACGACGGCAACGAATGCCCGCCCGGTGTGAGCGGCGAGATATACATGCGGCCGTCACCCGGCAGCAGGCCGACCTACCGCTACATCGGAGCCACCGCGAAGCACCGCGACGGCTGGGATTCGCTTGGCGACCTCGGCTACTTCGACGAGGACGGCTTCCTCTACCTCAACGACCGCCGCGTCGACATGTTCACCGTCGGCGGCCGAAACGTCTACCCCGCCGAGATCGAGTCGGCGCTCAGCGCACACCCAAAGATCCTGTCCTGCTTGGTGGTTGGCATTCCTGACGACGACCTGGGTCAGGTTCCGCACGCAATCGTCCAGAGCGACGGACTCGACGAAGCGGCGGTGGTCGCGTTCCTGTCCGAGCGGATCGCAGGCCACAAGCTGCCGCGCACGGTGGAGTTCACGGACCAGCCGCTGCGCGATGACGCGGGTAAGGCGCGCCGTTCGGCGGTTCGCGACGAGGTCATCGCGCGACGGGCTCGGCCACGCCCGTGACCCCACTATCCAGCGGCGGCACGGGCCGCTCCTCGCGAAACTCCCAACGCCGCAGAGTGACTCGGCACGGCGACTCAACGAGCGCGTAGCTGACCGCGGCGATCGCGAAGCCGAACACGACGGTTAGCACGAGCACCACCGGCATGTGGCCATTGAACGGGAACTCCCCGATCACCGGGAAAACCATCGCCAGCGCAGCGAGATGCCACACGAAAAGCCCGTAGGACCACCGGCCCAAAGTCACCATCGTCGTATTGCCCAGGAGCCGGTGTGGGGTGTCAGGTCGGTCGAGCACCAGCGGGGCAAGCAGTGCCCCCGCGACGATCGCCCCCATCGCCGTCTTGACGATGAACTGGCTCACGGTGCCCGGAGTCAGTCCTTCCGGTCCGGCCACCGGCGAGGCCGCCACCAGGAAGGCGACGACGGCGATGACGGCCATCAGCGCCCGCCGCCGGGCCAGCCGGTGCGGCCAGCCGACCGGGCTGACCGTCAACTCCGCCAGCAGCATGCCCGCGGCGAACCACGAGAAGAAGGCGGGCGGCCAGTTCAGCGGATTGACGCCATAGGGGGCGTCGAACGGAATCAGCGCCCACCCGAAGCTCGCGACGGCGGCGGCCGCGATCACCGGGATTCGGGCGCGCACAGGGACCCGGCGCGCCAACAGCGCCAGCAGCGGCAGGGCCAGATAGAAGCTGACTTCGACCGCAAGGCTCCACATCTGGGTCAGCCCCGCGGTCAGCGTCAGCGGCACATAGATCTGCGTCAGCGTCAGGTTTGCCAGCCACACCGTGAAATCGGCCTTGGCATCGGGCAGCAGTGTGAGAATCACGACGACCGCGACGAGATATCCAGGCATGATGCGGACGATGCGCGAACGCAGGTAGTGGCCGGTCGGCGGTACGCGCCGCAGACCGCGCGCCGCGGCGGCGTGGCCGCGCCACAGCAGGAAGCCCGATAGGGCGAAGAACACCGCAACGGCAAGGTCGAATCGGCCGAACAGCCGACCGGTGAGTCCGCCCGTGTGACCGGTCTGAAAGGCGACGTGGGTGACGACGACGCCAACGGCGGCGCAAGCGCGCATGCCCTCGAGGGCCGGCAGGAAGTTCCGCTGGCCGCCGACTTGTAGGGCGTTCGTCACGTCGACCAGTGTGCCGGGCGGGTGCAACGGTGGGGAAAACGGGTAGTCAAGCGGCCGTCTGCGGATGCACTCGGAGTAAGCATCGAGCCTTAAATTGTGCTGTTAGGGTCGAACGGGTTTGCCTCCACTGCCGGCCGAGGCGCGTGGCGGCGCAGGAATGGGTCGCCTACGGCGAAGGAGGCACGGTTTGAACCGCGCAGTGGCGCTGCGTATAGCGGCGTGCGGAATCATGGGTTTGGGCGCTGCCCTGCTTATCGCCGCCCTGTTGCTGTCCACCTACACCGACAGCAAGATCGCCAAGATCCCGCTCAACATCGACGCCAACCTGGTCAGTGACGGAACAGGAACCGCTTTCGACCCTGCCTCGCTGAACAGTGACAAGTTCGCCGTGAACCGCAATGTTCCGCTCGCGATGCAACAGCAGGTCACCGTCGAATCCCCGTCGAATGCCGATGTGATGACCCTGCAGGTCGGCAACACACTGCGCCGCACAGACAAGCAACAGGACAACGGCCTGCTGCTGGCGATGGTGGACACCGTCACGCTCAACCGCACGACCGCGATGGCCGTCTCCAGCGATACCAACCCGGGCGGCGCCGTGCAGAAGCCGCGCTCGATCGAGGACGAGAGTCCGCCAACCAACGAGGCGCTCAAGCACGAGGGGCTGACCTACCGGTTCCCGGTGAACACCGAGAAGAAGACGTACCCGTTCTTCGACCCGATCGCACAGAAGGCTTTTGACGCCAACTACGACGGCGAGGAAGACGTCAACGGCTTGACGACCTACAAGTTCACCCAGAACGTCGGGTACGACGCCGACGGCAAGCTGGTCGAGCCCGTCGAGTACAAGTCGCTGTACGAAGACGACGCCGACAGCCAGGTGACCGCACGCGCGGCGCTGTGGGGTCTTCCCGGTGACCCCGAAGAATCAATCACGATGACGCGCTTCTACGCGGCGCAGCGCACGATGTGGGTGGATCCCGTGTCCGGCACGATCGTGCGGTCCAAGGAACACGGCTACCACTACTACGCACGCGAACCCCTCAAGCCTGAGGTGACGTTCGTCGATTACACGGTCACCTCCAACGAGGAGACCGTCGAATCGCAGGTGGCCAGCGCCCGTAACGAACGCGACAGGATCGCGTTGTGGGGCCGCATCCTGCCGATCACGTTCACCGCGATGGGGCTGGTCGCCCTTATCGGCGGCGCGCTGCTCGGCTCGTTCAGCCTGCGCGCGGAGTCCGCGCTGATCGACCCGGGCCTCGACGAGGCCGAGCACCGCTTCTTCGCACGCGACGAGACAGGAGCACCCGTGCCTGGCGCGGAAGCGAAGACCGAGAAGCTGCCGGCGTCGCGCCCGACTGATCTGCCCCCGGATAGACCGGTCTGACCGCGCTAGTTCCCGCGCCGCGGCAGTTTCTGGCGCCGGCGTACGCGCTGGCGCTGTCGTTGTTGGTGACGGCGCCGCTGCTGGCACCGGGATATCTGTTGCTGCGCGACGCGGTGTCGACACCGCGCTCGCATCTGTCCGATTCGGCCCTCGGCCTGACCGAAGCCGCGCCAAGGGCGCTGCCGCAGGACTTCGTGGTGGCGACGGCGTCGGCGGTTCTCGACGGCGGCGTGGTGGTGAAGGTGCTGCTCGTCGCCGGCTTGTGGCTGGCCGGATGGGGCGCGGCGCGGTTGGCGGCGACGGTGGTACCGGATGCCGGGGTGGCGGGCCAGTGTGTGGCGGTCACGATCGCGATCTGGAATCCGTATGTCGCCGAACGGCTTTTGCAGGGCCACTGGAGTTTGTTGGTGGGCTACGGCTGCCTGTCCTGGGCTGCGGTAGCGATGCTTCGGCTGCGCGAATCGTCGGCGGCGCCGGTTGTCGGGTCGTGCGCGCTGCTGTTCTGGATAGGCCTGGCCGGGCTGACGCCGACGGGATTGATGCTGGCGGCGACGGTGGCATTGGTGTGTGTTCTTGCGCCGGGTTCGGGCTTGCCACGGTGGATGTGTGCATCGGTTGCTCTGGTCGGCTCGGTGCTGGTGGCGCTGCCGTGGCTGACCGCCGCGGCGGTGGCCGACTCGCTGTCGTCGACTCAAGCCGAGGGGGTGCCGGCGTTCGCGGCGCGCGCCGAGCCTGGCCTCGGCACGCTGGGCAGCCTGGCCAGCCTGGGCGGCATCTGGAACGCCGAGGCCGTACCTTCCTCGCGGACAACGCTTTTCGCGGTGGTCTCGGCGGTGGTGTTGTTCGGTGTCATCGCAGTGGGGCTGACCGTCGCTGCGCGCAGGCCCGCCGCCGTGCCGCTGCTGGTGCTGGCGGGCGTGGCGGTGGTGGTGCCCGCTGCGATGGCCACCGGGCCCGGTCTTGCATTGGTCGAGGCGACGGTGCGGACGCTGCCCGGTCTCGGCGTGGTGCGTGACGCACAGAAATGGGTGGCGCTGGCGGTGCCCGGTTATGCGCTGGCCGGGGCGGCCGCCGTCGTTGCGCTGCGGCCCCGGCTTCCAGCCGCTGCAACGGCGTTGGTGTGCTGCGCAGCGTTGGTGGCGACGCTGCCGGACCTGGCGTTGGGCGTGGGGGGAAAGGTTTCGCCGGTGCAGTATTCGCCGGGATGGGCTGCCGCCGCGGCGGTGATCAACGCCGACCCGCGACCGGTTGCGGTGCTGCCCGTCGACGGTATGCGCCGGTTCGAGTGGGCCGGTGACGCACCGGTGCTCGATCCGCTGGCTCGCTGGTTGCGCGCCGACGTGCTCACCACAGGCGACCTGACGATCGGTGATCGTACGGTTCCCGGTGAAGGCGAACACGCGCGGGCCGTGCAGCACCTGCTGCTGGAAGGCGCGGATCGCTCGACGCTGGCGGACGCGGGCGTCGGCTGGGTGGTCGTCGAATCTGGGGGTAGGGAAACGGATTTGGCGCTACCGGTGGCTTATCGGGATGACGACATGACGGTCTATCGGGTGGGCGGCGATCGGCCGCAGGCGTCGGGCCGCAGCGTTGTCCTGGGCGCGCACCTCGTGTGGGTCGCGGTCTTGGCGGCGGGCCTGGTCGGGATGGCCCTTTCGCTGAGGCGACGGCGGGACTAGACGACGCCGCTGACGATCCGGCCCGCGTGTACGGCTTCCAGCACGGCACGCATCGCTTCAGCGCTTTGCTTCCAAGAGAATTCGCCGCTGCGGGTTTGCGCCTTTGCGCCGAGCTGCTCACGCAGCACGTGATCGGTGAGCACCCGTTCGAGCCCATCGACGAGCCCGTCGCGGTCGTCGACCAAGACTCCGGTGACCCCGTCGACGATCGAATCCGTCAACCCGCCAGAGGACCGGTAGCCGATGGTCGGCACCGAATGCTGCGCCGCCTCGGTGACCGCGAGCCCCCAACCCTCCTTGCGGGATGGCAACACATGCACCCAACACCGTTGCAGCACGTGGTGTTTGGTGTCGTCGTCCACGTGACCGTGGAACGTCACGATGTCGGAAATTCCCAGCAGCCCGGCGTAGTCGACCAGCCGCTGTTTCCACCAGCCGCCGCCCACGATGTCGAGATGTAGACCCGGTGTCCGCCGCCGGAGTTCGGCGACGGCGTCCAGCGCGTCCTCGATCTGCTTGTGCGGGACCAGCCGCGAGAGCACCACGACTCGCGGAGTGTCGGACCGCGACGCCGAGAGGGACTGTGCAGGCGCCTCGTCGAGGCCGTTGCGCACCACCGCGACGTGGGCAGGTTTCACCCCGAGACTGGTCAGGTCGCGCGCCGACGGCAAGGACACCGTCACGTATTGGTTGCGGCGGTGCAGCCACGGCGACAGCTTCGACTCGACGAACCAACCGAAGCGTCCCGTCCAGCGGCCCGCTACCGGCCACAATTCGCGATGGCAGTGGTGCACCAGCACGACGACGCGGCGACCGTAGGCGAGGCGGGCCAGAAACGGGATCCCGTTCTGGGTGTCGATCACCACATCGGGGTGCGCCCGACGCAGCGGACCGAGTCCAACGCGGGCCAGGACCATCGCAAGGCCCGCCCAGATGTATATGGAATAGGAGCCGCCTGCGCGGTTGACCCGGACACCGTCGACGACCTCGCGCCGCGGCGCACCCGGGTACCGGGCGGTGCGCAAGGTGACGCGGACGCCGGAATCGGCCAGTTGGGCGCCGATGCGCTGAAGGTAGGCCTCGCTGCCGCCACCCTGGGGATGACCGGTGTCACGCCAGCACAACAGCAGGACGGAACGAACCGGGCGCGCAGACATCCGTGCCAGAGTAGCCGCTGCGTATGGTGGCCGGGATGGCCGTCACCGACCTGTTCGCCAGCAGGGCGACTCTTGCCCGGTCGGTCCGGTTGCTCAGCGAGTTCCGCTTCGAGCAGCGCGACCCAACCCGGTTCTACGTTGCGCTTGCTCGTGACACCGCGGCGATGGTCGCCGATCTCTGGACGGGGTCCACCCAGACTGCGACGTCGGGCAAGACCGTGCTCGACGTCGGCGGCGGGCCAGGCTATTTCGCGGCCGCCTTCGGTGCAGCGGGTTTTGACTACATCGGTGTGGAGCCGGACCCGTCGGAGATGCACGCGGGGCCTGCGTCCACAGGCGACGCCTCCACGTATGTCCGTGCCTCGGGCATGGCGTTGCCGTTCGCCGACGCCAGCGTGGACATCTGCCTGTCGTCGAACGTGGCCGAGCATGTGGCGCAGCCGTGGCGGCTGGGCCGGGAGATGCTGCGGGTCACCAAACCGGGTGGGCTCGCGGTGCTCTCGTACACGGTGTGGCTGGGTCCGTTCGGGGGTCACGAGATGGGGCTGAGCCACTACCTCGGCGGCGCGCGCGCAGCCGAGCGCTACGCCCGCAAACATGGGCATCGGGCGAAGAACGACTACGGATCGTCGTTGTTCGCTGTTTCGGTGTCCGATGGCTTGGACTGGGCGGCGAGCACCGGCGCTCTGGTTGCCGCATTTCCCCGCTACCACCCGCGATGGGCCTGGTGGATGACGAAGGCGCCGGTCGTGAGGGAGGTCGCGGTGAGCAACCTCGTTCTGGTCCTCCGACCACCAGACTGAAACAGGTTCTACTTCGGCGTCGCGATAGGTAGGGTGGCGCCATAGGTCGCGGATGTGAGGAGCACTGAATTGACCCAGAGCGTGGCTTTCAAGACCGAGTGGGACAAACTCTTCATCGGCGGTAAGTGGGTCGAGCCGTCGTCGTCAGAGGTCATCGAGGTGCATTCGCCTGCCACCGGTGCGCTCGTGGGTAAGGTGCCCCTGGCCGTGGAGGCCGACGTCAACGCCGCCTGTGCCGCCGCGCGCAAGGCGTTCGACGAGGGCCCGTGGCGGCATATGTCGCCGCAGGAGCGGGCCGAGATTCTGGGGAAAGCCGTCGCGCTCATGGCGGAGCGTGCCGACGAGCTCAAGTCCCTGCTGGCCGCCGAGACCGGTCAGCCGCCGACGATCGTCGACATGTTGCAGTACGGCGCGGCGATGTCGGCGTTCCAGTACTACGCCGCTGCCGCAGACAAGTTCACCTGGCAGGACGTCAGGGACGGCATCTACGGCCAGACCCTCGTGTTGCGCGAACCGGTCGGCGTCGTCGGCGCGGTCACCGCGTGGAATGTGCCGTTCTTCCTGGCCGCCAACAAGCTTGGCCCTGCGCTGCTGGCCGGCTGCACCGTGGTGCACAAGCCCGCCGCCGAAACCCCGCTGTCGGTGTTCGCGATGGCGGAGATGTTCGCCGCGGCGGGCCTGCCTGAGGGTGTGCTGTCGATCGTGCCGGGCGGCGCGGAGACCGGACGCGCGCTCACCGCCAACCCCGAGGTGGACAAGTACACGTTCACAGGCAGCTCGGTAGTGGGTAAGGAAGTCGCGAAGATCGCGGCCGAGAAGCTCAAGGCGTGCACGCTGGAGCTCGGCGGTAAGTCCGCCGCGATCATTCTCGAGGACGCCGACCTGGATTCCACGCTGCCGATGCTGGTGTTCTCGGGGCTGATGAACTGTGGCCAGGCATGCGTCGGCCAGACGCGCGTCCTTGCTCCCCGGTCGCGCTACGACGAAATCGTCGAAAAGCTTTCTGGCGCAGTCGCGGCGATGTCGATCGGCCTTCCCGACGACCCGGCGGCGATGATTGGCCCGCTGATTTCCGAGAGGCAGCGCGACCGCGTCGAGGGCTACATCAAGAAGGGCGTCGAGGAGGGTGCCCGCATCGTGACGGGCGGTGGCAGGCCCGAGGGTCTCGACAGCGGTTGGTTCGTGCAGCCGACGGTGTTCGCCGACGTCGACAATGCGATGACGATCGCTCAGGAAGAGATCTTCGGCCCGGTGCTCGTGGTGATCCCCTTCGACACCGAAGACGACGCGATCCGCATCGCCAACGATTCGGTATACGGACTGGCGGGCAGCGTCTACACCACCGATTTCCCGAAGGCCATTGAGATCGCCAAGAAGATCCGCACCGGCACCTACGCGGTCAACATGTACGCGTTCGATCCGGGTGCCCCGTTCGGCGGCTACAAGAACTCGGGAATCGGGCGCGAGAACGGACCCGAGGGCATCGAGCAGTACGTCGAACACAAGAGCGTGCTCCTGCCGTTCGGCTACACGCCGGAGTAGCTAGCCGCCTTCAGTCTCCCGCTCGGCGCGCCGCTTGGCGACGAGCTCTTCATCCCGTCGCGCGACGATCGAGGCGACCTCGTCCGCGTCGACTCGCCGGTAGTGGGGGCGCGGACAAGCGCCTGCTTGCCGTCGGCGAAGTAGCTCCATTGCTCCATGCCAAGTTCCCCTTTCAGGGCGTTCGGATTTCCGCAGGCGATCCGGCAGCGGATCCGTCACGCTGCCTTTCCTGCGCCTTCACCGTATCGGCAGTAGCCGACGACCTCCAGCTCCCGAGGGCAGTTGGTCGACGAAACAGGGTGTCTTGCAAGCGATCTCGTTCATCCGGTGTTGATCGGCCGACATTGGTATTGCCGCGTGCCCGCGCGGTGAGCACGACGCGCGCACAAGCGAGCCACGGCGACTGCCGCTCCGTAACTTTAGTGGCAGCACGACAAGCCGAACACGCACTCACAGAGTAGAATTCAAATGACCACGTCCATGTCTTCCGGCTTCATCCGCCTCGTTACGGGCTCCGTTAAGGCCGCTCGTGCCCGCGGGCCAGACACCCACCAGCGACGAAGCTGACGACCACATCATCCGATCGGTGAACTGAAGCCGATCGGTCGTCAGGAGTGGGATCATTCGCTGATGGACGAAGACGACCCCGAGAAGCGAATCGCCGAGCTGGAACGTCTGCACGATGAGTCGAGGGCGGCCGGCGCGGGGCACGGTGGGTTGACAGCTGCCGATGTTCGCACCGTGGCATTCAACAAGCCGCCCTGGGGGAAACGCGGTTACAACGAAGAGGAGGTTGACGCGTTAGTCGAACGCATCTACGCGAAGCTGCTCAATCCGAGCGATCCTTCCCTCACCGCGGCCGACATTCACACTTTTGCGTTCAGCAAGCCGCCTTTTGGGCAGCGCGGCTACAGCGAAGACGAGGTTGACGCACTACTCGACCGCGTCGAAGCGGAAATCAGGCGCTTAGAAGGCCAGGGCTAGAAGGGCGGAGGCTCGCAATGTTCTCGGAGACGCGCTATGCGCTGAACGGGGACTTGCGCGTCGCCTATCGCGCCTCGCGTGAAGGCCCTCGCGACATCGTGTTCGTCCCGAACTGGTTCCAGAACTGTGAGGTCTTTCCGGAGCTACCGTCAGTTCAAGGCTGGGTCGAGGCGATGACATCGCTCGGTCGACTGATCGTCTTCGACCAACCGGGCACCGGAGCCTCCGACCCCGTCACACCAAGCGCTCTGCCGACCATGGAGCAATGGGCCGACAGCATCACCGCGGTGCTCGACGATCTCGGGAGCACCGAAGCCGTCCTCCTCGCGAGCGCCGCCGCGTTGCCGGCCGCGCTGTTCGCGGCGACACATCCATCTCGCACCACCGCGTTGGTCGTGCTCGACGGTTACGCAGATGCAGGCGGAACCGCACTCGTTCGAGACGAAGTTCGAGCCGCGTGGGTCCGCATGTGGGGCAGCGGGAAGATCCAACATTTGGCAAACCCGGACATGCCGTGGAACGAGGAGATCCGGGCAACGTGGGCGCGACACGAGCGCCTGGCGGCCAGCCCAAGCACGCTAGCTCTCGTGATACCTCTCGTGACGGAAGTAGACGTACGGGCGGTCCTTCCGACAATCCGTGTGCCGACTCTGGTCATTCATCACGCCGACGACGCAGCCATCCCACCCGCCAAGGGCAAGTACATCGCCGAGCACATACCCGATGCGAAATATGTTGAGCTGCCGGGCCGCAACTGGTATCACTTCGTTGAACCCTGGCGCCCGTCCTTCCAGCAGATCTACGAGTTCCTTACCGGGCACCGGCATGACGTCGTCGACGATCGCGTTCTGGCCACGATGCTGTTCACCGACATCGTGGACTCGACACGGCACGCTGCGGAGATCGGCGACCGTGACTGGCACGCGCTACTCGACTCACACGACGCAGTCGTCCGCGCACAACTGTCCCGCTTCCGGGGCCGTGAAGTGAACACTTCGGGCGACGGCTTCCTCGCGATGTTCGACGGCCCTCAGCGAGCGATCCGCAGTGCCATGGCAATTCGTGACGCGGTGCAAGCGCTCGGCATCGAGGTGCGCGCGGGGCTACACACCGGCGAGTGTGAAGTCCGCGGCGACGACATCGGCGGCATCGGCGTGCACATCGGCGCGCGTGTGAGCGCAATGGCGGGGCCGAATGACGTGCTCGTGTCCAGCACGCTGCGCGACCTCGTCATCGGGTCAGGGCTCGAATTCGACGACCGCGGCGCTCACGAGCTCAAGGGCGTGCCCGGCGAATGGCGGCTTTTCGCGGTCGCTTCTCCATAAGCGCGGGTTTCATCTCGACTGACTCGCTTGCCACCTAAGTGGCATCGGGCGACGAGAAGGCCTGGTCTAGAAAGGCGGCGGATCGTCGTCGCTTGGAGGTGGCGGTTGCGGTGAGAAATAGGCGTCGTCGCAATCATTTCTGCGATTCTCAAGCAGTTTCTCGTTGAGTCGGCGCTCGGCGTCGATGCGTTGGGCGCGGTCTTGCGCCCGCCCTGGTGCGCGTGCGTCACGGCATGGCCAGTCCGCGGGCCGGTTCTGTGCTCGGCACATGCGTGACGGCGACGGGTGCCGTAGGTCGGCATAGCGCGGGAATCAGCAACCGACTCCCGGGATGTGTCGTGTACTCCTGCCCATTCGGAGAAGTCCACACCACCGTGCCGTCGGGCAATTTTCTGGGATACCCGTAGGTCAGCGGTGTCGCCGTTGATCATGGCACTTTCAGTGCTTAGGCCCCTGGGAAACACCGTTCTAGCTGATAAAATGCCGCTTTCTGCCAGTGGAAAAGAGGCGTGCTATGCGCCCAACAAGATCACGAACCATCACTTCACTCTTGGCGGCGGTTGGCGCAGGGTTTGCGGTATCCGCAATGCTTGGCGCACCCATCGCCGTCGCCCAGGTTTGCGACGCCGGCCAATCAGAAATCAACCCGGGTGAATGCATCTACCCCGACAACAAGACGCACGACGTCCCTGGCGGCAAGATCCAATGCACTCTGCACAGCTGCGTTTATAGAGCGGACTGACCCTAACCGTGTGAGCGGCGACCCTGGGATGGGCGGTGCGGCCACGGGCGCTAACCCGCTACAAATGGGCACGTCAAAACCCCGGAGCGTCGGGAATTTTTGTGAGATACAGGTTTCGGCCCGCCGAACCTGTAGGTTCGCATCCTGCCGGGGCACCAGAGTTTCAGCAGGTCAGAGGCGGTTTTCACCGCTGCCGCCAGACTCCGATGTTATCTGGCTGATATTGGGTTTGTCCTCCCGTGTTTGCTCCGCAACGACAACACGACGAGAGGAACCATCGATTACATCCGCAACCACACCCCAGATCACCCGCCCACCCCTGCCCGCGGCCGAGCACCTGCTCCCCCGCACAGATGGTGGTTATTCGTGCCACGAGGTGGCCGTACGACTCACGGCGAGTTCACCGGCCGCGTGTGGAGGCCATCCATCACGACAGCGACGGCACTCGCTTCGAGTTCGACGCGACGATCGACGGCCTGGTTGACGCGTCAAGCAGCGGCGTCGGCGACAACCCACAGCGGCTTCGTGAGCTGGCCAGCGTCGCCTGGGCCACCGCCGACGAGCTCGGCGAGGCTCGCGCCAGGCAGCGGCATCCGGGCAGAGAGTGGGCGGACTGCCTGACGGATTCACGACAGAGGAGCCCCGCCCAGATTGGGCGGGGCTCTGTCATGAGTTTGTCACCCGCACTAGCCGGGGGCGTTTTCCCACACCCCCTGAACCCTCGGCCCGCCACCCGTGGGCGCTCTAGGGGTGGCGTGCCTGATCAAGACCTACTCGTCCGATCTTAGGCTCGTCCGGCTTAGGCTCGTCCGGCTTAGGCTCGTCCGGCTTAGGCTCGTCCGGCTTAGGCTCGTCCGGCTTAGGTCGAAATATCCCGACGATTGTATGCTGCGCGTCCTCGATAGCCTTCTTTTGGACGGTCCACTGCCGTTCCACCAGATCCGTGAACGCTTTCCGCTGATGCTCGATCTGCTCGCTGATCGCCTTGCGTTGAGCCTCCCAGTGGTCAGCGATCTTGACGCCGCGCTGCTGTTCGAGGAAATCCGCGAACGCCTTCTGCTGGGACTCGACCAACTCCGTGACCGCCTTGCGCTGAGCCTCCAACTGGTTGGCGATCTGGTCCTGAATCGCCTTCATCCGCTTCTCGTTCTCCGTCACCAGCTCCTTGAACTGGTCAGGAAGTCCCGGCTGTTCCGTCATGGTCTGCTTATCCCTCCCGTTTAGATGATCTCGGCCCTCCTTATGGTGGACCGCCCCCAACGCTAATCCTGACCGTGGGTGGTTCCCGCGCGGCCTAGGCTTGATGGGGTGCTCGGCGAGCTAGTTCAAACCACGCGCGGGGAGTGGATCACCCACCCACAGACGCGATGCCCAACGGCCACCCGCTCGGCCCGAACCAATTCCTCGTCGGTCATGTCGCGCGCCTCGGCCACGGCGGCGGCGGACACACCACATGGACCTGCCGCACATGTGAAGCCATCGGGATCAGTGTGAGGTGGATCTCGCGTTCGGGATCGCCCTCGGCGTGCATCGTGAACTCGTACTGGTCTGCGTCGCTCCGGTCATATGCAGGGCTGCGGGCTGCGTGGTTCTTGTGCTCTTTGATCTTGCCGATGGCCTTGTCGATGACCGCGGAGACGTCCTTATAAAGAGCAAGGTCGCGGCTTTGGTGTCGCGCCAGACGAGATAGCCGAACAGCTGCTCGAGCGCGGATCATCCACCCGCCGACGCGACGAGGCATGACGCAGAACGTGAATGCGAGAGTGAACTCCCGCGCCTAGAGGTCGACCGTCTGCCGCGCGCCAGGGCACGGTAGTTCCGCAAGTCGAGATGCAGACCGCCGCAGGACAATACGAGTTCGGCGGTTAAGCAGACTCGTCGGCCGATACAGTTATCCCGCCCGGCGAGCCGTGGCGCAACGGCAAACGTCAAATTGTTCCAGTGCGCTCTGCCCGCGGCAAGCCCGCCACCCGGACTGGGTCGCCAGCACCGGTATTGGTCCTGCGACGAGGGTCGTGATTGGTCCTCGTGACAACGCGACCTCATGCTTAGCGTTGGCCATGGAGAAACGGTAACGGGCTTTGCATCCAGTGCCCAAAATCTCGGGGCCTTTGCGCCCAACGTCGGAACTCCAGGAGAGATAGCGATCATGAACTCAGCCCCATACGTAACTGACCTGCCACCTGTCGATCTGACCGGAAGCATGGCAGGCGACCTACACACCGTGCTCCGCGAGGCGGCGCACCGGGGACCGTTGGCGATTGACGTGCTGACGGGGGCCACCGTCGTACTCGGCTACCGCGACGTCGAGACGTTGGCGCATGATCCGCGTCTACAAGGGATCGGGCTGACGTTATTCGACATGATGGGGATCACCGAGGGACCCCTGCGCGATTGGTATCGCCAACTGATGTTCACCACCGAAGGTGCTTATCACCATCGCATCCGTTCACTGGTGGCGCGTGCTTTCATTCCGCGATCGGTTGGGGCACTGCGTGAGTCGGCGGCCGCGATGGCCGCGAAGGAGATTGCGTCTGCGCGTCGCGGCGGTGGGGATCTCGTGCCCGCATGCTCAGGACTGGCCACTCGCCTGACCTGCCGCCTGCTCGGTGTGCCGGACAGCGACATCCCGGTTTTCTCGCATTGGGCCGACGCCTTGAGTCCCATTTTCTACGTCATGACTCCCGAGCAAATCGAGGGGGCAACGGAAGCGATCACGGGGCTGCTCGACTATGTCAAGGAACTGACGGCAGAACGTGCCCACAAACCGGGATCCGACTTGATCAGCGCACTGCTGGCCGCGGAGGCCGACGGCGAGCACTTGTCTCGTGATGAAATCGTCGCAATGATCGCCAATCTTCTTGTAGCGGGCCATGATACGACTGGCAGTCAGATACCCTGCGCCATCCTCGTCGCGCTACAGCACCGTAGCGAGCTCACCGGAATAGCTGAGAACAGGGATGGTTTCGCGAGCGCGGTGTCCGAGGCGATGCGTCTCGAGCCGGCCATTCCGATGATTCCGCGCACCGCCCTGGAGTCCATTGATGTTCAGCAGACACAGATTGAGGCAGGCTCGATGGTGTTGTTGTGCACCGCGGCGGCCAGCCGCGACAGGACGGTTTGGCGCGATGCCGATCGCTTCGATGCCCACCGGTTCACGCGACCCGACACGCCGCGACTTCTGAGTTTCGGTGCCGGCGTGCATTACTGCCTGGGCGCTGCCCTGGCGAAGATCGCGGTCGAAGAGTCTGTGAGGGCTGTGCTTTCGGCCGACCCGCCATTGCGGCTAGCCGAAGACCCCGCAAATATTCCGTGGCGGGTGGTGCTGGGACGCAGCCCGAGTCGACTGCTCGTAGATTTCGAACCATCGGATTGAAATGGATTCAGGTGAAGGTGATTTCGGATCCGATTCCATGCTCTCGCGGCATGAAAGCGAACCTACGGGAGATTCGCCGAGGCAAAGAATTAGTCATCACGAGAAGGCGATCATGCGCTTCGCGCGTTCAACCACGGAGAAACAGCCGAAGTCGCTTGGTGTCACGGACCTTGACCTGTCGTTGAGCGGGAAGGCGGTCGCGTTGCGGGAACGTCTCGCGACGTTCCTCCACGACGAGGTTTTCCCCGTGGAGGACGAGTTGTCCGCGGCCATGGACACCGTAGAGGGGCCCGAGCCGTTTCCTCCGCTGATGTCGGAGCTCCGCGCACGTGCCCGCCAACTGGGACTGTGGAACCTGTTCGTTTCCGGCGAACGAGGAGCAGGTCTCACCAATGTCGAGTACGCCTACATGTGCGAGCTACTCGGCCGCAGCGAATGGGCACCATCGGTTGTGAATTGCAACTTCCCGGACACTGGCAACATCGAGATCCTTGCTCAATATGGCAGGCCGGTGCAGCGCCTGCAGTGGCTGGAGCCTCTGCTGGACGGCAGCATTCGCAGCTGTTTCGCAATGACCGAGCCGGGGGTGGCAAGTTCGGATCCGACGGATATCCAGACGGCCGCTCGATGGGACGGCGACAGATGGGTTGTCAACGGGCACAAGTGGTTCGTCAGCGGTGCGGTGGGCGCTGCCGTATGTGTGATCATCGTGCGAACCAGCGTGGATCTGGAGCGCCATCGTCGGCTCAGCATGTTTCTGGTGCCAATGGACACTCCGGGGGTGCAGATTGTGCGCCGCGTGTCCTGCTTCGGCCACGCGGCGGGCCCCGGCCATTGCGAAATGCGGTTCGATCAATGCCGCGTCGGCGCCGATGCAGTCCTTGGCGGTGTCGGCATGGGGTTCCAGATCGCTCAGGACAGGTTGGGACTGGGACGGATTCACCACTGCATGCGCGCAATCGGGTCCGCCGAGCGCGCGCTGGAGATGACCTGTAAGCGGGCCTTGGCTCGACCGCATCGGCAAGGTGTGCTGGCCGACGAACCGGTGGTGCGGGATTTCATCGCTCGCTCACGGATAGACATTGACGCCGCGCGCCTGCTGGTGTTGCGAGCGGCTCACACGATCGATCGGTTCGGCAAGCGTGCGGCTTATCGCGATATTTCTGTAGCGAAGGTGCATGTGTCCCGCGCAGTGCAGGATGTCATCGACCGGGCGATCCAAATACATGGCGCGCTGGGTCTTTCCGATGACAGCCGGCTGCCGCGGATGTGGACGGTGCCGGGCGCTACGGATCGGCGACGGCGCCGACGAGGTACATCTCGCCTCGATCGCCAAGCAGGAGTTGCGCAAGTATGAAGACGTGACCGCATCCCCGTCAGTAACGATGGTCTGATGTCCGTCGACCCGCAACCGACAAATCTGCCCGACAGCGCGGCCGTCCGCGACGCGTTGCTCGAGGCTGGGGAAACAGACGTCGGTCTGGACGTGACCCTGGAACCGCTGGGGTTGGGTGCCTCACGGGAGTGCTGGCTCGTCCACGGCGGGGCGCGCCGATACGTGCTCAAGCGTGACCCGGTGAACGAGCCGGCACCGGCTACGTCGCGGCTTCAGGAACACCGGGTAGTGATCGCCGCCGCGACAGCCGGAGTACCAGTGGCACGGCCGGTGTGCGCGGAACCCGTCGGCGGCCGGTTCGGCACGGCGGGTTTCCTCACGGAATTCGTCGACGGCACGGCCAGCCCGCGCAAGCTGCTGGAATTGGATGGGTCCTCCAGGACCAACGTGGTGCGTCAGACCGGTACGGCGTTGGGCGCCCTTGCCCGGACCGACCTGCGCGGTCTGGACTTGATGCCGGCCGTCGGTTCGGAAGCGTCGGTTGCGCCGGATGCGGACGACACGGTGCCGGCCGTCCTAGAAGGGCTGGGCAAAGAAGTGGACGAGTTGGCCGCGGACCGGCCCGTGTTCGCACTTGGTCTGCGGTGGCTCGAACTGAACCGCCCACCGCCGACCGCGCCGGTCCTCGTGCACGGCGATTTTCGGCTTGGCAACTTGATCGTCGACCCGCAGGGAGTGCGTGCCGTGGTCGACTGGGAATTTTCCCGGTATGGCGACCCCGCGGAGGACCTCGCGTTCTTCTGCCTGCGGCCGTGGCGGTTCGGACGAGACAGTTTGGAAGCCGGAGGGCTTGGGTCACGGGAGGTTCTGCTGGCGGGGTACGCCGCCGAGTCGGGAACATCCGTCTCGGTGGAGCGCGTGCACTTCTGGGAGGTTGTCGGGCAGCTCCGCTGGGGGCTTTATTGCCTTCGGAACGCAGCCGGCTACGGCAGGGAAGATCACAAAAGCCTGGAACGCCTGTTGCTCGGGCGTCGGGTAGCCGAAGTCGAGTGGGACGTGCTGTCCCTGATACAGGAGTGACCGACGTGAGCATGCCCGAATTGGCGCCGGTGCCGGAGTTCCCCAGTGCGACCGACGTTTTGGCGGCCGTTGCCGGCGAGGCGCGGGTGCTGGCGGGCCAGGCGGACGCGGCCACGCGCAGACGGCTCCTCGTGGTCGCCCACGCGGTGGAACTCGTCACTCGTGAGATAGCGGCTGGCTGGCCCCCGGGCCGCGACGACGATGCATGTCGAAGGTTGTCGGCCGCCATCCGAGCAGGTGCACACGACAGCGACCTTGCCGCCGTGGCTGACCGGCTGCGTGACGAGGTAGGACGGCGGGTGTCGGTAGGCGCACCCGGCTATGCCACTTGAGCTGCGTCATTGACCGCCCTGCGCAGCTCGACGGCGACCGCGGGCATCCCCCCTTCGGGCACCATGGCGTAGCCGAAGATGAGGGCCGGGGGCGGCTTGGCGCCATGCAGTACGTGGTCGCCGAGGCCGAACAGGCGAATGCCGCGCGCTGCGGCAGCCCGTACGACGGTGTCCTCGTCGTAGTCCGGCCCCAGTGCGAGTAGGGCATGAAAGCCGCTGTTCGGCACGTGTAATCGCAGCTCGGGTGCTTGCTGCGCGAATGCCGCTGCCAGGGCATGCGCCCGCCGGCGATATTGCCGCCGGAGCTCACGCAGATGGCGGTCTAGATCGCCCGACGCGATGAAGCTCGCCAGTGTGGCCTGCTCCAGCGCGGAAGGGGCTAAGCCCCAGCGACTCGTGATCCGTGACAACGCCTTGGCGATCTCCGGCGGCGCCGCGATCCATCCCAGCCGCAGCGCAGGGGCCATCGTCCTGCTGAGCGAGCCGATGTGCACCGTGCGGCCGGGAGCGTGTGATTGCAGAGCGGGAGGCGCGAGCCCGTCATGGCAAAGCTCGGCGTTGGAATGGTCTTCGACAATGAGCAAGCCTGAATCGGCAAGCAGTGCCGCGCGGTCCGCCGACAGCGACGCACCGAGCGGATAGTGATGAACGGGATTGACGAACACGGCGTGCCCGGGTCGCTTCACGATCTGTTCGACGACGACTCCGCTTTCGTCGACATCGAGCCACGTGGTGCGCGGTCCCTCGGATTCTAGAATGTCCGCAAGGGCGGGATGCGAGATACGCGGAAACGCCATTCGGTGCACCCCGAACTGCCCGAGCACGCTACGCAGGATCCCGACGGCCTGCAGCAATCCAGCGCATATGACTATCTGGTCGGGCTGCACACGGACCCGGCGTACCCGGGCTAGATAGGCGGCGAGCTCCTCGCGCAGCTGGGGAATCCCGCGCATCGACCGATAGCCGAGCTCCTGCGTCGGTAGTTGCGCGAGGGCGGCGGTGAAGGCCCGACTCCATGCAACGCGTGGAAAAGACGACACGTCTGTGACCTCAGGGTGCAGGTCGCGGTCCCAGCGCCGGCGCTCGGCCGCAGCAACCACGTCCGCGGAAGGATGTGAGGCGACGCGGGTGCCCGCACCCTGCCGCGAGACCAGCCACCCTTGATGCCGCAGCTGGTCGTAGGCGGCGACGATCACCCCTCGGGATACGAGCAGGTCGGCCGCGAGCTGCCGGCTGGGCGGCAGCGGCGTCCCGCCGGGGAGTCCGCCGCTGGAGATCAGATCCCGGAGCTGATTCGCCACCTGGTCGGACAACGGCGTCCCAGCGGCCCGGTCGAGCTCAATGAGCAGGCTGAACTTGGTCCCGCTCGCCGGCACCCGACCACACATCAGCCGGTTGCGAGGTCCGGCAGACGTTGAGGCCATGTGTCATCGTCTCACCGGAACCTGTAAGGCCTGGTCATCCGCGACGCCGCCCCCCACCAGTTCAGATCAACCGTGTGGATGAATTCGCGACTGTGGATAACCGTCCCCGATGAGAAAGCTCTCATCCACGGCTCCCGTCGGACTCATGTCCCCGCACCAGGCTGAAGGTGCAAGCGATCAAGTGACGGGAGTAAAGAACGATGGCACGCAACACCCTCCGCAAGGCGTTCTTCGTGGCGACCGCCGTCGCCGGTCTCATGGTGACCGGCGCGGGGACGGCTGTCGCGGACCACGGTGATGACGACTTCCGTTTCGACGACCGCGGGCGCTTCGACGACCGGTTCTTCGTCGGCGATCGCGGTTTCAACTGTTTTGGCCCCGGGCCGTTCTGCGTCGTGTTCGACGACCACGGCAGGCACCGCGGCTCCGGCCGCCACTGAGGCCGCAGGTCAAGGCAGGGCCTCCAGCCGATAGCCCATGCCGCGCAGTGTGACGAACCGGTCCGCGCCCAGCTTTCGCCGCAGGTACCGCACGTACACGTCCACGACGTTCGAGCCCGGGTCGTAGTCGTAACCCCAAACCTGGCTCAGCAGCTGCTCGCGCGTGAGCACCTGGCCGGCATGACGCAGAAACGTCTCGGCGAGGGCGAACTCCCGCGCAGAGAGGTCGACGGTCTGTCCGCCCACCAGAGCACGGCGCGTGCGGAGGTCGAGATGCAATCCGCCGCAGGACAATACGGAGTCGGCGGTCTCGGCGTTGACGGTCGGTGCCAGCCGCAACCGGACCCGCGCCAACAGCTCCTCGAATCGAAAGGGTTTGGCCACGTAGTCGTCGGCTCCGCCCTCGAGCACAGCCACGGTGTCGCGCACACTGCTGCGTGCCGTGAGGACGATGACCGGCACGCGGTGCCCCTCTGCCCGCAGCCGTCGCAGCACCTCGAACCCGTCCATTTCCGGCAGGCCGATGTCGAGGATCATCAAATCGAAGTTGCCGGTCAGTACATACTCATACGCCGACCGGCCGTCGGCGACCGTCGTCACCGCAAAACCGTTGGCGGACAGCCCTTTGTCGATGAACGATGCGATTCTCTGTTCGTCCTCGGCGATCAGGATGTGCGTCATTGCTCCCCCGAACCGCGGACGAGCGGAACGACCACGCTGAACGTGGATCCGCGGCCCGGCGTGGTGTCGAGCAGAACATCGCCACCGTGGGCTACAGCGATGGCGTGGACGATCGCCAACCCGAGTCCGGCCCCGTCGGACCGCTTACCCGTAGAGCCACCGCGCGCGAAGCGCTCGAAAATCCTGGGCCGATCCTCGTCGCTGACACCTGGCCCGGAATCGGCGATCCAGAACCGCAGCCAGCCTCGCTCGACGCGCGAACCGAGCGCGATCCGGCCGCCGGAATCTGTATAACGGCAGGAGTTGTCGGCGAGTGCGATCAGCGCTTGGGTGATGCGCTGCGGATCGAGGACGGCATGCACGTCGGCCACCGACTCCACAACGAAGTCGTGATCGCCGAGCAATGCGAATTTGTCGAATGTGTCCGTGGTCAGCGTCGCCACGTCGACAAGCGCAGGGCGCAGGAACGCTGGCTGTTCGGACTGGGCGAGCAGCAACAGGTCCGACACCATGCGGTTCATCCGTTCTAGCTCGTCGTCGACGAGGTTGACGGTCGACGTGACGTCGGCCGCATCGGTCGGATCGAGGACGTCAAGATGGCCTCGGATGATCGTGATCGGCGTACGCAACTCGTGGCCGGCGTCGTCGATGAATCGCCGCTGGGCCTCGACACCGGTCTCCACCCTGTCGAGCATGCCATTGACGGTGTCCACCAGGTCACCGAGTTCGTCGCCGTCATCGGCGCGGCGTGGGATCCGTTGCGACAAATCGGTTTCGGTGATGGTACGTGCGGTCTCGGTGATATCGCGCAGCGGCCGCAGAATTCGTCCTGCCACCAGCCACGCGGCACCGACGGCGCCCAGAAGGGTGACAGCGCCGACGATCAGCATGAGCCTGGCGGCCCCGTCGGCATCGCTGCGTTCGGCATCCGCCAGGTAGGCGGCGACGATCACTCCCCGCGCCGGGTCCCCGGTCAGGCTCACTGGGACAGCGGCGTAGACGATCTCACCGAGTTGGGGATGCCGGTAGGTGCCCCGCACCGGATCGGCGATCGACGCCACCCGCGCGGTGAATTCGGCGTCACCGGCAAGGGTCGCGCGGCCGTCAGCCTGAGGTCTGCTCTGCGCACGATACTGACCGTCGACGTATCCGAGAAACTTCTCGTTGGGCCGGGCGACGTTGTAGGCAATCGCTTCGCGAATCACCTCGTCGACGCTGGCGAAAGGCATTCCGGTGCGCGGGTTTACGCCCGGTGCGGTCAGTTCGGAGAACTGCTGTATCTCGAAACGAAGCTCTTGCTGCATACGCGCATCGGTTGCGGCGATCAGCAGCCGCCACGTCACGAAGGTGACCAGGCCGAGCGCCGTGAAAACCAGCAACAGCACCCAGCCGATGATCCTGGTGCGTGCGGCCGACGGAAGCAGTCGACGCCGGGCAGCGACGGGTCCGGCGTCAGCCCGGGCCGCTGTTGCTGCCGCTGCGGTCTCCGCCACCATGGCCCCCGTCGTCGCCGCCTCTGTCATCGCCACCTCTATGGTGGCCGTCATCGTCGGTCGTCTCGACCGGATCGAAGGTCGCCGGTGGTGGTGCTGGAACATCGGTAATGGTCGATACCACGGTCGTCGGCGCCTGTGCAGGCGTTGCGGGCGGCGCCGCGGGTACGGAGGAAACCGTGGTGCGGGGTGCCTCGACGGTGATCGGTTGGAGCCGGCTGTCGTCGACCTTCGGTTGCATGTTGATGCCAACGACGCCGACGACGCCGCCGATGATCAGCGCACCGAGCAGGATGGTCAGTGGAAGCCGCACACGATCCACACTGTTCATCTGCGATGGCCCTCCCATGAAGCGCACATGAGAAGGTTCTCATCTAGAGGCAGCAGATCAGAACGCGTCTTCACGCAGCTCCATGACGGCCAGGTCGACGCTCTCGACGATCTTGCGTTCCGCAGCTAACCGAGGCAGCACGTTCTCGACGAAAAATTTTGCCGCCGCGATCTTTCCGGTATAGAAAGCCCGGTCCTTCTCTGACACATCGGCGTCGAGTGCGTTGAGCGCGATCTCGGCCTGTTGCAACAGCAACCAGCCGATCAGTAGGTCGCCGACCGCAAGCAAAAACGCAACCGACTCCAGCCCAACGCGATACAACTCCTTCGCGTTCTCCTGCGCACCGAGGAGGTAGCCCGTCATAGCGGCGACCATGCCCTGCAGGTCGACCATCGCGTTACCGAGCAGCGCGCGTGCATCGACCATTTCAGCTCGTGCGGTGTCACTCTCAAGGAACTGGTGAATCTGGCCGACGACATGCTGCAACGCCCTGCCTTGGTCGCGAGCGATCTTGCGAAAGAAGAAGTCCTGCGCCTGAATCGCCGTCGTGCCTTCGTAAAGCGAATCGATCTTGGCATCCCGGATGTACTGCTCGATCGGGTAATCCTGCAAGAAGCCCGAACCGCCAAGCGTCTGAAGCGACTCCGTCAGGCATTGATAGGCGCGTTCGGAGCCAACACCCTTCACTATCGGTAGTAAGAGATCGTTCACCCGCTCGGCCATTTCGGCATCCGCACCCGAGACGATGTCGGCGACCGCGACGTCCTGGTGAGCGGCGGTGTAGAGATAGAGCGCGCGCAATCCCTCGGCGTACGCCTTCTGCGTGAGCAACGCGCGCCGAACGTCAGGATGATGAATGATCGTCACCCTCGGGGCGCTCTTGTCAGTCATCTGCGTCATGTCGGCGCCCTGGACGCGGGTCTTCGCATAATCCAGTGCGTTCAGATAACCCGTCGACAGTGTCGCAATTGCCTTGGTACCGACCATCATTCGCGCGTACTCGATCACCCTGAACATCTGCGCGATGCCGTTGTGCGTCTCGTTGACCAGCCAACCCACGGCGGGGCGGCCGTGCTGGCCGAATGTGAGTTCGCATGTGGCGGAGACCTTAAGCCCCATCTTGTGCTCGAGTCCGGTGACGTAAACGCCGTTGCGCTCACCGAGGTCGCCGGTCTCGGAATTGAAGAGATACTTCGGTACCAGGAACAAGCTCAGGCCTTTCGTGCCAGGACCGGCGCCTTGGGGCCGCGCCAACACGAGATGCATGATGTTCTCGAACAGGTCGTCGCTGTCGCCGTTGGTGATGAACCGTTTGACGCCGTCGAGATGCCAGGTGCCGTCGGGCTGTGGGATGGCCTTGGTGCGGCCAGCTCCCACGTCCGATCCGGCGTCGGGTTCGGTGAGCACCATCGTGCTGCCCCACCCGCGGTCGATGGACATCTGCGCCCAGTGCTTCTGTTCCTCGTTACCGATCGCGTACCAGATGTCGGCGGCCTTCGGACCGGCCAGGCACATGAACGCGGCGGGCTGAGCGCCAAGCGCGAACTCGTTGATGGCCCATTCCACGATGGACGGTGCGGGCACGCCGCCGACGTTCTCGTCGAGCCCGACCCGAAACCATTCGGCGGATTGCCAGGCTCGAAACGACTTCTTGTACGGCTCGGGCAGGCGCACGGTATGCGTCGCCGGGTCGAACGTCGGTGGATGGCGGTCGCCGTCCGCGAAGGACTCCGCCAACGGCCCCTCGGCCAGCCGTGCCGCCTCTTCGAGCATCTGCCGCACCGACTCGCCGTCGAGGTCGCCGAACTCCCCGGTGGCCAGCGCCTTTTCCAGCTCGAAAACTTCGAAGAGGTTGAACTCCAGATCGCGCACGTTGCTCTTGTAATGGCCCATGCCTAACCTTTCGCTCGCGGTTATGGACTCACCGTGGGGCTGTGGCCGACCGATGAACGCGGCTTGGTTGGCCTCGGCTGGTTCTGCGCAAAGCCGGTGCATGTGCCGAGATGGCCGCCCACACAAGGGACACCGTTCATCGTCGGCACCGGGCCACCGGACACCACAATGGGTGCGCCGTTGTAGCCGTTGTTGCCCGCCGGTTCCGCGTTGACGGTTGGGCAGACCACAGCCGCTGCCGTGCATGCGGCAACCAGGACTGACCTGAACAAATACCTGTGGCCGGTGATCGTGACCCGCTCTCCTTGCTCTGCGGCCAGCCTACGGCCCTGCACCGTCGCTGAGCTGGGAACTCTTTATTATGCTAAGCCCCATAATCTTCGTCACCAGGCGAAATGGGCGGCTGGCACAACCAGCGTTGTTCACCTGCTGTTTACCGGGCTAGAAGTGTGACGCGGAATACAGTAGTTGTCCTCATGCGTTACTAATTTTATGCTCAATGTCATAAACAGGGAGGCGCACGATGTGGATCATTGAGATCAACTTCGCCGGCCACCGGTTCACGCATCGTGTGCATACTCGGCGCCGGCCGAGCTTCCGCATCGGCTCTCGCAACATCGGATGGCGCCCGTCGCCGCCTCACACTCACGCGGCCTGATCACTGAGAGCTTCGGAGGTTGATTCTGTCTGCCACCGCGACCAAGGCCCGCACCAAGCGGGGTTCCACTCGCACCAACATGTTGATCAGCGCCGCGCAGGTGTTGCGCGAGCGTGGCGCCGCGGGCGTGACGATCGACGAGGTGCTGGCCCGCAGCGGTGCGCCGCGCGGCTCTGTCTATTACCACTTCCCCGAGGGTCGCAATCAGATCCTGACAGAGGCCCTGCAATACGCCGGGGAGGCCATCACCGAGGTCATCGACGAGGCAGCCGCCAGGGGCGGGATGTATCTGGTGCGGCACTTCGTCGAGTTTTGGCAGGACCTCCTTGTCGAGAGCGACTTCACCACGGGATGCCCTGTGGTGGCCGCGGCCATCGGCGCGGCAGACGACGAGCCCGCGCTGACCACCGTCGCAGGCGGCATCTTCCGACACTGGCGCGACGCGCTGACCCGTGCGTTTGTCTCGGACGGGTTCGACGAGCCCTGCGCGGCTTCGCTCGCCATCACGTGCATCGCCGCTCTCGAGGGCGCGGTGGTGTTGTGCCGGTCCACCCGCACGGTCGACCCATTGCGCGATGTCGCCGAGGAGATTGAATTCCTGATCAAATCAAGGGAATTCGTGCGCCGTTACGGGTTTCCTTCCGCCGGCTGAGCCGGCAGTCCAGCAGTAGCACCGCTAGGCCTTACGCCACCTGGCGCACACGAAGTCGCCGTTGACGGCCGAGGAGACAAGCGCCCATTCCGACCGAATCGGAAGCACCCGCGATCCTGCGCCAAGCGAGCATGGCGCGTAGGTGACGATCATCTCGTCGATCAGACCCGCCGTCACGAATTGCGTGGCCACGTCGCCGCCGCCGACCACCCAGACGTCCTTACCGGCAGCCGCCGACACCAGTTTGGGGTGCAATCCGGCGACATCGCCGTCGAACACCTGCACGGGATGACCCTCTGCGACGATCTGCGGGCGATGAGTCAACACCCATGACGGCTGTTCGTACATCCACGGTCCGGGATGGTTCTTGACGATCCATTCGTAGGTTGCGGAGCCCATCGCCACTGCTCCAACGGATTTGATGAACGTTTCATAATGGAACGGTCCGTCCTCATCGATGGCGCGCGAGGTGAGCCAGTCGAGGCTGTCAGCTTCGTCGACGATGTAGCCGTCGAGACTTGACGCGGTGTAGTAGATGGTGGCCATGTCAGTGTCCTCTCATCCATTCGAGTGGGTCTCCGTTGCCGGTGCGGACGCCCAGGCGGGCAAGCATCATGCGGGCGAGTTGACGTCGGTGCGCCGAGTAGGTGAGCACGTGCGCGATGATGCCGTACAGCTGAAACGATTCGGGTGGGTCGCACAGCGCATCGATCACGGTGTCGCCGAGGCGCCCTTCGGCTGAATACTCGGAAATCATTGCGCTCCAACGTGGTCCGATATCAGCGTGGTGAGTGGAGAGCTGTTCCGGAGTGGTCGAGTCCGGCTGCGTCGCAACCCGGCTCGGGAAGTCTCGGCCCTCGATCGTGGCGAGCCAGACCTCTTTCGTCCACACGATCGCCCCGAGCACCCCGCCGACGCTGGGTTCCGGGCCGTCCCATTCGAGGACGATCTGGCCCGGTGAAATCTCCTCGGTCCATTGATCTTTCGACAGCCGGGTAGCTTCGTCGATCAGGTATGACGTGTCGGAGATGTCGTGCGCCACCATCAACTGGGAAATATCGGGCTCCTTCGTATCGCCGTCACTGTCCAGCCAGAGCGAATGCGGCGGGTGGAAATGCAAGCCATTCGGCGCCGGTAGGCGGAAATGGATGTCTGCGGCGTGCGACGGCGGCACACCGAAGGTGCGCCGGAACGCGCGGGAGAACACCTCGGCCGACGACCAGCCTTCGTCGGCCGCCACCACGGACACGGCTTCGCCGCGATGCAGCCGCCAGGCGGCCCGCTCGAGCATGATGCGTCGGCGCAGCGCGGCGGGCGATTCGCCGGTGAGCCTGCGGACCTCCCTGGAGAAGTGGAACTCCGACGCGTAACTGCTGCGCGCCATGTCGCCGACATCGGTGTTGTCGGCGTCGACGACGGCGTCGAGCAGTTCGCGCAGTCGATCGCGCCCGCCTATATCGCTCACGTTCATCGAGTATGGTCGGCCGCTGCAGGAATGGACATGACAATTCCTGCTGTGCTTTCCCCCTCACTACTGTCGTGGCCAGTGACTGAATTCGAAGCGCTGTGCGCCAACGATGCGGAGCTGGCCAGGCTGCGCTCGTCGGTCCGTGACTTCCTGGCCGGGGACCGCACGCAGTTCGGCTGGGAACCCACCGTGGATTCGTGGCTGGCCAGGTGGGATCCCGACTTCTCCGCCCGCCTGGCCGACGCGGGATTCGTCGGGCTGACGATCCCGACGGAGTACGGCGGCCACGGCCTTGGCCATCTGCACCGCTACGCCGTCACCGAGGAGCTGCTGGCACACGGCGCGCCCGTGGCGGCGCACTGGATCGCCGACCGACAGGTCGCACCGGCGCTGCTTTCGTACGGCACCGAGGAACAGCGGCGACGGCTCCTGCCGAAGATCGTCGCAGGCACGCTCTACTCGGCGATTGGGATGAGCGAGCACGGTGCGGGCTCCGACCTCGCGGCCGTGCAGATGCGCGCCGCCCGCACCGACGGCGGCTGGGTGCTCAACGGAACCAAGGTGTGGACGAGCGGTGCGCATGTCGCGCACCAAATCGTCGCGCTGGCCCGAACCAGCCCGCTCGATCCGGACCATCGGCATGCGGGCTTCAGCCAGTTCATCGTGCCGACCGATTCGCCAGGCATCACCATCGGCCCGATCCAGCTGATGAACGGCGAGCGCCACTTCAACGAGGTCGTTTTCGACGAAGTGTTCGTTGCCGACGCCGATGTGCTCGGCGAGATTGGCGACGGCTGGCACCAGGTCACCGCCGAGCTGGGGTTCGAGCGCAGCGGACCGGAGCGCATCCTGTCCACCGCAACTCTGATCTTCGGTGTGGTTCGTGCGCTGGGTGAGGACAGTGTCGAGGACGCGACGGCGACCCAGGTGGGGGATCTGGTGGCCCGGGTGATTTCGCTTCGGCAGTTGTCCATTTCGGTCGCGCGCGCACTGGCAGGCGGTGAGGACGCCGCAGGCCGCGCCGCGCTCGTCAAGGATCTCGGCACCCGTTTCGAGCAGGATTCGGTCGAATTGGCAGCAGAACTCCTGGATTACGTTGACCCGCGGTCACCGAACGCGGATCGGCTGCGCGATCTGCTGGCCGTCGGGCGGGTGCATTCACCGCTGTTCACCTTGCGCGGTGGGACCAACGAAGTGCTGCGCGGCATCGTCGCGAAAGGCATGGGCGTCGGATGACGGAGCTCGAGCAGTTGGTCGACGAGCTGGGCCGACGGTCGTTTGAGGCCAGGCTCGGCCGGCGCGAGGTGCCCGAATCCTTTGATGAGGCACTGTGGGACAACCTCGAGGAGACCGGGCTGGCCCGGTTGACCAGCAGTGGGGATGCCGGACCCGCCGAGGCGGCTGTGGTGTTGTCCGGCTTGGCGCGCCACGCGGTCGCGGCACCCATTGCCGAGACCGATCTGCTGGCGGCCTGGCTGGCGAATGCTTCCGGGTTATCGGTGCCCGACAGCGGCCCGTTGACCGTCGCGATCGCCGACGGTGTTGCAGTCGATGGCCGGATCACCGGAACCGCGCGCAACGTGCCGTGGCCGAATGCGTCTGTCGTGCTTGCTGTTCGGACGAATGCTGCGGTGCTTGTCGCGGCGGTCGACCCGAGCGTCGTCGTCGACCACAACCTGGCGGGCGAGCCGCGCGGTTCGTTCACGTTCGAGCTGCCGACCGACGACGTGATTACTGTCGAGCCGGCCGTCGCCGACGAGCTCACGCGCCGCGGCGCGTGGTCCCGGTGCATGCAGATCCTCGGAGCGTTCGATGCGGCTCGCGATTTGACGGTGGCACACACGTGCGAGCGCGCACAGTTCGGCCGCCCGCTGAGCAAGTTTCAATCGGTGCAGCATTCACTGGCCGCAATGGCCGGTGAAATCGAACGGGCGCGCGCTGCAACATCATTGGCTGTCGCCGCAGCCGCCGACTACGGCTTCGACGCGCCTGCGACCGATTACGCGGTTACGGTTGCGAAGGTGACCGTTGGCCGCGCGGTAGCGCCGGTGACCACGATCGCCCACCAGTTGCACGGGGCGATCGGTGTGACCATGGAACACCGACTCTGGCTCGCAACATTGCGCGCACGCAGTTGGGTCGACGAGTTCGGCACCACCGGCGAGTACGCGCGACGGCTTGGCCGGATGGCGATGGCTGCGGCCGACCCGTGGGACCTCGTGGTCAGTGGTCCAGCACTTCGTTGACGCGCGCCTCGACGTCAGCCCGATCTCCGAGGTCGGCCAGATCGATGCCGAACCGCCGGGTCAGTGTGTCAAGTACGTCTGCGGCGGTGTCGAGCCGAACCTTCTCGGTCTCGCCGCCGCGGTGAATGGCCAGGTTTCGTCCCCGCAGGTTCCACCGCGCATCGTCGGCAATCAGCGCGACCGTCAAGCCGGTGACGAAGTGCGAGTCGGGATGTGTTGAGACGTACCAGCTTCCGACCTCGAGGTCGATGCGCGGCCGCGGCGTGGCCGTGAAGATGTAGAGCGGCTGCCATTCGCCGCCTATCTCGGACTCCAGCCGGTAGCCGCGGTCGTGCTCGCACAATCGGTACGGTTCGTGGCGGGTCGCCTGTACCGGGCCTGCCTCCAACCGAATCGGCGATGTCAACGTCTGCCCGCCGAAGCCGACGTCGATAAGGAAGTGGCCGTCGACACCGGGCGCCTCGACCGACAGCACCTGGTGGGTCTCGGCGGGCAGTATGCCGCTGGTGTTCATCCACACCACCCGCCCTGCGAGCCGCTCGACGCCAAAGCCCAACTCCTCCAGCACGTATCCCATCAGCCCATTGTGTTCGTAGCAGTACCCGCCGCGGCGGCGCTGCACCAGCTTCTCGGCCAGCGCGGACGCAGAGAGGTCGGCGACCGGTATCCCCAACAGCGGGTCGAGGTTCTCGAACGGAATGGACCGGTTGTGGGCGGCGACGAGCGAGTGCAGCGTTTCGAGGGTCGGCTCGGATGAGCCCGGGTAGCCGATCCGGTCGAAATAGGCTGTCAGGTCCAGGGCGGCGGTGGCTTGCGTCGTCATGACCTAATCCTGCGACCTCAACGTCGGTTTAGGTCAACACATCGGTGATCGCTGACGAGAAATTCGAGTTCACACTGAATTCACTTGTGTCACTTTGGTTTCAGAAGTGGATGAGGGGCTTTTTGTCGGTGCGCGGCGATAGTATTCGAACATGCGTTCGGATCGGGAGGCCGTCATGGCGGTCTACCACGAGTGGGAAGCGGCTAACAAAAAGATGGCCGCGCTGTCTTATGACGCAATGACGGTGACCGAGTTGCTGAACCTGCAGAGTCGCCGCGAGGTGGTGGCCCGCGCCCAACCGGTGGCCGATCACCAGATCATCGCGCTGCTGGCCGCGCAAGCCGATCCCAAGGCGCTGGGTGCCAAGAATTTGGCCGATCTGCTGGCCACCCGGCTGCGCATCTCGGTCGGTGACGCCAACCAGCGCATCAAGGACGCAAAATTGTTGGGGCCGCGCCGGTCGATGACCGCCGAACCGTTGGCGCCGGCGCTGCCCAACTTCGCCGCCGCCCAAGCCCGCGGCCAGATCGGGGCTGAGCACGTGCGGATCATCGAGAAATTCTTCGAAAGATTTACCCGCCTACATCGATGCCACCACCCGCGAGCAGGCCGAGGCCGATCTGGCCCGCAACGCCCTCGGTTTAGGGCCCACCGACTTCCGCAAAGCTGCCGACCGGTTGGCGCTGCTGCTCAACCAGGACGGCGACCCACCCGATCACGCCGAACAAGCCCGGCGACGCTACCTCAAAATCGACAAACCCGGTCGCGACGGGCTCAGCCGCATCCACGGCCTGCTGGACCCCGAAGCGGTCGCCACCCTCGAACCCGGCTTCGCCAAACTCGGCGCCCCCGGCATGTGCAACCCCGACGACCACACGCCCTGCATCGACCGCCCACCCGACAACGCCACCATCCGCAGCGACACCCGCATCCAGGGCCAACGCCCCACGATGCGCTCAAAGCGTTGGCCCGTGCGGTGTTGGCGTCAGGAAAGCTGGGCCAACTCAACGGGCTACCCGCCACCATCATCGTGACCGCCGCCCTACAAGACCTCGAAACCGCCGCCGGTGTCGGCGTCACCGCCGGCGGCACCCTACTACCGATGCGCGAGGTGATCCGGCTGGCCGCCCAGGCCCACCACTACCTGGTCATCTACGACAAACACCACCCCGAAAAACTCTATTGCGGGCGCGCTAAACGCTTCGCCACCCCCGGCCAACGCATCGTCCTGCACGCCCGCGACCGCGGCTGCACCCGTCCGGGCTGCACCGCACCCGGCTACTGGACCCAGGTCCACCACGTCGACGGCTGGGCCGCCCACACCGGCCAAACCAACATCAACGACCTCACCCTGGCCTGCGGACCCGACAACCGCCTGGTCGAAGAGGGCGGCTGGAGCACCCGGAAACGCAACGACGGCCGCACCGAATGGATACCACCACCCCACCTCGACACCGGCCAACCCCGCGTCAACAACTACCACCACCCCGAGAAATACCTCGCGCCCGAAGACGACGACGTCGGCGATGATTAAGTGCGACCGCGCGCGGGAGTCTGCGAGGCGACGCCGTGGCGTTGCCCCGTGCCCGGCTCAGCCGCAGTCGCCTCGCTGACAGACGAACCGTGGGGCGTCTTGGCGGCGCCCGGCGCGTTCGCCGGGTCGCCTGACGAGGGCTCGGCGCCGTGACGGAGTTCCCGCAACCGCCCGTGCAGCACCTCCAACACGGGAATGCGGTTGCCATGCTCGGTCTCGTGCTCGAACAAGGACCGCAACTGGCCCTCCTCGAGCCCGCGGATGCGGTGCCGCAGTTCGTTCAGCGGCAGCTGGTCGTAGTCCGCAAGCGGCAAATCATCGTGTGCCATCTCTACCGATTGCCCACGACGTCGCCGCGCAAACTTCACCGGCGGGCTGTCGCGATCACCATGGGTTGGTCGACGACGGTCACGCCGTCCTTCACCTGGCCACGCGTGCTATCGATGAATTGCCTTTCCATCGCGTCCTTCGCGGCCTCAGTCGCACGTTCGACGACGGCGGCCATCGGAGTTAGGTTGATGTACTGCCACAAGAACTCTGCGGGCGCCGGCAGACGGAATGTCGCAGTCGCGATCCGAGTCGATGCTTCACGGAACCCACCCTCATGCAACAGCGCCCCCACGACGTCGGGATCGTGCAGGGAGAACACGGAGGTAACGAATCCACCCAGGTCGGGGCTGATGTGTTCGACGATCGCCCGTTCCATCGCTTCGAAGAGCGGTTGGATCGTTCCTGGCGTGTTGATCGCAATCCGTCCCGACGAAGCGAGAACTCGTTGCATCCCGCCGATGGCTGTAGCGCGGTCCTCCATGAACATCAGTCCCATTTGACACAGGACGACGTCGACGCACTTGTCGGGCAGCGGCAAGGCCGCGGCGTCACCGACGCGCCAGTCGATCGCCGCGCCGGTCGGCGGCGGAACGGATTTCGCGACATCGATCATGTCGGCGGCGAGGTCGATCCCCGTGACAGCGCCGTTGGGACCTACCTGCTCGGCGGCCAGTCGGGCAATCAGGCCGGTACCGCACGCGACGTCAAGAACTCGTTCACCGGGCCGAAGATCTGCAGTACGGATGAGGTCTTTCGACACGGGTACGGCGATGGCCGGAACGAAGTTGCGTTGATAATTCTCGGCTGCCACACCAGTGAACTGGCGGTATGAAACAGTGGACATGCCTGGGACGCTACGAAGTTCGGGTCGGCCCGCGCATCGGCCATACACCCCATCCACTCACATAGGTGAAACGACCCATGCCTCAGACCAGATGGTGCTCATACGCGCACGCGGTCGCCGCGGTCCGATTGGTGACCCCGAGCTTGGCGTAGATGTGCTCGATGTGGCGCGCGACGGTGTGGGGGCTGACAACCAGCTTCTCGGCAATCTCGCGGTTGCTCCGGCCCGCTGCAAGGTGGCGCAGCACCTCTCGTTCGCGTGCGGACAATGTCGCTTCGCGTTGCGAACCAAGCGTCAGCCCAGCCATCAACGTGCTTACATGCCGCACGTCCGGCATAGCGCCAAGCTCAGTGAAAATAGCTCTGGCGCTTTCAAACTCGACCTCTGCGCCCGCTTGGTCACCCACTGCTGCACATGCCAGTCCCAGTAGCGTCGCAACTTTGGCGACGTCGTAGGGCATTCGCAACGTCCGCCACGTCTGCGCCGCGGTGCGCAGCTGCACCAGCGCAGTGGACACGTTGCCTGCCGCCAGATCGGCCGAACCTTGAGCCTGCGCAGCCATCGCCTGTTGCACCTCCGACGGAAATCTCGCTGCAGCGGTGCATACTTCGTCGACAGCCCTCTGGAGTGCGGCGAAATCTCCAGCCGCCATGAAGATCTCGATCCCAGCCGCAAGCAGGGTCAGTCGCGGCGCTGAACCGCCATGTTCGTGAAGCGCCCGATGGATCGTTCCGGCCGCCGCCCCGCTGTCGCCGCGCGCAAGCTGGAGAAGGGCAAGGCCAGGCATCGGATCGTAGCCGTGCCGCCCGGCTTGTCGGTAGTCCTGCTCGGCCATCGCGAAATCGCCCAACAACCGGCGGAGCTCGCCCCGTTGGTAATGGGCGAAACCTAGTGCGGGATGGGCGGGATCGCCGAGACGGACGCACGCGGCCTGTGCACTCGCCACCGCCGCATCCCAATTCCCTTCCGCCTGCTCGAGCTGCGATCTGTGCACCAGGCACTGACCGCGAAAGGGAACCATCTGGGGACGGGAATCACACCAGCTCACAAGCGCATTCGTCCACTCCGAGGCTCGGCGCATGTCGTAGAGGTTCATGCACTCGAGAATCACGGCGCAATACACAATGCCGGACGTGATCGGACCGAGTTCGGCCGCCATCACCCGCACCATGACCTCGTCGAGCCGCGCCACACCTTTGGTCGGATCTCCCATGGCGATCAGTGCCTGACCCTCAGCTAGTGCGCCGAAGGCAGAAAGATCCGCGTCGCCGAACCGGGCCCCGATGGTTGCACAGCGAACGGCGATCTCCCGCGCGGTCCGCGGGTCGTCATCGAGTGCGGCCAGCGCGGTCGGGATCAGGACATAGCCGGAAGCTCGACAGTCCGTGCCCGCTTCGTCGATCAGGTCCCGCGCTCGCGAAAACCAACCATTGGCCGGGGCCGCCTGACCGCGCATCATCAGGCCGAGTCCGAGCCAGAAGGCATAGCGTGCGGATTCTGCCGGATCACCATGGGCCAGCGCGGCGCGCGCAGCGGCCTCCCACTGCTTGGCGCACTCGTCGTCGGCACCGAGCAGATGCGCCCGGATCGCCGCCCGCTCGCAAGCCGCCGCGTCGACCGCCGACGTCATGACTCCAGTGTCAGGTACCCGTCCACTTCGGGGGTCGCTTCTCGGCGAACGCGATCGCGCCCTCCTTGGCGTCGTTGGAGCTGAACACCGGCATCAGAATCCGCGTCTGCTCCCGCCACATCTGATCAGGCGACCAACTGCGCGATTCGACGATGATGCGCTTGGTCGCGGCCACGGCGAGCGGACCATTGGCCGTAATCCGTTCGGCAAGCGCGATCGCCGCATCCAGCGCATGCCCGGGTTCGGCCAGCACGTTGACGAGGCCGAGGTCGTGCGCCCGCGTCGCAGGCAGATTCTCGCCGGTGAGCGCGAGCTCCATCGCGATGGCCGACGGGATGCGCTGCGGCAGCCGCAACAGGCCACCACCGCCTGCGACCAGGCCGCGCTTCACCTCGGGGATGCCGAACGCCGACTCTTTCGACGCCACGATCAGGTCAGTGGCCAACGCCAGCTCAGTCCCGCCCGCCAACGCATAACCCTCAACGGCTGCGATCAGCGGCTTGACCGGGGGACGTTCGGTGAAACCCATACCGCGCCCCTCGACCACGACGTTCTCCCCGCGCGCGAACGCCTTGAGGTCCATGCCCGCGCAGAACGAACCGCCCGCGCCGGTCAGCACGCCGACGGAGAGGCCGGGATCGTCGTCCAGGCGGTCCATGGCGTCCGCCAGGCCCTGGCTGACCGCGGCGTTCACCGCATTCTTGGCCTCTGGCCGATTAATGGTGATGATGAGGATCCTGTCGCGCTGTTCGACCAGGATTACGTCTCCGGGTTTATCCGTCACGCCGGTGATGCTAGCGACCGATGCTGGCCGACAGGCGGCGACCAGGTACTGTACGGAATTAGAACACGTTTCAGTTTGATCCAGGGGGACGCATGGCCTCGACCGATATCGAGCCGTCGGAGCTCGCCAAGTGGGATCCGAGCCTCACCGAGCGTATGACGGGCATCGTCCGTCCGTTCCTCCGGCGGTACTTCCGCTCCGAGGTGCGCGGGCTGGACAACATGCCTGCCGGCGGTGCGCTGATCGTGTGCAATCACTCCGGCGGCATGCTGCCGATGGATGTCCCCATCCTGTCCGCAGAGTTCTACCACCAGCATGGTTATGACCGGCCGATCTACACGTTGAGTCACCCAGCCGCGGATTCCAAACGACAACATTCGCGAGTTGTCTACTAACGGATGATCAAAATTTTGTGTGAGCGGCAACATATAGACCGTCACCAGCGCCGAAGCGCTGGCTTTACTCGACGACCGCCAAACGTAAAGAGGACTTCCACTGTGAGTAAGTCAGCGCTCGCCATCACCGAGGAGCACAACGACCTGGCCGACACCGCATTCGGGCAGCTCAACCGCCTCGGCAACCGCGCGGCGGCACGTGCCACCCTCGACGGCGGTTCCAGCCACCCCGCGGAGATCTGGTCGGCAGGCACCGAGATTGGGTGGAACGGGCTCGGCATCGCGGAGGCACACGGCGGTTCCGGCTTCGGCCTGTCCGAGTTGGCGGTGGTGCTGGAGGCCCAGGGCCGTGAACTGTGCCCCGGTCCGTTCCTGCCGACCGTCGCCGCGGCGGTGGTGATCGACCGATGCGCGCCGGATCCGGTTCGCGCGCAGACACTCTCCGCGTTGGCCGACGGAAGCGCCGTCGGCGCGCTGGCATTGTCGGGCAGCCTGTCGATCGGTTCCGACCTGGTCCTCACCGGCGAGAGTCCCGCGGTGCTCGGTGCACCCGATGCCGATGTGCTGGTCCTCGTCGCGGGTGAGGACGTGGTGATCGTCGACGCGGACACCGAAGGCGTCACCGTCACCGCGCTGGAGTCGCTGGACACCACCCGCAGCGTCGGATCCGTAGCGCTGCGCGGGGTGTCGGTCTCCGAGGACCGCGTGCTGCGCGGGGCCGCCCGCTAGGCACAGACGGTGTTCCGCATCCTCGCGTCGGCCGAGGCGGTCGGCCTCAGTTGGGCCACCTTGGACATGGCCGTGGAGTACGCCAAGGTCCGCGAGCAGTTCGGCCGCACGATCGGCACTTTCCAGGCCGTCAAGCACCCATGCCGCCAACATGCTCGTGAACGCCGAAGAGACGACCGCGGCCACCTGGGACGCCGCCCGCGCCGACGACCTGGACAGCGCGTGGTTCCCTGCGGCGGTGGCCGCTTCGCACGCGATCCGCACCCAGGTCTTCAACGCGCAGAACAACATTCAGCTGCACGGCGGGATCGGCTTCACCTGGGAGCATGACGCACACCTTTATCTACGGCGGGCGCGCACGCTGGCCGCTCTGCTGGAGGAGAGCGGCGACCCGCTGCTGGACGTCGTCGCGGGCCAGCGCAGCGGCCACTCACACGGCGCGTCCTTCACGCTGCCACCCGAGGCCGACGAACAGCGCACCAAGGCGCGTGACGCCGTCACCCAACTGCGCGCTCTGCCCGCCGACAAACGGCGCGACTTCCTCGTCGGCTCGGGATATCTCGTGCCGCACTAGCCCAAACCGTGGGGCCGCGCCGCCGACGTGCTCGAGCAGCTGGTGATCGAGGAGGAGTTCAGCGGGATCGACCGACCGGATATGGGGATCACCGGCTGGGTGGCGCTCACCATCGCGCAGGCGGGCACCGACGACCAGCGTGAGCGTTGGGTCGAGCCCGTGCTGCGGGGTCAGGTCATGTGGTGCCAGCTCTTCTCCGAACCCGGCGCGGGATCGGACGCAGCCGCGGTACGCACCGCGGCCAAGAAGGTCGACGGCGGGTGGCGGGTCTCCGGACAGAAGGTGTGGACCAGCCTCGCTCACCACTGTCAGTGGGGGCTCGCCACCGTCCGCACCGACCCCGACGCAGCCAAACACGCCGGCGTCACGATGATGGCGATCGATATGAAAGCCCCTGGCGTGACCGTCAATCCGCTGCGCGGACTCACCGGCGACGCCCACTTCAACGAGGTCTTCTTCGACGATGTTCTCGTGCCGGACTCCGACGTGGTCGGCGACGTGAACCGCGGCTGGCTCGTGGCCCGCGCGACCCTGGGCAACGAGCGGATCGCCATCGGCGGCGGTTCGGGCGGCGCGATCGGGTTCAGCGGGGACGACCTCGTCAAGCTGCTCGACGCGGCACCCAACGCGGCCCACCATGTCCGGCGCGCAGGTGAGTGCATCGCGGAAACACATACGCTGCGCCTGCTGAACCTGCGCCGGGCAAGCCGGGCCATTGCGGGTGCCGAACCCGGTCCGGAGGGAAACGTCACCAAGCTGCTGGTGGCCGAGGCGGGTCAGCACATGACCGAACTCGGCATGGCGTTGTCCGGTTCGGCTTCTGTGGTCGGTCCGGCACCGCGGCTGCTGCGCAGCTATCTCGGCAGCCGAGCGATGACGATCGCGGGCGGCACCTCGGAGATCACCAGAAACACGATCGCCGAACGGATCCTCGGGCTGCCGCGAGACCCGCTCCTCAGGTAGGCAAGCAAACAAGAAATAGGGAAACACCCGATTCCTGTGCCGCGGGAACGGGGCCATGCTGTTCATATGAGGCACGGTGTCCACCTGGCTGGTCGCGGCGGTTGCGTCGCGATCGCTCTCGGTGTCGGGGCGGCGCTGGCCACTACCGCACCCGTGGCGGCGGCAACTCCCAACGTCGGCTCGGCCGCGGGTTCTGGTGGCGTCACCGAGACCCGTGACCTCGTGCCGCTGAACGGCGAATCCGTCCTCAACCAGGCGCTCGACAGACAAACCTTCAACGGCTCCCCATTGCCGGGCGTCCCGGTGGCCGAGATCGTGCGGTTCGCCACCGCGTGCGATGAGTCGGGCTGTGTCGCGCACTCCAACCTGGTCGCGCGCGATGTGCCGTTCGACTTCCACTGGACCGGGACGCAATGGAAATCCGTGCAGAAGTTCGAATGGACGTGCGCGGACCAACAAGCGCCCGCGACCGTCACCTACACCCTGACGCCCAACGTGAACGGCACATTGTCGGGCGACCGCACCGCGGTCATCGCCGCGCCGGGATGCGGCAACCCCCGTGCCCCGGGCACGGCCGTCGCGCCGGTGACCGGCGTCCCCGGCTGAGCTCGGCAGGCCCGCTTCAGCGCAACGCTGCCCTGCCCCGGATCCTGCCGAGTGCGACGAGAGCAAGCAGGGTGACCAACAACAGGATGGTAGTGCACGCGGCCGCCTGGAACGCCTGCCCTCGATCGGTGAGCGCGAAGATCGTCACCGGCAGCGTCTTCCATGTCGCCGGGTAAACCATCACCGTCGCGCCGAGCTCGCCCATCGACAACGCCACCGCAAGACCCGCTGCTGCGCCGAGCGCGGGCAACAGCAGCGGCAGCGTGACCCGGAACAGCACGCGCACGGGGCCTGCGCCGAGAGACTCGGCGGCCTGGCGATATGCAGGGTCGAGGCGGTCCAACGCCGCCGACACCGCGCTGAACGCGAAGGCCAACACCAAAACCGCGTGCGCCAGGATCACGATCCATCGCGTGCCGCCCAGGAGCAACGGCCGTGAATTGAACGCGATCAGCAGCCCGAGCCCGATGGCCACGGACGGGACCGCGATCGGCAGGTGAAAGACCGCATCGGTGACGCGGCTCAACCAGAGCGGCGCCTCCCGCGCCGCAAGCGCCGCCCACGCACCAAGGAGAAGCGCGATGGCGCCCGAGACGAACGCGGTCTGCAGGCTGACCGAAAGGCTCGCGAGGTTCTCGCCGGACAGCGCATCGCCGAAGTGACGGAGTCCCAGATTCGACGGCAAGGCCTCGGTCCACGACCCGGCCAGACCGGCGACCAGCACCGTCGCCAGCGGTGCGACGAACACGACGAGCACCACAAGCGCGAAAACGATAAGGACCGCGACTCTACTTCGTCGGCGCCACAACAACATCGGTCTCCCCCTTTCCCCGACCGCTCATCACGCGCGCGAACATCCACCGGTACACCGAATACAGAATTAGGGACAGCGCGATCTGCACGGTGGCGATCACCGCCGCCCCCGGCAGGTCAAATGTGACGATGCCACGCGTGTAGATGAGCACCGGCAACGTGATCACGCCCTTGGCGCCGGTGAACAGCACGATGCCGAATTCGTTGAGCGTCAACAGCAGTACCAGGCTGCCGCCTGCCATCAGCGCAGGCCACGCCTCCGGCATCACCACTGATCGCAGCACGCGGAACGGTGAGGCTCCAAGGCTTGCCGCGACGTCGAGTTGCGCGCGGGGCAGCACCGCGAAGGACGCGAGCAGTGGCCGCACGACGAACGGCGTGAAGAACGTGATCTCCGCGGCGATCACGCCTGCAGGCGTGTAGAGGAAGTTCAGCACAGGCGACGTGCCGCCGGTCAGGCTGGAGATCAACGCGTTCACCGCGCCCGCGGTCCCGTACAGGAACGTGAACGCCAGCGTGATGAGGAACGACGGCAGCGCGAGCACTGTGTCGATGAGCCGCCCGACCACCCGCGAGCCGGGAAACGGCACGAACGCCAACACGATGGCCAGAAAGGTACCGAGCACCAGGCAACCCGCCGTCGAGGTCGCCGCGATGGCGACGGTGCGCCACAGCGCGTCGCGAAACATCTCGGAAGCGAGCACCTGCGACCAGGTCCCCCAACCACGCTGCGTATCACCGACTTTCGTTGATTCCAGGCAGACGCGGATCAGCGGGTACACCGCGGCGATCAGCACGACGAGCAGCGGCGGAATCGCCCACAGCGCCGCGCGGGACCGTTTCGGCGCAGGCCGCTCCGGCACATCGGCCGCGGATGCGGGCCGGTCGAGCAGTGCGGTCATGCGCTGGCCTGGACGAGCACCCCAGCAGGTTCGGGCAACCGGACGCCGACCTCGGTGCCGATCGCGATCTGCGTGTTGCCGGGCACGTCGATGTCGATCAGCTGGTCCGGCAGTCCACCCACCGACAACACCAGACGCGTGGTGGCACCGCGCCACACCGCGGTGGTCACCGTGGCCCGCAACGCATCCCGCTCGCCGAGCGATACGATTCGCATGGCGTGCGGCCGAATACACAGCAGCGCCTTCGAGTCCGGTGCCCACTCGACCTTGCCGACGGCGGGCTGCGGCGCCTCCGCACTGACCGTCTTGTGCGCGATCTTCACCAACGCCGACGTCCCGATGACGCGACCCACCGTGCACGGAATCAGGTTCGCCCCGCCGAGGAACGCGGCCGTGAAGCTGGAAGGTGGCCGCCGCCACAGGTTCTCGGCCCTGTCGACGTCCATCAGCCGGGCGTTGTTCATCACCGCGATCCGGTCCGCGAGCGCCAGCGCCTCGGCCTGATCGTGGGTGACGTAGAGCATGGCGGTGTCGGGCAGCGATTCTTTGAGCCGCTGCAGTTCGGCCAGTGTGGACTGGCGCAGTTGCGCGTCGAGCGCCGCAAGCGGCTCATCGAGCAGAAGCACCTTGGGCTGGATCGCCAACGCACGAGCGATCGCGACCCGCTGCTGCTGCCCACCGGAAAGCTCACGCGGAAGTCGCTTTCCGTACGCCGACATGCCGACCATGTCCAGCGCCTCGGCGACCCGCGGCCCGATCTCACGGCGCGACACGCGGTGCGCTTTGAGTCCGAAGGCGACGTTCTCGGCGACCCGCATGTGCGGGAACAGCGCGTAGGACTGCAACACCACACCGATGCCCCGCTTCGCCGGTGGCAGGTCGGTGACGTCGCGACCGTCCAGCCGGACGGTGCCCGTGGTCGGCCGGACGAATCCGGCCAGCGCGTTGAGCGCGGTCGACTTCCCCGATCCGCTCGGCCCAAGAAGCGCGACGGTCTCGCCGGCGTCGACCCGAAGGTTGAAGTCGATCAGTGCCCGCGTCGCCTTCTGCCCACGCCCGTAGGACACCCCGACCCGGTCGAACGCGATGGCCGGCGTCGTTGATTTCTGTTGGAGCCGTTCGACGTGCCGTGCGGTGGTCGGCCGGCGGCCGACCCCAGCTTGGCTCATGCCTCGGCTCCCGCTCGCTCCGGTCCTCGCTTCGCTGCGATCCTCACTCGTGCTCGCCTTCGGGCCGTCATGTCAGTTCCCGGTCGCCTTCTGGTATGCGGCCACGTCGGCGTCCAGATCGGTGAGCACGGAGTTCCAGTCCGGCACCCACACGTCGACCCCGTCGAGTACAGCGGCCGGAGTATTCGGTGCGGGGGTTTCGGCTGATGCGGTACGGATCTCGTCGCGCACCGGGATGCCGAGTGCGTCGGGCGCGACAGTCTTCTGGACGTCCTCGGACAACAGGAACTCGAGCAGCTTCTTGGCCGACTCTTCATGCGGCGCACCCTTGGCGACGCCCGCGACGTACGGCAGCGATATGGTGGTGCGCTTCCCGTCCGCGTCCGCGGGGATGAAGATGTTGAACTTCGAACCGTCGTCCTTGATTGAGCCCAGGTTCATCTGCACGTCCCCGTTGGCGACGAGCAGCTCGCCGTTGCTGACCTTGGGCTGCAACTTGCCCGTGGACGAAGACGGACCGACGTTGTTGGCCTGCAGCTTGTTCAGGTAGTCCAGCGCGCCGGGCTTGCCGCGCAGATGCTGCAGCAGGATGAGCACCGCTGTGCCGTCGCCGGCCTGGCCGGGTGTCGAGTACTGCAGCTTGCCTTTGTATTCCGGCTTGAGCAGGTCGTCCCACGTCTTGGGCTGCGGGTTCGCGCCCGGGTTGGCGATGAAGCTCAGTGCGTTGTTGACGATCGGCACGTACTTGCCGTCGGGTCCGACCTGGTCCTCGGGAATTCCCGCGGTGTCGACGCCGCTGGCCACCAACAGCCCTGACTGATCGGCCTTTTGGATGAACGGCGGCAGCGTCACCAGAAGGTCGGCCTGCGGGTTGGATTGCTCCTTCTCGACGCGAGACACCACCTCTCCCGAGCCGGCCTCGACGAGGTTGACCGCGATGCCGGTGTCGTTGGTGAACTTGTCGAATTGCCCCTTGTACCAGTTCGCGAGGCCGTCGGCGCTGTAGACGGTCAGCGTCTCGGTGTTCGACCCCGAGGTTCCGGTGCCGCCGCACGCAGCGGTCAACGTCGTCGCGGTTGCCACGGCTGCGATGGCAGCCGTGCGAAGTATGTTGTGCAGTTTCATGATTGCTTCTCCTGATCAGCGTTGTTGCAGGATGAGTTCGGCGAAATCAGTGACCGAGCCGACGACATGCGTTGCTCCGGCGTCGCGGAGCTGCTTCTCGCTGTGTGCGCCGGTGAGCGTTCCCGCGGCGATGGCGACGCCCGCGCGCAGCGCGCTCTCGATGTCGCTGCTGGTATCTCCGAGCGTGGCGACGTTACGCACGCCGTCGACCCCAAGGCGCATCAGCGCGGTAAGGATCAGATCGGGGAACGGACGTCCGCGAACGCCGTCGCCGGGTGCGAGCACGAGGTCGGCCAGCGACTGCCAACCCAGCGCCGCGAGCAACTTCTCCTGCGTCGTCCCACTGAATCCGGTGGTCAGTGCCACCCGGATGCCCGCGTCCCGGAGCTGCGTGATCGCCTGGGCGGCACCGTCGATCGGCGTTGCCCGTCCGTGGTCGATGAGCCCGGAATAGGCCCGCTCGAACGCCGTATTGGCGAGCTGAGCCCGCGCCTCGGTGGCGAACAATTCCCGGAACACGCTGATCTTGGACTGCCCCATGGTATCGAGGACATAGCGGCGGGCGCGGTCACGTTCCTCCCCCGACTCCGGCACCCCGGCAGCGCTCGCGGCCGCCTCGAACGCGCTGACGACCAGGCCGTCGTCGGCCACCGTTGTTCCGGCCATGTCAACGACGGCCAATTGAATTGCGGATTGGGACATAGGCTTTCCTCTTGATTGGCTCACAGACCGATGAGATCGGCCGTCTGCTCGGCGATGGCCGGACCCAGCGTCATGCCACGGCCGCCTGGACCGGTGATGACCCACACGCCGTCGTCGGGCGATGTTCTGCACACGAGAAGGTCGGGGTCGATGCACTGGCTGTAGACACCGGCCCAGCGCTGGCGGATCGGCGGAAGGCGACGGCCGAGGAACTCTTCAACGAGGCCGACCAGGTAGGCGTAGGGCTCCTCCGACACGTCGAACGCGAACGGCTCGGCGTACTCATGCGTGTCCCCGATCGTGAGCCCTCCGTGCAGGCGCTGTACACACAGCAGCTGCATATGGTGCTCGTCGGCGACCGGGTGTTGGGATTCGTTGTGCCGCAACTCGTTCAGCTTGCCGCCAGCGAATCCTGGGTAATAGCGGAAGCTGTCTCCGTCGGCGATCGCGGTCGTCAGCGCCTCCCCCAGCGGCTCTGTCTGCATCATCTGCAGCCGAACCCGCCGCACCGGCAACTGACCGGCGAGCTCGCGCACCAGGCCGCCGTGCGCCGCGCCCGCACACACGAGGACCATATCCGCCTCGTGTCGGTCCCCGCGATCGTCGATCACATCCTGCCCGTCAATGGATCTGGCCTCTGTGTTCGGAGAGTAGGTGTAGCGGCCGGTCATGGCCAGGTGCTCGCGGATGGCGGGCATCGCCTGCCGTGACTCGACCGCCGCGTCTGCCGAACAGTGCAGAGCCGCGAGGAACTGTCCGCGCAGCGCAGGGTTCAGGCGCCGGACTTGCTCGGGTTCGATCAGGTCGAAGCCGCGGCTCTCGGCATCGGCGCGCGCCATCACCTCCTCGGCGACGGCGACCTCACGCTCGGTCCTGAGGAGCGTCAGGGAACCGGCAGGCCGAAAGCCGATTTCGGGGATCTCCATACCGAGCTTTTCCCAGAGTTCCCTCGCGCGCAGTGCGGCGCTCAACTCGGCGCGGGACCGGCCGGATATCCACACCAATCCGAAATTGCGCACCGTCGCCCCGCGCGCCTCGGCTTCGCGCTCCAGATGAACGACGTCGTGCCCATGGCGCACCGCCTCCAGCGCGTGCGCAGTGCCGAGGATGCCACCTCCGACGATCGTTACTCGCATTCTTCGGACCATGCCCACCCGGCGCGACCGTACCCCTACATGTGGGTGTTGCTGTGAGGAACAACAGGTTAAAAATTGGTATAGACCAATTTGAGGTAGCGTCTGTCGCATGGCTGTTGTCACCGAAGTCGGTCGGCTCCTGCAGTCGCTGCGCGGGGTGTGGGACGAGGACGTTGTCGACGAACTCGACCATGCGCTGCAGTCCGCGGCACATGCACTGGCCGACGGCGCCGACGATGAGCTGGTACTGGCCGCAGCGCTGCACGACCTCGCGCACAGTCCGCTGTTCGGCGACGTGGCGTCGCAGCATCACGACCGCGTCGCCAGAGACTGGCTGACTCCGAGGTTCGGCGAGCGGGTGGGCTGGCTGGCCGGAGCGCACGTCGCCGCCAAGCGCTATCTCGCGGCCACCGACCCGGCGTATGCGGCGACGCTGTCGGACGTGTCGGTGGAATCGCTTCACCACCAGGGCGGCGCGGGAACCGACCCCTCGTTGGTCGCTCATCCCTGGTGGGCCGACGCGTTACGGCTGCGGCGTTTCGACGACGCCGCGAAGGTGCGAGACGGTGCGGCGGTGTCGATCGAAGATGTGCTCGCCGTCGCCGAACGCCTTCTGAATCAACGGTTTCAGCGATGAGCCCAGCGCAACGGATGCCTAAGCCGTACTTGGTGCGGACAGCCGTCGACGACATTCTCGCCGACCTCACCGAGGGCGACGCCGTGCCGCCGGAGCGCGAACTCGCGGCGCGATTCGGGGTGTCGCGGGAGACGGTGCGCCAAGCCCTGCATGAGCTGTTGGTCGAGGGTCGCATCGAGCGGCGCGGTCGCGGGACGGTGGTGTCACGACCGAAACTCGTCCAGCCGCTTTCACTGCGGTCCTACACCGAAGGTGCCGCCGAGCGCGGGCGTGTGCCCGGCCGTCTGCCCGTGACGTGGGAAGACATCGCTGCGACAGCGGATATGGCTGAGGCACTGGCGATTTCGACCGGGGATGACGTGATGCACCTGGAGCGTGTGTTGCTTGCCGACGGTCAGCGTATCGGACTGGAAAGCACTTACCTGCCCAAGCGCCGATTCTCCGCGTTCACCGAAACCTTCGATCCGGCCACGTCTCTGTATGCCGCGATTCGCGATACGGGGGTGCGGTTCGGCTCCGCAGTCGAACGCATCGAGACCGCGCTACCCTCGCCGCGTGAAGCCGCACTGTTGGAGTCGACGACGGCCATGCCGATGCTGCTGCTGAACCGTCGCTCGGTGGACACCGAGGATCGGCCGATCGAGCTCGTGCGTGCCCTGTACCGCGGAGATCGCGTCGCATTCGAGACGTTGCTGAAGTAATACTGGATGGGTGCGGAGCACCGAGTTCCATCCCGACCTGCGCCGAGTCGCGCGCTACCTCCCGAAGCAGGTTGTCACGCCCGTCACGCTTCCGTTCATGCGTGCCGCGGAGCGCCTGAGATGGCACCGGCCTGCGCCGCGTGATATCGAAGAGCTGACCCTGTCGTCCGGGGGCGGGATCCGGCTGTTCCGTCCTGCAGGCGCGACGGGTCGCGGACCGGCGCTGCTGTGGATCCACGGCGGCGGGTACGTCATCGGTAAAGCCGCGCAGGACGACGAGCTCTGCCGTCGCTACGCAGGCGAACTCGGCGCAACGGTGGCGTCAGTGGAGTACCGTCTGGCGCCCGAAAATCCCTACCCCGCAGCGCTGGAGGACTGCTATTCGGCACTCGCCTGGCTGGTCAGGCTGCCGTCGGTCGAGCCAGCCCGCGTGGCCATCGGGGGCGCGAGCGCGGGCGGTGGTCTGGCCGCAGCCCTGGCCCTGCTGGTTCGCGACCGCGGCGAAATGACCCTTGCGGCACAACTATTGGTGTATCCGATGCTCGACGACCGCACCGTGGACCGCAAGGATCTCGATAATCCCGGACACCGGATGTGGAACCAGTCCAGCAACAAGTTCGGCTGGATGGCGTATCTGGGCGACGCGGACAGGGAGGTGGCCGTCCCGGCCCGGCGCGACGACCTCAGCGGGTTGCCCCCCACATGGCTTGGCGTCGGCACGTTCGACCTGTTCCACGATGAAGACATTGCGTACGCCGAACGTCTCAGGGCCGCCGGTGTGCCCTGCGAGGTCGAAGTGGTCGAAGGCGCTTTCCACGGCTTCGACGGAGTCGTCCCGAAAGCCAAAGTGTCGCAGTCATTTTTCCGCAGCCAGTGCGCGGTACTGCGTGAGGCTTTCGCGCCAGAGACGGCCTAGCCGGCGACCGTCCGCTCGAACAGCACCCGGATGTCGTCGAGCTCGCGCAGCCTCCAGCACACCTCTGCGAGCTCCTTGGCGCGCTCCTGACCCAGCACGGGTGCGGCGAGGCCGAGGAACTTCTCTTCGAGTTGCCGATCGGTCATCGGGTTGTCAGGCGTGCCGAGATTGTGGGGTACGTGGCGTTCGAGCGTCCCGCCGTCGCGGAGGGACACCGTGACCCGCGCCGAATCCTTGTGCTGTTCGGGGTCGGTGTGGACGTGGACGCGTTCGCGCAACCGGACCACCGCAGGGTCGGCGACCCGTTCGTCGGTGAACTGGTCCAGCAGTGCGGCGCCGTCGGCGAGTGCGACCGCGAGGACGTGGTAGATGCTGAACTTTCCCTCCAGCCCCGTGCGCGGTTCGGCAAGCCCCGTTGTGGTCTTGACGTAGTCGTGCACGTAGGCGTCGACCGAAACGACGTCGGCGGCGGTAAATCCGTGCTCGGCACGAAGCTCAAGGAGCGCCTGCGCGGGCGGGTGCGTGAGCGAGCCACAGGCATAGGGTTTGAAGCCGTCGCGGGGCAGATACCACGTCTGGCCGAGTCCCTCGACCGCCCGCTCGGATACCGGATCTGGCGAGAACAGGTGGAGGAAGCCTCGGTGGCCTTCGATGGGTTGAGTGCTCGACGTGAACCCGTCGCGGGCGAGGAACCCCGACAGCAAACCATCCATCGCTGCCTTTCCCGCGTGCAGGGATTTGCCCATCGACCCGTAGACGACTTTCATGCCTGCGGACTGTGTCGCGCCGGTTCCGATCGCGGCGAGCGTCTGCTCGGGCGACAGTCCCAACAAGCGGGCGGTGGCGACTGCCGCGCCGATGTGTCCGACGGTCCCGGTCACGTGCCAGCCCACGTCGTAATGTCCCGGCCCCGCCGCGACCGCCACCCGGGTTTGCACCTCGAACCCCGCGACGAAGGCCTCGACCGCCGAGGTGCCCGAGACTGGGACGAGTTCGGCGGCCGCGGCGACGGCCGGCCACAGTGGTGCGCTGCCGTGGATCGTGGTCCGGTCGGGGTTGAAGGTGTCATCGAAGTCCAGCACGTGCGCCGCGATGCCGTTCGCCAGCGCCGCGTGCCCGGCGGAGGTGCGTTGCCGGGTACCCACGATTCCCGCCGTGCGCGGCGCATCGGCTCCGTCCAACGCGCGAATCCCGGCGTGAACGCTGTGGCTCTCGGCGGTGGCGGACCCCGCGACGGTGCAGCCGAGCCAATCGACGATGCACCGGACCGCCTGGTGCTGTACCTCCGCCGGGAGATCTTCCGCCCGCACTCCTGCCGCGAAGGTCGCCAGCGCGGAACTCACTGAAGCGTCATCAGACATCGAGTAAACCTCCAGTCTGTAACACGGAAAGAAATTCTGCTATACAGACTACATGTCAGCTGCACTTATGTACGACGACAGGACCTCTGCCGAGACACGTACCCTGCTCGATTTCGTCGTACGTACCGATGCGAGTGATATACCCACCGACGTCCTGCACGAGAGCACCCGATGCCTTCTCGATCACGTCGGCCTCGCCATCGCAGGCGCCAGCGAGCCCGCCGCCCGAATCGCCAGCGACCAGTGCCTGATGCTCGGCGGCAATCCGCAGGCCACCGTGCTCGGCACCAGACAGCGGTTGCGGGTGACGGACGCCGCCCTGGTAAACGGAATAGCCTGCCACGCACATGATTTCGATGACACCCATGTACCGACGATCCTGCATCCGACCACACCGCTGTACGCCGCGGGCGCGGCGCTCGCCGAGTGGCGCGAGAGCAAGGGCATCGATTTGTTAGCCGCGCACGCCCTCGGCTACGAGCTTTCCGCCCGCGTGAGCAATGCGCTCTACCCGGAGCACTACGACGCAGGCTGGCACATGACCGGCACCACGGGATCCCTCGCCTCGGCCACGGTCGCCATCAGACTGCTCGGCCTCGAAGGCGTCACCGCGACGCACTGCCTCAGCATCGCGACGACGCAGGCGTCGGGGCACCGGGAGCAGTTCGGCACCATGACCAAGCCGTTCCACGCTGGACACGCCGCCGCGGCAGGTGTGTGGGCGGGTCTGCTCGCGAGCGGCGGGTTCACCGGCGCCCCTGACCCGATCCAGGGCCGCCGGGGCATGTTCGCGGTGATGTCGTCGGCCAGCACACCGGCGGATCTCGTCGATGGCCTCGGCAAGAAATGGCAGATCTTCGACAACGGCGTCAAGCCCTACGCATGCGGGGTGGTCATTCACCCGGCGATCGACGCGGTTCGCGACCTCGCGGTGCGCCGTGGGCTGACTGCCGACCGCATCGCCAAGATCGAGTTGAAGGTGCACCCGCTGGTGCGCGAGCTCACCGGAAAGACCGATCCGCGTACCGGTCTCGAGGGCAAGTTCTCTGTGACATTCGCGTGCGCGATCGCGTTGCTCCAAGGCCGCGCCAGCGAGGCGGAGTTCTCCGATGCTGCCGTGGTCCGGCCGGATGTGCGCGCGTTGATGTCGCGTATCGAGGTCGTGCCGGATCCCGCGGTACCGCACACGCAGGCAGGAGCCACCGCGCTCACCGACAGCGGGTCAACGGTCGATACGTGGGTGGATCACGCGCGCGGCACCCCCGGTAACCGGCTCAGCGATGAAGAGCTGGCCGACAAGTTCCACGGTCTGGTTGACGACGTGCTGGGGCGCGAGCGCGCGGAGCGGCTGGCCGCTGCGGTCTTCTCGCTCAAGGCATCGGGCGATATCGGAGCGCTGCTGGCGCTCACCATGCCTGAGGCGCACCGCTGACCACGGAGCCGTCACACTCCACGGCCACGGTCGTCCCCGTCACCTCGGCGGCATCGACGAAAGCCAGGCGTGCGACCTGAGCGGCGATCTCTGCCCGGCACCGATCGAGTTCCGGGATATCGGCATCCACGCCCGGTGAGACGGCGTTGACGGCGACGCCGTCCTCGCGTAGGGCCTCGGCAAGCGCCAGGGTGAGCCCGAGCAAGCCGTGCTTGGCGGCCGAGACGTGGACGCGCTTGGGGTCACCGTGCAACGCGTTGCGACCGAGGATGTTGACGATGCACCCGCCGGGCCGCAGTGCGGGCAATGCGCTCCGGATACACCGGAATGCACCGTCGAGCGTGACTTCTCGGACCTGCCGCCAGTCCTCTTCGGTGATCTGGTAAACCGACTGCCTGGGGCGAAACGACGCATTGTTGACAAGGACCCGCAGCCTGCCGTTGGCGGCCACGGTTTCGAACATGCGATCCACCGCCGCCGGATCGGTGACGTCGGCGGTGACGGTGAAGGCGGCACCGTCGGCTGCACGAATAGCCGCAACCACCGCCTCAGCTTCGGCAACCCGGGACCGGGTATTCACTGCAACCGTAAGGCCCTCTCGCGCAAGGCGTTCCGCGATCACCGCGCCCAAACCACTACCGGCGCCGGTCACCAGGGCGACATCAGCCATCGGCAGTTGGCACCGTCTGAGCGAGCAGTTCCGAGACGTCTTCGAGCTCGTCCACCCGCCAGCACGTGTCAAGCAGCCGCTCGGTGCGCTCCGGCCCGAGTTCCGGGCCGACGAGTTCACGGAACTTCGCGGCCAGTTCGTCGTCGTCGAGCGGGGCCGCAGGCGTGCCGCGGTTTCCCCGCACCTCGATGGCGAGGGTCCGCCCCGACGTCAGCGTGATCTCGATGTCGGCATCCTGCTTGCCCAGCGCCGGGTCCGCGACTACCTTCACACGGTCACGCAGATCCACCACATCGGGGCGCACCAGGATTTCCTCGGCCAGCTCGTCGGTGCCCACCCGCCGGAAGACGACCGCGGCCGCTGCGCAGTGCCGCAGGCTGAACTTCGCCTGCATGTTGGTGGTCGGCTTGGGCACATCGGTGAATCGGGCGGCGGGCGGCGCTACGCGGACGTCGATGACGGTGACTTCCGTTGGCGCGACGTTGTTTTCGGTCACCAACGCAATCACGCCGTCGATCATGGGATGGGTCAGCGAGCCACTGGGGTAGAGCTTGTAGCCGTTCGAGGTGATGTTCCAGGTCTGGCCGAGCCCCGCGCTGATCTTCTCCGGGGCGGGATCGTCGCTCATCACCGCGAGGTACCCGAACGCACCCTCGAGGGCCTTCGCGCTGGCCGACAACCCCTGCGCCGCAAGGGTTGCGGCGAGCACGCCGTCCATCGCCGCCTTACCGGGATGCATGCTCTTGAGGTCGCTGCCCGCCATGATGCGCAGGCCGGCGGCCTGGGTGGCGCCTGCGGCGATAGCGTGCTCGACCTGGTGACGGTCCAGACCCATCGTGCGGGCGGCCGCGGCGGCCGAACCGACGTGACCGGACGTGCCGGTGACATGCCAGCCCGCGTCGTAGTGGGTCTGCCCTGCAGCGTGCCCGACCCTGGTCTCCACTTCGAACCCGAGCGCGAAGCTGGCCAGCGCCTCTCGCCCGCTGACCGGCCTGGTGTCGGCGACGGCAAGGATCGCAGGCCACACCGAGCAGCTTCCGTGCACGGTCGTGCCAGGCGGGTTGTACACGTCGTCGAGGTCGAGCACGTGCGATGCGAAGGCGTTGAGGAACGCGGCGAACGGTGCGGACGCCTTCATTCGGGCTCCGACAACCGTTGCGGCGCCGCTACTTTCACTTGCCTCGATCGCGCTTCGGGCCCGCTTGGTGGCGTTGTCCGCCGAGCCTGCGACCGTCACCCCGATGTGGTCGACCAGGGCGCGACGCGCCGCGTGGAGTACCGGTTCAGGAATCTGTTCGCTTTCGTGCTCGGCGACGAACTTGGCCAACTGCGATGTCGGTTCGGCTGTGGTCACTGATCCTTCCTCAAGCCGAGTTCTTGCAGCAGTCCACCGACGATGTCGGTCTGCTCTTTCAGGTATGCGGTGAGCTTGTCGTCCTGAAGGTTCTGGGTGACAAGGCCGTCCTCTTTGATGAGGTTCTTCCAGTCGTCGGTCTCAACCATCTTCGACAAGTCGTCCTGATACTTCTGGACGGCGTCTGCCGGCATATCGGGCGCGCCCATCACTGCGCGGAACTGCACGGGCACCTTCGACGAGTCGATGCCCTGGTCCTCCGTGGTGGTCACATCGGGGAAGGCGTCCAGCTTCTGGTTGCCGATCACGGCGATCACCTTGAGCTGTCCGGCCTTGACCTGCTCGGCGACGTCGGATGCGCTGCCGAGCATGATGTTTGCGTCATTGCGCAGCAGCGCCGTGATGCGAGATCCAGTGTCCTCGAAGGACAGGAACTTCCATTTCGCGTCGAGACTGTCCTGCAGCACCAGCCGGGTCAGCGCGTCGTTGGCCGTGCTGGAGCCGCCCGCCTGGACCAGCGTGTCGGGTGCACCCTTGGCGGCGGTGACGAAGTCGGAGAACGTGTTGAACTGTGACTTGGCGTTGGTGACGACCACCTGAGGCTCGGTGGCCACCAACGTGATTGGCGTCAGCATGTCGAGGCTGACCTTCGCGTTGGCGACCGTCATCGGGGTGGCCAGCCATGTCGGCGTGACTTGCGCGATCAGGCCTGCGTTGCCCTTGCGGTCGATCATGTACGACATCGCGCCGATCGAGTCGCCCGCGGGCACGTTGCGGACGGGCCAGTTGGTGTCGATGATCTTGTTCTCGTACATCACCTTGATCATCTGGCGGGTGAACACGTCGCTGCCGCCGCCGACCGCGTTGTGGGTGACAACCTCAACGGGTCCTGAACCGCCCCCGCCGCCCTTGTTGCCGGAGCCACCGCACGCGGCGAGGCCGACCAAGGCGAGGACCGCGAGCAGGACGGTGCACAGTGTTCTGATTCGGATCATGATCCGATTCCTTCCTGGTGGGGGTTCGGCCCGACGAAGGTGTCGATTCGCTTGCAAGCTGCGCTCATGCGTCAACCTCGATGACCTGTTCACGCACCTTGCGCGATCTGCCGAACGTCAACAGGATGAGAAGCACGACGGCGAGCCCGATCAGCGTCGCCGAGATCGGCCTCTGCAGGTAGATGATCGGGCTGTTGTCGGACAGCAGCAGTGACTGCCGGATGGAGTTCTCCGCAATCGGTCCGAGCACGAAGGCCAGCACCAGCGGCGCGGGCGGGATGTCGAGCTTGCGCATCACGTAGCCCAGCAGCCCGAAGACCACCAGCAGTCCGACGTCGAAGATGGAGAAGTTGACGCTGTAGACGCCGACCACCGAGATCAGCAGGATCGCCGGGTACAGCACCTTGTACGGCGTGTTCAGCAGCTTCGCGAAGAACGGCACCATCGGCAGATTCATGATCAGCAGGGCGATGTTGCCCAGATACATGCTGGCGATGATCGGCCACACCACATCGGCGTGTTCGTGGAAGAGCAGCGGTCCGGGGTTGAGGCCGTAGAGCACCAACGCGCCGAGAAGCACTGCCCCGGTGCCTGATCCGGGGATGCCCATCGTGAGCAGCGGAACCATCGCCCCGCCGGTCTCCGAGTTGTTCGCCGCCTCGGGGGCGGCCACGCCCTCGATCGAGCCCTTGCCGAACTCCTCGGGTGTCTTCGACGTCTTCTTGGCGATGATGTAGGAGACGAACGAGGCGACCGTCGAGCCTGCGCCGGGCAGGATGCCGATGAGGAAGCCGACGATTCCGCCCTGCAGCATCGCGGGCGTCGACTTGGTGATGTCCTTGCGTGACGGAAGGAGCTCGCGCATCTTGCTGGGGACCTTGAACAGCTTCTTCTCGGTCTTGTCCTCGATGTTGACCAGGACCTCGCCGATCGCGAAGATACCGACGCTCAGCGCAATGAACTCGATACCGCCCGCCAGTTCGATCTGATCGCCGGTGAACCGCGGCTGACCGGAGAACAGGTCCGTCCCGATGGTCGACAGGAACAGGCCGATGAACATCGAGATGAAGCCCTTGAGCATGGAATCGCCGGCCAGCATGATCACGAGCAAGAGTGCAAAGACCATCAACGCGGAGTACTCCGGCGGGCCGAAGTTGACCGCGACGTCGGCGGCGAGCGGGGCCAGGAAGGTCAGCCCGATCACGCCTATTGTGCCTGCTACGAACGACGCGATGGCCGCGATCCCCAATGCCTTTCCAGCGCGACCCTGCTTGGCCATTTCATAGCCGTCGATGCAGGTCACGACCGACGATGATTCACCGGGAATGTTGAGCAGGATCGAGGTCGTCGAACCGCCGTACTTTGCGCCGTAATAGATGCCGGCCATCATGATCAGGCCGGTCGCCGGGTCGAAGCCGGTGGCCAGCGGCAGCAGGATCGAGATCGTGGCCGGCGGTCCCAGGCCGGGAAGGATGCCGACGAGCGTGCCGAGCAGGCAGCCCACGATGAGCCACAGAAGATTCGTCGGCGTGATGGCCGCCTGGAGTCCGTGCAGCAGCCCCTCGACCGCGTTCACCGGTGCTCCCCCGCGGTCACGAAATCACGAAAGTGGTTCAGTACCACAGGGTTCCTCCCGGGAGTTGCACCTCGAGCAGGGTGTCGAAGAGGAAGTACATGGCAGGCGGCAACAACAGCAGCGTGATGATCACCGGTATCGACCGGATCCGCTCGATCACCACGATGACCAGCAGCACCAACACCTCGCCTGCGAGGAGGAACCCGAGGGGTTCGATGAGGAATGCACACACGACGAGGGCGAGCCACACCAGAAATGCGCGTGCCATCTGTCGGGGACGCAGAGACAGCGTCGGCGCCTCACCGCTGCGCGCCCGCGGACCGAACAACCACACCGCAGCGAGGGCAACGCCAAGCACGATCAGGCCGATGGTGAGCAGAACGGGAAGGTAGCCGGGACCCGGCTCGTTGTTGGCGCCGCGGAAGTCGAGTTCGGTCCGGCTGCGATACAGCAGCCAAGCGCCGAGTGCGGCGACCACAATTCCAAGAACGATGTGGACCAGACGGGTGGTGCGGGCGTCGCGCCGAGGGTCAACGCCGCCATCCCCGTCGGAGCCGTCTTCCGGCTCGACGGGCACATCGGGGCGCCGATCGATGTCCTGTTCCATGCAGACTCTCTTAGGGGCTGAATGTCTTCAAGATGGACACATCTTCTGGTTATAAGAAAACCTAGGAGCGCTGTCGCGATGTGTCAAGCATCACTTTCAAACGGAGTGAGCGAGTTCAATCGGCAAACATACGCATCCTCGATCCGCCGGTAGTCTTCTTCTATGCAGAACACGCGACCGGAGAGCGATACTGGTCCGGCCTATCCCATCGCCTCTGTGAACAACGCGCTCCTCCTCCTGCTTTTGTTCCGTGAGCAGCCACGGGTCCGTCTCACCGACGCCTGTAAGTACCTCGGGGTCGCCCATTCGACCGCCCACCGACTGCTCGCGATGCTCGCTCACCACGGTTTCGTCCAGCAAGAACCCATCACACGGGCCTACATCGCGGGGCCCGCCCTCGTAGAGGTTGGGCTGGCCGTCGTCGGCTCCCTCAACGTGCGTGAGCAGGCCAGGCCGGTGATGGAGGAGCTGGCGGCCGAACTGGGCGAGACCGTGCACCTCGGCGTGCTCGAAGGCACCCAGGTCCGCTATGTCGACGGGGTCGAATCCGAGCGCGCGCTTCGGGTGGTGGCGCGGACCGGCACTCTGGCGCCCGCGCACTGCACATCACTGGGTAAGGCGCTCCTCGGCCAGATGGCCGACGAGCAGGTTGCCGAGTTGTACCCGGTATCGGCCGAGCCGTTCGCGGCGCGCACGGACAAGTCGATCACCACGCAGGCGAAGTTGATGAAGGAGATCGCCAAGGCGAGGGCGCGGGGCTACGCGGTCAACGCCGGTGAGTCAGAGGAGGACGTCGGGTCCGTGGCCGTCGCCTTCCGTGACTTCGTCGGGCGCCCCGCCGCGATCGCGGTCGCGGCACCGACGAGTCGTCTTAGTGCACAACGGATCTCACGCATCGGCGATCTGATGATCGACGCGCTCGCAAGAACCCCGGCGGCGCCGGGAGTCAGTCAGCCACCGGCTGAGTGAGCCGCGCTGCGGCTGGTGAGGATGCCTGCCCCCGCTGTCACGAACATGACGGCCGCAAGCAGCACGAAGGCCGCCTCGACACCCAGGACACCGGACACAGCGCCTGCCACGGCGAGGATGAACGCCTGGCCGACGCGGTTGGTCGCGACCCGAAGGCCCAGTGCGGATCCGCGGCTGGTGTCGTCGACCAGGTTGACGACCCAGTCCATCGTCGTCGTCTGCGACAACCCCAGCGCGAAGCCGAGCACCGACATGGCGATCATCATCGGCGCGATATTGCCGCTCACCGCGAGGACGATCAGACAGGCAGCAGCCACCGCGGTGGCGACGACCGTCAGCCGCACGCTGGGAATCCGGCGGACAAAGAACGGGGTCGCTGCCCGCGCGAGCAGCGCGCCGGTGGAGCTGATACCCAACAGAATGCCGACCTGCGATGAGGTCAGGCCGACGGCAACGCCGAGCAGGGGCACATAGACCAATAGAAGGTCAACGCCGCTCTTCGCGGAAAAGCTGGTCATCAGAGCGGCGGGCATACCCCGCCTGCGCAGCAGACCCCACACCCGTTCCGGCTTGCCCTCACGCACCGTCGACGCCGCGATGTGCGTGCGCATCGCGATGGCCGCGGCGGGCAGGCCCGCGACGAACACCCACGCCGCAACCAGAAGGGCCGACGATGTCGCAGGCAGGCTCGGCTGTTCGGTGTGGCCGATCATCACACCACCGACGACCGGTCCGACGATCTGGCCGAGGGCCGAGACGGTGGTGAGTGTGCCGAACCTGCCGATGCGCGCAATCGAACTGTCGGCCTGCGCCATGATGCTCTGTCCGCCGATCGTTGCCGACGTATGCCCGATGCCGAGCGCAGTCGTGGCGACGGCAATTGCCCAGATCTGCTCTGCGGCAACGAGAGTGAAGGCCGCCACCGCCCCGACCGCAAGGCCGAAGACGAACAGGATCGCGGGGTGGTGCCGCTCTGTCCACCGGCCGAAGCCGACGGCGAGCACGATCGGCGGAACGGCGAAGCATGCGGCCGTCACGCCGACGGTCACGCCGTCAGCACCGAGCGCGAGGAGGCGGTACGTCGACACCGGCCGGGACAGAGTGACCGCGACCTGGAGCAGGAATATGCCGGCGACAGTGGCGACGAGCCACAGCGGCGGAAGCGAGCGGCCCTTGCCGATCAGAACTTCCAGCCACGCTCCGGCGTGGCGACGTCGACCTCGACACCGTCCGGATCGCGGAACTTGAAGAACCGTGGCGGGTCCGCCTGCTCGGCGCCGTAGACCTCGATACCGCGTTCCTTGAGCGCGGTCACCACCGCGCCCGTGTCCTCGATGGCCACACCGATGTGGTTCGGGCCCATGGCTCCGTAAGTCCACTCAGAGCGCTCGATGTCCGCGTTGGGCTGCAGCAACGAGTAGTTGACCTCGCCGTCGCTGAGATCGAGTGCCTTTCCGGGGTAGTGGCCCGGGGTACGAACGTCGCCCAGGCGCTTGAAGCCCAGCACGTTCTCGTAGAACTCGGCGGTTGTCTCCAGGTCCTGGACAACGATCCCGAGATGTCGGATGCGCACAACTTCCTCCCTGTCTGCTGGTGAGACCAACTTCCGTAATGTAGACATAGTTTCTGCAAATCAGACTCTAGGCCCCGAGCTGGATGTTCGTCAATGGGCGGCGCAAACACTTGACAACGCAAGTCAATTGGGGTCGCTCCCGCAAAGCAGTAGGGATTCCCCCGATTCCTCGTCATCCGCATTAGGCAACCGTTGATTTCTGGGGATGACTCAGAGGGACCAGGAGAGGGGTGAATCCGACGATTCGTCGCATGAAGCGCCGGCTGAGACGGATGCCGTTGAAGGGTCCTAACACGACCGCGCGTGCGTGCCCGGGTCGTACACAGCGCCGACCCGGGCACGTTCGGTTCAACGAAGACGGGGCGCATGAAGTTCGAATGCGGAGTCACGTGGCGCGCGAGCCAGCGCGGCCTTGTGGTGTGCACACCCACCGGCGCCCCCTGCTCGTCGAGTTCAGCAACCGCCAAGACCGATGACCACAACGAGAGCCGCCGCAGCTAATAACCCCCTTACTGCATCCACTCAAGTTAGCGGTCGTACGCCACATCTCCGGCGATAATCGTCGCCGCCACCATGGTCGAATCGAGCTCGCGCAGCACCTCGGCGGGCGGCGCCGAAAGGATGCACAGATCGCCCGGCTGGTCCGGCGCTATCGTCCGTGGCGTCACCGGCGCATCCGGGGCGCCGAAAAACATCGGCAAAGCCTCGCTGGCGGAGACGCGTTCATCGGCGCCCAGCACCCTGCCCGCGCCCGTCGTGCGATGGACCGCGGCACGCATGGCCTTCCACGGATCGTCGTCGCCGAACGGCATGTCGGTGGAGAGCGCGACGGGCACCCCGGCCCGCAGCAGGGATTCGAGCCGCCACAGCTCGTGCTGTTCGGCGGCGGGTACATCCTGGAGATACTGGTCACCGCGCTCGGCGACGAAGTTCGGCTGCGTCACGACGGTCACGCCGAGATCGCATAGCTGCGCGATGCTCTCGTCTGGGACCACTGCGGCATGTTCGATGCGATCCTGCGGATGGCCACCGGCTGTGCGCAGCGCCGAAAGGGTGACGACCAGTTGAGCCGCCGTCACACAGTGCACCGCGACCGGGGCATCGGTGGCATGCCGTTCGGTGATCCATGCCGTGAGCCCGTCGAGGTCCAAATCGGTGTCGTGCAGAATCTGCTTACCGGGTGCCAGGCAGTAAACACCTTGCCGCAGTTCACCGCGTCGGTGCGCCTCGATCAGCTTGACGACGTCACCCACGTCGAGGTCCGGCGTGGCGTCGGTGACACCGGTTACCCCGTATCCACTCAGCTGGCGGCTGACGTCGGCGAGGCCGCTTTCGTTGCGCTGCAAAGTATCCGACCAGGTGCGGTCTGCGCTACGCAGCCTGCCGTCCGGATGATCGGCCAAGCCGACTGTGGCCAGGCCCGCCGAGTTCAGCGTCCAGAGCACCCCGCTGCGATGCTGAACACGCACCGGCACCGGCGGCGACACATCGTCGAGAACCGTGCGGTCAAGCGGCCCCGCAACCGTTTCGTGGTATCCGACCGCCCTGATCCAGCCGTCACCGCCGACCAGCGCGTCGGCGAGGACACGAGCTAAGTCCTGGCGTCCCCGAACTTCAGCGGGTCCCACCCGTACCGAGGTCAGCGCGGTGGCGGCCGCACGCAGGTGAACGTGGTGGTCGTGCAGGCCCGGGATCACGGTTGCGCCTGCGGCATCGAATAACGCCTCACCTGGTTGGGCTGGCAGCCCTGGCGCGACGGCGAGGATCCGCTCCTCGACGCGGATGTCGGTCGCCGAACCGCCGAGCAGTGTTGCCCGCTGAATCAGCATGAGGCCAGGCGCCTTTCGGCGACCATCCGGTCAACCGCGGCGTTGTCTTCGCCCAGCCGTCTAGCGGATGCCATTGGCATAGGCATTGCGGCACAGTGGGTTTGCATGGTGCGCGGCAGCTCGGCGTAGTTGGCGGCGACGGCTGCCATCACAATCTCGATGAGTTCACCGCCTCCTCGATTCAGTGATTCCGCTACCGCGAGCGCAGCCTGCAGGCCTGTCAGCGGATCGGCGATGGCGTCGCCGCAGAAGACCGGCCAGCCCTCATCGGTGTCCACCAGGCCACCGGCGACTGCGGCGTCGTCGCCGAAGGCGACCCAGTTGGCCCGCTCGCCCTCGGTGCCGTGGCCGGTGATCCGCAGCCAGATGCGACCGTCGCGTGGTGTCACGTCCGCCGCGCCGAGTCGGCGGTGGGCCAGCGCCGCGGGCCTCGATGATTCGATGACGATGTCGGCGATCTCCAGCAGCTGTCGCAGGCGCGTTGGCTCGTCGAAATCAGCCGCGTACGAAAGCTTTCCGGAGTTCATCCAGTCGAAAAAGGCCTGCGGCCCCGCCCTCGTGCCGTCCGGCCGCGCGCGGCTCTCGACCTTGACAACCGTTGCGCCTGCACGGGCAAGCAACTGACCGCACAGCGGCCCCGCCCACATCGAGGACAGATCGGCCACCAGCAGCCCCGTGAGATCGCGGGATTCCCCCGCACCGCCTGACGCACGGATTATCGGTGGGGTAGGCGTGGTTTCGCCGAGCACCGCCACCGGCAGACCGAGCAAGCGGGCGCGTCCGGTAACTTCCGCGCGGTCGTGTTCGGACACCCAGTGTTGCACCGCGAGCCACGGGTCGATGTCGATGGCGTCGGCCTCCAGCAGCGCGGGCACCGGATCGATGTCGTCGGGTCTCGAGAGCGTGACCGCACACCAGCCGTCGCGGCTCTGCAGCAGCCGCGTGGCTCCGCCTGCGGACACGCGGCCCCCCGGTGACAGCCCGAGCAGTGCCGCGCGGCCGGTGAGGATTTCGGCGGCGTCGATCGGTACGCCGGTGAGCGCCCGCCACGCGCGGGCGACCTGCCGCGCCCGCCTCAGCACGGCGACGGGGATGCGCATCGACGTCACCCACCCATTGTGCTTGCGCGCAAGTTCTCCCTGCGAGCCCTCAGAACTGCAGGGCGGTGAACCGGTAGTCGAGCACCTCGCGGTCGGGCTCACCGACCGCGTAGACCAGCGATCGCAGCTTCAGCACGCCTCCGCGGCCGTCGGGCAATGGCACTGCGCCGTCGACGTGCAGGTCGCTGTAAAGCGTGTCGCCTTCGTGTACAGGGCCGGTGTGGTCACAGGACTGCCAACCGAGCACCGTGACGACATTGGGCAGCAGCCTGGTGGCCTGCGCGAGCGCCAACCCGACGGTGTGGCCACCGTAGACAAGCCGTTGCCCGCCGACCCGCCAATCATGGTGTGTGGCAGCGATGTTCAGGGTCAGGCGGGCGAGTTCCGGCGCCGAACTGACCACATCGGCGGTGCTGCGCAGCACCGTACCCGCGATGCCGGAGTCGAAATGGGTGCCCGGCACCTTCGCGCGGAACGCGTCGGCATTCCAGTCCGCGGTCGGGTCGGGAGTCGGCGCTTCCTCGGTCCCGATGGCCGACAGGTCGTCGGCGTGGCCGGTCTCCCCCGCGCCGTCACTCAGCGGAAGCATCGCGCAACGGTAGAAGTCGAGCACGAGCCTGCCGACGTCGTCGACGGTCGTCATCCGCAGGGCCGCCAACCCAGTCGGGGCGCGGCCCGGCTTGGCCGAGTTCTGCTTCAGCCCGACCACCTCGGTGCGGGTGAACAGGTTGTCGCCGATGACCGGAAAGCGGTGAAACGTCAGCCCGCGGTAGAACAGGTTGGCCTTCACGCGCTGGGTCACCAGGGTCGATTGCCCGATCGCGACGTCGCAAACCAACGCCGGGTGTGCCAGCGCGCCGGTCGCACCGGTGACGGCAACCGCCAACTCGGTGTCGAGCGCGAGGCGGAGGCGGTCACCGACGATTGACTGGTGCACGGCTGCCGCACCGGGCGTCAGCGTCATCGACGGGGCCCAGTCAAAGACCTGACCGACCTCCAGGTCGTCGAAATAGGGCCCGTCCGGAATATGGCCGTACAAAGTCACAGCTGCACATGCTGGCATTGGTCCTCACTTCGTGTCAATATGGCCGAATATGGCCGTACATTTCCTGATTGTCGAGGTGCCCTTTGAGTACACAGTTGAGCGACGAAGAAACCATGCTGGTCGAGACGGTGCGGGCGTTCATCGACCGCGAGGTCAAGCCGACGGTCCGCGAGGTCGAGCACGCCAACGAGTACCCAGAGGCGTGGATCGAACAGATGAAGCGCATTGGGATCTACGGGCTGGCGATTCCCGAGGCCTACGGCGGCTCGCCGGTGTCGATGCCCTGCTCCGTGCTGGTGACCCAGGAGCTGTCACGCGGATGGATGAGCCTGGCCGGGGCGATGGGCGGCCACACCGTGGTGGCCAAGCTGCTCGACCTGTTCGGCACCGAAGAGCAAAAGACCACCTACCTGCCGGCGATGGCCACCGGCGAGCTGCGCGCCACGATGGCGCTGACCGAGCCGGGCGGCGGATCGGATCTGCAGAACTTGAAGACCACCGCGCTGCCTGACGGTTCCGATCTGGTGATCAACGGGTCTAAAACATGGATCAGCAACGCGCGCCGCTCGGGCTTGATCGCCCTGTTGGCCAAGACCAACCCCGAGGCGAAGCCGCGGCACACGGGCATCTCCGTGGTTCTGGTGGACCACGGAGGCGGAGGCGCGGCGGCGACATCGAACAGCGGCCTGACCGTATCGCGCGACCTACCCAAGCTGGGTTACAAGGGCGTCGAGTCCTGCGAGCTGACGTTCGAGGACTGCCGCGTGCCTGCCTCGGCGATTCTCGGCGAGGCGCCGGGCAAGGGGTTCGCGCAGATGATGAAAGGCCTTGAGACCGGACGCATTCAGGTGGCCTCGCGTGCCCTCGGCGTTGCGACGGCCGCATTCGAGGATGCGCTGCGATACGCGCAGGAGCGCGAGAGCTTCGGCCAGCCGATCTGGAAGCACCAGGCCGTCGGCCATTATCTGGCCGACATGGCGACCAAGCTCACCGCCGCCCGCCAGCTGACCCTCCACGCCGCGGATCGCTACGACAGCGGCGAACGCTGTGACATGGAGGCAGGCATGGCGAAGCTGTTCGCCTCAGAGGTCGCTATGGAAATCGCGCTCAACGCAGTCCGAATCCACGGCGGCTACGGCTATTCCACCGAGTTCGACGTCGAACGCTACTTCCGTGACGCTCCGCTGATGATCGTCGGCGAGGGCACCAATGAGATCCAACGGAACGTGATCGCAAGTCAGTTGGTCGCCCGGGGCGGCATCTAGTGACGACCGCGGACGCGAGGAGCAAAATAAGGTCAGCGCCGCCCGCGTATCAGGCCCTGCGAGAACAGCTTCGGGGCGAGATCGCGGCGGGCCGCTACCGCGACGGCGCGCGGCTGCCGACCGAGTCTGAGCTCGTGGCGCGCCACGGGCTGTCCAGGCAGACGGTGCGGCGCGCGTTTCAGGACCTGGTGGCCGAGCGTGTGGTGTATCGGGTCCCGGGCCGTGGCACGTACGCCAGCGAGCCCGGTCAGCGTTATCTGCGCCAGCTGGGTTCGATCGAAGACCTGATGAGCCTGTCCGACGACACCACGATGGAGGTGTTGGCAGGACTGCGTCGGGGAGTCGACGTCGAAGCGGCCAGCCGGCTGCGACTCGAGGACGACATCGTGTACTCGGTGGCGTTCCGGCGACTGCATGACGGGGTTCCGTTCGTGTTGACGACTGTTCACCTGGTGCCCGAAGTGGCCCATCCGGTTTTGGCCTCGTCGGAGTTGGCCGCAGGTGCGGTGGGTATCCACACGGTGATCGGCCTACTGGAGCCGCATCTGATCGAGCCCATTGCTGAAGCGGCGCAATCCATTACGGTTGCACCAGCCGATCCCATCGTCGCAGAGGCGGTGGGATGCGAGCAGGGTCACGCGATGCTGCGGGTGGACCGGCTGTACTCGGATACCAGCGGCAGGCCCGTCGAGCTGTCGGTCAGCCACTTTCTGCCGGAGCAGTACACCTACAGGGTGACACTGCGCCGCTCGGGCGGATAGAAGCCGCGCGCCCATTCGCGCAGGTGCGTGAAGTCCTCGGCCTCCGACGGTGCGAGCGCCGGGTCGTCCTGGTAACGCTGATGCCCCCAGATCGGGATGTCGTCGGCGAGTGGCCGTTTGACCGCAAGCAAGCGGTCGTCGTAATCGAGGTCCTCGGATACCCAGTACGTGGCGAAGATGTCGATGGCGCAGTCGTTGACTGGCGTCGGACAGACGGACACGATCTGTCGCCCGTCGCCATGATCCTCACACTTGAAGCCCACACCGACGCCGTACCACCACACTTCGACCGGATCGCCCACACCGAACGCCAACCTGGCGTGCCACGTCGAGGTGCTCGACGCCTCGGCGCGGACGGTCGGACTGAGCGGCACGCGATGGACGAACCGGTAGTGCTGGACATCGACTGTGTTCTCGACGACCAATAGCGGCGGCACCGCAATGCTGGGAAAGAACTGCTTCTCGTCGGGCCCGATGGGCCGGAAGTAGTACGGGTCTGCCTCAGCGCTGAGGTCTTGGTGCATGTCCGGCACCGACCAGAGCGGGTCCGGTTGCTCGACCCCGTGCCAGATGTAGATGCATTCGTTGAGTTCGGTGACCGCCCACGCCCGCACCCGCCGATCGCCGACCGGCCACCGCTCGTAGGGGATGTGAACGTTGCGTCCGTCGTCGCCGCTCCACACCCAGCCGTGCAGCGGGCATTGAATCCCGCCCTCGACGACGCAGCCGCCATGGGACAGATCGGCGCCGAGGTGTCTGCAGTGTGCGTCGAGCACACGGACGACGCCGTTGAGGTCGCGAAACGCGACGAGGTCTTCACCGAAGTAGTGCATGGGTTTGACGTCGCCGACCTCAAGGTCAGCGCTCCAGGCCACCTGGAACCAGCCGGTGGGTCGCATGTTGGGCAACCCCATGCTGCATAGACTGCCATCATTGCCATTTCGGTGTGATGGGTTGCGCTGAGCGGCACGGATCACGCGGAAATCACTCGACGGCGTCGACCAAACCCCACTCCAGCGCCGTGGCCGGATCGATCGTCCGGCCGGACAACACCAGGTACGCGGTGCGCCAACGGCCGATGCACCGGGTGATGCTGACCGTCCCGCCGGCGCCGGGGATCAGTCCGAGTTCGAGCTCCGGCAGCCCCAGCACGGCGTCCGGCGTCGACTGCACCCACCCGCAGAAGGCGGCCATCTCCAGACCGCTGCCCAGCACCTGTCCATGCACTTCGGCGCGACAACGGCGGCCGAGCCGCGCGGTGAGCTCGTCGAGCACCAGCGCCGGGCTGTAGCGGGTGCGGGCGAGATGCGCGCTTGGGGGGTCGGCGAAGCTGCCGAACTCCGCGAGGTCGCCGCCGCTACAGAACGACGGGCCGGTGCCGGAGAGCACCACCTCGATGATCGACGGGTCGAGCCGCGCGACCTCGAGCGCCTCCAGCAGAGCGGCACGGGCATCGGTCGAGAACGCATTGTGTCGCTGCGGCCGATTGAATCGGATCAGCAGACGGTCGCCGTCACGGTCTGCCGCCACGGGATCGGGGATGTCGGGGACCGAGGCGGCGCCGCGTTCGGCCAGCCAGCGCGCGAACTCCAGGCCCGACTGCAGGGTCGAGTAGGCCAGCGATTCGGTGATGAGACCGACGAATGCGGGCGCGGCCGGGTCGAGGGTGCGCAGCACGTCGTCGCAGATGGCCGCCGCGTGCGGCCTGTGCTGGCACCGGTCGGTGAGCTCTGCGAGCGCATCTGGCACCGATGGCACCGTCACGGCGCGGCGGTCGTCGCAGGCGTCTTCGGTCAGCGTGAAAGTGGCGCCGTCGGAAGGCGATCCGACCGCGACGACGACGCCGCCCGCAAGCTCGACTGTGGTTTCGACGGTCATGAGTACTTCTTTATCAGCTCCTGCTTGTACAGCTTGCCGGTATCGGTGCGCGGCAACTGCGCCTCGAAGGAGATCGACCGCGGACATTTGTAGTGCGCCAACCGCTCTCGAAGCCATTCCGACAGCTCGTCGGCGAATTCGGTGGTGGCGTCGGCGGGGTCGAGCGTCTGCACGACGCCCTTCACGCGCTGTCCCATTTCGTCGTCCGGGATACCGAAGACCGCGGCGTCGAGCACTTTTGGGTGCGTGACAAGCAGGTTCTCGGCCTCCTGGGGGTAGATGTTGACCCCGCCGGAGATGATCATGTGGTGCTTGCGGTCGGTGAGGAACAGGTAGCCGTCCTCGTCGAGATAGCCGACGTCGCCGACCGTCACCCAGCCGTGCCCGTCGCGCGACTCGGCGGTCTTGACCGGGTCGTTGTGGTAGACGAACGCGACAGGGCCCACATCGAAGTAGATCTGGCCGGCCTGTCCGGTGGGCACGTCGTCACCGTTTTCATCCACTATGTGTGCCACCCCCAGCAACGGTTTGCCCACTGAGCCTGGATGTTTGAGCCAGTCGTCGGCGGCGATGAACGTGACGCCTGCGCCTTCTGACGAGGAGTAGTACTCATCGACGATGGGTCCCCACCAATCGAGCATCTGCTTCTTGATCTCAATCGGGCACGGCGCCGCCGCATGCACCACCCGTTTGAGGCTGGAGAGGTCGTACGAATTCCGCAGGGATTCAGGCAGTTTCAGCATTCGGACGAACATCGCCGGCACGAACTGGCCATGGGTGACGCCGTGCCGCCCAATCGCGTCGAGTGTCAGCTCGGGGTCGAACTTCTCCATCACCACAACCGCCACGCCCATCGCGTGCGCGCTCATCGTCCACAGGCACGGTGCGGTGTGGTACAGCGGGGCGGGGCTCAGATATGTCGACTCACCGTCGATGCCGATCGCCATCAGCAGCGCTGACAGAAAGTTCGGCATCTCGGTGGGGGGAAGGTGCGACAACTCACGCCGAATCCCCTTGGGTCGCCCGGTCGTTCCCGACGAGTACTGCAGTAGATCGCCCTCGACCTCGTCGGCGATGGGGGTGACGGGTTCGCCGGCGACGCATTCGGGGTAGCGCTGCCACCCGTCGAGGTCGTCGTCGGCGATCATGAGCAGGTCGGGCAGTCCGTTCGGCAGGTGTTCGGCGAGGCCTTCGCAGACCTTGACCATCTGGCGGGAGCCGATGACGGCCTTGGCCCCGCTGTTGTCGACGATGTAGGCCGCCTCCGGTGGCGTGAGGTGGGTGTTGATCACCGCGTAGTACAGACCGCTGCGCCGCGCCGCCCACATGACGGTGTGTAGGTGTTCGTTGTTCTCCATCAACACCGCGACGGTGTCGCCCTCGACCAGGCCCGCATCGCGGAATCGGTGCGCGAGCCTGTTGGCCCGGGCTTCCATCTCACCGAAACTCACCTGCTCGCCGGACGGGTACAGGATGACGGCCGGCTTGTTCGGATGAGCTTCTGCGTGCTCACGGATCTGCATGGGCCGACTCTACGACGCATGAACTTGACAGGTGTCAAGAGGATGCAAACCGCAGGTCGGAAGGCCGCAACGCCATACCATGACATCTCGGGGAAATCGGGGGTCCGAGGTGCGCAAATGAGTATCACCTCGCCTACCGGTGTCGTCACGTTCCTGTTCACCGACATCGAACGGCGCAGCATCCTCGGCTCGCTCAGCTTTATGCCGCCACTGCGCTGTGTCACCAAACCGGCCGCACCGACGACGGTCTCCGATATCCGATGCAGCACACACCCTCATTGCCAGTGGTCGATTCGATGAGGTTCCGCAGCAAGTCGAAACCTCGCTCGGCTCTGCCTTTGTCCAACTCGGCCAGCCCCAGCGATGGATTGACGTATGCGACAGAGTCATTGCGCGACAGGATGGAAGCCCCGCCGTCGAAGCCCACGCCTCCCTTGTCTTGGCACTGACGACCGCCGGCGAATACGAAAAGGCCAGGGCTGCCTCAGATGGCCTCCTAGCGGCCGCCGATGTTACTGACAATCCCCACTCAGCCTGCTTTGCGCTTCTCGCGTGGGGCATGGCGCATCGGTACACCGATCCTGCCGGAGCCTCTGACGTCCTTCAGCGAGGGCTGGCGATTGCCCGGTCGAGCGAGAACCAACAGATCGAATCCGTAGTCGCGTTCGGTCTGTCGATGTTCGCCAATTCAGATGACAATAGCTCGGCCGCCTCGGACTACCTTGCAAAGACAATCCGCCGCCGTTACGACACCGGGCGCTTGGCGTATCTGCACGCACCGTTGGCGATTCTCGCCATCCATCTCCACCGTCTGGGCCGCTGTGATTCGGCCGCCACCCTCGCTGGTTTCGCCGCGAATTCACCCATTCGCGCGTCAACACCGGAGCTCGAGCCCGCAATAACACAGCTACGCGATGTTCTCGGCACCCGACGCTACGATGCCCTCACCCGGACCGGCGCGAACATGACCAACGCCGACATAACGGCATACGCCCTCGAACAGATCGACCAAGCGAAACAAGACCCCTAGTCAGTTCTGGACGGCGAACACCCGCCATTCGTCTGGAACGCCCTTGAGTACATGAGATCCTCTGTCGGAGAATGCAATACCAGAACCAGCCACCAGATCCTGACCGTCGACGACACCAGCACCTCGCCCGGGCCGGCCAGCGCTGAAACGCGTTGGCCGATATGGACTGCGATCCCGCCGATATCGGTTCCGCGAAGCTCGGTTTCACCGGTGTGCAGGCCTGCCCGTACTTCGATGCCCAACGGCCGGACAGCGGCACAGATCGTCTGTTCACTTCGGACGGCGCGCGCGGTGCCGTCGAAGGTCGCGAGCATTCCGTCGCCCGTCGTGCTGATCATGCGACCACGATGGCGCTCGACCTCGCCGGCGACGAGGACGTCGTGGCTGTCCAACGTCCGCGTCCATGCGTCGTCACCGAGCACGGCCGCCCGCTGCGTTGACGAGACGATGTCGGTGAATAGGACGGTGGCCAAGGAGCGGTCCGGCACGTGCACGGGACGTACGCCGGTGAGGAATTCTTCGATCTCGTCCAGTATCGCGTCCTGGTCTCCGAGATGTGGAAAGTAGTCATTGCCGGGCAGCTCAACGACTTTGGCGCCCTGGATGTGCGCACCCAGGTAGCGGCTGCCCAAGGCGTGCGCGAAATCGGCTGTCCGGTAGACGACGAGCGTCGGCACCCGCACCGCGGGCAGGACGTGGCGCACGTCTAACTCATGAATCATCGCCTGCAGCGCGACAGCGGCGCCCGGGCTCGCCGACAGCCGCTCCCACCGTCCGTGTGCTCGGCGAAAGAATGGATCCTCGTGGCGGTCTGGGGCCAGGGCCCATAGCGGTAGTCCTCCGTCGAGACCCCGGCCCCAGTTCTCCTCGAGGTGGCGAACGCCCTCGACCCACACCTCATCGGGGATGCCCTCCGGATAGTCGGGCGCCCAGGACATGCGAGGATACGCGCCATACAGGACGAGGGCCGACACCCGTTTCGGGTACGGTCGTTGCGAAAAGGACGGATAGGGCGCCGCCTTCCGAGCCACCGTAAACAGCGGCGCGCTGCGAGCCAGCTTCGTCCATCACGGCGCGCCGATCATCCATCCGCTCCTCGAGCGTCGCCACGGAGACCCGATCGGACAGACCGGTGCCTCGCTTGTCGAACATGATCAGACGAGAAAACGATGCGAGACGCTCGAAATACCTGCGCTAGGCCGGATCCTCCCACTGCAGTTCGAGGTTCGAGACGAATGGCGGGACGTGAATGAGATCAAATGGTCCGTCGCCCACGACCCGGTAGGCGATGTTGACGTCGCCCGATTTCGCGTACGGGTCTCCGGGACCTCGAACACGAAGGCAGTCTAAGTCGCCACCGACGCGACAGCAGGCACAACGAGCGTGCGCGAAATGCTGAAATCGAGCGGCGTGTCCGGGTACAGACACGCACGCTCGCGGTGCTACTCGCGGTACAAGGGGAGTTAGTCGGCTTCGGCGAGGCGCTGCTTCAGCGCGTCGAACTCGTCCTTGATCCCCGTCGGCAGCTTCTCGCCGACGAACTCGAACCACTCCTCGATCAGCGGCAGTTCCTTGCGCCACTCCTCGGCGTTGACCGCCAGCGCCTCGTCCACATCGGCGGCGTCGACGTTCAGGCCCTCGAGGTCCAGGTCGGCGGCGCTCGGCACAATGCCAATCGGCGTGCTGCGGCCGTCCGCCTTGTGCTCGATGCGCTCGATCGCCCACTTCAGCACGCGGCTGTTCTCGCCGAAGCCCGGCCACAGGAAGCGACCGTCTTCGCCGCGGCGGAACCAGTTGACGAAGAAGACCTTCGGCATCTTGGACTCGTCGGCGTTCTTGCCGACGTTGATCCAGTGCTGGAAGTAGTCACCGACGTTGTAGCCGAGGAAAGGCAGCATCGCCATCGGGTCGCGGCGGACGGTGCCGACCTTGCCCTCGGCGGCTGCGGTCTGTTCCGAGCCGAGCGTGGCGCCGATGAACACGCCGTGCTGCCAGTCGCGGGCCTCGGTGATCAGCGGCACCGTCGTCTTGCGGCGCCCACCGAACAGGATCGCCGAGATCGGCACGCCCTGAGGGTCGTCCCACTCCGGCGCGAGCGTCGGGCACTGCGAGATCGGAGTACAGTACCGCGAGTTGGGATGAGCAGCCTTGGTCTCCGTCTCGCGGATGATCCAGTCGTTGCCCTTCCAGTCGATGAGGTGATCGGGCTCACCTTCCAGTCCCTCCCACCACACGTCACGGTCGTCGGTCATGGCGACGTTGGTGAAGACGGTGTTGCCCGCGGCGATGGTCCTCATCGCGTTCGGGTTCGACGACCAGTTGGTGCCGGGCGCGACGCCAAAGAAGCCGAACTCCGGATTGACGGCATACAGCTGGCCGTCCTTGCCGAACCGCATCCAAGCGATGTCGTCGCCGACAGTCTCGGCCCGCCACCCCGGAATCGTTGGCTGCAGCATCGCGAGGTTGGTCTTGCCGCACGCCGACGGGAATGCGGCGGCGATGAAGTACGCCTTGTTCTCCGGCGAGATCAGCTTGACGATCAGCATGTGCTCGGCGAGCCAGCCCTCGTCATGGGCCATCGCCGAGGCGATGCGCAGCGAGTAACACTTCTTGCCCAGCAGCGCGTTGCCGCCGTAGCCCGAGCCGTAGCTCCAGATCTCGCGAGTCTCGGGGAAGTGGGTGATGTACTTGGTGTCGTTGCACGGCCACGGCACATCCTTCTGGCCCGGCTCAAGAGGCGCGCCGATCGAGTGCAGCGCCTTGACGAAGAAGCCGTCGGTGCCCAGCTTGTCCAGCGCGGCCAGCCCCATTCGGGTCATGGTGCGCATCGAGATGACGACGTACTCGGAGTCGGTGATCTCCACGCCGAGCTTCGGGTCCTCGGCACCGAGCGGGCCCATGCAGAACGGCACCACATACATCGTGCGGCCGCGCATCGAACCTCGGTACAGGTCGGTCATGATGCCGCGCATGTCCTCGGGATCCATCCAGTTATTGGTCGGGCCCGCGTCAATCTCACGCTCGGTGCAGATAAAGGTGCGCGATTCCACGCGCGCGACGTCGGACGGGTCCGACAGCGCGAGATACGAATTCGGCTGTTTCTCGTTGTTGAGGCGCGTGAACGTGCCTGCCTCGACCAGTTGCTCGGTGAGCCGGGCGCACTCTTCTTCAGAGCCGTCCGCGAACACGACCCGGTCGGGCTGTGTCAGTTCGGCGACCTCCTGGACCCAGGCGAGGAGCCCCTTGTGCTTCGTCGGTGCGGTATCCAAACCTGGAATGGTCGCTGCGGTCATCAATATCTCCTGCGTAGGTACCTGACAGGACGCAGCCCCCGCCCGCGCCGGCAAGGCGGCGCCACGGTCGTCCCTCTACTGAGGTTAACGTGGGTGACATACGCGCGGTGAATCGGGACAATGTCCGATGACTCACAAGAACGATTCAGAAAGCCGCTTTTTACGGTTTATCGATTCAGTGAGCGCATATATCTAATTCGTTTCAATTTGCCGATTCGGATTTATCGCCCGCCAATGCGCCCTCGTCGGCGTTCGACCCATTCGACGTGGCGCCCGTTCGCTCGCCGTACAGCTCGAGTCGAACCGTATCGAGCGCGCGTTGCAGCGCAGGCAACCGGCGATCCCGCGCGCTGACCGCGCGTGCGGTCGCGACCGCATGCTCGCGCAGTTCCGCGTCGATCTCGGCGACCCGGTCCGCCGCCGTCGAGCCGTCAGCTTCGTCGCGCGCCGCAAGGTCGGAGGTGAGCGCCGCTTCGGCAGCCAGCACCCGGGTGGCGACCCTCTCCTCCCCTGTCGACCGCAGTGAGGCGGTGACATCGGTTACCCACCGATCCAGCACCGCGCGGTCCTGTAACAGCCCGCGGAGGCCGACGACCCAGACGGTGAGCACGAGACCCACCACGGCGCCTGCAACCAGACCAGCGATGGTCAGGCCGGAAGCAAGGCCTGCGAACAACCGGGTCACCGCGAGCGCAACCCCCAACCCGAAGCCCGCGCCGAGAATCATCGTCAGCTGCGATTCCAGTCGCCGTGATTTCAGCGGGGGCGCCCCGATGTCGGGTTGTTCCGGCGGCGACGTTGGTGGTGGAGGCGCGGACAGACCGAGCTCGGTCGACGCGTCGCCGAGGTGTTTGGTGATGCCTTGGTCCACCTCGTCGACGACTTCACCGGCCCTTGTCCGCACATACGACTCGAACTCGCCGAGCCGCCGTCGGCTCGTGTTGGCGGCGTCCTCCTGCAGTTCGGCGCGCACCGAGGTGCTGCGATTACGGGCGAAGTGGGCCAGCTGCACCCTGGCTTGCTGCATCTGGCTGCGCAGCGCGATAGTGCGTTCGGTCTTCGCCAGCCGCTGCTCGCGCAGAATTTCTTCGCGGCTCTTGTGCAGCGTCGTCACCCGGGCAAGGCGGTCGGACCCGTTGGCCTCCGCCTGGTATCGATCGATCACGGTTTGCAGCCGGGCTTCCCACGCGCGCAACCGGTTTCGGCGCTTGACGTCCGGGTCGGCCAACCGTTGTCGCAGCGCGCCGACCAACTCGTCGAGCCTGGGCCCGCCCAGATCGGGAGCGGCGGCGGCCCCCACCCATTGCACGTGCTCATAGCGGGGTGCCCGCGCGACGAGCACGGCTTTGTCGGTGGCCAGCACGTCGCGCCAGTTGCGATGCGCGTCGATCTTCGACACCACTCCGATTACCAGGTCGGTGTAGTTCGCGGCGAGATCGACCAGCGCACAATCGGATTCGGTTACCGGCGCGATGGCCGACACCACAAACACCACTGCGGCCGGCGCCTCGGCGGGAGCCAACTCGTCGGCCTCGACGAAGGTGTGTTCCGGCAACCGGTCGCGCAATCCGGCGACCAGGCTCGTGGTTCCCGCCAGCCAGGGACCCGTGACCAGCACGACATCACGGCTCTCGACACCGGGCGATGTCAGGCCGGGGTCTATGGCTGCAACCATGGCGTCGGCCGCTGCGATCGGATCGCTCATCAGACCTGCCCGAGCAGGCGCAGCGATCCGCGCGCGATGTCGTCGGCACAGCCGCGGTGCAACGCGTTGACCGGACCGCGGCCATACCGCCGCCAGTACACGGCCCTGCGTAGATGCGCGGCAGGGTCAGCGGCGGTGTCGACGCGCGCCCCCTCGGCCTCCACAACATCGACCGCCGCCGCCATCACCGCGAGCACCGTCTCGTCGGTCGACAAGAACTCGGTCAACCGCTCATCGCCGGATTGGATTGCGAGAGCACGCAATTCGGTGATGACCGACCGTATCCGCCGGTAGCGGACCGCGGCGGCGGTGGCGTCCAATTGTTCGACCACCCGGTCCAGCAGGCTCGCGCGCCGCATCAGCGCGGTCAACGCTGCCGCCTGGGTGCCCTCACCGATGGCGAGAACGGCGTGCGCAATGCCGAACCGATCCAATGTGTCGAGGAGCCGCTGCCGGACCTCGGGCGCCAACTCGTGATCGGTCCCGACGAACGCATCGGTCGACGACAGATTCGCGGGGTGCATCACCAGTGTCTGCAGCGCACGGATCAACTCGTCGTCGAGTTCGGCGACGGCGAGCAACGCCACCATCGGCACGGTCGGGACCCCGGTGATGGCGCGGCAGGCGGCGGCACGCCGATGGGCGAGGGCCAACGGCCCGCGGCCGCCCAAACCGGTGAGGTCGGCCTTGTTGAGCACGGTGATCGCGGGCGCGTCGGCCGCATCGAGCAGGGCGCGATCCTCGGGTTTGAGCGCTTCGGCTATCACCACGACGCGTACGTCGGCGACCGACGCGTCGGTCGTCACCGCCACTCCCGCGGCGGACAGTGACCTCGCCACCGTGTCGCGGCCGACCCCGTCGCGACCGACGACCGCAACCCGCACTGGTTCGGCAATTCGCCAGATGAACGGCATCAACTGCGGGCTGCGGGTGTGCTCAGCGAATCGCGTCAGCGTCTTGACGAAAATCTGGTGGCCTTCCGTTGTCCCCACCGAGTACAACCCGGTCCCCCACCGAAAATGTTGGCACCTCCGCGGGCACAGTGCGAGCGCATGTTTGCGCTGTCCACAGGGCAGCTCGCATATACCAATCGAAGGCAACTGTTGGGTATCAATCTGTACCACGATGCGGGTACTCAAGCCTCGATGAGCGACCATGGACGGATGCAAGCGCCCCGGTCCGATGTCGCTGGCTGCCCGGCTCCGGGGTCTAACACTTCACCTACGCCTCACTGGCATCCCCGCGTCACCAGCTTCCGCACCCGGCGCTCGACCCTCAGCGGCGGCCAGCAGGCCACGTGGGAGCGGCGGTGGCCGGAACTGGGCATGCAGGCCCGCGACGTCGACGGCCCCGCCGAGCCACTGGACACCGACGCCTGGTTCGGCAGGTCGGCGCCGGTAGTGCTGGAGATCGGCAGCGGGACCGGGACCTCGACGCTGGCGATGGCGCAGGCCGAGCCGCACCTCGACGTGGTCGCCGTCGAGGTGTACCGCCGAGGACTGGCGCAATTGCTGTCCGGTATCGACCGAGAGGGTGTGACGAACATCCGGCTGGTCCGTGGCGACGGTGTCGATGTGCTGGAGCACATGTTCGGACCCGATTCGCTCGACGGCGTGCGGGTGTTCTTCCCCGACCCGTGGCCGAAGGCGCGTCACCACAAGCGCCGACTGCTGCAACCGGCGACCGTGGCGTTGATCGCAGACCGTCTGCGCCCAGGCGGCGTGCTGCACGCCGCGACCGACCACGCCGGTTATGCGGAGCACATCGCCGAGGTCGGCGACGCCGAACCACGACTGCGCCGGGTCGCCCCAAACGATGCACTGCCGATGTCGGTCCAGCGACCTGTGACGAAGTACGAAGGAAAAGCCCAGCACGCGGGCAGCGCCGTGGCTGAATTGCTCTGGGAGAAACGGCCATGAGCCTTACCGAAGACATCCAGCAGATAGAAGAGGTGGACCCGCCTGCGGTGACACCGGCGGAGCCGACGAGCACGGCCCGCGTACTGCTGGTCTGGGACGCGCCGAACCTGGACATGGGGCTGGGATCCATCCTCGGCGGCAGGCCCACCGCCGCACACCGCCCACGATTCGACGCGCTCGGCCGGTGGCTGCTGGCACGCACGGCAGATCTGTCAGCCGCTTGGCCCGATTTCTCGCTGGAGCCCGAGGCGACCGTGTTCACGAATATCGCCCCAGGAAGTGCCGATGTGGTACGGCCGTGGGTCGAGGCATTGCGTAACGTGGGCTTCGCGGTTTTCGCGAAACCGAAGATCGATGAAGACAGTGACGTCGACAGCGACATGCTCGATCACATCGCGCTTCGCCGCAGTGAGGGGCTGGCCAGCGTGTTGGTGGCCTCGGCGGACGGGCAGGCATTCAAATTGCCGCTCGAAGAAATCGCCCGCGACGGCATCACCGTTCAGGTGTTGGGATTTCGCGAACATGCCAGTTGGGCGTTAGCGTCGGATACCTTGGAGTTCGTCGACCTGGAGGACATTCCTGGTGTTTTCCGGGAGCCGCTACCGCGAATCGGCCTAGATTCGCTGCCCGAGCAGGGGGCTTGGCTGCAGCCATTCCGGCCGCTGTCCTCGCTACTGACCTCGCGCGTTTAACAATTAGAGATGCGCGGTTTGCAAAGGACTTAGTAAGGAGCTCACGTGTTCGCCTGGTGGGGTCGAACGGTGTACCGATTCCGATACGCAGTGATCGGTGTCATGGTCGCACTGTGCCTTGGTGGCGGCGTGTTCGGCATCAGTCTCGGTAACCATGTCACCCAGAGTGGCTTCTACGACGACGGCAGCCAGTCGGTCCACGCATCCGTGACCGCTGATGGCGCCTATGGCCGCGACACATCCGGCCACATCGTCGGTATCTATACGGCCCCCGAGGGCAAGACCGTCGACGATCCAGAGTTCAAGAAGAAGATCCTCGACAATCTGGCGCAGGTCGAGAAGGACCATCCCGACGAGATCCTTCGCTCGATCGGCTATTTCAAGAGCCCCGACGTCCTGAAAAACATGTCCGACGGGGATAAACAGCACGCGTTCATGTCGATCCAGCTCAAGGGCGACAATGACGACGCGATCCTGACCAACTACAAAAAGGTCAAGGACGATCTGCTCAAGGTTGGCGACGACGGCGTCGACGTCAAGCTTGCCGGCCTGCAGCCGCTGGCCGCAGAGCTCACCGGCACCATCGGCGACGACCAGCGGCGTGCTGAGGTCGCGGCGATCCCGCTGGTGTGCGTGGTGTTGTTCTTCGTGTTCGGCGGCGTCGTCGCGGCCGCCCTTCCCGGCATCATCGGTGGCCTGACAATCGCAGGCGCGCTCGGCATCATGCGCCTGCTCGCCGAATTCATGCCCGTGCACTTCTTCGCCCAGCCGGTGGTGACGCTGATGGGGCTGGGCATCGCGGTCGACTACGGCCTCTTCATGGTCAGCCGATTCCGTGAGGAGATCGCCGAAGGCTACGACACCGAGGCCGCCGTCCGACGCACAGTGATGACCTCGGGCCGAACCATCATGTTCTCCGCGGTGATCCTGGTCGCGTCATCGGTTCCGCTGCTGCTGTTCCCACAGGGCTTCCTGAAATCCATCACCTACGCGATCATCGCCTCGGTCATGCTTGCGGCGATCCTGTCGATCACCGTGCTGGCCGCCGCGCTCGCCATCCTGGGCCCCAGAGTCGACGCGCTCGGCGTACGCACGCTGCTGCGGGTGCCGTTCTTCCGGAATTGGAAGCCGATGCGGGTCTACCTGACCTGGCTGGCCGAAAAGACGCAGAAGACCAAGACCCGGGCAGAAGTCGAAAAGGGATTCTGGGGCAAGCTGGTCAACCGCGTGATGAAGCGGCCCATCGCCTTCGCCGCACCGATCGTGATCGTGATGATCTTGCTGATCATTCCGCTCGGCCAACTCGCGCTGGGCGGCATCAGTGAGAAGTACCTGCCGCCGAACAACTCGGTGCGCCTCGCGCAGGAGGAGTTCGACAAGATCTTCCCCGGCTTCCGGACCGAACCGTTGACCATCGTCATGGAACGCGACGACGGTAAGCCGATCACCGATCAGCAGATCGCCGATGTACGCAACAAGGCGATGACGGTGACGGGATTCATCGATCCCGACAACGACCCGTCCAAGATGTGGCAGGAACGCCCCTATCTCGATGGCGCGTCGAAGAACCCCGACGTCCGGGTCATCCAGAATGGCCTGGAAAACCGCAATGACGCGTCGAAGAAGATCGAGGAGTTGCGCGCCCTCACGCCGCCCCGCGGCGTCACAGTCTCGATCGGCGGCACGCCTGCGCTGGAACAGGACAGCATCCACAGCTTGTTCGACAAGCTGCCGCTGATGGTGGTCCTGCTGATCACAACCACGACAATCCTGATGTTCCTCGCGTTCGGATCGGTGGTTCTGCCGATCAAGGCCGCGGTGATGAGTGCGCTCACCCTTGGCTCGACGATGGGCGTGCTCACGTGGATGTTCGTCGACGGCCATGGCTCCGGGCTGATGAACTACACCCCGCAACCACTGATGGCACCCATGATCGGCCTGATCATCGCGGTGATCTGGGGCCTGTCGACCGACTACGAGGTCTTCCTCGTCTCCCGCATGGTGGAGGCCCGAGCGCGTGGCTTGTCCACCGCGGAGGCGATTCGGATAGGCACCGCAACCACCGGCCGGCTGATCACCGGTGCCGCCCTTGTCCTCGCGGTCGTCGCGGGAGCCTTCGTGTTCTCCGACCTCGTGATGATGAAGTACCTCGCGTTCGGCCTGCTGATCGCGCTGCTGCTGGACGCCACGATCGTCCGAATGTTCCTGGTGCCTGCGATCATGAAGCTGCTCGGCGACGACTGCTGGTGGGCACCGCGTTGGATGAAACGCCTTCAGGAACGCCTCGGCCTCGGCGAGACCGAATTGCCCGACGAGCGCAAGCGTCCCACGGTGCGCGATCCCGCGGAACACCCAGAGGCTCTCGTCGGCGCGGGCGCACCCGCACGGGCGCTGCCGCCGCATGACCCGACTCATCCGGCAGCCGACGGTCCCAGTCGGCCGATGCGCGTACCGCCACGCCCGCAGACCAGTGCACCGTCCGGCGCGGGCACGACTCGGATCCCCATCGCCCGCACAGAGTCCGACGAATTACCGACCACACGCTTGTCGATGGCCAAGAACGCAGTGCGCAACGCGGTGAACAATGCGACGGGCGCGGCGCAACGCACGCCCCGTCCGGCGCAGCCGGCTCCCGCCCCGGTGCCACGCGAAGAGCGTGAGATCGAATCGTGGCTGGGCGAATTGCGCGGCAACGCGCCCGCGGGCGGGCAACCCACCCCCCCGCCGCGGCCGTCGACGGAGCCCACCCGCGCGATGCCCGAGCAGCAGGCGAGGCAGCCGCGTCCACAACCCGACACGGATCCGACGACCGCAATGCCCGCCCTGGGGACCCCGCAGGAGGATAGGGGACGTCCGCGGCCGCAGAATGCAGACATCACCACGGCGATCCCGACGCAACGGCAGCCCGACGCGGAGGCGGCGACCGAGAAACTCAACACCCGCGAGGACGAGGAGCGCAAGCGCCGTGGCGGCGGGGTCAGCGCGCAGGATCTGTTGCGCCGCGAGGGCCGCCGCCTCTAATCGTTGTCGGCCGGCTCGACGTCATCGGCTTTTGCCTTGACGACGGGCCCTTCTTGCGCCTCCTGCGCGGCCTCTTCAGCCTCGGGGTCGCTGGCGAGCAGCACCCGGATGGCGCTGTTGAGGACCGCCACGATGGGCACGGCCAGCAGCGCCCCCACGATCCCGGCCAGTACACCGCCGCCGGCGATCGCGAGCACGACGGCCAGCGGATGGATCGACACGGCGCGACCCATGACCAGCGGCTGCAGCACATGGCCTTCCAGCTGTTGGACGGCGATGATCAGGCCGAGTGTGATCAGCGCATAGATCAAACCCTTCGCAAACAGCGCCACGACCACCGCCAGGAAACCGGCGATCACCGCACCGACGAGCGGGATGAACGCACCGAGGAACACCAGCGACGCCAGCGGCAGCGCCAACGGTATGCCCATGATGGCGAGGCCGGTGCCGATGCCGACCGCGTCGACGAGCGCGACGAGCGCCGTCGCGCGCACGTAACCGATCAAAGAGTGAAACCCTGCGCGGCCCGCGTCACGCACACGCTCGCGGTGGTCGGGCGGAAAGATCTTGGTGACGAACGCGAAGATGTTGCGCCCGCCGTGCAACACGAAGATCAGCGTGAACAACACCAGCAAGGCGCCAGTCACGATCTCGGTCAGGGTGCCGGCCGTCGACAATGCCCCACTGGTCAGCTTCTCCTGATTGTTCTGCAGCGCCTCGACCGCTGACTTGCGGGCGGAGTCGATCTGCTGCTGATTGATGTGCAGCGGGCCCCGGGTTAGCCAGTCGCCCACGCCCTTCATGCTCGTGCTGACCTGCTCGACCAGCGCCGGAGCGCCTTCAATGAACTGGCTGACCACGAAAGTGAGAATTCCGCCGACCACGGCGATGCCACCGAGCAAAACCAGCGCCACCGCACCGCCGCGCGGCGCACCGCGCCGATCCAGGAAATCGACGACCGGTAGCAGCAGTGCGGCCAGCATGGTGGCCAGCGCGACCGGCACGACGAGAATCTCGATCCGCTTGATCACCCACAGCAACGCGATGACGGCTGTGAGGATGACCAGCAGCCGCCAACACCATGCGGCGGTCTTCCTGACGAGAGGCGTGACCGACTCGTCGGCGAGGGAGTCAACTGACGGGGCCGCTGGCATGCCGGTAGCGTAACGGTCGGGTGCGTCGCCGCTGCGGATCTGGGGAATCGGCTTCTCCACGCTTTACCCTGTAGAGCGTGTCCCACGACGCGGCTGCGAGCGAGGCTCGCAGCGACGAGCGGCCCGCCCGGGGCAAATACTGGTGGTTGCGCTGGGTGCTCATCGGCGTGGCCGTCATCATCCTTGCCGTCGAACTGGGGCTGGTGTGGGATCAGCTCGCCAAAGCGTGGAAGAGCCTGTACTCGGCCAACTGGTGGTGGGCGCTTGCCGCCGTGATCGCGGCGATGGGGTCGATGCACAGCTTCGCTCAGATCCAGCGCACCCTGCTGCGCTCGGCGGGGGTGCGCGTCAAACAATGGCGCTCCGAGGCCGCCTTCTATGCAGGCAACGCCCTGTCGACCACGTTGCCCGGCGGTCCGGTCCTTTCGGCCACGTTCATCTACCGGCAGCAGCGGATGTGGGGCGCATCGCCGGTGGTGGCGTCGTGGCAGCTGGTGATGTCGGGAGCGCTGCAGGTCATCGGGCTCGCCATGCTCGGCTTGGGCGGCGCGTTCATGCTTGGTGCGACAAAAAACCCGCTGTCGCTTATCTTTTCTCTCGGGGGCTTCATCGCGATCATCCTGCTGGCGCAGGCGGTGGCGACGAAGCCGGAGCTGATCGACGGTATCGGCGTGAAGCTGTTGTCGTGGTTCAACTCGTTGCGGGGCAAGCCCGCCGACACCGGGCTGGACAAGTGGCGGGAGACGCTCGAGCAACTCGAATCCGTCCAGTTGAGCCGCCGCGAACTCGGTGAGGCGTTCGGGTGGTCGCTGTTCAACTGGATCGCCGATGTCGGTTGCCTGCTCGCGGCGTGCTACGCCACCGGCGGTCACCCGTCGATCGCCGGGGTGACGGTGGCGTACGCGGCGGCTAGGGCCGTCGGATCGATCCCGTTGATGCCGGGCGGCCTGCTGGTTGTCGAGGCCGTACTGGTGCCCGGCCTCGTTTCGTCGGGCATGTCGCTGGCGTCGGCCATTTCGGCGATGCTCATCTACCGGCTGATCAGCTGGATCTTCATCTCCGCGATCGGTTGGGTGGTGTTCTTCTTCATGTTTCGCACGGAGAAGGACATCGACCCCGACGCTGTCGTCGAAGACAACGGCGAGAACTTCGAGCAGGCACCTCAATTCAGCCCGGACCCCGAAGCTCGACACGAACCCGAACCATAAATTCCCGATTGGAGCTTCATGCGAGTGCGCACGGGTGCAGCGGTTTTCGGCGCCATCATGTTGATTGCGGGGTGCTCGCAGCCGGCGTCAGAGCCCGCGCAAGACACCACCTCGGCAGCGCCACCCCCGTCGACATCGGCTCCCGCGGGACCGACGAGGGGCCCTGAGCCGTCGGTGGCGACGCCAGTGGTGGCCGACGTGCTCGCCGAACCCGTCGCCGTTCCTGCGACTGACGGCAAGGTTCATCTCGCCTATGAGGTCCAGTTGACCAACGTGCTCGCGCAGGAGGTGACGCTGACCTCGCTGGTGGTCCTCGACCGCGACGTAGCGCTGCTGAACCTGTCGGGCGACCAGCTCGCCTACTGGACACGAATCGTCGGAACACCAACGCCCACAACGAAGATCGGGCCCGCACAGACGGCGGTGGTCTGGATTGATGTCGCCATTGACAAGGGCGCGACCGTGCCCACCCAACTCGTGCACGCTGTCGGTCTGTCGCTGCCTGAACCGATGGTGCCGCTGTTTTCAGGGACGATGACCGAGACCGTCGCACCGGTCAAGGTCCAGACCCGCAAGCCCGTTGTCGTCTCTCCCCCTCTGGCTGGTCCGCAATGGCTGGACGGCAATGGTTGTTGCGATATGGGGGCACACCGTATGGCGCTCAACCCCATCAACGGGCAGTTGTGGGCCGCTGAACGGTTTGCGATCGATTACGTGCAAGTGGGTCCCGACGGCAAGCTGTTCAGCGGCGACCAGGCCAAGGTGGAGAGCTACCCCTACTTCGGTGCTGACATCCACGCCGTGGCGGACGGCCCGGTGGTTGCAGCCGTCGACGGGTTGCCAGAGCAGGTACCCGGCAAGAGCCCGACAGGCCTCGCGCTCGACCAGTACGCGGGTAACCACATCGTGCAGGACCTCGGCGATGGAAATTACGCGCTCTATGCCCACATCAAGACCGGTGCGGTCAAGGTCAAACCGGGCGATCGACTCACCGCCGGACAGGTGATCGGTTCGGTGGGCAACACCGGTAACACCGATGCGCCGCATCTACACTTCCATGTCATGAGCACCCCGGATCCCCTGCGGTCCAACGGACTTCCGTTCGTCTTCACCTCGTTCAAGCTCGACTCCCGGGTTGCCAATGCAGATGCCCTCGGCCCGCTTCTGGACGGGACGCCCGCGCCGATGCAGCCCGGATTCACGGCCCGCGACGAAAGCGATGTCATGCCATTGGATCTCGATGTGATGACGTATGCCGACCGTTAGCGACGAGAAGACCCGCCCCGCCGTTGTGGGCCTGGCCACTGACATCGTCTGCGTCGTCGTGTTCTGCACGATCGGCAGGCGCAGTCATGCCGAGGGTGTCACCGTCACGGGCGTCGCCGAGACCGCGTGGCCGTTTCTGTCAGGGACGCTCGTCGGGTGGCTGCTTGCACGCGGCTGGCGCCGTCCTTCCGCAGTGGTGCCTACGGGCATCGCGGTGTGGTTGTGCACGGTCATCGTCGGAATGCTCCTGCGCAAGGCCACGTCTGCGGGCGTTGCATCGAGCTTCATTGTGGTGGCGTCTATTTCGACGGCCGTGTTGCTATTCGGCTGGCGCGTCGCGGTCGGGTTGATGACCCGTCGCTGACACGGTCAGCGTCGCCCGTAGGCCGCCGAGCGGCCCGCCGGACAGGGCGATGCGCCCGCCGTGCAACGCCGCCTGCTGCGCGACCAACGCCAGACCGAGTCCGGACCCGCCGGGTGCGGCGGTGCTGCCGCGCGAGAACCTTCCGAGGACCGTCTGATGTTCCTCGACGGGAAGCCCGCGACCGTCGTCGTCGACGACAATCGTGATCATTCCCTGATTTCGGTGCGCTGCCAACACAATTCGGGTGGCCTGCCCGTGTGTGGCCGCGTTGCGCACCAGGTTGTCGACCGCGAGCCGCAGCCCACCCGGCCATCCCCAGATGGTGCCGAGGTCGTCTGAAGCCTCCACCACGATCTCTGCCCCGCCCCCGGTGCGCATGTTCTCGCGGGCGACCCGGTCCAACATGTCGGTCACGTCGATCAGCTCGCGGTCCTCGGCCTGTGCCAGCTGGCCGGACGCCAGCTGACCGAGCGCGGTGATGATCGCCTCTACCCTGCGCTGCGCGCGCGACAGGTCGCCCACCACCTCGGCCCGCTCGTCGGCGGGCAGGTCGTGGATCCGCAGCGTGTCCAGGTCGGCGCGCATCGCCGTGAGCGGGGTGCGCAGCTCGTGTGCGGCGTTGGCGGCGAAATCCTGTGCGGCTTTGAGCGAATTGGTGGTGGCCTGCTGCGCTGCGGCCAGCCGGTGCAGCATCTCGGTCATCGCCTGGGACAGATCCTCGGCCTCGCGCACACCGCGCACTTCCGGCATCTCCTCGCTGCCCTTGCCGAGTCTCTTGGTGTGCTCGGTCAGCCTGCGAAGCGGACGGATCGCCGGACCGGCCAGCAGCCAGCCCAGACCGCCCGCGATGAGTACCGTTACCACACCGACGACCGTGTAGGCCGGAATTCTGGCGCGGCTCAACAGGATACTGTCGGCGCGGATGCCGATCGACATCAGCACGCCGCCCTCCTGGTCGACGGGCAGTGTCCGCACCCGGTATTCGATGCCGTTGACTTCGACCGTCTCCGTGCCGGGCGGAAGCGGTGGCAGCTGGAACCCGCGCTGGAACACCACCTGCCCGGTAGACCGGGACCGCCCCGTGGTCAGCACGCCGCGGCGGGGATCCTGCAGCTGCTCGGGATACATGCTTGCGTCGACGATCGAATCGAGTCGGCGATCCAGTTGTGCGGCATCGTTACTCGCCAACACGACCGACGTCAGGATCGTGAAGGCGGCAACCACAGCGGCGGCGGCGGCCGCCGAAGCGATTGCGACCCGTGTGCGCAGCGACGCGGAGCCGAGGAAACGCGGCAGACGCACCGGTTACGGCTCGTCCCGCAAAACGTACCCGATCCCGCGAACCGTGTGGATCACCCGCGACAGGCCATCGCGTTCCAGCTTGCGCCGCAGATACGAGATGAACACGTCGGCGACGTTGGTGTCGACGTCGAAGTCGTAGCCCCAGACCAATTCAAGCAAGCGCTGCCTGGACAACACCACGCCTGCGTTCTCGGCGAGCACGGCCAGCAGGTCGAACTCACGCTTGGTCAGATCGACACGCTCACCGTCGACGAACACCAACCGGCGTGCGGTGTCGATGGTCAGCGGGCCGACGGTCATCGTGTCCGACTGTTGATCGGAGTGACTCGACCGGCGCAGCAGCGCGTGCAGCCGCGCCACCAACTCGCCCAAATCGAAGGGCTTGGTCAAGTAGTCGTCGGCGCCCGCTTCGAGGCCGGCGATTCTGTCGTTGACCGTGTCGCGTGCGGACAGCACGCAAATCGGTATGTCATTTCCCAACGCCCGCAGAGCGGTCACCACAGCCACACCGTCGAGTTCCGGCATCTGAACATCCAGAACCAACGCGTCATGCGATTCGTTGGACAACAGCCGCAGCGCCTCTTTGCCGGTCGCCGCGACCCGAACGTCAAATCCCGAATGCCGCAATCCACGGGCGACGGAAGTCCTCACGTCCGGGTCGTCGTCGACCATCAGAACAGTGCGGCTCGCGCTCTCGTGCGCGGGCGGTTCACCACCCGGCACGCGGACTAACTATCTGCGATGCCGTCGCCGTTGGTGTCGCCGCAGCGGTTCTTGAGATCCACCAAGGGCTGGCGAATGCCGGTGAGCTCGGCCTTCACCATCGGATTAGCGTTCAGGTAGTCGTCAACCTGCCCGCGGACCTGATCGCGGGGCAGACCCTCCAGGCTGGTGAAGAACCAGTTAACGTCCGGGTGGGTGAAGAGGTACGCCGATGTTGACGCCGACACGCCCGACGCGACACCGGCAAGATCCGCCGCAGTGCAATTCGGCGGTTCGGCCATCGCCGACGGCACAGCACCAAACAACATCGCACCGGCGATAGCGCCAGTGCCGACCGCGCCAGCTACTGCACGCCGCGCAGTACGGGCCGAGAGCAACATGGACAAGCTCCTTCATATGAAGTGGAGAGGCCGCAACCCTTGGCGGTTCCGGCGTTAAACAGCTAACCAGAATCGCTGCTGACTTTCTTGCCTTGCGCTGAACCGGTGGCGAGAAGGTCAAAATCCGCAGCTCAGCGACCACACCTGCGGCGCAGTCGCCCCGCTTCCCGCTAGCCCCGCGGCGTCGTTGCAGGCCCGGGAAGAGGCCCTATGCCCTGCGTGGCGGCCGAAGCCGGCGAGGACTGGGCAGGCGACGTCGCACTCGGAATGCCGACGGTCTGCGCGGTCTGCAGGCCTCCTGGCAAACTTCCAGGCAGAGCGCCGCCCTGCTGCTGCGCGGCCTGCATCAGGCCCAACAGCTGGGGAATCGTGACCGGAAGCTTGCAACGCCCGGACAGGCTCGCCAGAGGCTGCTGCAACGCTTGCAGGTCCTTGGCGGCTTGCGGGTTGGCATCGAAGTAGGTCTTCAACATGCCGAGCGACTGCGCCCCGGCCTGCTGCTGCGCGATCGTCGTCAGCGCCTGATTGGTCTGCGGGTGCGAGTCGAGGTAGTTACCGGTCGACGTGGCCACCGAGCCGACGGTCCGTGCGACCTCACTGGCGGCGCAGGGGTCCGTTGCCGCCGTTGCTGACGGGCCGGCCAGCGCGGCCACCCCGGCGCCGCCGACGGCGGAGGCAGCGAACACGGCGCAGAGGCCGCGACGCAGCGCCCTGGCGGTCGTTTTCATGGACTACTCCTTACCGTTTGCAAACGTCAACGCGCTCCGCAAACGCCTTGCGATCGGCTGGCTTTGGGTCCCCGACGCCGAAACGGCCAGTCGACATACTGCCATTGGGGCGAACGGGGTCGCCAATCCCGGACAGGAACATGCAGGTAAGCGACAGGACCTTCGCAGTGTGCGTAACACGCAGCAGCGTCTTCGCGAGAAGGGTTAGAGCAGTGTTAGGGCGTTGCTGAGGCGGCGGCACCCTACCGCACGCTCTTGTATGCTCACGCTACGCAACTCCGGGCAGAAAGCGGGGAGATTCGCCATCCAGCAGTTCATGATGCGCTTGAGCAGCAACCTGCGCAGATATCGCTGGGCGGTGTTCGCGGCTTGGCTGCTTCTCTTGGTGCCTGCGGTCTATCTCGCGATGAACCAGTCGGGCAGTCTCACCGGCGGCGGATTCGAGGTCGAGGGTTCCCAGTCGCTGCGTGTTCAGCGCGAGCTCGAGCAGCACTTCCCCGACCAGGGCGCGTCGCCGTTGGCCCTTGTCGCAGCTCCGCGGGCGGACGCGTCGTTCGAGGACATGAACAACGCCGTCGCGCAGCTGGAACGCATCGGCGCCGAAGTCCCGAGCGTCAAGGTGGTGCCCAACCCGCAGCAGCCGCCGCCGCAGCCGGACCGCCCGTACGTCATCACGCTGCAACTGGACTTCAACAACACCGGCGCCGTCGACGTCGCGAAGCAACTCCGGCAGAAGATCGGCGTCAAGGGCGAAGATGCCGGCGAGATCGAGAACGGCAAGGTACGGCTGTATGTCGTCGGCCAGGGCGCGCTGGGGGCCGCCGCCACCCAGGCCACCAAACACGACATCGCTCAGGCCGAGCAGTGGAACCTTCCGATCGTCCTGATCGTCTTGCTCGCCGTGTTCGGCTCGCTGGCCGCGGCGGCGATGCCGCTCGTACTGGGCATCTGCACGGTCGTCGTGACGATGGGACTGGTCTATCTGCTGTCGATGTACACGCAGATGTCGGTGTTCGTCGCGTCGACGGTGTCGATGTTCGGGATCGCGTTGGCCATCGACTATTCACTATTTATTCTCATGCGGTTCCGCGAGGAACTGCGTGCGGGCCGAGATCCACAACAGGCCGCGGACGCGGCGATGGCCACTTCGGGGCTGGCCGTCGTCCTGTCGGGGTTGACCGTCATCGCGTCGGTGACCGGTATCTACTTGATCAACACCCCGGTCCTGGTGTCGATGGCGACCGGCGCCATCCTCGCGGTGGCGATCGCGGTGCTGACGTCGACAACGTTGACGCCCGCGGTGCTGGCGACATTCGGTCGGGCCGCGGCCAAGCGATCGTCGTACCTGCATTTCTCCCGCCGCGCGGAAACCACCCAGTCGCGGTTCTGGACGCGGTGGACCGGCTGGGTGATGCGCAGCCCGTGGCTGTCTGCGCTGTCGGCGACGGTGTTCCTGCTCCTGCTCGCCGCGCCCGCCTTCTCGATGGTGCTGGGCAACAGCATGCAACGCCAGTTCGATCCGACCCACGAGATCCGCGGCGGAGTCAACGCGGCCGCCGAGGCGCTGGGCGCAGGGGCGCTCGGACCGGTCCGGGTACTGGTGACGTTCCCCGAGGGCAATGCGGCGTCCGCACCCGGTAAAGAGACCGTGCTGGACGCGGTGCGCTCCAAAATGGCGCAGGCGCCCAACGTCGTGACGGTGTCGCCGACGGTGTTCGGCGATGACTACCGCAGCGCGCTGCTGTCGGCGGTGCTGAAGGTCGACCCCGAGGACATGGGCGCCCGCGAGACCGTGGACTGGATGCGCCAGCAGCTGCCGAACGCGCCCGGTGTGACGCCAGGGGTGCGTGTCGACGTCGGCGGCCCGACGGCGTTGATCAAAGACTTCGACGACCGGGTTTCTGCCACGCAACCTGCGGTGTTCGGTTTCGTCGCGCTGATCGCGTTCGTGATGCTGCTCGTCTCGATCCGGTCGGTGTTCCTGGCGCTCAAGGGCGTCCTGATGACGGTGCTGTCGGTGGCGGCGGCGTACGGCAGCCTTGTCGTCGTCTTCCAGTGGGGGTGGTTGGAGGAACTCGGCTTCAAACAGATCTCGTCGTTGGACAGCACCATCCCGCCGTTGGTACTGGCAATGACCTTCGGGTTGTCGATGGACTACGAGATTTTCCTGCTCACCCGGATCAGGGAACGCTTCTTGCAGACGGGAAACACCCGCGACGCCGTCGCATACGGCGTAAGCACCAGTGCCCGCACCATCACCAGCGCCGCGCTGATCATGATCGCGGTGTTCATCGGATTCGCGTTCGCGGGCATGCCGCTGGTCGCCCAGCTCGGGGTGGCCTGCGCGGTGGCGATCGCCGTCGACGCGACGATCGTGCGGTTGATCCTCGTGCCCGCGCTGATGGCGATGTTCGACGAATGGAACTGGTGGCTGCCGCGCTGGCTGGACCGCATCCTGCCGTCGGTGGACTTCGAGAAGCCGTTGCCGAAGGTCGACCTGCCAAATCTGGTCCTCATCCCCGACGACCTGTCGTCGCTTGGGCCGACGGGCGCCGAGCTGCGCACGGTGGTCAAGTCCGCGGCGAAGCTGAAAACCCTTGCGCCCGACACGATTACGGTCGCCGACCCGCTCGCTCTCAGCGGCTGCCTTCCCGTCGAGGAGCGCGCGTTGGCTCATGCGAATGTCGGCGCGACGGCCCGCCTGCACCGCAACGGCTCTGCGAACGGCTCGGCGAACCGGGCTGGCAAAACGGGACCGCCCAGCCTGTCCCCTATGCATCCGGTGATCATGTGGCGGGGTCGGCTGTCGGTCGCACTGGACGCCTTGGAGGCAGAGGCCGAAGGCGTCCCGACACCGATGGAACGGCGCAGCCCGATGGAGACCACCAACGTGCAGCTGCCTACCGGTGACCGCCTTCAGATACCAACCGGCGCCGAGACGTTGCGGTTGAAGAGCTACCTGATCATGTGCAGGAACAGCACCAGAGACTTCGCGGAGTTTGCCGAATTGGTCGACTGCATGGAGACTCAGACGGCCGCGGTGGTACTTGCTGCCATGGACCGGTACTACTGTGGGAGTCACTCGAGAAAGCAATGGATCGCCACCCAGTTGGTACGCCGCCTGGCCGATCCTCAACCGTCTGACGAGCACGACGCCCGGATGTCGGGTCCTGAGGCCGAAGCTGAATGGGCCATGGTCAGGGAACGTTGCCTTTCGGTGGCAGTGGCGATGCTGGAGGAGGCGAGGTGACGTTGACTGCGGACGCGCGACGCGACGCTGTCTCCGCGCGCAGACGCTCCGAGGCGCCGCCGCCGGCGCGGCGGCCGGCAGATTCTCGACGCCCACCGGCCGATGACCGACCGGTGGAATTCTGGCCCACCGCCGCAATCCGCGCGGCATTGGAGACCGACGACCTGACGGTGTGGCAGCGCATCGTCGTGGCGATCAAGCGCGACCCGTACGGCAGAACGGCCCGGCAGGTCGAGGAAGTATTGCAAACCGCCCACCCGTACGGGGTCTCCAAGGCACTCGCCGAGGTGCTCACCCGCACCCGCGAACACCTCGAAGCCAGCGAGTGCGCCGAGGTGGCCCGCCATGTGCAGGTGCTGCTGGATCGTTCGGGGCTGGGCCCGCAGGAGTTCGCCTCCCGCATCGGCGTCCCTGGCGACACATTCGAGACGTACCTCAAAGGCGAGCAGAGCCCGTCGGCGTCGCTGATGATCCGGATGCGCAGGCTTTCGGACCGCTTCGCGAAGATGCGCGACCAGCGGCCCGGCCGCGCCGATTGATTCCATGACATATGCGCTGATCCCGGGAGCGGGTGGCAGCGCGTGGTATTGGCATCGCGTCACACCGCTGCTGCCCGGCGCGATCGCGATCGATCTGCCTGCCGACGACGATTCTGCCGACCTGACGGTCTACGCCGACACCGTCGTCGACGCCGTCGCCGGTAAGCGGGGGCCACTGATCCTGGTCGCCCAGTCGATAGGCGCGTTCACCGCACCGATGGTGGCGGCGCGGGCGCCGACGGCGGAGATCGTCTTGGTCAACCCGATGGTCCCTGCGGCGGGCGAATCGGCCGGGCAGTGGTGGGCCGCAACGGGTCACGACCAAGTGGTGCCACAATTCGATCCGGTCGAGGACTTCTTTCACGACGTGCCTGAGTCGGTGCGGGCCGAAGCGTTCCGCCAGGGCGCGCCGCGACAGTCCGACACCCCGTTCGGCCAGCCGTGGCCGCTCGATGGCTGGCCCGATGTGCCGACCAGGGTGATTCAGGGCGGCGACGATCGGCTGTTCCCCGTCGCCTTCCAGCAACGGATCGTGCGCGAGCGACTCGGTTTGGACATCGACGTGATGCCCGGCGGGCATCTGATGGCGTTGAGCCAGCCCGAAGAGTTGGCATCGCGAATATTACGCGCAGGGTCGTGAAATCCGCCCGACCACAACCCTGTACGCAATCCGCACCACGTCATAAGCTGGCCGCCCGTGAGTGACCGAACCTTCGGCCTGGCCACCCGTGCGATTCACGCAGGCCAGCGTCCCGACGCCGCCACCGGCGCGCGCGTCGTCCCGATCTATCAGAACGCCAGCTTCGTATTCAGCGACACCGACGATGCGGCCAACCTGTTCGCGTTGCAGAAGTACGGCAACATCTACAGCCGCATCGGAAATCCGACGGTGGCGGCGTTCGAGGAATGCGTGGCCAGCCTGGAGGGCGGACTCGGCGCCGTCGCGACCGCCAGTGGCCTGTCCGCACAGTTCGCGGTGTTCGCGGCGTTGGCTGGCGCAGGGGACCACATCGTGTCCGCGGGCAGCCTTTACGGCGGCACGGTCACTCAACTCGACGTGTCGTTGCGGCGCTTCGGCGTCGACACCACGTTCGTCGCCGGCACCACACCCGCCGACTATGCTGCGGCGATCACCGACCGGACCCGGCTGGTGTTCGCCGAGGTCATCGCCAACCCGTCAGGCGAGATCGCCGACCTGCCCGGGTTGGCCGAGGTGGCACACGCCGTTGGGCTGCCGTTGGTCGTCGACTCGACGGTGGCCACCCCGGTGTTGTGCCGTCCCATCGAGCACGGCGCCGACATCGTCGTGCATTCGGCGACCAAGTTCCTCGGCGGGCACGGCACCACGCTCGGCGGTGTGGTGGTCGAGGCGGGCCGATTCGATTGGGGTGCAGGTAAATTCCCGCAATTGACCGAGCCGGTGGCCTCGTACGGCGGGTTGAGCTGGTGGGGAAACTTCGGCGAGTTCGGCTTCTTGACCAAACTACGCAGCGAGCAGCTGCGCGACCTCGGAGCCAGCCTTGCTCCACAATCGGCGTTCCAGCTGCTGCAGGGTGTGCAGACGTTGCCGCAACGAATGTCCGCGCATGTGGCCAACGCGCGCCAGGTGGCGCGGTGGCTCGACGCCGACCCCCGCGTCGAATACGTGCGGTGGGCCGGCCTGCCGTCGCACCCGCACTACGACAGGGCCGCGAAATACCTTCCCGATGGGCCGGGTTCGGTGTTCTCGTTCGGAGTGCGCGGCGGCCGGACGGCCGGTGAGCGGTTCATCAACAGCGTGCAGTTGGCCAGCCACCTCGCCAATATCGGCGATGTGCGGACGCTGGTGATCCACCCGGCCAGCACGACGCACCGTCAGCTCACCGACGACCAGTTGCGTGCAGGCGGCGTCGGGCCGGAGTTGGTGCGCATCAGCGTGGGTATAGAGGATGTGGACGACATCATCTGGGATCTTGATCAGGCTCTTACAGAGGCGGCGAAGGCTGATGACTGAAACGCGCACATGGGTAGGTCCGGATGCGCTGACCCGCCAACGCATTCTGCGTCAGACCCGTTCCGTGGCGATCGTCGGCGCGTCGGCCAACCCGTCGCGGGCGAGCTATTTCGTGTGGACGTACCTCAAGTCCACCAGCGACTACGAGATCTATCTGGTGAACCCGACCATCACCGAGGTCGATGGCACACCGGTGTATCCCTCGCTGGCCGAACTGCCCGTGGTGCCCGACCTTGTCGACGTCTTTCGTCGGCACGACGATCTGCCTTTGGTATTGGAAGACACCATCGATGTCGGCGCGAAAACCTTATGGCTGCAACTGGGTTTGTCGCATGAGCAGGTGGCCCGCGACGCCGAGGCGGCAGGCCTGCAGATGGTGATGGATCGGTGCCTGAAGATCGAGCACGCTCGCTTCCACGGCGGCCTGCACCTGGCCGGCTTCAACACCGGAGTGATCGACTCGCGCCGGCCTTAGCGTGCGTTGATCGGCGACACGTCGTCGACGAGCCAGCTGCCGTCCTGCTTGGACAACGTGATCCGCAGCGCGAGCACCGCGGTGCCCGGCTGCTTGCCTGGCACGGTGTAGGTGGCGCGCAGGATCACCGCAACGCTCGCGTTGTTCGGCCCGATCGCGTCGATGCCTGCTGAGACGGTGCTGGCCTGGGCCGAGACGTTCTTGCTCGTCAGTTGCTGTGCCACACCGGCGAATTCGTTCTTGAACGCCTCTGCGCTCTTGGGCGACATCATGGACGTGGCCCTGTCGATCGAAGCTGTCGGACTTTGCGGAGTGAATGTGGCTGATGCTTCGGAGATGCTGCTCGCGATGCCGACGACCTGCTCGCTGTCGGCGCGCAGCGCGCGGTCAGGCGCCGTCCAGCGCAGGTATCCGACCGCTACCGCAGCCACCAAGGCCGCGGTCGCGACGGCGACGACGGCCAGTCGAAGCCCGGGACCGTCGTCGTCCGTGCCTACGGTGACCCCGTCGCGGCGCGCAAGCGCGATGTTGACCGCGACGCCTTCGATGATCAGCACGCACAGCACCGAACAAACCGACACCCACCACAGCGGCCAGGCCAACGCGGTGCCGATGTACACCAGGGCCACGACCGCCCCGGCCGGCGCTAATATGTCGAAAGCCGTTATCCGCCAACGGTTTCTCATCGGATCGGTTCCAGCCGAGAGATCAGCAGCTTGCCGTCCACATCGGAGACGTTCAGCCGCAGCGTCCAGTGCACGGTCTGTGGCTTGTCGCCGCTTGCGTTTTCGCTGATGGACGTCGCCACCACCATCACGGTGTCGGTGCGCGACGCGAACGCATCCAACTCGGGCTGCTGCTGAGGCGGCGGCGCTCCACTCGGACGGGGTGGGGCGTGGTGGATCGACTCGACCGCCACCGATTCGATCTGACCGGTGGTACGTGCCTTGAGCGTCTGGACCAACTGGCGGAAGGGCTCGACGGTCGAGTCGAAGTCCGCGTTGAGCTGCCCGACGGTGCCCTCATGCAACTTGTGCAGACTCTCCTCGACGCTGTCCTTGTCCATGTTGATCAACGTGCTTGTCCAGTCCGCAGCGGCCTGCATGACGCGGGTGCGGTAGGACAGCTCGTCGACGTCGCTTCGGTGCTGCGTCCAGATCAGGGCCCCCAATGCGATCGCGGCCACCGCGATCACGCCGAGGACAACCGAGCCGATGCCGTAGCTGGTGAAGACGGGACCGTCTTGTTCGTCGTCGTGGTCCGGCGTCGGCTCGTCGTCGGGCATGCGCGTGAGGGTACCCGGCCGGGCCGCGCGAGCCGTTGCTCAGTCGACCGAGGGCATCACAAGCACGTATGTCCCGGCGAAGGCCGGTTTCTCGAGGCGCGGCCAGCTCAGCGTCGCCAGGCAGGCCGTCCGGGCCGCCTCGACGTGGCTGGCGCGAGGCCCTCCTCGTGCGCTGCAGATCGGCGACGTACACCACCAGCGTTGACCCCGTCGGACCGGACGCTCCCGTCGTCCAAATAGGTCCACGACGTGCCGCTCAGGCGTTCGAGGCCGTCGGCGAGCGCGCCGCGAAGACGGTCGTGATCGATCGCGACGGCATTCACGTGCGCGACGGTAACTACCCGTCTGGCACTCTGGTGGGGTGACGGTAGAAGCCACCCGGTCCGGTATTGACCTCTCCTATGTCGACTCCGATGCCCGCCCCCAGGACGATCTGTTCGGCCATGTCAACGGCCGCTGGTTGGCCGACTACGAGATGCCTGCCGACCGCGCCACCGACGGTGCATTCCGGTTGCTGTACGACCGGGCTGAGGAGCAGGTCCGCGACCTGATCACCGAAGCCGCGTCGTCGGGCGCGGCCGGCGGCACCGACGAGCAGCGCATTGGCGACCTGTACGCCAGCTTCATGGACGAGGCCGCGGTCGCCGCGCGTGGCATGCAGCCGCTACTCGACGAGCTGGCCACCATCGACGCCGCGCAGGACCCCGCTGCGCTGGCCGCGGTGATCGGCGCCCTGCAACGCACCGGCGTCGGCGGCGGCGCGGGCGTCTTCGTCGACACCGACTCGAAGGATTCGACACGCTACCTGCTGCACATCAACCAGTCCGGGCTGGGGCTGCCCGACGAGTCCTACTACCGCGACGAGCAGCACGCCGAGATCCTCGCCGCCTATCCGAAACACATCGCCGCAATGTTCGCCCTCGTGTACGGCGGCGATCACACCGAGACCGCCGCGCGGATCGTCGCGCTCGAGACCAAACTGGCCGCCGCACACTGGGATGTGGTCAAACGGCGCGACGCCGACCTGACCTACAACCTGCGCAAGTTCGCCGAGCTGCCTGACGAGGCGCCGGGGTTCGACTGGACGGGTTGGGTGACCGCGATGGGCACACCGCCGGGGGCTGCGGCCGAAGTCGTTGTGCGCCAGCCTGATTACCTTACCGAGTTCGCGGCGGCCTGGTCGGGCGAGGATATCGAAGACTGGAAGCGGTGGGCCCGCTGGCGGCTGATTCACGCTCGGGCGTCTCTGCTCACCGACGATCTGGTGGCCGAAGACTTCGCGTTCTACGGAAAACTGCTCAGTGGCACCGAGCAGATCCGCGACCGCTGGAAGCGCGCGGTGTCGGTGGTGGAGAGCCTGATGGGCGACGCCGTCGGGAAGCTCTACGTCGAGCGGCACTTCCCGCCAGGCTCGAAAGCTCGGATGGACGAACTGGTGGCCAATCTGCGTGAGGCGTACCGCGTCAGCATCAACGAGCTGGAGTGGATGACCCCGCAGACGCGGCAGAAGGCGCTGGCCAAGCTGGACAAGTTCACCCCGAAGATCGGGTATCCGGCCAAGTGGCGCGACTATTCGACGCTCATCATCGAGCGCGATGACCTGTACGGCAACTGCCGTCGCGGCAGTGAGGTCAACTCCGACCGCGAGCTGGCCAAGCTCGGCGGCCCGGTGGATCGCGACGAGTGGTTCATGACGCCGCAGACCGTCAACGCCTACTACAACCCCGGAATGAACGAAATCGTCTTTCCCGCAGCGATTCTGCAGCCGCCGTTCTTCGACGCCGAGGCGGACGATGCGGCCAACTACGGCGGAATCGGCGCGGTGATCGGCCACGAGATCGGCCATGGGTTCGACGATCAGGGCGCCAAGTACGACGGTGACGGCAATCTGGTGGACTGGTGGACCGACGCGGACCGGGCCGAATTCGGTGCACGCACAAAGGCGTTGATCGAGCAGTACGAGGAGTTCACACCCCGTCAACTAGGGGACGGCCACCACGTCAACGGCGCGTTCACGGTCGGCGAGAACATCGGCGACCTCGGCGGGTTGTCGATCGCGCTGCTGGCCTACCGGCTGTCGCTGAAGAGCAAGGAAGCACCGGTGATCGACGGGCTGACCGGTGAGCAACGGGTGTTCTTCGGCTGGGCCCAGGTGTGGCGGACGAAATCCCGCGATGCCGAGGCTATCCGGCGGTTGGCGATCGATCCGCACTCACCGCCGGAGTTCCGATGCAACGGCGTCATCCGCAACATGGACGCGTTCTACAACGCGTTCGAGGTGAGCGAGTCCGACGCGCTGTACCTGGAACCGCAGCGGCGAGTGCGGATCTGGAACTAGGTCACCTCAGGTGGACGTCATGCCGCCGCGTTGACGGCAACTGCGCGCTCCACCAGCGCCGGTTCGGCGAGGGTGACGGGGTGGCGCAACATGTAGTTGACCTCCCTGAAGGCTCCGGCGATCTCCGAGTTGGTCAGTGAGGCACGAAGCAGTTGTTGGCGAACCCACCGCTGCTGACGGGCTTCTTCAGACACCACATTTCCTTGCTGTGCGTCCAGACGGGCTGCGTCGCCGCCGGCAGAAACGGTCCACGCCGCGTCGACAACCAGGTCTTGCACTTCGAAGAAAGCGGCGGCTGCGGTGTTGAATTCAGCACCATTAGCCAGGAAAGACGCCAGGCAGGAGGCGTGTAGCGCAGCTGAGGACATACCTTGTCCATAGATCGGGTTGAACGATGCCACTGCGTCACCGACGCAGACCAGGCGCGCAGGAAAATGGTTGAGCTTCGTGAAGTGGCGTCGTCTGCTTTCGCCCTGGTGGTAGGTGGCCAGCTCGCGAGTCGCCTTGCCGCCCATAGCCTCGCGGAATATTTCGGGCAGCTTTGTCGATGTCGCACGGAATTGGTCGATAGTCCTACCTGGCCGATCGGGTTCGTAACCGATCAGTGCGACCATCCATTGGTCGTTTTCCATCACGCTTGCCGCGGCAATGGATACCTCATCAACCGCATTGCCCGGACTGTACGTGGCCAGCGCGGCCAGCGCGTCGAGGTCGGCCGATGCCGTCCGGCGCTCGAAGTAAGCCGTTGCATAGTTGAGCGGAACCGCCAACCGCTCGAGGCTGGGTTGCTCGAAGCCTCCTCGATTCAACCAGTCCGACAGCCTGCTGGAACGGCCCATTGCGTCGACCACGAAGTCCGTGTCCAGCACCCCGGTGGCTCGATCATCGGAATACTCGACTGCATTCACGGCGCCGCCGCGATACTGCAAGCCGGTTGCGCGAGCGGCCAATAGGGTGACGTTAGGCAACGCCAATACGGCCTTCCGAGCACATGATTCGAACAGAGACCGTGTGCCGCACAGAATTCTGTGGTCGCGGTGACCGGATGCCTGCCGCTGCCCGTCGAATGAGGTGATCGTCGCCTTGGTGCCGCCGACGATTGCGCCCATCTTCAGCACGTCGTCGGTGAATCCGTTGAGCCACCGCTCTATCCACAACGCCCCTGCCGGCAACAGAAGGTGTAGCTGGTCGGCGTGAGGCGCGCCGGGGCGAGCGGAGTCCGAACTCCGTACATCGTCGCGCTCGATGATGACCACGCGCTCTGAGAAGTCGGAAAGAACCCGTGCCGCAAGCAATCCTGCGATGCTGCCACCGAGAACGCACGCGGTGCCTAACGCGATTTGACTACCCGTCGGCGGCGTGGCGTTTACAAGTCGGCCAAAGGCGGAGTCCACGGAATCGAGCACGACGTTCTCCGGGGTGTCGATATGGTATTTACCTACTCAAATGCCTCGGCACCGGGGATTCGTTCGAACCCAGCTGTGGCGTGTGTCACTTGCCGCTGGCGGTGCGTGTCCCGCCGATAAACGAAAACCCCCGCCGCGGCGGGGGTTTCGTGTCGCTCGGGACTGACCTAGAACATCTGCCAATCGGACGCACCGTCGGGCGCGTTGTAGATGCCCTTCGAGTTCTTGATCACGACAGGGTCGCCGCTGCCGAAGTTGTCAAAGAACCATTGCGCGTTTTCCGCGCTCAGGTTGATACAGCCGTGGCTGACGTTTCGCTTGCCTTGGTCCCCAACGGACCAGGGCGCACTGTGCACGAACGAGCCGCTGTTGTCGATCCGAACGGCGTCCTGCACCTTGAGCTTGTAGCCCTCGGCCGAGTTGACCGGCACGCCGTATGTCGAGGAGTCCATGATGATGTCGTTGAACTTCTCCAGCACGTAATAGGTGCCGTTCTTCGTCTCGTGCTTGCCGTCCGGCTTGCCCATCGACACCGGGAACGTCTTCTCCAGCTTCCCGTTACGCACGATCTGCATCTGGTGGGTTGCGTCATCGACGGTGGCCACCAACTGCTCTGGGACGGTGAAGCTCGACTTTGTGCCGCTGGCGTCGATGTTGACAACCGTGCCGGCAGGCCAGAAGTCCTGTGGCCGCCAGCGCACCTGGGTGTCGCTGGTCCAGTAGAAGCGGCCCGGCACGGGCGGGACCGACGAGATGTGGATCGCCTGCTCGGCCATCGCCCTGTCGGCGATCGGCCGTGCGAAGTTGATGTAGATCGGTTTCGCGGCGCCCACCTTTGAGCCGTTGGTCGGGTTGAAGGTCGGCGGCGCGAACACCGGCTGACCCGTGAACGGCGTCGGGTTCTGGCCCGCGGGCGTGCCCTGAGGAATCGTCTGGGGCGCGGCCAGCGGGTCGGCAGGCATCGGGAAGAACGGATTGGCCGGAGCCGGCGGTACCAACGGGTCAACCGGCGCAGGCGCCGGCGGGAACGCGACCGGTGCGGCCGGGTCGATCGGCGGCGGCGGCGCGAACGGATCGACCGGCGGCTGCGCAAGCGGGTCCGGCGCAGGCACCATGGCCGCGGCAGGGTCGATCGGTGCGGCCGGGTCGACGGGCACCGGCGGTGGCGGTGGCGGAGCGGGTTGAGCCAGTGCAGATGGGTTGCCTAACACCAGTCCCCCGAGCAGTCCTGCCGCGATGATCGCGGTGAACAGCCTTCCCTTCGTCCTCTGCCGCATACGTCCACCCTCCAGTTGCGAATCTCGACCCAGTGTCGCACAACGAAAAGACTAGCTACCGCCTCGAGGATGCTGCGCAAACCCCGACGCTCACCCAGAGGAAACCGCTGAGCTGCAGTATTCATCGCGCGGAGGCGCCGAACGTTACTTCCTGCTGGTTGCCTGAGGTACCTCGAAGAGGCCTCGGGTCGCTGCAACACCGCTAAGCGCCACCACAACCAGGGCCGTCGAAGCCGCAATCATGGCGGCTGGACCGCCCGTTTCGTGTAGCAACCCGCCTGTCAGCGAGCCGGCCATGATGCCCATTTGGAACGCCGTTACATATAGGCCAGACGCGCCGTCGGGGTCCTCTGGGGCCGTGCGCATCGCCGACGCCTGCAGCATCGGCGGCAGGGCGGTGGAGGAGGCGCCCCACAGCAAGATCGCCGCGACGCCCACCGCCAGGGTCAGCGCCCCGGCCCGGTGATGGGTCGCCAGCACCGTCAACACCGCGAATGCCGTCGCCAGCGCGCCGACACAGCCCAGCACAGTCGCTCTCGGCCATTGGTCGAGCGGACGGGCCATCGCTCCCATCGAGATGAGGCCTGCGATGCCGAAGGCCGCCAACAGCCACGCCAGCTGCGGGCCGTGCACCCCGACCACATCGCGGATGACCACCACGATGAACGTGTACGTGATGAAGTGGCCGGTGACCCCGACGAGCGTCAACACCGACAAGGTGACGAGACGGTTGTTGCAGTGGTGGCGCTCACGAAGGCGGACGTCGCGGATTGCGTTGTTCGACATCGGCAGCGACGGCAGCGTGACCCATGCGGCGATCGTCACGGCCGCGGCCGCGATGGCGATGGCCACCACGGCCTGCCGCCAGCCCCACAGTTCACTCATCGCCGCGGTCAAGGGATTGCCGACGACCAGAGCGAGGCTGGTGCCGGCATAGATGGCTGTCGTTGCGCGGCCCGCGTGCGTGGCAGGCACCAGCCGCGCGCCGATGGGCGCGATCACCGAGCACATCAGCCCGTGAGTGAGCGCGCACAGCACCCGCCCGCCTGCCAGCACGGTGAAGGTGGGCGCCATCGCCGAAATGAGTTGTGACGCGGTCAAACACAGCAATGTGAGCAGAAGCGTGCGGCGACGCGGCCAGTGCGCCGTCAACCGCACCAACGGGACTGTGGTCACCGCGGCGACCAACGCATAGGTCGCCAGCAGCGTCCCGACCAACCCCTCGCTGACCCCCAGGTCGCCGGCGATCGCAGGCATCGCGCCCACCGGGACCATCTCCGCGGTGACGTAGACGAAGGCGGCGACGGCCAGCACCGTCAGCTGTACGCCCACACGAGGTGTCCAGGTGTAGGTGGGTGGCGACGACACGACTACAGACATAGGGGTGCCCAACCGTAGCCGCGCAGGATGGGATCGGCGCTAGATCATGTTGACTGGTTTTAGCCGATTGCCGCCTAACCGAAAGAGGATCGTGATGGTCGCCATTCCCGAGGGTTACGAGTCACTGTTGGAACGTCCGCTGTTCGGGCATCTCGCCACCGTCCGACCCGATGGAAGCCCACAGGCCAACGCCATGTGGTTCGACTGGGATGGAGAGCTGCTGCGCTTTACGCATACCAACAAGCGGCAGAAATATCGCAATGTCACAGCCAACCCGAAAGTGGCGATGTCGATCATCGACCCCGACAACCCGTACCGCTTCCTCGAAGTCCGCGGCGTCGTCGAGGAAATCGTGCCCGATCCCACGGGCACCTTCTACATGCAGCTCAACGATCGCTACAGCGGCCCGCTGACCGAGCCACCCGCTGACAAGGCGGATAGGGTCATCCTCGTCGTGCGGCCGACGGGCTTCAGCAAGCAGTAGCGGGCGTGTGCCGACGTGGTCACTCGTCCAGCCCGCTAGCTGCCAATCGATCGATATCGCCGAGGATCTGTGATGCGACCTCGTCCAGAGGACGTTTGAGCGCCTCGACCGCCCGGTGATCGGGCAGGGCGAGTCCAAGAATCGCCATGTCGCCCAAGGGCAACGAGAATGGCGTGGCGATGCAGCAGCAGTCCGGATGCACTTCACGGTGCTCGGAGGCGAGTTGCCCAGTCTCGGCTGCCTGCCACATCGCCGACGCTGGATGTTCGGGAGCCTTCGTTTGATCGAATGCGTCCATCACGTGCGTCATGCGGCGTCCCTGCGTGCGAGTCAGGAACCGCATCGCAGTCGGCGACTTCTGGTAGAGGCACAACGTTGCGCCGGTCACTTGTGTCATCGCGTGAAGCCGGTGCCAAGCAACACTGGCGAGGTCTTTCGGCCGACGGTCCAGATCATGAAGGCCAGGCGCGAGCACCCATTGCGAGCCGAGACGTTCGACGACATTTTCGCGGGCCATCTGCTCGAGCAGCCGGTGCGTCGTCGTCTTGGGGATGCCGACTTCGGCCGCGAGCCAGCTGACGCCGACCGGACGTTGCATGCGACCCAATACCCGAAGGATCGAGAAGGCGTTGCGCACCAATTTCCCGCGGGTCGGCAAGTCATCGCCCACCGCGTGTTCACTCACCGTGGCGGCCCAACTATCCTGGGAGGCTGCACGTTAGAGATGAACGCGTCTGAACTCTCACGTCATCCAGACATAGCTGTCGCTCAGCCGCAGCGGCTCAGGTACGCGCCGCGCTCAGCGATCGCGTAGACCGTGGCCATGGTGTTGTTCGACGGGATCGACGGCATCACCGAGGCATCGACGACCCGCAGACCATCGAGGCCGTGCACCCGCAGTCGCTCGTCGACAACACTTTCCGGCGTAGTACCGATTGCGCAGGTCCCGACCGGATGAAAATAGGACGCGACAGACTGCTGCACATATCGCCGAAGGTCATCGTCGCCGACGGCCTCCGGACCAGGAGCTATCTCCTTGGCGCGCCACGCATCGAGGGCCGCCGCAGTGCCGATTTCGCGGGCGATCCTCAACCCCTCGAGCATGACCCGCATATCTGACTCGTCGCCGAAATAGTTCGGGTCGATCAACGGCGCCGTGTTGACGTCCGGCCCCGATAACCTGACGCGACCGCGGCTCTTAGGTTGCATGACGGACGCACCAAGGACATAGCCGCCGATATCACCGAGTCCTGGAACGTTCGCCGAGTCGACGCCGAAGATCTGGATGTCGGGTACGCCGTCCGACGATCTACTGCGGATCAATCCGAGAAGCTCGCCGTGGTTGTGTTGGGCAGGCGGCACAGGGCGCGCGGCGCGATACACGAGCGGAGTTATCGGGTGATCGTGCAGATTCAGACCCACTCCGGGAAGGTCGGCGAGAACCACTATGCCGCAGGACCGAAGGTGATGCGACGGTCCGATACCCGAAACCATCAACAGCTGCGGCGACCCGATCGCTCCTGCCGCGAGTATCACCTCGCCCGAGACAGCGGTCATCACTTGACCGTCGACATCGGTGTACTGAACACCGGTGCATCGACTGCCCTGCATCACTAATCGGCGAACTGTGGTATCCGCGGCGAATTCGAGGTTGGGTCGATTCAGAGCCGGCACAAGATAGGCATCGGCAGCTGTTTGTCGCCGCCCGTCGCTGATGGTGAGATCGGTGAAACCGAACCCGACTTCGAGTCCGCCGCTGACATCGTCGGCCCGACGGAAGCCACGCTCCAGCGCCGCGTTGAGGCATGCGACGAGAACCGGATTCGGCGGGTCGGCAGGAGCGACGCGCACGGGGCCGCCATCGCCGCGGAGCGAGAGATCGCCGTGGTGCGCTGTTTCGCTGCGCTTGAAATACGGCAGCAAGTCTTCAAAGGTCCACGAATCCGCGCCAGTGGGGCTCCAGCTCCCATAGCTGTCTCGGTGACCGCGCGCGAAGACCATCGCGTTGATGGCCGACGATCCGCCTATTCCTCTACCGCGGACAAATGAGAGGGCTCTGCCGGTCTGGGCTTGCAGCGTCGTCGTATCGCCCCAACTGGCCTCGCTCTCCATCAGCGTGGGCCACGCTGGCGGAATTGCGCTGGCTGCCAAAGGAGTTGCACTGCCCGCTTCAAGCAGCAGCACGCTGATGTCTTCATCTTCGGTGAGCCGCGCCGCGACGACGGACCCAGCAGTGCCCGCGCCGACGACAATGAAGTCGTACCTTCGATCTAGCTTAGACATAACGGATTTCGCTACCTCTACAGAAAATGGTCAGGGGTGATTTGGTCCGGACTTTCGCGGTTTCCTGTGCCCTCACACCCTGCGATGGATTCCGCGACGGCGGCGAGTTCGTCGAGCCTGCACAGCGTTACGGCCTCGGGGGCAGGGCGCAGTGGTAACGCGAGTTGATCGACGCCGGCCCCCGCGTAGGCGGCCAATGTCTTCTCGTCGCTTGCCGCACCGCAGATGGTTGTGGGTACATCGGGACGACCCTGATCCGCCAACCATCGCCGGGCGCGCACCACCCGCTCTGGGGAGATCCCGCCGAGCGGAAGCCAGCCATCGCCCAGTAACCGCACTCGCTCCAGCGCCGCCTGGCTCGCACCGCGGATGTAAATCGGTGGACGGGGCTGCTGAACGGGTTTAGGCCAGGATGCAAGTGCGTCGAATTTAACGAATTCCCCATGGAACTCGGCAATATCGTACGCCCAGATCCTTCTGAGAGCCTGAAGCTGCTCGTCGAGCTTGGCTCCTCGCGTGGCGGGGTCAAGCCCGTGATGACGCAATTCGCGTTTATTCCGGCCGGCGCCCACACCAAAAACCACCCGGCCTTTGGAGACCAGATCCAACGTCGCGACCTCTTTGGCGGTGAGGATGACATCCCGCTGAGCGAGAAGAACCACGCCGGTGGTCAGAGTGAGGGTGCGGGTCGTCGCCGCTGCGGAAGCGAGGGCTACGAACGGGTCAAGGGTGCGATACAGGTCGGCCGGCAATGGTCCTGCTTTACGGTGGGGCCTCGCGGCCACGACCGGCATGTGCGAGTGCTCGCCGACAATCGGGGAGTGAAACCCGCGTTCCTCCACCGCAGCCCCGAGGCGGCCGGGCGCGACGCCACGATCGGTGACGAAAGTGACAATACTGAATTTCATTCTGTTATACCGATTTTCGTCGTAGTCACTGGTGCAGGTCAGACGCGAACCCAGGCGCACATCTGCGGAACGAACTCGATTTGACTTCGCGACTCGAGGACCGCGCGCCGCAACCGTTCTGTCCAATCGTCGATGTCGATCTCATCTGCGCTCACCACACCGGTCGCGATCAGTCTCGGGAGGACTGCACGCAGGGCTGCCGTGAACCACGGCAGCAATATCGGATCCTCGCCACTGCCGACGATGGTCTCCGCGAAGACCTGTGGTACACGCATTCCCGCGTCAACAAACAGCTGGACGAGGCGTCCGCCGGCATCAGCGGCCGTGCCCAATTGCCTGAAGGCTGCCTGCATCAGGACTTCGATACGGTGCAGCAGCGGAACTCGTGGGTTGGACTGAATGCCTCGGGTCGAGTCCATTTCATGGACGGCCAGGATTCCGTCTTTGCGAACAAGTCTCCTTGTCGCCCTGAGAAACCGAACCGGATCGGTCTGATGGATCAACACGTATCGACAGACAGCCGCATCGAAGTCGCCTGTTCCGTCGTAGTGTTCGAGATCCCGCTGGACGAAGTCCACGTTGCTGAAACCGAGCTCTCTGATGCGCCGCCGTGCGGCGTCGATGACCGCCTTGTCACGATCGATACCGACCACACGGCCTGTTGGACCCACGCGGTCCGCAATCAGGATCGTCACATCGCCTGCTCCACAACCGATATCGAGCACACGCATGCCCTTGCCCACATCGGCAGAGTTCAACAGACGCTCGGTGATGGGACGCAGCATCTCCGCTTGTCGCTGCAGCCGTTCAATCTCTGATTCCGAGTAGTCGAACAAATACTGCGGATTCTGCATGTTCCTCCCTCGGACACGGAAGCTCGGACGATCGGCGGCTCGCTACTAAGGAATATGCAAAGCGGCCGCGCAATCTCACGGCCTGTTCCGCGCAGTGGAACGGGCGATTGGAGGGGTTGGAAGAACTCAACTCGGGCCGAAGTTCATCTCAGCATGGCCCTGAATCGACTCACACGCATTGTCATGGGCGTGCCCAACGTCACGGACGTAGCGTCCTGTTACCGGGATTTCGGACTGACACCGACCAGTGGGGAGCATTGCTTCGGCACGGTGGACGGCTGGTCACGACCGTTCGGCGGCGCCTCGTTGAGCTAGGCGTCGGCGTCGGCGTCGACGAGCACGACGACCTCGCCCGAGTCGCATCGCGTCTCGACAAGCTCGGTATCGGTGTCGAGCGCACCGCTACCACTGTTACCGCCCGTGACGCGGGTACCGAGGTGACGGTGCGAGTCGAGATCGCCGACCGGCTGGTTCAGCGGCCCGCTCCGACACCGAGTTACAACTTCCCGGGCAGCATCTCGCGTGCCGGTATGCGCGCGGAGAGCATCCTGCGCGACGATGAGGTGCATCCTCGCAAACTTGGTCACGTCATGCTCGGCTCGACCGATCACGAGGGGTCGCAACGATTCTTCGTTGAGGGGCTGGGCTTCAAGATCAGCGATGCCGTGCCCGGCATCGCCACGTTCATGCGGTGTTCGTCCGACCATCACAATGTCTTGCTCACCCCTGCGCCGGTGGCCTACTTGCACCACACCTCTTGGCAGGTCGACGATGTCGACGAGGTGGGCCGTGGGGCCACTGCGATGCTGGAGGCCCATCCCGAACGGCATACCTGGGGCCTGGGCCGTCACTTCATCGGGTCGAATTTCTTCTGGTATCTGCGGGATCCCGCGGGCAACTTCAGTGAGTACTACTCGGACTTGGATTGCATCGTCGACGATGCGCTGTGGCAGCCCGAGGTGTGGGAGGCCTCGAAAGCGCTGTACTCATGGGGGCCACCACCACCGCCGTCGTTCCTCGCGCCCGACGACCTGGCGGCGTTGATGACAGGATGTCACGATCCCGGCGCACGCCGAGAAATCGTGGAAGCCCGGACAGCGGTCAAGGACGCCGAGTGCCTAGGCTGGCGCTGTGATTGTGGCCTTCAGCGTCAGCCCCATGGGCGGCGACGAGACGGGCGGCGTGGGCGCCGCGGTGGCAGAGGCGGTTCGGGTGGTCCGCGCATCGGGTCTGCCGAACGAGACCAATGCGATGTTCACCAACATCGAAGGTGAGTGGGACGAGGTCATGGCGGTGGTGAAGCAAGCCGTCGAGGCGGTGGCTGCGGCGTCTCCCCGCGTGAGCCTGGTGCTCAAGGCCGACATCCGGGCGGGCCATACCGGCCAGCTCACCGCGAAGGTCGAGCGGATCGAACGCGAACTCGGCACTTGAGCCCCATCGCGCCGAACGTTCCTTACCACTCGAATTTTTGTCGAAATTTCGAGTGGTAAGGAACGTTCGCGGGTCGTGACTAGACGTTCGCGGGTCGTGACTAGGAGCGCACGAGCCGTGCGATGGCCGCGGATGCCTCGGCCAGCTTGGCGTCCGCGTCATCACCGCCTTCGGCGACCGCCTGCGTCACGCAGTGCCCGAGGTGCTCGTCGAGCAACCCCAGCGCGACCGACTGCAGGGCGCTGTTGACGGCGCTGATCTGGGTGAGGACGTCGATGCAGTACTTGTCCTCCTCGATCATCTTCGCGATGCCGCGGACCTGCCCTTCGATTCGGCGCAGCCGCTTGGCGTAGTTCTCCTTCTGCTGCGAATATCCATGCGTCGCGGTCATCTCAGCCTCCCAACATCTGCTTCATCTGGCCGATCTCGGTCTCCTGCGCGGTGACGATGCTCTTGGCCAGACCGATCGCATCAACATTCTCGCCGTTGGCGATCTCGGCCTTGGCCATTTCGATCGCGCCCTGATGGTGGCTGATCATCGACTCCAGCCATAGTTTGTCGAACTCGGCGCCGTTGAGCGACTGCAAGGTGGTCATCGTCGGCTCGTCGACCATGCCTTGCATGGCCTGGCCGTGCCCGCCGTGGCCGGAGTTCGTGTCGGGATTCTCTTTCCACTGCACCAGGAAGACCTTCATGGTTTCGATCTCGGGTTGCTGAGCAGCCGAAATCTGGTTGGACAGTGCGATCAGTTCCTGGTTGGTGGAGCGGTCAGGCGCGAGCGCCGACAGCTCGACCGCCTGCTGGTGGTGCGGAATCATGTTGGTGGCGAAGGCGACGTCGTCGGCGTTGTAGCCGGCGGGCGCCCCAGTGATGACGGGTTCATCAGTGTGCTGGTGGTCGGTGTGGCCGTCGGACGCCGGGCTGGTACACCCCGACAGGAACAGCGCGGCGGCCAACGCGGCCAGCACGGCGATCAGTCGAGCGGTGATTGACGTCATGTAGCCATTCTAGGCGATACCCCTACGGGGTATTGATATCGGTTTGGCCGGGTGAAACGCCGAAGGCATACTGATCCTCATGCCCTCAGCTCCGGACACTGAAGCCCAACGTCGGGCCGAACCCGACATCAAGCCCCGCAGTCGCGACGTCACCGATGGCCTGGAGAAGGCCGCCGCTCGCGGCATGCTGCGCGCAATAGGCATGGAAGACGACGACTTCGCCAAGTCGCAGATCGGGGTTGGCTCATCGTGGAACGAGATCACCCCGTGCAACCTGTCGCTGGATCGACTCGCCAAGGCCGTCAAGGACGGGGTGTTCGCCGCGGGTGGTTACCCGATGGAGTTCGGCACGATCTCGGTCTCCGACGGGATCTCCATGGGCCACGAAGGCATGCACTTCTCGTTGGTGTCGCGCGAAGTCATCGCCGACAGCGTGGAGACCGTCATGCAGGCCGAACGCCTCGACGGTTCGGTTCTGCTGGCCGGCTGTGACAAGTCGCTGCCCGGGATGCTGATGGCCGCTGCACGGCTCGACCTGGCCAGCGTGTTCCTATACGCCGGGTCGATCCTGCCCGGCATCGCGAAGCTGTCCGACGGCACCGAGAAAGAGGTCACGATCATCGACGCCTTCGAGGCCGTCGGCGCCTGCGCGCGCGGTCTGATGCCGCGCGAGGACGTCGACGCGATCGAGCGGGCGATCTGTCCCGGCGAGGGTGCGTGCGGCGGCATGTACACCGCCAACACGATGGCCAGTGCCGCGGAGGCGCTCGGGATGTCGTTGCCCGGCAGCGCCGCCCCGCCCGCCACCGACCGGCGCCGCGACGGGTTCGCGCGCCGCAGCGGGCAGGCCGTCGTCGAACTGCTGCGCCGCGGCATCACCGCCCGCGACATCCTGACGAAGGAGGCGTTCGAGAACGCCATCGCGGTGGTGATGGCGTTCGGCGGCTCCACCAACGCGGTGCTGCACCTGCTGGCCATCGCGCACGAGGCAGGCGTCAAGCTGACGCTCGAGGACTTCACCTCGGTGGGTTCAAAGGTTCCGCATCTGGCCGACGTGAAACCCTTTGGTAGCCATGTGATGACGGATGTCGACCGCATCGGCGGCGTCCCCGTCGTGATGAAGGCCCTGCTGGACGCCGGTCTGCTGCACGGTGATTGCCTGACGGTGACCGGCCAGACGATGGCGCAGAACCTCGCCCATATCGCGCCGCCGGATCCCGACGGCAAGGTGCTGCGGGCGCTGTCGAACCCGATTCACCCGACGGGCGGAATCACGATCCTGCACGGCTCGCTGGCGCCCGAGGGTGCCGTGGTGAAGTCGGCAGGGTTCGACTCCGACGTCTTCGAAGGCACCGCACGGGTTTTCGAACGCGAGCGCGCCGCATTGGACGCCTTGGAGGACGGCACCATCACCGCTGGCGACGTTGTGGTGATCCGCTACGAAGGCCCAAAGGGCGGACCCGGAATGCGCGAGATGCTGGCCATCACCGGCGCGATCAAGGGGGCGGGCCTCGGTAAGGACGTGCTGTTGATGACCGACGGTCGGTTCTCCGGCGGTACCACCGGGCTGTGCGTGGGACACATCGCGCCCGAGGCCGTCGACGGCGGGCCGATCGCGTTCCTGCAGGACGGTGACCGCATCCGGCTCGACGTGGCCAACGGGACGCTGGACGTGGTGGTGGACCCCGCCGAATTCGATTCGCGTAAAGCGGGTTTCACACCGCCGCCCCCGCGCTACACCACCGGCGTGCTGGCCAAGTACACCAAGTTGGTGGGCTCGGCGGCGGGCGGCGCGGTCTGCGGCTAACGGACCATACTGTCGATCCGCTGCAGCGCGATCGCGCACACCGGTAGATACGCCGGCGCCCACCACGGCACACCGAACGCCACGCGGCATCCGTCGTCGGCAGGGATGACCTCGTGCCGCGTCGCGCCGATACCGGCCACCTCCCACGCCCAACTCCGGTAGGCACTGAATTCGGTGATCGTGAACGGCAAGGAGATGCCAAGCGGAGTCCAGAGGATGCCGTGCGCGCCTTTGCGCAACGGGCCCGGCGCTGACAGCTCCGCGCGTTGAATCGTCGGGCCCCATCGCGGCCACGCGTCGAGGTCGACCAGAAGTTCCCACACTTCATCCGGAGATGCTGCGATGATGCGCTCCACAGTCGGCATGCCACGGCGAAACCCGTACCTCATTGCTCCCCACGTGCCCGGCCGGAAGGGGTACTAAACCTGCGGCTTGCTACGTGCCGAACCGTGCGTACAGCGCAGGCAGAAAACCCGCGAGGTGGTTCATCTCCTGTGCGCAGTGCACCAGGAGGTCACGCGGATTCGGAAGCATCCGCGCGGCCACTGGCCGAACAGCGACGTCGGTCAGTCGGTTTCCGTGTCGCATGGCCACATGTCGCCCGCCCATCCAGAACAGCGAACACATCTGGGCACCCTCCGGCGTCGGCCGCACCTGGTGTACCAGCCAACCGACGTCCACCGGGACATCGCTAGATCCAAGCCGCGCACAGATGGTGACCGAATCTCCCTGCGCGCCAAGGCCCTGCGTCGACGGGCCGACGAACTGGATCGCGGGCCGCGCGAACGCCGAGCCGAGATACTCGCCGACCAGTGAAGTGCGGCCAACATAGATTCCGTCGCCGCCTCCGTCGCTCCATCGCGCGGACATGTGCGCCCGTGGGTGCCACAGCTTGTAGCGGCGCGAATCGGAGCCGTGCCAGCCGAACCACCAGTCCCACATCTGGGGCGTGACATCGGGCATCTCGGTTTGCACCGACACCTGGATGCTGCCATCACGCAGCACCCCGTAGCCGTTTTCAGTCTGCAGTTGACCGCCGTTGAGCGTCGCCGCCACGTCGTCGAATGCACACAGCGTGGGCCCGGCCTGCGGGCCGTGCTCCAGCGCACAGACCACATGCCTTGGCAGCGGCGCCATTTCGGGCTGGTAGAACTCGGCGAATGGGGTGTTGTAGTCGGCTTGGCGGTAGCCGAGGTAGCCGTCGCGCGCCATTTCAGACGCGACCCATCCATGGGTGGAACCGACCATCGGGATCGTAGGCGGCCCGAATGGTGTCGAGTCGGGCCATGGTTTCGTCGGTCGCGAACTTCGCCGGACGCTGGCCGAGGTTCTCGTCGGCGAGCTGGATACCGCTGGCCAGATGCGACATCGCCGCCATGTTGGATCGCGCCCAGTCGCCGTACTTTTCATCGTCGGCGGGGTCCTGCCACGCGGTGTAGAGCGCCAGATAGATGTCGTCCTCCAGGCTGTAGGCCATGTCCTGCCGGGCCGGTGACGGCCCCCAGTTCAGCCACAGGAAGTGCGACGGATGCGGCGGCATCGTCTCGATGATGCGGCGAATTCCGGGCAGCAGATCCTCCGCCGATGCCGAGGTCCACATGTTGTCGGTGGCATACCGGTAGCCGGTCGGATAGTTGCTCATCACCGCCTCGTACCACATGCCGAGATTCGCTGGGGCGTAAGGCACAGCGACGATTGCCCGATCCCGGACCGGGCACGTGTCGAGCAGGGCAAGCGCCTTGGTCGCCTCCTCTTCGGATTCGGCGAACACCGGCGACGCCATCACGATGCCCGGATGGTCGAGGCCTACACCGGGAACCAACTGCGAAACGACGATCTGCAGCTCTACGCGTCGATCGACCTCGGCACTGATCGCGCGCGCCCAGGCGAACACATCGTCAGCGAGTTCTATCGGATAGACGTAAAGGCTACTGCCACAGATTGCCGGTCGCGGGTACATACGTAGGTGAAACGCCGTCACGACGCCGAAAAATCCAGGGCCGGATCCCCTTGCTGCCCAGTATAAGTCGGGGTTGCTGTCGGCATCGCAATGGATTTGCTCACCGTCGGTGGTGACGACGTCGACGGCGAGCACGCTCTCGCAGGCAGGCCCGAGGACCCGGCTGTTCCAGCCGTATCCGCCCTGTAACAGATACCCACCGATGCACACGCCCTTGCAGTGTCCGGTGGGGAAGAACAGTCCTTGCGAGTCCAGTTCGGCCGCGAGCACGCTGCCACCCTGACCCGGCCCGACAACCGCGACCATCCGCTCGCTGTCGACGGTGCAGGCCATAAGGCCGCTGACGTCGAGCAGTAGCCCGCCGTCACGGACGTGGTTGCCTGCCCAGCTGTGCCCGCCCGAACGAACCCCGACCTGATGGCCCGCTGCGCCGCCGTACCGGATCGCCGCCGCGACATCGTCGGCGTCGCGCGCCTGCACGATCACGTCTGGATAGCGCTGCGGCATGCGCGCGTTCCAGACGGTTGCACACCGGGCCGTCTCGTAGCCGTCGTCGCCCCGGAAGAAATGCCGTCCGGCGGGAAGTGACACCATCGCGACGCTCCTTTGATTCGCACTGCGAATCATTGTGATCCGTTATGCGGATCAATATAGTGGCGATGTGTCTCCGCCGGAGCGAAATGACGATGTCCTTCCCCGGGTCCTTCCCGGGCGCGACGAGGGCATCCAGGTGCTGCGCCGCGCGGCGGCAGCGCTCGACGAGATCGCCACCGCCCCGGGTCGGCTGCGGCTGGTTGATCTGGGCGGACAGCTCGGTTTGGCGAAGTCGACCGTGCGCAGGCTGCTCGTCGGCCTGGTTGAGGTGGGCTTTGTCAGCGTCGATGAGGCGGGCCGGTTCGCACTGGGCGACCGCCTGCTCGGGCTCGGCAGTGCCGACAGCACGAGCATCGTGGCCGTGTTCCGCCCGACCCTGGAAGAGCTGGCCCGCACCACCGGCGAGACGGTCGACCTGTCCGTGTTGCGCGGCGGACAGATGTTGTTCATCGATCAGGTCGAGTCCGTGCACCGCCTGCGCGCGGTATCCGCCGTCGGCATCCGGTTTCCCATGGAGTCAACGGCCAACGGCAAGGCCGCACAGGCGCTCCTCGACGGCGCCGGCGGCATTGCGTTCGACCGCGACGAGCACACGACCGGCATCTCGGCTGCCGGTGTCGCGGGTCGCACCTCCGGCGGTCACGTCGTCGCCATATCGGTGCCTGCGCCGACCGAACGCTTCCTCGCCAACGAGCAGCAGATCGTCGCGGCATTGCGGACGGCGGCCGACGCCGCACCGTGGTCGCGCTGAGCGCGGTTTACGCAGGCGCGGCCTCGATCTTGGTAGCGTCGGCCTCGCCACGGATCAGCGCGTCCACCTCGGCGCGCTGCTTGTGGCCCCACGTCTCCTTGGTGGCGAGCACACCTGCGAGCCCGACGAGGCCGACGGCCACGTAGAACAGTGCCGGTCCGATCCAGCCAAACGAATTCGCAAGCAGGACAGCGAGGAACGGTGCAAACCCGGCGATCGACGCGGCCACCTGATAGCCGATCGACGCCCCGGACGTGCGCGTGCTGGTGTTGAACAGTTCGGCGAACCACGCGCCCTGCGTTCCGGTGAGGATGGCGTGAATCACGCCGATGCCGATGATGAACAGCAGCACGATCAGGAACGGCTCGCCGGTGTTCGCCATGAGATACATCGGGATACCGAACGCAATGGCGAGGAGGCAGCCGGTCAGATAAACGCGTCGGCGTCCGATCCGGTCCGTCAGGCTTCCGGCGAACAGTGTTGTGCCGACGGCGATGACACTGGCGATCACCACTCCGGTGAGCGCGATGGTGCGGTCGTCGGGATTCTGCTTGGTGATGTACGACAGCAGATAGGTGGCGGTCAGGTAATACGCGCACGACTCGACGACACGCAGTGCGATCACGCGGACGATGTTGCGCCAGTCGTCGCGAAGGACGGTCAGGAACGGGTTGCGGACGACCTTGCCCGCGGCCTTGACCATGACGAATTCCGGTGACTCGCTTAGCCGCAACCGTACGAAGAGGCCGACGGCGATGAGAATGGAACTGGCCAGGAACGGGATGCGCCACGACCAGTCGCTGTCCAGCGGAGCCGCGGCGAGAAATGCGATGTTCGCCAGCGCGATGCCCAGCGGGTTACCGGCCTGCGGGATCGCCGCGAACCGGCCACGGTGCCGCCACGGAGCGTGCTCGAATGCCATCAGTACGGCGCCACCCCACTCGGCACCGAACGCCAGACCCTGGATCATCCTGATGATGACGAGCAGCGCGGGTGCCAGCACCCCGACCTGTGCGTAGGTCGGCAGCAGGCCGATGGCGAACGTCGCGATGCCCATCACGAGCAGCGCGCCGACCAGTACGGGCTTGCGGCCGAACCGATCCGCGAGATATCCGCCGACGCTGCCGCCGATCGGCCGCATCAGGAAGCCGACGCCCAGCGTGGCGAACGACAGCAGTGTGCCGACGACGGGATCGGACTCCGGGAAGAATGCCGCACCGAAATACAGTGCGGACGCCGTGCCGTAGGCGACGAAGTCGTAGTTCTCCACGCAGGTTCCGGCAGCGGCGCCGAACGCCGTTTTGACCTTGCCTGGTGAGCCGAATTCGGCTTGCCGTCGCCGTTCGTCGCTTGCGGTGCTCATTGCGTTATCTCCTTTGATGATTCAGCGACGAGTTCCCGTGCGGAGGTGAGCTCGAGCTCTCCGAGCTTGCCGACGCGGCGGATGGTGTCGTCGTCGTTGTCGAACCGGGCGTTGAGAAAGGCTTCGACCACCTCGGCGGCGGTCGCCTGTCCGATCACCCACGCGCCCATGGCCATTGCATTCGCGTCGTCATGTTCGACGCTCTGGTGCGCGGAGTACACATCGTGTGCCAACGCACACCGGATGCCCGCGATCTTGTTCGCGGCCATGACGGCGCCCTGGCCCGTGCCGCAGACGAGCACGGCACGGTCCGCGTGACCGCGTCGCACCAGATCGCAGGTGTCGCGGGTGATGTCGGGGAAGTCCACCGGCTCGTCGCTCTGGGCGCCGGTGTCGATCACTTCGTGACCGAGCTTCTCGAGCACCGCGCGCACGTGCGCCTTGAGCGGGTAGCCCGCGTGGTCGTTGCCCAGTGCGATTCTCATGGGTGTCCCTTCGTGGTAACTGCGCTCCATCCCACCTCATCGCGGTGTGGGATCGAGTCGATTGCCCCGGCACGTGTGACAGCGATTCCTGCTGCCAGGACTGCGGTTTCGATGGCGCCGATGATGTCGTCAGGGTCCTCGGCCAACCCCGCCGCGAGGTAGCCGATGAATGTATCGCCCGCGGCGGTGGTGTCTACGGCATCGACCGTCATCGATTCGACGTGCTCGATGCGTCCGTCGAGGGTGACGTAGGCGCCGTCCCCACCGGCCGTGCAGATCACCGTGGTGGCCGACGATGAGGCGACGAGGTCCATGGCATCCTCGCGGGAGACGGGTGTATTACCGTTGCCGCACAGCAGTTTCGCGATCCTGACGAGTTCGTGGTCGTTGACCACCAACAGGTCGACGTGCTCGAGCAGGCCGTCGATGGCTGCGGGGACGGGTGCGGCGTTCAAGACCACCAGACCACGGGCGTCGGCCGCGGCTCGCGCGGCATAACGCACCATGGGCTCCGGCGTCTCGAGCTGCAATAGCACAACATCGCCCGCGTCGAGGCCGCTCAGTCCGGCGTCGATGTCCTCGTGGGTCAGCAGGCTATTCGCCCCGGGCGAGACGACGATCGTGTTCTCGCCGTTGGCGTCAACGGTGATCAGCGCACGCCCGGTCTGCGCGCCCGGGATCACCCGTACCCGGCCTGCGTCGACATTGTCGTTGCCGATCGCCCGCTGCACGAGCGCACCGTCGTGGTCGTCGCCGATCGCGCCGACAATAGCGGCGGCTGCACCTGCCCGGGCGGCCGCGACGGCCTGGTTGGCGCCCTTGCCGCCTGCCGAGGCGACGACCTCGGATCCCAGCACGGTCTCTCCTGCGGACGGAATGCGGTCGACGCGTACCCGGTGGTCGGCATTGAGGCTGCCGACGACCGAGACGTGGGTGTGTTGGCGATCAGACATGGCGATCGATGAATCTGGTTGGCAGGACCATTGATTCGGGCTCTTCGCCATTGATGACCTGCAGCAGGAGTTCGACGGCGCATCTCCCCACCGCTCCCGCATCCTGCGCGATCACCGAGATCGGCGGATCGAAGTGGGCGAGCCATTCGATGTCGTCGAACGCGATCACGTCGACATCGATGCCGAGGCGCAAACCGCGGCTGCGGACCGCCGCGAGCGCACCGAGAGCCATCAGGTTGTCGGCGGCCAGGATCGCGGTCGGCCGATTCGGTTGGCCGAGCAGCTGTTCACCTGCCCGGATACCGCTGGCCTCCTGGAAGTCGCCGAACGTGATGAGTGCGGGGTCGACCGCCAACCCGTGGCGCGGCAGCGCTTCGATGAAATCGTCGTAGCGCTGGCGGCCAGTCGAAATGGACTGCGGGCCACCGATATAGCCGATCCGCGTATGCCCGGCGGCGATGAGATGGGCGACCGCCTCGTCCAGACCTGTGCGGCTGTCGGTGGTCACGCTGGGTACGTCGAAGCCCTCGACGGTGCGGTCGACGAACACCACCGGCATGCGGCTGTCGATCAACGCCTCGAGGCTGCCCGAGCCGATCCCCTGCGGAGCGAGGACGACACCGTCGACGCGTTGGGTCAGAAACGTCTCCAGATACCGGTCCTGCTGCTCGACGTTCTCGTTCGCGTTGCCGAGGAGGGTGACGTAGTCGGCGCCGAGGGCCGCCTGTTCGGCGGCGTGAGCGACGTCGGCGAAGAACGGGTTGCGCACGTCGGAGACCAGCAGACCGATGGCCTGGGTGCGGGTCGAGCGCAGGGACCGGGCCTGCGCGTTGGGCCGATAGCCGAGGACCGCGACCGCGTCGGTCACCCGGGCCCTGGCCTCGGGCGACGTCGCCGGATGGCCGGAGAGCACCCGCGACGCGGTGCCGAGCGAGACGCCCGCGTGCGCGGCGACGTCTCGGATCGTGACACCCCTGGTGGCCAAGCCTGCTCTCCTCAGATCTCGTGGGAACGTTTCCATGGGAACGTTTCCACGTAATGTAGGTGACAAGCCTGATGGGGTCAACCCTGATCAGTCGGCGGGTTCCTTGACGATCGCTACCGCGAAGCCGTCCCAGTCCTTCGTGCCGACCGTTTGAATGGCCGCGGCCTCCAGCCGTGGATGCTCGCCGATCATCTCGAACATGTCGCGCACCGCGCGGGCCTGGCTATCGTCGTCGGCGGGATCCAGCACGCGGCCGTTCCGCGCGATGTTGTCCACCACGATGACGGCCCCCGGCGCACCGAGCTTGATCGCCCACTCGACATAGGCGACGTTGTTTTCCTTGTCGGCGTCGATGAAGATCAGGTCGAACTTCTCGCCGCGCGCCTCGAGCTCAGGCAGCGTGTCGAGCGCGGCGCCGACGATCACCTCGACGCGGTCGCCGACGCCTGCGCGCGCGAGGTTCTCGCGAGCCACGTCGGCGTGTTTGGGCGCGAATTCGAGCGTCACGACGCGGCCGCCCTCGCCGACGCCTCGGGCCAGGTTGATGGTGCTGTATCCGGCGAGCGTGCCGATCTCGAGCACCCGGGTGGCGCGGATCGCCGTCGCAAGAAGCGACAACAACTTTCCGTGCTGCGCCGATACCTCGATCGCGGGCATTCCGGCGGCTGTTCCCGCCTCGCGAGCGGCTCGCAGCGCGTCGTCTTCGGTGTGCAACACCCGCGTGAACATCTCATCGAGGGCCTTGGGATCGGGCTTCGTCACGCGATAAGACGCTATCGCACACCCTCTTTGGCGTACACCACCCGCAACACGTGTCCGACCTCCGGACCCATCACCGCACCGGCGAGTTCGCAGAACGTGGCGACAAACTCCGGCCCGTGTGGCGGCTCGGCGTGGCTGAGATGGTGTGCAATCTCGTGGAGCACGACGAGTTCGCGCAGCGCCCAGGTGTCGCGCCGGTCGGGTACCGCGATGGTGGCGTTGTCGTCGGACCGTTCGTAATGCGCCGCGGTGGTCCCCCGCCGCGGCCGAACGGTCAGCGCGCCCGTACCGGGCCACCGCTGGTGCACGGCGGGATGAGCCAACACCTCATCGACATAGCGCTGCGCCGACGACGCCGACGCGAACTTCCCCTCGGGTGGAAGCGTCAGCTGCGTGCCGAAGAAATCGACGACCCGGTTCCCGTGCTCGCCGGCGCGGTCGAAGAGGGTACGGACGAATCCCTCGGCCGCGTAGACCTTCGCTCGTTGGGTGTCGCGGGGCGTCACTTCTGCAGTGCGGACCGGGCACCTGCCAGCTCGGGGCTGTTGCCGAGCCGCGCCCGTCGGCCCGCGCGGTCACCGGCGCGCCGTGCCGCAGAGGAGTACCCCGCGGTGGCGCTGCTGGCTCGCCAGGTGCCGCGCGCCTCTGACGTCTCTCGGTAGAAGTCCTTCAGCTCGATGTCCTTGTCCCGCAATGCAATAGCTGTCCCAGGTCGGCTGTCGCGGCCACTGGTGGCTTCGCGCTGCGCGTCTTCGCGAGCCTCGGACAGCCGCTTGCCGACGCGCGCGCCGAAGGCCAACTGGAAGTTGATCCTGGCGGTGATCGTCGGCGTCGGTCGGTGCGCCCCCGACGTGATGTAGGACTCGGAGGCCTTCACCATCTGCATCACCAGGCTGGCGTACAGCGCGTGGCTGGCGTCGATGTCCTCGGAGAACCCGTAGGCGTAGATGAACGTCGAGTTCGATGCGATATCGCACTTCACGTCGTTGGCCATCGCGATCACGACGAACAGCTGCACGTAAGTGCGCAGTCCACGGGCACCCGCGTTGCCGATCGTGATGGTGCGCTGCACCGGCGCCTGCGCCTTGGTGCGGTTCTCGGAATGCGACCTGGCCACCGCAAGGTCGATCGACGTCGCGGTGGCGAGTCGTTGGGCGGCCGCCATGAACGCGTCGGCCTCGTGCTGGTTATCGGTGCCCTCGGCCTGGCGCAGCAGCGCGGCGATCCGGGCGAGCATCTTGTCGTCACTCATGGCGTCAGATTATGGCTACTTGGTGACAAACCCGTCGAGCGCGCTGACGAGTTGTGGAGAAAGCGGATCCTGCTTGGCGTAGTTGGCGACGTTGTCGGTGGGGTCGTCGCGCAGCACGTGGTTGACACCCTTGAGGTCGACGACCGTCAGCGCGGTGTGCTTGAGCGCGTCGATCAGCGGCTGCATCGCGTCGCACTTGGCTTGAGCGTCGGAGTCCGAACACGTCAACAGCACCGGGGTGCCTGCGGGCACTCTGGCCGCCAGCGCCAGCGGGTCGATCTTGTCGGCTTCGACGACGGCCTTGACGTTCTTCGGGTTGAGGATGGCGCTCAGGCCCTCAGGCAGTTGGTCGGGTGCGGTGCCCTTGGTGCGCACTTGGTCGACGGCGGCCAGCCAGGCATTGAGAGTGTCGGGGTTGCCGCCGGCTCGAACGCGGCCGGTGATGATGTCGAGATAGCGTCCGGGCAACGGCGCGAACAGGCCAAGCGAGTGGATCTTCGGGACGCCGGGCAGGGTGCCCGCCGCCAGGGACATGGCGTGGATGGCGCCCTCACCGAGCGCGTAGATCGAGATGCGGGCCTTATCGGTGCCCTGTTGTTCGGCGAGGAAGTTCACCGCGGCGGCAGCACCGCCGGTGTAGGTGGCGCTGACCACGTCGGTGGGCCGCGTGACGTAGGGGCCGAGTCCCGTCTTACCGGTACCGACCTTGTCGTAGCGCAGGCTGGCCACGCTGTGGTCGGACAGCAGCTCGGCCAGTTGCTTCATGTTGCCGATCGCGCCTGCCACGTTGTTGTCCCCGTTGCGGTCGGTCGCGCCGCTTTCGGAGATCAAGAGCGCGGCCGGTCCGGGTTCGGCACCGTGCTCGTGTCGGTAGGTGCCGTGGATGGTCAGCCCGTCGGCGACGAAGCTGACCTCCTCGTCGGCCCAGCCCTGCGGCTGCTGCTGGTCGTTCGACCCGCAGCCCGCTACCAGCAGCAAACCGATCGAGAGAATCAGAGCTGCAAGGGTTTTCAAAGCTTGGCCTCGATCCACGACGTGACGTCGTCGAGCACGAGGGCGCGTTCGGGCTCGTTGAACACCTCGTGGTAGAGCTCGGGGTACACCTTCAGGTGTACGTCGGTCGAGCCGACGCAGTCGACGAGATGCCTGCTGCCTCCGACGGGGACCAGCTTGTCCTGCTCGCCGTGCACGACCAGAAGTGGCGCGGTGAGCGCGCCCGCGCGTTGCGGCATCGTCTCACCGACCCCGATCAACGCCCGGCCGATGCCCGCGGGCAGCTTGCCGTGGTGCACAAGCGGGTCGGAGTTGTAGGCGGCCACCACCTGGGGATCGCGCGACACCGCGTCGGTGGGGAGTTCTTCGACGGGCAGGCCGGGCACGACCTTGCCGAGCACCTTGGCGAGGATCACCATCACCGGCGAAACCGCTTCCTGGGCGTCGACGGCAGGCCCCGACAACACCATCGCGGCGTAGTCGTCGGGGTGTTCGACACCGTAGGCGAACACGACACCTCCGCCCATGCTGTGTCCGAGCACGATGCGCTTGAGCGTGGGATGGTCGGCGGCCGCGATGCCGACAAGGGTGTGGAAGTCGGCGGTGTACTCGGAGATGTCGCGAAGGTAGACCCGCTTGCCGCCGGACCGGCCGTGGCCGCGCAGATCGAGCGCATACGTAATGAGCCCGGATTCGCCGAACCGCTGCGCGACGTGGTCGTAGCGGCGGGCGTGCTCGGCGTAGCCGTGGCACAGCACCACGACCCCCCGCGGTTCGGTCTCGGGGGTCCACACGTCGTAGACGATGCGCACCCCGCCGACGCCGTCGAGACTGCGTTCGCTGCGGGTGATGACCATCAGGGGAGACTAACGAGTGCTTGTCGGTGGGTCTGCGTAAGCTCGTTCCTGTGAGCGTCCTCGCGCACGAAACCGATGACGAATTCCTGCTCAAAGCCGAGCCGCACCGGCGCGAGTTGTTGGCGCACTGCTACCGGATGACCGGCTCGCTACACGATGCTGAGGACTTGGTCCAGGAAACCTACTTGCGGGCGTGGAAGTCGTACAAGGGATTCCAGGGCAAATCCTCGCTGCGGACGTGGCTGTACCGTATCGCCACCAACACCTGCCTGACGGCGCTGGACGGCCGGCAGCGCCGGCCGCTGCCGACGGGCCTTGGGGCGCCCAGCTCCGATCCCGTCGACGACATCGTCGCTCGCGACGAAGTGCCGTGGCTTGAACCCCTCCCCGACGATTCCACGGACCCGTCCAACATCGTGGGCTCTCGCGAGTCGGTGCGGCTGGCATTCGTCGCAGCGCTGCAGCACCTCTCGGCGCGGCAACGCGCTGTGCTGGTGTTGCGGGAGGTGCTGCAGTGGAAGGCAGCGGAGGTGGCCGAGGCGATCGGCACCTCGACGGTTGCGGTGAACAGCCTGCTGCAGCGGGCGCGGGCCCAGCTCGAAGCTGTTGGGCTCAGTGAGGACGATCCGCTCGAGGCGCCGGAGTCGCCCGAGGCTCAGGATCTGCTGACGCGCTACATCGCCGCGTTCGAGAGTTATGACGTCGACAAGCTGGTCGAGCTGTTCACCGCGGACGCGGTGTGGGAGATGCCTCCGTTCGACGGCTGGTACCAGGGGCCCGAGAACATCGTGCTGCTGTCGAAGACGCACTGCCCTGCCGAAGCGGCTGGGGATATGCGGTTGATCCGCACCACCGCGAACGGTCAGCCCGCAGGGGCGATGTACATGCTCAATCGGGAAACCGCTGTGCACGAGCCCTTCCAGATGCATGTGCTCGCCGTGACGCCGGACGGTATCTCGCACGTGGTCGCGTTCCACATGGCGTCGTTCGAGAAGTTCGGCCTGCCCGACCACCTCTAGTCCGCGAGATCCGACTTATGCGACACGCACCAGCGGGACTTGTGCGTCAAGCCTGATCTCGTCGGCGTAGGGCCAACCCGCAGCGGCCATCGCGTCGCGGACACGGGCGAGGAAAGTCGTTGGTCGGTAGCGCAGTATGTCGCGGGTGACGCGGACGATAATCCAGCCCTGCGCTTCCAGATCAGCGACTCGTTCGACGTCGCGAGCATGGTCAGCCGGACTCGCCCAGTGTTGTGGACCGTCGTATTCGATGCCGACCTTCAACTTTTGGTAACCCATGTCGACACGGCCGATGAAGTACCCGAACTCGTCGCAGACCAGGATCTGCGTCTCGGGCCGAGGAAATCCAGCGGCAATCAACAGCAATCGCGTACGCGTCTCCTGCGGTGACTCGGCACCGCCGTCCATGAGATCGACCGCCTCGCGTAGCTGGACGATGCCGCGCGCGCCTTTGTGTCGCTCGAATAGCGCCTGGACGTCGCTCGGCTTCAGGTCAGTCGCGTTCGCGAGGGCATCGAGGCGCATCACCGCCTGGGTGAGACCGCCTCGTCGCCCGATGTCGTATGCCGTGCGGGCGGGTGTCGTCGCCTCCATGCCGTCAATCACGCATACCTCGTCAGGGGCCAGCACGTCGCGGTGCGCCACGATGCCGTCGACGTTGTCGCAATGACGGAACAACTCCGCGGGCGATTTCGGGTCGATCCACCGGGAGCCGTGCATCGCCGCCGCAGAAAGTCCACCCAAGGTGCCGTCTCGGCCTGCCCATAACCAGGCCGCCTTCGCGCGCGTCGTCGGAGTGACAAGCGAGTCCTTCGACAGATACACGTTCCGGTACACCGTGCGGTGCTTGCGTTGCAGTCCGCGTCGGGTGACAAGTCCCGCAGCCATAGCTTCTGTGCCGACGAATGGCCCTTGAATTTCCCCCATGCGCAGACCGTGGCAGAGGCGTCCGACAACCCCGACGAGATCCGACTTATCGCACGTGGAGGGGCGGGTTTGTGTACCGGAACCTGATTTCGCGCAGAAATGGGGGAAATAGGAGTCGTAGGAGGGAAAGCGCCAGGTCAGTGGCCCTCGCCACGCTGATTCTGGAACGTGTTCTATGATCGCAGCTCATGAAGACCAAGGGCGCTCTGCTGTGGGAGCTGAACTCACCGTTCACGGTCGACGAGATCGACCTCGGCGATCCGGTCGACGATGAAGTGCAGATCCGGGTGCACGCCGCCGGCATGTGCCACTCCGACTATCACCTGACCACGGGCGCCACCCCGATCGCGCTGCCCGCACTCGGCGGCCACGAGGGCGCGGGCGTGATCACCAAGGTCGGCCGCAACGTCACCGGTCTGGAGGAGGGCGACCACGTCATCCTCGCCTTCATCCCGGCCTGCGGCGAATGCCCACCGTGTCTCAAGGGCTTCCGGTCGCTCTGCGACCGCGGCGCGGTGCTCCTCGGCGGCAAAGCCATCGCCGACGGCACCTCCCGCGTGCACGCGGGGTCACGTGAGGTGTCGCCGATGAACCTGCTCGGCACGTTCGCCCCGTACATGACCGTCCACAAGGACTCGGTCGTCAAGATCGACGACGACATCCCGTTCGAGACCGCAGCCATCATGGGCTGTGCGGTGCCGACCGGCTTCGGGTCGGCCACCAACGTCGCTCAGGTTCAAGCGGGCGAGACCGTCGCGATCGTCGGCGTCGGCGGCATCGGCATGAGCGCCCTGCAGGGCGCGGTGATCTCGGGCGCGCGCAACGTCATCGCGATCGACCCCAACGAGTGGAAGCGCGACCAGGCCATCAAATTCGGCGCCACCCACGTCTACCCGTCGATGGCCGAGGCCATCGCGCCGATGATTGACGTGACGCACGGGCTGATGGCCGACAAAACCATCATCGCCGTCGGCGAGATGGAAGGGTGAGTACATCGAAGAGGCGATGATCCTGACCGCCAAGACCGGCACCTGCGTGGTGACGGGAATGGGTTCGATGATGGACGTCGACGTCAAGCTCAACCTGTTCCTGTTCACCATGTTGCAGAAGACGTTGAAGGGCAACATTTTCGGCGGCGGCAGCTCGCATGTCGAGACGCCGAAGCTCGTCGGGCTTTACAAGTCCGGGCTGCTAAACATCGACGAGATGGTGACCAACACGTATTCGTTGGAGAACATCAACGACGGCTACCAGGACATGCTCGACGGTAAGAACATCCGCGGTGTCATCAAGTTCACCGAATCTGATTGGTAGCCAGCCGGGCACTCACCGTTTCGACGACCGCGCCGAACGCGCGAAGCTGAGCGGCCGACAATCCCTCGAACACCGCTGACCGCACCAACTTCGCGTGACCCGGCGCGGCGGCCTCCAACGCAGCGCGCCCACTGTCGGTCAGGTCGACGACCACGCCACGCCGGTCGTCACCGCTGCCGTGGTGCTCGACGAGCCCACGACCACGCATCCGGCGCAACTGATGCGACAAGCGGCTCTGCTCCCATGACAGCACCTCGCCCACGTCATTGATCCGTTGCGGACCCCGTTCCGACAGCGCGACGAGCACGTCGTAGTCGGCCAGCGACAGCTCGCAGTCCTGCTGCAGCTGGCGGTGCATCGCGGTTTGCAGCTGGCTCGTCATGGTCAGGTAACTTCGCCAGACCTTCTGCTGCTCCTCGGTCAGCCACATGGAATACATGACACATCATCTATGTTGTCGGGGTCAAGTCGGCCACCTAGGCTGGCAAGAACTCCCGAGGAGTGATGACAGTGACGACCACCCCCGCCGTCGACATCCGGCGCGCAGACGATCGCGCCAAGACGAAGATCTCCTGGCTGGACTCCAAGCACTCGTTCTCGTTCGGAAGCCACTACGACCCATCGAACACCCATCACGGCCTGCTGCTCGTGAACAACGACGACATCGTCAATCCCGGCACCGGATTTGATACCCATCCGCACCGCGATATGGAGATCGTGACCTGGGTGCTGCGCGGGTCGCTGGTGCACCAGGACTCCACCGGCCACTCCGGTGTGATCTATCCGGGCCTGGCGCAGCGCATGTCGGCGGGCCGCGGCATCCTCCATTCGGAGAAGAACGATTCCTGGACCCTGACCGGTGAGCAATCCCACAGCGAGCCAGTGCATTTCGTGCAGATGTGGGTGTTGCCGGACGAGAACGGCATCGATCCGGGCTACCAGCAACTCGAGATCGACGACGAGCTGTTGCGCGGCGGGCTGGTGACCATCGCCTCCGGTATGCCAGAGCACAGCAACGACGCGGCCATCATGATTCGCAACCGCTACGGAGCCCTGCACGGAGCCCGCCTGCAACCCGGCGAAACCGTCGAACTGCCTCAAGCGCCATATCTGCACTTGTTCGTCCCGCGCGGTGGAGTCACGCTCGAAGGCGCGGGAACCCTTCACGAGGGCGACGCCGTACGGTTCACCGCATCCGGCGGTCAACGGGTGACGGCCACCGAGCCCGCCGAGATTCTCATCTGGGAGATGCATGCGGGTTTGGCTGCGGCATAAGCGAATTGGATTACTCGCGAGCGTAGTTCTGCTGGCTGGGTGTACCAGCTCCCCCAGCGCCCCCACCGGGGAACCCGGCGCTACACCGACGGCCGAATCTCCTGCCGGTCTGGTGCCTGTCACCGTCCAGGTGACAGACGACGTGGCGCAGGCGCCCTTCGATGAACCGCGCCGAGCGCTCGTCTCATCCGGGTGGACGCTGTCGGTGTGGGCGCGAATCCCCAAGGTCCGGCTGGCCACATGGACGCCCGACGGCAACTTGCTGGTGTCCATCCCGAGCACCGGACGAGTGGCGATCCTCAAGCCCACCGGTGCGGGACCCCAAGAGGAGGTGCTGCTCGACGGGCTCGACCAACCGCATGGCCTGACGTTCGCGGGCCGCACGCTCTATGTGGCGGAGAGCGATCAGATCGACGCCTACGACTATGCCGACGGCGCGGTGACCAACGGTCGAACGATCGCCGCCAACCTGCCCGACGCCAAAAGCCCCGACCTACGCGGCGCGTACTCCCACGCACTGAAGAGCGTCGCCGTCGGCCCAGACGGCGCCGTTTACTTTTCCATCGGCTCGACGGGCAACATCTCCGCAAACGACCGGGACGCAAATCCGCCGCGCGCCACCATCATGCAGATTCCGCCGGGCGGTGGGCCAGCGCAACCATTCGCCACCGGTGTGCGCAACGGCACCGGCCTGGCGATCGCACCCGACGGGTCGGTGTGGACGGCGGTCAACAATCGCGACAACGTCGCCAACCCGCAGAACGGGCAGGTCGAGACGGACTATGTCAACACCCACCCGCCCGAATCCGTCGCCCGACTGACACCCGGGCGCGAATTGGGTTGGCCCTATTGCAATCCCGATGGCGGCCCGGCAAACCTGCCGTTGATCCGCGATGTGCAGACCAACGCCGACGGCGCAAAGCTCGACTGTGCGTCGCTGCCTCCCATCGAGCAGAGCCTCGGTGCCCATGCCGCCCCGCTTGGCATGACCTTCACCCAGGGCGTGCTACCCGCGCCGTATGCGAACGGTGCCCTGATCGGCGTGCACGGTTCCTGGAACCGTCAGCCGCCATACGCGCCCGAGGTTGCCTTCTTCCCGTGGAGCGACGGCCATCTCGGCGACAGGCAGACTCTTGTCGGCGGCTTTCAGGCCGACGACGGCACGCGGTGGGGCCGCCCGGTCGGCGCGGTGGCCGGACCGGACGGCGCGGTCTACATCACCGACGACTACGCCGACGCCATCTATCGTCTAGCGCCGCCTGGGCGCTGATCACCGCACCGTCGTGCCGCGACGGCCGGTGATGCCGACGTAGATCGCGATCAACACGATCGCAACGATGATGCCGACGAGGAACGGGATGCTCTCGAATCCGCCGTTGGAGTTCGAGTATCCGAGGCTGTAGGTCAGCCAGGTCCCGATGAAGGAGCCAAGGGCCCCAAGGACGATCGTCATGATCACGCCGATGCTCTGCTTGCCCGGCATGATCAGTCGCGCGAGCGCGCCGACGATGAGTCCGACGACCAGCGCGGACAGAATTGTTCCGATCATTGCTGCTCCTCAGCTACTAATCCGACGATGCCGGGATTACCCATTGGGCGGGCACCCCACGCGCTCAGCTAAGGCCGCGATGCCACCGATTCCCAACCGATACGCAGTTGTGACGAAAGTTGACAGCGTGTCTCCTGTGGCTAATGTTGTCTTGTCCTTCATCTCCGCCACAAGGGGCAACCGTGCCGACTCCATCCGCAAACTTGCGACGCTTCGCGGTACGCACCGCGGCGTTGGTTCTGTGCGGTGTGCTGGCGACGACTGCCGGCGCCCCTGCGGCCCATGCGGCCGATGGCCGCGCACTGTTGGCCAACGCCATCGCGAGCACACGCGGGTCCTACCTCGTCTACAACTTCGGAGGCGGCGCGCCCGCCCCGATGCTCAACGCGGGCGGCGGCTGGTACGAGATGACGAACGGCGGGCACCTGATGATCATCAAGTCCGCATCGCAACGGCTGACTCCTCGCCTACTCGTCGACTCGCACAGCGGTTATCAGGCCCGCTGCGAACGTGACCCGCGGGCGCGCACCGGCGAAGGGCTATGGCAGGCGTCGGAGATCTTCACACCGCTTCAGGCGTGGCAGGCGCTGGGCCAGCCGACGATCGCGATCAACGCCAACTTCTTCGATGTGCGCGGCCAGAAGGGTGGCTCCTGGAAATCGACCGGCTGCAGTTCACCGCTCGGCGCCTACGTCGACAACACCCGCGGACAGGGCCGCGCGAACGCGGCGGTCACCGGCACCATCGCCTATGCCGGTAAGCAAGGCCTGTCCGGCGGCGGCGAGACCTGGGCCGCATTGACCACGATGATTCTGCCGGTCAGCGGCGCACCGCATGTGGTGTCGCCGAAGACCCCGCAGGACTACGACGCCGCCTCCCCGGCGATTCAGGGCCTGCTCGACCAGGGAGCGCGGTTCGTCGCGGTGAGCGGAATCGGGTTGTTGGCACCGGGCGACACCGAGCAACTCAACGACCCCGGTCCGAGCGCGGCGCGCACCGCGATCGCCTACGCCAGGGACCGAGACGAGATGTATGTGTTCCAGGGCGGCAGTTACACACCGGACCAGATCCAGGATCTGTTCCGCGGCTTGGGAAGTGACACCGCGGTGTTGCTCGACGGCGGCGGCTCGTCGGCTATCGTGCTGCGCCGCGATGCCGGCGGCATGTGGGCGGGCGCGGGTGTGCCCCGTGGTTCGTGCGACACCCGTCAGGTGTTGTGCGATTCGCGCGAGCGCGCGCTGCCGAGTTGGCTTGCGTTCAATTGAGATCCGCGCCCAACGCACGTGACGCCGCAGCAGCGGTTTGGCCCGCGTAGCCACCGCCGAACAGCACCACGTGCGCCAACAAGGGGTAGAGCTGATGCAGCCCGACCCTGTCCTGCCAACCATCACGCAACGGCCGGCGCACCTGATACCCGTCTAGCACCGCGCCGAACGACGGACAGCCGAACAGCGCCAGCATCGCCAGGTCGGTCTCGCGATGGCCGCCGTGCGCCGCGGGGTCGATCAGCACGGCACCGTCCGGTGTCCACATGACGTTGCCGCTCCACAGATCGCCGTGTATGCGCGACGGTGGATCGTTGTCGTCGAAATCGCCCTCCTCGCAACGCGCTATCACCGAGGCGATCGCTTCGCGAGTAGCAGCGTTCAACCGACGCGCTGCGCGTTCGGCCATCGGACCCAACCGCTCCCTGGCGTAGAACACGCCCCACCGATCGTGCCTGGCGTACGACATCGGCAGCGGTTCATGCAGAGGCCCGAAAAAGCCGGGTCCAGCCCAGCCGTCCGGTGGCGAACCGAACCTGTCGGCGCCCGAATCGTGTGTCATGGCCAGCCGCGTACCGAACTCATACGCGGCCTCTTGGGTCGCGGCGACTGTCTCCAGTCGTTCCAAGCTCAGGCTGGTGTCATCATGGCCAATCACCGTGGCGCACGGAACACCGTCAGCGTCCGAAAGCCATTGCAGCCCCGCGGCCTCAGCGGCGAAGAAGCCCGGTGGCGCGTCCGTGTTGCGTTTGACGAACGGGGTCATGCCTACGGCTGGCCCGACGCCTTCCGCAACACGAGGTCGCGGAGCCCGTTGGGCAATCTCGTTATCAGCGCCACTTGCAGCTTGTTTCGCGCGCCGACCACGTATCGCGCGCGAGGCCTGCGAGCCGTGAGTGCCTGCTCGACGACCGCGGAGACCGTCTCGACTGGGGCGGCCAATTTCTGAGAGACGGGGACCATCTTCTTCATCCCCGCGATGTGTCTGGCATACAGGTTGCGCTGTTCGGGTGACAGCGCCTGCTCCGCTTCGATGACCATGCTGTCGGCCGTGCGCCACATGTCCGTGTCTGTCTGGGCGGGTTCGATGATGACGACGGGAATTCGCCACGGCCGCAGCTCCATTCGCATCGCGTCAGCAGCTGCCTCGAGTGCGAACTTGCCGGCGCTGTACGGTCCGATCATCGGCATCGACAGGCGCCCGTTCACGCTCGAGATGAACACCACCCTGCCGTGCGAGGCCCGCAGTCGCGGCAGCACTGCCTGGGTGACAGCGAGTTGGCCGATCACGTTGATGTCAAACTGCTGTCGCAATTCTTCGGGGGTCACGGTCTCCATCGGGCCGCTCACCACGGTTCCTGCATTGTTGACGATCGCATCGAGCCGCTCCGGCAGCGCCTCGGACAACGAGGCGATGTGATCACCGTTCGTGACATCGAGGATCACCGAAGAAATTTGTTGCGGGTTGAGCGCCGTCACCGTCGACGCGTCCGCCTCGTTACGTACGCCCGCGATCACGTCCCAGCCGCACGACGCGAGTAGCTCTACGATCGACCGGCCGATACCCCGCGCGGCGCCAGTCACGAGTACTGAGGGCATGAGTCGAGACTAGCGTCTACCGAACGCGAAGATCCCAGCGCTGATCGCCACCACCCCGGCGGCGAGGGCGATGACGGGCGCCACCGTCACCCGGGTCATGGTGGCGCCGACGACAGCTCCCGCGCACATGGTCAGGACCACGCTGTATCGCAGCTTCTCGCGACGGCCGGTACCGCCTGCGATCCTGCTGTCGAATCCGATGCCCACGATGGTGCTGGTCAACACGGTGGTGGACAGCTCCTGAATGCCGAACTGGCGTGCCGTCGCGTTCTGAATGCCGAACGTGATCGCGAGCGCCGAGATCAGAATCAACTTCGTGTTGTCGTGGTAGTCGAGCACTCCGGTGCCCGCAAGTATCGAAAGCGTCACCAACACCACGACTTCCACCCCGAGCGCGACGACGAGCCAGCGACGGACATCGACGTCGAGATGGCGCGCCAGCCGTCCGCCGAGCACCGTTCCCGCGACAAAGGAGACGAACGCGATAAGGGCCGCGGTCACGTCAACCCCGGAGTGGGGGACGAACCAGAAGCCGAGAAAGATGACATTGCCGGTCATGTTGGCGACGAACACGTGGCCGAGTTCGAGCACGCTCACCGCGTCCACAAGGCCGGTCGCGAATGTCAGCAAGAGCAGCGCGACGACGGTCAGACGTTCGGAGACCGGGGACTCCACGGGCATGAACTGGGTCCGCCGCCTACAGTCGCGGCGTCAGATCCAACGACGTGATGGTCGACATGCGGGTGATCTTCCAGTCCGCATCCCGGCGCTGCATTGTCAACCGGTAGGACAGGTAGCGCAGCGACGGAATGTTCTTCGTCACCGGGCTGGTTGCCACCGAGTTCGTGTAGACGATCGCGGTGGCCTCGGAGCCGGTGATGGACTCCACCGCAGCGCCCTTCACCTCGGTGATGTTGGTGACCTGCGCCTGCTTGTTGGGCTCGACGATGGCGTCGATGTACTTGCGGTACTCGTTGGCGAAGTCACCACCCAGGTAACGGGCGGAACGGTCCGGCAACGTGCCCATGTTGTCCGGGTTGTAGGTCCACAGCGTGGTGATGGCATTGGCCGCCGTGCGGGCGACGTCGAGTTTGGTGTCCACCATCGCACGGTTGGCGACGTACGGCTCGACCATCGTGCCGGCGAACACAGCCGCACCGACGAACAGGACACCCGCGGCGACCGCGGCGATCTGCAGCCGATTGCCTGCGGGTCGGTGCGGAATCAGGATCTGTTCGGCCTCAACGGCTTCCGTCGCTGCATCTTCGTCGTCGCCCTCGTCTCCCGCTATGGCCTCAGCTTTCTCTGCCGCGGCGTCCTCGGTTTCCTCGGGCGCGGTTTCGTCCGCGGGCACCTCGGGAGCCGGCGCTTCCTCGGCGGGCGTCTCCTGGGCCGGTTCCGGTTCGGCGACGGGCGCGGCGTTTCGCCGGGACTTGCCCACCGGGGTGCGCGCGGCCGGCTTGGGTTCCTCGTCCTCGATGGATTGTTCTGTCGCGGCCGCGGTTTCATCGCTCGGCGCTTCTGTTGGCTTGGGCTTGCGCCGGAAGGACCCCCAGCGGCGGCGGCGCGGGGCAGCCGTTTCTTCCAGCGCCGGCGCCTCGGTTGCCTCGATCGGCTCGGCGACCTCTGCGGTCTTGTCCTCGCCCTCACGGCTGACTGCCATCTCGCGGCGCAGCGGCATCCGATGACGATGACGCGTGGCCGTGGCCTCCGTCGCTTCGGCGGTCTCGGCGGCTTCCGTGGTCAGATCACCTGAATCAGCTGGCTGATCTTCCACTGCTGTCCTTCCTTGATAGCCGTTGCGATCCAACGGCTTCCGCTCTCGATCGTCTGCTTCCCGTCCGGCGTCTTGCTGGTGACCTTCATCGCCACCAACACGTCGGCGCTGCCGTTGTCGTTCCAGCGCTGCACACCTGCGTCGAGCACCGTGCCAGTGCTGGGCTCGGCGCGGGCAACCTGGATCATGATCTCGTTCTGCTTCTCCTTGAACATCTTGCCGAAGTCGCCGGTGCCCTGCGCCACGATGCGATCGCCATAGTCGTTGGCGTGGAAGGGATCCAGGCTGGTATAGGAGACCATGAACTCGCGCACGTAACCGAGCGCGGCAGCTTCGCGCACCGTCGCGCGGCGATCGCGTTCGTGGCTGATCAGCATCAGCGTGCTGACCGTGATCGCGGCGGCCAGCAGAAGCGAGGTGAGCACCGCGACGAGCGGCAGCCCCCAGCGTCGCGACGCTGTGGGCACGACCTCGAAGAAGTCGTGCTCGTCGGCGTCGAGCTTGCGGCGCGGGCTCATTGGCCCGCCGGATTCATCTGAGGTTTCTTCAGAACGGTGAGCTTCGCAATGCGCCACTGGCCGTCATGCGACTTCTCGAAATCCACACGCACCGTCGCGGTGATGAACTTCAAGTCCTTTGGGTCGCTGCCGCGTTGGCCCTGCATCGCCAACAGCATGGACGCCTTCTCGGGGGTCGCCGACAGCACCGCACCGCTGACGGCCCAGTATTCATTCGATGTCACGCCGGACTTCTGCGCGGCCTGCTGCTGGGCGATCAGTTCCGGCCGGTACGCGTCCGTTGTTAGTGACTGCGCGTGAGAGAAGTCCTGCTGCAAAGTGTCGGCGTCGTAGCTCAGCATTTGCTCGACCATGCGCGGTCCCTGCTCGGTGATCTGCCCGCGAGCCGTATCGACAGCGCGGTCGTGCCGATACACCACAAGGTAACTCAGCCCCGCCATCGCCACGCACAGCAGCGTTGCCACCACCAAGACCGCAGCCGTCGGCCGGCGCAAGTCGCGCTGCGGTCGCTGAACCGCATGCACCTCGGTGCGCAACAACAGATCGGCGAACGTACGCCGGCGCCGATCCCACAACGGCCATAGCCACCCGATGAACAGCGCTGCGGTGTCGAGCAGGTGAGCCAGGTCGCGGCCGACCAGCCGCAGGACGCCGACCGGCGAGCCGTCGGGTTTACGCACCGCGATGCCGAACAGGCCGCGGCCCAGCGACCATCCGGTGATCGTCGGCAGGAGCAGCCGGTTCACCGCCACCAACACGATGGTTACCGCGATCACGGAGGCGAACACCCACCACAGCCAGCCGCGCGCCGGCGCGGCGAGTCCGAGCAACACCATCGTCGCGATCACCGCGACGCCCAACAGGACATCGACCGAGAAGGCGCGCACCCGCGCCCCCCATGAGGCCGGCGGCTGGGTGGTGATCGACGCGTCCGCTGGAGCGTCAGGCGTCGCGTCGAGGACGGCTGTCACGAGGTGACCTGTTCCAAGTCGGCGATCTTGTATGTGCCGTCAGCGGGAGCCATCTTCACGCGCAGCCGATAACCCTGCTCCTGATCGGCCACTTCCGAATTGGTCACCTTGACACGGACAGCCACCAGGACGTCGACAGATCCGTCGGTGTTGTGACGTTCGACCGCCGCACGCATATCGGAGACCGCGACCTTGACGTTGGCGGCCTGGTACGCGTCGACGAGCACGCTGCTGTACAGGCTGGCCTGGACGGCGAAGTCACCGGTCGAGCATTCGACGATCTTCGTCTGCGCGGCCGTCATCGCCGCGGTGTCCGGTGCGTGCGTCGCCGCGACGCAGTCCTTGGCCGCGGCCATGGCCGCCTCATCGGCCCTGGCAATGGCTTTGGCTTCGTCGTTCGACCGCAAGGCAAGGTAGCCGGCCACACCGACTCCGGCGGCGAGCAGGACCAGCGCGGCGCAGATGGTCGCCACCCAGCCCACTCCAAGATGCGACGGCCTGCGCTCGTCGACTGTCTCGGGTGTTTCCTCGGCTGGCTCGGCGGCTTGGACAGGGCCGACTTCTGTGGATACTGCTAACGACTCTTCGGGCGCTGCATCAGCATCGGTGGGGTTCAGCTGGCGGGTGCCAGCATCTCCTTCCATCCGTCGTCTCCTGGGTTACTCGAGTTGCTGACGTTGTACCTGACGCCGTCAGGGCCGACCACCTCCCCACTGGTCGGGCTGTAGACCGCAGTGGATCCAGGTGGCCCTGGTGCCGGAGTGTACGTACACGGGTTGGGTTGTTGTCCACTGCACTGGACCGTGCCCTGGCCGGGAGGGCTCAGTGGGTCACTGATCGGGGCGCTCATCGACTGCTCCGGCGGCGGCAGTTGATCGGCAGGGAGCGGGTTCAACCCGTTGTTGACGCTCGGCGCCGGGATCACGCCGCGCCCCGGGTTGACCCCCTGATCGCAGCGCGCCGCGGGCGCGGGGCAAGACAGCACCTGGTTCGGGTCACCGTACCAGGGGTTGGTACCCAGCGGTGTGTACGGCTCGTTGCTGCGGCACTCCATCGGAGTGGCAGCGCGCTTGTTGGGGACGTCGGCGCAGGGATAGTTGCGTGCACCACGAACGACGTTGCCCTGGTAGTCCTTTGGAATCTTGCAGTACGTACCTGTGGGCAGCGGCGCCATGGTGGTGTCGGCAGGCGAGCGCCACTCGGACGCGGGCAGGAACCCTGTCAGGCATGGTGGCGGCTGGTTGATCGACAGCGCCAGCGGCAGTTGGCCGAGGTCTTTGAACAGTGTGCCCGCCTGGGCGATCGCCGCGCCCTGCGGAAAAATCACCAACGTCTGCTCGAGGCCTTTGTGGTAGCGCTTGAGCATGTCGATGACCACCGCCAGATTCGCCAGGGTCTGAGGCAGCGCGTCGCGCACGCCACTGAACACCGCGGTCGTCTGATCCAGGGTCGGCGCGGCTTGTTGAATTACGCCCCGCAGCGCGGCATCCTGCTCCGCCGACTGCGACGCCAGGATGTTCAGGTTGCGTGACCACTGCTCGATGTTGTCCCCGGATTGGACCTGGCTGTCCAAGATCGGCGCCGAGTTCGCGATGATGTCATTGACCTGCGGCAGATTGTCCTTGAATCCCTGCGCGAGGTTCGTGGTCGAATCGACGAGGCGTTGCAGCGACGGGCCCAACCCGCCTACCGCCTGTGCGGTTTCGGTGAGCAGTTGGTCGATCTTCTCCTTCGGCAGCACCGCTAAACCGCGGTTGGCGGAGTCCAGTGCGGGACCGACTTCGCTCGGCACCGTGGCCCGGTCCATGGGAATGGTCTGCCCCGGGCTCATGTACTGCCCGGGGTTGCCCGTCGACACCAGGTCCAGGAACTGCTCACCGATCGCCGAAACCGAGTGCACGTTGGCGGTCGCGTCCGCGGGGATCTTGAAGCTGTCGTCGATGCTCATCGTCGCGAGCGCACCGTTCTCGATTGGCACGACCGAGGTGACCTTGCCGATCTGAGTACCGCGGTATGTGACGTTGGCCGTTCCGTACAGGCCACCGGAACGGGGCAGCTCGGCCTTCAACTCGTACTGGCCGATCCCCATCAGGCTGGGCACCCGCAGGTAGTACCAGCCCAACGCGACCAGCGCGACGATCGTCAGGATCGTGAACAGCACAAGCTGAATCTTGATGAAACGGGTCAGCACTGCTCACTCACCCCTTTCCACCAGCGGTCCACCCGGCGCGTCGTGCGGGTTCGGTGTGAACCGCACATCCGGGATCATCGTGGCCGGATCACGGCCCCAAGCCTGCTCGAGTGCGCGCAGCATGCCCGACACGCCGGTACCGGACAAGACGCCGTTGTCCACAGCGGACAGGGTCAGATCCACCATCAGCGATACGTTGAGGTAGTCGCCGCGCACCACTTTCGGCACGTTCTCGATGGAGAACGGCGCCGTCAGCATCAGCTTGAGCGCACCGATGAGGTACGGCGACGCCCGGCCCAGCTGCTTGAGCGGCCGCTGCAGGTTCTGCAGGTTGGTGTGCAGATTGTCGCTCGTCGGGCCCAAAGCGTTGTCGGCAGCCGAGCTGATCCGGCCCAGCGCCTCCACCGCATCGGCGAACAGATCGCGGGTGTCGGCGAAATGCTTGATCAGCGGCGGGAATTCGGTGAGTACCCGGTCCAGGGTGTCGTTGCGTTGGGCAACGATGTTCAACAACCGATTCGTGGAATCGATGGCGCGCGTGATGTCCTCAGTCTGCTGGTTCAGCTCATCGGTGAAGGTGTCCAGCTTGTTCAGGAATTCGCGGATCTGGTCTGCCCGCCCGTTGAGCACATTGAAGATCTCGGTCTGGACGGTCTCCAGATTCTGAATACCGCCTCCGCGCAAGATCGTCGCGAGGCTCGCGAGCACCCGCTCCGTCGTCGGGAACGCGGACGCGTTCTTCAGCGGAATCGTGTCGCCGTTCTTCAGCTGCTGCGGCGATGGATCCGGCGGGGGATCCAACTGCACGTGCTGCGAGCCGAGGAGGCTGGTCTGGCCGATCTTGGCCAGGGCGTTCTCCGGCAACTTGATGTCGGGTTCCAGATCCAGCGTCAGAGTTGCGACCCAATTCTTCAGCTCGATCGCACGCACCCGGCCGACATAGACGTCGGCCACGCGGACGCGGCTATTGACGTTGAGCGCCAAGGTATCCGGCATCTGCACGTAGATCGTCATCCTGTTCGAGCCGGTGCCGGGACCACCCGGCAGCGGAACGTTCGAGATGCCTTTCCATGACCCGCACGAGCTGAGCACCAACGCCACCGCGGCGAGCGCGGCGGTGCGCCGGGCTATCCGACTCCATCTGCGCATCATCATCCACCTGCCTCGGCGGGTAGGGCCGGTCCCGCCGGAGCAGGTCCAGGCGCCGGTACCGCGGGCCCTGGTCCGGGTCCGGGTCCAGTCCCGGACATCGGCGACGGCGCACCACCCGGATCACCCGGGATCACTCCAGGCGCCGGTCCAGGCACCGGTCCAGGCTGCGGGTACCACGGCGGCGGCAACGGGTTGCGTTCGTCATAGGCGTTCGGCGGCCCGGGCAGGTTCCCCCCTGGCGGCGCTCCAAATGCGGACGGTGCGGGCGGTATCGGCGCATCGGGGCCGCCCATCAGCTCTGCAAGGGATTCGGGTGTGAGCATGTTCGCAGTGAACGGCTGAACGTCGACGCCCTGCATGCCCGGGGCCGTGACCCAGCCCGGCTCGTGGTTGCCGTGCGAGAACAACGTGTCACGCGAGAAAATGCCAGGCACCGTCGTGTCCTTATACCCACCCGGCGGCTGCAGCCGGGGCTCGGAGTACGCGATCTGCTTGGGCAGGGTCATCGCCGAGGTGAACTGGTTGACGCCGAAGGGCGGGAAGTTGAACTTGATCGCGTCCAAGATCGGCGCCAGATATTGGGCGCACAGTTCCGCCGAGTCCTGGTATCCGAGTCTGCTGCCCGCCTGAATTGCGCTGCAGACGAGCTGAAGCGGGTTGGCGAAGTTGTTGACGGTGAGCAGGCCCATGATGCCACCGGTGTTCGGCGACACGATGTTCATCAGGTTCGCTCCCAGGTTCGGGAACACGTGTAGGGCCGTCTCCAACCCGTTGAGCGAATCCGGTTGCAGGATCGCATTTGTCACGTCGGCCAGGTTGTTGACGTCGTGGGTGAGCACCTCGCCGTTCTTGTCGAGGAATTGGCGGGTGGTCGTCAGCAGCTGATTCAGATCCTGCAGCGCGCTGGCCAGCTCTCGGTCGGTGTTGGTGAACGCGTTGGTGAAGGTCGCGAGATCGTTGTTCAGTTCGACGAACTGTTGGTCGCTCTTATAGAGCGCGTTGACAAAAAGCGCCAAACTCTTGATGACACTGAAGAAGTCGCCACGACCCTCATTGAGGGTGAACAGCGCTTCCGACAATCCGTTCAGCGTCCGGTTGAGTTGTTGTCCCTTGCCTGCGAACCCGTCGGCGGCGGATTCGATGATGTCGCCGAACGGCCCCTTCGGTTGCTCCGGTGTCGGTCCGAGGTCGGTGAGGATCCGGTTGATCGAGTCGCGGAATTGATCGTACTCGACCGGCACCTGCGTGCGGTCGATCGGAATGACCGCGTTGTCCGCCAGCACCGGCCCGCCGGTGTAGGGCGGTGACAGCTGGATGTTGCGCGACGCCACGAGGCTGGGGTTCAGGATCGACGCGGTGGCGTTGGCGGGAACCTCGTACTTGTTCTCGTAGTTGAACGTCACCTTCATCTTGTCGCCCGCAGGCTCGATGCTGTCGATTGTGCCGACCTGAACGCCCATGATCTGCACCTTGTCGCCGGGATACAGCGCAAGGGTGTCGGGGAAGTAGGCGACGACGGTGTTGGTGGTCAGCTTCTTGTACAGGTTCCATCCGACGACCCCGGCCACCAGGGCGAGCACTACCACCAGCGCGCCGATGATCACCGACGCGCGGGACACACCGGCGGGCAGCTTCAGGTTTCGGACATTGAAGATCGTCGACATCGATCAGCCCCCCTGCGATCCGGGCGGGAGGTACGGCGGGTTGCCCGGCAGTGGCGGCGTACCCGCCGGGCCGGCGTCGGGGCCGGGCCCTGGCGGCGGCGGCGGGCCTGTCAAGGCCGGTGGCAACGGCGCGATGCCGGGCGTGAAGTCGGGCGGCGCGGGCAACGGGCCGAGGGGCACCGTGCGCGATCCCGCCGGGCCGGGTGCGAGTGGCGCCTCGGGAACGGCGCCGGGCATATCCGGCGGCAGCTGACCGGGAATCGCCGCGGCGGGCACACCCGGCGTGAAGCCGGGGCCGTGGGCGTTCGGGTCGGACGTGGCCACGTCAGGCGGACCGTAATTCGGGCCGTACGGGTTGTCGCCGAAGGGGCCGACGGTCAGGTCGGCACACGGCAGTGGGTTGCCGGGCCGCGGCAAGCCGTCGGGCGGTGGCGTGTACGAACAGGGCGATCCCTTGAGCACCCCGGGCCCGGGATGCTCCGGAGTGCCTTCCAGCACCGCGGGCCCCGGTGCCGGAGCGCCGTTCGGGAACCGCTGCCCGTTCGGATCGGGGAACCGCCACGCGGGCAGACCCGCGTCGCCCCAGAACTTCTCGGGGTCGATGCCGCGCTTCTTGAACGCGGCGTCGACGAACGGCTGGAGGATCCAGTACGGCAGCAGGTTCACCAACATGACCTTGAAGTAGGGGCCCGACGCCACCGCTTCGCCAAGCGACGCAACGAATTTCGCCACCGTGGACAGCGTGTCCATGAGGTCGTTCCTGCGGTCGCGCAGGATGTCACTGACCACCCGCAACTGCTCGAGCACCTTGTTCATGTTCGGGTTGTCGTCGATGAAGCCCTTCACCTGATCGGAGAAGGTACTGACCCGCTCGAGCAGCATGCTGACGGCGTAATTCCGCTCGTTGATCGCCGCGAGCAACGACTGTGCATTGACGAGCAGTTGGTTGATCTGCTCGCTGCGGCTGCCCAGAATGCCCGCGATCTTGTTGGCATTGGCCAGAAGCTGCTTGATCTGATCGTCGCGCTTACCGATCGTGTCCGAAAATCGTTCGACACCTTCAAGCGCGGCACTCAAATGCGGATACGTCTGATCGATGGTCTCCGACAACACATTCAGCGACCGCTTCACGGTCTGCGTGTCCCACCCGGAGGCCGCCTTCGTCACGTCGAAGAACGCGTCGTAGATCTGGTATGGAGTGGTCGTCTGGCCCAGTGGCAGGATCCCGTTGGCCCTCAACGCTTCCGAACCACGCGGCTCGATCTCGATGTTGCGGCGGCCCAGGATCGTGTCGGTGCGGATGGCGGCGCGGCTCTCGGTACCGATCTGGGTACCGTCCAGCGAGTAGCCGATCTTGACCCTGTCGCCCTCGATCTCCATCGACCGGACCTGGCCGACGTCCACACCCGCGATGCGCACTTTGTCGCCGTTGTTGAGACCCCCGGTGTCGGAGAACTGTGCATAGTAAGTCGGCGTCGCGAACAGCATCGGCACGCTGGCGAAGCTCTGGCCCACGCCGATCACGATGACCAGGAGGATGATGCCCATCACCCCGTTTCGGACGCGGTTAGAGCCCTCGAGTGTCCTCATTTCGGCGTGCACCTACCCGATGGCTGACCCCAGACCTTCACGGTGCGAACCGGTCCGCCGGGCTGTAACCCGTTGAGCTTCAGCGTGACGTCGCAGGCGTAGAAGTTGAAGAAGTCGCCGTAGATGCCGCCCGCGCGTCCGATGATCTTGAACGCGGTTGGCAGCCTGACGAGGATGTCGTTGAGCTGATCCTTCTGGTCGACCAGCGGCTGCTGGAGAACCTCGAGCTGGCCGACGGTGCTCTGCAGCAGCGGCCGATTGTCGGCAAGCAGATCGGCGACCGTGCCCGCCGCGTCGCTGATGTCGGCGACCGAACTTGCGATCGGGTCCTCCCGTTGCTTGAGGCCGGTGATCAGCTTCTCGAAGTCCTGCACCGTTTCGTCGAACTGCTTCTGGTGCTTGACGGTCGTGTCGAGCACGGTGTTGAGGTTGCGGATCACCTCGCCGATGGCCTGGTCACGGTCGGCCAACGCGGAAGTGAGCGACGCCGTCTGGTCCAGGATGTCGTTGAGGGTGCCGCCCTGGCCCTGGAAGATGGTGATGAGCGACTGTGCAATGGTGTTGACCTTGTCGGGATCCAGTGCCCGAAACACCGGCCGGAAACCACCGATCAACGCATCCAGATCGAGTGCGGGCTCGGTGCGTTCGATCGGGATCGTGCCGCCCGCGGCCAGCCTGGTGTCGCTGTCGCCGCGCTTGAGTTCCATGTACCGGTCGCCGATCAGGTTGAGGTACCGGACCGATGCCGTTGTCCCGTCGAAGAGTTCAAGCGAGCGGTCGACGTCGAAGTCGACCTTGGCCTGGGTACCGCCGTTGATCAATTCGACCTTGGAGACCTTCCCGACCTCAACACCTGAGGCCCGGACGAACTGGCCCTCGCGTAGACCGCTGGCGTTGGAGAAGATCGCCGAATACCCGGTGGTGCTGTCGAATCGCATCTGACCGAACACCACGATGATGATCCCGGTGAACAGCAACAGCACCAGCGAAAAGATGCCGAGCTTGACTGCGGTACCAGTGATTTTCATGGGTTGATCGTGTTCTCCCCAACTTGGCGTCCCCACACGTACTCGATCAGGATCGGCTGGCCGAGTTCGAAGTGGTTGTAGGGGGCAATCGATGCACCGGTGTCCATCACGAGGTACGGCGCGGGCCACAGGTCACGAGTGATGGGCTGCCAGCAGCCGGGCCTGCCCTCCGGGCCGCCGCGGGCATTCACGCGAGGCAGGTTGTCCGGGTACACGTACGGGTTGCCCGCACCCATGATCTCCGACGTGGTCCGCAACGAATAGCCGTTGCCGCCAAGGGATGCGGCCACCTTCGGCTCGACATCGTGGAAGTTTCGGAGGGTGCAGAACAGCGCTGGGCTGTACTCGTCGAGCAGCTCCGAGGTCGGGATCAGGTCCGCAGCGCCGCGCACCAGATACGGGCCGCCGCGTTCGAAGATGTCGCCGCCGGTGTTGCCGAACCCGACCGCGGCCATCAGCGCCTGATCGATGTTGCCCTGCTGCTCGTTGAGCGTGCGCGCGGTCGTCACCGCATTCTCCAGGCCGTCGAAGAGTTCGGGGGCCGCATTGGCGTACACGTCGCCGAGGTCGGCCAACAGCTGGTTGTCGCGGCGGAGCTGTGGCAACCGTGGATTGATGTCGGCGAGGATGTCGTTGCCGTTGACGATCGACTGCCCGAACCGATCGCCGAGGCCGTCGAGAGCCTCGGCAGTGGCAGCCAGCGTCTGGTTGAGCTTGACCGGGTCGACCTGTTGAGCCACCGACACCACCGTCTCGAACAGCGTGTTGAACTCGGTGGTCACCGACGTGACATCGATGACGTCGGAGGTTGTGATGCGTTGGGGTGACGGGTCTTTCGGCGACGAGAAGGAGATGTACTTGTTGCCGAACACCGTGGTTGCACTGATGTTCGCGTCGACGTTCTTCGGGATGTACTTGAAGTACTTGGGATCGACGTCCAGCGTGATCTTGGCCCGTGGCTCCCCACCGATGTTGACCGCTTGTACCTGACCCACCCTGCCGATCTCGACGCCGTTGTAGGTGACCTTCGCACCCGGGTCCATCGAGAGGCCCGCCCGCGCGGAGATCATCGTGAGCTTCTCGCGGTCCAGGAAGTCACCGCGGAACTGCATGTACACCAACACGATCGCGGCGATCATGATCAGCGCCAGCACCAGACCGGCAAGCTTGTACGGTGGTTCGCGTTTGGTGTTCATGGGTGCAGTCATGGCGCTACACCGTCAGGTTGAAGTTCGGGTCGACGCCGTAGAGCGCCAACGAGGCAAACAGGACGACGGTCACAATGGCGACCAAGGATGCGCGCATCGACCGGCCGACGGCCTCGCCGACGCCGACCGGTCCGCCACTGGCGAAGTAGCCGTAGTAGCAGTGGTTGAGCATGACGATCACCGAGATGACGATCGCTTGCACGAAGGACCAGAACACGTCGTCGGGACGGAGGAAGGTACGGAAGTAGTGCTCGTAGGTGCCGATCGACTGTCCGTAGAAGAAGGTGGTGGTCACCTGCGCGGACAGGAACGACATGATGATCGCCATCGCGTACAGCGGGATGATGACGATGAAGCCCGCGACGATCCGTGTCGACACCAGATATGAGATGGACTTGATGCCCATCACCTCGAGCGCGTCGATCTCCTCGCTGATGCGCATGGCACCCAGCTCTGCGGTGGCGCCTGCGCCGACGGTCGCCGCAAGGGCCTGGCCCGCGACCACGGGTGCGGCGATCCGCACGTTGATCAACGCGGCGAAGAACCCGGTGAACGCCTCGACGCCGATGTTGCCCAGCGAGGCGAAGCCCTGAATCGCGACTAGCGACGAACCGGACAGCGTCACGAAGCCGACGATCGCGACGGTTCCGCCGATTACCGCCATCGCGCCGGTGCCCATCCCGATCTCAGCGATCAGGCGGAGCATTTCCTTGCGGTAGTAGCGCATCGCGTGCCCGATCGAGCCGACCGCGGTGACGACGAACCACGCGACGTGGCCGATGCTGTCGAGGCCGCGGCCGGGCGCGGTGGCCCAACCCTTTCCACGGTCAAATGCCCGCGGAAACCGAGACCGCAGGACCTGTGTCGTCGTCGACACGTCAGCTCCCCGTTCCGAAGCGGACACCGATCGTGGTCAGCACCACGTTGACCGCGAACAGCGCGATGACGCACAGCACCAGCGTCTCGTTGACCGCGGTGCCGACGCCCTTCGCGCCGCCCGCCACGGTCAGACCGCGGTAGCAGCCGACCAGACCGGCGATCAGGCCGAAGGTTCCGGCCTTGACGATGGAGATCACGACCTCGGGAAGGCCGGTGATCAGTGTCAGCGTCGAGACATATGCACCTGCGGAGACATTCTGCAGATACACGCCGAAGATGAAGCCACCGACAAGGCCGACGGTGATCACCGCGCCGTTCAGCAGAACCGCAACGAATGTGGAGGCGAGGACGCGCGGAACGACCAGTCGATGGATCGGATCGATGCCGAGCACCTCGAGCGCATCGATCTCTTCTCGGATCGTGCGGGCACCGAGGTCGGCGCAGATGGCGGTGGAACCGGCACCGGCCACCACGAGCACGGTGACAAGCGGGCCCAGCTGGGTGACGGCGCCGATCGCCGCGCCCGCACCGGAGACATCGGCCGCGCCGAACTCGGCCAGCAGGATGTTCAACGTAAAGATAAGGAGCACGGTAAGCGGGATCGAAACGGCAAGCGTCGGTAGGAATGCCACCCGCATCAGGAACCAGCCCTGCAGGATGAATTCGCGCCACTGGAACGGGGGCCGGAACAATGCCTTGCCGGTGAGCACGCACATACGCACGAAGCCGCCGACTGCCGTGAGGCCGGGCCTGATCTGCTCGCGAACGTAACGGGCCACGCCGGTCGTCGCCGTCACCGGTGCGCTCCCGCGCCGAAACCGCGACTGTCGTGGAACAGCGGCAGCCCCTGTCGCACTGCCCCTCCTTGCCCCAACCCGGCTCCTGTGACCGCCATTTTCCTACTCGCGGGTAGTAAGACGGACCACAGGACTGTACCCGATGCTGTACCTACCGTGCACCGCATCCGCTGGATTGTGCCCTTAACCGTTAGCAAACCCATCCCCCGTCGCTAATTGTCTTGCATCGCAGCAGAAACCGTTGGCGGGGTAGAACTTTCGCCAGCGTCAATCAACTTCCTGGCGCCGAATCGCGCACGCAGTTCGGTTTTGAGGACTTTGCCAGCGGGGTTGCGGGGGAGCGCGTCGACGATCTCCAATGCCTTCGGATGCTTGTAGCGCGCCAGGCGTTCGGTAAGGAACTCGTCGAGGTCGGCGAGGCCAAGTTCACCGTGCACGGCGGCGACCGCCACCGGGAACTCTCCCCACTTCTCGTCGGGGCACCCGATGACCGCCACTTCGACGATCGTGGGATGGCCGGCGAGGACGTTCTCCACCTCGGCGCAGTAGATGTTCTCGCCGCCCGAGATGATCATGTCTTTCTTGCGATCGACGACCCAGACATAGCCCTCTTCGTCCTGACGGACGAGGTCGCCGGAGTGCAACCAGCCACCTGCGAACGCTTCGGCGGTGGCCTTCGGGTTGTTCCAGTACCCCGCCATGAGAGTGGGTGCGCGGTAGACAATCTCGCCGACCTGGCCGATGGGAACGTCGTTCATGTTTTCGTCGACGACGCGCGCGGCCACCGTCGGTATCACCTTGCCGACCGAGCCGAGTTTGCGAATTGCGTCCTGCGCCAACAACCTACAGGTCACCGGCGACATCTCGGTCTGACCGAATGCCGCATAGATCTGAGTGCCGGGGAACAGCTCGGACATATCGCGCAGCAGGGAGTCCGACGCCGGGGCCGCGCCCCATGACAGCACCCGCAACTGCAGCTGCCGCGGGTTGGCCCGCTGTTCTGCGCACACCGCCTGCCACTGCGCGGGTACCAGGAACATCGCGGTCACCTTCTCGGCGGCCAGCACATCGAGCAGCGCGCCGGGGTCGAACGCGCCGAGCGGGTAGAGCACCGTCGGCAGGCCGAGCAGCAGGCCGCTGATCATGTTTCCGACGCCGGCGATGTGGAACAGCGGCACCCCGATGAAGCCGACGTCGTGGTTGATGTCGGGGCTGATGGTGAAGAGGTTGGTCATCGCCTGCCCGGCGATGTTGTTGTGGGTGAGGACGGCGCCCTTGGGTCTGCCGGTGGTGCCGGAGGTGTACATGATCAGCGCAGGGCTGTCGTTGGGGATGTCCACCGGATCGGGCTCGGCGCCGGGTTCGGCAAGTACGTCGTCGTAACCGATGACCGCGTCGTCGGTCGGTCCCCCTGCGACGATGACGGTCCGCAGCGTCGGATCGATGTTCCGGACCGCCGTCGCCACGTTGGCCAGTACGGCTTCGGTGATGACCACACACGCTTGGCAGTCCTCGACGAGGAAGGCGATTTCGGGCGGGGTCATCCGGAAGTTGACCGGTACCGCGATGGCTCCGAGCTTGTTGATCGCGAGGAAGGATTCGATGAACTCGGCGCGGTTGAGCATCAGGATCAGCACCCGGTCGCCGAATGCGACGCCGCGACGGCCGAGCGCGCCTGCCAGGGCGGTCACCCGTTGGTCCAGCTCACCCCAGGTGGTCGTGTGGCCGAGGAACCGCAATGCCGTGGCACCGGGCTGCATCAACGCGTGCCTCGCGAGCTGGTTGGTCCAGTTCTGCCGGCGAGCCAGGTGCGGCTGATCCGTTACAGACGGCTCGGTCAACAGCTAGTGCTCCCTCTGCCTGGGTTGCGCTGCTTTTACATTTGATCAAACATTGGGTTGCCCCGGTCACACTATGGCCTCGGCGGCTCGGGGACAACCCCTCGTCAGAAGCACCGGAACGACTGGAGAACACAGCGTGAACGCACCCGTCAGGTCTCGGCCACGGACCAAGGGCACGGTGCGGCGGGAGCAGCTGTCCGACGAGGTCGCGGCGCGTTTACGGACCGACATCATGACCGGGGCGCTGCGGCCGGGCACCTTCATTCGGCTGGATGAGACCGCGGCCGCGCTCGGGGTCAGCATCACGCCGGTTCGCGAGGCGCTGCGGACGCTGCGCGGTGAGGGCATGGTGCAGCTCGAACCGCACCGCGGGCATGTGGTCCTGCCGTTGACTCGCAGCGACATCGAGGACATCTTCTGGCTGCAGGCGACGATCGCCAGGGAGCTTGCGGCGACCACGGCCGAGCGCATCACCGATACGGAGATCGACGAGCTGGAACGGCTCAACGACCGTTTCGCGAAGGCCGTCGCGCACGGGGGTACCGAGGAGATCGTCGCGGCGGAGTTCGCGTTCCACAGGACATTCAACAGGGTGGCCGGGCGGATCAAGTTGGCCTGGTTTCTGTTGCACGTCGCGCGCTACCTGCCGGGCCAGATCTACGCCTCCGATGAGCAGTGGGGCGCCACTGCGGTGGCGAGCCATCGCGAGTTGATCGCTGCGTTGCGACGGCGCGACACCGAGGCCGTGGTCCGACTCAACAGCGGCGAGTTCACTGATGGGGCCGAGCGGTTGATCGCGCGGCTCGACGAGATGGGGCTGTGGAGCTGACTGGTCTGTCTCGGCTTGGTTAGGTTCCGTGTTGACTCTGCGCTCACGGCGCAAAAGCGCGCGAGTCGACGACGCCCGAGACGCAGAGTCAACGGCGGCCACGCCACCCGCGACTGCCTCTACTGGCTGGCGGCGAGCTGCTCGGCGCGCGTCTTCAGGTTCTCCGCGAGGTACTCCAGCGTGTCGCCGATCACCTTCTTCACCAGCGGCTTCGGAAATGGCAGCTTGGTCTCGACCTCGAGGTCGACGGTCAGCAGGGTTATCTCACCCATGGGCACGACCGAGAACCTTTGCTCCTGCTTCTCGAAGTGATCGCCCTGCTGCAAGACGGTGTAGATCTGGTTGTCGCCCGGGTAGTAGACCGCGGTGATGAAGGTGCCGGCCTGGCCCTGCACCACGACGTCGAGGCGCAGCTGGCTCGGCCTGCCGTCGTCATAGGAGGCAAGCACCCAGCAGCCTTTGATCTCTTCATTCCACAGGGGATACGACTCGAAATCGGCGACGATCGCCATGATCGATTCGGCGGAGGCGGCGACCTCAACGGTCTTGCTCACGAGCGGCATTGGGCGAGCATATCGACTAGCCCACGGTCGCCTGCTCCAGCAGCGCCCGGATCGCATCCGGAATCGGCATCGGGCGTCGGCTGGCCCTGTCGACGTACACGTGCACCCAGTGCCCGACAGCAGCGACGGGACCGTCGTCCTCGAAGAGCGCCAGCCGGTAGGTGACACTGCTGTTTCCCAGCCGGACGACGGCCAGACCGACGACCAGCGGATTAGGGAACGTCAACTCGGAGAAGTACCGGCACCCCGACTCGGCGACCACCCCGAGCCACGGCACGGCCAGCGGGTCGATTGAACAGTTGGTGTTTATCCACGCGTTAATTGCAGTGTCAAAAAGTTGGTAGTACACCGCATTGTTGAGGTGGCCGAACATGTCGTTGTCAGTCCAGCGCGTGTGCACGGGCCAGTGCACAGGAAAGTCGCCGCTGCTCACCTCTTGCTCGCTGCTGGTCATGGCAGAAGTCTTCCAGTGACGGCGAGCAGTTGGTCATGAGAATCCGCGGCGCCGTGCTCGAACAGATCGGCCTCCCCCAGCCGTTCGCCCAATCCAAACCGATCACCATCGACAACGTCGAACTGGCGCCGCCCGGCGACACCGAACTCCTGGTCCGCATCGAGGCCGCCGGGCTGTGTCACTCCGATCTGTCTGTCGTCGACGGCAATCGCGTGCGGCCCGTGCCGATACTGCTCGGCCACGAAGCCGCGGGCATCGTTGAGCGGGCCGGCTCCGCCGTCGCCGATATACCCGTCGGCCAGCGCGTCGTCATGACATTTCTGCCACGGTGCGGCCGGTGCGCGGCCTGCGCGACCAACGGCCGCGCCCCGTGTGAGCCCGGCAGTGCCGCCAACGCGGCAGGCACCCTGCTCGCAGGTGGACGCAGGCTCTACCGCGACGGTCAGCCGATCAACCATCACGTCGGCGTCTCCGCCTTCGCAACGCACGCAGTGGTCGACCGGCACTCCGTCGTTCCGGTCCCTTCAGACGTGCCGCCCGTCGTCGCATCGTTGCTCGGGTGCGCGGTGCTCGCCGGCGGCGGCGCCGTGATCAACGCAGGACGACCCAAGCCCGGCCAGACCGTGATCGTCGTCGGGCTGGGCGGTGTCGGCATGGCTGCGGCGCTGACGGCATTGGCACACACCGGCATTCATGTCATCGCCGTCGACTGGGTGGCCGACAAGCTCGACCGCGCTCGCGTGATGGGTGTGCACGAGGTCTGCACACCTACCGAGGCGAGTCAGCGAGGGCTGAAGGCCGCTGTCGTCATCGAAGCCGTCGGTCATCCACACGCTCTCGAGACAGCGGTCGGCCTCACCGCACCAGGGGGCCGCACGGTCAGCGTGGGGCTGCCCAGCCCCAACGCGCGAATCACGGTGTCGCCGTTGGAGTTTGTCGCCGAAGGCCGCTCGCTTGTCGGCAGCTACCTGGGATCGTCGGTGCCTTCGAACGACATCCCCCGCTTTGTCGACCTGTGGCGAGCCGGGCGTCTGCCGGTGGAGGCGCTGGTGTCGGCGACGATCCCGCTGGACGCGATCAACAGCGGCATGGACCGGCTGGCCGACGGCGAGGCCGTCCGCCAGATCATCCTTCTGGATTAGCACCGACGCTCGCGACATCGGGCGTCTTACCGTCGGGCGCCGCTACGCCTGCCCGGCGCAACCGCGACACGACCATCGAACGCAACCGTCGGCCCACCTCGAACTGCTTGCCCGGCAGCGTGCGTGCCACCATCCGCATGTTGACCGTGTCCTTCTCGATGCGCTCAACGCCCATCAGCTGCGGCTCGTCGAGCAGCAGATCCGGCAGTCCGTCGTCCTCCATCGCGGTCATCGCGACGTCGCGCAGCACATCGTTGACCTCGTTGATATCAGCCGACGTGGGCACCGGGATGTCGACGACAGCACGCGCCCAGTCCTTCGACTGGTTGAGCGACTTGACGATCTGCCCATCGGGCACCGTGACGACCTCGCCGTCACTGGTACGGAGCTTGGTGACGCGCAACGTGACGTCCTCGACGGTTCCGCGGGCGGTTCCTGTGCTGACCGTGAGCTCGACCAGATCGCCGAACCCGTACTGCTTCTCGGTGATGAGGAAGAACCCGCTGAACAAGTCCTGGACGATGCGTTGCGCACCGAAGCCGAGCGCGGCGCCGAGCACCGCGGCAGGCGCCACCAGTGATCCGAGTGGCAGGCCGAGCTGGTTGGCGATGTCGACCGCCACCACCACGTAGAGCATCGCGATCGCCACCGATGAGATGACCGACGCGACGGCCTTGCGGTGCTTCACGCTTTCCGGCCGCAACGTCGCGTCGCCGTCACCCCGGTCGAGACGCCTGCTGATGCGGTTGGCTATCCAGCGGATGAGTCGCGTCGTGATGACCGTGAACAGGATGACCAACACGATGTGCAGGCCATTGGTGAGGAGCCAGTCGGTGACTGTCGAAAGTGTTGAGGACATATCCGCGCCCGGCTTCCCGTCGCGTGGGGGAGTCAAACATGAGAGCCACTTGTATGATGAGTTGACTACTTGTTATACTTCTCTCATGTCCGACCGAATTCGCCAGCTCACGCTGTCCCACGTCGTCCTGCCGCTCGAGACTCCTGTCAGCGATGCGAAGGTGCTCACAGGCAGGCAGAAGCCGCTCACCGAGACCGTCCTGTTGTTCGTCGAGGTCATCACCGAACAGGGCTTCGAGGGCATGGGGTTCTCCTACTCGAAGCGCGCGGGCGGGCGGGCGCAGTACGCGCACCTCGAGGAGATCGCGGAGGTCGCTCTCGGTCAGGATCCGTCGGATATCGATCGGATCTACCAGTCCCTGCTCTGGGCGGGCGCGTCCGTCGGCCGCTCGGGTGTCGCCAGTCAGGCGATCGCGGCGCTCGACGTCGCGCTGTGGGACCTCAAGGCGCGCCGCGCGGGCCTTCCGCTGGCGAAACTCCTTGGCGCCCATCGCGACTCCTGCCGCGTCTACAACACCTCCGGCGGATTCCTGCAGGCCTCGGTCGACGAGATAAAGGAGAAGGCCACCGCGTCTCTCGAAGCCGGCATCGGCGGCATCAAAATCAAAGTGGGCCAGCCGGATTGGAAGACCGACCTCGAGCGGGTCGCCGCCATCCGCGAACACCTCGGTGACACCCCGTTCATGGTCGACGCAAACCAGCAGTGGGACCGCGCCCGCGCCCGACGGATGTGCCGCGAGCTGGAAGCCTTCGATCTGGTGTGGATCGAAGAGCCCCTCGACGCGTGGGATGCCGTCGGCCACGCCGATCTCAGCCACACGTTCGACACCCCGATCGCGACGGGCGAGATGCTGACGTCGGTGCCGGAACACATGGCGCTGCTCGACGCGGGCTATCGCGGAATCGTTCAGCCCGACGCACCGCGCATCGGCGGGATCACTCCGTTCCTGCGGTTCGCCACGCTGGCCGCGCACGCCGGGCTGGCACTCGCGCCGCACTATGCGATGGAGATCCATCTGCATCTGGCCGCGGCCTACCCGACCGAGCCGTGGGTCGAGCATTTCGAGTGGCTCAACCCACTCTTCAACGAGCGCATCGAGATTCGCGACGGCCGGATGTGGCTGCCCGAGCGGCCCGGCCTCGGCTTCACGCTCAGCGACCGGACGCGGACGCTTACCAAGGAGACCGCCAGCTTCGGTACGCCATGAGCAGACTGCACAGATGACTACGACTCTGGCGCAGCGCGTCGTCGCGGGCCTGAAGGACAAGATCCTCGCGGGCGTTCTGCCGCCCGGCCACAAACTGCCTTCCGAGGCCGAGTTGATCGACGAGTACGGCGTGTCCCGGACAGTGGTCCGCGAGGCAGTGACCCGGCTGCGGGCCGAGGGGCTTGTCGAAACATTCCAAGGCCGTGGCTCATATGTGCTCGCAATGCCAGAGCCGACGTCGTTCACCGTCGAGTCCGCGGCCATTCGCACCCATCACGACGTTCTGGACATGATCGACTTCCGGCTCGGGATCGAGAGTGAGGCAGCCGCGCTGGCGGCCGCGCGGGTGACCGCGGCCGGTATCGAGAAGATCCAGGCGGCCCTCGACGCCTTCGTCGACGCCGCACCGGAGGATCAGGTGGAAGCCGACTTTCTCTTTCACCGCGCCGTGGCGGCCGTCAGCGACAACCGCTTCTACACCGACCTGCTCGACTCACTCGGACCGATGATGATCATGCTTCCGCGGACTCGGCTCGGCGACGCCTACTCGCTCACCGACGTCGGTCACGTCGACCGAGTCCGACGGGAGCACGACAACATCGCGTCCGCCGTCATCGCCGGTGACCCCGACACTGCCAGGGCGGCGATGCGCGTCCACCTCGGCAACACCCGCCGCAGGCTCGAGGTCGGCGGTTGAGCATCGGTTAGCGGACGAGCGCCGGCTTCTTGTTGTCGAATTGCCAACCCGGGATGAGGTATTGCATGCCGATGGCGTCGTCGCGCCCGCCGAGACCTTTCTCCAAGTACAGCTGATGCGCCGCCTCGATCCGGTCGAAATCGAGCTCGATTCCCAGCCCGGCCTTGTCCGGAACCCTGACTTCGCCGCCCTCGATCTTCAAGGGCTCCTTGGTGAGGCGGTCGATCCCTTCCTGCCAGATCCAGTGCGTGTCAAGGGCGGTGTACGCGCCCGGCGCCGCGGCCCCGACATGGGTGAACATTGCGAGGGAGATGTCGAAGTGGTTGTTGGAATGTGAGCCCCAAGTCAGGTGGAAGTCCTTGCAGATCTGGGCAACCCGGACCGAGCCCTGCATCGTCCAGAAATGTGGGTCGGCAAGCGGGATGTCGACGCTGTGCAGCGCCAGGGAGTGGGTGAGTTGGCGCCAATCGGTGGCGACCATATTGGTTGCCGTCGGCAGGCCGGTGGCCTTACGGAACTCGGCCATGATCTCCCGGCCGGAGAATCCTTCTTCGGCACCGCACGGGATCTTCGGCGTAGGTGAGGATGTGATGCAGATCCTTGCATAATGCGACAGCCTCTCTTAAAGACCAGGCGCCGTTGGGGTCAAGCGTGATGCGGGCGTCAGGGAAGCGTTCTTTCAACGCGGTGACGGCCTTGACCTCTTCCGAACCTTCCAGCACGCCGCCCTTGAGTTTGAAGTCTTTGAAGCCGTACCGCTCCTGCGCGGCTTCCGCGAGTGCGACGATCGCTTTCGGCGTGAGTGCCTCTTCGTGCCGCAGCCGGTACCAGGAGTTTTCCGACGTCTCGTCGCTCAGGTAGTCGAGATCGGTTTTCTTGCGGTCGCCGACATAGAACAAATAGCCGAGCATCTTCACCGAATCGCGCTGCTGGCCGTCGCTCCCGAGCAATGCGGCAACCGGAAGTTCGAGAGACTGGCCCAGCAGGTCCAGGCACGCCGACTCGACCGCGGTGACCACGTGAATGGTGGTGCGCAGGTCGAACGTCTGTAGGCCGCGGCCGCCGGCGTCGCGGTCAGCGAAGGTGGCGCGGATCTGATTGAGGATGCCGCGGTAGTCCGCGATGCTCGCCCCCGTCAGGATCGGTGCGCACTCCTGCAGTGTGTTGCTGATCTTTTCCCCGCCGGGCACCTCGCCGACACCGATGTTTCCCTGAGTGTCCTCGAGCACCAGGATGTTTCGCGTGAAATAGGGGGCATGCGCACCACTGAGGTTCAGCTCCATGGAGTCGTGGCCGGCGACCGGATACACGCTGCACTTGGCAATCCTGGCGTGTTCATGCTCTGAGCCTCTCTGATCGAGGTGATCGGTCATGGGGATCCGTCGTGCGCGGCTCGTTTCGACCGAGGTCTGGGCCAGTGTCTCGTAGAACTGGACTAAACCGCTGTGGTCATCACCGCCGTGTCCGGCGGTGTCGAGGGCAGTGAGCATCTCCAGTACGGAGGCGGTCAACGGCAGCGACGCTCCAACACCATGAGAGGTATCAAGCGCATTCACAAGATCCTTCACGTGCAGTTTGATCCGGAATCCCGGTTTGAAGTTGTGGTCCATCATCATTGGCGCTTTGGCTTCCAGCACGGTGCTGCCCGCCAGTCCGCCGCGGATCGCCGCGAATACGGCGTCGGGGGACACTCCGGCCTTCTGGGCAAGCACCAGTGCCTCAGAAACCGCGGCGATGTTGAGGGCGACGACGACCTGATTGGCCAGTTTCGCGATGTTGCCTGCGCCGATTTCGCCGACGTACACCACCGAGGCGGCCATCGCGCCGAGCACATCCTTGACGTTATCGAAAACCGCCTCGTCCCCACCGACCATGACCGACAGTGTGCCGTCGATGGCTTTGGGTTCGCCGCCGCTGACCGGTGCATCGAGCATGGCAATGCCTTTGCCGGCAAGCGCATCGGAGATGTCCCTGGCCGCAAGGGGCGCAATGGAGCTCATGTCGACGAAGATCAGGCCGGTGTGCGCACCTTCGATGATGCCGTCGGGACCGAGCGCGACGGTCCTCACCTCAGGCGAGTTGGGCAGCATGGTAATGACCAAGTCCGCCTGTTCGGCGATCTGCTTCGGGGTGTCGGTGACGGCCGCTCCCACGGCGGCCAGTTCGGCGGCCGTCGCCTCGTTGTGTGAGCTGACCACTAGCTGGTGGCCTGCGGCCAGCAGGTTCTTGGCCATGGGCTTACCCATGATTCCCAAGCCGATGAATCCGATCTTCATGAATCGTCCTTCCTTTTCAGCTCTGATGTTCGCTGGTCCGCAACCGTTACACAGACGAAACTAGTTGCTGGGCACGATGTTTCAGCGCGTCGAGATCACCGCCGAGCAGGGCGTCCTCGAATAGTGCGCCGCTCACTCCGACAGCAACCGCTCCGGCATCGAGGTAGTCGCGCGCCGCTTCGAGTGTCACCCCGCCCGTGGGCATGATCGCGACATCCGGCATCGGCGTGAGCAGCTCCGTGAGATAAGTGACACCACCGACGGGCCCGATCGGTGACACCTTGACCGCGGGCACACCGGTGTTCCACGCCGATACCACCTCGGTGGGTGTCAGCGTGCCCGGCACATAAGGGATCTGGTGCGCGTTTGCGGCGGCGACCAACTCCGGGAAGAAGACCTGGCTGACCGCGAATGCCGCGCCGACCTCGGCGGCCGCCTCGAGATGTTGCGCGGTCCGGACTGTGCCCAGTCCGACAACCGCATCCGGAATCGCCGCGCGAGTCTCGGCAAGCGCCTCCAGCGCGCCCTCGGTGGTGAGGGTGAATTCAAAGCAGGTGATGCCGGCGTCCCGAAGCACCTCGCACGCGGCGACGAAGTGCTTGGCGGTCGGCGCTCGCAGCACGGCAACCACCGCACGGGGCGGAAGCGGCAACGGTGGGCGTTCGGTTTCAGCGGCCACGTTTGCTCCTCGATAAAGGTTTGGCGAATTAGTATGCGTTGCAAGGACGGCCGCGCCGGACGCTGAAAACGCTCGGTCAGCGACCGAATTCGGCCTTGGCCACGGTCCAGTCGTGTGCCTGCTCGCTGAGGGTGAATCCGAGACCGGGCCGCGCGGACAGGTGCATGCGTCCGTCGCGGATCTCGAGGTGTTCGTTGAAAAGCGGGTCGAGCCAGTCGAAGTGCTCCACCCACGCCCCGTGAGGGTATGTCGCCGCGAGATGCAGGTGGATCTCCATCGCGAAGTGCGGGGCAAGCTGCAGATTCTTCTGCTCCGCGATCGGGGCCAGCCGAAGGAACTGGGTGAAGCCACCGATGCGCGGGGCGTCGGGCTGGATGATGTCGACCGCGTCGACCTCGATCAACCGCAGGTGCTCGCCCACGCTGGCCAGCATTTCCCCGGTGGCGATGGCGGTGTCGAGGCTGCGGGCGAGGTGCGCGTGGCCCTCGGCGTCATAGGCGTCCAGCGGTTCCTCGATCCACACCAGGTTGAACTGCTCGAAGATACGGCCGAGTCGCATCGCGGTGGGGCGGTCCCACTGCTGGTTGGCGTCCACCATCAGCGGCACGTCGTCACCGAGGTGCTCACGGACCTTCTCCAGCCGCGCGATGTCGGTCTTCCAGTCCGGCTGCCCGACCTTGATCTTGATCCCGCCGATGCCGCTGGCCAACGACGCGGAGGCGTTCTCCAGCACCTCCTCGATAGGGGTATGCAGGAAGCCACCGGAGGTGTTGTAGCACTGGACCGAGTCGCGGTGCGAACCAAGCAATTTCGCCATCGGTAGGTTCGCACGCTTGGCTTTGAGGTCCCACAACGCGATGTCGATAGCCGCGATCGCCTGGGTGGAGACGCCGCTGCGGCCCACCGACGCCCCGGCCCACACCAGCTTGGTCCAGATCTTGGCGATGTCGTTGGGATCCTCGCCGATGAGCACCGGCGCGATCTCCTTGGCGTGGGCGAACTGAGCCGGGCCGCCTGCACGCTTCGAATAGCTGAACCCGATGCCCTCGTGGCCCTGTTCGGTGCGGATCTCGGCGAACAGGAAGGCGACCTCGGTCATCGCCTTCTGCCGGCCGGTGAGCACCTTGGCATCGCTGATCGGGTTCTTCAACGGCAGCGTGATCGATGAGAGCTTGACCGACTCGATCCCGTCCAACGTCGCTTCGCCAGCGGCAAGGGCCTTCAGCGCCGCGTCGGGCGCGGCCAGCGCGCTTCTGGGCGGGTCGGGCGAGGTTTTGACAGACATGAGAACTCCTGAGGTGATTTATGAACGGAAGTAAGGGGATTCGGATCGTCAGCGGGCGTTGCGGGTAGCGGGTTAGCGGGTTTCTGCTTTTTCAGTGGTTTCGGTGGGTTGCGTGGTGCGGTTTTTGCGGAGGTTGAGTAGGGCGCGAATCGCGGGCACCGCCAACAGCAGCACGAAGATCGCCAGGATGGTGCCCGAGATCGGCCGGGTGAGGAAGCCCGTCGGGTCGCCGTCGAAGATCAGCAGCGACCGGCGGGTGCTCGCCTCGATGATGCTGCCCAGGACGAAGGCCAGCACCAGGGGGCCGGGGTCGAAGCCGGCCTTTTTCATCAGGTATCCGATGATGCCGAAGGCGATCATCATGAAGATGTCGAAGGTGGAGTTGTTGATCGTGTAGACGCCCAGCAGGGTGATCAGTGCGGTGATCGGTGCCAGGATCGCGGGGCGGATGCGAAGGATTCGGACGAAGATGCCGACCAGCGGGATGGACAGGATCAGCAGCAGTAGGTTGCCGATGTACATCGAGTTGATGACGCCCCAGAAGATGTCGGGGTGTTCTTCGATCAGTTGTGGGCCGGGTGTGACGCCGAGGATCAGCAGGGCGCCGAACAGCATCGCCAGCGTCGCGTTGGCGGGCAGGCCGATGGTGAGCAGCGGGATGAATGACGACGTGGCCGCGGCGTTGTTGGCCGTCTCGGGGGCCGCCACGCCCTCCACTGCCCCGCGGCCGAACCGCTCCGGCGTCTTGGAGCGGCGCTTTTCCACGGCGTAGGCCACGATGGAGGACAGCACCGCGCCGCCACCGGGCAGCACGCCGAGCAGAAAGCCGATCACCGAGCCGCGGCCGATGGCTCCCGAGGACTGGCGCAGGTCTTTGCGGGACGGCCATACGTTGCCGACCTTGGCCGGCACGTGCGGCTTGCCGTGCCGCTCCTCGAGGTTGTAGAGGATCTCCCCGACACCAAACAGGCCCATCGCCACGACGACGAAGTCGATGCCGTCGGCGAGCTGCAGGCTGTCGAAGGTGAACCGGGAGGCGCCGCTGAAGTTGTCGCGGCCCACGGTGGCCAACAGCAGACCGATGGCTCCGGCGATCATGGCCTTGAGCTTGTTTCCGCTGCCGATGGTGGCCACCAGCAGCACACCCAGCAGCGCCAGGGCGGCGTACTCCGGTGGACCGAAGTCCAAAGCGACGCTGGCGACGACGGGGGCCAGCAACGTGAGCCCGATGATCGAGATGGTCGCGCCCACAAACGAGCCGATCGCCGCGATACCCAGGGCCGTTCCCGCTTTGCCCTGTTTGGCCAGGGCGAACCCGTCGAAGACGGTGACCACCGAGGAGGCCTCCCCGGGCAGGCGCAGCAGCACCGAGGTGATGGTGCCGCCGTACTGGGCGCCGTAGTAGATGCCGGCGAGCATGATGATCGCTGATACCGGGTCGATGCCGTAGGTGATCGGCAGCAGGATCGCGATGGTGGCTGCCGGGCCGAGCCCGGGTAGTACGCCGATGACCATGCCGATCAGCACGCCGACGAGGCAGTAGAGCAGATTGTGGGGCTCGACGACGACGGCGAAACCCTCTAGGAATGCGGTGATGTTCATGGAGGCCTCAGAATGCCAAGAGGTGGGGCAGCGGGATCCCCAGCGCGTAAAGGAACAGGAAGTAAAAGACCGCCGTGGTCAGCACGCTGATCACGATCGTGCTGCGCCAGCTCTCATGTCCGAGGAAACGCAACCAGATCACGCCCAGCGCCAGCGCGGGAATCTCGAAACCGATCACCGGCATCAGCAGGCCGAAGGCGATGAAGGTGATCAGGCCGATCAGGGGCAGCGTACTGCTGCGGGTGAACGCCTCGCTGTCGGTGAGTCGACGGCCGGTCACCAGCAGGATCAGCGATAGTGCGGTGATCACCACACAGAGGACGAACGGCCACAGGCCCGGGCCGGGCTCCCGAAGGGAGCCCAGGCCGTAGCCGTAGGCGAGTACCGCCCCGCCGACACCGATGGCGAGCGCGACCAGGGCACCCACCATCTGATAGGCGGGCCCGCCCGCGGGCGGGCGTTCCTCCTCCAGCTCGTGGGCGAACTCGGCCTCGATCTCGTGCCAGGATGTCCCGCGTATGCGGGTGCGGATGCTCATCGTGCGCCTCGTTCATCGGCGGCTGTTTCGTCCCACCGGCATCCTGGTCGCGCGTTTCGTTCATCGTCGGCTCCTTCAGTCCCGCGCGAGGTCGGTTTCAGTCCTGGCCGAGGCTGATGCCGTACTGCTTGACCAGGTCGGCGTAGCGCTTCTGGTCCGCTTGCAGCTGGGCGAGCACCTCGTCGCCGGGCACCTCCATCGGGGTCAGGCTGTTCTGCTTGTTGAACGCCTTATAGTCCTCGGTCGCAAAGGTCGCCTTCATCGCGTCGGCGATCTTGGTCTGGATGTCCTCCGGGGTGCCCTTCGGCACCGTCATGAACCGGTACTGGGTCACCTCGACATCCACACCCTGCTCTTTCGCGGTCGCGACGTCGGGCAGGTACTCAATGCGCTCGGGACCGAAGACGGCCACCGGCACCAGCTTCCCCGACTGGATGTTCTCGATTGCCTCGCCGACCTGAATGGAGGCCATGTCGACCTGGTTGCCCAACACCGCGGCCAGCGCCGGGGCGCCCCCGTCGAACGGCACCGCCTGGGATTCCACCGCGCTGGTCTTGAACAACAACGCCGCCGACAGCTGCGCGCCGGTGCCCACGCCGGTGGTGCCGTACCGAATGGTCCTGTTGGCGGCCTTGACGTCGTCGAGCGTCTTGAAGCCGCTCTCGGGGCTGGTGACCAGCACGTAGTCGTCGCGCGACACGCCCTGCACGATGTCGAAGTCGTCGATCTTGGTGACCTCATCGGGGCTCACAGCCAGCGGGGTGATGGTGAACAGCGAGGCGTTCTGGATCGCGATCACCGAGCCGTTCGGTTCGGCCTTGGCAACCTCGGCCGCCGCGAGAGCGCCGTTGGCGCCCTCCCGGTTGATCACCGGGAACGTCCCTCCGAGATCGTCGCTGAGGCCCTTGGACACGGCGCGGCTGATCAGGTCGCTGGACCCGCCGGCGGAGGCACCGACATACATCTCGACCGCGCCGGACGGCCAGCTGTCGCCGCCACCCCCACCGGTGCTGGTCTGGACACCACCGCTGCAGGCGGTAAGGACAAGGCGGCGGCGGCGGTCGCCACCAGGCCTAGGCGGAAGCGGGTACGGGAAAGTGTGGCGGGGGGCATATGGAACACTCCTGTGTGTCGTGTGATTCGGAGCTCCACCGGCAGCCGGTGTGGCGGCCAACACCTTAAGGTAGAGGCTGGTATTGATACCTGTCCAACATTCATTCAGCATCGTCCAATACCGTCAGTGCATGGCAGTCGAAGCCCGGGCGGAAAGCGGATGTGCCCGCGGGTGGGTCGATCAGGGCGGCTGGACTGTGCCGTCGAGTCGTCGCCAGATGTCCAGTGGGTTGTCGGTGCGCAGTTCGGGCGGCAGTAGTTGTTGCGGGACGTTTTGATAGGCGACCGGTCGAAGGAAACGTTCGATCGCGCGGCTGCCGACCGAGGTCGTGGACGGGGCCGAGGTGGCGGGGAACGGTCCGCCGTGGATGACAGCGTGCCCAACCTCGACGCCGGTAGGCCAGCCGTTGAACAGCACCCGGCCCGCTAACAGTTCGAGCCGCTCAAGCAGCGGGCCGGCGTCGGCGTAGTCGGCCTGCGTGGCATGAATCGTTGCGGTGAGCTGACCCTCGAGACGGTCCAGGATCGCCCCGAGCTGCTCGACGTTGGCGACGCGCACGATGACCGAGGCCGGGCCGAAAACCTCGTCCTGGATGTCGTGATCGGACAGGAACTGCTCGGCGGTGGTGACGAACAGCCCCGGGACGCCCTTGCAGGCAACCGAATTGTCGTCGATACCGCGCGCGGCCACGGTGACGTTACGGTTTTCCACCAGTCGGCCGGCGCCCTCGGCGAAGGCTGCCGCGAGGCCGGCGGAGAGCATCGGCGCGGCGGGTGAGCTGCTGACCGCATCCGAGGCGGCGTCGACGAAGTCATCTGCACCGGGGCCGTCGACGAGGAACACCAGGCCCGGGCTGGTACACAGCTGACCGACGCCGGTGTTCACCGATGCGATGTAGGCGCCGCCGAGCTCGGCGCCGCGCTCGGCAAGCGCACCGGGAAGGACGAACACTGGGTTAATGCTGGACATCTCGGCGTAGACCGGGATGGGAACGGGTCGGGCCGCCGCGGCCGCGACCAGCGCCAGACCGCCTTCGCGTGACCCGGTGAAGCCGACCGCACGGATCCGCGGATCGGTGACCAGGGCGATGCCGACTTCTCGGCCGGATCCGAAGAGCAGCGAGAATGTTCCCTCGGGCAGCTCGTGCTTTTGCACCGCTGTGCGGACCGCGCGGCCGACCAGTTCGGAGGTTCCCGGGTGCGCCGAGTGCGCCTTGACGATCACCGGGGCGCCGGCGGCCAGCGCGGAGGCGGTATCGCCGCCGGCGACGGAGAATGCCAGCGGGAAATTGCTGGCCGCGAACACTACGACCGGGCCCAGCGGCACCTCACGTTGACGCAGGTCCGGTTTCGGTAGCGGTGTCCGGTCGGGGTCGGCGGCGTCGAGTCGGGCGTGTGTCCAGGCGCCGTCCCGAACTACGGCGGCGAACATCCGCAGTTGCCCTGTGGTGCGGGCGGTTTCGCCTTGAACGCGAACCAGCGGGATCCCGGTTTCGGCGTGCACCCGTTCGGTCAATGTCGGGCCGAGCGCTTCGATCTCGTCGGCGATCGAGTCGAGGAAGGCGCCCCGCTGCTCGAGGGAAGTGTGCCGGTAGGGTTCGAACGCGTCCCACGCCAGTGCTGCGGCCCGGTCCACGTCCGCGGCGGTCGCGTTGTGGTAGACAGGTTCCAAGGCCGCCCCGGTGGCCGGGTCGGTCGCCTGGAACGCGGCGCCGCTGCCATCGAGGTCGGTGTTGCCGAGCAGGCTGGTGCCGAGGAGTTCGGGGGTCGGCACGAGGGTCATTTCAGCGCACCTTCTTCACGAGCTCGGCCAGCTCGGCCAGCTCGGCGTCATTGAGATCGGTCAAGGGCGAACGCACCGGGCCGGCGTCGCGGCCGATGACCTTCATGCCGCCCTTGATGATGCTGACCGCGTAACCCTGCTTTCGGTTGCGCAGGTCGCAATAGGGGATTACGAACTGGTTGAGCGCGTCGATAACGAATTTATTGTCGCCGCGGCGCAGGGCGGCATAGAACGCGAGGGCGAACTCGGGGAGGAAGTTGTAGATCGCCGACGAGTAGGTGGTGACGCCCAATGCCAGGTAAGGCAGGGCGAACATCTCCGCGGTGGGCAACCCGCCTATGTAGGTCAGGCGATCACCGATGGCCGCGTAGATCCGCGTCATCTGTTCGATATCACCGACCCCGTCCTTGAAACCGACCAGGTTCGGGCAGCTTCCGACGAGTTCGGCGACCGCGGCTTGGGTGTAGACCGCGTTGGCGCGACTGTAGATGGTCACACCCAACTTCGTGGCGGCACAGACCGCCTTGACGTGCCCAACCAGCCCGTCCTGGCTGCACTCGGTCAGATACGGGGGCAGCAGCAAGATGCCATGCGCACCGACGCGTTCGGCGGACTGCGCCATCTCGACGGCAGTGGAAGTGCCGTAGCCGGCCGGGGCGATCACCGGGACACCGTCGGGGGCTTCCTGCACCGCAGCGCTCACCACCTGCTCGACCTCGGCGGGGCTCAGCGAGAAGAACTCGCCGGTGCCGCCCGCAGCGAACAGTCCGGCCGCATCGAACTGCCCCAGCCAACCGATGTTCTCGCGGTAAGCCGCCTCGTCGAACGAGTAGTCCTCCCGTAGGTGGGTGATCGGAAAGGACAGCAGACCCGAACCAAGCTGCTCGGCGACGTCCTGGGGTGACCGTGTAGTCATGGCGCGTTCGCGTCCTCCGGGTTCGAATTGGTCGCGGAAATCTTTGTGTGCTGGGTCACACGATAAGTACTCGGTAGGATTCAAGTCCAACACCTGTTTCGGATCGTTTGATATGCGAAAGGTATTGGATGTTTTCGTTGGTGCAGCTCAACCAGTTCGTTGCGGTGGCCGAAGAGCTTCACTACGGACGGGCCGCCGAACGTTTGAGCATGACGCAACCGCCGCTGAGTCGACAGATTCAGTTGCTGGAGAAAGATCTCAACGTCCAGCTATTCGACCGGTCGAGCCGTGCGATCAAGTTGACGCCGGCCGGTAAGGCGTTCCTCGCCGACGCGCGTCGCCTGCTGCAGCAATCCGAACGCGCGGCCCTGTCGGTGCACAAGACCGCAACCGGGCAATCAGGAGTGTGCCGGGTCGGGTTCACCGGCGGCAGCGTGCTCTCCGGACTCGCCGCTCTGGTCACCACAGCACGAACGGTCATCCCCGACGTCGAACTCGACCTGCGCGAGATGGTCAGCCGCGCTCAGGTGGAAGCCCTGACCGACGACGGTTCGCTCGACATCGGCATGGTTCGCCCTCCGGTGACCAGGCCGGATCTCGTCTCGCGCCCACTGATTCGCGAGCCGCTCGTCGCGGCACTGCCGAAGAATCATCCCCTCGCTGGCCTCGACCGACCGGTCCACGTCACCGACCTGCACGGCGTCGACCTCGTCATGTACAGCCCGATCGACTCGCACTACTTCTTCGAACTGCTGTCCTCGGTGTTTCACGAAGCCTCGGTCGCCCCGGTCGTGGTGCAACATCTGACCCAGATCCACACCATCCTGTCGCTGGTCCACTTCGCGTGGGGAGTCGCCGTCGTCCCGGAGTCAGCAAGCAAAATGCACTTCGACAACGTCGTGTGCCGCCCGTTGACCTTGGCCCGGCCAGCGCAGGTCGAGCTCGACCTTGTCTGGCGCGTCAACAACGAGAACCCCGTTATCAACCGCCTACTGCCGGCGCTCCACCTGGATTAATTGGCGAACGGCCCCTCTAGAGAGGGACGACTCGACGTCAGCCTCGCCGGAACCGACGACAAACTGATCTTTCTCGAGATTCTCCGAACACATCCAACACCAGCAATACCTGCAAGGCTCATATACGAATCTCCGTACGCGAGATCTCGTGTGCCACGGCGGCATCCTGCGCCGACCTAGCGGAAGGGAAAATCGGATTCCCATAGGTGGCCAGCGATCTATTGGTTCGCTGTCCACCGTCTATACATCACAGAGGGTTCCTTACTGAAACAGCGGGCACACCTTCGCAAGGAGACGCCGTACCGCAGGCCCCGACGGTTTCTCACAGCGGAGCCATTAGTGGCCATCAACAGCCTTCAGCAGTGAGCGTCAGAAAATGGCTTTCCCCGCCGACCCGGTTCAATCTGTCGTTGAACTGTCCAGATAAACGCAGAAGCTGGCGGGGACGGCGGACAACAAGGTTCTTGAGGGGCGCTGCACGCGCAGCCGACGCTGCAGCCGCGCGAAGTTCGGGCGGGTCCTGTGGGGCGCGCGTTTCGTTCATCGTCGCTCCTTCGTCCCGTCCGAGGTGTCAGTCCTGGCCGAGGCTGATGCCGTACTGCTTGACCAGGTCGGCGTAGCGCTTCTGGTCCGCTTGCAGCTGGGCGAGCACCTCGTCGCCGGACAGCTCCATCGGGGTCAGGCTGTTCTGCTTGTTGAACGCCTTATAGCCCTCGGTCGCAAAGGTCGCCTTCATCGCGTCGGCGATCTTGGTCTGGATGTCCTCTGGGGTGCCCTTCGGCACCGTCATGAACCGGTACTGGGTCACCTCGACATCCACACCCTGCTCTTTCGCGGTCGCGACGTCGGGCAGATACTCAATGCGCTCGGGACCGAAGACGGCCACCGGCACCAGCTTCCCCGACTGGATGTTCTCGATTGCCTCGCCGACCTGAATGGAGGCCATGTCGACCTGGTTGCCCAACACCGCAGCCAGGGCCGGGGCGCCCCCGTCGAACGGCACCGCCTGCGATTCCACCGCGCTGGTCTTGAACAACAACGCCGCCGACAGCTGCGCGCCGGTGCCCACGCCGGTGGTGCCGTACCGAATGGTCCTGTTGGCGGCCTTGACGTCGTCGAGCGTCTTGAAGCCGCTCTCGGGGCTGGTGACCAGCACGTAGTCGTCGCGCGACACACCCTGCACGATGTCGAAGTCGTCGATCTTGGTGACCTCATCGGGGCTCACAGCCAGCGGGGTGATGGTGAACAGCGAGGCGTTCTGGATCGCGATCACCGAGCCGTTCGGTTCGGCCTTGGCGACCTCGGCCGCCGCGAGAGCGCCGTTGGCGCCCTCCCGGTTGATCACCGGGAACGTCCCTCCGAGATCGTCGCTGAGGCCCTTGGACACGGCGCGGCTGATCAGGTCGCTGGACCCGCCGGCGGAGGCACCGACATACATCTCGACCGCGCCGGACGGCCAGCTGTCGCCGCCACCCCCACCGGTGCTGGTCTGGACACCACCGCTGCAGGCGGTAAGGACAAGGCCGGCGGCGGTCGCCACCAGGCCTACGCGAAGGCGGGCGCCGCGAGAGGCGTGGGTCACCATGGGATTCACTCCTGAGTCATGCGTTGCGGGTAACAGCGTCGCGGCCGATGTGGCCGCCGTCACTACAAAATAGGGAAGCGGAGTGATACCTGTCCAACACTGATTTAGAATTGCTTGATACTTTCAGAGCATGACAGTGACGTTGGACCAGGTTCGATACTTCATCGCTGTCGCCGAGGAGTTGCACTTCGGGCGGGCGGCCGAGCGGCTCGCAATGACCCAGCCGCCGCTCAGCCGCCAGATCCAGAACCTGGAGCGTGCCGTAGGCGCCGGGCTGCTCGACCGCGACAACCGCCGGGTGCTGCTGACGCCTGCGGGGGCGGCGTTCCTGGAGGACTGCTATCGGATGGTCAACACCCTCGACGCGGCGACGGCGCACGCACAGCGGGTGGAAAGCGGATCGGCGGGCACGCTGCACCTTGGCTTCACTGCGGTCTCAGCAATCGGCATCCTCGGCCCGCTGCTCAGCCTGTTGGGCAGCGAGCTACCCGACATCGAGGTGATCCTGCACGAAGGCGTGACCGGGACACAGGTTGACGGCATCCGGCGCGGCGAGCTGGATTTGGGGCTGGCCCGTCCACCGTTCGACACCTCTCTGCTGTCCTCTGAAGTTGTGGCCCGCGAACCGCTCCGCGCGGTGGTGCCCACCGGTCACCCCCTGGCCACCGCCACGGGACCCCTTGGGCCGAAGGACTTCGACGGGCTGCCGGTGATCAGCTACCACCCCGTTCGCGCGCGCTACTTCCACGAGCTGACCGTGCGTTTCCTCTTCAACGCCCACCCGCGGATCAAGCAGCGCGTCCAGCAGATCCTCACCGCGGTGTTGCTGGTGGCCGCAGGCGAGGGCGTCGCGTTGGTGCCGGCGAGTGCGACTGCGCTGCGGGTGGACGGCGTGGTCTACAAGTCCCTCACCAACGTCGGCGGTGGCCACCCCGACAGCGACCCGGCGCGGCCGGTGGAGTTGCACGCCATCTGGTCGCGGGGCGATCTCGCGCCCATGCTGCGGAAAGTGCTGCACCTGATCCAGCGGTCCGCAGAGCACCTAGACAATCTGATCTCTTGACTATCCATATTCTGCGAGCATTAAAGCATGCGCAGATTGGCTTGATAGGCATCGCTAAGCGCTCTTAACATGACACACCGTGACTGCTCCGAGAGGCGACGCGGTGACGGCTGACCTTATCGGCCGCATGAAGGACGTAGTGGGACCCTCTGGAGTCGTCACCGACCTCGCCGAGATGGCCGGCTATCTCACCGACTGGCGCAATGCATACGCGGGCACCGCGGCGGCCGTCGTGCGGCCCGCCACCACCGACGAGGTCGCTCAGGTAATGCGGCTGTGCCATCGGGCGGGTGTAGCCGTCGTTCCGCAGGGCGGGAACACGGGGATGTGCGGCGGGGCCGTCCCGGACAACTCCGGACGCCAGCTGGTGGTGTCGCTGACACGCATGCGTCGCATCCGCGACCTTGACGTCGCCAACCAAACCATCACCGTAGAGGCCGGGGCGATCCTGCAGGCGGTGCAGGAAGCCGCGGCCGGCAGCGGCAAGCTGTTCCCTTTATCCCTGGGCGCACAGGGCAGCTGCACGATCGGCGGAAACCTCGCGACAAACGCTGGCGGAACGGGCGTACTTCGCTACGGGACTATGCGCGACCTCACCCTCGGGCTCGAGGTTGTGCTCCCCGACGGCCGAATCTGGAACGGGCTGCGCGGACTACGCAAAGACAACACGGGCTACGACCTCAAACAGCTGTTCATCGGCGCGGAGGGCACACTCGGAATCATCACTGCCGCTGTGCTCAAACTCTTTCCGGCGCCGCGCAGCCGTGCCACGGCATGGGTCGCCCTGCCCGAGATACAGGCCGCGATCGACCTCCTCGGCGTGATCCGCGACGCCGCAGGCGACCGGTTGACCGGCTTCGAGATCATGTCCCGCCAGAGCGTGGACTTCGTCCTGCGCCACTCACCGGCCGCACGAGATCCCTTCGGTGATCGACATTCGTGGTATGCACTGGTCGAGCTCAGCGATTCGCTGCCTGCCGCCGGGCTCGATGAGGTGATCGAATCGGCGCTGGAAGGTGCGGTCCAGCGCGGCCTGGTCGTGGACGCGGTGATCGCCTCGTCAGCCGCTCAGGCCGCCGCCCTGTGGGCACTGCGAGAAGGCATCTCGGAAGCGCAGAATCACGAAGGCCCCAGCCTGAAACACGACATCACCGTCCCCATCAGCAGCATCGCCGCTTTTGTGCAACGCACCGACCAAGAACTCGAGAAGGCTGCCCCGGGCATCCGAATTGTGACGTATGGCCACGCCGGCGACGGCAACCTGCACTACAACCTCAGCAAGCCGCTTGGGTCCGACGATGACGACTTTCCCGCACAAGCGGCTGACCTCGCGCGCATCGTCTACGACCAGACGTCGGCCTTTAACGGCAGCATCAGCGCTGAACACGGACTGGGACAGTCGAAGCTCGGCATCATCGCCGACTATAAGGACAGTTGCGAGCTGGCCCTGATGCGTGAAATCAAGCAGCTGTTCGATCCTCGCGGGCTTATGAACCCCGGAAAGGTGGTGCCGGTCTGACCCGATCGCGGGCCTAGAACCAGGAGTCACGCATCTCCAGCGTGGTGCGGTCCAGGCTGGCCAGCAGGTCGAGTTGCGGTGCGGTCTTGGGCAATTCGTACCGGAAGAAGTACCGCGCGGCCTGTCGCTTGCCGTCGTAGAAATCGCCGCTGCTCCCGTGGGCGGCCATCACCTGTTGTAGCCATATCCAGGCCACGACGATGTGTCCGAAGGCCTCCAGGTAAACCACGCTGTTGGCCAGCGCGGCCTCCACGTCGCTCGAACCGAACATCGCCGTCGTAACGGCGACCAGCCGCTTGCACGCGGCATCCAGCTGCGCGGCCAGCTCAGCGGGCTCGCCGCCGACGGCGGCCGCGGCGCCGATTGTCTCCGCCATCGCCGCGGTCAGGGCGGCCAGGCTGGCGCCGCCGCGCTGAGTTACCTTGCGGCCCAACAGGTCCAGGCTTTGGATGCCGTGCGTGCCCTCGTGGATGGCGTTGAGCCGGTTGTCGCGGTAGTGCTGTTCGACGTCGTACTCGCGGGTGTAGCCGTAGCCGCCGTGCACCTGGATCGCCAGGTTGTTGGCCTCCAGGCACCACTGCGACGGCCAGCTCTTGCCCACCGGCGTGAGGATGTCGAGCAGCAGACCCGTCGCATCCCGCTCGTCCTCCGATTCGGCGCTGTGCTGCACGTCGACGAGCCTCGCGCAATAGAGCAGCAGGGCCATGCCGCCCTCGACATAGCTCTTCTGCGCCAACAGCATTCGCTTGACGTCGGGGTGCTCGACGATCGAGATCTGGGGCGCGGACGGGTCTTTCGCGGTCGCGGGACGGCCCTGCGGACGTTCGCGGGCGTACTGCAGCGACTTGAGGTAGCCCGTGTAGCCGAGCGAGACCGCGCCCATCCCGACGCCGAGCCGCGCCTCGTTCATCATCGTGAACATGTAGGTGATGCCGCGGTGCGGTTCGCCGACGAGATAGCCGACCGCGCCGGGCTGTCCACCCGGGCTGAACGTACCGTCGCCGAAGCTGAGCACCGTGTTGGTGATGCCACGTTGGCCCATCTTGTGGTTGAGCCCGGCCAGTGCCACGTCGTTGCGTTCACCGATCGACCCGTCGGCGTTGACGAGGAACTTGGGCACGATGAACAACGAGATGCCCTTGGTGCCCGCGGGTCCGCCGGGAATCTTCGCGAGGACGAGGTTGACGATGTTGTCGGTGAGTTCGTGTTCGGCGCCCGAGATCCACATCTTCGATCCGAACACCCGATAGGCGCCGTCGTCCTGTGGTTCGGCGCGGGTAAGGATGTCGGCCAGCGACGAGCCGGCCTGCGTCTCGGACAGTGCCATCGTCCCGGAGAACCGTCCCTGGAGCATCGGGCGCACGAAGGCGTCGATCTGGTCCTCGCTGCCGAACTTCGCCAGCAGGTTCGCGTTGGCGGCGGTCAGCATCAGATAGCCGGCGGTGCTGACGTTGGCCGAGGAGATCCAGGCGAAGCTGGCATCGGCCACGGTGCGGGGTAGCTGCGCACCGCCGAGTGCCTGATCCATCGACATGCTGATCAGGTCGGCCTGTGCGAACGCGTCGAGGGCTTCCTTGACCTCGGGGATGACCGTGACCTTCTCGCCGTCGAACGTCGGCTCGTTTGCATCGCTGGTCTTGTTGTGCGGGGCGAAGTATCTCGTTGCCAACTGCTCGCACAGATCGAGCACGCCGTCGAAGGTCTCGCGTGAATGCTCGGCGAACCGCTCCCGCTTCGTCAGCTGGTCGACGCGCAACCACTCGTAGAGCAGGAAGTCGAGATCACGCCGCGACAGCAGGGTTGATTTCATCTGTCCATCTTCGCCGAGACCCCTGGGAGATCGCCAAAGCCGGTGAAGTACCACTGTTGACTCTGCGCCAACGGCGTCGTGCACTCGCAGTTTCGCGCCACCAGCCCAGAGTCAACACGGAAATTTCCCGAAGCTGCGACGAACGCGGAGCCAGGCGTACGGTCGAGCGCGGAGGTGACCGTGAGCTCCCGAACCGACAAACTGGACTTCACCGGAGTGCGGTGGGGATCGGTGGAGTGGACGCTGCTCGTCACGCTGTACCTACGGGCCTGCGAAAGTCGTTTGGAGCGGCCGGTCCTCGGCGACAGGGCGGCCGCGGACGCAGTCGAGCGCATCGATTACAACTGGTCCCGGATGCGGCTGGGCGCCGGGCCATGGGGCAACCAATTCCTTGTCGCACTGCGCGCCAAACAGCTCGACACCTGGACCGCCGACTTTCTGCGCCGCCATCCCGATGCGGTCGTGCTGCACCTCGGCTGCGGGTTGGACAGCCGCGTGTTCCGGCTGGATCCGCCCGCGACGGTGCAGTGGTTCGATATCGACCAACCCCACGTCATCGCCTTGCGGCGCAAAGTGCACGAGGACCGCGACGGCTACCGGATGATCGGATCATCGGTGACCGACCCCGGTTGGCTCGACGACATCCCTGCCGACCGGCCCGCCGTCGTCGTCGCCGAAGGACTGCTGCCCTATCTCAGCGAGGCAGAGGTCCAAGAACTGCTGGGCCGCATCACCGACCGCTTCGAGAGCGGCGAGTTCTCGGCCGACGTCATCTCGCAATGGGGTCCGCGCGCCTCCAAGCTGTTCGCGTGGGGCACCAGGGACGGCCTTGTGCTCGAAACCTGGAACACGCGGCTGACCTACCTCGAGCACACCTCAGCGCTGTCCGGTTATGAGCAGATTCCGCTGAGGCCGCAGCGCGCGTTGTTCCGGCTGCTGCACGCCGTCAAGGTCATCCGCGATTACGACCGCCTGTACCGTTTTCGGTTTTGAGATCACCCGGCAGCTCGCCGACATCGACGCCCAGGGGTGAGTCCGCGCGCACCACCTCGTCGCGGATTAGCCCGCGCAGCAGCGCGGTGGAGAACTCGACGGCGATCTCCTGTGCGGTGCGTCTGCCGTGCGGGCGAAGCCAGCGATAGGAACCGAGCGTCATCCCGATGTAGCCCAGCGCCAACACATGCGAGTCGCAGTCGTAGAACTCGCCGCTGGCGATGCCGCGGTCGATCACGTCGCGAATGTGCTCGTACACCTGGGCCTCGGCCTGCCGGATGTAGGCGACCTGATCCTCGGTGAACCACTCGGTGATGTACGGGCCCTCCTGGAAGTACACCGCCGCCCGCTCGATGTTGCTCGCGATGCCGACCAGCAGCCTGCGCGTGAAGTGGTAGATGGTCTCGCGCGCCGATGCCGTCGGGTCGTCGTGCACCGCGTCGACCGTGAAGTCGGCCGCGCCCTTATAGATGTCGTAGAGGATCAGCGACTTGCTGGCGTAGTAGTGGTAGACCGTCGCCTTGTTCAGGCCGACGGCGTCGGCGACATCGTCCATCCGGGTGCCGTGATAGCCCCGCGCGGCGAACAGCTTGGTGGCTACGGCCAACAACTCCTCGCGGCGGGACAACCCGTTCGACGTACCGGCATCGGATGGCATGGCGACTCACTATATGCAGGCCCGGACCCTGTTCGGGCGTCAATCAACTGGTTGGAAAGTGTAGGTCTTCTTCTCTGTCGCCGACCCGGTGCCGGGTCTAGACTCAGCGAGAGCCCAGCCGTACTCGAAAGGTGATGCCATGGATCCGAACCCGGACTATGACGCGAGCGACGAGCTCGAGTACGGCTTCCAGTGGTGGGCATGGATCCTGCGCGGTGTCTACCCACCGCCCGCCTATCCGCCGGTCTAAGCCGCAGCAGCCTTGACGGCGCGGCCAACCTCCGCGCGCAATTCCGCATACTCCGGTGAGCGACGCAGCTCGTCGGCATCCACGCCAGTGCGTGGCAAATCGACAGGGAGATCGAGCGCGACCTGACCGGGCCTGCGCGTCAGCACCACGATCCGCGAGCCGAGGAAGGCCGCCTCGTCGGCGCTGTGCGTGACAAACACCGTCGTCCGGCCGGACTCGGCGCTGACCTGGCGGACGTCCTCCTGCAGCCGTTCGCGGGTGAGCGCATCGAGTGCCGCAAAAGGCTCGTCGAGCAGGAACAGCGGCGTCTCAGCCGCCAGTGCCCGGGCGATCGCGACGCGCTGCTGTTGGCCGCCGCTGATCTCCCAGATCTTGCGGTCCGCGGTGCCCTCGAGCCCCACCCGCGCCAGCAGTTGATCGCGTCGTCCCGCCCGTCGCTCCCGCGGCACCTTGGCGTACTTCAGCGCGAGATCGACATTGCCGCCGACGGTTCGCCACGGGAACAGCCGTGGCTGCTGGAACACCACGCCCGCCGTCACACCCGGCGTCGGTGCCGAACCCGACACCGCCACCGAGCCTTCGCTCGGCGCCTCGAACCCGGCGAGAAGCCGCAGCAGCGTGCTCTTGCCGCAGCCCGACGCGCCGACCAGAACCAGGAAGGATCCCGGGGCGACGGTCAGGTCGACAGGTCCGAGCGCGGTGACCTCATTGCGGCCCCTACCATAGCGATGCGACACACTATTGATTCGTATCGCGCCGTTGTTGCGTTGCACCGCATCGGCTTTGACGTCACTGAGTGATGACACCCGGCAGACCCTTGGTATAGATCGCGTCCTGGAACGTCTGTAGAGACGCCGCGGACGGAATCTGCTTCTGCTCGGCCAGGAACTGTGACGCGCTCTGCAGGTTCACCGCGATATTGCCCGGCTGGCCATCGGCGCCAAGCCATTCCGGCGACGCGACCTCCGCGGGCGTCAGGTAGACGCCCTGCTTGAGCTGCCCTGCCACCTCATCGGGAGACAGACCGATCTCGGCGGCGATCGCCTTGGCTGCCGCAGCGGGATCCTCGTGGATCAGTTGAAGCGCCCTGGCCTCTTGCTGGCGCCAGATGTCGACGACGTCGGGGTGTGCGCCGGCGAACTCGTCGGACACCGCGCCGAGATCGAGCGTCGGCTTGCCGTCGTTGGCCAGCTGGCGGCTGGTGATCAGGTCCTTGCCCGTCTTGCGCAGCTGATCGAGCGTGGGCAGCCACGAGTATGCCGCGTCGATATCGCCACGGTCCCACGCCGCGAGGATCGCCTGCGGCTGAAGGTCGACGAGCTGGACATCGCTGGCCGACAAGCCATTCTGGGACAGCGCCGCCAGCAGGCTGTAGTGCGCGGTCGACGCGAACGGCGTGCCGATCCGCTTGCCCTTCAGCTCGGCGATCGAGTTGACACCACTGGCGTTGCGGACCACCAGCGCCTCGTTGTCACCCGCGACGTCGAGCACGAACGCCACCTTGTAGGGAATATTCAGCGGCGCGGACAGCCCGCGCGCGACCGGGCTCGAGCCGAGCGCCCCGAAGTCGAGTTCCTTCGCGATGAACGCGGTGTTGACGTCGGCGCCGGAGTCGAACTTCGTCCACTTGATGTTGTAGTCCGGCAGCGCCTCTTCCAGCCACCGGTTGTTCTTCACGATCAAGTCGCCACTGGGAAAGCTTTGGTAGCCAAGGCGAATCGTCGGCTTGTCAGCGGAATCCCCCGAGTGATCGACCGAGCAGCCCGACAGCGCCAGCGACGCCGCCGCCAGCAGGGCAAGCGAGTTGACAAGAGCCGCTTTGAATCTCAAATCTTTCCTCTCCAAGGGACCGCGCGCCGTTCGGCGGCGCGCAGCAGACCGTCGATGATCAAGCCCGAGATGCCGATGGCGAAGATGCCGACCAGCACGACGGGTGTGTTGTTGTAGTTACTGGCGTCTTTGACCAGGCCGCCAATGCCGGGCAGCCCGTTGAACAGTTCAGCGGCGACCACCGACGAGTAGGCCATGCCGACAGCGAGGCGGACGCCTGTGAACGTCTCCGGCAGTGCGGACGGGACGACGACGTCGCGGATCACTTCCGCCCGGGACGCGCCGAGCGCGCGGGCTGCCTCCTGCAATCCGACCGGCGCGGCGACGACGGCGGCGGTGGTCGCGACGGCGGCAGGCGGCAGGGCCGCCAGGGCCAGCAGCGTGATCTTGGGGGCCTCGTCGATGCCCAGCCAGATCACGAGGAGAAAGAAGTACGCCAGCGGCGGCAGCGCACGCAGGAACGTCAGCCACGGTTCGAGGACACTGCGCACCCAGCCGATCGACCCCATCACCAACCCGAGTAACACGCCGAGCGCGACACCTATAACCACACCGGCGAACACCCGGCGAAGGGTCATGTAGAGGTGCTCCCACAGCAGGTAGCCGGCGTAGCCGCGCACACCGTCGCGCGTGGTGGAGACGTCCAGGAACGCACGCCACACGGTGCTCGGATAGGGCACGAACGTCTGGTTCCAGATGTGGCTGACCGCAGCCAGTTGCCAGACGACGAAGAAGATGATCACTGACAGCAGCGGAAGCGCCGCGCGGGTCAACCTTCCGCGCCATTTGCCTGACGGCGCGGCGACGGCCGGCGAGTCGACCTCGGACTCGTCGGGGGTGATGTCAACGAAGACGGACACTGTGACGGCTTTCTTGTAGCGCTGGCGCGGCGAGAATGGCTCAGCGACAGCAGGAGTCGTCAGGCAATGTCACGCGCATCCAGGTATTACTACCGGCGAGCGGCCGCGACGTGAAGTGATGCGCTCATCGCGAGCAAAAATCGTCTACGCCGCTGCCATCACCGCTCCTAGGCTGATCGCGTGCGATTGGCATGGCATCGACGACGCACCGTTGCTCGACGATCTGTCGACCTTCGTCATTCACCAGATCCTCGCGTGTCGCGCCGCCAAGGTGGTGCTGACCTTCCGCGACCAGACCCGGTCCGCCGGGAACCCAAGAGCTGTGGCGGGACGCACAATTCGACCGCCTCGACCTCGAGCCGTTGTCGCGCGACGACACCGCCGCTCTGGTCGCCGCCGCGTTGAACGGTCCCATCAATGCCGAAGCGGCCGAACGCCTCTGGCATCTGACCCTCGGCAACATGCTCAAACTTGCGCAACATCGTCGAATACGAGTCCGCGTGCGATCGGCTCGTGTTCTGCGAAGTTAGGTGGGAATGGCGTGCGGACTTCGTCGTACCACCCGGCCCCATCGAGATGGTCACCACCCGGATCGGGGAACTGCAGGGACAGGTCGCGGACGTCATCGACATCCTTGCCGTCGGCGAACCTCTCGAGCTGCGTTCCCTGACGAACTTGATGCGATGAAGGGGCGGGGCCTCCGCTCCTCGTGACGTCCCGGCGGATGCTGGGGGTGCTCACTTCTACGAATCACGGGAGGCCCCTATGGACGAGTATGACGGCAGGCAGTTCGTCGGGATCGATCTGCATCGGCGGCGGTCGGTGATCGTGCGCCAGTCCGAATCCGGTGAGCAGCTCTCGGCGGTGCGGATCGTCAACGATCCGGTCGCGCTGGGACTGCAGCTCGAGCAGGCCGGCGCCGATCCCGAGGTGGTGCTGGAAGCCACCTACGGCTGGTACTGGGCGGTCGACGTGCTGCAGGCCTGTGGAGCGCGGGTGCATTTGGCGCATCCGTTGGGGGTCAAAGGGTTCCGGTACCGGCGAGTGAAAAACGACGTCCGCGACGCCGCCGATCTGGCCGATCTGCTGCGGATGGGCCGACTGCCCGAGGCCTGGATAGCCCCACCGCAGACCCGTGAGTTGCGGGAATTGGTGCGCTACCGAGCCAAGCTGGTCGCGATCCGATCCGGTCTCAAGGCGCAGATCCATGCCGTGCTGGCCAAGGCCGGAGTGTTGATCGCAGCCTCGGACCTGTTCGGCGTCACCGGTCGGCAACGGTTGGCGAAGGTGCCACTGGGCGCCGCCTACGCCCAACGCATCGGCTCGCTGCTGGAACTCATCGACATCCTCGACAGCCACGAAGCGCGCTTCGCCGCGATGATCGCCGAACGGCTAGACACCCACACCGGCTATCACGCCATCCAGCAAGTGCCCGGCATCGGACCGGTGCTGGCGGCGGTGTTCGTCGCCGAGATCGGCGACGTGCACCGCTTCACCGACCCCGCCCACCTGTGCTCGTGGGCCGGGCTGACCCCCACCCACCGCGAATCCGACACCGTCGTGCACCGCGGACACATCACCAAACAAGGCTCCAAAGCGGTCCGCTGGGCGGCGATCGAGGCGGTGCAGCGCCACCCCACCACGGCCAAGATCGCGGCCGACAAACACCGCATCGAAGCCCGCCGCGGCAAAAACATCGCCAAGGTTGCCGCGGCACGCAAACTGCTCACGCTGGTCTACTACGGGCTGCGCGACGGCCACATCCGCGCCCTGGCCCACCGTCAGGTGGCGGCGTGAGCACTCCGGACCCAACCCGCGCGCGGCCGCTCACTTGTCTGACCCCCGAACCATCGGCGTGGTCGCCCGCTTGATTGACCCCGCGTGTTGTCACCGCACCGCTCCATGCCCATCCAGCTGGGCGAAGGGATGACCGGCAGCCGGACCAATCCGGCCCTGCCCCAACGTATCTGCGCCATCACGGCTTGGAGAAGGCCCACAACCACACAGTCGCGCCGCTGATCTTCCGGGATCCGCCGACAGCATGCGCCGGGCCGGCCCAGCGTCAAGACCGTTCGTCCTCGCTACGCTGCGGGCGCTCCGTCTTGACCCCGGTCCTTCACCCGGCGCTGCCCGCACGGAGGCCGAAAGCCAGCAAAACCACTGGTCGACAACCTCTTGACAAAGACCCGCCCCTTCAGGGATGACAAGTGCCGCCGCCGTCGAGGAGGCCGACGAGCGCGGGGTGATCACCCTTGAAGCCCTCGCAGACGACGGCATGGAGGTCCGGGCAGCGCACCCGGTGTACAGGGAGGTGCGACGCAACAGCGCAGGGATGACCCGGCTGCGCCGACTGCGCGGTCTGGTGGCCAACGAACTCGCCGCGCAGGACACCGGCGACGACAGACGCATCGTCGTGCGACGCGCCGCGTTGACGCTGGAATCCGACTTGGAGCCCGATCCCGCGCGCCTGGTGCGGGGGCGCACAGCGGTCGAGCTGGCTGGGCGATGCGCGGTGGGCGGAACGCCTGAGCGAGGCGGCCGTCCGGATGGGTGGCGGGCACGCCGCACAGGAGGTGCTGGCGCACGTCCTCTCGCTGTACGGCCGCGGCGAAGAAGCCGACCGCGTGATGGCCGATATCGCGGCGGGCGAGCTATCCGACGCGGCCCGAGCCGATCGGACGTTCAAGCGGTCCGGCAACCGCTTGTTCACCCTTGGCGACGCCGAGGGCGCCTCTGTATCGACGCGTATCTCGCGGTGCACGCCGCGGCGATGGGCGAGGCGGCGAAGGCATGCGACACGCTTTCCACGACGCGTCGGAGATAACGGAGCGGCTGCGGATCGAAGCCGTCGAGGTGCCCCGGGTGGGACTCCTGCTTGCGGGCGCTCTGGCCAGCCGTGCCACCCAAAACGCCGGTCACCTGCGAGCGGTCATGCCGATGCTCGAACCGGTGATAATGGTGCTGATGGCCATCGACGAGAAGGTCGGGATGACCTATCAGTGGCAACTCGTCCTCACGACCGCCTACGCGATGAGCGGCTCATCGGAGAAGGCGGTCGGCGCCCTCGCCCTCGTCGAAGCTCGTCGGCACCCGAGTTGGCGCTGAGTCGATTACGAGTATGCGATCACCAAGGCCTGGGTTTTCCGCGTGCCAGGGCGCCCTCGCCGAAGCGATCGCGACGGCGCTGGCAGGCGCGGAATCGCTGGCGCTCAAGACCAATTCGGTGCAGAGGTGTTGTGTCTGCAGACAGCCGCCCAATTCGGCGATCATTCGCGCGCGGCCCGGTTCCGCAAAGTCGAAGCGCTTGTCGAGGGCCCGCGCGTCGGCTTGACCCGACGCTTCGCCGACGCGTTGAGTGTCGGCGACGGGGCCGAATTGGCCGCGGTTTCTGAGGCTTTCGAGGATACGGGTGACCTGGCCGCGGCCGCGGACACTGCCGCACACGCAGCCTCCGCGTACCGCCGAAACGACTTGCGTGGATCGGCGTTGGCGTGCGCCCAGTCGGGCCGACAGCCTGGCCGAGCGAAGCGGAGCCGACACCCCTGCCCTTCGCCAAGCGTCCGAACCGCTCCCACTGACCGAAAGGGAGCGTGAGATCGTCAGCCTCCTCGGCCAGGGTCTGGCCGGCCGCGCGGTTGCCGATCGACTCACGTTGTCGGTGCGGACCGTCGAGGGTCATAGCTATCGCGCAATGACCAAGACGGGTACCACCACCCGCCAGGAGTTGGCGGCACTGTTGTCACAGCGTCCGCCGAAGGCCTAGCCGGTCTACCAGGTAGGGCCGGTGAAGAGCCCGTCGAACCGGATCCGTTGTCGGTTGAGTGCGTCGACGTCCGGCGCGGGCGCAGGCTTGTCCCGCTCCTCCTTCGCGCTGGGCCGGTACTCAGTGACCTGGCTCTTCGTGAGTTCCATGACGCCATCGTCCAGCGTCGGCGGCGAAGCAGCGTGCGTAGTCGAGTACTCGAATTTCGGCGGGCCCACACTCGTATAACGCAGTATTCGGGTAAGTAGTAGCGCAATTGCTCTGCGCGGGACTATTTGCGCTTTTAACCTTTGGTCGTGCGCGTAACGTGGCCGCTGACCGGCCGCTCGGAGGAATTGCAGGCCATCGACGCGGCCCTGGTAAGGGACCGTTCAGGCATAGTCGTTTGCGGCGCCGCCGGCGTAGGCAAAAGCAGGATCGCGCGTGAAGCGTTGACTGCCGCTACCGCACGCGGCGTCGAAACCCGGTGGGCCATCAGCACATCGTCGGCGCGGGCGCTTCCGCTGGCGGCGTTCAACGCGTGGGCGCCGTCGGGTGCCACCGAGACTGTTCACATGGTCAGGGGTGTTATCGACTCGCTCACCGCTACGACACGCGGCAGTGGCGTCATCGTCGGAGTCGACGATGTACATCTCCTCGACGAACTGTCCGCATTCGTGCTGCACCAGATCGTGCAGCGGCGCGCGGCAAAGGTCGTCCTCACGCTTCGCGAGGGTGAACCTGTGCCGGACGCGACCCAGGAGATCTGGAGGGGCGGCGAGCTCGAACGGCTCGACCTGCAGCCGCTGTCGCTGGACGAAACCACCTCTTTGGTGTCGGCGGCGCTCGGCGGCCCCGTCGACTCGGACGCGGGCCGGCGCCTGTGGAAGCTCACCCATGGCAATGTGCTTTATCTGCGCAACATCGTCGAACAGGAGGCCGCCGACGGTCGTCTCATACTGCAGGGCGGCTGCTGGCAGTGGATCGGCGAGCCGATCGTGCCGCGAGGGCTCGTCGAACTCATCGAAGCGCGGATCGGCGCCCTGCCCAGTGCGGTGGGTGACGTGCTCGACACGCTGGCTGTCGGCGAGCCGATCGAATTGGGCACCCTCCGCCGGATCACCGACCCCGCCGCAATCGAAGAGGCCGATATCCGCGGCCTTATCACGCTGGACCATGTCGACGCCGGCATCGAAGTGCGGGTGGCGCATCCGTTGTACGGCGAGGTTCGCCGCAGGCGTGCGCCCAGCACCAGGCTGCGCCGGCTACGCGGCAGGGTCGCTGCAGAACTCGCCAATTCCCCTGACAGCAACGACTTGCGCGTCGTGGTCCGGCGTGCCACGTTGAGCCTCGACTCCGACGTCGACGCGGAAAGCGACCTGCTCATCGCCGCCGCCAAGGGTGCGGTCTGGCTCGCGGACCTCTCACTCGCCGAACGGCTCGCCGTAGCGGCGATCCGCGCAGGCGCGGGTACGGAAGCGAGCTTCATTCGGGCGCATGCGCTCTCATGGCTTTTCCGTGGTACCGATGCCGAGCACGTTCTTGCGGGGATCGACACCGCCGAACTGAACGACGACGATCGCGCCAGGCTTGCCTTCCTGCGCGCAAGCAACAAGCTGTGGGCGCTCGCCGATCCCGACGGCGCCAAGAAGTTGATCGACGACGCATCGACCGACGCGACGCCGGAGGCTCACCGCTACCTGGACGCCTTCCTCGTCGTGTACTGGTTTGCGATGGACAAGCCCAGCACCGCGATCGAGGCATCGAAAAGCCTTGCGGTGGATGAACTCCCCGCGGTCGTGGGCACCGAGGCGGCGTGGGCGCTCGCGGTCATGTCGGCGGATGCGGGGCAGACCGAGGAGGCTGTTGCGCTCGCTGAGTCCGGATACGCCGTCGCGACACGCGCTTTCGACGCGCCGCACATGCGGTTCAACATCGCCGACGCCCACATCAGCGCACTGCTGCTGTCCGGCCGTGTGAACGACGCCCTCGAGGTGGCAGACCGCGTGCGACGTGAGGCGGCCGATCTTCCCGGCGCCGCTCAACTGTTGGGGGCCGCCATCGCGGGTCGGGCCGCGCTCGGTGCCGGTCAGCTCGATACCGCAAGTGCATTGCTGGAGCGGGCCGCGGTTTCGTTGTCCGTATCGCATTCCTTGGGCTGGGGACGTCGCTACCAGGTCCCCCGCGCCACCGCGCTAGCCATGCGCGGTTCGGTGGCCGCGGCCACAACCACGCTCGATGCGCTGGATGAGCGAAAGCGTCCGTTCCGGATGCTGGATTACGAGAGAAGCCTGGCCCGGGCGTGGGTGGCGGCAGCCCGTGGCGCCGTCAGCGAGGCGATCAGTATTGCGCTGGCGGCGGCCGAAAGAGCCGCGGCCGACGGACGTTTCGCAGCCGAGGTGATGCTGCTGCAAACCGCGACGCAATTCGGCGACCGTACGACGGCGCCCCGCCTGAAGGAACTGGAAGCGATTGTCGAAGGGCCGCGTGTTGGCCTGGCGGCCCGATTCGCCGCCGCACTGCGCGACAACGACGCCGCCGAATTGGCGGCGGTATCCGAGGATTTCGAGCGAACCGGCGATCTGCTCGCAAGCATCGACGCGGCCGCGCACGCCGCGATCCTCTACCGCAGCAAGGAATTGCGCGGCTCGTCGCTGGCATGCTCCCAGCGAGCCGAGGAGTTGGCGTTGCGATGCGGCGGTGTCGCCACACCTGTGCTCATTCGAGCCGCCGAACGACTGCCCCTGACGGATCGCGAACTGGAGATCGTCATGTTGATCGCCGAGGGCCTGTCCAGTCGCGCCGTGGCAGAGCGACTCACGTTGTCCGTTCGGACCATCGAGGGTCACATCTACCGCGCGATGACGAAAACCGGCACCACGAGTCGCGAAGAACTAGCCGCGCTGATCCCCAGACTGCCCGACCGCGGAACTACAGCGCCTTGAGTTCGTCGGCGACTTCGGTGACCGACTTCTTCGCGTCGCCGAAGAGCATGGTGGTGCCGTCGGCGTAGAACAGCGGGTTGTCGATGCCCGCGAAGCCGGAGTTCATCGAGCGCTTGAGCACGATCACCGACCTCGATTGGTCGACGTTGAGGATCGGCATTCCGTGAATCGGGCTCGACGGGTCGTTGCGTGCCGCCGGGTTGGTGACGTCGTTGGCGCCGATGACGATGGTGACGTCGGTGCGGCCGAATTCGTCGTTGATATCGTCCATGTCCTTCATGGCGTCGTAGTCGACCTCGGCCTCGGCCAGCAGCACGTTCATGTGCCCGGGCATCCGGCCCGCGACCGGGTGGATCGCGTACTTCACCGGAACGCCCTTGTCCTCGAGCAGGTTCGCCAGGTCCTTGACGGCGTGCTGGGCCTGCGCGACCGCCAAGCCGTATCCGGGGACGACGATCACCTGGTTGGCGTAGGCCATCTGGATCGCCGCGTCGGCGGCCGAGGTCGCCTTGACCACCTTGTCGCCGTCGTCGCCGCCACCGACAGCGACCCCGCCGCCGCCGAAGCCGCCCGCGACGATGGCGGGGATGGATCGGTTCATCGCCTTGGCCATCAGGTTGGTCAGGATCGAACCTGATGCGCCGACGATCATGCCCGCGACGATCATCGCGGTGTTGTTCAGCGCCAATCCCGCTGCGGCCGCTGACAATCCCGTCATTGCGTTGAGCAGGGAGATGACGACGGGCATGTCGGCGCCGCCGATCGGCAGCACGACCATCAACCCGAGCACGGCCGCCGCGCCCAGCAGACCGATCATCCACCACAGCGAAGCCCCACCGCCGCCGGGATGCGCGTTCACGCCGATCACGACAGCGGCGGCGACCGCGGCGACCAATAGCAGGATGTTCAACGGCTGCTGGGCCTTGCCGACGCCGATCGGGCGGCCGGGCAGGATTTCCTGCAGCTTGCCGAACGCGATGATCGAACCCCAGAACGAGATCGACCCGATGATGGCGGCGAACAGTGACGCCACGACGATGTGCGCCGTGGGCGACTCGCCGTGCTGGAAGGCCGAGAAGCCGCTGGTGTCAATGAATTCCGACAGCGCGATCAACGCGACCGTGCCACCGCCGACGCCGTTGTAGAAGGCCACCAGCTGCGGCATCGCGGTCATCTTCACCAGCCGGGCAGGTGGCACGCCCAGTGCCACACCCACCAGCAGGCCGGCGATAATCAACAGCCAGTTCTCGGTGTGGCGGATCGCGATCAGCGTTGCGATCACCGCGACGGCCATACCGACGCCTGCGATCCAGTTGCCCCGCACCGCGGTCTTGGGACCGGTCAGACCCATCAAGCCGTAGATGAACATCCCGAACGAGATGAGGTAGAGCAGAACGACGAGATAGTTCATCGCGCTTGCCCATTCGTTCCCGCGGCGGTAGCCGCAGATTCAGCAGATGCCAGGGCCTTTGCCGGCTTCTTGCCTTTGAACATGCCCAGCATGCGGTCGGTGACCACGAAGCCGCCGACGACGTTGAGGGTTCCGAACACCACCGCGACGAACAGGATGATCTGCTCGGCAAGCGAGGGATGTTCGATGCGTCCCAGCACCACCAGCGCACCGATGAGCACGATGCCGTGGATGGCGTTGGTGCCCGACATCAACGGCGTGTGCAAGGTGTTGGGCACCTTGGAGATCACCGAGAACCCGACGAACCCGGACAGCACCAGGATCGCCAGGTTGGCCAACAGTTGGTCATACATGTCAGTTGTTCCTCTCGCGTGTGACGCAAGAATCCGCGACCACTTCGTCGTCGAAGTCGGGCTCGAGTTTCCCGTCCTTGATGAGCAGGTCCAGTAACGCGGTGATGTTCTTCGAGTACAACTCGCTTGCGTGCTCGGGCATGGTTGCGGGCAGGTTCAACGGCGAGGCGATCGTGACGTCGTGACGGACCACTGTCTGGCCCGGCTCGGTCAGCTCGCAGTTGCCACCGGTCTCGCCCGCGAGGTCGACCACCACGCTGCCCGGCTTCATGCCCTCCACGGCGGCGGCGGTCACCAGCCTTGGCGCAGGCCGTCCCGGAACCAGCGCGGTGGTGATCACCACATCGAACCCGGTGATCGCCTCTTCGAGCTTCTTCTGTTGTTCGGCGCGTTCGTCCTCGGACAGCTCGCGGGCGTACCCGCCCTCGCCGGCGGCCTCGATGCCGAGGTTCAGCCACTGGGCGCCGACCGAGCGCACCTGATCGGCCACCTCGGGACGCACGTCGTAGCCGGTGGTGCGCCCGCCGAGCCGCTTCGCGGTGGCCAGCGCCTGCAGGCCGGCCACACCGACACCGAGCACCAGCACCGTGGCCGGCTTCACGGTGCCTGCGGCAGTGGTCAGCATCGGGAAGAAGCGGGTCGACTCCGACGCTGCGACAAGCACCGCCTTGTAGCCGGAGACGTTGGCCTGCGATGACAGCGCGTCCATCACCTGGGCGCGCGAGATCCGCGGGATCGCCTCCAACGCGAACGCCTGCACTCCGGCCTTCTTCAACGCGTCGATCTGGTTGTCGGCATTGCGCGGGGCTAGGAAGCCGATCAGCGTCTGCCCGCTGCGCAGCTTGCCGACCTCGTCGGCCGTCGGCGGCGCCACCTTGACCACCACATCGGCGGCCCACGCGTCGCCGATCGTCGCGCCCGCCTGGGTATACAGGTCGTCGGGCAATAGCGCGCGCTCACCGGCGCCGGACTCCACCACGACGGCCGCACCGCCGTTGACCAGCGCCGCTACCGCCTTCGGGACCAGCGCCACCCGGCGCTCGCCGGCGCCGGACTCGCTGACCACGCCAATCAGTCGTCTGCGTTTCAGTCATGACCTAAGCAGCTCTACTTCCCCCGCCGGATCGACCCTGCGGTATGCATTGAGCTGAACCCTAGTAGGAGACACGAAGCCCATGACTGTCGACCGGTTGCTGCCCACCGACGAAGCCGCGGAGCTGATAACGCTGACCCGCGACATCGCCGACAAGCTGCTCGACCCGATCGTGGACGCCCACGAGAAGGCCGAGACCTATCCCGAGGGCCTGTTCGCGCAGCTGGGCGCGGCGGGTCTGTTGAGCCTGCCGCAGCCCGAGGAGTGGGGCGGCGGCGGGCAGGGGTATGAGGTCTATCTGCAGGTGCTCGAGGAGATCGCGGCCCGCTGGGCAGCGATCGCGGTCGCGGTCAGCGTGCACAGCCTGTCGTCGCATCCGCTTCTGGCGTTCGGCACCGACGACCAGAGGCAGAAGTGGCTACCCGGCATGCTCTCGGGTGAGCAGATCGGCGCGTACAGCCTGTCCGAGCCGCAGGCCGGTTCGGACGCGGCGGCGCTGCGGTGCGCGGCGACGAAGGCCGATGACGGCGGCTACGTCGTCAACGGGTCCAAGTCGTGGATCACCCACGGCGGGCGGGCGGACTTCTACACGCTGTTCGCCCGCACCGGGGAAGGTTCGCGGGGGGTGTCATGCTTCCTGGTGCCGGGCGACCTGCCGGGCTTGTCGTTCGGCAAGCCCGAGGACAAGATGGGGCTGCACGCGGTTCCGACAACGGCGGCGTTCTACGACCACGCTCACCTCGACGCCGATCGGCTGATCGGCGACGAGGGCCAAGGTCTGCAAATCGCGTTCTCGGCGTTGGATTCGGGCCGGCTGGGTATCGCCGCGGTCGCGACGGGGTTGGCGCAAGCCGCCCTCGACGGGGCCGTCACTTATGCCAATGAGCGGACCACGTTCGGCCGCAAGATCATTGACCATCAGGGGCTCGGCTTCCTGCTTGCCGACATGGCCGCCGCCGTGGCCAGTGCGCGGGCAACGTATCTCGACGCGGCGCGGCGGCGCGATTTGGGCAGGCCGTATTCGGCGCAGGCCAGCGTGGCCAAGCTGGTTGCCACCGACGCCGCGATGAAGGTGACCACCGACGCCGTCCAGGTGTTCGGCGGCGCCGGCTACACCCGCGATTTCCGCGTGGAGCGCTATATGCGCGAGGCCAAGATCATGCAGATCTTCGAGGGCACCAACCAGATTCAGCGCCTGGTCATCGCCCGCGGCCTGGTCACCTAACCCTCGCGAGCTGGTTCGCGGGGAGAGGTGGCCGTGATCTCCGTGCCCTCCCCTGGGGCCGACCGGATGTCCATCGATCCGCCCATCGCATCGAACCTCGCGAGCAGCGACCCGAGGCCGATGTGGCCGTTGGCGACAAACTCGGCGACCACGGCGGGATCGAAACCCCTTCCGTCGTCGCAGATCGTCAAGATGACGCGATCGCCCCTGCGCCGCAGCCGAACCCTCACCGTTGTTGCCCTGGCATGTTTGCCGATGTTGTTGAGCAGTTCGCGAGCGGCCCGATACAGCAGCTGCTGCGACTCCGGCATTCCGACGTTTTCGAGCTCGGCGTCGATGGCGATTTCGGTGCGAGCCTCGAACTGCTGCAACAACTCTCGCACCGCAGCCGTCAGACCGAGCTGAGCGAGAACCTGCGGGTGCAGCTGCGTCACCGTCGAGCGCAGCCCGTTGGCCGTCTCCTGCAGCGCGGCGTAGACCATGTCAAGCGCGGGGTCGGGGATGCGTTCGCGCGCTTCGTCCAGTTCAGAGGCGCGACGCCAGCAGCGTCTGCAGCGGACCGTCATGGAGGTGCTCGGCCAGCTCCCGGTTGTGACGCTCATCGGACTGCATGGCCTCCGACACCAGCAGGCGTCGCGTCTCCTGCAGGGCGTTGACCCTGGCCGACCGGTGCGCGAGGACGAAACACAACGCGGTCACCGCCACCGCGAGCCACAGCAGGAAGCCGAAATGGGTGTAGACCATGTCCGGTAGACCGACCTTGTCGTCACGCTTCGAGTAGATGATCCACACCGTCAGATACCCGATGGCGGTGATTGTTCCGAGGAACGCCGTCAAGTACCGGACGGGCCTGAAACGTCACCGAGATGGGCAGCAGGAAGAACACCGGCAACAGCGCCGCGGTCGCGCCGCCCGAAACCACGCACAGCACGAGCATGACCAGCAGGTCCACGCCCGTCGATGCCCAGTCGCTCCAACCGAGGAACCGGCCCCCGCAGCACGCGATCAACCAGACGACCGCGGCGACGGCGTAGCAAACCCAGAATCACCGCATGACAGCCGGGCAGCCAATGGTCGACTTCCCAGATCCACACCAGCACCGCGATCAGACCGATCAAGGGCAGGCGCAGGAATGCCGCTACCCGAACGGGTTCCGCCGCGAAATAGTCGACGATCCGTGGTATCAACGGCCCGCCACGCTAATCCAGAAGCTTGCGGCGCATCGCTTCGGCGACGGCTGCGGCGCGGTCCCCGACGCCAAGCTTCTCGTAGAGCCGCTGCACGTGCGTCTTGACCGTCGACGGCGCGAGGAACATCTCCTTGGCCATCGCCGGAATGCTGTTGCCCGAGGCGATCATCTTCAGACACCTCACGCTCGCGCGGACTGAGCACCGGCCCTTCGGGTTCGGCCCGCTTGCGGATCTCGCCCGCCAGGCCGGCGGCGAGACTGGGCGCCACCATGTCGCGGCCCTTCGCGCAGTCCAGCACGGCGTTCACCAGCTCGGAGCGGGTCGATTCCTTCGGCAAGAAATCCGGCCGCACCCTCCTGCAGCGCGCGGTAGACGATCGCCGACTCGTCGTGCGCCGAGACCAGCAGCACCCGCGTCGGCAGCTCGTCACGCTGCACGGCGGCCGCAACCTCGGCGCCGTCCATGCCCGGCATCCGGTAATCCAGCAGCGCCACCTGCGGTTGGTGTGTCCTGATCGCCTCAAGTGCGGACAGGCCCGTCGTCGGCTTCGGCCACCACCTCGATCGAGCCGCTCGACGTGAGCGCCCGGACGACCCCGTCGCGGAACAGCGGATGGTCATCACCCACCACCACGCGCACCTTTTCGCTGGTCACGCCTCCGAGCACGACTTTCAGCCTTGCACAGCACGCCACTCTGGAATCCCCCAATTGGGGGACACGCGATTCATCCGGCTCGCCCTCCGATCGCCCGACATACAACGCAGTCTGCAAGGCGGCAGTCTTAGTCTCATCGCCGGAACACATCGGCGAACAAGGACGAAAACTCAACTGAACACAGGAGAATTGAAATGAACACCACCATCGAGCGCTTCGCCCGCTACATCGCACTGCCTGCCGTCTCTGCCGGGATCATCGGCGGGGCTGCCCTCGGCCTGGCCGGCGCGGCCAACGCGGCCACCTACAGCGCGCCGTCGGCCGCAGCACGTCGCGGCAAGCCCGGACGTCCAGTGCCCACCCGGCCCCCAATGCGGTTCCGGCGCCACAACTGGCACCACGGCATCCACGGGCAGCCGTCGACGCTCACGGGCACCGCGACTAATATCCCGCTGAATAACCGCGACCGAGGCCCTCCCCGCATCGACCCCGGGGAGGGCTTCTTCGTTGCCTTACATCCCGTCGCTGCCCCGCTTCCACCGATCGGGGGACACGCGATTCCACCGGTTCAACGGCCGATCACCCGACAGACGTCGCCGCGCAATGCGAGACAGTTATCTCAACGCCGGAGAGACCGGCAAGACAACCGAAAACCCAACAACTCGACAGGAGAATTCAAATGACTACCACCCCCGCTTCGCCCGCTACATCGCCCTGCCCGCCGTCTCGGCCGGGATCCTCGGCGGCGCCGCACTCGGCCTGGCCGGCATGGCCAATGCCGGCACCTACTCGTATCAGCCCCGACGCCACGGCCCGGCATCGTGGCCACGCCGAACACCGTCGCGCGGCCGCCGGTGATCGTGCTGCCCGGCCACCACTGGCACCGCGACGCGGCGGCGAGCTTCGATCATCGGCGCTGCCGAATAACCGAATAACTACAGCCACCTCCACTGAGGCCCTCCCTGGGCGGCGTAACCGGGGAGGGCCTCGCCATGTGAAGTGCTCCCTACAGACTCACCACAGCGGAATGTCCTGGCCGTACTCCGACTCGGGCCGCGGCCCGAAATAGCGGCGCTCCGATTCGTCAATCGTCACGTCGTTGATGCTGGCTTCCCGCCGCGCCATCAGCCCCTCAGGGGTGAACTCCCACAGCTCATTGCCGTAGCTGCGGTACCACTGCCCGTCGGCGTCGTGGCATTCGTACTGGAAGCGTACGGCAATGCGGTTCTCGTGGAAGTCCCACAGGCTCTTGCGCAAGCACGTAGTCCAACTCGCGCTGCCACTTCTGCGTCAGGAACTGCGACGATCTGCTCGCGCCCGACGACGTGCTGGTCGCGATTGCGCCATTGCGAATCGGGTGTGTACGCGAGGCTGACGCGTTCGGGGTCGCGGGCGTTCCAGGCGTCTTCGGCGGCCTGGACCTTCTGTATCGCGGTCTCGAGGGTGAACGGCGGAAACGGGGGTCGGCTTTCGGTCATGACTAGTTCTTACGCCTGAAGCGGCGGCCTTGTTCCGGACTTCAACACGTGTCATATCGTGGCCGTATGGACTTCGCGATGTCGGCAAAGGCGCAGGACTTCCACAAGCGGCTGACCGCTTTCATGACCGAGTTCGTCTTCCCTGCCGAGGAGGCGTACGACCGCTACCGCGTCGAAGCAGGGCCGGACGACCACACGGTGCCGCCCGTCATCGAGGAACTCAAGGTCCTGGCCAAGGAGCGCGGTCTGTGGAACCTGTTTCTGCCGTCGATCTCGGGCCTGTCCAACCTCGAGTACGCGCCGCTGGCGGAGCTGACCGGGTGGAGTCTGGAGATCGCGCCCGAGGTGACCAACTGCGCGGCCCCCGACACCGGCAACATGGAGACGCTGCACCTGTTCGCCACCGAGGAGCAGCGCAAACAATGGCTCGAGCCGCTGCTCGACGGCCAGATCCGCAGCGGGTTCTCGATGACCGAGCCTGCGGTGGCCTCCAGCGACGCCCGCAACATCGAGACACTGATCACCCGCGACGGCGGCGACTACGTCATCAACGGCCGCAAGTGGTGGACGACGGGCGCATCCGACCCGCGCTGCAAGGTCCTGATCGTGATGGGCCGCACCAACCCGGACGCCGCGAGCCACCGGCAGCAGTCGATGGTGCTGGTACCCATCGAATCCGAAGGCGTCAACATCCTGCGCTCGACGCCGGTGTTCGGCTGGCAGGACCAGCACGGCCACTGCGAGATCGTTTACGACAACGTGCGCGTGCCCGCCACCAACCTGCTGGGTGAGGAGGGTGCCGGTTTCGCGATCGCCCAGGCCCGGCTCGGCCCTGGCCGCATCCACCACTGCATGCGGGCGTTGGGCGCCGCCGAACGCGCACTGGCGTTGATGGTCGACCGTGTCCAGAAACGCGTCGCATTCGGCAAGCCGCTGGCCGAACAGGGCGTGGTCCGCGAACAGATCGCCAAATCGCGCAACGAGATCGACCAGGCCAGGCTGCTGTGTGAAAAGGCCGCCTGGACCATCGACCAGCATGGCAACAAGGAGGCCCACGTACTGGTCTCCCAGATCAAGGCCCTCGCACCGCAGGTGGCCTGCGATGTCATCGACCGGGCCATCCAGGTGCACGGCGCCGCAGGCGTGTCCGACGACTTCCCGCTGGCGCGCCTGTACAGCTGGCACCGCGCGATGCGGCTGTTCGACGGTCCCGACGAGGTGCACATGCGCACCATCGCCCGAGCGGAGATCGGTAAAGAGAAGTCGGCGTTCGCGAGTGCGGTCACACAAGGGACGCGCTAGTGGCTGTCGATATCGGCGAACTGTCAGGGGCCTGGAATTTCCGCGACGTCGCGGAGGAGACCGGTGTGCGGCCTGGCCGGTTCTTCCGCTCCAGCGAGCTGAGCGGGCTCGACGAACGGGGCAGGCAGCGGCTCGTCGAGCTCGCCATCACCGACGTTGCCGACCTGCGCTCACCGCGGGAGATCGAACGGCGCGGCGCCGGCGCAGTGCCCGACGGCGTGGCGGTGCATCTGTTGCCGTTCCCCGACGTATCGGCCGTCGACGGTGAGGCGCCGCACGAGGCCACCTTCCAGAAGATGATGAGCGAGAAACCCGACGACGAAGACATCTCCGTTGCGGCCCTGCGGTTCATGACGGAGGAGTACCTCCGCTTCCCGACCTTCGGCGGGGCGCAACGCGCTGTGCGACAGGTGGTTTCGCTGCTGGCCGACGGTAAGCCCGTCATCACCCACTGTTTTGCGGGCAAGGACCGCACCGGCTTCACAGTGGCGACCGTGCTCGAGACGATCGGTGTTTCACGCGACGCGATCCTGGCTGACTTCATGCGCAGCAACGACGCCATGCCCCGCTACGCGAACGCATCCTGGAGTCGGTGCGCGAACGTTCTGAGACCCACGAGACGATCACCTTCGCAGAAGCGCGGCTGACCGACGCGGTGCTGGGGGTGCGGGATGACTACCTGGAGTCGTCGCGGCGCTCGATCGAAGAGAACTACGGCGGCTTGCGCGGTTACCTCGAAGCAGCAGGCGTCACGGACGACTACATCGCGCGGCTTCGCACCGCGTTGCTGGATTAACGCAGATCACTGAGTCAGATAGACGCCCGCCACCCACGCCACGGTGGCCAACAGCGCGCCTGCGAGCTCGACGCCGACCGACAACGCCACGCCCTTCAGCGCGTGCTTGGTCGATGTCCACGCCACTCGTTGGTTTCGGCGGTTGATCAGTTCGGCAAGGTAGATACCCAGTACGAAGCCGATCACCAGGCCCACCACTGGGATTACGAAGAAGCCGATCACCCCGAGCACACCGCCGGCCACCAGACTCCGCGTGCGCACATCGGCCGCGCGCATGCGCTTCATCGGCCACATGTACTTGATCAGCGTCGTGGCGCCGATCAGCGCGGTGACCACACCGAGCGTCACCCACGACGTGACGTTGTGCTCCGCGACGGCCCAGACCAGGATCGCCCCGAACACCAGCAGGATGCCGGGAAGCAGCGGCACGATGATGCCGACCAGACCGACGGCGATGGCAAGCGCTACCAGGACGACGCCGCCGGTGTTCACGCCTCGAATCTACGGCGTCACGGTCGTCTTGCACGCACCCATTGAATGTTGACGAGAGTCTTCGTCCGCACGCTGACGAGGCCCAGTTCCTCGAGGGTGTCGCCGAGCTCGTCTTCGCCAAAGATGTGGACTCCGCCGTTGGGCAGGAGCAGCCAGCGGAGAAACGCATTGTGGCGGCCCACCGTGGGCACCATGATCGCGATCCGGCCGCCAGGCCGCAGTACCCGCGCCATCTCGGCCAGGGTCGCCGTCGGGTTCGGTATCAGCTGCATGACGGCGATGAGAGACGGCCGCGTCGACGGTCTCGTCGCGTAGGGGAAGCTGTTGTGCGTCCGCGCGGAGGAAGCCGACATTCGGCCCCGCTTGCGCCTCGACCGCGCGGGTCAGCATCGGCACCGAGATGTCGACGCCCAACGCAAGCCCGCCCGGGCCTGCAGCGCGGGCCAGCGAGGCCGTCACGTTGCCCGGACCGCTACCGACGTCGAGGGCGACGCCGCCGAGCGGAATGCTCAGCCATTCGATGGGCAGCTGCCACGAGCTCACCAATTTGCGCGCGACGGCCTGAGCGTTGTCGTACAGCATCGAGCCGATTCCCGACGCCCACGCGGCCTGAACGACTCCGGTGTTCTTCGGTGGCGCCTCCACGCCGTGACGATCTTTCAGCAGGTCGAGATATCCCTTGCTGACGTCAGGGGCTGCAGGCGGATCGATCAGCAGACCCAGCGCCCGGTCGAGTGCCTGCGGGAGTTCGGTAGGCAATTGGTCGACCACGCCTCCACGTTACCCCCCAGGCTCACATGCCCAACTGGTCGGCGAGATCCAGAAAATCCGTTGCCGTGAAATCGAATTCACCGTCTCCGACTGTGTGTGGCGGCTGGTCGGGGCCGTACTCCAACGGACGGGCGACGTACGCCGTCATCAGGCCCGCGGCGTGCGCCGAGCGCAGGTCACCGGGATGCGCGGCGACCAGCATCAGCTCGCTCGGGCGCACGCCGAGCAGGTCGGCACACCCGAGATAGGCCTCCGGATCCGGCTTGTAGTGGTGGAACAACTCCGCCGAGATGACGCAGTCCCACGGCAGCCCTGCCCGCTTCGCCATGTTGGTCAGCAGCGAGACGTTGCCGTTGGACAGCGTCGTTATCACGAAGCGTTGCTTCAGCCGGGTCAGCCCGGCCACGCTGTCCGGCCACGGGTCAAGCCGGTGCCATGCCCGGTTGAGTTCGTCGAGGTCCTCCGCGCTGACGGACGTGATGTCAGCGGCCCGAAGAAGTTCGACGAGGATCCCACGGTGCAGGTCGTCGATCCGCGTCCATGGCAGTTCGCCCCGGCGCACCCGGTCCATCGCCGGGGCATAGCCGCCACGCCAGTTGTCGGCGAACGCCGGCCAATCTTCGTCGGCGCTATGGGCATTGCCGAACTGTTCCAGCTCGCGGGTGATGCTAGACCGCCAGTCGACGACGGTCCCAAATACGTCGAACGCCAATGCTTTCGGGCTCATTACGGCTCCAACACCACTTTGCCGAGTACCCCACCGTCGGCCAGGCTCTGCAACGCTTCTGCACCCTTCGCGAGCGGGTATCGCATCGGCGGCGGCGGCCGAAGGCCGGCCTTGACCAAGTCGTTGACTCCGAACTCGAACACCGACTGCGAGCCCGGCTTGCGGTTCACGAACTCCCCGTATCCCACCCCGATGACACTGACGTTGCGCAGCAGCAGGCGGTTGACCTTGACGGTCGGAATTCCGCCTGCCGCAAAGCCGATCACCAGCAGGCGGCCCTCGGTGGCCAGCGCGCGGATCGCATCGTCGAACGCCTCCCCGCCGATGGGGTCCACCACCATGTCGACGCCGCAGCCTTCGGTATGCTCCCGCACCGCCTCCAGCCAGCCGTCGGTCAGCGGCAGCACCACGTCGGCGCCGAGCGACTCGACGTAGTCCACCGCCTGCGGCCGGTGCACCATCGCGATCACTTTGGCGCCCAAGGCCTTGGCGATCTGCACGGAGGCCGTTCCTACCCCGCCCGCCGATCCCAGCACGAGCACGGTCTCCCCCGGCCGCAATGCGCCACGGCGAGCCAGAGCGAAATACATCGTCTGGTAGTTGCCTAGCAGCGCGACGGCCTCGGCGTCGTCGAGGTCCGCCGGGGTTGGCTTGACGTTGTCTGGCGCAACCGCCACCTGCTCGGCCCACCCGCCCAGCATCGCCAGTGCCGTCACCCGTTGGCCCGGTTTGAATTCCGAGTCGTAGGGGGCCGATCGCACCACTCCTGCGATCTCCATGCCGGGGATGAACGGCGGGTCCAGCCGCAGCTGATACGCGCCGCGCAGCAGCAGCAGATCCGGAAAGCTGACCCCCGCCGCACCGACGCTGACAACTATCGCGTCGTCACCACCGACATCGTCGACGTCGGCGTAGGCCAGCCCCGATGGTCCTGAAAGCTCCTGCGCGACAAGCGCTTTCATCGATATCAGCGGAGGCTGAAGGTGGCCTGCTTGGCCGCCGACAGGTCGGAGATCTCGCCCCACTTCGCCGCGATGTCCTCCACCGACGGCACGCCGCCCTTGAACGTCACGCCATCGTTCTGGAACAGCGCGGTGCGCTGCACCTTGCCACCGCCGACGATGAACACCGATGCAGTGTCAGGCATTTCATCGCTGCACATGTAGGCCACCACCGGCGCCACGTACTCCGGCGTCACCTTCTCGAAGACCTCCGGCGGAAGGATGTCCTGGGTCATGCGGGTGGCCGCGATCGGCGCGACCGCGTTGGTTTTGATGTTGTACTTCGCGCCCTCCTGGGCGAGCGTGTTGATCAGGCCGACCAGGCCGAGCTTGGCGGCGCCGTAGTTTGCCTGGCCGAAATTGCCGAACAGACCGCTCGTCGAGGTGGCGACGACGACGCGGCCGAAGCTGTTTTCCCGGAAGTGGGGCCACGCGGCGCGGATGACGTTGTAGCCGCCGTACAGATGCACCTTGAGCACCGCGTCCCAGTTGCCGAACTCCATCTTGTGGAACGTGCCGTCGCGCAGGATGCCCGCGTTGCTCACCACACCGTCGACCTTGCCGAACTCGTCGAGCGCAGTCTTGATGATGTTCTCGGCGCCCTCGGACTCGGCCACGCTGTCGTAGTTGGCCACCGCGCGGCCGCCCGCGTCCTTGATCTCCTTGACGACCTCGTCGGCCATGTTGCGCCCGGCGCCGGTGCCGTCACGCGCACCGCCGAGGTCATTGACGACGACGCTGGCGCCCTCCCTGGCGAGCGTCAACGCATACTGACGTCCGAGTCCGCCTCCGGCCCCTGTGACGACGATGACGCGATCCTGCACTCCTGGCATGACGTTCCTTTCTGCTCGGGTCTCCCCGAGTCCTGCGCTCCTCCCCTAGAAGAGCCGCCTGGCAAGTTTCCAAGCCTTCTCTGTATACGGGGGGTAGATCATCGCCGATAAGTCGGGTCGGGTGGGCTTGGTCATCACGGTCTTCTTGTGGCTGAACTCCTCGAAGCCCCACTTGCCGTGGTACGCGCCCATGCCCGACGACCCGACGCCGCCGAACGGCAGCTTGTTGGTCGCAAACTGGAACAGCAAATGGTTGACCACCATCCCGCCCGCTGACACCTCCCTGATCACGCGTTCGCGGACGCTCTTGGCCTTGGTGAACAGGTAGGCCGCTAGCGGCTTTGGCCGCGAGTTGACGAATTTGATTGCCTCGTCGAGGGATTGGACCGTGACCACGGGCAGGATGGGCCCGAAGATCTCGTCGGTCATCAACGGCTCGTCGATATCGGGATCGACGACGACGGTCGGCGCGATCTTCATGGCGGCCACGTCCGAACTACCGCCGACCGCGACGGTGCCCTTGGTCGCGGCCAGCGAGGCGGTCAGCCGGTCGAAGTGCCGCTGGTTCACGATGCGCCTACCACCCGCGTTGCCGGACTCGAACGTCTCCACTGCCGCCTTGAGCTTGTCGACGAGATCGTCGCGGATCTTCGCGTCGGCGAGCACGTAGTCGGGCGCGATGCAGATCTGCCCGGAGTTGATCAGCTTGACCCACGCAATCCGCTTGGCGGCAACGTCGATGTCCGCGTCGGCCGCGACGATCACCGGGCTCTTGCCGCCGAGTTCCAACGTCACCGGCGTCAGGTGCGTTGCGGCGCTTTGATACACCTTGCGGCCGGTCTCGGTACCGCCGGTGAAGCACAGCTTGTCGAAGCCCTGCTCGATCAACTTCTGGCTGGCAGCGCCGTCGCCCTCGACCACCGCGATCGCATCGTTGTCCAGATACCGCGGCACCAGCTCGGCCATCAGGGCCGAAGATGCAGGCGCCACCTCGGACGGTTTGATGACCACGGTGTTCCCTGCCGCGATGGCGCCTACGGCGGGCCCGAGCGTCAAGACGAACGGGAAGTTCCACGCGCCGATGACCAGCACCGTGCCGTATGGCTCGTACTCGATCCACCCGCGGCCGGGCAGCTGCGACATCTCCAACAGGCGATACTTCCGGCGCGACCACTTGCCAACGTTCTTGGCCGCATCTTTGGCCTCACCCGCGGTGGGGGACACGTCTGCCAACCACGCCTCGAACGGCGTGCGGCCGAGATCCTGGCGCAGTGCCTCGGCGATGGCGGCCTCGTTTTCTTCTGCGAGCTTCTGCAGTGCGACAAGCTGCTGTTTGCGCCACTCGATGCTGCGCGTACGGCCAGTCGCGAAGGTCTCGCGCATCCGCGCGACGATGGCCGGGATGTCTGGTGTGGCCGCCTCAACGGTTTCGGGCGCGACGGAGTCGGTGGTCATTGGTTGGTGTCCTTCCTGACCGGAATACCCGATCGTAACCAACCGGTTGGGTCGCCAGCAGAACGCTCACCTCGATCCGCGAGCGTGCGTGTTTGCCTGCAACACGCCGCCAAAAGTTGAGCAATTCGCGCACGCTCGCGCGAAAGTTCAGCGCCTCTCGGCCGTCACGAACGTGGAGAACGAGTCGCCGTCGGTGTCCACCAACTCGACGGCCCGACCGAGGCGGCGCATCTCGTCCTGGGACGTGATTGCCGAGGACTGCCAGCCGTGCTCGCTGAGCCAGACGGCGACGTCGGCGCGATCGGGATCCTCGTAGGTCAGCTCACCCACGTCGATCCTGTCGTCCACGTCGAGTTGCGCGGCGATTCGCTCGAACCGCTCGCGCATCCGCTCGCGGCGTTCCGCCGAATGCAGGCCGACGGCCTCCGCCGCGATGCGGCTACCCGGTGCCGACAGTTCGGTGATGTGCTCGAACAGCCGGTCCTGCGCGTCGGCAGGCAGATACATCAGCAGGCCTTCCGCCAGCCAGGCTGTCGGCACACTGGGGTCAAACCCGTTGTCGCGCAATGCGGTTGGCCAGTCGAACCGTAGGTCGATCGGCACCTCGCGGCGCACCGCCGTCGGCGCGGCCCGGTGCTCGTACAGCGTGGCGGTCTTGTACTCGAGCACCTTGGGCTGGTCGATCTCGTACACCGTGGTGCCAGCCGGCCACTGCAGGCGATATGCCCGCGAGTCCAGACCCGACGCGAGGATGACGATCTGACGGATGCCTGAGGTGACGGCAGCGGCGAAGAATTCGTCGAAGAAGTGGGTGCGCACCGCTTGGTAGCTGTTCATGTGCTCGACCATTGCGGCGACCTCGGGATCCGCTTCGGCGACCTTCGCGGTGAAGGCGTCGTCGAGCATGAACTCCCACATGCCGCTGCCTGCTCCAGCAACCAGCACCTTGGCGTACGGATCGCGGATCAGCGGCCGATCGCGATCCGTCTCGGCGGCGCGGGCGGCGGCGACCATGACCGCGGTTGCACCAACGCTCGTCGCGATGTCCCAGGTGTCGTCATGTGTGCGCAGTGAGCTCATGTCGCGGCTCCTTCCAGTCGGGCGCGCAGCAGCACGCTGTCCATTGCCTCCTCGGCGAGATCGCCGGTAGCCGGGCGGCCCAACCGGGTCATTTCCACGGCGCTGGGCACGGCTTCGACACCCCAGCCGTGCTCGGCCAGCCATTCGGCGGCGTCGGCGCGCTCGTCGTCGGTGTACATCAACGTGTCGACGTCGAGGTCGAGCCCCAGCCGCTCACGCAGTCGGGCCGTCCGCTCACGACGGGCCGCTCGCTTCTCGGCCGAATACTGCGACGGGTGCAGGTTGAATGCCTCGACCGCGATCCGGCTGCCTGCCGCGCTATGAGACGTGACCATCTCGAACAGCCGGTCTTGCGCCTCCGCGGGCAGGTACGGCAGCAGCCCTTCGGCCAGCCATGCGGTCGGCTGGGCGGGATCGAAACCCGCCGCGATGAGCGCCGCAGGCCAATCGTCGCGCAGGTCGACCGCCACGGCGACACGATGCGCCGTTGGCTGGGCGCCGTGCGCCTCGAGCGTCGACGTCTTGTAGGCGAGCACCTTCGGCTGGTCGATCTCGAACACCGTCGTGCCCGAGGGCCACAGCAGGCGGTAGGCGCGCGAGTCCAGTCCCGCGGCCAGGATCACGACCTGGCGGATTCCGGTGCGGACGGCGACCTTGAAGAAGTCGTCGAAGTAGTGAGTGCGCACCGCCTGGTAGTCGCGCGCCAGTTGGTGGATCCGTCGGCCGTCTTCATCGTCGCCGAGCCACGCATCGTCGCCGCTGGCCATCTGCGCCCAGGCCGGGCCCGCCGCCGCAGTAAGCAGATAGGCAAAGTCGTCGCGGATCAACGGGTCGGGACGGGCAGTCTCGGCAGCGCGGGCGGCCGCAACGCCCAGCGCCGTCGCTCCCACGCTTTCGGTGATATCCCAGCTGTCGCCATCGGTGCGGACCAGCCGCACTTCACTCAGATCTGTCATGTCGTTTGCAATGCTATCTAAATATTAGCAGTGCTACGCGAAATGTGGGCTACGTCACCGCTGGTAGATGAACTATTCGTGCAAGTGCCAGAGTTTATTAGCCATCAGCAATTCGAACTTGTGGACAACAGCGCCCAGTTCCTCGTGGGTGCCGACGAATCCGGCGTAAAAGCCCATCCCCCACATGACCGCGACCAACATCTCGACCAGATGGCCCACGTCGGTATCCGTGGTCAGTTCGCCACGCTTGATCGCATCGTTAACCGCCCACGAGACGAATGCCCGCGAGTTCTTCAGCGAGTCATGCTCTTCGTCGCTGAGTTCGGGGTGGCGCTGCGCCTCGAGCACGGAAGTGACGAGAAAGGCTGCTGCAGAACGATCTTCAGAATCGGCCTGCATCACTGCGGCAAAGAATGAAGATAACCGCGACAGCAAACCGGGGTGGCCCTGAGCACGCTCCATTCCAGCGCTGACCACTTGTGTATTTGTTTGCTCGACGACTTCTCGCCAGAGCACCCGCTTGCTCGCGAAGTAGTGGTTGATAGCGGGACGTGTGAGGTCGGCACGGACTGCGATCGCCTGGAACGTAGCTGCGTCATAGCCAAGTTCACTGAAGACTTCGCGGGCGGCTTGAATAATGCGCTCGCGCGTTTCAGCTGCCTTCGCTGCGGGGGGACGACCGGGTCCACGGCTCGCCGTATGTTGCGGCACGGTCAAATTGTGCCACACGTCACGCGGCATTCCGCCATGTACTCCGCGCTTGCATTCGTTTACCTCCCGCGCCAGCAAATTGTTCGGCTATTTCGGCCGAAATTCTGACGTAGAGATAGGGCGGGCTGACGAACTAGGGTCCCGTGCCATGGCGAGCGTCATTTCTCGGGAGTCCTACTTCGAGACCGGCCTCGACGTTCTCTCGGATCTCGGGTACGGCGGACTGAAGCTGGCCGAGGTCTGTAACCGTCTCGGCGTCACCACCGGGTCCTTCTACCACTACTTCCCGAACTGGGCCGCCTACACGTCCGAACTCGTCGCGCACTGGATGCGGGTCCGCACCGTCGGTGTGATCGATGCCGCCCACGCCGAGCCGGACCCGCGTCGACGCATCGACACCCTGATCCAGGCCGGACTCCGGCTGCCGCACGGCGCTGAGGCGGCCATCCGCCTATGGAGTTCCGTCGACCCGCAGGTGTACACGGTTCAGCAGGCGGTGGACCGACAACGCTTCGACATCATGTACGAGTCAGCATTCGAGGTCCTACTAAACAAGCGACAGGCGCAGATGTTCGCGGCGTGGGGGGTGTACCTGTTGGTCGGTTACGAACAAGCCGCGCTGCCCCGCGACGCCGAAGCGCTGGAGTGGATCTCGGGACAACTACTCGAAGCACTCGACGCCGGCCGGTTCGCTTCGGTGCCCGACATTGACTAGGGCGGCGCGGGCGGCGGCGGAGGCCGACGAGCCGGTCGAGCACGTCGTTGCGCTACTGCGCGAACGGCTCTACGGCGCCATCTCCTGCCTGGCCACCCTTGCCGTATTGGCCCGGTACACCACCGACGAAACCAGCGGCTGGGCCAGGGTTCTCGATGTCGCGGTGGCCACCGGCGGCCTCTGGGCGGCTAGCCTGCTCGCCGATTGGGTGGCGCACCTCGGCGTGTACGGCTCCACTCCGCGCGGACGGGACGCGCTGCGGATAGTGCGGTCCTCGGGCCAGATTCTGGAGGCAGCGCTCCTGCCGATCGTGATCCTGGCGATCGCCGGGTTCGACCTTCTGGACACCGACACCGCGACATGGATCGCCGCATGGTTACTGGTCGGCGAGCTCGGGGTGATCGCGCTGCTCGCTGTGCGCAGGACGCAACTGCCGTGGTGGCAAAAGCTTTTGACCGTTTGCGGACTGGTGGGAGTCGGCATCGTCGTCCTCGGGATCAAGATCCTTGCCCACTGAAACGGCCGCGGTATTTCGACACGTGCGGGACCGGTTCCGTGCGCGTGACCCCGAATTCGACGCCTTCCAGCGCGCATTGCGCGCAGCGATCGTCGTGCCCATCGCGGCGGCGATCAGCTTCGCCGTCGGTGGATCGCAGACACCGCTCTACACCATCTTCGGATCGGTCGCGCTGTTGATCATGGTCGACTTCCCCGGCAACCGGCCTGCCCGCGCGCTCGCTTACGGCGGCCTCGCATTCAACGGCGCCGTGCTCATCACGGTGGGCACGCTGGTGGCGCCGTACCCGTGGTTGAGCGTCGTACTGATGTTTGTGCTGGGCGTCGCAGTGATCTTCTCCGGCGTGCTCAGCGAAATCGTGGCCGCAGGCCAGCGTTCCACGCTGCTGATGTTCGTGTTGCCCGCCTGCACGCCCGTCGGCCCGCTGCCCGAGCGCCTGCTGGGCTGGGTGATCGCGCTGGCGTTGTGCGTCCCCGCGGCGCTGTTCCTCTTCCCGCCGCGCCATCACGACGAACTCCGCGCGCACGCGGCCCGGGTCTGCAATCGGTTGGCCGACCGGCTGGAGGGCACCGCATCGGGACGCGAAGTCACCAAGGCGATGAACGCGCTCTACGCCACCTTTCTCGGCGCCGACTATCGACCGGTCGCGTTGACCGCGGGCAGCCGAGCGCTGGTGCGGGTGGTCGACGACCTCGGCTGGCTGTCCGATCGGATCACCGACGACACAGGTCGCGTGCTCGGCGCGATGAAGGATCCCGCGGTGCGAGTCCTGCGCGATTCGGCGGCAGTGCTTCGCCTGCGCAGCGTTCCCCAGCGCGCGGCGCGCGGCGCCGATCTGCGCGATGCGCTGACGGAGCTGCGATCGGTGGCGCAGGGCAGCTACCGCGACGACATTGCCGAGCTGCTGGGCGAATCCAGCGATGAGGCGGCCGTTGCGGTCGGGCGTCGGCTATTGGAGCGTCGCACCATTGCGGCCACCATCGCGGTGACGGGCCGGGTGCTGCGCAACGCGGCGGCCGCCGACGCCAGGCCGGTGTGGGCGCGGGTGCTGGGCCGTCGGTTACCCGAAACCGGGGCCGCCGACTGGGTGATGCCCGAGACCGTCGCGGTCGCCGCCATCACCAAGGGCTTCCTCGCCACCCGGGCGGTCGTGCTGCGCAACAGCCTGCGCACGGGTCTCGGCTTGGCGCTCGCGGTGACGGTCACCCATGTGTTCCCGGTGGAGCACGGGTTCTGGGTCGTGCTCGGCGCGATGTCGGTGTTGCGCAGCAGCGCGCTCACCACCGGCACCCGGGTGTTACGGGCCGTGGCGGGCACCGCCGTGGGCTTCGTGTTGGGGGCGGTGGTCATCGAGCTGCTCGGTGTGGATCCCGTTGTGCTGTGGATACTTCTGCCGATCGTCGCGTTCGGATCCGCATATGTGCCCGAGGTCGGGTCGTTCGTCGCCGGGCAGGCCGCATTCACGATGATGGTATTGATCAACTTCAACCTGATCGTGCCGACGGGTTGGCAAGTGGGCCTGATCCGAGTCGAGGACGTCGTAGTCGGCGCACTGGTGGGCATCGTGGTGTCGGTGTTGCTGTGGCCGCGTGGTGCGACCTCGGCGGTATCCAAGGCGATCGAGGACGCCCGCGCCGTCGGTGCCGAATTCCTTCAAGCGGCCGTGCAGCGGGTGACCCGCGGCGCCTCCGAGGACGCCACCGACCGTGTCATCACGCTCAGCCACGAAGCCCTCGAGGCGTCGCGCACCATGGATGACGCCGTACGGCAATATCTTTCGGAGAACGGCGGTAAGACGGATCTGCGCGCGCCCGCGGTGCGCGCGGCCAACCGGGCCATCCGCTTGCGCGCCGCGGCGGAGCTCATCACCGACGTGGTCCCGCCTCCTCTCGGGGTGTACCCGCGAACCCGTGAAGTGCTCGAGGGGCACGCCGAGGCGATCTGCGCACGCGTGACCGGCGATCCCGGCCGAGAGCTCCAGTCGATCAGCGACGACTTCGTGCTCGCGCTGCGCGCCGACGCGACCGACGACGACTTGGCGGTGTCCGCGGCGCTGCCGCTGAGTACGGTTGCGGCCAATCTCGGCGAGCTGGAGCTGCTCTACCCACATCCCGCGGAGCCGGTGCTCGCAGGCCGTGCCGACACTCCTGGCTCGAGGCGGTCGGGGTGACGTACCAACGTTGACTCTGCGTCGCGGGCGTCGTCTACTCGCACCCTTGCGCCATGTGCGCAGCGTCAACCTTCCCGCGGTGCCGAGGACAGGGCAGGTAGCGTCGGATAAGTGACTGATGTTGTCGTGCTCGGTTCGGGATTCGCGGGCCTGTGGGCGGCCCTCGGTGCGGCGCGGCGGCTCGACGAACTGGGAACCCCGCAGGGCGAGGTGAACGTCACCGTTGTCAGTTCGCTTCCGTATCACGACATCCGGGTCCGCAACTACGAGACCGACCTGAGCTCCTGCCGGATCCCACTGAGCGACGTACTCGACCCCGCCGGGGTCAGGCACATCGCCGCCGACGTCACCGCGATCGATCCAAGTTCGCACACCGTGACCACCTCGGACGGATCCCACGGCTACGACCGGCTCGTGGTCGCGCTGGGCAGCCGGGTGGTCAAGCCCGAAATCCCCGGCCTTTGTGAGTTCGGATTCGACGTCGACACGTACGACGGTGCGATGGCGCTGCAACGCCACCTGGCAAAACTCGCGAGCGGACCTCATGCACCCGAAGCGGCCACCGCGGTGGTGGTCGGCGCGGGACTCACCGGAATCGAAACCGCCTGCGAGCTACCGGGACGGCTGACGGCGCTCTTCGGAGACCTTGCGCCGACAGTGACTCTCGTCGACCGCAACCCGCACGTCGGCTCCGATATGGGCGCCTCGGCGCGGCCGGTGATCGAAGCCGCGCTGGCCGACACCGGTGTGCAGACCCGGGTCGGGGTCGGCATCGACGCCGTTGACGAGGACGGCGTGACGTTGTCGACCGGCGAGAGGCTGCTCGCGTCGACGGTGGTGTGGTGCGCGGGCATGCGCGCCAATCCGCTCACCGCCGAACTCGGGGTGCCGCTCGATCGACTCGGCCGCCTCCCGGTCGACGACTACCTGCGCGTCAACGGCGTGCCCGATGTGTTCGCCGCGGGCGACGTGGCGGCCGCGCAGATGGACGACGACCACTTATCGGTGATGTCGTGCCAGCACGGCAGACCGATGGGCCGGTTCGCGGGCTACAACGTCGTCAGCGACCTGCTCGGCGAGCCGATGCTGTCGCTCCGGATTCCCTGGTACGTCACGGTTTTGGATCTGGGGCCCGCGGGCGCCGTCTACACCGAAGGCTGGGACCGGCAAGTGATCGCAAGGGGCGCCGACGCCAAGGCCACCAAGCAGGTGATCAACACAAAGCGAATCTATCCGCCGCTCAACGGAATCCGGGCCGACCTGCTGGCCGCGGCCGCACCTATGCTGCAGTCGCGGCCAGGTCCCAAGGCCTAGCCGAGCGGCCGGTGCGGCATCAACGCGTTCGGCGGGATCGTCCCGAACTTCCCCGCGTTGAAATCGTCCATCGCCTGGACCAACTCGGACTTCGAGTTCATCACGAACGGGCCGTAATGGAAAACCGGCTCGCGGATCGGCTTGCCACCGAGAAGCAGAACTTCGAATGCGGGACGGTGCGAATCCTGTGTCGCATTAGCGGCGATGTTGATCCGGTCGCCGGGCCCAAGGACGGCGAGTTGACCCTGATGGATCGGATGGCCGACAGGGCCGACCGTGCCACTTCCGGACAGTACGTACACCAGCGCGTTGAAATCGCGGTTCCACGGCAGGTTGAGCCGGCCCCCGGGCTCAATCGTCGTGTGCGCCAACGTGATCGGTGTGTAGGTCGAGCCGGGACCGTCATGGCCGTCGATGTCGCCCGCGATGATGCGGACCAGCGCACCGCCGTCATCCGACGACAGCAGCTTCACCTGGGTGCCCTCGATCGCCTGGTACTTCGGCGCCGCGAACTTGTCGGCGCGGGGCAGGTTCACCCACAACTGGATGCCGTGAAAGACGCCGCCGCTCTCGACGAGTTCGGCGGGCGGGGTTTCGATGTGCAGGATGCCCGAACCGGCCGTCATCCACTGCGTGGCGCCGTCGGTGATGAGTCCGCCGCCACCGTGGGAGTCCTGGTGGGCGAAGCGGCCGTCGATCATGTAGGTGACGGTTTCGAATCCGCGGTGTGGGTGCCAGTCGGTGCCTCGCGGCTCGCCGGGCTGGTACTCGATTTCGCCCATCTGGTCCATGTGGACGAAGGGGTCGAGGTCGGCTGCGCTCACACCTCCGAACGCGCGGACGACGGGAAAGCCCTCGCCTTCGTAACCGGTCGGTCCGGTGGTGATCGAGCGGACAGGACGTTCGGTATCGGCGGCCTGGGGCCCCGCGATACGCGGCAGTGTCAGGGAGTCTGCAGTGATAGCTGGCATGGTCTACATAACTGGACCGTAGTCCGATTAATTCCCCCCGGTTGGTCTGCCAAATTCGCTCGACACCAGCATGACAATCACAACGTGAGCACACAGCGGATCGACGGCCATAAGCTGCTGAACTTCGCCTCGATGATCGACGACAACACGATCACCCAGGCGAAGCAGACGGCGTCGATGCCGTTCGTGCACCCGCACGTCGCGCTGATGCCGGATGCCCATTTCGGCAAGGGTTCGGCCGTCGGCACCGTGATCCCGACCATCGACGCGATCATCCCGGCCGCCGTCGGTGTCGACATCGGCTGCGGCATGATCGCCGCCCGCACGATCTACACGGCTTCCGACATAGAGGGTCGTGACCTGTCGCTGCTCCGCGCGTCGCTCGAGTCCGCCATCCCGCTGTCGCCGGGGAACTACAACAAGGACACGAAACGGTACTCGTTCACCGCGGAACGCATCGACGACCTGCGGTCGCGCGCCGAGGTCGACGGTGTCGATCTGACCCACTCCCCGAAGTGGGCCGAACAGCTCGGCTCGCTCGGCGGCGGAAACCACTTCATCGAGCTGTGCCTCGACGAACAGGATCGGGTGTGGATGTTTCTGCATTCGGGGTCGCGCGGGGTGGGCAACAAGATCGCGCAGCGCCACATCAAGGAAGCCCAGCGACTGTGCAAGCAGTGGTGGATCGATCTGCCCAATCCGGACCTCGCCTACCTGCCGCAGGGCAGTCCCGAGTTCCGCGCGTACCTGCGGGACCTCAAGTGGGCGCAGCGATTTGCGCTCTACAACCGCGCCGAGATGATGGACCGTTTCCGGCAGGCGCTCGCCCATTGGATGGGCGTCGGCAAGGGCGGCGCGGCGGAGATCGAAGTCGAAAGGCTCAATTGCCACCATAATTACACCCAGTTGGAGCGCCACGGTGGCCGCGACGTCTGGCTGACCCGCAAGGGTGCGGTCGACGCGCACGACGGTGTCCGCGCGGTCATTCCCGGCAGCATGGGAACCCGCTCGTACATCGTCCGCGGCAAGGGCAACGCGGCGAGCCTGTGCTCGGCTCCGCACGGCGCCGGGCGCCGGTTCTCGCGCACCGAGGCGCGCAAGCGGTTCACCGCCGACGACCTCGCGGCCCGGATGACGGGCATCGAGTACCGCCACGGTGAGCAGTGGGTCGACGAGATCCCGGACGCCTACAAGGACATCGATCAGGTCATGCTCGACGCGGCCGATCTGGTCGAGGTCGAGCACACCCTGCGTCAGGTGCTGAACGTCAAGGGGACCTAGTCGCAGTCAGCCGAGGACGGCGAGCGCGGCGGCGCGCGCATCCGCGGCGCTGGCGGTGGCCAGTACGGCATCGGCAGCGTCGCGGCATTGCTGCAGCGTCACCTGCGCCAGCTTGGCGCCGACGCCCTGCACCGCGGCCGCCGCAGCCGACAGCGACGTCACGCCGAGGCCGGTGAGCACGCACGCCAGCACCGGATCGGCGGCCGCCTCCCCGCACACGCCGACGGGCTTGCCCGCCGCGGCACCTGCCTGCACCGCCATGTTCACCAGCGCCAGCACGGCCGGCTGCCATGGGTCGGTCAACGTCGCGAGATCGGCCGACATCCGGTCGGCCGCCATCGTGTACTGGGCCAGGTCATTGGTGCCGATCGACAAGAAGTCGACGTGCGCGAGGATCCGCTCGGCCAGCAGCGCCGCCGCGGGGACCTCGATCATCACGCCCGGCGTCAGACCATGCGAACGGACATGCGCGGCAAAGCTTTCCGCCTCTGCGGCGGTCGCGATCATCGGCGCCATCACCCACGGCTCGTTGCCCGTGCGCTGCCCCGCGGCGGCGATCGCCTCCAGCTGACGCTGCAGCAGCCCCGGGTTGCCCTCCGCGATACGGATACCGCGCACGCCGAGCGCGGGGTTGGCCTCTTCGGGATGGCCGACGAACTTCAACGGTTTGTCGGATCCGGCGTCGAGTGTCCTGATCACGACCTTGCGGCCGGAGAACGCCTGCAGCACTTCGGCGTAAATATCGGCCTGCTCGTCGACGCTGGGCTCGGTGTCCCGGTTGAGGAAGCACAGCTCGGTGCGGAAGAGGCCGACGCCTTCGGCCGGGGTTTCGCTCGCGGCGCGGGCCGCCGCACCGTCCTGGACGTTGGCGAGGATCGCTACCGTATGCCCGTCGGCGGTGGCGCCTGGGCCGTACCAGTGGGCGGCGCGCTCGGCGGCGCGCTGAGCCTGGGCGACGGCCTCGCCCGCGGCGTCCTCGTCGGGTGACACCGTGACGGTGCCCAGCGTGCCGTCGACGAGCACCAACGTGCCCGCGGCGACGGCGTCGAGCCCCTCGACGGCGACAACACACGGAATGCCGAGCTGTCGGGCGATGATCGCGGTGTGACTCGTCGGGCCGCCGAGTGTGGTGGCCAGAGCGACGACGAGAGTCGGGTCAAGCCCGGCGGTGTCGGCGGGGGCGAGGTCTTCTGCACACAGGATCGACGGGAGGTCAGGCAGCGGAACTCCGGGCTCGGGTAGCCCGCTGAGCTCGGCGATGACGCGGTCGCGAATGTCCCGCAGATCGGTGACGCGTTCGGCCATCAGGCCGCCGATCTGGGTGAACATGCTGACGAACTGCTCGACGGCTTCGACGACGGCGCGTACGGCAGGTGTGCCTTGACCGATGCGTTTCTCGGCGGCGCCCAGCCAGGCGCGGTCCTGCGCGAGCGTCGCGGTGGCGGCCAGCACCTCCGATGCCGCTCCCGTGGCGTGTGCCGCGCGATCGCGTAACCGGGCGGAGACGGCGGTGGCGGCCGCCCCGAAGCGAGCCGCTTCGGCCGGGCGGTCGCCTTCCTCTATATCGGGTCCCGACGCGGCGTCGACCGCGGGCATGCGGCCGGGCCTGATCACCGGGGCGTACTGCACACCGGCGACCACCGGCACACCGCGCAGGACGGTGCCCGCTGTTGGCTCGGCGGGAGCGCTGGCGGACGGACGTGATGTAGGCGGGGATGACGCTGTCATGTGAACCAGATTACAAGAAAATATTGACAAGTCAACACGAACGGGAGTAAAACCAAACATAACCAAATCACTAACGACCTAATCCCACACAAACGGAGCCTTATGTACGCCGAAGAACGCCAGCAAGCGATCGCCTCGCTGGTGATCGCGAACGGCCGCGCCTCGGTGGCCGAGTTGGCGGAGGCCTACGACGTGACGACCGAGACGGTCCGGCGTGACCTCGCCGCACTGGACAAGGCGGGCGTCGTCCGGCGGGTGCACGGCGGCGCGGTGCCGGTGCGCGCGCTACACCTCGTTGAACCAGGTGTCGGTGAACGCGAGACTACGCGCGCCGAGCACAAGGACGCCATCGCCGCCGCGGCCACCGACTTCTTTCCGCTCAGCGGGGCCAGCGTCCTCCTCGATGCCGGCACCACCACCGCACGCATCGCGGCCCTGCTGCCCTCCGATCGCGAGTTTGTGGTGGTGACCAATTCCGTTCCGATCGCGGGCCGCCTGGCTTCGATGCCGTCGGTCTCGCTGCAACTGCTCGGTGGCCGCGTCCGTGGCCTCACCCAGGCGGCGGTCGGCGAGCAGGCGCTGCGCGTTCTGGAAACCCTGCGGGTGGACATCGCGTTCATCGGGACCAACGGCATCAGTGTCCGCCACGGCCTGTCCACGCCGGACAGCGACGAGGCCGCGGTCAAGCGCGCGATGGTCCAAGCGGCCAACTACGTCGTCGTCGCCGCGGACTCGTCGAAGGTGGGCCGCGAAGACTTCGTCAGCTTCGCTCCGATCTCCAGTGTCGATGCACTGATCACCGACGCGGAGATCAACGACGCCGATCGCAAACATCTGACCGACACGGGTGTGGAGGTCGTTGTCGCATGATCGTCACCGTCACTCCGAACCCGAGCATCGACCGCACCGTGACGCTGTCGGGACCGCTGACGCGTGGTGCGGTGCACCGGGTTTCATCGGTCACCAGCGAGGCAGGCGGCAAGGGAGTCAATGTCGCCAGGGCACTGACCATGGCCGGCTTGGACGCCCTCGCAGTCCTTCCCGCCCCCGCCGCCGATCCGATGATCGCCGCCCTGCAGTCCACTGCCGTTCCGTTCAGCTGCGTACCGGCGGCCGGGGCCGTCCGGACCAACCTGGCCATCACCGAACACGACGGGACGACAACGAAACTCAACGAACCCGGGGCCACCCTGGACGGCGCCGCCCTCGAGCAGCTGACGCTGTCGGTCCTCGCCCACGCCGAGACGGCGTCATGGGTGGTGTTGTCGGGTTCGCTGCCGCCAGGGGTGCCGGACGCCTGGTACGCCGACGTCGTCGCACTCCTCGCGCCCTACCCCTGCAATGTCGCCATCGACACCTCCGAGGGCCCGCTTGCCGCACTGGTCGATTCGCTCCGCCGCGCCGCCCCGGACCTGATCAAGCCGAACGCCGACGAACTTGCCTCGGTTCTCGGCCTGTCGCCGCTTGCACTGGAATCAGCGGTTGTACAGGGTGATCCGGAACCTGTCGTATCGGCGGCCCGTCAACTCGTCGACCGCGGCGTGCGCGCGGTACTGGCCACGCTCGGCGCCGCCGGCGCCGTTCTGGTCGACGAGACAGGTAGCTGGATGGCCGCACCGCCGCCGATCGTGCCGCGCAGCACCGTCGGCGCAGGCGACTCGTCGCTGGCAGGTTATCTGCGCGCCGAGGTGGGCGGCGCCGACCCGCCGCAATGCCTTCAGATGGCCGTGGCGTACGGAAGCGCCGCGGCCGCGCTGCCCGGATCGACGTTGCCCGCGCCGGCACAGGTCGACCTCAACGCCGTTCGGGTGACACCTATTTCACCGATCACACCAACCCCTGCAGCCTCGTAACACCGACACGAAAGAATCGCCATGACCAGTTCCACTGCCTCGATCATCAACACCGATCTGGTACTGCTCGACGTCGACGCCGGCGGCGACAAGCAGTCCGTGATCGGCCGGCTCGTCCATCGTCTCGCCGACGCGGGACGCACCCGCGACACCGAAGGTTTGATCGGTGCCGCGATGGCACGGGAGGAGCAGTCCGCCACCGGCCTGCCCGGCGGTATCGCCATCCCGCACTGCCGCTCGCCGTACGTCGACACCGCGTCGATCGGGTTCGCACGGCTCAAGCCAGCCGTCGACTTCGGCGCACCCGACGGACCCGCCGATCTCGCGTTCCTGATCGCGGCACCGGAGGCAGGCGGCGCCGAGCACATGAAGCTGCTGTCCAGCCTCGCACGTGCGCTGGTCCGCAAGGACTTCGTCGAGTCGCTGCGCAATGCGGCCAGCGCCGACGAGGTCGTCGAGCTAGTCGAAGGCGTCGTCAACCCCGCGCCTGCAGCCGAAAAGCCTGCTGCCGCACCGGCTGCCGCACCAGCACCGGCTGCCGCACAGGCGCCGGTCAAGGAGCAGCCGAAGACCCTGATCGCGATTACCGCATGCCCGACCGGCATCGCACATACCTATATGGCCGCCGACTCGCTGGCCGCCGCCGCGAAGGAGGCGGGCGTCACAATGCACGTCGAGACGCAGGGCTCATCGGGCAGCACACCGCTCGACGCGTCGACGATCGCCAACGCCGATGCCGTCATCTTCGCCACCGATGTCGGCGTCAAGGACCGACAGCGGTTCGCGGGCAAGCCCGTCGTGGCCTCGGGCGTCAAGCGCGCCATCAACGAACCCGCAAAGATGGTCGCCGAAGCCCTAGCCGCCGCAGCGGATCCCGCTGCCGCGCGGGTGGAAGGCAGTGCGGGCGCCCCCGCAGCAGCAGCACCATCGGGCAACGTCGGCTGGGGCACTCGTACCAGGCAGATCCTGCTCACCGGCGTCAGCTACATGATCCCGTTCGTCGCCGCGGGCGGTCTGCTGATCGCGCTAGGCTTCCTGTTCGGTGGATACGAGATCGCGAACTCTCCTGACGGCGAGAAGCCCTCGCTGGCTTACGGATTCGGCTCTATCGGCCACGTGATCGCGAGCTCCAACTCGCTGACCGACCTGCCCTCTGGCGGTTTGGTGCAGTATCTCGGGGCGGTCTTGTTCACCCTCGGCGGGTTGGCGTTCATGTTCCTGGTGCCCGCGCTGGCCGGCTACATCTCGTTTGCGATCGCGGACCGGCCGGGCATCGCCCCGGGCTTCACCGCTGGTGCGGTCGCCGTGTTCGTCGGCGGTGGCTTCATCGGCGGCATCGTCGGCGGCCTGATCGCCGGGTTCACCGCGCTGTGGATCAGCCGCATCGACGTACCGCGGTGGCTGAGGGGTTTGATGCCCGTCGTGATCATCCCGCTGGTCGCGTCGCTGGTCGTCGGCCTGCTGATGTTCATGCTCCTCGGCCGTCCACTCGCGGCGATCACGTCCGGGCTGACCAACTGGCTCGGCGGCATGTCGGGCACCTCGGTCATCATCCTCGGTGTCATTCTCGGCCTGATGATGTGCTTCGACCTCGGCGGTCCGGTGAACAAGGCCGCCTACGCGTTTGCGACCGCGGGCCTTAACGTGGCCGATCCGGCTTCGCTGCGCATCATGGCCGCGGTGATGGCCGCGGGCATGGTTCCGCCGCTGGCGATGGCGCTGGCGTCCACCGTCCGGCCGGGTCTGTTCACCGAACCGGAGCGGGAGAACGGCAGGGCCGCTTGGCTTCTCGGCTTCTCATTCATCTCCGAGGGCGCGATCCCGTTCGCCGCGGCCGACCCGCTGCGGGTCATCCCGACGATGATGTTCGGCGGTGCCATCACCGGTGCGATGATCATGGCCTTCGACGTCACGCTGAAGGCACCGCACGGCGGTATCTTCGTGTTCTTCGCCATCGGCAACCTGCTGTGGTTCCTGGTTGCACTGGCGGTCGGAACGGTGGTGGCCGCGTTCGCCGTCATCGCCGCGAAGCAGTTCGTGAAATCCAGCGTCAAGGCCGAGGAAGAGCCTGCGCTCGCCGCCGCCTAATTCGTCCAACCCACCACTACATTCCAACCCACCACTACATAAGGAGAACCAATGCCCACCAAGACCGTCATCGTCGGCTCGGCCATCGGACTGCACGCCCGGCCGGCGGCCATCATCGCCGAAGCCGTCGTGAACGCCGGCGTGCCCGTCACCCTCTCGATGGACGGCGGTGAGCCCGTCGACGCGGGCTCGGCGCTGATGATCATGACACTGGGTGCGGGCAACGGCGCCGAGGTGACCGTCGCCTCCGACGACGAGGACGCCCTCAGGACCGTCGCGGAGCTGGTCCAGCAAGACCTCGACGCCTAACTCCGGCCCGGAAGCGCGGCAGGGTGTCGAGGGCCTGGCTCAGCAGATCGCCGATCACGGCGTCGTCCACGTCGTCGATCGATCCGAACGCGATTCTGCGAACGAACTTGGCCTCGGACGGCTCGAACGCCCCTGACCGGTCGTCGAGCAGGCTGCCGAAGTGAAACACCAGGTGCACGCGCTGCCGGTTCGCACTGACCGCGCAGATCCAATTGTCGAAGTCGGCGTCGAGGGCGAAGGTCAGCTGCCGCCACTTGATGCCGACGGCGAGTGGACCGTGCTCGCGGATCAACGCGATAAGTCGGACCGCGCTGGCCTTCGGTGCGGGTTCGAGGTTCGCTAGAAAGTTCTCGATGAGGTCACCGGCCACGAGTTCAATCTAGGCCCGACCTGCGACGAATCAGCGCCGTGAGCATCGCCACCCCGGTGGCCCGAAAAGAAAGCGGAACAGCCTCCTGTCGGCCACCCGTAATATTGCGGCGTGCATTCGTCCAAACGGCTTGACGTGAGAATTTGTGTCGCCCAGGGGGTGGCACGCGGTTTGCTGTGGACGTGCCAGCACACATCGTGCGGGCCCAGCGCAGAGGGGGGTGCGTAACGCGTGCACCGCATCGGTGTGCTGCTCGCGGCGCTCTTCCTGGGGCTGCTCACCGCTCCCCCCGCCGTCGCGATCGAACCTCCCACCGTCGATCCGGCCGCCGTGCCACCCGACGAGACCGGTCCCGATCAGCCGACCGAACAGCGGCGCGTCTGCTCGGCGCCGACGGCGTTCCCGAACTCGAACTTTGCCGACAAACCGTGGGCGAATGACTACTTGCGGATCAGCGACGCCCAGAAGTTCGCAACGGGTGCGGGCGTAACTGTCGCGGTCATCGACACCGGCGTGACCGGTTCGCCGCGGGTGCCCGCAGAGCCCGGCGGGGATTTCGTCGCCCAGCCGGGTGACGGGATGTCCGACTGCGATTCCCACGGCACGCTGACGGCGTCGATCATCGCCGGTCGCGCTGCTCCGACGGACGGCTTCATCGGCGTCGCACCCGATGCACACCTGTTGTCCCTGCGCCAGACGTCGGAGGCGTTTCAGCCGGTCGGCGCCCGCACCGATCCCAACGATCCGAACACCACTCAGACGGCGGGCTCGTTGCGTAGCCTGGCCCGCGCTGTGGTGCACGCCGCCAACATCGGGGCGCAGGTGATCAACATCAGCGAAGCCGCCTGTTACAAGGTGACTCGACCGATCAACGAGGCCGGGCTCGGCGCCGCGATCAACTACGCCGTCAACGTCAAGGGCGCGGTCATCGTCGTCGCGGCCGGCAACACCGGACAGGAGTGCACCCAGAACCCGGGACCCGACCCGGGCATCCCGGCCGATCCCCGCGGCTGGAAGCAGGTGCAGACCATCGTGAGCCCGGCGTGGTACTCGCCGCTGGTGCTGACCGTCGGCGGCATCGCCCAGAACGGGCAGCCGAGCAACTTTTCGATGAACGGGCCGTGGGTCGATGCCGCGGCACCCGCGGAGAACATCATCGCGCTCGGCTACGACGGCGCACCCGTCAACGCGCTGCAGGGCCAGGACGGTCCGATTCCGATCACCGGCACGTCGTTCGCGGCCGCGTATGTCTCCGGGCTGGCGGCGCTGCTCAAACAGCGATTCCCCGACCTGACACCGGCGCAGATTATTAACCGCATCACCGCGACGGCGCGACATCCGGGCGGCGGCGTCAACAACGCCGTCGGCGCCGGGGTGATCGATCCCGTCGCCGCGCTGACGTGGGACGTGCCCGCGGGACCCGAACGGGTTCCGTACAAGGTCAAGCAACTTCCGCCGCCGGTTTACGTCCCGCCACCCGACCGTGGTCCCATCACCGCGGTCGTGGTGACCGGCGCAGCCGTGGCCGTGGCACTTGGGATCGCCGCGATGGCTCGACGCGCACTGAGGCGCCGATGAAAAAGGTCTTCGGCCTCTTCGGGCTGCGCTTCACGACCGGTCACGCCACCTGGGCGGCGGTGTTGATTCCCGCGTGCATCGCGATATTCGTTCCGCTCGACCTGCTGTGGCTGGGCGTCACGCTGTCGGTAATCATCGCGATCGCCGCGGTGGTGACGATTCGTGGTCGACGGCCCACGGGTTGGGTCGCGGCGTTGTTCTCGTGGCGTCGACGCCACCGCAACGTCCCGGATCTGCCGTCCGAACCGGCCGTCGGCGCGACGGTGATGCCCGGTGATCACGTAGCGGTCCGATGGCAGGACGACTACCTGGTATCGGTCATCGAGCTCATTCCGCGGCCGTTCACACCGACGGTGATCGTGAGCGGCTCCGCCTACACCGACGACGTCGTCGACACCCGGCTCGTCGAACAGTTGGTGCAGGCGCACTGCCCGGATCTGGAGGCCGACGTCGTGTCGGCAGGCTACCGGGTCGGCAAGACGGCGCCGGCGAGCCTCGTCGCGCTCTACGAACAGGTCGTCGGACCGTATCCGGCGCCGGCCAACCGGCGCACCTGGATCGTGCTGCGAGCCGACCCGGAGAGCACCCGTAAGTCGTCGCAGCGACGGGAATCCGGCGTGGCCGGGCTGGCGCGGTACCTGGTGGCGTCGGCCACGCGGATCGCGGACCAGTTGGCCAGCAACGGAATTGATGCGCGGCCTGTGCGCAGCTTCGACGACTTCGACCGGGCGACCGAGATCAGCTTCGAGCGCGAGACGTGGTCGGTGATCAAGGGCCGCAGCACGTTCACAGGGGCGTACAGCGCGCCTGGGGGTCCCGACGTGTGGTGGTCGGCGCGCGCGGATCACACCATCACCAGGGTCCGGATCCGCTCCGGCTTCGCGCCGACGTCGACCGTATTACTGACAACGCTGGCCAATCCGTCTACACCGCGCGGTTTTTCGTGTCTGTTTGGTGGACAGCGCGCCGCTCTGCACGGCATCAACCCGGTCACCGACCGCCACTATGAACTGCCGATCGGATCGGCCGGAGTGCTGGTCGGCGAGACGGCCGACCGCTATCCGGTGTACATGCCGTTCGACGACGTCGACGTGAGCATCAACCTCGGCGACGCGCGGCTGTTCACGCAATTCGTGGTCCGCTCGGCCGCCGCAGGGGCGGTCGTGACGTTGGGCCCGCAGTTCGGCGAGTTCGCCGGCTTCGTCAACGCGCGCATCGGACAGATGGCCAAGGTGTCGTGGCCGAACGCCACAACCTACCTCGGCCCGCACCCTGGCATCGGTCGAGTCGTGTTGCGGCAGAACTTCATCGACACACCGCGACACCGCCAGCTGCCCATCAGGCTGATCAATCCGCGTGAGGAAAGCCGCTACCAGATGGCTTTGGAGGGCTGACAGATGGCCGACGGAGTGCAGGTCGAACCCGACGTACTGGATAACCTCGCGCGGGGTCGACGCGACAACATGCAGTGGCCGAAGAACTATGTGCAGGTCGTCGCGCCGGACGGGCTGCCGCTTTCCGGTGAGGCGGCGGCCAACCTCAACGAAAACGCGCAACTGCTGGAGAAATACGTGCAGTGGGCGGAAGCCGAGAACAACCGAATCTCGGACATGCTCGAAACCGCCGCAAAGGCGTACCGGCAGGTCGACGACACGTACGGCAGAAAGATGGACAACCCCGAGCGGCAGGCTGCGATCGACAACATTCCGGTTCCCGTCCCGTCGAGCCCGATGCCAGCCCTTCCCGGCCCGCCGTCGATACCGAAACCCCTTACCGCCGACGGGTATAGCGACGTCAAGCAGACCCAGGCGATGCTGTCGGCAGGCGATCACGGTGCGTCGCTACAGGTGGCCGAGACAAGCTGGGGCCTGACCGCGATGGCCATCCAGGGCAACGCGGCGCCGGCCTACCCGACCGCGTGGGAGGGCGACGCGGCCGACGCCGCCTACACCCGCATGAATCAGTTCAGCGAATGGCTGGGCCAACTTTCGGCCGCGTGGGGACGGTTGCAAAGGGCGGCGGCGCAGGTGCAGGCGTCGCATTTGACTGCGTCGTTTCAGCACACGCCGATCTTCACGAGATACGTTGCGCTCGAGGCCGAGATGCAACAGATGATGGCGACGCCCGGCGCGTTGGGTGAGGGCGCCGCGATGATGAGCGCCCAGAGCCAGATGGAAGAGCTGCAACGGCAGTCCGACGAGGTGCGCCAGGAGTACGCGAAGAACGCGACGTTCGATCCCGTCCAGGTCACTGATCCTCCCCACTGGTCGAACGCACCCGAACCAGCAACGGTCGGCGGCGGCGCGGGCGGTGGCGGAGGACCAAGCACGCCGATGGAAGATCCCGCGGCGCTTGCAGAACGCATGGGCCAGTCGATGGCCATGCCGCAAATCCCTTCGGCGCCGAAGGCGGGAACCCCATCGGGTTCGGGCACGCCTTCGAGGGGCGGAGCCCCATCGGGTGGTGGAGCGCCGTCGGGCGGTGGCACCCCGTCAGGAGGCATGCCGGGTGGGCTCCCGGGCGGAGGTGCTACGACAGGCGGTCCGAAACTTCCCAACGAACCCAGCCTCAGGCCCGCGGCGGCTTCGGGCGGAGCGTCCGGCGCCGGAGGCGGTCGCGCGGGCGGTGGTGGCGCGCTGCCGATGCCGATGTCTGCCGCGGTGAGCGCGGAGACCGTTGCGCCCACACCGCCGACGCACGCCGCGTCGGCCACTACCGGAACGGCGGGAACGGGTGCCGCGGCCGGCGGCGCGATGGGCGGCGGCATGGCACCGATGGCCCACGGAGCCGGACAGAATCAGGGCAAGGAGAAGCGCCGCAACCCGAGCCTGGCGCCGGACGAGGACCTGTACACCGAGGACCGTCCGTGGACAGAGGCCGTCATCGGTAACCGCCGGCGTCGAGACGTGCAGGAGGGCAAGGAGTCCAAGTGACCGAGGACATGCATCCCCAGGTAGCGGCTGTCCTGCAGCAGGCACAGCGGCTGCAGTCGATCGTGGATGAGCAACTGCACCGGATGAACAGCCAAACATTCACGGCCACAGATGAATCCGAAACGGTCGAGGTGACGCTCAACGGCCACCACCATCTGACGGGGGCGTTCATCTCCGACGGGCTCCTGCGGCTGGGCGCGACGACAGTGGAGCAACGACTCAACGAAGCGCTGCAGAACGCGACTGCGGCGGCAACGGAGTCGATCGAGGCCGACAGGGAGCGCATCGACGCTGCGGTCACCGAGATCACGGCGGACTTGCAGGACCCTGAGCCGATGTGACGGCGACGATCTCGCTGGTGGCGGGGTCGCAGCCCGACCGGTTGACCGCCGCCGCAGTCCAGATGCAGGCCTCGATCGTCGCGCTCGAGGCCCAAATCAGCGCGCAGCAACAGGCTTTGGCGCGGCTGGCCGGCGGTTGGCAAGGGAGCGGCGCCGATGCCGCGCAGGCGCGGGCGCGGGCGAACTTGGAAAAGCAGGAGGCGTTGCGGCTGCGACTGCAGGGCATGCAGTCGGCGCTGAACTCCGGGGGCTCGCAGCTGTCGGCGGTGCGAAGCCAGATACTGAGCTTGGCGGCTCAAGCGACATCGCTGGGCGGATTGGTCAGCGACGAGGGCGCAGTGCTGGCGACCGGCATCGGCCGGTTCATGACGCCGGCGTTGGCGGCCGCGTACACGGCGCTGCTCAAGGCGTTGCTGAAGGCGTTCGATGCAGTCGATCAGGCGACGGCTGCGGCGTTGGACAATGCGGGGCTGCCGCAGGCGCCGCCGAAAGAACCTGCGGGGCCGCAGATTCCGCCGGAGGGCACGGATGCCGAGGCCGTGAAGCGCTGGTGGGACGCGCTCAGCGACGAGGACAAGCAGCGGGTGGTGCGGGAACATCCCGAGCAGATCGGGAACCTCAAACGGCGTGCCGGTGGAGTTCCGCAGTGAGGCGAACGTCGCGGTGATGGGCGAGGATCTTCGACGGGTCACGCAGACCGCGGCCGATCACCACGTCTCGAACGAAGACGTGCTCGCCCATCCCGAGCTCTACGGTCTGACGGCACGGGATGTCATGCGCTACAACAATGCTCGTCGCGTGCAGGACGGGCTCCTCAAAGACGGGCTCGCCGAGGACGAGAACGGCAATCTGGCTCCCGTCTATCTGCTCAAGTATCACCCGGAGGCGTTCGGCGGTGAGGGCGCCGCGGCGATCGCGATCGGTAACCCGGACACTACGGACAACACCGCGGTGATCGTCCCCGGCATGACGATGAGCGTTGCCGGAGGGGCGCTTGACGATTCGGATGCGGTCAACGTGTACGAGGAGTCCGCACGGGCGGACTGGGGTAAGGACACCGCGGTCGTCATGTAGATGGGCTATGACGCGCCCGATGAGTTGCCGAACCTCGGCGTCGGGTCGGCCAATATGGCCAGGGACGGCGGCCAGCTTATGGCCGCAGATGTGAACGCGCTGAACGTGACCCACGACGGGAGTCCGTCGCATTTGACGGTGCTTGGACATTCGTACGGATCGACGACGGTTTCCGATGCGGCGGCGGGGTTTGGGATGCGCGCCGACGACGTTGTGCTCGTGGGCTGCCCCGGAACCGATATGGCAAAGTCGGCGGCCGATTTTCACCTGCCGCCGGACGGTCATCTGTACGTGGGTGCGGCGTCGACGGTTGCCGTCACGCATTTCGGGAAGGGCCAGGTGCCTATTCCGGGGATGCCGCTCGGTTGGGTACCGATCCCGCTGTCGACGGGTTCGGTTCCACCCGGTTCAAGGCAGAAGTGTCGACGTGGAGCATCAATCCGGTGCACGACCATAGTGAGTACTTCACGCCGGGGTCGGAATCGCTGTTCAGCATTTCGGACATCGTGTCGGGTCATGGCGACGCGCTGGAGCACGACGGGATGACGGCGGGACATCGGGCTGGATTTCCGGGAGACATCTGGAACAACCTCGACCCCAGAGAAGTGGCGGCTGCCCACGTCGGGTCATCGGCACAGCGGGCCGAGCGGCTGAGATATGGGCATGAACGGCGGAGGAGAGGAATGACAAGTGCGGGTCAATCGACTGGTGGCGGTGCTCATTGCCCTGCTTGCGGGCAGCGGGTGTAGTGATCCCGTGACGAATCCGATGTCGCCCGAGCACGCACGCGCGCAAGTGATGGACGCAGGGCGTGAGGTCATCGCGACGCTGCACGCGGACGTCGTGCGCGCCAACTTCTTCTTCGATTCGTGCAGCGATGCGGCCCAGGGGCCGTACCAGGGCAGACTGCGGGTTCGGCTTTGGATGCCGAATGCGGATCACGGTGCCGGGGTGGCGCCGGCTTCGAACATCGATCCGTTGACGGTTGCGGGGTGGCAGACGGATTCGGACCTTCAGTCGCATGCGCCGACGCTCAAGCGCGATGGGGTCGATGCGGTCATTTCCGTGGCGCCACAGCCCCAGGGCAATGGGCATGCGGGCATCGAGTTCTTCGGTGAATGCCGGGATACGCGCGATCACGATGCAGATCGCTCGAACTTGCCGGAAGACGCGACGAATCAACTCAGACCGGCTAGTTCCACCTGCGAGAGCCCGTCGTTGCAGCCCTGGCTGCGGCGGCGGGTTTTTCGTTAGCCGAACTCAGCGCTTACTCTGTAATGGTGAGGTCTCCGAGAACCGCCGCGATCACTGCGGCACTGCTTCTCGCCGGCTGCTGCGCCTCGGTCGGCATCGCCCACGCCGAACCCGCGCCCCCGCCACCGCCACCGCCGGGACCCAAGACCACGATCGACGCAGACGGCACCTACGCCGTCGGCAAGGACATCCAACCGGGGACCTACGCCTCCGCCGGCCCCGTCGGCGACGGCGCCTGCTACTGGAAGCGCGTCAACGGGGCCGACATCGTCGACAACGGCCTGACCAAGAAGCCCCAGGTCATCCAGATCGCAGCGACCGACACCGCCTTCACGACGAACGAGTGCCAGGCGTGGCAGCTGACCGACGCCCCGCTGCCGCCGCAGGCTGGCGCGTTGGAGGTGCTTGGCCAGCTGGGCCAGCTTCTGGCCCGGCCGCCGGTTCCGCCCCCGGGCAGTTAGCTTCTCAGCGGATCTTCTCGCCATACACCTTCTCGACCGTCAACGCCATCAGCACCCGGCGGTCGGAGACCATCACGGACCGGTACTCGTCCCAGTCGGGGTGTTCCCCTGCGGCGCTGCGGTAGTAATCGACGAGCGCCTCGACCTCGGGGCCGTTCGGGTCGGTGCCAGGGCCGGTGAGCGCCACAGAACCTTCGGCGGTGGCCCAGGCCCAGCCGTCGGGGCTCGTCACCTCCAGAGCCGCGCGTGGGTCTCGACGAAGATTCGCGGTCTTGGCGCGTCCCTCGATCATCGACACGTAGATGACGTTCGCGTCGCGGTCGAAGTAAGGCGTGACAGGCGAGAGTTGAGGCAGTCCGCTGGACTTGATCGTCGCGAGTACACCCAGTCGGCTGTCCGCGAGCAGTGTCTTCGGGTCAAACGTGGTGGAGGTCATACCTGTGGGCAACTCCCCGCCACACGGCGCCTATTCCGGGCCGTAGGGTGGCGGACGTGCCCGACCTCCATCCCGGCATCGCTGTCCTCGCTCCCCTGCTGGGCACATGGACGGGCAAGGGCGCAGGCGCCTACCCGACGATCCAGCCGTTCGACTACACCGAAGAGATCACCTTCTCGCATGTGGGCAAGCCGTTCCTGATCTACGGCCAACGCACGAAGGCCAGCGACGACGGTCGGCCGCTGCACGCGGAGACCGGCTACGTCCGGGTGCCACTCCCCGGCCGGGTCGAGTGGGTGTTGGCGCATCCGACCGGGATCACCGAGATCGCCGAGGGCAGTGTCACGGTCGACGCATCGGTGATCCTGATGGAGTTGGCGGCGACGACGATCGGGCGCACCGCCTCGGCCAAAGATGTTGCGGCACTGAGTCGTTCAATCCGAGTTGACGGCGACAAGCTGACCTACGCCCTGCAACTCGGCGCGGTCGGCCAACCCCTGCAACATCATTTGACCGCGACGTTGTACAGGAAGGCGCAGTGAGCGAGGGCAGAATTCGCGTGCCGACCGACCTCGACGCCGTGACGGCGGTCGCCGCAGAGGACCATTCCGACATCGACCCCGCAGCCGTCGAACGGATATGGCAGGCGACACGGCACTGGTATCGGGCCGGTATGCACCCGGCCATCCAGTTGTGCCTGCGCCATAACGGCAAGGTCGTGCTCAACCGGGCCATCGGTCACGCATGGGGTAACGGCCCGGCCGAGCCACCGGACGCCGAAAAGGTGCCCGTCACAACGGAAACCCCGTTCTGCGTCTACTCCGCGGCCAAGGCCATCACGACGACCGTCGTGCACATGCTTGCCGAACGCGGTCACTTCTCTCTCGACGATCGTGTCTGCGACTATCTGCCCGGCTATACGAGTCACGGCAAGGACCGCACCACGATCCGTCACGTGATGACCCACAGCGCGGGCGTGCCGTTTCCCACCGGACCGAGACCCGACCTCAAGCGCATGGACGACAGCGAATACGCCCGCGAGATGCTCGGTGCGTTGAAGCCGCTGTACCGGCCGGGGTTTGTGCACATCTACCACGCGCTGACGTGGGGTCCCCTGGTGCGCGAGATCGTTTCGGCTGCGACCGGCAAAAACATTCGCGACATCCTCGCCGCGGAGATCCTCGACCCGCTGGGCTTTCGCTGGACGAACTACGGTGTGGCGCCGAAGGACGTCGAGTTGGTCGCGCCCAGCCATGTCACCGGCACGCCGCTGCCCGCCCCGATCGCCGCGGCTTTCCGCACAGCGGTAGGCGGAACGATGCAACAGATCATCCCGTTTTCCAATACCCCGCGCTTCCTCACCGGTGTCGTGCCGTCGTCCAACACCGTCTCCACCGCTTTCGAGATGGCCCGCTTCGCCGAAATCCTGCGTCGCGGCGGCGAACTCGACGGTGTACGGATCATGCGGCCGGAAACCCTTTACGGTGCCGTCAAAGAAGCCCGCCGACTGCGCCCCGACATTGCGGTCGGCCTCGCGCCGCTGCGCTGGGGCACGGGTTACATGCTCGGCTCCACCAGGTTCGGGCCCTTCGGGCGCAACGCACCCCGCGCGTTTGGTCACACCGGGTTGGTCAACATCGCGGTGTGGGCCGACCCCGAACGCCGTCTCGCCGCCGGCCTCGTCAGCAGCGGCAAGCCGGGCAGGCACCGCGAGGCCAATCGCTACACTGCCGTTCTGGACAAAATCGCGGATGAAATACCCCGCGGCTGAAAACAGATGTTTGGTAAACGCTTGATCAGGGAACCGGGTGTTAGCCGCTGGACCCCCCACACCGGGCTGCAGCGGCCCCCCGTCATTGTTGGAGGTAATCGTGGCAGGCCAGCCCACAGCCAGTAACTGCACCATCGAACAGCAGCGTGTCGGCGAGATCGACGTGCTGACGGTGGCTGGGGTGGTTGACATGCTCACCGCCCCCCAACTCGAAGAGGCGATCGCCACCGCGGGCAAGGCTTCGCCGCGCGGCGTGATCGTCGACCTCGGCGCGGTCGAGTTCCTGGCCTCGGCGGGCATGGGCATCCTGGTGGCCGCCCGTGAGGAGTTGCCGTCCGAGGTGCTGTTCGCCGTGGTGGCTGACGGTCCTGCGACGAGCAGGCCACTCAGGCTGGTGGGCATCGCCGACGTCATCGGACTGCACGCCACACTGGACGAAGCTCTCGCCGCGCTGGCGGCATAAACATCTCGCGGATCGGGTAGCCCTCCACCGAGATGTCATTTTCCGGAAAGTCATGTAGCAGCGCGCAGTTCGCGAGGATGGACGCGGTCGCCGACCCCGAGAGCGCCGCGCGGATCCGCAACGAGTTCGCGGACTGGTTGAGGCTGCACTTCACCCTCGACGCAACGAAGGCCAGTGACGTGCTGCTCGCCGTCAACGAGGCGATGGCCAACGCCGCCGAGTTCGCCTACGTGACGGTTGGGCGGCCGGGTGCCATGCATGTGCTCGCGGACTATGACGGTACCGCCGCCACGCTGACCGTGACGGTGACCGACGACGGCGCCTGGCGCCGAACCGATCCGGCAACGCCCCAAGTCAGGCGTGGCCGCGGTATCCCGCTGATGGAGGCGCTGGCCGACCGTGCCACCTTCGACGCATCCGATGGGGGCACCCGCGTGCGCCTGGAATGGAACGCGGTCACCGCGATAGGCGACGGGGCGCGCGCCTAGACCTGCGGCAGCCGCACCACCTGGACGAAGAACTCATCGATCTGCCGGACTGCACTCATGAACTGATCGAGGTCCACCGGCTTGGTCACGTAAGCGTTGGCGTGCAATTTGTAGCTTTTCAGAATGTCTTCTTCAGCCGACGACGTTGTCAGCACGACCACCGGGATGTGGCATAGCTCGTCGTCGGATTTGATCTTCTCCAGCAGCTGGCGGCCGTCGTACTTCGGCAGGTTCAGGTCGAGCAGGATGAGGTCGGGCCTTGGCGCACCCTCGAACCCACCGCGCCGATAGAGGAAGTCGAGCCCCTCCTCACCGTCATGGGCGACGTGCAAGGTGTTCTTGATCTTGTTGTGTTCGAACGCTTCCCGGGTGATCAGCTCGTCGCCGGGGTCGTCCTCGACCAACAGCACATCGATGGCCCGGCTTTCTGCTGACGTCATTCGGATGCTCCTTCCAGCACAGCCGTCTGGGTGTCTCCCGGCACGGCCTTTGATTCGGTGGGCAGGGTGAAGCGGAACCGCGTCCCCTCGGTATTGGAGCCGTCGATCCAAATGGTTCCGCCGTGGTGCTCGACGATCTTCTTGCACAGCGCAAGCCCGATGCCCGTTCCGCCGTACGCGTCGCGCAGATGCAGGCGCTGAAAGATCACGAAGACCTTGTCGGAAAACTCCTCCGGGATCCCGATGCCGTTGTCCGACACATCGAGAATCCAGGACGGTTCATCGTCATCGCCATGCGGCTCGCAGTCGATGACGATCCGTGGCGCGACGCCTTCGCGCCGGAACTTCACCGCGTTGCCGATCAGGTTCTGCCACACCATCGCGAGCAGAGTGGGATCTCCCTGAACATGCGGCAGCCCGTTCGCGGGCCGGACGATCTCGGCTCCGGTTTCCTCGATCGAGGTGGAGAGGTTGTGCAGTGCAGTGTCCAGGGTGGTATCGAGGTCGACGTCGGTACTCGTCGCGTTGAGCCGCCCCACCCGCGAGAACGTCAGGAGGTCGTTGATCAACACCTGCATGCGCTTGGCGCCGTCGACGGCGAACGCAATGTACTCGGTGCCGCGCTCATCGAGTTTGTCGCCGTACCGCTTCTCGAGCAGCTGGCAGAACGACGCGACCTTCCGTAGTGGTTCCTGCAGGTCGTGGGAAGCGACGTACGCGAACTGCTCGAGTTCGGCGTTCGACCGGCGCAGTTCGACAGTCTGCTCGTCCAGGGCTGCCCGGGCGGACCGCGACGCGTCGAGATCGTCGACGATCCGCTGGCGCATGTCTTCGACGTCGGCCGCGATGGCCCGGATGTCCTTCGGGCCCCGCGGAATAATGCGTTCGCCGAAATTGCCCTCGGCGACCCGCCTGCACTGCGCGGCAAGTGCGATCAACGGACGGGTGACGGCACTGCGCACCAACACCAAGAGGAGAATCGCCATCACGAAGAACGTGACGACCAGGCCGGCCAGCACCCTATCGCGCCATGCGCGCATGCTCGCGAGCTCGTCGACGCCCGCTTGCCGCGCTGCAGACAGATGTTCGTTCTGCACATCGAAAAGCGCACGGAGACGGTCGAATTCGGCCTTGCCACGCTCGGCCGTGGCGTTGTCCACCACGGTCGGGGTCCCCGGAACCACCCTGGCGATGAGCGGCTCCGCGTAGGTTGAACGCCAACTTGCCGCGGCTTGTTCGATCGCGGTGAGGTCATCGATCGCGTCGGTCCGGTAGCCGACACGGCGCCGGATATCCTCGGCGGCGGATTGTTCGGCGCGCCGCCCGTCGTTGTAAGGCTCCAGGAACTGTCGGTCCGCGGCGAGCGCATAGCCACGCACGGCGGTCTCCTGATCGCGCAGCGCTGCCTGTAGCTGGTAGGCCGCGACGCGTGCCGGCTGGATGTCATCGACCAGCTCGCTGGACAGCTTGTCTGTGCGATTGAGCAACACGCCACCTGCGATCGCGCCCGCAAGCACGACCACCCCCATGACGGACAACACCAGGTCCTGCCAGCCCTGGACAGTGAGTTGCCGCCCGCCACGCGCAGCCGTCATCTGGTGGTCCGCTCTACATGCACAACCGCGATGTCGTCGGTAAGGCCGCCGTGCGCACTTGCGCGGGTCTCGGCCTCGGTGATGAGGGCGTCGACGAATTCGCGGGGCGGCAACGCCGAGAATTGGCGAGCCAACTGGAGCAGCCCGTCCTCACCGAGACGCTCGTTACCGCGGCCCGAGTGCCCCTCGAAGAGTCCGTCGGTGAGCAGCATCAGGCCGTGGCCCTGCGGCAGCTCGAGTTCGTTCACCGGCCACTCGCGTGCGCCGAGGCCGAGCGCAGGACCTGCAGGCGGTTCCAGCCACCGCACATCGTCGGGTCCGTGGATCAGCATGCCGGGATGCCCGGCGCGCACGGCGTTGAAGCGCAGGCTGTCGGGCGCCAGCGCCACACTCAGCAGCGTCGCGAAGATCCCCCGCCCCGGGCGCTCGGCGAACAGCAGCCGCTCGAGTTGGTGCATGCGCTCGTTACCACGGAGCCCGGCGAAGGTCAGCGAGCGCCATCCGATGCGCAATGCGACGCCGAGCGCCGCTTCGTCCGGTCCGTGGCCCGCCACGTCACCGATCATGACGTGCACGGTCCCGTCGGGGGTTTGCACCACGTCGTAGAAATCCCCGCCGAGCAAGGCGTTGACGCGGCTCGGCCGGTACTGGGTGATGATGTCGACGTTCGGCTCGTCGAGCAGCAGCGGAGAAGGCTGAAGGCCGCGCTCGAGGCGCGCGTTCTCTGCGGCGCGGAGTTCGCTTGCGTGCAATTCGACGGTGGTGAGTTCGGCGCGCTTGCGCTCGATCGCGTAGAGCAGCGAGCGCCGCAAATTCTCGGGCTCCACCCGGCCCTTCACGAGATAGTCCTGAGCACCGGACGCCACCGCCGAGATCCCGAAGTGCTCGTCGTTCAGTCCGGTCAACACCACGATCGGGATGCTCGGATCTCGCTTACCGATGCGCTCCAGAGCGTCAATTCCGTTGGCGTCAGGCAGGTTCAAATCCAACAGAACACAATCCGGGCGGTTGAGCGCCAACTCTCTCTCGGCGTCGGACATCGTCTGCGCCCACGCGAAGCCGATATCGGCGGCGGCGTCTGCGATCAGCTCTTCGACCAACAGCGCGTCAGCCCGATCGTCCTCGACCAAGAGCACGGACATGGGCGTCCCAGCAGGTTTCTGGGTTACCCCAGTATCAGGCGCAGTCATGCCCTGGGAGTAATGCGGCGCGCGCATCGGCCATCACGTCCTTCACGTAATGTCACCCCGGCCGCGCTGACCCTTCTTCAGTGACAACCTCCCGACCATACCCAGTCCACCGCCCGCACTCATCCGGAGGCGAGCCTATGTCGCGTCGGCGCTGCACTTCGACATTGAGTAGTACTGCCGTTTGTAGCACTACAGCGCGCGGTTTTCCCGCACACCGCGGTACATGCCCCATCGAACGATCACCGGCATCAGCACCCGGTCGAAGGACCATGCCGGAAAGCGGAAGGCGCGGCCGTTCGGCGTGAACACCTCGAGACCGTCTCGCTGCGGGCCGAGGACCGATCCCCACCGCCGCTTCGGAGGACGATAGCTGCGCAGCGGCTTGCCCGCGAACGCGGCGCGCACGTTGTGCGCCAGCAGCCCGTCGGCTCGATTGCGCGCCGAGGTGCGCAGCGGATCCGTCGCCGCGACGTCGCCGACCGCGAACACGCCCGGATGGCCGGGCACGCTCAGATCGGCTGACACGCGGACAAAGCCACTCTCGTCGAGAAGGTCGGCGGGCAGCCACCCAGTATTGGGCTGCACGCGCCCGATGGCCCACAGCACCGCATCCGCCGCGGCAGGCGGCTGCCCCGTGCTCCAGTGCACCTTCTCACTGGTGATCCGATCGCATGCGAAGCCGTCGGGTATCACGGCGCGGTGGCCCGGATGAAGGCCGACGCCGACTTCGCCGAGGCGCCGCTGGACGCGCTCCCACGCCCGTGGGTGGTGCTGCAGCAGGGCGCGCTCTCCCGGGAAATAGAGGTCAACCTGTTTCGACGGCCACGTTCTCGCCAGATTGGCAGCGCAGCTGACGGCGGCAGCGCCGCCGCCCACGACGATCATCGACTCAGCGGCGACCAGTCTGTGGTGTGCGGCGCGAAGGTCGGCGCCGATTTCGCCCGACGACTGGAAGTGGGGCCTGCGCCAGAAGCCGTTGGTGACGCCGGTCGAGATGATCAGTCCGTCGTATTCCTCGGTCGATGTCGAACCGTCATCGTGCGCGACGGACACGGTGCGGGCGTCGAGGTCGGCCGCCGTCAACGTGCCGTGCACGGTGCGCACCCGGTCCAGACCGCGAAACCTGTCGAACGGAATCCAGTTCGCGCGCGCCCATTCGTCCGGTCGGCTGAGCCGCCACCCCAGTTCCTGGCCGCTGACCAACGCCGGCTTCGCCGAGATACCTACAACCTCCGCGTGGCGGGCGAGCCTGATCGCGGTGAGGACACCGCTGTCACCGAGGCCGGCGATCAAGACACGGTTGCGGCTGACCATCCCGACACGCTGACATACGAAGAGGGGCACCCGCTACCGGGTGCCCCTCTTGATGTTTGCGTGTCGCGTTAGCGGCTCTGGTGAACCGTGGTGTCAACCGACGGCACGTTCACCTGCTGCTGGATGTCGGACACCCAGTCGCGGTGCGGCGTGTCGGCCTGAGCCGGGGCTGCGAAACCGAACAGCGCAGCGGTCAGTCCAGTAGCGGCGATGGCGGCAAATCCAAACTTCTTCATTTCGGTGCCTTCTTCTTTCTCTTCCGTGGAAGTTCTCTCGGCCGGTTTAGTGCCTTCCTGACCGTTCTAACTTTTTAAACACTGAGGTCAGCCCTTTAATTCCGTTGGCAGAAATTGATCGACTTGTGGCAGTACCGCGCCGGAAGTTCACCGTTAGCGGTGTGGTGTCGACCACACCCCGGCAAATGTGTGACTGCAGCTACCCCTCGTTTACGCCGAACGTTCCTTACCACTCGAAAAACCGCGGAAATTTCGAGTGGTAAGGAACGTTCGTCAGAGGAAAGTGGGGCCGCTGGCCCTGAGCAGGTCGCGGTATGACCGTTCGATCGCTAACGCGAGCCGGCCGACCTCGGGCAGGGCAGTCGGATCTGTGCACAGCCCGATCCCCAGATCGCCCGCGCACGAGATCGCCGCGATCCGCAACGCGTGGTGAGCGGCGGGTTCGGACGACGAGAAGAGGTGCTCGACTCTGCGCCCGCCGACACCGACGGCGGCACGCGGGCCGGGCACGTTCGACACCGAGAGACTGAACTCGCGCGAGCTGCCCGCAAGCTGTCGCACGGCCTTGCCGATGTGCTTCACCCGCCCCAGCGCGTGGAAGAGGTCGTACAGCTCTTCGGCATCTCCGAGTCGTTTACGTTCGCTGGTCTCTGCCCTGATCCGGTCAAGCCGCACGACCGGATCCGCCTCGTCGAGCGGCAGATCCACATTGAGGAAGGAATCGCGATTGCCCAGTGCGTCGGCCGCCTCGTCGCGGTGGTGCAAGCTGACCGGGATCTGCACGTGCAGGCGCGGGATGCTGGCTGTGTGGCCGAGCCAATCGCGCAGACCGCCGGCGACGATGGCCAGGAGCACATCGTTGACAGTTGCATGCGTGGGCCGCGCGGCGCCGATCGCCTTCAGCTCGTCCAGCGGGGCCACGGTGAACGCCAGTTCCCGCGATGCGGTGATCGGGCGGTCGAACGGTGACGGCGAGCCGGGGTGGCCGAGTTCACGAAGGACCGCGCCTGGGGTCCGCCACACTTCCGTCATGCGCGCGTGCTCGGCCGCGGCGGCCTGCACGCCGGGTCGATGACGGCTGGGGAGCTCGGAGTGCGGATCCCACAGAACCGAGTCGAGGAAGCGGATCGCGGCGATTCCGTCTGCCATCGCATGGTGGATCCGCGCCGCGATGGCTTCGCGACCGTCGCCGAGCGGCCCGATGACGTCGAAAGTCCACAGCGGGTGCGCCCGATCGAGGTGCTCCGACATCAATCCGCTCACGGCGCGCCACAGGTCTTCACGCGATACGCACTGCAGTGAGGTGTGGCGCCGGATGTGATTGCGGATGTCGAAGTCGGGCGCCTGGACCCAACACGGCTGCAGACCGGACGTGTCGACACGCTCGGTCGCGCGTGGCTGGCTCGGAAGTCGTTTCGCCACTGACGTTCTCAGCGCATCGATGTCCAGCGGCCGGTTTGCCGACTCGAGAACCACCAGCTTCAGGGTGTGCCCGGTGATGACAGCGGATTCGACGTTGAGGATCCGTGCGTCGTCCGCGGAGAGCGGGTCGAAATCCTCGCGAACCATCGCGGTCAAGTCTGTCACGCGCGCCAATCCTCGCGCGAACGTTCCTTACCACTCGAAAATCCCGCGATTCTTCGAGTGGTAAGGAACGTTCGCGCGACAGAGGAGGAGGGCTCAGCCCGACGGCGGCACGTCGAGACGGACCCGGAACATCGACGGCCAGTACTTGCCCGTCAAGAAGAACTCCGAACCACTGATATGCGCGATGCCTTGCACCACCTGAGCGCCCGTCCGGGTCTCGCGACTCCACAGTTTGGAGCCGTCGACCACGGCGGTGACGTGCCCCGTCGACGGGTCGATCCGCACGATGTTGTCGGAAGGCCACGCGTTGGCCCAGACCTGTCCGTCCACACACTCCAGCTCGTTGAGCCCGCGCAGCGGCTGACCGTCACGCGTGACGGACACGGCGCCGGTCTGGGTCATATCGTCGATGTTGTGGAACAGCAGCTGGTCGGTGCCGTTGCTGCTGATCAGTCGATCGCCGTCGCGGCAAAGACCCCAGCCTTCGGGCGCCAACGGCACCTCGCGCACCGGAGTCAGGGTGGCTTTGTCCCACTCGACGGCGACGCCGTCCCGGTAGGTCAGCTCCCAGATGCGGTCACCGACAACGGTGATGCCCTCGCCGAAGTAGCGCTGTGGGATCGGGACCGCCCGGCGCACCGCACCGGTGGCGGGATCCAGCTCCCGCAGCTGCGACTCACCCGCCAAGCCCGTGCCCTCGTAAAGGGTCGTTCCGTCGAGCTCGAGACCCTCGGTGTACGCGGATGTGTCGTGAGGGATCACGGCGAGCACCACCGGTTCGATGACCGGCACCGCGGGCGGTTCGGCGTGTGCGGTCGGCGCAACAAGGCAGATGGTCACCGCGCTCACAAGCAGTGCGCAGGTCCAGGCGTGCAATTCACGTGTCCGCATGACTGCGTTATATCCGTTCGACGGCCTCAACGCACCACCGCGTCGATGGCCCGGTAAATGCGCTGCTCGCTGACCGGCCGCGCGGTGCCGAGCTGCTGGGCCCACAGGCTCACGCGGAACTCCTCGATCTGACGGGTGATGTCGCGAACGTCGTCGGCCGCCGCGCGGCCCGCCGAGAGGGCGGTGACGAGGTCGTCGTACGCGTCGGAGACGGCGCGCACCCGCAACATGCGCTCGCGGTCGGCCTCGATCCCGTGCGGCAGCCGGTCGAGTCGCCTGGCGATCGCGGTGAGATAGCGGGTGAGGTCGGCCAGGTGCGCAGCGCCGGTGATCGCGACGAAGCCGGCGGGCAGCAGTCGGTCGAGCTGTGCGCGGATGTCCGCGACCGCTTCGGCCTGCGCGGCCGACGGCCCGGCGGGCAGGGCCAGCTCGACGTCGTGCGCGGCGGTGAGGATCTTTTCCACGCGGCCGAGAATGTCGAGCGTCGTCGGCACCAACGCACCTGCCACTCGGTCCCGCTGCGTGCCGAACTCGCCGCGTGTCCACATCGGGGCGGACACCAGCGTGTCCACCGCCGCGTCGGCGCAGTCGTCGATGAGCGCCGACAAGGAGCCGTCGGGATTTGTGCCCAGCAACAGGCGGGTGCGGGGGTTCAATTCTCGCTCAACGGCCTTGGACACCGCCGGCGCAGACAACCGGAGCAGCCGGCGGGTGCCGCACCGCATCGCGGCGCGCTGTTCGGCCTCGTTGGTGAACACCCGCACATCGACGGCAGCCCCCGCGTCGACCAGCGCGGGGAACCCTCGCACGGTGTGGCCGCCGCTGGTCTGCTCGACTGTGCGCGGCAACTCGTCGAGGTCGTCGGGCCAGCTGCGCAGAGCGGTGCGTTCCAGGTCTCCGGCGACTGCGTCGGCCACGGCCTGCCGCACCGGGGCGGCGAGCTGTTCCTGAAGCGTCGCAAGATCTTTGCCCCTGGCCACCTCGGTTCCGTCGGTGGACTCGACGGCGAACGTGACCCGCAGATGGGCGGGAAGCTTGTCCAGGTCGAAAGCATTGATCGGTACGAGCACCCCGCTGCGCCGGTGGAGTTCGCGCTGCAAAACGTCGAGCAGGGGCTCCGGTCCCGGATCCATGGTGGCTAGCACCGCCCGTGCGGTGTCGGGTGCGGGAACGAAGTTGCGGCGCAAGTCTTTTGGCAATGAGCGGATCAACGCGGTGACAAGCTCCTCGCGCAGCGCGGGTACCTGCCAGGCGAACTCGTCGCCGCCGAGGCGCGCCAACACCTCTACGGGCACATGCACGGTGACGCCGTCATCGACGGCGCCCGGCTCGAATCGGTACGTGAGCGGCAGCGACAGATCGCCGGCCTGCCAGTTGTCCGGCCGCTCGACGGTCTCCTCGGTGCGTAGCATCTCGTCACGGGTGAACGTGAGCAGATCCGGCGACTTGTGCCGTTGTTTGCGCCACCACGCGTCGAAGTGCCGCGCGGAGATGATGTCGGCGGGGATACGCGCGTCGTAGAGGGCGTAGATCTCGTCGTCGCCGACGAGAAGGTCGCGGCGTCGCGCCCGTTCCTCGATTTCGGCCAACTCTTCACGCAGCCGGGCGTTATCGCGGAAGAAGTGGTGCCGGGTCTGCCAGTCGCCTTCGACGAGCGCGTGCCGGATGAACAGCTCCCTGGCGAGCGCGGGCTCGATCTGCGCATAGTTCACGCCGCGGCGCGCAACCAGCGGCAGACCGTAGAGCGTAACCCGCTCGAAGGCCATGACGGCACCGCGCTGCGCGTCCCAGTGCGGCTCGCTGTAGGTGCGCTGCACGAGGTGGCCCGCGACCCGCTCGACGGCCTCCGGTTGTATCCGGGCGGCGATCCGTCCGTACAGTCTGCTGGTCTCGACGAGGTCGGCGACGACGATCCAGCGAGGCGGTCGTTTGGTCAACACCGAACCCGGCGCGAGAACGAACCGGGAGTTACGCGCTCCCAAGAACTCCCGGGATTCACGCACCCTTTCATCGCGCATGCCGACGTGGGACAGCAGCCCCGCGAGCAGGGCCGCATGCACGCGCGCGGGGTCGGCGGGCTCATCGGACTCGACGATGCCGAGATCCCGCGCGATGCTGCGCAGCTGGCCGACGAGGTCCTGCCACTCGCGGATGCGCAGATAGTGCAGGAACTCTTCGCGGCACATCCGTCGAAAGGCGTTGCCGGAACGCTCCTTTCGCTGCTCGCGGAGATAGCGCCACAGGTTGAGGTAGGACACGAAATCCGAGTGCTCGTCGGCGAAGCGCGCGTGCTTCTGTCGCGCGGCCTCCTCGCGGTCGGCGGGGCGCTCCCTCGGGTCGGGAATCGACAGCGCCGCCGCGAGCACGAGAACTTCACGCACGCAGCCCTCGGCGTCGGCCTGAAGGATCATCCGGCCGAGACGCGGGTCGACCGGCAGCTGCGCGAGGCGACGGCCGACGTCGGTGATCGCGCCGTCGGCGTCGAAGGCGCCGAGTTCCTGCAGAAGCGCGACGCCGTCGCGGATGCTGCGCCTGTCCGGCGGGTCGAGGAAGCCGAAGTCCTCCATGTCGCCGAGGCGCAGCGCGGCCATCTGCAGGATGACCGCGGCGAGGTTGGTTCGCAGGATCTCCGGATCGGTGTAGCGCGGTCGCGACGCGAAGTCCTCTTCGGAGTACAGGCGGATGCAGACGCCGGGAGCGGTTCGGCCCGAGCGGCCCGCGCGCTGAGCTGCGGAGGCTTGGGAGATCGGCTCGATCGGCAGCCGCTGCACCTTGGTCCGTCGGCTGTAGCGGGAGATGCGCGCGGTACCGGGGTCGACGACGTAGCGGATGCCCGGCACGGTCAGCGACGTCTCGGCGACGTTGGTGGCGAGCACCACGCGGCGGCCGGTGTGCGGCTGGAAGACTCGCTGCTGTTCTGCGGTGGGAAGCCGCGCGTATAGGGGCAGCACCTCGGTGTTCTTCAGGTCGCGAAGGGCCTCGGCGGTGTCCCGGATCTCGCGCTCCCCGGACAGGAAGACCAGGACGTCGCCCGGCGGCTCGGCTTCCAGTTCGCCGATGGCGTCGACGATCGCCTCGGTCTGATCGCGCATCTCGGTGCGGATGACCTCGTGATCCGGGTCGTCGGGGTCGTCGTCGTCCGATGACACGACCGGGACTTCCAATGGGCGGTAACGGATCTCGACCGGATAGGTACGGCCGGACACCTCGACAATCGGAGCTCCGCCGCTAGATCCATGTTCGGCTCCGCCGCTAGATCCATGTTCGGCTCCGCCGCTAGATCCATGTTCGGCTCCGCCGAAGTGCGCCGCAAAGCGCCCCGGCTCGATCGTTGCGGACGTCACAATCACCTTGAGGTCCGGACGCCTCGGCAGCAGTTCGCGGAGATAGCCGAGCAGGAAATCGACATTGAGGCTGCGCTCGTGAGCCTCGTCGAGAATCAGGGTGTCGTAGCGCAGCAGCCGTCGGTCGCGCTGGATCTCGGCCAGCAGGATGCCGTCGGTCATCAGCTTGATCAGCGTGCGGTCGCTGGCCTGATCGGTGAAGCGCACGGTGTAGCCGACCGCGTCGCCGAGCGGCACTTTCAGCTCGTCGGCGATGCGCTGCGCGACGGTGCGGGCCGCGAGCCTGCGCGGCTGGGTGTGGCCGATGGTGCCGCGGATTCCTCGGCCCAGTTCCAGGCAGATCTTCGGCAGCTGGGTGGTCTTCCCCGACCCGGTTTCGCCAGCGACCACGACGACCTGGTGATCGGTGACGGCCTTGGCGATCTCGTTCCGAAGCTCGCTGACCGGCAGATCGGGATAGGTGATGGTCGGCACGGCGGCGGTGCGTGTGGCGATCAAAGCTTCAGCGGCGGCAATCTGCTCGGCGATTTGGCGGAGCTTGTCCGGGCTCTTGTCGCGGAGGTTTTTGAGTCGACGGCCCAATCGGGCCGCGTCACGGATCGTCAGGCCGTCGAGGCGCGCGCGGATCTCGCGCAGATCGGACGGTGCGGACACTCAGGAAGGATAGGCGGCCGCGCACAAAGCCAGACCCTCCGGCGTCGACGATCGGCCGTTCCCTATCGTGGCGTGATGAGCACTGCTGCCGATTCGGAAGGGGTCGCCGATCTCGCGCGACAGGTCGTCTCCGAACACGATCCTCGGTCCGTTCCAATCCCCGAATTCCTCGGCGCGTGCTTCGACGCGGGCCTCTCCTGGGTGCACTTTCCCGAAGGCCTTGGCGGCCTGAATGTTTCACGCGGCCTGCAGGCCGTCGTCGACAAGATCCTTCAGGGCGCCGGCGGACCCGTCCCCCTCGCGTTGAACCCGATGGGCTACGGGATGGCGGCGCCCACCGTGCGCGAACACGCTCAGACCGAAGAGGTGAAGCGGCATCTGCTGCGGCCGCTTGCGACCACGGAGGACATCTGGTGTCAGCTGTTCTCCGAGCCGGGCGCAGGCTCCGACCTGGCCGGGCTCGCCACGACGGCGGTGCAGGACGGCGACGAGTGGGTGGTCAACGGGCAGAAGGTGTGGACCAGCCTCGCGCACCGGGCGCGGTGGGGACTGCTTCTCGCGCGAACGAACCCCGAGCTGCCGAAGCACAAGGGCCTCACGTACTTCGTCATCGATATGCACGCCCCCGGGGTCGAGACGCGGCCGCTGCGCCAGCTCACCGGGCACGCCGAGTTCAACGAGGTCTACATGACCGATGCGCGGATCCCAGACACCCATCGCCTCGGCGCCATCGGCGATGGCTGGCGGGTCGCCATGACCACGCTGATGAACGAGCGAAGTGCGCTGGGCGCCAGCGGCAACCGCCGCGGCGCGGGTCCGATCGCCGACGCGGTCTCACTGTGGGCGTCGCGCCCGGACCTGCACACCCCGGTGTTGCGCGACCGGCTCACCCAACTGTGGCTGCGCGCCGAGGCGCAGCGCCTCACCTCGGAGCGGTCCCGTGCCGCGGCGACGGTGGGCGGCCCTGGCCCCGAGGGCTCTGTCGGCAAACTCGTCGGCGCCGAGCTCAACCAGCACATCTACGAGTTCTGTATGGATCTGCTTGGGCCAGAGGGGATTTTGTATCACAGCTACGCGCTGCGCGACAGCGACCGCGAGGCCGACGACTGGCGTGGCCCGGTGCAACAGCGGTTCCTGCGCAGCCGTGCCAACACCATCGAGGGCGGCACTTCGGAAGTGATGCGCAACATCCTCGGTGAGCGGGTGCTGGGTCTGCCGGGCGACCTGCGCGCCGACGCCGGTATGCCGTGGAAGGGGATCCCGCGTGGCTGAGTACACGTTCACCGACGGGCAGGCGTTGCTGCGTAGCGCAGTGCGCAAGTTCTGCGCAGAGAACTTCGACGAGCAGACCGTGCGCGGCCTCATGGAGTCCGATCCGCCGTACGACGCCAAGGTGTGGCAACGGCTGGGCTCGGAGCTCGGGGTGCTCGGCCTTTCTGTACCCGAGGCCGACGGCGGCGTCGGCGGCAACCTTGTCGATCAGGCGGTGGCGGTCGAGGAGCTGGGGGCGTCGCTGGCGTGCGGGCCGACCTTCGGGACCGTGTTCTTGGCCATTCCCGCACTGGTCGCGGCCGCGGCGGGATCGGCACGCGATGAAGTACTTGCCGAGCTTGTCGAGGGGCGCCGCACGGCGGCGTTCGCCGTCGCGGATCGTGCGGGTGCGTTCGACCCGGCCGCAGTCACGGTCACCGCATCGGGCGACACGCTTTCCGGCGTCGCCGAGCGGGTGGTCGACGGAGGTAATGCGGACGATCTGCTCGTCGCCGCCGACGGCCCCGACGGTGTCGGTCTGTACGTCATCGACGCGTCCGGACCCGGAGTCGAGCGGACCCCCCTGGTCACGCTCGACCTCACCCGGCGTCAGGCCACCATCCGGTTCTCCGATGCAGCGGCCCGGCGGGTGGCCGGGCCCGACGAGGCAGAGCGGGTGATCGGCGATGCGCTGCAGGTGGGTTCGGCGCTGCTCGCGGTGGAGCAGGTCGGCGCCGCCCAGCATCTGCTCGACCTCGCCGTGGACTACGCCAAGTCACGGCTGCAGTTCGGTCGCCCGATCGGCTCGTTCCAGGCGGTCAAGCACCGGCTGGCCGACATGCTCGTCGACCTCGAACACGCCCGCTCCGCCGCCTATCACGCGGTATGGGCCCTGACCGACGGCACGGACGACCCCGCGCTCGCCGCCAGCATCGCGCAGGCGACGTGCTCGGCCGCGTTGAGCCGGATCGCGAAGGACACCATCCAGGTGCACGGCGGTATCGGGTTCACCTGGGAGCACCAGGCGCATCTGTATTTCAAGCGGGCCGCCACCGACGCCGCGCTGCTGGGCACCGCCGAGCAGCACCGCGCAAGGGTTGCGTCGCTGGTAGTCGATTCCGCATCGGCCGACCGTGCGCCGCGGGTAGCGACGGGAGTCGACGCGTAGGATTCAGCCCCTGTCGGGCGACCAGTAGTCGAGCATCGCCGCGAGCGTCTCGAACGCCGGGGTGGATACGCCGTACGTCACCTCGTAGTGGACGCTCATCGGGAACCCGAGCGCTCCGACGCCGTCGATCACCCGCTTGTAGAGATCGACCATCATCTGGCGCTTGGTGGCCGGATCGGTTTCGGCCAGAGTCCTGACGAACACTTGCTCGTCGGCGACCGCCGCGTTGCCGGGGTCCTGGATGAGCCAGTTGATCAAGCCGACCCTGGACTCGACCTTCGGAACGAAGCCGAACGACAGCAGGATCTCGGGGCGGTGATCGGAGGTCTTGACGAAGTCGGTCAGGAACCCGACGATCGCGTCGGAATACAGGAGCTGGGTCATGCCGTACGTGGCACCCTGGTCGCACTTGAAGTTGAACCGGCCCTGCTCACCCTCGCGGGTCGGGATCAGGATTGCGCCGCGGTTGGCCACCACCGTGTCGTACATGGACAGCGCGTCCGTCGGGGCGACGCCGGAGCCTTCACCGTCGTTCATCGTGCGCGGAACGCCCACGAAGGCGATGCCGTCGAATCCGGCGTCGGACAGGTCGGTGAGGCGCTGATGCAGAGCCGTCTTGTCCATAAAGGCGGTGACCTGGGTGCACAGGCCGTTCACGCCCGGCAGCTGCGGCTTGATGATCGACCAGAAATCGAGGACGTCCATCTTCGGCTTCATCTCGACGGGCCGGTCGTCGTCCTCTTCGATCATTCCGGGGATCATCACGTGCCGGATGCGCCCCTGGATGCCGGTCTCCGCCGAGCAGCGCAGCACCTTGTCAGCATCTTCGGCCGCCTGCTCCCGGCCGCGGTCCACATTCGGCGGCACGAGTTCGAGCGCGATGGTGTTGAGGGTCACCGGGTTCTCTCCATTGAAGGCCAACTTTGTGCGGCGGGAGCAGGTCGACGATGACCACGATTCACCTACCGCCAGGAAATTCACCATACAGAGCACTCCTGTACGTCTCGCCATTGCCATCAGCAAATGGCGGGTCATGCCCTCCGTACTCTGGGCATTGTGACCGCTTCATCGGCAACCACCCTCGCCCTGGGAAATCTGTTCGCCCGCGAGTTACCGGAGATGGCTGTCCGCTGGCAGGCGGACCAGGTGAAAGAGCCTGGACTGCTCGTCGTCAACGACCGCCTGGCCACCGATCTTGGCCTGGATGCGGATTGGCTGCGGAGCCCCGACGGGTTGCGCTTCCTGGTGGGCAATTCGGTCCCCGGCGGTGCAGAGCCGGTGGCACAGGCCTACGCAGGCCACCAGTTCGGCGGCTTCGTGCCACGCCTCGGCGACGGGCGCGCGCTGCTGCTCGGTGAACTCACCTCCGGTGACGGGCGGCTGCGCGATCTGCATCTCAAGGGCTCGGGCCACACGCCCTTTGCGCGCGCCGGTGACGGCCTGGCCGCCGTCGGGCCGATGCTTCGCGAATATGTGGTCAGCGAGGGGATGCACGCGTTAGGCATCCCGACCACCCGGTCGCTGGCCGTCGTCGCCACCGGACGGCCCGTGCAGCGCGAAACGGTCCTGCCCGGCGCCGTGCTCGCCCGCATTGCCGCCAGCCATCTTCGGGTCGGCAGCTTTCAGTACGCGGCGATCACCGGCGATCTCGACCTGCTGCACAGGCTCGCCGACCACGCGATCAGGCGCCATCACCCCACGGCCGCCGACGCCGAATCGCCGTACCTCGCACTGTTCGAGGCGGTGCTCGCCGCTCAGGCGTCGCTGCTCGCTCAGTGGATGCTGGTCGGGTTCGTCCACGGGGTGATGAACACCGACAACATGACGATCTCGGGCGAGACGATCGACTACGGACCGTGCGCCTTCATGGAGACCTACGATCCTGCAACGGTTTTCAGCTCGATCGACTCGTTTGGCCGCTACGCCTACGGCAACCAGCCCTCGGTGGCCGCGTGGAACTTGGCCCGGTTCGCCGAGACGCTGATTCCGATCCTCCCCGGCGGCGAGGACCAGGCGATCGCCGACGCGACCGAGGCGTTGCGCGGATTCGGCAAGAGATACGACGACGCCTGGACGGCCGGGATGCGGGACAAGCTCGGACTCCCGCCACACGTCGAGGACACGGTCGCGGCGGAGCTGATCGTCGACCTGCTCAGCCAGATGCAGTCGAGCCACGTCGACTACACATCGTTCTTCCGCCATCTCGGCGCGGCGGCGCGAGGCGATGCAGAACCTGCGCGCGGACTGTTCATCGATCTGGCCGTCTTCGACGGCTGGCTGGCCCGGTGGCTCGCGCTCGGTCCTGACGCAGGCACGATGGACCGGGTCAACCCGGTGTACATCCCGCGCAACCATCTGGTCGAGGAGGCGCTGATCGCGGCCACCGCCGCTGACCTCGGTCCGCTCGAGCGCTTGCTCGAGGCGCTGGCCGCGCCGTACGTCGAACGCCCGGGCTTGGAACGCTTTGCGGCGCCCGCACCCGAGGACTTTGGGCGCTACCGAACCTTCTGCGGAACCTGAGCTCGACCTAGCTCGACTTCTTGGCGCCCTTGCGGCCCGCTTCCTTCTTCTGCGCCGTATTGCCGCCGCTGCCGCTACCGCTGCTGCGCCTGCTTTTGCTGCTGCCTGAGCTCTTGCCACCCCGGCTCGAGGCACCGGGCGAGTTCGCGATCGCGGCGGCCCGCGACTTGCTCATCCCTTTCTCGCGCAAGCCCTCGTACTGCTTGTCGTTCTTGACGCTGGGACCGTGATCTTTCGCCACGTCAGGCCTCCTCTCACCTCGTCGGTGAGGAGTACCCGGCCGTATAACCAAACACACGTTGCGGCTATTTACCCAGCCCGGTCCGAAGCAAATCCCATGCGAGCCGCCGGGCTTCTGCTGCCCGCGTGTTCATCAGCCGCTGCACGTCCGGGATCGGATTGGGCTCGGGTTCGCGGCCCTCGACAACGGCAGTATGCACATCTTCGGCGGCCTGAATCGCCATCAATGCGGCTTCGTTGACGCGGTCAAGCGCGCGATGCAGCCGGTCGTCCTCGACGAGCATGTGGGCATTGTCGAGTTCGGTCGAGAAGTCAACGACGACATGGCTTATCTGCTCGAAGATCGGATTCATCGCCTTCTCGCGCTCATCGCGCTCCGCATTTGCCAGGATGCTCGCACCCTGGTTCCACAGTGCCGCGAGCATTCGGGTGTGCGTGCTCACCGCGCGTGACACCTCGATCATCGCTTGCTTCTGCAGCTGCTCGAGTAGGTGGACGCGCTCCGCGCGGGCGCGCTCCCGCTGCGCATCCATTTCGGTGTTGTGCAGTTTCTGCTGGGCTTCCATCAAGGCGTTGTGCCGCTTCTGCTGAGCCTCGATTTCGGTGCGGTATATCGACTGTGTCCGGGCCAGGTCGCGTGCGGATCGCTCCTCGGCAGCCGCGAGGTCTCTGCGTAATCGTTCGGCGGCCTCGGCGGCGTCGCGCTTCGCCTGCCGTTGGATGTTGAGCGTCTGCCACATGGTCACCATCACGACGACGAACACGACGGCGCCGAAGAACCATTCCGCCTTGCTGCCGACCTCGCCCGGACCGACGAAGATGAACCACGCGATCGCGACAAAGCCTGCGACACCGCACGCCAGCCAACCCATTCCGCGCCAGCCGCGTATCGAACCGCGCCCAGGGTCCGGACGAACGGCGGGAAGCGGTGGCATCTGCTCGGCTGGGCCGCCAGCGTAGCCACGCTCTGGCGGCATGGCAGCCCTCGTGGAATGCGCTAGTCCGGTCACCGTGACCTCCTCTCGCCCGAGCCGTCCGCCATGCCGGTTCAGACTAGGGCCGTAAGTTGACGACGGCACTTCCGGTGGCCGGGTTCGCGGTGACGTGGTAGGCCGGGGAGCGTTAATGTCGACGCGTGCTCGACGCAGCGGCGCGCTCGACGCTCGCATCGCCCGCTGCCAAACCGAATTTGCTACTCCCGCTAGAGAATTGAGGGCCCATGGCACACCCCGCGTCACAGCAACGTGATTCGGAGATCATCGTCAGCCTCTCCGAGGCGGCGATGCACATGTACACCGCGGCAATCGACGCATTGCCGTTCCCCGAAGACAAAAAGTTTCACAAACGCGCGGACGTGGTCCTGTCGGGCATGCGCAAGCTTCGCGCCGCGCTCGCCGACGCGGCAAGCGACAGCAGGCCCTCGCCCGCGGTGATTGTCGAACTCAGCAATGTGCGCCGCCGTTACGACGCGCTCATGGCGCACGCCGCCGCGGCGCCGGGCTCGCCTTTGGGTCTACAGCTGTACGCCACCCGGGTGCATTACAAGCTGTCCGCCGTGGAAGTAGCCAACGGCGCGGGCGTACGCACTGACCTCCCTGATGAGCTCGAGAACGGCGCGACTCCGAACGACGAGGAAGCGAACAAGATCAGGGACGCCATCGCCGCGCTTGGCGGGTTGCCCGGCATCGAACACCTCCAGCACAACGGCTACGAGGAACAGGGCGAGCACCACGAACCCGAACCCGAGAGAGAGCAGCATGTCAACGGGTGGGATGAATCACTCGCAGGCGACAACGTCGGCTAGCCGCTGCGGAAGATCAGGGGCACGGTGCGCGGTCCCCGAATGGCCGAGGTCTCCCGCCACGTGGGCACACCGGCGAGGATCGGCCGTCGAGCGAGGACCTTGGTCAGCGCCGCTGTGACCTCGAGGCGGGCCAGTTGGGCGCGGAGACAGTGGTGGGCGCCGTAGCCGAACGTCAGCGGGGCAGGGCCGGGTCTGTCCAGGCGAAACGTGTCGGGGCGCTCGAACACGGCGGGGTCGCGGTTGGCCGCCGCGACGACGACGAGAGTCGTTGAACCGGAAGCGATCTCGACACCGTCGATTGCGGTGTCGTCGGTGGCGACCCGAACCGCGGCCTGCACCGGACTGTCCAGCCGCAGTAGTTCCGTCACCACCGCGGGGTCGGCGGTGTCGACGTGATCCGTCAGGCGGGCACCATCGGGACCTTCGGTGAGAAGTCGAACCAGGCCCGCGCCCAACAGGTTTGCGGTGGTTTCATGTCCAGCGCTCGAGGTCGTTCTCGATGACTTGTCGCGCGAGCAGTGGATCCATCGGTGGCGCATCGGCTTGCAAACGCGTCAGCGCGCGCTGGTAGGGCGCGATCTCGGCGATTCCGACCGCTCCCGCGTCGATCAGAGAGAACATCTGTCCGGCCTTCATCAGCACGCCCTTGGAGTGCCCGAGCAATTCTGCGTAGCGCTCGGCGGTGCGTTCGTGGAACCGGTCGACGGCGGCGGCGTCCCCCGCCTGCTTGCGTAAAACCGGCGACCACTCGACCGCCCGCGGCGCGTGTTGTGAAAACGGCAAGGGGCATGGTGGGACGAATCCGGCCCCGTGGCACAGGGCGATCCGGATCGGCCATCCGCGTCCCCCTCACGCCGGCAGCGTCATCACCTGGCGATACTAAGTGAGCACTGTTTGCCGGATCTGGCAATCTACGCCGCTGAGGCAGAGACTCGAGTAGTCCATTACGCACGCTTTTCGTCGCGGGCGCGTTAAGCATGGAGGCAACAGTTCCTGGAGGTTGCGATGGCCACTTCAGATACCCCAGCCGGGGCGCGTGTCGAGCAATGCGATCTGTGCATCGTGGGAGCCGGCCTTGCCGGAATCAATGCGCTGTTCGTCGCCAGCCGATACCTGTCGCCAGAACAGAGGGTCATCCTCGTCGACCGCAGGCAACGCGTCGGCGGCATGTGGGTGGACACGTATTCGTACGTGCGATTGCACCAGCCGCATCCGATGTTCACCGCGGGAAACATCGAGTGGACGCTCGGTCAGGATCGCTCGTACTTGGCGACCAAGGGCGAGGTGCTCGATCACTTCCAGCACTGCCTCAACGTCATCAAGCAGCGGATGCGGGTCGACGAGTTCTTCGGCTGGGAATTCGAGTCCGACGATGAATCCGACAGCAGGGTACGGATCGCCTGCCGGTCGTCTGATGGCGAACGTTTGGTGATCGACGCGACGCGACTGATCAAGGCATACGGCTTCGGGGTTCAACCCAACGACGCGCTCGATATCTCCAGCAATCGCGTCCTGTCGGTGTCGCCTGACTTCTGCGATATGCGGGGCGACGAGATGCGGGCCAGCGACACGCCGGTGTGGATCATCGGCGGCGGTAAGACCGCAATGGACACCGCCCACGCGCTCATCACGGAATACCCCGCCCGTGAGGTCAACCTCGTCGCGGGTTCCGGCACCTTCTTCACGAGCCGCGACAAGGTCCTGCCTACCGGCGTCCGGCGGTATTGGCGCGGCAAGCCTTTCAGCAGCATGGGTCTGGAACTGACCGGCAAGTTCGACGGGACCAACGAAGCTGAGGTCGGGAACTGGTATCGCGAAACGTACGGCACCTGGTTGACGCCGACGACCGCCAACTTCCTGCTTGGTGTGCTCTCCGAATCGGAGAACACGACCATCGCCTCCGGCTTGAACGATGTGATCATGGACTACGCGGTCGATGTCGTCGATCACAACGGCGACACGAACTTGGTGTTCCGGAGCGGAGCCACAAAGGCGGTCCAGGCCGGGAGCTGGATCGTGAACTGCACCGGCTACGTGATGCGCAGGGACATACCCTACGAGCCGTACATTTCGCCGGGCGGATCCGTGGTTTCGATTCAGCCGCGTTCTGCCACAATGCATTTGACGTCATACATGGGGTACTTTCTCACCCACATGCTGCTCCTGGACAAGATATCCGAAATTCCGTTGTATGCGCTCGACGGGCAGGAGCTGCGGGCGAAGAGCCGTGAAGTAGGCGCCTACGCGACCCTTTCGCTTGTCCAGTACAACATGAGCCTGATGTCCGACAACCTGCCTGGCAAGGTGTTCTCCGAGTGCGGGCTGGACTTCGACCGCTGGTATCCGTTGCCGCGGCGGATGATCGCCTTGGCGCGCTACATGCGTATGCACCGTCGCGATCGGGCACATTGGCGCCGCACGCTTGACACCTTGCGCGAACGGTTCGACGTGCGGTGCGGTCCAGTGGTCGGGACCCGCTGAGGCCCGTTCACCACATCCGCGCGTTCGCGTAGGCAATCATCGCGTCGCGCAGGTATACGGGCAGACGTGGATCCAGGGACTGCAGGTGGGGGTCCACTCCGATGTCTCCGTGAGTGCTTGTGCGAGTTTGATGTAGCCGTCTTTGTCGGGGTTCGAGACCTTTCGTTGTAGCGCAAGATCGTCGTCGAGCACCACGAACGCGGCCGCATCGTTGTGGGCGACACCACCGCGCAGGAGTTTGACCATCCGGCGTTCTAGCTCGGCGCCTTCCTATTGAAAGAACTGAAGTCGCTCTCAGTCCAGTCTGCGGTGCGGCGCTTGACGTCGGCGGTCTCCGCGTGGTCAGTGCGCTGCATCTCGCGCTCGATGTACTCAGGATTGAATTCGAAACCCTTGAAGAGGTTTTCGGCGGTCATGTCAGTTCCTTCCTCTAGGTGTTTGATCGTGGCAGCGACAGTTTCCGCGAGCCGATCGAGCCGGCTCAGTGGACGGTTATTTCCGCTTCGCGTACGCCAAGCCGGCACTCGACGCCGGCGAGGTCAAGCCCGCGACGACTTGAATGTCAATCGGAGGTGTGCCACCAGCGGATCCTTGTCGGGCGCGCCTGCCGCAAAGCCGAGATAACCGTCCGGTCGCAGGACGTACGCTGAACGGCCTGAAGCAGAGTAGGCGGCGGCGAACTCGCCTGCGGTGTCACGGATCAACGGCAGCGCGGTGCTCGCAACGTCGGCGTCAGGTGCTGCGATCAGGTAGACATCGAGCCGACCATTTGCGGCCTCGACCGCCGCCACGGCGGCGGCCTCCAGTTCCGGAACGGATTGTGCGGTGGTCGCAGCGTCGGCGTAAAGGAGGCAGGTGTGATCACGTCGGCTCAGCAGGCTGAACAACCGGATGGGCTCTGACACCGCCGCTCGGGTGAGGCCGCGTGCATCCGGTGCACGGTCTCCCGGGCCAACCGCGGTGTCAATTGCCCGCACGCCGCCGACGATCCGGCTGTCGGCGTAACTGATCAGCAGCTGGGCCTCACGACGGATGACGTGGTACGGATCATCCAGGTCGGCGCCGATTCCTTCGCGGGCGCTGCGCACGGTGCGTCCCACCACTTCTTCGCCGACCGGCCTGCGCTCGGCGTCGTAGGTGTTCAACAACCCGTCGGCGGCTACACCGCGTACCGCCAGTGCCAGCTTCCACGCGAGGTTGTGCGCGTCCTGGATACCGGTGTTCATGCCCTGCGCGCCGGTCGGCGGGTGAATGTGCGCGGCGTCGCCCGCGATGAATGCGCGGCCGCGACCGTAGGCGTCGACGATGCGGTGGCTGATTCGGAAGACGCTGGACCAGCGCAGATTACGGGCCGTCGTCGGTTCGGGAGACAACCGGTCGAGTACGGCCTGAATGTGCCGCAGTTCGGGTTGGGGTCCGGCCGCAAACCCGTGCGCCACGCCGTCGGAGGAACGCGCGGCGGCGCTGCTCAGCTCGTCGGGTACCAGCATCGACATGCGATACCGCGTGCCGCGTCCCGGGTCCGGCTCGGCGGGCAGCGGAATACCCACAAGGATATCGTCAGGCCCGTCGTCGACCTGGCGGATCATGCGCACCGCGTAACCCTCGGGCTGTGACCAATCGACCTCGACGTCGCCGAGCATGTACCGCTCCTCGAACGCCCCACCTTCGAACGTCAGGCCGAGCGTCTTTCGAACGATGCTGTGGGCGCCGTCGGCACCGACCAAATAGCTTGTCCGCAGGGTGGTTTCGCCATCATCGCCCGCGAGAGTCGAGGTGACGCCTTCGGCATCTTGCTCGAAGCCGGTGAGCCGGACGCCGCGCTGAATCGGCACCCGCAAAGAGGCCAGCTCGTCGCGCAGAATGCGCTCGGCGACGTACTGAGGGATCGCGATGAACCCGAACGGGATGTCGTCGGGCACCGTGAAGTCCAGCTGCCCGAGCTTCTCCCCGTTGAGGTAGAGGATCTGCCCGTACATGGGGATCGCTGCGTCGAGCACCCGCCGCAAGACCCCCATGCCCTCGAAGACCTCAAGCGTCCTGGGTTGCACACCAACGGCTTTCGCATACAGCGGCGGTTCGAGCAGTGAATCGATGATGCGGCAGTCAATACCGCGGCGAGCCAGTTCGATGGCGGCGGTGAGACCCACAGGGCCGGCACCAGCAATGAGGACGTCGGCGTCGACCATGCCTTGATTATGCCGGGTGTTCAGAACTCCGACCCGGCATCGGCAGCGACGTCCCCCAATGAGGTAGCCGGTTACTCTATGCCGCCCTGCCCCAAGGGTGGAACCCTTCTAATTGCCTGAGCCATCCGAGGATTTCAACCGTTAGCAAGGGGCGCCATGACGACAACGGATCCGAGCGGCGTGCCGCCGCAGGACGTAGACCGGCCGACCAACGGGACGCACGATCAAGACAGTCCCGCTATTCGCGGCGAAGTCATCGGTCTGCCGTCGGGCCTATCGCCTGACGCTCAACTCGCGCTACTCGACACGGGCCGATGCGTTGCGGTCTCCGACGGACCGCACCTTACGGTGTACAGCCTCGACGCCGACGGCCCCGTCGTCCTGGCGCAGCCAACCTCCGAGCACCGACTGCCGGGGATCATCACGGCGATCGCGCCAAGCACGCTGGGTCTTGTCGCGGCGGTCAGAGGCGAGAGCGGCAGCGCTGTTCTACTGCTGTGTGGGGACGAGGATCCGATCGCTCTCTACCAATGCAGCCACGGCATCGCCCAACTGGCCGTCGCCGACGGCGAGGCTTACATCGTGGAGGAGGGACAACCAGCCCCCCTGTCGCGCGTCGGGCTGCGTGATCGCGTCGTCGCCGCGCGTATTCGTCTAGACCACAGCGACGTCCGGCTCGAGCCACGTCTCAGCGGCGGCATCGTTGTGACCGATCGGCGTGCTCGCGCCATTCGCGTGCTGTCAGCCGACCTTCGCGAGGATGACGAGGCAACACCGTGGCGGACAACCCCACCGGCCAGCGCACCGTGTTCCTGCCATGAGCCGATTGACCGACCGAAGGGCTGCGGATGTCGCCCGCATCCGGTTTGCGATGACGAGCCAACGAAACCACCTTCGCACGGCGAGGTTCCCGGCTCCCGGCCCAGCGGTGAGCGACCCCACCCTGAGGGCGGCACAGGCGGTGTCGCGGTGCCAACCCCAGGCGGCGGCGTCGTTGTTGGCAATGGCGACAAGGTCGACCATCATCACCCGAGCGGCTCGGGTCTCGGTCCGTGCGGCCGCTCTCTGCTTTACGTTGTCGACATCCTGCGACGGGTAGGTCCCTATTTTCTTGCCGCCGACGCCGGCACGCACACCATGTCACTGCTGTCGTCGGACATGAACCTTCTCGGCGAGTGGTCTGGCGGGCGCGGGGGAATGCGTGTGCTGACAGCTCCCGATTCGATAAGGATTCTGATGTTACGCAGCGGCGAGCTGCAATGGAGCTGGACCGACGTCCACACCGCCGCCACCCTGCTGCGTCCCGACCTGGTTCGCCCCATATTCGAGGTGCTCGACTCGAAGACGTTCTACGGCGGCCAGACCCAAGTCCTTTCCTACGGGCAGCCGACGACGCCAACCAAGGTCAAGGCTCTGCTCTTGCCTGTGGTCGAAGGCGACCAGACGTTCAGCTCGCCCGATATGACCGGATTCGCCGCCTATGTACAACGCACGGTAGCGCCACGTGTGCGCGATTATTACGTCGAGAATTCGTTCGGCCAACTCAGCGATATCACGGTTGATGTATTTGGGGGCAATGCCGGTCCTGTCGCCGGGCCGCTCAAGCTTCCGCGGGCGAAGGTTCTGGATTACTACTTCCCCACCTACGATCCGGCCCGGGTCGAGTTGACCCGAGCAGGGCTGAGTGGCGGAGAGACCGTCGAATTCGATGGCCGCGAAAGCCTGGTACTCGACGTAAAGCCCCTTGACGGCGGCCCCGAAGCGAAGACGATCGCGGTTCCATTCTTCGCGTTAGGGTTTCGTCTCGACATCGACCATCCCGAGAAGATCACCTTCGTCGGCACGGAGCGTCTCCGGCTCGATGTGACACTGCCGAACGGCACAGCGAAGTCCGTCACGTTGTCGTTCACACCCAAGACGATCGACTTCGAGGCCATCGACATCAATGTCCAAGGGCAACTCGACACGACACTGAACGAGCTGGAAGGGTATCTGGACGATGTCATGAAGGCGGCTGAAGCCGCCGCCGGTATTGCGCCAAGGGCGTTCGCTGCGCCGAAGGCTGAGCGGGTGAAGGTGGTCGGACGCCAATTCGGGACTTTGGTCGTGACATTCGCGTCCGCCACCACCGTAGGCGCCAAGCTGCGGGTGACCTCTTGGTTACCGACCTTGCCCGGGCTTGATCCACTCGGACTAGCCGGACCGCTGCTCGGCACGATTCCGGTCAGCAGTGCCTGGCAGCTGGACCGCTACCTGGACGTCGCCACGCTGCTCGGCCAGGATGCGGCGGGTGCGGGCTTCACCGAGCGGCTGCTCAATCCGCCTACCGCGACCGTGAGCGCTTCAGCGCTGACGACCAGATTCGCTGTCTCCGATCGGTTCGGCGGCCCGGGCGCCGTCGTCAGCGTCAAGTCGAACTCAGGCCTGGAAACCCTGTTCACTTCAACCAAAGCGGTGCCAAACAGCGCTACGACGTTCAACCTGCGGGAGTCACTTCGCGACCGCAGTCAGTTCTACCAGAACGCATTTTCCGCGGCCATCCAACGCCTCCGCGACAAGAATTTGCCGACTGACCTTTTCAAGGATTACACGTGCGTGCTGATACTTCCGATCACCGCAGCAACACCCAACCCCTCCGATCCGAATGCCGTTCTACCGTCGGAGGTCTGGCATGTGACGCCCCTCAACGATCCGTTCGGCTTCCGTGGCGCGGAGAACGTCACGACCGTCGTCGACACGATCGATGACAAGATTCAGAAGCAGTGCGCATGGGCACTGATCTTCATGCCGGGCGGTGTACCAGACACACCGATGACCATCCACGAGGTTGGTCACGCGTTGGGTTTCGCCGACCTCTACTTCGAACATAACTACCGCGACGAGCTGGCCTATCTCGGCGACTGGGCGATGATGGACAACCATCCGCTCGAGCCGCACCACTGCGGATATCACAAGCTGCAGGCACGGTGGATTCCCGAAGGCGCGGGTACTGAGAAGGACTACGGGCGTGTGTTACCGCTGGGATTGCCCGACGCGGACGCGGTCCGAACATGGGAATTCCTCCTCGTTCCAGTCGAATTGTGGCGCGACAGCCTTGTCGCGTCGGCGCGCGCGGCCTTCGCGATGAGACCCGACACACCCGTGGTCCAATTGGGTTGGATCGACTTCGGCGGCGACGGAGCAACGTTCGGCCTCATTGAAGCCCGGCAACCCGGCGCGCGGTACAGCAAGAATCTGCCCGTCCCCACCGGCGGTGTGTTGATCACGAACTGCATCGCTTGGACGCTGGACCAACGATTCGCCACCAACACGTTCTACCGGCGGCCCGTCCAGTTTCTGAATCCCTTCAATGTCCTGCGTAATCCCGGTGACAGCTTTGACCTCGCCCGCGCACCCGAACTCGCCGTGAAGGGGATGACGGTCGAGGTAGTTGCCACCCAACTGGTCGAAGGCGATGCCCAGGTGTATCGCGTCAAGGTGACCCGTCAGAATGCTGAATTCGTCGACCTCTATTTCGAGAGTCCGCCCGTCTACTACAAGAACCCTGACTTATGGGTCGACTGGCAAGCCGACAACAAGCCAAAGCCGGAGAATCTCGTCCCGTCATTTGGGTTGGGTCAGCCGACCGATCAGGGCCAGACCATATATGTGCCAAATCAGAGGACGGTGGAAAAACCTGACGGAGAACCACACTGGGTAGTTGCCCGTCTTCGCAACCGGGGTCAAGTCAAAGCCACCGACGTCAAGCTGAACTTCTTCTACTTCGAGCCTCCGGGCGCGGGCGACGGTCAAAAGCCGATGGACGTCAACAACTTATCGGCATACCACCTGATCGGATCGGTGACTCAGTCAGAGGTTCCAGCGGGCGACAAGCCAGAGCTCATACTGCGGAACTGGAACGTGCCGCCTGGCTTCGGGGGGCACACCTGCCTGCTGGTTCAGATCGAGGACTACCGCATTCCGGAGGACTCCTCAGGAGCGGCGCTCGGCTCGGATGACACGTGGATCGCCAACAATCACGCCCAGAAGAATGTGAGCAAGTTCGAAGCGACCAAGAACAGTCCGTTCGCACCGATCGAATTCGACTTCAGCGTCCGCAACGAAGGTGTCGGACCAGAGGTTGCGTATCTCGAGCCGGACGGGTTGCCGCTCGGCATGACTCTGACGGTCACACCTCCGATCCGGACAATCCCGGCGGCGTCGACGGTCCGCTTCCACTGCATGCTCGAATTGGATGACGCAATCATCGAGGCAGGGTGCGAGAACGACCAGCGGTTCCGCATACATGCGTGGCGTCAGGACACGGAGAGTTCAACGCGCTGGGGCGGAGTGGAATATGAAATTCGTCCGCGTCAACTCGCGCGCGTGACGCTCACCGGCTCGTGGGACGACGTGAACAACGTGGAGTTGACCGGCACTGTGACCCCGGACCCGGGTGGCGGCCAGGTTCGTCTGCGCATGCTGTTCGGGGATCACCCGCCGCAGTGGGTGTTTACGAGCGCGCAGGCCGGAGGGGCGTTCTCGTGGAAGGGTAAGGCGCCGGACGACTCGTTCGTCGCGGAGGCCGTGGCCTGGTTCGCCGGTAATCGCACGTTCAGCAGCGCGCGCTCTGCGCCTACGACGATCAAACACCCGCCGGTGATCCACTAGCTGCGCACGCAGGCTGACGAGGCTAGTTTGGTCGTCACGTCCACGGTCGTCGTGAACGGGCTGCCCAGTAGTCGACGGGGTCCTCCGCGAGGTCGGACAGATCGGCAATGACGTGCGCTGGCAGGTCGATTCCGGATCCAACAATGTGCGATTCGATCTGGGCGACGGTGACTGCGCCCGACAACACATGGGATGCCCACGGCTGCTGTACAGCGGCAGCGATCGCAAGTTGATCTATACCGACGCGCAACTCGTCGGCAAGCTCTGCCGCCCGCCGGACACCAGAGGAGGGGTCGACTTTTCCCGGTACCAAGCGGCCGTTCGCGAAGCATTCCTTCACGACCACCGCAACCCCGGCCGCGTGAGCGTCCGAAAGCGCTGCAGCCGCTGAGGTTTCCAACAGGTTCCAGGTCGACTGGACGGAGGTGAACAGCGGCTTACCGGCCACCTGCAGCTCGATTGCGGCTCGGATTGTCTCTGTCTGCTTCGGTCCCGACGTGGAGAAGCCAAGTCTCACTCCGTCGTCTCGCAGTTCGGCGAGGGCGCCCTGCAGCCTCGTGTCACTCAGCACCGGACTGTCTTCGGTCACGGAGTGCACCTGATAGAGATCCAGCCGGCCGCCCAGCAGTGCAGTCGTCTCTTCCAACTGAATCCTGAATGCATCAACGGTGTGCTCTTTCACCTCGTGGACGTCGGCATCCATGCGCCAGTCGCCGACGTATCGGTAGCCCCACTTGGACGCCACCACAACATCGGTCACATCTGGTCGTGACGCCAGCCAGTCGGCCAGAAACTCCTCGGCGCGGCCATACGACCGCGCAGCATCGAAGTACCGGATCCCGTTGTCGTAGGCGGCATTCAGAACCTCCGCTGTGCGCGCTCGCATCTCGGAGACTGACCTTGCGTCGCCGACATCCTGGTCACGTCCACCGGTCAGGTAAGCAGGGCGGCCCAGCGCCGCGAGGCCAAGGCCGATCCGATCCGCTCGGTTCACAGACATGCTCCTATCGCGGCCGGACCATGCGATGCCGCGCAAATATGACATCACAGGCGATATCACTTTTCAGAAGGCTGCACGGTCGCCTTCTTGTGACAGAAGTGACGAATGCAAAGCTGGTGTACAGGCATCGATGACTTTCGTTGGCCGCGCTGGTCTGCCCACTAAGGACATGGTGCTACGCGTACGAGAGACCAGGAGGTGAACGATGGACAGGACCGACACGTATCCGCTGCCCGCCGTCGTCGACCGGGCTGCCTGGCAGGCAGAACTCGATCGTCTGTTGGAGCGGGAGAAGGCGCACACGCGCGAAGGAGACGCCATCGCGGCGGCCCGGCGCCGTCTGCCGATGGTCGAAGTTGATGCGAGCACTCCGTTGATCGGGCCTGAGGGCGAGGTTCCGCTGCTCGACGTGTTCGAGGGCCGCAGGCAACTGCTGGCGTACTTCCACATGTGGCACGACGGCAAGCCTGCCGCGGAGCAATGTGAAGGATGCACATTCTTTACGGGTCACGCGCTGGAGCTGTCCTACCTGCACAGCCGCGACGTGACCTACGCGACGATCTGCCAGGGCCCGTATGCCGAGAGCGCGCGCTACCGCGACTTCATGGGATGGCAGATGCCGTGGTACTCGCTACGCGGAACCGCGGTAAACCTTCTCGCCGGAAGGGAATTTGGCGGATACGCCAACTATCTCCGCGACGGCGACCGGGTGTTCGAGACTTATTGGACCACCGGCCGGGGAACCGAAGCCGGTGCCAACAGCTATCACCTGCTCGACCTCACCGTCTACGGCAGGCAGGAGACGTGGGAGGACTCGCCGGACGGCTGGCCGCAGCTGTATCGGCCCGACGGCGACGAGTTCCGTTATAACGGCCGTCCCACCGCGCAGTGGTCACGGCTCACAGCGGGCCGTTCCGACGATCTCTCCGGCTGAAGCGTCGCGGTCGAGCTCACTTTATTTACCGGTTGGTCCAAAATGGAGCTAGAGTTTTTGTCTAAGCAGTCAAAAACCGAAGGGATAAACGCGATGGGCCGACTCGAGTCAAAGTCCGCGCTGGTCACCGGGGCAACCTCAGGAATCGGCCGGGCGATCGCCGCGCGGTTCGTCGAGGAGGGCGCCCGAGTGTTCGCGACGGGACGCAGACAGGCCGAACTGGACAAGCTGGCCGATGAGCTGGGGTCCGCCGTGACGCCGATCCGCAGCGACGCGTCGAAGTTGGCCGACCTCGACTCCCTCTACGGGATGATCGAGTCAGCCGGGTCGAGACTCGACATCGTCGTCGCCAACGCCGGAGGCGGCACCTTCTCCACTCTGGAAGCCCTCACGCCGGACAGCTTCGACGAAACGTTTGGCAGCAACGTCCGCGGAACGGTTTTCACTGTCCAGAAGGCGCTACCGCTGCTCAACGACGGTGCATCGATCATCGTCACCGGCTCGACCTCGGCGTCGCACGCGACGAGTGCCTTCGGCGTCTACTCGGCCAGCAAGGCCGCCATCGCACAATTCGTACGGGTGTGGGCGGTCGAACTCGCGGACCGGCGGATACGCGTCAACACGATCGTGCCAGGGCCCACCGCGACGCCAGGGTTGGCGGGTCTGGCCGCGACGGCGGCCGAGTCGGAGCGGCTGTTGGCAGCGGAGGCCGCACGGGTGCCGCTACGTCGGCTCGGACAGCCATCGGAGATCGCCTCGGGAGCCGTGTTTCTGGCCTCTGACGAGGCTAGCTTCGTCACCGGGAGCGAACTGTTCGTCGACGGTGGGGAATCGCGCGTGTGAGCACCATTTCTTCCCACTCCAACGTATAACTCACATGGGGGCTTGCGGCAAGGCCCCATGCATGCCGCACAATCGCTGGCCTAGGCGCGAAACGGTGGAATCTGGGGGCACATGTCGACTCGAACCTACGAAGACGAATTGCGGTCCGAACAGGGCTACGTGGCCGGGCTCTACGCGCGGCTCGACGCCGAGCGTGCGCGGTTGAAGGGCATGTACGACGCGGCGTTGAGGGGCGACATCGACGCGCAGAACGGCGGGACGCTCGTTGAGCGGGATGTCGAGGTACGCGCGCTGGTCAAACAGGTGAAGCGGCTGGACGTGGCTGACAGCGGATTGTGTTTCGGCCGCCTGGACACCGTTTCGGATGAGCCGTTGTACATCGGCCGCATCGGCATCCTCGACGAGGACAACGAGTACCAACCGCTATTGATCGATTGGCGGGCACCCGCGGCACGCGCGTTCTACGTCGCGACCGCCGCGACCCCGGAGAACATGCGTCGGCGCCGCCAGTTCCACACGCTCGGCCGTCGCGTGGTCGATTTCACCGACGAGGTTCTCGGCAGGCCGAGCGTTGGCGACCGGGGGGACGCGGCCCTGCTCGCGGCGGTCAACGCCCCGCGCGGTGACGGGATGCGCGACATCGTGGCAACGATCCAGGCCGAACAGGACGAAATCATCCGGCTCGATCATCAAGGCGTGCTGGTCATCGAGGGCGGCCCCGGCACCGGCAAGACCGTGGTGGCGCTGCACCGGGTCGCCTATCTGCTGTACACCCAGCGGAAGCGAATGGAAAGTCACGGTGTGCTCGTCATCGGACCTCACGCGGCGTTCTTGAACCACATCGGCCGTGTGCTGCCCTCGCTCGGTGAGACCAATGTCGTGTTCATGACCACCGGCGACCTGGTGCCCGGTTTGCACATCTCCGCCGATGACACCCCCGAGGCGACGCGCGCCAAGGGCTCACTGAAAATCCTCGACGTGCTCAAGGCTGCGGTCGCCGACCGGCAGCGGATCCCACAAGACCCACTACCCATCGATCTGTCGGACGTCTCGGTGCGCATCGACGCCGAAGTGGCCGAGTGGGCCATCCAGGAGGCGCGCGCGAGCGGCCGGCCCCACAACGATGCCCGATCGGTGTTCATCGACGTCATCACGTGGGCGCTGACCGAACGGGCGATCGCCAAGATCGGCCGCGGCTGGTTGACCCGCGATGACCGCGCCGCCTGGGAACATCTGCGCGCCGATCTGCTCGACGAGCTCGGCGACCACGTCGGGTTCGCGGCGGCGCTCGACGAGCTGTGGCCGATCCTGACACCGGAACAGCTCTTGGCACAGCTGTATTCGTCGACCGCCCGGCTGCACGCGGCGGGCGCCGACGAGACGCTGTTCCGCGCCGACGGCGATGCCTGGACCGTGCCGGACGTGCCGCTGCTCGACGAACTCGTCGATCTGCTCGGCCGCGACAAATCCGGCGACGAAGCCGCTGAACGGGAACGCCAGGAAGAAGCTGCTTACGCGGCTGGCGTGCTGGACCTGATGATCGGCCGCGAGGATCTGATGGACGATGAGGACCGCCTGATGGCTCAGGATGTCATCGACGCCGAGGACTTGGCGGATCGCTTCGTCGAACGCGACGGTCGTGAACTCGCCGAACGCGCTGCGGCCGACCGAGACTGGACCTACCGGCACATCGTGGTTGACGAGGCCCAGGAACTGTCCGAGATGGACTGGCGGGTGCTGATGCGCCGGTGCCCCAGCAGGTCCTTCACGGTGGTCGGCGATCTGGCCCAACGCCGGTCGGTGGCAGGCGCCACCTCGTGGGCCTCCATGCTCGAGCCGTATGTGCCCGACCGCTGGGTCTACCGGTCGCTGTCGGTGAACTACCGCACCCCTGCGGAGATCATGACCGTCGCCGCCGCTCTGCTCGCCGAGTTCGCGCCGGGGGTGCAGCCGCCGGAGTCCGTCCGCGCGTGTGGCGTGCTGCCATGGTCCCGGCGGGTCTCCGACGACGAACTATCTTCTGCCATTGAGGAATTCGTCCGTGACGAGGCCGGTCGCGAAGGCACCAGCGTGGTGATCGGGCCGCCGGGCGTGCCGGGCGCGGTGGCGGCGTCGGAGACGAAGGGACTGGAGTTCGACGCTGTCCTTGTCGTGGAACCGGAACGGATACTCGCCACCGGCCCACGCGGCGCGGCCGAGCTCTATGTCTCCCTCACCCGCGCCACCCAACGACTCGGCGTGCTGCACCGGACCCCGTTGCCCCAGGCCTTGACCGGGCTCGCCGAAGCCGGCTAAGGCGCGCCGGGCCCAGGTTCGAATGGGCGACCCTCGAGCGCGGCCTAACTCACCGCTGACCGTACGTCGAACAATTGTTGGGATCGGTAGTGACCCGGACGGTCTGTACTTGCCGCAATGGCCCAACGCCTCAGTGCGTCAGACTCAGACTGGACAGATGATGAAGATGGAGCACTTGCGCATACAGGTAGGCGTGGCCTTACTGGCGGCGTTGATGACCGCAGGATGTTCGTCGCCGACGAATTCGACTGCGGCGCAGGAGTCGTCGAGCGCACCCGCGCCATCAGCCGTCGCGTCAACGCCTGCGCCAGCCACTCCTGTTGTCGCCAAGGGTGCCGAGGCCGCAATCTCGGCGGTGCCCTGGCAGAAGGTCGGCCCGGGGTGGACGCTGGCCATGTGGAGCCCTGCTGTCCCACACCGGCCAGGCGAGATACCCGCCCCCGGCGAACCGACATCGGAGACGGCCACCACGACGCTGTATCTGATCGCCCCTGACGGTAACCGTTACGCGATCACCACATTCCCGCCCGAGAACCGCCTCGGTTTGGTCGACTGGTCGGGTGACGGCAGCCACGCACTGCTGGCTGCGCAGTACGTCACGTCGTCGAAAGCCATCTCCGTCGATCTGCGCACCGGCGCTCAGACCACGATCCCCGTCGACGGCTATCCCCGGTACACGCGGCCCGAAGGCAAGGCGATCCTGGTGTCGACGAGCTTCAACGGAAACGAGCCCGGGACGTTGAAAAGGGTTGACCTCAACGGCAATCCGCAGATGACATATCCCACCGAGCAGCTCGGCGGGGCCGGCCAGTTCGGCGGCAGTTACCTCGCATCACCCGACGGGACACAGCTCGTGCTCGGGACCGCCAACCTCGGGAACGAGATCGTGCCGAGGAGCGACAACAGCCTGGTGGTGATGGGCAACGATGGAACCATCGTTCGGACGCTGCCGTCCCCGATGCCCGGGGCCATGTGCTCACCGGTGAGGTGGTGGACCCCGACGGTGATCCTCGCTCACTGCACAAAGCAACGCAGTTCGGCCAACCAGCTGTGGGAGGTACCGATCGACGGCGGGGCGGCCACCGCTCTGACCGCGCTCAACTCGGGCCAGGAGGATGATCCCGGTTTCGGCGGCGACCTCGGCGACGGTGTCGCCTGGCAGCTTCCGAGCGGCACGTTCCTGCAGTCCGCGGGGGCGTGCGGGACCGCGTTCCTGTCCCGCCTGACACCCGACGGGCACACCACGCGCGTGAACGTTCCCGGCGTGTCCCCCGATGTGCTCGTGGTCGGCGCGACCGACCACACGTTGGTGCTCCAGGGAAAGGTGGGGTGCGGTGGTACCACGTCACTGCTGACCTACGACCCGGCGGACAACACCTCCACTGTGCTGCTCGGCCCGCCCATCAATGGCGGTGGCGTGACCGAAGCGCTGCTCTATCCCAGCGAAGACGCCTGATGCGATGAAGGGGCGGGGCCTCCGCTCCTCGTGACGTCCCGGCGGATGCTGGGGGTGCTCACTTCTACGAATCACGGGAGGCCCCTATGGACGAGTATGACGGCAGGCAGTTCGTCGGGATCGATCTGCATCGGCGGCGGTCGGTGATCGTGCGCCAGTCCGAATCCGGTGAGCAGCTCTCGGCGGTGCGGATCGTCAACGATCCGGTCGCGCTGGGACTGCAGCTCGAGCAGGCCGGCGCCGATCCCGAGGTGGTGCTGGAAGCCACCTACGGCTGGTACTGGGCGGTCGACGTGCTGCAGGCCTGTGGAGCGCGGGTGCATTTGGCGCATCCGTTGGGGGTCAAAGGGTTCCGGTACCGGCGAGTGAAAAACGACGTCCGCGACGCCGCCGATCTGGCCGATCTGCTGCGGATGGGCCGACTGCCCGAGGCCTGGATAGCCCCACCGCAGACCCGTGAGTTGCGGGAATTGGTGCGCTACCGAGCCAAGCTGGTCGCGATCCGATCCGGTCTCAAGGCGCAGATCCATGCCGTGCTGGCCAAGGCCGGAGTGTTGATCGCAGCCTCGGACCTGTTCGGCGTCACCGGTCGGCAACGGTTGGCGAAGGTGCCACTGGGCGCCGCCTACGCCCAACGCATCGGCTCGCTGCTGGAACTCATCGACATCCTCGACAGCCACGAAGCGCGCTTCGCCGCGATGATCGCCGAACGGCTAGACACCCACACCGGCTATCACGCCATCCAGCAAGTGCCCGGCATCGGACCGGTGCTGGCGGCGGTGTTCGTCGCCGAGATCGGCGACGTGCACCGCTTCACCGACCCCGCCCACCTGTGCTCGTGGGCCGGGCTGACCCCCACCCACCGCGAATCCGACACCGTCGTGCACCGCGGACACATCACCAAACAAGGCTCCAAAGCGGTCCGCTGGGCGGCGATCGAGGCGGTGCAGCGCCACCCCACCACGGCCAAGATCGCGGCCGACAAACACCGCATCGAAGCCCGCCGCGGCAAAAACATCGCCAAGGTTGCCGCGGCACGCAAACTGCTCACGCTGGTCTACTACGGGCTGCGCGACGGCCACATCCGCGCCCTGGCCCACCGTCAGGTGGCGGCGTGAGCACTCCGGACCCAACCCGCGCGCGGCCGCTCACTTGTCTGACCCCCGAACCATCGGCGTGGTCGCCCGCTTGATTGACCCCGCGTGTTGTCACCGCACCGCTCCATGCCCATCCAGCTGGGCGAAGGGATGACCGGCAGCCGGACCAATCCGGCCCTGCCCCAACGTATCTGCGCCATCACGGCTTGGAGAAGGCCCACAACCACACAGTCGCGCCGCTGATCTTCCGGGATCCGCCGACAGCATGCGCCGGGCCGGCCCAGCGTCAAGACCGTTCGTCCTCGCTACGCTGCGGGCGCTCCGTCTTGACCCCGGTCCTTCACCCGGCGCTGCCCGCACGGAGGCCGAAAGCCAGCAAAACCACTGGTCGACAACCTCTTGACAAAGACCCGCCCCTTCAGGGATGACAAGTTGTCGAGCAGAGGTGTGGTCGTAGCACTTGTCAGCGCTGTGTTAGTCGCCGGTGCGGTGGGATGCGGGCGGCGCGCTGGCAAGGCAACGGGAGCCCGGTGGACGAGAACATTCTGGGCGAGAAGGTGTACCAGGATTTCGCCCTCACCGACGACGCGGTGATCTTCTCCATCGGTCAGGGTGAGTGGCTCCCGCAAGCGGCTGGTCCGAACGAGGTCTCGATTCCTCGCACGGAGCTCGCACCGCTCCTGGCCTGAGTACGCCGAGCGAGCCTACTTCCAGGCGAACACCGGCTGCTCGAGCTCGTCGACCGGGTCGTGGCGGCCTTCGAGGCCCAGCCACCGCAACTGCAACAGCACGGCCCCCGTCGGGGCGTGTATGAGGTCGTGGCCCAACGGGATCTGCACCACCGGCCGCGGGCTCTCCGGGATATCCATGAACCGCGGCGAGTCCTCGCGCTGCAGTTGGTGTAACCCCACCCGGTAGACCGCCATCACCTCATCGGGCGCTGGGCGCGGATCGAGCCGTCCGCCGCCCCAGATCACGACGGGGGTGATGACATAGCCGGAACGTGTCGGATAGTCGTCGAGCAGCCCCAGCACGGTCGACTCCGGCAGTCGGATGTCGACTTCCTCGTCCAGCTCCCGAAGCGCGGCGTCAATCACGGTCTCGCCCGCGTCGAGGCGACCGCCGGGCAGCGCCCACTGCGCGGCATGCGACGTGAGACGAGATGCCCTGCGGCACAGAAGGAACGCGGCTCCGCCCGACACATCGACCATGCGGCCGTCGAGCGACTCCGGCATCGGCCGCCCATCGATCCAGTCGTCAAGGGGCGCGGGATCGACCCTGTCCTCGCCGACCTGGGAGTCGACCAGCACCACCGCGACTGCGGCGTGGCGTTTCGTCGGATCGGTCACAGCGCGGCGGTCGTGCTCCGCCAAATGCGCCCGGATCCGCTCGCGCAGCGCCTCGTCATAGGTGATCGTCACTTCTCGACCATAGGCGGGCTCGCGCCGAACCGAGTCGATCCCCCAGGTCATACGACTATTACTGCCGGTTTCGTTCGGCCCGGGCGGGGAATCCTGCTCCCGGTAACCGCAGCCTGCGGTTAGAGATGAAAGAAGGGATCAGCATGGCGCTCGACGATGACGACATCACTACCTCTGGCGCAGGCGGAGAGGGACCTGCCGACGGCGGCTCCAACCCCGAAGGCCACGACGGCGGCGCTGACGGAACCGCAGTCGGCGAAGGCCCCGCCGACGGCGGCTCCAACCCCGAAGGCCACGATGGCGGCGCTGACGGAACCGCGGGCGGCGAAGGCCCCGCCGACGGCGGCTCCAACCCCGAAGGCCACGACGGCGGTGCCGACGGAACCGCGTGACCACTTGTCGATACTGAGCCGCTGTATCGCGACCGATCTCCAGACGTTCGCCGAGAGGTACTGGGGTCGTGAGCCGTTGCTCAGCCGCTCCGACGCGTTACCCCGCGACTTCAGCGACCTGCTCTCACCGGACACTGTCGACGAGTTGATCGCCGAGCGCGGGGTGCGCGCGCCGTTCATCCGGCTGGCCAAGGAGGGTGACGTCCTGGCCAAGGACTGCTACCTCGGGCCTGCCGGATTCGGTGCCGAGATGCCGGACCAGGTCGACTCCGCGAAGGTCCTTGGCCAGTTCGCTTCTGGTGCAACAATTGTCCTGCAGGGATTGCACCGGCTCTGGCCGCCGATCATCGACTTCGTACGTGGCCTCGTCGACGATCTGGGCTATCCCGTGCAGGCGAACGCCTACATCACGCCGCCCGGGAACCGGGGCTTTGATTTCCACTACGACGTCCACGATGTGTTCGTTCTGCAGGCGTCCGGACAGAAGCGCTGGATCGTGCACGCGCCCGTTCACGACCATCCGCTGCCATCGCAACCGTGGACGCAGCATCGCGCGGCGATCGCCGATCGTGTTTCCGGCGATCCCGTCATCGACACCGTGCTGTCTGCGGGCGATGCGCTGTATCTGCCACGCGGATGGGTGCATTCGGCGCAGTCGATGGAGACGACGTCGATCCATCTGACCATCGGGGTTTCGGCTCTGACCGGTGTCGACGTCGCTCGAGCGGTCGTCGATCAGTTGGCCACCCTCGATGCGTTCCGAAAGTCACTGCCGATGCGCAGCCATCCAGCGGATCAGGATGAGACGATCGCGACCGTGACCAAGGTGATGGCGGAGATGGTCGATCTGTTGCGGGATGAGGCGTCTGTGCTCAGCAAGGGTGCCGCGGCGGAGTTGTCGCGGCGATACGTCGATCGGACACGGCCGGTTACGGTTCGTCCGTTGGCGTCGCTTGCGGCCGCCGATCACGCGGGCACCGCGGTGGTTCAGTGGCGTCACGGGCTCATCGCAACGATCGACGAAGTCGACGGACGCGTCGTTCTGCGTCTGCCCGACCGGACGATGACGTTCCCCGACTTGTGTAGCGATGCGGTACAGGCCCTTCACCGGGGACTGATTGCCGACGCCGCGACCCTGCCGGGTCTCGATCGCGCCGACGCGACGGTTCTGATTCGCAGGCTGCTTCGGGAGGCCGTCGTCGTACCGGCGAGCAAATGACCGCTGCGAAGCGCCTGCCGTGCAGCGATCAATCGCTGGCCCGCAACGACCCGATGTACGGCACGGCGTCGGCCGGTTCGACATGGATGCTGCTCGAATTGCCTGGGGCGTGGGGGTCTTCGGCGTTTCTTCAATCCCCTGGGTGTATCGAACCGCAACTCGGGCGCGCTGTGGTCCGTCGTGTCGAGGCGGCGGGTATGCGTATCGCGGCGATACGCCGTCATGGTCGCCGACCGGGGCTGCTGCGGTGGCGGTGGTTCGTGGCGCAGTCCGGCGTCGGCAGTGAAGCTCTGTTCCACGGCGAGGTCGGCGATCCGCGCGAGTATTTGGATCTTGCCCTCGACGGATCCGACGGTGCGCTGTCGACCGATCCCCTGGTAGCCGTCTGTGCGCATGGCAAGCACGATCAATGCTGCGCGGTGCGCGGACGCAGCGCGTGTCATGCGATTGCACAGGTCTACCCCGAATTCACCTGGGAGTGCTCACATTTGGGTGGCGACCGGTTCGCGGCGACGATGCTCGTCCTGCCTGAAGGCTTGTGTTACGGCCGGGTTGACTCAGCCGATTCAGCGGACCTCGTCCGTCAGTATCTCGAAGGGCGTTTGGACAACAGGTTTCTGCGCGGGCGTACGTCGCTGCCGCACGCGGTCCAGGCCGCTCAGTATTTCGTGCGCGAGCGGTTCGGCGACGATCGCATCGATGCGCTGCATCCGATCGACGTCGAGCGTGCCGAGCACAAGATCCATGTGCTGCTCAGCGGTGAGTCGGGGCCGATCGAGGTCGTCCTCCGTGAGGAGCTGACGGAACCGCTTCTGTCGCAGTGTCATGCGAACGTCATGGGCCAGGTCCGCGTCTTCGTACTGGATTCACTTGGCCCTGTTGGCTCTCCGATCTGACTGCGCGTCAGACGAAACGTGGGCGCCCCGCCGAATATCCCAGTACCCCTTCGACGATGATCACAGCGCCAAGCAGCACAAGCGGCACCGTCCAGTTCCCAGTGGCGGCGTGCAGCATCCCGAACATGAACGGGCCTGAGGCGGCGATCAGGTATCCGTAACCTTGGACCATCGCTGACAGCACGGTGGTTTCGGATGTCTCTCGTGTCCGCAGCGCGATGACTCCTAAAGCAATCGGGAACATCGACATGCCGATGCCGAGCAACACCGTCCACAGCCACGGCGCGGCGGCGGGTGCCACCGCGAGTCCTGCGACGCCGGCAAGCGAGAAGCACGCCAGCGCGATGACCCATCCCGACTGTGAAGGTCGATTCAACGCGTAGACGGGGATGACGAAGCTCAACGGAATCCCGATGAGGTTGATGAAGGCCAACATCAGACCGGCTTCCGTGCGCGCGATGCCATGCGCGACGAAGAACTCCGCCAGCCAACCCATGAGGATGTAGGCGAAACAAGCCTGCATCCCGAAGAACAGGGTGACCACCCAGGCGAGTGGACTTCGAAGCATCGACCTGCGCGGCCGCTCGTGAGTAACCGGAGCTTCATCGTGGGAACCGTGACGGGCGCCGAAAAGCCACACAATCAAGGCCGCCGCGGACAGCGCAGCCCATGCACCGAGCGCACCACGCCAGCCTCCGACGAATGGTTCCAGCGCCGGTGTGAACGCACCGATACCACCGCCTGCGGACAGCGCCGCGGTATAGATCCCGGTGACACGACCGATCGCGTGCGGGAAGGAGCCCTTCACGACGACCGGAATGAGAACGTTGCCGACCGCGATGCCTGCGGCCGCGACGAAGGTGCCGCCCAGGACGGCGTACTGGCCGTCGACGATCCGCAGGGCGAGACCGCCCGTCAGCACCGCCAAGGCCAACCCGACCGCCCGCGCCGCCCCGAGCCGCCGCTCGAGCCATGGCGCGAACACGGCGGCGAGACCGAAGCACACGACGGGCACGGCGGTCAGCGCCGAGGCCCACATCGCAGAGGCGCCGACGTCATCGCGAACCTCGCCGAGGACCGAGGCCGCGCTCGTGACGGCCGGACGCAGGTTGGCGGCCGCGAGTGCGATACCGACGGCGAGCAGCGGAGTTCCCACCAGCGCCGCATGCTTTTGCTTCGCGCTGCGCGTGGGGTGCTGCCGCTGGACAATCTCTCCGTAATCGGCCTGCGTCGCGGTCATGAGGACTATCGTGTCATACGTAGGATGTTTGGATGAAAGGATGATCCAATGCCATTGGTCACAGCTCAGCGTGACAGCTTGGTCGGACAGGTCATCTCCCAGCTGAAGGACGTCATCACATCCGGCGAGTGGCCGGTCGGACACCGCATACCGCCGGAGTCACAGCTGGTCGCCAGCTTCGACGTCGGCCGCAACACCATCCGCGAAGCCATCCGCGCGCTCGCACATGCCGGGCTGTTGGAGGTCCGCCAGGGCGACGGCACCTACGTCCGCGCCACCAGCGAGTTGTCCGGCGCGTTGCGCACCCTCTGCAGCTCAGAGTTGCGTGAGGCCCTCGAGATGCGCCGCATGTTGGAAGTTGAATCTGCCCGGCTGGCGGCGATCCGACGAACCGACGCCGACCTCGCGCATCTGCGGGAAGCCCTTACCGCACGCAACGAGGCAACGGCGCCGGTCACCACCGCCACCCAGCGCGGTGAGCAACCCGATGCCGAGGCGCTTGATCGTGCGGCCCGCCTCGACGCCGACTTCCATGCCGCCGTCGTGCGCTGCGCCGGCAACGGCTTGGTCGCCGAGCTCTACCGCGGCATCGTCGAGACGGTGGCAGGCACCGTCGCCGCTTCACAAGCACTGCTCGCCGAAGCCGACGCAATCTCGCACGACGATCTCGTGGCCGCGATCGAAGCCGGGGATGCCACCCGCGCCGCCCAGGAAGCCGGCGAGTTCCTCGATCGCATGATCGCGTCGATCGAACGAGCCACCTAGGCGGTCTTGTAGCCCGCCAGCAACTCGATCTCGGCAATCCAGTCCGGATCGATTCCCCAAGGCTTGTCGACACCGACGCGGTGGTCGAGGTCCCACAGCACGCACTGTTCGCCGGGCATCGCGACCAGCGTCCACGCGATCACGGTTCGACGCAGCTGCTCCTGCATCGGCTCTGCGGCGGCTGCGATGTGATCGGGCGCACCGCCTACGGGGTTGTGGTGCATGAACTTGCCGTAGGCCGCTGTGCAGAAGGCCTGATAGCGCATCGTGCACAGAATCAGCCCGTGCCAAGCCTCGTCTACCGCGTGCGAGGGCATGCCGATCACCTGACCGTCGCGCAATGCGGCCGCGCAGCATCGAAGCCATTGCCGCAAACCCGTTTCGATGAGCTCGCGCGGCTGCCATGGGCATGTCTTGAAGACCGCGGGTGGAAGCTCGAGTTGCGCGACCACGGTGGACGCCCGATGGAAGGTGTTGTGTCGCCGACGATGTGCCGCACGAAGTGTCGTCCGCATTGATCAACCGCCACAGCCGCAGCCGCCGCAGCCTCCACAGCCGCCACTCACCGACCCGATGGCCACCCAGGCGACAGCCTTCTTGGAACCCGAATGCGAGGAATCTGTATCCGCCCCCGCCAACCAAACATCCTCGGAGCGGCATCCTTTGGACCGCGAGTAGCTCGTACGCCGGAGGGCCTGAATGTCACGCCGGCATCCCGCTTCCGAAGTCCGGCGATTCACACGGCGAGACTGCGCCCACCAGAGCGACAGGACCAACATGGCGAGTACCACACCCAACGCAATGATCGTGACCTGCATGGGTCCCCCTCTACCGCCGTTGGTGAATCCATCGTGGGGACGTAACCGCAGTTCGAGACGGGAAACAGTCTGGATCGCGACGTTTCCTTGCACAATCCGCAGATTCACCGACAGTGGTGCCCAAGAACAGGACCCCAATCTGTGGATCATGCAAGAAAGTGCAGCGATCCGGGCAGGACATCTTCCCCGTCGTCGCGGTGTCCTCGCATCATTGCCTACATCACGGCAAGAGGGGGGCCTCAAAATGACAATCACAGACATTGCCGAACACGACGATCCGGTCTCGTCGCCAAATCCTGTCAGTCACACGATGATCCGCCACGTCCGCGTCGAGCCCAGCGACGTTGGTGTCCTTGGGTTCGTTGACGGCGGCACGCTATTTGAATGGATCCATGCGGCGGCCCACGCCACCGTGACACGGTCGAGCGGCCGCCGCTGTGTCGCCGCCTCAATGGGCAACTTCCATCTGGACCGGCCGATCTGCGTGGGCGAACTCGTCGAGGTGCGTGCAGACCTCGTCCATAAGGGCAGCAGCAGTCTGCATGTCCTCGTGACCGTCTACACCGCCCACCCCGCGGGCACGTCCGGTCAGACTTCCCAGTGCCCGGTCGTCTTCGTGGCTGTCGACGACTCAGGCAATCCTGTCCCGGTCTCGCCGTGGACTCCTGTCACCATGCTCGAACTTCAACGACAGCGTCGTGGGATTGACCCGTGATGGTGGACACCTGACTGGTGGGACTGCTGGTCCTGCGGGAAGGTTGTCTGTATGTCGGGCAAGCGTCGGAAGTACACCCCGGAGTTCCGGGAGCAGGCTGCCCGCCTGGTGATCGAGACTGGCCGGCCGGCCGCGCATGTGGCGGCTGAGATCGGTGTCGGCGAACAATTGCTGGGTCGTTGGGTGCGTCGGGCGCGGGAAGCGGCCGCGGCTGGCGATACTGGCGCGGTGCTCGATGCTGATGAACGCGCAGAGCTAGAGCGTCTGCGCCGGGAAAACGCCGAATTACGGTTGGACCGTGAGTTTTTGAAAAAAGTATCGATGGGCCCGGCTGGGCGGGCGCACCCGATGAGATGAGAATCCGGCGCTGGTGGCGTTCGTCGGTGTTGCGGTGCTGCCCCGGGCGGCTGATGCTGATCACGGCGGCTGCTGGGCTGACGCCGACGCCGCTTGGTGCCCGTGAGCCCGGAAAAAAGTATGGCGCGGAGGGTTGTGGGCACCCGGTTGTGCTGCCGGTGAGCGCGAACTTCAGACTCCTTTGATCGACGACCTTCCTCCGGCAGTCGCCGCTCTTGTTGTGGGCGCGAGTAGGGAGGTTGCTGATGGATGAGGTAGTTGAGTTCTGCGCGGGTCTGGATGTGCACCGCGACACGGTGGTGGCGACGGTGCGGTTCCCGCAGGGTCGCCAACGCGGCAGTGAGACAAAGACGTTCGGCACCGACACCGCCGAACTCGTCGCGTTGGGTGATTGGCTGATCTCGCATCGGGTCACTCGGGTGGGGTTGGAATCAACAGGGGTGTACTGGAAACCGGTGTTCTATCTGTTGGAGGACCGGATCGAACAGCTGTGGCTGCTCAACGCCCAGCATCTGAAGAACGTCCCGGGCCGCAAAACTGATGTGGTCGATTCAGCCTGGATCGCGCAGCTGGTCGAGCACGGGCTGGTACGGCCCTCGTTCGTGCCGTCGCCACCGATTAGAGAGCTGCGTGATTTCACCCGGCACCGCCGGGCGCTCAGCGAGGAACGCACCCGGATGGTGCAGCGGCTGGAGAAGGTGCTGCAGGATGCGGGGATCAAGTTGACGTCGGTGGCCTCCACGGTGTTGTCGAAGTCGGCGCGGGCGATGCTCGAGGCGATGCTGGCCGGCGAATCCGACCCCGTGGTGTTGGCGGAGTTGGCCAAGGGCAGGATGCGCTCGAAGATCCCTGCGCTCACCGATGCGCTGCGCGGTAGTTTCCGGGTCTGCCATCACGGGGTGCTGGTTCGTCAGATCCTGGCGCACGTGGATTTCCTGGACGCCCAGCTCGCCGAGATCGATGAACAGATCACCACCCGGGTGGCGACCTTCGAGCCGATCATTGAACGCCTGCAGACGATCCCGGGGGTGGCCCGGAAATGCGCGATCGGCATGATCGCCGAGATCGGCGTCGATATGAGCGTGTTCGCCACCCCCGCGCACCTGGCGTCGTGGGCCGGAATCTGCCCGGGCAACAACGCCTCCGGAGGCAAAGCCCGATCAGGACGCACCCGCCACGGGCCGGTCGCGCTCAAGACGGTGCTCACCGAGGCCGCACAAGCCGCCGCACGCACCAAGAACACCTATCTGGGCGCGCGGTATCACGTCATCCGGGGACGCCGCGGCACCTTCAAAGCCGTCGGCGCGATCCGCCACGACATCCTGATCGCCTACTGGCACATCGTCACTGCTGACGTTGGCTATCAGGATCTCGGCGTCGACTGGGTCGCACGACGGCATAGCCGTGAACATCAAATCGCGCGACTGGCCAAACAGATCGAGAAGCTCGGCGCCGCCGTGGAGATCACCATGCCCGCCGCCTGACCCCGCCACATCCCGCTCTGAGGTCCCCGACCTATGAGGGTCAGGGGCACCAAGGGATTCACACTTCAGCCGCGGCCAAAACTTCGTCTCCGATGCAGAACCGGTAGAGGCCTACCGGGTGATCGAGGCGGAGAAGGCCACCTACACGGTCAAGCGGATGTGCGATCTGCTGGAGGTGTCACGTTCAGGGTTCTACAAGTGGCGGGTGCGTCGCGACCGGGGTCCCAGTCCGTTGCAGCGGCGACGCGCCGAACTCGACGCCCAGGTGGCGGCGTCGCACGCGGCTTCCGACGGCGTGTACGGGGCGCCACGGGTCCTGGCCGACTTGCGTGCCGACGGGCGGCGGGTGTCGCGCAAGACGGTCGCGGCGTCACTGCGTAGGCAGCGGCTGGCCGGGATCTGCCCGCGGCGATTCGCGCCGGCTACCACGGTGGTCGACCTGGACGCGGCGGTACCGACCGACCTGGTGGGTCGGCGGTTCGACACCGGTGAGCCGGATCGGGTGTGGACGTCCGATATCACTTATCTGCGCACCGGGCAGGGCTGGCTTTACCTGTGCGCCGTGCGTGACGGCTGTTCGCGGCGGGTGATCGGCTGGGCTATCGATGAGCACCTGCGCACCGATCTGGTCGAGGCCGCGCTGTCGATGGCGGTCGCGATGCGCGGCCAGGTGGCCCAGGAGGTGATTCTGCACGCCGACCGTGGCTGTCAATACACCTCTGCGCAGCTGGCTCGATTCGCCCGTCGGCACAACTTGGCCCGTTCGGTCGGCCGTACCGGTGTGTGCTGGGATAACGCTGCGGCCGAATCCTTCTGGGCGACACTGAAAGTCGAGTTCTATGATCGATATCTGTGGCCCAGCCGGGCAGCCGCTAAGCTCGCCGTCGGCGACTGGATCGAGCGGGTCTACAACCGGCGCAGACGCCACTCAGCCCTCGGTATGATCAGCCCGGTCGATTATGAAGACCGATTCAATCAGACGGCACAAGCCGCCTAACCCTGTGTCCACCAAACGGGGTCAAGCCCAGTCAGGCGCGGCACCGGATTCGGATGCGCCAACGGATCGACAACGCCATCGCCTCCCAGAGCGGCACCGCAGAAGGCGTCGCATCGTGCGCGACGGAGCGATTCGTCGTCTCACGAGCCCACGTCGACTGGGGTGAAGCCGTCAGCGGTGGACGCATCATGCGCTGGATCGACGACGCGGCGAACACGTGCGGAGCCAGTTGGTCCGCCGTCCCAGGTCTCACGTCCTACGTCGCCTCGATCCGCTTCCGCATGCCCGTTGTGCTGGGCGATCAGATCGAGGTGAGCGCGCGACTCATTCACACCGGGCCACGAAGCATGCACATCCGGGTGCAAGTGACTCTCTCCGACATGGTCGGCGGTCCCGCCTCTTTGGCGGCCGAAGGATTGATCGTCGTCGTTACGCTCGACGAACGCGGCAACGCCCGACCTGTCCCAAAGTGGACGCCTTACTGCGGCGAGGACCATCAACTCGATCAGCTCGCCCAGCACATCGTTGAGCTGCGACAGTTCTTCGAACCGTACTCAACCGCAACCGCGGTGCGTGTGATCTTGAACTGACGTTCCCGCCGCTCGAGTCAAACCTTTCGTTTCATCATCGTTATTAAGGTTTGTCTCAGTTGTCACATGGGTAACTCCAGTAACAGTGGAGAGCGTGGCTCGTCACACACGACAGCGAAGAAAGAGCGGAATGGAATATCCGAATGAACACTATTTTGTACTGCAGCCCCAGCGGCGTCGTTTATGAAACCCGTGCCTACACCCAGGCCGATATCGATCAGCTCGTCCACGATCAAGGGCTCCAATGTCTGACTAGCGCGGACCGCCAATTCGACTTCTGGTTCTCCCCGTCCACACATGGATGCCAGCGCCGCACCAACACGATCGCCACTGAACTACTGCTGGCGACAACAAGTTTCAAGGCCAAGACGGTGCCGCTGCTCCACGGTTGCGTCGTCATTGCCACCCATGACGCAGACGGTGATCTCGACGGGCTCAGCTGGCAGCAGCTGGACCTTCTGGCGCGAAAGAACCGCTCGCTGACCAAGAGCGACGTGCGGGTGCTCAGCCGCCGTGTTGCTCGTCATAACCGCCGTCAAAGCCGCAAGACCGAAAGTCCCCAGGCCGCGCCCGTGCACGATGCGCGCACACCTGTGCGTCACTGAACACGACCGGCTACCAGCGGTTATCACCGCTACGCCTCAATGACGCTGGCGAAGGATGGCCGCTTTCATCGTGAGGTGGTTGCGTTCTGCGATGGTCTGTGCCTGTGCGGCGGCATCCGCGTAAAGCTCTGCCGCCGTTGAGAGCTCGCCAGCGCGCTCATGGAGATGGGCGACAGAAGCGGTGTGCCGCGGGAGAGTCGGATCGAGTTCAGCGATGGCGGCAAGCCCAGCTTGCGGGCCGTCCGCCTCGCCAACGGCGACAGCACGATTGAGCCGGACGACCGGGCTGTTGGTGAGCCGGACGAGTTCGTCGTACCACTCGACGATCTGCACCCAATCGGTCTCGTCAGCGCTCTGCGCGTCGGCGTGCAGGGCGGCGATCGCGGCTTGCGCTTGGTACTCCCCCAGCCGGTCGCGAGCCAGCGCGGCCTGCAGCACGGCCACTCCCTCGGTGATCAGGTCGGTCCGCCAGATGCGGCGGTCCTGATCGGCCAGCGGTACGAGGCTGCCATCGGTGCGCATCCGGGCGTCGCGTCTGGCGTGGTGAAGCAGAAACAGCGCGAGCAGTCCCGCGACTTCGACGTCGTCGGTGGTCGTGGCCAGTTGCCGGGCCAGCCGGATCGCCTCCGCGGCAAGGTCGACATCGCCGCTGTACCCCTCGTTGAACACCAGGTACAGCACCTTCAGCACGGTGCGCAAGTCTCCGGGACGGTCCAGCCGGACGTCGCTCACCGTGCGCTTGGCCCGGCTGATCCGTTGGGCCATAGTCGATTCCGGCACGAGATAGGCCTGCGCGATCTGGCGGGTAGTGAGGCCGCCAACGGCCCGCAGCGTCAAGGCGATCGCCGATGTTGGAGTCAGGCTCGGATGCGCGCAGAGAAAGTAGAGCTGCAGGGTGTCGTCTTCCGACGCGGTCGGCCCGGGCGGTGGCTCATCGGAAACCTCTTGTTCGCGACGGCGGCGCGCGGTGTCGGACCGGGCGAGATCGACGAAGCGGCGCCACGCCGTGGTGATCAGCCAGCCTTTGGGGTCGTCGGGCCGCTGCTTGGGCCAGATCTCGACGGCGCGGGCGAGCGCCTCCTGGACGGCGTCCTCGGCGGTCGCGAAGTCGGCCCCACGGTGGACGAGGGCGGCCAGCACGCCGGGGATCAGGTCCCGGAGCTGGGCCTCGTCCACCGCATCGGCGGGCATTACTCGGTCACGGTCGTTGGCGCGCCCATGAACGGCCGCACCTCGAGCCACTCGTGGATCGGCTTACCGCCTGCGCCGGGCGCCGCGGACAACTCGCCTGCTAATTCGACGGCGCGCTGGTAAGAATCGACGTCGATGATCATGAAGCCGGCGATCAGGTCCTTTGTCTCCGCGAACGGGCCGTCTGTCACGGGCGGCTTGCCCTCACCGTCGTAGCGCACCCAGGCGCCCTCCGCGGCCAGGGCCTGGCTGTCGACGTACTCGCCGCTGTCCTTCAGGCGGTCCGCGAAGTCGTTCATGTACTTGATGTGCGCTTCGATCTCCATGGGTGTCCACTGGTCCATCGGCACGTCGTTGACTGACGCCGGCGCGCCTCGGTAATGCTTGAGGAACAGGTACTTCGGCATGAGATTTCTCCCTTCAGGTTCGCGACCCTAGTTGGTCACTCATCCTTGGGACGGAGCCGCCACGACATTTTCGACATCCACGGTCGAACTTTCGGCACAAAAAAGGGGCGCCCCTCGTGAGGGCGCCCCTTCTCGGTTGAGTCTGTGGGTCAGCGGCCGTTGCCGAATACCGGCGTGGTCGAGCCGACGGTGGCCTGCTGCTGGATGTCGTGCACCCAGTCGTGGTGAACGACGTCGGCGTTAGCCGGGGCGGCCAGACCGAACAGGGCGGCGGCGAAACCGGTGGCAATCATGCTGGCGAATCCGAACTTCTTCATTTCAGTGCCTTCTCTGGGGAGTCTGTGGTGGTGTCTGATTGACTCAACCAGCAGCTCAAGGCATAAATTTCCGACGGCAGAAATTGACCGACGCCTGGCAGAAATCAACCGGTTCGCGCCCACCGCGAACGCCCCGAATGGCCGCCTGGGTCAATCGGTGAAGATGAGTTCGAGCTGAATGTTGTCGGGGTCGCGGAATACGACCGTGGAGTAGGCAATCGGTTCCGTTTCGTCGACGATGCCGGTGTGTTTGATGCCGAGCTCGTCGAGCCAGGCCGTCCAGCACGCGAGATCGGCACGCCCGCTGACCCGAAACGAGATGTGGTCCAGACCCGTGCGCGCCTCGTCGAACGGCTCCCCCCGATTGCCGGTGTTGGTGTGAAGTCCGAAGATCAAGCCCGTTCGAGGCTCGGGTAGGAGCACGCTATAGCCCGTCTCCTCGCGGCCATGGTGTGGGATCTTCACATCCAATCGGTCGGTGCGAAACACCCGCTGATACCACGCCGCGCTGGATTCGAGGTCGGTGACGGTCAACGAGACATGGTCGATCCTCGTGAATACCGGTTCTTTGGTCTCACTCAATGCTGCCTCCCCCCTGCGATGTACACATCGAACCAGACGGTGACAGTTTGCCGTAGCGCATTCCTGCGGGGTTCTTGCGGATTCCGCTTCGATCGCCATTTTCGATAGGCCCATGTCAATTAATCTGCGTCGACAGAACAACTCGGCCCAATAGGCCGAATCTCGTTCCCGACGACAAGGATCCTGATGGGCGAGCAGTGTATGGCCGAGGAGTTGCGCACGCTGTTCCTGTTCGAGCATCTGTCGGACTCACAGCTCGACATGCTGTGCGCCGACGGCCGTATCGAGAGCTTTCCGCCGGGCCCGCTGTTCAGCGAAGGGCAACCCGCGACGTACTTCTTCGTTCTGATCGACGGGGAGCTGGCGATGTCGGGACGGACCGGCGGCTTCGACGTCCTCACACATCGCACATCCCAACGTGGCGTGTACTGCGGTGCGTGGTCGGCGTACGTCCCGACCGCCGAACAGTTCTATGAGGTTTCCGTCCGAATCATCTGCACGTCTCGGTTCTTCGTCCTCGACGCGGACAAGTTCGCCCATTTCATGCAGACACAATTCCCGATGGCCGTGCACCTTCTGGCGGGACACACGCTCGGTGGACTGCGTCAGCAGCAAATCGTCGGTCAGCGGGCACGGCTGTTAGGGCTCGGTACCATCACCGCCGGTCTGACGCATCAACTGAACAACCCTGCGGCGGCGACCGCCCGTGCCGCGTCGGGATTGCGCGAAAGTGTCGGGAAACTGCGGGGCAAGCTGGCGTCGATCGCCCAAGGCGGACTCCCTTCTGAGTCTCTGCGGGCGTTGGTGACCCTCCAAGACGAGGTGGCCGAGCACGTCGGCACGTCGAAGCTCGACCAACTGAGCGCACTGGAGTCGTCCGACCGAGAAGAACAGATCGGCGACTGGCTGGACGATCACGAGATCGGCGGGGGCTGGGAGTTCGCGCCGACGTTCGTGGAGGCGGGCCTGGATGTCACGTGGTTGGAACGAGTCTCGGCATCCGTCAGCACCACGCGGGACCGGCCGTCCGGTGGCGTCCTGCAGAGCGCCGTCGAATGGTTGAAACACACGATCGACACCGAGCTGCGCATGCGCGAAATCGCGGAGGCCAGCAAGCGCATCTCGACCCTTCTGACAAGCGCCAAACAGTACTCACAAATGGATCGCGGCGACTATCGATGCGTCGACGTCCACGAACTCCTGCGTAGCACGCTGACGATGTTCAACACCAAAATCGGCAAGGACGGCCCCCTTCGTCTTGTCACGGACTGGGACCTATCGTTGCCTGAAATCCACTGCTATGCAGGCGATCTCAATCAAGTGTGGACCAACCTCATCGAAAACGCCCTCGAGGCCACCGGCGGCCGGGGCACGTTGACCCTGCGGACGGGGTACGAACGCGACACCGGCATTCGTGTCGAGATCTGTGACGACGGTCCTGGCATCGCAGACGACATCATCGATCGCATCTTCACACCGTTCTTCACCACGAAGCCCGTGGGTGAGGGCACCGGACTCGGTCTCGACCTGGCGTGGCGGATCGTGGAGAAGCACCGGGGCTCTTTGTCGGTCCAGTCTGCCCCGGGCGACACGCGGTTCATCGTGTGTCTGCCGTTTCAGGCACCCGCCCAAAAATGAAAAAGGAGCGCCCGCTGTGAGGGCGCCCCTTCTCGGTGGAGTTTGTGGGTCAGCGGCCGTTGCCGAATACCGGCGTGGTCGAGCCGACGGTGGCGTGCTGCTGGATGTCGTGCACCCAGTCGTGGTGAACGACGTCGGCGTTGGCCGGGGCGGCCAGACCGAACAGGGCTGCGGCGAAACCGGTGGCGATGATGCTGGCGAATCCGAACTTCTTCATTTTCAGTGCCTTCTCTGGGGAGTCTGTGGTGGTGTCTGACTGGGTCAACCAGCAGCTCAAGGCATAAATTTCCGACGGCAGAAATTGAACGACGGCTGGCAGAAATCAACCGCTCCGCAAGCATCACCAGTCCCTATTGTCGGCGGACGTCAATAAGGTTTGGACTCCAATGCGGCTGGCTACCGTCTTGGCGTGGCTATCACCGAGATCCGCCAAGTCGTCATCGACGCGACACCGGACGAAATCATGGACGTACTCGTCGATCTGGAGTCGTTGGCAGAGTGGTCGTCGGCGCATCAGAAGGTCGAAGTGCTCGAGCGAGACGATCAGGGCCGGCCCAAAAGGGCTCGCCAGGTCGTGAAGATAGTGGGCGTGAGCGACGAGCAGATTCTCGATTACTTCTTTCACGACGACGGCGTCAGCTGGACGTTGGTGAGTTCGACGCAGCAACGCGCGCAAGAGGGGCGCTACACGTTGACGCAGGACGGTGACTCCACCCGTGTCTCGCTCGAGCTGACCGTCGATCCCGTGGTGCCGCTGCCCGGCTTTCTCGTCAAGAAGGGCGCTAAGGGACTGATGGAAACAGCCACGGACGGGCTGCGCAACCGAGTCATGCAGGTGAAGGGCCAGTGATCGCTAACATTGTCACCGAACGTCACTTCTGAGCGAAACCTGTTGCAGGCATTATCTATTGATCCGCCGCCCGCGGGGCTGTGATCGAGATTGCACTCAGGGTCGTGCCGCGGCTAACTAAGAAGGGGCGCCCGTTGTGAGGGCGCCCCTTCTCGGTGGAGTTTGTGGGTCAGCGGCCGTTGCCGAATACCGGCGTGGTCGAGCCGACGGTGGCCTGCTGCTGGATGTCGTGCACCCAGTCGTGGTGAGCCACGTCGGCGTTGGCCGGGGCGGCCAGACCGAACAGGGCGGCGGCGAAACCGGTGGCAATCATGCTGGCGAATCCGAACTTCTTCATTTCAGTGCCTTCTCTGCGGAGTCTGTGGTGCTGTCTGACTGGCTCAACCAGCAGCTCAAGCCACAAATTTCCGACGGCAGAAATTGAACGACGCCTGGCAGGAATGACTCGGTCATGACGGTGCACCGCAGTGATCGCCGACACCCTGCGCGCGGCCTGCTTGCGCGTGTTGCGGAACCGTCGAGGCCAAATCTGCTGTTATGGATTGCGAAAATGCCGATTTCCCGGACTGATTCGGCGATGAAGGCATCACTGCTTCGTGAATGAACCCGACGGGTGACAGCGGTGTCATCCCACGCCGGTGCGGGTATGCGTTACCGGTTCTCGACCTGCTGTGCGGCCGATGGCGCCGTGCGCCAAGTGCTCGAAGGGAGATTTCGTGACACGGCCCACTCAGGCGCCGGCCCAACCGATGGAATCCGTGGCCCCGGACGACCTCGACATTCGGCGGCGGAACCTGATCTTTTTGGCTGTGGTGCTGGGCATGTTGCTTGCCGCCCTCGACCAGACGATCGTGGCCACCGCTCTGCCCACCGTCGTCGCCGACCTTGGCGGCGCTGGCCACCAGGCTTGGGTCGTCACCAGCTACTTGCTGGCCTCGACGATCGTGACGGCAATCGTCGGCAAGCTGGGCGACACGTTCGGCCGCAGGACGGTGTTCCAGGTCGCCATAGTCTTGTTCCTCGTCGGCTCTGTGCTGTGCGGCTTTGCGCAGTCGATGGGCATGCTCGTGGTCTTCCGTGCGCTGCAGGGGCTCGGCGGCGGCGCTATCACCGTGACCGCGGTCGCAGTCATCGGCGAGGTGATCCCGCTTCGCGATCGAGGGCGCTATCAGGGCGCATTGGGGGCGGTGTTCGGCGTCACCACGGTGATCGGACCGCTGCTCGGCGGATTGTTCACCGACCACCTCAGCTGGCGCTGGGCGTTCTGGATCAACGTGCCGGTGGCCGTGGTGGTCTTCGCGATCGCGGCCGTGGCGATTCCAGCGCTCGGACGCAGAGCACGGCCCGCGCTGGACTATGCCGGCATCGTCCTGGTCGGTCTCGGCTCAGCCGGGCTCACCTTGGCGACGAGTTGGGGTGGCACCACGTACCCATGGGCCTCGCCGACCATCATCGCGCTGTTCGTCGCGTCCGTCGCAGCGCTGGTGATGTTCGTGGGGGTCGAACGCCGCGCCGCGGAACCCATCCTGCCGATCCGGCTGTTCGCCAATCCCGTCTTCACTGTCTGCTGTGTGTTGTCGTTCGTGGTCGGCTTCGCGATGCTCGGCGCGTTGACATTCCTTCCGACGTTCATGCAATTCGTCGACGGCGTCTCTGCGACCACCTCGGGGCTGCGCACACTCCCGATGGTCCTCGGATTGCTGGGCACCTCGCTCGGCAGCGGCGCCATCGTCGGACGCACTGGCCGCTACAAGATCTTTCCCGTCGCCGGCACCGCAACGATGGCTTTGGGATTCGTGCTTCTGTCGCGGATGGACTCAGACACCTCGACGCTGGTCCAGTCGCTCTTTCTGTTGGTGCTGGGCGCCGGGATCGGGCTCAGCATGCAGGTGCTCGTGCTGGTCGTGCAGAACACCGTCGACTTCACCGATCTGGGTGTGGCCACCTCGGGCGTCACGTTTTTTCGCACGATCGGAAGCTCTTTCGGCGCAGCGATTTTCGGGTCGATGTTCACCAATTTCCTCGACACTCGCCTCCCAACCGCGATGGCAACCAGCGGCGCACCGCAGGAGGCAGCAACATCGCCGCAAGCCCTTCATCAGCTCCCGCAGGAAGTCGCAGCGCCGATCATCACCGCCTACGCCGATTCGCTGAGCCAGGTGTTTTTCTGTGCAGCTCCGTTTGCGGTCGTCGGATTCGTGCTTGCCCTGTTCCTCAAGCAGGTTCCGCTTCGCGACGCCGCCGCCAGCGGCAGCACGGACATGGGTGAGGGCTTCGGCATGCCCACAACGGAATCGCCAGAGAAGTTACTCGAGATCGCCGTAGGCCGGCTTCTGCGACGAACTCACGGCATCGACTTCGACGCGCTGTCTCAGTCGATTCGCAGCCACCTCGACCCGGCCCGCATGTGGGCACTCCTACAGGTCTACCGGCACGCCGCGGTGACGGGCGAAGCGGACCTGAACGCCATCGCCGAACAGCGTCAGGTCCCGCGCCAGGTTCTGGAACCGACCTTCAATCGACTCGTCACCAGTGGCTACGCCGTACGTGGGGGTGACCGGTTTTCGCTCACACCCGCCGGTGCGTCCGAGGTCAGCTACGCGCGCGACGTCATCTCGAGCTGGATCACCGACACCCTGGCCGAGTCGCCGGAGTTCGCGCAACGGCCGGACCGCATGCAGGTCCAGGGTGCGCTCGAACGTGTTGCTCGCGGCGTGCTTCTCGAGCGCGACGAACCGGGCGACGCGACACGGCCGATGAAACTCGGAGCGGCGTCCAGACTGCAGAGCGCGCCGACCACGCGGTTACGCGCTCCTTCCGAGCCGACATGGGCCTCGGCGTCGACGCGACCGTTCCGGTCGCATGCGTCCGTGCCGCGCCGACCCGGTCCCACGCCGCCGCGCCGCTAGCCACAGTGGTGGCTCACCCGCGCAGAACGGGTATGCCCGCCACGCAAGAGCGCGTGCCAAGGAGGTGAGGCCCGACATGGTCGAGTGGCTCGATCGGTTGCAGCAGCGGAACCGCTGGGTGGGGTTCGTGGTCGCGGTGATCTACAAGTACGTCGACGATCGGGGCGGCTATCTCGCCGCAATGATCACCTACTACGCCTTCGTATCACTGTTTCCGATACTGCTGCTGTTGACCACCGCGCTCGGGGTGATCCTCACCGGCCGTCTCGAACTGCAGAAACAGCTCTTGCACTCCGCGCTCAGTCAGATCCCCGTTATCGGCGACCAGATCGGCCAACCTCAGCAATTGTCGGGCGGCGCAACAACTGTCGTCATAGGTGTCGCCGCGGCGCTGTACGGGGGCCTCGGCGTGGGCCAAGCGGTCCAGAACACCATGGGCACCGTATGGGCGGTGCCGCGCCATCGCCGCCCAGACCCGTTGCGCGCGCGCATACGCAGCCTGGTGGTGCTGTTACTACTGGGCTCGGCCGCGATCACTACAACGGTCCTTTCGGCGGTCGGCCGGGCCGCCGCCTCCGACGTCCGGTGGGGCAACGCGGCCTACGTTCTGGCTGCGGTGGCCGTGAATGCGGGCATCTGCGCGATCGGCTTCCGCATCACGACTCCTCGCCGGCTCAGCTTCACGAAGGTTCTGCCTGGCGCCCTCATCGCCGCGGTGACTTGGCAGCTGCTGCAATGGCTCGGCGCCGGCTACATCGCGCATATCGTGCGATCTTCCGGTGCCACCAACAGCGTGTTCGCGGTCGTGCTCGGGCTGTTGGCGTTCCTGTTTCTCCTGTCGGTCACCCTGGTGCTGTGCGCGGAGGTCAACGTCGTCTGGGTGGATCGGCTGTATCCGCGCGCCCTGCTCACCGTGTTCACCGACGACGTCGAACTCACGCCGGCTGACCGCAGAACCTATGCCCGGCAAGCACGAGCCGAGCAAGCCAAGGGATTCCAACGTGTGCACGTCAGCTTCGACAAAGATCGGGCCAGCCGCGACGATTAAGAATCGCAGACGAGTTGCTGACTGACAACCCAGGGGTGGTCAGCGTTGTATGCAATGTAGCGGATGCGAATTCTGTTGCCGCGCTGTGCGATTAACGGCACAGCCGACCGCGTTTAAAGCCCATACAAGTCCATTCATGCGCCGGCGCCGAGATGCCTTGTCTCACAGCTGAGGCCGTCGCTGGATAACAGTTCGATCGGTGTGAGGGGAATAACATTGGATACTCGGCCGGACCGGGAACCGCGAATCGGCATTGTCGGCGCCGGTGTCGCTGGCATCGCGACCGCGGTGATGCTCAAGGATGCAGGTTTTCACGATCTCACCATTTTCGAGAAGGGTGCCGATGTCGGCGGAGTGTGGCATTGGAACCGCTACCCCGGTCTGACCTGTGACATACCGGCGTATCTCTATCAGTTCTCCTTCGCCGTGAAACCGAACTGGTCGCACGTGTTCGCTCGCCGTGAGGAGATTCAGCGCTACCACCGTGACGTAGTCGAACAATTCGGGCTGACCAAACACCTTCGGTTGAATTCCGAGATCACGTCGGCCGTCTTCGAGGGGTCGTCGTGGCGGGTGAGCATCGCCGACGGAACTCAGTCCGAGGTCGATTTCTTGATCATGGCCACCGGATTGCTACATCACCCCCACGTGCCGAACATCCCTGGGCTCGACACATTCGGCGGCGAAGTGCTGCACTCCTCGCGGTGGGACGATTCGGTGACGACGGCGGGTAAGCGGGTAGCGGTGATTGGGGGCGGCTCGACCGGCGTCCAGCTAGTGTCTGCGCTGCAGCCTGAGGTGGCGCACATCGTTCACTTTGTGCGTACGCCGCAATGGATCCTCTGGATACCGGCGCGCCTGCGCCAGGCTTCGGCGTTGAGCCGGCTGCTGCGCATCTTTCCCCGGCTGAACCGCGGATTGCATAACACGGCGCTGTCCTGGGGGGACATCCTCACCGACATCATCATCCGACCGAGCTGGCGACGGCGCCTGTTCCAGCAGTTCTCACGGTGGACGTTGCGATGTCAGGTGCGAGATCGCGAACTTCGCGCCAGGATGACTCCGCAGTACGAGCCGATGTGTAAGCGGCAGCTGTTCTCCGGCAGCTACTATCCAGCGATCCAGTCGCCGAACGCCGAGTACATTACCGAAGCAATCCAGGAGATCACGCCCTCGGGCATCAGGACGGCGGACGGCCACTTCCACGAAGTCGACATGATTGTGCTCGCAACCGGATTCCACGCCCACAATTACATGCGTCCGATGCACCTGGTCGGTCGAGACGGCGCAGACATCGAGGAGGCCTGGGCCAAAGGCCCGAGAGCCTATCGGACGACGGCTATTCCCGGGTTTCCCAACCTGTTCACGGTTCTGGGGCCACATTCCTCGACGGGATCGATTTCGCTCCAGTTCTCGTCCGAACTCACCGGCCGGTATATCGCGCAGTGGCTGAGGCGGTTCCGCGCAGGCGAGTTCGATACCGTCGAAGTCACCGAGGAAGCGACGACCCGATTCAACGACGACGTTTCCGAGTCCCTCAGACCGACGGTGTGGACCACCGGCTGCAACTCCTGGTATCTGACGGACGAAGGCAACGTCGACCTGTGGCCATTCGACCGCAAGACGATGGCCGCCATGCTTGCCGAACCCGATCTCCGGGATTTTGTCGTCAGTTGAACGTGGCTGCGCGCCGGGTCTCCACAGCCCTCGCGTCAGGTCGCTTCGTTGGCGAGAACGACCTTGAGCGCACCGGTTTCGGCTGCTCGCTTGAAGATGTCGTAGCCGTGCTCTGTCTCGTCCAGGGACATGCGGTGGGTGACCATCTTGGTCGCATCAAGTGCGCCCGTTGAGATCGAGTTCATCAACTGCGGGATGGTCAAGCCAGACGGGATACCCGTAGTGATAGTGACCTGTTTGGCCCACAGCTTCTCGAGATGAAGCGTGGCCGGGCCTTCGTGGACTCCGATGTTCGCAATGTGACCGCCAGACCGAACGAGATCCGCCGTGAGCTCGAACGCATCCGGGAAGCCGACCGCTTCGATCGAGACGTCAGCGCCGAGACCGTCCGTCAGCTGCGCGACCAGATCGTGGACTTCGTGCTCGTCGACGGCATGCGTTGCTCCGAGTTTCAATGCCACCTCGCGCCGGCTGGCGACCCGGTCGACCACCACGATATGGCGGGGAGAGAACAGTTGCGCGGTCAGTGTCGCCGAGAGGCCGACGGGGCCGGCGCCAACGATGACAACGGTATCGCCAGGTCTGACTTGCCCTTTGAGCACGCCCACCTCATAACCCGTGGCAAGGATGTCGGTAAGAAAGAGCACCTGTTCGTCGGTGAGGGCATCTGGAATCTGGTAAACGGAGTTGCGCGCAAAAGGAATACGAGCGAACTCGGCTTGCACACCATCGATCGTGTTACCCAAAGCCCACCCGCCGTGGAGGCACTGCCCGTACATGCCCGAGGTACAGAAGCGGCAGTATCCGCATGCGCTCACACAGGCCGCAAGAATTCGGTCGCCAACCTTCACGTTCTGCACGGAATTTCCGACTTCGGTTACGACACCTGTCGCCTCGTGTCCGAGGACGGTTCCAGGCTGCACGGTCGGAACCCCGCCCTTGATGATGTGAAGATCGGTGCCGCAGATCGTGGACTCCGAGATCTTCATGATGATGTCGGTGTCGGCCTGCAGGGTGGGCATCGGATGGTCGCGGTACTCGATCTTGCCGGGTCCGTCGTAGACAAGAGCCTTCATATCAAACTCCTATTCTTGTTGGGAATTTCGGGTGGTGGTGCTACTTGCCCGGCCCGTAGAGGCCGAAGCGTAGATCCGGGTCGCTGGGGACCCAGGTGTTGGTGAACTGCGATCGGGCACCCATCGCGGAGACTCGATCGATGAGGCGGTTGCCAAGCTCGAGTTGGCCTGGCTCCCAGAGTTTCAGGGCTTCGACGATTCCCCCGTCGTGCTGACCCAACCGCTCATAGAGCGCCCACGCATCGGCTGCCGCCTTCGCCGACCCGGCCGCGGCGTGGGGCCGCGCCGCGAAGGCCGCGTCGCCGATGATCGCGATACGACCGTCGACCATCGCCGGTATGCGAGTGTCGAATACCACTTGCAAGTAGGGCAGCTCGGTACCAACGATCACTTCGGAGACAGCCGGCGCCAATTGTGCGGCAGCAGATTCCCTCATTTCATCGATGTAGCGCGGTTGCACCGCACCGGGATGCAGCGAGACGGGGGCTTCGAACCCGCGGACGTCGGTGGTGAGCTCTTGCAGGTCGGGCCCATCTGCGACGTTTCGGTACCAGACATAGTTCAAGAGGCGACTGCCCTCATTGAGTTCGCCGTTCACGCCGGGGATCGTGTACATCACCGCGTGCGTATTCGGCGCGACGCTGTAGGTCAGTGCATCAGCGAGCAGCGCGCGTGTCTGGTCACTGACCTGATCTTCGCGGACGGTCCCGCGCCAGCCGACGTAGCCCGAGTATTCGCGATCCAGATCGGGAAAGAGTCGACGCCGCGCGGTCGAAGTGATGCCGTCGGCGAACACAACGAGGTCGGCATGTTCCACCCTGCCGGTCACAAATCGCAGCTCCACTCGGTCGGCCTCTTGGCTGAACCCGGCGCAGTACTCGCCTAGGTGGTAGTGCTCCTGCCCGAAGTCTCCCAGCAGCGCGCGGTACACCGTTCCCCACGACGTGTAGCGCCAGTCGACGGCTTCCTCGTACACAATCTCGTTGCGGTGCCCGAGATAGCGCAGACGCGAACTTCGAGTGCTCAGTTCCTCGATCTGACGCACGCTGTGGCCGTCAAACCATTTCATCGTGATCGGCTGCAGGACGATCCCGCCGCCGCGATTGTCCAACTGCGTTGGCGTTCGTTCGAAGACATCGACATCGAAGCCCAACTTGCGTAGCAAAAGTGCGCAGGTCAGGCCTCCGATTGAGCCGCCAACGACGATCGCACGGGTGCCACCGTAGTGCTCCACGGTCGAACCTCCTCGTGTGTGGTCTTGGGCTCAAGCGTGGGCCTTCGTGGCGCGCGCCACACTGTTATCTGCCACAGAACATCACGAGATATATGTGGCTTTTCCCATTACGACTGCGTAGAGGCCTCCCTATCGTCAGATGTGACACAGCCGACGACAGCGCCGGCCGACACTTAAGGAGGTAGGTAGACATGCCCATCGCGGTTTCGAAGATCCGGGACATAGCCGACGGTGTGCAAGCGGGCCAGTTCGAGGTGGGCGAACGGGTCTCGTTGCAGCGCCTCGCCGACCTCGATCCCGCCTATAGGCAGTTACTTGACGGCCCCGTGACCGCAGTAATCGCGGTGATGGGTGCGACGGGCCGCCCGAACTTGTCGCCGGTGTGGTTCGACTACGACGGCGATCGAATCCTTCTCAACCTGGCCGATCACCGCAAGAAGGTCCGCTGGCTGCAACAGAATCCGCAGGCGACCTTCCTCCTGATGAATCCCGAAAATCCGTCCCACTGGTTGAGCATCAAGGCGACTGTGGCGCGGCAGATCTCGGAGGACGATGCCACCGAGGGGTCGCGGGTCTCCGCTCAAATCGATCGGATGGCCGCCAAGTACCTCGGCACACGTGACGGTTACGCATTGCGCGATCCGATTAAGCACGAACGCCGCGTGCTGTACGAGTTCACTGTCGACTCGGTGGCTACGTTCGGCAGATCATAGCCGTGATCGCTCATCAGGGCACGTTCTACGCCGACTGGGCGCCGCCCAGCACGTCGGCCGCCATCAGCGCCACCTTCAATCGCAGCAACGACTCTGGTTGTTGCAGAATCAATCCCGTGACTTCTTCGACTTTCTTGAGTCGGAGCCCCACGGTGTTCTGATGAACGAACATGGCCGCCGCGGTTCGCCCTACATTCATTCCTTGGTCGAGGTACGTGCGCACCGTCGCTACCAACTGAGCATTCTTGCGCTCGTCATGGCTGCGCAACGGCCCCAGGGTGTGATCAGCGAAGCGGACGAGCTCACTCGGATCGTTGAGCTGCAGCAGCAAGCCGTAAACACCCAAATCAGGAAGCGTGACAACGCGGTTCGCGCCCTGAAGGCGTGCCAACTGCAGGGCAGCCCTTGCGGTACCCACCGCCGCGCTGGCATCGACCACACGCTCACATCGATGACCCACGACGGCAGTCGTCGTGCGACCGTCATCCGCACGTCTGAAGGCATCGCGAATGTGTGCGGCCGCATCAGCGGGGTCGTCAGTGTGAGGACCGTCCGGCCACAACATGACAACCTCCTCGCCAATGCTGGTCACAAGCGGCCGAGGGTGACCTTGAGCCGCCAAAGCCCGCACCGTCGACAAGAGCGAACGCACGCCGGTCGGCCCGGCTTCGCCGTCGAGCGCGGTGACGATCACAGTGTGGGCACGCCCCAAGTCATGCCCCAGCGCGGTGCCGCGGGCACTCAGGGCGGCCGAGTCTGCGCCGGAAAGCAGGTCGGCGAGCAGGTCCGAGCGAAGACTCCATTCGACATCATTTGCGGTGCGCTGGCGCAGGAATTCCAGTGCACACACCACCGCCGCGTGTTCCAGAGCCCTTCGATCCAGCTCCGTCATTTCAGCGAGGCGCCCTGGCACCCATAAGCGGGCGACGACGTCGCGTCCAAGCGATACCGGCGCCGTCACACGATCGGGTTGAGAAACCTCACCGATCCCGATCGGCATCTCGTCCGGGTCGGCACGTTCCGGCGACACCTGGACTCCGCGATGTGGCGCGCTTGCGACGACAGCATCCTCTGCGTCGGTGACCAAGACTGGGCGGGATTGCAGGCGTGCGAGAGCCTCCGCGACACCTTGAACGCCCCCGGCGCGCAACACCACTTCGGTGAGTTCCCGGTGGATGTCCTCGGACTGCTCGAGCAGGCGACGCTGCTCCGTGAGCGAATTGATCAGCCGCGAACTCTGCAGCGCCGTGCCGGCCTGATTCGCGAGTGTCCAGAGGAGGGCGACTTCGTCGGGCCCGAACTCGTGCACTGACGTGCGATAACAATTGAGCGTGCCGACTGCGACTTTATCGACGAGCAATGGAACGGCGGCCATCGCGTGGTATCCGTAGTTGTCGGCCAACCATGCCCACGGTCCGAAAGACGGATCACCCAAAATGTCCGAGACCATGACCGGCTCACCCGATAAAAACGCCCGCGTCGACGGACCGCCCGACAACGGGCCCTGATCCACCGTTATGGTGCGTCGTTCGTTGACCTCCGCAACGTACTCGGCGGATAGACCCGCCGACCCTGAGATGTAGAGCCGCCGGCGATCGTCGTCGAGAAGGAGAACCCCACTGGCCTCATATCCGGTCAGCTCGCACGCGGTCGCCGCGATCAAATCAAGCAGTTCGTGCAACGGAGTAGCGGCGTTGACCGCAGCCGCCAGGTGACCGACGCCCCTCAGCCATTCCCGCATCTCGGTGGTGGTGTAGGTACGCATCGGTCTCCCCTAAATCCTGGGAAGGGCAACACCGATAACGCTACATCCTGTGTGTTTGCACAGTACATAGCCAGATTTCCACGCGTAGGGTCGCGAATACACCGCAAGAACTCGAGGGAGTAGACGCAATGACCGACACGCCCACGCAGCGAATGGTCGATACGGCACGCGCGTGGCTCGACGCTCTCTCGGCTGAACAACGTCACCGCGCGGTGGATCCGTGGCCTTCCGACGGCGAGCGGCACCGGTGGTATTACACCCCTACCGACCACGGCGGCTTGGCGCTTACGCAGATGAGTCCCGCCCAACGGGGATACGCCATGCAGCTTCTCAGCGCAGGCCTCTCACGTCCGGGCTACACCACCGCCACCACAATCATGGGTCTGGAGAATATCCTCGACCAGACCGAGAATTGGCGGGCTGACTGGGGGCGTGAGCGCGGCCGTGACCCGCAGCTGTACTGGCTCAAGGTTTTTGGTGAGCCGGGTCTAGACGGTCCGTGGTCGTGGAGGTTCGGCGGACACCACGTCTCGGTGCAGCATGTGGTGATCAACGGTGAAGTCGCATCGAGTTCGCCGTGTTTCCTCGGGGCGGACCCGGCCGAATCGCCATTGCTGGGCGGTCATTGGCTGCGGCCGTTAGGTGCCGCGGAAGACCTTGCGCGTGAGCTGGTGCGATCACTTGATGAAGGGCAGGCAGCTGGCGCAATGCTCAGTTCGGTTGCGCCGGTCGACATCGTCGGGGGAAATCGTGCAGAGCTGAGCGATGGCGATGGCGTGATCGCGTTGCCCGACCTGTGGCGAGGTCCACTGACCGAACCACGCCTTCATGAACTGGCATCAGGGATGCACATGAGAGCCGAGGCCAATGCCGGCGTCACCCCGGAGCAGCGCCGCGATGTCAGCCTGACCGTCATTCCGAAAGGTGTTGCCGCCAAGGCGCTCACGGCCAGCCAACGTGAACTGTTGCGGGCGGTGTTGGACGTCTTCATCGCCAGGATTCCGGAAGAACTCGCGGCACGGGAGGCCCAGAAGTTCGCCGGTTCCCTGCTGGACGAGGTCCATTTTGCATGGGCCGGCGGCGTCGAGCGGGGTGAGCCGCACTACTACCGGTTACAGGGACCGCACCTCCTCGCCGAGTACGACAACACGCAACGCGACGTCAACCATGTTCACACCGTGTGGCGCGATCCCTCCGCAGACTTCGGCGACGACGTCCTGGCCCGCCACAATTCCGAGTTGCACGGTCGGACGCGGCTTATCTAGGCCGACACCATATCGACACGTCTCCTCCAGGTTCGAGCGCTGTCGTCGGTGCTCGGTAGAGTCTTCGCGTGGCTCAGAGCTCAACCGTCAAGTCTGTCAACACTCGTCTCGCTGAGGAACTGGCCGTCGACGAAGCCCAGGTCGTCGCCGCTGTGCAGCTGCTCGACGGAGGCGCCACTGTTCCGTTCATCGCCCGATATCGCAAAGAGGCGACCGGGAGCCTCGACGACGGCCAGCTGCGCACCCTCGAGGAGCGCCTACGGTATCTGCGGGAGCTCGACGAACGCCGCGCCGCGGTGCTGGCCTCCATCGAAGAGCAGGGCAAGCTCACCGACGAGTTGAAGGCCGCGCTGATGGCCGCCGACACCAAATCGCGGGTCGAAGACATCTACCTGCCCTACAAGCCGAAGAGACGGACCAAGGCGCAGATCGCCCGTGAGGCCGGGCTCGAGCCCCTTGCCGATCGATTGGTGGCCGATCCGACGCTAACCCCCGAAGCGGCGGCGGCGGAGTTCCTCAACGACGACGTTGCCGACGCCGCCGCTGCGCTCGACGGGGCGCGACACATACTCGCCGAGCGTGCCGCCGAGGACGCCGAACTCGTCGGAGCCGTCCGCGAAAAATTCTGGAAGGGCGGTTCGCTGCGAACCGCACCGTGGTCGGAGGAGACAGCGAAAAGCGCTGCAGCGCAGAAGTTTCGGGACTATTTCGAGTTCGGAGAGGCGCTGGAGAGCATTCCGTCACACCGCGTGCTCGCAGTGTTGCGTGGCGAGAAGGAAGAGGCGCTCGCGCTCACCTTCGACGGTGGTGACAACGAGGTCTACCACGCCATGCTCGCCCAGACTCTCGGCATCAACATGACCTCAAAGGCGGCGGCAACGCCGTGGCTGGCCGCCACCGTCGAGTGGGCATGGCGCACCAGGCTGATGATCTCGGCCAGGGTCGACGCCCGCATCCGGCTGCGGCAACGCGCCGAGGAGGAGGCGGTGGCGGTCTTCGCCAAGAACCTCAAGGACCTGTTGCTCGCGGCGCCTGCGGGTAACCGCACGACGCTCGGCCTGGACCCCGGCTTCCGCACGGGAGTCAAGGTGGCCGTCGTGGACGGAACCGGCAAGGTCGTCGACACCTGCGCGATCTACCCGCATCAGCCGCAGAAACAATGGGATATGGCCAAGGCGACCCTGGCGGCGCTTGTTGCGCGCCACCACGTCGAACTGATCGCCGTCGGCAACGGCACCGCGTCGCGCGAGACCGACGCGCTGGCCGCCGAACTGATCGCCGATATCCGGGCCGCAGGTGCCGAGGCGCCCGCGAAGGCCATGGTGAGCGAAGCCGGCGCTTCGGTGTACTCGGCCTCCGAGTACGCGGCGCACGAGCTGCCAAGCCTCGACGTGACCCTGCGCGGGGCGGTGTCGATTGCGCGACGGCTGCAGGATCCGCTGGCCGAACTCGTGAAGATCGACCCGAAGTCGATCGGCGTCGGGCAGTACCAGCACGATGTCACGCCCGGCACACTCGCCCGCAGCCTCGACGCTGTGGTCGAGGACGCCGTGAACGCGGTCGGCGTCGACCTGAACACGGCGTCCGTCCCGCTGCTGGCGCGGGTCTCCGGAGTATCCGAATCCTTGGCAGAGGCGATCGTCGCCCACCGCGACACGACGGGACCGTTCCGCAACCGCAAAGCCCTGCTGAAGGTTCCTCGCCTGGGCCCCAAGGCATTCGAACAATGCGCCGGCTTCCTCCGGATCCGCGGCGGCGACGACCCCATCGACGCGTCCGGTGTCCACCCCGAGGCGTATCCCGTCGTTCGGCGCATCCTCGACCGCTCGGGTGTCACTCTCGCCGAGCTGATCGGCAACGAACGGTCGTTGAAGTCGCTTCGGCCCGCCGACTTCGCCGATGACCGGTTCGGCGTCCCGACGGTGACCGACATCCTCACCGAACTCGAGAAACCCGGACGCGATCCGCGGCCGGCGTTCTCCACGGCCACGTTCGCGGCCGGTGTGGAGAAGGTGGCCGACCTGAAAGTCGGCATGGTGCTGGAAGGTGTGGTCACCAACGTCGCGGCGTTCGGCGCGTTCGTCGATGTCGGTGTGCATCAGGACGGCCTCGTGCACGTCTCCGCGATGGCCGATCGCTTCGTGTCCGACCCGCATGAGGTCGTGCGGTCCGGCCAGGTAGTGCGGGTGAAGGTCGTCGATGTCGACGTGGAACGCCAGCGCATCGGGTTGAGTCTGCGCCTCAACGACTCACCGCAACAGGATCGGGGTAAGCGTCCCGATCGCGCGGGCGGAGCCGGTCGCGATGCCGGCAATCAGGGGCGTGGTGAGCGGAACCCGCGCCGCGGCAAGGATTCCGGTCGGCGGGACTCGAACCAAGCCACCGGGTCGATGGCACAGGCGCTGCGTGACGCCGGCTTCGGTCGGTAACGCGCACGTGGCGCACCGGAAGTAGCAAGCCGCCGGGCGGCGGCGTTGCGGCGGGCGCGAACGGGTTGATTTCTGCCAGGCGTCGTTCAATTTCTGCCGTCGGAAATTTGTGGCTTGAGCTGCTGGTTGAGCCAGTCAGACACCACCACAGACTCCGCAGAGAAGGCACTGAAATGAAGAAGTTCGGATTCGCCAGCATGATTGCCACCGGTTTCGCCGCCGCCCTGTTCGGTCTGGCCGCCCCGGCCAACGCCGACGTGGCTCACCACGACTGGGTGCACGACATCCAGCAGCAGGCCACCGTCGGCTCGACCACGCCGGTATTCGGCAACGGCCGCTGACCCACAAACTCAACGGTGCCACGTCACCGGCGACTGTCTCGACTTGGCGGGTCATCAGATGAGGACAACTCCGCATGGGCACTTCGGTCCGGAGACTGGGGCCGGCGCATGAGCAAAAATATGTATGTGCTATGCATATATAGTGCCGCAGTCCCGCTACGACGACCTCGATGAGCTGCTGACGCGCATACATGTCGCGCGCCAGCGTCCTGGTTGGCGGCGTCGCCTGCTCGAGGAATCGGGCCCTGTGACGAGTGTGACGACGTTGCGAGCGCTGCGTGCCGTCGAGCGGTGTCAACAGGTCGGCGGCGGCGCATCGGTCCGAGACGTCGCCGAATACATGGCCATCGAGCAATCGACCGCGAGCCGTACCGTGGCCGCCGTCGTCGCGTCCGGACTGTTGACGAAGACATCGGCGACCGACGATCAGCGGCGGTGCGTGTTGGTGTTGACCGAAGTGGGCCAAAAGGCTCTCGCGGAAGTGACGGATCGACGGCGCGAATTGGTCGCCGAAACCATCGCTGACTGGCCTGACGCCGATGTCGACACGCTGGTCTCCCTGTTGGACCGGTTGGCGCAACGATTCGAGCGCGGGTCGGCCGTATGACGGCAGAGGTCACCGCCCCGCCGCGGCCGCGCGGTGCACTCGGGTTGATGTTCGACCCGGTGTTCGGCGGACTGTTCTGGGGCAAGATATTCGCCGTCGTCGCAGTGTGGACGCACAGCATCGTCGCGGCGATCGTGGTGTTCGATGCGACGCATTCCGCGCTGATGGTCGGTCTGGTCGGCGTCGTGCAGTTTGGCCCGCAGCTGATCCTGAGCCCCACGAGCGGCAAGTGGGCCGATGCCGGCAACCCGGCGCGGCAGATCCTGGTCGGCAGAGTGTTGTGCCTCATCGGATCCGGGTCCGTGGCCGCGTGGCTGTTCGTCCATCCCGGATTGCACGGCATGTCCGCGGCCATTGCCGTGCTGCTCGGTTCATTGTTGGTTGGCCTCGGCTTCGTCGTCGGCGGGCCCGCGATGCAGTCAATCGTGCCGAACCTGATCCGCGCGGGCGAACTCTCGACGGCCATGGCACTCAACAGCATTCCGATGACGATCGGTCGCATCGTCGGCCCCGCCGCCGGTGCCTACTTGGCCGCGCATCTCGGACCTGCGACCGGCTTCGCCGTCAGTGCGTGTCTGCATCTGGTGTTCACGATCGTCCTCATCGTTGTGCGCTTCCCGTCGCCACCCGAGCGGTCCGCCGGGGCGGACTACCGCGTCCGGACCGCCGTTAAGTACGTCCTGCACGACCGCCCGCTGCTGCTGGCATTGGTCGCGGTGACAACGGTCGGCGTCGCTTCGGATCCATCAATCACGCTGGCCCCCTCGATGGCCGACGCCCTCGGCGGCGGTGCAGGACTCGTCGGAATGTTGTCGGCGACCTTCGGTATCGGCGCGGCCGTCGGGATGGCGATACTGGCGTTGATGCAGGGCCGGATCGCCTCCGCGCGGGTGTCATCGATCGGACTGTGCGGGCTGCTTGCGGGGTGCGGTGTCTTGGCAATCGGAACCGCGCCCGCGGTGGCGATGGCCGGATTCGCGCTGGCAGGTGTGGGCTTCGGCTGGGCCATGACGGGGCTATCCACGCTGGTGCAGGAGCGCGCGCCTGAGGAGTTGCGCGGCCGGATCATGGCGCTGTGGTTGGTCGGGTTCGTCGGCTCGCGGCCGATCGCGGCGGCGCTGCTCGGAGGGACCGCAGACCTGATCAGCGTGCAGGCGGCGTTCGCCGTGGCCGCGGCCCTGAGTCTGGTGGTGGCGTTGGTGTGCCGTCCATCTAATCTCGTTGGGCCAGCGCTGAATCGGGTGTGACGGGACGAAGAAGGGGCACCCCTTCGCGTGCCCCTTCTTCGTTGAGTTTGTGGGTCAGCGGCCGTTGCCGAATACCGGCGTGGTCGAGCCGACGGTGGCCTGCTGCTGGATGTCGTGCACCCAGTCGTGGTGAGCCACGTCGGCGTTGGCCGGGGCGGCCAGACCGAACAGGGCGGCGGCGAAACCGGTGGCAATCATGCTGGCGAATCCGAACTTCTTCATTTCAGTGCCTTCTCTGGGGAGTCTGTGGTGGTGTCTGACTGGCTCAACCAGCAGCTCAAGCCACAAATTTCCGACGGCAGAAATTGAACGACGCCTGGCAGAAATCAACCCGTTCGCGCGCCGACGAGTGTGTGTGTTCCGCCGCTGCGTCGAAATCACGCACGATGCGTTGACGCCTGCCCTTCGCCACGGCTCCTCGATCGACCTCGAGTACCCCTCGCAAGGCGATCCGTACTCATCAGCAGAGCGACCAAGTCACGCCGTGATGACCGGTCATTCGCACCAGACTGTCCGCCTATTGCTGGGGGGGTGTCAGGACCGTCCACAAATCGGTGATCAGTCCGTCCTTGACGAGTGCGGTGTCGAAACCCGACATCACCGGCTCACCACTATCGGAGTCCAGCAGATGCCACGCGAGATAACCGAAGCCAGGAAGCTGGTGCACCGGCCCAGCCGCGGCGAACTGTTGGTTGCCGAGATCAGTCTGCAGCCCAATGCATTTGGAGTCCAGCGCCGCGCGACCGGTGGTGATGCCTTCGGCGTCGGTCCAATGCACCTCGGCGGAGTAGGTCTCGTCGATAGTCAGGCGCCGCTTGTCGTCGTCGCGTTCGTTGAACACCGCGAGCAGGTTGGCGAGCATCAGCTTCTCGATGGCGTCGGACATCGCAGTATCTCGCTCTGGGTGCTTCGCATTTAGTGGCGCCCGTGATAAGACTCCACATGCGAACGGTATGCGGCCTCAGCGAGCTGTCAATTGCTCTCGGCGACAGAAGGGTCAAGGACCACCACGCCGTGGATGCTGCGGTCTTCCAGCAGGCGGTGAGCTTCCGCCGCTCGCTGAAGGGGTAGCACCCGGTCCACGTTCGCCGTGATGCCACCTTCGCGCAGTCCATCGGCGAGAAACCGCAATGCCGCGGCGATCAACTGCGGCCGGTCGTAAAAGACCGGCAGGTAGAAGCCCACCAGGGATTGCGATTTAGTCATGAGTCGCCGTGGCGCGAACGGCGCGCCCGGACCCTGAGTCGATCCAAGCAGCAGGTACCTGCCGAAGGTCGCCAGGGCCTCGAAATTCTGCTCGAAGACTTCGCTACCGATCGACTCGATCAAGACATCCACACCCCCGCCGCCGGTCAGTCGTCGCACCTCGTCGGTCCAGTTCGGGTTGCCGTAGGAAATCGCGGCGTCCGCGCCTAGTCCCAGCACATACTCGCGTCGCTCCTGCGTGCTCGCCGTCCCGATCACGGGTTTCGCGCCGAGCGCTTTGGCGATCTGGACAGCCGCACCACCGACGCCACCCGCCGCCCCGTGGACGAGCAGTGACTCGCCGGCGGTCAATCGCGTCGACGCTTGAAGCAACAGATATGCACAAACGCCCTGCGCGGCAATTCCCGCCAGTGCAACGACATCGGCGCCTTCGGGAACGGTGACGGTCAGCGGTACGTCGGCAACCGCGTACTGCGCATAGGCGCCGTACTTCATCAGGGCCACGACACGCTTGCCCATTAAGTGCTCACCGGCGTGGTCTCCTGTAACAGTGACGGTTCCGGTGACTGCCAGCCCCGTAATGCGCGGCAGGGTTACGCCGCCGACCCGCGTATCGGCCTGGTTGTAGACTCCGAGTCGCTCCCGGATATCGGGAAAATTGACGCCGATGGCGCTGGTCTCGATCAACACCTGCCCGGCAACCGGTGCCGGATCCTCGACGTCGACGTACTGCAGCACATCGGCATCGCCGAAGCGGTCGAACTGAATGGCTTTCACGCCGGCATTCCTAGCCCTCTCACGCATTGCTCCTCAGACTTCACCGTAGAACTTCATTCACTGAACTTAAAACGGGGTAAGCTGGACCGCGTCACTTGAGCGGCACCGAGGAGGGACGCGCACGATGAAGACCCTGATTGTCGGGGCCGGCGCTACCGGCGGCTACATCGGCACGAAGTTGATCGAGGCGGGCCGCGACGTGACCTTCCTGGCCAGGCGGCCGACTGCATCGCGTCTACGCAAAGATGGTGTGCGCGTTGAGCTCAGCAATGGACGAACTGTGGCTAAGTCTGTCGAGGTACAGGCCAGTGGCGACTTCGACGGCCAATTCGATGTCGTTGTGTTGGCGGTGCGTAGCGATGCGGTGAATGCAGACCTTCTGAAGGACATCGCGCCTGTGATCGCACCGACGACGCGGATCCTTCCGATCGTCAACGGCATGTTGCATGTCCAAACACTCGTGGACGCGTACGACGCAACGCGCGTTCTCGGGGGGACTGCCAGACTTGCTACGTCACTTCGCACCGACGGTGTCATCCAGGAAGTCGCTCCGGGGGTCAGCATCGAGCTCGGCGCCCTGGACGGGATTGGCGAGAACTATCTCCCCGCGGTGGCCGCCGAATTGGACGTCGATGGAATCACTGTCGACATCCGCGACGACATCATCTCCGCGATGTGGGCAAAATTTGCGTTCATCGTCGCCACAGCATCGCTGACCTGCCTTATGGGTGCCGTCATCGGGCCCATCAATGCAGCCCCAGGCGGATCGTCGGTTGCCATGCAGATCGTCGACGAGGTCGCTGCTGTTGCGGCAGCCGAGAGCCATCCCCTCGGCGCCACACAGCGTTCGGTCCTGGAACAGAATATGACCGACGTGCGGTCGACTTTCGCGCCGTCGATGTTTCGTGATTTCACCTCACAACGGCCAGTGGAGGTGTCGGTGTTGATCGACCTTGCTGACCGTGCCCGACGATGGCAGATCGCAACACCTTTGTTCGACGCAGCGATCGTTCGTATCGAACTAGCAGGGGTCAGCGGCGCCTGAAAGGTGTTCGCAGCTACCCGATCCTGAACTGTCATATCTCTAGTTCATTGAACGAACGAGCGGGTAGAATACGGAGATGGCTTTGCCACGCGAGTACGACGACGAGTACTGCCCCATAGCTAGGTCGCTAGAGGTCATCGGCGAGCGATGGACGTTGTTGATCCTTCGCGACGCGTTCTATGGGGTCACTCGGTTCAGCGACTTCCGAACCCACTTGGGCCTGCCGCCAGCCGTGCTCACGGAGCGGTTGAAACTGCTCGTCGAGCAAGGCATCATGAGCACTTCGCTTGCGGCCAGCGGCCGCGCCGAATACGCGCTCACCAAGAAAGGCGAGGATCTCTGGCCGATAGTGTGGTCGTTAATCTCCTGGGGCAACAAATACTACATGGGGGATGGCGTGCCGCGCCGCTTCTATCACGCCGATTGCGGAGGGCGACTGGACGATTCGAGGATGTGCGATCGCTGCGGGCAGACGCCCGGCCCACATGACGTGGAGACGCGCAAGCGCCGGCTGACGTCACGTCCCCAACGCGATGATCGAGTGAGCATGTTGCTGTCGAAGTCACACCGATTGCTGGACCCGCTGCCCGGCGTCGTCTAGAAGGAATTTCCGTGCCTGCGGATCACCCAGTCGATCACCCGCTGCCCCCGCTGGCCGCCGAGGACCACCAGTGTCCTGCGTGCTCGGTCGCCTACCTCGACGTCAGCATTGCACAGGCGGTTGTGCGAATCACCCTGTTACCGGACGAGGTTCGCCATGCAGTCGCGGACCTACCGCCCGACATACTGCGCCGACACCCGAGCGCGCAGGTCTGGTCGGTGATGGAGTACATGTGCCACTTGCGCGATGTGTACATGACCTACACGATCCGGTTACATCGGACGCGTACTGAGGATCGGCCGAAGTTCGAGCCGATGCTCAACGATCTGCGCGTGCGGCGTTTCCGCTACAACGACCATGCAGCCGACGCTGTCCTCGCTGAGCTCGGAATGGCCGTTGCGGGCTTTTGCGACGAGATCTCGCGCGTGGCGGCTTCGGACTGGGCGCGAACTGCAAGTCGACTGCCTGGCGAGGAGCGCACTGCGCGCTGGCTCGTGCGTCAGGCGATGCACGAAGGTGTGCATCACTTAGGTGATATCCGGACGATCCTTGCTCAACTTGGCTGAGACTCACTGTTTCGCGGCGGCCATCCTGGCTCGCTCTCGCATGGATGCAACCGCGCCGCCGTCGTTGAGAATGTCGGTGCCCGTGAGGTACCCGGCTTTGTCGCTGGCGCCGAACGCAAGCAGCTCCGCTATCTCCTCGGGCTTGCCCCAGCGCGGGACTGCAGCATCGGCGACCATCGCGCCGGCGCCGGCCTACTCCTCCAGCCTGCCCATTTCGGTGTCGATGGACCCGGGCGAGACGGAGACGATGCGCAGTCCCCTACCGTTGAACCGCTCGGCCTGCGACGTGCTGTACCACCTGACGAAGCTCTTGCTCACGGCGTACGCGATGCCGGATCGCAATTCCGCTGGAGCGATGTCGCATGCCGAGAGCATGTCGTTCATGAAGGCGTCTTCGTCCTCCAGGGCCAGCGGGAACTTGGCGACGGGAATCACTTCGTCCGGCAGGATGTGGGCCGCCATCGATGCAACGTTGACGATCGCGGAGCCCGAGCCCGCAGGCTCGTAGAAGACCTCGTTGACGTTGACCGTGCCGAGCGCGTTGGTTTTCATGACGTAGTCGGCGTAGCCCATGCTCGGGCTCACTCCCGCGGTGTGGATCACTGAGGTGACCGTCCCGAGGCCTGATGCGGTCTCGAATAGCCCAGCGACCGCCTGTCGCTCGGTGACATCGCAGTTGACGATCTCTGCGACGATTCCGCGCTCTTTCAACGCCGCGGCCGCCGTTTCAGGCCGGTCTTTCCTGGCGTCGCAGAGGACGACGTTGCGGTCCCGGCCGACGAGTTCGGCAGTTGCCAGACCCATGCCACCGGCACCACCGGTGATTACCGACACACGATTCATCCCTGCGCCGTAGCCGACACGCATTACATGTTGCCGTTCGAGTGTCAACCAAAGATTCCCGCCTCGGGCTGGTCGGCTCGCGGGTAGGTAACGTCGATGGTCCGCCGACCCGCAAGCTGAGATTGAGGCGCGATGACAGAAAACCCTGCCGAGGTAGTGGAGTCTGCCGGGCCGCCACGGCGGGCTCGGCGGAGACGGCGACGCATGGCGGTTGTGCTCGCCATTCTGCTGCTGCTGTTCGGTGTGCCGTGGTGGACGCTGCTCTCTTCGGGTACGGCGTGGCCCACGGCAGTCGTCGTGGCCGGCACGCTGGTGTTCGCCGCGGCTTTCGTCGGGCTGCCGGCGATGATGCTGTTCGGGCATGGCCGCAGACATCTCGACTGGGCGGCCGTCGCGGGTGATGCCCTTCTCGGCGCTGCGTGGGTGCTGTTCGTTTGGTCGCTGCTCGGCCAAGTGTTGCAGCTTGTGCTCCTCGTCGCGGGGGTCGACGACCCGGTGCGGTCGCGGGTGGTCGCAGTGGCGGTCCTGGCCGTCGTCGCGGCGCTACTTGTCTGGGGCTACTCCGAAGCCATGCGGGTGCCGCGCGTGAGGAAGATCGATGTGGCGATCGACGGACTCGGCGCAGGGCTGCGCGGCTTGCGCGTCGCCGTGATCACCGATACGCACTACGGGCCGATCGATCGCACGCGGTGGTCAGCGGCCGTAGTGGCGCGTGTCAACGAACTCCGCGCCGACGTCGTGTGCCACGTCGGTGATATCGCCGACGGGACGGTAGACGTTCGCGAGCAACAGGCGGATCCGCTTGCCTCCGTCGAGGCCACGCTGGCGCGCGTGTACGTCACCGGCAACCACGAATACTTCAGCGAGGCGCAGGGCTGGCTCGACTATATGGAGAGAATTGGCTGGGCGGCGCTGCACAACCGGCACATCCTGGTCGAGCGCGGTGATCGGCTGGTGATCGCCGGCGTGGACGACGCGACCGCCAAGGCGTCCGGTGTCCGCGGACACGGCGCCGATCTACAGGCCGCGCTTGCCGGGGCCGACCCTGGGGCGCCGGTGCTGCTGCTCGCCCATCAACCGAAGCAAATCGCAAACGCGGTGGGCGCGGGCGTCGATCTTCAGATCTCGGGCCACACACACGGCGGCCAGATCTGGCCCTTCAACTTCTTCGTTCGACTGGATCAACCAGCGGTGCATGGTTTGAGTCGTCATGGCGATCGGACACAGCTGTACACCAGTCGCGGCACGGGCTTCTGGGGCCCGCCCTTCCGGGTGTTCGCGCCCAGCGAGATCACGCTATTGACCCTCCGATGACGCCCACGGCGATCCGTTACATCGGTGGCGACGACATCGATCGGCTTCTCTCGCCGGATGATGCGGTTGCTGCGATTCGTGGGGCGCTGCGCGACGGCCTAAATCCGGCTGACGACCACGCCCGCATCCGTACCGACGTGCGTCACGGTCAATTTCTCTTGATGCCAAGCGATTTCAATGACAGCGCGGGAGTCAAGGTCGCTACTGTCGCGCCCGACAACCCGGCGGCGGGCCTGCCCCGCATCCACGCGGTGTATGTGCTGTTCGACGCCCAAACGCTGGTTCCGCGCGCGATCCTCGACGGTGCAGCGCTCACAGCGTTGCGGACACCCGCGGTCTCGGTTGCCGCCGTCGCCGACGCACTGCGGCGCTTTTCGTCACCGATACGGGTCGTGATCTTTGGTGCGGGCCCCCAAGCCTTGGGGCACACCAAGACTCTGTCCAGTGTGCTGATCGGTCAAGGACGCGCTATGGCCGAACCGACATATGTCGTCCGCCGGCCTGACGCTTACCGGGCACTGGTCTCCGGCGGGATGCACGTCGCTGCCGCCGACTCGGGCAACTCCCGACAGGCCGTGCGACAGGCCGACCTCGTCGTGTGCGCGACGACCGCCGTCCGACCGCTCTTCGACTCGGCACTGATCCGCGACGACGCCGTCGTCATTGCCGTCGGCTCGCATGAACCCGAGGCCCGCGAGATCGACTCCGCGCTCTGTCACCGCGCGCAAGTGATAGTTGAAGATGTCGGCACCGCACTGCGAGAATGTGGCGACATCGTGCAGGCGATCGAGGAGCATGCACTCCGCCCCGACCAGCTGGTACCGATGCGCGACATCGTTACCGGGGAAGCCGCAGTCGCCACCGACAGACCGGTGTTCTTCAAGGGATCCGGCATGTCGTGGCAAGACCTAGTCGTCGCCGACGCGATCTTCGAGCGCGCCTGATCGACTCAGCGTCCCGGGGTCATCAGGCGGGCGGCTTGCCGTCGATGCGTTGCGGTACTCCGAGTGGGTTGTCGCGGCGGATCTCCTCGGGCAATAACTCGTTGGGCAGGTTCTGGTAGGCAACGGGCCGCAGGAAGCGTTCGATTGCCCGGCCACCCACGGAGGTCGTCGACGGCGCCGATGTGGCCGGGAAGGGTCCGCCGTGCACGGTGGCGGGTCCGACTTCGACACCGGTCGGCCAGCCGTTGAATATGACGCGTCCCGCGACCATCTCGAGTTTGCGGATCAGGTCTGCCGCCAGCGGATAGTCCGCGGGTGCTGCGTGCACACTCGACGTGAGTTGTCCCTCAAAGGCGTCGATGACGGCCGAGAACTGGTCGACCGGCGTCCGCACGATCAGCGATGACGGTCCGAACACTTCCTCGGAAAGGGTTGGCTCAGCGAGGAATTGGTCGACGGTGGTGAGTAACAGCTGTGCGCGTGCGCCACAGGACGACGTCTGCTCGGGTCCGCGCGCAACGACCTCCACACCGGCGATGCCTGCTGCGCGTCCGCTGCGGTCGCTAAACGCACTGGCGATCCCGGCGTGGAGCATCGGCCCACCGGCCGCGTTGGCCAGGGCAGCCGATGCCGAGGAGATGAAGGTGTCGGCATCGGCGCTGTCGGCGAGGAAAACCAGTCCGGGGCTCGTGCACATCTGTCCGACGCCGGTCGTCATCGAGGCGACATAGTCACGTCCAATCTCTTCGGCACGATCTGCAAGCGCGTTCGGCAGCAGGAATACCGGGTTGACACTGGACATCTCGGCGAAGACGGGGATCGGTACAGCTCTTGCCGCAGCGATGGCGGCAATGGCGAGGCCGCCCTGCCGGGAACCTGTGAAGCTGACCGCGGCGATCCGTGGGTCGCTGACCAGGCTGACGCCGACATCGACGCCCGAGCTGATGAGCAGCGAGAACGTTCCTTCTGGAAGGCCTTCTGCCACAACAGCGTTACGGACGGCACGGCCGACGAGTTCAGAGGTGCCCGGGTGGCCTGGGTGTGCCTTCACGATCACGGGGGCACCTGCTGCTAGGGCGGAGGCGGTATCGCCGCCGGCAACGGAGAACGCCAGTGGAAAGTTGCTCGATGAGAACACCGCGACCGGGCCCAGCGGCACCGAGCGCTGGCGGAGGTCCGGTTTCGGCAGCGGGGTGCGATTGGGATCAGGCGTGTCGAGGCGAGCCTGCGCCCAGTCGCCGGTGCGCACCAGCGATGCGAACATGCGCAATTGGTTCGTGGTGCGGGTCAATTCGCCGGCTGCGCGCGCGGCGGGGATTCCGGTCTCGGCGGTGACACGCTCGATCAAAGTGTCTCCGAGAGGCTCGATCTCGTCCGCGATGCGCTCCAGCAACGCGGCGCGTTGAGCCATCGTGGTGTGCCGGTAGGCATCGAAGTCACGCCACGCCAACGCGGCGGCGCGGTCGACGTCGGCTGGCTCGGCGTCGTGATAGACGGGTTCCAGCGGCGTTCCCGTTGCGGGGTTCACTGCCCGGAACTCTGAGCCACCGGCCGCGTCGTCGAAACCGATGAGGCTGGCCCCTTTGAGGTCGTGGACGGCTGGAGCATTCATACGGTGGGCCTCCTTCGCGATTGCGTCTCGGCGGGAGCTCAATCCTGCTGAGTCGCAACAGTTGCGCCGATCCGCGGCGGTGCGTCGGCATTACCTCACGGTAAGGGTCCGAAGACTAGGTCGGGCAGCCACGTGACCAAAGACGGCACGAGCGCCAGAATGAGGAGTACGACCAGCATAGCTCCGAAGAATGGCAGCAACTAGGTGACCACGTATAACAGCGCACCGACAGGCCCGGTCAACAGGCCCAACATCAGGTTGACCACAACCAGATCGGTGGCGACTGGCAACAGGCATTCCGAATAGCGGCCCACACCTGATGGGCTCGTAAAAAATCGTTTGTGCGCATCCAACTCACCATGTCATCGTGGTGTCATGACGCAGGAATCGCTGACTGTCGGGCTGCCCGACAAGCTGGCCGATGCGCTGCGTAGCTACGCGTCCGTCACCCACGCCTCGCCGAACGAGATCGTCAAGGCCGCGCTGGCTGAGTACCTGAAGGCCCACGCGCATAACCACATCGTTCGGGCCGCGTTTGACGAAGCGCTCCGCCAACACGCTGTCGCATTTGACAAGTTGGAGTGCTAGAGCACCTAGATCGAATTGGTTCGCAAGTGGCTGAGCCCATCGAGAAACGTCCGTCGCCCAACATCCACCTGCGCTTGCTTTCTATGGCCGCGATCGCGTCGTGGTAATCCCGGCCGTCCGCGCGCAGCAGGTTCGACCAGATCACATAACGCGACGGAGCCACACATTGGCCCTTGCGGAACGGCGCGAGGTGGCTGTCCTTCCACAGCGTCGTAATCGCATCAGGCACCGGCTCACCCTTGCGAATCGTCGCCACGATCCGTCGTTTTCATCAGATGAGTTAGTGAACTTTGTCCCACTGTTGTGGTGGCTGAGCGACTGTGAAAATCCGTTGCGTTCAGGGCTGAACCAGCGACAGTTCAGGAGCACGCGAGGAGGCGCGTCAGATGTCTCCACGTCGGTGTACCCGTCGGCGCGGTCGCCGAGGGATGCGTCCGCTGCGGACGTAGCGCCGTTCGTCAGGACCTTGCCGATACTGTTGCGAAACGGCGACGGCGGTAGACCACGGACTAAGAGATCTCACGTTGATCGCCTCCTCTCGCGACAAGTATTTCGCCGTTTGGCGCAGTGGCCTTGAGTAGTCGGCTACTCGAATTCGAGCGAACAGCCGCATCGATTACGTGAGCCGTCAGGTTTTGGTCTCAGATACGGCGGCTCATCCTTCGCCGATAAATCACTCCGGCGCAGGCAGTTTACGTAATCGGCTGTAGTGCGGCATTCCCGTTGCGGGGTTCACCGCCCGGAACTCTGAGCCACCGGCCGCATCGTCGAAACCGATGAGGCTGGCCCCTTTGAGGTCGTGGACGGCTGGAGCATTCATACGGTGAGCCTCCTTGCGATTGCGGCTCGGCGGGAGCTCACTCCTGCTGAGTCGCAACAGTTGCGCCGATCTGCGGCGGTGCGTCTGTATTCACCTCACGGCCAGGGTCCGAAAACGAGATTGGGCAGCCACCTGACCAGGGATTGCACGCGCGCTACCAAGAATGGCGATACCTGGACCGCTGCTGCCATCGAGGTTTTGTTCGCGAATGGCAGGCGGCCAACACGAGTAGTGAAGTACTCACGACACTGCAGGTCAGCGGCGCGATGCTGCATGGATGGGTCCGCCGTCGTCTGCGCATACGCCTTGCGGGCACCCGCCGCGGAAGTCTCGGCTTCGCGTGGCGGGTGCGCTGGTCTCGGCGTGTGCGATCTTGCTGGCAGCTCCTACCAGCGTGCGGGCTCTCGCCCAGCCGCCTCCAACCACAACCTCGCCAACGACCACGTCTTCACCGGAGACGAGCACCGAAACGTCGCCCAGCCCGACCGAAACATCGACGCCAGTCCGCAACGTGAGCGACCTCGGGCCCGTTGCGCTCCAACCGAGCGAGGGCCCGCCGGGCACGCCGTTCACGGCGACCGCGATCGGCTTCGCGCCGTGCGTACCTGTTTATTTCCAGTGGGACCGCGAGAACCCGATCGAATCGTACGCAACGGACGCCGCCACCAACGGGGTGTCTGCCGACCTCGTGGTGCCAGAAGGCACTAAAGCGGGTGTTCACAAAGTGACGGCGTCCTGCAGCTCCGGGGATCGGACCGCGGACTTCAATGTCACAACGCCCGAAACACCGCCGACCCTCACTCTCGAACCCGCGCAGGGTGTTTCAGGAGCGCCGTTCACGGCGACGGTCGGGGGGTTCGGCGCGTGCGTCGGCAACGACGTGTCGTTCCAGTGGACGACGGATCCGCTGCTGCCCAACGACATTGAAGCTGACGGTACGTACGAGTTCGTGGTGCCCGAAGTCGCCTCGGGCCGCGATTACACGGTGATCGCCAAATGCGGCAGCACGCAAGCTCCCGCAACATTCACGGTCATCGAGGCCCCGAACCCCGCACTGACTCTGAGCACCGATCGCGGATCGGCCGGCTCGCTACTGACGGCCTCCGGTACCGGATTCGTGTGCGGAGACGGCGATGTCCAGCTTTCCTGGGATGAGGCCGTACCACTGATCGATGCACCCGCCGACACGTTTAGTGATGTGCCCCTCACGATTCCGTTGCAGGCGTCCCCTGGCCCGCACTGGGTGAGGGCGTCCTGCAACGACGACCCCAACATCTCGGACAGTCAGCCCTTTGAGGTAACGAGAGTGACACCCCCGGAAACCCCTGGGTCTCCGGCCCTGATACTCGCGCCCACGAGCGGGCGCCTCGGAGACCAGGTGCGGGCCATCGGCGATCGATTTTTCTGCGAGAACCGCGCTGGGCCGGTGAGTCTGTCCTGGGACGACGGCTCGCCGCTGCCCGACGCGTACCTGGACTCGTCCGGCCATTTCGCCGTGTCCATCTTGGTGCCGACCAAGGCCAACGTGCCTAGCTTCAGGCTGCGGGCCACCTGCCCGGGTGGGGTCGCGTTGTTGTCGGCCCCCTTCACCCTCCTGTTCGGTCCGACGCCGTCCCCACCTCCGCCCCCGCCCCCGCCACCGCCACCGCCACCGCCACCGGACATTCCGTGGTTGCTGATCGTGCTGGTGGTGGTCATCACCGGCGCCGCTCTGGCCGGCGCGGAATACGTCCGCCGCCGACTCAAGCCCGAAGTGCTCCCGCACGTCGACGCCACACCCCGACCAGACCGCTTCCCAGTCATCACCCTGCGCGAGACGCCTGAGCGAGGCGAGGCGACGCACGCCCTACGACTGAAGGCCCACACCGGCCCCGGCACACTAACTGTTGAAGAGGTGGATGATGACCAGACCGCTGAATGAAACCGCGACCGTAAGAGACCTTCTCTTCGAAGACGTACCCGACACGTCGAAGGACGCGCTGACCAAGTCGCTACACAAAGCTGGAACGGTCAGGGCGCTCATTCCCAGCTTCCTCGCAGTCGCCGCCGTCGCCGAACGCAAAGTGGCAGAAGCGACGGACGACCAGCTGTCGCTAAATCTTGTCGACCTCGTAGTCGACGGCTGGAAGACGTACGGGGCGCTCAGAAAAGCCGCCGAGCGCACCCTCGACGCCCCGGGCGCCGAGGAGTTCGTGGCGATGGTGACGCACAAGATCGATTCGAGTCACCATCCCTCCGTCGAGTTGTACGTCGACGGAGAGTCCATCTGCACCATCGAGATGACGCTGCGCATCACCTTCACCATGGCCGGAGTACTCGCCGTCGTGAAGGAAGCCCAACTCACGGCGATCAAGTCCGGGAACTCCACGGTGGCCGCTTCGCTCACAGTCGCGGGTGTCGAGGTGGCCAAGAAGCAGCGCAAGCTCGACTTGCCGGGCGCGATCCGTCTGCGCCGTGGCATCGCGCTCCTCGAACCCACCTCAGACAGCACGCATTTCAACAAGGCCGCCGTCGGCGGCGCGGATGTCTCGACCACACCCTCGGTCGCGTGATCGGCGCTCTGCTGGATCACTCCGGCGCCTGCCCCTTACGTAATCGGCTGTAGTACCACCACGGTCGGGCGGGCGCGCCGTGCGCGTAGTCGACCACCGCGGCGAAGGTATCGAGAAGACATGGATCGTGGCGGTGCCCATCCCTTTCGCACAATCGGCGATACAGCTGCTCAGCGGTGTGCCCGCGCAAGTCTTCTGGCCGCTCGATGCCCAGGCGCATCAGCATCCCGGCGACGGCCGGACCGACATTGGGGAGTGCTTTCAGTTCACGTTCGCTCACAACCTCAGTGTGTCGATCGGACGCGCTGGCGTCTTGAACATTTCGGACAGGCCGGGTCGCCGCGGTCAACCGCGGCCGAAGTAGGGCATGGCCCGCGCCATCACAGTCAGCGACGGCACCGACACCTCCAAGGGTAGATCGACAAGGTGGGCAACCGCTCGTGCTACGTGCACGACATCGAATGTCGGATCTGCGGCGAGACTTCCATCAGCTTGCTGCGCCTGGTGCGCGAAGCCTGCCGTCATGCTTGTCCCGGCGTTGCCGATGTCGATCTGCGTCACGCAGATGTCGAGGTCTCGCAGATCCAACAGCATCGACGCCGTCAACCCGCTGATCGCGTGCTTGGTAACCGTATACGCCAGGCTGCGAGGCCGTGGCCGGTGCGCAGACAACGAGCCGTTGTTGATGATCCGACCGCCCCTGGGCATCTGTGCCAACATCACCCGCACCGCTTCGCGCGCGCAGAACACCGAACCGTCGACGTTGGTGCGCCAGGTGCTGTGCCACTGCTTGTCGTCGATCTCACCGATTGAGGCCGACGGCCCAAACGTCCCCGCGTTGTTGAACAACACGTCGACGCGACCGAACGCCGATACCGCGGCGGCGAACAATGCCGCGACCGATGTCGCGTCGGTGACATCGGTGGGCACCACCGAGGCGTTCCGGCGACTCTCGGCCGATTCGTTCAATGTTTCGGGCTGCCGCCCAGCCAGCACGACACGATGACCGGCGTCCAACAAAACCCGAGCGGTCGCGCGGCCGATGCCGCTGCCGGCACCGGTAACGATCACCACCTTGTTCATGTTGCCGATTGTCTCCTGTCGAACGGGTAAACAATTGCTCGACTGTCACCTTTGCGAAAGGCCGTGATGAGCACCGACACCAGTTCGCTGACCGCCGAGGACCTCGAGTTCCTCCGCCGCCCGCTCTACGGGTTCCTAACCGTGGCCGAGGGGCCACGCCCGCCACAGCCCAGACCGGTGTGGTACGAGGCCACCGCCGAGGGCACGCTCCAATTATTCACTGGCCCGGAAACTTTGAAGATTCGGCGCTTGCGCCGCGACCCCCGCGCCTCGATCGTTGTCGCCGCCCCGGTGGGCGAACGCGAGCGCTGGGTTTCGGTCGCCGGCAGCACCACCGTTGAATCCGACGGGGCGCACGACCTGTGCAGCCGCCTCGCCGCTCGCTACTGGGACCTCAACGACCCGATCCGGGCTAAAGACCTCGACGACATCCTGGCCGAAGAGTGGGTTCGCTTGGTCATCCACCCCGAGACGGTAAGTCGCTACATGATGTGACTCACTTAGTTCTGCATTGTCGGCCGGATGGTGAGATCACTGATTTCGACGTCAGCCGGTTGATCGATGGCGAAGGCGATTGCCTCGGCCACGGCCGACGGTGACAGCCCGAAGTCGTCCATGTTCCGCCGGATCTGATCGCGCAGCTGCGGGTCGTCAATCGAGCTGTCGAGGTTGGTGCGCACGAAGCCAGGCGAGATCGACGTGGTTCTCACGATGCCGTCGGTGGACTCCTGTCGCAACGCCTCCATGACGGTGCGGACGGCGTTCTTGGTCGCCGCGTAGACACCGAGATCCGGCGTAATCTTCAGCCCTGCGGTCGACACCGTGGTGACGAAGTGCCCGTGCCCCTGCTTTCTGAATTGAGGTAAGGCGGCGGCGATTCCGTGAAGCACCCCACGCAGGTTCACATCGATCATCGCCGACCAGCCGTCGACGTCGCCGTTGACCACCGCCCCGATCTTGCTGATTCCAGCATTGCTCACCAGAACGTCGAGCCGTCCGAACTCGTCAACAGTTTGGGCGACGAGCCGACGGACATCGTCTAACCGCGTGACGTCAACACCGCAGACGACGGCCGAACCTCCCGCTTCACGAATATCGCGCGCGAGTTGCTCGAGTTGCTCGGTGCGGCGGGCGCCGAGGACGACAGAGGCGCCCCGCTGGGTGAGCAGGCGAGCCGTTGCCTCGCCGATTCCGCTGCTGGCCCCGGTAATAGCGACGACATTGGGCGAGGTGGCTGACATCGTTGTAGCTCCCGATTCGACTAAAGTGGATACGTGTCCGCTTACCACCCGACAGTAGCGGACATGTGTCCGTTTAGCCAGCGGCGGAGGTTCACCCTTTGACGAGTCCGCGACGTCGCGCCGATGCCGAACAGAACCGGGCGCGCATCATCGAAGCCGCGCGCAACCACCTCGTCGCGACGAATGACTTCAAATTGAACGAGATTGCCAAGGCGGCCGGTGTCGGCCAAGGCACCCTCTATCGCCACTTCGAGAGCCGAGAAGCTCTCCTTGCCGAGGTCTACCGTGCTGACGTCGACGCGTTAGTGACAGCCGCACCGAGGCTGTTGGCTCAGTACCCTCCTGCGGAGGCATTGGCGCGATGGTTTCGCGAAGTCGCTAAATACGCGAAGGTAAAGCGCGGTGTGTTTACCGCGGTCACATCGCTGGTCCGAACAGATTTGGCCGGCACCAGTGAAAGCCGTATCGGCGACGCCATTGCCATGATGCTGGACGCAGGCAAGGCCGAAGGGCAGATTCGAGGCGACGCTGATACGCGCGACGTCATCTTGTTGCTCGGCTGCCTCACCCGGCTCGATGAATCCGAATGGGACACAAGGGCTGATCACCTACTGAACGTCATCCTCGACGGCCTTCGTCACCACGTGTAGTGGCCGCCGGCAAACGTGACGGCCAGCGTGTCGAGTGCGGCGGCGAGCGCGCCTTGCCGGGGCTCAACTCGCTCGAACCGTATCTGATCACCACGGCGCACCGCACCGGGCGTGACCACCTCGGCATACGAACCGGCACAAGCGAATTTGCCGACAGAGCCGAGCCGTTTCGAGCCGACACTGGCGATCGCCTTCAGCACCGCCGAATCTCGCCGTAGCCCAGGTTGGGCGAGCGTTGTCGTGACGCAGCGTGGGGTCGGCCCGACGACGTGAATCACGACTTCGGCGCCGATGTGCAGATCACACCCCAACCAGTCGTCCCCATCGGACGGCTCATCGCCGTTTTCGATGAGCATATTGGGCCGCAGCCGGCGTGGATCCCATTCGCCGGAGGGGTATTCGCTTTCGAGCCGGCTCAGCGTGCCGGTGCCGAGAACATGCAGGGAGGCGAGATCAAGCATGGTGCCCTGGGCGGCCATCGCGGCTGGCATCTGGACCACGCGATCACCCGGACTGTCACCGGGCTCGCTCTCCAGCGCGTCGACGAACGCGTCTGGCGCGAGCCCCTCGATGTCGGGCCACAATTGGTCGAACACTGCACCGTCCAGTGCTGTCGAGATGATTCGGACCTCCCTGCCGAACAGTTCCGATGCGCGGCGCGTCAACTCGAAGCCATCGTTGCTGTCAGCCCGAACTACCGACCCATCGGGAAATGCGACCTCGATGGCGGGCAGCGGACCCTCGAAAGCAGGTGAGGTCACGAAGCGGGCGTGGCAGTCGAGCAGGGCGCCGAATCGGTTGGGCCGCTTGGCACTGGCCAGCCGGCCCGTCTCGACGTCGACGAATCCGTATGCCCGGTCGCCAACGACGCCGCCTGGGCCGAGCAGGACCTGCTCGACCTCTTCACCCTGCATGGATTTGACGGGGTAGCGCCAGAGTCGGCCCACCGATGCGGCTGTCTCGTTCATTGAAATCCTCGTGATCCTCAGATTGCGACCCAGTACCTATTACGAGGCAGGCCTACCAAACACATGCATATGAGAGGCACCTCACCACGCGCTCATGCGCGCAGGGGGTGACGACGACTTCTGCACCACGGCTGTGAGCGTGGGCTGACAACGACCCTGGCGCAGAACTCGACGAGCCTTCGGGCTGCTCCGCGCAACCGTCCTTGCCGCCGCCATTTTGCGTACCGCCGTCTCGGCAATGCGGACTACAACCGAGCGCACTTCTGGACTGGGTCTCGAGATCACCGGCTAGCTGGCTGCACCTGAGTGGACTTGGTGCTCTGCCGGACAACGAGCTCGGGCATCAGCGCGATGTGCGCGCTCGTCTGGTGATGAGACGCATCGGCGTCACTGGCGGCCGCCAACAAGCGGACCGCCTCGGCCGCGATGCGTTTGCGCGGTTGGTCCACCGTCGTCAGCGGCGGGTCGCTCAACCGCGCGAACTCGATGTTGTCGAATCCCGTCACCTGCACATCATCTGGAACTCGCACGCCTCGAGAACGACAACTGCGAGTGACGCCAAGGGCGATGAGATCGTCGCCGCACACCACCGCGTCAGGCAGATGCCCAGAACTGATAAGACGCAACGCCGCCTCCTCGCCCCATTCGATGCTGTAGTCCCCCAGGAGAACGGCGTCGACGGCGATCGTCATGCCGAGTTCCTCACTGCGGCGGCGAAATCCGGCGAGACGCTGCTCGGTTGAAGAGTTCGTGAGCAGTGACCCGACAAACGCAACTGACTGTGCGCCGGTGTCCCGCAGATGATCAAGGACCAGTCTCATGGCGGCGATGTCGTCCACCCCGACCCAATCCGTACTGGTCCCTGCCACGAACCGGTCCAGCTGCACGAGCGGCCGAAGGCGCGCGGTTTCCAAGACCGCGGCCGCGCTCTCGGCGCCGTGCGTCGGGCTGATCATGATGCCGTCTACGTTGCGCGAGACCAGCGATGCCAGGCGCTTCGCCTCGACCACCGGATCAGACTGCGCATCGCATAAGAACAGTTGCTTGCCGGTGCGGCCGAGGGCGTGTTCGACGCTCTCGACCAGTGACGTGAAGAACGGGTTCGAGATGCTCGGAACCACCATGCCGACCGTGTCTGTACGACTGTTGCGAAGCGCCCGCGCGATGGGGTTGATCGAGTAGCCGAGGTCGGCCGCCGCCCTGCGTACCCGCTGGCTCACCTCCGGCGAGACCGGCCGACCGCCGGATAACGCACGCGAGACCGTCGCGGTGGACACGCCGGCCCGCTTCGCTACCTCCGCGATAGTGACTCGATGCAATCGTTTACCTCAGTATCCGGCGCCCCGGACCCTTTTCGAGACGTTAAATCTGCATTTCGTGAAGCATATGTCTTGACTACCGGCAGCGAGCATACCTACGGTACCTGATGGTACGTGTAATCGATTACATCGGAGCCGAGCTGTGACATTGGGTGTATTTCCGACCAAGCACAACGCCGTCGTCGAGCTGTTCGGCGCGGAAAAGGTGGTCGTCGGCGTAGTGCACCTACCGGCATTACCAGGAAGCCCTCACTACCGGGGCGCGCCGCTGGATGAGATCTCGGCATTCGCCATCGAGGAGGCCTCGAGCTACCTCGGCGGCGGTTGCCATGCAGTGATCATGGAAAACCACTGGGACATTCCTTTCCTCAAGCCCGGCGAACACGGTTACGAGACAGCGGCGGCTATGGCGGTCGTCACCCAACGGGTTCGCGACAGCACCGCCGCACCCCTCGGAGTCAGCGTGCTGTCCAACGCTGCCGAATGCTCGATCGCGGCCGCCTGGGCCGGCGGTGCGGGTTTTGTGCGGGTGAACCAGTGGGCCAATGCGTATGTCGCCAACGAGGGCATCATCGAGGGCCAGGCTGCACACGCATCCCGCTACCGCAGCCGGATCGGCGCACATCCGATCAAGGTCTTCGCCGATGTCCACGTAAAGCACGGCGCGCACGCGATCGTCGCGGACCGCACCCTGGCCGAGCAGACCCAGGACGCCGAATTCTTCGACGCCGACGTTCTCATCGCCACCGGCTCGCGCACCGGTGACGCCGCCGCCCTCGATGAAATCGAAGGCATCAAGGCCAGCACCACATTGCCGGTGGTGATCGGGTCGGGCATCACCGCTGACAACATCGGGGAGTTGCTGCCTGCCTGTGACGGCGTCATCGTCGCGTCATCGGTCAAAGACAACGGCCGCTGGTGGGGCCGGGTGGACCCGGAGAAGGTACGTCGACTCACCGCGGCCGCTGCGACAGCCGGAGCGCCAGCGCCATGATCACGTTCTGCGGCTACGCCAACGCCGACCTGACGGTGAGCGTGCCGGTCTTGCCCGGGACCGGGGCGCGCGTGCAGGCCACATCTGTCGACCACCGCGACGGCGGGATGGCGGCCAACGCCGCAGTCGCGGCGACACGAGTGGGCGGCGAAGCCAGATTCGCGGGGGTGGTGGGGTCCGATGCGGCAAGCGACGCCTTCCTCGACGCCCTCGCCGCAGAGGGCGTGGACACGTCGTGGACTGCCCGAACTGGAATGCTCACGACGGCGATCGTCCTGGTGACTCCCGACGGCGAACGGGCCATCATCAGCCAGGACGACGCGATCACCCCTGCTCATATTCGCCAAATCGCGTCGGCTACCAATGCCGTTGATGGTCTGCTCTATCTCGACGGCTACCGATTTCCGGCGGCCGCCGACGCGTTGGCCGACACCTATGTCCGCTTGATAGTCGATCTCGACGGGTGCGAAGACCCCGTCGCGGGAGAACGCGCCCTCGGTATCGCCGACCACGTGATCCTCGGCAAGGGACAGGCAGACCGGCTGTTCGGCACCGCCGACCACACCACGCTCGCCGCGCGGTACGACATCCATTTCGTCGTCACCGGCGGAGCGCTCGGCTGGTGGCTACACACCCCCGCGGGTAAGACGCATCACCAGCCCGCGCTCGACGTCACAGTGATCGATGTGACGGGCGCAGGCGATTGCTTCGCCGGCACATACTGCGCCGAACTCGACCGGGGCGCAGGCCCCCTCGCCGCGGCGACCTTTGCCGGCATCGCCGCGGGCCTGTCTTGCACTCGGCCCGGCGCGAGGGCCGGCATGCCACGCCGGTCCGATGTGCTCGGCATGCTCCGCCGATTTCCGACATCAGAAGAGGAGACGACATGCGCCTGAAACTGATAGCCCTGATAACGTGCGCCCTCGCATTCACGTCGACAGCCTGCGACTCCGGAGTGCGTGAACAGCAGTCCGCGGAGAGCACCGCAGAGCAGGCAGGCCCGCCACCGCCGGCCAAGGTCGCGCAATCCTGCGACGTCAACGGCGGCGCACCCAAGATCGGCATTGTGCCCATCAATCTGCAGGCCCTGTTCTTCAACCAGGTGAACTCCGGTGCGGAGCGGATTGCGAAGGAAGCGGGAGTAGAGACCCAGATCGTCAACGGGAACGACGATTCGACCACACAGTCCAACGCCATCGACGACCTGGTCGCCAATGGTTATCACGCGATCATCGTCGACGCGGTCGACACCGAAGGCATCAAACCCGCGATACAGCGTGCCCAGGCGGCGGGAGTCAAGGTGGTGGCGGTCGACGCGATCGTCACCGATCCGGCGGTAGCCACCCAGGTCGGTGTGGACAACGCCGACGGCGGAAAACAGATCGCGGACAAGCTGGTCGAGATATCCGGCGGCAAGGGCGAGGTCGGCATCGTCGGTGCGCTCAACAGCACGATCCAGAACGAGCGGCAGAAGGCCTTCGCCGACGAGGTCACCGCCAAGGGCATGACGGTCGGCACGATCGTCGACGGACGCAACATCCAGGAGAATGCCCAGACAGCCGCCGAGAATCTACTCACCGGCAGTCCGAACCTGCCTTATGTCTATGCCACAGGAGAACCCGCGCTGATCGGTCTGGCCGCGGCGGTCGCCAGCCAGCAGCGGACCGACAACATCAAGGTCGTCGGATGGGATCTCTCCCAACAGGCCCTCGACGGGCTGCGTGCCGGTTGGATAGTTGCGGTGGTGCAGCAGAACAGTTTTGAATTTGGATACGAGTCGATGAACGCCGCGATTGATCTGGTGTGCGGGCGCCAGGCGCCCAAAAACGTACCGGTGCCGATCCAGATCGTCACCCCGGACAACGTGGCGGATTACCAGTACTACCTACAGAAGTGAGTTGTCATGAGAGGCGAGGAACTGGTGTCGCTGCGCGGCATCACGAAGTCTTTCGGCGCGGTTCGCTCACTGAACGGAGTTGACCTCACGTTGCATGTCGGCGAGGTGCTTGGCCTCGTCGGTGACAACGGAGCCGGCAAGTCGACGCTGATGAAGATCCTTGCCGGAGCCCTGCAGCACGACTCGGGTGAAGTCAAAATCCACGGTAAGACAGTTCATTTCACCAGTCCCGCCGACGCTCAGCGCGAGCGCATCGGCATCGTGTATCAGGATCTGGCGCTGTGCGACACGCTCAACGTCGCCAGCAACCTGTTCCTCGGGCGCGAGCCGAAGCGCGGGCCGTTCCTCGACCGCAAGGCGATGCACCGGAAAGCCGCCGAAACACTGTCCACCCTGCATGTGCGTGTGAAGTCCACATACCAAGAGATCGGCGAGCTTTCGGGCGGACAGCGCCAGGCGGTAGCCATCGCCAGGGCGGTGTCCTTCGATCCGGCCGTGCTCATCCTCGACGAGCCGACAGCCGCGCTCGCGGTGGCCGAGGTGCGTCAGGTGCTGAAAATCATCACCAATGTCGCAAGCCGTGGGGTCGGGGTCATCCTGATCACCCATCGACTGCAGGACCTCTTCGAGGTGTGTGACCGGATCTCCGTGATGTACGAAGGCCGCAGCGTCGAGGACGAACCGATTTCCAAGCTGGACATCGAAACGCTGGTCGCGATGATCACACGATCGAACGTCGAGGAGGGCGTGGCATGACCGCAGCGACTCCGGTCCGGGAGGTTCGCACGGAGAGCCCGTCGTTGTGGCAACGCGCTAACAAGGCCACGGTGGCGATGTTCGGCGTGACGGTCGTGCTGTTCGTCGCGTTCGCCATTGCATCACCGAATTTCCTCAGCTTCGACAACATCTCCAACCTTGCCACCCAGGTGGCCATCACCTTGATCGTCGCGGTCGCAATGACATTCGTCATCACCACCGGACAGATTGACCTTTCGGTGGGGTCGATCCTGGCGTTCGTCGCGGCGTGCACGGCGGAACTACTGCAGAAGGGTTTGGACTCCTCGGTTGTGATCGCGATCGGGCTGTTGGCCGGCCTCGGGTGGGGCGTCATCAACGGATGGCTGGCCGCCTACCAGCGGATCCCACCGTTCATCGTCACACTCGCGACGCTGTCGGTGATCCGGGGCCTTGCCCAGTTGTGGACACAGGGGTTCTCCGTTCCGATCGACGCGCGACTGGGCGTCGCCAAACTGGGCTCGATGAAGTTCCTCGGCTTCTCACTGCTGGCATGGATCGCGCTCATCACGGTGATCGCGGGTGGACTGCTGCTCGCCAAAACGCCGTTCGGCAACTACGTAAACGGCATTGGCTCACAAGAAGAATCCGTCCGGCGAGCAGGGGTCCGGACAGCGCGGATCAAAATGATCACGCTGGCAATGGCCGGTTTGGCAGCCGGCGCCGCCGGTATCCTGACCGCCGCCCGGCTGGGTTCGGGTTCGTCGAATTCTGGTCAGGGTTTCGAACTCACCGTCATCGCCGCGGTGGTGCTCGGCGGGACCAACCTCTTCGGCGGCCGCGGCACGATGGTCGGCACGGCGATCGGCGCGGTGATCACCGGGGTGATCGCGAACGGCCTCACCCTGCTCGGCGTAAGTCCATTCCTCACGCCGATCGTCACCGGCCTCGTGCTCATCGCCGCGATCTGGGTCAATATGCGCGGCCATTCGTTCGCCGAGTTGTACTCCCACCTGGTGCGCCGGTGACGGTTGTCAATACGGTCACCGGTCCGGTCGCGGCGGTCGAACTCGGACTCACGCTGCCGCACGAGCATCTGGCCAACGACATCCGCGGCGCGGTCCGGGCGCCCCATGATCCGCAGTTCGATTGGATGCGCGAAGCCAAGACCGCTCCCGCACTGGCGTGGCTCCTTCGAGATGAGCCGTACGCCTGCCTGGACCACTGTGTGCTCGATGATTCCACGTCCGTTCTCGCCGATTTGACGGCGTTCGCCGCCCATGGCGGGCGCACGATCATCGACCTCACTCCCCCCGGCATCGGGCGTGATCCGCAGGCGCTGCGCAGCTTCGCCGAGCGGACCGGCTTGCAGATTGTCATGGGATCGGGCTGGTACCTGGAACGGTTCCATTTGCCTGACGTATCGGCATCGGATGAAGCGCAGTTGGCCGCCGAACTGATCGCCGAATTCGACGCCGACGGCATCCGGCCCGGTGTGATTGGCGAGGTCGGTGTCTCTCCCGAATTCACTGCTGCGGAACACAAGACGCTGCGCGCTGCCGCACGAGCGCAGCGGGAAACGGGCGTACCGCTGTTTGTGCACCTGCCTGGTTGGCAGCGGCGAGCGCACGAGGTGCTCGACATCGTGCTCGGCGACTACGGTGTCGCGCCGGCAGCGGTGGTGCTGTGCCACATGGATCCATCGGGTGCCGACGACGACTATCAGCGCGCCGTGGCGGACCGCGGAGTGTGGCTGGAGTTCGACATGATCGGCATGCCCTTCACCTACCCCGGTGAAGGCACCTCGCCCCCGCCCGACAGCACCGCGCAAGCCATCGCCGGCCTGACCCGCAGCGGACACGGCGCGCAGCTCTTGCTGTCGCATGACGTGTTCCTCAAATCGATGCTGACCGCTTACGGCGGCAACGGCTTTTGCTACGTGCCAACGCTGTTCGCCAGACGTCTCCGCGACCACGGAGTCCCCGCCGAGGCCGTTAACGGCCTACTCACCGACAACCCGGCCCGATTGTTCGAAGCCGCCGCGAAAGGAGCTTAAGTGAGCAGCGTGCTTATCGCCGGCGAGAGCTGGATGACCCACTCGATCCACGTCAAGGGTATGGATTCGTTCACTACCAGCGCCTACACCGAAGGCGTCGAGCCGCTACGGCGCGCATTGACGGGCCGTGGCCACGAGGTGACTCACCTGCCAGCTCATCTGGTTCCCGCACAGTTTCCGTCCGACGCAGATGCCTTGTCGGCCTTCGACGTCGTCGTGCTCTCCGACATCGGCGCCAATTCGATCCTGCTATCCCCCACGGTGTTTGAGCAGGCGCAGCCAGGCAGCGACCGGCTCGGCGCGCTGCGTGAGTGGGTCGAAGCGGGTGGCGGACTGCTGATGGTGGGGGGTTACTTGTCGTTCACCGGTTTCGAGGGCAAGGCCGCCTATCGCAACACCGCGCTGCACGACGTGCTGCCGGTGGAGTTGCTCCCCGAGGACGACCGCGTGGAACATCCCGCGGGACTTCGGGCCGAGGTGCGCGGTCCTGACCATCCCGCATTGGGAGGTGTCGGCGTCGAGTGGCCTATCTTGTTGGGACACAATCGGGTTGTCGCTCGCCAGGATGCCTCAGTCCTCGCAACACTTGGCGACGACCCGCTGGTCGCCGTATCTCAATTCGGCAGGGGCCGCAGCGCCGTCTTCACCTCCGACTGCTCACCGCACTGGGCGCCGGAGGCCTTCTGCGAACAATGGCCTGGCTACGCACAGATTTTCGGTGGCCTGATCGAATGGCTCGCGCAGTGAGTCGCTCGGCTGACCTGCTGGCCGACGACTCTCTGGCAGCCGCGTCTCGTATGCGGTTCGTCCGCGAAGTTTCCGACGGCACCATCGGGGACGTGCAGTTCGCCAACTATCTACTCATCGAGGAGTCCTTCGTGCGCACGGCGACCCGACTGCACGGCCTCGCGGTGTGGGACGCACCATCCTGGAGTGCGGTGCTCGACAACGCCCGGGCGGTGCAGGCACTCGTCGGCGAGCAGACCGACTACTTCCGTTTAGCGCGCACCGCCTGGCCCGCCAGCGCCGACATGTCAGACCAACAACTCGCCCACTCCGAACGACTCAGCGGATACGCGTTGGACGTCGCCCGAGCGGGTGGGTACCCCGCTGTGATGACCGTCCTCTTCGCCGCCGAAACCCTTTACTACCGGTGGTGCACCGAGGCACACGGCGCGGGGCTTGTCCCCCACGGTCTCATCGCCGAATGGGTGGCGTTGCACGCTGCCGAACCGTTCCACTCCGGCGTGCGTACGCTGGCCTCCGCCGTCGACGCGCTACCGCCTGACATAACGGACGCGCAGTTGCGCAGTTGGTTCAACGGCATGCTCGACGCGGAGATCGACTTTCATGACAGCGTTTTCGATCTGTGCCCGCTGTGATGCTACCGCTTCAGGCCGACGTTCAGCACGCTCCGCATGTACTTGATGCTTTCCTGGGCGGCCTGCAGTTCGAGTTCACGCCCCTCCTCAATCGAGCTGCCGTTCAACGGCTTCTCGACCTCGAAGACGATCGTGTCCAGGGCTTCGGGTGCGTTCGCACGCAGCTCCTGCATGATCTTCACGCAATCGATATCACCCTGCCCGATTGCCGTACCAAGGGAATGGGTGCCGTCCGCGTCAACGACAATGTTGATGTCGCAGAAGTGACAGGAGTACGCGTACGGAGCCATCTTCTTCACGCATTCCTCGATGCCCTCCATCAGCACAAGCGAGTTCATGGTGTCGAGGCATGCGCCGATCAGCGGGTGATGTAACTGCTCGACGAGCCAGATGACCTCGTCGGCGAACAGATCGCAGTGGTTCTCGAGGGCGATCTTCATGCCATAGCGATCGATGATCGGAATGTTCTTCTTGAACTCGTTGACGCGATCGGCAAGCTGGACAACGACATCAGGATGCATGCAGGAGCCGTAGATAGGCTTTGGACGCTTGATGTCCAAGCTGAACTTCACCAGCTGTGTACCGATAGCGTGGCCGATGTGCAGGGCCTCTTCGACCGACGCATTCACGCGGGGATCACACGGTGCGTCGATCGAGACGTTCAATTCGAGTTCGAGACCACGATCGCCTGCGGCAGTGTTGACCGCGGCGAGATGTTCTGCGCTGGTGTCGTTGTCGAGATCAACGAGGGTGATGTGCAATACGTCCAAACCCCACTCCACCGCAAGGTCCATCATCTTGGGTAGATCTATTGTCTTTTCGAAGGCGTAGTCCTGCTCGAATCCCCAACTCTCGCCACATCCATTCAGATGGAGCGTGTAGGAATGCATGCCCAGCTTGAACTCACGCTCGTTGTTCTTCACGATGCCCATTCAGCAAATCTCCTCGGTTCAGTCAACGGGTGTGGTTGTGCATGACGTGCTTCGTCCGGGAGTAGTCATCGAGGGCGTAGATGGATAGGTCGCGTCCATATCCGGAGCCCTTGAACCCGCCCCACGGCACTTCGCTAGCCAACACCAAATGCGCGTTGACCCATACGGTGCCGAAGTCGAGCCGAGCCGGGACGTCGTGGCCGCGCCGGGCATTCTCGGTCCACACCGATGCGGCCAGGCCGTAAGGGACTGCGTTGGCTCGCTCGATGGCTTCGGCCTCGTCGGTGAAGGTTTCGATGGTGACGACGGGACCGAAGATCTCCTCCCGGCCGCACTCGGCGCCGGCGGGCACGTCGGTGAGTACCGTAGGCGCGACGAAGTACCCGGCTCCGGGTACCGCAGAGCCGCCCAGCACTGCGCGGGCACCCTCGGCGCGGGCACGGTCGAGGAAGCCACAGACGCGGTCGAAGTGCGCCTTGGAAATAAGCGGTCCGATCTCGACGTCGTCACCGGCGCCGGGTTCGCCCACGATCAGCGAGCCGACCTCGGCGACAAGGTGATCGGTGAATTCCGCGGCGACCGATTCGTGTACCAGCACCCGACAACCGGCCCCGCATTCTTGCCCGGAGTTCCAATACCCGGCGGTGCGTAGCGTATTCGCCGCGGCAGCCAGATCGGCGTCGTCGAACACGATAACCGGGGCCTTCCCGCCGAGCTCGAGGTGAACCCGCTTGAGTGTCGCAGAAGCGTTGCGGGCCACTGCCTTACCGCTGTTCACCGACCCGGTGAGAGCGATCATGTCGAGCTGCGGGTGCGCCGAGAGCCGGTCACCGACCACCTGACCGAAGCCGGTGACGACGTTGAACACCCCGGCGGGCAACAGGTCGGCGACGAGTTCGGCGAACTTCAGCGTGGTCAGCGGAGTCTGTTCCGACGGTTTGAGCACCAGCACATTGCCGGCGGCAAGGATCGGAGCGATCTTCCAAGCGGCCATGAGCAATGGATAGTTCCACGGAGTGACGACCCCGATGGCGCCCAGTGGCTCGCGTACGATCACCGACAGGTGGCCCTCGGCGTAGTCGCCGGCGGCCTGCGAGGTGATCGACCGGGCGGCGCCGGCCATGAACCGGAACGTGTCGATGGTCTGGGCGATGTCGTCGCGGGCCACCGTCAAGGGCTTACCGGTGTTGGCCGCCTCCAGCCGCGCGAGCAGATCGGAATGCTCGGCGACACGGTCGGCGATCCGGTGCAGGATCTCGGCTCGTTCTTTCGGAACCAGCTGTGCCCATGTGCTTTTGGCGGCGATTGCGGACTCGACGGCCCGGTCGACATCGTCTGCGGTGCCGACCAGCACCTGAGTGATCACCGACTCATCGGCTGGGTTGACGATGTCGAGCAATTCACCACCTGCGTCCGCGACGAACTCGTTGGCGATGAAGTGGCCGCGCGGCGGCAGGTCCGCCGCGCGGACCAGCGGAGTACCATCGCCTCGCCGCACCTGTGTGAGCGGGGACTGGACGGTCTGGGTCATCGAAGTATGCCTTTCTGGCAGAGCAGGTTAGGTGCGCTGGTCACTACGCGCTCACCTTGGACTTGGGGCTCATCGCAGCGCACTCACCGAGGGTGAGCCCACGGGTTTCCGGTGCCCACATGACCGACACGACCGCACCGGCGAAGGTGACGACGGCGCCGACGATCATGGTGCCCCCGGTACCGAGGTGCGCCAGGGAGACGGGCACCAGGTACGTGCCGATGGCGGCGCCGATCCGGCTCAGCGATGACGCCAGTCCGACGGCGGATCCTCGGATCTCGGTGGGGAACAACTCATTCGGGTAGATCCATTGCAGGATCTGGGTACCACCGATGACCACCGCGTAACCGGCGAACAGTGCCAACACGATCCAGGCGTTAGCGTCGGGGAAAATGCCCAACAACAGCAGTGCCACGCCGCCCCACACGAAGCTGTGGATGATCAGCGGCCTGCGACCGATCCGGTCGACCAGGAACAGTCCGACGATGCAGCCGACGAGGAACATCACGGTGATGAAGGCCGAGCCGTAGTTGGCCATCGCGCCGGTCAGTCCGAGTGCTCCCAGGATCTTCGGGCCGAATGCGTAGACGGCGAACAGCGGCACGATCGAGCAGGTCCAGAAGATGGTGATGAAGGCCATCCGCTTGCCGTAGCCGGCCTTGATCAAGGCGCTGACGCGCAGGTTCTCGTTGACCTCTTCTGGCATGTCGTCCACCGAGACTCCTGCGCCGAACACCTTGCGCAGCACCTCGTTTGCCTCGTCGACGCGCCCCTTCTTGAGCAGCCAGCGCGGTGATTCGGGGGTGCCCAACCGGGCCAGCACGATGATGATGGCCGGCACAGCCGCGCTGGCCAGCATCCAACGCCAACCATTGGTCGGATCGACGTGGTGAAGGATCTCACCAACGAAGTAGGCGGCTGCGGCACCGACGAACCACATGGCGACGAAGGCGCCGAGCAGCGGCCCGCGCCACTTGCGGGGGGAGAACTCAGCCAGCAGCGAGGTGGCGATCGGGTAGTCGGCGCCGACGGCCATGCCGATCAGCAGTCGCAGGATGATCAGCCAGAAGACGTCGCCGACGAAGAACTGGGCGATCGAGCACAGGATGATGGCGGCCAGGTCAATCGTGAACAGCACCTGGCGGCCGAACTTGTCGGTGAGCCAGCCACCCAGGAAGGCGCCCAGGAAGATGCCGACCAACGCCGAAGCGCCCACCAGCCCTTCCTCGGCCGAAGACATATTGAACAGGGGACTGATCTGTACCAGGGCCACACCGATGATGGACAGCACGTAGCCGTCGAGGAATGGCCCCCCGGAGGCGTATAGCGCGAGTTTCTTGTGGAACCTCGACAACGGGGCGTCATCGAGCGGATGAGCAATGGTCATGGACCTGGTCCTTCCCTCGGGGATTACGTCTTCGCTTTGCGGTATCGGTGTTTGGACGAATTGATCGCCGTCAGGTGGCGGTTCTTGTCGGGGCGAGGTCACTCGATTGGTGGCCTCGACCACATGCCGCGTTTGGTGTGATAGCGACCACTATAGATGTGATCACAGATTACAGTCAAGATGAGATTTGTGATCTGTCTATTTCAAGCACGTTCATGTTGCGCGTCAACGCCGAGGTGGACGCCAGGCCGGCCGATCGCCACGGCCATCTAGCAGCACATTCTGCTCAAGCCATGAGGCGAACGAGGGCTTCGACCGGCACGCCCGGCCATCGACCTCACCGCGCGAGAGAGGCGAGAATCCCTACGCCTCCGCGGCGTCTGCCTGTTCAGCCAGGCGCTCCTTGATGCGATCAGTCGCGTCAACGAGGGAAGCGTCATTGACTGCAGCCGCCGCGGCGGTGTCGTTCTTGCGCGCGGCGGCGACGAGATCGAGTTGGTATCTCCACAGCGGTTCGTCTTCGCCCGATTCGATGCTGCCCTGAGCTCCGACGATCTTGTAGGCACGGCAGCGGTTCCACAGCGTCCGAATCAATTCCATCAGGATTGGATTGCCCGAGGCCTTGTACAAGATGGTCAGAAGGGCCTCGTCATGATCGAGGCAGGCGACAACACGTCCCTCCGTGACTGCGGCGCGCATCGCGTCATATTCGGCCTGCATCTTGTCGCAGTCCTGCGGGCTGATGAATTCGGCGCCGCTGCGCGCCGCCTCCACTTCGAGCAACCGCCGTACGTCGTAGACGTGCACCAACTCTTCGAGCGTCAGGCCCTTGACGACGGCACCCTTGTGCGGTGAGCGCTCGGCCAACCCCGCCTCTTCGAGGCGACGGATCGCTTCACGAACCGGAAGGACGCTGGTGCCGACTTGCGCGGCGAGATCCCGCACTTTCAGGCGAGAACCGGCAGGTAGGTCACCGCTCATGATCGCTTCGTGGATCATCGCGTAGACCTCATCGGTCAGGAGTGTCGGCTCAGCACGGCGAGAGATGACCACAGATCACATTTTACGTGGCACAACCCGCGATCCCGGTTTCCGCGCGCGTCGTCACGTGGGTTCCGTTTGAGCGGCGCAACCATCGGGGCTTGTGTGATCTGTAATCACATCCTAGACTGCGGTGGAGCAATGCTCCTCGAGGCCGTTGCACCCAAGCGCGAAACAACACTTCTATCAACGTTTTTGACAACAACAGGAGGGCCGCCCGATGAAGGACGTCGTGATCGTCGGCGGCGGTATTGCCGGTTTGGCGGCTGGGTGGCGGCTTCGCCACTGGGACACCGTGCTCCTCGAATCGGAAACACGAGTGGGCGGGCGTGTGCGTTCCGAACGCCGTGGACCGTACTTCATGAACTGGGGTGGCCACGTCTATGCCGGTGGCAACTCGTCGACGGCGTGGCTGCTTAACGACACCGGCGTCAACTCGGTCGCGGTGCCCGGCTCCCTGTCCGGCCTGTCCATGAACGGCAAACTGCTGCTCAAGGGCAGGATCGAGAGCTATCCCTTCCGAGTCCCGATGTCGTGGTCGTCGCGCATCGGAATCATGAAGACCGGCGCCAAGGTGTCGCTGGCCGTCGCCAAGTACGCCAGGATCGTCGGACTTCGCCCCGGCGAGGACGAGGCCTCCCGTCAGCAGCGGGTCTACAACTTCATGAACGACCGATCGTTTGCCGACTACATCGGAGACCTCCCTGAGGATGTCGAGGCTCTTTTCAAACCGACCGTGACCCGTTCGTCTGCCGATCTCGACGAGATCTCCGCCGGGGCCGGGGTGGGCTATTTCAGCCTGGTGTGGAACATCGGCGCCGGGCTCAGCCAGAGCATCGTCGGCGGGCCGTCCACCCTGACCGAGAGCATCGCCGCAGCACTTGGCCAATCGCGTGCAACTGAATTCGACGGTGGACGAGATCGTGCACAAGAAGAATTCGGTCGTGGTCCGCTATCGCCAGGACGGATCGGAGAAGGAAATCGAGGCGCGCTGCGTCGTGCTCGCCACGCCTGCGACGGTGAGCCACCGAGTCGCCGTTGATCTCGATCGCGATGTGCGGGACGCGCTGTCCAAGATCGTCTACGGCCCGTACGTCGCCGCGGCGTTCCTGACGAACGAAACCGAGCGCCAGGTATGGGATGACGCCTACGCGATCGCCACTCCCAAGCGGTCATTCAACGTGCTGCTGAATATGTCGAACATCGTTCGCGGCTATGAGCAGGAGCGGCAGCCCGGTAGCAGCATCATGACCTTCTCCCCCGCGAGCCTGGCGCGCAAACTTCTCGAGCTCGACGACGATCAGATCCGCGAAACGTATCTCCGCGACCTCGACCAGGTCCTGCCGCGGTTCGCGGAGAAGGTCGTCGAGGCGCAAGTCCAGCGCTGGCCCACGGGGGCGCCGTACTGCTTCCCGGGCCGCGGGAAGCTGCAGCCCACACTGACTCGTCGCGGCGGTCGCGTCTTCCTCGCCGGCGACTACCTCGGCACCTTGTACACCGAGACTGCGATCGGCACGGGACTGACTGCCGCGCAGGAAGTGCAAAGTCTGCTTGCCACCGAGCGCCAGTGTTCTCCAGCGACTGCGCTGACACCGGCGTTGCCGCTCAACTGACCTCGACTACTACCGACTACTACCGACTACTACCGACTACTACCGACTACTACCGACGGAGAAGAACACCATGTCCACACCTCTCAGCGGTGTACTGACCGCTCTCGCAACACCATTCAGCCCTGACGGCCAGATCGACGAAGACGCACTGCGCCGACTGGTCGACCGCAGTATCGACGGCGGCGTCGACGGCGTCGTCGCGTGCGGGTCCACCGGGGAATTCGCCGCGATGAGCGGTGCGGAACGCCGATTCGTCGTCGAAACCGTAATCGATCAGACCGCCAACCGCGTCCCCGTGGTCGCACAAACCGGTGCAGTGAGCACCGCCGAGGCGGTCGAGCTCTCCCGTCACGCCGAGGCTGCCGGAGCGTCGGTCCTGATGGTGGTTGCGCCGTACTACGAGCCCCTCAGCCTCGACGAAACAGTTGAGTACCTACGGACCGTTGCGGGGGCAGTCGACGTCCCGATCATGTTGTACAACCTGCCTGTTGCGACCGGTGTCAATCTCGACCCCGACACAGTCGGCCGGCTCGCTCGCGCGGTCGACAACATCCGCTACATCAAGGACACCAGCGCCGACATGGCGCAGGCCGGTCAGCTCATCCACCGCCACGGCGATGTCATCTCGACGTTCGTCGGCTGGGACAGCCTGCTGCTCGCCGCGATCACCGAGGGCGCAGCCGGCGTGATGGCAGGAACCGCCAATGTCATGCCCGCTCAACTGGTTTCGATCCACCGCGCCCTGGTCGCGGGCGACCTGAACCGCGCGCGACGCGAGTGGGCACAGCTCTATCCGCTGATGGACGCCATCATGTCCGCGCCATTCATCCCCGCCGTCAAGGCGGCGCTCAACGCCCTCGGGTTCCCCGCCGGCGCTCCCCGCAAGCCGTTCGCTGAACTCGGCGGCGCCGCCGCTGCGACGATCTCCCGATTGGCCAACGAACTGCCGCAGTTCTCCGCGTCTCCCTAGGGGCCGCTTGCATGCATGGTTGCATGCAAGTCGTAACGTATCCGGATGTGGTGACCAAAGAGGCGTCCAACAGCGAGCGCGTGTACCAGGCGACCAAGGACGAGATCCTGTCCGGTGAGGCTCGCGGAGGACAGCTGCTCAGCGAGGTCGAGGTGGCAGCACGGCTGGGCGTGAGCCGCACCCCTGTACATGAGGCGTTCCTTCGACTGGCAGCAGAGGACCTGTTGGAACTGCTGCCCCGGCGCGGTGCGGTCGTCGTTGCGGTCTCACCCCAGGACGCGACCGACCTGCTCGAGATGCGGCTGGCGCTGGAGACGGCCGCGGTGCGTCGGCTCTGCCGCGCCCCGGACAGAATCGACGAGCTGTTCGCCAACCTCACCGAGTTACTGGATGCGCAACGACAGGGCGCAGCGGCCGGCGACCAACCGCAGTTCGTGGCGGCCGACGATGCATTCCACCGGCGCATCATCGAGGTGGCGGGCAACACGATCGCCCGACGCTTCTACTGCTCGCTGAGCGATCGTCAGCGCCGGATGATGGCCGATGCCGCACGCGGAGACTCGACGCGACTGGCGCTCCTGATCGACGAGCACCGCCAACTCGCAGCAGCGATCGGCCGACGCGATCACGACGAGTTCGAGGCCGCACTGCTCGCGCATCTGGAGTCGACCTATCGGGTGGTGCTGGGATGACCATCACTCAGCGCGCACGCCGGGTGAGACCGTGGCTGTCCGTCGCCGCGGCTGTCTTCGTCATCGGCTGGGGCGGAAATCAATTCACTCCACTGTTGATCGCTTACGCGCAGCAGATGGGCTACACACAGGTCAACGTCGACGTTCTACTTGGCGCATACGTCGTCGGACTGGTGCCGGGCCTGTTGGTGGCCTCGGCAGTGTCCGACCGCCACGGACGACGCGGCGTGATGGGGGTCGGCGTGGCGAGCTCTGCGCTTGGCAGCGTGGTCCTCGCGGTCGGTGACGTGTGGGGGTTCAGCGCATTGTTCGCGGGAAGGCTCCTCAGCGGATTGGCCGTGGGTATCGCGACGGCCGTCGGATCGGCCTGGATCACCGAACTGTCCAAACCGCCGTTCGACAACCCGTCAGCCGGGGCGGGCGCAAGGCGCTCGTCGATCTGCCTTACCCTCGGCTTCGGCGTCGGCCCGCTGTGCGCAGGGCTGCTCGCGGCATTCGCCCCCATGCCGCTCGTGCTCACCTATCTGATTCATGCCGTGCTGTGCCTGCCCGCGATGTGGGGTGTGCTGCGGCGCACTATCGAAACCCGCATCGAGGCAAGCACACGAGGCGTCCTTCGAAGCCTGGCGGTCCCAGCGGCGGGCCACCGCCGGTTCACCCACGTCGTCGTGCCGATGGCGCCGTGGATCTTCGGATCGGCGGGCATCGCCTACGCCATCGTCCCTGCGTTGGTCGCCGACGAACTCGGCTCCTCGGCCTTGCTCTACACGGCAGGGCTCACCGTGCTCACCCTGACGTGTGGCGTGATGGTCCAACCCGTCGCGCGACGCCTCGACGACCGCTCGAGCGCACGCGCCGTGGTGGTTTCGATGGTGCTCATGGCCCTCGGCGTGCTCGCCGCCATCGCGACCGCGCTCACGCGCTCGCCGGTGCTCGCTCTGCCAGTGGCGATGCTGCTCGGCAGCGCGTACGGAATCGCCGTCGTCTCAGGACTGCTCGAGATCCAGCGCATCGCCGAACCTGACGAACTCGCCGGCCTCACCGGCGTTTACTACTCGCTCGCGTATATCGGATTCCTGCTGCCCGCCGTGCTGGCGGCGCTCGGGCACTACGTCAGTTACCCCATCATGTTGACGGCGCTGGCACTGCTGGCACTCGTGAGCACTGCACTGTGTGCGTCGGGGTGGTCCAAACACCTAGCCCCGCGCACGCCGAACCTCCAGCGGGCGTAACGGCCGTACTGCCCAGCACACTTCGCCGGTCAGGTGGCGATCACGTCAGCGGATTGAGAGCCGCGCCGTCGAAGAAGCTACCGCCGCTGTAGACCATCGGATGGAGTTCGCTGACCGTTGCGTGCAGCACGCACCGTCGCGGCAGAGATGCCCCGCGGATCAGTGATGATCTTCTCCGGAAGGCGCTATCACGGCGGCGGAGAAAACACGTCCCAGCGTGTGCGCAAAGCCCTGGATCTCGGCTCTGCGGTCGGATGGGTGCGGCAGGAGGAAAACCAGTACCTTTCCTGTCCTTTAGAAATCGCACGAACGCTGCCCGAAGACCTGCTGCGCCTGATGGGTTACGCGGGCGCACACGGATACGGCCTCATCGGCGACCGCATGGACCCGCTCACCGCGATCACCCCTTGCGAATAGCCGGCTGGTGGCGCGGGTGAACAGTCACGGTATGTCCTGGCCCCCCGCGAACAACGGCGGTCGTTAAGGCACGCTGGTACCCGAAATGACCGTCCCTGCCCTACTCGATGATTCAAGCGACCTGTCCGCCCTGCGCGCGAGAGGCGCCGACCCCGATGAGCTGTTCGCGTCCTTCGCGGCCTGGGCCGAGGCGAACGGCACCGTGCTCTACCCGGCGCAGGAAGAGGCGCTGATCGAACTGGTCAGCGGCGCGAACGTGATCTTGGCGACGCCGACCGGGTCGGGCAAGTCTCTGGTGGCGACCGGCGCGTTGTACGCCGCGCTGGCAGCGGGACGCCGTAGCTACTACACCGCGCCGATCAAGGCATTGGTGAGCGAGAAATTCTTTGCGCTGTGTGATGTGTTCGGCGCCGTCAACGTCGGCATGCTCACCGGCGACGCCGCGGTCAATGCGGAGGCGCCGATCATCACCTGCACTGCGGAGGTGCTGGCCAACATCGCGCTACGTGAGGGTTCGCGCGCCGATATCGGTCTGGTGGTCATGGACGAGTTCCACTTCTACGGCGACCCCGACCGCGGCTGGGCCTGGCAGGTGCCGCTGCTTGAGCTGCCGAAGGCCCAGTTCCTGTTGATGTCCGCCACGCTCGGTGACGTCGCGTTTCTCCGCGCGGACCTCACGCGCCGCACCGGCCGACAGACGGCGCTGGTCGCCAACGCCGAACGCCCGGTGCCACTGTTCTACAGCTACGCGACCACGCCGATGCACGAGACGATCCAAGATCTGCTCGACACGAAACAGGCGCCGGTGTACGTCGTTCACTTCACCCAGGCCTCCGCGCTGGAGCGGGCTCAGGCGCTGATGAGTATCAACGTCAGCACCAAGGAGGAGAAGGCCGCGATCGCCGAGTTGATCGGTGCGTTCAGGTTCTCGTCGGCCTTCGGGACGACGTTGTCGCGGCTGGTACGGCACGGCATCGGTGTGCACCACGCCGGAATGCTGCCCAAGTACCGACGGCTCGTGGAGCAACTCGCGCAGGCCGGGCTGCTCAAAGTCATCTGCGGCACCGACACTCTCGGCGTCGGCATCAACGTGCCGATCCGCACCGTCGTCTTCTCGGCGCTGTCGAAGTACGACGGCACCCGCACCCGATTGCTCAATGCCCGCGAGTTCCACCAGATCGCCGGGCGGGCCGGGCGGGCAGGCTACGACACCGCGGGGACCGTCGTCGTCCAGGCACCCGATCACGAGGTGGAGAACCTCAAGCAGTTCGCGAAGGTGGCCAACGACCCGAAGAAACGTCGGAAACTGGTGCGCCGCAAGGTTCCTGAGGGCATGGTGCCGTGGGGCGAGTCGACCATGACCCGGCTGATCGACGCTGCGCCCGAGCCGCTCACCAGCAACATGCGGGTGTCGACTGCGATGATTCTCGACGTCGTCGACCGTCCCGGTGACCCTTTCGTCGCGATGCGAAGGCTGCTCACCGACAACCACGAGCCGCGCAAGCGGCAGCTGCAACACATCCGCGAGGCGGTCGGCATCGCCCGCTCGCTACTACAGGCCGGCGTCCTGGAACGGCTCGACGAACCGCTGGCCGACGGAAGACGCTACCGGCTGACCGTGGACCTGCCGCCCGACTTCGCCTTGATTCAACCGCTGTCGACGTTCGCGCTCGCGGCGATCGACGTGCTCGATCCAGCTTCGGAAAGCTATGCGCTGGACGTGGTTTCGGTCATCGAGGCAACGCTGGAAGATCCGCGTCAGATCCTGGCCGCGCAGCTGAACAAGGCCAGGGGCGAGGCTGTGGCGGCGATGAAGGCCGAGGGCATCGAATACGACGAGCGCATCGAGCTACTGGACGAGGTCACTTATCCCAAGCCGCTCGACGAGCTGCTCGGGCATACCTACGAGGTGTATCTGCAGAGCAACCCGTGGGCCGCCGACGCGCGGTTGTCACCGAAGTCCGTCGTTCGTGAGATGTGGGAGCGCGCGTTCACCTTCCGCGAGTACGTCAGTGTCTACGGGCTGACGCGGTCCGAAGGGGCGGTGCTGCGTTATCTGTCCGACGCCTTCAAGGCGCTCCGATCCGGCGTACCCGCCGCGGCGCGCACCGAAGTGCTCACCGACATCGTCGAATGGCTCGGCGAACTTGTGCGACAGGTCGATTCGAGTCTGCTCGACGAGTGGGAGCAGCTCACCAGCCCGGATCAGCCGCTGGATGTGCCGGTGGCGGTACCGGCGCGCCCGCGTCCGCTGACGGGGAACGAGCGGGCGTTCACTGCGATGGTGCGCAATGCGTTGTTCCGGCGGGTCGAGCTGTTCGCACGCCGACGCTGGTATGACCTCGGCCAGCTGGATGCCGCGTCCGGGTGGAACTCCGAACGCTGGGAAGTCGTCGGCCGCGAGTACCTCGATGAGCACGACGATGTCGGCATCGGCGCCGACGCCCGCGGTCCGGCTCTGCTGATCTTCGACCGCCAGCCCGGCGTATGGCGGGTACGGCAGATCCTGGACGACCCGGCCGGAGACCACGACTGGGGATTCGACGCGGAGGTCGACTTGGAGGCATCCGACGAGGAGGGCGCGGCCGTCATTCGGCTGATCGACGCCGGCCGCATGGACTAGACGGGGCTTCTGAGCACCCTGGGGCGGCAATTTCGACACCAGCTTTGTGGTGAGGTGTCCCGCGCTCGCCGACTTCTGCACCACGGCAGTGGATTCACTCAAATCACAGCCCTCATGCAGAACTCGCGGATCAGAACACCCATTTTCGCGACCGGCTGTCGCCTCAGCGGTCGATCCCTCCGTGGCCCGAGCGCACCAGCGCGTTGCCGGGACGCAGGAAGCCAAGCTGCTGGCGCTTGCGAATGGCCCGTAGTGCGCCCGAGGGGATCACGCGCTTGAAGAAGACGCTGGCGTCGAACGTCGCGCGGACTTCCTTGACATAGGCGCTCGGAATGCCGAAGCGGATCAAGCCCTGGCTCACATCGATCAGGTCGGCTCGGCGAACCGCTTCCACCAGTGGGGCGTCGGGCCGGGTCGAGCCGTATCTGGACAGCCGATGATGTTCGGCGACGATGAGCGCCAGCTCGTCTGACCAACTTTCGAGGCCGTTCTTCTGCAGCCATGCGTCCTGCGCCTCGATCGAGGGGACGAGGTAGTCAAGCGTGTCGAACGCAGCCAGGTCGTGGAACGCCGCGGCGATCGCCAGCTTGTCATCGCGGTCAGGTACGGCCGGAGCGAGCGCGCGGGCGAAGTTCACCACGCGGTAGACATGCGCCTTATAGGCGTCATGTCGGCGTGATCACCGCGGGCGCGGTGACGATGAGATTCGAGGATCTCTTCGGCCAGCGGCCAGCTTCGGACGATCTCCGGCGTCGGCACTGCACGATCGTACGGCGGGGGTAGCGTCGTGGCGGTGCAGTTCGAGTTCGTCGACGTGTTCACCTCGACGCCCTACCGCGGCAACAGCCTGACCGTCTTCCCCGACGCCGGCTGCCTCGACAGCACCCAGATGTCTCAGATCACCGGCGAGCTGCGCCAGTTCGAGTCCATCTTCCTCATCCCTGCTGAACGGCAACATCATTGGCGGGCGCACATCTTCGATCTCTTCGAAGAGCTCGACTTCGCGGGACATCCTGTGATCGGCGCAGCGGCTGTCCTCCACCATCGGCACGGCGGCGAGGCGATTCACGGACGCTGGACGATGGAGCTGACCTCTGGTGCGCTGACCGTCGAAACCGAGCGTCGCGGCCCGGTCGCCTTCCACGCCGTCCTACCAGAGATGGCCGCCAACTTTCTCGGCGAACCGTCGGATGTCTCGCGCGCGCAGGTGGCGTCGTGGTTCTCGTTGCGCAACGGCGACCTCGACCCTCGCCTGCCGCTCGAAGTCGTCTCCACCGGACTGCGCTATCTCATCGTGCCAGTTCGCGACGGAGCACTCGCCCGGGCCCGCATCTCCCACCGCGAACTCGACGCAGCGCTCAGAGAGTTCGGCGCGGAGTACGCCTATCTTCTCGACGCCGACGCGCGCGAGGGTCGGCACTGGAACAACGACGGTGTCGTCGAGGACGCGGCCACGGGCAGCGCCGCAGGTTGCGTCGCCGCCTACCTTCACCGACACGGCCTGCTCGGCGACGACCACGCCACAGAGCTAGGTCAGGGACAGTTCATCAACCGGCCGTCCCGCATCACCGTCTCGGCGCGAAGCGTCGTTGGCGAGGTACTGGTCAGAGTGGGCGGCGAGGTCGTCCTTGTGGGATCGGGCCAGCTGAATGTGCTTCCCTCGTAAGGCTTTTTGCGCACGCCGTCATCGAGCCACGGGCACGGCCCAGGCGCTGCCTTGTTCGCGGTCGAGCACCGTCTCCCCCTTGTTCTTCAGCCCGAAGATGTAGACCAGCAAGCTGACGCCGATCACCACCGTGACGTAGACGATGAACAAGGTGATGTGATCGGGCTTGGATGCTTGGTACAGCACCGGCGCCGTACCCCCGAACACGGAGTTCGCCAGCGCGTAGCCCAAACCCACTCCCAGAGCACGGATGTCGGCAGGGAACAGCTCCGCCTTCACGATCGCGTTGACCGACGTGTAACCGGTGATGATGACGTAGCCGACGGCCAGTAGTGCGAACGCCGTGAGCGCTGAGGTGGTCTTCGGGAGGAACGTGAGAAGAACGTAGGTGTAGATGACTCCACCAACACCGAAGAAGATCAGGAGTGGCTTGCGACCGACCCGGTCGCTGATCATGCCGCCGACGGGCTGCAGCAGCATCAGGAAGATCAGTCCCAGCAGGTTGACCCACGTCGCCGTCAGCGCACGGTCAGACCCGAAGGTGGACTTGACAATTGCGGGCGCATTGACGCTGTAGGTGTAGAACGCGATCGTGCCGCCCGCCGTGATGAGGAAGACGAGAAGCAGCGGGCGCCAGTGCGTGGTGAACAACGTCTTCATCGATCCCGCGTCCCGGTCCTTGCCCTCGCGGATGGCCTCCAAGTGCGACTCGCTGAGCGATTCGTCCATCGAGCGGCGAATCCACAGCACCACAAGGGCGGCAACGCCACCGATGAAGAACCCGATCCGCCACCCCCAGGCGTGCAGCGCGTCACCATCCAAGAACTGGAGCGCGATGAGGAGCGTGAACTGCGCGAGGACGTGCCCGCCGATGAGCGTGACGTACTGGAACGACGACAGGAAGCCACGCCGATTCGCGGTGGCCGCTTCGGACATGTACGTCGCGGACGTGCCGTACTCACCGCCCGTCGCGAAACCCTGCACGAGTCGGGCGAACACCAGGATCACCGCGGCCCACCAACCGATGATCTCGCGGGTGGGCATGATCGCCACGACGAAGGAGCACGTCGACATGACGGTGATGCTGAGCATCAGGGCGGCCTTGCGACCGCGACGGTCGGCGTAGCGGCCGAAGAACCAGGAGCCGACCGGGCGCATCACGAACGTGACGGCGAAGATCGCATAGATGTACACCGTGGAGTTGGTGTCGTTCTCGTCGAAGAACTGTTTCTCGAAGTACGACGCGAAGACGGTGTAGACGTACACGTCGTACCACTCGACGAGATTGCCCGCCGAGCCTTTGACGGTGTTGAGCACCGCCCGCTGGGTGCTCGTCGGAGCGCGCGTCGGACCGGACGGAATCGCCTCATCGCTCATGGGGGGACGGTATCGGCCGGTTGCGTCTATGGCTAGCCGCGCAGATAGGTCAGCACGGCAAGCACCCGGCGATGCTGTTCGTCGTCGGGCGGCAGCATCAGCTTGGCGAAGATGTTGCCGATGTGCTTCTCCACCGCGCCGTCACTGACGACCAGCGTGCGGGCGATATTGGAATTGGAGCGGCCCTCGGCCATCAGCGCGAGCACCTCCCGCTCGCGCATGGTCAACTTGCGCAACGCGTCGTCACGGCGGCGTCGCACCAGTAGTTGGGCGACCACCTCGCGGTCGAGCACTGTTCCACCAGACGCCACTCGTTCCACCGCGTCGAGGAAATCGGCGATGGCCGCGACCCTGTCCTTGAGGAGATAGCCGATGCCGCCTGCGCCGTCGGCCAGCAGGTCGTCGGCGTACGACACTTCGACGTACTGGGACAGCACGAGCACGGGTGAGCAGGGCACCCGCCTGCGGGCCTCGACCGCTGCGCGCAGTCCCTCATCGGTGTGCGACGGCGGCATCCGCACGTCCACCACCGAGACGTCCGGCCGGTGCTCCTCAACGGCGTGCACCAGCGACGGTCCGTCATCCACCGCGGCGACCACGTCATGACCGTTCTCCGTGAGGAGCCGGACGAGGCCCTCCCGGAGGAGGACCGAGTCATCGGCCACCACAACTTTCAGCACGGCAGCTCCACGCCGATCGTCGTCGGCCCGCCGGGCGGGCTGACCACGGTCAGCGTGCCACCGGTCGCCCGCACGCGGTCGGCGAGCCCAGCTAGGCCGTGGCCCTTGGCCATATGCGCACCACCGTCTCCGTCGTCGACGATTTCCACGCCGATCCGGCCGGGCCCGTGCGCGACGGTCACCCAGCAATTCCCGGCGCCGCTGTGTTTGGCGACATTGGTCAGCGCCTCGGCGACCGCGAAGTACGCGGTGGTCTCGACCGCCGCGTCGAGCCGGCCAGCCGGAGTGTCGAGCTCGGGGTCGACGGCGAGCTCGGTCGGGACAGTGCACCGAACGGCCAGTGCGGCCAGCGCGCTCGGCAGACCGCGGTCGGTGAGCACCGGTGGCGCGATACCGCGGGACAACGCGCGCAACTCATCCAGCGTCTCCTGGGTCTGGCTGAGCGCCTCGTCCAACGCGTCACGTAGCGCGTCCGGGTCGGTGTCGACGTGTTGGCGGGCGCGGCTCAGGTCCATCGCGAGGCGGACAAGCCGTTGCTGGGGGCCGTCGTGGATATCTCGTTCCAGTCGGCGCAGCGCAGTCGCCTCGGCGGACGCGGCGGCCGCCTTCTGCTCTGTCAACACCGTGATCGTCTGGCGCATCTCGGCCACACCAGTCAGCAGGAAACGGCTGAAGGCGCCCGAGATCAGCGCGCAGCCTCGCACCACGATCGGGAGAGTGATCAGGCAGACCACGCCGATGGCGGTCTGTAGGGCGATGCGCGCAAAAGTGCTGTCGCCGAGCCCGATCAGCTGGGCCAGCGATTGGTTGTCCGGGCCTCGCGGGATGCTCCAGTCCCAGGCAATGGTCAATGTGCCGCCGATCGCCGCCGCCCACCAACTGACGACGACGCAGAAGGTGGCCACCGCGATCGGGAAAGACAAGATGCCGTGTGCGAGATCGAGCCAGAACTGGACCTGCGTGAGCGGTGTGACGATCCGCTTCCAGACGCCTGCGCCCGGCTGCGCGGCCCGGTAGATCGGCCGGGTCCGCGGCCGGCGCAGCACGGCCGGAATGCGCAGCCGCTCGATATCGGCGAACGCACGAGCGATGAACAAGGTGCCGGTGAGAATGGGCACGCCGACGACGATGACCAGTGTGCTTAGCCCGGCCGACAAGCCGGTCACGATGACGCTGAAACTCACGACGGCGAGCGGAAATCCGAGCAGGGTGTAACCGGTGTCTACGCCGAGCTGACGGAGAAAGCCGACTCGCTCGGCTTGCGCCGTGTCGGCCAGCGTGGAGGCGGTGGTCATGCGCTCGACGCTAGGCATCTGTCGGAGTCACCCCCATCCGGTGTGCCAGCGTCTCCAGGGTAGGGCTGTCCCCCTATTGGGCCGCGCCGCGCGCCAGTTGGATGGCGTAATCGTTCAGGAAGCGGCCCGCTCCGGGCTCCCCGCGACCGCATGACCCGTCGGATTCACCGGGGCGTTTGACCCAGAGGTAGGCATCGGCGTGTGCGCCTGCGGTAGCCGTCGTGGGCGGGGTGCCCAACGCCCGGCCGCTCGGGTTGCACCAGTAGAGCGGGTCGTCGGTTGGTCCCGCGCCATTGCGCGACGTGTCGATTACGTAGTGCGAACCATTCGTGAGCCCCGAAATGGCCTCGCCATAACCGATTTCCTCATCGGTGGTGAAGAAGTTGGCGGTGTTGAGGCTGAACCCCCGCGCCTTGGCCACGCCGACGTCGTTGAGCCGGGCGGCCATGTCATCGGCGCTCAACCAGCGCGAGTGACCACCGTCGATGTAAACGGCCGTCGCCGGGTTGCGGGTCAGCGTGTCGACGGCGTAGCGCATCAAGTCGAAGCGTTCCTGGCGTTGGTCAGCCGACAGACAGTCGGCCATGGCGAGCGCGTCGGGTTCGAGGATGATCGCCGCCGGTCCGGAGCCGACGGCGGCTGCCACGCCGTCGATCCATCCTTTGTAAGCGTCGGCCGACCCGAACCCACCCGCGGCGAAGCTACCGCAGTCGCGATGCGGGATTCCGTAGAGCGCCAGAAGCGGCATAGTGCCCGCGGCCTGCGCCGCGACGATGTACTTCGCGTTGACAGCGGGAGTAGATGCCTGGTCCATCCAGTACGCCTGCGGTGTGTTGGCGATGGCGGTCAACTCCGGACTCGGCGGATCGGCGCTCTGCGAGGCGCGCATGGCTGCGGAGTTGGGATTGACGTAGAAGGTTTGTCCGGCCAATGGGTTGCTCTCATCGGCCAAGCGCACCCTCGGGGCCTGCACCGGATCGGCACTGAGGACGACGACGGCAACGGCCGCAACAGTCAGGAAAGGGGCGATCCACCGCGCGAGTGCACTGGCAGCTGAGGACATCACCACAGAAAAATACTGGTGCAACGCTCTTTGCGCCAATCCCGGAAGGGGACGGATGACGACCGTCCCGAGGATTCGTCGGGCTGTGATATCCATCGCGATGACCCGACATAACTTGGCGACTGGGCACCTTCGCTGCCACCATGGGTGAAGTGTTTGCGCGAAATAATGAAACCCGGGGTCCGGCCGATGTAACGGTCGTCACACCATTTGCTGGACGCTTTTGGTGGTATGCGCGCGCGTTCGGGTTCAATCCGTTGGTTCGCGTCACCGACCGCCTTGAAGCGTTCGTAGTTCTCGCCGCGCTCTTCATCGCTCTCATGGCCATCCCCACGGCGGCGCAGGCGGGAAGCCTGATCTACGACTCGAACATGCGCACCGCTGAGCAGCAGGCACACAGTCGCCACTCCGTCCAGGCGCTGGTGGTCGAAGGTAGAACAGTCCCGCCAGCGGACGCCGAAGGTTCGGCTTACGACGGTTCGTTTTATGCGCGCGTGCAGTGGCGCGAGGGAACACACTTGCGTACCGAAGAGGTCGTCAGGCCCGCGACAGTCAAGACCGGCGATCAATTGAAGATCTGGCTGGATGACACCGGGAAGATCGTCGCCGCACCGCTGACGAAAGAGGACGCGACGGTGAACGCGTTCGCCGCCGCATGGATGGCGTGGACTGGCATCGTGGCGGGTTGCGTACTAATGGCCTTCGTCGCCCGCAGGGGGCTGGACCGGTCCCGCGACCGTTCCTGGGAGCATGAACTGCTGGTGCTGGCGCACAACGACGACGGTTGGGCCAACCGGCACAAGTGAACCTCGCCGCTTGAGCACAATGCGCACAAGTGGGCATAACGGTGCTTGCGCGAACAGTGCGCGCAAGCACGACATCGTTGCCGGATCTCCGTAACTTCGCGGTCACACCACCACGCGTGACCACCGAGAGCGGAGCTTCCAATGCAGCGAATCGTCGGCGTCCTGCTTCTGGTCGCTCCCCTCGAACAGATCGCCTTGGACATCTACACGCCCGCGCTGCCCAAGATCGCCGAGCATTTCGCGGCGTCCAACACGCTGGTGCAGAACACGGTCACCGCGTATGTATTGGGCATGACGCTGGTGGTGATTCCCGCCGGAGTGATCGCGGATGCGTTCGGACGCAAGCGCGTGCTGTTGTCCGGACTGGGACTGATGACACTGACGAGCATCGGTTGTGCGCTGGCCGGCAACCTGCCGACCATGATCGGGTTGCGTTTCCTGCAGGGCTTCGGCTCTGGGACGTGCCTGTTGTTGGCCGCGACAGTGGCGGCGGACTGCTTTCGCGGCGCCAAACTGGTGTCGGTCTTGGGCTTGCTCGGCGCGGCATGGGGATCGGCCCCGGTGGTCGCGCCGGCCGTCGGAGGTTTCATCGCGCAGTTCGGGTCCTGGCGGCTGGTGTTCGTGGTGCTCGCCGCTCTGACTGCAACGGTCGGGCTCCTGGTTGCCACGGTGTTGCCGGAAACCCTCCAGCAGGAACGCCGTTCGCCGATCAACCTGCGCGCCGCAGCGGCCGTTCTAGGCGAGGCGTTGCGTCACCGAGCCTTCGTCGCGTTCACGCTGATGTTCGGTGTGGTCGCGGCGGCGCAGACGGTGTTCGGTGTCGTCGGCCCGTTCCTGTACCAGGTCGGGCTTGGATTCTCCCCTGCCACATACGGTTTCATCGCGCTCGGGGTCGGCGCCGCGAACTTCGTCGGCGCGGCGACATGCGGGGCGTTGGCTCAGCGGACCACGACGCGGCGGTTGGCCATCAGCGGATCTGCGGTGCTGGCGCTGGCCGGTGTGGTCATGCTGGCCTCCGCGCAATTCGTCGGGCTATCCGCGCTGGCGATCACCGGTGGCGCTGCACTGGCATTGCTCAGCATCGGCGTCCTCGACCCGTTGACCAAGGGTCTGGCCATGGGCGTGTTCTCCCGCAACATCGGGGTGATCACCGGATTGATCAGCACGTTCTGCTACGGGTCGATCGCGCTGGCGATGGCGCTGATGGCCTGGCTGCCCGAGCGGTCGCAGGCACCCCTGGGCTGGTTTTACGTCGCGGCGGCGGCGGGGTTGGTGACGTTGTTGGCAACGACCGTGACGCACAAGTCTCTGGTCGGCGCGGCGGCGTGACTCAGAGCTAGATGGCCCCAGGCGTGCCAGGGGGCTGAGCGAACCGTCGACGTTCGACACCATCGCCGGGCCCTCACCGTGGAACAAGCGAGCAACGCTGCCCACCACCTTCCCGAGGCATGTCGTCGCAGGTCCACTACCGGTCCGCGCGTAAATCACTATTTTGCTAGCAAAAGTGCGTGGCCACTTGGTGTTTGACGGATGGGTCAAATTCGGGATCGCTGCTACGCGTGGTGAACGTGATTTCCGCCGTTGCGCTTTGCCGCGTACATCGCAGTGTCGGCGTCCGATATCAGCTGCTCGATGAGATGGGCGGTCTGCGGTCCGGTGAGAGTGTGCAGCTCGGCGTTTGCGGTCCCGATGCTGGCAGTGATGGACTGAGCGAGTCCGGCGATGGCGGCGCACAATCGTGTGGCGATCGGAGAAGAGTCTGGGTTGGCGGACGGCACAGCGATCAGAAACTCCTCGCCTCCAGCGCGGCATATCGCAGCCGTGGGCGGCATATGTAGGCGCAGCAGTTCGGCCACCGCGAGTAGTGCCCGGTCACCGGCGGCGTGGCCACGGGTGTCGTTGAGGACTTTGAAATGGTCCAGGTCGACCATCAATACCGTGAGATGAGTTGCTGCCGGCAGTGGGCTTGCGAGTTGAGCGTTGATCGCGTCAATGAATCCGCGTCGGTTGAGCAATCCAGTGAGGGGGTCCTCGTCGGAGCGCATCGCGTATTCCTCCATGGCGCGCGCAGTGCCACGGAGGGTAAGGGGAAACCCGACGTTGAGTAACCAAATCAGCCAGAACGCCGCGGCTGCCGTAGCGAAATTTGTCTGAGCGGCCAGCCGGACAGTTGCCGCGATCGTGATCGCCACTGCGATCACCAGATTGAATGCGAAGAGTTTGGTGCTATGGAAGAAGGCGATGTACCCCCCGGTGATCGCCATTGCGGTGCACCCGAGCGCAGCGAGGGCAGGGCTGGGTTGGGCAACGCTCCACGACGCGACGCACAGTGCGCCGATCACGGCGGCCACTTCGGATTGTCGTCGGGTCGGCCAGTGTGTGAGCCAAAACCAGATCATCCAGACACAGAACGCCGCACCGATAATCCCGATCGCCAACGACACAACCATCGGGTGAAACGGGTGGGCCAGGACCGCGAGAGGCGCCAATGCCGAGGATGCCCCGACGATCGCCATGATCGCCCGGGCAGAACGTAGCAGCCCACGTTGTCGAAGCAGTTTGGTGACCCAGTCGAATTGGTCGGCTTGGTCCCACCATGACTTAAGCCGTGACATGCGAGGCGACGACCTCCGGGACGGTGCCGCGCTGCGGCCAGCTAACTCGTACGCGGATCATACGCTTAGTCAAGTTTGCCCAACTGCAACGCCGATTGTCGATGCTGCAGATACTTACTGCGCGAGTACATGTCGCGCATCCGAGGGCAATGGACGCAAAGGTTGGCGGCTTTGCTGCTTCCGTCCATCGGCTGACTTACTCCGGGATCACCAAGGCCTGCATAGCTTCCCAGCCGGAAACCAAGACCCGCTCAGGACGCGCGGCGACGACGAGGGATGGAATTCAATTGGCTCAGAGAAGGATTGGGTTGTACCCCTAACGGGGAGGACGATTCAGGCACGGTGCTGGAGCCGCGACGAGCATCAGCTGGTCCCGCGAAAAACCGGCTAGGCGTATCGGCGTGCATTGCGACGGTGGCCGCACGTTAGTGTCCTTGGGTCGGCCTCAGCGAACAAGCCGATAGAAAAGTTGAGCATATTCATGACCGCACCAGCAGAAACGTCGCCGCTCGAAGCGCGGGTCGGCCATTACTACCAGATGGACGACACCTACCTGGTCGGCCGCGAGAAGGTACGCGAGTACGCCCGTGCGGTGCAGGACTATCACCCGGCCCACTGGGATGTCGCCGCCGCCGCAGAGCTGGGATATTCGGACCTGGTGGCGCCGCTGACATTCACGTCGACCCCGGGAATGACCTGCAATCGCCGCATGTTCGAACAGGTGGTCGTAGGCTACGACACCTACATGCAGACCGAAGAGGTCTTCGAGCAACACCGCCCGATCGTGGCGGGCGATGAATTGCGCATCGACGTTGAGCTGACGTCGGTGCGTCGGATCGCAGGCAGAGACCTGATCACCGTGACCAACACCTTCACCGACACGGCGGGCGAACGGGTGCACACCCTGCACACCACCGTCGTCGGCATCACCGCCGAGGACGTCGATCCGGCGATCAAGTCGGCCGTGCAGAACGCGATGATGCACGACGTAGACATCTTCGGAATCGGCGAATCCGAATACCAGAAGACCGTGCGTCCCGAAGGCGAGATTCGGATCAGCGACGGAGGCACCACCCGCACGCCAGGGACGCCGTCCTTCGATGATGTGAAGGTTGGCGACGAGCTACCGGTGCATCACACCCGACTTGCTCGCGGCGACCTGGTGAACTACGCAGGCGTGGCCGGTGACGCCAACCCGATTCACTGGGACGAGGACATTGCCAAGCTCGCCGGGCTGCCCGACGTGATCGCCCACGGAATGCTCACCATGGGATTGGGTGCCGGATTCGCCTCCGCATGGACGGGTGACCCCGGTTCGGTCACCCGCTACGCGGTGCGGCTGTCTGCGCCCGCGATCGTTTCGGCCACCGGAGGCGCCGACATCGAGTTCAGTGGCCGCATCAAGTCGCTCGACCCGGAAACCCGCACCGGTGTCATGCTTGTCGCCGCGAAGTCCGACGGCCGCAAGATCTTCGGCCTGGCGACGATGAACGTCCGCTTCTGCTGACCCCGACCATGGCGGGGCGCGGCGGCCCAGCAGGCGTCACCCAGTGCCCGTCACTCCCGCGAGCTTTTGGATAACCCGTATCTCGTTGTCGTCATGGGGCCGTCCATCGGGGTGGAGCAAGTCGCTGAACCACGGCTCGGGAGCAGAGTCGTACGGCTCCTTCCAGGAGTCCCACGGCAGATACGTTTGCGTCCGGCCGGCGACGAAACCCCAGTTGTAAGCGCCGACGTCGCGCCTCTTGGCCACCGGAAGAATTCCTTCCACGGTGCTGCCCAGCTTTCGCGCCAGGTACTCGGTACACAGGATCGGTCGCCCCAGGGGGGTGAGTTCATCGATTCGGGACTCGAACTCGCTGGGATCCCCGTAGCTGTGGAAGCTGATGACGTCAGAGTGATCGAGTTGCACGCTGCAGATGGTGCTGCGGCTTTCGGGATCTCGCCAGTGCCCCTGCCAGACTCCACTGGTCAACGGCTGCATCGGGTTGACGGCACGGACCCACTGAAAGACGTGCGGAAGAAACGCGGCGACGAGTTCTTGCTTGTCCGCGTGTTCGACCTTGCGGTAGTCGCGCGATGGATTGTCCGGCTCGTTCCACACGTCCCACCCAAGAACGCGGGGATCGTTGCGGAACAGGCCCACCACTCCGGTGACATAGCTCTGCAACACACGGGTATAGGCCGGGTGCTGCAGACGGTGCGCCCCCGGACTCTGCACCCAACCGGAGTTGTGCACTCCCAATATCGGCGCACGCTGACGGCCCGCCCTGGGCAACGGGTCCCAGCACGAGTCGAACAGGACGAACAGCGGCTTTATGTTGTGACTCGCCGCGATAGCGACGAACTGGGACAGCCGGCGGCTGAAGCCCACCTGGTCGGCAGCCCACAACTGATCGTGGAGAAACACACGGACGGTGTTGAACCCGATTCGCTGGGCCAGGCGAAGCTCGGCGTCGATGCGGCGCGGATCGTAGGTGCCCGCTTGAAACATCTCGAGCTGGTTCACGGCGCTTGAGGTGACGTAGTTGGTGCCGACCAGCCACCCCTGGCGTGCATACCAGGCATGCGCGCGGTCGGTCGACCATCGGCCCGTCTCGGCAGAGACCAGCGGCAACTTGGTCAGTGCCGCGCCCGCTGCCACGTACAGCGGGAGCTTGAGAATCGTTCGCCGGTGCACCAAGTGACCATAATGTGCATGACCCGGATCGTCGGACCTCGTGCATCGCGCTGCAACACAACAGGTTTCAAATCGTTATCGATCGGTTGAATCACCGACATCACGGCCGTGCCGCCACCTAGTGTTGTCCGGCATGCGCCGCCAGAATCCGATCAATTCGCGGTCACCGCTGATCCACAGGGTCCTAGTACTGCACCGGGGAAACAGGCGGCGTTCGCCTGCGGGGGCTTGGCAATCTGCACGGCATGGATCCGCGCAAAATAGTTAGTTAAGGTAGCGTTCTAAGAGTTGCGCACATCGTCAACGCGGGTGCGTGCAAACTGACGGGGAGCTGAGGAGCAACGGGTGAATCTCGGTCCGTGGGGTGATCTCACAATCCTCGCTGTAGTGATGGAAATCGTTTTCGCTACTTGCGTATTCGTCTACATCGGCCGGTTGGAGAAGCGGACGTCCCATCCTCTGGGTGAACAAGTGGGCGCCCACAAGGCTGTGCTGGCCAAACTCCGCAAGCGCGAACCGATGTCGCAAGACGAAGTGGATTATGCGACCGAACTGGTCACCGACGCTCGATCACCGCTCGCGTACGCGATACCCGCGGCGCTGTTCACGATGGGATTCTTCTATGTCGTCGGCTGCCTCTTCGTGCTCCACATCGATGGCGGCCATCCCTCCTTCCGAACGTTCATCGGAGGCATCCCGATGTTGACCTCGATGAACATGGCCGCTCAGTTGCGCAAGGTCGCGCGGTTGCAAGGGAAACTGCCGGACGCTTCGGCGAGCGCGCTCACACCCGTTGGTAGGGGCTGACTTTCGTCACTTCCGCGGGTGTGACGGTGTGACCGCTGGGTCGTCGTCTTCCCACAGAGGTAGTTGACGACCCGAGTGGCGTGATGTGTAGGGCGCAGCCACGTGGCGGACGGGGCGAGCACGCACCTTCAACGGCCACCAGAACCAGCGGCCAATCAGCGCTGCCACGGCCGGAGTCATGAACGACCGCACGATCAGTGTGTCGAATAGCAGACCGAGGGCGATCGTCGTCCCGATCTGACCGAGAATCCGCAAGTCGGCGAAGATGAACGAAGCCATCGTGGCTGCGAACACCAGACCGGCCGCTGTCACCACCGCGCCGGAGCCGGCCATGGCCCGGATGATCCCGGTATTCAAGCCGGCGCCGATCTCCTCTTTGAACCGAGAAATCAGCAGCAGGTTGTAGTCCGACCCAACCGCCAACAGCAAGATGACGGCCAGTGCCAGAACGATCCAGAAGAGCTCGATACCAAAAATGTCCTGCCAGATCAGCACGGAAAGCCCGAACGAGGCACCCAACGACAACGCCACGGTGCCCACGATGACGATCGCGGCGACGATGCTTCGGGTGATGAACATCATGACGAGCAGAATCAGGCACAGTGCCGCGATTCCGGCGATCATCAGGTCGTACTTGGCGCCGTCCTGGATGTCCTTGTAGGTGGCCGCAGTGCCCGCAATGAAGATCTTGGACCCAGCCAGGGGCGTGCCCTTGACGGCTTCTTGCGCGGCGTGCCTGATGGCGTCGATGTGCGAAATGCCTTCAGGCGTAGCGGGATCGCCGTCGTGAGTGATGATCAAGCGGGCGGCCTTACCGTCCGGTGACAGGAACAGTTTGAGCCCGCGCTGGAATTCCGGGTTGGCGAACGCCTCCGGCGGTAGGTAGAAGGAGTCATCGGTTTTCGACGCGTCGTACGCCTGGCCCAACGCCGTCGAGTTCTGCAGTGCCGCCGCCGTCTGGTCGTTGATGCCCGAGGTGGTGGCGTAATTGGTCAACGTCAGGTCGCGGTTGGTCTGCTGAGTCGCGATCTGCGGAGGAATCAGCGCGAGCAGCCTCGGTTGCAGCTCATCGAGTTTCGCGATGCTGCCCGAGACGTTGCCCAGTTGATCGGTCAGCTCGTTGATGCCGTCGAGCGCGTCAAAAAGCGACCGCAATGCCCAGCAGATGGGGATGTCGAAACAGTGTGGCTCCCAATAGAAATAGTTGCGCAGCGGCCGGAAGAAGTCGTCGAAGTTGGCGATTTCGTCGCGTAGGTTCTTGGCCGTGGCGACCGTCTGCTGAAATGCCTTGGACTGCTCGTCGGTGATAGCGCCGGACTGTTGTTGCAACGCGTACTGCTGTCGCAGAACGTCGATCGAGCTATTGATGGTGTCGACCTGCTTGAGCAGGTCGACGCCGCGGGCCTGCTGGAAGGGCAGGTTGTTGATCTGAGAGGCGCTGCCCGCGCTGATCTGGAACGGTATCGACGTGTGGTCCAGGGGTGTGCCGAGCGGCCGGATGATCGATTGCACCTGTGCGATGCCGTCGGTGTGGAAGACCGCCTTGGCGACGCGCTCGAGCAGGATCATGTCGGTGGAATTGCGTAGATCATGGTCGGCTTCGACCATCAGCAGTTCAGGATTCAGCCGCGCCTGCGAAAAGTGGCGTTCCGCAGCCGTATAACCGACATTGGCCGGGGCAGTGGCGGGCATGTAAGGCCGGGCGTCGTAGCTCGTCTCGTACCTCGGTAGTGCGAGCAGACCGATGAGGGCTACAGCGATCGTCGCGATCAGGATGGGCCCGGGCCAGCGGACGATGGCGGTGCCGATGCGCCGCCAGCCCCTGGTGCGCATGGGCCGGCTGGGTTCGAACAGTCCGAAGTGGCGACCGATGATCAGTAGGGCCGGCGCCAGGGTCAATGCCGCCACCACGGCGACGAGGACGCCGATTCCGGCGGGGATGCCCAGGCTGTTGAAATACGGCAACCGGGTGAAAGTCAGGCACAGCACCGCGCCGGCGATCGTCAGACCCGAACCCAAGATGATGTGCGCGGTTCCGTGATACATCGTGTTGAACGCCGAGATGCGATCCTGCCCGTCGTAACGCGCTTCGTGAAAGCGGCCGAGAATGAAGATCGCATAGTCCGTTCCGGCGGCGATGACCAGTAGCGTCAGCAGATTGGTCGAATACGTCGACAGCTCGATGATTCCGGCGTTCGCGAGAACTGCGACGACGCCGCGGGACGCGGTCAACTCAATCATCACCGTGAAGATCACGAGGAACACCGTGGTGAGACGGCGGTAGAGGGAGAACAACATCATCGCGATCACACCGAGGGTGATCAGGGTGGTTTTGAGCGTGCCCTGGCGGCCCACCTCGAACTGATCGGTGACCAGGGGCGCGGCGCCGGTGACATAGGCCTTGATGCCGGGCGGTGGCGGAGTGTCGTTGACGATCTAACGCACCGAATCGACCGACTCGTTGGCCAACGACTCGCCCTGGTTGCCGGCGAGGTACAGCTGCACCAATGCCGCCTTGCCGTCGGAGCTCTGAGAGCCGGCCGCCGTCAGCGGATCACCCCAGAAGTTCTGGATGTGCTGGACGTGCTTGGTGTCCTTTTCGAGCTTCCGGATCAACCCGTCGTAATAGTGGTGGGCGTCGGCGCCGAGCGGCTGATCGCCCTCCAGGACGATCATCGCCGAACTGTCGGAATCGAATTCGTTGAACACCTTGCCGATGCGCTTGGCGGCCTGCAGCGATGGCGAGTCCTGGGGGCTAAGCGACACGTTGTGCGATTCGGCAACGGTCTCCAACTGCGGCACGAAAACATTCGTCACGACCGCCAGGCCCAGCCAGAACAGCGCGATGAGCACCGAAAATCGCCGGATCAGGTCCGGAACCCGCTGGGTGCTCATCCGGACTTGTCCAGGCAGTAGGTGTAGGCGTTCAAGGTGTTAACCGATCTCTCGTCCTTGACCGCGTCGTCGATCTTGATCCGGCAGCCGATCGAATCGCTGTTGCCCTGGGCGGCGACGTTGACGAAGACCGCCGGCTGGGTGGTGGTCGTGACGTAGGCCCAGGGCAGCGCGACGGCGTCGGCGCGCTGTGGCTGGGCGTTCACGTCCAGGTAGGTGATGGTTGCGACCGTGCCCGGCGCGCCGAAGACCTCCATGACGACGTGCTTGGGGTTGAACGGAACGATCTCGTTGTCAGAGCCGCTGGGTGTGGACGTGACGTCATGAGACGCGAAGATGCCATGCAGCCGATTCACAGCAAAGCCGGCCACCGCGACCACCACTACCGCCACCACCAGCGTCCAGGGTTGACTCAGTCGACGTCCAAGCGAAAACCGCTGCATCCGTGACCCTTTCAATGAGCGGCGACAGGCGCGAACGCTAGGCAATTTCCTATAGCAAATCTAATCAACTTGGTTGACCGTACGGTACGGGACCGGACTCCACAACACCGGGGCGGACGAGTCGCGCATTGCTGGCGAAGCTGACATCGCGAGGGCCGCCCGACGTGATCGCTCGGCCGGATCGGCGCCGGACCCGCAAGCCCGCACCGGCCCTAGCGGAAACCGGCGGTCGACCACGAAGAAGAGCGGCAAGGTCCTCCTACTATTCCCTCGTCGGGCGCTGTGGAGACGCAAGCGACGATTGACCGGAATCGCCGGTGGACTTCGAATAGATTCGGTGACTGTGGGATCGAGCGCTCGACAGGTTCGTGACCTCGTCTACGAGACTTTCGCGAGGGAGGGTCGCGCACCATCCCTTGCCGAAATAGCGCGACACACCGGTGCCGAACTCCAGACAGTTCTGCAGATACTTCAGGCCCTTGCAGAGGCTCACACCATCGTCTTGAGTCCCGACGGCGACGCAATCCGAATGGCGCATCCCTTCACCGCAGCACCGATGGCATTCGTCGTGACTCCAGCCGATGGGTACGACGACCGTCGGTGGTGGGGTGGCTGCGCGTGGGATTCGATTGGAATCAGCGCAGCTCTCGGCATCGACGTCCGCATCGACACTGCCTGTCCTTATTGCGGTGCACAAATCACCACGTCAGCAGGACCCGAGGCGCCGCCCGATGCCGAACTCGCCGTGCGCTTTCCCAAGCCCGCCAGCGAGTGGTGGAACGATGTAGTGGCTACGTGCACGATGATTCGCATGTTCTGCCACCGCAGCCACGCGGAGCGGTGGACGTCAGATAACGCCCCCGATCAGGGATACATCGCTGATGCGCCAACGGTTTGGAGTCTCGCTGGTCCGTGGTACGGCGACCGGCTAGATCCCGGATTTCAACCGCACAGTCGCGAACACAACCAGCAACTGTTGGAGAACTGCGGGCTGACGGGGTCGTTTTGGCAACTGCCGTGACCGCGCCGCGTCCCGATGTCGGGCAATGGCCCGTTGCAGGGGCTACGCGAGGGCGGTCGAATGCCGTCTGGCTGAGTGGAGGGTCGGGCGGCGCAGGGTTATGGCGGGATTCTCGCCGTATCGGGCCGAATACGCGGCGGCGAAGCGACCGAAATTCGCAAATCCCCAGCGGAGCGCAATCGAAGCTACGCACTCGATCGACGGATCTGATTTCAGCAGGTCGTCGCGCGCACGGCATAGGCGGACTTCCCGCAGGTAGGCCATGGGCGTCGTATCGAGATGAGTACGGAACCCCTGCTGCAGAGAACGAACGCTCACATAGCTGCGCGCCGCCAGCGCAGAAACAGTCAGCGGCTGGTCCGCTTCGGCCTCGATGATCTCGATCGCCGTGCGGATGGCGCGCGGCGGAGGCACGCCCGCCTCGCCTTCCAGTTCCGCGCGATACGGGTGGTCTGCGTTCATCAGGAGACCGCAGACCATGCTCTCGGCGATCGGCAACCCGACCATCGGCTGATGCAGGACGCTGCCTGCAATGAACACCTCCTGGGCGAACAGCGACACCATGGCGATCCAGCTACGGACGGCTTGAGTTGTGGTCGGCATGACGGGTTGGAAGTCAATCTGAGAAGTCACTGCACGCCCGAGAGCATCTGCGAGAGCTTCCTCGACCGCGTGACGATCGAACATCAGAGCTATTAAGCGGCCGACATACCGGGGGATGACGACTCTGCCCTCCGGTCGGAAGACAAGGACACCAGGCTCTCCAACGACGGAGCAATTCGTCGCGATCGACGGGGTCGCGACGGGAAGAGTGACTTGGTAGTGAGGACGGACTTCGCCGCCGTCGACCCATACGTCGTTGCCGAACTCCGCGTCGAGAATGGTGACCGGGCCGAGTCGGTGCGCGCGATGCGCAAATGAGAACGAGCTTGAGTTCCCGTGGGGGACGATGTCGGGCCACCAATGCGATTTTCGTTGGCTATCGCGGATATTGGCGAACTCGTCCAACGATCGCACCTTGACCCACGCGGTGTCGTCGACCGGAATGCCGTCCTGCGCCCGGCTCGCCATGGCAGTCCCTCCTCGTCGGCGTGGCTGTCGGCATCGACGGGTTCACATATGCAAAACGCTGAATGTTCGCCGGGATGTTCTGGAGGGCAATGTGAATTGGCTAAGAAAGCACCGCGCCTACTGGGCCGATGAGTCTCGTGGCGGCCGCCAGTCTGTATCTAAAACACCTTTTATCACGCACAAGGGAACGACATGACCGCTACCTATACCTTCGACGTCTTCTCCAGCCTCGACGGCTACGGTGCCGCAAGCGCAAACTGGACCGGCTACTGGGGCAAGCAAGGCCCCGAGCTGCTCGACCGCCGCCTCGCTCTATACAGCGCAGGACAGCGAATGGTGTTCGGAGCCAACACCTATCGCGAGTTTACGCAAATGCTGGCCGATAGCACCGAAGAGTCTGAAGTGCGCGACCCGTGGGTCACCAAGATGTGGAGATCGCCGGCGACGGTGGTGTCGACGACGCTGAAGGAACCCCTCGACTGGCCGGACGCGACCCTCGTGAGTGGCGACGCCGTGGACGTCGTGACGCGGCTCAAAGCGGAGTCCGACGTCCCGTTGCGCTCGCACGGCAGCCTCTCGATGAACCGGGCGCTGATGGCTGCCGGCCTGGTCGACTACGTACAGGTGACGATCTTCCCCGTCATCACGGGGCAAACCGGGCTGATGGCAATATTCGAGGGTGCGCAGGACTTCGACCTCGAACTCGTCGAGCACCGGACACTCGACGGCCGTACCCAAGAACTCATCTATCGGCCAACACTGCATTGACTCGTTGCCGGGCGACGGCTGGTGTCCCCGAAAGGCTCTGATTACGAGCAGGTTCCGAGATCAGCGGGACGCTCAGCCCTGCAGCACCGCCGCCTTGCGGGCACCGAACACGACGAACCCGGACACGAATGTCCCGACGGCGCCGACCAGAAGCGTGGCATGTGCCCAGGTCGAGCCGCCCGCGAGCATCGCGGTGACGATTGCTCCGGCCGCGATACAGCCGGGCTGGGACACGGCGTTGAGGAATGCGGTGCCCGTGGCGCGGCAGCTCGTGTCGTAGCACTCGCCCATGTACAACAGCATGGCGGCGTACGGCCCGTTCAAGAAGAACAAGCCGAGCGCATAAAGTACGACAACGCTGATCACGCCCTGGGCCACCGTGAGCATGAGCGCGAACAGGATCCCCGAGATGATCCAGCCGAAGGCGATCACGTTGCGGCGGCCCAGCCGGTCGCCGAGGAAGCCGTGCGTCATGCCGCCGAAGTAACCCACGGAGTTCGCCACGACGAGCAGCACCAGAGAATTGGCGAAGCTGACGTGTTTGCCCTCGGTGAGCACCGTGGTTCCCAAAATGGCGAACAGCTGCATCCCGGCCGCGTTGAGGAACCAGGCGGCACCGAGCACGAGCGTGTTGCGCCGCGCCTTACCCCGGAAGATCGCCGCCAGCGGGGCGGTGGGCTGCTGCTCGACGCCGTAGGAGCGCGCCAGCTCGGCGGCCTCGTCAGCTCGGCCCTGCTTACGCAGGCTGCGCAATTGCAGTTCCAGCTCAAACTGCGGGGTCTCGCGCAGCCCCCGCCGCATCAAGGCGATGAGCACGGCGGGGAACACCGCGAGCAGGAAACAGCCCCGCCAGCCGATCATCGGCAGGAGGATCGCGACCCAGGCGGAGGCCAGGAGCACACCCAGGGGGAAGGCGCCCTGTACGAGACTGTAGATCAGTCCGCGACGCCGCCTGATCTTCTCGTCGTCAGTGACCGCGTAGATCTCGCTGAGATAGGTGGCGTTGACCGCCTGCTCTGCCAGACCGAGACCACCGAGGGACCGGACACCGATGAGGTAGGCGACACTCGGCGTCACGGACGAGAGAGCCGACGCCGCCGCGGTGCCTGAGACGGTGAGCATCATCCCCTTGCGTCGCCCGATCCGGTCGGTGATCGGCCCGGCGGCCAGCGCGACGACCGCGGTGGTGACCGAGACGAGCGTCGAGACTAGGGACGCCATCGATTTGTCCCAGCCGAAGGTGGCGGAGATCTGCGGCAGCAACGTACCGAACATGACGAAGTCGAAGGCTGCGAAGAGCCAGGCGAAAAAAGCGATGATCGTCGCCTTGCGGGTGGCGCGACCTCCGACTCGTTCGAACGAGTTGGTCGCGCGAGTTGCGTCACTCTCGGATACAGCGGAAATGGCGGTGTCCCTTCATAATTGGTCGAGAACGGCAGGACCACAGTCTCTGAACCCCAGGAAACGGGTCAGGGTATCGTCAGCGATCTCGCTGAACGTGACCCGGCGCACTCCGTCGTGACCGTTAGGCGCATATTTCATTTAAGTGCCACTAGCGCGAAAATCGTCCGTCGTGCGAATGCGGAGCCCGGATGGGGATGCAACTTCGTGCTCGTCGCGCTCGGAACCGGCGCCGAGGTCGTTCGGCTCGCACGGTTGGTGATCGAAACACGATGATTACCTGGTTATTTCGCTTCTGGTGGAGGCGATTCGACTGGCTTGAATCTGAGTCGGCCGGCGAGACGAAATGGGGATCTTCAACTTCCCCAGGGGTCCGTGCTTAGTGACGAGGAACACGCCCATTTCCGTGGCGAGATGATTCGCAGTCTCAGCGAGTCCAATGGCTACGACGTCTGTCACGAGACCGGACGCCGTCGACGATTGACCCTAGCCAGATTGACAGCGGGGACCCAGACGTCACACAGCCCTTACCCAACTGGCGCGGCGAACCTCATCAGATGGGAACGCGGTTCGCGTCGATGGTCGTATCCCTGGGCTTGTTGTGCGTTATCGGCGTCGGATGTGGGGTCCCCTCAACAGATTCGGGCGCCCCGAAGCGCCAAACCCCGCCGATGGGCTGGAACTCCTGGAATTCGGGCATCCCGCTGACCGAGAAGACGGTCAAGCAGACGATCGACGCGATGGTGACCTCGGGCATGCGCGACGCCGGCTACCGATATATCAACCTCGACGCGGGCTGGGCGGCGCCGACCCGCAGTTCGGATGGCAAGCTGCGTGCCGACCCGAAGGAGTTTCCCGGCGGGATCGCGGCGCTGGCCTCCTATGCGCATGACCGCGGGATGCTGTTCGGCATCTACGCCAGCCCGTTCAACCAGACATGCGGGCAGGATCTGCGGATCGGCAGCAGTGGTCACGAAACCACCGATGCGCGAACCTTTGCTGCTTGGGGTGTGGATTACCTGAAGTACGACTGGTGCCGTGGCAATGCCGATCACGCCGAACAGGTGCGCGTGTTCACTGCAATGCGAAACGCATTGCGCGCCAGCGGACGTCACATCTTCTACAGCATCAACCCGAACAGCTCCGACGATCGCCGGGCCGGGATCACCTACGACTGGTCCGGTATCGCCGACATGGCGCGCACCACCGCAGATCTAGTTCCGGTGTGGCGCAGCACGCTGCCGCCAGTGAACAGCGCGGATGCCTTCCTGACGGGAACGAACCTCGGGGTGCCCGACGAGTTCGCTGCGTCCGTGACTGTCGCCGGGGCCAGTCACCCCGGATACTCGGCCGATCCTGACATGCTTGTCGTCGGGCTTCCCTGGAGCGAGTACTTCGTCAACCATCTGGCCGTCAATCGGACCATCATTGCCGATTATCTGGCGTCACCAGATCGCCTGAAGAAACTGAGCGACAAGTTCTCACTATCCGACATCCAGCTCGCCTGGCGCGCCACCGCTCAGCCTTCCTTGACGGAATCCGAACAGCGCACTCACTTTTCGCTCTGGGCGATGCTTACGGCCCCCTTGATCGCGGGCAACGACGTGCGGTCCATGACCGAGGCGACACGCGACATACTGACCAACGCCGACGTCATCGCCGTAGACCAGGACCCGCTGGTGGCGAAGGCAGTGCCCTCGCAGCAGGATCCTCGTGCACTCGTCAAACCGCTTGCAGGTGGCGACATGGCGGTGGCGCTCTTCAACGCTGACGACCACCCCGCCACTATCACCGCGAGTGCAGAGGCCGTGGGGCTCCCCTCGGTTCCGTGCTATTCGATCCGCGATCTCTGGTCGCATACCGAATCCACGGGCGCGGGCGATATCAGCCGCCTGGTAGCCCCGCACGACGTGGCGATGGTGCGGATTTCCGCACGCTGTCGCTGACCAGGAGCAATCGCCGGTCATGGCGAACTTTCCCGAGATTGCCTCATCGGCGGGTTCTCGGTTATCCCAAGGAGTTGTCCACACTGGGGATGAATTACAACCGTGCGATTCGCAACTGTTCCGGGCGTTCAGCGACTGTTCAGAATGCTCCCGCGGCGGTTCCGCCGCCAACTGTGACTGAGGGCCGAACCCAGCAGAGGTTCGCGTCACCACCGAACCAAACCGATGCGAGCGAGTTCGGTGAACCTGCGGGGTCTCGGATTTCGAAGATGCTGTTTGGCGCTGACCGTGCCGACACCGTCACGACAGACCGAGTCCGAAATGCGCTGCAAATTAGCAACTCTCGCGGTTCCGCCGCGCGACCTTCGACCAGTCGCCGAATTCCGGGACCCGTTCCCAGTTGATGTCCAGCGGTACATTGGACCGCGAAATGACCTCTTCGGTTCCGGCGACCGAGTCATCGATTGCTTCGTGAGCAATTCCATCCTGGTCAAACGTCAGGGTGGTGACCCTGGTGGCGGTGTTGAGGTCGCGGACGGCGTCTTGGGGGTACTCCCACTGGATGATCTGTTCGAGGAACAGGGTTTTGGTGTCAACCCGGGCGAATGAGTACTTCAGATTGCGGCGAAACTTGTCATCGAAGAACCACGTGCCCAGAAAGTCGAGTGACCAGTTCACCTCGATGAGGGCATCCGGTTGGGCTGGAAGGCCGAGCACGACCACGTACGGCTGTCCTCGGCGGTCCCGGCGCCGGGTCGCCGACTCGCTGATCACGCCGATAGGTCGATGTTCCCTGTCGTGCCACCGTTCGCAGAACACCTTTCCGTTTTAGCCGCGACCTGATCCGGACGGTCGACAGATCATCACAGCCCCAACGCGTGCATGCGTCGCGTCGCGGTGTTCGTGGGACCCTCCGCCAACACGTCGGAGTCCAGCAGCACTCGGAAGCGCCCGCAGACGCAGTGCTGGTAGCGGACGCGTCCCAGCGAGGTTGAGTGTTCCGACGAGGTTCGAAAGCTGCAGACAGTCACCGCTCGTCTCCTTCCTGGGCGTTTGCCGCGCTTGCCACACCGTTCGACAGGTCGGCGACCGCATCCATCCCACTTTTCTGGGGATGTCCGTTCCTCCCCTGCGGTCGAGGCGCTCCGAACCAGGTGGCGAGCGCAGCGCGCAGCGATTCCCGAAGTGCTTGATCTGGCCGAGCTGTGGCGGTGGCCCAGGCGACATAGCAGTCCGGGCGCAACAGCAGGGCGCACACGTGGGAGTCGCGTGTGCTGCCAGTGACGGCGTCGACGCGGTCCCGCCACCCATCGACTTCGCTTGCGAAGCAGGCGTCTTCGGTGAGGTCGAGCAGGAGTGGTCGGGCGGTCCTGGTCAGCTCGGCCAGTCGGCGGGTGCCGTCGCCTGTGTCGAGGACCAGGTCCGGGGCCCAGCGGCCGACGAGCGGGTGGGCGTCGGCCACGCCCATGTCGTAGTGAATGTCAGCGCCGGCCATCAGATTCGCGATGTGGGCGAGAGTGTGCACGTCGCCGAGGAGTTCGGTGAACAGTTCCCGCAGCGCGGTGACCTCGGCGCCGGGTGCGAGCAGGGCGAGCTGTGCCTGGGTGTGCATGGCCATCCGGCGCGCGGCCGGCCTCCGCTCGGCGGTGTAGGTGTCCAGCAGGCGCCGCGGCGCCCAGCCGCGTATCGACGCCGCGAGTTTCCAACCGACGTTGATCGCGTCCTGCAGGCCGAGATTCAGTCCCGGCCCGCCGAGCACGAACTGAACGTGGGCGGCATCGCCCACCAAGAGCACGCGGTCATCGGAGAAACTGTCGGCCAGACGGGTGTTGACACCGATCGTTCGGGTGAGCCGATGCGCGGGCGGCTGCAGGGGCAGATCGGCGCCCAGAACTCGACGGACGCTCTCGCGGAATTCGCCAAGCGTGTACGGCATCGTTTCGTCGATGCCATCGGCGGTCCACTCAACGGTGAACAACAACGGAGGACGTGCCGGTAGGTTCCCGAAGGCAAAGACCCCGGTGTCGGTGCGTTGAGAGATCATCGGTGGGATGTGTCCATAGCCAGGCACATTCAGCCCACCGGTGGCGGTGTCGACTAGGTCGGCGGGCACCGCAACCTCGACGGTGCGGGCCACCACGTCGTCGTTTGTCGCGCCCGGAAAGCCGATACCGGCCAACTGGCGGGTGGTGCTGTGGCCACCGTCGGCCCCGACGAGGTAGCGGCAGCGCATCTCATAGCATCCCTCGGGACAGGTGACGTCGATAATCACCTCATCGGCGCGTTGCGACAGGCCCGTGAGCTCATGACCGCGGCGGACCTCCACCCCCAACTCGGCGGCACGCTCGTCCAGGACTTGTTGAATGCGCGGCTGCGGCACCGGCAGAAGATAAAAAGGGTTGTCGTCGAGTGTGGCCAGATCCAGAGGCAGGGCGCCGAAGAAGAACGTCGGGGCCGGCTGGGGAATCTCGGAATCCTCTGTCAGCCGCTGATACAGGCCTCGCCGGTCGAGCATCCGGACCACCTGACCGACCAACCCGTTCGCACGGGTCTCGTCGGGGGGCTGCGCGAGCCGTTCCAGCACAACGGGACGCACCCCCGCCAGGCTCAGCTCGCAGGCCAACATCAACCCGGTCGGCCCACCTCCGACGATCACGACATCCGAAACCACGACTCGCCCCTCCCGGCAACGCGCTCCCGCCACACTGCGACTCTGCGACGGCGTGGTGCAATCGTTTCGGGGACGGCCGAAACCTCACGCCAGGTTAGCGGCCGTTCAGATCGAGCAGGTCGACGCCGAGACCAGTGACGTGGTGGACGACGGCTTTGCCATCGCGGCGGCTGTCCACCAGGCGAGCCGCCCGCAACGCCGAGGTGTGTTCGGACGCCGACGCTGGACTGATGCCGAGGGTTCGCGCGATGTCGCTTGTGGAGTGTTCATCGGCCAGCAAGCGCAGCACTGCAGCGCGGGTGGATCCGAGAATGGCCGCGAGCGTGTCGGATTCGCTGCCGACTCGAAAGGTCAACTCGGCTGGCGCCGCATACGCGAGCACGACCGGTTGGTCGCCGAGCTCGCCGACCAGCGGCGGTCCCGTCCAGAAGACGACGGGGGTCAACACCGCACCCCGCCCGCTCAAGCACACGGTGCGCTCCTGCGGAGAGTCGATCTCCAGGCAGTCGCCGGTCCATCGGGAGCCGGGGATCGTGGCGGTCAACGCAGTGCGTAGGCCGCGGTCTGTTACGAGGCGACCGCGCCGGACAAGCTCGCTGCGGTGGTTGGCCCGGATGTCGGGCCAGTACGGCTCGAGCACCGTCGTGAACAGATTCCTGGTCCTGCGGCACAACGAGAACATGGCTTCTCGGTCGCCGTCGAGGGCGTACCGAATGAATGGCGGAAGACCGACGTTGGGACAGCTACTAAACTGTTCTAGCTCTGCGCGCAGCTGGCGTGCGCCCAGCCTCGGGAACACTTCCAGACTCTCGTCGAGGTCAGCTGCAATCATGGTCGGCGAAATTGACCACGTGAAGTGACTCGTCAACGTCCGCACCGATACTGACGACGTGGGCGAAGCCGTGAGCGCACGACACCGCCACCGCTCACCCCACGGTGTCGAGATGCCTTGGCGCAGTGCATGCGCTGCGAACTTCATTTCCAAGGCCGGGGCGGGCTGAGTCAGGAACTGCGTCGACGCGAAATCGTTCGCGGTGAACACCAACCGCAACATGTCAATCCACTCTACGACTCGAGCGGCATGGGCCGTAGTGTCGGATGCCTTCAACCGCTCCCCGAGACCAACCAACCGGAATAGCCGGTTAGCGCGTCGATCCCTCTAAAACTACGGCGAACTGGTCGCAGACCTTTTCCCAACCGTTGTCGTATTCGTCGAAAAAGTCGGAGGGGAGGGCGGAATGCTGGATCGACATGAGCGTCTGGTCGTCACCGACCGACTCGAAGGCGACGGTTACTACGCTGTTCATGGTCGGATCCGGCCAGTCCGATGCGCTCCAGGTGAAGCGCAGCATTCGTGGTCGATCGATGACGAGGAAGCGTCCGGTGATCAGAACGAGGTTGCCCGAGTCGTCGACGTCGAAGCGCACGCGCCCACCAACGCGGGGCTCGAGATCGATGGCAACACAGCGCACTGGGCGTGGACACATCCACTCCGCCAACGACTCCGGATCCAGCCACTCGTCGAATACAACGTGCGGGGCGGCAGGCATGACGCGCTGCACACGGGCAACCGCCTCGTCATTCATTGTGTCCGCCGTTTCCGCCGGAGCCGGGCCGACAATGCGTCTGCACGCACCGACCAGAACTCCGCCTGATCGTTGATCCACTGCTGGGCCATTGTCAATCCGCCCGGCGTCAGTGAAAGCCAATGCTCTCGGCCGCGCACCTCTCGACGCACCAGCCCAGCCGACTCCAGTACGCCAACGTGGCGTGACACACCCGCGAATGTCATCGGTAGCGGCGCGGCCAGGTCGGTGATGCGCGCGTCGCCCGCGCGCAGCGCCTCCAGCAACCGGCGGCGGGTGGGATCGGCGAGCGCGGCGTACGCACGATCCAACAGCTGATCTTCAACCACTCTGTTGACTATATCGGTCGTCCGTGGTGTGCTGGTGGGCAATCATTCAACTGAATTGTTGAACGTTGGAGTCGGTGGACCATCAAGCCGTAAACCAGACCTGAAAGGCGGACCTGGCAATGCAGTCACCTCCGATCGTGTCAGCGCAGGAGTGGGAGGCCGCGTGGGCGAAGGCGCTCGTCAAGGAGAAGGAGTTGCAGCACGCTCGTGACGCGCTGGCGGCGCAGCGCCGCCGATTTCCCTGGATGGCGGTCGAGAAGCCATACGCGTTCGACGGGCCCGACGGCAAAGTGAGCCTTCTTGACCTGTTTGATGCGCGGCGCCAGCTGATCGTGTACCGCGCGTTCATCGAACCCGGCACGGGGGGCGACGATGTTCCCGGACTACCGGGCTGGCCCGGACACGGTTGCGTGGGTTGCTCTTTGATGGCTGACCACATCGGCCAACTGGGCCATCTCAACGCCCGTGACACCACGCTGGTGTACGTCTCACGCGCAGCGCAGGCCGACCTCGACCGCATGAAGACGAAAATGGGTTGGGGTCACATCCCCTGGTACAGCATCACCGACGACTTTGATAAAGACTTCGGCGTCGAGGAGTATCACGGCACCAATGCGTTCATCCGCGACGGCGACCGGGTGTTCCGCACCTATTTCATCAACGGCCGCGGGGACGAGGTGTTCGTCAACACCTGGAACTTCCTCGACATGACAGCGCTTGGGCGCCAAGAGAATTGGGAGGATTCACCGGAGGGCTATCCGCAGACCCCGCCGTATGACTGGTGGCGCTGGCACGACGTATACGACAACTCGACGCCCTCGTGACGGTGTCCTGACGGGGGACCGCGGGTCGGGGCCGCCGACGAGTGGGCGCAACTCGCCGCGATGGATTGGTCCACGGACATCACAGCTCGCCCGTCGCGAAAATGCACTCAGGGTTGTGGACGGCCGCGACATCACAGCCCTGACTGCAATCTAGACACTAGCTTTGTGGTGTGGTATCACCACCCCCTTGCTTGAGGATCGCGCTGGCAATAGCAATGCTGGGCATGATGGCCGCCACAAGCCGATCCGCCTATCGAATAGCTCCTGGACGGGCGATCGAGAAGGGGGAACAAGATGAACGCGACCGATCGGCTCGGCAGCGCGGACGGTGGCCTGTTCGCAGGGACAGCCTGGCATTATGCACGTTACCGGCCAGGCTATCCGCCAGCCTTCCTCGACCACCTGATCCAGCGCCTGGGCCTCGACGGCACCGGTCGCCTGCTCGATCTGGGCTGCGGCACCGGTCAGCTGACGCTCCCACTGGCAGCCCACGTCGCCGAAGCCGTCGGCATGGACCTCGAACCCGAAATGCTCACCGAAGCCGCCCGGTGGGCACGAGAACAAGCCGTCGCCAATGTGATCTGGACACAGGGCAATTCAGCAGACCTTCCGGGCGACCTCGGTCACTTCAGGCTGGTCACGATGGGCCGCTCCTTTCATTGGATGGACCGCGAACAAGTCCTCACTGCTCTCGACGAGATGGTCGATGCCGATGGCAGCCTGGTCATCGCGAACGACAGCTGCCTCGTACGGTCGACCACGCCATGGCAACGGGCCATCGAAGAGATCCAGTGTCGCTTCCTGCCGTCGGATCAACAACACGGCCCGACACCGGCGGCCGATAGCCGCCTGACACATGAGCAAGTATTGGCCAATTCACCGTTTCGACAGGTGAATCGACAGATCTATGAATTCCTACGGCCTTGGACCATCGAACACGCCATCGGCTACCTCTACTCGACCTCGCTGCCGCTTCGCCGACTGCTCGGTGACCGGCAGGCCGCGTTCGAGGAAGCGGTCATCAACGCCCTGCTTGCCATCGATCCCGCAGGATACTTCACCGAACCGGTCGCTCTGGAGGTCCTGACCGCCACCAAGAACTAGAACTGAGCAGCGTGGGGATTGCCGACTCCCGCAGAGTCCGCGGTGCGATGGTATCAGGGGTGGTCATGATCTTGCAGTCCGCAAGGCAGGCCGCGTCGGCGCACCCAGGCGTGGTGTTGTTTGCCCAGCGCGGTTGCCGGTTCGGCGACGCCGTCCAGATCGTCATAAATCGATCGCGCCGGGAGGGTCGCATGCAACGTCGCGAAGATGGTGTACATGCTGACGAAAAGCCTTGGGAAGAAGGCGGCCTCGTCAGGCAGCAACATGTGGCGAGCGGGGTGATCGGCGGCGCGAAGGTCAATATAGCCCCGGATCGCCCGCATCGGGTCGTCACGGGTGTAGGTGAACGGCTGGGGCGCGAGCATCTCATGCATGGTTTCCGCCCACCACTCGTATGCCTGATCAACAGTGAGCACGGAATCCTCTGCCAAGAAGCCTGATTCGACCATCTGAGCACGCAATTCGTGTTTACGTCCATCGACTGTTGCGCGGGCCAGTCCAACAAGTCCACGGCGCTGCCTTTCGGAAAGAACCTTGACACAACCGAAATCGACGAATCCGACCCGCCCGTCAAGACCGAAGCGGTAATTACCCGGGTGGGGATCGGCATAGAACAGGTTGGAGTGCCTCAAGGAACCCGCCAAGAAACGCGCGATCACCTCTGCCCAGGTGTTCTTCAGATCCTGTTCTGCCTCTTGCGCGGCCGCCCAGTCCAGGCCATCGAGATACGTCATGGTCAGCACCCTGTCACCGGACGCCTCACTAACGACGTCGGGAACCCGGATGAATGGATGGCCACGGTAAAGATCGCTGAACGCGGCGAGATTAGCGGCTTCGTGTCGGTAGTCGATCTCCTCTGCGATGCGTGCGGCGATCTCCCGCGCTGTGGGCCGCAGATCAGGCATTGGACCCGACGCTGCCGACACAAACTTGAGTAATTTCATCATCGTTTCGTGGTTGGCCAGATCAGCGCTAATCGCTTCGGCTGCCCCGGGGTATTGGATTTTGACCGCGACTTCGCGGCCATCGTGCGTGACCGCGCGATGCACCTGCCCGATTGATGCGGCTGCCATAGGTTCGTCGCTGAACCACGCGAATACCGCGTCGACCGATCTGCCGAGGTCCGCCTGCAGTGTTTGTCTGGCGAGGTCGGGGTGCATCGGAGGCGCGTCGGCTTGCAGGCGCGCCAAGGCGGCGTGATAGGGCGTGTACCCGCTGCCAAGTATGGTCGTGTCGAACATCGAGAAAATCTGCCCGACCTTCATCAGCACGCCTTTGGAGTCACCCAGTAGCTGCGAGTACCGCTCGGCGGTGCGCTCATGAAAGCGTGTTACCGCGCCGCTGTCACCCATGTTCTTCCGCACGCTCGCGACAATTCGTCCGCCCGCGCTGCGCGCAGCGAATCCGGCCAATGGCATGGTTCGGCGGATCCGCCCGCGGGGTATTCCATCACCCGTGACCGGCGCCGCCGAGATTGCCGGCGCTGGAATGCTTCCGTCGCTTGACTTTTCGCGGACTGCGCCGATCATTGCGACGGCCATTGCCGTGTGGCCCTCGTAGCCGAGCGATGTCGCCAAGACGCGGTAGCGCTGCGCCAGCTCTCTGTGACGAATCTCCTCACCCTTGGCCCGGGCCACCAACGCGCGCAGGCGCAACAGCCAGACTTGGCGGTACATCACCGCTTCGTCAGGGCCGCTCGCCAATCGCGAGATTACGCGCTCGGCTTCCTCGACGTCTCCTTCGTCGCCGCGAGCAAGCAGTGTGTCCACCAGAACACCGGCGGTCGCGCTGAGATAGCCCCATTGCCCGTTTTCGGACAACGTGTTCACGGCGTTACGGATCATCGAGAGGGCACGATCGCGATCTCCCGTCGAGGCCATTTCGCGTGCCAGCCACGCTTCGACGACCGGCAGCTCGCTCGCGTAAAACCGCTTGGCGAGGATCATTTCGCGCACCTGCGCGAGCACCGCAGCCCCATCCTCGCGTTCGGCAGCCGAATCTCGGCACAGCAGAGCCAGTCCCATGCCGAGGCGGGTCAGGCCGAGCGCGAGATCGTCACTGGATCGCTCGGCGACCCGCAATGCCTCGTCGAGGTTGGCCATGGCCGCGTCGTCGGCCAGCAGCACTCCCGCCGGGATCGCGGAGTACGTCACGCTCGCCACGTAGCCCTGCGTCATGGGATCGGTTCCCCGCGCCATGGCGACGGCCTTTTCGAGATCGTCCTTCCACGTTGGATTTCCTTGGGCCCAGCGGGCCGAGCCACGCACCGCGTAGGCTCCCGCCACCATGGGTTCGAGCAACGGGTCGCCCTCGCCCATATCGATGCATTGCTCGGCCCAGCGCAGTGCGTCGACGATCGGGCCGGTCTCCATCTTGATCGGCAGCGCGACGAAGGCGAGCAGGACGGTGAGTGTCGGATCGCCGATGGACTCGACCAGCGTCATGTATTCGGAAGCCAACTCCGAGGCCTCCCGCACGCGGCCGTGCAGTACGTGCACCATCAGCATGCCCGCCATACCGAATGCAAGCGACGATTTGTCGTCGGCCGCTGTACACAGCTGCTGCAGCTCCGCGAACCGCTCGTCAGTGGTGGTCGCCTGTATGCGGATACCGAAGGCACACAACATCACTCGCGGCGCTATTCGCATCGCGGTGCGATGTGGATCGTTCATCGGTAATGCGTCAGAGCATTGGCGTGCCCGCTCCCAGCTCGTGCACGCTCCGGCGAGATCCTGCTTCGACAGCCAGGAGGCGGCGCGCATGTGCCAGCCGTAGGCTTCAGCAACATCGCCTGCGGCTTGCACGTGCTCGGCTATCAGCGCTGCGTTCTCGTCGACCCCGGCCGGATCACGCGCCTGGATCACGCGGGCCAGGTTGCGATGCAGCTCGGCGCGGTCCGACTTGAGCTGCGATTCGTAGGCCACCGTGCGAATCAACGGATGATGAAACGCGTACTCGGCGCGCGGGCTGGCGCTCACCTGATCGATCAGCTCGGCCTTGATCGGCTCGGCAAGGTCCGGTTCGGCCTGCAGCGCAGTGAGGAAGTCGATGTCGAATCGCGACCCGATCACGGATGCGGCGCTCACGCACCTCTTGGCCTTCGGTTCCAGGCGGTCGATCCGGGCGGCGATGGCGGCCTGCACTGTTGCAGGCACTTTGAGCTCGGCGACATCCGCGTGGCACACATAGTCGCCGCGGTCACCGACGAGCACGTCGCGCTCGATCAGGTCGCGGATGATTTCCTCCGCGAAGAAGGGATTCCCGGACGCCCGCGCGGCGACAGTCGACGTCAGCTCGGCGACCGAGGAATCATGACCCAACAGCTCGGTCAACAGCGCTGTGGTTGCCCAATTCGTCAACGGTGCAAGGACAACAGTTTGTGCGCCGGCTGCCCGGGTCAGTTCGCCCCGGTAATCCGGACGGTGGGTGATCACGACCATCGTGGGGGTCTGCGGTAACACGCTGAGGAATTCGGCTAGCAACGTCTCGCTGACGTCATCGATCCACTGGACATCTTCGATGACGAACACCGCCGGTGCGGTGCGGGCGAGCGAGGCGCCATTCACCAGCGCCGTCAGTCGTCGCCGTCGGGCATCCGGGTCAATGTGAAGAGGCGGCACGTCCGGGCTGGCGATGCCGAGCAAGTCGTCGAGCAGCCGCAGATCGTCGGGATCGGCGCCTGGGAACTGAGTGCGCACCTGCGCACGCGCGGCCGCCCCGTTCAGCTCACCTACACCGACGGCCGTTCGCAGCAGCCGCGAAATGGTGTGTAGCGGAACGTCGCTGGCGATAGGGTCACAAAAAGTCCATGAGACGTCGACACCGCGCGCCTCCGCGATCGTTGCAATCTCTCGCGCCACGCGACTCTTACCAATACCCGCGGCGCCGACCACGCCGACGACACTGCCGTGCCCGGTCATCGTGCGGTCAAGCAACTCGTTGAGCAGTGCGATTTGCGGCTGGCGTCCCACCAGTGATGATTCAGAGGGACTTAAAGGGCTGCCGCGCGGCCGCATCGCCACGAGCCGGCATGCAGGCACAGGCGCGTCGGCGCCCTTGATGCTCACCATCTCCATCTCGTTGAGCACGGCAGCGTGAGCGACCATTCGGGCAGTGGACTCGCTGACCATGACGCCGCCGGGCGGAGCGACGGACTCAATCCGCTGCGCCATGCCGACTTGTTCGCCGATGGCGGTGTAACGGAACGGTATTGAACCGACGTCACCGGCGATCACCTGGCCAGAGTTGAGTCCCACCCGGAGTTGCAGTTCGACACGGTCGCGGTCCTTGACCTCCACGGCCAGGCGGACGGTCTCATCTTGAATGCCCAGCGCCGCATGACAGGCACGAACGGCGTGGTCTTCCAAGGCCGCGGGAACCCCGAACACCGCCATGATGCCGTCACCGGTGAACTGGTCGACCGTGCCGCCGTACCGCCGCACCACCGCGGTAGCGCGGTTGACGAGTTCAGCCATGATCTCGAGGAGCCGTTCCGCACCGACGGCCGAGGCGATGTTCATCGAGTGGACCACGTCGGCGAACAGAACCGTGACCTGCTTGAACTCCGCGCGGGTAACGGTGGCATTGACAGGTGCGCCGCAACCGTGGCAAAACCGCGCACCATCCAGTGGCTCAACGCCACATGTCCGGCACGCTGGCACGGCCGCCATCTGACCTCCGCCGATCCCGGACCCCAGGCGTTTGCAGGGGCTCTCAAAGGATAGGCCGAGCGACAGTCAAATCCCGTCCAATTTCAGCAGCGCTTGGTCCACCGGCCCAGCGGAGAAGATGAGTTCAGTTGGCGCCTGACTTCCGACGAATTGGTGAGTTGGATCGGAAAGTTATGTGCAACAGCGGATTTAGTCATATAAAGTGGGGAAGCCAACGTATTCCGTGCTCAGAACAGCGGCATCCGTGGGTCGAGGCCGAGCCGTACTCGGCCCGCGGCCTCGAGGAACCGTGCCGAATGGTTGGCATGCTGCAGTACGGCCATGCCGTCGCGGAAGATGCGCTCGATCGGGTTGGACCGGTAGAGAGCGGCCGAGCCGGCAATCTCGTACAGCGCCACCAGAGTCTGCCTGCTGACGTCGGCCGCGTGAGTCATGGCCGCGCGCAACGCCGCCCGCTGTTCAAGCGTGATGTCATCACCTGCACGCTGCAACTCATCGGCCGCGTGTTTCAGCAGCAACCACGCCGCGGTGACGGCGGCTTCGGATTTCGCGATCGTGTGCTGAGTGCGCGCGGCATCCGCGACTGTGCCTCCGGCCATGGCAGGCTTGGTGCCGACCAGGGCGACGGTCTCCTCGATGGCTCGGCGGGCAACACCAAGCGCCACCGCGGTGCAACCTGGAAACACCAGTGTCGGGATGAAGCCGCGGTAGAGCGGCCGGTCGATACGCGGCGCGGTGTCGAGGGCGACAGTCAACTCCGTCGGCACAGAAGTGCCGTCCGCGGTCACGTTATTGCTGCCTGTCGCGCACATCCCGGAGACATCCCAACTGTTGCGCACGTCGACCTGGTTGATCCGTACCGCGAAGAACCGGACTTCCGGCGCCATCCCGATCAGGATGACCCAGTCGGCACCGTGGATCCCGCTGACGATTTTCCACTCGCCCGATAGGCGATACCCGCCATCGACGACTTCGGCAGTGCCTGGTTGACCGGAGTTCGCGAACACCGGCTCGGTTCCGTCTCCCCAGATCTGAGCCACCCCGGCCGGGTCGAGCATGGCGCCGACGAAGCCGAAGTTCGCGTTCCAGACGAGGAGCCCCACCGAGGCGTCGATGTGGCCGAACCGTTCGTAGATGTCGAGCACGGTCGTGAGGGGCGCCTCCCATCCGTCCAGTTCACGAGGGGTGAGTAGGCGAATCGCACCGGCATCACGCAGTGCGTCACGCAGGTCGGTGGGAATGTTTCCCTGCTGCTCCGAGTAGGCGGCGGCCGCGATGATCGCGGGCCTCAACGACTCCGGCAAGTTGACGGCATCCAGGGTGGGACGGGTTAGAGGTTTCATATCTGTCCAGATGCGCGAGGTCCACAAATAGTTCGACATCGGGGTACGCACGGATGAAACCCGTCGTGAACCTCGTTAGTCGCTGCATCGTCGTATCGATGGACGAAGAAGGGTCGGTGTTGTCGGAGTATGCGCAAGACAGTGCCCGCCGGAGCGCCCACCGACGCCGATCTGGTGGTGGCTGCGCAGCACGGCGATGTGGGCGCGTTGGGTTTGTTGTTGGCTCGGCATAAGCCGACGATGCGCGCGGTGGCGCTGAGCATTCTCGGCTACGGGCCCGAGGCCGAGGACGCACTCCAAGACGCCGCACTGGTGGCGCTGAGGCGCGTGGCTGACATCCGCGATCCGTACGCAGTGGTGCCGTGGCTGCATGCGGTCGTGCGCAACACCTGCCGGATGCATCTGCGGTCGAGGATTCCGGTGCCCGTCTCCGACGTCGCGTCGGTTCTACCGGCCGCAGTGGAACGCGACCCCGCCGCCTTGCTTGACCGGCATGGGATGCGCGATTGGGTGTGGTGCGCGATTGAGGAGCTCTCGCCGGCTCTGCGGCTGGTCACGATACTGCGGTACTTCACTGACATCACGGCGTACGACCAGATTTCGGAGGTCTGCGGCGTGCCGATCGGGACCGTGCGCAGCCGGCTCAGCCAGGCGCGCAGCAAGCTGCATGACGCGCTGCTCACAACCGCCGACCTGGCCCACGACGACGCGGCAATGCTGACCCGCTCCCACCGGCGCGATGCCCAGGAGATGCTGGATGCCGCGCGCCGCGGCACGTTCGGCGCAGCGTTGACGGCGCACTGGAATCCCGACCTGGAAATCACCTGGCCGCAGGGCAAACACACCAACGGATTTGACTACCTCATGCGGGTGATGGACCGCGACATCGACGACGGGGTGCGTCAGCGATTGACCAACGTGGTCGCTAGTCGCGAAGTGGTGATCTGGGAAACCGACCTGATCAGTCCACCCGAGGACCCGTTCCACTGCCCACCTGCGTTGGCATGGGTGCAGTTCCTCCGGGACGGCCGAGTCAGCCGGTTGCGGATGTTCCATGCACGCCGGAAGGCGCTTACGGCACCCGCAGCCTGACACGCGCAACAACAGCACCGCGGGATCGAACTTTCCACCCGACTCGCGCATCTTGCATGAAGACCCCGCCGCTGGGGCGGGCTGAGTGCAAAGCGAGGATCGCCATGCAGGAAGACCAGATCAGCAGGTTGGCCGAAGCCGCTGAGGCAGAGTTCATGTATCAGTACGAGAAAATGGCGTCGCTGTCGACGCAGGCAACGCTCGGCATCGCCACCGCGCGGATCGGCGGCGGTGTGGCGCTGTCGATGAGAAATGACGTGACCGGATACTGGAGTAAGGCCCTCGGTTTCGGATGCACCGAACCGGTCACCGGCCAGCTCATCGACCAGGTGATCGGCTTTTACCGTGCCGAGCACTGTCCGGGCGCGGTGATCCAGATCGCCCCAGCTTCGCTGCCTTCGGACTGGCCCACGATCTGCTCGCGAAATAACATCCGCCCCGACTCGCACTGGATCAAACTCGCCTGCTCGATCGACGACTTCCAGCCGGGCAAAAACACCGACTTGCGTATCGGTTCAGTTGGCCCCGAGGACTTCTCGCGGTGGGCATCGACTGCGTTACGGGTCTACGGCATGCCAGAGGAGGGCCTCGCGGACATGCTCGCGGCTGGCCTCGCCCACCCTAGTTTTCGCCCGTTCGCCGCGTGGGACGGCGACGAGATCGTCGCCACGGCCAACCTATTCATTCACGGGGAGATCGGGTCGCTGAACACCGCGGCCACCCTCCCGACTCATCGGAACCGGGGCGCGCAGTCGGCGCTCATCGCCGCGCGCGCGAAGGAGGCAGCGAATGCGGGCTGCCGCTGGTTGTGTGCAGAGACCGGTCGTCCCGCCGACGGCGAGATCAACCCGTCGCTGAACAACCTCGCTTCCGCCGGCCTGCGGCCGCTCTACTATCGACAGAACTGGACCTGGACACCTGCCGATTGACCCAACCGGCCGTTGGAACCAGATGACGGTCCTTCGTGCGGTGAAAGATGCGGTTGCCCAGCCTTGTTCGTAGCATCTCGATAGCTGTCGACTCTCGTTTAGACAGCAGCTCTCGTTGCGTTGGCCTGCAGCGAAGCAGCGGTATCACTGAAGTCAATGGGGCGCCCTACGTAAATGAGTTTCTTGCTACGCCCCGCGCTAGATGTTGAATTACGGTCACCTGGACTGTCCTCCGGATTTAGCTTGTCGCGCTGATGGTTTCGTTTGTCGCGACGCGGCAATGACACGGTGCGATGATAGTCGGGCGCCCATTTGTCGAGATGCAGCGAAGATTGACAAGACACGACTGACTACTTTGACAGGACTTCGGCGTGTCGTGGCAGCTTGTCAATCTATCTTCAGGAGTCCAGCTTAGGGGGTGTGAGGTTGCGCTTGCGGTGGTCGCAGGATCACGCGCCATCGCGGAGCTGACACGTTGTCGAGCGATGTACAGCTGCCCGCCGCAGAAGGCTGCGACAGTCCGGTTGTCGCGTCGACCGCGTTCATCTGGCCCTTCGGCCGAAGCTGTACTTACCAAAGGTGTTGCGGTCGTGTCGGATACAACAACGGGTGGTCTCTAGGCGCCACCTTGCCGCGCTCTCTCCGGTATTCAGTTGCCGCCGACAGTGGCCAACGGACGACACGCTTTCAGCGGGTAGTACTGCTCACTGCAGTGTGCCGCCTACCAGTCGAGACCAGCTCGGGGGATCGCCCATATCGAGGCTTCGATCAAGTACGGGCGAATGCGTTGTGCCTCGTCTTCGCTGAGAGTTCCGTCGAGAGCCTTTGTCGTAGCCCACGCTCCGACGCCGACGACAATGTCTGCGACCTGCACTCGCGGGTCATGGTGTGAGTCTGTCTGCTCCAGGTCTGTTATCGGCACTGGCGGCGCCATTTTGGGGCAGGCGACGCTCGTTGCCTGGAGGAAGCTGTCCACCGCAGCTGGGGTCAGCGCTGCCTGCTGGTGATGCATTACGCCACAGAGGCTCAAGGGTTCCTATCGCCGCGGTGTCGGGATCTGCCTTAGGGCGATAGGCCTCAAGGTGCTCACGGGCCTCCCACAGCAGGTCCATGATCACTGCCAGCGTGCGGCGCCGGCGCCGCCGACGCAGATGGGAGATCGTCTGGATGAGGTCAGCTTGCGTGGTCTTGGTGCCCTTGCGCGGTGTGCGCCGCACAAACGACACGAAGTGACCCAGCACCTTCTGCCACCGTTGCTGACCGTACGCGCCAGGGCCCTCCTGGAACAGCACCATCGCCATCGCTTTGGCCTCACCATAGGTGTACAGATCGATCCCGCCGGCGTAGGCCGCTTCTTCGATCACCAGATCGATTACCTTGGCTGCAACCATAAAGGCCTTGTCGATCACGACCACATTCGCCCGCCCCGACAACGGCCCCGCCGGCGTAAACAACTCCAGCAGCTTCTCCCGGCGCCCATCCGACTTCAGTAGTGCCGCCGACTTGAGTTCGGCTCCGCTGAATCTCACCGCCACCCGCAACTCGTCGATGATTCGAGCCGCAGCCTCGCAGTCCAGATCGGTGCTGCTGTGCGCGAAAACCCGGGAAACACCTTCCACGAGATTCTCGCCGTCCGAACCTGATTCGTCGCAGGCGATTACAACAGGCCGTTGCGTCACCCTGCCGGCGGTCCCGCGGCGTAACTGGCTAAGCTGGCCGCCTCGTCGCTGTCGGCCGGCGCATACTGGAAGGGGTGAACGTAAGTAGTCCGCCATGGCGGTGGAGTCCATCTCTTGTCGCCGGGCCGCGACTGGCCGGCCGCGATCAGTCAACCGCCGAGCCTTGGGGGCACTACGCCGGCATGTCGACGCCTGCACCGGACCAATGACGACACCACGTCGATCCGAGCCGGCCAGGCCGGGACGCGTCCGGATGCTGCGGAGCCTCCTCGACAGGGCGACCGAAGCGTGCGCGCCGATCGTGGAAATGAGCAGGCCCTATGTCACCGGACTACAGAATCTGCCGGCCGATGGCCGCTTCCTGTTGGTTGGCAACCACACCCACGGGGGGAACGAAGTCTTCTTGATCCCCTACTTCGTGCGCGCAGCTATCGGTGCGCATGTCCGACCGCTAGCCGACCGGCAATTCGGGCGGATGCGCGGATTGCAAGCGGATCTGTTCGCCGCCTACGGTGCGGTGGTCGGGACGCCCGACGCGGGTCGCGAGTTGATGCAGGGCGGCGCAACGATTCTCGTCTTCCCCGGGGGCGCCCGCGAAGTCGGCAAGTTCAAGGGTGAGGAGTACACGCTGCGCTGGAAGGATCGCAATGGCTTCGCGCGCCTCGCCGTCGAATGCGACTACCCCATTGTGACGGCGGCGTTGGTCGGTGGGGACGACGTGTACGCCAGCCTCGTCAGTCGGGACAGCGTGCTAGGCCGCGCGAGCATGTGGGCGAGTCGACGCCTCAGCGGCCGTGCGGACGTCGCTATGCCGCTGGTCCGCGGCGTCGGCCCCACGCTGATTCCGCGACCCCGGCGCATGTACCTAGCCTTCGGGCGACCAACCGACACGGCGCAGCCCGCTGACGTCTCCAATGCAACCTGGATTATGGAGATCAAAGACCGCGTGGAGCGAGACCTGCGGGAGGCCCTAGGCGAGCTGCAGCGTGTCCGGGGGACCGACCCATACCGCCACCTGAACCCGTTGGCCCGAAGGTTGGCTGTAACTCCATGAACGACGTGGTGTGGGTAAGGCCGCACTGGCTCATCTCGTCGGGCCGCCGCCGCCACTCTTGTCGATTCTCAAACTTGGCGTCACATTACGAGATTCTGACCAGCTGCCAGGCACGTTGTCTCACGTCGTGTCATCTGCGGTTAGTCGCGTATCCGTGTCTTTTCTTCAGCCTCGCGTCGAGGTGAGTCTGCAGAACGCAGTCGACGGCACTGTTCACCTACGTTCACCGCAACCAGCGATCGACACAGTGACAGCGTTCTTGGAGCGTGGGCGCCAGATCTCATTGCGACGGCACCAGCCGGATCATTAAGCAGCTACGTTTCCAACATACTTCGATCGCAGCCGCGCTAACCCGCCGCAGATCTCACGCCGTGATCCGCAGTTCGGCATCCGGGTGCGAACTGAGCGTGACGACCACCGTGCCGCTACCCGTTTTGAACGTGGTATTGGCGTAACCGACGAAACCGTGTGCCCGTCAATCGTCGATACCGCGGTGATGTCGCTGCTTCCAGAGGCGCCGGTGTCGAGATTCACCCAAGCGGCGGTAACAGTAAGCGCACAGGAACCGTCGTATATGCCGGCGTCGTAGTGAATCGCAACGCGGACACCGTCCTCGACACGACCGTCGACCTGCACCGGCGTCATCTGGGCCTCGGCGCTGACGCTACCGGGACACGTCGGGGACGCCACCACCGGAACTTTATCGAGTTGCGCGAAGCCTTCGGCGTGGGCCGTCGCCACCCACAACCAGGGCGCAGCCAGCGCGACGGCGAGCGCGTCGGCAACACGGGACTGAGTCATGCCTCCGCTATCGACTGCCACCACGGCAGCGTTAGCGCATGGGCAGAAATGCCATTGGGCCAGCGCCTTCAGCGACTTCTTCGGCATTGATTACGGCACGTGAAACGCCAGGATGGCACGCAGGACGGGGATCACGCCAAGCAGAAGAAACACATCGGCTGTAGACATCCCAGGTTCGTAAGGTGTCAAGCCGCCGCTGGCATGCGGTGTGCCCAGGCGGTGTGTTCGTTGTAGGGGGCGTGGTGGCGTAGGCAGCCGTGCAGGATGCCCACGAGGCGGTTACCGAGGGCGCGTAGGGCTTGGTGGTGGGTGTCTCCGGCGGCGCGGTGGTTGTCATAGAACGTGCGGGCGCCGGCGCTAGTCGAAAGGGCGCATAACGCCCAGTGGTCGATGGCGTCATAGAGGCGGCGGTTGCGTACGTGGCGGGCCAGTACGGCGCGTTTCTTGCCCGATGCCACCGTCAGGGGTGAGGTTCCGGCGTAGTTTCTGCGAGACTTGGCGTCGGTGTATCTGTTCGGGTCGTCCCCGAATTCACCGAGCACCCGGGCGCCGAGCACGACACCAAGTCCTGGCAGGGAGCGGTAGATGTCGGCGTCCGGGTGTGTTTCAAAATGCTCGGCCAGGCTGGTCTCGAGCTCGGCGATCTGGCGGTTCAACTCGGCGACGATGCCTATCGTGGCGCGTGTGGTGGCGCCGAACGCCGCGGCGATCGGGGCCGGAGCGGCCAGCTGCTCGGACCGCAGCGCGGCCCGGATTTGGCGGGCACGGGCGGCGATATTGCGTTTCCGCCCACCACGTTTGAGAGCGGACTGGATCGCCGGCAGGTCCAGGTGAGCACCCTGCTCGGGGGTGGGTGCGCGATCGAGCACCCCCAGCGCATCGCCGTGGGCCAGGTCCTCGAACGCCTCCAGCGCGGCCGGGTAGTACTCACGCAGTGTCGAGCGCAGCGCGTTGGTGTGCCGCGTGCGTGCCCAGATCAAGCTCTGATGAGCCCGGGCCAGTACCTTGATCGCGTCCACCTGGAGGCTGTCGCCGGCGATCGGGCGATGGTTGTGCCGGTCGGTGCGCACCAGATCGGCCAGCAGTTTGGCATCGGAGGCATCGGATTTGGCGCCCGAGACGTGATGGCGGTCGCGATAGTGGGCCACCGCCATCGGATTGACCGCGAACACCTGATAGCCAGCGGCGCTCAGCGCCCCCACCCATAGGCCGCGGTCGGTTTCGATGCCGATCACCACCTGATTGGGTTCCTGGACATGCTCGCCGATCAGCTCGTGCAGCTCGCGGATGCCGGCCAGTCCCTCGGGCAGCCGCCGCGAGGCCAGCCGCTTACCGGCATCGTCCATCAGATAAACGTCGTGATGTGCTTCAGCCCAGTCATCGCCGATGAAGATCATCGATCACCGCCTCTCTAGTTTCCGGTTGTCGCTCAACCTATTTCGAGCCTGAGGACACCCGGCGGCGACCTAATGGATCAGTGCTCGAGTCGGCACGACATCCCATAAGCGCTACAGGCGACCCCGCCAACCGGCCGGGGCACGATCTACAGTTAGGAATCGACCCTCACTCCAGGTTCTCAGAGTGCTCACCGGCCAGCGGCTCGGTGATCAGCCTGCCTCGACAAGGACCCAAATCCCGTCAACGCCGCGCTGATCGATTCCCATTAGGTTCTCAGACTTGGTGTCATATCGCTGCGCTCTGACCTGCGGTCAGGCAGGTTGTCTCACGTTGTGTCATCCGCGGTTTGTCTCATATCCATGTCATTTCTTCAGCCTCGCGTCGGGGTGAGCCAGCAGAACGAGCCGACGCACCGCTTGCCTACGCGGACCGCAACCAGCGATTCGTCACGGTGACAGCGTCTTGCAGCGTTTCTGCAAGTCTCATTGCGACGGCACCAGCCACCCGGCGCGCGCCGCTGTTCGAATTGCATGCCGCCATCCATGATTTCGAGTCACGCGGCCAGCCCGCCCGTGCCGCACTTATTGACACTGTCCGCCTCCTCCCCGCCGACAACGTATTGCCGGAACTGGCGCGGGCTTTCGCTTATTTGATCCCGACCACCATCGAATCCGGGCCTACCAGGTGCTCGACGTAGCTCTCGCGGAAGCCCGCGTCGGCCATCCAGGCGCGGCAGTCTGCACCCGTGTAGTCGAACCCGACTGGCCCCTCAATCAGCATGTTGAGACTCATCAGGAGTCCAAAAGCGTTCGCGCGCCGGTCATCGTCGATGATCGCGTCGTAAACGATCAGCCGCCCGCCATCGGGTAGTGCAGCGTAGGCCTTCTGGAGCAGCATGCGCTTCTGGTCGAGGTCCCAGTCGTGAAGGATGTGACCCATGATGAGCACGTCGGCGCTCGGGAGCGGGTCTGCGAAAAAGTCGCCTGGAGTGAAGTGGAGGCGGTCGGCCAGCCCGGCTCGGGCGACGTGAGCGTCGAAGAGCGGCTCAATCGGGGGCAGGTCGAAGCCGCCGCCGGTCAGATGCGCGTGCGCGTGCGCGATCGCGACCGGGACAGCACCCTCGGCGCAACCGATGTCGATCACGCTGGCGTGGTCGCGCCACGGGAACTTGGCCGCGATCGCCCGGCCCGTGTGGGCGCTGAGCCCGCTCATCGCGCCAGCGAATTGCGCCAGCCGCCCTGGGTCGGCGTACACCGCCGCGAAGAAGTCGCCTCCGGTCTTCGCTTCGCTCTGCGGCTTCCCGGTCCGCAGGCCCTCAGTCAGTGATCCCCAGAACGGGTAGAGGCGGGCATTGGCCATCTCCAAGAGGCCGCCCATATACGACGGCTTCGCCGGGTCGAGGAAGAGTTCGGTCGCCGGTGTGTTTGAGTACCGTCCTGCGTTGCGCTCGAGCATCCCGAGCGCGACGAGGGCGTCGAAGAAATCCCTCGCGCCCCGTGGATGCAGGCCGAGCCGCTCACGAAGCTGCTCGGCATCAAGCGGCCCGGCATTGCTGAGCACCGCGAACAGCCTCATTTCGACCGCGCTCAGCAGGGTCTTTGAGCCCCAAAACGCAAGTCCAAGCTCCATGATCGCGTCGGGGGTCACCGGCGCGGCCTGCTCAACAGCCAACGCGGCCTCTAGTTCACTCATCGGATACCTCGATTCCGGGAAGGTTGCCTCGGACGCAGTCTGTCCACCCCGCGATCAGCGTGCGCGGATGCCTTGCCGGCCTCGCTCGGTGCGTACCGCGTTGCGTATCGCCGGGACCACCTCGTCGGCGAATCGCCTTACGATGTCGCCGGATTCGACCCGGCAGAGGATGCATCCGCTGACGCCCTGGACCAGCGTGAGCTCGGTGAGCTGCTCGACCCACACCGCCGGCGGCCCCTGGAGGAATCCCTTGCCGTTTCGGCTGAACTCGCCGCCGATGTTGTAGATGCGACGCACTGCGTCTGGAGATCGGCCGGCGCCGATCGCGGCTGCGTCGATGATCCGGTTGGCGGCGGCAAGCTGTTCGCGCGGCTCGGCGCTCACGAGTTGTACACCTTTCCGTTGGGGGCCTCTCATCTGATCTGGACTGTCGACAAATCATCACACCCCCAGGGCGGCGTAGGTGTCGTGATCGATCATCGCCATGCCGAAGCGCGCGTAGGTCGCGGTGTTCACCTCGGCCGGCTGCCAGACAGCCGGGCGTTGCGGGTGGACACGCTGTTGGCGCGCTCGGTTTGCAGATGGGTTGAGGAACGCCGCGACCAGCATGGCGTCGATGTCGCCGACGTCGAGCCGGGAGGGCGGTGTGTCGGTGCGGTTGCGGGCGAAGACCAACACAGCCGCAGCGTGTCGCGATAGGCGGCGACGGTGTGCGGGCTGGCGTGATGTCCGTTGGGCTCCGCAGCCGGCAACGGTCTTGCGGCACCGACCCGGTGCCGCGGCGGTTACAGGACGATGCGAGGGTCGATAGCGCCGTCGGCGTCGGTTGGACCCAATGTGAAATGGGTGATCTTTCCGTTCTGGAACCGGACCCCGGCCTGTCCGCGCCGCCGATCACCGTCGGGCTGGCCGGTAAACCGGACCCGCCACAGGTACTGGTCGCTGGCGAACTGGCGGCGGGTCATGTCGATGTCGATCTCGCCGGCCAGCCGTTCGATGACGAATCGCCGCGACGTGTCCGGTTCCATTGATGGTGACATGGCCGGGAACGGGTCTTCGGCGGTGATCTTGCAGTCGTCGGCGAAGAACGACCACACCGCATCCGGGTCACCGCCGCGCCAGGCTGCCTCGAAGGCCAGCGCGGTGGCGAAGTCTCCCGCGGTGGCCGCGCCGTCGGCGATCAGCCCATTGAGGAAGGCTGGGTCCCGGTTCATCTTCGAGGTGGCGCCCAACATCCGCGACTTGTCGGATCGGGCCTTCTCGATGATCCTGACGGCGACCTGTCGGTACCGGTTGCCCACCAGTTCTCCCTCTTCGAGAAGCTGGTCGATTTTCTCGATGAAATGCAACTCCTGATACAGGGAGAGGTTTCCGGCCAGCTCGTTGCGCCGATCGGCGATCTCCACAATGGTGCGGGGTTCGGTGCTCCGCTCCTGCGGATTGATTTGGATCACCCAGATCTCATCCGGACCGGCGTCCAACAGATCCCGTACCGGTGGATTCTGGGAGAACAACCCATCCCAGTACAGGTCGCCGTCGACCGGCACCGAACGAAACAGGGTGGGGATCGCCGCGGAGGCCAGCACAGCGTCGGCTGTGATCTCCCCGCGGCGGCTGTCGAAGGCCTTGAAAACCCCGGACATCACGTCCACCGCACCCAGCACCAACAACGGCCGCTCCGGCGCCGCAGAATCGGTGTCCGACTGGTTGAGGCGGTCGAAGTCGACCCACCGTTGCAGCAACGACCGCAGGTGATCGAGCACCAGTACCGAAGCGGGGTTGACGTATGGGCTGACCGCGGGGGTGGCGACGTAGTTGGCCATCTGCCCGGCCCACAGCACCCACCAGTTCAGCATCCGCTCGGGCAGTGTCGATGCCGAATTATCCGACCAGAACCCGTGCAGCAGAGATTCCGCCTTCTCTGGTTCCCCGTCGACGAGGGCGGACCAGGCCAGCAACGCGCATATCGCGCCGCCCGAGGTTCCGCTCAAGGCGACGATCTTGTGGTCGGCCATCACGTCGGGCTGCAGCAGCCGACTCAGGACGCCGGCGGTGAAGGCGGTATGGCTACCCCCACCCTGGCAGGCGATGGCCACCCGGATCGGTTCGACCTGCTCGTTCACCAGCACTCCTTCTTGCGATTTGGGTCGCGCTGCCCACCGTGGTCTGGCCGAAGGCACTGGCGCGTCCACGGTGATCACACCACCGCGCCCGAGTGAATTACGCACGCAAGGGCGACAGTGAATTTACCGGCAAGGCCGCAAATTTGCGCTCGGCCAATCAGGGCCTGGCCAGGATGCCCGGTCGATCCCGGGGATCTGATCGGCCTTGGATGAGTCGGCATGCGCGGCGCGTCTTTGCGCGATCGCATATTGATGCAGTGATTGCCACCGTTGACCAGGGACTCGCGCGGACCCCCTGGACCCGCTAACCGCGCACGAGTACCGGAGGCACGCGGCGCGAAGCGCTGAGTGAGATCATCAGCCCGTGAATGGGCGGGTGCCCGCGTGAACGCATGGGTCCTGATGGTGCTCGGTTGGCCGCGTTGATCACCGGGGCGGAACTGCTGGTACGCGGCGGGTCCCGGCTGGCTGCCAGGTTGGGCATTCCGCCGATCGTTGTCGGCGTCACCGTGGTCTCCCTCGGCACCAGCACGCCGGAACTTGCCATCGGCGTCCAGTCCGCGCTGCAGGACGACGGCAGGCTTGCGCTCGGCAACATCGCCGGGACGAACACCGTCAACCTGCTGCTGATCCTCGGCCTGAGTGCGCTGATCCGGCCCCTGGCGATGAAGACCGAGACGCTTCGCTTCGACCTACCGGTGATGAGCGCCGCCGCCCTGCTGCTGCTGGTGATGGCCTGGGACGGTGTGCTGAGCCGGACCGAGGGCGTGATCATGATCGTCGGAGCCGCCCTGTACGCCGGGTGGATCGTCGTCTGGACCCGCCGCGAATCGCAGGCCGTGAAGGACGGGTACGAACACGAACTGGGCGTACCCACGGCGCAACGAACGCGGCGTGCGGTCGCGGTGAACGTCACGCTGTTGGTCGCCGGCATCGTGGTGATCGTCGTGGGTGCCGATCTGCTGGTCGACGGCGCGGTCCAGATCGCGCAGACCTTCGGGGTGTCAGATGCGGTGATCGGACTGACCATCGTGGCGGTGGGGACGTCGGCGCCCGAACTGGTGACCACGATGGTCTCCACAGTCAAAGACGACCGGGATATCGCCATCGGAAACATCCTGGGCAGCAGCGTCTACAACATTCTGCTGATCCTGGGGGTGACCGCGGTGGTGGCACCTAGGGGTGCCATCGTCGAGCCGGACCTGGCCCGGATCGACATTCCGGTGATGGTCGCCGCCACCGTGGTGTGCATCCCGGTGTTCATCACCGGCAGGCGGGTCAGCCGCCTGGAGGGCGGAGCATTCGTCGCCTCCTATCTGGCTTACCTGATGTCCCTGGTGCTGACCCGAGTGTGAGTGCGACTGCACAAGTGCCGATCGATTCTGGAAAGCGCTGCGAGAGGTGTTCCCCCATAAATGTTAGCAACGCTGCTGGTTTGGCAAGCAAGCCAATGTGGTTGCCGCGCTGCCGAAGTCGGCGCACCCCCGCTGTTTGGGCTGTGACACTGCAGCGCGGCCGCGCGGTTTCGCCGCTCAGGACCTACCCCCATGCGTGGTTTCCGTGAAATCGCCCTGCACAACACGCGATTCAGCGGGGGTGGCACGCTGTTCGACGGGCGCGATCGAGGAGTTCACGTGCCCGTCTGGTAGGACGGATCTCGAACTTGAGCGGCGCCATCCGTAATGCTCGCTCCGGATCGTTGTTTTGCCATAGCCAGAACTCTGCCGGGCGCTGCTGCTGCCAGGTCTGCTGGAGCGCTTTGGCTTTGAGCGAGTCGAATTCCTGTTGGGTGATCGCGCCGGGCGTCGAGCAACGTTTTGGCGTCGGCGATTTCCTGCGCGGGCGAGCAACCGGCCGCCTCGCGGATATATTCATCGGTCTCTCCGTCTTGGCGGCACCGGCGGCTTCGCGCGCTCGAATGGCCATGCCCTTCCCCCGAAGGCCAGGTACACCAGCGCCGTCACATAGGAGAGGATGATGATGAAAACGAACAAAAGGGCGCCGGCAATTGCGCACGACCCCGTACGCACAGCGTGCCCGCGTGAGGTACACGCGGCCACTCACTGAGGGTGGGTACTAGCGGCGGCGCCCCCACCGAATCACAGGCTGGTTCGCGGGGGCCGCCACTGTCCCGGGACGAGCCTTGATCGACACGCTGCCGTTGGTTTGGCAGGTGGACGTGGTGCCCGAGTCCTGGCAGCTCGGTAGAGCATCGGCGGCAGGCGCGGAAACGCCCGCCACTACCGCCAAACTCACCATCAACAGTGCTGACTTGCGTCGATTTGTCATATGGCTTTTACCTTTGGGCTACCAGGCCGGTACCACAATGGTCATTCGCTGCACGCCCTGACATCCGCTCACCCATCAGTGACAATCCGATATGGCAATGGCGGCGGTCGGACCGAGGGGCGTACCATTGGCCGCCGCTCGCTGGAACGCATCGTCACGGGCCGCTTCGACAGTCACCCCGGCACCGCCGGCCACGATCTCGTTGCTGTCGTCACCAACGGACACGATGCAGAGATTATCGTTGGTCACCTCATCGCTGGTGCACTCTTGACCACCCGCGCTCTGGCACTGCGCGATCACCTGCGCCGAGGCTTCTTCATTGGTAGCGCCGCTCGCTTTGAAACCCACCAGGCCATCAACGAACACACCGGTACCGACCGCAACGAGATGTCATTTGAGGCCTCGATAGCGCCACCCGGCCCGCCCGCCCAGGCGGTGCTTGTCGAGATCCCCAAAGCGATAACGCCCGCAGCCACGAGCGGCGCAACCAAACGGGTACTACGCATACCGCCCCTCCTCGATGAAGTTAAATTTGTTCTACCAGAGCGCACGGCCCGGAGCTGGCTAATGGAGTCGCCGTTCTGGCTTGGTGTAAATCATGAAATCGCATGGCCGCCGATGTAATTAGTCAACGGGCGCCGCGCTTCATGTGGTGGCAGATCGACTCACCGCGTTCAAAACGCGTTACAAACACCGCCGCCCGACCGTTCGGCTGGCGCTTCAGCCGCAACGACATCAACCGACTCCTCGCCGGATCGCCGCGTGAACCCGACGAACTAACGGCGTGCCAACTGGTGTTCCCGAGCTGCGATATCGGTGGCCGATCGGGGCGTCGAGCCTGCATTCAATTGTGCGGCAAATGGTTTCGCTCGCTCCTGTTTGCGGTTGTCGAGGAGCGCTCCTTCCGCTTGGTCGAATCCTGCCGACCGTTCCGGGCCGCTAGCTGAGCGATTTGGCCTTCAGCGATTCGAACTCGGCCTGGGTGATTGTCCCGGCTTCCAAAAGCGCCTTGGCGTCGGCGGTTTCCTGCACCGGCGAACCGCCCGCGGCTTGCCGGATGTAGTCGTCGGCCTCCTTCTTTGCACCGGCGGCCGCCTCCTGCGCGCGTTCTGCCATGCCTTTGCCACGCGCAATCAAGTAGATCAGCGCCGTGATCCAGGGGAACAGAATCAAAAGGCCACCCCGATCGCCTTGACCCAGCCCGACGTTTTGTGGTCACGCCGAAATAGGTCCCCGAGGATCTGGAACAAGACCAACAGATACGCGATCCAGGCGAAGATAATCAAGAAGTGCCAGAGGAAATCCCAAGTCGAACCCCAGCGTCGGCAACCTCGGAGTGCACCGACACCCCGCCCGCTGGGCGTTGGCCTTGGCCGCTCGATCGCCGCCGGCGAGCTGTCGGTTCCGGTGGTGGCGGCCCGTCTGCGGGCTGCCGGAAGTAATCGTCAACGCCTCTGTAACAAGGCGGTCCGGTAGGTAGCGGGAGTGCGCCGGGACGCTGCGCACTTGGGTCGTTCACACCAGCTTGTTGGCGGTCTGCCGTTCGTTGTCTTCCCGCCAAGCGCGCTCGGTATGACCCACCAACATGGTGATCTTCCCCTTTCACCGACGCGGTCGATGGCGCGATCCTGAGCGCGCGATCCTGGATAATCAGTCACTGCACGATCGCGGTGGGATCCTCAGCGTATGTGGGCGACAGTCGTGTTGATGGCTCTCGTGGCCGGTCGTGGCCCGGCGCGCATCGCCGCGGTCATCGTGATTTGCGTTTCGTCAAGTGATTTGGCCCCAGGGCGGTCACGAATTTTGGCCCCACCCTGTTTAGTTGGCTCGTTTGGCTCGGGAGGTGGTTTTGCTGGTGCGTAGTCGGTAGGACTTGGTGCCGGTTTCGATGATGTGGGCGTTGAAGGTGACGCGGTCGACGATGGCGGCGACCAGGCGGGGGTCGGGGAAGACGGTGCCCCATTCGCTGAAGGGCAAGTTGGTCGCGATCGCGACGGAAGCCCGTTCCTCACGTTCGGTGATGATCTGGAACAGCAATTCCGCTCCGCGAGGGTCGATTTGGACATATCCGAGCTCATCGAGGCAAAGCAAGTCCAGGCGCCCGTAGCGGGCCACGACGCGGGACAGGACCCGTTCGTCGGCGGCTTCGACGAGTTCGTTGACCAGTTGCGCGGTGGTGATGTAACGGACACGGCGGCCTTGTTCGCAGGCCGCCAAGCCCAGTCCTATGAGTAGGTGGGACTTGCCTGTGCCGGAGTCACCGAGCAGGACGACGGGTTCCCCAGCGTCCATGTAGTGACCGCCGGCCAGTTGGCCCAGGAGGGCGGGCGCGACGCCGGGGACGGCGTCGATGTTGAACTCCGCCAACCGTTTCAGTCTCGGGAACTTGGCGTCGTGGATGCGCCGCGCGCGGCGCCGTTCGGTGCGGTCATCGACCTCGGCGGCCAGGACTTCGGCCAGGTACCACAGGTGGGTGTGGCGTTCCCGGTCGGCGATCTCGGCCAGGCGAACCGCCTCGGTGCGCACGGTGGGCAGGTGCAATTCGCGGGCGGCCGCGCCGATTGAGGCTTGCGCGGCGGCATCGACGGTCGCCGGCTTGCTGCTGCTGCTGCTGGTGGTGGTGGTCATGATTGGCTTCCGGTGAGTAGGTCGTCGTAATCGGTCAACGATGGTGGCGGTCGGTCGTAACGGGCCAGCGCACCATTCGGGACCGCGGCGACGAGGGCGCTGAGGTGGCGGCGGGCGTCGATGAGCACCGTCTCGGGTTCCAGACACCCCGAGGCGACGGCTCGGTCCATCGCGGCGATCAGCGCGGCGGCAGGCATGCTGCGGTGCGCCAGCAGGATGGCGATCAGGGCGCGGGTGCCCGCGGTGTCGCCGCGGGACACTCGGGCGACATCCCAATAGTGTTGATGTGAGGCGGTGAACACGCCGCGGGTCTTGGCTTGTGCCAGCGCGGTCGCGCCGGGTAGGCCACCGGGTTTGGTCTTGAGTACCTCGAGGTAGTGATCCAGGCACAGGACCTCGACGTAGCGTCCGACGGCCCGTTCGTGGCGGGCCACCAGCCGGGGTCCGTCATAGACCTCGACGGTGCGGGCGGATAGGCGAACCGGTAGGCGTCGCCCGGCGTAGCGGGCCGGGACGGAGTAGAAGCATTGCCGCACAGATACTCTGGCCCGGTTGTCGACCCGCGCGTGCAGCAGCCGGGCGCAGTCGAACGCCTCGGCCGGCAACCCCATCAGCTCGCTCGCCTCGGCGGCGAACGCGGCCCCGATGGTGATCGGGCGCCCGGTGATCACCCGGTCGTCGTCGACCCGGTCGGCGTTCGCGATCAACTCGTTGAGCTCGCCCAGCGAAGCGACCTTCGGGACGGGGACGAGGTGGCGCCGTCGGAAGCGGCCGATCTCGCCCTCCACACCGCCCTTCTCGTGGGCACCGTCGATGCCGGGGCGGCAGAAGAACGAGTCGAACCCGTAGTGGCTGCGCAGTGCGGTGAACCGTTCAGACTCCGTGCGGCCACGGCCCTTGAGGACCCGGACGACGGCGGGTTTGAGGTTGTCGTAGCGGATCCGGCCCGGGACACCGCCGAAGTACGCGAAGGCCAGCACGTGACCCTCCAGAAACGCTTCCTGGGCCTGAGTGGCGAACGCGACGTGAAAGGCTTTGCCCGAGTGCGACAGTCGCATCACGAACATCCAGCACTTCACGACCAGCCCGGCGATCGTCGCGTAGAACTCGCCGAAGTCGACCTCGGCCTCGGCGCCGGGCAGATGGGTCTGCGGGATCGACACCTCACCGGTCGCCAGCCCGAGCTCGACCCGACGCCGAGCGACGTAACGCGACACCGTCACCTCGGAGAGCGTGGCCTGGTGCTCGGCGACCAGCCGCTGCCAGATCCGCCGGGCGGTGTGTCGCTGCTTGCGGGGTGCGTCCCCGTCCTGCATCAGCCAGGCATCGACTACCGTCGCCCACGCGTCGATCGCCGGACGAGGCCGCGCCGGATACACCTTCCGCGGCGGCGGGACCGCGTCATCGAGGGCTTGACGCACCGTCCGACGATGCACGCCATGACGATCCGCCAACTCACGGATCGACAGGTCATCGAGACGGCGGTCTCTCCTGATCTTTTCGAACAGTTCCACGCGTGACCGCATCCTGACCGACCTCCCTGACGACCGACGGGGACGACGGCCGACAGGAACGATCTGAACGAGGGTGGGGCCAACATTGGTGACGACACACCGCACCCCACCCAAGCGGAATGGTCACCACCCCGATGGGGCCAGAATTCGTGAAGAACACCAGCCAAAGTGGGGCCAAGTTAGGTGACCACACTCAGTGATTTCGTCCAAGTCACGACCGGTCCGCCTGTTGGCTGCCTATTTGGCTGGCGGCTTCGGCGTGAGCTTGATCGTCGGCGCGTTGGTTCTCTTCGTGTTGGAAGGAATGGGCGTTGGCCTTCGCCGCGGTTTACCCCCCTACATCGAAATTGGGGTGGGCGTATTCGCTTTGGTGGTCGCGGTAGTGGTGGGTGGCGGTGTTGTGGGGCGGGTGCGCAGCAGGATACGGCGGCGCGCCGCCGCGCGGGGTGGCGCCGCCGAGACCGGCGCTGGGGAGGCGTCGCGAGGTATCGAACGGCTTCCCGCATTCCAGAAGTTGCCGCAGCCTGTTCAGAACGCGGTGCTGGGCGAGTCCGCGTGGGTGGCCTGCATTGCTGGTGTCGCGGTCGGCATACCGAGCGTGTACTACCTGGCGGCGATAGCCGCCATACTTAGCGCAAATGCCCGGCTGGGTTCCTCGATTGCTGCGCTTGTTGTCTTCAACGTCATTGCGTTCATACTGATTGAGATTTCTATAGTGAGCTTCGTGCGGGCGCCGGTCGCGACGCGCAAATGGGTCGATCGGTTGTATACATGGGCGACCAATCGCCAGCGTTTGGTCATGGGGTTGTTGCCTGGGATGGTGGGCATCTATCTGCTCGTTACGGGAATCAGCAAACTCTGACACTCGACTGCGCAGGGGGCGTCGATGACGCAGCCGCACGGGCCCCCAGCGATCGCCGGACCCACTACCCCATTGCCGGTGTTGATGGCACTGCCGGAAGCCGCGCCCGCAACTGCCGAAGATGCCCTCACCGGCTGATGCCACCGCTTGAAAGCCACCCGGGAATCGTCTCGAAAGCTCGCCCGACGCCCGAATAGCCGGGCTGTTTAGCGGCTGCTGCGCAGGATGCGAGGTTTCTTGACCGGCTGTACGTAGATCTTCTTGGGACCTTCTATGCTGTCGGCCGACTCCCCAACACTGTTAGGTAACTGCCGACGAAATCCGCGTCGTAGCCAGTTGCCATCAGCGTAGCGTCGACGTGGTTCCTTCCTGGGTGTAGCCATTTCCCGGCATTTCAGCCCCGGGAGTGGAGAGGGGTTAACCAGTGAAACGACGCGCATTCTTAGCAAGCGGTGCCACGGCGGTGGCCTCAGTATCGGCTCTCACCGGGTGCGCTCAAGCTTCGTCTCCGAATTCGCCATCGAACTCGCCTCCGAGTGATCAGCCGCTGCCCCCTGGGGATCTGGACGGTGCGGCGGCCAAACTGCGTGCCCAGTATGTCGCTCAGTTCGATGCCGACTACGTCGACAATGTCGTGCTCCCGAGTTTCCTGAACAGCATCTTCGACGGCCAGCGTCCCGTGTTGCCGATGATCGACGTCGCGCTGAGTAAGGAGAACGCGCTGCCCTTCGATATGTGGGGTCTGCTGAGTTTGAGTTGGAAACCCGCTCCCCAAGACGGTGTCACGGTCTTCCTACAGGGATTGGACAAACGCGGACCCGACAATCGCCGTAAGCGGATCTACATGTCGGCGGTAACACCCGATCTGTACCAAGGCAAGTACCAGACCAAGATCGTTAAGTTCTTCGACCAACTATTCAGTGCCCCAAACGCCAATAAACCGTTGATGCGGATCTACCTGGACACATTCTGGGATCTCTACTGGGATCTGCATCTGGGCGTCAAAGGCCAAGACATTCCCCAACAGGTCCGGCAGATCGGCGAAAACTTCAACACCGTACTGGCCTACCGCGACCCCACCCAGAAGATCGTCTACGACAATTACATGGCCGTCCGCAAGAATCTGGACTTCCTGAAGTCCTGGATCGACGACCGCCTCGAGGACATCCAATCCGGCAAAACCCCCGAACCCGAGAGGACCTTCGCCTGGTACTGGCTCAAGAACGGCGAGGAAAGCGACTACTTCAACCACAAGGACGTCGTCTTCGAGTGCTTCCACAACTTCGTCGCCTTCAGCCAATGGGGTAACACCCTGTACAACATCATGGCCAAACTGGGCCGAGACACCGGCGACGGTCAGACCAAGGACTGGTTCACCAAGACCATGACCACTGACTACGACAACCCCAACGGCTCAGCCTTTCCCCCGCTGGAACGCTTCGTCATGGAACTCTTCCGCACCATCTCGCCCAACGCGGGAAGCATCTCGGCGATCACCGAAACCCGGCCGCCGGCCTTCGAGCGACACGGCTTCATCGTCAGCCCCCACACCTCCACCAGCCACGACCCCGTGCAATGGCCAAACCCCGATGACTTCGACCCCTCACGGTACGAACATGCGCCCACCAGCCAAGACATCGACGAAGCACGCATTCAGCAGATGGGCCTGGCAAAGTGCCCGTTCGACCAAACGTCATTCGACGTCAAGGACGGACGCAAGACTGCACTGCGCAACAGCGGTTTCGGCACCGTGTTCGCCGTCGCCGACGATCGTCCGCTTCCCGTGTGCGACTACGCCGGCTTCGCGCCCTTCGGGTTCGGCTACCGGCGCTGCCCCGGTGAACAGCTCACCATCATGGCCTTCGAAGATCTAATTCGGAAGGTTTCCAACGAGCGACTTCAGTTCATCAAGGTCGCCGGAGCCAACCCAGAGAAGGTGCCGCTGGGCCCCAGCACCCAGGCGGGAATGGTGCCAATCGGTCCCACCACCGTCATCAACGACGACATCGGATTCATCCGCCCGTCCTAGATACCGCCTCGACTACTCCCCCTCGACGGGCACGGTTCGAGTAGCAGCCAACCTGGGTTGACGAGCCCAGAGCCAACCGGCGCAGGCATGTCACCGTGACGGGGCTAACGCTGCATGAGTGCGAAGGTCACGCAGCAGATCAGCATCGCAGCCCAAGAGCGAATTCGGCTCGCGTGCGTCGCCTGCCCTTATGGGCATTTTTCACCAGCGATAGACGAGTAGGGATGCGCTTTCACTGCGGCCGGCCTACGAACGCGAAGAGACACTCGGGATTCGATGCGGGCCCCTACCGGCGGAGGGCACACGAGTCGCGCGGTGTTCGGAAATTTGCATTCGACTGGCGTCAAGGGCAGCCGCGGATCTGGACACTAGCTTGTAGTTAACTTGAGGTCCCCAGAGATTTCCACGGCTCGGCGCCGGCGCAGCGCAGACCTCCATGGCGGCACAATTCTCGACTATTCAAGCTGTCTCACGGAAATGTCCAATTGGACATGTGTTTGAACCGCCCCGGCATGTCCGGAGACTCCACTTCTTGGGAGGGTTGGAGTCATGTCAGGTGGTGAACCGCCCCGGCATGTCCGGAGACTCCACTTCTTGGGAGGGTTGGAGTCATGTCAGGTGGTTCGTCGAGGAGGTACCCGCCGGAGCTGCGTGAGCGGGCGGTGCGGATGGTCGCTGAGATCAGTGAGCAGCACGAGTCGGAGTGGGCGGCGATCAGCGAGGTCGCGCGGCTGCTGGGGGTCGGCTGCGCGGAGACGGTGCGCAAGTGGGTGCGCCAGGCCCAGGTTGATGGCGGCGCCCGTCCCGGAATTACGACCGAAGAGTCCGCTGAGTTGAAACGCTTGAGGCGAGAGAACGCTGAATTGCGAAGGGCCAATGCGATTTTGAAGACAGCGTCGGCTTTCTTCGCGGCCGAGCTCGACCGGCCACAGCATTGATCACCCGGTTCATCGCCGATCATCAGGGTCACCGCGACCGCCGTGATGGTCTGCGGTGGGGTGTCGAGTCGATCTGCACACAGCTGACCGAGCTGGGTGTGCCGATCGCCCCATCGACCTACTACGACCAGCTCAATCGGGAGCCCAGCCGCCGCGAAGTGCGTGATGAGGACCTCAAGGCGCAGATCGCGCGGGTCCACGCCGCCAACTATGGGGTCTACGGAGCCCGCAAAGTGTGGTTGGCGCTCAACCGCGAGGGCACCTCGGTGGCCCGCTGCACCGTGGAGCGGCTGATGGCCGAACTGGGCCTGGCCGGCGCCACCCGCGGCAAGTCCAGACGCACCACGTTTGCCGATCCGGCGGCAGCGCGTCCGGCGGATCTTGTTCAACGCCAGTTCGCCCCGCCGGCACCGAATCGGTTGTGGGTCGCCGACCTGACCTATGTCTCTAGCTGGTCGGGTTTCGCCTACGTGGCCTTCGTCGTCGATGCCTACGCACGCCGGATCCTGGGCTGGCGGGTCGCCTCCACGATGGCGACCTCGATGGTGCTCGACGCGATCGAGCAGGCCATCTGGACGCGTCAACAAGAAGGTGTTCTCGATTTGAAAGATGTTGTCCACCACACAGATCGGGGATCGTCAGTACACCTCGATCAGGTTCAGTGAACGCCTCGCCAAGGCGGGTACCAACCCTCTGTTGGGGCGGTCGGTAGCTCCTACGACAACGCGTTGGCGGAGACGTTCAACGGCCTGTACAAGACCGAGCTGATCAAACCCCGCAAGCCCTGGCGCAGCATCGACGAACGTCGAGGTACGCCACCGCCGAATGGGTGCACTGGTTTGGATATGCGGGTGATCTCGGCGTGTCTGGCATGGGTCCGAGCGGCCGGCGCGGATGCTTATTCCCGGAGGTGGTCGGTCGTGTTCGTTCCGTGTCTGGTCGCTGCGGTGCAGGACGACGGCGCGCCACGCTTGGGGCATCGGTTGCTCGACGGTTATCTGGCGATGGTGGCTGCCCGTGCTCGTCACAACACGGTGCTGGCCACCGCGTTCGACCTGAAGGTGTTCTTCACGGTCGTGGGCAAGGACCCCGCGGAGGTCAGCAACGCGGATGTGCTGTTGTTCATCCGGGCGCAGCGGCAGCCGCGGCGCGGCGTTGAAGTGGTACGGATCGAGGACGGTGAGGCCGGGCTGTCCGCGCGCACCATCAAACGGCGCCTGGCGTCGGTAACCGGCCTGTTCGAGTATCTAGTGATGCGCGGCATAGTCGTGAAGAATCCGGTGCCGCATGGGTTGTCGACACGCAGCCCGAAGCGGACCGTGCCGCTGATTCGGACTCCGCGGACGTTGCCGCGGGTGATTGACCCGGACGAGGCCGATGCGCTGCTCGCGGCGTTGCGCACGCACCGGGATCGCGCCATGGTGCAGGCGATGCTGTTGGGTGGGCTGCGGCGCTGCGAGGTACTAGGCCTGCGGCTAGAAGACGTGCGTCCCGGGGAGAAACGCCTGTTCATTGCGGACGGCAAGGGCGGGCATCAGCGGATCGTTCCGGTGTCGGCACGCTTCTTCACAAGCCTGGCCGACTACCTCGAGATCGAACGGCCGGCCACCGCGGCGACGGATCGGGTGTTCGTCGCGCTCAAGGGCCCGCGTCGCGGCCAGCCGTTGAGCGCGGCCGGGCTGGGCGAGATCATCGCCGGCGCACGCCGCCGTGCCGGAATTGTTCATCTGACTTGTCATCAGTTGCGGCACACGTGCTTTACACGGCTGCGCGAGGCCGGGATGCCGTTGGAGGCGATCCAGGCCCAGGCCGGTCACCGCTCGATCGAATCCACCCGCATCTATCTGCATTTGGCCAACGATTGGCTCGCCGGTGAATACCGGCGGGCGGTCGAGGCGATCGACGCGCAAGCAGCGCAGGTGCCGTGATGCCTGCGCCGCTGGTGCTCGAGGACGACGACGCGATGGTGGTCGAACGCTATCTCGCCGCGATGGGCGCCGCCGGCCGCCGAACCGGTGCATCCACCACGCAAGCGGCGCGGACCTGCCAGTCCAGGATCCGCCGCGGCGGCGGATGGAATCAGATGACCCGGGCCGCACAGATCGACGCGGTGCGCAAGGCCCGCTCGTTCACATCGTGGCTGATGGTGACCGGCCAGATCGGCGTCGATGCCGAGCAGTTGTATGACACCGGGCTTCGCCTGGGCAATGCCGGAAGGTTGTTCTGCCCGCACGACCACCGCTGGTTCACCGACATCTGTACTCGGCTCGGTACCTCTGCCGCGGACGTGACGTTGCAGTGGAACACGCTGGTCAAGATCGCGGTGATCACCGGGGCAACGGCGCGAACGGTGACCGACGACGAATTCGGCACTGCCCGAGCCGCGTTGATCGCCGCCTACTCCCGCCGGCAGACACCCAGCGCCGGGCGAACCATCGCGGCGGTCTGTCACCGCCTGCAATTGAGCCTGTTCCACGCCGGGCGGCTCACCACGCTGCGCGGGCCTGCCTACCGCGAGCCGGTATCGGTGACCGGATGGTCAACGGTTGCACCGGGATTCGCCGAGACGGCACGCCGCTACGTCGAACAGGTCACGGTGAGCCTGCGGCCGAACACGGTCAAACACATCGAACGCGACCTGCGTCAGTTCGGTACCTGGCTGGCCGACACCCACCCCGAGGTGGCCACCTGCGCCGAGCTGCACCGTGAGCACATCGAAGCGTTCAAGACGTGGTTGGCGACCCACCCGACGGCGGCCACCGGGAAACCACTCAACCGGGTCAGCATCAAGAACGCGTTGATCAACCTGCACTGCTTCCTCACCCGGATCACCGAGTGGGATTATCCGAACGCACCGGTCCGGCCGCTGATGTTCCCCGGCGACCTGCCGATCGTCGACAAAGCGCTGCCGAGGTTTCTCGACGACGCAGCGGCGGCCAAACTGCTGCGCGCCGCGCGTGCCGACCCGGATCCGTTGTCCCGGTTGATCGTCGAACTGCTCGCCCGCACCGGCATCCGCCGCGGCGAGCTGCTCGCACTCACCGTCGACGCGGTCGTGCAGATCGGATCCGCGTACTGGCTGCGGATCCCCATCGGCAAGCTGCACAACGACCGCTATATTCCGCTGCACCCACAGCTCAAAGAACTGCTCGACGACTGGACCACCCAGCACCGACCGAGCGAGCTACGCACGAATCGTCTTCTGCTCGAACATAACCGGCCGATCAGCGACCACCGGATCACCAAGGCACTGCGGCATCTGGCCGAAACCGCAGGGATCGGCAACGTCACCGCCCACCAACTGCGCCACACCCTGGCCACCCAAGCCATAAACCGCGGCATGAGCCTGGACGCGATCGCCGCCCTCCTCGGACACAAGACCCTTGCCATGACGATGATCTACGCCCGCATCGCCGACAGAACTGTCGCCGACGAGTATTTCGCCGTCACCGAGAAGGTCGAAGCGCTCTATGACCAACCCCGCCGACTCGGCAGCCACGACGAAGGCGCCGAAATGCGCAAACTTCGGACCGAGATGCACCGTCGCATGCTCGGCAACGGTTACTGCGCGCGACCCGTCGAAATGGACTGCCACTTCGAATCCATCTGCGAATCCTGCAGCTTCTTCGTCACCACCATCGAATTCCGCCCCACCCTGCAGCGCCAACGCGACGACGCGGCAACCAAGGGCCAACTCGGACGCCAGAAGATCTTCGACAGCATCCTGGACCGGCTCGACACCGATGCATCCTGACCCGGCCCTTGACGCCGATCACCCACATAAGTCCAACCACCGCCGCCTCTACCAATACTGCGGCGACATCCCACCAGCCGAACTGGAGAAGGCCTACTGACATGAAAATGAAGTTGACTACGGACCGGTGAGTGCAGCATCAAGGTGACTCGCGGCTCGGGATCGGCGGAGATGCGTTGTTGCGGTTGGTTGTTCAGGCGGTGTCGGCGAGGGGTTCGAGGGTGACTCTATAGCCGAGTGATTCGAGTTGCTTGAGTGCGCGCGCCTTGGTCTTGGCGGGAACGCGGCGGGTGTAGTAGTCCAGTCCGGGCTCGCGGTAGAACTCACCGTTGGAGAGCATGTGCCAGGCGGCGATGACCATGGCGTGTTCGACGGAAACCAACGCGCGCATCGGTCCGCGTCGAGCGGTGATCCGGTGGTATTTCGCCCAGAAGTAGGTGTTCTTCCGCTTCACCACCGAGAGTGCCGCAATCCCCAAAGCACCCTTGAGATATCGGTCGCCGGGGCGGGTGCTCGTGGATTTCACCTTGCCGGCTGACTCGTTCGATCCCGGGCAGACTCCGCACCACGATGCGAGATGCTGCGCGGTCGGGAAGACGCTCATATCGGCGCCGGTTTCGGCGATGAACACCTCGGCGACGATCCGGGATATGCCCGGAATGCTCATCAGCAACTCCCGGGTGCTCCGAAAGGGCTCCATCGCCGCCTCGATGCGGGCGTCCAGGCGGGCGATGTCGGCGTTGTGTGCGTCGATCCGGTCCAGGAACAGCCGGGTCATGAACCGATGGTGCTCACCGAACCGCCCGGTCAACGCCTCGGTCAACGCCGGGATCTTCGGCCGCATCCGCGGGTGCACGAGCTCCGCGATCGCCGCCGGATCCTGCTCGCCGTCGATCAACGCCTCCAGCATCGCCCGTGCTGACACTCCGGTGATGTTGGAAACCACCGAGGTCAGCTTCACCCCGGCGTCTTCGAGGAGCTTCTCCAGCCGCTGCGCCTCCCGGCTACGTTCGCGGGTGATGACGGTGCGGGCTCTGGTCAGATCCCGCAGCTGGCGAATCGGTGGCGGCGGCACCAACGAGGCCCGCACCAGCCCGTGCGCACCCAGATCGGCCAGCCACGCGGCATCGGAGACATCGCTCTTGCGGCCGGGCATGTTCTTCACCGCACGGGCGTTGACCAAAATCACGTCGAGCTCGTCTTCGAGCAGGTAGTAGAACGGCTTCCAGTAGTCGCTGGTTGACTCGATCACCACACAGGTCACCTTCTCGTCGAGCAGATGATCTCGCAGCGCCAGGATCTGGTTGCTCATCGCGCCCCACGTCGTCACCGTCACCGCCGTGCGGGTCCGGCCGCGCCCCTGGATCCGGACACACACCTTCGCGTCCTTCTTCGAGATGTCGATGCCCGCGCACCGCGCATGCACTACCTCCATCGCCGTTCCTTCTGATCAGTCCGGAGCGCACAACAACCCCAGGGTTCCGTTGTCGGCGTGTGCGTTTCGGGGAGGACGGGATGAAACAACAATCTGACATTCGTGCTCAAAGGCAACATTCCACGGTACCCGTGGAAAAAGAGTGCCCTCCCTCGCCAAGCTACGCTGCGGGCTCACAGGCACCGTAGTAGAAACGGGATCGGCCGAAACACACTGAACCAGTCTGCGCTTCCGCGCAGCCCACCCGGCGAGTCCGCTACCCCGCGCCCAGCCGAGCCGCCGCACGCATTTTCCAACCCCACGGCGGAAGCGAAGCGCCCCTCAGCAGCTACGCTCAACAACGGAGACCAGCCGCCGGCTGAGTCCTCAAACCGGAAAGTCTCCGGACATGCCGGGGCGGTTCACTCCCGATAGCGGCAGTCTCACTCGATGTCCACACGCACTTTTCTCACTTTCGTGTCCACTGTTTGAATGGCCCGCATCGAGGGTTTGAGGCACTCGTCTCGGATGACGACCTGTAAGCAGGTGAATTCGTCACGTGACACGCAACACTGGACGCGGCCGGAAGTGGACTCGATGGCGCGCCAATGCCCTATGCGCCAACATAATTAGAGTCCATCCGGAGTTCGACCGGCTCGCGCGGACACGGCCTGCGCGTTTTCGTGATCCGCAACGACTGACTCGCATGGTTTTCGATGCGAAGGAGTCGGCGGAGAGATATATCAGCGGCCTCAATGCCGCGCAATAATTACCGCGAGCCCGCTACTGCCCCGCACCGTCGGCTCGAAACTATCGCGGCGTCTTTGCGAAACCAGCGTCGACAGGAGCGGTTGAGCGCGCTCTGATCTGCGTAGCCGAGCATGCCCGCGATCTGGCTGAGCACTCTGGCACCAACGCGGAACCGCGCAGCGTCATGCCTGGTGCGGACGACGCTTGCACACGCATGCTTTCCTCACGTGACGAGTGCATTCAGCCTGGGAACCGTCCGCCCGTTAGTTGGAATGGACGAATCGCGTAAAGAATCCCGCCGTATCGGTAGGGATTGCATTCAGATGCGTACCGCCGCAAAAGTAGTACGGGATTCTGAATGGATGAACGTAACGCCGTGGTTTGTCGTCGGGCGCAGGATTGCCGAACGGCTTTGGGCGCGCCGCAATCTCACGCCGCAGGAACGCGCCAACCTGCTCGCGTCCTACACCCCACCCGCTCTCATCACGGCGTCACTGGGCGGGCATGTGCGCTGAGCACGCGGGGGACGCGCAAGCACGGCCTCGGCACGCTCAGGGCGCGGTACACATCTCAATCACGAGCACACTTGAACTCGCCATTAACATCCCTAACCCGTTTGGCCGGCTGGTCGCCCCGCGGTTCGTCGTGGTGGTGGCTGCCGGTTCAATCACCGGCACGCTGATCGGCGGGCTACTGCTGGGCCACGTCTCAAGCGCGGTACTCGTTCCCATCCTTGCCCTACTGCTGCTGTCGGCGTACAAGGTGTGGCGGCACTATCCGTCACGGTTCTCGGATGGGTTCACGCTCCGGTGGTTGGTGGCCTCGCGTCAGGCGTGGGATGACACGTAGATGATCATGCCGACGAGTTCGACGAGGGTTTGGGTGACCACGATGGCGGGGGTGATCGCGCCGCGGAACACTCCACGCAGAACCGAATTCTCACTTTCAAGCCAGCCGTCTTCGTGCAGCGCCGCACTCCGACGAATGCCCTCCTCACGGAACCCGGCTTTGACCGCGACCCGGCACGAGGTCGGGTTCGCCAGGGAATTGCGCCAACCCGATCCGGTGGAAACCCACGTCGTTGAAGGCCCACTGGCTCAGTTCGTGCACGGCTTGTGAGCACAGGCCGCGCCCACGAAACGCGGGGACCATCCAGTACGCCATCCCCGCAGCACCGTCATGCAAGTCCACGCCCTTCAACTACACGCGGCCCATCAGAGAATCGCTGGCGCGCTCGACCAACGCCCAGTTCAACTGTGCCTCGTCAGCCCACCCGGCCTGCCACGCGTTGATCCCATTGACGGGCCTCGTCCACAGAGTCTGCACGCCGAACATGCCAGCGTTGAATATCCTGCTCACGGAAAGCGTCCACAACAGCTTCGGCGTCGGCAGCCACCCCCGGTCGCAACACAGCATTGGCGCCCACGGGGATCGACGGATGAGCTGATCGAGACAAAGACCCGGCGGCCATCGCCGGAGCCATCAAACTCGGCACATAGAGCATCATCGCGCCCAGACCGACAATCACCGCGATTACAGCCCCCACCCAGCACGATGAGCCCCGCACGATGAGTCACCCCTCCCCTGAGGCAGGTGTCTGCGGCTAGACCGGGTAGCTCCGCCGAACAGACACGCAGATGCTAGGGCTGCAGTTTCGTGGCGAACTCCTCAAGTATCGGGAACGGGTCGTGTGCAGTCGGCAGCGGCATGATCGCCACGTGATCGGCGCCGGCTGAGAAGTGTTCGCCGATCCGTCGGAGGCTCGCGTCGACGCCATCGAGCGGGGTGAGCGCTTCCAAGAGTTCGTCGCCCGGGTCGTCACCTACCCGCAAGTCCGGGAAGCCCGTCTCCTTCAAGTTGTTCACGTAGTTCTGCAGTCCGAGATAGAGCCTGCAGTGCTCGCGTGCGACGGACTGGTTCGCGGCCCGATCATCATCGCGGGCGACGATCTGCACGACCGACAGCGTTCGGTCGGGGCCCAGCGCTGAACGCGCCTTCTTCGTGTGCTCGACGGTCGTGAAGTACGGAAGCGCTCCGGCGGTCTTGTCCTTCGCGAGCTGAAGCGCCTTGGATCGCAGCGCCGCCAAGATGATCCGGTCACCGGGTACACCGAGTTCGAGCAACCGGTCGACGTACTTGACCAGCGTCGGGAACGGCTTCTGATAGGCGTCGCCAGTCATCTCACGATGCCCGATGCCGACGCCGAGGACGAACCGGCCGGGATGGCGCTCCTCCACGCGGTGGAACGACTCCGCCACCTGATCGGCGGCTTCCGACCAGACGTTCACGATCGCCGTGCCCACCGCCACCGACGTCGTTTCTGCGAGGAACGCTTCGGGGATGGCCAAGTCGCCAGGCGCATTGCCCGCGATCCAGATCGTGCCGTACCCGAGATCTTCAAGGTTCTTGACGCGGGAGGCCAGCGACCGCTTCTCGTAGTCCTGGACGAGTAGATAGGCGCCGTGACGCCCGAGCGTTGGAGTAGTCACCTCACCGTCGACGTCGCTCCCCTCCGCCTTATTCCCCCGATGACCCGTAGCCGTCGGATCCACGGATGAAGACTTCGAGGTGCCTTGAATGACGCCGGGTCAAAGGAGGGCAGCGTCCTTCCTGGACGCCGGCCAAGAAACCTGGCATCCAAGTACCTGCGCCCCGACCCCCACGGCAAGCAGGAAGAGGCTGCCGCGTTCTGGCTGGCAGACTTTGACGTTGAGGGGGATGCACGAAGGGTGCATAGCGGGTGACAGATGGGGAAGGGTGACATGGAGATCGCTGTAGGGCTCGATCGGGGTCTCGGACTGTCCTGGGGTCAGTACCGCGAACTCGGCAGGTACGCCGTTGGCCTTGGCTACCAAAGTATTTGGACCAACGCTGCCAACGGCCGCGATTCAATGCACGTCTGTGCGCAGTGGTCGGTGGCGACCGCCGAGGTGGTGGCGGGTGGTATCGGGACCGGCATCTCGGTGATCCCGATCGGCTACTGGTCTCCGACAGCCTTGGCATCCGCTGCGGCCACGGTCGCTGAGATTAGCGGCGGCAAGTTCGTCCTGGGAGTCGGCTCCGGCGCTATTCAAAGTCCGGCCTTCCGGCGGTCGCTCGGCCTGGGCGACGGCTTGCGGCCTATCGGCGCCATGCGCGAGTGGCTGGTGACGCTGCGCGCCCTGCTTGCTGGCGAGACGGTGGAACACGAGGGCAAGGCCTTCGCTCTGCACGGCATCAATCTCGGCACGCCGCCGCCGCGAGTGCCCGTAGCGCTAGGTGCCCTCGGCCCAAAAATGTTGTCCCTCGCCGGCGAGGCGGCGGACGGCGCCGCCCTGAACTGGTGCACGCCCGAGCAGGTGGCGGTCAGCCGCGCGACCGTGACGCAGGGTGCGCAGGCAGCCGGTCGCGATCCGAGCGAGATCACCATGATCGAGTACATCCGCATCTGTGTGGACGATGACGTCGACGCGGCCCGCCGCGCCTACACCAAGGCACTCATGGGGTACGCCCTGACTCCACCTGGGGCGAACAAGGCGTTGGGATACCGAGGCCACTTCGCGCGGATGGGCTTCGAAGAGGCGTTGACCGAACTGGAGGATCGCCGCGATCGCGGTGCCTCCGACGAGGAACTGATCGACGCGTTCCCGATAGAGCTGGCCGAACTCGTGGGGTACTTCGGGCCCGCCTCCGGCGCCGCCACCGCTTTCCGCCGCCTAGCCGAAGGCCTGGACGCCGCCATCGTGCGGGTGGTGGCTGCCCGCCCGGGGACGGAATCCATTACGGCGGTGATGGAGGCGTGTCAGCCTACGAAGCTGCCGCCCTGACCGTCTTCACCAGACCCGAACCCAGCCGACGGGTATGTCGAGCGCACCGCTGACGACGACGCGAACGACTGTGCGGCGCAACGTCAGCGAAGCCGAACCCCTGGATGCTGCCGTCAGCTGAGGATGAGCCGCGTGAGATTCCGCCACGGCTCGTGAGAATCTACAACTCTACAAACGCTATCGCCCAAAGTACGAAATCCCTTGTGCACCAAGAGATTCCACCGTTTAGTGAGTTGTTGGTGGTGTCGGGTCTCAAACTTTGTGGCGAACGGCGATGCCTCTGACCAGCGATTTGTCGTCCGTCTCACTGGTGTGGCGAGCGGTTGCGTCTCATTTTCGTGGCGAATTCTCGGTCGGTCGTTGAAGTCAGCCGAATCGTTGGTGGTACCGGGCGTCGGCGTCGGTGCGGATGGTCCGTGCAAAGTCAAGGGATTCACCGCGCAGATAGCCGGCCACGCCGAGGGCCGTGGCGATAGAGCCGGGGATCCAGGCGGCCCATGCGGCCTCGTCGCCGGCGAAGGCGGCGAGCCACGGCGCCAGGAACAACGCAAAGCCCACAACAGCCAGGGTGAAGTAGTCACGTGTGGGGTCGGCCGCGAGAAGCGACCACACCGCGATCACCGCGGTGAAGCCACCCAACCCGACGGTGACAGCGACGGCGGCCGGGGACGATTGCGCGACCGTGGCTCCCAGCACCACGGCGCCAAGTCCAACGACAAGTGCGGCTCTACTGATCCAATCGGCCACGGCGCTGGGTCTCGTCTGGCTGCTGGTGTTCTCGTTGATGCCGTACACGGTCGGCGGCCTGCTGCTTAGCCATCCGATCGCGCCGAGCACCATGGCGAGGAATCCGACCACCCATGCTGTCCATGCGGCTGCTGTATCAGGGACGAATCCTGCGCCGAGCCAGGGCAGCAGGAATAGTACAAAACCGGCCACGAACAGCCCCCAAAGACTGGGGGTCTGATTACGCGCCAGCAGTGACAGGACCGCGAAGAGGGCTATAAAGGCCCCGAACCCCAATGTGAGACCTTGCCCAGCTGGTGTTGAAGTGAGCGTGATCGACGACACGACGGCGCCGATGCCCGATATCAGTGCGGCCGAGCCGATCCAGTATTTCGGTGTACTCCTCACTAACCCGCTGAGGCTCGACCCCGCATCGGCGCGGGTGCGGGGAGTCAGTTCAGTTGGGGCAGTCGATTTCTGCGTCTGAAGTCTTGGGTTTTGCATTGGTGGTTCCTATGAATTCTATTGGTTGAATCGGGATTTGAGCGTCGCTGCCGCAGTCGATAGGGGCACGACTCGAGTGCTCAGGCGTCCTGCATCTCAAGTTGAGACCGTGGGGCTGGTGGCACTGCGCCTCCGTCAGATTCCCATCGCTCAAGCGCGATGGGAGAGAGCAGGCGATCGTCGGCGCGGCGTGTGATCCCGAGTAGTTGGTCGGGTGTGGATGCGTCGTCGACGCTGGTTGCAGCTGTCACCACGTTGTAGGCATGCGTGGGCTCGGTGTATGGCGGTACCACCAGCAGGTCCAACCTTCCGAACCGCGGACCGAACACAGATACGACGTTCGGCCACTCTTGGTGGGCACTGACGATCACCTGGTCGCCCTGGTGTTCGATGCTCAGTGGTGCTGGGGACCAGTCACTTTCGTGGTAGAGCACGCTGTCGATTGAGCCGAACCGTAGCGAGAGCGCTGCCAGAAGTGAGGGAAGTTCGCTGGCCAGTGCTGTTGATCGTGGCCACCAGGCGCCTTGGACAAATCCGCACGACCGGTGTGCGGGTTTCAACCGCATTCGCAGGGCGCCTAGGGCTGGCCGGCGCACTGATGCGTCGGGGATGTTCTCGTTGATTGTTAACACGTGCTGCCTTCCCTTGTTGTGGGGTGTGTGTTCACGGCGAGTTGTGTTCGGGTGCCGGGGTTGTCGAGCGCAGGGGGTTCGCCGTCGTTGCGCTCGATGTCCCCAACAGCCACCACGTGGGTGAACGAAGGTGGATATCTTCTATGGTGGTATGAATTTGTGTGACTGGCTTGACGTCGTTCGACAACTGCAGGGCCGGTCTTTGTCGCGGTAGAACAGCGCCGGATCGACCGGGCAGTCATCGCCGTACTCGATGTCGCGCGGGATCTTTGGTATCCGTTGATTGTTGCCGAAGGCGCCGTCGCGGCCGACGCATTGTCAGCGGTCATCACGCCCGTATGCGACGGCGGCGATGAGCCACAACACGGCGATGATGAGGAACACCGCCGCGATCGGGTCGAGGTCAAACATATGGGAACTGCCTCGTTTTGACGCGGGCGCCCGTGTCGGATGCGGAGGACCGCCCGGGGGGCTTCGCGGGGGCCGGTGATCGCTCAGCAGGACTGAGGCGCTGGCTAGTGTGACTGCCGACCTGATCCCCGATGCCGAACCTGTCATCACTGCCATCGTTGGGCGATGACGTGAGTTCGGCGGCGGTGCGCGGGTGATCTTCATGGATGAATTCGGTGATGGCGGTACAGAGGGTTCTGTTTTGGGCGAGTAGCTCAGTTTTACGGGCTTGAAGTTCGCGGATTCGGCGGTGGGCCTTGTTGAGTTCGTTGTTCAGCGTGGCGAACGTGGGAGCTGTTGGAGACATGGGACTTCCTCTTAACCGCCTGTGGGCGTTGTCTTTCGATCGGTGTGCGATCTCACTGTGGTGCGGGCTGGCTGAGATCAGCGATGTGAAGGCCGTAGGGCACTGCTTTGAGGAGCGTGACGGCCAGGGGGGTGCCGTTGGGCAGGTGGTAGGTGCGGCGTTCACCGGCGCGTGCCCCTCTGATGGCGGCGCCCAACGGGGATTCGATGGAATAGACGGGCATGTCGGCGAATTCGGCGCCGTGTACGCCCAGCAGGAATGTTTCGGTGTCCCCGGTGGCGTCGCGGCGGATGGTGACGACCATGCCGGGTTCGGCTATTCCGTCGTTGGGTGGGTCCTCGCCGACGACGGCGTTGATCAGTAGGTCATGAATCTGTTGTATCCGTGTCTCCCATGCGCGTCGGACGGCGGTGGCGTTTTCGTCGGTGTCCTCATCGGCGATTCCGGCGGAGAACAGGAAACGCAGGGTGTCCAGTTCGCGGTGTAGCCGCTCGTGGGCTTGCGGTGAGATCCAGACCCGTGCCGTGGTGGCCATGTCAGTTCCTTTCGTTGCGCGAGTTCGCCAGCACACTGCCGTACGTGACGACTCGCTGACGCCTCTGCGTGGGTGGTGGTTGGGCGCATCGTTCGATTCGCCAATAGGGCGTCAGGCATGCACCGGAGGGCACTGGTAGCGGCGGCCCGTTGATGTTCATCGCGCCCAGTCGCTTTAGGTTGCGGCCGGGGAGCGATGCGCGGTCGTTGTGCGCTTGGAGGTGGATCGCGGACGGGAGCTGTTGCGTCGCGGTGGGACAGACTGTGGCCGCGGGGGTTTGGGCGTGTGCATTCCGTAGGGGACTGCCTTGAGGAGCGTGACCGGCAGGTCGGCCCCACTGGGGATGGAGTAGGTGCGCTGTTCGCCAACGTGTGCGCCGGCGATCGCGCGCCCGAGCGGTGATTGCATCGAGTACACGTCGATGTCGGCGTCTTCGACACCACGCACGCCGAGCAGAAACGTTTCGATCTCGCCGGTGTCGTCGTAGCGCACGGTCAGCACCATTCCCGGTTCGGCGATGCCGTCATCGGGGGGATCCTCGCCGACGACGGCGTTGCCCAACAGCTCCTGAATCTGGTGAATGCGTGCTTGTCGCGCCAAGTGGGCGGCCATGAGGTTGTCGTCGTAGTCCATGAAGTCCTCGGGGACCTCGATGCCGCGCCGTGAACGCAGGGCGGCCAGTTCGGTCTTCAGGCGGGTGTGGGCCTCGCGTGTCATCCAAAGACGTTCGGTGCTAGTCATTTCGGGTGTCCTTTCGTTGAGGTAGGGGTTGTCGTCAGGGGCGGGCCGGTGGCGGAAGCGCCGCCCCTGACGACTGGGGAGCCCGTGACGAGGGTGGATCACGGGCGGTGTAGACCGCGAGGTAGCGGTGGGTCTAGCGACCGGTTCGGCGTAGCGGGTCGAAGTCGCGCAGGGCTTCGGGTTGCTTGCCGGTGGTGATTTGTTCGGCCAGCAGCCGGCCGGTCACCGGGCCGTGCGCGAGCCCCCACATGCCGTGGCCGCCGGCGACGTAGACCCTTCGTGACATCTCCCCGATGAGGGGGCGGCCGTCGGGGGTGACCGGGCGCGGGCCAACCCAGATGTCGCTGCGTTCGGCCCAGCGCACCCCGTCCAACAGTGGGCTGGCGGAGGCGACGATGGCGCCCACCCGTGCCGGTATCGCCGGTTCGTGGGGGTCGCGGAACTCCATGGTTCCCGACACCCGCAGTGCGCCGTGGTAGGGCGTGCACGCCACCCGCACGTCGGGCAGGTAGATGGGCCCGGGGATGGGGCGGTCTACGGGCACGGTGAACGAGTAGCCGCGACCGGCCTGCACCGGCACGCGCACCCTGCTGCCCGCCAGCCGGGATAACCAGGCGCCGGTGGCGATGACCGCGGTGTCGGCGGTCAACGGCTTACCGCTGCGCGGATATACCGTGACTCCGCTGCCGGAGCTGAACACGCTGCGAACTTCTGCCGTGCGCATCGTTGCGCCGCGCTCGACGACCGCTTGGCCCAGCGCGTGCACAAAGCGGCCGGGGTCGACGAAGCGTTGACCGTTGATGCTCAGCGCGGCGGTGATCGCCGGCGATGCTAGCGGCACTTGCTCACGTAGCGCCTCGCCGGCCAGCCCGGTGACATCCATTGTCTGCCCGGCGTTTTCGAGTGCGCGAAGCTCACGTAGCATGCGCTCGGCGTGTTCGGTGCTGCGGAACAACGCGGTGATTGGGGCGTCGGTGACCGGGGCGTCGACGCCGTTGGCAACAAGCACGTCGAAGGCTTCGATGGCTTCCTCGTTGAGTGGCACGTTGGCGCGCACCGCGCGTTGCCACGACGAACGCCGACAGTTGGCGACGAACTGCGCCAGGAAGACTCCGAGTGCGGAGTCGGCGGTCATGGGGATGTGCAGCGGTGCGGCCGGGTCGAGCAGCGCGCGCAGCCCGTAGCGCAGCACACCTGGTGAGTTCAGCGGAAGGGTTAACGCCGGTGAGATCCAGCCGGCGTTGCCCCAGGAGGCGCCGGCGGCCACGCCGGTGCGGTCCACCACGGTGACGTCGACTCCGCGCTCCTGCAGGAACCACGCCGTCGACAAGCCGACGATGCCCGCACCGACCACGATCGCCGACCGGGGCCCGCCGTCTATGCGCTCGCCGCCGCCCATCACAAACCTCCACATCTTGATCTTTCGTTGCTATCTCCATGGTGGCCTGCACCACGCGGGAGGCGTTTGCTGGATTCCGACAAGCAGCCGATGCCAGATTGTGGCGATCCGACAACGCGGCCTCTTGAGCGCGCCCGTCCCCCCGGGAGCATTGAGTGCACGCCGAGTGAAAGCACGAAAAACGAGGCAGGTGGCTTTTTATCTTTTCTGACGTATGGTCGGGGGCAGGTGGTTGCCACTTCGATTAAGGAGCGACAATGGCTGACAAATTTCCGGGCAAAAGTCTTCGAAAGCCCACACTGTCTATCAAGGAACGCCGGGCTGCCAAGCGCGCCAAGGCCGTAGAGTCGACACCGATTGTGCGCAAACGCAAGCGCTGATCGTACAGGCGGTTTGTCAGCCGGTTTATCAAGAATGCGACACGGATGCCGATAACCGGTTGTTGCCAGTGTGGGCACCCCCTTTTTCATGCGTGTCGGCTACCGGGCGGGAACCAGTTCGATCGTCACGCTGGACACGAATGTGCGAATCGGGTCGAATGTATGCGACCGCGGCGACAGCCACCACGAGTTGCTCGTCGGTCGAGCGCCGGTACACCGCGCAGCACTTTGCCGGGCGCCCCTGGGCTCGGCCGGCTCGATGTGTTGTAGGCATGGCGGGCTGACGCAATGTATGCCATGCCCACAAGCCGGCTGACCGGGCGGGCTAAGCAGTGATGGTGGTTACCGAACACAACGGGGCACGTTCGCCGCGTTGACGCCCCTACGGCGTCACATTTCGCCGTCGGACCCACCGTGGTGGTCTGTCCTCGATGCATGACAGGCCTCCTGCGCCGCGCGCATCCCGATCGCAAGCAGTTCCTCGGCGGTCGACACGTCGTCGGGGTCGGCCGCCGTCATCACGGCGGTGTGCGCAGCGACCGGGTCGGTGTCGGGGGAAACCACCAGCAGCACGAGCGTTCCGAACTTCTTGCCGCTGACGGTGAGTGTGTTCGGCGATGTGTTGCTGGGCTCGAGGATCACGCTGTGGCCGCGAAACTCCATCCGCAATGATGCTGAGGCCCAGGTGTTCTCGTCGTAGATGACCCGTTCGATGGTCCCCGACCCCGACGACAACGCCGACAGTAGGAACCGAAGTTCGACGTACAGTTGATCGGTTAGCGGCCACCAGCCGCCCTGCACAACGCCTGCAGAACGGTGCGCGGGCTTCAACCGTAATCGGGGATGCGTGATCGTCCATCGGCGAGCTTGGGAGATGTCGAAGGACAACGGTGGTGCGGACATGAGTGGGCTCTCCCGTACTTGTGAATGAATGGGCTACATGAGGATTGGCGGCGGCTTTAGGGTTGGCTGGGTTTGTGCCCGTCGCGGCCGACCAGGCTGTCGATGACGTGTTGCCATCCGGTGAACCGGATACGGTCACACACTGCCCGGGTGAGGGTGGATAGGGTCGCCGCGATGGCGGCCACGCTTATCCAGATCACCAGTGCGCCCGTCGCTGCCTCCACGGCGGCGCGGGTGGTCGGGGTTGGTGCGGGGGCCTGCGCTCCGTTGTCGTCGACCCAGATCTCAACGGTGTCGCCAGTTTTGGTGGTCGATTGCGCCTTGACCGCGCCGGTGTGTTCGGCGCCGCCGGCAGTCCATCGGGCCGGCACGGTGATGGTGCCGGTTCGCAAGATTTGTTGGGAGGCGGGAACGTCGGTGACCGTCGCGGCCACGGTGTGGCGAGTGTCAGTCTGCTCGGCGTAGGCCTGGCGGCGGGAGTCGTAGACCGCGGTGCCGACGGCGGCGGCGATCGGGATGGCAAGCAGCGACACCACGACAGCCAGCACCATGACCAGTGCCTCGATCCGATCGGTGGTACGTACCAGTGGATCGCGGCCCAGCAGCCGCAGCAGGACGGGCCACCGGGGAAGGCGCAGGGTGAAGGCGTCCATCGCGGCGTTTTCAGTGCCCCAGTGAGCAGTCCCACGTTGATCGTGGGGACCGTGGGGGTTCATCGAAATCCTCTCTCTGCGAGTCGGCTTCGGGATCGGGCGCTGGAGGGGCGGGGGGCGGTCGGGTCGCATGTGCAGGCAGCCGGTGGCGGCGCGCCGGTGTATTGAGTGAGGGCCGGTGAGGAGCGAGCAGCCCGCGCAACTGTCGTCGTCCGCGGTACAGCCTGGAAAGCACGGTTCCGACTGGCGTGCCCATGACCTCAGCGATCTCCTTCCGCCCGAGGCCTTCGACATCGGCGTAATAGACCGCCATCCTGAACTGCGCAGGCAGCGCCTGCATTGCTGCCTTAATCGCGTTGTCCGGCAGCGCTGCCAGCGCCTCGTCCTCGGCCGAGCGCAGCCCTGTTGATGTGTGCTGCGCGTGTGTTGCCAGCTGCTGGTCAGTGATCTCCTCGGCCGGGAGCTGTGCCGGGCGCCGCTGCCTCTTTCGATAGGCGTTGATGTAGTTATTGGTCAATATCCGGTACAGCCACGCCTTGAGGTTGGTGCCCTGCTGGAACGCGTGAAAATGGGCGTAAGCCTTCAGCATCGTGTCCTGCAGCAGATCCTCCGCATCGGCGTGCTGGCGGGTCATCCGCAGTGCTTGCCAGTACAGCGGCCCGAGCAGCGGCGTGACGTCGCGTATGAAGGCGACCGTCAGCTCGCTTGTGTCACTAGCTGATTCAGCTAGTCTTGAGCTCACGGTTCTTCCTTCCACGGTGACATCGACCCGATCCCCGGTGACCATCACCACCTCCACATCTGACCATTGGCTAATGATGTCCATGGTGGTGTGAATGGCCACCGCAGGGTTTGCCAGAACCAGACAACGTCGCCGTCGGCGTTTTGTCGTGTTTCGACAGCGCGACGTCAGTCGGTGTCGGTGGCGGCGAGTTCGATCATCATGGCCAGCCGCTTTTTGGCGTCGTCGAGTTGCAGATTGGTGATTTCGGCCATCTTGCGCAGCCGGTAGCGCACGGTGTTCTCGTGTACGCCCAGACGGTTGCCTGCTTCGGTCGGGTCGCCCTGGGACTCCAGCCACGCTTGCAGCGTCGGCACGTAATCGGTGGCGTGGTCGCGGTCGTGGCGGCGCAGCTCGGCCACCGGTCCCCGGTTCGGGGATCGACCTGAGCGCGCCGCGCGTGCGCAGCCGCTGCAGCAGGATGTCGTCCCACGATTCGTCGTAGGCCGGCGGCGTGGCACCGGTAGGCCACACCTCGTGCAGCGCCAGACACTCGTCGGCTTCGTGGCGGGCCGCGACGAGGTCGGCCACCTCGGCGGGCCCGCTGATGCCGGCCAATACCGTCATCCGCTCGGGAAGTGCTGCCCGCAGACCGGTAACCCACTTGCGCGCCGTGTCCGCCTCCTCGCCGGGCAGCAGGGTGTAAACGGTGTTGCCGGCCAGCGCGCTGCGGCCCGGCCGGGACCAGCCGAATCCGGTGGTGGCGCGCTCGAACGCCAACAGCAGCGCGGCGTCTCGTTCGGCGCCGATGAACGCCTGCACCGCGATCACCCGCAACAGGGTGTGGGGCAGGCCGAGTCGGCTGGCCGCGGTGGCGGCATCAGCGGTGCCCTCCAGTAGCCGGATCACCAGTTCGGATTCGACCTGGCGCTCCAGATCCGCGCTGGCACGGGAGCGCAACAGGTGCAGGGCGACCGTGCGGGCGCCGTCGGCCAATGCGGTGAGTGCGGCCCCCTTCAATGACGCTCTGCATTCCACCCACACCGATCCCATGAGTTCGCGTCCCGAGCGCACCGCCACCACCATGCGCCCGGTCATTCCGTGATCGGGGTCGCGGGTGACGAACAGCGGTTCGTCGGAGGCCGCCAGATGTGCGTACACGCCGCGGGCGTCGAAGAATGCGCGCAACTGCTCGGGTGCCTGTCGTTCGACGATGGTCGCCACCCGCGCCGGGTCGGCGTGTTGCTGGCGCCGGGAATAGGCCAGCACGCGGGAGAGCCGGTCCTCGATGATCACCGCGCCGCCGGTGGCCTCCGCCAAACTGTCGGCGAGGGCGAACAGATCCGTTGGGCCACGCCCGGATTCGGTTTCGCGACCTTCCAAGACCAGTCCGTAGATGACCGCGGCGAGCTCGCTCCAGGTCATCGCCGGGTCGACCACCATCACCGCGACACCCTCGGCGGCACCGGAGAATGCGGTGTCGTCATCGTCGCCTTCGCGGATCAGCACGACAACCGCGCGGGCTGAGGCGGCCCAGCGCACCGCCTCTTTGACTGAGCGGGCACCGATGCCCAGCAGCACGTCGCCGACGACGGTGCGATCCTCGGTGAGCTCATGCATGACGACGCTGCGTAACTCGGTCGACCGCGGTATCGGGCAGAACCGCAACCGGACGCCGTAGCTTCCCAGCACGTTCACCAGGCGGTCTAACGTGACCACGAGCCGCTCCCCAGGCCGAACCGATCACCCAGCGTAACCAGCAGCCCGCCGAGCGGTCGGTGATTCACAGCTCCGTCGAATCGGTGTGGTCGCCGGGATCGTCGTTGTCGGTCATGAAGTCGTTCACGATGGCAGCCTCCGGGGGCTGTTCGGCTCATAACCCAGGCAGATCGTCGTCATAGGCCCTTTCGCCGTAGCGCTGAACAGATTTGGCGACGGTGAGCAGGACGACGCAGTCGTCGACGGCGTGCAGGCCGTGGCGGGTGGAGGGGATGACGAGGTGATCGCCGGGGCGGCCATCCCAGCTGGTGTCGGCACTGGTCAGCCGAACCCGCCCGTGCAAGACCTGCAGTGTGGCCTCGCCAGGGCTCTCGTGGTTGTCGAGGCTGGTGCCCGCGGTCAGGGCAATCAGGGTTTGTCGCAATGTGTGTTGGTGCCCGCCGTACACGGTGTGCGCGCTGCGGCCGCTGTGGGCATCGTGCGCGGCGGCCAGATGCTGTCTGGCAAGCGCGGTCAGTGAGACCTTGTCCATGGGTGCTGTTCCGGTTCTCAGTGACTCGATGGTGGGGTCAGTTGACGGTGAAGGTCGGCGACGTAGCCGTCGTAGGCGGCGGCGACCGTGTCGAGGTCGACTTGCTCGGGCAGGTCCTCGGCGCTTTGACGGGCGATCAGGTAGGCCGCGGTCGCCTCGACGACGCGCTGCTCGTCGCCGGCAATCTGCGCCACCACGGCAGGGTCGGCGTGTACCCGTACGACGACGGTGTCCTGGTCCTGCTGAAATCGGACCAGATAGTCGTGGTCTCCGAGTGCCTCGAGGGCCGGCTGCTTAACGGTCATGTGGGTTCTCCTTCGTGGGTGGTTGCGGGATCGTCATCCCGCCAGCAGGGCGGCGCCAAGGGCGACCAACCCGGCGAGCTTGAGCGCTTCCAACCCGATGTAGGCGTGGTGTGCGCGGGAGCGTGGCGCGTCGTGGCCGGCCAGCACGTGCGCCGAGCGCCGGTTGAGCCGGGGCCGCACCAACAGGAGTTGGACGGCGAGCAGCACGGCTGTCGCCGCAGCGATTATGAGCACCGGGCCGGATGGTCCGGCGATGGTCAGGCATACCGCGATGACCACCGCCCAGAGGACCTCGACGATGTTGAGGGCCCGGAACACGATGCGCCCGATGGCCAGGCCCACGCGCAACTCGAGGCCTTCGGCGCGAAACTTCAGCGGTGCTTCCAGGAAGGAGATCGCCAACACCATGCCCAGCCATATCAGCGTGGCCGCGGCAGCCACCCGGATGGCGAGGTCGGTCATGACGATGCCCGATCACGGGTCGCTGCGGAGGCCAGGTGCGCGACGCACAGGTCGGGCTCGACGAACGGGTCGAGGCGATCCACGGTGATCGGTGCCCGCATCGCGGTCAGCGCGCCCTGCATGAGGCCCAGGTGCACAGAGCAGATCACCTCGCCGTGTTGTTCGGCAAGGTTCTGAAAAGGGCAGTGCCGCAACCGGATCTCGCGCGTGCGTGGACGGTCGGCGGGTTCGGGCTCAAAGCCCAACTCGGCCAGCAGCTGCACCAGTTCGGTGACCGCGCGGGTTTTCGACGGCGCGCGGTGCCGCGCGGAGGATGGCACCAGCGCCGGGCTCGTCGACCGGCCCAGCTGTGCGGCGATGTCGGCGGCATCGGGGCGGTCGGCCACATAGCCGGTCAGAATGCTGGCCAGGAGCTGATAATTCGTCGGTCCTGTGGGGTCCATCCGGCGGCTGGCGCGAAACAGGATCGGGGGCCGGCCTGGGCCGGCGGAGTCACCGAGGACTTGTTCGACGCGGCCGGCGTGCCGCAGCGCGTCGATGTGAAACCGAACCGTGTTGGGATGCACGCCGAGTTCATCGGCGACGCTGGCGATGCTGCGCGGCTCGGCTGAGGCCCGCAGCAGCGCCAGGATGACGTCTCGGCGCCCGGGGGGCCTCATCCCTGGTTTGTGCGTGGTCGCGTCGGTGGGCATCAGTCGCCCTGCGGCGGCAGTGCCGCCACCATAGGGGTGTCGGCATCGACGGCACCGAGTTTGGCCGCTCCTCCCGGTGATCCCAGGGGATCGGTCTGCCCGGGCAGGGTGTCGGTGAAGAATTTGACGTTCTCATCGATGTAGGGCTGCAGAGGTTCGGGCACGTCGTCTTCGTAGTAGATCGCCTCCACCGGGCATACCGGTTCGCACGCGCCGCAGTCGACACACTCGTCGGGGTGGATGTAGAGCATCCGTGCGCCCTCGTAGATGCAGTCCACCGGGCACTCATCCACGCAGGCACGGTCCTTGATGTCCACGCACGGCGCTCCGATCACGTATGTCATGCCCACGACATTACTCCAATTACCACTTGTAAGAATAGGCTGTGCTCATGACCCTCTACGACGATCCGCATGCAGCGGCCGACACCGACGAGTTGGACGTGCGCCAGATACCGAAATCTCAACGGCACCCGATGATTTTCGCCCGCTTCGACGCACTGGCTGCCGGCGAGTCGTTCGTGCTCGTCAACAGCCACGACCCGATACACCTGCGCGAGGAGTTCGCCCGCGACCGGCCCGGCGCGTATGACTGGCGCTATCTGGAGGGCAGCCAATCCGACAGACTGTGGCGGATCCGGATCGTCCGAATCACCGAGCCCGGGCTGGCCGGCCTGCTCTGACACCACGTCATCGACGTTGGAGAAACCCTGTGACGACGGTGTCGACGGAGTGTTCGCGTTCGAACGGCTTTGACGCGCGAATTGTTAACGCGCCGATGGGTGAAGCGGTGCGCTAGGCGGCAGCGGTCTCGCATGCCGCGGGGCGCTAGTGCCTGCGCCCCCCTACCCCATCCTATTTAACGGGCTATAGTCCGTTAAATAGGATCTTGGTAATGGGAAGTGGTGGTGCACATGGCGCACGAGATAGCCCATCCCCGGGCCGATCTGGGTACACCGTGAGCGCCGTCGCCGAACTGACACCCACCCGGCCGTTCCCGCCGCGGCGCGGAGTCAAGGGATCGTTCGTGTACCGGGTGCTCACGACCACCGACCCCAAACTGCTGGGCATCATGTACACGGTCACCTCTGTCGCTTTCTTCATGGCCGGCGGGTTGATGGCGCTGCTGATGCGCTCGGAGCTGGGCGCGCCGGGGTTGCAGTTCTTGTCCAATGAGCAGTACAACCAGCTGTTCACCATGCACGGCACGATCATGCTGCTGCTGTATGCCACCCCGATCGTGTTCGGCTTCGCCAATTGCATTCTGCCGCTTCAGATCGGCGCGCCGGACGTGGCGTTCCCGCGGCTCAACGCGCTCAGCTACTGGCTGTATCTGTTCGGCGCGCTGATCACCGTCGCCGGTTTCCTCACCCCGGGGGGCGCGGCCGACTTCGGGTGGACCGCGTACACCCCGCTCAGCGACGCGCTGCATTCGCCCGGCGCCGGCGCCGATCTGTGGATCATGGGCCTGGCCATCGCCGGTCTGGGCACCATCCTGGGCGCGGTCAACATGATCACCACCGTGGTCTGCATGCGCGCGCCCGGCATGACGATGTTCCGGATGCCGATCTTCACCTGGAACATCCTGGTCACCAGCGTCATGATTCTGATCGCGTTCCCGCTGCTGACTGCCGCGCTGCTCGGGTTGGCGGTCGACCGGCACCTGGGCGGTCACATCTATGACCCGGCCAACGGCGGAGTGATCCTGTGGCAGCACCTGTTCTGGTTCTTCGGCCACCCCGAGGTCTACATCGTCGCGATCCCGTTCTTCGGCATCATCACCGAAATCGTTCCGGTGTTCAGCCGCAAACCGGTCTTCGGCTACACCACGATGGTCTACGCCACCGTGAGCATCGCCGCCCTGTCGACCGCGGTCTGGGCCCACCACATGTTCGCCACCGGCGCCGTACTCCTGCCCTTCTTCTCATTCATGTCGTATCTGATCGCCATCCCGACCGGCATCAAGTTCTTCAACTGGATCGGCACAATGTGGCACGGCCAGTTGACATTTGAGACACCGATGCTGTTCTCGGTGGGCTTCATGGTCACCTTCCTGCTCGGCGGGCTGTCGGGGGTCATGCTGGCGAGCCCGCCGACTCGACTTCCACGTCACCGACACCTACTTCCTCGTCGCGCACTTCCACTACGTGCTGTTCGGCACCATCGTGTTCGCCACCTATGCCGGCATCTACTTCTGGTTCCCGAAGATGACCGGCCGCCTGCTCGACGAAGCGGCTGGGAAAACTGCACTTCTGGCTGACGTTCATCGGCTTCCACACCACCTTTTTGGTGCAGCACTGGCTGGGCAACGAAGGCATGCCGCGCCGCTACGCCGACTACCTGCCCGCCGACGGATTCACCACGTTGAACATCGTGTCGACGATCGGGGCGTTCACCCTGGGCGCATCGATGTTGCCGTTCGTGTGGAACATCTTTAAGAGCTACCGCTACGGCGAAGTCGTCGTCGTCGATGACCCGTGGGGTTACGGCAACTCCCTGGAATGGGTCACGACCTGTCCACCGCCACGACACAACTTCACCGAACTGCCCCGGATCCGCTCGGAGCGGCCCGCTTTCGAACTGCACTACCCGCACATGGCGCAGCGGATGCGCGCAGAATCCCACGTTGGCCGCCAACAACACTCCAACCTGGCCGCAGAACACGCAACGCCGGCCGCACCCACGAGCAACCCCTCCGGCGGATGAGCACGGCCAGCACGTAACACTTTTTTGCGACTGGAAACTCATTCGACGAAGACATTGCGAACCCCACCGCGCGCCGTCGGCCGCCAGGACGGAGCAGAGGCACCGTGCACTTCCGCCGGGATCGAAGAAACGTCCGGTGCGAGCACTATCGCTGTCGAATCGAATTGCCGCTGCCCGCAAGGAATTAACCGCTCGTCGTGCTCATCGCTGATGGACCGAAGGTCGCGGTTGCCACGTCAACTCAGTCGTTCCGGCTGAACGCGCGGGAGTGCTATTATAGAGGAGTAATTTACTCTAAATAGATCGAGGCGGAGGCCATGACGCAGGCGACTGAACCAGCCCAAATCGATGGCGTCACAACGACGGTCGCGTCGACAGTGATACGGGTGGCCGACTTGGACCGATCGGTGAGCTTCTATCGCGATGTGTTCTGCTGCCGGCTCGCCCTTCGCGAACCCGACACAGCGCTGCTGTTGACCCCGGACGGGTTTCAGATCTACCTGCACTCGACGGGCACGTCTCGGCGGCCGCGGCTGGCCCCCATCGGGATCGAATACCTGATGTGGGCCACCGACAGCCAAGCCGAGTTGGAGCGGGTGACCAGCCGTCTGCGAGCCCACGATCCGGCCACCTACACATACACCGAGAACGGGTTGACGTTCGTCGAGGGCTGCGACCCCGACCACGGCAGGGTCATCGTCGCCTATCCCAGCCCGAGCCGGCTCCCACGAGAGCTGATCGCGTCGCGGCTGCGCGGGGTGGTACGTGCCGCGACGTGAGCAAGCGCCACACGCCACGTGAATACCTCACCGGTGCATAGTCATTGAGGCGGCCGCCCCGGCGTCCGGGTCCTCGATGTCACACATCCACGGGGCTGAACCGCCGGTGGGATGTGGGTTTCAGCCGACGGGCCGGCGTTGGCCCGAGCCGACCAGATCGGCGAGGACCGCGGCCTCGCTCAGGTCGGGGTTCTTCGTGGCGGTGAGCAGGGTTAGCGTCCCTTCCTTCGCCAAATCGCGCAGATGCGCGAATGCGGCCGCGTGGGCGGGCTCGCTCAGCTCGTCGCGGTAGCGGTGAGCGAACTCCTCGAACAGCGCGGGGTCGTGGCTGTACCACTTGCGTAGTTCGGTGGACGGAGCGATGTCCTTGCACCATTCGTCGAGCTGCGCGCGGGCTTTACTCACACCGCGGGGCCAGATGCGATCGACGAGGACCCGGGTGCCATCCTGCGGCAGGGCCGGGTCATAGATCCGGCGTGCCTTGACGTTTCGTCGTTGAGTCATGACATCTCCCTGGGTTGGTGTTCGTTGTTGGTCAGGTGTTGGCGCCGGTGAGTGCGAAGAACTCCTGGCGTGATCGCGGGTCTTCGCGCAGCGCGCCCAAAAGGGTGGAGGTGATGGTCGCCGACCCGGCGGCCTGCACGCCTCGCAGGGTCATGCAGGTGTGCTCGGCCTCGATGACCACGCCGACACCGCGGGGCGCCAGCTGTGCGTCGAGCCAATCGGCGATCTGTTTGGTGAGTCGTTCCTGGCGTTGAGGCCGGCAGGCGAAGTGCTCGGCGACACGGGCCAGCTTGGATAGCCCGATGATGCGCTCGCCGGGCAGATACCCGATGTGGGCGATCCCGACAAAGGGCAACATGTGGTGCTCGCACACCGATCGCAGCGGCAGGTTGCGCGAAATCACGAGTTCGTCGTAGCCCTCGTCGTTGGGGAAGGTGGTCAGATCGAAGGTCCGCGGTGTAAACAGCTCGGCGTAGCCGCGCGCCATCCGCGCGGGTGTGCCGGCAAGACTTTCGGAATCCAGTGAAATCCCCAGGGCACGAAGGAATGCCGCGGCGGCGACTTCCGCGGCGGCAAGATCCCGATGGGCTGATTCGTGCACGAGCTGCAGAGCGGCGCTGGAATGCATGGCGGGTTCCTTCCGAGAGACGAGAGGATCCCTCCGTTCACCCGTCGCAGGCGTAGGTGGCGCCGGATGAACGGAGGGCAGCACGGTGAGGTCGACTACGCGGCAGGGGTATCGGTGCCCGACCTGGTGCGCCGATGCCAGGCCGGGTCGTACACAAAGGCCAGCCGAGCGAGGGTGAGCGCGGCCAGCAGCAGGCCAAAGTCGCGCAACGCCACGTCGTAGAAGCCGGGGTAGCTCAGCAGGTTGACGATGATGCCGGCCAGCCAGGCGGCGACGATGTAGGCGGCGTATCGCGGCTTGATCGCCACGGCGACACCGGCCACGATTTCGATCACCCCGACCACCAGCATCACCTGGTGCGCGCTGATCGGGCTCATGTCCACGATCCACGGAGCCAGGTAGACCTCCCACTTGGTGAGCACGTTGGTGAACTTGTCGAGGCCAAACACGATCGGCAACACCGTGAATCCGATCCGCAGCAACAGAAACGCCGCGTAGGCCGGATCGGAGCGGGCGCGCTGTAGCACCCCGGAGGAGGCGTGGGCGGCTGAGGCGGGTAGCGCTGAAGCGGTCATCGCAATCTCCTTTGTAAGACCAATCAGAACTAGTTTTAGAATCTGCCGCTGACGCCTATTTGTCAATACTTTTTGGTGTTAGAGTTGGGGTATGTCCATCAGCCGCCCCGCCGACCTGGCCGCACTGAACGGCCTGAGTCACCTGGACGACCCGTTGCGGCGGCAGTTATACGAGTACGTGATCGAGAGCGATGGACCGGTTTCGCGTGAGCAGGCCGCGGCCGCGGCGTCGATCGGGCGCACTCTGGCGGCCTACCACCTGGACAAGTTGGCCGAGGCGGGCCTGCTGACCGTCAGCTACCAACGGCCCGCGGGGCGTGGGGGACCAGGGGCCGGGCGCCCGGCCAAGCTCTACACCCGAGCCGCCCAGGAGATCACCGTCAGCGTGCCGCCCCGGGACTACGAACTCCTCGCTCGTCTACTCGTCGCATCCGTTGAGCAGGACGCCAGCGGAGCGGTGCAACAGGCCGTGAACAGCGCCGCGCATGAGGCCGGCCGGCGTGCCGGTGCGGAAACCGGGGGAAGCGTGGTGGGCGCGCTGCGCAACTGCGGCTACCTGCCCCACGCCGATGACGATGGCCGCATCGATCTCCGGAATTGCCCGTTTCATTTGGTCGCTGCCGACCACCGAGACGTGGTGTGCGGGCTGAACTTACGCCTCGTCGAGGGGGTCATCGCAGGGTGTGGTCACCCGCATGCGCACGCCGAACTCGATCCGGCGCCTGACCGGTGCTGTGTGGTGGTGCACGACGCGCAGCCGTCGGCGCGCACGCGTCGCCGACGCCGACCCCATCCAGCCGTCCCCGCCGGACAGCGAAACCCCTGACCGGCCAGCACCATGACTGCGTTGATCATGTCGCCGATCCTCGCCCACGACACGATGACCACGCGGGCCGACCGGGGTGGGTGTGCGTGATGACCAAGCTCGAGCGGCTCTACACCGAGCAGCGGCAAAGCCCGTGGCTGGACAACCTCACCCGTGCATACCTGCGCGACGGCACACTGGCCGCCTTCGTGGCCGACGGGATACGCGGGGTGACAGCCAATCCGACGATCTTGGCGAAGGCCATCGGGGCCTCCGATCTCTATGACGCGCAGTTTTTCGCCCTCACCGCCGCGGGCTATTCGGTCGAGGATGCCTATTGGGAATTGGCGGTGCACGACGTCACCGACGCCCTGGCGGTGCTGCGTCCGACCTACGACAACTCCCGCGGCAGCGATGGTTTCGTATCGATCGAAGTCGCCCCGGAGCTGGCGCGAGACACCGCGGCCACGATCGCCGCGGCCACCCGATTACACGAGCGCATCGCCCGCCCCAACCTGCTGGTGAAGATCCCCGCCACCGCCGAGGGCATCCCGGCGATCGCAGCGACGATCGGCAGGGGGTTGAGCATCAACGTCACCCTGATCTTCTCGCTGTCCCGCTACGAGCAGGTGATCGAGGCCTACCTACACGGCCTCGAAACGTTGGCCGCGCGCGGCGGCGATCTCGCGGCGGTGCGCAGTGTGGCGTCGTTCTTCGTCAGCCGCGTCGACACCCAGGTCGACCACACGATTGGAGCAGATCGGCGGTGCGGACGCGGCGGCGCTGCGCGGGCGTGCCGGCATCGCGCAGGCACGCCTGGCCTACCAAATGTTCCGGGACCGATTCGCCGGTCCGCGGTGGGAGAAACTGGCCGCCCTCGGCGCCCACCCGCAACCGCCGTTGTGGGCATCGACGTCGACGAAGAACCCCGACTACCCCGACACCCTCTACGTCGACAGCCTCATCGGCCCCGACACGATCAACACGATGGCCGAGTCCACCATCGCCGCGTTCGAGGACCACGGCACCGTCGCGCGCACCATCGACACCGATGTAGGGGCGGCGACCCGCGTCATGCAGAACCTGCGCGCGGTGGGGGTCGACATGGACGATGTCGGGCGCAGCCTCGAAGACCAAGGCGTCGCCGGCTTCCACCAGTCGTTCGCCGATCTGCTGATCACATTGCGCGACAAAGCCCACCAGCTAGCGCAGCAATGATCGCCCCTGCGGCGCATCCCGCGCCGAACGGGTGCAGACGATCGGCGATTCGCTCGGCCAGTCGATCAGGTGCGCTACGACGAGGCCGCGAGAAGCAAGCACCGCAACAGGATTCGGCTGGGCGGCACGTGAACACGATGCCGCCCACTCAACGAGAAGGAGACGCACGTGAGTGCACAGCAGACATTTGTCATCGTGGGCGCCGGGCTGGCCGGCGCCAAGGCCGCCGAGGCGCTGCGCACCAACGGTTTCGACGGCAAGGTCATCCTCATCGGCGACGAGGCCGACCGCCCCTATGACCGCCCGCCCCTGTCGAAGGGCTACCTGCTGGGCAGCACCGAGCGGGAAAAGATCTACATCCATCCCGCGCAGTGGCACACCGAACACGACATCGACCTGCGTCTGGGCACACGGGTTACCGAAATCGACCGCGCTGCACACAAAGTGCGCACAGCGCAGGGAGAGACGCTCGGCTACGACAAGCTGCTGCTGGCGACGGGTTCTTCGCCCCGGCGCCTCGAGGTGCCCGGGGCCGACCTGCCCGGTGTGCATTACCTGCGCAGGGTCGCCGACAGCGACGCACTGCAGGCGGCGTTCGCCGCCGCGCAGCGGGTGGCCATCATCGGCGCCGGGCTGGATCGGCCTGGAGACCGCGGCCGCCGCCCGCGCCGCCGGCTGTCACGTGACTCTCCTTGAGCGGGACAAGCTGCCGCTGCTGGGCGTCCTCGGCGCGGAGGTGGCCGAAACCTACGCGGCCCTGCACCGCGCCCACGGTGTCGAGCTGCGGCCGGGCGCGGACGTGGCCGAGATCATCGGCGCCGCCGACAAGGTGACCGGCGTGCGCCTGGCCGACGGCGACGTCGTGGCGGCCGACACGGTCGTGATCGGCGTGGGCATCCTGCCCAATATCGAGCTGGCCGCGGCCGCAGGCCTGCCGATCGACAACGGCGTCGTCGTCGACGAGCACCTGGCCACCATCGACCCCGACGTATTCGCCGCCGGCGATGTCGCCAACACCTACTACCCGCTGCTGGGCACCCACCTGCGCCTCGAGCACTGGTCGGCTGCCCTCAACCAGGGACCGGTCGCCGCGGCGAACATGATGGGCGCGGCCACCGCCTACGACAAGGTGCCCTACTTCTTCTCCGACCAATACGACCGTGGCATGGAGTATTCCGGCTACGTGCCCCGCGACGGCTACGACGAGGTCGTCTTCCGCGGCGACATCGCCAGCGGCAAGTTCATCGCCTTCTGGATGAAGGACGGAACAGTGCTGGCCGGCATGAACGTCAACACATGGGATGTCACCGACGCCATCGAGGCGCTGGTGCGCTCCGCCGCGCAACCCGACCCATCGAAACTGGCCGACCCCGACGTGCCGTTGACAGAACTGACCGCTTAGCCCGTCGACCACAGCGACCTACACCCTGCACGCGGGTCCCGCGACACCGCCGGTTACGCAGTCCACAGCCGCGATAGTCAGCGGCCACTGTGGGCGGATGCGTTACAGCGCAAGTCGCTGGGCGACGCGAGTCCGTCATCGCCTCTCGTGAGTGGATTCTCACGTGCCATACCTCAATCACGCGTGGATTTTCGCGAGGCGTGCAACCTGGCGATGCACAATTCTGGTTCGACGAACGGGTCGAGTCTGGCCGACAGTCCTTGGGTTCGTGTGTCGGGTTTTCCACCGGCCGCCGCGGCATGGTCGAGTAGGCCTTGCAGCAATCCCAGGTGTATGCCGCAACCCACCTCAGGGTGCGCTCGGGCCAAATCCCGTACCGGACAGCCGCGCAGCCGAATGACCCGTTCACGTCCGACGATCTGCTTGCTGTCCGCCGACAGCGATGCCATTGGTTCGGATTCAGCAGCCAGTTCGGGGTCGAACCCCATCCGGTCGAAGACCTCGGTGGCGAGCACCGCTCCTCGATCCAGCGGGTCACCCGCCTGCGCGGTGTCCGCAACATGTTGGCCCGCGACGGATTCGTCCTGCGAACCCGCGATCCGGCCGGCCCACTGCACTCCGACGCGCTGGGCACGACGAGCGCGTGTTTCCACTGTCTCTCCGAGCTCCATCGCGAGAATCTCGGCGAGTATCCGATAGTCCAGGCGCTCCTCGACGGCGCGGTATCCGGTGCGGGGACGACCGACTCCGTCCCGGTTCATCCGGGTGCGCTCGATCGCTCCCTCGTCGCACAACGCGTCCAGGTGGAAGCGCACGGTGGTGACGTGCAACCCGATGCGCGAGGCGAGCTCGACGGCGTCAATCGCGTCGCCGTGCGCACGCACCATCTGGAGCACTCGTTCACGTTGCCGGTTGCGCGGCAGGCGATCTCGCCGGCTGCGCCCGGCCTTGGAGTCTGTTTCTTCGCCCACCAGCACCCTTACCCTTCTTATATTTACCGGATATACTTCCTTTATATTAGCAGTGTTGCCAGAAGAAGAGGCGAAGATGATCGTCGATGGTGCCCACAGCGTGGTCGGTGACCTACTGCAGACCGAGTTCACGCCTGCGAACACCGACTTCGCCCGGTTCCTGCGGCCGTATCGAGTGCGCTATTTCCGCGCTGACGTCCAAGGTCAGCATTCTCAAGGGCGAGTTCACTCACGCCGATCACTACTGTCCGATCCGCGCCGTCACCTCCCGGGTGAAATCGCCCGACAGCATCCGGGGTAAGGCCGCGCGCATCGGATGCCCGCTCACCGCCGACGGGATCGGCACCAACATCCTCGATATCGCCGGGGTCCGCGTCACCTGCGGCCTCATTTCGGATATCTACCGGGTCGCCACCTTGGTCAGCCAGCAGGCCGATCTCACCGTGATCGAGGTTGAGGATTACATCGCCCATCCGAAGCCCAACGGCTACAAAAGCTTTCACATGGTCCTTGAGATCCCCGTCTATCTGTGCGACCGCGTCGAGCGGGTGCCGGTCGAACTACAGATCAGAACGATCGCGATGGACTTGTGGGCGTACCTGGAGCACAAGATCCACTACAAGCACGATCACGCCGTGCCACGCCGACTGCTCAACGAACTGATCGACGCCGCTGAGGCCGCACATCGACTCGACGTGACGATGCAGCGGCTCTACGACGAGGTTGGCGACCCCACCGCCGGGCAGGCCACCCACAACGGTGCTCACCTCGAACTGCTGGCGCCGCACACAATCGACGGCTGGCGGCCTGGCCAAGGACGGCATCTGTGACCGAATCGACTCCCGAAACAGTGCGGGCCGCCTCGCGTGGTGTCCTGACCGGCTGCTGCGGCCACGAAGTGGGCGGACCTGCGGTGCGGCGATCGGGATCGCGGACGAAGTCATCGCCGCGCATTCAGTGCATCCAAAGCCGCTGGGCGCGCACCGTTCTCAGCGAGGGTGTTCCCGAACCTCACCAGCGGCGGCGTCGAGGCCAACCGCGTTGGACGCTGCACACCATCCCGGCACGGCTGATTACGCGAGGCCCACCCAGGCGCCGCGCGAAACACGATCTGCCCCATCCATCACATGAGTCCAGGCGGGAGGCCGCACATGTCCGCACCAATACTGTCCTTCCAGGCCGCGCACGCGCGCCGATCGGCAATCGGTAGTCTCCGATTGCGGTTGAAGCCCGCCCACCGCACCTGCGGGTCTGTGCAGGGCGCCTGGTGGCCCCGCACCGATCAACTGCACACCGAACTTCCGCTCCTACTCGCAGCCCTCGCTCCCCGGATGGGGCCCGTCGACCGGGTGATCTACGACGAGACCAGTTGGGCGCCAGCATCATTGCGCATAGCGTTTCGGGGCCGCAGCATCCTCCTGGAGGGCTCGGCCACCGCCTCGACCAACGTCCTGTCGCTGATCGGCGACGGGTTCGGCAGGCTGGTTCTGCTGGTTGTACCCCCCTACACCAACCCCACGCGCGCGTACACGGCCGTGATGACGGCGTCGAAACCCGACGATGTGTCGACCCCCGACGAATTGCTGGGAATCGGGCCGCAGCAGGCGCAGGATCGCCGACTAGCACTGCTGGCGCAGCAGCGTTGGGAGTCCGAAGGCGGAGCGTTGCGCCGTCTGGGCCATGAACGCGGTGACGGCGTCATGGTAGGGCAAGTCGAGGAGGTGCGGCGTGCTCAGTGACGACGAACTCCAAGCCCTGCGCGACATCGAGCGCCGGCTGCGCTGGCACAGCCCGGAATTGGTTCAGCTGTTCAACAGCGTTGAGCCGCAGTCGGAGACAACTCACCATCAGCGGGCCAGGACCAAAGTGCTGCTGGCCGCGGCCGCGCTCACGGGCCTCACGCTACTGGGACCACGCATGCTCAACGAGACTGAAATTCGAACCCAGAGGCGCGCGCCGCTGCCGCACACCGCGGAAGCCGACAACGCCACCGCCAACCGCCGGACCGACCCGGTTTCGGGTCCCGCCGGCCCCGGCCGGCCCGGTCGCAGTCGTCGACATTTGCCTCGCCCCATCAACCATGTTCGCGACGCCGCCTGCGCGAGCGACCTGACGATTTACCAACATTTAGAACCCGAGCCCATCAACGAATACCGACAACCCAGGCCCGGGCGGAACTGGAGACAAAATGATCGCCCTCTACGCGTTGGCCGCCGCCTTCGGCCTCGTAGCGCTCTGGCTGGGAACCAACCTGCGCGTCGTCAAACAATACGAACGAGGCGTCGTCTTCCGATTCGGCCGCGTCCAAACCGGTGTTCGCGCACCGGGACTGACGATGCTGATCCCGATCGCGGATCGCCTCGAGAAGGTCAACATGCAGATCATCACGATGCCCATCCCCGCCCAAGATGGCATCACTCGCGACAACGTGACCGTCCGCGTGGATGCCGTCATCTACTTCAATGTCGCCGATCCGGTGCGCGCGGCCGTCGACGTGCAGGACTACACGTCCGCCATCGGCCAAGTCGCCCAGACATCGCTGCGTTCGATCATCGGCAAAAGCGATCTGGACGATTTGCTCTCCAACCGCGAGGGTCTCAATCAGGGCATGGAGTTGATGATCGACAGCCCCGCACTCGGCTGGGGAGTCCACATCGACCGCGTCGAAATCAAGGACGTCGTCCTGCCCGATTCGATGAAGCGGTCGATGTCACGCCAAGCCGAAGCCGAGCGTGAGCGGCGGGCACGGATCATCACCGCCGACGGCGAACTGCAGGCATCGGAGAAACTCGCGCAGGCAGCCGAGGTGATGTCCGAACACCCGGCAGCGCTGCAACTGCGGCTCCTACAAACCGTCGTCGAGGTCGCCGCCGAGAAGAACTCCACCCTGGTGCTTCCCTTCCCCGTCGAGTTGCTGCGGTTCTTGGAAAGAGCCACACCACAACCATCCGGGGACCAAGACGCAGCAGGTACAACGCGCGTCGAACCGGCCACGCTGCCAAACGGCGAGACGCCGCATGTGGACACCCCGCCGATCCTCGACGACCCTCGCAGTCTGCCCTTGGAAACCGTTGCGGGCCAGCCTTTCCGGCTCAATCAATAGTTTCCGACATCATCACTACCCCCACGGGTTTGAACGCGAAAGGAGACCACGTGGCGGCCGGCGATTCCCGCAGCAACAATGACGACACCACATTCCCGATGATGCGGGTAGAAGACAGTACCGCGAACGTAGGTATACCGACTGCGCGGCAGTCGAATTCAGACCGCCGCGCGAGCACAAAAGAGAGCCGCTTCTCGGACACCGATCCAGCGCGAAGACGAAGCATTCAACTATGAACACTCCAACCATGTCGTCCGGCTCCCACGGAGAGCAAGCGAAGCGGACCTTCGCGGCCGCGGTCCGCTTCGCCGGCGTCATTGTGGCTGCCGCAATGGCAGTGCTGGTGTTGGGACTGCTGTGGGTGAGTGGCTGCAAGTCAGGGACCGGTGAGGAGGCGCTAGCGCAATGCGGTGGTGTTCAACGCAACCTGCTGGGGATCGGCTCTCCGCTGATTCTGCTACTCGGTGGCCTCGGGGCATTCGTCCGTACCTATCAGGTCTGGCGGGCACGCGGTCGCTGGTGGATCTGGCAGGGCGCCGGCTGGTTCCTACTAGTGCTGATGCTGGTCGTGCTGACGATGTCCGTGCCCGTGGCGCTGCACTAAATAGATAGGTGACGACGGCGGCCATGACAAAGCAGGACGGATCACAGTCGGTTGTCGTTGGCATTGACGGCACCCAAGCTGCACTTGACGCGGCCACCTGGGCAGTAGCCGAGGCCGTCAGCCTTGGCCTACCGCTGCGCCTCGTGCACGTCAGCGCGGCGAAACATATGTGCCGCTCGCGAGTCGACGCCCTTACCGCAGGCGCCGAACACGCCGAATCGGCGCTATATCGGGCAGAGATGGCCGTTCACGGCATGGGAATTCCGGTCCACATCGAGACCGCCATCGTGCGCGGGCGCCCCGATTGCGTGCTCATCGATGAATCCCGCAGGGCTGCACTGGTGTGTGTCGGATCAGAGGGAAAGGGACCATGTGCGCGCATGCCGCTGGGCTCGACCGCGGCCGCCCTTGTCAAGCATGCGCACTGCCCCGTAGCGATCATCCGGTCTGGCGGGGCGCCCCAGACAGACACCGGTTGGATCGCCGCCGTGCGAAACGACGAGCCGGACAACGACGCCGTCGTGCACCGCGCGATGGAGGAAGGGCGGCTACGCAGAGCACCGGTCCTCCTGATCGACACGCGACTCGACAGCTGGATACGACGCTACCCGGACGTTCATGTGCAAACCGTCGCCGCGCGGCGGGGACGGACGCGGCCCATCGAGAACCACAGCGACTCAATCCAATTAGCCGTGGTTGGCAGCGCCGACGCCGAACACGTCGCCCGACTCAGCTGGCCGGACTACCATCCGCTGCTCGGCGACTCCAACCGATCAATGCTGCTGGTTCGTCATTGATCGGGCTTTCGCCACGCCGCGATTACCCGAGCGACATCCCCAACAGCCCGCAGACCTGATACGAAGGCATCCCCAAGACACTAGGTTTTGTCTCAGTTGTGGCGAGTTGGCTCATTTTCGTGGCGATTCGCCATTTCTCGCCATTTAGAGTGAGATTTCGCCACAAACTTTGAGACCCGACAGCAGATTTGTTGGGTGGCCGGAGGGGGTCGCACCCTCCGGCTCCCACAGATCCCGGCGTGACAATCTCTCGTCACCGGGCTCTTGTCATCCTGACCACCAGGAACCGTGCGCCCATGCCCAGTGGGCGAAGAGCCGGGGGTACTGGCGGGTGATGCGTTGCCAGCAGGCCGCGGCCATCTTGATGGTGCGTAACCGTTTGTATTTCTTGCGGGCCCACCGCACCAGGTAGGCGTTGATGCGGGATAGGAGCGGATACAGCGCGGAGCGGTAGAACGCCCCGTAGTACTGCATCCAGCCACGCACGACCGGATTAATCCACTGTGCGAGGTCGGCGAGGGTGAGCCCGATCTTGCGGTGCAGCCGCCATCGGCGGATCTGCTCGCTGATCTTCTTTTGGGCGTCGTTGCTGATTGCTGGCTGGAACGAGGCGAAGAGCGCTCCACTTTTGCCCCGAGCGGTTCGGGTGCGGAAAGTGAACCCCAAGAACGTAAACGCGGTCAGCCCGTAGTCCAGGCGCCGCTTTTGGTCCTTGCAGTAGACGATCTTCGTCTTGTCGGGGTGCAGTCGCAGCCCGACCTGTTCCATCCTGTCCCCGATCGCCGCGACCAGGTTGCGGGCTTGGCGTTCGGTCACACAGTGCACGACCACGTCGTCGGCGTAACGCTCGAACCGGATGCCCGGGTACTCCCGGGTCATCCAGGCGTCGAGCGCATAGTGCATGAACAGGTTGGCCAGCACCGGCGAGACCGCGGACCCCTGGCGGGGTGCCTCGGTCCCGCTCTTGCAACGTCCCGTCGGGCAGCTGCATCGACGCGGTGAGCCACCGTTTCACATACAGCACCACCCACGGAACATCGGCGTGAGCCTGCACCGCCTTGACCATGAGAGTGTGATCGACGCTGTCGAACGAAGCCCCGTCTTACTACCGGCCTCGAGGACCTGCCGTCGGCGGTGAGGATCACGCGGCCGCGTCATCCGTTGCAGGACAAGTTGTTACAGGTGTTGGGCGGGATGAGGCGGCACGGGGTTGTGGAGTTGCTGCTGGTGCTGCCCGATGGCAGCAAATCGCTGGTCCCGGCTTGGACGGACGCGAAGCCATCCGGCGACGACGGTGCGGGCGTGATGGCGACGCTGGGGTCGGTGAGCGACCTGCTGCGGGTGTGCGGGCTGGTCACCGGCCTGTTGCCGCGCGAACCGCACGAGCAGGGACAGGCTGCAGGGATGTCACCGTGCAAGGAGGACTCCCATGCAGCCTGTCCAGCTCAGTTTGATACCAGATCCGCCCCCGAACTCAATGGCAGACCCGCTGCCGGAGCCGCCGGCACCGGCAGTCGAGCAACTGCCCGCCGACGCGGTCACGGCGGCGATCACGTTGCTGGCCAACGTGATCGCCAAGGCCGCCGCGCCGAGCCGCAGCGAGGTGGCCGGTGATGAGTGAACCCAAGATCACCGCCGCGCATCTGCGCCGGGCCGCCGTCGTGTATGTCCGACAGTCCACCGCGGCCCAGCTCAGCCGCAACCGCGAGTCCACCACCCGCCAGTACGACCTCGCCGCGCGAGCGGCTGAGCTGGGCTGGCCGCGCAGCGCGGTCCGGGTGATCGACGACGACCTCGGCGTCAGCGCCGCGGGCGCCACCGGCCGAACCGGGTTCGCCGAGCTGGCCGCCCAGGTCGGGCTCGGCCAGGTCGGGATCGTGCTGGCGTTGGAGGTGTCGCGGCTGGCCCGCAACAACGCCGACTGGTATCGGCTGCTGGACCTGGCCGGGATGGCCGACACGCTGATCGCCGATGCCGACGGGATCTACCATCCCGGGTTGTTCAATGATCGGATGCTGCTGGGCATGAAGGGCACCATGTCCGAGGCCGAACTGCACATCCTGCGCGCCCGCCTCGACGGCGGAATCCGCAGCAAGGCCGCCCGCGGCGAACTGCGTCGCGGACTGCCGGTCGGACTGGTGTGGGGCGACGCCGACGGCGAAATCCGTTGGCATCCCGACGAGGCCGTCACCGGTGTGATCGCCACGATCTTCGAGCGGTTCACCGTGTGTGGGTCGGTGCGCGGGGTGTGGTTGTGGCTGCGCGAGCAAGAGTTGAAGTTCCCGCTGCAACCGACCGCCTACCTGCGCGGCGGCGAGATCACCTGGGTGGAGCCGACCTATCACGCGGTGCACAACGTGCTCACCCACCCCGCCTACGCGGGCGCCTACGTGTTCGGCAAGACCCGCCAGCGCCGTCACCTTGACTCCGACGGGGTGTTGCGGGTGCGCCGCCACAAGCTGCCGCAAGGCGAATGGGAGGTCCTCATCACCGACCATCACCGCGGGTTCATCGACTGGGACACCTTCCAGGCCAACCAGACTCGTATCCGGGCCAACACCCGCCCGACCGTGCACCAACCCGGCACCGGCGCGGTCCGTGAGGGCTGTGCGCTGCTGCAAGGCCTGGCCACCTGCGGGGTGTGCGGGCGCAAACTCGCCGTCTATTACGACGGCCCGGCCAAAACCACGCCCGGCTACTACTGCACCGGCACCGGCCAGCTCGTCGAGGGCCGCGGCACCCGCCACCTGCGCGTCGGCGGGCAGGCGATCGACACCGCGGTCACCGAGGCGTTCCTGGCGGCGCTGCAACCATCGGCGCTGCAGGCCTGCCTGGCCGCCGCCGAGCACCTCGAGGACGGCCACGACGCCGCCCTGGCGCAATGGCGCCGACAGGTCGAGCAGGCCCGCTACCGGGTCGGCCGGGCCGAACGCCGCTACCGCGCCGTCGACCCCGACAACCGCCTGGTCGCCCGCGGCCTAGAAACCGAATGGAACCAAGCGCTGCAAGCCCTGGCCGACGCCGAGGCTGAACTCGCCCGCCGCGAAACCGCCCGACCGAAAACCCTCACCCCACAAGAGAAAACGCGAATTCTCGCGCTCGGAGACGACCTCGCCGCCGCGTGGTCAGCACCAACCACCACCGACAAGGACCGCAAGCACCTGCTGCGCAGCCTGCTCGACGAAGTCAACATCAACATCCACCGCGACCACACCGACGCACACGCCGAACTGCTGCTGCGCTGGAAGGGCGGCGCGATCACCGAACTTTCGGTGCCGATCAAACGCAAACCACCCAACCGGCTGCGCACCGACGAGGACACCATCGACCTGGTCCGCCGCCTCGCCGTCCACTACCCCGACGCGGTGATCGCGCACATCCTCAACCGGCAAGACCGCCGCACCGCCCGCGGATCGTCATTCACCGCCGGTAGGGTCCAGTCGCTGCGCCACCACTGCAAGATCACCTGCCACCAGCCCGAAACCGCCCCGCCCGAAGGAGAACTGCTCACCGTGACCGACACCGCCAACCAACTGGGCCTGGCCCCCTCCACGCTGCACCGCTGGCTGGCCGACGGGTTCATCGCCGGTGAACAGCTCACCCCCGGCGCGCCCTGGCGGATCCGGCTCACCGACGACATCCGTAACCTGTTCGTCGACGACGCCCCCGACGGCTGGCTCGCCATGCTCGAGGCCACCCTCGCCTACGGCGTGTCGCGCCAAACCATCATGCAACGTGTCAAGCGCGGCGAACTGCAAGCCGTCCACCTCCGCACCGGACGCCGAAAAGGCCTGCGTATCCAGCCTCCAACCACCCAGGAAGGACTGTTTTAACCATGACAATCAGCGAAAGGTGCAGTGTGACAATGCATCCAAGAACTTTTGGATGTCCAAATCGATCACCCAGTCGGTCTTCCAGCACCGCTGCCGGCATACCGCCACCGCGTCCAACGCCGACCGATACGGTCGGTAACCATAAGAGTCGGGGTGAAAGATCGGTTCGACCTTCACCTCCAACCTCCTGGCCACCACCGTTTGGGCGACTCTGTCCGAGATCGTCGGTATCCCAAGGATTCTCGTCCCACCGCCATGCGGCTTAGGAATCTCCACCGCCATCACCGGAGGCGGGAAGTAGGACCCCGAGGACATCCGATTCCAGATCTTGTACAGGTTGTTCTTCAGATCCTTGTCGAACTCCTCCATGGTCACCCCGTCCACACCCGGTGCGCCCCGATTGGCTTTGACCTGCCGATAGGCCTCCCATACTTCCCACTTCGTAATCTCAAACGGCTTGCCTGACGGCTTCAGCGCATCCATGCGACTCCTCCCGAAAGCCACGCTCCCGGTTGATCGGACGAACACCACCACAGATGACCCGGCCCCTTGGCTCCACCCCCACCGCGCCCAGCAGAGGCTTCCCCGCTACTACGAGCCGGTCCGCCGGCGCGTCCACGCGACGGTACTCACTGCCTTGCGGTTCAGCCGCTTGGCAGGCTCCCTCTCGCCATCCACAACGCGAACGGCAGTGTCGGGACACGCCTTCCCACGTTCCGCACAAGAGCAGCAGACCGGACTCACGTCGCCTACATGCCGGACATCACCTGGCCAGTCAGCGGTCACCCGCCAGGCTCATCCCGGGCTAGCTACCCCACCCGGTTTTGATGTCACCTACTGAGTTACGACACGTCAACAGCGATCCCCGAACACGGGGACTGCGCACCGTCTTTCCGGTCCCCACCTGACGCATCACGTGCGCCTTTTCCACATCGCTCACCACGACGGTCTTCAGCCAACGCAGCATGTGGCGGTTTGAAGCCTCCCACCGCAGGGCGACTCCGAAGGGCCAAAACCTTCATCTCCTGCACAGCACCACATCAAGAAGCTCTACCTACATAGAACCCCTCTCTTGTGCTCGTGGCACACGTAGCTTCTCAAATTCTGTGTCATCCCGCGACGCGCAGACCTGCGATGATGCAACGTGTCTCACGCGATGTCATCTGGCTTTAGTCTCAAATCCGTGTCACTTTTCGCGCGATCGGATCCGGACGCTCGAACGGTTGGCGGCGGAGCAGCCGGCACGGTCATCTGGATGGCTGCCCTTTCGTCACGTGACATGCGGAGGGGCGCCCCCGGCGCAGTTCCGTCAGCGCCGTCTCAGCTTGCGGCCGCCGCGATTGTTCGTGAAATGTGATGTCGCCGTAGGGATTGCGTTGATTCGCTCAGCTGCTCGGACTTCCGCCGGTTGGATGCCCGCCACGCCTGGTAGCGGGTGCGGCAACGATGGCTGCGGTGGCGCTGAGGAGAGCGGCGAGGATCAATCGTGCGGGGGTGAGGGTGGTGGCGGTGGCAATGGCGCCGACCAGCAGTGGGCCGCCGGCGTTATCTGCATCATCCGCTTCGCCTAACCCGGTCCTCGAGACCATCGCCGCGTCAACGCGGCCGCGAGTCGCAACCTACAACAGAAGTGCTCATCGGCACGGAGACGCGTCGTATGCCTTCCCCTGGAAGGGATTTCGTAATCATCGTTCTCCTCATTGCCGCGTGGCCGGGTTGGCTGAGCCAACCCGGCCATCCGCCACATTGCCCGCGGATCCCCGAAGCCTCAGCTGGTTGTCCATGCAGGCTTGCTTGACCCGCGCACCACCAGTACCGGGTCTCGCCAGTAGGGCTTGGTTTCGGAGAACTGCACCGGTGGGGCCAGTCGGACCAGTTCGCCGTAGGGGGTTTGAGCGGTGATGGTGTCTGGCGCCAGGAGTTGGTGCTGCTCGCCGGTGGGCGCCGGGGCATCTTTGTCGAAGGTGCCCAGGGACATGAACCACATCGCGCAGCGGGCCAGGTTGACCCGCACATGGTAGCTGCCGCCCTCCTTGGCCCGGCGGATCAGCGCGGCCTGGATGCCCGCGGCGCCGATGTAGCCGGCGATGTAGTCGTTCATCACCTTGGTCGGCGGGAACTTCGGCTGTTCCGGGGTGCCTTCTTCGGTGGTGAACCCAGTGACGCACAGTGCTTCCATGTCCATTCCGCCGCGGTTGGCCCACGGCCCGTCGTGGCTGAAGGCCTTGCCGGAGGCGTAGATGATTCCGGGGCGGCGCGCGGCCAGTTCCTCGGGCGACATCCCTAGGTCGGCAATCTTGCGGTCGCGATAGTTCTCGACGAACACGTCGGCGCCGGCGGCCAGTTCGTAGGCCCGTCGGAGTCCTTCGGGCTGAGCGAGGTGCAGCCACGCCGAGGAGGTGAACCCGGCGCAGGGGTCCTGCATCAGGCCCTCGTTCTCGAACTCCTCGGGGTGGGCGATCTGCAGCACCTCGGCACCGTGCTCGGCCAGCGTGCGCGCCATGACGTTGCCGGCGATCACGTGCGTGGCGGCCAGCACCCGCAGCCCCGACAGCGGGCGCGCCGCCGGTGTGAACGGCTCGGGGTCACTGTCGCCGATCTTGACGATTTCCACCAACGGCTTGTCGGCCAGATACTGGCCCTGAGGGTGGGCTGCCCACTCTTCGGCCGTGCGGACGATGGCGTAGACGACGCCCGCTTCGGCGGCCGCCTTGTCGAGTTCCTCGCTATCCCACTGGGACACGGCCTTGGCGATGCTGTCCTTGTCCGGCGAGCACCCCAGGAACGTGCACATGCCCTCCAGCATCCGCGGGTAGGCCCCCGTCGGCAGGAACAACCGACCGTCCTTGGTCCGGTACAGGTCGAACCCCATTGGGGGGCCACCGAACCAATACGGCAACTGTAAGGGGTAGCCGTTGACCGTGGGCATGAACTTGTACCCCGGGTTGATGCCGTGAATCGCCTTGCGCAGGTCAAGGGTCAGGTCCTGACCGCGGCCGGTGCGCTGGCGCCAGATATCGGCTATCCCCGCCGCCCCGGCCATGATCGGGATACTGATGCACGCCCCGAGCCGGTGCACGCTCGGGAAGATCGGGTCTTCGCCGACGAAAGTGATTTCGCCGCCGGTGTCTTCGGGAGACAGTCCGAGCTCATGCATCACGGAGCGGAACTCCGCGTTGATGTCGAAGCCTGTAGAAACCTTGGGCGTGTCTGATGCCGAAATGGTCATGATGATGGCTCTCCTTCGTGGGCTGCCGAAAGTTTCCCTTCGACAAGGGATTTCACTGGTTGTGGTGTTCTGCTGATTGGTTAGCTGCGTTACCTATCCGCCCGGCATCTACGACCGGCAGGAGCGCACCTTCACGTCTTGGAATTCCTCCGTACAGACGGCAGCCTGACCGAAGTGATCGTGATATTGACAGGGACAGTCTTACGATCGGGTGGTGGCGACTAGGGCCACCGCGTTGGGTGACTACCTGCGAGCGCGGCGCGAGCAGCTTCGTCCCGGCGACGTCGGGCTAGTGCCCGGCGCGCGACGCCGCGTCCCCGGGGTTGCGTCGCGAGGAGGTGGCGACGCTGGCCGGCATCAGCTCGGCCTACTACCTGCGCCTCGAACAGGGCCATGACACCCATCCATCCGGACAGGTCGTGGAGGCCCTCGCCCAGGCACTGCGGCTCGACCGCAAAGCGACCGAATACCTGCAGCAGCTGGCGAGCTCGACCGGCAGCCGCGCCCCTCAGCCCACCGTGCAGACAGTCACCCGACGCCTGCGCCAACTGATCGATCAGATTCCCTTTCCGGCGATGGTGTGCAACAGATACTTGGATGTGCTGGCCGCCAATGCGTACGCGCGCGCGTTAACGCCGGGAGCCACACCCGGCCGCAACCGCATGTGCACGGTCTTCCTCGACCCCGCCGCGCAGGAGCGGTTCGTCAACTGGGACGAGCTCACCGATATCGCGGTGTGCGAGTTTCGCGAAGCCGCCGGCGATCTGGACGATCCTCGGGTGCGTGCCCTGCTCGACGAGCTCTCAGCCGGCAGTGAACGCTTTCGTGAGCTATGGGCGCGCGGGGACGTCGGCCACTCCACAGGCATCGTCCACTGGCGTCACCCGGAGGTGGGTGACCTTTTTCTCCATCGGACCCGGCTCGTCGTCCCTCACTCGGGCGGGCAGCTGCTGCTGATGTATCACGCCGAACCTGGCAGCGCGTCAGCCAAAGCGCTACAGAAGCTTCGACCCTAGGCAGCTACTCCTCGAGTACGGATCGCTTGGGAACGAATTGAGATTCCTCCCCATCTGACGATCATTTGCCGTGCCGGAGCCGATGAGAGTCTAGGCAAGCGTGGTCGCCCGTCTTCCTCGTCCGGTGACCCCGACCGATCGTGCGCCGGGTCAAAGGCGCCCGCTAGTCTGCTCGTCACGCTGCGTCGATCCTGTCAGTTCGGGTGGCGCCCGCCAGGCATGGGTAATGGTTCGATCAGCAGACCGAATGTTGAGCAGACCGAGTCGAGCGCCTGGGTGTCTCGCGCGGACAACGCAAGGACGAACGCGCCCTGGATAAGCGCCAGGATGCTATGCGCAAGCTGCTCGGGAGAGCGATCGGTGCGTACATCGCCGCGCTGTTGGCCGTGGCGGAGCAGGTCGGACAGCGCGGAATTCCACACGATCAACGATTTGCCGAGCTGCTCGCGGAAAGAATCGGAGTTGGCGGCGAGTTCGGTGGAGAACTTGCCGGCCAGGCACGCCCGCTGGAAGCCGGACCTGACGAAGGTCTCGCAGAGTTCGGTGAAGTAGCGGGTGAGCTTGTCGGTGGTGCTCAAGGCGTCGTCGTCGGCCCACTTGGCCAGCGCATCCATCTGGATATGCATATAACGGTCCAGCACAGCCAGACCGAACGCATCCTTGGACCCGAAGTGGTGATAGAACGAGCCCTTCGGAACTTTCGAGGCCTCTAGGATCGCGTCGACGGTCGTGCCGTGGAAACCGGATGCGTAGAAGGACTTCATGCCCTGCCGGATCAGTCGCTCCTTGTGGGACAGGGTTTTTGGCGTTGCTCCCATCGATTCCCCTTGCCTGTGCCGGACTACTGCGGTCCGCCAACCCCATATTTGACGTTTTAGTCTAGACGGTTTAGTCTAGACGTCGCGTGATGATTTCGCCACTGTGCCGGCTTAAAGATGTTCGAACCGGCAACGGCCCCTGCGGTAGGTGGGCCAACAACCAAGAGGAGCACGCCGAACATGTTTCCCGAGCTGTTTTCGGTAGCGGGCAAGACCGCTCTGATCACGGGCGGCACCCGTGGCATCGGCTACATGATCGCCGAGGGCTACCTGCGCGCCGGGGTGCGTGTCTACATCTCGTCACGCAAACCCGATGCCTGCGAGCTGGCGCAGCAGGAGCTGTCGCAGTTCGGTGAGGTACACGCCATCCCCGCCGACGTCAGCAAGGAGGACGAGTGCCGCGCACTGATCAATCAAGTAGCCGCACAAGAAGATTCATTGCACATCCTGGTCAACAATGCCGGCGCCACCTGGGGCGCCGCCTTCGACGAGTTCCCGGGGGCCGCGTGGGACAAGGTACTCACCCTTAACGTCAAGGCGCCGTTCATGCTGACCCAGCTGGCCCGCCCCCTGCTGGATGCCGCTGCCGCCGAAGGCAACCCCGCCCGGGTGATCAACATCGGCTCGATCGACGGCCTGACGGTTCCCAGCCTGGGTAACTATTCCTACTCGGCCTCCAAGGCAGCCGTCCACCATTTGACCCGGCATCTGGCCGCCGAGCTGGCACCGTCCATCCTGGTCAATGCGATAGCCCCGGGCCCGTTCCCGTCGAAGATGATGGCGGCCACCCTCGATGCGGTCGGCGACCAGATCGCGGCCGCCACCCCGGTCAAACGCATCGGGCGCACCGAGGACGTGGCGGCTGCCGCGGTCTATCTGGCCTCACCGGCCACCAACTTCATGACCGGCGCGGTCATCCCGCTCGACGGCGGGTTGAGCACCACCGTCGGTGTGAGGGTGTAAATAGCCCGCCTCACCGGCCGACGCCAGCTAGGCAGGAGCAATCGCATGACCGAACTGACCCTCGACGTCTACACCAGCCCGATGCGCGACATCAGCACTGGCGGCCAGTTCTCGCCCACCACGTCCACACTGCTGACCGGGCCAACCGAGGCGGTGCTCGTCGACGCCCAGTACATGGAAGGCGATGTCGCCGAACTGGCCCGGCGCATCGAATCATCCGGGCGGACACTGACTACCATCTACATCACCCACGCCCACGCCGACCACTACTTCGGCCTGGAATGGTTGCTCGACCGCTTCCGACAGCGCGGGCAGTCGCGCTGCCCGCGGTGGTCGCCGACATCGAGGCGACCAATGACGCCGCCCGTACCCAGTGGCGCGATTGGTTTTCCGGCGAGGCCCTCGATAACACCGTCATTCCCCAACCCCTCGGCAGCGGCGTCATCACCCTCGATGGCCACGAACTTCGCGCTATCCGGATCGGGCAAGGCGACATCGCCAACAACACCGTGCTGCACATCGCGGCGCTGGACGCCGTCGTCGCCGGCGATGTCATCTACAACGGCATTCACCCCATGCTCGCGCTGACGGGACCGGACGAATGGCGCCAATGGGTCGCCAGTGTCGAGAAAATCGCCGCCCTAATCCCGCGCACGGTGGTGGCCGGACACAAACGACCCGAACTACCCGACGACGTCGCCGCGACCGTGGCCGGCACCCGCGACTACATCGGCCACTTCATCAACGAGGTCGACGACAGCGCGGACTCCCGCGACATGGTCGCCCGCATACAGCAGCGCTACCCCGATCATGGCAACCCCAGCGCGCTGATCCTGTCCGCGGTCACCGCTTTCAAACGAAAGAGACACGCCGCCAACTGAATTCGGTTCCGGTGCACACCCACTCAGAGAGGAAAACCCATGACCTACGAAACCCTGCAGGTCCGCCGTGACGGCTACGTGCAGATCATCGGTCTGAACCGCCCGGACAAACGCAACGCGTTCGACTCCACCATGCTGCGTGAACTCGCCGCCGCCTACGGCCAACTCGACGCCGACGACACGCTGCGCGCGGGCGTCCTGTACGGCGAGGGGACCATGTTCACCGCCGGCCTGGATCTGGCCAGCGTGGCCGGCGACATCCAGAGCGGCGTCTCGCATGTACCCGAGGGCGGCATCAACCCGTGGCAGGTCGACGGCCGGCAGCTGTCCAAGCCGCTCGTCGTCGCCGGGCACGGCAAGGTCCTCACCCTCGGCATCGAGCTCATGCTCGCCGCCGACATCACCGTCGCCGCAGAATCAGCCACCTTCGCCCAACTCGAAATCGCCCGCGGCATCTACCCATTCGGGGGCGCAACCATCCGCTTCCCCCGCGCCGCAGGCTGGGGCAACGCGATGCGGTGGATACTCACCGCCGACACCTTCGACGCGACCGAGGCCCACCGCATCGGCATCGTGCAGGAAATCGTGCCTGACGGCCAACACCTCGACCGGGCAGTCGAAATCGCCCAAACCATCGCCCGCCAAGCACCGCTGGGTGTGCAGGCCACCCTGCACAGCGCCCGCCAGGCCATCCGCGCCGGAGACGCCGCCGCCGAAGCCCAACTCGTCCCCACCGTTCAAAAGTTGTTCACCACCGAGGACGCGGCGATCGGCGTACAGGCATTCCTCACCCGCACCACCGCCGACTTCGTCGGCCGTTAGCCACCAGCAACCCGACGCCGCCAAACACCTCACGGGATCGCGTCGACCACCGCGGCTTTCGCCGCCGCTGGCCCGCATCGTCGCCACTCTGACGGAGGAGGCATCGCGGGTGACGCATCGGCCGCCGCTGCTGCCGGCCGGCCAGCTGCAGTTCATGACCGCCGGCCCCTGCCGCAAGCACACCGCGCGACAGTCGAATTGGGTTGGGTGCCGACACCTTTGGACGACGCCCTAACTGCCACTATCTCTTAGAGAGTGTTTGAGAACTCGCGATGGGCGGGCGTGTGCCTCGCGGAGTACCGAAGAAGTCGGCTCGCGAGTTTTTCCCACTTTTTTGTCATTAATGACATTCGGATGACATTTCAAATGGGAATACGACATCAGTTTTGGAACCTACAAGTCGCCAACTTATTAATGGATCAAAGCGTCGTCATCATGTGGTGGTGGTGATCATCAAACAGGCGTCGCTACTTCGCCATGTTTGCGAAGCGCGACAAGTGCAGTTGATGTGCGACGGTGATCGTCTTTGTCGGACCATTGCGGTGCTTGCCCAGAATCAGGTCTGCCTCACCGCCTCGTGGATCGTCGCGCTCGAACGCATCCGGCCGGTGCAGCAGGATGACCATATCGGCATCCTGTTCTAGTGAGTTGTGAAGTGAAATTCCTTGTGCCACAAAGCAATTCGCGCCGGGAACAGTTCCATCATACACGTCTTGCGTCCCTATGCTGATTATCTCAACGACCTCGTCCCAGAACACATCGTTAGTCGCCAAGTCGTGAAGCTCGCGATCATCCAAAACGCTTGCAGCTTGATGGATTCGAGTGTGCGTCGGCGCGTGCTTCCACAGCGTCGTCGCGCAGATATTGGGACCTAATGCAGACGTGAACTCACGGCGTGAAATCTGCCTGTCGGTGAGTGCGCGCTGCAGGTCCTCCCAAACTTCGATTGGGACGGTGTTCGTACCAGCTCGGCGAGGCCGCGTGCCAAGCGCTTCTCGAACCTCTTCAGCCTTCCGGTCTCGGTCGCCATGCACGCCAATACGGGTCAGGAAAGCCATTTGATTGTCGGCCCACTCGACGTAGAGGAACCAGCAGTCCCGGTACCCCGCCTTGCGGGTGCGTGCGACCCGGCTTTGCACGCCAACCCGGAGCAGCAACTGCATCACATCGTCAACTAGACGCCGACTCGTTGAGGCGTAATAGATCCTACCTTGCCCTGCCTTCGCGTCCCAGCGCACCGAGCCGTCCGTCGCCCACAGATGCCGCAGGAACAGCCCGATCTGATCGTTGGGTAACGCGAAAACCTCTGCAGGCACGAACTTCTCGTAGCTCCGCTTGCCGAACAATCCGAGCTTGTCCAGCCAGGCCGCGATCGGGTTCCGCTTGCCATGCGTCAGCCCATACGGCGCGGGTAGCCGCAGCGTCGTCACACGGGCAGCAGCGTAGTCGTCACGAATAGCCGTCACACCGAAGTGCTCCGCCGCGTTCGTGACAGCGCCCAAATTCTGCTCGTCGATGCTGGCATACCCGATCGGCTGGCGCTTCACACACGACCCATCACCGATAATGTGCGCGAGCAGGATGACCTCTGAGTCCTCCATCCGCTGTGTCTGCACCGGCTCCGGCACCCGATGCGGAACTGCCACTCGGTCACCAACATTCAACTCGCCCAACGGTGTCCAACCGTCAAGCGTCATGAACGGATGGTTGGCGGTCGCCTCCACCTCACGACCCGACGCCAACCGGACCTTGAAGACTTCCTTGTGCCCGCTGTAGAACACGTTCGTCATTGGGCGAGCAACCATGCGCTTGCGTTCATCCAGCGACCACACCAGCGGCCGCTCTCCCGTCCGCATCAGCTCACCGAACGTCACCTCGGCGCCGGTGTCCGCCCGCAGGATTCGCGTGTTGGCCGTCAAGCAGCCCGACTCGCGAAGGTCCGAGATCATCGGCTTCTTGTCCGTGCGCTGCTCGGGCCCACGGTTCAGCTGGCTGATCGCGACCACCGGCACATCGAGCTCCTTGGCCATCAACTTCAGGCTGCGCGAGAAGTCGGACACTTCCTGCTGCCGTGACTCGTACTTCTTGCCCGACGTCATCAGCTGCATGTAGTCGACCACGATCAGCTTCAGCCCAGCCTTCTGCGAAAGCCGCCGCGCCTTCGCCCTGATCTCCATCATCGTCAGGTTCGGTGAGTCATCGATGTACAGCGGCGCCTCGCTGATTTCACTCATCCGCCGCGCCAGCCGCGTCCAGTCGTCGTCGCTCATGCGCCCCGACCGCATGTCCGCGAGCTTGATCTTCGCCTCGGCCGACAGCAGCCGCATGACGATCTCGGACTTGCTCATTTCCAGGCTGAAGATGACGCTCGCCATCTGATTCTTGATCGAGCACGATCGCATGAAGTCCAGCCCCAGCGTCGAGTTGTGCGTCGGCACCATTCCCGGACCGGCCAGATAGAGGTGCGCCGCGTTCTCCACCTGCACACAGCGCACCGGGACGGTACGAACCCGTCGTACCCCGTCGATCTGAAGCACCGGCGCCATCAGTGCGGTGTTCCCGCGGCGCTCGGTATATCGACCCATCGAACCGGCCGCGGCGATGCTGTCCAGACCGCTGCGCAGTTCGGCCGTGGTCCGGATGCCGTAGCCCGTCGGCCACTGATGCGACCCGTCCGCGACGATGACCGTCCCGTCGGAGAACTCCACCTCGTAGCACGGCCGGCCGAGCATGATCTCCGTCGCCGCCATCACGCGCGTCGGTTCGCCGTCCGCGCCAAGCAGCCAATCGCCGACCGCGACGTGGCCCATCGTCGTCCGGCCCGTCGGCGTCGGCAGCGGCGTATCGAGCGCCAGCGCCTTCCCCACGCCCGGCCGCGCCGCGATGATGATCATCTGACCCGGATGCAGCCCGTTGGTCACCTCATCGAGTTCGACGAAGCCAGTCGGCACACCGCGGGCCAGCCCACCCTGCGAGGCGATCGCGTCGATCTCGTCCATGGTCGGCTGCAGCAGATCTTCCAGCGGCACAAAGTCTTCCGACGTGCGGCGCTCGGTGACGTCGTAGATCTCCGCCTGCGCCCGGTCCACGACCTCGTTGACGTCGGCGCCCTCCGCTCCGGCGTACCCGTACTGCACGACCCGCGTGCCCGCCTCCACCAGGCGGCGCAGCAGCGCCTTCTCCGCCACGATGCCCGCGTAGAAGCCCGCGTTGGCGGCGGTCGGCACGGTGGAGATCAGCGTGTGCAGATACGGCGCCCCGCCGATCCGGCGCAGCAGCCCGCGGCGGTCCAGCTCGGCCGCGACGGTCACCGCGTCGGCGGGCTCACCGCGGCCGTACAGATCCAGGATCGCGTCGTAGACGTTCTGGTGCGCGGGCCGGTAGAAGTCACCGGGACGGAGCCGCTCGAGCACATCGGCGATCGCGTCCTTGCTCAGCAGCATGCCGCCCAAGACGGACATCTCGGCTGCGTTGTCCTGCGGTGGCTGGCGGCCGAAGTCCTCACTGGGTGGCGGGACGTCCATGCCCGAATGGCCAAGGTCATCCATGACAGCCACGGCGAGTCCCACCCCCTCCAGGTCGTGATCGAACGTACATTCGATGTGCGCTTACCGCGACTGTATGCCAGAGTCCCGACAGCCACCCCATTGAAGGCACCGAAACTGCCTAGCGACGGCCAACGCTAGACGTTGCTGGGGCATAGTCAATCCGGTCCTGTTAATGGACTTGTGGATGGGGTGTGGATATCTCTGGACCGCTATGTTGAGTCGCTGGGGAAAACCTGTGCATGAACGACTTTGTTCAGTGCATTCGTGCAGATAGTCGCACCATAAGCCGTGTGCGCATCTGTGGATGGGAATTGTCTCGGCGTGTCGGGCCGGGTTGCGATCTCGGGCGTGTTGTGTTTCGGTCGAGGGCCGTACAGGTTAACAGCTCGTTAGCTTCGCTGCGGACTAACTAATCCGCAAAGTTCGCCAGAGCCCACAGCAACGACCGGGTGGAGTCCAATCATGGTCTCCACCCGGTCGTATTGACTCGTGAGTAACTAACTCGCGACGACGTTGAGGGACACCGTGGCGTCGACATCGGAGTGCAGCCGCACAGTAATCGGGTGGGCGCCCACCGACTTGATGTGCGCCTTGGGCAGCTGGACGGTCCGCTTGTCCAGGTTCGGCCCGCCGGCCTTCTTGATGGCCGCGACAACGTCAGCGGGCGTCACGGAACCGAACAGCTTGCCGCTGTCCCCCGCCGCCTTCACAGTCAGATCCACGGGGCCGAGACCCTCGATGGCGGTCTTGAGCTCGTTTGCGTGCTCCAGGCCCTTGACGCTCTTGATCTCCTGGGCGCGGCGGATCTCCTCAGACTGGCGCTCTGCGCCGCGCGACGCCACGATGGCCAGCCCCCGCGGCAGCAGGAAGTTGCGTCCGTAGCCGTCCTTCACCTCGACGGTGTCACCGGGCGAACCCAGGTGGTCGACCTCGGCAGTAAGAATGAGTTTCATCTGTCGGTCCCCTCTTAACGCGTCGACGAGCTGAACGGCAGCAGGGCGACCTCGCGGGCGTTCTTGACCGCGATCGCGATGTCACGCTGGTGCTGCACGCAATTGCCGGTCACGCGGCGCGCGCGGATCTTGCCGCGCTCGCTGATGTAGGTGCGCAGCAGTGCGGTGTCCTTGTAGTCGATGGCCTGCCCCTTCTTGGAGCAGAACACGCACTTGCGGGTCTTGACCGGCTTTTCGGGTGCCGGACGTCGTTTGTTGGCCTTGGCCATGTGTCAATCTCTTTCTGGAATTGCTGATCAGTTGGTCTCAGAAGGGTGGCTCGTCGTCGCCAGCGGCGAAGGAGCCCGATGCCGGAGCGCTGCCCCACGGATCGTCGGCCGGCTTGGCCTCCGAACCTGCGCGGGAACCGCCGCCACCGCCGCCACCGAATCCGCCGCCACCGCCGCCGCTGCGGCTCGCCTTGTTCACCTTGGCGGTCGCATAACGCAGCGAGGGGCCGATTTCGTCGACCTCGACCTCGACGACGGTGCGCTTCTCACCCTCGCGGGTTTCGAACGACCGCTGCTTGAGTCGACCCTGCACGATGACCCGCGAACCGCGAGTAAGGCTTTCGGCTACGTTCTCGGCAGCCTCACGCCAAATGTTGCATCGCAGGAACAGCGCCTCGCCGTCCTTCCACTCACCGCTCTGGCGGTCGTAGATACGCGGCGTCGACGCGACCGTGAAGTTGGCAACGGCAGCCCCGGACGGCGTGAACCGCAGTTCCGGATCGGCAGTCAGGTTTCCGACGACGGTGATGGTGGTGTCACCAGCCACGAGTTCCTCCTGGGCTTTGTCTTTGGCTCTTCGCGCAAGCGCTCATCGCGAGCGGTGTGTGCTTGCGCGAAGTCAGTCGCAGGCGAGCCTACGGAAGCAGTCCGACGAGCACACACCCTTCGGCTAGTGCTTGTCGGTCCGCAGCACCTTGGTCCGCAGCACGGACTCGTTCAGGTTGAGCTGACGGTCCAGCTCGGACACGGTCGCGGGCTCGGCCTTCACATCGACGACGGCGTAGATGCCCTCGGCGTGCTTGGCGATCTCGTACGCCAACCGGCGCTTACCCCAGATGTCGACCTTGTCGACAGAGCCGCCGTCCTTGCGGACGACGTTGAGGAACGCCTCCAGCGACGGAGATACGGTGCGCTCGTCAAGAGTGGGGTCGAGAATGACCATGATTTCGTATGGACGCATAAGGAACCCATCACCTCCTACGGTCTAGTGCGGCCACGGTCGTTCCGTGGCAGGAGGGTCGCCTGCGTCGGCAACCGGCCCAGGTTACAGGAATGCCTGCTGATCTGCGAAATCGTGCTGCTCGCGGTGCTTACACTTCCGCCGTGTTCTCCGAGACGCGCTACGCCCGCAACGGTGACTTGCGCGTCGCCTACCGCGCGTCGCCGAAGGTACTCGCGACATCGTGTTCGTCCCGAACTGGTTCACTTGCTGCGAGGTCCTTCCGGAGCTGCCGTCCCTTCGCGACGGGGTCGAGGCGATGACTTCGCTCGGACGAGTTATCTTCTTCGACCAGCCTGGAACCGGAGCGTCCGATCCCGTCACGCCGGACGCGATGCCGCCTTGGAGCAATGGGCCGACAGCATCACCGCGGTGCTCGACGATCTCGGCAGTGGTGAAGTGGTTCTCCTTACAGTCGATGGCGCGTTCGCGACAGGTGCCTTGTTCGCAGCGACACATCCGTCCCGCACGACTGCGCTGGTCGTACTCGAGGGTTACGCGGACACGATGGGCCTCGAACAGCGCCAGGAATTCCTCGCTGCAGTGGTCGCCATGTGGGGTACCGGAAAACTGCAGCGCCTTCTTAATCCGGACATGCCGTGGAACGAGGAGATCCGGGCATCATGGGCCCGGCAAGAGCGCCTGGCGGCGAGCCCCGCGACGGTGGCTCACATGCTGCCGCTCCTGACCGATTTGAACGTGCGGGCGGTGCTTCCGACAATCCGCGTGCCAACCCTCGTCGTGCAGCATGCTGATGGCCCGCTGGCCCCGATGGGCAAGTACGTCGCCGATCACATTCGGGGCGCGAAAATATGTCGAGCTGCCTGGCCGCAACATGTACCAATTCGTTGAACCCTGGGCCCGGCATTCCAGGAGATCTACGCGTTCCTCACCGGGCAGCAGCCCGACGTGGCGGACGACCGTGTTCTGGCCACGGTGCTCTTCACCGACATCGTGGACTCGTGTCGTCGCGCCACCCTGGAAGCAGGAAGGACCATCGCGCCATGACGTGGCGCGCCGTGCAGATCGGCGATCGTGACTGGCATGCCTTGCTCGATGCGCATGATGCCGTCGTCCGTGCGCAACTCGCCCGCTTTCGCGGCCGCGAGGTCAGCACAGCTGGTGACGGCTTCCTCGCCACGTTCGACGGGCCACAACGAGCGATCCGCTGCGCCATGGCGATTCGCGACGCGGTCCAGGCGCTGGGCATTGAGGTGCGCGCGGGATTGCACACCGGCAAGTGCGAGGTCCGCGGTGACGACATCGGCGGCATCGCCGTGCACATCGGCGCGCGGATCAGCGCACTGGCCGGGCCGAATGACGTCCTCGTGTCGAGCACGCTGCGCGACCTCGTGATCGGGTCAGGCCTCGAATTCGAGGCCTGCGGCGCGCATCAACTCAAGGGCGTGCCCAGTGAATCGCAGCTGTTCGCCGTCGCGTCGGCGAACTAGCCGCGCATCGCGCTGTTAATAGCTCTGTCACACAACGTATTTCACTAGTCAGAAAACCATCTCTGTACGCCGTCGGCTATGCCGTGTGACACACGGGCACATGGAGTGCACGGCTCGGTCTGCGATGAGTGTTACCCGGAGGTCGTTGAGTGGTGTCGATCGGAAGGCCTGCTGCCCCGATCCCCGCCGCGTGCCGCCTCGCACAAGCGATAGTAAGCGTCGAGCACCTCGCTGAGCGGGAGCACCGGACCATAGGGATCCTTGGCCGCGTCGTCCCAGCGGCGCACCATCACCGCCTCCGCGGCGTCCGGGTGCGCACCGAACGCGCCGGCCTCCTCATCGCTCATCGGACCGCCCTGCCGCTGCAGTGACGCCACCGAGCCTGGACTCAGTCGAGCGGCGTAACCAGGATCCGTTGCGACCAGGTATCGCTTCGCGGGGACATGCTGGGCGATGATCCACGCGGCCCGCTCCCCCACGTGACGTCGCGCGAACTCCGCGCCTGCGAGCTCGTGCGCCAACCCGGGCCACTGCGCTGCGACCGGCCTGGCCTTGCCGACGTCATGCAGGACGGCCGCCACAAGCAACTCGTCATCGGCACCGGCCTGTCGGGCGTGCCATCCGGTCTGCAGCGCATGCATGCGCTGATCAACCACCTCGTTGCCGTAGGGCAGGCCAGCCAGACCGTGGATGAGCGCGGCCATCGCCTCGCGGGTGAGCGTCACTTCGTGTCCTCCTGAGTTCCACCGTTGTTGAGCGCCTCGACGAGCTCCTCCGCGAGCTCGCGGGTAGCCGCGACCACACCCGACCAGCGCCGGGTCAGGTCGGGGTCGATCTCCAACGGTCTTCCTTGTACATCGAGCACCGCCCCGCCCGCGGCGGGCAGCATCACCATCGCCGCGGCGAGGTCCATGATCCGATGCGTGTCCGACCCGGCATCGGCGAACGCATCCGTCGAGCCTTCCGCGACGAGCGCCGCCTCGAGGCAGCTCGTCGACAGGATCCGCACCCGCGCAGCCCTTCTCGCGACCCGCCACCACGCGTCGTCATCGGGTCCGTGCGGACGCAGCAGGCTGACCGCCGCGCCGTCCAGCGTGGTCCGGCCGGTGGTGCGGTAGGGCACCGGCTGCCCGGCTACCGCATGCCAGCACCGCCCGGTGTCGAACCAGCACGTCAGCGCCTCGGTCGCGACGCCGTCCACCGCGATCACCCCGGCGAACGCCGAAAGCGGAACTCCTGCAGCCGCATTCGCGGTGCCATCCACCGGGTCAACTACGAGCGTGACGGCCGAGCCGTTGTCGACGGCGCCGATCTCCTCGCTGAGCAGATTGACCTTATGCCTGTCCGCAACGCGCGCGATCGCGGTGTCGACGAGGATGTCCAACCGCATCGTCGGGGTGCCGTCGGCGCCCATTTCGACCTTCTCCGCCAGCGCCACCCTGTCGTACTTCGCCCGCGCGGAACCGAATTCGGCAGCCGCGGCGCGCACCGCGTCGGCAAGCACCGGATGAGTCGCCGCCGGCACCTCGGGTTCCGGCACCGGCCAGCCGATGTGGCTCATCGAGCGCTCACCAGAACCGAATGCACGACCGGCCACAGCGACCCGGTGGCGATCAGCGCCAGATCGGCCCGCAATCCCGGTTCGAGCCTGCCGCGGTCGGCCAGGCCGGCCACCTCCGCCGGCCCCGCGGTCACCAGACCGATCGCCGCGGGCAGGTCGAGCAGCTTGTCAACGGCCAGCGCGAACACCGCGGCCAGCAGACCCGACGGCAGGTAGTCGGACGCGATCGAGGTCACCAGGCCCCGGCCCACCAGCTCGCGCGCCGATGCGTTGCCGTTGTGCGAGCTGCCGCGCAAGACATTTGGCGCACCCATCACCACCGGAAGGCCGCGCTCACGGGCGGCCACCGCGGCTTCGACAGAGGTCGGAAACTCCGCCACCGCTCCCCCGCGACGAACCAGATCGTCGACTTCCTCCGCCGAGGTGAGGTCGTGACCGAGCAGCCGGATCCGCCCGGCGCGCGCCTCGATTCCGAGCCATGCCATCGACGCCTCCCGGAAGCCCAGCCAGCCGTCCCGCTGGGCAATCAGCTCGTCGACGTGGTCGACCGCCTGCTGTTGCGAGAAACCACGGGTGCCTGCGATGTACCGCTCGTAGTAACGGCGGTCGGCGTACTGGCCGATCCCTGGCGTGTGGTCCTCGTGCGAAACCAACACGTGCTCGCCTATTTCCGCCAAGCGGGCCTGCAGCGCCTCCAACCCGTCCGCGGACCGGACGTCGAGTCGGTACAGCAGACGATGATCGACGAGTCCGTTGGCCCGCGCATCGATTGCGGTGCAGACCTGTTTGGCCCCTTCGACCGTGCGGGGGACGCCTCGGCCAAAGCTGTTCTCGAACCCGACGCCGTGGTACACCGTCGTGACCGCCGCCGCACGCAGCTTGCCCTCGAATGACAGCAGCGCGAAGTCGATCGGTAGCTCGGCGCCGGGCCGCGGCAGCCGTTCCTTCTCCAGCCCGTCGCTGTGCGTGTCCACCAGGCCGGGCACGCACAGCAGCCCGTCCCCGTCAACATCCGCCTGCATGCCCGGCCGGTGCGGTTCGACCGCGGCGAGCAGGCCACCACGCACCGCAACCAGCGCGTCGTCGAGCACCCGGTCCGGCAACACCGCACGAACGTGACCGAGCACGTAATCGTCCGGCGGTGCGGCCAACGGCCAATGCTCCAAACGTGATTCGGATACCTCGGTGCTCATGCCTCGACTCCCGCTCGCTCCGGTCCTCGCTTCGCTGCGATCCTCACTCGCGCTCGTCTTCGGGTGCTCATGCCGCTCCCTCCAACATTTCGTCCGGTGAGCCGTCACCGACGATGCGCCCGTCTCGCATCATCACGACGCGCGACGCAAGCCGTCGCATCGCATCGAGGTCGTGAAAGACCGCCAGCACGGCGACACCCTGCGCGGCCAGAGTCGAGATCAGATCCAGGGCCGCCTCGCGGTTGGCGGGATCCAGCGCAGAGACAGGTTCATCAAGAAGCAGCAGACGCGGCGGCGACACCGTGCCCGCGGCGACGTTGACCCGCTGCCGCTCGCCTCCGGACAGCACCGAGCAGTCCACATCCCACAGCGCTTCGTCGAGGTTCAGGCGCCGCAAGGCGTCCACCGCGGCGTCCCGAGCCTCCTCGCGGTCCAGACCACGGCGCCGTGCGGTCGCGGCGACCACATCCAACGGGCCAGTGCGCGGCGGCGCGTTGAGAAATTGCGATACATAACCGAATTCACGACCACGGATCCGGGCCACGGCGCGGTCGGGCTGCTCCGTGAGCTCGACCCGCACGCCCGCTTCCGTACGCAGCACGACCGACCCTGAATCCGGCAGATACGTCCGGTTGACGCAGCGCAGCAGCGACGATTTACCCGCCCCGCTCGGCCCGGCCAAGGCCACGTGTTCGCCCGCGTGGACGTCGAGATCGACGCCGTGCAGTGAATGCACGACGCGGCCGTCGATGGAGTGCAGCGTGAACGATTTACGCAGTGCGCGAACGGACAACACCGTGCTCACCGCGATCACCTCCTGGCCGCGGCGACGAGCCGCTGGGTGTAGGGCTGGTGCGGGTCGTAGAACAGTTGGTCGGTGAGGCCTGCCTCGATGACTCTGCCGAGTTGCATCACGATGGTGCGGTCGGTGAGCGCCTCGATCACCGAGAAGTCATGGCTGACAACAACTGCCGCGATATCTCGCTCGGCCAACAGGCTGCGCAGTAGGTCCACCACACCGGCGGCCACCGAAGCGTCCAGCCCGGTGGTCGGCTCGTCGAGCAGCACCACCGGCGGTTCGGTGGCCAGCGCCTTCGCGATCTGTACGCGCTGCCGCATCCCGCCGGAGAACGTGGCGACCGGATCGTCCATCCGGGACAGCGGAACCTCCACGCGCTCGAGCAGGTCCGCTGCGCGGGCGCGGATCTCCTGGTAGTTGCGCCAACCCGCGGCCGTCAACTGCTCGGCGACGTTGCCGCCCGCGCTGACCCGCAGGTTCAACCCGTCCGCCGGGTTCTGATGCACGACCGCCATTCCGTCAATGCGCAGGGCCCGCCGCTCGCCGTCGGACAACCCGAGCAGGTTGGTCTTGCCCGTGTCCATGGTGGCGAGGTACACCGACCCCGCGGTCGCGCGCTCGTCACCGATCACGCACTTGAGCACCGTCGACTTCCCCGAGCCGGATTCGCCGATCACCCCGAGCGCCTCGCCGGGCGCGACATCGAACGACACGTCCCATGCGGCGACCACCGCACCGGTCACAGGGCTGACCGCGGTGCCGTGCGCCGGACCGGTGCCGTCGACCGCGAGCACACCGCCCGCGCCATGCACCTTGCCGATCGACTCCACCCGCAGCATCCATTCCGGCGCGTTCGGGACGGCCTCCCTGCGCGGGATGGACCTGCGTCGTGTTCCGACAGCCAATCCTGCGCGACGGGTCGGGTCAGGCACCAGATTCAACGGCGCCCGTTCGCGGTGGGCGACCCGGTCGGCGTCACGATCACGCACGCGCTCACACCATTCGGTGTCGCTGCATGCGTATCCGCCGCCCGTGCCCGCGGGAACCAGAAAGACGTCGTCGCCGCCGCACAGCTTGCATACCGCGCCGTCAGCGGACTCCACTTCGAACGGCACATCGTCGAAGGTCAGCGGAACCACATCGGTGTGTGGCGGGATCGCCATGATCCGTTTCTCCCGGCCTGCACCATAGAGATTGATGTGCGCACACTGATGCAACCGCGGCACGTCCCACCGCGGGACGGGCGAGGTCGTCATGACGTAACGCCCGTTGACGAGCACCGGATACCCCGTGGTCTTGGTGACCATCCCGTTGCGCACGATGTCCTCATAGAGGCTGACCCACATCAGCGCGTAGTCGTTCTCGGCGTGCATGCGCTCGCATTCGGCGACCGACCGCTGCACCTTGCGCAGTACTTCGGCCACCGGGACCTGGTAGACGAGAACCTGTCCCTGCCTCAGCGCCTCCTCGGGCACCCGGTGGCGGGTCTGCACCACCGTGGCTTCCCGAGTGTCGGTCGATTCGGCGCACCCGGTGGTGGCGGCGATCATGCGACGCAGATTGGTGGCGTTGACGCCCGCGTCGTCGCCCTGGTCGATGACCTTCACGACGTCGTCGGCCCCGATCACCGCCAGCGTGATCTGCAGCCCGCCTGACCCCCACCCCCGGGCCACCGGCATTTCCCGCGATCCGAATGGCACCTGATAGCCCGGAACGCAGACAGCGGTCAGCACAGCGCGGCGAATCTCGCGTTTGGCGCCCTCGTCGAGTATCCCGGCCGGTCCGGCGTCGACGGTCAGTTCATCGAGCAGCTCAGCGGTCGACGTCATGCGCGCTCCCCTCCCACCGACTGCGGGACACCAAAGGCGACAATCTGTTCCGAATCGGTGTCCGCGTCCTGCATCGACTTCTTGCGCTCCACCATCGAGCGGAACGTGACGTAATGGGGCATCTTCATGTGTTCGAGGAATCCGCCGGAGTCCAGCCCGTCGGTGGTGAGCAGCAGCAGCTGTTCCAGCGGGCCCGATCTGCCGAACCTGCGGTTGGCGACATCCATGGCGGCCATCGCGATCGCTTTACGTTCGTTGTGCCCGAAGCACATTCCGTAGCCGACGTCGAATCGGCTGCGGTCCTCGTCGGGCCCGTCGAGGTCCTCGATCGCCTCGGCCTCGGTGACCCGGAACCAGCCGACGGTCACCGAGTCGCCGGTGTGAGGATGCTTCACCCTCAGCGGCACCCGGCCGTGCCGGACCTCGCCGAGCGTCATCTCGTGAATGTCGCCGTCCGGCCCGAGGATTGAGCGGTACCAGAGCGCGACCAACGCGCCGGTTTCCGCGCGGGCCATCGATGCGAGCACGGCCGAGCGCGGTGCGGGTGGCCGGGCTGGCACCCGCGAGATGTCCACCGGTTCCGGGTCGTCGCCGCTTCGGTGGTCGACCGCGAGGTCCATCTCGCGCAGCAGGTCGAGGAACCGGCGCGGGCTGCGCTGGTCCTGTGTGCGTGGTTTCGGCGGTGCGGGCGTCTCGTCGGTGGATGCCGGTGGGCTCGCCGGCTTGTCCAGCAGGCGTCGGGTGTAATCCGTTGTTCGGCCCAGCAACTGGGGGCCGTCTGGCTCGCGGAACGCGGACACGATGCGCCTCATGATCACCATTTCATCGGGGTCGACGGGCTCACTGATGGACAGCCGCGGCAACGTCGACCGGTGCGCCCGAACCAGGTGCGCCGACTCCTGCGGGTCGCCTTCCGCCTGCCGCAGCGCCGCGGCGGCAGTGCCCTCGTCGTAGAGCGCGCCCTCGCCCATCACCCGATCGACAGCGAGCCGGAAGCGGGCGGTGATCTGTTCTGTCGTCGCCCATGGCACCGGCGCGTGATCGCGTGCTCGCCGGACCAAGTCCTCGGCGGCCAGGATGGCCTGCATACCGCCTCGTGCTCCTGCGTAGCCCATCAGCTCTCCTCCGTGATCGCGGTGGTGCGCGGCACGCCGACAATGCGGCCGTCGCGGGTTGCCAGCAGAACGTCGATGCCCGCTGGGAAGCCGGCCACCGCTTCGTTGCGGACGGCGACAAATCCCGGCGGCAGGCCGACGGGCGACATCGTTGTCTCGCCGTCGATTCCGGGGCCCGACATCCGCCAGCGCCTCGGACCGCCCACGACGTCGGCGATGGCGAGCGACACCAGGGCCGCCCCTCCCGGCGCCGCCGCGGTACCCCGGGCCAGGTCGCGGACCTCGGCCTCGGTCACGGGTCGCACAGCCGCCACCAGCCGGGCCAGCTCGGCGGGCCACAACGGTGCGCCCGTCGCCGTCGAAACAAGGTCGCTCCACCGGTTGTGGATGTCCTCCAGAATGCAGACTCCCGTGCTGAGGTCAGCAAGCGCGAGCACCGGCACCACCGCCGGGTTGAGTGTCTTCAGCAGGTTCTCGGGCAGCGCCGTCGGTATGCCCGGGCGGGCCAGTGCCTCGAGCACGGCCCGGAACACCTGCTGCGCATCGGCCGGTCGTAGCGCGGCTGTGAATGCGCCCGTCATGTCAGCTCCTCGAATTCGACGATGGTGGGCGCCAATTCGGCCCATTCCCGGTCGTGGCGGTCCGCCAGCCGATCGGCGACGGTGTGGCAGAGGTCGTCGACTGCAGCGGCCATCGGACCGCCCGCTTCGGCTTCGGCGTCCAGGACGGCGGCGGCGAGCACGGCGGCCCGGTCGTCGCCCAGCCGCATCGCCCAGCCGCGGTGCCCAGCCAGTTCGATCTCGGCCCGGCAGGCGAGGACGTCGCCGATCAGGAACCGCTCACCGGCGACGGGTTCCCGTATCTGCGTCGAGATGCAGCCGACCTGCGGCGCGACGAGCACCCGCACCTCGGCGCCGTCGGCCAGGCAGGCGTCGGCAAGCTCACGCAACTCCTCGGCCTCGGCCTCTGCCAGCAACCCGCACCGCTGTGCGCGCTCCAACGGCCCGGTCACAGCGCCTGGCCGTTCGTCGGCACGGGGGTGTCCTCGAGCTCGACCACCACCCGCACGGCGTCGGCTCGGGTCCAGGCGCTGCTGGTCAGCAACACCTCATGGGTGGCTGCGTCACGGCTGAGGCTGTCGATGCGCCACACGGGCACGCTCGCTTCGATCCCCAACTCCCGCAACACCTCTGGCGGTGGGATATCGAGGCTCGCGCGACACCACGCGCGTACCGGCTCTACGCCGCCCAGCTGGCGCAGCACCATGTCGACCGACTCGAAGTTCTGCAACGCGATGTCGAGATCGGGCACGGCGGCCACGGGGATGAGTTCCTGGGTGACCGAGGCGAGGAGGTCGTCCATGAAGAAGTGTCGGGTGACCCGGTAGATCGGGGTTCCGACGGGTCGCCCCAGCCGTTGGGCGTCCTCGCCCGTCAGGGTGATCCGTTCCACGTTCTTGGTCTGCGAACGCGGGACGGCGCCCGCAGCGGTGACCGTGGTGTGCCAGGACGCCGGCCTGCTGTGGGAGATGAGGTAGTCGATGCGCCGGTTGACGAACGTGCCCGCGCCCTGCACGCGCCGCACGACCAGGCGTCGTTCCAACTCCTGCAGCGCCGAGCGGGCCGCGGCCCGTCCCACACCGAATCGGGTGGCCAGTTCCGGCTCGCTGGACACCCGTGTGCCCGGTTCGCAGGACGCCAGTTCACCGGCCAGCTGGTCGGCGATCTCGAGATATCTGGTGGACGTCACGGTCTTCACGGTGGTGCCGTCACTTGTCCGAACAACTTCACCGTGACCAACGCTCGTCCGGCAGAAGATGAACAACAGGAACAGTTGTCGGGAATCCTCATCGCAGCTCGTGGCGCAACCAGACGGCGAGCGCTTCGACGATCAGCACGGTGACGAACACCATCAGCAAAATCGTTGTGACCAAGCCGAACTCGATGATCTGGGCAGCACTGAGCAGATCGAAGCCGATTCCGCCCGCACCAACGATGCCAAGCAATGTTGCTGAGCGAATGTTGACATCGAGCTGGTAGAGCACATGCCCGACGAACGCGGGTGCCGCCTGCGGCAACGTCCCTGCGCAGAACACCTGCCAGCGACCCGCGCCGGTGGCGCGCACGGCTTCCTCGGGGCCGGGATCCACTTCCTCGAACGAATCGGCGATGAGCTTGCCCAGCAGCCCGATCGAGCCCACCGCCAATGCGAGGGTGCCCGCGACGGCGCCGAGTCCGGTGATGACTACGAACACAACCGCCAGGACGAGTTCCGGGATCCCGCGGATCCCCACCACCAGCAGGCGGAACGCGTGAGCGAGCCGCAGCGACGGCGCGACGTTTCGCGCTGCGAGCGCTCCGATCGGCAGCGCCATCGCCGCACCAATTGTCGTGGCGCCCAGCGCGATCTGCACTGTCAGCCACAGGTCGGCCAGCACCGTGGTGAAGATCCCACCGGTCTCGGGCGGCCAAAACAGGTGTGCGGTTGCTCCGATGCCGCCGAGCGAGCGCAGGAAGTGCGCCGGGTTCAGGTCCGCGCCCCAGGCAGAGACGGCGACCACGACCACCGTGATCGCCGCGTATCCGGCGCGCCGCAGTCGCCGACTTGTCCACGGCGGGCTGATCTGCTCGCCGCGCTGCAGGGGAGCGGACGCACCTGTACGTTCGCCGGTGTTGCGCAGAAGCGCCCGCCGGATCGAGCCGGAGACCAACTCGACGACGATGCACAACACCAGCACAACAGCCGCCAGCGCCATGCCCCTGCGGTAGTCAACCTGCTTGAACGACAACGCGATCTGGTATCCGAGCCCGTTGACCCCGACGAATCCCAGCAGGACCGAGATCCGCAGGTTGATATCGAGCCGGTGCAGCGCGGTCGCGACGAATGCCGGCATGACCTGTGGAAGCACGCCCGCGATCAGCTCCTGCACAGGCTCGGCGCCGCCGGCCCGCACCGCAGTGCGCGGTCCCTCATCGATCTGTTCGATTGCGTCGGCGTAGAGCTTGGCGACCATCCCGACCGAGTGCAGCCCCATCGCGAGCACTCCAGTCATCGCACCGAGCCCGAAGATTCGGAAGAAGATGATGGCCAACACGACGTCGGGTACCGCCCGCACCACCACGATGAGTGCCCGAGCGCCGAAGCGCGCCGCGTGGCCGCGTGTGGTGTTCGAGGCGGCCAGGATCGCCAGCGGCACGCTGAGGATCACGGACAGCACCGTGGCCGACACCACGATCGCCATCGTCTGCCCAACCAACGACAGCAGTTCGCCCAGCGGCGGAAAGTCCAGCGGCAGCATCCGCCCGGCGAAATCCGCTGCGTTGTGGGCGCTGTCGATGAAGGTGGCGACGTTGATCCGCAGATTGGCGATCGCCCAGCAGCCCGCGGCCGCCAGCGCCGCGAGGGTGATCCAAGCGGCGGTGCGGCCGGGGTGCTGTCTCGACGTGGTCCGCAGCGGTCGCGGCGGAGCCGTCGTCGTCACCCGACGGCAGCCAACGGCATGGGCGCGGCGCCGACCTTCGCGTACAGCGCCATTGCATCCTCGCGGTCGAGCGTGGCCACCGGGGTGTCCATCACCGCCCTACCGCCGCGCACTCCGATCACCCGGTCGCCCCAGCTGAGCGCCATGCTGACCTGGTGCAGGCTGCACAGCACGGTCAGCTGTTGTTCGGCGCTGATCTCCCTGATCAGCTGCATCACCTGGGCCGATGATTCGGGATCCAGCGAGGCCACCGGTTCGTCGGCGAGCAGGATCTCAGGACGCTGCATGAGCGCGCGCGCCACTGCGACGCGTTGCTGCTGCCCGCCGGACAGCGTGTCGGCCCGCTGAAATGCCCTGTCCTGCAGGCCGACCCGATCCAGGTGCGCAAGCGCCTCGCGGCGCAACACCTTCGGGTAGCTGAACAGGCCCAGCCGAGGGCCGCGCAGGCGGCCCAGCGCGCCCGAGCAGACATTCTCCAGCACGCTCAGACTGCCCACCAGATGGAACTGCTGGAATACGAAGCCGACTCGTCGACGCAACCGGCGCAGTTCGCTGCCGGTGGCCCGTCCGACGTCGGTGCCAAGAACGGTCACGTTTCCGGACGTCGGGCGGTGCAGGCCGTCGACGTGACGCAGCAACGTGGACTTACCCGAACCCGACAGCCCGAGCAACACGACGATCTCGCCGCGCCGCACCGTCAGCGAAACATCCTGCAGAGCAGTGATATCCGCACTGAACTGCTTGCTGACGGAGTCGAACCGAACGGCCACATCGGCGACGGCATCGGTCATGAGTTCCCGCCCCCGCACTGCTTGGCCTTTGTGACGTCGCAGACCTTGCGGACCCCGTCGTAGAAGCTGTTGTCGACCTTCGACCAGCCCCAGTCGCCGGAGTCGTCGGCCGTCTTGCATTCGGGGGTGCAGAATCCGTTGGCGTTGAGATAGTCGATGTTCGCCTTGGTGTTGAACACGTCGGCGATCTTTGTCTTCAGATCCGGCGCGAGGTCGTCGCTGACCGCGAGAGGTGCCCCGGCAATATTGTCGGATTTCCACACGATGTCGAGCTGACCGGGTTTGAGCTGTCCCTTTTTCGGCAGTGTGGTGTTGATCATGCTGTCTTCGGCGAAACCGGCGTCGCACTGCCCGTTCATCACGCCGATGGCCGAGGCGTCGTGGCCGCCGGTCATGACCGGGGTGACGTCCTTGTTCGGGTCGATTCCCGCGGCGATCAACGCCGCCGACGGGTACAGGAATCCCGATGTCGACGCCGGGTCGACGTAGCAGATCTTCTTGCCCTTGAAGTCCGCGATGGACTTGATACCGGTGTCCGGCCGGGTGATGCCGTAGGACTGATAGCCGGGAGTCGCACCCTTGGTGGTCGTCTGCGCGGCGACGGGTGTGACCTTGACACCGCTGTTCTGCGCGGTGATCAGCGAGAACGCCCCGTACTGGGCGATGTCGACCTTGCCGGAACGCTGCGCCTCGATCACGGAGGAATAGCTTGTGGCGCTTTGGAACCGGACCTTCTTCCCCAGTTCCTTCTCCAGCAAGCTGATCACCGGCTGGTAGTCCTTTGACAGACTCTGGGCGTCCTCCGTGGGTACGGCGGCCATCACCAGTTCGTCGGGGTTGCGGCCTCCGGAGGCTGCACTCGAGCTCGAGCCGCTGCTGGTGTCGGCGCTTTGACCGCAGGCGGCCAGCAGCAGTGCGGCCAACACAGCCATTGCGGCCCTACCGGCCGAACGTCGGGACGAAGAGGACATCGACAATCTCCTTTCCGCCCGAAGGCGGGTCAATCAGACCTCGGTATGGTTGTACCGCCGAGTGCAGGCCAAGGGACGTCCCGGTTAAGGGCTAACTAATTGCGGACGTGCATTGTCACCGCCCTTCCGCATGAATTGGCGCTCACAACAACACATTTGGCAGTCATTTGTGAGGCTGCTCTCACGTTGCCTGCGGTGCACTCAAGCGGCGGTGAGCATGCGTTTACGTGTCACCGTCGGGCGTGGGCAAGTTCCTGGACTTCGGCTGACGCCTTAAGCGCTTGGCTGGCCCGCCAGGTCGGGTTCGGCCTCGGGTTCGGTTTCGTCCGGCAACGGTGCCGGCGTCACGGTCGCCCGGCCCGCCTGCGGTCGCAACCAGTCGGGTAGCCATCGCGGCGGATCGTCGGGCGCGCCCTCGAACACACCGCCCGACGGGTCGTCGACCTCTCCGTGCCACCGCACCAGATCCAGCTCAGGTCGATAGATCTGCCGAATCACTAAGGCGCACAAACCGACCACCGCGATGTCACGCAACAAGACGGTTGCGGTGAACCACTGTTCGGGCAGGCCGCGATTCTGCTCCCCGTAAAGGAACAGCATCCGCGGCACCCACACCAGCATGTCGATGGTCATCCACGCCAACAGGATTCGCCGGTGCGGCAGGGCGAGCACCGCCAAGGGCACAAGCCACAGGGAGAACTGCGGGCTCCACACCTTGTTTGTCAGGAGAAACGCCGCCACCACCAAGAACGCCACCTGCGCCAGCCGTGGGCGCTGGGTGGCTGTCAGCGCGATGTAAGCGATTGCGATGCAGCAGGATATGAACAGCACCGCGGTGACCGCGTTCAGCACGGTCGGCGGCTGCCAGAACCCGAGGTTCTGGTCGAAGCCGCGCCATCCCGTGAACGACTTCACGATGTTGTAGATCGAATCCATATCGTCGCCGCGACGGGTGTTGAGCCGGAAGAACTCCGACCATCCGCGGGGGAACAGCACCATTATCGGCAGATTCACCAGCAGCCACGTCGCCACCGTTGCCACTGCGGCCCGACCGACCTCACGCAGCCTGCCGGTGCGCATCCCGATAATCACCAGCGGCACGAACAACAGCAACGGGTAGAGCTTGGCCGCAACGCCGAGCCCGATCAAGGCGCCGGCCAGCCAGGGTTTTCGTCGTGCCCACGCCAACAGCGCGCCCGTGGCGGCGGCCGTTGCCAGTGCATCGAAATTCGTGAAGATCTGGAAAATTAGAATCGGTGACGCCGCCACCAGCGCGGCATCCCAGATCCGCCTGGGCCCAGCCAGCAGTGCCGTCGCCCACACCGTCGTCAGCCATGCCAGCGCAAGACCGAAGGCGGCGATGTTGAAGAACATCACCACCTCGGCGATGATCGGCACCGATACCAACTTTGTCAGCGCGGTGTAGGTCTTGGCCAGTGACATCGACACGTACTGGTAGATCCCCGTCAGCACCGGATACTCCATGTATCGCACCGCGATGTTGCCGTCGTACTGCAAGCGTGGCTTGCCGTCGCTATCGTTCTCGATCCAGCTCGACTTGTACGGGAACTTGCCCTGGCTCAACAGTTCCGCGGTGTACAGCGGAACGGTGTCGGAGTAACACAGCTCGTAGTAGGCGCGCTGATTTTGCCAGTTGCCCACACGCTGATCGGCGCTGCCGGTGCCGGTGGTCTGCAGGCACGCCGCCTTCGTCGAGTAGCCCAGCGCGAGGAAGACCAGCGCGATGATCAGCATCACGCGCAGCGGCGTCATGAATCGTTGCCTGCCGATCAACGCGTGGCGGCCGACCGGACCGCCGATCGTGTTTGACAGCGCAGCGCCGATTGCGTCCGTGCGGCTGGGCATGTCGCGGTCATCGAGGGTTCGCCGATCGGGCGCCAACGCCGTCGGCGAAACCGTCTCCCGCGCAGGGTCGGTCACGGAGGCGGCGGAGGCGGCGGCGCTCCAGGGGCGCCGGGCGGTCCCGGCACGGGTCCGACCGGTTGGGGCGGAGCGAGGGGCACGGTGGTCGGCGGGCCAAGCGGGATCGTGATGCCCGGTGCCACTTCAATCGTCGGCTGGATGACGGTCTCCTGCGGCGGCGCGATCGGGCTCGGCGCCGGAGGCGGCGCCTGCGGCACGCCTGCATAGCCGCCGATCTCGGTGGGCTTCGGGAACGACTCGTTCTCCGTGTCCTCCAGCGCGCCATCCATGGTCGACTTCCAGATGTCGGACGGCAGACCCGAACCGTAAACCGGGGAGCCCCACTTGTTCTCGAGCGGTTTGGTGCCCTCGGTGGTGCCAACCCAAACAGCCGTCGACAGCGACGGTGTGAAGCCGACCATCCACGCGTCCCGGTTCGCGCCGGTGTCACCGAGCTGGTTAGTTCCCGTCTTCGCCGCCGACGGCCTGCCACCGGATAGGTTGTGCCCGTTCGAGTACGCGGCGATCGGCTGCATCGCGGAGGTGACGTTGTCGGCGACGGATTTGTCGATCCGCTGCTCGCCGGTGTTGTCCTGCTGGCTGGCGTCGAACAGCACTTCGCCCTGCGAGTTCACTACCTTCTGCACAAAGTGCGGCTTGTGATAGACGCCGGATGCCGCCAGCGTCGCGTAGGCGGACGCCATGTCCAGCACGCGAGTCTGGTACTGGCCCAACACGACACCGTTGTTCGGCGGGCCACCCTTGCCGTCCTCGGACAGCGTGTGGTCGACGCCGGGGAAGCTCTCGGCGATGCCTGCGTCGTGCGCGGCCTTGGCGACGTCGGCGGGGCCGTTCTTCAGCTTCAGCATCAGCCGGTAGTAACTCGTGTTCAGTGAGCGCTTCAACGCTTCGGCGATGTTGCAGGTGCCGCAGCCGCCGCCCTCGACGTTGGTGATCTTGATGCCGTTGACCTCGACCGGCGAGCTGTCCACCTGGTAGCCCAGGCCCATGCCCTGCTGCAGCGCCGCCACCAAGGCGAACACCTTGAAGGACGAGCCCGTCGGCAGACCGGCCTGCGCGAAGTCGAAACCGTTGGCGTCCGAACCGCCGTAGTACGCCTTCACCGCGCCGGTACGCGGATCGATCGACACGACGGCGGTCCGCATGTCGGGGTCTTGCCCGTCCATGTACTCCGAGACCGCCTCCTCGGCGGCCTTCTGCGCCGTGGGGTCGATTGTCGTGGTGATCTGCAGGCCCTGGGTGTTCAGCGACTGCTCGTTGATGTCGAACAGGTCGAGCAGTTCCTTTTGGACCTGACGTTCGATCAGGCCGTTGGGGCCGGTGGTCTGGTCCTGCGACCGCGCCTGCTCCGGGGGCACCGTCGGCGGGAACTGCTGGGCCGCACGGTCGCCCGGTGACAGCGCGCCGATATCGACCATGCCGTCGAGCACCCAGTTCCAGCGCTCCGCCGCACCTTCGGGGTTGACCGCGGGGTCAAGACCGGACGGGCGTTGGATGAGCGCGGCGAGTAGCGCACCCTCTGCCACGTTGAGCTGTTCGACGGGTTTGTCGAAGTAGGACTTGGCCGCCGCCGCGATGCCGTACGAGCCGCGGCCGAAGTAGATGATGTTCAGATAGGACTGCAGCACTTGGTCTTTGGACCATTCGCCGGACATCTTCGTCGAGATGACCAGTTCCTTGGCCTTGCGGATAACGCCGCCGACGCCTGACCGCTCCGAGCCCACCAGGGCGTTCTTCACATACTGCTGCGTGATGGTCGACCCGCCCTGCAGGTCGCCACCGAAGATGTTGTTCTTCACCGCGCGCGCGAACCCGGTGAACGAGAAGCCAGGATTGGAATAGAAGTCACGGTCCTCGGCAGCCATCACCGCGTCGCGCACATGCACTGGAATCTGGTCGATGTTCACATCGACGCGGTTGCCCTCGGGTGGAACGATTTTCGCCAGCTCACTGCCGTCGCTGGCAAGGATCGTCGACACCTGGTTGGTGCGGATGTCACCCGGCTTGGGGACGTCGACGATGAGGTAGGCCATCCCGAACGTGACGAGGGGCAGCACGATCAGCGCGACAACGGTCGCGTACAGACCGCGCCGCACCCACTTCCAGTTGATCTGCTGACGCAGGGTGGGTCGCGGTCCTTGCGGACCTCCGCCGGGTCCGCCTCCTCCACGCGGACGGCGTGGCGGTGGAGGTGGCGGCTGTTTCGGCGGCAGCGGTGTTCCGTCCAACGCCGCCTTGACGACATCGATCGGGTCGCGCAGATGCGGCGGCCTGCCGTCACGGATCGGCGGCAGGATCGCGGTGCTGCGGTCGTCGAACGGGGCGCCCGCCGCGCGATGCCTTGGGGGGCCGTCGGCCGGCCGCTTCCTACCCGCGTCGGATTGCCGGGGCGGTGGGCCATCGGCGCGACGCTGGCCGTCGGGGCGGTGCTGTGGCCGCGCGCCACCAGGCGGAGTCGAGGGAACGCTCACGCCATCAGCCGCGGGTTCCCTACGGACATCACTGGCTGACCGGTCGTGGCGCCCTTCGCTATTCACTGGCCGTGCGCGCGCCATCGCGCGCCGTCCGAGTGCGGCGCGCGGTCTTCGGAGACCGTGGCGCGCCGAGCACATACGACTTGACCAAGTGATTCCAACTGCAGGTGCGGCATACCTCCACCACGTGAACGGAGAACTCCTCGTAACGGGTGGCCAGCAAGACCAACTCCTCGGCGGTGCGCGCCGAGCCCGACACGGCGCCCAAGTGGTCGCCGAAAACCCACGACACCAGGGTGAGCTGTTCCTTGCGGCAGATCGGACACATCACCGAACTGGGTTTCCCGTGGAATTTCGCGGCGCGCAGCAAGTAGGGATTGGCGTCGCAGACTTCCGAAACGCCGGTGCGTCCCGAGTACACCTCGGCCAGCAGGGACCGGCGCCGAAGCGCATAGTCCACCACCTGTCGCTGCAATCGCACGGAGACCAGAGTACGTCCACCGTGCGAACGCCGAGGCGTGACGGCACCGCTGCCGGCTCACGTTCGCTATCTGGTCTGCGGTGATAGCTACTGAACTCTTACGATCTCTGTCGTGGCGACGAGGCAGTCCGCAGGGACGCGGGCGAAAGACAGCGACCGCAACAACACGTGCCAGATCCTCGACAGCGCGCTGGCGGACGGGCAGCTGTCGATGGAGGAGCATCGGACGAGGGTTGCCCTCGCGACCGGAGCTGAAACGCTCGGCGATCTGCAGTCTCTGATTTCGGACCTACAGACCTCGAACGCACCGGTGCAATTGCCCGACCTCAAAAGGCGACCCAAGGTGCCGTTGGGCAGCAGCGGCTGGGGTATGCGGGCGGCGTTCGCTGGCGTGCTCGTCGTGCTCGGCATCGCGATCGGGTGGGGCCTGTACGGCAACACCCCTTCGCCGTTGAACTTCACCTCGGACCCCGGCGCGAAGTCCGACGGCATCGACGCCGTGGTGCTGACACCGCCGAAACAACTGCATTCGCTGGGCGGCCTCACCGGCCTGATCGAGCAGATGAAGAAGAAGTTCGGCGACACCATGGGCTACCGGTTGGTGGTGTATCCCGAGTACGCGTCGCTGACCCGGCCTGACCCCAACGAAGACCGTCGCGAGCTCAACTACACGTATCGCGGCGGCTGGGACGACCCGACGGCCGGCTCGAAGTCGTCCAACGCGACCGAGATCGACCTCAGCAAGTTCGACATCAAGACGATCGTCGGAGTCATGCGCGGCGCGCCGGAGACGCTCGGCATGAAACCCGCCGACGTCACCAGCACCTACCTGGTCATCGACCCCGCCAGCGATCCGACGACTCCCGGCGCGTTGACGGTCTCGGTCAACCTGTCGAGTGACTATGGCAGCGGCTCCATCGATATGGACGGCGCAGGCAACATCAAGCGCATCGGCTACCCGAACGAGTGAGGCGCGTCGCATTTCCTGCGTCCTCGATGTAGCACCGAATATATCGGCGCGATACACTTATGCGAGGTGTCGAACCGTCGTAGCGACCAAGCAAAGGAGGTGCCTAGGTGCTGGAACTTGCAGTCCTGGGTCTTCTGCTCGAGTCGCCCATGCACGGCTATGAGCTGCGTAAGCGGCTGACCGGCCTCCTCGGCGCCTTTCGCGCGTTCTCCTACGGCTCGCTGTATCCGGCGCTGCGTCGCATGCAGACCGACGGGCTGATCGTCGAGGACGCCGCTCCCGACGGCATTCCGAAGGTGCGCCGCGCGCGCCGGGTTTACCGTCTCACCGACGCCGGCAAGCAACGCTTCACCGAATTGGTGGCCGACACCGGCCCACAGAACTACTCCGACGACGGGTTCGGCGTTCACCTCGCGTTCTTCAACCGCACGCCGGCCGAGGCCAGGATGCGGATCCTGGAGGGCCGCCGTCGTCAGGTAGAGGAACGCCGTGAGGGTCTGCGTGAAGCAGTGGCGCGGGCCAGCAGTTCGTTCGACCGCTACACCCGGCAGCTCCACCAACTCGGGTTGGAGTCCAGTGAGCGGGAGGTCAAGTGGCTCAACGACTTGATAGCCGCTGAACGAACGGCGCAGGGACGCGCAGAGCAGCCTTAACGAGCTGAGCATTACTGAATTAGTAGGGAAGGGAAAGAAGTCGTCATGACTGAAAACACGGACGTGCGGGTCGCGATTGTCGGCGTGGGCAACTGCGCGTCCTCGCTGGTGCAGGGCGTGGAGTACTACCACGACGCCGACGAGACGGCCACTGTGCCCGGTCTGATGCATGTGCGGCTCGGCCCGTATCACGTCCGCGACGTGAAGTTCGTCGCCGCATTCGACGTCGACGCCAAGAAGGTGGGCTTCGACCTCTCCGAGGCGATCTTCGCGTCGGAGAACAACACCATCAAGATCGCCGACGTGCCGCCCACCAACGTGATCGTGCAGCGCGGCCCGACCCTCGACGGCATCGGCAAGTACTACGCCGACACCATCGAGGTCTCCGACGTCGACCCGGTCGACGTGGTCAAGGTGCTCAAGGACAACAAGGTCGACGTGCTGGTGTCCTACCTGCCGGTGGGTTCCGAGGAGGCCGACAAGTTTTACGCCCAGTGCGCGATCGACGCCGGGGTGGCGTTCGTCAACGCGCTGCCGGTGTTCATCGCCAGCGACCCGGTGTGGGCCAAGAAGTTCACCGACGCCGGTGTGCCGATCGTCGGCGACGACATCAAGAGCCAGGTCGGCGCGACGATCACCCACCGTGTGATGGCCAAGCTGTTCGAGGACCGCGGCGTGCAGCTGGACCGCACGATGCAGCTCAACGTCGGCGGCAACATGGACTTCCTCAACATGCTCGAGCGTTCGCGGCTGGAGTCCAAGAAGATCTCCAAGACCCAAGCCGTCACCAGCAACCTGCAGCGCGAGTTCAACACCAAGGATGTGCACATCGGCCCGTCCGATCACGTCGGTTGGCTTGACGACCGCAAGTGGGCGTACGTGCGACTCGAGGGCCGCGCGTTCGGTGACGTGCCGCTGAACCTGGAGTACAAGCTCGAGGTGTGGGACTCGCCGAACTCGGCTGGCGTCATCATCGACGCCGTCCGTGCGGCGAAGATCGCCAAGGATCGCGGCATCGGCGGCCCCGTCGAGGCGGCGTCGGCCTACCTGATGAAGAGCCCGCCGAAGCAGATGCCGGACGATATCGCCCGCGCGCAGCTCGAGAACTTCATCGAGGGCTAGCCTCAGCGGTCACATCCGTCCCAAAACGGGCGGGGATGTGTTGTCGCGAAACGTGATAGCACATGCGATATCACGTTTCGAGTCAGTGCATATCCCTGCGCGCAGTGACGGGAGTGACTGTTTGTAGGGTCGATCCGTGGCCTCCGCTGATATATCCGACGACGACCTGGTTGGCCTCGACGAGTTCGCGATGCTCCCTGAGAATGCCGAGCAGATCGGAGCGACGGCGCCGTTGCCGACTGTGCGGCGCGTCGAATCCGACACGGTCAGCGCGCTCAAGTGGGGCGACGAGTCGCCACAGGTGGTCTTTTTGCACGGCGGCGGGCAGAACGCGCACACCTGGGACACGGTGATCGTCGGCCTCGGGGTGCCCGCGCTCGCGATCGACCTGCCCGGCCATGGCCGCTCGGCGTGGCGTGAGGACGGTGATTACGGCCCGCGGCTCAATGCGAAAACCCTGCGGCCGCTGCTTCGTGAATGGGCTCCGCGGCCGCGACTCGTCGTCGGTATGTCGCTCGGCGGGCTGACCGCGCTGCGCATCGCCGCCACCGAACCCGACCTGGTTCCCGAACTGCTGCTCGTCGACGTCACCCCGTCGGCGCCCGAGCGGCACACCGAGATGACGAAGGCGCAGATGGGCACCGTCGCGCTGGTCCAGGGTGATCGCATCTTCCCGTCGTTTCAGGCCATGCTCGACGTGACGGTCGCCGCAGCGCCGCATCGCGATCGGAAGTCGTTGCGCCGTGGCGTCTTTCACAATTCGAAGCAGCTCGACGACGGCACCTGGACATGGCGCTACGACTCGTTCCGCAAGGGTGACGGCTTCGAGGGCGGGTGGGACGACGTCCCGTCGATCACCATGCCGACCACATTGGTGCGCGGGGCCAATTCGTACTTCGTCAACGACGAGGACGCCGACGCGTTCGCGACCAACGCGCCCGGCTTCCAGCGCACCCACGTCGTCGCGGATTCCGGCCATTCGGTGCAAGGTGACCAGCCCGCCGCGCTCGTCGCCATCCTGCGTGACATGCTCGTCGGCTGACAGCTTGCTTGTCGATTCCTGTTCACTTCCTGATAGCCGAGCTGCCGTAAGTTTTCGCGGGTCCCGGCCGCCAGCCCACGGCCGGCATTCGTGTCGGAAGGAACCCGCACCCATGGCGCTCGTGCCGTTGAATCTCTTTGTCTCCCACGATGGTCGGTCTTCTCGTCAGCACATCACGTGCCGCTACAAGTGCGGTGACGCCTGCTCGAAGCCGGTCCGCAACCCCAGCGACAACGAATACTTCGGCGATATCGCCAAGGCCGTCTCGCGCCGATCGATGCTGCAGGCCAGCGGCATCGCAGTGCTCGCCGTCGGCGCAGGCTCGGCGCTGGCCGCCTGCGGGCAGGGCGAACAGCCCACCGAAACCGCCACCTCAGCAGCGGCCGCGCAGACCCAGACTCCCCCTGGCATGAACTTCGCCTCGATCGCGCCCAACAGCGAGGACGTCGTCGTCATCCCCGACGGATACGAGCAGGCCGTCGTGATCAGCTGGGGCGACCCGATTGTGCCCAACGCCCCGAAGTTCGACGTCGCCAAGCAGAGCGGCGCGGCGCAGCGTGGCCAGTTCGGCTTCAACAACGATTTCGCGGGCCTGTTGCCGATTGAGGGCCAGCAGAATCGCTTCCTGTTGGTGACCAATTTCGAGTACGTCACCCCGCAGTTCATGTTCCCTGGCTATAACGCCGACGCCCCCACCCGTGAGCAGTTCGACATCGAGATCGCGGCGGTCGGCATGGGCGTGGTGGAGGTCGAACGCACGCCGGAGGGACTGAAGCCGGTGATGGGTCGCTACAACAGGCGCGTCACCGCCGACACCCCGATGACGCTCACCGGACCCGCCGCGGGCACCGACTTCGTGAAGACCCCCGCCGACCCGACCGGCCGCACTATCGCGGGCACCTTCGCCAACTGCTCCGGCGGCGTGACGCCGTGGGGCACCGTGCTCTCCGGCGAGGAGAACTTCCACGAGTACTTCGGCGGCCCGAAAGACGCGCAGCCGCCTCTGCCGGTGGATGCCGACCGGGTGGATCGCTACGGGCTTGCGGCGGAACCGTCGGCACTGTTGTGGGAGACCTTCGACCCGCGCTTCGACCTGACCAAGAGCGCCAACGAGGCCAACCGCTTCGGCTACGTCGTCGAGCTCAACCCGTGGGACCCGAACTCGACCCCAGTCAAGCACTCCGCGCTGGGACGGCTGAAGCATGAGGCCGCCAACGTCTACATCACCGAGGACGGCACCGTCGTCGTCTACAGCGGCGACGACGAACGATTCGACTACATGTACAAGTTCGTGTCGAGCAAGAAGATGCAACCCGGTACGGACCCGGCGGCGATGGCGCACAACATGACCCTGCTCGACGAGGGCACGCTGTACGTCGCCAAGCTCTCCAGCGACATCCCCACCAACGAGATCGACGGCTCGGGCACGCTGCCGAACAAGGGCTCGTTCGCCGGCACCGGGACGTGGCTACCGCTCCTGCGGTCGGGTGCGAACGGTCAGGCGGAATCGCTCGTCGACGGTGTCACCGCGCAGGAGGCCGCCGTGTTCACCCGGCTCGCCGCGGACAAGGCGGGTGCCACCAAGATGGACCGACCCGAGGACTTCGAGGCCAACCCGAAAACCGGCAAGGTGTACGTCGCGCTGACCAACAACGACGAGCGTGGCGCACCCGGCGAGGCGCCACCCGACGCCGCCAACCCGCGCAACGACAACAAGAGCGGCCAGATCCTTGAGATCACCGACAATCACGCAGGCACCGACTTCAGCTGGGACCTGCTGTTGGTGTGCGGAGACCCGGCGGCGGCTGACACCTACTTCGCGGGATTCGACAAGAAGCAGGTCAGCCCCATCTCGTGCCCTGACAACGTCGCGTTCGACAGCCACGGGAACCTCTGGATCTCCACCGACGGCAACGCGCTGGATTCCAACGACGGGTTGTTCGCCGTCGCGCTCGAGGGTCCCAACCGCGGCGAGACAAAGCAGTTCCTCACCGTACCGTTGGGTGCCGAGACCTGCGGTCCCGTCATCACCGACGATCTGGTCACGGTGTGTGTCCAACATCCCGGCGAGCACGACGACAACAGCATCGACAACCCGCTATCGCGCTGGCCAGAGGGCGGCAACGGCACCGCGCGGCCCTCGGTGGTAGCCGTGTGGCGAACCGAAGGGAATATTGGCGCGTGATCCGGGTTACAGACACACTGTGACCCTTCCGATCCGTATCGGCGTGCAACTGCAGCCACAGCACTCCACGAAGTACAGCCATGTCCGGGACGCGGTGCGCCGCGCCGAGGACGCCGGCATCGACGTTGCCTTCAACTGGGACCACTTCTTTCCGCTCTACGGTGATCCCGACGGGGCGCACTACGAGTGCTGGACCATGCTGGCCGCGTGGGCCGAGCAGACGTCGCGCATCGAGATCGGTGCGCTCGTCACGTGCAACTCGTACCGCAATCCCGAACTGCTGGCCGACATGGCCCGCACCGTCGACCACATCTCCGACGGCAGGCTGATCCTCGGCATCGGGTCGGGCTGGAAGCAGAAGGACTACGACGAGTACGGCTACGAGTTCGGCACCGCGGGCAGCAGGCTCGACGATCTGGCGGGGGCACTGCCGCGGATCAAATCGCGGTTGGCCAAGCTCAACCCGGCGCCCACCCGCGACATCCCGATCCTCATCGGCGGCGGCGGTGAGCGCAAGACGCTGCGCCTGGTCGCCGAGTACGCCGACATCTGGCACTCGTTCTCCGACAGCGCCGAGTATCCGCGCAAGGCGGAGATCCTGGCGGGCCACAGCGCCGACGTCGGCCGCGACCCCGCCGCGGTCGAACGGTCGGCAGGCGTAACCGGTGACACCTCCGACGCGCTGCTCAAGGAGGCCGAGGCGCTCGCCGGGCTCGGCGTGACATTGTTGACCGTCGGGATTAACGGACCCGACTACGACCTGTCAAGGGCCGAGGAGTTGTGCCGCTGGCGCGACCGCCGTCAAACCGGTGGAAACTGAAGCGGCGTAACACCTCCCAGGCGGCCAAGTGGCGTGAGACACTGTCGCCGCCATGCCCAAGAAGTATGGGGTCAAAGAAAAAGACCTTGTGGTCTCGCATGTCGTCAACCTGGTGCTGACGGGCAAACTGCGCTCGGGAGATCGGATAGACCGCAACGAGATCGCGCATGAACTCGGGTTGTCCCGCGTGCCGATCCAAGAGGCCGTGGTGCAACTCGAGCATGACGGCGTGCTCTCGACGCAGTATCACCGTGGCGCGTACGTCGAGCGATTCGACGAGTCCGTCGTGCTCGAACACCATGAGCTGTACGGGCTTCTGAGCGGTGTCGCCTCGGCGCGCGCCGCGGCCGAGAGGTCGCCGAAGATCCTCGCGCAACTCGCCAAACTGCTCGACATCATGCAGGGCAGCAAAGAGTCGCGCGCGTTTCAGGAGACGGCATTGCAGTACCGCCGCGTCCTCAACGACGAGTACGCAGGCCCGCGGCTGCAGGCAGCGATCCGCGCATCGCAGACGTTCATCCCGCGCGCGTTCTGGATCGCCTACATCAACAACCACCACGAGATGCTGCCGTTCTACGAGGCCGAGACCGCGGCCGTCCACCGCGGTGACGCAGGCGCGGCCCGCGCCGCGTGCGTCGAGCGCTCCGAGGTGATGGCCCGGATCATGCTGGCCGAACTGGTACGGCGGGGTGTCTTCCGGCCGGCCGGGGCGGCGCCACATCCGACAGTTGCGTTCTGATTGAGCGCAAGCAGCTGCCCAATTAACGGCTGCCACTACGTTGCTTGGAATGACCTCATTCCCGCGGCTTTGCAAGGCACTCGTGCTCGCACTGACCGCGCTACTGATCTGCAGTATGGGCTTGGCCGCACCGGCCGGCGCCAACGTGGACCAGTGCGCGCCGCCCGGTATCGAGAGCGCAAGTGCATTGCCCACGAACCTCGCGAAGGCGGCGGGGCCGGGCGAAGACAAGTACACGACCGCGACCGTCGAACCGCTCAACGCCGTCAACATCAACGCGTTGGGGCTCAGCGTGCCTGGCACGCTCACCGTCGGCACCCTGTCGGACGCACCGCCCAGCATCTGCATCAACTCGGCCGCCCAGTTCACCGGCTTCGACAACGAGCTGCTGCGCGCGATCGCGGACAAACTCGGGCTGAAGGTCAATTTCGTCGGCACCGAGTTCTCTGGTCTGCTCGCACAGGTGGCATCGCGACGGTTCGACGTCGGGTCGTCCTCGATCACGACCACCGACGCACGGAGGCGCACTGTCGGTTTCACCAACGGATACGACTTCGGCTACTTCTCTCTGGTCGTGCCGTCGGGCTCGCCGATCACCGGGTTCGACAAGCTGGCGGCGGGCCAGCGCATCGGCGTCGTACAGGGCACGGTGCAGGAGGCCTACGTCATCGACACCCTGCACCTGGAGCCGGTGAAGTTCCCCGACTACAACACCGTGTACGCCAGCCTCAAGACCCGCCAGATCGACGCGTGGGTTGCGCCGTCGCAACAGGCGTCGGGAACGGTGCAGGCAGGCGACCCCGCTCATATCATCGAAAACACGTTCAGCTTGGACAATTTCGTGGCCTGGGCGGTGGCCAACGAGAACAAGCCGTTGATCGACGCGCTGAACTCGGGGCTGGACGCGGTCATCGCCGACGGCACCTGGTCGCGGCTGTACTCCGACTGGGTGCCGCGCGCGTTGCCGCCGGGCTGGAAACCGGGATCGAAGGCGGCACCCGCTCCGCAGCTGCCGGATTTCAACGCGATCGCTGCCGAGAATCAGGTGGCCGCCCCGTCGACCGCCGCGGCGCCGAAGTCGACGCTGTCGCAACTGAAGGACTCGTTCCTCGACTGGGACCTCTACAAGCAGGCGATCCCCGACCTGTTCAAGACCGGCTTGCCGAACACGTTGATCCTGACCGTGTGCGCCAGCGTCATCGGCCTGGTGCTCGGCATGGTGCTGGCCGTCGCGGGCATCTCCCGGTCACGGTGGCTGCGGTGGCCCGCGCGGGTGTACACCGACATCTTCCGCGGGCTGCCCGAGGTGGTGATCATCCTGTTGATCGGGCTGGGCGTCGGGCCGGTGGTGGGCGGCCTGACCGGAAACAACCCATATCCGTTGGGCATCGCCGCGCTCGGGTTGATGGCCGCGGCCTACGTGGGTGAGATCTTCCGGTCCGGCATCCAGAGCGTGGATCCCGGGCAGCTCGAGGCATCCCGGGCATTGGGCTTCTCCTACCCGGCGTCGATGCAGTTGGTCGTGGTGCCCCAAGGCGTGCGACGGGTGTTGCCCGCGTTGATGAACCAGTTCATCTCGCTGTTGAAGGCGTCGTCCCTGGTGTACTTCCTCGGCCTGGTGGCCAACCAGCGTGAACTGTTCCAGGTGGGCCGGGATCTCAACGCACAGACCGGCAATCTCTCGCCGCTGGTGGCCGCCGGGCTGTTCTATCTCTTGTTGACGGTGCCGCTGACACATCTGGTCAACTTCATCGACACACGCCTGCGTCGAGGCCGAAAACCCGATGAGGAAGACCCGCTCGAGCTGTCGACCAGCCAGGAGATGATCTGATGACCGGCGAGGCAGTCTCATTGAGCGCCAATGACATTCATCTGTCGTTCGGCCCGAACGCCGTGCTGCGCGGGGTGGACATCGATGTGCCCGCCGGGACGACCGCGGCGGTGATCGGGCCGTCCGGATCGGGCAAGTCCACGCTGCTGCGAACGCTGAACCGGCTCTACGAACCCGACAAGGGTGACATCCTGCTGGACGGACGGTCGGTGTTGGCCGACAACCCGGATCAGTTGCGCCAGCGCATCGGAATGGTGTTCCAGCACTTCAACCTGTTCCCGCACCGCAGCGTGCTCGAGAACGTGACCCTGGCGCCGCGCAGGCTCAAGAAGCTCAGCGCCGGGCAGGCACGCGAACTCGGCCTCGAACAGTTGGATCGGGTGGGCCTCCGGCACAAGGCCGACGTTCGGCCCGCCACCCTTTCGGGCGGCCAACAGCAGCGGGTGGCGATCGCCCGCGCGCTCGCGATGTCACCTCAGGTGATGTTCTTCGACGAGGCCACCTCGGCGCTGGATCCCGAACTGGTCAAAGGCATCCTGGCGTTGATCGCCGATCTAGGCGCGGGCGGGATGACGATGGTCGTCGTCACGCACGAGATGGGCTTCGCCCGGTCGACATCGGACGCGGTGGTATTCATGGACCACGGGCAGGTGGTGGAATCGGGACCCCCGGAGCAAATATTCGACAGCGCCGAGACCGGCCGTCTTCGTCGATTTCTCTCGCAGGTTCTCTGACGCGAAACGCGCCATCGTGCAACTTGGCAGCCGCCGACAGGTTAGACTGGCGAATTATGGTGGAGACCGAACCGCAGGTCGCCGAACTAGCCGGTGAACTGCAGCGTGTGCTCTCCAAGGTGTTCTCGGTGCTGCGCCGCGGCGATACCACCCGCACAGCAGAAACCGGCGACCTCACGCTGGCTCAGCTGTCGATCCTGCTGACGCTGCTCGACCAGGGGCCGATTCGGATGACCGAGCTGGCGGCCCATGAGCGGGTCCGCACCCCCACCACCACGGTGGCGATTCGTCGCCTCGAGAAGCTGGGTCTCGTCAAGCGCTCCCGCGATCCGTCGGATCTGCGGGCCGTGCTCGTCGACATCACGCCGCGGGGCCTGTCTCAGCACCGCGAAGCTCTGGCCGCGCGCCGCGCTTACTTGGCCACGCTGCTGGCCAAGCTCAGCCCCGAAGACCTGGACACGCTGACCAAGGCGCTGGTCCCACTCGAGCACCTCGCCGACTAACGCGCTCTCAACCCCTAATCACGCACGGCGGCTTCCGCGTGCGCTGAGCAGTCTCGACTCACGCCAAATCGGCGCCAAGGATTCGCCAAGAGTGCCGCGCGATCGTTATCGGTGTCAGCTTCCCGCCAACCAATCCCAAGGAGTGACGTCGCATGATCACCAACCGTCTCCGCACGATCGTCCACACCGTCGCAGCCTCGGCCGTGGTGGCCGCTGGCCTCGGACTGGCCGCCTTCGGTGCCTCAGGCACCGCGAACGCCGCCGTCTGCTCCGAATACTGGTCGGACGGCACCGTCTTCTACTACTACTGCTAACTCCACCCGCAACAAGACCGTCCGCGCTAGGCGCGGGCGGTCTTTCGCTGATGGTGGCGTGCTAGCTAGCCCAGCCAATCGAGGACCGCAGCGGCGGTCCATGACTGTTGCATGCTGCCGAGCGCCTCGCCGGTGAACGGCTCGTAGTACTCGGCGAACGTGCCGTCGCTGGCCTGCCGCAAGCCTTCGCGCCGCAGCGTCGCCGACCGCTCGGCCCATCCGCGCCGGGCGAAGCACCACGAGAACAGCCACGTCATCACCGGCCACACCGGCCCGCGCCAGTACTCACGCGCCCGGAAGTCCCGCGACACCGGCGACGTCGACGGGATCAGTGCGTATCTGAGGTCAGGATGTGCGCAGAACCGCGGCCCCTCCAGCAGCCGCAGCAGGGCGCGTTCCATCTCGTGCGACAGCCCGCCGCACAGCAGTGGCGCGAACTGCGCCACGGTCTCGGTGGCCACCCATCTGTCGGCCCGGACGTCGAAATCCCTTGCCGCACCGGTGCGTTCGTCGGTGGTCTGGACCACGCCGGCGCGGAACCGTTCGGCCCACGCGTAGAGGTCGCGGACGTCGGCGTTCGGGCGCTTGTGGTCCTCACCGATTTCGGCCAGCACCTGGCAGGCGACCGACAGGATCGCCGAGACGAACACGTCCTCGACCGCGAAGCTCATCACCTTGGGCAGCAGGTCGTCGTCGTAGCGGGCCGCCTTCATCTCCTCGAGCAGCCACAGGTAACGGTCGTACTCGCCGTCGGAGGGACGCTGGCTGGAGTCGGTGACGATGGTGTTGTCCTCGCGCTGGTACTCCGGCACATTGCCGGGAATGACGTTGGCGTAGGCGCTATCCCAGCGCGGCGAGTTGTCCATACCGGATTCCCAGCCGTGGTACAGGGTGACACGGCCGCGCTCGTTCTGATCGCGCGCCTCGGCCAGCCATCGGTGCCAGCGGACCAAGTCGGCCCAGCGGCGGTCGAGGAACGCCTCCGCGACGGCACGGGTGGACCGTCCGCGGGTGCGGGCGTGATCGAGGATGCGCTGCACCGCGATCGCGTGCACGGGCGGCTGCGTGATGCCCGAGGTGTGCCTGTTGCGTGGCGCGTTGACGGCCAGCGCCGACGTTGCCCATCGCGCGGGCCCGGGAAAATACCCGTCGACGCCGGTGGCGAACACGATGTGCGGAATCATGCCGTTGGCCCACTGTGCGGACAGCAGGGTGTCGAGTTCGACCACGGCGCGCTCGACGGACAGCGGCGCCAACCCGATCGCCACGAATGCGGCGTCCCAGCTCCACATATGTGGGTAGAGCAATGGCGCCGCAGTCGTCATGGTGCCCAGGTCGTTGCCGCGCAGCAGGTACGCCGCGCGGGCCGCGAGCTGTGTCGGAGCGAAGTTGTGGTCGGGCATCGCATCCATGATGCGACGGACCGGGCCGACTCGCAGGTCGATAGGGTGAGCCATGCCGACCGCGATGATCACGGGAGCCTCCGGCGGACTCGGATCGGCAATCGCCGACGCGCTCGCGCCCACTCACACGCTGTTCCTCGCGGGGCGGCCGTCCGAGAGGCTCGACGCGGTGGCCGCACGGCTCGGTGCGACCACCTGGCCGATCGACTTCGGTGACCTCGACGCCATCCCCGCGGTCGTCGAGCCGATCGACGAACTCGACGTCCTGATTCACAACGCCGGAGTCTCCTATCCGGGACGCGTCGCCGAATCGTCCGTCGAGGAGTGGAGCGCCACCATGCAGGTCAATGTCGTTGGGGTGGTGGCACTTACGCTGCCGCTGTTGCCCGCGCTGCGCGCCGCCAAGGGTCATGTGGTGTTCATCAATTCCGGTGCAGGCATCAACGCCGCCCCCGGTTTGGCGTCGTACACGGCGAGCAAGTTCGCGCTGCGCGGGTTCGCGGGTTCACTGCGCGCCGACGAACCGTCGCTGCGGGTGACGTCGGTGCATCCTGGGCGCATCGATACGCCGATGCAGGAGGACCTGATCACCTATGAGGGTGGTGAGTACGACCCGTCCCGGTTCCTGAGCCCGCAAACCGTCGCGAAAGTGGTAGTCGACGCGGTGAACGCGCCGCCAGACGCCCACATCCACGAGGTCGTCGTCCGCCCTCGGTGACTAGATGACGATGTTGACCAGACGACCGGCGACCACGATCACCTTCTTCGGCGTGGCGCCGTTGAGGAATGCCTGAACCTTCTCGTCGGCCAGCGCCGCGGCCTCCAGCGTATCGGCGTCGGCCTCGGCCGCCACGGTGACGTGACCGCGCACCTTGCCGTTTACCTGCACCGGGTACTCGACGGTGTCCTCGACGAGGTATTGCGGGTCGGCCACCGGGAACGGCCCGTGTGCCAGCGACGTGTCATGCCCCAGCCGCTTCCACAGCTCCTCGGCAAGGTGTGGCGCCAGCGGTGCCACCATCAGCACCAGCGGCTCCAGCGCGGCCCGCGACCTCACCTCGTTCTTGGTGAGGTGGTTGGTGTACTCGATCAGCTTGGCCGCCGCGGTGTTGTTGCGCAGGTGGGTGTAGTCGTCGGACACGCCGGCGATCGTGCGGTGCAACAACCGAAGCGTGTCGGTGTCCAGCGCCTCATGCTCGGCGGCGCGTTCAGTCCCGGTCTGCTCGTCGACCACCAGCCGCCACACGCGCTGCAGGAACCGGTACGCACCCACGACGTCCTTCGTCGCCCACGGCCGCGATGCATCCAGCGGGCCCATCGACATCTCATAGACCCGCAGAGTGTCTGCGCCGTAGTTGTCGCAGATCTCGTCCGGCGACACCGAGTTCTTCAGGCTCTTGCCGATCTTGCCGAACTCCTGAAAAACCTCGATCTCACCGTCGGGCCCGGTCCAGTAGAACTTGCCGTCGCGTTCGGTGACCTCGGCGGCCGGCACATAGGCGCCGCGCGGGTCGGTGTAGGCGTACGCCTGGATGTAGCCCTGGTTCACGAGCCGGCGGAACGGCTCACTCGAGCTGATGTGGCCGAGGTCGTAGAGCACCTTGTGCCAGAACCGCGCATACAGCAGGTGCAGCACCGCATGCTCGACGCCGCCGACGTACAGATCAACGCCGCCCGGGTCCTTCGCGCCGTGTTCGGCCGGCCGCGGGCCCATCCAGTAGGCCTCGTTTTCCTTGGCGCACAACTCTTCTTTGTTGTACGGGTCGGTGTATCGCAGCTCGTACCACGAGCTGCCCGCCCACTGCGGCATGACGTTGGTGTCTCGCGTGTAGGACTTGAAGCCGTCGCCGAGATCCATCTCGACGTGCACCCATTCGGTCGCCGTGCCCAGCGGCGGCGACGGCTCGCTGTCGGCGTCGTCGGGGTCGAACTGCACCGGCGCGTAGTCGGGTATGTCGGGCAGTTCGACGGGCAGCGCCGACTCGGGCAGCGGGTGGGCGCGGCCGTCGGCGCCGTACACGATCGGGAACGGCTCACCCCAGTACCGCTGCCGGGCGAACAGCCAGTCGCGCAGCTTGTACTCGACGCGGGCCCGCCCGCGGCCGTCGTTCGACAGCCGCTCGGTGATGGCCTCCTTCGCCGACGCGACGCTCAGGCCGTTCAGGTAGTCGGAGTTGACCACCTCGCCGTCGCCGCTGTACGCCCCCTGCGAAATATCGCCGCCGGCAACCGTTTCTACGATCGGCAGGCCGAACTCGTGAGCGAAGTCCCAGTCCCGCTGATCGCCACCCGGCACCGCCATGATTGCGCCGGTGCCGTAGCCGAGCAACACATAGTCGGCAATGAAGACCGGAATCTGTTGGCCGTTGGCCGGATTCGTCGCATAGGCGCCGAGGAACACACCGGTCTTATCCTTATTCTCCTGGCGCTCCAAGTCCGTCTTCGCGGCGATGGTGGCGCGGTAGGCGGCGACGGCCTCGCGCGGCGTACCTGCCTCGAACGTCCACCGCGGGTCGACATCGGCAGGCCACTGATGGGCCACCAGTCTGTCGACCAATTCATGTTCGGGCGCCAGCACCATGTAGGTCGCGCCGAACAACGTGTCCGGCCGAGTGGTGAACACCTCGATATCGCCGGCATCGGTGCGAAACAGCACCGATGCGCCCGTGGAGCGGCCGATCCAGTTGCGCTGCATGGTCTTGACCTTCTCGGGCCAATCGAGCACCTCGAGATCGTCCAGCAGCCGATCGGAGTACGCGGTGATGCGCATCATCCACTGCCGCAGCCGCTTCCGGAACACCGGGAAGTTCCCGCGCTCGCTGCGTCCGTCGGAGGTCACTTCCTCGTTGGCCAGCACGGTGCCAAGGCCGGGACACCAGTTGACCATCGAGTCGGCCCGGTACACCAGTCGGTACGAGTCGATCACGTCGGCGCGCTGGTCGGCCGACAAGTCCGACCATTGCCTACCGTCGTCGAGAGTGCGTGCGCCGGACTCGAATTCGGCGACCAGCTCACCGATCGGCCTGGCCTTGTCGGCGGCGCGGTCGAACCACGCGTTGTAGATCTGCAGGAAGATCCACTGCGTCCACTTGTAGTAGTCGACGTCGGTTGTGGAGAAGCTGCGCCTGGCGTCGTGCCCGAAGCCCAACCTGCCAAGCTGGCGCCGGAAGTTGACGATGTTGGCCTCGGTGCGGATGCGCGGATGCGTGCCGGTCTGTATCGCGTACTGCTCGGCGGGCAGGCCGAACGAGTCAAAACCCAACGCGTGCAGCACATTGCGACCGGTCATCCGGTAGTAGCGGGCATACACGTCGGTCGCGATGTAGCCGAGCGGATGCCCGACGTGCAGGCCCTCGCCCGACGGGTAGGGGAACATGTCCTGCACGAACATCTTGTCCGCTGGGACCGCGGCACCGTCGGCGGGCGCCAACGAGCCCACGGGATTGGGCACGTTGAACGTGCCCGAGTCGGCCCACGTCTGCTGCCAGGCGTGCTCGATCTGCCCCGCCAGCACCGCCGTGTAACGGTGCTGCGGGGTGTCGGCACCCGCGTCGGTGGTCGCCGCGGATCCAGCGGTCGGCGATTCTGTCACGTGAACAGGGTATAAGGACGCCTGTCGCGGCTTCGCCGGCCACGGGTTGGTATCGGTTCCGTTGCGGAGCGGTCAGGGGTTGATTCCAGGTCGATCCCAGCCCTGGTGGCTAACACTTCGACGCCGATACAGTCAGCGCCTGACCTTGGGTTGACGAGCCCAACGCCACTCCGGAAGGACCGCCGTCGATGATCGAGATCGCCCGCCGCTGGCGGGCTCTGGCAGGAGGCACCGCCGCCGCTGCGGCTGGCGTGATATGCCTCGCGGGCACCACGGCCTCGGCTCAACCCGTGTTCCCGCAACCGCCGCTGCCCGCGCCGGTCACGGTGGCGCAGACCGCCCCGGTCGCGCCCAATGCCGCCGCCGTGGCGCCGCAGGCGCTCGGGCAACCGGCTGTGATTCCTGCCACCGGCGCGGTGCCCGCCGCAGGCGCGGCGCCTGCCACGGCCGCAGCCCCCGGTCTCGTCGCGGCGCCCGCCCCCGCGCCGCCGCCGCCGACCATCACCCCGGCCACCTCGGGGACGTTGGCCGACTTCTTCAAAGAGAAGGGCGTCAAGCTCGAGCCGCAGGTAAACCGCGACTTCAAGGCGCTCAATATCGTGCTGCCGTTGCCCAAGGGCTGGGCACAGGTGCCTGACCCCAACGTTCCCGACGCGTTCGCAGTAATCGCCGACCGGGTCGGCGGCAACGGGCTGTACTCCTCGAATGCGCAGGTCGTGGTCTACAAGCTGGTCGGCGACTTCGACCCGAAGGAAGCCATCAGCCACGGTTTCGTCGACAGCCAGCAGCTGCCGGCCTGGCGCGCGACCGACGGTTCACTCGCCGACTTCGGCGGCATGCCGTCGTCGATCATCGAGGGCACGTATCGCGAGAATTCGATGACGCTCAACACATCGCGCCGGCACGTCATCGCCGCTGCGGGCCCCGACAAATACCTGGTGTCCCTATCGGTGACCACCAGCGTCGACCAGGTGGTGGCCGCAGCCGATGCCACCGATGCGGTCATCAACGGGTTCCAGGTGAGCCTCCCCGGACCCCCGGCGCCGCCGCCGCCCGCGCCTGGAGCGCCGGGCGCGCCCAGCCTTCCCGGCACGCCGCAGTTGCCCCAGTTGCCGCAGCCGTTGGGGCTACCGGGATAGACGTCGTCCCCCGGGCGAAGCCTGGCGCCCGGGGGACGCCCCCAACCGACACGTTCGGGGTGGGGCTCGTATTGTGTGGCGCATGCTCATCGCCGCGGTGCTCTGTCTCTGTGCCGCCGTCACGATCGCCGCAATGGGGGTGTGGCTGTTGAGTCGGCCTCGGTCAGGCGACTTCGTGCGCCAAGTTCTGCGGGGCGTGGCACCCACTCAGTTGGCCGCCGCGGTGATGCTGGCCGCGGGCGGTGTGGTGGCGCTGTCGGCTCCCCCCGAGACGGGTCTGCTCGTGGTGATCGTGTGCGTCATGGGCGCGGTCAGCACCGTCGCCGCCGGATGCTGGCAGAGCGCCAAGGTGGTGGCGAGAGCCCAGGCCGGTCAGGCAGCGGCCGGTTGTGGCGGCGCCTGCGCGACGTGCACGCTTCCGTGTAACACCGCTTGATTTGGGTTGCCGCCGAAGGTCTTTAGTTGCGGCTGACGTCGATCGGGTGGCTGGCCAGCAGCGACAACGGCAGCGGCTGGCGGCGCAACACCCGCGACCACAGGTCGACCCTCGGCTCGACCAGAACGTCAGATGGCAACGCGGACAGCACGATCCAATCGTCGCGTTCGATCTCGCCCTCGAGCTGGCCGATGGTCCATCCGGAGTACCCGGCGAAGATACGCACGCCCTCGACCAACGGCGCGATCGCGTCGGGGTCGGCGTCAAGGTCCACCATGACCATGCGGCCCTGCACGTGGCGCAGCCCCGGAACGCCATTCGGATCGGTGCCAACGCGCAACGTCGCCAGGCACAGCGCCGCATCCCGTTTGACCGGGCCGCCGATGAACATCGTCTTGGGTTTAGTGGCGAGCTTCGCCCATTGCGGCAACACGTTGTACACAGCGGTTTCACTGGGACGGTTCAGCACCACCCCGAGCGTGCCGCCGTCGTTGTGCTCGACGACGTAGATGACGCTGCGCCGAAACGTCGGCTCTAGCAGGTCGGTATTGGCAAGCAGCAGCGTTCCCGCCCGTACTCGGGGCGGCGCGGGAGCGACGAAATCCTCCGGATCTTCTGACTGCGCCACCTCACCATCATGGCACCAGCAACGGGTCGCCGTGGCCAACAACCACGGGCCCGCCGGATATTTGTACTGTGGGCCCTTAGCCCAAAGCAGCACAAATAGGACGTGATATCCGTGGCCGACGCCCGTGCGCCGCTCGCCCTGTGGCATTCGGTGCGTGCGGTGTGGCATTCGGTGCGCAGCTTGCCCGAGTTCCGGCGGCTGCTCGAACTGCGGATGGTGAGTCAGTTCGGGGACGGCCTGTTCGCGGCCGGCCTCGCGGGCGGGCTGCTGTTCAACCCGGAGCGGGCCGCCGGTCCGTGGGCCATCGCGGGTTCATTCGCCGTTCTCTACCTGCCCTACTCGTTGCTCGGCCCGTTCGCCGGTGCGCTGCTGGACCGCTGGGACCGGCGCCTGGTGCTCATCGGCGCCAACCTCGGGCGTCTGCTGATGGTGCTCGTGGTCGCCGCGATGCTGGCGGCGGGCCTCGCCGACTTCCCGGTTCTGGTGGCCGCGCTGATCGTCAACGGGTTCTCCCGATTCGTCTCGTCCGGCTTGTCGGCGGCCCTGCCTCACGTGGTGCCGCGGGAGCAGGTCGTGTCGATGAACTCGGTCGCGACCGCGACTGGCGGCGCGGCAGCCTTTCTTGGCGCCATCTTCATGCTGATACCCCGGTGGCTGTTCGGGGCCGACGACACCGGCGCCGCGACAATCATTTTCATCGTCGCGGTCCCCGTCGCGCTCGCGTTGTGGCTGTCGTGGCGCTTCTCACCGCACCTGCTCGGCCCGGACGACAGCGTGCGCGCGATCCACGGGTCGGTGTTCTACGCGGTGGCCACCGGGTGGTTGCACGGCGCCCGCACGGTCGCGACGGTGCCATCGGTGGCCGCCACCTTGGCCGGGCTCTCCGCGCACCGGATGGTCTTCGGTCTCAACAGCCTGCTGGTGCTCGTGATCCTGCGGCACACCGATACCCAGGAAGTCGCCGGTTTCGGCACCACCGTAGTTTTCTTCGCGGCCACCGGCACCGGACAGTTCCTGGCCGCCGTGGTGATGCCCGTGTCCGTCGCCAGGTGGGGTCGCTATGCCACCGCCAACGGCGCGTTGGCCATCGCGGCGCTGATCCAGCTCGCCGGGGCGGGCCTACAGCTGCCGATGATGATCGCGTGCGGCTTCGTGCTGGGCATCGCAGGCCAGGTCGTCAAGCTTTGCGTGGACAGTGCGATGCAGCTCGACGTCGACGACGCGTTGCGTGGGCATGCGTTCACGGTCCAGGACGCCGTGTTCTGGATCTCGTTCATCATCGCAATCACGGTGGCCGCGAGCGTGATTCCCGCCGACGGCCACGAACCCGCGCTGGCGCTAGCGGGTGCAGGGGTGTACCTGGTTGGGCTGGCGTTGCACGCCGCCGTCGGCAGGCGCGCACAATCACGGGGCTAATCTGGCCGGCATGGCTGGGGCGGACCCGATGGTGGGCGATCTGCGCGCCGAAAGCGACGAGCTGGACCGGCTGGTCGCCGACCTACCGGCGGACCGGTGGGCCGAGCAGACGCCCGCTGTCGGATGGACGATCGCCCATCAGATCGCACATCTGCTGTGGACCGATCGCGTCGCGTTCACCGCGGTCACCGACGAGGCCGGTTTCGCGGCCGTGCTCGAGGAGGCCGCCAAGGATCCGACCGGCTTCGTCGACGCGGGCGCCGAGGAGCTCGCGACCATACCGCCGCCGCAGCTGCTCGCCGACTGGCGGCAGACCCGTGCGCGGCTGCACGACGAGCTGCTGGCCGTGGCCGACGGACGAAAGCTGTCGTGGTTCGGCCCGCCGATGAGTGCCGCGTCGATGGCCACCGCCCGATTGATGGAGACCTGGGCGCACGGCCTCGACGTCGCCGACACGCTCGGGGTGACACGGTCGGCAACGGCGCGCCTGCGCTCGATCGCGCACATCGGGGTGCGGGCACGCGACTACGCGTTCATGGTCAACGGGCTCACTGCGCCTGCGGAGCCGTTCCGTGTGGAGTTGCGCGCGCCGGACGGCTCGACGTGGTCGTGGGAACCCGAGGACGCCGCGCAACGCGTGACGGGTTCGGCCGAGGACTTCTGCATGCTCGTCACGCAACGACGCCCACGTGCATCGCTTGACGTTCGCGCCGACGGCGCCCATGCCGAGCAGTGGCTGAACATCGCGCAGGCGTTCGCGGGACCGCCGGGCCCGGGCCGCAACTGAGTCACCTCCTCGACGCCCAAACGGACACATGGGCGAGAACGTGCGAGTAATTCGCACCAAAACGTCGATCTCGATGACGAACTTCACATGTCGTTGGCGGTGTCCGTCTTGCCGTCGCCGTCACTGTCGGTCAGCGTGATGTTCCACCGCCCGTCGCCGTCGGTGTCCACATAGGCGACCCCTGCGCCCAACGCTCTGTCGGCCAGCCCGTCGCCGTCGGCGTCGATCAGCCGCTCGTCGGCCCCACCCTCACCGTCGATGTCGACGAGCGGGCCGCCGGTGTGCTCGACGCCGTCGAGCCCGAACCACCTCAGCTGCCCGGCCCGGTCGACGGCCACCGCCCACGTTCCCGTGCCGTCGTCGGTGTAGAAGGCCTCCGGATGCGCGTCGTTATCGAGATCGAGCACGGCGTGATCGGCAAGGCCGTCGCCGTCGAGGTCGGCCATCGCGTCGTCGAACAACCCGTCGCCGTCGAAATCCAGCCCGACCGCATCGAGCGTGCCGTCACCATCCACATCAACGGTTGGCTGCGCGGACCACAGGGTCGCCGAGCCGTCGCCGTCACCAAGGCAATAATCCATGGCTAGTCAGACGTTGGGCTGGCCCTTCTCGTTCCACCACCTCTTGAGCTCGTCGATGGCCTCGTCGTGGCCGAGCGGCCCGCGGTCCATACGCAGCTCCTTGAGATACCGCCACGCCTCGCCGACTTGCGGACCCGCGGGAATGCCGAGGATCTGCATGATCTCGTTGCCGTCGAGATCCGGCCGCACCCGCGCGAGGTCCTCCTTGGCGGCCAGCTCCGCGATGCGGTTCTCGAGGTCGTCGTAGTTGGCCTGCAGGCGCGCGGCGCGTCGCTTGTTGCGCGTCGTGCAGTCGGCCCGCACCAGCCTGTGCAACTTCGGCAGCAGCGGCCCGGCGTCGGTGACGTAGCGGCGCACCGCGGAGTCCGTCCACTTGCCGTCGCCATACCCGTGGAACCGCAGATGCAGATACACCAGCTGCGAGACGTCGTCGATCATCTGCTTGGAGTAGCGCAGTGCGCGCATCCGCTTCCGCGCCATCTTCGCGCCGACAACCTCGTGATGATGAAAGCTGACTCCGCCGTCGGGCTCATGCTTGCGGGTGTCCGGCTTGCCGATGTCATGCAGAAGCGCCGCCCATCGCAGCACTAGATCGGGGCCGTCGTCCTCCAGCGCGATCGCTTGGCGCAACACCGTCAGCGAATGCTGGTAGACGTCCTTGTGCTGATGGTGTTCGTCGATGGCCATCCGCATGGCGCCGATTTCGGGCAGCACGACGTCGCCGAGCCCGCTCTGCACCATCAGGTCGATGCCGGTGACAGGGTCGGCGCCCAGCAGAAGCTTGTCCAGTTCTGCGGCCACCCGTTCGACGGTGATGCGGCCCAGCTGCGGCGCCATCTCGGTCAGCGCATTCGCGACCCGCGGCGCGACGGTGAAGCCGAGCTGCGAGACGAACCGCGCCGCGCGCAGCATCCGCAGCGGATCGTCGCCGAACGACACCTCGGGTGCGGAAGGGGTGTCCAATGCCTTGGCGTGCAGTGCCGCCAAACCGCCTAGCGGGTCATGGAATTCGGCCGGTCCGTTGGCGGTGACGCGGACCGCCATCGCGTTGACGGTGAAATCCCGACGCATGAGATCGTCATCGAGGTTGTCCCCGAACCGCACCTCTGGATTGCGCGACACCTGGTCGTAGGTGTCGGCGCGATACGTGGTGATCTCGATCCGGTCGCCGTGCTTGCCGACGCCGATGGTGCCGAACTCGATGCCGGTATCCCACAGCGCGTCGGCCCACGGCCGCAAGAACCGCTGCATCTGCTCGGGCCGGGCGTCGGTGGTGAAATCCAGGTCGTTGCCAAGGCGTCCCAGCAATGCATCGCGCACGCTGCCGCCGACGAGGTAGAGCTCGTGGCCCGTACCAGCGAACAACCGCCCGAGTTCGCCAAGCACGTCGGCATGGCGATTCAACGCAATCTGCGCGGCGGCGAGCAGTTCCGCGTCAGCAGCTGAGTCGGACACGTCCGGTGAGCCTACTGGTCACAAGGCGATTACCGAGCGGCGAGTGGGGCGGGAGTGAATCTTAGTGGCAGCTACCATCGCTTAGGTGTCGGACGGCGAGCACGGTAGACCACGCCGGCGCCGGGGACGGCGCCGCGGTCGACGCGCGGCCGGTCCGCCCGAGGCCAGTCCGCAGAGCCACACAAACGCCACGGTTGGCGGCACAAACTACAACGCCGTCCAGGCCAAAAAAGATCAGTCCGGCGGTCAGAACAAACCCCAGAAGTCCCGGCCGCGTCGGCCACCGGACCGGCTGCGCACCGTGCACGAGACATCAGCGGGCGGGCTGGTCATCGACGGGATCGACGGGCCGAAGGACAGCCAGGTCGCGGCGCTGATCGGGCGCATTGACCGGCGCGGCCGCATGTTGTGGTCGTTGCCGAAGGGTCACATCGAGCTCGGCGAAACCGCTGAACAGACCGCGATCCGCGAGGTCGCCGAGGAGACCGGCATCCAGGGCACCGTGCTTGCCGCGCTCGGCAGCATCGACTACTGGTTCGTCACCGAAGGGCGCCGGGTCCACAAAACCGTGCACCATTATCTGATGCGGTTCCTTGGCGGTGAGCTCTCCGATGAGGACGTCGAGGTCAGCGAGGTGGCATGGGTGCCGCTGCGGGAACTGCCGTCGCGGCTCGCATACGCCGATGAACGCAGGCTCGCCGAGGTCGCCGGTGAACTGATCGACAAGCTGCACTCCGACGGGCCTACCGCGCTGCCGCCGCTGCCGCCGACCTCGCCGCGACGCCGCGCCCAGACGCATTCGCACACCCGTCAACGACGTCCTGACGAACCCGCTCAACCCCAGCCCGGCCGGCGGACGAACGGCTGCGGACAAGGCCCGTGATGACGATCGCGGCGGTGCCGCGAGCACGAGCCGCCGCGGTGCTGTCGCGTCTCCTCGTCGCCATCGCACTGCTCGCCCTGGCCGTCGCTCCTGCGATCACGCCGGGCACCGCCTCGGGCGAACCAGGGGCGATGCGGTTCCTCGAGGTCCACATTGACCGCATCACCCCGGATGTCGTCACCACCACCAGCGAGCCGCTCGTCAAGATCGCCGGTTCGGTGCGCAACGTCGGTGACCGCCCCGTCCGCGACGTGATGGTGCGTCTCGAGCATGCCGCCGCGGTGACCGACTCTGCGGGCCTGCGCACCAACCTCACCGGCAACGTCGACCAATACGAACCCGTCGCCGACTTCATCACGCTGGCTCCGGAATTGCTTCGCGGACAAGATGTTCCGTTCACCCTCTCCTATCCCTTGCGGTCTGCGGACCTGCCGTCGCTTCATATCGAAAACCCCGGCGTGTACCCGGTGATGGTCAACGCGAACGGCACACCCGACTACGGTGCGCCCGCCCGCCTCGACGACGCCCGCTTCTTGCTGCCGGTGCTCGGCGTGCCGCCAGAGCCGACTGCGAATACCGACGGAGACTCGCTGTCGTCGGTCGTACCGCCCGACACCTCCAAACCGGTGCGACTCACCCTGTTCTGGCCGCTCGCCGACCGACCCCGCCTTGCCGCGGGCGCGCCGGGTGGTGCCACGCCCGTGCGGTTGATCGACGACGACCTCGCGACGTCCCTGGCGCCCGGCGGCCGACTCGACACGCTGTTGTCCGCCGCCGACTTCGCCACCAGCCCACAGGTGGACCCCAACGGGGAACTTCGGGCGGCGATGTGTCTGGCGGTCGATCCCGACCTGCTGGTCACCGTCAACGCCATGACGGGCGGCTACGTCGTCAACGATGCACCCGACGCCGGGCCCAACACCGCGACTCACCCCGGTGCGGGCCAGGACGCCGCGGTGGGGTGGCTGAATCGGCTCAAGGCGCTCGCGCAGCGGATGTGCGTCACCCCGACGACGTACGCGCAGGCCGACCTCGACGCACTGCACCGGGTCGGCGACCTGGGGCTCAGCGCGATCGCCATCAACGGCGCGGGCGATATCGTCGACCAACTCCTCGGCGTTCCGGCGACGCGCGGCGCCAGCCTCGTCGGTGACGGGCCGGTCACCGGTGCGGCAGTGGAGCTTCTCGGAGCGCAAGGTCCGACCGTGGCGATCGGCGCGGCGCATCTCACCGCGCAAGACTCCGCGACCGGAGCACCTGCGACCGCGGACGTCGCACCGATGCGCTATTCACCGCAGGTCGTCGTCGCCCCGTTCGACCCGACCGTCGGAGCCGCGCTGGCAGGCGCGGGCAACGACCCGGCGTCGCCGACGTACCTGGACCCATCGCTGGACATCCCGGTCAAGCACGACTCGGTGGCGGCTCGGCGCCAGGACGCGCTTGGTTCAATACTGTGGCGCGGGCTGCAACCCGACACCGAACCCCGCAATCAGATCCTGATGCCGCCGCTGGCGTGGAACCTGCAGCCCGAGGATGCGCAGGCGATACTCACGTCGGTGGCCACCACGATCCACGCCGGGCTGGCGGTCCCGCGGCCCCTGAGCGCGGTGATCGCGGAGAGTAACGCGGTGCCGCTGCAGAACATCGCGCCGATGCCCGACGGAGCCATGGGCAATCCGCGCGGCCGCTTCGACGACGGCGTCGTGTCGGGAATCGCCACGGTGACGGGGCGGCTGTGGGGTCTGACGGCGGCGCTGACCACCGACGTGCGCACCGGCCTGACCGGAACCCAGTACACCGCCCCGCTGCGCGAGGACATGCTGCGCGCGCTGAGCCAGTCGGTGCCACCAGACGCCCGCAACGGGCTGGCTCAGCAGCGGCTGACGACCGTCGGCCGCACCGTCGACGACCTGTTCAACGCCGTCACCATCGTCAACCCCGGCGGCTCATACACGCTCGCAACCGAACACAGCCCGCTGCCGCTCGCGCTCCGCAACGATCTGCCCGTTCCGATTCGGGTTCGCCTCCAGATCGACGCGCCACCGGGGATGACGGTGACCGATATGGGCGAGATCGAGCTACCGCCGGGCTACCTGCCGTTGAAGGTCCCCATCGAGGTGCACTTCACCCAGCGTGTCGCGGTCGACGTCGCGCTGCGTACCGCCGACGGTCTTCCGGTCGGCGAACCGGTGCGGCTCTCGATCCACTCCAACGCCTACGGCAAGGTGCTGTTCTTCATCACGCTGTCGGCCGGCGCGGTACTGGTACTGCTGGCAGGCAGACGGTTGTGGCACCGCTTCCGCGGCCAGCCCGACCGCGCCGACCTGGACCGCCCCGACCCCATCGAAGTCGCACTGGCCTACAGGGACGACGACGAGCCGCCGCGGCCGATGCGCAGGCGCGCCAACCAGGACCTCGCCGGTTCGACCGGCCGCGACGGTCTCGCCGGTTCGACCGGCCGCGACGGTCTCGCCGGTTCGACCGGCGGTGAAAAATGACGACGCCCCGCGGGCCGCTCCCGCCCCCTCCGCCCCATTTCGACCCACGTCGCGTGCCGCCGGGACACATCCCGTCGCAGCACTATGCCCCACCGCCCTATCCCCCACCGATGGCCCGCCGCGTGCCCCCGCCGCCCCGGCTTCCCCGCGGACCCGCCCCTCGACGCCGGGCTGGCAGGCCAGAACTCTCCGACGCGGCGGTGGTGTCGCGGTCGTGGGGCATGGCGTTCGCGACACTCGTCAGCAGACTCACCGGCTTCATCCGCATCGTGCTGCTGGCAGCGATCCTCGGCGCGGCGCTGTCGAGTGCCTTCTCGGTGGCCTACCAACTTCCCAACCTGATCGCGGCCCTGGTGTTGGAGGCCACGTTCACCGCGATCTTCGTTCCGGTGCTCGCCCGAGCCGAACGCGACGACCCCGACAACGGCGAGGGTTTCGTCCGGCGACTCGTCACGCTGGCGACCACGCTGCTGCTGATCACCGCGGCGCTGTCGGTGATCGCCGCCCCACTGCTCGTGGGGCTGATGCTGGGCGCGCAACCAGAGGTCAACCGAGAACTCACCACGGCATTCGCCTATCTGCTTCTGCCCCAGGTGTTCTTCTACGGGCTGTCGTCGGTGTTCATGGCGATCCTCAACACCCGCAACGTGTTCGGGCCACCCGCCTGGGCTCCGGTGTGCAACAACGTCGTGGCCATCGCCACGCTCGTGCTGTATGTGCTTGTCCCTGGCGAGCTTTCGGTCGACCCGGTGGAGATGGGCAACGCGAAGCTGCTGGTGCTCGGGCTCGGCATGACGCTGGGCACCGTCACCCAGGTCGCGGTGCTGTTCGTCGCGCTTCGCCGCGAGCGGGTCAGTCTGCGCCCGATGTGGGGCATCGACGACCGGCTGAAGAAGTTCGGCACGATGGCTTCGGCCATGGTGCTCTACGTGGTGATCAGCCAGATCGGCCTGATCGTCGGCAACCGAATCGCCAGCGCCGCAGCGGCTTCGGGACCTGCGATCTACAACTACACGTGGCTGGTGCTGATGCTGCCGTTCGGCATGATCGGCGTCACGGTGCTGACCGTGGTGATGCCGCGGCTGAGCCGCAACGCCGCGGCCAACGACACTCCGGCGGTTCTCGCCGACCTGTCGCTGGCGACTCGGCTGACCATGGTGACGCTGATCCCGATCGTGGCGGTGATGACGGTCGGCGGGCCCGCCATCGGCAGCGCGCTGTTCGCCTACGGCAACTTCGGCGAGGTCGACGCGGGCTACCTGGGCATGGCCATCACCCTGTCGGCCTTCACGTTGATCCCCTACGCCCTTGTATTGCTTCAACTTCGGGTGTTCTACGCCCGTGAGCAGCCGTGGACGCCGATCCTGCTGATCGTCGTGATCACGACCGTAAAGATCGCGGGCTCACTGGCCGCGCCGTACCTGACCGATGACCGTGAACTCGTGGCCGGCTATCTCGGCATGGCCAACGGACTCGGCTTCCTGGCCGGGGCCACCGTGGGTTACATCCTGCTGCGCGCCAACCTCAATCCCCCCGGCCGTCGGCTGATCAGCCTCGCGGTCGTGCGGACCATCTTGGTCACGATCACGGCGTCGATGATCGCCGGGCTCGTCGCGCACATCGTCGACCAACTGCTCGGGCTCGAGGGGCTGACCCGCAACTGGGGCGCAGGAGGATCGCTGCTGCGCCTGTTGGTGCTCGGGTTGATCATGGTGCCGATCGTCGTCGGGGTCATGCTCGCGGCAAAGGTGCCCGACGCACAGGCCGCGCTGGCTGCCGTGCGTCGTCGCCTCCGTGGCGGCGCGACGGTAGCCGCACCACCCGCCGCACCTGCCGTCCGGCCGCGCCAGGCAGGCCCGCTCACGTACTCTGATCAGAGGAATTCGTTCGCGTCACGTCATCGTCAATTCCCGGCGGCGGCCCGGCGCGGACCACCGGCCGGCGTTGCCGGGGACCAGATTCGGAGGGGACCAGCGGTGACCGACGAACCAGCGGCCGGTGCCGCACCGGGCCCTGACGGCACCGCAACGACGAAAATCCCCCGGCCCCAAGCCGACGACTTCCGGCCCGACGTCCCCGCGGACGACTTCCAGCCCGACGTGCCGGAGAGTCCGGACTCGGCCGATCACACCCGCGCCGAGTCCGCCAACGGCGCTGCGAACGGCACCGCGCCGATGACGGCACCGATGCCGGTGTCCGGCCGCCCGCCGTCCGACTACGGCGGTGATCCCACCCGCGAATCGCTGCCCTTTGACGTGCCGCGCGAGCCGGCGATCGAAGCCGCCACCTCTGACGAGGACGTGCACCTGATCCCCGGCGCCACCATCGCCGGGGGCCGCTACCGGCTGCTGGTTTTCCACGGTGGTCCGCCGAACTTGCAGTTCTGGCAGGCGCTCGACACCGCGCTGGATCGCCAGGTCGCGCTGACGTTCATCGACCCGGAGGCGACGCTGTCAGATGACGACGTACAGGAAATTCTGTCGCGGACGCTGAAGCTCAGCAGGCTCGACATGCCGGGCGTCGCCCGGGTGCTCGACGTGGCGAGCACCGGATCCGGCGGCCTGGTCGTCTCGGAGTGGATCCGCGGCGGTTCGTTGCCGGAGGTGGCCGAGACGTCGCCGTCACCGATCGGGGGTGCGCGCGCTATCCAGTCGCTGGCCGCAGCGGCCGAGGCCGCGCACCGCTCCGGCGTCGCGCTGTCGATCGACCATCCCAGCCGGGTGCGGGTCAGCATCGAGGGCGACGTGGCGCTGGCCTTCCCGGCGACCATGCCCGACGCCACTCCCGAGGACGACATTCGCGGCATCGGGGCGGCGCTGTACGCGTTGCTGATCGACCGGTGGCCGCTGCCCGAGTCCGGAGTGCGCAGTGGGCTGGAACCCGCCGACCGTGACCCTGCGGGCCAGCCCGTCGAACCGCGCTCGGTCGACCGCGACATCCCGTTCCAGATCTCGGCCGCCGCAGCCCGCGCGGTCCAGGAGGGTGGCGGCATCCGCAGCGCGCCGACGCTCCTGAACCTGCTGCAGCAGGCCACCGCGATCGCCGACCGCACCGAGCTCATCGCCCCCGTCGACGAACCCCCGGCGCCCGCACCGACCCGGTTCCGTGGCGGTCCCACGGATGATCCGGAGTCCGCGCGCCGTCGCCGTCGGGGGTTGATGATCGGGCTCGGCGTCGGAGCGGTGATCATCGTCGTCGCTTTGATCGCGCTGGCTTCGGTGTTGAGCCGAATCTTCGGCGACGTCGGCGGCGGCTTGGGCGGCGACCAGCTTGGCCTCAACGCACCCACGTCGTCTGCACAAGCCGAGGGGGGCGGCGACGGCACCGGCAGCGCCGTGAGACCTGTTAAGGCGACGGTGTTTTCGCCCGAGGGCGAGGCGGATGCTCCGGCTGAAGCCGGCCTCGCCATCGATGGCAACGCGTCGACGGTGTGGCCGATCGACACTTACTCGGACCCCGTGCCGTTCCCGAATTTCAAGAACGGTGTCGGGCTGATGCTTCAGCTGCCGCAGCCGACCAAGATCGGCGAGGTGACGATCGACCTGAACAGCACGGGCACCGCCGTCGAGATCCGGTCCGCGCAATCGCCGACGCCGTCGTCGCTGGACGACACCACCGTGCTGACGCCCGCGACGACGCTGAAGCCCGGGTCGAACACCATCAAGGTGGAGAACGCGGCCCCGACATCCAACCTGCTCGTCTGGGTCTCCACGCTGGGCCAGGTCAACGGCGAGAGCCGCTCGGACATCGCTGAGATCACGCTCAAGTCCGCGTCCTGACAAGCGATCACTTGGGTATGAACTGGGGCTTCGTCAGCTGAACGGTGAACGGGTCAAGGCGCACCTGTCCCGGGAACACGAACGCCTGCTTGGCGGATCGACCGTCCTGAATTGGCCCGGTGTCACAAGCTCGGCCGGTGCTGTCCATTTGACCCCGCGCGCAAGCGCCACCTCGGCGGCCAGTTTCCCACTCCGCTGGGTCACCGGCGCTTGTCATCTTTGTCCGCGATACGCGCCCGGCCCTGCGTAGTCCGCTACCCATCTGTGCGGCACCAACCCTCACGGGGTCCTGAGGGTGATCTTCTCAGACATGCGTTCGTTGCCCAGCACCGCGAGCAGTTCCAACTTGCTGTAGTCCTCGGTGTGAGGGGGCGCGGTCAGCACGAGGAGGGCCTGCGATTGGTCCTCGGTGAACAGCGCCTGGCAGTTCACCTCGTTCGGACCGAGTTCGGGGTGGATGAGGATCTTGTGATCTGCGAAGCGTCTGATCACCTCGTGGCGCTCCCAGAAGCCGGCGAACTCCGCGCTGGTTTTCTGCAGCAGCCGCACTAACTCCGCGGCCCGCGACTTCGGCCCCTGCGCCCCCAACGTTGAGCGCAGTGTGGCGACCAACGCCCGGCCCTGCCGCTCCGGTCGTCCTCGGGATAGCGCAGCCGCTCCCCGGGATCGGTGAACCAGCGGTAGATCTCGCTGCGCGCCCAGCCGGTGTGTCTCGACGTGTCGCCGTAAAGCGCTGCGGCCATGCGGTTTTGGACAAGGACCTCGCCGAGGCTGGAAATGATCAATGCCGGTGTATCACTCAGCGCAGGCGCGACGTGCGCTCCGTCGAGCAGCGACTGCGCCGGGTTTCGGCCCGCGACCTGAATAGATAATCCCGTTCGCTCGCGGTCAGTCGCAGTGCCCGAGCCAACGCGTTCAACATCTGCTCGCTGGGTTGCGGGCCGCGCTGCTGTTCGAGGCGGGTGTAGTAGTCGGTCGACATGGCGGCCAGCGCAGCCACCTCCTCGCGGCGCAGACCCTTGGTGCGGCGTCGCGCTCCGACGCTCAACCCCACGTCCTGCGGTTGAAGATTGTCGCGGTGGGTCTTCAGAAGACCCGCCAACGCTGCGCGATCCATGTTGATCAGTATCGCGGCGATTCGGGCCGGTGATCATGCGCAACCAGGGATCGTTGATCCCCCGATGAGTGCTCCCATCCGGGTGCGGTCGCCGGAGACACACAGTCGTGCCATGAACATCACCGGCAACACCATCTTCATTCCCGGATCCACCAGCGGCATCGGACGCGCACTGGCCGTCGCCCTGCACGACAAGGGCAATACCGTTATCGCAGGCGGGCGCCGTCAGGTCGAGCTCGACCGACTCTCGCAGGAGTATCCCGGGATCGACACCGTGGTGATCGACACCGCCGACCGCGCGAGCATCACGGCGGCCGCGGCGACCGTCCTGGCCGGCCACCCCGAGCTGAATGTGCTGATCACGATGGCGGGCATCATGCGCATCGAGGACTGGACCACCGCGGCCAGCGGCTTCGCCGAATCCGCGGAGGAGGTCATCGCCACCAATGTGCTCGGCCCGATCCGGCTCATCCGAGCCTTCATCGACCACCTGCGACCCGACCAGACTCGACGATCATGACCGTCTCGTCGGGCCTCGCATTCGCCCCGCTGAGAGTCACAACGAGCTACACCGCGTCCAAAGCCGCCATCCACGCGCTCAGCGAGACGCTGCGTCTGCAACTGGCTGGCACCGGAGTGCGTGTCCTCGAACTCGTTCCGCCCTCGGTGCAGACCGATCTGCTTCCCGGCCACAGGGACAATCCCGCCGCCGTGCCGCTCGACGACTTCATCACCGAGGTCATCGAATTGATCGAGAAGCAGCCCGACGCCGCCGAGATCCTCGTCGACCGAGTGAAGTTCCTGCGCTACGGCGAAGTGCGAGGGGACTACGCCATGGTTGTCGACACCCTCAACGCCACCGACCCGCACGCGGCAGCGTCCTGACGCCCGCGAAGGAGACATTGTCATGAAAAGCTCTGCCGCTGCGCTGCTTTCACCGGTTAGCGCACTTCACGACCCAGCATTGCTCATCAGCCGCGTCCTACTCGGCGTCGTCCTCATCGCCCACGGTTACGAGAAGTACGTCCAATGGGGACTTTCCGGCACCGCAGACGTCTTCTCTCGGTTGGGAGTGCCCGTGCCTGCGCTGTCCGCGCTCTACGCCGCCACCGTCGAATTGCTCGGCGGTGCCGCCCTGATCGTCGGAGTGGGCACCACCATCGTCGCCGTCCTCGTCTTGTTCGACATGGTCGGAGCCGCCGTCTTCTCCCGCGCCATCACCAGTGGCATCCGACTCCTGCCCGAACAACACGGCTGGGAACTCAACGGCGTCATCTTCGCCGCAGCCGCCGCGCTTCTGGTCACGGGCAGGGGCAAATTCAGCATCGACCGACTCGTGCTCCGGCGCCACCAGTCAACCCATACGCCTTGACGGCTATCCCCAGCGCCGCAAACTTGTGTCAGAAGGCACCTCTGGCGCCGTTTAGTGTTCGGCTGTGGGGAGTTTCGAGGGAGATCGCAGCGACGCGGAGTTGCTGGCCGCACACGTCGCCGGTGACCGCTACGCCTTCGAGGAGCTGTTCTACCGACACCACCGCCAGCTGTACCGACTGGCCCAGATCACCAGCCGCAACCCCGAGGACGCCGCGGATGCCCTGCAGGATGCCATGCTCTCGGCACACCGGACCGCGACGAAGTTCCGCCACGATGCGGCGGTCAGCAGCTGGCTGTACCGCATCGTCGTCAACGCATGCCTGGACCGGCTGCGCCGCGACAAGACGCATCCCACCACCGCGCTGGAGGACGACCTCTGCCATGTAAGCGACCCGGCGCCGCGGGTGGACACCGCGATCGTGGTGGAGCGCGCACTGATGCGTCTGCCCGTCGAACAACGCGCAGCGGTGGTCGCGGTCGACATGCAGGGGTTCACGGTGGCCGAGACCGCGCGGATGCTCGGCGTGGCCGAGGGCACCGTCAAGAGCCGATGCTCGCGGGCCCGCGCGAAGCTGGCCGAGGCGCTGGAGTATTTCGACGCGGGCGCCGCCGCGGTCGAGCACGGCCGTGACTGAGTGGAACCGCCGCGGCCGCACGACCGTCTAACCCTGCGTGGTGGAGACTGGCTACCGTCAGGGCGATAACGGACCAGCGGGGGCACCGATGGACAGCGGCGACGAGCGCCCGGTCACGTCCGAGTTGCTCGCAGATCTCCAGGCGGGCCTGCTCGATGAGGAGACAGCCGCCGGCCTGCGGCGGCGCATCCGCACCGATCCGCAGGCCGCCCAGATGATGGCGGCGCTCGCCCACGTCCGTCGCGACCTGGCCGAACTCGGTGCCGACGAGGCGTCCGCCCCCGACGTGCCCGCGGAGGTGACCGCCCGGGTTGGTGCTGCGTTGCAGGCCGAGCCGCCGCACCGCGTCGACGGCTCACGGCTGCCCCCGACGCACGCTGTGCGCGGATCGGTTCCGCGCCTGCAGGTCATTGCCCTGGTGGCGGGCATCGGCGCCGCACTCGCAGGCGTCGTGGTCGGCGCTTTCATGCTGACCCGTGATCCGGCGCCGACCTATTCGGCCGGGCCGACGGCCAAGACGATCACGGTGTCACGCCCGGCGCGCGATATCCCGCTATCGGGTCCCCAGATCGCAGACCTGCTGTCCCGGGGCCCGGACTACGGGCCGCTCGCCGATCCGCAGCGCCGGGCCGCCTGTCTGAGCGGGTTGGGCTACTCCTCGGCCACCGAGGTACTCGGTGCGCGACCGCTCGACGTCGACGGCAGGCCGGGCGTCTTAATGCTGCTGCCGTCGGATTCGCCCAGGACGGTCGTCGCGTTGGTCGTCGCCCCGAATTGCAACTCGGCTCACACGGGCCTGTTGGCCAACACGGTGGTCACTCGTCCGTAATCTGTCCCTCAGCCCGCGGGGAACACCCGGGCATACGCTGGTGTTTGTATTCGTGCCGACGGGATACGGCAGAAAGGCTCGTATGACCTCCTCACCTACCGTTCACGACGTCATCGTCATCGGCTCCGGGCCGGCCGGTTATACGGCGGCCATCTATGCGGCCCGTGCCCAGCTCAAGCCCCTGGTGTTCGAAGGCTCGCAGTTCGGCGGCGCCCTGATGACCACCACCGAGGTGGAGAACTACCCAGGGTTCCGCGACGGCATCACCGGCCCCGAACTGATGGACGAGATGCGCGAGCAGGCCCTGCGCTTCGGCGCCGACCTGCGCATGGAGGATGTCGACGACGTTTCGCTGGACGGACCGGTCAAGTCGGTCACGGTCGGCGACGACACCTACCAGGCGCGCGCCGTGATCCTGGCGATGGGCGCCGCGGCCCGGCATCTGGGTGTTCCCGGCGAAGACGCGCTGATCGGCATGGGTGTCAGCACCTGTGCCACGTGCGACGGCTTCTTCTTCCGCGACCAGGACATCGCGGTGGTCGGCGGTGGCGACTCCGCCATGGAGGAGGCCACGTTCCTGACGCGCTTCGCCCGCTCCGTCACCCTCATCCACCGCCGCGACGAGTTTCGGGCCTCCCGGATCATGCTGGAGCGCGCCCGCGCCAACGAGAAGATCCAGTTCCTGACCAACACGCAGGTCATTTCGATCGAGGGCGATCCGAAGGTCACAGGCGTGCGCCTGCACAACACGGAGACCGGCGAGGACTCCGAACTGGCCGTCACCGGCGTATTCGTCGCGATCGGACATGACCCCCGATCCGAGCTCGTGCGGGGCAAGATCGACCTCGACGCCGAGGGCTATGTGTTGGTTGACGGCCGCACCACGAGCACGTCGGTGGAAGGCGTCTTCGCCGCGGGAGACCTCGTCGACCACACGTACCGACAAGCCATCACCGCGGCGGGAAGCGGCTGTGCCGCGTCGATTGACGCCGAACGTTGGCTGGCCGAAACCGCCTCTGCCGCAAGCGATGAGAACACAGATCTGATTGGAGCACAGCAATGACCGGAACCAGCGCCACTGTCGCCGTAACCGACGACTCCTTCTCCGCCGACGTGCTGTCGAGCAGCACCCCGGTGTTGGTCGACTTCTGGGCCACCTGGTGCGGGCCCTGCAAGATGGTCGCTCCCGTGCTCGAGGAGATTGCCACCGAGAAGGCCGGCGCTCTGCGGGTCGCAAAGATCGACGTCGACGCGAACCCCGCCACCGCCCGCGACTTCCAGGTGGTGTCGATCCCGACCATGATCCTGTTCAAGGACGGTCAACCGGTTAAGCGGATCGTCGGCGCGAAGGGCAAGGCCGCGCTGCTGCGCGAGCTCGCTGACGTGGTCTAACGTCCCACTCTGGACGCGGAACACCCTCCTGGGGTTTTCTCGAATCGGCGCGCCGTCTGAGACAATGCTGCCTAGCCCGTCTTGCATTGTCAGCGGCATAGGCCCGTTGACCACTGTGACCGAAAGGCCGCTTATGTCGAGTCTGCGTCGCGGTGACCGCGGGGGTGCGGTCACCGAGATCCGGGCTGCACTGGCAGCGCTGGGACTGATGGAGAATCCCGACGCCGACCTGACCACCGGAAAGCACGTCGCACTTGATGCGTTCGACGATGAGCTCGACCATGCGGTGCGCGCCTTCCAGCAGCACCGTGGACTGCTCGTCGACGGCATCGTCGGCGAAGCGACCTACCGCGCGCTGAAAGAGGCGTCGTACCGCTTGGGCGCACGCACGCTCAATCATCAGTTCGGCGCACCGATGTACGGCGATGACGTCGCCACGTTGCAGGCCCGTCTGCAGGATCTCGGGTTCTACACCGGGCTGGTGGACGGACATTTCGGCCTTGGCACCCACAACGCGTTGATGTCGTATCAACGTGAGTACGGGCTCTATCCGGATGGCATCTGCGGCCCGGAAACATTGCGGTCCTTATACTTTCTGGGTTCGCGCGTCACCGGGGGATCACCACATGCCATCCGCGAGGAGGAGTTGGTGCGCCGGTCTGGCCCGCGCCTTTCGGGTAAACGGATCATCATCGATCCGGGTCGCGGCGGCGGCGACCACGGTCTGATCATGAACGGCCCCGCGGGCCCGATCAGCGAAGCAGACATCCTGTGGGACTTGGCAAGTCGGCTCGAAGGCCGGATGACGGCCATCGGCATGGAGACCTTCCTGTCCCGGCCGGCCAACCGCGCGCCGTCCGACGCCGAACGCGCCGCAACAGCCAACACCGTGGGCGCCGATCTGATGATCAGCCTGCGCTGCGCCACCCAGGCCAGCCCCGCCGCCAACGGCGTGGCCTCGTTCCACTTCGGCAACTCGCATGGGTCGGTGTCCACGATCGGCCGGAATCTGGCCGACTTCATTCAGCGGGAAGTGGTGGCGCGCACCGGGTTACGTGACTGCCGCGTACACGGCCGCACGTGGGATCTGCTTCGGCTCACCCGCATGCCGACCGTTCAGGTCGACGTCGGTTACATCACCAATCCGCGCGACCGCGGGATGTTGGTGTCGTCGCCGACGCGTGATTCGGTCGCCGAAGGCATCCTGGCCGCGGTCAAGAGGCTGTATCTCCTCGGCAAGAACGACCGGCCAACGGGCACATTCACTTTCGCCGAGCTACTCGCCCACGAACTGTCCGTCGAACAGGCTGGCCGCGTTAGTCCGTCCTGACCGGGATCAGATTCGTCCGAGCGTCGCGGCCAGCTGATCCGGCGCGGAGAGTTGCACCATGTGCGCCGTCGGCAAGCGGACTGTGCGGTCGGCGTTCGACGCAGGTGCTTCCTGTGCAGCCACCGACGCATCTGACTCTCCGGTGCGATCACGCAAGTGCTCGCGTGCGCACGATCCGACGCCCTGCTTGCAACGGTGAATGCCCCCAGTGACTGTAATGCGAAGCGGGACAACGCCTTGTGCGCCGCAGCCTGGTCCAGGTCTGGGCAAAACGCCTGCCACGCCGCCGTGAAATCGTCGGTGATCTGCAGGGCGCCGTCGTCGCGGCGGACAAAGACCTTCGGCAACGTCTCCCCCATCAGATTCAGTGCCGACTGTCCCCGGTCTGGCCAAAGGGCCGCGAGATACACGCTGTGCCGAATCCGCGGATCGTCGGCGAATTCGGTGATCACCATCCCGCCGTAGGAATGCCCAACCAGCACCACTGGTCCGTCTACCGTCTCGAGCGTTCGCCGCACATACTCGACGTCGGCGGTGAGATCGCCGGGGGCGCCAGGGTCCGCACCCGCGCTCGGCAGTTGATCCGCGACTCGTACCCGGTGACCGGCCTTCACCAACCGCTCGGCCACGAGGTCCCACAACCAGCCACCGTTGAACGAGCCGTGGACCAGTAGATAGTCACTCATCGCGGATCAGATGCAGGGACCCGCTCCCGCACCGACCGGTTGTTGCAGCTGCGCGGATTCCAGAAGCCGCTCCAACGCCGCCTCGACGCCGGCCTTCCAGCCCAGTCCCTGCTCGAGCTCGAGCCTTAGCCGCGGGAAGTACCGGTGGTGCGTCACCACGACGAAACCCGCATCCTGAAGTAGGTCGGCGTCGAGCACGCACTGCTCGACGGAGCAGTCGCCGAGCACCTCGACGACCCGTCGCAGTTCCGGTGTCACGCTGCGCGGATCCGCCAGCTCGGCCACTTCGGCGGTGTGGCCGAACGCTTCGAGTGCGCGCACACCGCGGCGAACCAGGTCCCCGACCACCGCCGCGATCAGACTGCGCGGAAGTCCGTCCGCAGCGTGTCCCGACTCGACGCCCAGCGAGGTGAGCAGTACGGCGTCGGCGCTGACCGGCCCGGTGGGAAACGCCCGCGCCCGCGGCACCGTTCGCGGCGGTGCGTAGAAGGCATAGCCAAGACACGGGTCATCCCCCGCTCCCAGCAGACTCGACGGATCGTCGTCGGCGTCGGGGATCACGTCGGCATCGCGGCACTGCACCGCGAGCTGTCCGCACGACCCCCACTCGAGCATCACCATCGAAAGCCAGGCTTCCTTCTCGAACTCGGGGTCGGAGAGGTGCTCGTCGGCGGGCAGCGTCGCGGGATCGACCTCCCAGTACACGCATCGGCGTGCGTGCTTGGGCAGCGCCTCGAAAGCCTCGAGTCGCAGAGGCGTGATTCGCGCTGCCACTAAACTCCCCCGGTCCTATGCCGCGCCGATGTGCGCGGCTGCCACTCCAGAATAGAAGGACGCGACTCGGAAGGCCCGTTTTCGCGCCGTTCGGTCATCGGTCGCAGCACTCGAAGCGAAACCTATTGCTACACATGCAATTTCCTTCGGGACAGCCCGCAGCCGAAGTGGCTGGGCGGTTATGTGTCACAGTGACGTAATTACCGTGGGTCGTAGGTCACGGTTTGGTTTCGCTCATCAAGTCGACAATTCGTTGTAGGTCCTCGACGGACCCGAACTCCACCACGATCTTGCCCTTGCGTTTGCCGAGACTGACGGTGACCCGCGTGTCGAACGCGGTCGACAGCCGTTCAGCAACGTCTTGCAGCCCCGGCATGTGGATCGGCTTGCGGCGCGGCGCCGACGGGCCAGCTTCGCCGTCGCGGTTCGCCAACGTGACGGCCTCTTCGGTGGCCCGCACGGACAGTCCCTCGGCGACGATGCGCGCCGCGAGTTCCTCCTGCCGCTCGGGACCGCCCTCGAGGGAAAGCAGTGCCCGCGCGTGCCCGGCCGACAGCACGCCTGCGGCCACCCGCCGCTGCACCGCGATTGGTAGACGCAGCAGCCGGATCATGTTGGTGATGAGTGGCCGTGATCGGCCGATGCGTGCGGCGAGTTCATCGTGGGTGACCTCGAACTCGTCGAGCAGCTGCTGATACGCGGCCGCTTCTTCCAACGGGTTCAACTGCACGCGGTGGATGTTCTCCAGCAGGGCGTCGCGCAGCATGCTGTCGTCTGCGGTCTCGCGGACGATGGCCGGGATGGTGGCGATGCCGGCCTGCTGGGCGGCACGCCATCGCCGCTCCCCCATGACGAGCTGGTAGCGGGGCGCGTCGGCACCTGCCGCCGGAACCGCCCGCACCACGATAGGTTGCATGAGCCCGAACTCACGGATGGAGTGGACGAGCTCTGCTAGTGACTCCTCGTCGAACGCCTGGCGCGGCTGGCGCGGGTTGGGCTCGATCGTGGCTGGATCGATCTCGCGGTAGACGGCGCCCATCCCGTTGGTCTCGGGGGCGGGCGCGCCGCCGAAGATGACGTCGGTCGCCGCATCGCCCATGCGCGGTCCGATGGACGACGGTTCCCCGTCGGCCGGGCCGGTCGGGATGAGGGACGCCAAACCGCGGCCGAGGCCGCTTCGCTTGGCTTTCGGCTGGGTCATCAGATTCTCCTCTTCGCGCAACCGGTCATCGCTTCTGGCCATGTCCTCGTTCGGCGATCTCGCGGCTGGCGTCGAGATAGCTCAGCGCGCCGCGGGACCCGGGGTCGTAGTCGAGGATCGTCATCCCGTAGCCGGGCGCCTCGGAAACCTTGACGCTTCGAGGGATAACGGTCCGCAGTACTTTCTCGCCGAAGTGTGACCGCACGTCCTCGGCAACTTGGTCGGCCAGGCGGGTGCGGCCGTCGTACATCGTGAGGATCACGGTCGAGACGTTCAGCTCCGGGTTGAGGTGCGACTTGACCATCTCGATGTTGCGGAGCAGCTGCCCCACCCCCTCGAGCGCGTAGTACTCGCATTGGATCGGGATGAGCACCTCGGGCGCGGCGACGAGCGCGTTGATAGTGAGCAGTCCGAGCGACGGCGGGCAGTCGATGAAGACGTAGTCGAAGTCGTAGTCCTTCAGACCGGCGAGCGCCGAACGCAGCCTGCCTTCGCGGGCCACCATACTGACCAACTCGATCTCCGCACCGGCGAGGTCGATGGTCGCCGGTACACAGAACAGGCGCTCGCTGTGCGGGCTGCGCTGCAGGGCAGTCTGCAGGGGGATCTCACCGATCAGAACCTCATACGAGGACGGCGTGCCCGGGCGGTGCTCGATGCCGAGCGCGGTACTCGCGTTGCCCTGCGGGTCGAGGTCGATCACCAGAACGCTGAGCCCCTGGAGCGCCAGGGCGGCCGCGACGTTCACCGCGGTGGTCGTCTTGCCGACGCCACCCTTCTGATTGGCGATGGTGAAGACACGCTGCCGGGACGGCGGGGGCAGGTGCCCCTGGGCGCCGTGCATCAACCGGACGGCGCGCTCGGCCTCCGCTCCGATCGGGGTGTCCAAGACGGCTGGGTCGTCCCATGTCTCGGTCGCGGCGCCGTCCCATGTTTCACGTGAAACATCGTCGGACTCCGGCGCGGCGATGCCAGCTCCCCCGTCAATCGCTTCCTCCGCCACGGGCGCACCACCTTCCGATGTCGGGCTCACTTGCTTCGCCTCCCCATTCGTGCCGGCCGGCTCGATCCTTGTTTCGGCTTCCCGCGACGCGCGACGACCACGGTGACGGGCGGATTCAACAAGTTCGCGCCACATCTCATCACCCTTTCATCGACCGCACCGAGCGAGGCCATCACACGCCGGTGCTCAGCAATCTCGTTCGCGGCACGTTCCCCCTTGATGGCCAGCATCCGCCCGTCGACCCTCAGCAGAGGCATGCTCCACTTGGTCAGCTTGTCCAATGAAGCCACCGCCCTCGAGACAACCGCATCCATCTCCCCCACCTGTTGTCGAACGGATGAATCCTCGGCCCGCCCCCGGACGACGGTCACGTCGAGACCGAGCTCGTCGATCACCTCGCGCAGGAAATCGCAACGGCGGAGCAGGGGTTCGATGAGCGTCAGCCGAAGGTCGGGCCGGGTCAGTGCCAACGGTATCCCGGGCAGGCCCGCTCCACTACCGATGTCGGCCACTCGCTCTCCGTCATTGAGCAACTCGGCCACCGCAGCGCTATTCAAGAGGTGCCGGTCCCACAGCCGGTCGACTTCACGGGGTCCCAGCAGTCCTCGCTCCACGCCCGCCCCGGCGAGGATCTCCGCGTAACGGCGGGCGCTTTGGATGGCGGGTCCGAAGAGGACGTCGGCGGCTCCCGGCGCCGCGGACACCTCCACATGTTTCACGTGAAACATCCCTCGGGATCTCTCGGGCCGGAAAAGTGCGGCACGCCGGGAACTACACCGTTGTAACTCTTTACGTCAGTCGATCGACACGACGACGCGACGCGACGGTTCGACGCCCTCGCTCTCGCTGTGCACGCCATCAACGGCGGCCACTGCGTCGTGGACGATCTTTCGCTCGAACGGCGTCATCGGCGCGAGCTCCTCGCGATCGCCCGTCTCGAGCACTCGGCGAGCCACCATGTCCCCCAGTGCCGCCAGCTCGTCGCGCCGATGCCGACGCCACCGCGCGATGTCGAGCATCAGCCGGCTCCGCTCGCCCGTCTTCTGATGCACGGCCAGTCGCGTCAGCTCCTGGAGCGCATCGAGCACCTCACCCTTACGGCCCACCAACTTGGACAGGTCCCCGCCGCCATCGATGCTGACGACCGCCCGGTCTCCCTCCACATCGAGATCGATGTCCCCGTCGAAGTCCAGCAGATCCAGCAACTCCTCGAGGTAGTCGCCTGCGATCTCGCCCTCGGCAACGAGGCGCTCCTCGAGGTCCTCTCCGCTGCGGGTTTCCGTTGTGGTGTTTTCGTTCTCGTCCTCCGACAGGTCCTCGCTACGTTCGGTCGTATCCGCGTCCGTCATATCCGTCTCTCTTTCATCCCCGGTATTGCTCCGGTCAACGTTTCCGTTTCTTGGGTCGCGCGCCCGGGCGCGGTGTCGCCCCGGGCCGCGGCCCACTGCCCGCGTTGGGCTTCCTCGCGCTCGAATCGCTCGAATCGCCATCGGTGCCCAACTCGGTCGCCGTCGACTCGACGTCATCGACCACACCGTCGGTGCTGTCGGTCGCGGGCTCGTCGGTGACGGGCTGGGTCTTGGACCCGCGCTTCGGCTTGGCGCCGGGTGCTGGGGCGTTCGCCGCACGCCGCTGTTGGGCCTCGACCTTCTTCGCCTCTTCTTCTTTTTCGATCTTGCTGAACACATAGTGCTGCTGACCGAACGTCCAGACGTTGTTGGATAGCCAGTAAACGATGATGGCGAGCGGCAGGAACGGGCCGCCGACCACCACGCCGATCGGAAACACGTACAGCGCCAGCCGGTTCATCATCGCGGTCTGCGGGTTGGCCGCGGCCTCCGGGCTCTGCCGCGCCACCGACGCCCGGCTGTTGAAGTACGTCGCGATTCCGGCCGCGATCATCAACGGCACCCCGACGGCAATCACCGCGGGCCGGTAGAATTCGGTGAACGCACCGATGCCCGTTGTCTGAACCATCGTCGCGCCGATCGGCGCACCGAACAGGTTCGCATCCAGAAAGTGCCCGACATCGGTCGCACTGAACACGTAGTTGCCCAGCGACCTGTTCAGCTCCGGGGAAAGCTGCGGCTGGCCGAACCCACCCTGCGTCCGGTTAAACGACCGCAGCACGTGATACAGCCCGAGGAACACCGGTACTTGGGCCAGCATCGGCAGACAGCCGAGAATCGGGTTGAACCCGTGCTCGCGCTGAAGCTTCTGCATCTCCAGCGCCATCCGCTGGCGGTCCTTGCCGTACTTCTTCTGCAGCGCCTTGATCTGTGGCTGCAGTTCCTGCATCTGCCGGGTAGTGCGGATCTGCCGCACGAACGGTTTGTACAAGATCGCGCGAAGCGTGAAGACGAGGAACATCACCGCCAGTGCCCACGCGAAGAAGTTCGACGGGCCAAGGACAAAGCCGAAAGCCTTGTACCAGACCCACATGATCGCCGACACCGGGTAGTAGATGACGTCGAGGCTGAACCAGTTAAACACGCGTCTCCCTGAGATCGTCTGCGGCTTGTGCGCCCTCACGTAGCGGACCGCGCGAGTTGCCGCGCCGTTCCGGTATCGGGTCCCATCCTCCCCGATGCCACGGACCACATTTCAACAGCCGCACCATCGCCAGCCAGCCGCCGCGAATCAGCCCGTACTCGCTCAGCGCTTCCACCGCGTACTGACTACACGTCGGCGTGAACCGACAGGTGGGCAACCGCAGTGGCGAAATGGTGTGGCGGTAAAGCTGAACGAGAAAGATCACGCCCCGTGCGGCCCTGGAACCGACTGAACCCCCCGACCCGCTCACTGTCGTGCCTCGCCTCGCGGGCGGCTCCGGCGCAGCGCCGTCCGAAGCTCTTGTTCGAGCCGCGCCGATATTGCGTGACGACTGCTGGGCAGCGCCCGGATCACGATTCGATCGCCCGGATCCAGTTCGTCGAAGACGGTGCGTGCCACGTGACGGAGCCGACGGGCCACCCGGTGCCGCTGCACCGCGCTGCCAACAGACTTCGAGACGACTAGCCCGATCCTCGGTCCGCCCTCATCGCCGTCGTGGGAGCGCAGTGCGTGCACGACAAGGTCGGGCTGCACCGCCCGCACCCCTTGACTGACCGTCGCACCGAATTCCGTCGATCGCGTCATCCGGTAGCGCGCCGGAAGCACCGCGCTAGATCCTGCGTCGAATCTACGCAGTCAGCGAACCGCGACCCTTGCGGCGCCGACTGGACACGATTGCCCTACCGGCGCGGGTCCGCATCCGCAGCCGGAACCCATGCACCCGTGCACGACGACGGTTGTTGGGCTGAAAGGTCCGCTTGCCCTTGGCCACGGCTGTCACTCCTCGTTGCGTTTGGCACCCGCAACCCACCCTGATGCATGCTCATACCGGTGGGACGCGATTGCCGTTGGTAAGCTCGTCCGTCTTGCTTGCTAGCCGGCGCGGTCTCCCGTAGCTCCCGGGTCGCAGCCGTATCGCCACGTACGGGCGACTGTTCGAGGGTACTGACGAGATTTCGCTGGGTCAAACCTCGCTCCGCGACGTTGAAATGGTTGACATGAGTCACAGCCGTCACGCCCTCCCAGGGCCCGCAAATCCAGCCGCTACGAATGTTGCAGAACGGTTGGCACTCGCAGAGAAAACTGTTAGCTTCTGCCAATGCCGATTCGATAACGAATTGGCGACAGACAACGAAGTGGGGATGTCCAACCAGCCGCGAGCCCACAGTACGAATCATCACTGTGACGAGCCCAGGCCCGTGGCGTTCCCGCCGGTAGACAACAGAGCGACGGCGGCTGTCCTGTGTCCACAACCTGTGGATAACTATGTGGACAGTTCGTCATCGTTCCTTCGGCCGTCCCTGGGGCGACCTCGAGGGGGTACTCGTCATTGACAGCTGACCCCGACCCACCCTTCGTCGCGGTCTGGAACAATGTCGTCGCCGAACTCAACGGCGACATCCACCCCACTGGGACGATCAACGGGGACTCTTCCCGGCCGAGTCTCACGCCCCAGCAAAGGGCCTGGTTGAAGCTGGTCAAACCGCTTGTCATCACCGAGGGCTTTGCTTTGCTGTCGGTGCCGACGCCGTTTGTGCAGAACGAGATCGAGCGCCACCTCCGCGAACCGATCATCTCGGCGTTGAGCCGGCAGCTCGGTCAGCGCGTCGAACTCGGCGTGAGAATCGCTGCACCCAGTCCCGAGGATGCTGACGAGGCGCTGAATGGTTTCGCTGCCGCGGGGACCGCGACGGACCCCGACGAAGTCGACGAGGACTCCGAAGCTCTCGCAAGCGCGGAGGAAAGTTGGCCGTCGTACTTCTCCCACCGGCCTCAGAATCCGTCTGTCGATGAGGCGACCGCGGTCAACCTGAACCGTCGCTACACCTTCGACACCTTCGTCATCGGTGCTTCGAACAGGTTCGCTCACGCCGCGACCCTCGCGATTGCTGAGGCACCCGCCCGGGCCTACAACCCACTCTTCATCTGGGGTGAATCCGGACTCGGCAAGACGCACCTTTTGCACGCGGCCGGCAACTACGCCCAACGATTGTTCCCGGGCATGCGGGTCAAGTACGTCTCCACCGAAGAGTTCACCAACGACTTCATCAACTCCTTGCGCGACGACCGCAAGGCCTCGTTCAAGCGCAGCTACCGCGACATCGACGTGCTGCTCGTCGACGACATCCAGTTCATCGAGGGCAAGGAAGGCATCCAGGAGGAGTTCTTCCACACCTTCAACACGCTGCACAACGCCAACAAGCAGATCGTCATCTCCTCTGACCGGCCGCCCAAGCAGCTGGCCACCCTCGAAGACCGCCTCCGCACGCGGTTCGAGTGGGGATTAATCACCGACGTTCAACCACCCGAGCTCGAGACGCGCATCGCGATCCTTCGCAAGAAGGCGCAGATGGATCGGCTCGACGTTCCTGACGACGTCCTCGAGCTAATCGCCAGCAGCATCGAGCGCAACATACGCGAACTCGAAGGCGCGCTCATTCGTGTCACCGCGTTCGCATCCTTGAACAAGACGCCGATCGACAAGTCGTTGGCCGAGATCGTGCTTCGCGATCTGATCGCCGATGCCACCACGATGCAGATCAGCGCCGCGGCGATCATGGCGGCCACCGCCGAGTATTTCGAAACCACCGTCGAGGAGTTGCGTGGGCCGGGCAAGACCCGAGCGCTGGCCCAGTCCCGCCAGATCGCCATGTACCTGTGCCGTGAACTCACTGATCTCTCCCTGCCCAAGATCGGACAGGCATTCGGTCGCGACCACACCACGGTCATGTATGCGGAGAAAAAGATCCGCGGCGAGATGGCGGAACGCCGCGAGGTGTTCGATCACGTCAAGGAATTGACGACTCGAATCCGCCAGCGCTCCAAGCGCTGAAGCCGTTCTGTCTTCACCGACCGCGCCCGCCACGAACGAGTTTCGGGCCGCGGCTGCCGGGGTATCCCAAAAATTCTTCAAAAAACTTTGGCATCTGACGTCTCACGAGTCACATCCACACACTGTGAGTATGCGTGTGGACAACTTGAGGTTTACCCCAGAACCACTTGCCGTTTGTTACACAACACCGCCGACGTCCACAGCTTGCCGCGGCCCGAAGATGAACTATCCACAATCCACTCACAGATCGCCACGCCTGACACGCTGCACCGACTTGGCTCCATCCCCAATCTCCACAGCCCCTAATACTGTTGCTCGTATATCTCTGAAGGTTCTTCTCAGAAGAAGCGCGTTGGGGACACATCGAACCGTGGACCACAAAGCGGCTCGTTAGCCGTCGGTGTCAGCCCCCTCGATTAGCTTTCAAGTTGGGGCCGAAGGCTCTACGGTGGGACTTCGACAGCCGTTACGGTCGTCCCGACCCACCGCATGCACGCGTGGTAAGACACCGAAAAATTGCTGGTTAGAGCTTGTTGTGGTGTTGATCGAAGGGACGCTATGGACGTGGCGACGACAACGGTTGGTCTCACCGATTTGAAGTTCCGCCTTGTACGCGAAGACTTCGCCGACGCCGTGGCCTGGGTTGCCAGAAACCTGCCCACCCGGCCGACGGTCCCCGTCCTCGCCGGTGTGCTGTTGACCGGATCCGATGAGGGCCTGACAATTTCTGGATTCGACTACGAAGTGTCGGCCGAAGTTCAGGTCGCAGCCGAGATCGCTTCTCCTGGAAGTGTTTTAGTGTCCGGCCGGTTGTTGTCCGACATCACCAGGGCGTTGCCGGCCAAGCCGGTCGATGTCAGCGTCGAAGGCACCCGGGTGTCGCTGACGTGCGGCAGTTCGCGGTTCTCGCTGCCCACGATGGCGGTCGAGGACTATCCCACGCTTCCGACGCTGCCCGATGAAACGGGTGTGGTCCCCTCCGAACTCTTCGCCGAGGCGATCGGACAGGTGGCGGTCGCGGCAGGCCGTGACGACACGCTGCCGATGCTCACCGGCATTCGCGTTGAAATCGCAGGCGAGAAAGTCGTTTTGGCGGCCACCGACCGGTTCCGGCTCGCGGTGCGCGAGTTGACGTGGTCCACGGATTCCGCCGGCATCGAAGCGGCGGTGCTGGTGCCTGCGAAGACGTTGTCCGAGGCGGCCAAGGCCGGAGCCGACGGTGCAGAGGTTCATCTGGCATTGGGCGCGGGTTCAGCCGTCGGCAAGGAGGGACTGCTCGGTATTCGCAGTCAAGGCAAGCGCAGCACCACGCGCCTGTTGGACGCCGAGTTCCCGAAGTTCCGTCAGCTGCTACCCGCCGAACACACGGCCGTCGCAACCATCGGAGTTGCGGAGCTGACCGAGGCGATCAAGCGTGTCGCCCTGGTCGCCGACCGGGGTGCACAGGTGCGGATGGAATTCGCAGACGATGTGTTGCGGCTGTCGGCTGGGGCTGACGACGTCGGCAGGGCCGAGGAGGATCTTCCTGTCGAATTCTCCGGTGACCCGCTGACCATCGCGTTCAACCCGACGTATCTGACCGACGGCTTGGGTTCACTGCATTCGGAGCGAGTGGCGTTTGGTTTCACGACACCCAGTCGTCCCGCGGTGTTGCGTCCGGCAGGTGAAGATGATGGTGGTGTCGGTGCGACGGGTCCGTTCCCCGCCGCACAGACCGATTACGTCTATCTGCTGATGCCGGTGCGCCTTCCGGGCTGACCGGCACTACCGCCACGAAAGAGGCGCGCACATGCAATTGGGTCTCGTCGGCCTGGGCAAAATGGGTTTCAACATGCGGGAACGCCTCCGTGACGGCGGTCACGACGTGATCGGCTACGACCCGCGGCCCGAAGTCACCGATGTTCCGACGCTGGGCGCGCTCGCCGAGGCGCTGAAATCGCCGCGCGTGGTGTGGGTGATGGTGCCGTCGGGACAGATCACCCACGACACGATCGCCACGCTGGCCGGTGAGCTGAGCGCAGGTGATCTGCTGATCGACGGCGGCAACTCGCGATTCACCGAGGACGGCCCGCACGCGAGACTGCTCGGCGACAAGGGAATCGCCTACATCGACGCGGGTGTTTCGGGCGGCATCTGGGGGCTCAAAGAGGGTTACGGTCTGATGGTCGGTGGCAGCGATGCCGACGTGGAACGGGCGATGCCGATCTTCGACACGTTGCGTCCGCCGGGGCCGCGGGAGGACGGATTCGTTCACGCTGGGGCCGTCGGTGCCGGTCATTTCGCGAAGATGGTGCACAACGGCGTCGAGTACGCCTTGATGACCGCTTATGCCGAGGGCTACGAAATGCTCGCTGCCGAAGAACTCATCAAGGATCCGCAGGCTGTCTACCAGGCATGGACCAACGGCACTGTGGTGCGGTCGTGGTTGCAGCAGCTGTTGGCGAGGGCACTGAAGGAAGACCCTGAGTTCGAACAGATCAGCGGCTACACCGACGATTCGGGTGAAGGCCGGTGGACGGTGGAAGAAGCGATCCGGCTGCGCGTCCCCGTCCCCGGTATCGCGGCGTCGCTGTTCGCGAGGTTCCTGTCGCGCCAAGACGAGTCGCCGACGATGAAGGCGGTGGCGGCGCTGCGCAATCAATTCGGTGGGCACGCCGTCAAGCGGATCAGTGAGTCTGGGTAGTTAAGTTGTATGTCCGCCGCTTCGGATTGACCGACTTCCGATCGTGGCCGCGGGTCGAGCTGGACCTCGAACCGGGGCGCACGGTCTTCGTCGGCCAGAACGGAATCGGCAAGACGAATCTTGTTGAGGCGTTGTGGTATTCGTCGACGCTCGGTTCACACCGGGTAGCCACCGACGCACCGTTAATCCGGATAGGAGCCGAGCGCGCCGTCGTCTCGACGATCATCGTCAACGACGGTCGCGAGCTGGCGGTGGACCTGGAGATCAACGCGGGGCGTGCCAACAAGGCGCGGTTGAACCGCTCCCCCGTCCGTGCCGCTCGCGAAATTCTCGGCGCGCTGCGCGCGGTGTTGTTCGCGCCGGAGGATCTCGCGCTGGTCCGCGGCGACCCGAGCGAACGGCGCCGCTACCTCGATGAACTCGCGACAACGCGGCGTCCGCGCATCGCCGCGGTGCGGGCCGACTATGACAAGGTGCTGCGGCAGCGCACGGCGCTGTTGAAATCCGCGGCGGGCGCACGCTACCGCGGAGACCAAGGGGTGCTGGACACGCTGGACGTGTGGGACGGTCACCTCGCGGCGCATGGCGCGCAGTTGATCGGCGCCCGCGTCGAGTTGATCAACCAACTCGCGCCCGAGGTGGAAAAGGCCTACCAACTGTTGGCGCCGGCGTCGCGGCCCGCATCGATCCGCTACCGCAGCGCGGTGGACGTCGTCGAGAACGAGGCCGCCGCGGGTACCGACGATGTCGAGTTGTTCGAAGCCGCGCTGCTCGATGGGTTGGCCAGAAGCCGCGACGCCGAACTCGAGCGCGGGGTCTGTCTGGTCGGTCCGCACCGCGACGACCTCGAGTTGCGCCTCGGCGATCACATCGCGAAAGGCTTTGCCAGCCATGGTGAATCGTGGTCGATGGCGCTGGCCTTGCGGCTGGCGGCTTACGAGTTGTTGCGTGCGGACGGAGGCGACCCGGTGCTTCTCCTCGACGATGTGTTCGCCGAACTGGACTCCGTGCGACGCCGTGCGTTGGCCGGTGTCGCCGAATCGGCGGAGCAGGTCTTGGTGACCGCGGCCGTGCACGAAGACATCCCCGCCGACTGGGATGCGCGCCGGATAGAGATCGTCATGCGCGACGACGATGCGGGCCGGATTTCGGAGGTACAGGCATGACCGACGATGACGACACGAACACTGGGCCACCCGCACACCTCGGCGGCATGGCCGGTATGGACCTGGTTCGGCGGACGCTCGAAGAGGCGCGCGGCGCGGCGCGCACCCAGGGAAAGGACGTCGGCCGCGGCCGGGGGTCGCCGGCGCCACGGCGGGTCGCGGGCACGAGCAGGCGCAGATGGTCGGGCCCCGCTCCCGATTCGAGAGATCCCCAACCACTTGGCTCGGCGACGCGCGACGTGGCCCGAAACCGGGGTTGGTCTGGTCGGGTTGCCGAGGGATCGGTGTTCGGTCGATGGTCGGGGCTCGTCGGCGAACAGATCGCCGCGCACGCCATGCCGACGTCACTGACAGACGGTGTGCTCACGGTCTCGGCCGAGTCGACGGCGTGGGCCACGCAGTTACGGATGGTGCAGGCGCAACTTCTCGCCAAGATCGCCGCGGCGGTGGGTGACGGGGTCGTCACCTCGCTGAAAATCGTCGGTCCTGTTGGTCCGTCGTGGCGCAAGGGCCGATATCACATCGCGGGTCGGGGACCGCGCGACACGTACGGATAGCGGCGCATTTGGTACTTGTCTGAGAGCCACCACAACGCTGCGGCGCACTTTCCTTAGCGTCAAGACCTATCTTTGTTCGAAATATTGGCCGCACGGCTTGATTAGGTGTGTAGAAACGCCGCCTCAGAGTCGGTCCTGTCGCCGTCGGACGGTAGACTGATCGCATGACTTGCCGGCGGTAACCGACAACCGCCGCTGCGACCCCCCAAGGAGACGCTTCCGCCCGTGGCTGCTGCGAAGAAGAAAGCCGAAAAGACCTACGGCGCCGACGCCATCACCGTACTCGAAGGATTGGAGGCGGTCCGCAAACGACCTGGCATGTATATCGGCTCCACCGGCGAGCGCGGTCTGCACCACCTCGTGTGGGAGGTCGTCGATAACGCCGTGGATGAGGCGATGGCCGGTTACGCCACCAAAGTGGATGTTCGCATCCTCGAAGACGGCGGTGTCGAAGTCCGTGACGACGGACGCGGCATCCCCGTCGAGAGGCACTCCACCGGTGCGCCAACGGTCGACGTCGTGATGACCCAGTTGCACGCCGGCGGCAAGTTCGGCGGCGAGAACAGTGGCTACAACGTCAGTGGCGGCCTGCACGGCGTCGGCGTATCCGTCGTCAACGCGCTGTCCACCAGGCTGGAGGTGGATATCTCGCGCGACGGCCACGAGTGGTTCCAGTTCTACGACCACGCGCTGCCCGGCACTTTGAAGCAGGGCGACGCGACGAAGAAGACGGGAACCACCGTTCGGTTCTGGGCGGATCCGAACATCTTCGAGACCACGAACTACGACTTCGAGACCGTGGCGCGGCGGCTGCAGGAGATGGCGTTCCTCAACAAGGGGCTGACCATCACGCTGTCTGACGAACGCGTCAGGGCCGAGGAAGTGGTCGACGAGGTCGTCAGCGACACCGCCGAGGCACCGAAGTCGGCGGACGAGAAGGCCGCAGAGGCCGCGGCGCCGCACAAGACAAAGAACCGCACCTTCCATTACCCCGGCGGGCTGGTCGATTACGTCAAGCACATCAACAGGACCAAGACGCCGATCCATCAGAGCATCGTCGACTTCGCAGGCAAGGGCGAAGGCCATGAGGTCGAGATCGCGATGCAGTGGAACGCCGGCTATTCGGAGTCCGTGCACACCTTCGCCAACACGATCAACACGCACGAAGGCGGTACCCACGAAGAGGGCTTCCGCGCCGCGCTGACCAGCGTGGTGAACAAGTACGCCAAGGACAAGAAGCTCCTCAAGGAAAAGGATCCGAACCTCACCGGCGACGACATCCGCGAGGGCTTGGCGGCGGTCATCTCTGTGAAGGTGTCCGAGCCGCAGTTCGAGGGCCAGACGAAGACCAAGCTCGGCAACACCGAGGTGAAGTCGTTCGTGCAGCGAATCTGCAACGAGCAGCTGGGGCACTGGTTCGAGGCCAACCCCGCTGAGGCGAAAACCGTGGTGAACAAGGCAGTTTCGTCGGCGCAGGCGCGCATCGCGGCCCGCAAGGCTCGCGAGTTGGTGCGGCGCAAGAGCGCAACCGACATCGGCGGTCTGCCGGGCAAGCTGGCGGACTGCCGGTCCACCGACCCGCGCAAGTCGGAACTGTATGTGGTGGAGGGCGATTCGGCAGGCGGCTCGGCCAAGAGTGGCCGCGACTCGATGTTCCAGGCGATCCTGCCGCTGCGCGGCAAGATCATCAACGTCGAGAAGGCCCGCATCGATCGGGTGTTGAAGAACACCGAAGTCCAGGCCATCATCACCGCGTTGGGCACCGGCATTCACGACGAGTTCGACATCGCCAAGCTGCGGTATCACAAGATCGTGCTGATGGCCGACGCCGACGTCGACGGCCAGCACATCTCGACGCTGTTGTTGACGCTGCTGTTCCGGTTCATGAAGCCGTTGATCGAGAACGGGCACGTGTTTCTGGCACAGCCGCCCCTGTACAAGCTGAAGTGGCAGCGCAGCGAGCCGGAATTCGCATATTCCGATCGCGAGCGCGACGGCCTGCTCGAGACCGGACGCGCGGCCGGCAAGAAGATCAACGTCGAAGATGGCATCCAACGGTACAAGGGTCTCGGCGAGATGGATGCCAAGGAACTGTGGGAGACCACGATGGACCCGTCGGTCCGGGTGCTACGCCAGATCACGCTGGACGATGCGGCGGCGGCCGATGAGCTGTTCTCGATCCTGATGGGCGAGGACGTGGAGGCTCGCCGCAGTTTCATCACCCGTAACGCCAAAGACGTTCGCTTCCTGGATGTTTAAAGACTAGGACTCTATTTACATGACTGATACCACGTTGCCGCCTGGCGACGAAGCTGGAGATCGCATCGAGCCGGTTGACATTCAGCAGGAGATGCAGCGCAGCTACATCGATTATGCGATGAGCGTCATCGTCGGGCGCGCGCTACCCGAGGTCCGCGACGGCCTCAAGCCTGTGCACCGCCGGGTGCTCTACGCGATGTTCGACTCCGGATTCCGGCCTGACCGCGGACACGCGAAATCCGCACGCTCCGTTGCGGAGACGATGGGTAACTATCACCCACACGGTGACGCGTCGATCTACGACACCCTGGTCCGCATGGCCCAGCCGTGGTCATTGCGCTACCCGCTCGTCGACGGCCAGGGCAACTTCGGCTCGCCGGGTAACGACCCGCCGGCCGCCATGCGGTACACGGAAGCGCGCCTCACCCCCCTTGCCATGGAGATGCTGCGTGAAATCGACGAGGAGACAGTCGATTTCATCCCGAACTACGACGGGCGTGTGCAGGAGCCGACGGTTCTGCCGAGCCGGTTCCCCAATCTGCTCGCCAACGGGTCAGGCGGCATCGCCGTCGGCATGGCCACCAACATGCCGCCGCACAACCTGCGCGAGCTCGCGGATGCCGTGTACTGGTGCCTGGAGAACCACGAGGCCGACGAGGAAGCCACGCTGTCCGCGGTCACGGGGTACGTCAAAGGCCCGGACTTCCCTACCCACGGCCTGATCGTCGGCTCCCAGGGCATCCATGACACGTATACGACCGGACGCGGCTCGATCCGGATGCGCGGCGTGTGCGAAATCGAAGAGGACAGCCGCGGTCGGACCGGCATCGTCATCACCGAATTGCCGTACCAGGTCAACCACGACAACTTCATCACATCGATCGCCGAGCAGGTGCGCGACGGCAAGCTGGCCGGCATCTCCAACATCGAAGACCAGAGCAGTGACCGTGTCGGCCTGCGGATCGTGGTCGAGCTCAAGCGCGACGCCGTGGCCAAGGTGGTGCTGAACAACCTCTACAAGCACACCCAGCTGCAGACCAGCTTCGGCGCCAACATGCTGTCCATCGTCGACGGCGTGCCCCGCACGTTGCGTCTCGACCAGCTGATCCGGCACTACGTCAACCATCAGCTCGACGTCATCGTCCGACGCACGACCTACCGACTGCGCAAGGCCAACGAGCGGGCCCACATTCTGCGCGGTCTGGTCAAGGCCCTCGACGCGCTCGACGAGGTCATCGCGTTGATCCGCGCATCGGAGACCGTCGACGTTGCCCGCCAAGGCCTGATCGAGCTGCTCGACATCGACGAGATCCAGGCGCAGGCGATCCTGGACATGCAGTTGCGCCGCCTGGCCGCCCTGGAACGGCAGCGCATCGTCGACGACCTGGCCAAGATCGAGGCCGAGATCGCCGACCTCGAGGACATCCTGGCCAAGCCCGAGCGGCAGCGCGCAATTGTGCGCGACGAGCTCAAGGAGATCGTCGACAAGTACGGAGACGATCGGCGCACCCGGATCATCGCCGCCGATGGCGACGTGAACGACGAGGACCTGATCGCGCGCGAAGAGGTGGTCGTCACGATCACCGAGACCGGCTATGCCAAGCGGACGAAGTCCGACCTCTACCGCAGCCAGAAGCGCGGCGGGAAAGGCGTGCAGGGCGCCGGCCTCAAGCAGGACGACATCGTCAACCACTTCTTCGTCTGCTCGACGCACGACTGGATCCTGTTCTTCACCACGCAAGGTCGGGTCTATCGCGCCAAGGCCTACGACCTGCCGGAGGCGTCGCGGACTGCCCGCGGCCAGCACGTCGCGAACCTCCTGGCGTTCCAGCCGGAGGAGCGCATCGCCCAGGTCATCCAGATCAAGGGCTATGACGACGCGCCGTACCTGGTGCTGGCCACCCGCAAGGGGTTGGTGAAGAAGTCCAAGCTGACCGACTTCGACTCGAACCGTTCCGGCGGCATCGTCGCGGTGAACCTGCGTGACGGCGACGAACTGGTCGGGGCGGTGCTGTGCTCGGCCGAGGAGGATCTGCTACTGGTGTCCGCCAAGGGCCAGTCGATCCGGTTCTCCGCGACCGATGAGGCGCTGCGGCCGATGGGCCGGGCCACGTCCGGTGTGCAGGGTATGCGGTTCAACGAGGAAGACCAGCTCCTGTCGCTGAATGTGGTCCGTGAGGGTACGTATCTGCTGGTCGCGACGGCCGGCGGCTACGCCAAGCGGACCGCGATCGAGGAGTACACGGTCCAGGGCCGCGGCGGCAAAGGCATCCTCACAATCCAGTACGACCGCAAACGTGGCAGTCTGGTCGGTGCGTTGATCGTCGACGACGAGACAGAGTTGTACGCCATCACCTCTGGTGGGGGTGTCATCCGGACCGCCGCACGTCAGGTGCGCAAGGCCGGACGGCAGACCAAGGGGGTGCGCTTGATGAACCTGGGCGAGGGCGACACACTGATTGCCGTTGCGCGCAACGCGGAGGAAGGCGACAGCACCGACGAGGTCGACACCGACGTCGGTGAGTAACCGCCGACACGACGACGTTAAGGAGCCGTAGGTGACCTCACCGAACGAGCCGGGTTACCCGCGTGCGGGTGACGGTGCCGGCGGGGCCAACGGCTCCGTCGGCGGGTCGGCTGACGGCGGATCGCCCGGCAGTACGGCGGCGCGCACCGGAAAGGTCACCGATCCCGGTGACGTCCCGCCTTGGCAGCGCGGGCCCGCGGCGCGAACGGCCAGCCAGCACCGGCCAACCCAGGAGGCGGCGGCACGCGAGACGCGCGGGGGTAACCGGTCCGAGCCACGCACCGGCTCTGCCACGGGCCACTCCCCCGGCGTCGACGCCAGGCTGAACCGCTTCATCTCGGGCGGTAGCGCGGCATCGTCATCTGCCCACGAGCCGGAGGCCACGACGCGGGCGCCCGACCGTGACAACACACAGCGGGCTCCCGAGCGTGAAGCGCCTGCCCGGGCGCCCGAACGGGACACCACACAGCAGCGGGCGCCCGAGCGCGTCGAACACGGGCCGTCCGAGGCCTACGCCAGCGAGCTGCCGGACCTGTCCGGGCCCACGCCGAGATCGTCGCAACAACGCAAGCCGGCGCAGGAGCGCACCACGCAGGAGTCGTCGAGCCGGTCGGCGGCTGCCACGAGCCGCATCCAGGTCGGCACCCGTCACAAGGGGCCGGTCCGGGCGAGCATGCAGATCCGCCGGATCGATCCGTGGAGCGCACTGAAGGTGTCGTTGGTGTTGTCCGTCGCACTGTTCTTCGTATGGATGATCGCCGTCGCGTTCCTGTACCTGGTCCTCGGCGGCATGGGCGTGTGGAGCAAGCTGAACAGCAATGTCGGCGATCTGCTCACCAGCGCCAGCGGCCAAACCGGCGGTGAGTTGGTGTCCAGCGGCACCATCTTCGGCGGCGCGACGTTGATCGGTTTGGTCAACATTGTGCTGCTGACGGCGATGGCCACCATCGGCGCTTTCATCTATAACCTGACCACCGATCTCGTCGGCGGCGTCGAGGTGACGCTGGCGGATAGGGAATGAGTTTGGGCGGCGGCTTACCATTGCGGTAATCTCGTCGCTCGGCCGGATGGCGCACGGGGCTATAGCTCAGGCGGTTAGAGCGCTTCGCTGATAACGAAGAGGTCGGAGGTTCGAGTCCTCCTAGCCCCACGGAAAGGTACACACCAATGAGGCTGGTGTTTCTGCTCGCCACGGCGATCGCGGCGGCCGTCGCCATCACGGTTTGGAGATCCCGGCACGGCGTCGAGGTGTGGCACGCAGCGGCCGATTCGCCGTCCTAAGTACTAGGGGCCTTAGCTCAGTTGGTAGAGCGCTACCTTTGCAAGGTAGATGTCAGGAGTTCGATTCTCCTAGGCTCCACAAACACCCCCAGTATCGAGTCATAAACTCGGCAGGCGTGACAGACCTCCAGTTCTCCGACTCGATCCTCGTTGCATGCAAACCCGACGATCTCTACGCGTTGGTGTCCGACGTGACAAGGATGGGCCAATGGAGTCCGGTATGCCGAGAGTGCCGGTGGGACGAAGGTGCGGGCCCGCAACCGGGCGCCTGGTTCACCGGACATAACGAGACACCGGACCGCGTTTGGGAGACGCGAAGCCAGGTGGTCGCCGCTGAGCCGGGCCGGGAGTTCGCGTGGGAGGTCAACAACGGCTGGGTGCGTTGGGGGTTCACGTTCGAGCCCGAGAACGGCGGCACCCGGCTGACCCAGTCGTGGAAGTTCCTGCCGACCGGCATCGAAGGCTTCCACAAACGCTACGGCGCGCAAGCCGAGACTGAAATCGCACAACGCAGTGAAGCGGCCAAGCACGGAATACCCGCGACGCTGGCAGCGATCAAACACACCGCCGAAGATGCCTGATCCTTCGCGAGCGTGCGCAAAATGTTGACGTGAAGCGGCGTGTCGCGGAGCAGACACGCACGTCCCCTACTCGCGTGTGGGCCAGGCCCACGCGAAACAACCGGGCCCTAGCACTCCACGACGTTGAGGGCCAGGCCGCCGAGTGACGTCTCCTTGTAGTTCTCTTTCATGTCGGCGCCGGTGTCGCGCATCGTCTTGATCGCGGTGTCGAGGCTGACGTAGTGAGTTCCGTCCCCGTGCAACGCCATTCGCGCCGCGGTGATCGCCTTGACCGACGCCACGGCATTGCGTTCGATGCACGGGATCTGCACAGCCCGCCGACCGGATCACACGTCAACCCGAGATTGTGTTCGAGGCCGATCTTCGCGGCGTTCTCCACTTGCGCCGGCGTCCCGCCCAGCACGGCGGCCAGTCCAGCCGCGGCCATCGAGCACGCCGAACCGACCTCACCCTGACAGCCCACCTCCGCACCGGAGATCGACGCGTTCGCCTTGAACAACTGGCCGATGGCGCTGGCCGTCAACAAGAAATCGACAACGCCGTCATCGGTCGCGCCCGGCATGAACCGCCAGTAGTAGTGCAGCACAGCGGGAATGACGCCCGCCGCCCCGTTGGTAGGCGCCGTCACCACTCGACCGCCGCCCGCGTTCTCCTCGTTGACCGCCAACGCGTACACCGTCAGCCAGTCCATCGCGTACAGCGGGTCGCCGGGGTTGAGCGCCTCCGCCAGCAAACGCGCGCGGCGTCGCACACGGAGCTTGCCCGGCAGTGTGCCGGTCGCGGACAAACCGGCATCGACGCACTCGCGCATTGCCGACCAGATCCGCAGTAGCCCCGCCCGAGGGTCGGGTTCGCGGCTGAGGGCGGCTTCGTTGCGGGCCATCAGTTCGGCGATACTGCAGCCGGTGTCGGTCGCCAGCGCGACAAGCTCGGCCGCCGTGTTGAACGGGAACGGGACTTCTGCGTCGTCGACGGTCCCCGATTCGGCCTCGTCTTCGGCGACGACAAACCCGCCGCCGACCGAGAAGTACACCCGGGCGGCTCAACGTCGCCTCGCCCGCACCGTATGCCAGGACGATCATGCCGTTGCTGTGAAAATCCAAGACCTGCAAGGACATAACGATGTCAGCGGAGGGGTTCGAAGTCGACGGTATGCTCAGCGGCGAGCCGCAGCTTCTTGTCCGTGCCGATCTCATCGACACGGGTTCGCGCCGCCTTGGGATCGATCGTCTCGGGTTCGGAGCCCTCCAGCCCGAGCATCACCGCGCCAAGTGAGCCGTATAGCTCGATACGCACGCGCGTGACGTCGGGCAGCAGACCGTCGACTTCCAGATGCCGCGCGAACCTGCCCGCCGCGCGCATCGGCCCGACGGTGTGCGAGCTTGACGGCCCGATGCCGATCGAGAACAGGTCAAAAATAGAAACGGCCATCGCGGACCACCGCCAGCGAACTAGGGCTTGGGTGAGACGTCGACGCTGGGCGGTCGCGGAGACGGCTCGGGCTGCGACGAGCGGCGAATGATCGAGAACGCCGCCGCTCCCCCGGCCAGCGCGACGACGCCGAGCGCGGCAAGCACAAGGGGCTTGCGGCCGCGGCGTGGTTTGCGGGCATCTTGCAGCGCCTGCGGCAGGTTCGCGACTACTTCCTGCGCGGCTGCGATCTCGGCCGCGATGGCCTCCTGCGCGTTGGCCAGGTCCTTGGTCAGCTGGCTGCGCAGCCGGCCGTTGCGATAGCGATTGCCCACCCAGGTGGCCGACGACTGAGCCGAGTGCAGGCCTATGCCCAACGCTCCCCTGGTGACATCGATCGGGCCGACCGCCGAGTACTTCAGGCCGCGGCTCAGCCGCTGGCTCGAGGTCAACCGGGCATCCGTCTGCGGGCTCATAGCGCACCTCTTTCGCGACCTGTGGGGAGACGCTCTCAAGCCTGCCATTTACCGCGAGTCAGCGGTGGCCGGTTGGCCACCGAACCCGGCGTGGCACACTGGCATCCCGTGACGAGCCCCATTCAGACAGCGACCGCGACGCTTCACACCAACCGCGGCGACATCAAGATCGCATTGTTCGGAAATCACGCCCCCAAGACGGTCGCCAACTTTGTGGGACTGGCGCAGGGCAATAAGGACTACAGCACCGAGAACGCGTCGGGCGGGTCGTCCGGACCGTTCTATGACGGCGCCGTCTTTCATCGGGTGATCGACGGTTTCATGATCCAGGGCGGTGATCCGACCGGCACCGGCCGCGGTGGCCCCGGATACCAGTTCGCCGACGAGTTCCACCCCGAGCTCCAGTTCGACAAGCCGTACCTGCTGGCGATGGCCAATGCCGGACCCGGCACCAACGGGTCGCAGTTCTTCATCACGGTGGGCCAGACGCCGCACCTGAACCGGAAGCACACGATCTTCGGCGAGGTCGTCGACCCCGACTCGCAGAAGGTCGTGGACGCGATCGCCACCACGGCCGTCGACCGCAGCGACCGGCCGACCGATCCCGTCGTGATCGAGTCAATCACCGTCTCCTGACTTCTTCCCGCGAGCAGACGCAGAAGTCCCCCGACACGCCGTGCGGCGTGGACTTATGTGTCTGCTCGCGGTGAGGCGTAGCCCGCGGCAGTAAGCGCGTCGAGGACGTGCAGCGGGTCCGTGCCCAGATCCCATCGGGTGAATACAAACAACCGGTCGTCGGCCGTGTCGATCTCGAGGAGGCGCACCGTGCGCGCGATCCGGCGGAACTCGGTGATCCGAATGATCTTGATGTCGGCGCGCGTTAAAACAGTTGTCCGAGTCCATCCGCGACTAACTAGCCCGTCTGCACTGATTGCCAGTTTTGGGCGTGCGCGCCAGGAAAGGCTTGCAAACACAAACAAACCCGCTGCGGCAATCCCGACCAGGATGCGGCCGGGCGGGTCTGTGATCAGGGTCACATCAGCGATAGCCAAGACAAGTCCAGCTATGCCACACGCTGCGATTCCGAGCGTGGAGGGGCTCCACTCAGTTTGCTGCACGGACTATTAACACCCTTTTACCGTTGCTAATGAGGTTATCCACAGGTGCTATCCCCAATGGGGATGAATCACATCAGTGTGATCTGATGACCGCGAGGTTGCTAAACCGGTAACGCACGGAGTCCGAGATAAATTCATATCAGTCGTTGATACGACTACCGCCACCGCATCGTGAGCAACAAACCAGTGATCATGAAAGCAAAGGCGATCGCGTAGTTCCACGGCCCCAATTCCGCAAGGAACGGGATCGCACCGGACGCTAGCTGAAAGACGAGAAGCCAAACCAAGCCGATCAACATCAATCCGCAGAACAACACGACGAACCAGACACTCGACGGTCCGCCCTTGACCTTGACCGGCGTCCGGCTCACCGGATTCATGGTGAAGTCGTTCTTCTTGCGAACCTTGGACTTGGGCATGGGTACCTTCGCGGGACAATCGGCGTCACACGGTGCGACGATGTAATCAGGGTATCGCAGGCAACCCCCAGCCAAGAATTCGTGGAGACAAGAGCAATGGAGCCCACTCGCCGTTCGGCCTGGCGGTTCGGTGTGCCCGTCGTGTGTCTGCTCGCAGGGCTGCTTCTGGCAGCTACCCACGGCGTCTCCGGCGGCGACGAGATTCGGCGCAGCGACGCCCCCCGCCTGGTCGACCTGGTGCGCGAGGCGCAGCAGTCCGTGGACCGGTTGACCGCACAGCGCGACTCGTTGGTGACGACCATCGACACCCATCACGGCGGGTCGCCGGGCACCGACGCCGCATTGGCCGCGATCACCAACCGCTCCAACCGCCTGGCCGTCGACGCCGGCCTCGATCCCATGCGCGGGCCGGGTCTTGTCGTGACGCTCAATGACGCCCAGCGCGACGCTGAGGGCCGTTTCCCGCGCGACGCCTCCCCCGATGACCTCGTCGTCCATCAGCAGGACATCCAGGCCGTCCTGAACGCGCTGTGGAGCGCGGGCGCCGAGGGCATCCAGGTGCAGGATCAACGGATCATCGGTACGTCGGCGCCGCGGTGTGTCGGGAACACGCTTCTGCTCAACGGCCGCACCTACAGCCCGCCCTACGTCATCACCGCGGTCGGTGACGCGGCCGCGATGCAGGCCGCGCTGTCCGCGGCTCCGAACGTCACGCTCTACAAGCAATATGTGGTGAGGTTTGGGCTCGGGTACACCGAAGAGCCGCGCACCTCGGTCGATCTGGTTGGTCACCGCGACCCGGTGCGGATGCGCTTCGCAAAGCCGGTGGGTCCACTCGGCTACTGAGCCAAATCGGGGTCTGTAACCTGGCGTGATGCAGGTCTTGGTGGTCGACAACTACGACAGCTTCGTGTTCAACCTGGTCCAGTACTTGGGTCAGCTCGGTGTGCACGCACAGGTCTGGCGTAACGACGACGCCCGCCTTGCCACCGAGGCCGATATCACCAATGCCGCAGAGGAGTTCGACGGCGTGCTGCTCAGCCCGGGCCCCGGCACGCCGGAACGCGCGGGGGCGTCCATTCCGCTCGTGAAGGCCTGCGCTGCGGCGAACACACCGCTGCTGGGGGTGTGCCTCGGACACCAGGCGATCGGGGTGGCGTTCGGTGGCACCGTCGATCGCGCGCCGGAACTGCTGCACGGCAAGACCAGCACCGTGTATCACTCGAATACCGGTGTGCTGCAGGGGCTTCCGGACCCGTTCACCGCGACGCGGTACCACTCGCTGACGATCCTGCCGGACACGGTGCCCGCCGAACTCGAGGTGATAGCGCGCACCCAGGGCGGTGTCATCATGGGCGTGCGCCACACCGGTCTACCGATCCACGGGGTCCAGTTCCATCCCGAGTCGATCCTCACCGAGGGCGGCCACCGGATGCTGGCCAACTGGCTCGGCTTCTGCGGAGCCGCACCCGCCGAGACGCTCGTGAAGCAGCTCGAGGGCGAGGTGGCCGACGCCGTGCAGGCCGCTACTGCGCGAAGCTCAGCGTGATCGGCGAGTCGAACGAGATCGGGGTGCCCGGCGCCGGGTCCTGAGTGACGACCCCGTTAGTGGGCACGCCGCTGTTCTGAGCGTTCGGTAGCTTGATCAGACCGCCTCGCCAACCCAGGCTCAACAGGTACGGTTCCGCGTCCGTCCAGAACATCCCCCGCAGGTTTGGCATCATGAACTGATTGCCCTTGGACACCTGGATCTGGACCACCGTGTCCACCGGAATGTTCTGTCCCGCAGGCGGGCTGGTACCAATCACCTGACCCTGAGGCCGGGTGCTGTCGACCTGAACGTCGGGGGTGTTCGGGAAGCCGGACTCGCTGAGGATGCGCCTGCAGTCGTCGACCGACAGACCCACGCAATCCGGCACCACCTTGCTGCCCGGCCCGGAGCCGACCACCACCGTGATCGGGTTCGTGATCGCCGTCGTCTGGTTGGCGGGCGGCACGGTGCCGATGACCTTGTCCTTATCTTCGGGCGTGGATTCCGACTGCGATTCCCTGAAGCTTTCGAAGCCGGCATCCTTGAGTTTCTCCGCGCACGTCGAGAAGTTCAGACCCTTACAGTCCGGGACCTCGCGCTGCTGCGGGCCGGTCGACACGTTGATCGTGATCTCGTCGCCCGCCGCGACGGACGAACTCGCGGCCGGGTCGGTGCCGATGACCCGGTTCGGCGGGACCGTCGAGTCGGGCTGCTGGTTGGTGCGGGTCTTGAAGCCCGCGTTCTGCAGCGCGACGGTCGCGTCTTCCGACGTCTGCCCGCGCACGTCGGGCACCTGCACATCGCGGGTCTTGCTGCCGAACATGTTGATCGCGATCGTGACGACAACGGTGAGCACCGCCAGCACGGCCACCGCGATCAGCCATCGGCCCACCGAACCGCTGCGCTCACGCTCGACATAGACCGGTTGCTGACGGTCCGCCTGGTCGATCAGCTCGGTGCGCTCACGCGACGCAGGCGCCGACAGCAGCGAGGTGCGCTCCGCGTCGGTGAGCACCTTGGGGGCGTCGGGCGCCTCGCCGCTGTGCACCTTGACGAGGTCGGCGCGCATCTCCGCGGCGGTCTGATAGCGATTGTCGGGGTTCTTCGACAGCGCCTTGAGCACGACAGCGTCGAGTTCGGGGGAAATGTCGTTGTAACGGTGCGACGGCGGTACCGGATCTTCACGGACATGCTGATAGGCCACCGCGACGGGTGAATCACCGACGAAAGGTGGCTCCCCCGTGAGTATTTCGTACAGGACACAACCCAGCGAGTAGACGTCGGAGCGGGCGTCGACCGAATCGCCGCGGGCCTGCTCCGGCGACAAATACTGCGCCGTGCCGATCACCGCAGCGGTCTGCGTGACGCTGTTGGCATCGGCGAGCGCGCGGGCGATGCCGAAGTCCATCACCTTCACCGCGCCGGCCTTGCTGATCATGATGTTGGCCGGTTTGACGTCGCGGTGAATGATGCCGTGCTGGTGGCTGAAGTTGAGCGCCTGACAGGCGTCGGCAGTCACCTCTATCGCGCGCCGCGAAGGCATGGGGCCCTCACCGTGCACGATGTCGCGCAGCGTTACCCCGTCGACGTACTCCATCACGATGTAGGGCAGCGGCCCGGTCGGCGTATCGGCTTCGCCAGTGTCGTACACGGCAACGATCGCCGGGTGGTTCAGGGCGGCCGCATTCTGCGCTTCGCGGCGGAACCGAAGATAGAAACTCGGGTCGCGGGCGAGGTCGGCGCGCAGCACCTTGATGGCCACGTCGCGGTGCAACCGCAGATCGCGCGCCAAATGGACCTCGGACATACCGCCGAAGCCCAGAATTTCGCCGACTTCATACCGATCGGACAGGTGTTGTGGGGTGGTCATTGCCATGTTCGTTCCGGAGCGAGTGGCGTCACCTGCACCGTTGCCGGCGACGCGGTCGCGTCGAGTCGGGGGTTTCCGAATTCCTGTCCAGCATGACCGGTGTCCCCCGGTTCGCGCCAATCCGGGCCGGGCAACGCAGCGGGGGATTCGCTGAACGGGGTCGTCTCTGTGATGGTGTTGGTGACGGTCGGCGGCGGCGGCTCGCGGTCCTTACGGTCCTGGGCGTTGAGGACGATCAGGACCGCGATCACGATCGCCAGCGCGCCGAGCACGCCCGCGGCCCACAGCAGGGCGCGCTGTCCGGACGAGAACGTGCGGCGCGCGGGCACCGGTGGGCGGTGGCTTCCGGTCGCGGGCGGCACCCTGGCGGTGGTCGTCGGAGCGCGGCCGGTCATATCGGCCGCCGCACGGGCCTGAGCGGCCGATGGCACGGCGGCAGGTGTCGCACGCCCAATGGACGGCGTCTGATTCGGTCGCGGCGGCCGACGGCCCGACCGCACCGCGGCGACGGCGTCGGCGAACGGCCCGCCGGAGCGGTAGCGCATGCCCGGATTCTTCACGAGCGTGATCTCGATGAGCTCGCGCACGTTGGGCGGAAGGTCAGCGGGAAGCGGGGGAGGCGTCTCCTTGATGTGCTTCATCGCGACCGTCAGCGCACCATCGCCTGTGAACGGCCGCTTACCTGAAACCGATTCGTACCCAACGACTCCCAGTGAGTACACGTCACTCGCGGCGGTGGCGTCGTGGCCGAGCGCCTGCTCGGGTGCGATGTATTGAGCGGTGCCCATCACCATGCCGGTCTGGGTGACGGGCGCGGCGTCGACGGCCTTGGCGATACCGAAGTCGGTGAGTTTCACCTGCCCGGTCGGCGTGATGAGGATGTTGCCGGGCTTGACGTCGCGATGCACCAGGCCGGCGGTGTGGGCGACCTGCAGGGCGCGGCCGGTCTGCTCGAGCATGTCGAGGGCGTGCCGCAGAGACAGCCGTCCGGTGCGCTTGAGCACGGAGTTCAACGGCTCGCCGTTGACGAGCTCCATCACGAGATACGCGGTGCGGCCCTCGCCGTCCATGTCGGTCTCGCCATAGTCGTAGACGCTGGCGATACCGGGATGGTTGAGCATCGCGACGGTGCGTGCCTCGGCACGGAAGCGCTCGACGAACTCGGGGTCGGTCGAGTACTCGGCCTTGAGCACCTTGATCGCGACGCGGCGTCCCAGCCGGGAGTCGACGCCCTCCCACACCTGGCCCATACCGCCGGTGGCAATCAGTCGCTGCAGGCGGTAGCGGCCTGACAGCGTCACTCCGACGCGGGGACTCATGCCTTGCCCCCCGCTCGTCCCCTGCCCTGCGGGCGTGGGCCCACCGGTCCTCGCGCGTTCCGCGCTGCGATCCTCACTCGCGGTCGCCTGCGGGGACTCACGAGCCCTCCCGCAGCGCCGCGGCGATCGTCGCGCGGCCGATCGGGGCGGCCAGCGCACCGCCGGTAGCAGACAGCCGATCGCCGCCATTCTCGACCAGCACAGCGACGGCCACCTTGGGAGCCGATGCCGGCGCGAATGCGATGTACCAGGCATGCGGAGGGGTGTTGCGCGGATCGGTACCGTGCTCCGCTGTGCCGGTCTTCGAGGCGATCTGCACGCCGGCGATGGCTCCCTTCTGCTGAGTCACCTGCTCGGCGGCGACCATCAGATCCGTAAGTGTATCTGCGACCTGCTCGGACACCGCCCGCCGCTCTTCGCGAGGTGCCGTGGTGCTGATGTTGGAGAGGTCGGGTCCCTTCAGGCTATCGACCAAGTACGGCCGCATCGCTACCCCTTTGTTCGCGATGGTTGCGGCGACCAGCGCGTTCTGCAGTGGTGTCAGTGCAACATCTTTCTGCCCGATGCTCGAGATACCCAAGGCGGCGGCGTCTGCGATCGGGCCGACGGTGGACTCGGCCACCTGGAGCGGAATCGCCGGGGGAGGTGTGTCCAGGCCGAACGCGAACGCCGTGGATTTCAACGCGTCCGCGCCCGTATCGATGCCGAGTTGGACGAACGCGGTGTTGCACGACTTCGCGAACGCGTCCCGCAACGTGGCTGTCGGGGCACTGCCGCAGGACGAACCGCCGAAGTTCTCCAGCGTCGCCGTGCTGTCCGGCAGCGTGATCCTGGCCGCCGACGTCAGCGGGGTGTTCTCGTTGGCGCCGGCCTGCAGCGCCGCGGCCGTCGTGATGACCTTGAATGTCGAACCGGGCGGGTAGGTCTCCGAGATCGCCCGGTTGAGCAGAGGCGAATCGGGGTTGTCGCGCATCTGCTGCCATGCGGTCGACTGTTCGTCGACGTTGTGGCTGGCCAGCAGGTTCGGGTCGTAGGACGGCGCCGAGACCATCGCCAGGATCTTGCCGGTCGACGGCTCGAGCGCGACGACCGCCCCCTTGCACGGCTGCCCGTTGCAGCCCTCCTGCATCGATTCCCAGGCCGCCTGCTGCACCTGGGGGTTGATGGTGGTCGCGACGTTGCCGCCGCGCGGATCGCGACCGGTGAAGAAGTCGGCCAGCCTGCGCCCGAACAGACGCTCGTCGGAGCCGTTGAGAACGGTGTCCTCGGCGCGCTCCAACCCCGTGCTGGAGTAGCGCAGCGAATAGAACCCGGTGACCGGGGCGTAGGCCTGCGGGTTGGGGTACACGCGAAGGAAGCGGAAGCGCCCGTCGGTGGACACCGAGTAGGCGAGCAGTTGCCCGCCCGCCGAGATCTGGCCGCGCTGGCGCGAGTACTCGTCGAGCAGGACGCGCTGATTGCGCGGATCGGCGCGCAGGCCGTCGGCCTTGAAGACCTGCGTCAGGGTGGCGTTGGCCAGCAGCAGGACGATCAGCACCATGATCGTGACCGAGATGCGACGCAGCGAGGTGTTCATACCTTCTCGATCACCTCGGTGCTGGCGGCCGCAATCGATCCCGTGTTGGGTGGCCGGGTGACGATCGGGCGGCGCGCCGCATGTGAGATGCGGACGAGGATCGCCAGCAGCACATAGTTGGCCAGAAGGGACGACCCGCCGTAGGACATCCACGGGGTGGTGAGACCGGTCAGAGGGATCAGGTTGGTCACCCCGCCGACGACGATGAACAGTTGGATCGCCAGCGTCGACGCCAGACCCGCGGCCAACAGCTTTCCGAAGCTGTCACGCACCGCGATGGCTGTCCGGAGGCCGCGGATGATGACGATCGTGTAGAGCATCAGCACGGCGGCCAACCCGACCAAGCCGAGTTCCTCGCCGATCGCGGCCGTGATGAAGTCGGTCGACGCGGCGGGCACGGTACCCGGCTGCCCGTTGCCGAGCCCGGTGCCGAAGATGCCTCCGGTCGCAAAGCTGAACTGCGACTGCACGATCTGATAGCCGGCGCCGTCCGGATCGGCGAAAGGGTCCATCCACGTCTGCACCCGGACCTGGACGTGGCTGAAAAGGTGATACGCCACCGTGCTTCCCGCGGCGAAGAGGGCCAAACCGATTACAACCCAGCTGAGCCGGTCGGTGGCGATGTAGACCAACACAAGAAACGAGGCATACAGCAGCAGCGAGGTGCCGAGGTCCTTCTCGAAGATCATCACGGCGATCGACGCGATCCACGCCGCAAGCAGCGGGGCGAGATCGCGGGGCCGCGGCAGGTCCATACCGAGGAAATGCTTACCGGCACTGGTGAATACGCTTCGCTTGGACACCAGCACGGCCGCGAAGAAGATCAGCAGCAAGATCTTGGAGAACTCGGCGGGCTGAATCGAGAAGCCGGGCAACTCGATCCAGATCTTGGCGCCGTTCTGTTCCGACATCGACCGCGGCAGCACCGCGGGGATGGCCAACAGCACCAGGCCGGTCAATCCGCACACATAGCCGTAGCGGGCCAGCAGCCGGTGATCCCGTAGGAAGATCACCACGACCGAGAACCCGATCACACCGACGAGCGTCCACAGCATCTGTTGGTTGGCCGTGCCGCCCAAGCCATTTGACGTCACCTCACCCTGAGCGAGGTCGATACGGTGAATCATCACCAGCCCCAGCCCGTTGAGCAACGCGACAACAGGCAGCAGGAGCGGGTCGGCGTAGGGTGCGAATCTGCGCACCGCCAGATGGGCTCCGGCGAAGAGCGCCAGATACGCGACGGTGTACTGCGCGAGGTCCCAGTGCACGCCCTGTTCCTGGTTGGCCTCCACCAGCAGCAGCGCCACCGTCGTGATCACCGCGGCGAAGCCGAGAAGAAACAGTTCGGCGTTGCGCCGGTTGGGCAACGGCGGCAGGACGGTGACAGGGGACTGCGGCTGTGTCGTCATGACACTTCCCGGCAGTTCGTTCCCGGTTGAGGTGGCGGGGGAGGCAGCGCCGTCACGGTCTGTGACGGGGACGGCGACGGCGAGGGTGACGGCGGCCCAGGTGGCCCAGGCGGTCCCGGCGGCGCGGGCGGTCCCGGCGGCGCGGGTGGTAACGGGGGGCCCGGTGGTGGGGGCGCTGGAGCGGTCACGGTGGTCGGGGTCTCGGGTGCGGGTTCGTCTGCAGGTGCACGCGGAACACCGCCCTCCCCAGGTGATTCCGTGGGTGAGGGCGGGGGAGGGGGCGGCGACGTCGTCGTGCGGGTGGTCGTCCGCGGGGCACACGTCGGCAACACCGAACTGCGGGCCAGCTCCTCGATCTGGGCGATGGCGTCGTCGAGAGTGCCAGACGGCAGCCCGGCGACGACTTGTGCGCGCTCGGACTGCCGCATGTCGTTGACGCCCAACATGCGGCAGTCCAGGTTTTCCCTGGACTGGTCGGCACTGATGAGCGACAACTCGCTTCGAGCGTTTAGACAGCCCGATAGAAAGGGTTCCTGCAGGGCTATGCCGAGAAAGGAGCCCTGAACACCCCGCATGATCGAGACGGTGCCGTCGTGCTCGCTGACGTAATAATTACTGCGGACGATCTCGCGGCCGACCGCGAGCCCGGCAAGGACCACCAGCACGAGCAGCGCCGCGGCAATGAGGATCCGCCGCCTTGATCGTGGCCGACGCGGCGGCTCCTCTGGTTGGGGCAGAACGACTTTGGGCACATTGCGGCGCGGATTGAACGCCGAAGCCCGACCCGCCGACGTGTTCGGCGGCGCGACCTGATCGTCCTCGCCGGACACTGCACCGGCCAGGATCGGCTGGGTTTGGCCGTAGTCGTAATCGATGACGTCGGCCACCACGACCGTGACGTTGTCCGGGCCGCCGCCGCGCAACGCCAATTCGATGAGCCTGTCTGCGCTTTCGGCGACATCGGAGATCTGCAGCGCTTCGAGGATCGTTTCGTGGCTTACCGGATCAGAGAGCCCGTCCGAGCAAAGTAGGTAGCGGTCGCCTGCCCGGGCCTCGCGCATGATGAGCGTCGGTTCGACCTCATGACCGGTCAGCGCCCGCATGATCAGTGACCGCTGCGGATGGCTGTGCGCTTCCTCGGCGGTGATGCGGCCCTCGTCGACCAGAGTCTGGACGAACGTGTCGTCCTTGGTGATCTGGTTGAGCTCGCCGTCGCGCATCAGGTAGCCGCGGGAATCCCCGATGTGGACAAGTCCAAGCCTGTTGCCCGCGAACAGGATTGCGGTCAGCGTCGTGCCCATGCCTTCGAGCTCGGGATCGGCTTCGACATGTGCGGCGATGGCCGAGTTGCCCTCGCGGACAGCGGCATCGAGTTTGCTCAGCAGGTCGCCGCCCGGCTCGTCATCGTCGAGGTGGGCCAGTGCGGCGATCACCAACTGCGAGGCGACCTCGCCGGCGGCGTGCCCGCCCATCCCGTCGGCGAGCGCAAGCAATCGCGCACCCGCGTAGACGGAGTCCTCGTTGTTGGCGCGGACCAAGCCGCGGTCGCTGCGCGCGGCATATCGAAGCACGAGGGTCATTGGGCTCTCCCCCTGGCGTTTTGGCCGGGGGTTCCCCCACGCGTGCGCGCCGTCACGGGCGCAGCTCGATTACCGTCTTGCCGATTCGTACCGGCGTGCCCATCGGAACCCGTACCGCCGTCGTCACCTTCGCCCTGTCAAGGTATGTGCCGTTGGTCGATCCTAGGTCTTCCACATACCATTCCGAACCCCGTGGGGATAGTCTGGCGTGCCGAGTCGATGCGTAATCGTCGGTCAGCACCAGCGTCGAGTCGTCGGCCCGGCCGATCAGCACCGGCTGACTGCCGAGCGGGATGCGGGTGCCCGTCAGGCCGCCCTCGGTGACGATGAGCTGCCGCACCACGTTGCGGTTGCCTCGTTTGGGCAGCAGTGAACCCCGCAGCGCCAATCCCCGCCGCACCATCACCGCTCCCGTCGGTGCGTAGATATCGGTCCGTAGGATCCGAAGCACCGACCAGATGAACAGCCACAACAACAACAGGAATCCGACGCGCGTCAGTTGCAGTACTAACCCCTGCATCTGACGTCCTCTCCGTCCCCGTCCCGTACTCGTCGCGTCGGCAACGCAATCAGCTCAGCCACCCTTCGGCAACGTCACGATACTTGGACAGCGATCGACGTGGAGGTGAAGCGCAGCTTCCCCGGCCGCCACCGGCCAGGAATCGGCCGAAGCCTCAGTGAACGCGGACGATGATCTCGGAGTGACCGAGCCGGATGACGTCTCCGTCGGCCAGCTGCCATTCCTGGACCGGGGCGTTGTTCACCGTCGTGCCATTGGTGGAGTTGAGGTCGGACAGCAGCGCGACCTGGCCATCCCACCGGATCTCCAGATGCCGGCGGGAGACTCCGGTGTCGGGCAGCCGGAACTGGGCGTCCTGGCCGCGGCCGATCACGTTGGCGCCTTCACGCAACTGGTAGGTCCGGCCGCTGCCATCGTCGAGCTGGAGCGTGACATTGGCGCCGGCCGCGGCGTAGTCGCCGCCCTGCGGGTAGCCGCCGTACTGCGTCTGGGCGCCGTAGTCGTATCCGCCGCCTGCGGGCTCGACGTAGCCCTGCTCGCCGTATCCGCCGCCCTGGGGCTCGCCGTACCGCCCGTAGTCGGGCTGGGCGTATTCCTGGCGGCCATACTGCTGGCCGCCATAGCCGCCTTGGTCCGGATAGCCGCCTTGATCGGGGTAGCCGCCTTGGTCGGGGTAGCCACCCTGATCGGGATAACCCGGCCGCGGCTCGGGACGCCCGTAGCCGCCTTCGTCGGGGCGGCCGGGGCCGGGCTGACGGCCGTAGTCGTAGTCGCCGCCGGGGCCGCCGTAGCCGGGCTGGCCGCCCTGCGGCGGACCGTAGCCACCCGGACCCTGCCGGTAGCCCTGGTCCGGGTAACCGCCGCCCTGCGGGCCGTAGCCGCCGGGCTGGCGCGGCTCGTATGACTGCGGGGGGTAGCCGCCCTGGTCGGGGTAGCCGCCCTGATCCGGGTAGCCACCCTGGTCGGGGTAACCCTGGCGAGGCGGGTAACCCTGATCACCCTGCGGTGGGTGGCCGCCCTGCTCCTGCGGGGGATACTGGCCGCGCGGATCCTGACCGCGAGGGTCGTCCTGCTGACGGCCGTAGCGGTCGTCGTAGTACTCGTCGGCGGGCCGCCCCTGTCCCTGGCCGCCGCGGTGACTCGGGTTGTCGCTCATTGGTCGTACTCCTGGTTCTGCGGTGAACGCACGGTCTGGTAATGGGGCGGGTTCGCAAGTGGTCGAGTCCGGGTTGACCGCACCGCGCGCGCGGAATTGTCCGGTGTGCAGGTTCTGTAACGGCTCGAATCTGACAACCACATCACCATACGTTTGCCATCCCTGCTCATGGATGTAACCCTCCAAGTGCTTGGCGAAAGTCGTTGATGTGAGGTCCGGGTCGGCGCTCACCTTTTGATAGTCAGGCACACTGAGGGTAATGACGTAGTCGTTCGGGGCCAAAATGCGGCCGCCGTGAACTTCACGTGCACCCGCCTCTGCCTCGCGGCGAAGCATCGCCTCCACTTCTTGCGGCACTATCGATCCCCCGAAAACCCGGGCGAACGCATCACCGACGGTGGACTCGAGTTTGCGTTCGATGCGGTCGGCTAGACCCATATCACCGCCCGCCTCACTCGTCGTTTGTCCGTCGGCCCTGCTCGCGCGGCGACACACCAGCGTGTCGCCTGGCCGCGTGGCTTACCTGCATGGTATCGGCCGAGCCCAGAGGTGCGGGACCAACGGAATTGTGAGAATCGAATCGAAGCTGGTCAGGTACCTGATCTTGATCTAATCCGCGGCCGCTGCCCCCGCCGCAGGTCCGATCGGTACGGTTGGGGCGCGGGGCGCCTTGCGTGATAGGCTCCCCCGGTTGTTGGGGCGAGTGGCGGAATGGCAGACGCGCTGGCTTCAGGTGCCAGTGTCCTTCGGGACGTGGGGGTTCAAGTCCCCCTTCGCCCACAAAATATATAGAGGCGGGTCATCTTTTTCGATGACTCGCCTCTATTCCTTCCGGGCTTAGCAGGTATCCCGCGCGGTAGCTTTTTTGAATGCGGCACGGTGTCGGGCGTCGAGTAGTCAAAGCGGCCTTGTTGGTGTTCATGACAGTGGCCCTCGCGGCCTGTACGACAAGCGTCGACGGCACACCCGTGAGAGCCACTGGACCGCAGGGTTCGATCGACATCGACCAGTTCGACGTCGGTCCCTATCCGACCGAACCCCGAGAACCGTTGGGCGTCGCAGGTGACCCGGCAGTCGGCGTCGTAATCGAGGCGAAGCGCATGGCCAACAACGTCGTCGGGCCGTGGGAGGTCGACCCCGACCTGAAGGCGTCCTTCGCATTCGGTGCCACGGTCCTGCCCGGCGCGGCGGCCCTGGCGTTGATCGGACCGATCGAATTCGCGGCGGTGGCGGATGAACACGGCTTCATCAACGGCTTCGCGTCGGCGCGGACGTTAGAGAACAAGAAGATGTTGATGAACGCGGTGCTGCGCTTCGGCGACGAAGCGTCGGCCACTGCCGCCGCCACCGACATGGGCAAGGCCGCGCTGCAGCAGCAGGGCGCCGACGGCCCCGCGCAATCGGTGCCGATCCCGAAGCATCCGGACGCACAGGCGAATCAGTACACAACCACCGATCCCGCCGGGAAGTGGACCGCGGTGCGGTCCTTCACACCCCACGGCCAGTACGTGCTGATGCAGCTCGCTCAGGCGACCGATGGCCTGGATCCGGCGGTCGGCCTTGTCTCGAAGACAATCGAGTTGCAGGGCCCGGTGATCGATGCATTCCGGGCGACGGATCCGTCCGAGTTCGGTGACATCTCGGTCGACCCGACCGGGTTGTTGGCGCGCACACTACCTGCGCCCGAGGATGAAGCGTCGCCCAATCAGAACGCGACATATGAGGCTCGCGGCGCGCTGCACTTCCAGAGCGATCCGGTGCGGTCGGCGAAGTTGTTCACAGACACTAAGACCGATTTGATCGCGATGGCGAAGACGAACGTCTATCAGACCGACAACGCCGAGGGCGCAGCCGGGATCGTCGCTGAGTTCTACGAAGAGCTGGAACCGACCTCGCGGCAGGCCAACCCGGTGAAGAACCTGCCTGACAGCCGCTGCCTACAACTCGCGGACAAGGGGTTCTACTGCCTGGCCGCCGCGGACAAATATGCGATCGAAACCAGCGGCCCCACCCTGTTGGACACCCAGCAGCAGGTCGCTGCCCAGTACGTCATGTTGATGAACGGCTGAGCACGCCGCGCAGCACCAGCTCTGCGAGTTCCTTGGCGGCGGTGTCGACGTCGGAGATGCGGCGCACGCATACGGCGTACCAGGCGCCCCCGGCGATGACGTCCATGATGGTGTCGGCGTTGACGCCTGGCCGCGCGGTACCGTCGGCGACCGCATCGTCCACCCTCGCTGCCAGCTGGCTGCGTGCCGTGGCCTCCAACCGGTCGCTGAGCACCTGGCGCATATGGCGATCGGCTCGTAAATCGTTGAGCAGACCGGGAATTGCTTCGCGAACCGCGGCGTTGCCGTACATCCGAAGCGCGCCTTGACACAGCCGGGTGATCTCGGCGGCGAAGTCGTCGTCGGGTGGTTCGGGGCCGAGGTCGGGAAACAACGCCTCGTGCACGAGCTGCGCTTTGGAACTCCAGCGGCGATATAGGGCGGGCCTGCTCACCCCGGCCGTGGTTGCGATCAGGTCGATGCTCGTCGCCGCGTAGCCACGCTCGATCAGCAGCCGTCTTGTCGCGGCGGTGACGGCGGCGTCGATCGACGGGTCACGGCGAGAGCCCTGCCGTCGGCGCTGTCGCTCCGCTTCCACGATTCGCCTCCCACGGTGCGGATTTGTCGTTACAGTCTGTCACAACAACCAACCCATTTCGGCGAAAGCTTTGAGGAGGCGGGCGATGACGACTGGGCTCACCAAACCGTTGGCCGGCGTCGGCGAGGATGGGCGACACCTCTATACCTGCCCGCTATGCGAAGCCATGTGCGGTTTGGAGATTCAGGTCGCCGACGGCCGCATCGCGAGCATCCGCGGCAACAAGGACGACACCTGGAGCCGCGGGCACATCTGCCCGAAGGGCGCCACCCTGGGCGCCGTCCACGAGGATCCCGACCGCATCCGCAGGCCGATGATCAAGGTGGACGGGCAGTGGCAGGAGGTCAGCTGGGACGCCGCGTTCCGCCGGTGCACCGAACTGCTGGCCCCGGTCATCGAGAAGCATGGCATCGGCGCCGTCACGTGCTACACCGGAAACCCGCTGGCCCATTCCTTCTCATTAGGCCGCTACACCGGGGTGCTGCTCGGCATGTCGGGCATTCCGCTGACCTACTCGCCGGGGACCATCGACCAGTGGCCGAAGAACCTGTCGTCACATCTGATGTACGGCGGGTGGTGGACGTTCCCGGTCCCCGACATCGAGCGCGCTGACCTGCTGATCGTGATGGGGGCCAACCCGGCCGCATCCCAGGGCTCGTTGCTCGCGGCGCCGGACGTGATGGGCATCATCGACGGAATTCGCAAGCGCGGCAAGGTGATCGTCATCGACCCGGTGTGCACCGCCACTGCCTCGCGGGCCGACGAGTGGCTGCCGATCACCCCAGGCACCGACGCGGCGATGCTACTCGCCGTGGCCCACACGCTGTTCACGGAGGACCTCGTCAACCTCGGCGACCTCGCGCCTTACCTCGACGGTGTCGACCGGATGCGGGAGGCGGCCGCCGAGTGGTCACCGGAACGGGTTGCGACGGTCACCGGCATCAACGCCGAGCGCATCCGCGCGTTGGCCCGAGAACTCGCAGCCACCGACCGTGCCGTGGTATACGGCCGAATCGGGTTGTGCAATCAGGAGTTCGGCAGCCTGGCGAGCTGGCTCGTCGACGTGATCAACATCCTCACCGGACACTTCGACACACCAGGCGGGTCGATGTTCCCGCGGGCGGCCGCATGGTCGGTGACGGTACAGCCCATCCCCGGACTCGAGGACGGTGTACCGGAGTTCGGCCGGTTCCGCACCAGGGTCCGCGGCGCCAAGGAGGTGCTGGGCCAGGTGCCGGTGTCCTGTCTGGCCGAAGAGATCGCGACACCGGGGGAAGGGCAGATCAAGGCGCTGATCACGGTCGCGGGCAACCCCGTGCTGTCCACGCCCGCAGGTCACAAACTCGACGAGGTGTTGCCGACGCTCGACGCGATGATCGCCGTCGACCTGTGGCTCAACGAAACAACGCGCCACGCCGACGTGATCCTGCCTGCGCCGTCGCCGCTGGAGCAGCCGCACCACGACGACCTGATCCTCAACTTCGCGATCAACAGCATCGCGAACTACTCGCCGCCGGTGTTCGAGCCCGAGGACCCGCACCGGCCGCAGGAGTGGGAGATCCTGATCCGGCTGACGGGCCTGTGCACGGGCATGCCCGCCGAAGACGTCGACGTCGCGGCCATCGATGACGGCTTCTTCGACTACATGGCCTTCACCCAGGGCCTCGACGGGGCCGAGATCCGCAAGCTCTACGACCACGGCGGTCCCGAACGCATCCTCGATCTGACGTTGCGCACCGGACCGTTCGGCGACCGCTACGGCGAGAATCCCGACGGTGTGACGCTGGCGAAACTCAAGGCCAACCCGAACGGCATCAACTTCGGGCCGATGGTGCCGCGGGTTCCCGAAGCGCTCGGCACCGCCGACCGCAAGATCCGGCTCGCCCCGCAGTATCTGCTCGACGACCTGCCGCGGCTCGCCGAGCGACTCGAGCGCACACCCGACGAACTGGTCCTCGTCAGCCGGCGGCATCTGCGGTCCAACAACTCGTGGCTGCACAACGTGGGGCCGCTGATGAAGGGTAAGGATCGCGGCACCCTGCTGATGCACACCGACGATGCGGCCAAGCGACAGCTGGCCACGGGCGACCTCGTCAGGGTTGCATCGTCGGGCGGGCACATCGAGGTTCCCGTCGAGGTGACCGACGCGATCATGCCGGGCGGGGTGTCGATGCCGCACGGCTGGGGACACGGCAAACCCGGCACCCGCATGGCGGTCGCCAACGGATCGCCCGGCGTGAACACCAACATCCTGTCCCCGCCGACATTCATCGACGAGCCCTCCGGCAACGGGGCACTGAACGGCATCCCGGTGACGGTCGCCGCGGTAGCGACCTGAAAGTATCGGGCCGTGGGCAACAACGAGCGGGCGAAGATCGTCATGTCCGACGACGAGATCACCGAATTCATCGGTCGCAGCCGGACGGCCACCATGGCGACCGTGCTGCCCGACGGCAGGCCGCACCTCGTCGCAATGTGGTACGCCGTCGTCGACGGCGAGATCTGGTTCGAGACGAAAGCCAAATCGCAGAAAGCGGTCAACCTGCGCCGCGACCCGACGATCACGGTGATGATCGAGGACGGGCAGAGCTACGACACGCTGCGCGGAGTGTCCATCGACGGCCGCGCCGAGATCGTCGACGACGCGGAAACCATTCTGCGCGTAGGGATCAGCGTGTGGGAACGTTACACCGGGCCGTACAGCGACGAGATGCGGCCGTTCATCGATCAGATGATGAACAACCGCATCTGTGTGCGAGTCGTGCCTAGCCGGCTGCGCAGCTGGGATCACCGCAAGCTCGGCATGCCCGCCATGCCGATCGGCGGCAGCACCGCGCAATACCTAGGGTGACGTAATGGATCCCAACAAGAAGCCCAAGCAACTGGATTCGCCGTTCGTCAAGGCGGGGATGAAGTATTCCAGCAAGGTTGTCGCCTGGGTCTACCGCAAGACCGGCGGCAGGGTCGGCGGCAATTGGCGGGGCGGCGCCGCGTTCAAGAAGCCGGTGCCGACGCTGCTGCTCGAACACACGGGCCGTAAGTCCGGCAAGACGTTCGTCTCGCCATTGATCTACATGACGGACGGCGACGACGTGATCATCGTCGCGTCGATGGGTGGTCGCGCGCAGAACCCGCAGTGGTACCACAATCTGCGTGCCATCCCCGACGTCTACATCGAGATCGGTCGCGAGAGGCGGCCCGTGCATGCCGTCCTGGCGAGCCCGGAGCAGCGGACTCGGTTGTGGCCGAAGCTGGTCGACACGTACGCCGACATCGACACCTATCAGAGTTGGACCGACCGGGAGATCCCGGTGTTCGTCCTCAAACCGCGCTAAGGGTGCCGTGGGTTGAACCGGGGTTCGACAACGCGGTGGCCATACCGCTGCCGATCGGCCCGTGTTCGTCGACGATGGTGGCGACGCCGGTCGCCACGCCGGCGTGACTGTAGTGCGTCAACGCCGCCAGCCCCAGATACAGCCCGTCGGGCAGGCGGCTCAGGGTCAGCGTGTAGTCGGCGTTGATGAACTGCAAACCCGCTGCGCCGAAATGGGTTAGCGAACTGACCATGTCACCGGCCATCGCCGCGCGCGTGAACGGGGTCAGCGGTGCGTCGTCGGTCAACGGCCTGATATCGCGCACCCACATGTACTTCGGCCCCGCGTGCTGCCATGCCTCGAGGCCGAATCCGGGACCGGGACTCCTGGCCTCCTTGCCGTACGTCCACGCCAATGTCGCCAACCCTTTCGGGATCGGCTCGGGTGTCGGCGGGACGGGCGGCATCGCGACGGGCGAGGACCATATCTCGTCGGCGGTCTGCTCGCCGCGGCGCAGGAACAATCCGCTGGCGCGGGCGACGACGGTGTCGCCCTGCGTCATCACCGCATCGACGAGCCGCAGGCGGCGGCCCTGCCGGGTCACCGTGGTCGCGACATGCACCGGCGCCAGCGCTGCGGGTCGAAACAGGTCGACGGTGAGCCGTGCGGGCTGGAAGTCCGGATCGCCTGCGTCCCGCTCGAGGACATGGCCGAGGATGCCACCGACGTAGTTGCCGCTGATCGTCTCACCCCACGGCCCGCGGGCGATGGGCTGCGGGACGAAAGCGTCGCCGTCCGCGACGAAGAAGGTTGACCGCCCCGTTAGCGGTGCGGCGGGTTCGGTCGCACGACTCTCTGCCGGCATGGCGACCGACGATAGCGGGCTAGTTCATCTAACGATTCGCCAGCCAGTGTTTGATGTCGTTGTCCGCGGGATCGGCGACGTTCGCGAGTTCGTCATGCTTGTCGACGTATCCGGCTACCAACGGGCATACGGCGACGATCCGCAGTCCGGCGTCGCGGGTGGCCTGCAGGGCCTCACCGACGAGAATCGTCGCCAGCCCGCGCCCACCGAATTCATCGAGCACCTCGGTGTGCGGGAAGATCCGTTGGCCATCGCGATCGGCGTATTCGGTGAAGCCGACCTTCTGTCCGTCGATGGAGATGCTGAAGCGGTCCGATTCCTGCGTGACGGTTGTCGGTGCGCCGGTCTTGTCGGTGGTCATGTTTGTTTAATACCCCACAACGCGGGTTCGGATTCCCGGCGGGTCGGGATCATGAGAGTCATGTCGGTGATGACGCGTTGCGTGCCTTTGGTGTTGGCCGCGATGGGCGGCGCCGTGGTGGTTGCTGCGCCGGCCGCCGCTGAGCCCGTCGACACCGGAGGGTCGGCAAAGGCGGTGATCGATGACCTGACCGCCGAGGGATACGACGTCGAGATCAATTGGCTGACGGGCTACGACACCGAACCGCTGTCGGTGTGCACGGTGGAGCGCATCAACAATCCCAACGGCACCGTTCCCGGCCCGGGCACACTCGTGACGGTCTACGTCGACGTGGCCTGCCCGAACCATCCAGACGACTGATCAGGGCGATGGCCGACCGGGGTTCGGCCGCGGACGCAGCGTCGCATTGGGCAGGGGAGGGGCGGGCAGCCGCGAGACGTCGCCGCGGTATCCCTGTACCGCTCCGAACCGCTCGTCGCGGTCCTGCCACAGCTGCCGATAGGACGCGATGTCCTCGTGGCTGCGGCCGACGAAGTTCCACCACATCACCAGCTCCTCGGGAAATGGCGGACCGCCGAGCAGCACCACGCGCGCCGGCCCGTCACCGGCGTTGACGAGCGTCAGCTCGTCGCAGCCTGCGGCCTGAAACGCGAGATCGGCAACCTCGAGAGCCATATCCGCGACGACCACCGCGCCCTTGTCGAGCAGTACACCGTGTTCGAAGCCCCTGTCGACATCCAGCGTCAGCCGGGCGCCCGGATCGAGATCGACCTGCGCGCCGAGCAGCGGGGTGAACGTGTGCACGGGTGAGCGCTGCCCCGAGAGCTCGCCGAGGAACACCCGAAGGGTGGCACTGTCGACGGAGTGCGGTTGCGGCACGAAGTGGGCGAAGTCGCGGCCGGTATTCCGGTCGGAGTCCGGCAGCGCCACCCACAGCTGCACGCCATGCAGCAGGGTCGTCGCGGCGGTGGACACCTCGGAGTGGCAGATGCCCGCACCGGCCGTCATCAGATTCAGCTCTCCGGGCCGCACCATCGCATGCACGCCACCGCTGTCGCGATGTTCGATCTCGCCGCTGAATAGCCAACTGACGGTTTGCAATCCGGTGTGCGGATGCGGAGGGACATCCATCCCGGTTCCGCCACGGACATCGTGGGGGCCATAGTGGTCGGCGAAGCACCACGCCCCGGTCAGCGAGCGCTCACGCTGCGGCAGCGTGCGTCGCACCGGAAGCGCGCGCGGACCGCCGAGCGGTACCTCACGTGGATGGAGGACACCGGCGAACGGCGAAGCCGCACAGGCTACTTCGGTGGGCGTGGTGTCGGTGTTGCTCACCGGGTCACAGTAGCGCCGTGCGTGCGTCAGTCGGTCATTGCTGTCCGGATCACCTCGAAGTCGTGATCATCGATTTTGAACACCCCGAAGCGGAACTTGTACCCCCACCGGGATTTGTCCTCGATGAAGTCCAAGTCCTCGAGGAGCGGCCGAATCGGCGCCTCGACGCATTCGAGGAAGTCCACGTTGCGCCGCCATGGCTGGAAGTCGGGCGATATTTCGGCCTGGTACGGCTCATCGTCGGCGACTTGGCCGATGGCGGTGAACGCCTGCAGAGCGTCACCGTCGGGATAGTCGGTGCGCGGTGAGTAGAAAATGATCCAGTCGCCGCGGGCCATTCTGCGCAGCATGTGGGGCTTGCCGTGGTTGGCCTGGGTGAAGCCGCCCCGCACCCCGCGCTCGACGTGGTCCCGGCTCACGGTGTTGATCCAGTTCGTCATGACCGCACGCTAAGCCCGAACGCCGACACAACGGCGTCGTTGATTGACAGCCTGTGGATAACTTCGGGGCGGTTAGCATCTGGCGCCATGGGTGATGAGTCCCTTCGCGACGATCACGCCGAGCTGTTGCGGCGCCGAGCGCTGACCGAGGACGCCGCGCGTCCGGACGCCGTTGAGCGCAGGCATGCCGCGAACGGGCGCACGGCGCGGGAGAACATCAGCGACCTCGTGGACGAGGGTTCCTTCGTCGAGTACGGGCGCTTTGCCATCGCCGCGCAACGACACCGGCGCGACCTCGCCGACCTGATTGCGCGCACGCCTGCCGACGGACTGATCGCGGGAACGGCCCGGATCAACGGCGACCTGTTCGATGACGAGCGCAGTGCCTGCGGCGTGCTGGCCTACGACTACACCGTCCTTGCCGGCACCCAGGGCTCGCTCGGACACCGCAAGAAGGACCGTCTCTTCGAACTGATCGAGCGGATGGGACTGCCGACGGTGTTCTTCGCCGAAGGCGGTGGAGGACGACCCGGCGACACCGACTATCCCGTCGTCTCAGCACTTGACGCGAGGGCATTCAAACTGTGGGCGGCGCTGTCCGGTGTCGTGCCGCGCATCGCGATCGTCAAGGGGCGCTGCTTTGCGGGCAATGCCGTGATCGCGGGCTGTTCGGATCTCATCGTCGCGACCGAGGACGCCTCGATCGGCATGGGCGGACCGGCGATGATCGCGGGCGGCGGCCTGGGCGATGTGCACCCCGACGCGGTCGGCCCAGTCTCGATGCAGGCGCCAAACGGGGTCCTCGATGTGGTCGTCGCCGACGAGGCCGAGGCCGTCGCGGTGACCAAGCGGCTGCTTGCCTACTTTCAGGGTCCGATCGAGCCGGGCGACGCAGCGGACCAAACGCTTTTGCGCACAATGGTTCCCGAGCGCGCCCGGCGTGCCTACCACGTCAACCCCGTCATCGAAACACTCGCCGACCACGGCACGGTGACGTTCCTGCGTGAACGGTTCGCTCCCGAGATGGTGACCGCGCTGGCGCGAATCAGGGGCCGCGCGGTGGGCGTCATCGCCAACAACACCATGTTAATGGCGGGTGCGATCACGGCCGCCGCCTCCGACAAGGCGGCGCGCTTCCTTCAGCTTTGCGACGCGTTCGGCCTGCCGGTCGTCTCACTCATCGACTGTCCCGGCTACATGGTCGGGCCCGCGGCCGAGGCCGAAGCTCTGGTGCGCCGCGCTTCGCGCCTACTCGTCGCGGGCGCCGCAATGCGCGTGCCACTCGTCGCTGTAGTGTTGCGGCGCGGCTACGGGCTTGGCGCCCAGGCGATGCTGGGCGGCAGCCTGCACGAGCCGGTGCTGACGGTGGCGTGGCCGGGCGCTCATCTCGGCCCGATGGGTCTCGAGGGAGCTGTACGGCTGGGGCTGCGCAAGGAACTCGACGCGATCGACGACGACGATGAGCGCGAAGAGCGAGTGCGTCAGGCCACGGCCGCCGCGCAGGAAAATGCGAAGGCGCTCAACGCCGCTGCGCTGTTCGAAATCGACGATGTCATCGATCCCGCCGATACCCGCCAACTCATCGCGGCCACGTTGACCTCCGCCAGCGCCAAACGGCCCGCGGCGGCGCCGCGCTTCGTCGATACCTGGTAGCTGACTGAAGTGGGGACGGTGCCGTCATTGCGCCTCTCGGCGAGTGGTCGCACGAAGCGACGATTGGTTTGGGGCCCGGGGCATGCCCGACACCGTCGCACTCTCTAACGGGCATAGACGACGGGATATTCCTTGCGGCGGTCAGGCCGATTCGGCGTAGAGCCTGCGGTCGCGCACGGGATAACCGTTGCGCTCGGCCAGCGAGCGTAGTTGCCGCAGGGCAAACGTCCGGCCGCGGCCACCCTCCGGGACCACGATGCCCGCCCACAGCCCCTCGGCCCGGGGCAGTTCGCATGCTTCGCGGGCACAGAGCCAGCGCCGCGGGCAAGCCCGGCAGATCGCTTTCGCCTCTTCATCCGCGGTCGACGTCCACCGCTCGGGATCCCGCGTGCACGCGCCGATAGGGGTCTCGTCCCAGTCCGTTGGGTTCATTCGTTGGCACTCCTCTGCATGCTCTGCGGCGCAACTGCCGCATGGCGCCAACCGTAGCGCAATAACCGTAGCGATGCAACGGTTACTGATACAGCTCAGAGGTGCCCGTACCGATAGTCGTAGCACTACCGAGCGCGATGGTCGCACCGAAATCAAGCCTCAACAGGCAAGACAGTTCAGAAATTACATGTCGGTTTACGTAGCGTCGATACGGTTAGACGAGCATCGAAGGCGTAGCCTTGATACAGATCCATCGGGCAAAACACGCCACCAAGGCGTAGCACTCCGCATCGCGGTGGTTAGTATTGCGACGCCCTGGCAGCCCGACCACTGAGCGAGGAATCGCGGTCAATGACAAACGCGGAGCCGACCGCCGAGACGTCCGGCGTGCTCGACGCCGGGGTGGCTCGGGCAGGGGCGGCGGCCGCGGCGCGTCGGCGCGAACTCGACATCAGTCAGCGCAGTCTGGCGGCGGACGGAATCATCAACGCGGGCGCGCTGATCGCCTTCGAGAAGGGCCGCAGCTGGCCGCGTGAGAGCACCCGAGCAAAGCTCGAAGAGGTGCTGCAGTGGCCGCGAGGGACGATCGCACGGCTTCGGCAAGGCCAACCCGTTGCCCGCGAGAAGGACATTGAGACCGGCGCGGCGGCGGGCGAAGGCGAGCTGATCGCGCAGGCGGTGATCACCGCGGTTCACACGCTGACCGCCGCAATCGAGGCCCTGCCGGCCGTCGACGACCCGACATTCACTACGCGGGTGACGGCCATCCTCGCGGACCTGCGTCAGCTGGAAGCCGTCGCTGCCCGCGCCACCCGCATCAGCAGGGTGACCCCCGCTCTCATCAGGGCGCTGAGCACCGTGCGCAGCCAGATCGACAAGCTGACGGTGTTCGGTGCGACCGCACCGCGCGCCACACTCGGTCAGCGGCTGTACGCCGCCAGGCGTCGCGCCAACCTCACCGTGTTCGAAACCGCCCAGGCGGCAGGGGTTTCCGACGACGACATCGCGCACGCGGAAGCGGAGGAGCCGGTGCCTGCGGCCTCTGTCGAAGCCATCGAGGAACTGCTCGAGCAGATCGACTAGAACCGCTCGCGTTCCCTCGACCGGTCGTCATGCTTCGGAAAGTGCTCGGCGAGCGCGGCGGCGATTTCGATGAAGCGTTGACGGGTGGGTTGCGACATCTCGCTGGTGCCGTCGATGACGCCGCCGGGTCGCAGCTGCCCGTCGAAGGGCACCTCGATGACTGCCTGGCCCTGGTTCGAAAACTGTTGCGCGAGAATCGAACGGGTCCGCTTGTCCGCATGCCCGTCGGAGTCGTTGAGGACAATGACCGTGCGCTGCAACAATCCCGTCAACCCGCGGTTCGCCAGCCAGTCGAGCGTCTGACCCGCCGCGGCAGCGCCGTCCACCCACGGCGAGGACACCACGATGAGCGCGTCCAGGTCCCGCAGCACTTCCTGAGTGACGGGTGAATCCATTGTCGAGCTGCAGTCGACGATCGAGATCGTGAAGTAGCGGTCCAGACGCGATGTCGCTTCCCGGTAGATCGCGGGATCCAGCACTCGTCGGCGCGCGGGCGTCGCCTCCCCAGCGAGCACGAACAGCCCCGCGGCGTTGTTGCCCACCCGGCTGCGCACGTCGGCGAACGTTTCGAGGTGTTGGTCCGACGCCAGTTCCCAGTACGAGCCCTGCGCCCGGGGATCGACACGGCTGCCCAGCTTGCCGAACGCGGTATCGGCGTCGATCGCCACGACACGGTCGTCCTGGCGTAGCTCGGCGAACACCGATCCGATGCTGGCCGATACGGTCGTCTTGCCGACACCGCCCTTGCCCATCACGCCGACCTTGTAGTGGCCACGCAGCACGGACTTGATCTTGTTCACGAGCTCGGCTTCGCGGATCTCCTCGGGTGATTGGCCGAGATTGATCAATCCGAAGCTGGCCTTGTACAACGCCAGGCGCCAACCGCGGCCGGGAGGGGTCTTGCGTGACGGCACCAGGTCGTCCGCCCGGATCCGTTCCGCATATGAGCCGGGCTGCGGTGGCGTTGCGGGATCGCCGCCGTATCCGGGGGCGGGCCACTGCTGCGGGCCGCGCGCACCGGGCGGCGAGGGTGCCGGTGGTTGCGGCGGACGTGCCTGTCGGGGCGGCTGCCAGCCCTGGGGAGCGCTCCACGCCGAAGCGTCAGGGCGGGTGGCGCTGGCCGACGGCGGCGCATCGCGGGGCGGTGCGGGCGGCTGACCGCTGTACTGGGGAGGCGGTTGGCGGAAACTGCCGCCGGGACGCTCCGGCTCGCGGAAGGCGGGTGGCGGTGTGTCGCCGGGACCACCGGCGCGCGCGCCGGCCTCCGGGACGGGCGCAGGCGCAGCAGGTTCGGGTGGCACCCGGTTAGGCCCGGTGGAGAACGGTTTGGGCTCGTTGGGCGGAGCGGAAGCGGCGCTGCTGTCGGGTCGGCTCGGCTCGAACTCGACCGGTGGGCGGCGCGGCGCCGGTGGGGTAGGGGGCGACGCTTCTCGGCGTTCGGACGGCCCGGTATCAGGCTCGTAATTGGACTCCTCCGGACCCGTCCAGCCGAGCTCTTTCCGCAGGGCGTCGTCGCGATCGGTCACTGCAATCTCTCCTCCGAATCTCAGACGACGCGGTTATCGGCCACCTTCAAGTATCAACTACGCGGCGCCAGGCCCTCGGAAACGGACAATTCAGGTGCGCCGCGGTCAGTCAGCAAACACAAATCGAACGTCGCTGGAACCGGTGTCCATCGGTTGCGCCCTGCCGCCTGCCGCTCGATCCGCCTGTGGCGACGAGCCGGACACAGTCGGGCCCTACCGGTGGGATGCACCGGCACCGCGTCACCGGCCGCGGCTTGCTGATAGCTCCTATAAGCCTATTGAAATGCAACGACAGAACCTAGAGCCATAGCTGAATGGCGGGATCCAGCTCCTGCTGATGGCTACGCGCAGGCGGAAATTCGTGCGCAGGACGCTGTCGGGCCGCTGGTACGCTGTGATCCGGCGAAGGGGTTTGCGCTGACCGGTCGACGGAATGCTGCGCGAGCCATGGCAAATTATCGAAAGGTCCGTTGATGGTCGGTGAGCTATGAAACTCATCGGGGAGCTGATCGAGGTCATTGCCGGGAGGGCTGGGTTGGGCAATGTCCGAGAGGTGGGCGAGACCCTCACCAAGTCCAGCGTTCAGACCGACCGCATCGCGGACGCCGCCGGCTTCGCACTCGACGTCATCGGCTCGGACCTCCTCGACTACGGACAGATGATCATCGACCGGATGAAGAACACCACGGGACAGGGAGACCCGACCCGCGGCGACGTCTTCGGTCGGGGACAGTCGGCGTTCCAGCAGGCCGACATCACCTTGCAGTCCGCGGCTCCCAACGACAGCTGGGACGGTTCCGCTGCGCACGCCTACGCCGACCAAAACGGCCGGCAACAGCTCAGGTCCGATGCGATGGCCGATGCCGACCACGAAGTTCACAAGGTGATTTACCGCGAGTCGGCGCAGATCACGCTGCGGCGCCGCTTCCTTGACGATCAATCGAACTTCCTCGCCAACACCAGCTACGTGACGTTTCCGCTGCAGTTCATCCCCCGCTACGGCGGCGCGATCAAGATGGCCGTCGAGCTGGCGGCATTACAGACCGCGCTCGGTGAGAGCGCCTACCAGCTTTACCAGCTCCACTCAGAGGCGTCGCAGAACGCCGCCGACCTCCAACAGGCGCTCGGCCGTTACGGCGCGGTCGCGGACGGCACTGAATTGCCAAGTGCGGACATGAGTTTCGGTCTGCCACCCCCGCTCCCGGATGGCGTCGCACCGACGCGCTGGCAAGGCGCGGGCGGTGTCCCTTCCGCGCCGCCCGCCCCTCCGTCTGGCGCGGGCGGCGCCGGAGCACCGTCTGGTGCGGCGCCGGGTGGGGCGCCGGCACCCGAGCCCGTGATTGCCGACGCGCCCGCGCTCCCCGGTCTTGCGCTGATGCCCACACCGGCGCCACCGCCCGCCGCACCGGCGACTGCGCCTGCGATGGCACCGCTCCGCGGCATGATGAATCCGCTCGGAGGGCTCTTCACCGGCGCCGCCCCGGCCGGCCAACGCGCACCGGCAACAGCCCGCACAGCCGCATCAGACGCCGGCGCGGTGGACAAGGCTGTGGACAACAAGCACCGGCACGGCGAGGACGCGGACAAGGCCACCGAGAAGAAGGACGAGGCCGTGGTCGTAGACGCCGCGGCACCCGCGGACAGCCATTCGGAACGCGCACCCATCCGTATCGAGATCGACCTCGATCCCGATCGGCCGCACGCGCCGGTCACCGTTAGGTTGGACCCGGAAAATCCACCCGGCACGCCATCGCGGAGCAATCAGGTAGGGGAGAGGAATTCATGACCGGCGATTTGCACGTAACGACGGCTCACCTCGTCGACCTTGCCGTCAAGCAGGGCAAGGCGGCGGCGGAGATTCGAGCCGCCACATTTACCGTTGCCGGTATCGACGCCGAGCTCAGGAACTCACACGGAAGCATCGCCGCGGCCACGTCCAGCGCGCTCGATGCCGTCCTTGCCGCACGCCGTAGCGCGGGCACGCAAATGGCGGAGGTATCCGACGACCTGTGCGACAAACTCACCGATGCGGCGCGGCGCTACAACATGGTCGACGGAGCTCTCGGTGCCGCAGCGGGCGCAGAGATGCAGACGGGCTGACCATGACACGTCCGCACTCCCTGCATCGCGGCACGACGCATATCGATGACGTCGTGGGCGTCGAGGTGACCATCGACGGGATGTTGGTCATCGCCGACCGGCTGAACCTGATGGACTTCCCGGTGGCACTTGGGCATACGGCTGAACATCCCGCAAGTGGAGCTGCGCAACATCGTCTGGGAGCAGGTCGCGCGTGACCTCACCGCGCAGGGCGTCCTGGATTTGTTCGGCGAACCGCACCCCGAGGTCGCGGCAATTGTCGATACCCTCAGCCGCGCCGATCGCACGCTCGAAGGCCGCTGGTGGCGTCGAGACGTCGGTGGCAAGATGGTCCGCTTTGTGGTGTGTCGTAAGGGGGATCGTCATGTCGTTGCCGCGCGCGACGGTGACATGCTGGTCCTGCAGCGCGTCGCACCGCAGGTCGGGTTGGCGGGCATGGTGACGACGGTGCTCGGTTCGGCAGCCGCCGCTAACGTGGAACCGCTGACCGGCATCGCGAGCAAACTGGCCGAATGCAAGTCGGCAAACCAACTGACCCAATACGGCGTCGCCCCCGCCTCGGCGCGCACGTACGCGGAGATCATCGCCAATCCCGCAAGTTGGGTGGAGATCACCGCGACTGAGCGCCACCCTGGCGGCACATTCACACAGGCCGATGTCGCGGCGGGTGTGCTCGATTCGCCTCAGGGGCGGATCGTGTCCATTCCGCGCCGGGTCAGCGGCGAACTGTATGGAAGCTTTCTGCCGGGCACCAAGGACAACTTGCAGCGCGCACTCGATGGCTTGGTGGAGTTCCTGCCGTCGGGCACATGGTTCGAGAAATCCGAAGCGGACTCGTACGGGGACTGAGCTTGGATTGAGGAAGGCATTCCATGGTGGATGACACTCCGCCACACGAATCCAACGACGAGCGCGACGACTTGGCCGCGCTCGATTTTTCCGTCTCCGACAGCGAGACGGACGAGTCGGATCTCGACGCGCTCAGCGACTATGCCGGCACCGACGATGACGAGCTGCCGGTGCCGGTGTTCGCCGTCACGAATCCACCCGGAACCGTCACGGTCACCACGTTTTTCGACGGCCGCGTCAAGCAGATCGAACTGTCGCCGAAGGCAACCGAGATGACCGAAACAGACCTCGCCGACGAGATCGTTGTGATCGCGGGGCTGGCCACCCTGGATGCGCAATCGGCGCAGTACGCGTTCATGCTCGAGGGCATGCGCGCAGCAGGGCCACGACGATGTGGCAACCCGCGACTTCCTCACCCGTGATCTGGATCTGCCCACCCCCGAAGCGGCGGAAGCCGCACGGGCCCAGATCTTTTCGACACGATATGCAGGTGGTAATGACTGAGCACCTCGCCAGCCTCTTCGGCAGCGCGGTCGGCATGCTGCCGAGCGCCCCGGCCCGCTCATTCGAAATGTTCACCGAGATCACCACGATGGACGAAACCGCGTGCGACGCGTGGGTGGGCCGGATCCGCTGCGGCGACACCGATCGCGTGACGTTGTTCCGCGCCTGGTACTCGCGCTCGAACTTCGGTCAGCTCGCCGGGAACCGCTGAGATCTCGATGAACAGCCTCAACGCCAGGGTGCCGATCGGCGGGCAGTTCGGCGACATCACCTATCCGATCAACTCGCCGCTGGCAATCACGATGGGCTTCGCCGTTCACGAGGCGTCCGTCGGCAACTACGCCGACGCGATGGAGGCGCTGGAGGACGTTCCGTCCACTGGCGCAGAGCATTTGGTGTCGTGGGTCAAGGCGGTGATCTACGGCGCGGCCGAACGGTGGACCGACGTCATCGACGAGGTCAGGGGCGCAGGCGGATGGCCGGACAAATTCCTGGCCGCCGCGGCCGGCGTCGCGCACGGGGTGGCGGCGGCCAATCTGGGGTTGTTCACCGAGGCCGAACGCCGACTGACGGAATCGAATTCGTCGCCCGCCGGCGAGGCGTGCGCACCGGCGATCGCGTGGTATCTGGCGATGACGCGGCGCAGCCAGGGCAACGAAGAGGCCGCCTGGCGCTGCTGGAGTGGCTGCAGGCGACGCATCCGGAACCGAAAGTCGCTGCCGCGCTGAAGGATCCGACCTACCGGCATGGTGACGACCACGGCCGAGAAGATCGCGTCGCGCAGCGACCCGTGGGATCCGAGCAGCGTCGTGGCCGACACGTCGGGTCGCGAGAGGCTGCTCGCCGACGCGCAGGCCGAACTCGACCGCCAGATCGGGCTGAGCCGGGTCAAGGAGCAGATCGAGGCGTACCGCGCCGCGACCCAGATGGCGAAGATCCGCGCGGCGCGCGGCATGAAGGTCGCGCAGGCGTCCAAGCACATGATCTTCACCGGCCCGCCAGGAACCGGTAAGACGACGATCGCCCGCGTGGTCGCCAACATCCTGGCGGGCCTTGGTGTGATCAGCCGAACCGAAGCTCGTGGAGACCTCACGCAAGGACTTCGTCGCCGAGTACGAAGGCCAGTCGGCGGTGAAGACCGGCCCGCACCATCGACCGCGCGGTCGGCGGGGTGCTGTTCATCGACGAGGCCTACACGCTGGTGCAGGAGCGTGACGGGCGTGCCGACCCGTTCGGCACCGAGGCACTGGACACCCTGCTGGCTCGGATGGAAAACGACCGCGACCGCCTGGTGGTGATCATCGCGGGCTACAGCGCCGACATCGACCGGCTGCTGGAATCGAACGACGGTCTGCGATCGCGGTTCGCCACCCGCATCGAGTTCGATTCCTACACTCCTGACGAGATCGTCGAGATCGCAAAGGTCATTGCCCAGGGGAATGATTCGACCCTTGACGAAGACGCCGCCAAGCGTGTGCTTGAGGCCGCGACGCTGTTGAGCCAGCGCGCCCTCAACGGCAAGCCGGCCTTGGACATCGCGGGCAACGGTCGCTACGCCCGGCAGTTGGTGGAGGCCGGTGAACAGAGCCGGGATATGCGGTTGTCGCGGTCGCTGGACTTCGAGAGCCTTGGGCGTCGAGCAGCTCAGCGAGATCAACGGCGAGGACATGGCCGCGGCGATCATCGGCGGTCCACGAACCGCCTGAGCATCAGCGAGTAATCGATGGCGAGTTTCCGACTTACCACCAAGGTTCAGGTCAGCGGCTGGCGCTTCCTGCTGCGCCGCGTCGAGCACGCCATCGTCCGCCGGGACACCCGCATGTTCGACGATCCGCTTGCAGTTCTACAGCCGCGCGGTGTCGGCCGGCATCATCATCGCTGTCCTGATCTGCCTCGGGCGCGGCCCTGCTGGCGTACTTCAAACCGCTCGGAAAGCGCGGCGGCGACACACTTCTCGTCGACCGCACCACGAACCAGCTGTACGTGGTGATGCCAGGCACCGACCAACTGCGGCCTGTGTACAACCTGACATCGGCGCGCCTGGTGCTCGGCAATCCTGGCACCCCGGTCGCGGTGAAATCCGACGAGCTCAACAGGATGCCGAAGGGGCAGCCGATCGGCATTCCCGGCGCGCCGTACGCGACACCGCGTCGGCGGCGCCGAGTCGATGTGGACGCTGTGCGACACCGTCACCAAACCCGAGAGCGTGGCGCCCAGCCGTGGAGACGTCGGTGATCGTCCGGCCGTTGGTCGTCGACGGCTCGGCCGGGCCGATGCGCCCCGATCAGGCGGTGCTGGTGTCCTACAAGGACAACGACTGGCTGGTCACCGAGGACGGCCGGCACGGCATCGACCTCGCCGACCGGGCCGTCACCTCGGCGGTGGGAATTCCCGTGACCGCCAAGGCCACCCCGATTTCGGAGGGCCTGTTCAACGCACTGCCCAACGCGCGGGCCGTGGCGGCTGCCCGACGTACCCGCGCGCCGGCGCGCCCAATACCGTTGGCCTGCCGCCGAATCTGGTGATCGGCTCGGTGTTCCAGGCGTTGACCGAGTCAGGCGAACAGCACTACGTCGTGCTGCCTGACGGCGTTGCGCGGGTCAACGACACCACGGCTGCGGCCCTGCGCGCCACCAATTCCTACGGCTTGATCACGCCGCCGTCGGTGGAGGCGAGTGTCGTCGCGAGTGTCCCCGAGCAGGTATACGCCTCGCCGCTGCCCGACAAGGCGCTGGAGATGCAGCTGCGCGAGGACGCGCCGACGCTGTGCTGGGCGTGGCAACGCGAACCCGGCGACCAGGCGCCGAAGACCACGGTGATCGTCGGCCGCCGGCTGCCGATCGCCTCGTCGGCGATGACCACCGGGATCAAGCAGATCGGCGGTGACGCAACGGTTTACATCGACGGCGGCCAGTTCGTCCGGCTGCAGTCGCCGGACCCACGCTATGGCGAAAGCCTGTACTACATCGATCCGCAGGGTGTGCGGTACGGCCTGCCCGACGAAGAGACCGCCAGGACCCTCGGCCTGATCGGCACCGAAGACCGCGCCGTGGCAGGTGGTGAGCCTGCTGGTGGACGGCCCGGTGCTGTCGAAGGACGCCGCGCTGCTCGAGCACGACACCCTGCCCGCCGACCCGAACCCCCGCAAAGTCGAGCAGGCGCCAACCGGCGAGCGACCACCGGAGGCGGCTGATGACCACAAAGAAGTTCACACCGATCATCAAACGGGGACCGCGGCTGACGCCGGGCGAGATCAACGTGACCCCACCCGATGACCTCGGCGTCGAGATCCCGCCGTCGGGCATCCAGAAGGCGCTGCCGTGGGTGATGGGCGGCGGCATGCTCGGAATGATCGCGATCATGATCTTCACCGGCATCCGGCAGCTGTCGCCGTACATGCTGATGATGCCGCTGATGATGGTCATGGCCACAGTCGGCTTCATGGCGGGTGGCGGTCCGGGCGGTAAGCGTGTGCCCGAGATCAACGCCGACCGTAAGGAATACCTGCGTTATCTGGCGGGTCTGCGCACCCGGGTGACGTCGTCGGCGGCGGCGCAGGTGACGTTCTTCAACTACCATGCACCGCACCCCGAAGATCTGCTGTCGATCATCGGCACCAACCGGCAGTGGTCGCGTCAGGTCAACGCCGACTTCTACGCGGCTACCCGGATCGGCCTCGGCGCCGAACCCGCAGTCGACCGGCTGTTGAAGCCGGCGGTCGGCGGCGAACTGGCGGGCCCGCAGGGCGCGCCGCAGCCGCATCTCGAGCCGGTCAGCCACATGTGGGTGACGAAGTTCCTGCGCACGCACGGTTTGATCCACGACTGCCCGAAACTCGTTGCAGCTGCGGACATTTCCGACCATCGCCGTCGGCGGCGATCCGGCGGGTGCCGCGGGACTGCTGACCGCGATGATCTGTCACCTCGCGGTGTTCCATCCGCCGGACCTGCTGCAGATCCGGGTGCTCACCGACAACCCGGAGGACCCGAACTGGGCGTGGCTGAAGTGGTTGCCGCATGTCCAGCATCAGTCCGACACCGACGCCGCGGGCGCAACCCGGCTGGTGTTCACCCGGCCCGACGGGTTGAGCGATCTGACCGCGCGTGGCCCGCACACCGCCGACTCGGCGCCGAGCGGTCCGTATGTCGTCGTCATCGATCTCACCGGCGGCAGAGGCCGGATTCCCGGTGGACGGCCGGGCCGGCGTCACCGTCATCACGCTCGGGCAACCACCGCGGGTCGGCATACCGCATCCGCGTCGACGCCGACGGCACCGCCGATGACCGGCTGCCCAACCAGACGTTCCGTCTGGTGACCTCGGTGGCGGACCGGATGACGCCGCGAGCAGGCCACCCGCGTCGCGCGCAAGCTGGCGGGCTGGTCCATCACCGGCACGATCATCGACAAGAGCGTGCGCGTGCAGAAGAAGGTCGCCACCGAGTGGCACCAGCTGGTCGGCGCGCAAACGGTCGAGGAAGTGACGCCCGAGCCGGTGGCGGATGTTCACCGACACCGACCGCGATCGGCTGCGGATCCCGTTCGGCCACGAACTCAAGACCGGCGACATCATGCACCTCGACATCAAGGAGGGTGCGGAGTTCGGTGCCGGTCCGCACGGGATGCTCATCGGCACAACGGGTTCGGGTAAGTCCGAGTTCCTGCGCACGCTGATCCTGTCGCTGGCCGCCACCCACCACCCCGATCAGGTGAACCTGCTTGCTCACCGACTTCAAGGGCGGCTCGACCTTCCTGGGCATGGAGAAGCTGCCGCACACCGCGGCCGTCGTCACCAACATGGAAGAGGAAGCCGAGCTCGTCAGCCGCATGGGCGAGGTGCTCACCGGCGAACTGGACCGGCGGCAGTCCATCCTGCGTCAGGCGGGCATGCAGGTCGGCGCGGCCGGCGCGCTGTCCGGTGTCGCCGAGTACGAGAAGCACCGCGAACGCGGCGCCGATTTACCGCCGCTGCCAACACTTTTCGTCGTCGTCGACGAGTTCGCCGAGCTGCTGCAGAACCACCCCGACTTCATCGGCGCTGTTCGACCGCATCTGCCGCGTCGGCCGGTCACTGCGGGTGCACCTGCTGCTGGCCACGCAGTCGCTGAACACCGGCGGCGTGCGCATCGACAAACTCGAGCCCAACCTCACCTACCGGATCGCGTTGCGCACGACCAGCTCGGCGGAGTCCAAGGCGGTGATCGGAACGCCTGAGGCGCAATACATCACGAACAAGGAGAGCGGCGTCGGCTTCCTGCGCGTCGGCATGGAGGACCCGGTCAAGTTCCACAGCGTCTACACCGGCACCAACTACGTGCCCACGGCGTCGGACCAAGACGACGGCGACGTCAGGCCGCGACCACGGCAACGGCCAGGTGCGCATCCGCCAGTTCACTGCGGCGCCGATCTTCGATCGGCGGTGAGTCATGAGCACCGAAGACGAGCGCGAGTGAGGATCGCAGCGAGGGAGAGCGAGGACCGGAAGAGTGGGAGTCGAGGCATGACCATCGAGTCCGAACAGCGCGTCCTGCGCGAGGTCGTACTCGACCAGCTGACCACCGGCGAGATCCGCGCCTACCGGATGTGGTTGCCGCCGTTGGCCGATCCGACGCCGGTCAACGAACTGGTCGAGCGTGACCACCAACGCCAGCCGCTGCGGTTCGGGCTCGGCATCATGGACGAGCCGCGGCGGCACCGCCAGGAAGTGTGGGGCGATCGACGTCGTCGGCGGCCGGCGGCAACATCGCCGTCGGCGGCGCCCCGCAGACCGGGAAGTCGACCTTCCTGCAGACGTTGGTGCTCTCGGCGGCCGCGTCGCACACGCCGCGGCAGGTCCAGTTCTACTGCATCGATCTCGGCGGCGGCGGCCTGATCTATCTCGAGGATCTGCCGCACGTCGGTGGCGTCGCGACCCGCTCAGAGCCCGACCGCGTGAACCGCGTCGTCGCCGAGATGAAAGCCGTTCTGCGGCAACGGGAAAGCATGTTCAAGCAGTACCGCGTCGGCTCGATGGCGGCCTACCGGCAGATGCGGGACGACCCGAGCCATCCGGCGGCCGCCGACCCGTTCGGTGACGTGTTCCTGGTGATCGACGGGTGGCCGGCGTTCGTCGCGGAGTTCCCGGACCTCGAGCCCGTCGTGCAGGATCTGGCCGGGCAGGGTTTGCAGTTCGGCGTGCACACGGTGATCTCCACGCCGCGCTGGACCGAGCTGAAGTCACGCGTGCGTGACTATCTCGGCACCAAGATCGAGTTCCGGCTCGGCGATGTCAACGAGACCCAGATCGACCGCATCACCCGCGAGATCCCGCCGAACCGGCCCGGCCGGGCGGTGTCGATGGAGAAGCACCACCTGATGATGGGTGTGCCCCGGCTCGACGGCGTGCACAGCGCCGACAACCTGGTCTCCGCGATCTCGGAGGCCGTGCAGATCGTCGCCGCCCAGCACACCGACCAGGCCCCGCAGGTGCGGGTGCTGCCCGAGCGCATCTATCTCCACGAGCTGGATCCGACATCCGCCGGGGCCCGACGCCGACTACCGCACGCGATGGACGGTGCCGCTCGGTATTCGCGAGTCGGACCTGACGGTGGCCTACAACCAGATGCACCTGACCCCGCATCTGCTGATCTTCGGGGCGCCCAAGTCGGGAAAGACCCGCATCGCGCACGCGGTGGCGCAGGCGATCTGTGCGCGTAACAGCCCGTCGCAGGTGCGGTTCATGCTGGCCGACTACCGGTCGGGCCTGCTCGACGCGGTGCCCGCAGAGCCATCTGCTCGACGCCGGGGCGGTGAACCGCAACAGCGCGACGTTGGAGGAGGCGATCAAGGCACTCGCGGTCAATCTGAAGAAGCGGTTGCCGCCGCCCGACCTGACCACCGCACAGCTGCGGTCGCGGTCGTGGTGGACCGGACCCGACGTCGTGCTGCTCGTCGACGACTGGCACATGATCGTCGCCGCCAGCGGGGTGGTGCCGCCGATGGCGCCGCTGTTCCCGCTGCTGCCTGCGGCGGCCGACATCGGCCTGCACATCATCGTGACGTGCCAGATGAGCCAGGCGCACCGCGCCACCATGGACAAGTTCGTCGGCGCCGCATACGGAGCGGGGTCGCCCACCTTGTTCCTGTCCGGGCGAGAAGCAGGAATTCCCGTCCAGCGAGATCAAGCTCAAGCGCCGGCCGCCTGGCCAGGCATTTCTCGTCTCGCCGGACGGCAAGGAGGTCATTCAGGCGGCCTATGTGGATCCACCGGAAGAAGAAGTGTCTGCAGCACCCCCCGGGCGCCGGTTAAGATATGACAGGACGCTGCAGCAAAGCTCAGCGGCGAGGCGTCAGCAAAGGGGTCGGGGATCAGGTTCCCAGTATGCTATCGGCAATCGTTTGCTGAGCGTTGCACAAATGAATGATCCAGCGAATTTCATACCAGGTGAGGAGTAACTGCAAATGCAACCCATGGAGCACAATCCCGGGGCCGTCGGAATCGGCGCGTCAGGTAGTCGCAAATGGCGCCCGTGGACTGGCCGCTGGCACTGCCGCGACGGCCGCGGTGACTGCGCTCGTTCCGGCGGGCGCGGACGAGGTTTCCGCGCAGGCCGCGGCGGCATTCGCCGCTGAGGGCGTCGAGGCCCTCGCGATGAACGCGTTCGCGCAGGAAGAGCTCACTCGCGCGGGTGCGGCGTACATGGAGATCGCAGGCATCTACACGGCGGTCGACGGCGCCAACGCGGCGAACTTCTGACCAGTAGCCGCTGAGCCGACAGCCAAGGACGAGGAATCCAGATACACGATGTTCTGGCATGCGATGCCGCCAGAGCTGAACACTGCGCGGCTGATGGCCGGTGCCGGACCGGCGCCGATGCTTCAGGCCGCCGCGGGGTGGGAGGCGCTGGCGATCTCCCTGGAGACGCAGGCCGATGAATTGGCCGGCGAGTCTGGCGGCCTTGACGTCGGCGTGGAGTGGCACAGCAAGCGAACGTGCGGTTTCTGCAACGATGCCGATGGTCGTCTGGTTACGAACTGTGTCGGCGCAGGCGCATGAAACGCGCTTTGCAGGCGACAGCCCAGGCGAACTCCTACGCCGTGGCGATGGCAACCACGCCGCCGCTTCCCGAGATCGAGCAGAACCACATCACCCACGCGGTTTTGGAGGCCACCAACTTCTTCGGCATCAACACGATCCCGATCGGGATGAACGAGGCCGACTACCTCATCCGCATGTGGAATCAGGCGGCTGGGGTGATGGACATCTACCAGGCCGAGACGGCGTTGAACATCGCTGTTCGAGCCGATCCTGCCGCTGACAGCCGATCGTCATGCCGGGCGTTGGTGAAGGGCGGTCGCAGCACTGCGATCGGACAAGCCGCGGCCATGGCGCCGGCGGGCGCCGTGCGCAACGCGGCGATCGCGCACGTCGGCGCGCAGGCGACAGTCGAGTCGGCGCGCTTGCACGCGGGCGCGCGGTGTCGCAGGCCAACATGGCGAGCAGCGGCCGAGGGCCAGGCCCAGAAGGCGCAGAACGCCGCAGCAGGCCGGTCGCGGACCAGGAGCAGGATGCAACAGGGCGCGCAGCAAGGCATGCAGATGGGCATGCAGATGGCGTCCCAGCTCGGCTCGACGCTCGGGTCAGCTGCCGCAGCAGGCCGCCAGATGGTCATGCAGCCCATGCAGCAGCTGACCCAGCCGCTGCAGCAGGTGACGTCGATGTTCAGCCAGATGGGCAGCATGGGCGGCGACAAGGCCCAGATGGGGCTGATCGGGGCCAGCCCGCTGTCCAACCATCCGCTGGTCGGTGGATCTGGTGCGGGCTGCGGGCGCGGGCCTGGTGCGCGCGGCGTCGCTGCCCGGCGCGGGCGGCACGTTGGCGCGGACTCCGTTGATGTCCAACCTGATCGGTGAGACGAACACCGGTGTGCCGTGGCGCCGGGCGCGGCGGCGGGCGGCAGCGGCGGCGGGTCTGGCACCGGTCGGCGCGGCGGCGGTGGCATGGGCCCGATGGGCATGATGGGCCAACGGCGGTAAGAGCGGCGGCTCGAAGCAGGGCCTGACGGCACCGTGCGTGCTGCCGCAGGACCTGGGCGAAGACGAGGCCGACGACTGGTGATCGCCTACAACAGACTTCCCGGCCACCTGGCCGGAAAGACTCGCCATTCCGTGGTGAGGACACAGGAAGAGAGAAAGAGTATCCAGCATGGCACAGATGAATACAGATGCCGCTGTCCTCGCCAAGGAGGCAGCGAACTTCGAACGGATCTCCGGTGAGCTCAAGGGCGTCATCGCTCAGGTCGAGTCGACGGCGGGCGCGCTGGCCGGCCAGATGGACGGCCAGGCCGGCACCGCGGCGCAGGCCGCGTTGATGCGTTTCCACGAGGCGGCGGCCCGGCAGATTCAGGAGCTGAACGACATTTCGGCCAACATCCACACCTCCGGTGTGCAGTACACGCGCGACCGATGAGGACCAGGCCGGCGACGTTGCGTCGGCGATGAACCTCTGACCACTACCACCTAAACGAAACGGAGAAAAGACATGACCGAACAGGTGTGGAACTTCGCCGGCATCGAAGGCGGAGCGAGCGAGATCCAGGGCGCCGTCGGCCACCACCGCTGGCCTGCTCGACGAGGGCAAGGGTTCTCTGGCCGCGCTGGCCGCGGTGTGGGGCGGCACCGGCTCGGAGGCCTACCAGGCCGTGCAGATGCGTTGGGACAGCACCTCCGCCGAACTCAACGCGGCGCTGCAGAACCTGGCGCAGACGATCAGTGAGTCCAGTGCGACGATGGCCCAGACCGAAGCCGGCGTGACCGGGATGTTCGCATAAGCACGACGGTGCACGCAGGTGGGCGGGATCGACCGCAAGGCGACCTCGCCCACCGCGTGCGTCCTGGCGTTATTGAGTAATGAGAGGTACCCATGTCGGCCGACTATGACCGGCTTTTCCACTCCTCGGGAGACGCTGTGCAGACAGCCGACGATGAGGACGCTGGATCGCGACGCCGCCTCACAGAGGCGCGGCGGCGCCGATGCCCACCGGCGGACCGGGCCGCAGCGAAGTGACGCCGCCAGCGATGCCCGTCGCCCCGGCCACGACTCAGGCCGCGACGGCGCCGCCGCCGCGCCAGACCGAGATCACAACCCAGATGCCGCCCGGCGCGCGTCGGCCGCCCCGCAGCGGCAAGCCAACGGGATGATGCGGACGCCGCAGTCCACCGGACCCGCGGGCGCGCGATACGAGCAGCCGCGTCCGGCGCCGACACCGCCGCCGCGGCCAGCGCCGGCGCCTGCGCCGTCACAGCATTTCGCCGAGGCGCAGTCCGAGAAGAACGGCTGCCTGGCGGGCGGGCCAGCCGGCAAGCCAGCCGGCGCCGACGTCGGCGGCGACGATCGGGCAACCACCGCGCCATCGACGCGCTGTCGCACGTCGGCGTGAAGTCGGCGGTCAAGATGCCGTCGCAGCGCGGCTGGCGGCACGTGCTGTACATGCTGACCCGCATCAATCTCGGGTCTGTCGCCCGACGAGCTCTACGAGATGGATCTGCACACCCGGATCCGTCGAAATGCCCGCGACTCCTACCAGATCGGCGTCTTCGGCCTCAAGGGCGGCGTCGGCAAGACCGCCGTGACGGTCGCGCTGGGCTCGGCGCTGAGCAAGGTGCGCGGCGACCGGATCCTGGCCGTCGACGCGGATCCCGGACGGCGGCAACCTCGCCGACCGCGCGGGACGGCAGTCCGCGGCGACCATCGCGGACCTGCTCGTCCGACAAGGAGTTGGCGCGCTACAACGACATTCGTGCGTACACCAGCATGAACGGCGCGAACCTCGAGGTGCTGTCCTCCGAGGACTACAGCGGTGCACGCCGCGAGTTCAACGACGAGGACTGGAAGGGCGCGACCGAACATCGTGTCGCGCTACTACAACCTCGTGCTGGCCGACTGCGGAGCCGGGCTGTTCCAGCCCGCGGCCCGCGGCGTGCTGTCGACGGTGTCGGGTCTGGTGATCGTCGCGAGCGCGTCGATCGACGGGGCGCGGCAGGCCGCGGTGACGATGGACTGGTTGCGGCAGAACGGATATCAGGATCTGCTCGGCCGTTCGTGCGTGGTGATCAACCACGTCGTGCCGGGCAAGCCGAACATCGATGTCGACGATCTGGTGCAGCAGTTCGAGCGCCACGTCCCGCCGGGCCGTGTCGTGGTTCTGCCGTGGGACAAGCACATCGCGGCGGGCACCGAGATCCAGCTCGAACTGCTCAGCAAGACGTTCCGGCGACGGATCATCGAGCTGGCCGCGGCGTTGTCCGACGACTTCGACAGGCTCGAACGGCGTTGACCTCCACCGCCGCCGCAGCAACAGCCACGTCGAGCGTCACGCCCGGCCGGCCATCGACCACGCGAGTGACGATCCTGACCGGCCGGCGGATGACCGACTTGGTGCTGCCGGCGTCGGCGCCGATCGAGACCTACATCGACGAGACCGTGTCGGTGTTGGCCGAGCTGCTCGAGGACACGCCCAAGGACGTGCTGGCCGGGTTCGACTTCTCGGCGCAGGGAGTGTGGGCGTTCGCGCGGCCGGGCGCGCCGCCGATGAAGGTCAGCGAATCGCTCGACGATGCCGGAGTGGTCGACGGTTCGCTGTTGACGTTGGTGTCGGTCAGCCGCACCGAGCGATACCGGCCACTCGTCGAGGACGTGATCGACGCGATCGCCGTGCTCGACGAGTCGCCGGAGTTCGACCGCACGGCGTTGAATCGCTTTGTCGGACTGGCGGTTCCGGTCGCGGCGCTGGCGGTGACCGTGATGGCGCTGGTGGCCTGGTCGCGGACCGGCCACGACTGGTGGTGGGCGGTGGCGCTCGGCGTGCTGGGGCTGGCGCTGCTGGGCGGCAGCGCGATGGCGACGAACCGCTACCAGAACATCGACATGGCGGAGAGCCTGTTGGTCGGCGGCGCTGCCGGTGCTCGGCGGCCGCGGCGGCGCTGGCGGTTCCGCTGCCGCGCGGGTGTCGATTCGTTGGGTGCGCCGCAAGTCGCCGGCGCGGCCGCGGTGGTTCTGCTGTTGACGTTGGCGACCCGGGGCGGGCCGCGCCGAAGCGCCGAGTTGGCGTCGTTTTTGGCGGTGACGTCGATCGCGGCGACCGCGGCGGCGATCGCGTACGGCTACGGGTGGCAGTACTGGGTGCCTGCCGGAGCGATCGCGTTCGGTCTGATCGTCGTGACGAACGCGGCGAAACTGACGGTGGCGGTCGCGCGGATCGCGCTGCCGCCGATTCCGGCGCCCGGCGAGACGGTGGCGCAACGAAGAACTGCTCGACCCGGTCGCGACTCCGACATGCCGATGAGGAATCGCCGACATGGCAGGCGATCATCGCGTCCGTGCCGGACTCGGCCGCTCGGCTGCATGAGCGCAGCCAGCTGGCGAAGCGGTTGCTGATCGGGTTCGTGACGGCGGGCGCGTTGATCTTGTCGGTCGGCTCGATCGCTGTTGTGGTGCAAGGACACTTCTTCATTCACAGCATGATCGTGGCCGGGCTGGTGACGACGATCTGCGGGTTCCGGTCGCGGCTGTATGCCGAGCGTTGGTGCGCGTGGGCGCTGTTGGCGGCGACGGTCATCATCCCGACGGGCGTGATGGTCAAGTTGTGTCTGTGGTATCCGGAGAAGGCGTGGCTGGTGCTGAGCATCTACATGGCGCTGGCGATCGTGGCGTTGATCATCGTCGGCGCGACCGAGGGTGTGCGTCGGGTGTCGCCGGTCACCAAGCGGATCCTCGAATTGCTCGACGGCGCAGCGATCGCCGCGGTCATCCCGATGCTGCTGTGGATCGCCAGCGTCTACGACGTGCTGCGAAACCTGCGGTTCTAGGTCGTGCGATGACGACGCTGCGGGTGAATCCTCCGGTGCTGCGCGATGCGGCGACGACATTCGGTCAGGCGGCGACGGGGCTGGGTGGATTGCACGCGGACGCGCCACTCGGTGAAGTGGCGGGCGCAGTCTCGGGGCTGAGGACTGCTGACGCGTGCCTGAAGGCTCAGGCCGATGTCGCCAACGAGACCAATGCTGCGGCAGGCGATGCGCGCAAGTTCGGCGAGAACCTGACCACAGCGGCGCAGTGGTACGAGAAACGTGATCAGGCGGCCGCCGAGGCGATCAAGAAGATCGAAATTCCTAGGTAGCGTTTCGCTCGCGCGGAGTTGCCCATTAGGCCTTACTTCGTGCTGTTGGTCCTGGCTCGGTCAGACGAACGCGCCCGTCGCGGCGGCATCCGACATCAAGACACTGAGGTGCTGCCAGTAGATCCAATCGGCGATCGCAGCGCGCTGGCCGACGGGGTCGGGCGCGTTGTGCGCGCGGTGCAGTGACAGCTCTTGCACATGGTCGGCGTAGACGACGAACGCCTGCAATTGGACAGCCGCGCGGTCAGGCACATTGCTCAACAGCGGCCGGAAAACCTCAAACCACAACTGGGAGCGTTGATCTTCAGGTGCCGTGGCGTCGGTCGGCGGCGGCGGAAGGACCTCCGACGAGACCGGCATCGCTGACCGCTGCGAGTTTGGTAGCTGCGTCCGGTGCGATGACCTGTAGTCGGCTGCGACCCTCCATCTGTCCGTTGTCGGGGATGTCGTCGGGCTGGAGGATGACCTTCGGGGCGCCGGGATCGAATCCCTTGAACTGGTCCTCGGTGGCGATGACCGCGCGCAGATCGTTGTTGTGACGCTGTGCCCAACCATGCAGCGCCAGAATCGGATACGTGACCCACGTGCCGCGGACAGTTGCGGGAATGCTCTCGTCGGCGGTGGCCATCTTCACGTGTTCGGGCAGGTTGACGGTTTCGGGGATGTAGCCCAGCCCGTAGTTGTTGGCGACGATGATCGTGCCGTCCTTGGCCAGGCCGGTAATCCAGTAGAGGCCGACGTCGGTAACGCTGGCGTTGAGCGCAGCGCCGATGCGGTGGGCTAGCTGTGCGGGGTCGTTGCCGCCGGTGGCGCGACGCCGAAGTGCACCGGCCGTCGCGGCGGCGGCCATGGCCTCGCGCTGGGCGCGGGCAGCCGAAACAGGTACCGGAGCAGGCGCGCCGACTGCGCTGGCAGCGCCCGCGGCTGCGGCAGCGGCGACACCGGGGCCGATCGGGGTGGCGGGAGGTACAGGGGCCGCAGGGGGAGGAGTCGGGGCCGGGCCTAGCGGCATAGCGCCACCGGGGGGAGCGCCTGTTCCGGGGCCGGGTGTGACGGGTGCGGCGCCGCCACCACCCACGCCGGACGGCCCGGATGCGTTGGGAGGGGCGGGAGTTGGTGGTGCTGCGGGCGTGTCGGGTAGGGGTGGCGGAGTTGGAGGCTGGGCGGCCGGTGCGGCCCCCATCGGTGGGGACGGCTGTGGCTGCGGCATAGGCGGTTGGGCCGCAGTGGCTCTCGTCGCTTCGCTGACGGCGCGCTGGAATTCGGCCATCTGCGCCTGTGAAGCGGCGGCCGCGGGATTCGCGGTGGTAGGTACGCCCGCCGTAGATGGCGTCGGGGTGCCTGATGACAGTGGGTTCGAGGGAACACCGACACGGCCAGGTGACGCCGGTGCGCTTGGGCCGCCCGGCAGACCGGTTATGCCGCCCGGCATTCCAGGTGCGGGAGCGCCGGGCGCGGCCGCACCGGGCGGAACACCTTCGGGGCCAAGGGGAATGCCCGGCGCCGGCCCAGGCGGGGGCAATTCAGCGCCTGGCTGTCCTGCTCCTGTCGTACCCGGGTCTGCAGAGTTGGCAGGCTGCGTGGGTGGAGGCTGGGGCGCGGGCGCCTGTTGCCTCTCGTCACCGGCGCCTGCTTCACCTGGATCAAGGTTTGTGGCGGGTTGGCTGGGTGGCACTGGAGCGACCGAGACAGGTTCACGCGATTCGCCAACTCCAGTGTTGCCGGGGTCAACGAGATTACTGATCGGGATGACGGGGGCCTCTTTTGGCTCCTGAGGACCGAAGAAGTTAAGGCCGTTTCCTGAGGAGTTCAGCGCCCCGGGCCCAACCGGGGGTGGGTTCCCTGAAATCTTTGCGCCTTCGGTTGCGACGATGAATGCGTTCTCTCGGCGCACCGCATCGACCATAGCTTGGATTGCGGCTTCCTTGTCGGCGTCCGTACCGCGGTCACTCTTCAAGATTGTCTTGATCAAGTTGTTCGCGAAGTTGACGTTGTCGATGATCTCTTCTTTGGCACGCTTCACCGCATCATGACTGTCACGGAACAGCTGTGCCGATGCCTCGAACTTCTTCTTGACCGCTTCCAAATCATCGACGCGCTTGTCGAGAGCTCTCCATGCTGCCGTTGCGCCTTTGCCTGACCAAATTCCAACGCCGTGGAACATCGTTGATCGTTCTTCGACCGCAGATTGCCACTGGGCCGCAACAGTTTTGGCAACGCCGTCGAAAGTATCGGCACATGAATTAACAACATCTTCGTCGGCCTCCGGCCACGCTGGGGGAGCCGTCATCCCGTACGGATCATCTGGCCTACCGATGCCCATCGCCTAGCCTCCGACGGCCTTACAGGCTTCATAAATGGTCGAACTCAAATTGACGGACGCGCGCGAGAGATATGAGTCTGCTGGCGTGTAACTAGTTAAACCGGCCGCGTAGGCGCGGCGATATTGCGCGGAAAGTACCGCGAAATCCTGCAGCTGCGCATTCGCACTACTGCGACCTAGCTTCTCAACATCGTCGGCGAATGTATCCATCGTAGGGATTACGGAATCGACAGTCGCGCGTTGCTCCGCGGTCCATCCGCTAGCAGGAATATTTGGATCAAGGGCCTGCCAAGCCGTCGTATCCGTCGCGAACTTGTGCAAGAGCCGATCCCATTCCTGACACGTTGAATCCGCGGAGGTCAGGAACCGTTGGGGATCATTGGGATCCGTGAGTGCCGTAATTTCCGACGGCGGCGCCGGCGCCGACACGAGCGGGCCTCGTGCCGAGGCTGCGCCGAACGAAATTGCATCGCAGATATTCACAAGCGCTATCGAAGCTCGCACCCACGGCGCCTACCAAATGATTGTCGGAAGCAGTGTAGGTCGGTATGGCCGCGATGTACGCCCGGGCATAAGCAATAAACTGCTCATACAGTTCGCGCACAGCGCGATGTGGCGTGAGCTTCACCAACTGCACGGTCTGGTCCGCGGCCCGGCCCATCGCCTCACGACTTCGCGATACTGTGCGCGGAGTTCGGGCGACCAATCCGACGCAGGAATGGACAGATCGCGCCTGTCCCAGCCCTTCTTCTCAATTTGGACGAGCGTGTCGTTGATCGGTGTCCAGGCCGCACAACTGGGATCCTCGGTGATGATGTTCGCTGGGCCCTTGTCGTTGGCGCTTGCCAAGCCAAAGTCATTGCCCGACGGGGTCGTTGGCGTGTTGTCGCCGTCTCTCGTCACGAAGATGGTCACCCCGACCGTCACTGCGATGACAGCTAGAAGCGCGACCGCGCCAACAATCCACTTCCATGCATTGCCCCGCTTCGGCGGCGTACTTTGCGACCACTGCTGCTGCGGCCACGGTTGAGGGGGAGGCCCTCCATAGCCCTGCGGAGGCGGATACGGCTGACCGGGTGGCGGCTGAAAACTCACAGCGCAATCCCCGGCGACGCCTCAGCCGGTCGCGTCGGCGCAGGTTTAGGAGCAGCGGGGGGCGTCGGCTGAGCCTCGGGCCGCTGGGGTTCGGGGGCCCTTTCACCGCCGGTGTGACCCGGCGCCGCCTGCTGCGAATCCGGGGAAGTGGTGGGTTCGGGCTGCTCTTCGTCCGGACGCTCCTCCGCCGACTCGTTCTGCCGCTCGGCCTCTTCACCATCAAGCTGCTCGTCGTCCGTGCCAGCCATGTCCGACAGCTGACCCATCTGCTGCATCGCGCTCTGGACGCCTTGCATGATGCCCTGCGGAATCGCTGCGGCCATGCCCGCCAACTGCATCGGAATCTGAGCCGCCTGCTGCGCCATCTGCATCGGCATCCCCATCATCTGGCCGAGCTGCCCGGCCTGGTCAGCGCCTCCGGCCGCTGGCGCACCCGCCGTTCCCGCCCCCGTCGACGCGGCGCCAGCGGCTCTCGGCGCACCGGCTCCAGCTGCACCGCCGGGCGCCAAGCCAGCACCTCCCGAGCCCTGGGCCGACTCGAACTCACCAAGCCGCTTGAGGATCTCCTCGGCCAGCCGACGGTCCGTCGAGTCATAGGTATCCGCCGCGGCCAACACGTTCTGCGCGTATCTCGTCAACTCTTCTTTTGTCACCGGCAGAGCGGTAACCGCCGGCGTCACAACCTCACCGACCCTCCCCGCGATAGCCGTCGAAAGCGCATCAGCCCCGGCCGGGCTGAACACGGGCGGCGGTGCAGGAATCTCGCCGGCCATAAGCTCCAACTTCGCGCCCGACTCGCGCACAAGCGGTGCATCGACCCGCAACGGTTCAGTCACCCAATTACTCCGCCCTTACAACGTGGTCACCGAAACAGCCCTGTAGTCAATCTCGACTGAGGCGCGCTGACGCCCCTCAGGCGACACCAGGAAAATGCTACCTGAACAGCAACACCCGCGATCGCACCAATTCGATCCGGCGGAACTGGCCCAATGAATGCGCTCGGCAGCGCCTCTACCAGGCACAGGACCGTTACGGCCAAACGCGGGGAAACTCGACGACCCCATTTGAGCCGCACTTCCACCATTGCTGGCTAAGGCTCTGCAGCAAACGTCAACCGGAATCACGACCGCACAATTAGCCGGCCATGAACTCGCTGTAGGCCGCTGCCAGGTCCGGCGGCAGGACCGTCACGTTGCACTGCCGCTGGGCGTCACCGATCGGTGCGAGGATGCCCCGCAGGTCGTAGTACTCGCCCGGGTTGGCGGTGAAGTAGCCGCGCAGGGTGGCGGCCGCCTGATCGCGCGGCTGGCTGAACGCGGTCGTCACGGCCTGGTTCGCGCCAGGGTGGGCGTCGAGGTAGGAGCGCGCCGAGCCGGTCGTCGAGCTGACGGTGTCGGCAAGGGCGCTGGCGCTGCACTGGTCGGGCGCCGCGGACGCGGTCGGCGCGGCGATGATTGCTACAGCAAGTCCCCCGAACAGACCACTGGCACAGACGCCGGCGACTGACCGGCGCACAGTGATACCACTGAATTCCATGATCATTTTCCTCTTCTTGCTAAACGGACGCAGACTTCCCCCGTCCCGCAAACCAAAGTAGCGGAAGGCAAGCGGCCGCAAATTGACGTGGCGTCACGCGAATCGCCTATGTCGCTGCGTTACACCTGATGAGAGTGACGTTGGCCGCGATATCGCGTGAATTCGGTAAGCGCCCAAACAGATCGGCGCGAAGATCTTGAAAACTCTCAATATTTGCCTGGAACCCTTAATTGATCGTGATTTTGATAGTGATCGAATTGTTATCGAGCGCATGGCCTGGTCCGCCCCCGCGAACGTTCCTTACCCTTCGAGATTTTGGCCAATCGTCGACTGGTAAGGAACGTTCGTCGCAGTTTCGGAATACTCGAAGTCCTCAACGTCTAGCGAGAGATGAGGTGGCCGTGCGTCTCGACCTGCTCACCCCCGGCATCGAAGTCGGTGTCGTGACCACCAACACCGAAGCGATGGTCGCCTTCTACGAAGGCTTCCTCGGGCTCGAGTTCCAAGGCGAGGTCGAGTTCCCCGGCGGATCGCAGCGGAGGTACGCCCTCGGGAAGAACGTGGTCAAGCTCGTCACCTATGAGCCGCCGCCGCCCGCGCCGACCGCGCCGGGCGGGGGCAGGGCGCAGGCGGGAACGCGGTACTTCACGATCGGCGTCAGCAATCTGCGCGCGCTGGCCGACGAGTTCGAGGCCTCCGAATACGACGTGGTCGAACCGGTGGCCGAATTCGCTCCGGTGCCCGGGATGGGATGGATGTTTGTCGCCGACCCCGACGGCAACTGGATCGAACTGTTCGGAACGCTGTGAGCGTCCCCAGCACCCCGCAGGCAACACCGACCTGTTATCGCCACCCGGACCGGGCGACCTACGTCCGCTGCACTCGCTGCAACCGCTACATCTGCAGCGAGTGCATGCACGACGCCGCGGTCGGCCACCAGTGCGCAGACTGCGTCGCCGCGGGAGCCCAGACGGTGCGGAAGCCGCGCACCAGCTTCGGCGGCCGGCAGTACGGGGCGAAGCCAGTGGTGACGTACGCGCTGATCGCCATCAACGTGGTGATGTTTGTTCTGCAGAGCGCGTCGGGCCAGCTGCAGAACGAGCTCGTCCTTCGCTCACCGGCCGTGGCCGACGGGGACCTGTACCGCCTGCTGACTTCGGCGTTCCTGCACTACGGGCTCACGCATCTGTTGTTCAACATGTGGGCGCTGTGGGTCGTGGGTCCGCCGCTGGAAATCTGGTTGGGGCGCCTGCGGTTTGGCGCGCTCTACATCCTGAGCGCACTCGGCGGCTCGGTCTGCGTCTATCTGCTGTCGTCGCTGGGCGCCGCGACGGCGGGGGCGTCAGGGGCGGTGTTCGGACTGTTCGGCGCCACGTTCGTGGTGGGGAAGCGACTGAATCTCGACGTCGGCTGGGTGGTCGGGCTCATCGTGATCAACCTCGTCATCACGTTCGTCATCCCGCTTGTCAGCTCGCAGAACATCAGCTGGCAGGGCCACATCGGCGGGCTGGCCACCGGCGCGGTTGTTGCGGCGGCCTACGCGTACGCACCGCACGCGCGTCGCACCCTGGTCCAAGTCGGGGCCTCGGTCGCCATTCTGGTGCTCTTCGCGGCGCTGATCTGGTGGCGCACCGACCAGCTGCTCGCACTGTTCGGCGTGATCTGATGACACGTCCCGCGTCGTTTCCCCGTTGCTCACTGCACGTACACCTGACCATGCCAGCGTGGAGGCGTGCGGACCGCACCCGAGAACCGGACAGGGCTGGTCGACCGGTTTCACCGGCTGTGCGTAGCCGCCGTCGCACGCCTGCCGTTCGGGCTGAATTCCGTTGTGGCCCCGACCTTCCTGGGCTTTGTGCTGATCAACAGCTTCACGTTCGGCGTCGATCTGGTGCTGCTCACCGCACTGCACACCGGTGCCGCCGTCCCGCTGCCGGTCGCGGTGACGGTGGCGTACGCATGCGCGTTCGCGCTGAGCTACTTCCTCAACCGGATCTTCAACTTCCGCTCACACGCACCGGTGGGCCCGCAGTTCGCGATCTATGTGGTGGTGGTCGTCGTGAACTACCTCGCGTTCATTCTCGGTGTGTCCACGGCACTTACCGCCATCGGCGTCGAATATCACCTCGCGCGCATCGTCGCGGGTGCCTGCGAAGCGGCTTACATGTACAGCGCGATGCGGTGGGTGGTGTTCCGCCGCTAACGCACCACCGGCATGCCGAACGCGCGAAACAGCGTCGGCTCGAGAAACACTGTGATCGCGCTGATTCCGTCGACGGCAGTGGTGAGAACGTGGATGGCGTGCGCGTGCATGGCTCCGTCGGCGTCGCGACGGTAATCCGCAACGGCGGGTTGCCCGTTGGCGGACGTCGGGATCAGCACGATGTCTCCCGCCCCGGCGAAGGCGCGGCTGCCAAGGAAGCGGGTTACGGCCTCGCGACCGGTGAACCACACTGCGAACGGCGGCATTTCGAGCTTCACGTCGGCACGCAGCAGTTTGGTAAGGGCATCGACATCGCCGCGCTCGAATGCGGCGCAGTATCGTTCGACGAGCGCGACGCGGTCGGAGTCCTGCGGTTCGGCCACGTCGTCATCGACGGTCCCGACCGTTGCGAGATGTGCACGGGCGCGCTGAAGGGCGCTGTTCACGGCGGCGGGCGTGGTCTCCAGCAGCTCAGCCACCTCCGCCGCGCTGAACTGCACCACATCGCGAAGGATCAACACCGCCCGCTGGCGTGCGGGCAATTCCTGCATCGCGGTGACGACCGCCAGCCGGATGCTTTGCTTCGTATCGAAGGCCGCCTCCGGAGTCATCGTGTCGGGCAGCGGTTCAAGCCAGTTGTAGCCTGCGCCGCTCGCGTCGAAGTCGGTGTACGGGTCATCCGACCCTGCGCCCAAGCCGGCGGGCAGCACCCGGCGGCCGCGATGCTGCAGTGCCCGTAGACATGCCGTCGTCGCAATGCGGTACAGCCAGGTTCGCAGCGCCGCACGCTCTTCGAAGGACTCATAACCGCGCCAGCCGCGTAGGTATGTCTCCTGCACCAAATCCTCGGCGTCGTGCACCGAACCGAGCATGCGGTAGCAGTGGGCGATCAGTTCGGCGCGATACGGCGCCGCCTGCGCGATGAACTCGTCCTGAGCGGGCACGGCACTTCTCCTGGCGTAGGCATCCCTGCACCAGTACAGATCCATCCCGCCGCCGAAACTCATCGGCGGGCACCGATGAATCCCGCCCTGGCTTCGTATCTGACGTAGTGCACACCCTTCGACCGAAAGCGAGCACGACTCATGACCCACTCATATGACCTGGAAGGCACGACCGCGATCGTCACCGGCGCAGGCAGGGGATTCGGCAGCGCTATCGCCGCGCAGCTCACGACGGCGGGAGTGCACGTCGTCGGCGTTGCGCGGTCCGCCGCGGATCTCGGCTCGGTGCATGACCGACTCGGCGACGCGTTCATCCCGGTGTCGGCCGACGTCGCCGATCCGGCTACCGCCGCGCGGCTCGTCGGCGAGTACCGGCCACACACGCTCGTGCTCTGCGCAGGCGCGGCTCCGCATATGACGCCGCTTCAACAACACACCTGGGAGACCTTCAGCCAGAACTGGCATGTCGACGTCGCGCAGGCCTTTCACTGGATGGTTCAGGCTCTGCGTCAACCACTGGCGCCCGGCAGCAGAGTCATCGCGTTCTCCAGCGGTGCAGCGCTCAACGGCTCCCCGCTGAGCGGCGGCTACGCGGGAGCCAAGGCGACGGTCAGGTTCATCGCCGACTACGCCGCGATCGAGTCGGAACGGGCGGGGTTGGCCGTCGACTTCGTTTCGGTGCTGCCGCAGTTGACGCCCGCGACGGACCTTGGGGCGATGGCGGTGGCGGCCTATGCCGAGCGCCGGGGCGTCGATGCGGACGCCTTCGTTGCGTCCATGCCTGCCGTGTTGAGCACCGAGCAGGTCAGCAAGTCGGTGATGGAGATCGCTAGTGGCCCGCGGCGGGAGCATCGTGCGTACGCGTTGACGGCCGCGGGGCTATCGCCGCTGGATTGAGCACTCGAACGCGCCGAATGTGGGTATTCAGGCGCATGGCGTTCAAACTCACATACACCGACGGACAAGAGTCCGACTACGACGACGACACGAAGTGGGAAGTCGAGGCGGGCGTTCTCAAGCTGGGTCGCGACGGCGGGAACTGGTCGGTTCTCGTGTCGCCGAGCCACTGGGCCACCCTCGAGGTGGGCAAGGGCAAGACCAAGGATCGAGACGACAAAGACAAAGACGACGACAAGAAGGAAGACAAGGACGAGAAGGAAGAAAAGGACTCGAAGGATGACAAAGACAAAGACGACAACGACGACGACTGAACCGGGCCTACGTCAGACCTGGATTCGGGAGCCGATGATCACCGTGCGGTCGAGGGGCAGGCTGAAATGCCCTGCCGCGTCGGCGGTGATGTAGGACGTCGCGATGAAAAGTCGCTTGCGCCACGGCGCCATCGTCGGGGTGTCGCCAGCACAGAGTTCTAGGTCGGACAGAAAGTAGCGCGCGTTCTCCACATCGAGCGGGCCTTCGGTCTGCGACGGATCGAGAAGCCCAAGTGTGCGCGGCACATTCGGCCGTTCCATGTAGCCGAACTTCGCGATGACATGAAAGATGCCGTCGCTGGCGTATCCCAGATCGTCGATGACGATGCGCTCCGAGTCCGGTATTCGTGGGACCGGCTCGGTGTTCAGCGACATGATCACCACATGTTGTGCCAGCACCTTGTTGTGGTCGACGTTGGCGCGCATAGCCAGCGGTGCGGTCTCGATGCCACGGTTGAGGAAGACCGCCGTGCCGGGCATACGGGCCACCGGCGGTTCACGGTGCCGGAGCCCTTCGATGAATTCGGGCAGCGGTCCTTCGGCTTCTTCCCTTTCGCGCGTGACGATTTCACGGCCGCGCTGCCATGTCGTCATCACCGTGAACGCCGCGACACCGATCGACAGAGGCAGCCACGCACCGTGCACGAGCTTGGTGAGATTGGCCGCGAAGAACATCAGGTCGACCACCAGCAGTATGCCTCCGCCGATGAGGATCAGCGGAAGTGGCCAGCCCCAACGACTTCGCGCGTAGTAGAGGAACAGCGTGGTGGTGATGGTGATCGTCCCCGTCACCGCCATGCCGAACGCATATGCCAGCGCGGATGAACTGCGGAACGCGAACACGAGGATCAGCACCGCGACCATCAGCACACCGTTGATCCACGGCACATAGATCTGGCCGATCGTCGACGCGGATGTGTGATAAATCCGCAGCCTCGGCAGGTAGCCGAGTTGCGCGGCCTGCGACGCCACCGAGAACGCACCGGTGATCACTGCTTGCGACGCGATCACCGTCGCCGCGGTCGCCAGCAGCACCATCGGGATCCGCGCCCATTCCGGTGTGAGGAGAAAGAACGGCGCGCGCACCGCTGCCTCGTCGCGCAACACCAGTGCGCCCTGGCCGAAGTAGCTCAACGTGCAGGCGGGAAGCACGAGGCCGAGCCATCCGTAGGTGATCGCGCGTCGGCCGAAATGGCCCATGTCGGCGTACAGGGCCTCGGCGCCGGTGACCGACAGCACGACCGCGGCCAGTGCGAAGAAGCCGATATGGAAGTTACCGCCGACGAACGACAGCGCGTACGTCGGCGAGAGCGCCTTCAGGATCTCGGGGCGTTCGATGATGCCGTTGACCCCGCACGCGCCGATCGCGGTGAACCATAGGATCATCGCCGGCCCGAAGAACCGGCCGACCGTCGCGGTGCCGTGGCGCTGCACCGAGAACAGCAGCACGATGATCACCGCCGTGACCGGGACCACCCAATCCTCGAAGTCGGGATCGACGACCTTGAGCCCTTCGACAGCGGACAACACCGAGATCGCGGGCGTGATCATGCTGTCGCCGAAGAACAGTGCGGCTCCGAAGACGCCGAGGACCGACAGCGTCAGCGCCGTGCGGCGGCCCCGCGCGCCGCCGCCCCACCGACGTAACAGGGTGATGAGCGCCATGATCCCGCCCTCGCCGTTGTTGTCGGCGCGCATCACGAGGGTGACGTAGGTCAGCGTGACGATCATCATCACCGACCAGAAGATCAACGACACGATGCCGTAGACGTGTGTCTCCGAAATCGGGACGGGGTGGGGATCGTGCGGATCGAAAACGGTTTGGATGGTGTAGATGGGGCTTGTTCCGATATCGCCGAAGACCACGCCGAGTGCGCCGATCGCGATGGCGAAGCTCAGCTTCTTCACTCCGGCTTCGGAATTTGTCTGCACGCGACGATCATCGCCGACCGCACCGAAATTTGGCGCAGGCTCGGCCAAGATGGTGGTGTGCGCCAAAACACGCTGACACGCGTCTGGCCGGCGCTCGCCGTATTGCTCGCTACCATCCTGCCCAAACGCCGAAGCTAAGAAGCCACTGCGCCTGGCGAATGTCCTTGTATTAGTTGACCTTTAGAACTGGACCAGCGCACTGCCGGTCAACAGCTCATAGACGAAGTTGACGAAGAAGAACCCGAAGAACAAGAAGTTGAGCACCAGGATCACGTAGTGCCACGGCCGCGGGCGCGCCGGCCTGGGCAGTTTCGAGTTCAGATACATCAACATGAACGGGAACATCAGCGCGCCGAGGTTGGACATGTTCGCCGAGATCTGCACCAGGCGTACCGGCGTGGCCAGGTGGATCATGGCGGCGATGACCGCCAGCACCACCAACATATAGGGGTAGTAGAACTTTCGCGGATCACCCTCAAGCAGCCGACGCAGCCGCGGGCTTGTCGCGTGCGCCGCGTCGGTGAAGTTGCGCACCAGCGCCTCGAAAATGCCCAGCTGGGTGGAGAACAGGATCAGCACCCCGACCAACAGCATCACGTAGAAGACCAACGAGCCGTACTGCTCGCCGAGCTTCTCGGCCGCAAACGTTGAGACGTTTTCCGTCGTCGGCTCCTCCCCGGTGGTGGCCACCAGGTGCGCCATCATGATCGTGGGCAGCAGCATGCCGAGCATCGCGCCGACAAAGAACACCGCCCACTGGTCGATATGCAGCAGCCGCATCCAGCGCTTCCAGAGCACGGCGTTCTCGGGGGTGTCGCGGAACGTGACGCCGACCGGCAGCAGCTCGCTGCGTTCACCACGCATCCCGGAGATGAATCCGACCCGGTATCCCATGCCGTAGCCCTTGTCGCGGTAATGCGACATCGCATACCAGTTGAGACCGGAAGCGAGCGCGGTGAAGCCTGCGAGTCCGCCGAGCGTGGTGGCGCTGATGCCCTCCGGCGGAGCCGCCGGGGTGAGCAAGCCACGGATCCCCTCCCACCACACCGACCACGGCACGATCGCGATGTCGACCACGATCAGCACCGCCAGCAGCGTTCCGACGATGATCCAGTTGCTCAGCTCGAGCGCACGGGAGATCTTTTTCGCGAACACACAGATCAGAAACACCACGAACAACAGGCCGATCCCCAACAACCGGGTGTACTCGAGCTCGTCCTTCTCGTGCACCCGCCCGACGATCAGTGCAAACAGGCCCTGACCCGCACTGGCCGCCCAGCCGCCGAAGATGAACGCGAAGTAGAAGACGATGAGCGAGAACGGCACCCACAACTTCCAGCCGGGCGGGACGCGGCCCCACCCGACGATCGGGACCTCGCCGGTCGCCACCACATATCTCGACACCTCCACGTTGTAGAAGGTCTGCAGGATGGCGGACACGGTGATCACCCATCCGACGCCGACGAAGCCGTAGGCCCCGATCGCCTGCGGACCGAGCAGCCATTCGCCGCTGCCGATCGAGATGCCCAATGCGATGAGGCTCGGCCCGATGACGAACTGGACGATCTGCATCGGCCCGAGCCGGGAGACCTTGAACACCTCCTCCGGCTCGGGCAGATCGGCGACGCCAAGCGGTGGTCGGCTGGTGCCCAGTGGATAACTGTCGGCTTCGGTCTCTGTAGTGCCGGTCATGAGGACCTCCACGGATGAGATGACGACACTGGATATATCCGGTTTACCGACTTCTCGCGTCGCTGTGAAGATCCTGGGAATAACGAAACGGCACCCATTGGGGTGCCTCTCCCCGTGTCGAGTATCTGGGGTCCGGCCATCCGATAGCGAATGATGGCGGCATGGCCGACGAGCAACTGGACGACCTCTATCGCGTGAAGCCCGACGAATTCACCGCGCTACGCACCAAGCTCGCCGCGGACGCCAAGAAACGCGGCGACGCCGACGCCGCCAAACAGATCTCCGGCGCCCGCAAGCCGACGACGGCGGCATGGGCCGTCAACCGCCTCGCGTTGAGCGACGACGGTGTCCGGCGCAGGCTCACCGATCTCCGCGAACAACTCCGCACCGCGCATGCGGCGATGGACGGCGAGCGCATCCGCGAGTTGTCGGCACAACAACGCAGGCTCGTGGAGGATCTGGCACGCGCCGCCTTTGAGGAGGCCGAGCTGGCCGATCCGCCCGCCGCACTGCGCGACGACGTGACCGGAACGCTGCAGGCGGCGATCGCCGACCCCGACGTCACCGACCGGCTCGGCCGCCTGACGAAGGCGGAGCGATGGTCCGGTTTCGGCGAATTCGGGGATACCGCAGCCGTTTTCACCGCGACACGCAAGGCCAAACCGAAGCCCGAACCCGAGCCGCGGCGGCGGGCCGCACCCGAGGCGCGCGACGACAAGCGCGAGGCCGCGCGTCGGCAGCAGGAGAAGGCACGCGCGGCGCTCGCCGAGGCTGAGCGGGCCAAGGGCGAGGCCGACGAGGCGCTGACCGAACTACAGGCCGATCTGGCCACGGCCCGATTGCGCCGTGACGACGCCCGCAGGCGACTGCAGGAAGCCGAACGCCAGCTGACGGCCGCCGAGGACGCCTACGACAAGGCCAAGCAGGCCAGCAGGGACGCCACGGCTCTGGTGAAGGAGGCCAAGGCGCAGCTGAAGAAGTGACTCCGGGGGTCGCGAGCGTGCGCAAAGAGCTGAGATTTCACGGCGTGTCAAGGGACAAACACGCACGCTCGCGGAGCAAGGGGACATGGGGCTAGGTGCGGCAGCTGATTTCCATGCTGTCGTTGTCGCGGACGGGGAAGTGGACGCTGACATAACCGTTGGCCGCGTCGCGCACGTAGTCGAGGTACGGCTGGGTGTCAGCCATCGACGTGTTGTCGGCGACGACCAGCGCACCCGGCGTCAGGCGCGGCTCGAGCAGCTTAATCACCGGCAGGTACATTTCCTTCCAGCCGTCGAGCAACACGAACTGCACCGGGCCGTCCAGGTCTGCCAGCGTGGTCAGCGCGTCTCCCTCCAGCACGGTAATGAGGTCGTCGAGGCCGGTTTCGGCGAACGTCTGCTTGGCCGCGACCACCTTCGCTGCGGACAACTCCGTGGTGACGACCCTCCCGCTACCGTTGTCTCGCACCGCGGACGCGAGATGGATCGCCGAGATCCCGAACGACATGCCGAACTCGACGACCGTGGTTGGCCGCGACGCCCGGACCAGCGAGTAGAGCAGTCGGCCGGCCTCCGGCGTCACGGGCATGTAGATCTCGCTGAGCCCATCGGCGCGCTCCTGCACCGACGCCGTTGCGAGGCGTTCGAATTCGCCGCGCCACTGCGCTATTCGAGTGAACTGCTCAGTGGAAATGGCGTACATCCGCTCGAGCGCCGCCGCGACTCGCGTGTCTTGAAGTGTGGTGGTCACTTAGCAAAGGTATGTGGAAATGCTGGGCCTGTGCTGAGTACGTCGTGCCAGGATTGCACCGAGGAGCGGTGTGCCAATGGTCGACAGGAGGACACGGCGCGCGATCGCGGTGATCGCGCTGTTGATCCTCGTCACCTGGGCACTGCGCGGCTATCTCCCTGGCGTCGAGCGGATGGCGGATCGCGAACGCCCGCCCAGCAGCCCGTGGGCCCTTGTCGCAGACATCGCGCTGCTGTCGGGATCGGTGGCAATCATCGGTATCGCGATCATCGCACGGCTGCGGGATCGCGGTAGCCGACCCTCGCCGTCGGGCCCGCTGCCGCGGGGGGCAGGCGCATTGGGTCGGCCGACCTGGCGGTTCGCCCTGATCGCCCTGGCGGTCGTCATCGGCTGGCTGCTACTCGTCTCGCTGTTGAGCCGGTTCGCCGCGCCCGGCGGCGTCGACCATCCGACATCCGGCGCACCACCCGCGGCCGAAACGAGTGATGCGCCGCCGACCGCCGCCGTCCCGCCACCGGCTCCCGACCAGTCGCCGGAGCCCGACACGAACGTCGTCGGCTATCTCATCGCGCCGATGCTCGTCTTGATGGTGCTCATCGTGGTGGGCACCGCGATCGCCGCCCGCAGGCAAAAACGCGTCGTGGCTCCCTACGCAACACCAGTCGACGGCCCCGAGCCGACCGCGTCGTCGGCGGCGGCTGATTCGCTCGCGCGGGCCGCCGAAGTCGGCCTTGCCGAGATCGGTGACCTCAGCCGGGAGCCTCGGCAGGCAATCATCGCCTGCTATGCGGCGATGGAGCACGAGCTGACGCATGTGCCCGGCGTGGCCCCCCAGGATTTCGACACTCCGACCGAGGTGTTGGCGCGCGCCGTTGACCACGGTGCCCTGCACGCCGACAGCGCGATGCAGCTGGTGGAGTTGTTCGAGGAGGCACGGTTCTCCCCGCACGTCATGAACGAGGGACACCGCGACGTCGCGGTGCGGGTGCTCCGGCTGGTGCTGGCCGAGCTTCGGAGCCTGGCATGAAAAAGCTTGCCGCAGCTGGTGTTTTCGTGGTGCTGGCCGTCGAAATGATTGCGTTCGTGCTGCTCGACCGGGAGTTGGTGGTGTTGGTCACCGGTGTCACGGTGGCCTTGGTGCTGTTGGCGTTGCGCTGGCACCTGGCGCGGGACAACGACGAGCCGTTCGACGGTTCGATGGGCAATGATCCAGCGGAATCGTTGCGGCGCTGGCTGTCTCGCACCGAAACGTTGATGAGCCGCGCCGAATCCACCCGTCGCGATTGGGATTGGCACCTGCGACCGATGCTGGCGCGGCAGTTCGAGATGGCGACCGGCCAGAAGCAGGCCAAAGACCGGGTGGCGTTTCAGGCGACGGGACACATGCTGTTCGGTGCGGAACTGTGGGCGTGGGTGGACCCGCAGAACGTCTCGCGCAGTTCCGGCAACGAACCGGGTCCCGGCCGCGAGGCGCTCGACGAAATTCTGCGACGGTTGGAGCAGGTATGACGATGACGGCCGCGACCACAACCGCGCATTGCGAAGCGGTGCTCGATGAAATCGGTCGTGTGGTGGTCGGCAAACGCGGTGCGCTGACCCTGATCCTGACGACGGTGCTCGGCGGCGGACACGTCCTCATCGAAGACCTTCCCGGCCTTGGCAAGACACTGATCGCGCGCTCGTTCGCCGCTGCGCTGGGTCTGAACTTCAAGCGGGTGCAGTTCACGCCTGACCTTCTGCCCGCGGATCTGCTCGGCTCGACGGTCTACGACATGCAGTCGGGCCGTTTCGAATTCCGGCAGGGCCCCATCTTCACGAACTTGTTGATGGCCGACGAGATCAATCGCACGCCACCCAAGACGCAGGCCGCGTTGTTGGAGGCGATGGCCGAGGGTCAGGTCAGCATCGACGGCGTCACGCATCCGTTGCCCGCGCCGTTCGTGGTGCTCGCCACCGACAACCCGATCGAATACGAGGGCACGTACCCGCTTCCCGAGGCCCAGTTGGACCGCTTCGCGATCCGGCTAGAACTCCGGTATCTCTCCGAGCAGGAGGAGTCCGACATGCTGCGCCGCAGGCTGGAGCGTGGCTCGGCGCGGCCGACGGTGCATCAGGTGGTCGACGCGCACGACGTCATCGCGATGCGCGAGTCGGTCGAGCAAGTGACCGTGCATGACGACGTCCTCTCGTACGTGGTGTCGCTGGCGACGGCGACGCGCCAGCATCCGCAGGTTGCGGTGGGTGCCAGCCCGCGCGCCGAACTCGACCTGGTTCAACTCGCCCGTGCCCGCGCGTTGTTGCTCGGCCGCGACTACGTCGTGCCCGAGGACGTCAAATCCCTCGCGGTGCCGACGATCGCGCACCGGATCAGCCTGCGACCGGAGATGTGGGTTCGGCGTGTGCAGGGCTCCGACGTGGTGGCGGAGCTGTTAAGGCGGCTGCCCGTCCCGCGGGCCATCCAATGATCGAGTCACGCCGTGTCGGAGTCGAACTGCGCTGGCGGCCATCACGTTTAACGCTGTCCCTCGTCAGCTGTGCAGGTGTTGCCATGGCCGTCGCGCTGGTCGGATCGTACTGGCAGTTGGTGTCGTTCACGGCGCCGCTGATCGGCGTGCTGTGCTCGATCGGATGGCAGCGGCCGGTTCCGCGCGTGCACGTCAACGCCGAACCCGCGTCGCAGCGCTGCTTCGAGGCAGAACAGACCCAGGTAACTGTATGGGCGCAAGCGGAATCCCACGCCCTCGCGGTCGATCTCACTTTCGACGCCGTCGAAGGAATGCAGCTGGCGGAGGTCGAGCAGGGCCGCGGTGGGCGCAGGACCGTCGAGGTGAGTGCCGACAAATGGGGCCGATACCCCGTCCGCGCACACGTGAATGTCGTTGCGCGCGGCGGGCTTCTGAGCGGTAGCGGGACGGTGGACGCCGCCGATGTGTTCGTGTTTCCGATCGCGTCGCCGCAGTCGACCGCGCTCCCGCGGACCGAATTGCTCGACCGCCTCGGCACCCACCTCACTCGTCGCATCGGACCCGGGGTGGAGTATGCCGACGTGCGCCGATATGTGCCGGGCGATCAACTCCGGACGGTGAACTGGCCGGTGAGCGCGCGTCGCGGCAGCCTGCACGTCACCGAGCGGCTCACCGACCGCGCCGCGGACGTCGTTGTGCTGCTCGACGGTTACCCGCAACCACCGGGCCCGGCGACAGACGCCACCGACCGAACCGTGCGCGGCACCGTACAGGTCGTGCAGAGCGCTCTGCGTGGCGGGGATCGGGCAGGCATCGTCGTACTCGGCGACCGCCGCCCACGCTGGCTTGGCGCAGACATCGGGCGGCGGCAGTTCTATCGCATCCTCGACGCGGTGCTGACCGCGGGCGACGGCTTCGAGACCACGCCGGGCACGCTGGCCCCGCGGGCGGCGCTGCCGCCAGGTGCGATCGTCATCGGGTTCTCGACGCTGCTCGACACCGAGTTCGCGTTGGCGCTGATTGATCTGCGGAAGCGAGGTCACACCGTCATCGCCGTGGATGTGCTTGAAGGAGCACCGTTCTCCGAGGAGCGCGACCGGCTGGTGGCGCGGATGTGGCAGCTGCAGCGATCGTTCATGTACCGCGATATGAGCACGATCGGCGTCGACGTGGTGTCGTGGCGTGAAGACAGCACTCTGGACCAGGCCATGCTACTGGTGCCGGATCACCGCCGGCAGGCAGGGCGGAAGGTGTTGTCATGACCGCATCCGCGCCGCTGGCGTCCCGCGCGCTGGCAAGTGCCTTCGGCCTCGTCATGGTCGCGGCGGCGGCGATGCAGGCCGATGGGCCCGCGCTTGTTGCCGCAGCCGCAGCGGCAGTTGCGGTGTTGGTCGGCACCATCTTTCGTCTCGCCGCGACCCTTGCGGTGATGCTGACCGTTGCGGTGATCGCGCTTGCCGATGCACCACCCATGCTGGCCGTCTTGTCGGGGTTGTCGGCTGCGGCCTATCTGGTATTGCGGCACACCGTCGCCGTCGCGCTGCCGACGGTCATCGCGTCGGTCGGCTTAGCAGCCGCAGGCCTTGCCGCCGCGTCGCTACCGATCGAGGTGCCATGGCTGCCGCTGCTGGCACCACTGGCGGTGCTGGCGCTTTTCGTTCTGGTCACCCGTCCCTTCTGGAGGAAGACCGTCGGCGACTGAACGGCTAGCCGACGACGCACGGGGCAAAGCGGCCGATGGCGGTCCTGTCCTCCGATAGGCCCGAGGTGGCCGCGGCGGGTGTTCAGTCAGAGCTGTTGCGGGAGAAAACGTTGCGAAAGCGTGGCAAAAACGTTTTGGGAATAGGCGCGTCGAAGCAACTTGACTGAAATTTGCAGCGGTTACAGTGCTGTCGAAGAAGACAGTTGCCCTCGCGAAGCGACGAAGTACCGGAGAAGAAGGGGAGTCAGCGGCGAGGGAGCCGTCGAAATGGGATTAGGGGTCAGCGCGATGTTGACGACGCGGCGGTGGACGGGTCGGTCGATGTGGCGGGTCGGTGTGCGAGCCACCGCGGTGTGGGTGGTCGCCGTCGGATCGCTGGTGATGTCCAGCACGGCGTGCGTCGCCGCCGACCCCGTCGACATGGCACCGAAGTATCTTTCGAAACAGACTCGCGATGGATGGAATCTGTCGATCTCCATTGAGGCCGAACGGATTAATTCCGTGCCCAACCTGGCCGCCGCGACTACCTCACGAGAAGGTTTCGTCAGCCTGTCGTCCACCGCTACCGTCGAGGGTGGCGAATCACCCATCACCGACAGCCTTTTCATCACCGGATATCAGCTGGGCTGCCAGACCGACGTGTCCAGTGGCTTGGGCATGGGCGGCGCGGGCGCGGGCGGTGGCAATGCCGGGGTCGCTAATCCAGTGATCAATCCCGCGGCAGCCGAGGACAGTGTCGGGGGTGCCGGCGGCGGCGCGGGTTTCATTCAGACCACCATTCAGCCAGGGGTCATTGTGGAAGTGCCGATGACGAATATGGCCCTGTCACCCGACGGACGCGCGATGCTGGATCTCGAAAACATCCATATCAAGGCCGATGCGTGTGGAGGTGACGTCACGATCCGGTCGTACGCCTACCTTCGTGTCGCCACCGCCCTGACCCATACCGGATTCGCCGTCTACGGCGATCCCCTCAAAATCTAGGAACCGGAGGTAAGTCTCGTGGGTTTACGAATTGTCGGCCGACGCTGCACCATCTCGGCAGCGGTCGGACTGTGCACCCTCGCAACGCTCACCTCGGCGCCCGCGGGAGCTCAGCCTGAACCCCCGCCGATCATCCCCGGCTTCCCGGTACCCCAGGCCACCATTCCGGGCAACCCTGGCAAGCCCTACTTCGTTCAGGATTTCTCACAGGAATTCCCGCCGTACACCCCTCCCGCGCAGACCGATTCGCGTGGGGTGTTCGTAGCCACGAACGCGAACTCGGGTCAGGCGGTCGTCGGCATGCCTGGGTCGCGGCTGGGAGTGGTGTCGCCGAGGATCGGACCGTATGCGGGTCCCCCGGGCTTCCAAACGCAGGGCTTCGGCCCAGGGGTCATGATCGGCAGCATGGGGGAGCCCGCCGCCGAAGTGGACCCATACGGACACCGCCCACCCACCTCGGCCCCCGGCGGCGGCGAGCTGTCGCCCTACGGGATCACCGCCAACACGGGCACGGCGCTGGAGAGTGCCGGCGTGCAGGTCGCCACCATGGGCGGTACTACCGGACTCGAGGATCCGAACGGCCAACCCCCAGCCAGCCCGGGTCCGCCAGGTTTACCCCTCCTCCCGCCGCCGCAGCCGAACCCCTAGAGCAGGTACGCATCCGAAACCCGCAATTATACAAAGGTTTTGGTTGATTGCATCGGGATGCTCAGCTGCCCGCGTACTCGTCGTGGCGGTGCCACCACTGATACGGCTTCGTCTTCGGATAACCGGCGGGCGAGTCCTCCCAGTCCTCTTGGCGCCCAAGCGCGGTGATGTCGAGATAGGCCCACGTGCTGCCCATCGCCTCGTCGCCCCGGTCATGGATGAAGTACGTGCGGAAGATCTCGCCGTCGTGGCGCAGAAACGCGTTGGTGCCGTGCCATTCGTCGACGCCGAAGTCGGCGTCGAAGGAGTCCGTCAGCGTGTACCACGGGATGGCCCAGCCCATCTCGTTTTGCATGCGGGCGATGCTGTCCTGCGGTGCGCGGGAGACGAACACCAAGGTGGTGTCGCGAGCGTTCAGGTGGGCGAGGTGGGCAACCTGGTCAGCCAGCAGCGAGCAGCCGGGACAGCCCCGCTCCGGCCAGCCGTCGACGTCGGGCTGATAAAAGAATCGGTACACGACCAGTTGGCGCCGCCCGTCGAACAGGTCGGCCAGGCTCGCGGGGCCGTTCGGCCCGTCGAACTGGTAGTTCGTGGTCACGGCCATCCGGGGCATCCTTCGGCGCTCGGCGGCCAACGCGTCGCGAGCCCGGGTCAGCTCCTTCTCCTTGACCAGCAGTCCCTGGCGCGCGGCCTCCCAGTCCTGCGGCGAAACAATCGGCGGTAAATCCATCGGGGGTCCCTTCTGAAGGCTTGTCAGGTATAGACCCACGGCGAGCGCCGAATTCATCGCCTGTGATCGACGGCGCCGCTATGTTCACACCTACGACCAATTCGGACAAATAAGCGAAATGCTTAGCGAGAAGCTCGATTTCGGGAGATACGCGATGGCCTCGGATGTGCGCAAAGCAATCACGGGTGCGTCGATCGGCAACACCGTCGAATGGTTCGATTTCGCCATCTACGGATTCCTCGCGACGTTCATCGCGGCCAACTTCTTTCCATCCGGCAACGAGACGGCTGCCCTGCTCAACACATTCGCGATCTTCGCGGCGGCGTTCTTCATGCGGCCGCTCGGCGGGCTCGTGTTCGGACCGCTCGGCGACAGGATCGGCCGCCAGCGGGTACTCGCTCTGGTCATCCTGCTCATGTCCGGCTCGACGTTGGCCATCGGGCTTCTGCCCACCTACAGCGCGATCGGCGTCGTCGCGCCCTTGCTCCTCCTGTTGCTGCGTTGCCTGCAGGGGTTCTCGGCAGGCGGCGAATACGGCGGCGGTGCCGTGTACCTTGCCGAGTTCGCCTCCGACCGGCGGCGCGGGCTCACGGTCACGTTCATGGTGTGGTCGGGAGTCTGGGCTTCCTGATCGGCTCGGTGACGGTGACGCTGCTGCAGGCCTTGCTCCCCCGGACGCGATGGAGACTTACGGGTGGCGCATTCCGTTCCTCATCGCAGGGCCGCTCGGGATCGTCGGCCTCTACATCAGGCTGCGGCTCGACGACACCCCGCAGTTCGCCGAGCTCAGCCAGACGCAGCAGGTGGCGACCTCACCGCTGCGGGAAGCGGCAACCACAGCATGGCGGCCGATCCTGCAGGTGATCGGGCTGATGATCATCTTCAACATCGGCTACTACGTGGTGTTCACCTTCTTGCCGACGTACTTCATCAAGACGCTGCACTTCACCAAGACCAACGCGTTCGTCTCGATCACCATCGCCAGCCTCGTCGCCCTGATCCTGATATTGCCGCTCGCCGCGCTGTCCGACCGCATCGGCCGCAAACCGATGCTCATCGCGGGGTCGGCGGGGTTCGCGGTGCTCGGCTACCCGCTGTTCCTTCTGCTCACTCGGGTTCGTTGACGGCAGCCATCGCGGCACACTGCGTCCTCGCCGCCATCGAGTCCATCTACGTGTCCACCGCGGTGGCCGCGGGCGTCGAGCTGTTCGCGACGCGCGTGCGGTACAGCGGCTTCTCCATCGGCTACAACATCTGTGTCGCGGGGTTTGGAGGCACGACGCCGTACGTCGTCACGTGGCTGACCGCGCAGACGGGCAATCCGGTGGCTCCCGCCTACTACGTGGTTGTCGCGGCGGTCATATCGCTGTTGACGATTCTCACTCTGCGGGAGAACGCACGGCGTCCCTTGTCGAAACTCGCTTCGGACGAAATGTTCCAGTTACAGTGAATCTGTGCCGCAAGAGGGCCCCGCGACGCGGCCCAAACTCACCTCACGAGGCGCTGCCACACGCAACAGAATCGTGCTCGCCGCAGCCGAATTGATGCATGTGCAGGGGGTGGCGGCGACGACCATCGACGACGTGCTGGCCGCGAGCGCGGCGAGCAAATCGCAGTTCTACCAACACTTCGACGACAAGTCGGAACTGGTGTACGAGGTCATCACAATGCGCGCCGACGAGATCTTGTCGTGGCAGCGACTGCGCCTCGAGAAGGTGGATTCGTTCCGTGGGCTCTGCCAATGGCGCGACGCGATGGTGCAGCGGTGTGTGCTGCGCAGAGGGTTGTGGGGATGCGAACTCGGTTCTCTCGCCGCCGAATTGTCGGACACCGACGATAGGGCGCGCGCATCGCTCGCCGAACATTTCGCGGAATGGCGCGGGCTGCTAGCCGCGGCGATCGAGCGGATGCGCGACGGTGGTGTGCTGCGTCCCGATGTGGACGTCAGTATGCTCGCGACAGGGTTGCTTGCCGCCGTCGAAGGCGGCTATTTGCTATCGCAGACGGGGCGCGATCCGCGGCTCATGCAGTCGGCGCTGAACATGGCCATCGGTCACATCGCGTCCTTCGCGACCGCCGACATCGCGATGCAGTGACGGCGGCGCGTTGGACGTGACGGACCAGTCGTTGATTGGTTAGTTGTCGCCGGGGACGGCGGTTGCCGGCGGCGGAGCCTTCACCGGCGGAGTGAACAGGTTGCCACCGGTCGGGTTGATCGACTTCTCTGTCGGAGCGACCGGGGGCGCCGTCGTGGTCGTAGTTGTCGTGGTCGTGGTGGTAGTCGGCGTGGTGGTTTCGGGCGCCTTCTCGCCCTCGCCACAGGCCGTCAACACGCCCATAGCGAGAATCGCGCCCATACCCGCGGTGGCCGCGAGCCGTCGAGCCGTTCGGCCTGACATCATGATGGGGTCCTATCTGTATTCGAGAAGTGAACTATATCGTCCAAAAAACGGTTGCGTCAACGCAAAAACCACGCTTGAAGGGTGAAATTGCGCGCATCGCGCAATTGCTAGCAGACGATCAAGTCCAACTTGGGTGGTTCGGCGAGATTGGCAGGAAAGCCGAAGGGTTCTTTTCAGGGCCCTACCAGCTGTCGCGCCTAGTCTCCGGTCTTCAAGAGTGATTTGTCTCACGGAGGTTCACGTGAAGAAGTCGGGCGTTTACGCCGCCACCGCGGTAGGTGCGGCGGCAGTAGCAATGTCATTTCTGGGCGCCGGTGCCGCAGTCGCTGACGATTACGCAGGTCAGACGTATGGGGATGCCTCGAGCGCGATCAGCGATGCAGGTCAGAAGGCCGTCATTCAGAGCCGGGCCGGGGACACGTTGGACGACGACGACTGCATTGTGACGAGTTCGCAGACCGCGCCGTGGCTCAAGGGTGATGATTTCTCGCCGGTCACCGACACGGTGCTGGTGAACCTCAACTGCAATGCCACCGTGGCGACCGCAAAGGATCCCGGCAACTCCGCGGCCAGCCCCGAGGGACGGGCCGCCATCAAGGAGGCCAAGGAAGAGGCGGCGAAGAAGGCGGCAGACGCAAAGGCGGCACAGCAGAAGGCCGATTCGGACAGCAGCGGCTGAACCTGACCGCCCTCCGGTCATCTGCGGCTCACTTTGCTCCCGGGCTAGGGTGAGGCAGGTATTCACAACGGGAGGCGCGGACGATGAAGCTTCAGGTGTTGCCCTACGTCACCGTCGAGGTCGACGATCGACTCCGTCGCCGAGTCCGGCGAGCCGGTGAGCGCCTGCGCGTCAGCGTCCGTGCGTACCTGCTGAGCGCCGCCGACGACGTCGACGCGGCGAGCGACAAGGTGCGCGGCCTGTGCGATAAAGCGGTCAATCGCGTGGATTCGGTGGTCGCGACCGTCAACGACAAGATCGCACCCACCGAAACCCAGCAGCCACCGAAGCTGCACCTGGTCGGTGGGCGGCGCGAGGCCAGCTAGCGGCTATCTCACCCGCGCGGCGCCTGCCCTGCCGCCGACGACGAACGAGCCTGCGACGACCAGCAGGCCCACGACGGCGACGGGAATCGCCCATGCCCGCCGCCCCGACAGCGCCGATTGGCACTGCGTCACGTAATCGGTGTGCGGAATCACCTCGTTGAGGATCGGCAAGTTCACGGGGTTGTTGTGGTCCGCCTCACGGGCCGCCGACGAATCCGCAGCGATGCCGTTGCCGCAGCCGATGCTCCCGTTGTCGGGTCCCGGCACCGAGACCGGAACAAGCAGTCCGACCACGCCGACCAGCAACACGACCGCCCCCACCAGTAAAACCAACCGTCGCAGATTCATGCGGCGCAGGATTGCCAGCTCGATCGGGTTCGAAACCATAACGAACGGTGAACGGGAGTGCCCGGCGTAGGCGCCGCCCGAAAAGTATGTTGTCCTTGTTCGATGAATTGGCCGTGGCCCGAAAGGAGCTGGATCCTTTGGTAGGCCATGGTCTGGTAGTACTTCTATCCCTGCTGGCCGCGGTATTCCTGGCCATCGGCATCGTGGTCCGCCAACGCGCGACCATGGACGTGCCGGAAGAGCACGGGGTCAGCTCTGTCATGTTCCTCACGCTGCTGCGCAGGCCGCTGTGGTGGGCGGGCACCGCGGCGGCTATCGCGGGGTACCTGTTCCAGGCTCTGGCGTTGGCCGAGGGCTCGTTGCTCTTGGTGCAGCCCATCCTGGTGTCTGCTCTGCTCTTCGCGCTTCCGATGAGCGCGCGACTCGCGCACCGACGCGTCACCCGCGGCGAGTGGGCGTGGGCGCTGCTGCTGACCGCCGCCTTGGCGTTGTTCGTGGTGCTGGCCCGGACACGCCCCGGCGACTACGAGGCGTCACTGCCGACGTCGGCGCTGGTCGCGGTGATCTGCACGGCGGCCGTGATGGCCTGTGTGGTGGTTGCGATCCGCAAAGCGGGGTGGCGCAGGGCGGTGTTGCTCGCGCTCGCCGTGGGTGTCCTGTTCGGTGTCGTCGCGGTGCTCACCAAACTGGTCATGCACGTGCTGGTGTACGACGGCGTGCGCGCGCTGCTCGCTACACCGGTGCTGTACCTCCTTGTCGTGCTCGGCATCGTGGCGGTCTTCTTGCAGCAGTCGGCATTTCACGCCGGATCCCTGCAAACGTCGGTGCCGACCATGTTGGTGCTCGAACCCGTCATCGCCGTGGTGCTCGGCGCGGTGGTGCTGGGCGAGCACCTCGACGTCAGCCGGCTGGACGGCGTGTTGATCGCGATCAGCACCGCCGCGATGGCGGCGGCCACCATCGCACTTGGACGCGACGAGGGCGCCTACGAGGAACAGATCGAAACGCAGGTGGCCCGCGGTCGGGTTGACTAGGTTCGATCGGAATCCGTTGTCGGCAAATCGCTGTGCTCGACCTTGACGGGGCGCAGCAGCGCCCATGCGAAGAACGCGATCGCGACAACGATCAGAGCCAGGCCGACCCACCAGTTGGCCTCGGTGCCGAAGGACAGGTCCACAGGGTTGTCGGCTGCGCCCTTCTCCCGTTCCCGCAGCAGTCCGGGGGCGAGGCCCGCGATGGTCAGCGCGACACCGTAAATCGCCAGCAGCGCACCGATGACATTGCGGATGTCGAACAACTGAGTCAGCTTGCTTGTCATTGAAGACTCCTAGCTCAGTGGAAGACGATATTGAGAATGATGGTCATGACCAGTGCCACCGAAGCGAGCGGAACGGGCTTGTAGAACCAGGCCTTCCCCGCACTGTCGGGGTCGTGGAAGACGTCCTTTGGTGTTTCGGAATACACCAGGCCTACGAGCTCCGCGGCCGGCTTGGGCGTGGTCACCATGGTCACCGCGACGCTCACGATGATGTCGACGACGAACGCGGCCGACGCCGCGACAAACGGCACGCCCTGGCCCGGAAGGGCGAGAACACCCGTCTCGCCGAGAATGAAAACGAAGATGGCCGAAAGGGTTCCGGCGACAAGACCGGTCCAGCCTGCGGTCGAAGTCATCCGCTTCCAGAACATGCCGAGGATGAAGGTGGCGAACAGCGGCGCGTTGAAGAACCCGAACAACGTCTGCAGATAGTCCATCAGGTTCGAGTAGCCCGCCGCGATCAACGCCGTGAAGATCGCCAGGATGGTGGCCACGACCGTCGCGAGCCTGCCGACCAGCGTGTAGTAATCGTCGGGGCGCTCCTTGACCACGTACGTCTGCCAGATGTCATAGCTGAACACGGTGTTGAACGCCGAGATGTTGGCCGCCATGCCCGCCATGAACGAGGCGAGCAGACCGGCGACGGCGACACCGAGCAGACCGTTGGGCAGGATGTCGCGGATCATCAGAAGCATCGCATCGTTGTACGTGATGTCGCCCTCGCCAGAGGTTTTCAGCCTGATCATGTCGCCGATCGCGGCGGCAGCGATCATGCCTGGCACGATCACCACGAACGGGATGAACATCTTCGGGAACGCCGCAATGATCGGGGATCGCCGCGCCGACGAGATCGAGTTCGAGGCCATCGCGCGCTGCACCTCGACAAAGTTGGTCGTCCAGTACCCGAAGGACAGCACGAACCCGAGGCCGAACACGATGCCGATCACCGACCACACCGGGCTGTCGAATCCGCTCAGCGCGTTGCCCGGCCACGTCATTATCTGGTCGTTGACCGTCGCCGTCACCTTGCCGTCGGACATTGTGTCGATCATCTTGTCCTTCAACCCGTTCCAGCCGCCGACGCGGATCAGGCCGAAGATCGTCAGCGGCACCAACGCCGCGAGGATCACGAAGAACTGCAGCACCTCGTTGTAGATCGCGGCCGACAGCCCGCCGAGCGTGATGTAGCTGAGCACGACGATGGCCGCGATGATCAGCGAGACCCAGCGCGGCCAACCGACAAGCGCGTTGATCACGGTCGCGAGCAGGAACAGGTTGACCCCCGCAATGAGCACCTGGGCGGTGGCGAAGCTGATCGCGTTGACCAGATGGGCGCCGGGGCCGAAGCGCCTGCGCATGAACTCGGGAACACTGCGCACCTTGGAGCCGTAGTAGAACGGCATCATCACCACGCCGAGGAACAGCATGGCCGGGACGGCGCCGATCCAGTAGTAGTGCATCGTCGACAGGCCGACCTGGGCGCCGTTGGCGGCCATGCCCATGATCTCGACCGCACCAAGGTTGGCCGAGATGAACGCCAGGCCGGTCACCCAGGCGGGCAGCCTTCGCCCGGACAGGAAGAAGTCCAGGCTGCTCGAGATCTGACTTCGCGCGATGAACCCGATGCCGAGCACGAACACGAAGTAGATCGCGACAAGTACGTAGTCGAGCCATCCGAGGTTGAGTCGCAGCACATTCTCCGCTGCCAGCGTGGTGGTCGTCGGTCTCACCTCACTCTTCACATGTTCAAACAGAACCAACCAGAAAGTAACAGCTTTATCAGTAAATTCGAACTAATATCAAGCATCTTGTTTGATAATGTTCGTTTCCATGCTGGGCGCTGAGCGGCGCCACGCCATCCTGCGGGCGCTCAATGCCGGCGGGTCGGTTCGCGTCGCCGACCTGGCCGCCGACCTGGACGTGTCCGAAATGACCGTCCGCCGGGATCTGGATGTCCTGGACGCGCAGGACCTTCTGCGCAAGGTTCACGGCGGTGCGGTCATGCGACACAACCGCGGCGAAGAACCGTGGTCGTCGGTGAAGGCGGGTCAGCAGCGGGCCGAGAAGGCGGCGATCGCGGCGCTGGGCGCGGCGACCGTCGAGGACGGTATGACAATCGCGATCAGCGCGGGCACCACCACGACCGAACTCGCCCGCAGGCTCCGGCACCGGTCGTCGATCACTGTGGTGACCAACTCGGTGAGCGTCTTCGACGTCCTGACCGATCCCGCCGCAGCCGTTGGCGACGCACCACAGGTGTACTTGTCGGGAGGCGTCCGAACGCCGTCGGACGCGCTGGTGGGGCCGGTCGCCGACGCCGCGATCGCCTCTTTTCGGGTGGACGGCACCTACCTCGGTGTGCACGGCTTCGACCCGGAGGCCGGCCTCACGACACCCAATATCGCTGAGGCACAGACGAATCGAGCAATGATCGGAATTGGTGCCCACCTGGTGGTACTGGCCGATCACACGAAATACCGGGAGGTTGGCACCAACGTGTTCGCCGCGCTACGCCAGATCGACACCCTGATCACCGACGACGGCCTGGCCGCAGAGGATCGCGCGGTCGTCGGCGCGCAGGTCCGCGCGCTGCAGATCGCCGCGGTAACGGGCCAGTCATGAACGACGTCGTGACGGCGCCAACGCGGTGGACCCTGGCCGACGGCCGCGATCTGCTGTTCTTCTCGCTGCCCGGGCGCACCCCGTCGCCCGTCGAGGATCGGCGGCCGCTGCCCGAAAGAAGTAATCAACAGTCGCAGTTACGGTTTGACCGCCAAACCGGCCAGTGGGTGATCATCGCGGCGCTGCGCCAGGACCGCACCTACAAACCGCCCGCCGAGGCCTGTCCGCTGTGCCCGGGCCCGTCGGGGCTGACGAGCGAGATCCCCGCGCCCGCTTACGACGTGGTCGTCTTCGAGAACAGGTTTCCGAGCCTGTCTGGCGCGGGCACCGCACTCTTCGCGCTGCCGGAAACCGCTGATGACCTGTTCGTCTCGGCTCCGGGCCACGGCCGGTGCGAGGTGATCTGCTTCTCCAGTCATCACACCGGATCAGTCGCGGAACTCGCTGTGCCGCAGGCCCGTCTGGTCGTAGACGCGTGGCGCCACCGGACCGCCGACATGATGACGCGCCCCGGCATCGCCCACGTGTTCTGCTTCGAGAATCGCGGCGAGGAGATCGGCGTCACGCTGACACATCCGCACGGCCAGATCTACGGCTACCCGTTCCTGCCCCCGCGCGCGGTGGAGATGTTGCGCGAAGCGCGGGCGCACGCCTCGCGCACCGGCAACAACCTGTTCGCCGACATCCTGGCGCGGGAGCTCGCCGACGGCAGCCGCATCGTCGCGCGAACCGAGCTGTTCACCGCATTCGTGCCGTACGCGGCACGCTGGCCGGTGGAGGTGCACATCTACCCGAACCGGTTCGTGCGCAACCTCTTGGACTTGACCGAGGCCGAGCTCGACGGGTTCGCGGAGATCTACCTCGAGGTGCTTGGCCGGTTCGACCGCATGTATCCCACGCCGCTGCCGTACATCTCGGCACTGCATCAATACGCCAACACCGACGACCAGCGTGAGGGATACTTCCACGTCGAGCTGATGTCGGTGAGGCGCAGCGCCACCAAGCTGAAGTTCCTGGCCGGCTCGGAGTCGGCGATGGACGCGTTCATCAGCGACGTGACACCCGAAAGTGTCGCGCAACGACTGCGGGAGCTGTAGGTGACCGAGACAGTCCGGTATTCGGCGCCGGGCCGGATCAATCTGATCGGTGAGCACACCGATTACAACCTGGGTTTTGCGCTTCCCATCGCATTGCCGGAGCGCACGGTCGTCACCTACCGGCCGGATGCGACGACGGTGCTCACCGTGCGAAGCGACCGGGAGGGTGGCGAGGAGCGAATCCCGCTCGACACCGCCCCCGGCGATGTTTCGGGCTGGGCCGCATACGTCGCGGGGGTGGTGTGGGCGCTGCGCCGCGCGGGTCACCAGGTCCGCGGCGGGACGATGTCGATCACGAGCGATGTCGAGATGGGCTCGGGCGTTTCGTCATCCGCGGCACTGGAGTGCGCGGTCCTCGGTGCGCTTACCACCGCCGTGGGATTACAGATCGACCGGATCGAACAAGCGCGCATCGCCCAGCACGCCGAGAACGACTACGTCGGAGCGCCAACAGGTTTGATGGATCAACTGGCCGCACTGTGCGGAGAACCACACCGCGCCTTGATGATCGACTTCCGCGATTTGACCATGCAACCGGTGGCCTTCGACCCCGACGCGTCGGGTGTCACACTGCTGCTGATCAATTCGCGGGCACCACACCGGCATGCGGGTGGCGAGTACGCGTCGCGGCGGGCGTCGTGTGAGCGTGCCGCTGCCGACCTCGGCGTGTCCTCGCTGCGCGAGATACAGGATGGTGGCGTGCCGATGCTCGCCTCGGTGCGTGACCCAGTCGATGCCCGGCGCGCCCGTCACATCCTGACCGATAACCAGCGGGTGTTCGATGTCGTTGCCGCGCTCAGCGATTCCGACTTCGCCGCGATGGGCCAGATCCTGATCGCGTCGCAGGCGTCGATGCGCGACGACTTCGAGATCACCACCCCACACATCGACCTCATCGCCGACACCGCGGTGCGGGCGGGTGCGCTCGGTGCCAGGATGACCGGCGGCGGATTCGGTGGCTGCGTCATCGCACTCGCACCCGCCGAGAAGACGGACGCGGTGGGCGATGCCGTGCGCGATGCCGTCGACGCCGCGGGTTACAACGAGCCTGCGATCACCCGGACCCAGGCAGGAGCGGGTGCCGGTCCGAGTTAGGGCACCATCCAGGACAACACCGACGCCTGCAGCGCGCACAGCACACACAGCAGCGCCAGGAAAACCAGGCTCCACACCACGACCCGGCGGAAGATGTCGCCTTCCTTGCCGTTCATGTCCACGGCAGCGGCGGCGATCGCAAGGTTCTGCGGTGAGATCATCTTGCCGAGCACGCCTCCGGAACTGTTCGACGCGGCCATCAGCACGTCGGAAAGACCGGCCTGATTGGCGGCGGTCACCTGCAGCGCACCGAACAGGGAGTTCGACGACGTGTCGGAGCCCGTGACCGCGACACCGAGCCAGCCGAGAACCGGTGAGAGCAACGCGAATGCGCCGCCTGCGGCGGCCATCCATGTGCCGAGCGTGATGGTCTGCCCGGACAGGTTCATCACGAAGGCCAGCGCGAGCACCGCCATCACCGTGACGATCGCGAAGCGCAACTGATGCAGCGTTGCGCCGTATGCCTTCAGCGCGCGAGGCACCGACAGTTTCAGCGCGACCATCGTCAACGCGCCCGCTATGAGCATCTGAGTGCCGGGAGTGGTCAGCAGGTTGAGGGTGAACTCGCTGATCGACACGGGCTCACCCTCGGGGCTGACGACGTGCAGCCCGGGCCAGTCGAACTTGAAGGTCGCCTTGTCGAGCAGATTCTTCACGGCGCCGATCTGACAGATCACGAACACCACGATGATGATCGCGTACGGCGCATACGCGCGGACGACCTCGCCACGGTCGTCGGGGTGGGCAACGCGCTGGGCGAATTCGGGTGTCGGTTCATCGGCGGCGCCGCCGGCGATCACCGCGGGTTGCTTTTCGCGGCGCGGGTGCCAGACCCGCACCACACCGACCACCGCGGCGGCCGACAACAGCGACGCGACCACGTCGGCCAATGGCACCGAGATGAAGTTGGACGTCGCGTACTGCGCGATCGCGAACACGAAGCCGCACACGACGGCCACCGGCCAGGTCTCGCGGATGCCGCGCCATCCGTCGACGATCGCGACCAGTGCCAACGGCACGAACAGCGCCAGAATCGGGGTCTGCCTGCCCACCATCGCGCCGAGGGTGTCGGCCGGCAACTCGGTCACCTTGCCGAGCGTGAGAATCGGCGTCGCCATCGCCCCGAATGCGACCGGCGCGGTATTGGCCGTGAGCGCCAGCACCGCCGCCTTCAGCGGTTTGAACCCGAGCGCCATCAGCATCACCGATGTCACCGCCACCGGGGTGCCGAACCCGGCGAGCGCCTCGATCAATGCGCCGAACGAGAACGCGATGATGATCGACTGAACGCGCTGATCGTCGCTGACCCGCGCGAAGGACCGCCGCAGCACATCGAAATGCCCTGTCTCGACAGTCATTTGGTAAACCCAGATCGCATTGATGACGATCCAGAGGATGGGGAAGAAGCCGAATGCCGCACCCTCGGTGCCCGCCAGCAGCGCCTGTCCGAACGGCATGCCGTAAACCAGGATTGCCACGGCGAGGGCGAGCACCAACGACACCAACGACGCCACCCACGCCGTCACCCGCATCACGCCGAGCATCACGAACAACAAGAGCAAAGGCAGAGCCGCGACAAGCGAGCTCCAGGCCAGGGAATGCGCTACCGGATCAAGAATCTGCTGGTACACGGCAACCACCTCACGGGCATGGCGTTATGAGTCCTGCGAGGGGGTAGCCAGCAACATCACAATTCAACCCTCAGCTGATTCGCGCCTGGACAATCACTGTGCGTTTGGTGGGACTCTCGATTACAGTTCCGTTAGCCAGGCTGAACTTGGTTTGCAGCCGGTACTGGTCGGGACAGATAGGACTAATCATGAGGTCAGGTCGTATGGCGCGTCGTCTCGCAGCCGTTGTCGGGGGCGGTGCGGTAATGGCCATGGTCATGTTCACCGCGTCCTGCGCGGAGAAAGAAGAAGCGCCCGAGGAAACCACGACAACGACGACAACCACTACGACGACGACCACCCCGCCGCCGCCACCTTCGCCGACGGAGAAGGCGCCGCGTCTCGAGCCGGGGGCGCCGAACCCGTTCTCGCCGACGGTGATCGCGCCACCGGCGCCGACAGCCCCCCCTGGCGATAACTGACAGCGCGTTAGCGCATTTCGGACGTACCCTGGCGTCCGTGAGTGCGCGGCGTCTTGGCGTGTTGGCGCTGATCGCGGCCGCGGTGGCGGTGCTTGTCTCTGACCTACGCCCGCTCTCCGCGGCCAACGGCGATGGCACGATCAGTGGTCCGTACGCGTACCTGCTGGCCAGCTCGGCCGATCTCGGGCCGTCGCATCGCGCCGACACACAGCTGACCGCGATGCTGCACGGCTCAGGCCGGCCAGAGGCGCTGTTCGCATGGGCGACCGACAACGAGCTGTCGGTGCGGTGGCGTCCCGGCACGCACTGGGCGATCGTCGAAGGTGCGGCCGAGCACGTCGCGCAGGCATTCGATGTCGACGTGCACGACTACCGGGGCCAGCAAGGACAGGTGTTCTACGCGTCCCCGCAACAACCGGCGGTACCGGAAGAAGTTCGTGGTGATGTCGAGGAACTCGGCAGGATTCTCGGCTACATGCCGCATCACATGTCGCGGCCGGACTTCATTCCCCTCGATGTACCCGCACCGGGGCTGACGCCGAGCGCATTGCTGAACACCTACAACGTCAATGGGCTGGCGGCGCAAGGGTTCACAGGTAAGGGCACCACGATCGTGTTCTTCGCGTTCGACGGTTTCGAACAGGCCGACCTGGACATGTTCGCTTCGACGTATGGGCTGCCGCAGTTCACCCCGACCGTGATCGGCGGGCAGCCGAGCGAGCCGCGCGGCGAGACGACCATGGATCTCGAGGTCGCACACGCTGTTGCGCCCGATGCGCGCAAGGTCGTCATCAACGCCCGACCCACCGTGGAAGGCGACGGCACCTTCGAGAAGATCGGGCAGTTGTTCGAGTCGGCGGATCGGCAGTTCCCCGGCGCGGTCTGGAGTTTCTCGATCGGATGGGGCTGCGACAAATTGATAACCGCCGCGGACCTAGCGCCCGTCCGGTCCGCTCTGGCGACCGCGATGTCGCACGGGACCACGGCGTTCAACGCCAGCGGAGACCTGGCCGGGCTGGAATGCAAGGGCGGCGATGACTGGTCGTCCCCGCCGGGTTCCGCGGACATCGGGCTGGACTCGATCGCATCGCTGCCCGAGATGGTCGACGTTGGCGGCACCACGCTGTCCACGGATGCCAACGGCGGATGGCTGGCCGAGCAGGCGTGGTTCGACGTGCCGCTGTCGATCGGCACCGGCGGCGGGGTGTCGTCGTTGTTCGACCGTCCGGAATGGCAGCGGGCCGTGCTGCCCGACCAAGACCCGTCGCGCAGGCTCACTCCGGACGTCGCGGCCGTCGCCGACCCGTTCACCGGCGTGCGGATCATCTTCAAACAGACCCAGGTCGTCGGGGGCGGCACCTCGCAGTCGGCCCCGATCTGGGCCGGACTCGCAGCGGTGATGAACCAGTACCTGGTCGAGAACGGCGGGCGACTGATCGGCGACCTCAACCCGGCCCTGTACCGCATCGCCGAGGGCGCACCGTTTCCGGCGTTCCGTGACGTGACCCTGGGCGGGAACGCCGTCGCCGACGCGGGCCCCGGTTATGACATGGTGACGGGTCTGGGGACACCCGACATCGACAACCTGGTGCGCAACCTACTCATTCTGCAGAGGGCAGCCTCATGAGCACTGGACCGGAATCGACCGACGACCAGGTGCCGACCGCGGAGTGCCGGATATGCCAGGTCGACGTTCCTGCCGGTGAATACTGCGGGCTGTGTGGCTGCCACCTGACGCCGCGCCCCGGTGAGGGCCCCGACTGGCTGCGCATGCGCGACTACGGTGCCGCGCCGGGCGAGCATCTGTTCCAGCTGTCGTTGTCGAGCTCGCTGTTTCCGCATCTGCCCCCGCGGTCCAGGACCGCGTTTCGGCTGGGCCTATTGGTTGTTCTCGTCTGCCTGATCGCGTTCACCTGGCTGCGGTTGCCCCCGGCGCTTGTCACCGTCGCCGCGCTTGGCCTGCCGTTCCTGTTCGTCCTTTATCTGCGCGAGTCGGACGCGTTCCGCGATGTCCCGCTCCCAACGTGGGTGCTCACCGCCGCGCTGGGCGTCGGCCTCGCCGTCGGATGGGTGCTGCTGACCGGCGGCACCGTCGCGCGGTCCTACGGGATTGCGCTGGGGTCTGGCATCGTCGGAATGCGAATGATGCGGGACGGCATCGGCATTCCGCTGGGCGGAGTGATCCTGATGCTGATGCCGGCGGTGATCGTCCGGCTTACGCGGCCACCGACCCGAGAGGCGTTGGACGGCTTCATGATTGGCGCGCTCGGCGCCCTGGCGTTCACCGCTGCGGCGACGCTGACCCGGTTGGCCCCGCAGTTCGGTACGGGTGTGGTGAGCAAGCGCCCGATGGAAAGCCTCATCGTGGAGGCGGGCATCAGGGGAGTCGCGGTGCCGCTGACCGCGGCCGCCGCGGGTGGATTGATCGGTGCCGCTTTGTGGTTCACCCGGCCGGACAGCAAGAAAGACCAGCGTCCGGGCATGGTGCGTCTGATGCTGGTCGGGTTCGCGGCCGCGGTGCTTGTGGTCTACCTGGCTCTGGGGTTGGTCGATGTCGCCCATTTCCCGCAGGTGTGGATGCTGGTGCTATATCTGGCGGTGGCGGTGGTGGCCCTGCTCGTGTTGCGCATCGGGCTTCAATTGGCCCTACTTCACGAAGCACACGACGAGATTCAGTCCGATGAGCCGCTGCTGTGCCCGCACTGCGGGCATGTCGTTCCCGATATGGCGTTCTGTCCTGCTTGCGGCGTCGCGACTCACGCATCGTCACGCTCATCGCGCAAGACGCGGCGGGAAATCCGGCCGACGCGAGCCGAAGCGGGACCGGAGAGTTGATGAGCTCACCGGATCCCGAATCACCGCCCAACTTCTTTCCGGGTTACGCGGTTCCCCACGACGCGTATGCGGCGCAACCGATACGCCGCACGTCACGCACCAGCCTGGTGTTGACCTGGTCTCTCGCCATCGGCGTGATCGCGCTGACACTCGTCGGAGTGTCAGCGTTGATCACCAAGCCGCCGGTGCGCTACATCTGCCCACCCGACTGCGGCCGCCCGCCGACAGGCACACCTGTCGAGATCAACCCGCGCTTCACCGCTGCCGACGGAACGTTCTCGGTCTCGTATCCCGCGTCGGGCTCGGCCTACAAAATCACGACCAAGCCGAACGGGGTGACCGCCGACTTCCTTGGCGGCGATGGCGGCACGCTGCAGTTGTTCAGCCAGCCTGCCGCCGACCGAACGCCGAAGGACATCGCCGCGGCGCTGGTCAAGGAAACCTTCCCCGACACCCGCATCGCCTACGAGATTCCCAACGCCATGGTCGGATACCAGCCCGGGTATGGGCAGGTAGCCGACTGCTGGCCGCAGGGCGCCAACAGCAGTTACATGCGAATGCGGGTGATGGTGATGGTGGCGGTGAAGAACGACCTTGCGTTGGTGGCCGCCGCCGTCGGACCGTTCCGTCAATTCGGACCGGACTTTGGGCTGGGGAAGCCGTCGGGTGCCAATCTCCAAATCGCTTTGGACATGGGCAAATACGTGAACAGCTTCAGCTGGCGTGGCGACCCGCCGCGTTAAGCGGCTTCGGCCTCGTCCAGGATATAGCCCCGGTCCTTCGCGACGTCGGCGAGCAGAGAGCGAAGTTGGCGTCGCCCACGGTGCAGCCGTGACATCACTGTTCCGATCGGCGCATTGGTCAGCTCGGCGATCTCCTTGAACCGAAGGCCTTGCACGTCGGCGTAATACACCGCAGTGCGTAGCTTTTCGGGCAAGGCGTGCATCGCCGCCTGGATATCGTTGTCGCCCAAAAGGTCGAGCACCTCATCCTCGGTGGAACGCAGTCCACCGGAGGAGTGACGGGCCTCCGACACCAACTGTCCGTCGGTGATTTCGTCGGTCAGCCACTGAGCTGGACGTCGCTGCTGTTTGCGGTAGGAGCTGATGTGGTTGTTGAGCAGGATCCGATACAACCAACCACCGAGGTTGGTGCCGTCGTGGAATCCGTGGAAACCAGCGAACGCTTTCGCAGCGGTCTCTTGCAGGAGATCCTCAGCTTCGGCGTGATCGTGGGTCAACTTCAGAGCGTGGCGGTAAAAGCCGTCGAGTAGTGGTAACGCGTCCCGCTCGAAGCGGGCGGTAAGCTGCGCATCGTTGTCAGGCACACCAGAGACTTTTCCGCGCCAGCGACGTGATGTCTGCACCGCTGACCCCCATTACAGGGCATGAAAACCCGAAACGGCACTACCGGTTAACCCCCAGTGAGCCCTTGATCAGGCGGAGGCTTTTACCTTTGCGGCCGCCGATTCTGGCATCGGCTCGTAGCGGGCGAAGGATCGGGTGAAGGAGCCCGCGCCGTGCGACAGCGAGCGCAGATCGATGGCGTAGCGCGTGAGTTCGACCTCGGGGATCTCCGCCTTCACCAGCGTGCGGTCCTCGCCGACCTTTTCGGTGCCGAGCACGCGGCCGCGGCGGCCCGCCAGGTCGCCCATCACCGAGCCGACCATGTCGTCGGGTACCAGCACCGAGACGATGTCCACGGGTTCGAGCAGATTGACCTTGGTGGCGGCCGCCGCCTCGCGGAGCGCCAACCCGCCCGCCATCTGGAATGCGAAGTCCGACGAGTCGACGCTATGCGCCTTGCCGTCGAACAGCGTGACCCGGATGTCGACCATGGGATACCCGGCGCCGACACCCTTTTCCATCTGCGCGCGCACGCCCTTCTCGACACTGGGGATGAAGTTCCGTGGGACGGAACCGCCGACGACCTTGTCGACGAACTCGAATCCGGAGCCCTCCGGCAGCGGTTCCACCTCGATATCGCAGACGGCGTACTGGCCGTGTCCGCCGGACTGCTTGACGTGCCTGCCGTGGCCTTTGGCGTTGCCGCCGAAGGTTTCTCGCAGCGGCACTCGCAGCTCGACGGTGTCGACGGCGACGCCGTATCGGCGGGAAAGCCCCTCGAGCACCACTCCTGCATGGGCCTCACCCATGCACCACAGGACGATCTGGTGCGTTTCGGGATTCTGTTCGATCCGCAGCGTCGGGTCCTCGGCCGCCAGACGTTGCAGGCCGACGGAGAGCTTGTCCTCATCGGTCTTGGCACGCGGCTGAACCGCAACCGGCAGTAGCGGTTCGGGCATCGTCCACGGCTTGAGCACCAAGGGATCCGACTTGTCCGACAGCGTGTCGCCGGTCTCGGCCTTGCTCAGCCTGCCGATCGCGCAGATGTCACCGGCGACCACCGTCGGTGCCGGGCGCTGTTGCTTACCGAGCGGGAACGACAGCGTACCGATGCGCTCGTCCTCGTCGTGGTCTTCGTGGCCGGCCGACGAGCCAAAGCCGTTGGACCCGAAGAACGATGAGAAATGGCCCGACACGTGAACCGTCGCGTCGGGCCTGATGGTTCCGGAGAACACGCGTACCAGGCTGACCCTGCCGACGTAGGGATCCGACGTCGTCTTGACCACCTCGGCCAGCAGCGGCCCGCCAGGGTCGCACGTCACGCCGCTGTGCGTTTTGCCCTGCGGTGTGAAGACCTCTGGCACCTGATGCTCGGCGGGGGAGGGGAACCCGCTGGTCGCGATCTCCAGCAGCTCCCGCGTGCCGACGCCGGTGCTACTGCAGACCGGTATCGCAGGGAAGAAGGACCCCCGCGCGACCGCCTTCTCGAGGTCTTCGATCAACACCGACTGGTCGATCTCCTCGCCGCCGAGGTAGCGCTCCATGAGCGTCTCGTCCTCGGACTCCTCGATGATTCCCTCGATCAGGGTTCCGCGATGCTCCTCGATCTGGTCGGCGTACGACGCGTCCGGTGCATGCGTGCTGGCGCGCTTGCCGTCGGCGTACTCGTAGTGTGTCTGCGACAGCAAACCGATCAGGCCGGTGCACGGCGTGTCGGCGGGCAGATAGAGCGGCAGCACCTTGTCGCCGAACGCCTCCTGGGCGGCGGTGAGCGCGCTGTCGTAGTTGGCGCGGGCGTGGTCGAGCTTGGTGATCACCACGGCCCGCGGCATGCCGACCTGGCTGCACTCGAACCACAGCGACTTGGTCAGTTCGTCGACGCCCTCGTTGGCCGCGATCACGAACAGCGCGCAGTCGGCGGCTCGCAGTCCGGCCCGCAGTTCGCCGACGAAGTCGGCGTAGCCGGGTGTGTCGATCAGGTTGAGCTTGATCCCGTCGTGCTCGAGTGAGGCCAGCGCGAGCCCGACCGAGCGCTGCTGGGCGATCTCCGCCTCGTCGCAGTCGCAGACCGTGGTGCCGTCCACCACGGAGCCGGGTCTGGTGAGCACACCGGAGGCCACAAGGAGGGCCTCGACCAGTGTCGTCTTGCCGCCACCCGATGGGCCCACCAGCACCACATTGCGGATGGCGGCCGGACTGTCCGCGGTGGGGGCGGCTCCGGCGCCCGCAGAAGTTGTCGACTTGTCTGCCATGACAGCCCCTCCCGTCGGCGGCGCCGACAATGGGATGCAGCAGCCACTCTGCTGCTGTTAAACCACAATTCCCCGAACCGTCACCGAGCACAAGAGATTCGAGAGTTTCGCTGGAGACAGGTTGCGTGCCTACTCGGCAGGTAATCGACATACGGCAGGCACATGGTGAGGGTGAAGCCATGACAAATTACGACGAACTGGCACAGCGATACATCGACGCGTGGAACGAGACCGATTCGAACGTGCGCCGCACTGCGGTGGACGGGCTCTACACCGAGGACGCCCGCTATGTCGATCCGCTGGCGGTCGCCGAGGGCCCCGAAGCGATCACCTCGATGATCGGCGCGGTGCAGGAGCAATTCGGCGACTTCAGGTTTCGCCTGACCGGGCCGATCGACGGCCACCACAACCAGATGCGTTTCGGCTGGGAACTCGGCCCGCAGGGAGCCACCGCGCCGGTCGTCGGGTTCGATGTCGCGGTCATCGGCGACGACGGCCGGATCTCGACCGTGCTCGGCTTCCTCGACAAGGTGCCCGCCGCGAGCTAGTCAAAGCATGCGCGCCAGGTGGCGGTGTCTGTGCACGATCGTGTGCCTGATTACCAGCCCAACATGCAGCGCGATCGCCGCCAACAACGCCACCTGCGCCGCGATGTGGAGCAGAAGCCAGTCCGCGCCGATGGTCAGCAGCACCAGTCCGGTAACCGGAACCACGAACAGCAACGTCAACAACGACTTCTCCAGCCACGCCTCGAACCGCCGCTCACCCGGGCCCAGATGCGCCGCCCACGGCGGAAGCGGCGTTGTGGTGCGCCACAGCACCCGGATCACCCCGAGTACGACGATCGAAACCCCAAGCAGCACATGGATTAGCGGTAGCGACAGCTCACCGGATACGAAGGCGTCCGCGACGTAGTTGTCCTCCCGGACGTCGAGCGCGTCCTCCATGCGATCGATCTCGCTCTCGAATTGCTCCTCGGCTGCCTCGCCCTGCCGTTCCGCTTGCTCCTCGCCCATGTCCTCGAGTTCTTTGATGCGGTCCTTCTCGCGGTCGAGTGCCTCATCGTCGGCCGCCATCGTCAACCCCACGGCGAACTGTGCCGCGATGGCTGTCACCGTCAGCCAGTGCAGGGTCTTGGTGACGACGCCGTAACCGTGATCGCCGTTGCGGAAGTGCACCCCTGATTGGTACCCCAAGGAGGTGTTGTCGTCACAGCGGCAGTTCGCCGCATACGGGCCGTCGTACTGGGCGACCATCGCGGTGTTCGTGATCGGTGCGGTGCTCCTGGTCTGGCTCGGGCGCAGGCAGACGAAGGCTCAAGGGCGCAGGCTGGCCCGCGTCCTTGCGGTGGTGACCGCCGCGATATACGCCGCGATGTTCATCTACACGCTCATTCCGCCCGCGCTGGAATGGTCGGTCCCGTTGCGGCTGACCGATCTCGCGACTGTCTCTGCCGCATATGCCCTGTGGACGCAACGGCATTGGGCCTATGCGCTCACGTACTACTGGGGTCTGGTGCTCAGTGCCCAGGCGTTGATCTCGCCCGTGCTGGAGAGCCCGGACTTTCCGAACTACGAGTTCCTCGCGTTCTGGGCCATCCATCTGCTCGTCGTATGGGCCGCCATCTATCTGACGTGGGGCCTCGGACACCGGCCGACCTGGCGCAGCTACCGCCTCGTGGTGGTGGTGACCGCGGTGTGGGCGGTGGTCACCTTCACGTTCAACCGAATCGCGGACACCAATTACGGGTTCCTCAACGGCAAGCCCGCGACCCCAAGCCTGCTGGACGTTCTTGGGCCGTGGCCGCTGTACATCTTCACCGCGACCGGGTTGATCCTGATCGTCTGGGCCCTGATGACGTGGCCTTGGGAACGGATGCGGCGACGCGTGAGCACCACCGTTTCGTGAGCCCGACGACCGGCTGACCTTGGGATATATAACCCAATACAGGTGTATGCTTGCTTATATAGCGGGTACGTGCTCATAATGTGAGTACGTGGCGTGGTCGGCGTCACACGACATCCCCAGAGTGGTATGAGGTACACGGAAGTGCCTCTGAAGGGAAAAGCCCATGTCAGAGCTCGGAATAGTCATCCATACGGCGATAGCCATCCTCGCTGTCGTCGTGATGATCGTGCGGTTCAAGTTCAACCCAGTCGTATCCCTGGTGGTCGGGTCGGCCTACCTCGGGCTCGCCGCGGGCCTAGGCGTCGACAAGACTATCGAGGCGATCACCAAGGGATTCGGCGACATCATGGCCGAGGTCGGCCTGCTCATCGCATTCGGCGTGCTGATGGGCGCGATCCTGCAACAGACGGGCGCTATCCAACGCCTCGTCCAGACCCTGTTGAAGGTTTTCGGCGCCAAACGCATGCCCTACGCGATGTCGTTGACTGTCGCCACCTTTCTGCAGTCGATCTACCTCGACGTGCTGCTGGTGATCTCGGCTCCGCTCGCGCGGACGCTGTCGAAGAAGATCGGCCCGAACGGCACCGGACGCATGGCCGCGGCGATGGCCATCGGCCTCGAGTGCGGCATCGTCATGACCGTTCCCGGCGTTGGCGCGCTGGCCCTCGCGGGTCTGCTCGGTGTACCGCTGGGCAAGATGCTGATCTTCGGTGTTCTGTTGGTCATCCCCACCGTCGCGATATCGGTTGCGATCATGTCGTTTCTGTTCAACCGCGGCTGGTGGAACGAGGAGCGCGACGAGCAGGAGTTCCTCGGCGCCGAGCCCGAGTCCGAGATCGCCGATGACGTGGACGAACTCAGCGGCGGCACAACCACTTCCACGGAGGACGAACCGTCCGGCGGCGTTGCCACCAAGACTGCGCCTGCACCCACACGCGCCAAGACACCGCTGATCGTGTTGTTCGCCCCCCTGCTGACCTCGCTGGTCCTCATCGCCCTCGGCGCCATCCTGGATGCCGCCGATATCCACAACCCGATCGTGCAGTTCATTTCGTCTCCTGTCATCGCCCTGCTCATCGGGTTGATCGGGACCAGCTTCGTCGGTCGCTACGCCCTTGGCGTAGAGGCGATTCAGCAGGCGATCGCGACCGGCTTCAAGGAAAGCGGTCAGATCCTGATCCTCACCGGCGTCGGTGGCTCGCTTGCCGCGACCATCACGGCGACCGGCATCGGAAAGATGCTCGGCGAGTACTTCACCGCCAGCACATTCGCGCCGCTGCTCGTGGTGTGGGCGATCGCCGCGGCTCTGCATGTGGCGGTGGGGTCGGTAACGCTGTCGGCGATCACATCGGCGGGCATCCTCGCACCCGTCGCCCCGATGATCGGGATCGATCCCGTCATGATCGCCCTTGCCGCGGGTGCCGGTTCATTGTTCTGCGTCCACGTCACCAGCAATACGTTCTGGCTGCTGCAGTCACTGATGGGTCAGACCACACGGGGTGCGCTCAAGTCCGTCACCGTCGGGGTATCTGTCGCGTCGGTCGTGGCGATCCTGCTGATCCTGCCGATGTCGGCACTGCTCTGAAGCTCTTAAGGAATGAGAATGAACGACAACGCTATTCGACCGCTCGACGGAGTGCGGGTGCTCGAACTCGGAAACTACATCGCCGCACCGACGGCGGGACGGATGCTCGCCGACTTCGGTGCCGAGGTCATCAAGGTGGAGCGGCCCGCCACCGGCGACGAACTGCGCAACTGGCGGCTGTACGGCGGCGACACGTCGATGCTGTATCGCACCATCAACCGCAACAAGAAGTCGATCGTGCTCGACCTCAAGACTGAACGCGACCGGGCGATCGTGCTCGACCTGATCCGTCACAGTGACGTCCTGTTGGAGAACTTCCGGCCCGGCACGCTCGAGAAGTGGGGGCTGGGGCCAGAGGTGCTCGACAGCGTCAACCCCGACCTAGTCATCACGCGCATCTCGGCGTTCGGGCAGACCGGCCCGATGTCGGCACGGCCCGGATTCGCCGCTGTCGCGGAGGCCTTCGGCGGCCTGCGCGAGTTGGTCGGCGACCCCGACCGGCCGCCGGTTCGGGTTGGGGTTTCCATCGGCGATTCGATCGCGGGCATCTACGCCGCGTTCGGCACCGTGATGGCGCTGTTCCAGCGGGAAAGGACGAAAGTCCCGCTCTCGCAACGTGTCATCGACGTGGCACTCAATGAAGCGGTGCTGTCGGTGATGGAGTCGCTGGTGCCGGACTATCTCGCCTACGGTGTGAACCGCGAACGCGTCGGTGGCCGGATGGAAGGCATAGCGCCGAGCAATGCCTACACCTGCGCCGACGGCGCCAACATCATCATTGCGGGCAACGGGGACGCGATCTTCGGGCGCTACATGGAGACCATCGGCAGGCCGGACCTGGCCGCCGATCCCGACCTGCAGACGAACGCGGGCCGCTGGCGCAGGCGCGACGAACTCGACGAGGCGATCGGACAGTGGACGATCCAGTACGACCGCGACGAGGCGCTGAAGATCCTCGACGCCGCAGGTGTGCCGAGCGGACCGATCTACACCGCCGCGGACATCTGCTCCGACGATCAGTACGCCGCACGAAACATGATCCAGCACTTCAGTGTTGACACGGGAGAGGCCGAACCGCAGTCGGTCGGCTTCCCCGGCATCGTTCCGGTGATCGGCGGGAAATCGCTGCCGATTCGCAATGTCGGACCCGACCTCGGCGAGCACACCAGGGAGGTGTTGTCCACGGTCCTGGGCCTCGACGACGACGAGATAGGAGCACGGGTATGAACCAACGTGCCTACACGCCGCGCGCCGAACTGCGCGACGTCACCCTGCGCGATGGCCTCCAGCTGACCTCGAAGTCGCTGCCAACAGAACGCAAGGTCGAGATCGTCCGAGAGCTGCTGTCGCTCGGCGTCCCCGCGCTCGAGATAGGCTCGATGGCTCGGCCGGATCTCGTTCCGCCGCTTGCCGATACGCTCGAAGTCGTCGCCGCGCTCACCCCGGACGAACTGGAGCGATGCTGGATCTGGGTCGCCACGCCGCGCCATGTCGAGAAGGCCGCCGCGGCGGGGGCGCGTCGCTTCCAGTACTGCTTCTCCGCGTCGGACTCCCATAACAAGGCCAACATCGGCCGCACCACCGAGGACAGTGTTGCGGCGATGCCCGACGCCGTCCAGATCGCGCGCGAGGCGGGCGGCAAGATTCAGCTCTGCATCGCGACGGCGTTCACGTGCCCGTTCGAAGGCATCATCGATCCGGAACGGGTGATCGGCATCGCGTCCGACGCGCGCACCATTGGCGCCGACGATATCGTGGTTTGTGACACGATCGGGCAGGCCATCCCCACCCAGGTGTCGGACCTCATCACCGCCCTGTGGGATCGGACACCCCCGCGCCGCATCGTTTTTCACGGACACGACACCTGGGGCCTCGGCGTCGCCAACAGCCTGGCCGCGATCGACGCCGGTGCCACGATGATCGACGGTTCGCTCGGCGGCCTCGGCGGCTGCCCGTTCGCGCCCGGCGCCAGCGGCAACACCTCGAGCGAGGATCTGCTGTTCGCCACCCGGCCCGACTGGTTCACACCCGCGACCCTGGCCTCGATGGTCGACGTCAGCGAGAAGCTGCTCGCCGAACTCGGCGAGCCAAACCGTTCGCGCGCCGCGCAGGGGGCCCGCTCGAAGGCGAAGGCCTTCAGTTGGGTGATCAAGTGATCAGTGCGGTATGCGTCCGCCGATCGTGCGGGTGACCTGTTCGGCGTAGCCGACCAGTAGGTCCACCCAGGCCTCGCACTGCTCGAGCGGCATCCGGATGGTCGGGCCGCTGATCGTTATCGCGCCAACGATGTCACCCGCCGAGTCGAATACCGGCGCCGACAGCCCGGACGCCGAATCCTCCCGCTCCCCGGTCGTGATCGCATAGCCGTCGGCCTTCGCGTGCGCGATCAGGCTCCGCAGTTCGGCCGGGCTGGTGACGGTGCCGTCGGTGAGCGGCTCCAGCGGCGCGGCCAGGATCTGCTCGGCCAGGTCGGGATTCCACGCCAGCAGCACCCGGGACGCCGAACCGGCGTGCAGCGGAATCAACTTGCCGATGTACATGTCCCGGCGCAGCGCATGCCGTGTCTCGGCGATGCCCACGCACACCCTGAAGTTCTGCTCCACCTTGAAGAAGCAGGCGGTTTCGCCGGTCTTGTCGCGAATCTCCTTGAGCACGGGGTTGACCACCGACAACACGTCCAGATCCTTGACCGCCGTCGCGGCCCAGTACGCCATGCGCGCACCGATGCGAATCTGGTCGCCGAACCGGTCCAGCAGCTTCTGGGAGACCATGTTGCTCACCAACCGCTGAACCGTGGATGTCGGCAGCCCCGTCGCCTGCTGAATCTCGCCGAGCGTCATCGACGGCCGCGCCAGCGAGAACGCGTCGAGGATCTCGGTGATCTTGCCGAGCACCAGCAATGGCTGCTGCTTCGAGGATCCGCCGTTCTCATTCACGCTTGCCATGACGACCACCGTTGGACGTTGACGGTGATGACGGGGCCGTCGAGCGCGATGCGTTGGTACTGAGCGTATTTCCGGCGTAGCAGGCCGTAGCCCGTAGCCATCGCCTCGCCGCTGTAGTGGATCGATGCGATGCCGTCGGCCCGCACCCACCACAGTTGCGTCCAATCGTCGTCGTAGTGATCGACGAGCATGCTGACCGCGGTGTTGCCCTCGATGTTGGCGATGCGGCGAAGTCGTTGTGTGGACTTACGTTTGGCGTCCACAGCGGTGTACACGACGTCATCGTGTACCGCGAACACCACAGGCACCAGATGTGGCGCCGCGTTTGGTCCAACCGTGGCGAGTATCGCTACGGGGGATCCGGCGAACATGGTCGCTGCGTCGAACTCGGCCATCACTTAAGCCTATTCCGGATCGGGGCGTCCTCGATGCAGGACCGAGTCGTGGCGAGCGCCTCCTCGCATGTGGGGCTCGCCACGGCGCGCCGCAGCAGTGTGTAGAGCGTCGTCTGCTCGTCGGCGGTCAGCGGGGAAAGCACGCGCTCCTCGACGCCGGCGAGAAGCTGCTCGATCTCCTTGAGCCTGCGCTCGCCGGCGGTGGTGAGCGACACCGTGTGGCGGCGGCGATCCAGTGTGGAGCGACGGCGCTCGATCAGGTCGGCCGACTCCAGTTCGTTGAGCAGAGCCACCACGTTGGTGGGGTCCACGCCGAGCGTGGCGGCGAGATCGGACTGATTCTGCTCACCGAGGTCGCGGAGCAGCGTGAGCGCGATGACGTGGCGTGCCCGCAGGCCGAACGTCCCGAGTTCGGCCTCCGCCTCGGTCCGCATGCGCCGCGCGAGATGCACGAGCAGCGGGGCGGACAGGTGTTCCGCCGGCGACACGAGGGGCAGGTCATGCACGTTTTCAGTCTACTGGAATAGACCGATGATCAATCTGGTATAGATAGTTGATGTAAAACCAACTATCTATGGAAGGCTAGCCATGGCACATCTTCTTCATATCGATTCGTCGGTCCAGGGTGAAGCCTCGGTCAGCCGCAGGCTCGCGGCACACGCGGCCGGTCGGTGGCGCGCTACCCATCCGGACGGCGCCGTGACCTACCGCGACCTCGGCACGCACCCGATTCCCCACCTCAATGCGGCGACTGGCACCGCGCGTCTGCTGCCCGCCGATAAGCGCACGCCCGCGCAGGCGGAGTCCTTCGCGCTGACCGTCGAACTCGTTGACGAGATCAAGCGCGCCGATACCGTCCTACTCGGTCTCCCGCTGTACAACTTCGGTCCGCCGAGCACGGTGAAGTCGTGGGTCGACCACATCGTCGCTCCCGGGCTGTCGATCGACTCCGAGACCGGGGCCGGCCTGCTGGCCGGAACGGACTTCATCGTGGTCACGAGCCGCGGCGGCGGGTACGGGCCTGGCACCCCGCGCGAAGGATGGGACCACAGCATTTCGTGGTTACCGCACGCGGTGTCGCTGACTGGGCTCGAGCCGCGATTCATCACGGCCGAACTGACGATGGCGGGCGCCAACCCGGCGATGGCCGAGCTCAAACCCCTTGCCGCCGAGAGCCTCAGCGTGGCACTGGGACAGATCGACGAACTCTGGACGGCGGAAGAGAACGCCGCCTAGGTGTCACTAGTCGCGGAAGGCCTCGAGCAGCCGCAGCCACACCTCGCTGATGGTCGGGAAGCAGGGAACCGCGTGCCACAACCGGTCGATCGGAACCTGACCCGCCACGGCGATGGTGGCCGAATGCAACAGCTCCCCGACACCCGGGCCGACAAAGGTAACGCCCAACAGGACGCGGCGTTCTTCGTCCACGACCATCCGGGCTCGCCCGGCATAGCCGTCGGCATAGAGCTTGGCACCGGTGACCACTTCGCCGATCTCGACGTCGACGACGCGGGTCCGGTACCCGGCCTGATCGGCCTGGATCGCCGACAGTCCGACGGCCGCGGCCTCCGGATCGGTGAAGAACACCTGCGGCACCGCACTGGAATCGGCGGAGGTGGTGTGCGGGCCCCACGGTGTGGTGTCGATGGGTCGTCCCGCAGCCCCGGCCGCGATCGCGGCGCCGGCGATACGAGCCTGGTACTTGCCCTGGTGAGTCAGCAGCGCGCGATGGTTGGCGTCACCCAGCGCATACAGCCAGTCGCCCGGGACGCCGCGCACCCGGCAGGTGTCGTCGACGTCCAACCACGTGCCCGGAGTCAAGGCGACTGTCTCCAGGCCGAGGTCAGCGGTGAGCGGAGTCCTTCCGGTGGCGAACAGGACTTCGTCCACTTCGAGCTCGGTGCCGTTGTCGAGCTCGAGGTGGACCGGCCCCGCCGCCTCGGGGCGGCGCAACTTGGTAACCGATACACCGATACGCACGTCGACACCCGCCTCGCCGAGCCCGCGCCCGACCAGGTCGCCGACGAACGGCTCCATGCGCGGCAGCAGACCCGAACGACGGGCCAGCAGGGTGACGTTCGCGCCCAAGCCGTTCCACGCGGTGGCCAGTTCGACCGCGACGCCGCCGCCCCCGACGACGGCCAACCGGCCTGGCACCGAACTGCTGTCGGTTCCCTTGCGATTCGTCCACGGGTGAGCCTCGGCGATGCCGGGCAGGTTCGGCAGCGCCGCGCCGCTACCGATGCAGACGGCCACGGCGTGCCTGGCGGTGAGCACCACGCTCTGGTCATCGGAGGTTGCGACGGCCACACGCCGCTCCCCGTCCAGCCGTGCGTGTCCACGGATCAGCTCGGCGCCGGTCTCCTTCACCCAGTTGGCCTGGCCGCTGTCGTCGAAGTTTGTCACGTAGCGGTCGCGCCTGCCGAACACTCCTCCTGCGGCAAGGCCGCCGCTGACGGCTTCGCGGGCGCCGTCCACTTTGCGGGCATCGGACACCGCAAGCACCGGACGCAGCAGTGCCTTACTGGGAACGCAGCCCCAGTAGGAACATTCACCACCGACAAGTTCACGCTCCACGACGGCGACCGAGAGCCCCGCGTTGCGACTGCGTTCGGTGATTGTTTGCCCGACGGGACCGGCTCCGATGACAATGACGTCGAAGATGCTGTCTGCCATGCCCGAATAGAACGCACGCGCACGGCAAAAGTAACGAGCAGTGAGATTCTGGTTCCCGATCACCCCTATAAGCTCGGCGCATGGCGGGATCGGTGATGCCTTCCTGGGGGACGTAGCGTGGAGCTCCGCGAACTCGCCGCGTTCGTCGCGATCACCGAGGAAGGCGGGTTGTCGGCGGCGTCGCGCCGGCTTCACGTCAGCCAGCCCGCCCTTTCCCAGACCATAAACGCCCTCGAGCGTGAGCTGGGTGTGCAGCTGCTCGTGCGCAGCAATACCGGTGTCCGGCCGACGGAGGCGGGGATCGCTCTGCTGCGCGAGGCGCGAGCCATCCTCGCGCGCCGCGAACAAGCGCTCGCCACGATGGCCGAATTCACCCCCGCCGGAGGCGGTGGCGTCGTGAGGCTGGGCGTCCCGCTCGAGTTGGACCCCGACGTGTTGCCACGTGTACTGGACCGGCTCGCCACGAAAACCCCTGAGGTAAGGGTGGTTCCGCGCCAACTGTCGACCGCCGCGCAACTCAGGGCCCTGCGCGAGGACGCGCTCGACGTGGGACTCGTGCGCGAGCGGCCGTCGGGGCCGGAGTTCGACGCGATGCTGGTTTCACGGGAGAACCTGGGCATCCTGATCGCGGCCGACGCGGCCGCTGATCTCGTCGGTCCGGACGGCGTTCGGCTGGACGCCTTGCGTGAGCTTCAGTGGATCGGCTTTCCGCGCTCAGGCAGTCCCGCGTGGTTCGACGAGCTCACCTCGATACTGCGCAGCCACGGCATCGATGTCGGCCCTCCAGCGCCAGACGACCTCGAGCTGATCGCCGCGATGAAATTCGCCGCAGTCGGCGCGGGGGACGCGTTCGCGCTGTCACCCCGTCGCACACCCGATCAGCTCCCCGAGCACGTCAGGTGGGCGCCACTGGTCGGCAGTCCGCTGGTGCGGCGCACGTGGGCGGTGTGGCACGCCCGCTCCCGCCGCCTCGACATCGGCCAGTTCATCGCCGCGTTCGACGCGCCCCATGACCGGTAGGACTACGCCGAGACCGCCAGCTGACCGCCGGTCGCGTGAAGCACTGTCCCGTTGACATAGCTGGCGGCCGGTGATGCGAGAAATGTGATGGCGCTGGCGATCTCGTCTGGCTTGGCGACGCGGCCGAGCGTAGTGGTGGTGGCGAGCCCATCAGTGAGCCCAGGCGTTACCGCGGTACCCGGCGTGTCTGTCGGGCCCGCTGCCACCGCGTTGACCCGAACTCCGTGTCGGCCGAATTCGTCGGCCCATACGCGTGTCAACAGTTCCACCCCGGCCTTGGTGGCGCCGTAGATTCCCGCCTGGCGCGCGGGAGTGGAGGCTGCGAGGGTGCTGAGGTTCACCACGACGCCGTTGCCGCGCTCGGCCATGCCCACGACGAGCTTCTGTACCAAGATGTAGGGCGCCCGCAGATTGAGGTTGACGTGCTCGTCGAAGAACGCGTCGTCGGTGTCGGCGGTCGCGCCGAACCGGTAGATGCCCGCGTTGTTGATCAGGATGTCCACCTCGCCGGCCTCGGCCGCGAGGCGTCGCACCTCGTCGGGCCGGTTCAGATCGGCGGCTATGAAGCGCGCCTTGCTCCCGACCTGTTCGATCGCCCGCACCGTCTGCGCGCCGCGTTCGGCGCTGCGACCGTGCACGACGATCTCGGCGCCCATGGCGGCCAGCTGTAGCGCGACCGCCCGGCCGATGCCCGAGGTGGCGCCGGTGACCAGCGCGACCGAACCCTCGAATGTCGCTTCCATTGATTTGCCTCCTCATCGAGAGGCTGTCGCCTCACGTTGGTAAAGGCCATGGTGCGCCGACCTGTTCCGGTGAGGCGATGCGCGACCCTTATGGAGGCCATCTGCCGCGATGATCGAGCCTCGGCAATAACGCACCGATCGACCGCGTTCTGTGCAGCATGACCAACTCGATCCGCATCGGCGTGCAATTGTGGCCCGGCGGCGCCCCCGACTACCGAAGCTGGCGCGACGCGGTGCGCCAGGCCGACGAACTCGGGGTCGACGCCATCTTCGGCTACGACCATTTCCACAAGCCGTTCACCACACCCACCGAGAACGGGCCGCAGCTGCTGCCCGAACAACCCGACGTCAACAACTTCGAGGGCTGGACCGCGCTGGCATCGTGGGGCGAGATCACCAGCAGCGCCGAGATCGGGCTCCTTGTCACCGGCGTCGGGTTCCGCAATCCGGATCTGTTGGCCGATATGGCCCGCACCGTCGACCACATCAGCGAGGGCCGGTTGATCCTCGGTCTCGGATCCGGTTGGTACGAAAAGGATTACACCGTCTACGGCTATGAGTACGGCACTGTCAAGTCGCGGATGGATCTGTTCGAACAGAACTTGGTGCGCATCGAGAGCAGGCTCACGCAGCTGGTCCCGCCACCGGTGCGCAAGATCCCCATCCTTGTCGGCGGCGTGGGAGTCAAGCGGACACTGCCCATCGTTGCGAAGCACGCCGACATCTGGCACACGTTCGCGAGCCCGTCCGAGTTCGTGCGCAAGAACGCCATCCTGAAGGACTTGGTCGCCGCGGCGGGCCGCGACGACACGGAAGTCGAGCGCGCGGTGCACTGGATCGGACGCGACGATGCCGACGCGCTACTGGCCGAGGGGGTCTCGTTGTTCACCACCGAGATCCACCCGACCGAGGACGGCTACGACTTCGCCGAGGTGAAGGACGTGCTGGCCTGGCGCGATCAGACGCGCTAGCCCGGCTCAGTTTCTTGGCGCGCGCGTCTGCGGTGCAACGCTGATCGGTTGCCGGGTCGCAGGCGTGCGGGTCACGCCGATTTCCGGTTGCTTGGTGGGGCGGGGACGGACCGACGGATAGTTCACGTCGGGCGCCCTGTTGACCGGTGCCGCAGAGGTCTCCGCCGGCGGAGGAGGAGGTGGCGGCGCAGCCGGGGGTGGCGGTGGCCCACTCGTCGCCAGTTCGGTCGGTGCAGCCGCGCTGGTCGGTGCAGCCGCGCTGGTCGGTGCCGCGGCGCTGGTCGGTGCCGTCGGCGTCACCGACGGTGTCTCGACAACGGTCGCGTTCGGTCCATGGAATACCAACAGCACGCCGGACACCACGATCGCAGCGGTAGCGGCGGCCGCCGCGACCAGCGCGGTCGTCGCCTGCTTCGTCCGATACCAGGGAACGGGCGCAGGCTTGAAGTGCCATGTCCGGTCGTTGAACGCGTCGAAGTGGCCGTCATCGCCCGCCTCGGCGCCGTCGTCCCAGCCGCTCTCGTCCGGGTCGCTGCGCAGGTAGTCGAAATCTTCCGGTGTCTCCGCGGCAGGATCATGGCTGGTCAACCCGTCGTCATCCGGCGAGTCGTCCAGTTGGTAGTCGAAGTCCCCCGAGGCTTCGCGTTCAGCCACATGCAAATGCTAGCTGCCGTACCAGGCCAAACGAGACGATGCCCGGAACCGGACGGAGTCTTCAGGAACTCGCGCGGCCATCGCCGTGGCGGTAGTAGGGTTCGGTCCGCCATGTTGGATTCATTCATCTCGGCGATCCTGCGCTTTAACCGCGGGGCCATTGCGCCGCCTCCTGACCACCGGAAGGTTTCGCCAATGAACAAGTCACGGCTTCTGACAGTCTCTGCGGCGTCCGCGCTTCTCCTAGCGGGCTTGGTGGCGTGCGCCCCTCCCGAGAAGGACAACTCCGGCGGCGAGACGCAGTCCGGCGTCAAGGTCAGCGACGCCAAGTCGGCCGAGGACTTCGGCGGCATGGACGCCCTTGTCGAGGCGGCGAAGAAAGAGGGCCAGCTGAATGTGATTGCCCTGCCGCCGGATTGGGCCAACTACGGCGCGATCATCAAGGCGTTCGGTGACAAGTACGGCATCAAGGTCAACTCGGCGCAGCCCGACGCCGCGAGCCAGGACGAGATCAACGCAGCCAATCAGCAGAAGGGCAAGAGCACCGCGCCCGACGTGTTCGATCTCGGTCAGTCGGTGGCACTCGCCAACACGTCGATGTTCGCGCCTTACAAGGTCGCGACCTTCGACAGCATCCCCGCCGACCTCAAGGATCCGAACGGCGCATGGGTCAACGACTACGGCGGCTACATGTCGATCGGCTTCGACTCGGCCAAGGTGCCGCCGGTCACGAGCGTCAACGACCTTCTCAAGCCCCAGTACAACGGCAAGGTCGCGCTGAACGGCGATCCCACCCAGGCCGGCGCCGCGTTCTCCGGCGTGATGATGGTCGCGCTCTCTCAGGGCGGATCGGCCGACGACATCGCGCCCGGCGTCGAGTTCTTCCGCAAGCTCAAAGAGGCGGGCAACTTCCTGCCGGTCGACCCGACCCCGGCGACCATCGAGTCGGGACAGACCCCTGTCGTCATCGACTGGAACTACCTGAATGCGACCGAGAGCAAGAAGGTGCCGACGTGGCAGGTGGTGGTCCCACCCGACCACGCTGTCGCCGGCTACTACTACCAGGCGGTCAACAAGGACGCTCCGCATCCAGCGGCCGCCCGGCTGTGGCAGGAGTTCCTCTACGGCGACGAGGGCCAGAACCTGTTCATGGCCGGCGGTGTGCGCCCGGTGCGCGCGGACGAGATGGGCACGGCGGGCACGGCTGAGAAGGCCGCGTTCTCCCAACTGCCCGTCATCGACGGACCTGTGACGATCCCGACCCAGGCGCAGACCGACGCGGCGTCGAAGTACCTGGCGGACAACTGGGCCAAGGCGATCGGCTGACGTTGGCTCGCCCAGCGATACAGAAGAAGCTGCGGGAGGCGCTGCCGCTGCTGCCTTTCCTGGCGGTCGTGGTGATCTTCCTGATCATCCCGACCGTGACGGTGATCTTCAGCGCGTTCGTCACCGACGGGGTGTTCTCGTTGGCGCGAATCCAGGCGCTGTTCTCCGGCACCGCGCTGAGCGCGCTGGCCAAGAGCGTGCTGCTCTCGGGTAGCACCGCGCTCATCGGGGCTGTGCTCGGCGCGGTGCTGGCGTGGCTGATCGTCAGCAGTCCACCCACGTCGATGGTGCGCCGCGCGGTGATTTCGCTCTGCAGCGTGCTGGCTCAATTCGGCGGTGTGGCACTGGCGTTCGCGTTCCTCGCGACGATCGGACTCAACGGCGTGCTCACGTTGTGGGTGCAGCAGGTCTTCGGCTGGAATCTGGCGGGATCGGGCTGGCTGTACAGCCTGACCGGGCTGATCCTGGTGTACACCTACTTCCAGATCCCGTTGATGGTGATCGTGTTCGTGCCTGCGCTCGAGGGGCTGCGCGAGCAGTGGCGCGAAGCCGCCGTCAGCCTCGGCGCTTCGACGTGGCGGTACTGGCGGGAGGTTGCCCTTCCGCTGCTGACCCCGGCGTTCCTCGGATCGGCACTGTTGTTGTTCGCCAACGCATTCGCTGCCTACGCCACCGCCGCCGCACTGGTCAGTCAGGGCAGCCCGATCGTGCCGCTGCTGATCCGGGCCGCGCTCACCAGCGAGGTCGTCCTCGGCCAGTCCGGGTTCGCCTACGCGCTGGCGCTCGAGATGATCATCGTCGTCGCCCTGGTGATGGTGGCGTACAACGCGCTGGTGCGGCGCACGGCGAGGTGGCTGAAATGAGGCGTACGACGGTGGGCGGCAGGGTTGTTCGCGTTGTCCTCTGGGTGCTGTTCGGGTTGTTCTTTCTGGTTCCCTTGTACGCGATGGCCGACTTCTCCACCCGTGATCTGCTTCAGGGCGGCCGCACGCTGCAGGCATGGAAGAACCTGATCGTCGACGATGCGCTGTACCAGGCGATCGTGATCTCGCTGCTGCTCGCCGTTTTCACCGTCGTTGCGATGCTCGTGCTGCTGGTGCCGACGATGATCTGGGTGCGGCTGCGCGCGCCGTGGGCCAAGGGCATGGTGGAGTTCCTGTGCCTGCTTCCGCTGACCATCCCCGCACTGGTGATCGTCGTCGGACTTCGCAACGTCTATCTGTGGGTGACATACTTCCTCGGCGAATCGGCGTTGACGTTGACGTTCGTCTACGTCGTGCTCGTGTTGCCGTTCGCGTACCGCGCGATCGACGCGGCACTGTCGTCGATCGATCTGCAGACGCTCGCCGAGGCGGCCCGCTCGCTCGGGGCGGGCTGGACGACGACGATCCTGCGAGTGGTGGTGCCCAACATCTGGTCGGGCATTTTGTCTGCCGCGTTCATCTCGATTGCGGTGGTACTCGGCGAGTACACCATCGCATCGCTGAGCGGCTTCGAAACGCTGCAGGTGCAGATCGTCTTGATCGGCAAGAGCGACGGGCCGACGTCGGTCGCCGCATCGCTTGCCGTGCTGCTGTTCGGCTTTGCGCTACTTCTCATCCTGTCGCTGGTGACGCGCGGCCGCCGCCGGGTCACCGCGGCCGACCCCGCTGTCCCAGCGCCCACTCCCGCCGCACAAACTGGAGCGCCTGCATGACCAATGGAGTCGCTGTCGAACTAAACGACCTCACCCGGGTCTACGGCAACGTCAAGGCACTCGACGGGCTCACCCTGCACATGCAGCCCGGCGAGCTGGTCGCGTTGCTCGGGCCGTCGGGCTGCGGCAAGACCACGGCGTTGCGAATCCTGGCCGGTCTCGACGAGGCCACGTCGGGCAGCGTCTCGGTCGGCGGGCAGAACGTCAGCAATGTGCCTGCAAATAAACGCGATATGGGCATGGTGTTCCAGGCCTACAGCCTCTTCCCGCACCTTACTGTCCTCGACAATGTCGCGTTCGGTCTGAAGATGCGCGGAAAGGCGAAGAGCGACAGGATCTCTCGCGTCGCCGATATGCTCGATCTGGTTGGGCTGTCGGCGCACAAGCACAAGTACGCCAGCGAGTTGTCCGGTGGGCAGCAACAACGTGTCGCGCTGGCCAGGGCACTGGCGATCCAGCCGCGGGTGTTGCTGCTCGACGAGCCGCTTTCGGCGCTGGACGCCAAGGTGCGCGTGCAGTTGCGCGACGAGATCCGGCGCGTCCAACTCGACGTCGGCACCACGACGCTGTTCGTCACTCACGACCAGGAGGAGGCGCTGGCCGTCGCCGACAGGGTCGGGGTGATGAGCCAGGGCAAGCTCGAGCAGTTGGCCGCCCCTGCCGATCTGTACGCGAACCCCGCGACGCCGTTCGTCGCCGAGTTCGTCGGGCTGAACAACAAAGTGCCAGCCGAGGTTTCGGATGGGCAAGCGCGATTGCTCGGCACGTCGGTGCCTGCTCTGGAGGGGTCCATCACCTCCGGACAGGGGCTGGCGATGGTGCGGCCCGAGTCCGTCACCATCTCAGCCGATGCGGCGGGCAGTTCGACGATCAGCTCGGTGGCGTTCCTCGGGCCGATCTCGCGGGTGTACGCCGCGCTACCCGACGGATCGGTGATCAGTTCGCAGATGGGCAGCTCGCAGGCCAAGGCAATGCGCCCAGGGGATCCGGTCACGGTCGGCGTCGAACCGAGCGGGGTTCTAGTCGTGCAGGACGACGGAGCCGCCTGACCATCCGCAGTCGCGCGCGAGAAGGTCGGAAGTCGTTTCGCGCCGGACGATCTGGGTCGACCGGCCATGCCGGACCGCTATCACCGGCGGTCGGGGAACCATGTTGTAGTTCGACGCCATGCTGTGTTGATAGGCACCGGTGCACGCGACCGCCAGGAGATCGCCGGGATGCACGTCGGCGGGCAGCTCTATGTCGCGCGCGATCTCGTCGCCGGCCTCGCAGTGCCGTCCGGCGACCGTGACCGGCTGCGTCAAGCCGAGCGAGTGCCGGTTGGCCAGTGCCACCGTGTATTTCGCACCGTAGAGCGCAACACGCGGGTTGTCCGACATGCCGCCGTCCACCGCGACGAACGTCCGTCCGCCTTCCTGTGCCTTCACCGACACCACGCGGTACAGGGTCACTCCGGCGCGGGCGCTGATGGCGCGGCCGGGTTCGATGACGATGCGCGGGCGGGGGAACCGCTCCTTGGCGCACGCCCAGTCGAGCGAATCATCGATCAGGTCCGCCAGCTCGGCGATGTTCAGTTCGGGATCACCGCTGACGTAGGGTACGCCGTGTCCGCCACCGATGTTGAGCTCATGCAGGACGACGCCGTGCCGCGACCGGATGTCCGCCATCGTGGCGATCATCCTGTGGATGGCTTCGCCGTACAACGTCGGGTCGGTCACCTGTGACCCGATGTGGCAGTGCAGACCGACGAGTTCCAGGAGCGGTTGGTGCAGGATGCGTTCCACGGCTTCGGCGGCGTGCCCGCCCGCGAGCGTGAAGCCGAATTTCTGATCGTTGACTCCGGTGCTCACGGCGGCGTGGCCGTGGATGTCGATATCGGGGGTGACGCGGATGAGCACTCGCTGCGGCCGCGTGACCTCGCAGGCGAGGTACGCGATCTCCATGAGGGAGTCGATGACGATGCGGCCCACACCGACATCGGTTGCGTCGCTGAGTTCATCGACCGATTTAGCGTTGCCGTGCATGATGATTCGGCTCGGGTCGATGCCGCCGGCCAGCGCGGTGGCCAGCTCGCCCGCCGAGCTTACGTCGATGCCCGCTCCTTCTTCGGCCACCCAACGGGCCACCGTGGTAGTCAACATCGCCTTGGCGGCGTACACCGTATCGACGTTGCGCAGGCCGGTGCGGTAGGCCTTGATCCTGGAGCGAAAGTCGTCCTCGTCGAGAACATAAGCGGGCGTTCGGAACTCATCGGCGATGTCGGCCAACGCAACGTCTCCGACGCATAGGCGGCCCAGCTCGTCAACGGTTGCTGTGACGGGCCAGACCGCCGGGTCTATTCGGGGTTTCGCGGCACGGTGCAGGGAGGGCAGGTGGTCAAGCAGAGTCATAACGCCACCATGCGCGCGCCGGTGGTCGATGGGGTGGGCGTTGACGGTCTCTTGACGCCGTGCGCGCGATTACTTACGCGTTGCCGCTCAGACGTCCTTGACCGGTTCGATGCCGAGATCGCGATAGGTGACAAGGGCGGCGAACGGCACGTTGCGCTTCGCGAAACGCTTGGCGGCGACGTCGCCCCGATCCACCATCGGGATCACACCGGTTACCACAACGCCTGCCGCGGCGACCCGCTCGAACGCGATCTCGGTGGAACCGCCCGTGCTGATCACATCGTCGACGAGCAGCACCCGCATCCCCGGCTCGAGCCGGGTGCCTTCGATCCACTGTTCGCGACCCCGCTGCTTCTGTTCCTTGCGTACCGAGAACCACGCCTTACCGGTCACCATCGCGACGCCGTGTGCCAGCGGGTCAGCGCCCATGGTCAGCCCGCCGACGGCGTCGAATTCGATGCCGTTCATTGCGGCAAGGTCGGCGACGGCGCGGCTGACGATCGTCATCCGCTCTCCGGTGTCGATGGCGTACTTGCCGTCGATGTAGTCGTGGCTGAGCTGTCCGCTGACCAATTTGAACGGTTCCTCGCGGTGTTCGTAGCCGCGCGTGCGGATCAGGTCGAAGGCCGCTTGCCAGGTCTCCGGTCGCTCAGTCGGTGCAGACATACTGCAGATCGTATGGCACCCGATCAGTCGACCCGTGCTCGCCGCATCAACTCGACGGTGGCCGAACGCAATTCGTCGATCGAGTCGATGGGCGTGACGTAGCCGACGCGGGGATAGGCCACTCCACGGTCGGTCACGATCCTCAATTCGAGGCCGTACCGGTCGGCCCCGGTGCAGGTGGCGGCGGTGGTGTCGGGATAGCCGCAGAGCGTCTTGGCCATCTCGACGAGCGCCTGGGCGTGGTCGGCGTTGAGATGCGCGATCGCGTCCGTCGCCGCTGGCTGGACCGGATCGGGCTCAGCGGCCGCATATGCCTCACCCGTCGCCGAGTCCATTCGGCCGTACCCGCCGACCCATCGCAACCGGTGCACCCGCAGCACCCACAGTGTGAAGTCGCTGTAGTCGACGTAGTACTTCGCAGCAGGCACGGCGGACAGGTGGGCGGCACGCGCCGCCGTCAGCTCCTCGTCGGTCGGCTGTTCGACGACACCTGCCAGCGTCACGCGCCCGCTGGCCAGCGGATCGGACTCGGAGTTCGGCGCGACGATCGCGATGCTGGCGCGCCGATCACCGGCGAGGTTGCGGCCATGCTCGGCCATGTTGGTTACACACAGAACCGGCTGACCATCGAGCAAGCCGTAGGTAACCAACGATGCCCACGGGTCCCCATCGGCGCTCAGAGTCGCCAACGTGCCTGTGTTGGTCGACGCCACGATCGTGCGCGCCTCCTCGGCGGCCGACGGGCGAACAGCGTTGGTCGCGGCGGCGAAGAGCGGGGGAGGCACCGAAGATGCGTCGCCCGGATCGCCGTGATCACGGAATGTCACGTCGGCACAATACCGAATATTGACGGCGTTGCTATATCCCACAAACTGACGGTTGCGTTGAATTACCGTTATTGCCTGCATTTAATTCGCATTACCCGATTGACGTCAATGTGGGGCGATTGCGCATACTTACTTGTCCCTCGCCATTGTTTGTCGAGCTACCGTGCAATTCTGATGTGGAGACCATCGTGGTTCGTCATGCCGTGCGCGCGTTGGTGTGTGCCGGCATGCTCGCCGCAGGCCTCGCGATGAGCGGCGCGGGTGGTTTCGTCGCCGTCGCCGAACCCGGCGATGCCGGCTCCGATGGTGCGGAGGGCCCGACGGTCGACAGCAAAACCGAGACCGGTTCGGAGAGTTCCGGTGGCAACGACAGGACACCAGGCGACCGGCCGACAAGCACGGTGGGCTCGGGCCGCGAGGACACGGCCGCCGGTGGTGCACCAAAGAAGCAAACCAGCGAGCCAGGGTCGCCGAAGCCGAGACCGTCGGTGCGGCGTCGGCCCCCGATCCTGTCGGTGCCGATCATCGGCGCGCCGGTCCGGCCCGTCACGCCTGCGGGCGCGATCGGTACCTCTGCAGGACATCCAGCGCAGGGCGTTGCCGTCGATGTCGTGGCGGTCGGCGTGCGGACGCCGCAGCTCACGGGCTCGCTGCCGCAGACCGTCCAGACCGCGCCCACGGGTTCGCTTGCACCGATGAGGGGTCGGGCGACCCGGCTCGGAGATCCACGGCTTCTGCGGAATCCGACCGCCGGTGAGCTCGCCGCGGTGGCCCTGCCGGGCGTGGCGGGACTGCTGTGCCTCACGTTCGGCGGCGGCGTGATCGGCTATCGACAGGCCAGCAGCGTTCGCTTCGTCCGCTCGACGGCCGCCGAGCGCTTCCTGCGCTAGGTTCCTCAGCCGCCGAGCGCGGCGATCAGATCCTTGATCTTCGCGGATTCTTCCTCGGTCGCGGGTTCTTCGGCCTCGACCGCTTCGATCAAGTCCTTGCGCAGACCCACGCCGTTGGCGGCTTCCTTGGTGGACAACCTGGCGCGGCCGCGTGCGACGTAGAGCCGTTGGCCCAATGTCGCACCGGGACCGTTCGAAGCGGTTTCCATCAGCTCGTCGTAGCGGTGCCGAACACCGCTCAGCGCCACGATGACGGACGGGGTTACGCGACTGCGGCCCGCAGCCTCGGACAGCGACCCCTGGAGCTTGCGCATCCCGGCGAGGATGATGCCCGCGCGATGGGGGTACTCCGGATCGCCCGGATCGGGCAGGGCGTCGATGGCGGCCGCGTACATGTGCATCGCGGCGTCGGCCAGGCCAACGATTACTGGAGCTTCGCCATCGTTCGGCGCCGAATCAGCCACAGTCACTCGATTCTTCTTGTTCGAACTACGCCACTGATGGCCGCACCGCCATCCGACGGAGGAGGGGAGAAAGGACGCCGAAACGGTAACGCGGATGGACTTTGGATTCAACCGCTCCGACCGCGGTGGAATTGCAGAGATTCAATTCCAGCCGAGGTGGGTAGGTTTGAAGTTTGTATGGATCAAACCAGCGGCGTCACCCTAGGCAAACTCACCGCCGGACATGACCCGGCGGAAGGCAGCCACGTCGAGGACGGCGTGGTCGAACATCCCACCGCGGATGACTTCGCACATGCCCGGGTCCTCCCCGAGGACCGAACGTGGTTCAAACACGCGGTTTTCTACGAGGTGCTGGTGCGCGCCTTCTACGACTCGAACTCCGACGGCGTTGGCGACCTCCGCGGGCTGACCGAGCAGCTCGACTACCTGAAATGGCTTGGCGTCGACTGTCTTTGGCTGCCACCGTTCTACGATTCACCACTGCGCGACGGTGGATACGACATCCGCGACTTCTACAAGGTGCTGCCTGAGTTCGGCACCGTCGACGACTTCGTCGAGCTACTCGACGCCGCGCACCGTCGCGGTATCCGCGTGATCACCGATTTGGTGATGAACCACACGTCCGACTCGCACGAGTGGTTTCAGGAGTCGCGCCGCAATCCTGACGGCCCGTACGGCGATTTCTACGTGTGGAGCGACAGCAGCCAGCGCTACGAAGACGCCCGCATCATCTTCGTCGACACGGAGGAGTCCAACTGGACATATGACCCCGTGCGCAGGCAGTTCTACTGGCATCGGTTCTTCTCTCACCAGCCCGACCTCAACTACGACAACGCCGCCGTGCAGGAGGCGATGCTCGACGTCCTGCGGTTCTGGCTGGATCTCGGCATCGACGGTTTCCGGTTGGATGCCGTGCCGTACCTCTTCGAGCGCGAGGGCACCAACTGCGAGAACCTGCCCGAGACGCACGCGTTCCTCAAGCACTGCCGCAAGGTGATCGACGACGAGTTCCCAGGGCGGGTGCTGTTGGCCGAGGCGAACCAGTGGCCCGCCGACGTCGTCGAGTACTTCGGTGACGCGAAGACGGGCGGCGACGAATGCCACATGGCGTTCCACTTCCCGCTGATGCCGCGCATCTTCATGGCGGTGCGGCGGGAGTCGCGGTTCCCGATCTCGGAGATTCTCGCGCAGACACCGGAGATCCCCGACATGGCGCAGTGGGGGATCTTCCTGCGTAACCATGACGAGTTGACGTTGGAGATGGTCACCGACGAAGAGCGCGACTATATGTACTCCGAGTACGCCAAGGACCCCCGGATGAAGGCCAACGTCGGCATCCGCAGGCGCCTGGCGCCGTTGCTGGAGAACGACCGCAATCAGATGCAGTTGTTCACTGCGCTGCTGTTGTCGCTTCCCGGGTCGCCGGTGCTGTACTACGGCGACGAGATCGGTATGGGCGACATCATCTGGCTCGGTGACCGCGACGGTGTACGCACCCCGATGCAGTGGACGCCGGACCGCAACGCCGGGTTCTCAACGGCCAACCCGGGGCGGCTGTATCTGCCGCCGAATCAGGATCCGATCTACGGCTATCAATCGGTGAACGTGGAAGCGCAGCGGGACAGCTCCACGTCGCTGTTGAACTGGACCCAGACCATGCTCGCCGTGCGTCGCAGGCACGACGCGTTCGCCGTCGGCTCGTTCCGCGAACTCGGCGGATCGAACCCGTCGGTGCTGACGTACGTGCGCGAAATGGACGGCGATACCGTGCTGTGTGTAAACAATCTGTCGCGTTTTCCGCAGCCGATAGAGCTGAACCTGCAGCACTGGAACGGGTACATCCCCGTTGAGACGACGGGGTACGTTGAATTCCCGCCCATCGGACAGCTGGCCTATCTGCTGACCCTCCCGGGTCACGGCTTCTACTGGTTCCAGCTGCGGGCGCCTGAGGAGCAATCATGAATCTGCCATTCGACGAATGGTTAACCCAGCAGCGGTGGTACGCCGGGCGCAGCCGCAAGCTGGCTTCCGCAGAACCCGGCTTCGTGGTGCCGCTTCGCGATGACGTGGACCTCGTCTTGCTGGACGTCGCCTACACCGACGGTTCGACCGAGCGTTATCAAGTGATCGTGCGGTGGGATACCGGCCCGATCGAGGAGTACAGCACGGTCGCGACGATCGGGACCGACGGGGACCGCACCGCGTATGACGCGCTCTACAACCCCGCGGACGCGGAATTCCTGCTGTCCCTGTTCGATTCGAACGCGGTGGTCGGCGATGTGCGGTTCGTCAAGGAGCCCGACACCACGCTGCCGCTCGATGCGGCGCCCCGGGTGTCGAGCGCCGAGCAGAGCAACACCAGCGTGGTGTTCGAAGAGGCGGCGATCATGAAGGTGTTCCGCCGCATCACGCCCGGCATCAACCCCGACATCGAACTCAACCGCGTGCTGGCGCGTGCAGGTAACCCGCATGTCGCACGGCTGTTTGCGTCGTTCGAAACGTCGTGGGACGGCGAACCGTGCGCGCTTGGCATGGTGACCGAGTTCGCGGCCAACTCCGCCGAGGGCTGGAACATGGCGACGGCGAGCACCCGCGACCTGTTCGCCGAGGGCGACCTCTACGCCGACGAGGTGGGTGGCGATTTCGCCGGTGAGTCGTACCGGCTCGGTGAGGCGGTGGCATCGGTGCACGCGACGCTCGCCGATCAACTCGGCACGTCGAACTCGCTGTTCGCAACCGACACGGCCCTGGAGCGGCTTGCGTCGGCGGCGGCCGCGGTGCCCGAACTCGAGCAGTACGTACCGCTGATCGAGGAGCGCTACCGCAAGTTCGCCGAGGAGTCGATCACCGTTCACCGGATCCACGGCGATCTGCATCTCGGTCAGGTGTTGCGGACACCCGAGAGCTGGCTGCTGATCGATTTCGAGGGTGAGCCGGGTCAGCCGCTCGCCGAACGCAGGCGGCCCGATTCGCCGCTGCGGGATGTGGCGGGCATGCTGCGGTCATATGAGTACGCTGCGTACCAACGGTTGATCGAACAGCACGCGGACTTCGGGGCCGAGGACCGCGATCGGCAGCTCGCCGCGCGTGCCCGCGAGTGGGTGGACCGCAACGCCGCGTCGTTCTGCGAGGGCTATGCGACGGTGTCCGGCGCCGACCCGCGTGACTCCGGGCATCTGCTCGCGGCCTACGAGCTCGACAAGGCGGTGTACGAAGCCGCCTATGAGGCGCGGTTCCGTCCGAGCTGGCTGCCGATCCCGCTGAAGTCGATCGCGCGGATTGTGGGCTGACGCTGCCTGACTAGGCGTAGCCTCGGATGACGTCCGCGGCCCGCAAAGTGCGGGGCGTCGCCGATGGCAAAGTTCCCAAAAGTTTCCGGCGAGTCCGGACTCGCGATCGGCTCTCCGTCGACAGCATGTGAGTTGCGGTGGCGGACAACACCGCAACCACGAACAGCGCGACGACGGTCTTGAGAAAGATGCGCATCGGAATCGCCAGATAGAAACTAACAAAACCCAGCGTCAGGCCGTTTGCTGGCGGACGATGGCAAATATGACCGACGTAAATTTCTGCGTGGTGGGAGCGGGATTCGCCGGCCTCACGGCGGCGCTGCGGCTGAAGCAGGCGGGGCACTCGGTGGCGTTGCTCGAGGCCCGCGACAGGGTAGGGGGCCGCACCTTCACCGAGGTTCGCGGGGACGGCACGTGGATCGACCGCGGCGGTGCATGGGTGGGTCCTGGGCAGGACCGCATCTACGCGCTGATGAAAGAGTTCGGCGTGTCGAGCTACAAGCAGTACACCGGCGGCGACGCGCTGATGATCGTCGACGGTAAACAGCACCGCTACAAGGGCACCGTTCCGTGGTCGATGAGCCCGTTCGCCTCACTGAACCTCGGCACCGCGATGCTGGAGTTGAGCCAGATGTGCAAGGCGGTTCCGCTTGAGGCGCCGTGGACCGCCAAGAAGGCCGCCAAATGGGATCAGACCACGGTGGCGCAATGGTTGGCCCGCAACGTCCCGTCGACACCTGCGCGTGAACTTCTGGAGACCGCGATCGGGGGAACCTACACATCGGACACCTCCGAGGTGTCGCTGTTGTTCGCGCTGCATCAGATGGCGTCGGGCGGCGGCCCCGGCTTTGTGTTCGGAATCAAAGACGGCTCACAGGATTCGCGACCCGTGGGCGGCATGGGCGCGATCTATCGTGCGGTTGCGGCGGAATTGGGTGATGCCGTTCACCTGAAGCAGCCGGTGCGGCGGATCACCGCCGACGACGACGGGGTGACGGTGCGCTCCGATGACATGACGGTGCGGGCGCTGCGGGTGGTCGTGGCGGTACCACTCGCGATCGCCAGCCAAATCGTCTACGAGCCAATGCTTCCCGTCGACAGGTCGTTCCTGCACCAACGCATGCCGAGCGGGGCGATCATCAAGGTGTCGGCAGTCTACGACGAGCCGTTCTGGCGGGCGAACGGGTTGTCGGGACAGTCTGCGGCGCCGGGAAGCCCCGCGGCGGTGACGATCGACGCGTGCACGGACACCGGAGTGCCCGGCGTGATGTGCGTCATCATCGAGGGCCCGGTCGCGCGCGACATCGGCAGCCTCGACGCGGCCGCCAGGCGGGACGCGGTGCTGGCCGACCTCGCGGAGCGGTTCGGGCCCAGGAGCACGAGCCCGATCGATTACGTAGAGCAGATATGGACGATCGAGCGGTATTCCGGCGGCGGGATGATCAGCCATGCCCCACCGGGTGTGCTCACCCAGTTCGGCCATGCGCTACGGCCGAATTGCGGTCGTATCCACTGGGCGGGCACCGAGAGTTCGGCCGTGATGAGTGGATGGGTCGACGGCGCCGTGCGCTCCGGTGAGCGCGCGGCATCCGAGCTGCTGCAGCACGAAAGTGTGGGCGTGGCGTAACGGTCGGCGCCGTTCGCGGCACTACACCGTATGACCACTTACCAAATCGATTCCAAGAGACAGCACACCTTCGATACCGTCGCGGGACTGCTGGCCAGATACGGCCTGGTCATCGTGATCGCGTGGTACGGCGGCCTGAAGTTCATGAACTACGAGGCGCAGGGCATCCAGCCGCTGGTCTCGGAGAGCCCATTCATGAGTTGGGTGTACGAACTTTTCTCGGTGTACACCTTCTCGGCCCTGCTCGGCGTGTTCGAATTGGCGGCAGCCGCGTTGATCGCCGTCAAGCCATGGTGGCCGAGGGTGTCGATCGCGGGCAGTCTGTTGGCGATCGTGCTGTTCCTCGCCACCATCAGCTTCCTGTTCACCACTCCCGGCGTGATGGACGAATCCCAGGGCGGCTTCCCCGCGCTGTCGCTCGACGGCGGCTTCCTGATGAAGGACATTGCGTTACTCGGCATCTCGCTGTGGACGCTGTCCGACGCGTTGAGGGCAACCCGCAGCAGGCTCGCGGGTTCTTCACAGGCTGACGCAGGGTAGCGATGCCTGACTGGCGGGTGTGACAACACTCCCGCTTACCGATGACACCGAGGCGCGCGCCGCCGAAATTCACCGGCCCACCCGTTGGTCCACGAGCACGTGGGAACGGGTGGGCCTCGCAATGTTATTGGTCGGGACCGCGGTGATGTACCTGTGGAACATCACGGTCAACGGCATGGGCAATCAGTTCTATGCCGCTGCCGCACAGGCGGGTTCGACGGATTGGGAAGCGCTGCTGTTCGGATCGATCGACCCGCACAACTTCATCACCGTCGACAAGCCACCGGTCTCGCAGTGGGTGATGGGACTGTCCGGGCAGATCTTCGGCTTCAGCAGTGCGAGCATGCTGATTCCCCAGGCGTTGATGGCCGTGGCTGCGGTGGCCCTGCTGTACGGCGCGGTGGCCCGGGTCACGGGGGTGCGCACCGGTCTGCTTGCCGGTGCGGTACTCGCGTTGACACCGGTGGCCGCGTTGATGTTTCGGTTCAACAACCCTGACGCGGTGATGGTGCTGCTGATGACCGCGGCGGCGTATTGCACGGTGCGGGCGCTGCAGCGCGGGGGTGCGAAGTGGCTGGCATGGGCGGGTGTCGCGCTGGGATTCGCCTTTTTGGCGAAGATGCTCGAAGGCCTGATGGTGGCGCCTGCCTTGGCCGCCGCCTATCTCGTCGCCGCCCCAGTGTCCTTGCGCATTCGGCTGAGGGACATGGCGGTCGCCGCGATGGCGTTCGTTGTCTCTGCTGGCTGGTTCGTGGTGCTCACCCTGCTGTGGCCCGCCTCGTCGCGGCCCTACATCGCCGGCTCCACCGACAACAACTTCATGAATTTGGTGTTGGGCTACAACGGCTTTGCCCGCGTCCTCGGCCGCAACCACCAAGGGTTCGGCCCACCGCAGGCGGTGGTCGGCACTGCGGCGGGTACACAGCTGCGCACGGGCAACCACGGGTGGGCTGCCTTCGGGAGTCAGTCGCAGGGCTGGTCGCGGTTGTTCAGCGGCGAGTTCGGATTCGAAATCGGCTGGCTGCTGCCCGCGGCTCTGCTGGCCACGGTGCTCGTCGTGGTGTCGCGCGGACGCGCAGCGCGAACGGATCTGGTGCGGGCCGCGGCGATTCTGTTCGGCGGCTGGCTGGTTGTCGACGGTGTGGTGCTGAGTTACATGCACGGCATGATTCATCCGTACTACAGCCTGTCGATCGCACCCGCTGTCGCGGCGATGTTCGCCATCGGGGTCCGCCAGATGTGGCGGGAGCGCGAAAACCAGCTGCACCGCATCGGTTTGGTGGTATTGATGGCCGCGACCGGCGGCTGGGTTTGGTGGCTTCTTCACCGCAATCGCGAATGGCTTCCCGAACTGCGCTGGGCGATCCTGGTGTCGACGGTGCTCGTCGCGGTGATGATTCTCGGCTGGTGTACGCGCCGCGGAATCGGGATTACCGCACTGACTTTGGGGTTGCTGAGCGCGCTCGCGGGTCCTGCCGCCTACGCCATCGCGACGATCGGACAACCGCATGAGGGAGGTGGCCCCGCCGTTGGGCCTGCCGAGACGGCGCGTGGACACGGCGGGTTCGGCCAGAACGTCGACAACGCCCAGCTCGATGCGCTGTTGAAGGCGACGTCGACCGAGTGGTCGGCTGCGATCGTCCGGTCGTCACAGGCCGCCGGTCTCGAATTGTCCTCTGGCACAGCGGTCATGGCTGTCGGCGGTTTCTCAGGCAGCGACCCGGCGCCGACGCTTGCGGAGTTCAAAGACGACGTCGCGCAGCACAAGGTCGCTTACTACATCGTGGTGAGGACACACGGCCACGGTCCCGGCTGGGGCAGCCGCGCGCACATCGACATCTCGAAATGGGTGTCCACCACGTTCCCGTCGAGGACCGTCGGCGACGCAACGGTCTACGACTTGTCCGCATGACTTGCCGTGAAATGGAATTCCGTGGGGTCAAGACGCCCGCTTGATGACCCTGCCTTCCGTCTCGCGCAGCGCCCACTCCTCGGCGACACGACTCAGGATGTCGTACGGGCGGTCATCGGCGATCACGCGAATGACGATCCAGCCGAGCCGACGTAGTTTTCTGTGCCGCCTGGCATCCCACACGTAACGCCCGCGGTCGGTGCGGTGCTGATCGCCGTCGTACTCGACAGCGATCATCAGCTCCTCCCCGCCCATGTCGAGAAACGCGAAAGGTTGACCGTATTTCCCGAGCAACCGGAATCTGCGTCTGTGGCCGTGGGTAGCCCGCATCGATGAGCAACAGCCGCAGCCACGTCTCCTTCGGAGATTGCGCGCCCGCATCCATGAGATCTAGTGCTGTTCGGCACCTCCGCACGCCGCGGGCCCGCTTGTACAACTCCGTGTACGGCAGAACGTGCTCGGCGCGCAGGCCCGTCGCGCGCGGATCATGGGGTCACCCGCCGACATTCGGCGAGACAGAAGCCAGAGTTATCAACAGGTCGGCTTGACCACACGGAATTCCATTTCGGCGAAAGTCAGCGCACCAGCCTGTGCAGGAACGCGGAGGCCACCGCGATGCCTGCGACGGCCGCGACGACGAGAACCGCGACGTCGACGACCTGGTTGCTCGGCGTGTCGATCAACAGGCCGCGCAGCGCATTGACCTCATAGCTCAGTGGGTTGACGGCCGACAGCCAGCGCAGCCACTGCGGCATCACATCGACGGGATAGAGCGCGTTGGACGCGAAGAACAACGGCATGGTGATGGCCTGCCCGATGCCCATCATGCGATCGCGGTTGCGCACCAGCCCGGCGAGCGTCATCGACAGACAGGCGAAGAATGCCGACCCCAGCACCACAACACCCATGGCCGCAAGGATTTTCAGCGGGTTGACGGTCAAATGCACACCGAGCAGATACGCCAGCGCGACGACGCCGATCACCTGCACCACCGAGCGCACACCCGCCGCGAACGCTTTACCGGTGACCACTGCCGATGCGGGCGCAGGCGTCACCATCAGCTTCGCCAGTATCCCCGCATCGCGGTCCCAGATGATCTGGATGCCGTAGAAGATCGAGATGAAAAGCGCCGACTGCGCGATGATCCCCGGCGCGAGGAACGCCAGATACGGCACGTCGCCGGTGTCGATGACACGCAGCCGCGAGAACGTCTGCCCGAAGATCAACAGCCACAGCGCGGGCTGCACCATTCGGGTGAACAACTCGGTGCGGTCGTGACGCAGCTTCTGCAGCTCGACGAGCGCGAGCGCGCCGACCCGCACCAACATTCCGCGTACGCGGCGCCAGCCGCGCGGCGCGCGAATGAGCTCTATCTCGATCCTCGACTCAACTGACACGTCGCGCCGTCCTTCTGGTTGACCGGATCGCACGGAAGCCCGTCTGAGAGGTGTCTTCGCCCAGATCCGATCCCGCGTAGTGGCGGAACACATCCTCGAGCGAGGCGTTGTCAGACACCGTCCGCTTCAGCTCGGCAGGGGATCCGACGGCCTGCAGCTTGCCGTGGTGCATCAGCACGACGCGGTCACACAGCACGTCGGCCTCTTCCATGTAGTGCGTGGTGAGCAGCACGGTCATGCCGAACTCGTCCTGCATGTGCCGCACCTGCGCCCAGACCCCGTCTCGCGCAATCGGATCCAGCCCGACCGTCGGCTCATCGAGGATCAGCAGAGACGGCCTGTTCACTAGCGCCTGGGCCAGCTCGAGGCGACGGACCATGCCGCCGGAGTAGGTTCCCGCGAGCCCGTTGGCGACATCGCTCAACTGCATGGCCTCGAGCGCTTCGTCGACGCGCTGCTTGCGCTCGGCCCGCGGGACGTCGTACAGCCGCGCGAACAACTCAACGTTCTGACGTCCCGTCAGTGCTGACTCTATCGAAAGCTGTTGTGGCACATAGCCGATGTTATGGCGGATGTCCATCTTGTCGCGGCGCGCGTCGAGTCCGAAGATGAGCACTTCGCCCTTCTGAACGGGCGTCAGGGTGGTCAGGACACGGACGGCAGTGGTCTTGCCTGCGCCGTTGGGCCCGAGCAGGCCGACCGTCTCGCCCGCCGCCACCTGAAGGTTGAGATCGTCGACGGCGGTGAAGTGCCCATAGGAGTGGCACAGATGCCTGCAGTCGATCGCGGGTGGGGGAGCCGACACTGTCATGGTTGCCTCTCGTGCAGCATGCGCGTCATTTCGGACAGCACCTCCAACCCGCTCGCCAAGCTCTCGATCTGGTCGGCGCCGAGCTCGTCCAGCACCGCCGACAACGCGGCCCTGCGTTCCGCCCGGGACTCGTCGGCAAAACGCTGTGCAGGCTCGCTCAGTCGCAGCCGCCCCACCCTGCGGTCCTCGGCATCGACGGTCCTGATCAGCAGACCGTCGGCGGTGAGCTTCGACACCAGCGTGGACGCGGTGTTGGGCACCAGGCCCAGTTCCGCGGCCGCCTCCCGCACCGAGATACCCGGCTGGCGGCCGACCAACCGCAGCATCTCGGCCTGCGATTGGGTCAGGCCCGCGGCGTCGAATCCGCTCCCCGTCGATCGGCGCAGCTGGCGCCGGAATCGACCGACGACGTGGAAAAGCTCGACGGCCAGGTCGGTGCGGGTGTCCACGCCGCCAGAATACCTCTGCTACAGAGCTATTTGCCTGGCGACCATAGAGCAGCACAATGGCTGTCATGGCCAAGTACTCGCTCAATAAGGCCGCGGTGGCCAAGGCGCGCAAACTCATCGACGCGCGCCAGTACGTCCTCGACAGCGACTGGGGTGACGTGCAACCGCGCGCCGATGCGCAGAACGACTTCCTCGAGTCCCACAAGTGGGACGAGTACGCGGAGTGGCACCTGGGCCTGACCGAGGGAGCCAGCGACGAGACGAAGGCGCGCTACGCCTTCGTCTATGGAGACTTTCGGCGCATTCACCGCACCGGTCTGATCGCCTGCGTGTACCGGGCATCGGAGTGGCGGCACAAGGACGTCGAACTGGCCGCACACGACCTGCTGCAGTATCTCGACAAGAAGACCGGTCTGGAGCCGTCCAAGAAATCCTAGCGCGCTACTGCCTGAACATGAAGTCCAGGAATCGCTCCAGAAGTTCGGGGCTTGCGTCGCCCGCTGATGCTGACGCGTGCAGCAGGCCAAGTCCCGTCGCGAAGACCACGGCCGCGCGCAGTCCCGCGTCCTCGGGATCGAATCCGTAATCGAGGAACGCCTGCCAGACGGCGCGCTGAACCCGTCGGTCACTTCGCTGCACGGCCGCCAGCACCGATTCGTCCGTCATCGCCCACACCCGCATCGCGCGTTCGAGCGCAAAATGCTCGGGAGCAACCATCGTGCGCATCATCACCTCGAGACGCTCGCGGGGCACGACATCGGGCATGTTCTCGAACGGCCGCCTGCTCTGATCCAGGAGGCTGCCCCAGGCTCCGACAACCGCGGCTCGGTAAGTGGAGATGTCGGTGAAGTGCCAGTAGAAGCTGCCTTTGGTGACGTCCAGCCTGGCGCACAGCCGGTCTATCCGAAGCGCGTTCGGACCCCTATCGGCGAGCAATGCAAATCCGGCCTGGACCCAGTCGTCGGCCGTCAGCCGGCGGCCCGCGCCGCGCGGCGGCGTCATGCTGGGCAGCATACGGTGGGCATCCTGGGCAATTACTGACACCCCCGAAAATTTACTTTCGGCAAACAAGCAACCAGTTGCACATAGTCAGGTAATTTGCAAAGAGGGCTGGCAACCGTGGCCGCCAGGTAGGTCACCGCCGCTCTTCGGCTCCTACTCCGGCCCGCCCGGCCGGCGGCACAAAGAGAAAATCTCCATTGCCAGCGCGGCGGCCACGGTTGCTGCAGCAGCTAACCGTACCATACGACCTGGTACGGATTGGCCAACTCGGTTAGCAAGCACCCTGCCGCACAAGGCTTCTGAGATCCGTCAGGCGGTCGACGTCGACCGCATTGTTTAGCCGCGCGGCCCGTCGGGCACCATGGCGTCATGGCACGAGACGTTTCCGACGACAATCCCCTGACGCCGGAAGAGCAACTCGACTCCGACGAGGTGCGCAACGACGACGGCGACGAGGTGGTCGATCCCCCGGAGGAGTGGATCGATGCCGAAAACCATGAATCGCTGGACGAACGCCTTTCGGCGGAGGTTCCCGAGGTGTCCCCGGACGACATCGATCCCAGAGACGCCGATGCCGACGACCGGACTGTCCAAACAGAACCCGATGACGAACTGGACCGCATCGATCCGCAACAGACGGGCCGGAATCGTGGCCAAATAGACGGGACGCCCGAGGATGGCGACTCGTTCTACGACGTCGTCGAGTAGCCCGTCACTCCGATTTAGCCTGCAGCACCAGCACCGCGCGGGCATCGACGGTCAGTTTGGTGTTCGCACTGAGCGGCTTGGGTTCCTCCTCGGAATCGAGGTCGGCACTGGTGTCGACGACGACATCCCATGACGGGGCGAAAACCGCTGCAGGAAGCGTGAATTCGATGGACTCGTGATGAGCATTGAACAACAGAAGGAACGAGTCGTCGGTGACGCGCTGGCCGCGGACATCGAGGTCTGGGATGCCCTGACCATTCAGGAACACCGCGATCGACTTGGCGAAGCCGCTCTCCCAGTCTTCGTCGCTCATCTCCGAACCGTCGGGGGCCAGCCACGCGATGTCGGGCAGCCCGTCAACCCCGCGCTGACGCACCGGACGGCCGCTGAAGAAGCGACGTCGCCGGAAGACCGGATGAGCTGCGCGCAGTGAAGACACCGACCGGGTGAACTCGACCAGGTCGGTGTCGACCGTCGACCAGTCGATCCACGACAGCTCGTTGTCCTGGCAATAGACGTTGTTGTTGCCCTGTTGGGTGCGCCCGAGTTCGTCGCCGTGCGAGATCATCGGGACTCCCTGCGAAAGCAGCAGGGTGGTAAGGAAATTGCGCTGCTGCCGGGCACGAAGCGCGTTGATCACCTTATCGTCGGTGGGGCCCTCGGCGCCGCAGTTCCACGACCTGTTGTGGCTTTCGCCGTCGTTGTTGTCCTCGCCGTTGGCCTCGTTGTGTTTTTCGTTGTAGGACACCAGGTCGCGCAGCGTGAACCCGTCGTGGGCGGTGACGAAGTTGATGGAGGCCACCGGTCGGCGCGCGGTGTTCTCGTAGAGGTCGGCCGATCCAGTCAGCCGGTAGGCCAGCTCGTCGAGGGTGGCGGGCTCGCCTCGCCAGTAGTCGCGCACGGTGTCGCGGTACTTGCCGTTCCATTCGGTCCACTGCGGCGGAAAATTGCCGACCTGGTAGCCGCCGGGTCCGACGTCCCACGGTTCGGCGATCAGCTTTACCTGGCTGACCGTCGGATCCTGTTGCACCAGTTCGAAGAACGCCGACAGCCGGTCGACGTCGTAGAACTCGCGAGCCAGCGTCGATGCCAGGTCGAACCGGAACCCGTCGACGTGCATCTCGGTCACCCAGTAGCGCAGGGAGTCCATGATCAGCTGCAGTGAATGCGGGTGACCGACATTGAGGCTGTTACCGGTGCCGGTGTAGTCCATGTAGTAGCGCTTGTCGTCGTCGACGAGCCGGTAGTAGGCCGCGTTGTCGATCCCCCGCATGGACAGTGTCGGGCCCAGGTGGTTGCCCTCTGCGGTGTGGTTGTAGACGACGTCGAGGATTACCTCGATGTCGGCCTCATGCAGCGTGCGCACCATGGCCTTGAACTCCTGCACCTGCCCGCCGGGGTTGGGACTGGAGCTGTACTTGGCGTCCGGCGCAAGGAAGCCGATCGTGTTATAGCCCCAGTAGTTCGACAGACCCTTGTCGATCAGCGTGGAGTCGTTGGCGAAATGGTGCACCGGCATCAACTCGATCGCGTTGACGCCCAACGCTTTCAGGTGCTCGATGATCACGGGATGGGCGACGGCGGTGTAGGTGCCGCGGATGTTCTCCGGAATGTCGGGGTGGGTCTGGGTAAGGCCCTTGACGTGCGCCTCGTAGATGACCGTGTCCGCGTACTCGTGGCCGGGCGGACGGTCGACGCCCCAGTCGAAGTACGGGTTGATGACGACCGACCTGGGCATGCTGGCGGCCGAGTCGTCATCGTTGCGGCTGTCCGGGTCACCGAAGTTATAGCCGAACAGCGACTGGTTCCAGTCGAAAGCCCCGTCGATCGCTTTCGAGTACGGGTCGAGCAGGAGCTTGTTCGGGTTGCACCGCGTACCGGCCGCGGGGTCGTACGAGCCGTATACCCGATAGCCGTAGCGCTGACCGGGCTCGATATTGGGGATGAAGCCGTGCCAGACGAAACCGTCGACCTCGGGTAGCACCACCCTGGTCTCGGTGCCGTTGGTGTAAAGGCAGAGTTCGACGCGCTCGGCAGCCTCGCTGAAGACAGCGAAGTTGGTGCCGGAGCCGTCGTAGGTGGCGCCTAGGGGATACGCCTTACCTGGCCATATCTCCGGCGGTGGCGCGGTGGAAGTGGCTTTCTTTCCGGTGGTGCGGGCCAAAGTGCGTGCTCCAGACAAATGCAGACGAACCCAGATCGACTGGGCACTGACCAAGGTGACAATACGGGGCGGCCGCCGCTTCTTCCCCTTGCACGGGAGGTACCAATGTCTGGCACCGTCAACCTGCGCGAATACCGCACTCTTTTGCTCACGATGGATCGCGGTGTTGCCACCGTCACGCTCAACCGTCCGCAACGGCGCAACGCGGTCGGCGACGGGATGCGCGACGAACTGGCGGACGCCTACCGCACGTGCGACCGCGACGACGACGTCAGGGTGATCGTGCTGACCGGCACGCCGCCCGCCTTCTGCGCGGGCGCGGACCTGGGCGCAGGTGAGCGCACCTTCACCGAGCCGGGGCGTGGCTTCAGCGCAGCAGGCATCGAGGTGCCCGCATGGTCGCTGTCCAAACCGGTGATCGCCGCCGTCAACGGCCATGCGATCGGTCTCGGCCTCACCCTTGCCCTGCAGTGCGATATCCGGTTCTTCGCCGCCGACGCGCGCTACCGCGTCGTCCAGGTCAGGCGCGGCGTCGTCGGCGACGCCTACTCGCACTGGATCCTGCCGCGGCTGGTGGGAATTGCCAACGCCGCCGAAATCCTCTTGACCGGGGCCACTTTCGACGTGCACCGGGCGGTGCATCTCGGGCTTGGCAGCCGGGCGCTCGACGCAGGCGACGTACTGCCCGCCGCGCTGGCGAGCAAGCGGCTGCTGTGGGACATCCACCGCCACGTCATGCGCCACGACGATGCCAGAAAGGTGTGCGGGCTTTCACCGAGCGGCGCCCGCCCGTCTGGACAGGCAAACCGCGGGCCCCGGCCCGCGACCGCACAATCTGATCAGTTGCGCGTGCGGGTGCGAGGTGCGTGGGGAGCCTGGGGCGAGGGAACCCGGAACCCCTCCGGGCGGGGAAGCGATGGCCGGTAGGTGGGCGTTGGAACGTGCGAGCCTGTAAGTCCGAAGACCTGCCAGCTGTACCGGACGCGCCGCGTCCGGTGGTTCATCGCCTCGCGGATTGGGCGGATGGCCGAAGCGCGAACAGCGCTCGGTTTGACTTCTGCCGGCGGTGGCCACTCCGTCATATATGAAGGACGTCGATGTGACTGTTCGATTCACCACCACCGTCACCGGTTCTGCCCGCATCGGCCCGCGCCGGGAACTCAAGCGGGCCGTCGAAGGCTACTGGGCGGGCCGACTCGGCCGCGCCGAGTTGGAGGCGGTCGCCGCCGATCTGCGCCGCGACACCTGGCGGGCGCTGGCCGACGCCGGGCTCGATTCCATTCCGGTGAACACGTTCTCCTACTACGACCACATGCTCGACACCGCCGCGCTCGTCGGCGCGCTGCCGGCGCGGGTGACTGACATTTCCGACGAAGTGGACCGCTACTTCGCGGCGGCGCGCGGCACCGAAACCGTCGCGCCGCTGGAGATGACGAAGTGGTTCGACACCAACTACCACTACCTCGTCCCCGAGATAGACGCCGACACCCGCTTTCACCTGAATCCCGCCAAGGTCCTGATGGAGCTGAAAGAGGCTCGTGAACAAGGCATTCCGGCGCGGCCGGTGATCGTCGGGCCAATCACGTTCTTGGCGCTGAGCAAGGCGGTCGACGGTACGGGCGCGCCGATCACGCGGCTCGACGATTTGGTGACGATCTACGCCGAGCTGCTCGAGATGCTCGCCGCCCAGCGCGTCGCGTGGGTCCAGCTCGACGAGCCGGTGCTGGTGACCGACATCGTCGACGGCGCACCGGGGTTGGCGGCGGACACCTACACGCGGTTGGGGACGCTCACCGAACGTCCGGCCATCCACGTCGCCACTTATTTCGGCGATTTGGGCGACGTGCTGCCCGCACTTGCCCGTACTCCGGTGGAGGCGATCGGCATCGACCTGGTCGAGGGAGGCAAGACGGCCGTGGCCGCGGTACCGGAGTTGGCCGAAAAGCTGGTGGTGGCGGGCATCGTGGACGGCCGCAACATCTGGCGCACCGATCTGGAGGCGGCGCTGCGCAGCTTGGCGACCCTGCGGGGGTCCGCAGGGGCCGTGGCGGTCTCGACGTCGTGCTCGACCCTGCACGTGCCGTACGCCCTGGATCCCGAGACCGACCTAGACGACACACTGCGTAGCTGGCTGGCCTTCGGCGCCGAGAAGGTCACCGAGGTGACCACGCTGGCGCGAGCGCTGCGCGAGGGCCGCGACACGGTGGCCGCCGAGATAGCCGCGTCGAATGCCGCGATCGCATCACGCAAATCCGACCCGCGGCGCAACAATGCGGCCGTGAGGGCGCGGATCGAGGAGATCACCACCGGCGGTTCGAGCCGCGGGCCCGCCGACCGCCGGCGCGCCAGCCAGAACGAACGGCTACAACTGCCGCCCCTGCCGACCACGACGCTCGGGTCGTATCCGCAGACCGCAGCGATCCGAAAAGCACGGGCGGCGTGGCGGTCGGGCGAGATCGATCAGACCGAGTACGTGCACCGGATGCGCGCGGAGATCTCCGATGTCATCGCGCTGCAGGAGCGGCTGGGGCTCGATGTGCTTGTGCACGGTGAGCCGGAGCGCAGCGATATGGTGCAGTACTTCGCCGAACAGCTCGACGGGTTCTTCGCCACGCAGAACGGCTGGGTGCAGTCCTACGGCACGCGCTGCGTGCGGCCGCCGATCCTCTACGGCGACATCAGCAGTCCGCATCCGATGACGGTGGAGTGGATCGCCTATGCGCAGTCGCTGACCGCGAAACCGGTCAAGGGCATGCTGACCGGCCCCGTCACGATCCTGGCCTGGTCCTTCGTGCGTGACGATCAGCCGTTGGCCGACACTGCGAATCAGATCGCGCTGGCGATCCGCGACGAGACCATCGACCTGCAGTCCGCAGGGATCGCGATCATCCAGGTCGACGAGCCCGCGCTGCGTGAGCTGCTACCGCTGCGGTCGGCCGACAAAGACGAGTACCTGCGGTGGGCCGTCGGCGCATTCCGGCTTGCCACATCGGGTGTGGCGGACTCGACGCAGATTCACACCCACCTGTGCTATTCGGAGTTCGGTGAGGTGATCGGTGCGATCGCCGACCTGGACGCGGATGTCACGTCGATCGAGGCGGCCCGGTCACGGATGGAGGTGCTCGACGACCTCAACTCGGTCGGCTTCACGAACAGCGTGGGCCCCGGGGTCTACGACATCCACTCGCCGCGCGTCCCCGGCACCGGTGAGATCGCCGAGTCGCTTCGCGCGGCACTCAAAGCGGTTCCCGCCGAACGACTCTGGGTCAATCCGGACTGCGGACTGAAAACCCGAACGACCGATCAGGTGGCGGCGTCACTTGAACACCTGGTCGCAGCCGCGGCGCAGGTGCGTGCGTCGGTGGCCGGCTAGGCGACCTCGACCCCGGCGTCGCGCAGATCCTCGACGGCCTTCGTGGTCGACTCGGGCGCGACGCCTGCGGTCAGGTCCAGCAGGACCCGCGTGGAGAACCCGGCCTTGGCGGCGTCGGCGGCGGTGGCCTTGACGCAGTAGTCGGTCGCGATGCCGACGACGTCGACCTCGTCGACACCGCGCTGACGCAGCCAGTAGGCCAGCGTCGTGCCCGAATCGTCGGTGCCCTCGAAGCCGCTGTAGGCCGCCGAGTAGTGGCCCTTGGCGAAAACCGCTTCGACGGCGCCCGGTTCGAACAGCGGATGGAACTCGGCGCCCGACGTGCCTGCAACGCAGTGCGGAGGCCACGTTGCGTTGTAGTCGGGGTCGTCGGAGAAGTGCTCACCCGGGGCGATATGAAAATCCTTGGTCGCCACGACGTGGGCGTAATCGGGTCGGCTCGCGAGCAATTCGGAGATCCCGCGCGCCACCGCGGCGCCGCCGGCCACCGCGAGAGAACCGCCCTCGCAGAAGTCATTCTGAACGTCGACGATGATCAGTGCCCGCATGCATCAACGTTAGGGGCCGGGAGTCGCGGCGTCGAGCCTCTGATGGGCGGTCAGCAGCAAGTGATCGAAGGTTGCCCGCGGCGGCAGCCTCTCCTCGTAAGTCAGGCTGCTGTAGTCCGCGAGCAGTCGCTCGGCCAGGGCTCGCAGCTTCACGTTCGTTTCCTGCGACCGCCACTTCAGCAGGTCGAACGCGGTGTCCGCGTCGATTCTGTACATCACCATCAGCATGCCCTTGGCCCGTTCGATGCTGGCGCGGCTCTCGGCGATCTCGGCGACCGCTGCGGTGACGAGTTCCTCAGTGACCGCATCAGACGGTGTCACGTCGACATAGAAACCGTGTGTGCCGACCAGTTGACCTGCGTCGTCGTGGAGCCGGTCACCGATGACCACAACGGAATGCACCGCGCCCGTGGTGTCGATGATCCGGTGCCGGGTGGAGAACGTGGTGCGGGCCCGGCGCATATCGGCCAGCGTCGCGGCGACCTGGTGGTAGTCGTCGGGATGCTTGTGCGACAACACCAGTTGCGTCGTCGGTGTAACGGTTCCGGGCTCGTAGCCGTGCATCTGCTGAACCTGCTCCGACCATTCCCAGCACTCATCGTCGAAGTAGAAACGGAACCAGCCGACGCGCTGCGGCGCGCCTCCGGCCAATGCCTGCTCCAGGGACCTGTTGCCCGGCACGGGCGTCACACTACCGTCAATAAGACGGCTGTCACCCGCCGAACAGAAGATAGAGCCCGGTGAAGGTGTAGCCAACCATCACCAGCATCATCGCGAGCTGGCCCGTGAGCTGATGACCCGTGGGCAGCAGCCGCAGCGCTCGATCGTGCGCGGCAATGACACCGGCAACGTGGCCGGCCAGAACGCAGCCGACCTTGATCGTCGCCAACACCGATGGGTGCGTGGAAAGCACGTAGGTCACCTCGGCGTCATGCAACCCGAACAGCAAAATGACTGTCTGCTGGCCCCGTTCGACGAGATACGTCAGGTAGTGGGCGAACACGTAACCGACGACGATCGGGATCAACGAGTGCGCCATCTGGCCGGGCAACGCGCGTCGGCGTTCGGCGTCGACGCCACCGGTGGTTCGCGCGGCCAGCCAGAACGTCGTCGCGACCACCGCGGCGAACACGAACAACCCCGCGGTGCGCAGCAGCGTCGCGGTCAGTGTCGACGACGTGTGCGCGTCGACGAAGTTGCGCCACTGGGGCATCGCCGAAAAGCTGTCGAACGCAGTGGATCCCAGTAGTACCGCCAGCGCGGCGACGGTGCCCGGGCGCACCGGCAGCGACGGTAGATGATCGAACGGGTTGCCCACCGCGATGCGACCGTCGGGGTTGCGCCGAAACGGCGACAACCGTGACGCCACCATGCTGTACACCTCGAACGGGTCGGCCCGCGCGCACCAGCGGTCACCGCAGCACAACGCGCCGGCGAAGGTGACGGCCAGGTAGATCAGCAGCCAAATCCGTATGGCGCCAAGCGAACCCGGGTCCGGGCTGGCAAGCTCGAGCCACACGAAAGCGAAAAGCCCGACGACAGCGGGCCAGTACCCCAACGCCTCTGGATAGTGCAGAGCCAACGACCTGCGGCCCAGCAGCCTGTACACCGTGCGAACCGGCGAAATCGCGCGCCACACCGGGCCGATGGCCAACGACAACGCAACCAGGCCCACCCACAGCAGCACGTAAAACACACCGGGCAGCGGGTTCTCCGCGTTCTGCGGGCCGACGAATGCGGCCACCGCAACCCAGACCGCGAACAACAACACCAGGATGGCCACGCCCCACCTGGTGACCGGCGAATCGATCACCGCGGTGACCCGGTGGGGCAGCGGACGGCCCGTCCTCTCCGGATCGAACCGCGGCCGCCGCCACGCGAGCGCAACAACGCCGAAGGTGAATGTCAACGCCCACGCGGCACCGATCAAGGCGTACGTATACGGGATCGGAAGATCGGTCGAGCCGCCCAGACCGTGGGCGAGGACGGCTACGGACCGATCGTCGCTCACTGCACCTGAATGGTCGCGACGGTCTTGTTCAGCTGATGCAGTTCGACGTCCACCTTGCCCGGCACGGCAACGGTGAACTGGAACGACTGCATCGGCTTTGCCTCGATGTTGAACGTGTGCTCGGGATTTGAGTGCACGTGCAGTTGGTCGGGGGCGTCGCTATTGACGCGGATGACGATCTGCTCGTTGAGTCCCGCCTGCAGCTGCTGATTGGTCGGGACGACCTCGCCGCCCTTGATGTGAACATCGATGAGAAGCCGGGTCGGCGCCTCCTGGTCGTTGGCCATATCCGAAGGGTTGACGGTGGTCGCCGATGGAGTGGGCGACTGTGCATTGCCGCCGCTGTCGCCGCTGTTTGAGCCACCGCATCCCGCGGTGATGAGTGCTGCTGCTGCCAAAACCGTGAGAGTCCTCGTTGTGATCACGGTCAACCATCTTCACCCGGGGAGTCTGAGTTCTCACTGTGAGTCGTATCGCCCTTGCGCCTGCGGTCGCGCATCGCGACGTAGACCACCACGCCGACCACCACCACTGCGGGCGCAAAGGCGGGCAGCGCCAACAGCAACGTGTGATCGGCGAGGATCGCGACGTCGGGGTGTGTGGTCATGCCTGAGCGGACTGTTGCAGCTCCACCTTGGTCTCCGTCGGCTCGCTGCGGTTGATCCGGCCTGCGCCCCAACTGAGTCCGCCGATGAGGGCAAGCGTGCAGAACAGGACGACGAGGCAGCCGACGGTCCACAACACCGCAGGGGTGTCGGGATTGCGTTCGCGCTGCAGGATGGTGATTTCAGCGACGAACGGCCGTGTCATCGTCGCCTGCGCGGGCACTTCCGGTGCGCCAATACCCGGATCCGCGGCGAGGAAGATCGGCACCGCGGTCAATGTGGTGCCGTCGTGCACGCGCAGCAGTGTTTTCCAGGTGCCCGACACAGGGACCGGCGCGACCGTGCGGTAGTGGCCGGGCCTGACCTTCTCGAGATTGTTGATGACCTCACCACGTCGGTTCTCCAGATGGCCCTGCCATCCGAGGATCGACACCCAGTTCGGATTCTCGCTGACGAAGTCGGGCGGGTTGATCTGCACGTCCGCGTTGACCATCCGCTGACCCGGACTGCTTGCGGGATCGTCGGTGAGCGTGATGGCCGCTGTGACGTTCTGCGGCACGTTGTAGCGAAGGCCGTTGGCCGCCGCGCCCCCGATCGCCAGGACGGTCAACGCCACCAGGCCGATGCAGACCGCGCGGGACGGCAGTCGTTGCGACGTGAGAACCAAACCGACCATCGCGCCGCACATTCCGGTGAGAATCGCGGCAGGGATGGCCATCGCGAGTGCTTCGGGCCAGATGCTCGTCGGCCACGGGTAGTGATAGAGCGCGGCGATCCACAAGGACTCCAGCCACAGTCCCACTGTCGCCACCCCTAGGCCGCTGACGGCTCCGAACACGAGTGGTCGCTTGATCAGCGGGGTGAGGCCGATGAGTTCGACGACGAGCGCCGGCCCGAGATAGAGCGCGAACCAGTTGATCGGCGCACCAAGGACCGGTCCGACGACCAGCGCGACGCCACCTCGCAGGCCGATCGCCAGCAGGGCCGCGATGATGGCCGCCCCGCGGCCGAGCATGATGCGGGCCGCAACCAACGCCAATGCCGCCGCCGCGGCGATCAGCATCGGCTGGAACACCTGGCGGAATTGCGGTACGCCGAAGTCGAATTCGATCTGGTAGACCGAGAGGCCGACGAGCACGCCGCCGAACCCGAGGTATTGGATGAACGTGACGAAGATGCCCCCGGTCGGAGCGTCGTCGCCCATCGCCTTGAGCCCCTCATGGTTGAGCATGAGCGCGGACAACGTGGAGAAGCCCGCGCCGCCGATCATCATCAGGTGAGTTGGGCCCCACAGCGTGACGTCCTGGCCGAAGATGCGGTGCCAGATGTCGTCGAGGGGGAAACCGGTCAGCGCGTACAGGCCGCAGCCGGCCATGAGAATGCCGCCGACAGGTGCGTACCAGTTGCGGGTGATGCGCACGGCAGACGGGCCTGGCTTGTCGTACGGCAGCACGCACGCCATGCAGCCCGCGACGAACAGGAGGAACAGGCCGAAGAGGATGAAGTAGTGGGCCGGGTTGGCCAGCGGCCCCGGGTCGCGGCCCTTGCCGACGTGCAGGCTTACGTCCCAGATGAACCCGAACAGGGCGCAGATCAGCGTCGCGATGAATAGCGCCATCGGCAGGGCGACCCACGGCGGACGGTTGAACTTCTTGGCGGCATACTCCGCCAACCGGTTCAGCCACGTGATGCGCCGGGCGCGGTGCAGGTAGCCAATCCAGAGCAGACCGGCCGCGATGACCATCGCCGCGACCGACATGCCGATCACCTGCTCGAGCGCGGCGCCGCCACCTTCAGTGCGCTGGGCTGCCAGTATCGAAACCGACTCTGACCTGTGTGAAAGCCCCATTGCCATCCCCACCGCTGAGTTCCGAGTACCTACTTACTCGTGAGTAATGTTGCCAGAACTACCCCACTCGAAACCAGGGGTACCGGATACCCGTCCCGTGGGGGCGCAGCGGGGGTGAATCCATCAGGGCTTGAGGACCACCTTGATCATGCCGTCCTCTTTCTTCTGGAAGGTTTCATAGGCGTCCGGCGCGGAGCCCAGCGGAAGCCGGTGAGTGGCGAACTGTTCGACGCCGAGCGGATCCGCGTCGGTCAGCAGCGGCATGATGTCGGGCACCCACTTCTTCACGTTGGCCTGCCCCATTCGCAGCTGAATCTGCTTGTCGAACAACGTCATCATGTTGATCGGGTCGGCGGCACCGCCGTAGACGCCGGACAGCGAAATCGTTCCGCCGCGCCGCACCAACTGGATCGCCGAGTTGAGCGCCGCGAGACGATCGACTCCGGCGTGCTTCATGACGGCCCGGCCCACCGGTGAGGGAAGGAATCCGGTTGCGGTGTGGGCGACTTCGGCGAGCGGTGACCCGTGGGCCTCCATTCCGACCGCGTCGATCACCGAGTCGGCGCCGCGGCCGTCGGTGTGGCTGTCGACGATGTCTTCGATCTCATCGGTCCGGAGATTGATGACGTCCTCGCAGTAGTCGCGCGCCCGGTCGAGTCGTTCGTCGACCAGGTCGACGCCGATCACGCGGCAGCCCTTGCGGTGCGACGCGATCCGGCAGGCCATCGACCCGATCGGGCCGAGGCCGAGGACGAGCAGCGTGCCGCCGTCGGGCACTTCGGCGTACTCGACGGCCTGCCACGCGGTAGGCAGCACATCGGAGAGGTAGACGTAGCGTTCGTCGGGCCCGTCCTGCGGCACCTTGATGTGGCTGTACTGGGCCTGCGGCACGCGTAGATATTCGGCCTGCCCACCGGCCACCTCGCCGTAGAGCTTCGAGTAGCCGAACAGCGCGGCGCCGGTGCCCTGATCTCGGTTCTGCGTGGTCTCGCATTGGCTTTGCAGCCCGCGGTCACACATGAAGCAGTGGCCGCACGAGATGTTGAACGGGATCACGACTCGGTCGCCCACCTGTAGGTCGCCTACCTCGCGGCCGACTTCCTCGACGACGCCCATCGCCTCGTGGCCCAGAATATCGCCCTGGCTCATGAACGCGCCGAGCACTTCGTACAGATGAAGATCCGAGCCGCAGATGTTCGTGCTTGTCACGCGGATGATCGCGTCCGTCGGTTCCTTGATCGCGGGGTCGGGCACTGTCTCGACCGATACCTTCCGCCTGCCCTGCCACGTGACTGCTCGCATGCGCGTTCCTCCTAACAACGTCGTCTCTTCGTGGCGTGCCCAATCTCGTCAACCCCAAACGCGCGTAAGGATGGATGTATGGCTACCAGCGGTACGGTCGTCGAGCTGCGGGTGCATGGGGTGTCGGGAACTCCGCCGGAGGCGCTTCTGCGGTGCCCCACCGAGTTCCTCGAGCAGGTTGCCGGCGACAAGTCAGCGGGCTTCTACCGCAGGCAGCCCTGGATCGACGACGCCACGAGCGGACCATCGACCACATGGCGGCGGATCATGGAGGCCTACTCGTGGGGCGGCCTGACCTCGGGTCCGGCCAGTCGCGCGGTATGGCTGCTGTTCTTGCCATTCATCTTCATCAACCTCGCCCATTGGATGTTGCCTCCCGCGGCGAAGCAGCGGCGCTCGGCCGCCATCGCGGTAGGCCTGCTGCGGTTGCTCGCACTGTCGCTTACCTTGACGCTGATGCTCGCCGCGGCGGTGGCCGTCATGGACGTATTCGTCTGGCAATGTATGGGTTTGGACTATTGCGGTACCCAGCTGGGGCCGCTGTCGTTCATGGTGTCGTTGCCGCGCGGCACACAGGTGGCGCTGAGCGCCGTACCGCTCGTCGTGGTGATCGCGGTGCTGTGGCGACTCGGCCAGGAGAACACGCGCGCCGTCGGCGCGTACGCCCAATCCCGCGGTGATGGCCGACGAGGTGCCGCTGGAGTCGGACACGTTCTGGCGGATCGACCCGTCGGTGCTGCGCCTGCGGGCCTGCCATGTGATGGCGTGGACGGCCGGGTTGGGCGCGCTCGCGCTCGCGGTGCCGACACGCTATTCCGCATCGCCGCGGTGTCTGCCGCGGACTGCTGGTGGCCAACGGTGTGGTCCTCGCCATCGCGGTTGCGGCAACGGCGTGGAACAAGGCGACCGCCCGCGGCGGTATGGGCGTCGACTGGCTGACCCGCCCCTTGCTGATGCTGCGCTGGGCGTCGCTGGTCCTGCTGGCGGCCTCGCTGGTATGGGTGGCGACCGCCGACAGCACGTATCCGACTGCGCCGACGCACTTTCCGGCACTCCGGGGTGCGATCTATGTGCTGTTCGCCGTGCAGGTGGTGCTGTTGGTGGCGTTGTTTTGCTTCACCGCCCTGTCGATGCGTGGACGATCGGTCGAATGTGCCGACGGGTATGGCCCGACGCTCGGCGGTTTCACCGCTCCCGTCCTCGCCTCGTTCGCATGGCTGGTCGGCGGCGGGTTCAGCGTCGGCGTCGGCTTGTGGACCGCGCAGGTGCTCGGTAAAGCGGTGCTGTCGACTGCGACCGCGCGGGCCGAAACCGCTTCGAGGGCAGAGATACTCGCGAGTGGCAGCGGATCCTACGCGGACAAGGCGGCAGCGCTGGACGCGGAAGCGCCGCTGATCGTGCCGCCGCCGTACCTGTGGGCGGCGGTGGCCGTCGTCCTGACGATCATCGCCACCGCCCTGACGGCGCTTGTGGTGTGGTGGTGGGTCACCCGCAGGCGGACGCAGGCCGAGCTGCGGGCGGTGCTGGACGACTATCCCGGCACCAGCGAAACCGACAGCCGCGCCAGGCAAATCGCGTCGTCGCGCGCGTTGGCGTTGCTGACCGACCTCGGCGCCCCGATCCTTGCGGGCCTCACCGTGTTCACCGTGGTGATGGTCGGCGCGCTTGCGGTGTGGTACCTGGCCGATCGCGGTGGGTTCGGATCGCTGCCCGGGTATTCACCGGCGATCACCAACGCCAGCGTGTTCATCACGGTGTCACTGGCGACCGGTCTGGTGACGCTCTCCGTGCAGGCCTACCGCGACCGCCAGCTGAGGCGGGTGGTCGCGGTGCTGTGGGACGTCATCACCTTCTGGCCGCGGGCGAATCACCCGTTGACCCCGCCGAGCTACGCAGAGCGCACGGTGCCCGAACTACTCGACCGCTTGCGGACACTGACCAGTGCCGACGACACCCGGGTTGTGCTCGCGGCCCACAGCCAGGGCACGATCATGGCCGCCGCCACGCTCCTCGCTGACGACGACGGCATCGGGCAGCGGGTCGCCCTGCTGACGTTCGGGTCCCCGCTGCGGCGCCTGTACGCGCGAAACTTCCCGGCCTACTTCGGAACCGGCGCGCTCCCGCGGTTGCGGCAGCGCCAGAGTCCGCGGTGGATCAACCTCTGGGCCCGCACCGATCCCATCGGCTCATGGATCAACGACGACTTGGACCGCAACATGACCGAAGCGCTGCAAGCCCTCGACTACCGACTGCTCGACGCCCAGAGCCTGGCGAAACTGCCCGACGGCACCTATCCGCCGATCTGCGGCCACTCCGGTTTCTGGACCAGACCGGAATACTCCGAAGCGGTCAACGCGCTGGAGTCCGCGCTGCTGCCCGCAGGCAGCCAGACCGACACCACCGCGACCGTCTACCCGACGAAGGAGGCGTAGTGAGGTTCAGCGATCGGACGGCGTTGGTCACGGGCGGGGCAATCGGTTTCGGGCGGGCTTTTGCACGGGCGCTGGTCGCCGAGGGCGCAGGCGTGGCGATCGCGGATATCGACGCCGATGGCGCGGACCGCACTGCGGCGGAACTGGTTTCGTCGGGTGCCAAGGCGATCGCAGTCCCGTGCGATGTCGCCGACACCGACCAGGTGGACGCCGCGGTCTCCACGACGATCGAACGGTTCGGCGGCGTCGACATCCTCATCAACAACGCAGGCCTGCATCTGACCAAGTACAACCGGCCGTTCGGGGCGCTGTCGCGCGACGAGATCCGCGACCTGTTCGACGTCAACGTGATGGGGGTGATCAACGCGACCCTGGCGTGCAGCAGTTCGATGCGCGAACGTGGCGGCGGGGTGGTGTTGAACATCTCGTCGATGGCCGGCTATATGAGCGCAACGCCGTACGCCGTGTCGAAGCTGACCGTCCGGGGCCTGACGGTCGCGTTCGCGACCGAGTTGGCGCAGGACCGAATTCGCGTGAACGCCATCGCTCCCGGCCTGATGAACACCGAGAATGCGCTGGCCGATCTGCCGAGGCCGCTGATCGACGAGTTCGTCAACGAGCGCCAGCTCGTCCATCGCCTCGGCACGATGGACGACGTGGTGGCGACGATGTTGTTTCTGTGTTCGGACGAGGCATCGTTCATCACCGGCGAGACCCTGAAGGTCAGTGGTGGCTACCCGCTGAATTTCTGAGCCGCGTAGCGCACCAGTCTGCCCTGCATGTCGGGATAGGGTGTGGCGCCGGGTATTTCGAGCCCGTCGCGGACGGCGACCGCGGTCTGGGCCGCGGTGTGAATAGCCACACGGTAGAGCAGCGATCCGGTGGAGACGCGGCGCACGCCCAGCGCACCGAGGTCGGCGAGCGACCGCCCGGGGATGGCAAGCACGTTGAGAGGTCGATCGATCGCGGATGTGAGTTGGCGCAGAACGTCGGGCTCAGTCGCGCCGGGGACGAAGACGCCGTCCGCGCCTGCGTCGACATACTGCGCAGCCCGGTCGAGCGTCGCGGGAACGGTCGCGTCCTGGCCGAGCCAGTAGGTGTCGACGCGGGCGTTGACGAAGACGTCGGGGCAACGGTCTTTGACCGCACGGACTTTGGCGGCATGGTCCTGCGGCGCGATCAACGACTCGTCGGTGCTGTCCTCGATGTTGATGCCGTCGGCGTCAAGTCGCGCGACGTAATCGGCGACCTCGCCGGGATCGTCCGCGTAGCCGTCCTCGATGTCCATCGAGACGTAGCAGCCAAGCGGCCTCAGCGCCGCCGCCAGCCCGAGGTTGGCGTCCCTGGTGGAGCGGCCGCCGTCGGGCGTGCCGAGGCTGGACGCCACTCCGAAACTCGTCGTTCCGATGGCTTCGAAGCCGCACTCGAGCAGTGCCAACGCGGACGGCACATCCCACGCGTTTGGCAGCAACAGCGGCAGCTCACCGAAGTGCAGTTCTGCGAACGTCATTCATCGCTCCACGGTGTGACCGGCCGGTCACGGCGCTGGCCGTCCACGATCACATCGAGGCGTTCGTCGAAGAAGCAGATGCGGTCGCGCACCTGCTCGGCGTCGTGCAGTGGCTCGTGATAGGTCCACGCGATGTCGCGCGGCCCCTCGGGTACGGAGAAGTACGACGCACGGCCCTTGTAGGCGCAGTAGGTCACCGTGTCGCTGGGCTCGAGGTGGACGGTGACATCCTCGCGGGGCAGGTAGTACCGCACCGGCAGCAGGGTTTCGAACAGCAACATGGGTCGCGTTGACTCGGCCAGTAGCGCGCCGTCGAACTCGATGCGCACGTGGCGGCTGCTCTTGAGCACATCGATGCGCCCGAACGGGTCGTGCGGGTGGCTGACGATGGGCTCGTCCTCCTCGCGCCATTCGAACGCGTCGAATTCGAGAATCACGTAATCGGCCAGATCGGGATCGTCGGGGCGGTATGCCGCTGCCGCACCCGTCTCGTCGCCCGCGATGACGTCGAACGCGGTGCCCGGGCACGTGTGGTTGCCGAACGGCACGGTCGGATCGAGGATGCCGGGCGGGTCATCGTCGTCGCCCGACTCGGCGCCCGCGGGCACCAGCTGCGCCGTCAACGCTGCCAGCGGGACCGCGTAGGTGGGAACGATCCGGCGCGGTTCCCAGACCAGCCGGGCCTCGAGGGTGTCCGCGACCGGTTCTCCGCCGAGTGCGACGCGAACGCGTTTGGCGGTCGGCTCATACCGCAGGGCCTCGAGATTGCCGCTGAGCAGGTCCATCATCCTGACGCCCATAGCGGACCTCTTTCACTTGCGGGGTGGACGCAACACAGACATTGCAGCACGCATTATCGGTGCCGGGATGTGATCCTTCGCCGAAAGGGCGGCACTGGCCGCGCGGGAGCGAACCGGTGTGCCGCGGCCGAACATCTTGTTCAGCGGTCCGCCGGTCGGCTCGAGGTCGAAGTGCAGCGGCGGTTTGCCATCGGCGGCGCCGAGCGCGTTGGAGATGACGACGCGCTGGATTTCGCTGGTGCCCTCAAAGATGGTGTACAGCTTGGCGTCTCGATACCACTTCTCGACCGGATGGTCCTTGATGTAGCCCCAGCCGCCCATCGTCTGGATCGCACGCTCGGTGGCCTTGACGGCGATCTCGCTGGCGGCGAGCTTGCACATGGACCCTTCACCGCGGTCGAACGGGACACCCGTCGCCGCCATCCATGAGGCGCGCCAGGTGAGCAGCCTGGCTCCGTCGAGTGCAGTGGCCATGTCGGCGAGCGGAAACGCAATGCCCTGGTTGTCGATGATCGGTGTGCCGAACGCCTCGCGTCGGTTGGCGTACTCGATCGCGTATTCTATTGCGGCCCTGGCGATTCCGAGTGCCTGGGCGGCGACCATGGGTCGGGTCTGCTCGAAGGTGCCTATGGTGGCTGATCCGGAATGCCGACCGCCCTCGATCGCCTCGCGGGCCTTGGTGAGCTTGTGGTCGAGCTTCTCCTGCCCGCCGAGGAGGTTCTCCCGTGGCACGCGCACGCCGTTGAGCTTCAGCTCCGCGGTGTGCGACGCGCGGCAGCCGAGCTTGTCCAGCTTGCGGACCATGTCGAGGCCGGGCGTACCGCCGGGCACGATGAACAGGGCTTGTCCGCGATGGCCCAGTTCCTCGTCGACGACGGCGTTGACGACGTGCACGTTGGCGATGCCGCCGTTGCCGATCCACATCTTGTGGCCGTCGATGATCCAGTCGTCACCGTCGCGATGCGCGCGGGTGCGTAGGTTGCGCACGTCGCTTCCGCCCTCCGGTTCGGAGATGGCCAAGGCGGCGAGCTTGAGATCACCCGGCGTTCCGAAGCATTCTGGCGCCCATTGCAGCATCTGCTCGGGCGAGGCCGCCTGACCGATGGCCGACAGCGCCAGCGCGGGCATCACGATCGCAAGACCGATACCCGCGCAGCCCCAGAACAGCTCTTCCATGAACATCGGCAGCGACAGGCCAGTCGGATCGCCGATCAGATCGCGGTAGAAAAGCGGGCTGTAGAAGCCGCGCTCGGCCGCCTCTTCGAGCACCGGCCACGGGAACTCCTGGCGCTGGTCGTACTCCGCGGCCACCGGGCGCATGCACTTCTCGGCGAAGTCGTGGGCACGACGGGCCAGGTCGTGCTGGGCAGCGGTGGGCGTGAGATCGAAACTCATCGATGCTCGGATTAGCCGCGGACGTCGATTGCGAAACACTTCCGCTGTCGGGGGAGGCACACTTGGGTCGATGAAATTCGCGGCGCCCCGCCTTCGGCAGCGCGACGGTGTGACATGCGGTCCGACCGTCGCGGTGGTGGCCGGTGCGCTGCTCGACCCGGACTATCGGGCCGCGGTGCTGGAATCGGACGCGAACGCCGTCGACGAGCAGGCACGCGTGCACGCCGAGGTGAACCGGGTCTGGCCACGCAGGTTGGGCACGACGCCGAGCGGCATGGTCCGCGCGCTCAACGCCCACAGCCGCGCGCAGGGTGTCCGGTATCGCTGGCGTCCGTTCCGCGGCCGTCGCGACGCGCTTTCGGATGTGGTGTCCGCCGTCGACGCTGGCTGGCCCGTGGCCATGCTCATCGGAGTGGCCATACCTCGGCACTGGGTGTTGATCGTGGATACGGCTGGGCCGCAGTGGCAGTGCTACGAACCGTCGTCGGGTCAGGTGCGGCCGGTGGATGTCGATGCGATCCGCCGCGCCCGGTTGAGCGGCCTCGGCTATTCGCGCCCGTTCGCGTTCGTGGTGCCGAAGAGGGCGACGCGGTCGGCGACCACCTGATCGGTATGTGCGCTGGATTCCTTCAGGCCCGCGACGACGCCTTCCCGATTCCGCTCCGGCTGGTTCTGCGACATCTTGACCTTGCCTTCGACGCGGTCGATGACGAGTTCGACGCCGACGATCGCCTTCAACTGCGCGCGGGTGAAAATCTCGGGTGCATCGGAGACGCGCCAGGGCTCGGCGCGGCCGGACTCGTGATGATCGGTCAGCTTTGAGACCAGGCCGAGCACCCAGTCCGGATCGTCGTGTGCCACAAGCCTGCCGTAGACGTTGAGCACTTCGTAGTTCCAGGTGGGCACGACCTTGCCGGTCTCGGTCTTGGTTGCATAGAAGGTGGGCGAGATGTACGCGTGGGGTCCGGTGAAGATGGCCACCGACTCGCCTTCGGTCGCGTGCCAGTGCGGGTTGAGCCTCGCGACGTGGCCGACGAGACAGTGCCGGGCTTCGTCGTAGAGCATCGGCAGCGGGGTGACCATCATGCCCGCGTCGGTGTGCGTGACCAGCAGCGCGAACTCGGCGGCGGCGAGGGCGGCCGTCGTGTCGTCGTCGGACAACGCGAACTTGTGCGGGATGTACATGGCCTCTTCAGCCTAAGGCTGCACGACTTGGACGTGGATGAGCCGCCCCCGGGCCAACGCTCAGCCGTATCCCCCCGGGGGTACGAGCTCAGCGCTTCGCCATCGACCGCGGGTGTCGCCGGAATGAGCGGCTACCATCGGGGCCGCCGTGGCTGGCCATTGGACACCAGGCGCATGCTCCCTTCACATTCTCTGATGTGGTCCATGTGTATGTGGGTGAGCACCACCTCGCTCACGGATCCGGCGACCAGACCATCCTCGTCTGCTGAGCTTGGAGCGCATCAGACGTGAAGGCGGTCGACGGGCACTCCTAACAGCGCCGCCCCGGCGCCGCGCCATTTATTGCGCCCGAACAGGATGTGCTGACTCGCGACGTTGACGTCGCGCCAACACCGCTGGATAGGATCTCCTGCCGCCGCCGCTGATGCACCGGCGATCTCGAACGCCAAATTGGCAGCGCCGACGGAACTGCTCACTGCCAATTGCGACGCCAGCGTGTACTCCGTTCGCAACTGCAGAGGCACCTCTTGGCCGCCCGCGGCTACCGCGAAAGTTCGTTCGGTCACGTCGAGTAGGAAAGTTCGGCTAGCCCGCAGCGCAGCCTCCGCCTGGGCGAGTCTGATCTGCACGTCGCCGTCCAACGCGACCAGGAGCGAATCACGAGTCTTGTTCCTACACACGCCATTCAACTCATCAAGCGCGCGGCGCGCCAGGCCGAGTGGAATGCCGATGAGTGCCGAACGGACAAGCGTGATAAACGGTAGCCGGTAGAGTGCTCCATCAGCCACGGGCGCCTCGCGGTACGGCATGAAGGTGTTCTCGTTGGGCACGAACTTGTCGTCGACGACAACGGTGTGGCTGCCGGAAGCGCGCAATCCCGCGGCACCCGACCAGTTCGACTGCACCTCGACCTCGCTGGCCGCGAATACACCCCATCGCTGGAGCGGTTGGTCGCCGGCAGTGCGCGGCTGCCCGTCTTCGCCGACTACCGCGAAACCCATGACGAACAACGCTGCGTGCGGCGACCCGCTCGCCCAGTCCCACCGACCCGAAACTCGATAACCGCCGTCCACCTCGACGCCTCGCGCCGTCGGCGCGAAAACCGCGGACACCGGCTGGCTTGGTTGGCCATCCAGCAAGTCCAGAGCTGCTGATTGGTCCAACCAAGCGAAGAAACCGGAGCTGTTCCCAATCGCGACAGCCCAAGCAGTCGAACCATCTATGTGCGCGAGCGTCTCCATGGTGCGCACCTGCGTAGCGGGATCCACTTCGTATCCGCCGAGCCCACGGGGCAATCCCATGCGAAAGAAGTCGCTCGACTCCAGGGCTTCAACAACATCGGGTGTGAGCGTGGCAGCGGCAGCGGCCTCGTCTACTCGCGCTTCGATCTTCTCGGCTAGAGCCGAAGCGCGGGCAGGGAAGTCGGGGACCTCCGCATCGCTATCAACGCTTATGCGTGTCTTCCTCAGCATCTGGTCGCCTTTCTCAAAATCTCGACATATTGTTTGCTGATCCCCGGGGTACAACCATCGGCGCTATCAGCATTTACCGTCCGGGGAAGTCCGGGGGTGCCACCGTCGGCCAGCTTGCCCGGGGAGTTCATACCGGCGATGAGTGCAACCGCGGTCACACCAGCCATGAGGCAGCGGCTCCGTCGTTCGCCGTTCACGTCGTCGGATCTGCTCTCCGACTGTGGGTTTCCCTTCTCAGGCAAGCCTCGCTAATCACCGGTGGGTCCGCAATGACGCATCTATGTCAATTACGGACATTGCAGCCTCCCCGTCAAATGCGCGCGGGACACAATGGCCCGTCGCCGACTGCCTGACACACAGCGAATGTCTGTATCTAACAGTCTTTGGTCATTGCGGACTTCGATGAGGGTGTTGAAACTGGGGTCATGGGAACGACACCTGCCCACCTGGTGGTTATCACGGTCTTTCCCGGGATCAACGCCGTCGATGTCGCCGGTCCCGCGGAAGTCTTCGCGATGGCCAACATCGCCCTTCCTGACGGCGCGGCGCGCTACGAAGTCCGCGTGGTGGCTGCCCACCGAGATGCCGTGCCAACGTCATCGGGCCTGCGGCTTGGAGTCGACCAATCCTTCGCCGAGTTGCAGGACCGTCCGGACACCATCCTGGTCACCGGGCGGGTGGACGTCGGCGGTGACGATAGCCCCACTGCGGTCCTCGACGACGAGGTATGCGATTGGGTTTGCGAACATGGCCCGCAGGCGGGTCGGGTGGCCGCGGTGTGCGCCGGTGCTTACATCGCGGCGGCAGCCGGACTGCTTGACGGACACCGCGCAACCACCCATTGGGGCACTGCGCAACAACTAGCGGCCGACCATCCTCTTGTTGAGGTCGATCCCGACCCCATCTTCGTACGCTCGGGCCGGATCTGGACCAGCGCAGGGATCACCGCGTCGATGGACTTGGCCCTTGCCCTCGTGGGCGACGATCACGGCGATGACATCGCGCTGCGCGTCGCGCAGCTGATGGTGATGTTCGTGCAACGACCCGGCGGGCAGAGCCAGTTCAGCGCGGCATTGTCGCTACCTGCGGGTAGCCGCACGGATATCTCCGAACTTCGTCGATGGATCGCTGCCCATCTCACCGACGATTTGTCGGTGGCCGCGCTGGCACGGCGCCTTGCGGTAACCCCACGGCATTTGGCTAGAGTCTTTCACGCGGACGTCGGCATCACGCCTCGTGAGTTCGTCGAGCGGATGCGCGTCGAACACGCCCGACGGCTGCTCGAGCGCACCGACCTGACGTCCGAGCGCGTTGCGGCCGAAAGTGGGTTGGGATCCGTGGAAACCCTTTATCGCGTGTTCAGAACTCGTCTGGGCACCGCGCCACACGAGTACCGACAACGTTTCGCTGCATCCCAGCGGTAACCCCACACAAGCGTCCCGGCATCAAAACACCACCAATGAAAGCCATTCCCGTGCAACAAATGTTCGTTCAGATGTACAACTACAAGCAGTCGTGGATTGACCTCCCAACCCCGCAACGGCAGGCGTTCGTGGGTACCGTCGTCGGCGCGCTGGGTGCCCTGCAAGCCCAAGGCGTCGACGTTCTGGCCTACGCGATCAACGACCCCGAAACCGACCACCGCGCCCCATACGACTTCTTCTGCGTCTACCGAGTGCCACACGTAGAACTGCAGCGTTCGAGGCCGGCGTCGCCGCCTCGGGCTGGTACGACTACTTCGAGCAAGTCAACCTCAGCGGCGCAGCACTGAACCGCGGCGGAGCGTTGGCGAAGAACGTCCTGCTGCAGCCCGCGCTGTGTCAAGGCGAGCCCATCGCGGCTGCCCCGCAGTACACCAAGAAATCGACCACTGTTGACGGGTACACGATGACCTTCGTCGAAGCCGGCGCCGGTGACCCCGTGGTGTTCATTCACGGCGACGTCATGTCTTCCTTCCTGTGGTACACCGTGCTACCCCACGTCGCCGAAACACATCACGCAATCGCCGTTGACCTGATCGGCGCCGGCGACTCCGACAAGCTGCCTTCCTCTGGCCCTGGCACCTACAGCTTCGAGACCCATGCCCACTTCCTCGACCGCCTCCTCGACACACTGGATCTCGGCGACAATGTTGTCCTCGTAGGCCACGATTGGGGATCCAACCTCGCGTTCGATTGGGCGATGTCGCACGAGAACCGCGTGCGCGGCCTTGCGTTCGCCGAAGCGTTGCTGCCGCCGTTCGATTGGGACGACTGGCCCCTCAACGCGCGCGATACCTTCAAGCATGTCCGCACCGAGCAGGGTGGTCGAGACGTGTTGGAGCACAACTATTTCGTCAATTTCGCCCAGGGTGAGATGATGCGCATCCTGGACCCCGAGGAGCGGGCAGAAATCGTGCGCCCCTACGCCAATGCCGGCGAAGATCGCCGCCCCACCCTGGACTGGCCGCGGTCCCGTGCCGTTCGGTGACGACGACACGCCGCTGCGGAGCAAGCTCGAGCGCCAAGCTAGCTGGCTGGCCACTACCCCCATCCCAAAGCTGCACATCGCTGGACTGCCGGGCGCTATCGCAAACGTCGGTGGCCGACGCCGCGCCGCCATCGCCGAGTACCCGAACCTCACCACGACCGAGGTCGCCGGCATGCATTGGACCCCGCTCGATGATCCCCACGTCACGGGCGAGGGGTTGGCCTCGTGGTTGCCGACGATCAACCGCGGGTAGCGTCGTCGACGGCAGTTCATCGGGGGATCGAGGCTACGGACCCCCATTGTTCGAACGTATGATCGAACAATGGGTGAGCTCCAGTCGATCGGCTATAACGGGCAGCCCGTGCAGCAAGCCTTTCGCCGGGTCTATCCACCGGTCGTCGTCCTGGTTGACCTGGCCGCCCTCTTCCCGCGCGAGCCGCATCGAGCAGGCGGTTACAACCCGGCGGGCCTGCAGATGCACTCCATCGTCGAGGGCACGCTGACCTACTGGGGGATCTGCGAGCAGGGGTACTGGTGGGGTTTGGTCACCTATGAAATCGCCTATGGCCCGCGGCGCAAATCAGTCACGCATTGGATTCCGGCGTGGCTGCTCAGGCGGAAAAGCTAACTGCGTCAAGGGTCTTCGTCGTCGTCTTCGGGCGCGAGGTATTTCTCGGGGTGGTGGTAGTTGTTGACGCGGGGTTGGCCGGTGTCGAGGTGGGGTGGTGGTATCCATTCGGTGCGGCCGTCGTTGCGTTTCCGGGTGCTCCAGCCGCCCTCTTCGACCAGGCGGTTGTCGGGTCCGCAGGCCAGGGTGAGGTCGTTGATGTTGGTTTGGCCGGTGTGGGCGGCCCAGCCGTCGACGTGGTGGACCTGGGTCCAGTAGCCGGGTGCGGTGCAGCCCGGACGGGTGCAGCCGCGGTCGCGGGCGTGCAGGACGATGCGTTGGCCGGGGGTGGCGAAGCGTTTAGCGCGCCCGCAATAGAGTTTTTCGGGGTGGTGTTTGTCGTAGATGACCAGGTAGTGATGGGCCTGGGCGGCCAGCCGGATCACGTCACGCATCGGTAGTAGGGTGCCGCCGGCGGTGACCCCGACACCGGCAGCCGATTCCAGGTCTTGCAGGGCGGCGGTCACGATGATGGTGGCGGGTAGCCCGTTGAGTTGGCCCAGCTCGCCGGACGCCAACACCGCACGGGCCAACGCCTTGAGCGCATCGTGGGTGCGTTGACCCTGCGAGCGGGTGTCGCTGCGGATGGTGGCGTCGTCGGGTGCGCCGTCGATGCAGGGCGTGTGGTCGTCGGGGTTGCACATGCCGGGGGCGCCGAGTTTGGCGAAGCCGGGTTCGAGGGTGGCGACCGCTTCGGGGTCCAGCAGGCCGTGGATGCGGCTGAGCCCGTTGGGACCGGGTTTGTCGATTTTGAGGTAGCGTCGCCGGGCTTGTTCGGCGTGATCGGGTGGGTCGCCGTCCTGGTTGAGCAGCAGCGCCAACCGGTCGGCAGCTTTCCGGAAGTCGGTGGGCCCGAAACCGAGGGCGTTGCGGGCCAGATCGGCCTCGGCCTGCTGCGCGGGTGGTGGCATCGATGTAGGCGGGCAAATCTTTGAAGAATTTCTCGATGATCCGCACGTGCTCAGCCCCGATCTGGCCGCGGGCTTGGGCGGCGGCGAAGTTGGGCAGCGCCGGCGCCAACGGTTCGGCGGTCATCGACCGGCGCGGCCCCAACAATTTTGCGTCCTTGATGCGCTGGTTGGCGTCACCGACCGAGATCCGCAGCCGGGTGGCCAGCAGATCGGCCAAATTCTTGGCACCCAGCGCCTTGGGATCGGCTTGCGCGGCCAGCAGCGCGATGATCTGGTGATCGGCCACCGGCTGGGCGCGGGCCACCACCTCGCGGCGACTCTGCAGGTTCAGCAACTCGGTCACCGTCATTGCGTCATAAGACAGGGAGAGCATCTTGTCAGTGATTGCTTCCCACTCGTGGTAGACCGCCATGACGGCCTCTCGATCCGAGGTGCTGCTCGACTCCATCGGACTAGTTCGCCGCCTCAGCGATGCGTCGCTGCGCTTCACCGGGAGAGATCCGCAGCCGTCTGGACAGCACGTCTCCCCAAGATGCCCCGCCGAAGGCGGCGGGCTCGCCCTCGCTGATCAGCCGGCCAAGCAGCCTGCGATCGAGGGCGACCCACTCGTTACCCAATTTCTCCAGCCGCACCAACAGTGCCTGGCCCTCGGACCGCGACAACGTCTCCAATGGAAACGCTGACACGGCTCGGTAGCCGGCCTCGATGGCCTCGAGCGCGTCGACGATGGCTTCTCTATCCGAACGCATGTTCGAATGCTATCCCCGAATACCGACACGTGACGAAAAGCTATCCACAGACAGTCAAGCCTCGTGGCCGGGCTCCAGATCCCGGACATCAGAGAACGTGACCAGCTCTTCGAAGCGGTCCGGCGCTTCGCCGTCGACAGGCTTCAGCAGAAACCCGATATGGTCACCGAGGTCGTAGCGACTGAGCACCTCACCGGCGAACCAGCCCACCGCGTCCTCGAGAATCGGCAGGTCATGCGGACCCCTACGCGACGGGCACTGCGCGAACTTGTCGACGCGGTCCCCGGTCTCACTGCCGAACAGGCGCGCCAGTTCGCGATGGGTCCGCGGCAGAAGGTGGACCGCCAGATGGCTCGCGCGTTGCGCGACCCGATACGTGTGGTTCTTGTCGGACAGCCCGACCAGAAATCGCGGCGGCCCGATGCTGACCTGGCTGGTGAATCCGACAAGGCAGCCCGCTGCCTCACCGTCTGCCCTAGTGGTGACGATGTACATCGGATAGTCGAGCAGCCCGACCAGTCTTTCGAAGGCTTCCATCGTCGTCCCGTCGCTAGGGTTGAGGAATGGCAAGAAAGTTCGCAACTGCTGACGCGGTCGACCTGCCCGATCTACTCGACTTCATCCGATCACGACATCGCATGGTGCTCACCACGTTTCGGTCGGACGGCTCGTTGCAGAGCTCGCCGGTCACCGGCGGGGTCGACGACAGTGGGCGCATCGTGATCGCCACGTATCCGCAACGCGCCAAGTCTGCGAACGTGCGGCGCACACCGCGGGCGAGCGTGACCGTGATGTCGGACGAGTTCAACGGACCGTATGTCCAGGTCGACGGCGACGCCGAGGTCATCGGCCTGCCCGATGCCGTCGAACCGCTGGTCGACTACTTCCGGTCGATCTCCGGCGAGCATCCGGACTGGGCGGAGTACCGCCAGGCGATGGTCGACCAGGGCAAGTGCCTCATCCGGATCGCACCGCAGCGGTGGGGACCGGTGGCCACCGGCGGGTTCCCTCCTCCGCAATAGCGCTACCAGGCGCCGTCGAGGTCGAGTGTGATGGTGCCCGCGGGGTCGGCACGGAACTTTCCAGTGCCTGCCGCTTTCGCCAACTCCTCGGTTCCTGCCGCGACGCGCAACTCGGCAGTGGCCACGCCCTCCTCGTACACACCGTCATGCAGCAGGACCAGCGCGCCTTTCTTACCACCGATCGTGCCTGTGATGTGCTCGATACCGACGTAGAGCGCCGACTTCTCGGGCGTGTAGGCCAGCAACCACTTCGTTGTCGACGTGCCGTTGATGTCGCCCTCGTACCGCTTCGACACGAGTGCCTCGGTGAGCTTCGTCGCCTCATCGCCACCTTCGAACGGCGTTTCGTCCCACTTCTCGATCTCGAAACGAGCCTCGATGTGTCTGCTCATGAAGAGGCGAATACCCAGCGCGAGCTGTCCGGAATCGATGGCCGGGCAGGACGGGAACCATCGACTGTGGTAGTCAGAGCAATGGGGATGCGTTGCGTCCGCTAGCACGTCAAACTATAGTCTGGACACATGTCCAGAGGGGGCGGAGTTTTTGCGTAACGCGATTTGTCCAGTTCAGCGGCCCCAGATCTGTCCACCCATGCGCAACGTCGTGAGCTGAGTATGCGCATCGCACTGTTGTCCTACCGGAGCAAGACCCACTGTGGCGGGCAGGGCGTCTACGTCCGGCACCTCAGCAAGGGGCTCGTCGAGCTCGGCCACGACGTCGAGGTGTTCTCCGGCCAGCCGTACCCCGAGGTGCTCGACCCCAGGGTTCGGCTCACCAAGGTGCCGAGCCTCGACCTGTACCGCGAACCGGATCCCTTCCGCATTCCGTGGCCGAGCGAGATCAAGACGCGCATCGACCTCCTCGAGCTCCTCACCACATGGACCGCTGGCTTCCCCGAACCGAAGACCTTCAGCCTGCGCGCCGCGCGCGTGCTGGCCGACCGACGCGCCGACTTCGACGTCGTCCACGACAACCAGTGCCTCGGTACCGGCCTGCTGCAGATCGCCAAGACGGGGCTGCCGGTGGTGGCGACGGTGCACCATCCGATCACCAGGGACAAGGTCCTCGACGTGGCCGCGGTGCGATTCTGGCGCAAGCCGTTGGTGCGCCGGTGGTACGGATTCGCGGAGATGCAGAAGAACGTCGCCCGGCAGATCCCGGAGCTGCTGACCGTCTCATCGACCTCGGCAACCGACATCGCCGAGGACTTCGCGGTATCGCCGGACCAGTTGCACGTCGTCCCGCTGGGTGTGGACACCGAACTGTTCAAACCGGCCGAGCCGCGTGTTCGCAACCGGATCATCGCGATCGCCAGCGCCGATGTACCGCTCAAGGGCGTGAGTCACCTGCTGCACGCGGTGGCCCGACTCCGGGTCGAGCGGGACCTTGAATTGCAGCTCGTCGCCAAGCTGGAACCCAACGGACCCACCGAGAAATTGATCGCCGAACTCGGCGTCACCGACATCGTGCACAGTTCGAGCGGGCTGTCGGACTCGGAGTTGGCGGACCTGCTGGCCTCAGCCGAAATCGCTTGCATTCCTTCGCTGTACGAGGGATTCTCGCTGCCCGCCGTCGAGGCGATGGCCAGCGGCACCCCGATCGTGGCGAGCCGCGCGGGTGCGCTACCGGAAGTGGTCGGCGTCGACGGCGAATGCGCGCGACTGGTGCGTCCCGCTGACGTCGATGAGTTGACGAAGGTGCTCGGCGAACTCCTCGACTCGCCGCTGGAACTGCAGCGCCTCGGCGCCAACGGCCGACAGCGTGCTCTCGACGTGTTCAGCTGGGAATCCGTTGCGGCGCAGACGGTTGCGGTGTACCAGCGCGCCTGTGAACGGGTCGCAGCATGCTGACCGTCGACTTCGACCGGCTCGGTGTTGGCACAGGCACGAAAGTGATCGACGTGGGCTGCGGTGCGGGCAGACACAGTTTCGAGGCCTATCGGCGCGGTGCCGACGTCATCGCGTTCGACAAGAACGCGTCGGATCTGAACGACGTCGATGAAATCCTGCAGGCGATGAAGGAGCAGGGCGAGGTGCCCGCCACGGCCTGTGCCGAAGCGGTCAAGGGCGATGCACTCGACTTGCCTTACGCAGACGGAATTTTCGACTGCGTGATCGCATCGGAGATTCTCGAGCACGTGCCGCAGGACGACACAGCGATCGCCGAACTCATTCGCGTGCTCAAACCCGGTGGCTCGCTGGCGATCACGGTTCCGCGGTGGCTGCCGGAGCGGGTCTGTTGGGCGTTGTCGGACGAGTATCACGCGAACGACGGCGGACATATCCGCATCTATCGGGCCGATGCGCTGCGCGACAAAGTGTTGGCCCACGGCCTGCGGCTGACACACACTCATCATGCGCATGCGCTGCATTCTCCGTTCTGGTGGTTGAAATGTGCTGTGGGACCGTCAAAGACGGACCATCCAGCCGTCGCCGCCTATCACAAGCTGCTGGTGTGGGACATGATGAGCCGGCCGTGGCTCACCCGCACCGCGGAATCTCTGCTCAATCCAGTGATCGGCAAGAGTGTCGCGTTGTATTTCCGGAAGCCGGGGGTGCCGGTTGCCGTTATATGACGTGCCCGCTGTGCGCGGGGTGTTGACCCCGGCGCAGTGCGGTCAGACCGCGTATTCGATTGCCGCGACGCAGGAATCCTCAGGCGCCATACCGTGGTTCGACGGTGGGCACACCGATCCGTGGGATCATGTCGAGAACGCGATGGCGCTCACCGCCGCAGGTCTGTTGGAGCCGGCGCGCGCCGCGTTCGACTGGTGCCGCATCGCCCAGCGGCCCGACGGCTCGTGGCCCATCCAGCTACGCAACGGCGTCATCGAAGACGCCAACAGCGACAGCAACTTCTGTGCATACGTGGCGACCGGAGTCTGGCACCACGTGCTGATCACCGGTGACCGCCGCTTCGCCGATGCCATGTGGCCCGTCGTGTCCAAGTCGATCGACTTCGTTGTCGACCTGCAAACCAGTAGTGGCGAAATTGCCTGGGCCAGAAGTCCTTCCGGTCCCGAGCCGGACGCGCTGCTGACCGGATGCGCCAGCATCTATCACAGCATCCGGTGCGCGCTGGCGCTGGCCGATTACGTCGACGATCCCCAGCCGGAGTGGGAGGTTGCGGTCGGCCAGCTCGGCCACGCGATCGCGCGGCATCCCGAGACCTTCGTCATCAAGGACCGTTGGTCGATGGAGTGGTACTACCCGGTGCTGGCCGGCGCCATGCGCGGCGTGCAGGGGCGGGAGCGCATCGACGAGCGGTGGGACGATTTCGTCGTTCCCGGCCTTGGTATCCGCTGCGTCGACGACAGGCCGTGGGTCACCGGCGCCGAAACCTGCGAACTGGTCCTGGCATTGGACGCCATCGGCGACTCGGCAAGGGCGCACCAACAGTTCGCAGCCATGCACCACCTCCGAGAAGACGACGGCTCATACTGGACCGGCCTGGTGTTCGCCGACGGGAAGCGTTGGCCGGAGGAGCGCACCACATGGACCGGCGCGGCGGTGATCCTCGCCGCAGACGCGCTATCGTCCACCACGGCCGCCAGCGGCATCTTCCGCGGCGTCGACCTGCCGCGCGGGCTCGAGGGTGAGTACGACTGCGCCTGCGCTACAAGCGGTCGGTAAGCGGGGCAGCCGCGCGAGGCCGCACTCGCACCCGCGCGCCGCGCGAGGGTGTGATCGAGACTCGGACTGTCTGCGCACGTTCGGCTGGCGCGCTAGACGGGCTGACGGTGTAGTGGCGCAATAGGGTTCGGATCACGACGCGCATCTCCATGTTGGCGAATGCCGCGCCGATGCAACGGCGAATCCCGCCACCGTAGGGGATGAACTCCGTGGGGTGGGGCGCCTGCACGAGGAAGCGGTCGGGCTCGAAGCCCTCGGCGTCACCGAACACGTCCTGGTCGGAATGCAGCAGTCCGATGCTCGCGACGACCGTCTGTCCCTGCGGTAGCGTCCACGGGCCGATCCGCATCGTCGGGCTCATCACCTTACGGAATGTGGAGTCGATGGACGGGCGGGTGCGCAGGACCTCCTGAATCGTGGCATTCAGCAATTCGTCAGAGCCGCTGTCGATGTCGGCGACGAGCCGGTCAAGGAGCACGGGATGTCGCTGAATACGCTCGACGATCCAGGCCAGGGAGGTGGCGGTGGTCTCGTGGCCTGCCGCAAGGAAGGTGATCAACTCGTCGGCGACTTCCGCACGTGTCATCGGCGAACCGTCCTCGTACCGGCTCTGCAACATCAACGCCAGCACATCCTCACGCGTCACGAAATCGGGGTCCGCATGTGCCTTTTCGATCAACCGGTCGACGATCGCGTCGTACTCGCGGCGATACCGCAGGAATCGCCCATACGGGCTCCAACGTCCCCAGTCCCATTGCGGCATGGGCACCAGCACGAGGTTGGAGCCGAGTCGTATTGCCGGCGGCAACATTTCACGTAGTCGCTCCAACTCCTCGCCATCGGCGCCGAGTACCGCGCGCAACATGACGTTGAGCGTGATGCGCGTCATCGAAGGGATTGTCGCGAAGGTGCGGCCGTGCGGCCATGTCGAAAACTCCCGAAGTGCTTCCCTTTCGACGATCGCCTCGTAGGCGGTGAGCCACCGGCCATGAAACGGCGGCGTCAGCAGATTGCGGTGTGCCCGATACCGGTCACCCGACAGTGCGAACAGCGAGTTCGGTCCCATCACCCTGCCGAGACTGGCGTCGGTCGTGTCGGCGATGTCCGGTCCGGCCCTGAACAGTTCGCGGATGTGGTTGGGATCGCTCAGCACGACGATGCGCCCGAAGATCGGCACATTGACTGTGAAGGCCGAACCGTATCGGCGGCGCAGCATCTGCAGCGCGGCCGTGCGATTGGCCAGCGCCGCAATCCCCTGGAGGGTCCGAGGTAGCCGGGGGCCGGGTGGCAACTTTACGGTCGCCGCCGCCGGTTCGTCAGTTGTCGTGGTCATGGCGCGGCGACGATAGTCGGCGCAGGCGTCGGGCCGATGTACGGAGGACGTCGGGCGCGAGACGGACGGTGTTAGGCGCGGCTACGGGTCAGATCGGCTCGCCGGCCACACCCGTCGTCCGTTCCAGCACCCGCATCGACCCGGTCGCCGAGACCTCGCGGAAATCACCGGTCTCCAGCGCACGCTGGTAGATGTGGAACGGCGCCTGGCCGCCGTCGTCAGGGTCCGTGAACACGTCGTGGATGACCAGCGCCCCTCCGGTCTCCACCCACCTGGCCCAGCCGTCGAAGTCGCGCTGCGCGGCTTCTTCCGTGTGCCCGCCGTCGATGAACAAGAACCGCAATGGGGTTCGCCAACCCCGTACGACAACCGGTGACCTGCCGACGATGGCCACGACATGGTTGTCGAGGCCGGCGGCGTCCAGCGTGTGCCGCAGCGTCGGGAGCGTGTCGAAGAAGCCGGTAACCGTATCGACCATCGACTCATCGTGATACTCCCAGCCCGGCTGGTGCTCCTCCGATCCGTGGTGGTGGTCGATCGTGTAAATCACGCCGCCTGTCTCCTGCGCGGCCGCGCCCAGCAGCACAGTGGATTTGCCGCAGTACGTTCCGATTTCCACGGCAACGCCGTTGCCCAGATACCGCATCGCCGTGTCGTACAGCGTGCGGCCTTCGTCAGCGGGCATGAAGCCCGTGACCTGTTCGGCGAGGGCGAATAGTTCTTCGGTCTGACTCATCGCCGTCTAACCTACCGTTGCTGGTAGTTGGCAGTTGTAGTAGCGTCCGGACATGTGTCCGATCCGACCCTGGAGTCGACTCGGCGCCGTCTCACCGCCAAGCAGGCCGACACCGTTGATCGCCTCGGCCGTGCCGCGCTAGATCTCCTGTGTCGTGACGGATTTGCCGGTCTGACGGTGCGGCGAGTGGCCGCAGAGGCCGGTGTCGGCGCGGCCACCGCGTACACCTATTTCTCGTCCAAGGAGCACCTCGTCGCGGAGGTGTTCTGGCGCAGGCTCGCCGCATCACCGCCCGCAGTGCACGAATCCGACGAGCCGGCTGCCCGGGTATGCGAGGTGTTGCGACACATCGCGCTGCTGGTCGCCGACGAGCCCGACTTCGCGGGTGCGGTGACCAATGCGCTGCTGGGCAAGGATCCCGATGTCGAGGTGTTGCGGCTGCGCATCGGCCGCGACATCCGCGACCGGTTGGCCGCCGCGCTGGGGCCAGACACCGACCCGGACGTCATCGACGCTCTGGAGATGCTGTACTCCGGCGCGCTGGTGCGCGCAGGCATGGGCTATTCGTCGTACGCAGAAATCGCTGCGCGGCTGGAGAAATCGGCGCGGTTGATGCTGAGCTAGCCGCCGCTCGGTCCGAGGATCGCGTTGGCCGCCGTGATGGCCGGCTCGATGATGCCCTGCACGTCGCGACCGTCCTCGACGAACAGGGCGGTCAGCTCACGCAAGCCACCCAGCAGGATCAGCGCCAGCGGCCGCGAGATCGGCGACAGATTCGCGCGACGGAAGCCTGGGCTGTCGGTGAGGTCCACGAGCATGTCTGTGAGCTGCTCCATGGCCAACCGGTGCAGCGGACGGGCCACCGCACCGAGTGCGGGAGCCTCCCGGATCCAACTCAGCGTGATCGCCGGCCGCGACGCGATGTGGTCGACGTACGCGCCTGCGGCATGGGCGATCTGGTCCTGCCATTCGGCCTCGGTGTCGACGGCCGCGCGGATGTTGGCGATCAGGTCCTCGTTGTTCTTGCGCAGCAGTTCGATCAGGCACTCTTCCTTGCTCGCGAACTGCTCGTAGAAAGTGCGCTTCGACGTACGGGCATGCCGGACGATGTCGGCGACGGTGGTGTCTCGGTAGCCGCGCTCATTGATCGATGCGGCCAGTCCGTCGAGCAACCGGCCGCGGAACGGATCGGCGGCGTCGCCGGAACGCGAGCCGCGCGCAGGCGTGTTGAGCGCTGTCGTCATATCGCCTCCTACAGACACTTGCGCGTGCCCGGTACTAAGCGGTACCGTACTACACACACCCGCGGTACATCGAAGTACCAGGGAAAAGGCTGGGAGTGATTCACCGATGAATCAGGCACTGATAGCCAACACGCAAGCCCCGTCAACACCGGGCAAAATGCCGCCCGCCGTGCGCCTGCCGAAGGCCGTTCAGGGCCTGCTGTTTTCCGGCTTTCGCCGCTGGGCGATGCGAACCGCGGTGAAGCGCTACGGCCCTGTCTTCGCCATCAACGTGCCGTTCTTCGGCCGCACCGTGGCCGTCGCGGACCCCGAGCTGGTGCGCGGGGTGTTCCTCGCGAGCACGGACGACCTGATCAATGTGCAGCCCAACCTCAGCAGGATCTTCGGGCCGGGATCGGTATTCGCGCTCGACGGCGCCGAACACCGCAGACGCCGCAAGCTCCTCGCCCCGCCGTTCCACGGCCAGAGCATCAAGAACTACGAACAGGTCATCGAAGAGGAAACGCTGCGCGAGACCGCGACGTGGCCCGAGGGTGTCGAGTTCCGGACGCTCGAACCGATGAACCGGATCACGCTGAACGTCATCCTGCGCACCGTATTCGGGGCCGATGGCGCCGAACTCGACTACCTCCGCGAGATCATTCCGCCGTGGGCGAAGCTCGGCTCGCGGATGGCGACCCTGCCCGAGCCGCCGGTCACTTTCGGCCGCCGCAGCCCGTGGGGCAGGCTTGCGGAGTTCCGCCGCAACTTCGACCGAACAGTCTTCGCGCTGATCGACAAGGCCATGGCCGACCGGAACCTCGACGAGCGCACCGACATACTCGCGCTCCTACTGCGCAGCACGTACGACGACGGCAGTCCGATGTCGCGGCAGGACGTGTCCGACGAGTTGTTGACGCTGCTCGGTGCGGGCCACGAGACCACTGCCTCGACGCTCGGTTGGGCATTCGAGCGGCTGCGCCGCCATCCCGACGTGCTCGCCGAACTCGTCGAGGAGAACGACGAAGGCCGCAACGAGCTCCGTCAGGCCACCATCGTCGAGTTGCAGCGCAACCGGACGGTGATCGACTCGGCTGGCCGCCACGTCGTGGCGCCGCATTTCGATCTCGGCGAATGGCGGATTCCGCACGGCTACACCGTGCTGATGGCCTTGGGCAACCTGCACAGCAATCCGGATGTGTTCCCCGATCCCGAGCGTTTCGATCCGTACCGCTTCGTCGGCAACCGGCCGCCGACGGCGTGGGCGGCATTCGGTGGAGGGACCAGGCGCTGCATCGGCGCCGCGTTCGCGAACGTCGAGATGGACGTGGTGTTGCGAACGGCGTTGCGGCAGTTCGTGATCGAGACCGACGATGCCCCGGATGAGAAGATCCATTTCCGGGGCATCGCGTTCACGCCCAAAGACGGCGGCCTCGTCACCGTGCGGCGCAGGCGAACAGCGGCCTGATCAGGCTTGCTGCGTCTCGCGCTTCGGCAGCTCCCAGCCAGGGCGCGGGAAGTGACAGGTGTAACCGTTTGGGTAGCGCTCCAGATAGTCCTGGTGCTCCGGCTCGGCTTCCCAGAAGTCACTCGCAGGGGTGACCTCGGTGACAACCTTGCCCGGCCAGAGGCCGGACGCGTCGACGTCGGCGATGGTGTCGAGAGCGACACGCTTCTGCTCGTCGTCTTCATAGAAGATCGCCGACCGATAGCTGGTGCCGACGTCGTTGCCCTGACGGTTGCGCGTTGTCGGATCGTGGATCTGGAAGAAGAACTCCAGCAGCGCGCGGTAGTCGGTCTGCGCGGGGTCGTAGACGATCTCGATCGCCTCGGCGTGGCCGGGGTGATTGCGATAGGTGGCGTTGGCGTTCTCGCCGCCGGTATAGCCGACCCGAGTACTCGCCACACCGGGGAGCCTGCGGATCAAGTCCTGCATGCCCCAGAAGCAGCCGCCTGCCAGGATGGCCTTATTCGTCTCGTAGTCGCTCATGCCTGCGCCTCCTCGGTGGTGAAGAGCTTCTTGTACTCGCCGTAGCCCTCGGCCTCGAGATCATCGAGGTGGATGAATCTCAGCGAAGCGGAGTTGATGCAGTAGCGCAACCCGCCTTCAGACCGCGGACCGTCATTGAACAGGTGTCCGAGGTGGCTGTCGCCATGGGCCGAACGCACCTCGGTGCGGATCATCAGGTGCGAGAAGTCGCGCTTCTCGATGATGTTGTCCGTGTCGATCGGCCGTGTGAAGCTCGGCCAGCCGCTTCCGCTGTCGAATTTGTCGACCGATGCGAACAGCGGCTCGCCGGAGACCACATCGACGTAGATGCCCGGCTCGTGGTTGTCCCAGTACTCGCCGGTGAAGGGCCGCTCTGTGCCGTTGCGCTGCGTCACGTTGTACTGCTCGGGGGACAGGGCGTCGACGGCGGCCGGATTCTTGTTGAACTGCTTGGTCATAGTGCCTGTATAACCGTTTGCGTAACGCTGGTGTTCCTCGCCGAGATTACGGATGTGTGATGCGTTTCGCCGTTGCTGCCGTCTCTGCCAGTGTCGTGCTCGCCTGCTGGACTGGGCCCGAGGCCTCGGCGGAAACCGTGGTGCTTCCTGAGCGGCCGGCCGACGGGCGCTACGTTTTCACCGACAACCCCTCGATCGTCGACCAGCATCCGGTACAGGCCGAGTCGTGGAACCGCGTCGGGAACGATCATGCGGTTGCGGTGCACTTCAGCACCGGCACACCCGAATGCTTCGGCGTGCACGCGACCGTCACCGAGACCGCGGAAAGCGTCGACGTCGAACTACGGGGCGGCACGCTGCCCGAGGCCGTCGGCGCGCCTGCATCATGCTCGCCCTAGTCGGCACCCTCGAGGTGCCGTTGCAGAGTCCCGTCGGCGACCGCGAAGTGCTCAGCGTCTTCTGACCGCCCTCGACAAACCGCGGTAGAACGTGTTCTAGTTTGCGGGTGACGAGCAAGACGTTCACCCGTGCCGAGCTGGCGGCGGCGTTCGAGAACTTCGAGGAGACGGTGGACCGCGCCGCCCAGACGAGGGACTGGGATCCGTGGGTCGAGCAGTACGCGCCCGAGATCGAATACGTCGAGCACGGGGCGGGCACGATGAGGGGCCGCGAAGAGGTCCGCGCCTGGATATGGAAGACGATGGAGACCTTTCCCGGCAGCCACATGACATCGTTCCCGTCGCTGTGGTCGGTGATCGACGAGCCGACGGGGCGGATCATCTGCGAACTCGACAACCCGATGCGCGACCCGGGCGATGGCACGGTCATCAGCGCAACCAACATCTCGATCCTCACCTACGCGGGCGACGGGCTGTGGTGCCGCCAGGAGGACATCTACAACCCGCTGCGGTTCGTCAAGGCAACGGTCAAGTGGTGCCGCAAGGCGCAGGAATTGGGCACGCTGCCCGATGAGGCGACCGGCTGGATGCGGCAGTTCGGAGGCGAGAAGTGAAGCCCAGACTCGTCATCGGCGCCAACGGCTTCCTGGGCAGCCACGTCACTCGGCAGCTCGTGGCCGACGGCCACGATGTGCGGATCATGGTGCGGCCGAACGCGAATACAGTCGGCATCGACGATCTGGCCGTCACACGGTTCACCGCCGATATCTGGGACACCGACACCTTGCGCGAAGCGATGGCCGACTGCGATGACGTCTACTACTGCGTCGTCGACACCCGCGGGTGGCTACGTGACCCGTCACCGCTGTTCCGCACGAACGTGGACGGCACCCGCAACGTGCTCGAGATCGCGAAGGACGCCGGGCTGCGACGATTCGTCTACACCAGCAGTTACGCGACGGTCGGCCGCCGCCGCGGCCGCGTGGCCACCGAGGACGACATCGTCTCCGATCGCGGCCTGACGGCGTACGTGCGGTCCCGGGTGCAGGCGGAGAACATCGTGCTGGAGTACGCGAGGGAGCACGGCGTGCCCGCCGTGGCGATGTGTGTGTCGACGACCTACGGCAGCGGCGACTGGGGCCGCACCCCGCATGGGGCGATCATCGCGGGGGCCGCGTTCGGCAAGATCCCGTTCGTTTTGCGCGGCATAGAGCTCGAAGCCGTCGGCGTCACCGACGCGGCGCGCGCCCTGATCCTGGCCGCCGAGAAGGGACGCGTCGGCGAGCGGTACCTGATCTCGGAGAAGATGATCACCAACGCCGAGGTGATCCGCATCGCGGCAGAGGCGGCGGGAGCGCCGCAGCCCACGAAGTCGATCCCGCTGCCGGTCGCGTGGGCGCTTGCCACCGTCGGCACGGTGAAGGCGAAGCTGCGCGGCACCGACGAACGGCTCTCGTTGGATTCGATGCGGCTGATGCGCGCAGAGGCGCCGATCGATCACATCAAGGCCGTTCGCGAATTGGGATGGCAGCCAAGGCCCGTCGAGGAATCGATCCGCGAGGCCGCCCGATTCTGGGCCGGCCTGCGAGATGCCAGGCGGAAAAGCAAAGCGACCTAGTTGAACGGCACGCCGAAGGGCGTTCAGCGACTGGCTTGTTCGGTTACCGCGCGATTAGCCTCGGATGGCGTGACCGAGAAACTGCACGTAGATCTCAGCGGCGCACCGCAGACGATGCTTGCGACCTTCTACGCGAAGGCGCTCGACGCCGACCTGGAAAAGCCGATCCTGGGTGACCGGTTCGCAAAGGAAATCGTGGAACGCATCGACTACGACTGGCGCAGGACGGCGATCACGCCCGGCAATTCGCCGTCGGTGACGACACGGTCAGCGCATTTCGACGGTTGGGTGCGCCAATTCCTCGCGGTCAACCCCGACGCCGTCGTGTTGCACCTGGGCTGTGGATTGGATGCACGCGCCTTCCGGCTTGACCCTGGCCCTGGCGTCGAGTGGTACGACATCGACTATCCCGACGTCATCCACCTGCGCCGCCAGCTCTACCCGACGCGTCCCCACTACCACGTGATCGCCGCATCGGTGACCGACGCGAGTTGGTTCGCCGAGATCCCGACTGGTCGGCCGACGCTGATGATCGGCGAGGGCCTGACGATGTACCTGACCCCCGACGACGGCGTCGCACTTCTGCGTCGGGTCGTCGAGCACGCGCCATCCGGTGAGTTGCAATTCGACGCGTTCAACCGGCTGGGCATCAAGTCGCAGTGGCTGAACGCTGTGGTGCGTCGCGCAGGCGCGACGCTGCACTGGGGGATCAACGGCCCCGACGACATCGTCGACGCGGTTCCCGGTGTGCGGCTGCTCTCCTGGGTGTCGCCGTTCGACTCGGCGACATTCGCCGACGTGGCGTGGGGATACCGCGTGATGGCCGCACTGATGAAGCCCGTGCCTGCGCTGCGCTACATGGCGCAGTACCACCGCTACGCGTTCTAGAACACGACGATGGCCCTCCCTTGGGGGAGGGCCATCGGTAGTGGGGTCACCGGGTGTAGCTGGGCTGCAGGTCGGCGAGGTGGTAGACCCCGTGGTGCCAGAGATAGCCGGGCTTGGCGTCGGGAGCGGGGTGCGCCTTGACCGTCGGCGGGGCGAGGACGACGCCCGGCTGCGAAGCGGATGCCGCCGTCGCCGCGTTGGCCATGCCTGCCGAGCCGAGGGCCGCGGCGCCGATGATGCCTGCGGGCAGGAAGAAGAAGATGGCGAGGTAGCGGGCGAAGGGGGACATTTCGAATTCTCCTGTGTGAGTTGGCTTTTCGTCTGTCTTGCCGGTGTCTTCCGGCGATGACATAAGAATGCCCGGCTCGACCCGCGATGTATGTACGGCGATCAGTCGATGAACAGGATGAATCGTGTGTCCCCCGATTGGGGGAATCAGGCGGCTCGTTGCCGCACCCCGAGAACCGGCTGCCTGGTTCGGCCGTCACAGAAACCAGGGGCCCATGGCCAGCGGCCCCGACCGTCGGCCCACACCAACTGCATGGCCCGGACGTCGGGACCGCCGAACGCCACCGCCCACCCCATGTGCGCGTCGGGGTGGTCGACCTCGACGATCTCGACGGACGGTCCTGTCGGAAGTGTGATCTGCTCACCGGGCGTCAAAGTGCGGCCGCGCATGGCATCCCCGGCGACGGCGTTCAGCAGCCGAGTCGCCCGCTGCTGCGAGACACCGGTGACCAGGAGCTCAGGCAGGCCGCAGTCATGTAAGCCGACCGTGTACGCGAACGGGACACGGTCGTCCTCGACGTATTGCACCGCCCAGCCGTGCTTACGCATCTTGTCGGCCAGCACCTCGAAATAATCCTGCGTCGACGCATCGCGGTGGTCGCACAACCAGCACATGACAGCCGTACCTTCCTGTCGGAGTTACGGACAGCCTGCGCCTGAGGTCCGACAAGTCCGGTCAGGGACCCGTCAGCTCGGTGATGACCTCGGCGTACAGCCGGGCCTTGATCGCACCGAACACCGGGCCTGCCTTTGCGGCGCGTTCCTCGGCCCGCGAGATGGCGATGTCGAGCACTTCACCCTCGCCTCCGGTGCCTGCGACGATGCCCGCCTCTTTGGCATCCTCCCCGCCGTAGCGGCGCGCGGTCGTCATCGCCTCGTGCGCGGTCGAGATCGGCAGGCGCGACCGGATCAGCGCGCTCATCCCCGCGGTGAACGGGATACCGAGATCGACCTCGGGCAGGCAGAAATAGCCTCGATCGGCCCGCATCACGATCAGGTCGTGCGCGACAGCAAGCATGGCCCCCGCAGCGAAGGCATGGCCTTGCACGGCCGCGACGATCGGCGCGGGAAACGCGAGCACCCGCGCGAACAACCGGTGTACCTCGGCCAGATTCGATTCGGCCGCGTCCGCGTTCGACGCCATGTAGTCGAGATCGAGTCCATTGGAATAGAACTTGCCCTCGCCGGTCGTGACCACCGCCTTGGGTCCCTCTGCCGCCTCCACTTCGTCGAGCGCGGCGTTGACCGAAACCAATCTGTCCGGATGGAAACGGTTCTCATCGTCGCCGAGAGTCAGAACAAACACCGCGCCGTGGCGGTCCAGGCTGGGCATGTGGCGATTACACCATCCGAACACAAACACCGAACGGCCCTTCCTCGTCAGGGAAGAGCTGTCGGCGATCGATTGGACAGTTAGACGTCGTCGCGGTTCACGATCCGGAACACGAACCCGGCAGCGACAGCGGCGGCCATCTGCGCCACCAGGTAGACCCACAGCGTCGGCACCGCGAACATGCCCATCGCTGCGCCCGCGAAAACCACAGCGGGGTTGAAGGCACCGCCCGAGATGCCGCCGACAGCAACGGCGCCCGCCAGCACCGTTGCGCCGACGACCGCCGCGGAGATCAGTCCCGCGCCGACCTGTGCGGTCCAGTAGCCGACGGCCTCGGGCAGATCGATGCGCGACGCCAGCGCCGCCATCGTCACCGCGGCGCCGGCGTAGATCATCGCCATCAGCCCGGCGCATGGACAGCGGAGCCAGCGGGCTGCCGCTGCGCAGACTGGCGCCGATAGTGAACACCAGGCAGAACGTTCCGATTGCCTCGACCGCATATTTCGCAGCCGCGGTACGGCCGATGGCGAGCTTGGGATGTGACTGGGTGGTGGGGTGGGTGAGAGTGGTGTTTGTCATGCATATGAGCCTGCGGTCGGCGCCGGCGTCGCGGCAGAGCGCATTCGAACGATCGGACTGATGAAATCCGTGTCATCCGAATGAAGGACAGGGTGTCGCCGTATGGCCTGCAGCCAGTTCGGGTAGCCGACTGATGAGAGGAGGTTCCATGCTCACCGACCAACCGATGACCGTGACGATTCCGGTCAGTGATGTCGAGCGGGCGCGACACTGGTACGACGAAAAGCTCGGTCTCGCGCCAATCCACGAGGTCGCGGGCGAAGCGCTGGCATACCGCACCGGTTCGGGTCAGTCACTCTTGCCTTTCCGCTCCGATGAGGCAGGCGCGGTCGAGCACCAGCTCACCGCGTGGCGAGTCGATGATTTGAAGGCAGAGATGACAGAGCTGCGCAGACGAGGGGTGCGCTTCGAGGACTACGATCAGTCGGATCTGCGCACCCAGAATGGCGTTGCGCGCACGCCGGTTGGCCGCGCGGCCTGGTTCAAGGACAGCGAAGGCAACGTGCTGACCCTCACCCAGATCGGCTAGCCTTCGGCCTTCGCCTTCAGCCGCGCCAGCGTCACCTTGATGTGTTCGGCGTTGGCCGCGTCGCGGTCCTTGACGCCCGTGCCGACCCACGCGGTCTTGCTGAACCAGGCGGGTCTGCGGTCCCACGTCCGCTCGATCACGCGACAACCGCTCTCCTCGGTGGCGATGTCGTAGCGCCACGGCGCGACCGGCACGCCGAAGTAGCGCACATCAAAGGCGAACAGTTGGCCGGGATCGGCGTCGGTTATCGTGCACGTAGTGCTCCAGCGGAATACGCCATTGCGGTTGTGCCCCTTGAAAACCGCCCCGGGCCGCACGCCGTCGCCCTTGCGCCAGGTCATCGCCTGCGCTTCCTCAGCCAGCGCCGCCAACGTCGGTAAGTCTGTGATCATTTGGTACACCGTGGCGGCGTCGGCGCCGATGGTCACTTCGGCCTGCGCGGAGGCCTCAGCCGAATCAGTCATGCGGCGAATCGTAACGCCGGTGGTCGGCCCGATTTGCTGAAAAGCGCCCGACAGCTACCGGCTCAAGCCGCGGGGAAATCTCTGGACCACAGCGTCTTTCCGGTGCTCTCACACAGGTTGACGGTCATCGCTTTCGAGTCCTTGTCGATACGGATCTCGCCGAAGTGCTGAAACCCCTCGGCCGGCGAGACGTTCGGTTCGGTGGGAGCGTGCACGAACTCGTATTGCGCCCCGAACGTCGGGTCGAGCGGGCTCTGCGGGAACGCACCCGCGTTGAGTGGACCGGAGACGAACTCCCAGAACGGGCTGAACTCCTGGTACGCCGCACGGTCGGGGTGATACGAGATCGCGGCCGAGTAGTGCACATCGGTGGTGAGAAACACCATGTTGCGAACGTCCTTGGTGGCGTTGAGGATTCGCGCGAACTCGATCTCCCGGCCGAGCGGCGCACCCGGATCGCCCTGGGCTACCGCCTCCATGGACTTTCCACCGACGGGTGGATCGGTCATCGCATCCCGCACCACGATGCCCAGTGGAAGGTCGTTGGCGATGACCTTCCACGTGGCGGTCGAACTGCGTAGTGAATCGATCAGCCACTGTGACTGCTGCGCACCGAGAATGCCGCCGTTGTCGAACGGCGACCAGTTGTCGGGATTGGGGTTCTTGTAGCTGCGCATGTCCAGCATGAACACGTCCAGCAGCGGCCCGTAGCTCACCGTGCGGTACACCCGGCCGTCCGCGGACTCGCGTACATCGATCGGCTGCCATTCACTGAAGGCCTTGAAGGCGAACCCGGCCAGCGTGTCCACATCCGTCTGGCTGTAACCCGCGCGATTCTGACCGGCCAGGTTCTCACCCGGATACCAGTTGTTGAGCGTTTCATGGTCGTCCCACTGGATGTACTGGGCGACCTCCGAGTTGAACCGCCGATAGTTGTGATCGGTGAGGTTGTACTGGTAGTTGCCCCTGAACTGGTCGAGCGTCTGCGCCGCCTGAGCCTTGCCGGGCGCGGTGACATTGCGGTAGGTGCGGCCATCGTTCTGCTTCTGGGTGGCCGCGACCGGGTTGTCGGCGTAGATGGCGTCACCGGAGTGGATGAAGAAGTCCGGGTTGCGGTCGGCCATCACCGACCACACCGTCATTCCGCCGGTATCGGCGTTGATTCCCCAGCCCTGCCCGACGACGTCGCCGGACCAGAGGAACTTCACGTCGGCAGGGGCGACCGGCGCGGTGGTGAATACCCCGGTCAGCGGTTCGCCGCGGGCACCGTCGTCGCCCTCGAGCGTGACCCGGTAGTGCACCTGCCTGCCGGGTTCCAGCCCGGTGATACGGACCCGCCCGGTGCCGTCGGTATCGGGGGTGAGCAGTGGACCGCGCACCGTGACCGGGTTGGGGAAACGCTCTGTGGCGGCCGTCTCGACGATCATGGTGGCCGGCACATCGGACCTTGCCCACACCAGCGCACCGTCCGCGTGGGCGTCGCCTGCGGCTATCCCGTGCGTGAGGTTCGGTCGGCGGCGTAACAGCCCGGTGGTGGCCCGTCCGATGGCGCCGGGCCCCGGGCTCGTCGCGACGAGCGCACCGCCGCTGAGCGCCGCACCGAGCGGCACCAGGAGCGCGCGGCGAAGGGCCGAGCGCCGAGAAATCGCTTTCGGCACGGGCCAGAGCCTATCGGCGTGGCGGGACTGCGGGTCAGTCGCGAATGCCGATGAGGGAGTGTGAATTTCGCCGATACAGTCGGTCAACCGTGTCCCGGGTCACCACACCCGCGGCCTCTGGGATCAGGCGAATCGTCGGGCGAGCGGAAGAAATGGCCTGCGGCGTAGTGTTGCTGATGTCATGAGTGATCGACCCGTTCTCGAGCCCACCGACGCCCATCCGATCACCGTCGAGCCCACAGGCAAGCACGTGACTGTGCGGGTCAACGGCGAGGTGGTGGCCGAAACCGACGATGCGCTGACACTGCAGGAGTCCACCTATCCCGCGGTGCAGTACATCCCCCTGGCCCACGTGGTGGCCGACAAGTTGAGACCGAGCGGCACCGAGACCTATTGCCCGTTCAAGGGCGAGGCGAGCTACTACCACGTCGTCACCTCTGACGGCGGCACCGTCGAGGACGCGATCTGGACATACGAGAAGCCGTATCCGGCCGTCGGTCGGATCGCCGGTCACGTCGCGTTCTATCCGGACAAGGCCGACGTCAGCGTCGCATAACCTGGGGCGGTGCACAGCTCGGGCAGCGTCGACAGCCAGGTGGTTTTCGACGGCCCCGTCAGTCCCGGTCTGACGCTGTCCCCGCTGCGACGAGGCAGTTCCGACCCGTGCTTTTTCAACGGTGCCGATGGCGCGATATGGCGCACCAGTTTGATGCGCAGCGGAGAGGTGACCGCACGGCTCACGAAGTCCGCACCCAACGTCGTCGACTGTGAGGCGTGGGGCAGCGGCGCAGCGGAATTCGCCGAAACGCTGCCCGCTCAGTTGGGCGCCGATGACGATGCGACGGGATTTGCTCCCGTCGAACCGACCATCGCCGCGGTCCACCAACGCATGCCGCATCTGCGCCTCGGGCGGACCGGTCGCGTGCTGGAGGCGTTGGTCCCCGCTGTGCTCGAGCAGCGGGTCTACGGCATGGACGCGCGACGCGCGTGGCGCAAGTTGGTGACCAAGTACGGGTCGCCCGCTCCAGGTCCCGCGCCTGCCCACATGCGGGTGCCCCCGTCCGCCGAGGTGTGGCGGCGCGTGCCGTCGTGGGAGTTCCATCTCGCCAACGTCGACCCCGGCCGCGCCCGCACCATCGTCGGTTGCGCACAGCGCGCCGACTCGCTCGAGCGATTGTGCGGCCGTACGCCGGAGCAGGCCCGTGCGGCGATGATGTCGCTTCCCGGCGTCGGGGTATGGACGGCCGCCGAGACCGCGCAACGCGCTTTCGGTGATGCGGACGCGCTGTCGGTCGGTGACTTCCACTTGGCGAAGATGGTGGGGTGGCGGCTGCTGGGCCACGAAATGGACGATCCGGCGATGCTGGAACTGCTCGAGCCGCTGCGACCACATCGCTACCGCGCCGTCCGGCTACTCGAGGTCACCGGGCCTGTGCATGCACCGCGGGTCGCCCCTCGGCAGGCGATTCCCAGACTGCGCGCTCTTTAGCCGTGTTTATGCCGCACGTCCACGGGTAGACGTCGGTGGAGACCGTTTGGGATTGAAGGAGTTTATTGATGTCTGAGTTCACCATCCCCGGCATGACCGACAAGCAGGCGGCGCAGGTTGCCGAGATCCTGCAAAAGCAGCTCAGCGGTACAACGATCTCCACTTGACGTTGAAGCACGTTCACTGGAACGTGGTTGGGCCCAATTTCATCGGCGTGCACGAAATGATCGATCCGCAGGTCGAACTCGTGCGTGGTTACGCCGACGAGGTGGCTGAGCGCATCGCCACACTGGGCTTCTCGCCGAAGGGCACGCCCGGCGCCATCATCAGCGACCGGTCATGGGACGACTATTCGCTGGAACGCGATACTGTCCAGGCCCACCTCGCCGCCCTTGACCTGGTGTATGACGGCGTCGTCGAGGACACCCGGCGAAACATCGAGGAGACCGAAGAGCCGGACCCTGTCACGCAGGACATTTTGATCGGCCACGCGGCCGAACTCGAGAAGTTCCAGTGGTTCGTCCGCGCGCACCTCGAGAATTCCGGTGGTCAACTGCGCAAGCAAGGGCGCCAAGACCGAGAAGGCCGCAGCAGCGGCTGCAAAGAAAAAGGCGCCCGTCAAGTAGGGGTCGACTCCTCGAGGGTGTCGTCGCGCACTGGCCTGTCGGCCAGTTCTTCGTTGCGGCCGAACAAGTACGGATAGGCGACGCCCGCGATCGCCGCGCCGACCAGTGGTGCGAGCCAGAACACCCATAGCTGCGCCGGTGCGCCCTCGCCGTTGAAGAATGCGACGCCGGTGGACCGCGCGGGGTTGACGGATGTGTTCGAGATCGGAATCGAGATCAGGTGGATCAGGGTCAGAGTCAGGCCGATTGACAAGCCTGCGAAGCCTTTCGGTGCGCGATCGTCGGTCGAGCCCAGGATGACCAACAGGAAGATGAAGGTCAGAACCACCTCGGCGATGATGACGGCCCAGAGCGAGTAGCCGCCGGGGGAGTGGTCGCCAAACCCGTTGGCGGCCATGTTCCCCGTCGCGGTCCAGCCCTCTTGGCCTTTGGCTACAACGTAAATCAACATGCCTGCCACCAGACCAGCGATTACCTGCGTAATCCAGTAGGGCGGCAACGCCTTCCACTCCACCCGTCGGGCCAGGGCCGCACCCAGCGTGACTGCGGGGTTGAAGTGACCTCCCGAGATGGTGCCGAACGCGTACACACCGGTGAGCACGGTGAGACCGAACGCCAACGCGACGCCGAGGAAACCGATTCCTAGCGAGGTATCGCCGGAGGTGAATTTCGCGGCGAACACTGCGCTGCCGCAGCCGCCGAACACCAACCAGAATGTCCCGATGAATTCGGCTGCTAATCGGTGCATCATTGTCGGCTCGCGCATAGGTTTGCTCCTTCTTGGACGTGCCGCTCTAGTGGCGAGAGTTTCACGTGAGAGGTGATGACGGGGCCGTCGTAGCCAAATCGTGGCGGTATAGAAATTGTCGCGACGTCAGCGTGATCGGGCCGTGCTCGTCACGGCGCGATCACTTACCTTTCGCCCATGGCCGTTTCGCGGTCGAGCCGCTGCGCCCGGTAGATCGACACGGTCGAGCGCGTGATGAGCAGATAGGCGATGCCGACCGAAACCATCGCGCCGGGTATGACGGAGAACGAGCCGGTCATCTCCGCCACCATGATCATCACCGCGAGCGGCGCGTGCGCGACACTGCCGAAGCACGCCATCATCCCGGCGACCACGAAAACGCCGGGCTGTCCGGTATTCCGGGCGGTGCCTGCGACGTCCGCGAGACGCCAGATGGCTGCGCCGACGAACCCGCCGATCACGATGCCCGGCCCGAAGATTCCGCCGGACCCCCCGGTGCCGATCGACAGCGAGGTGGCAACGATCTTCGCGATCGGCAGGATCAGCACGATCCACAGCGGGATGGCCATCAGCGTTTCGGTGGCGGCCGCCTTCTGCGCCCAGCCGTAACCACTGGACAGGATCTGCGGGATCACCAGTGCCAGCAGGCCGACCAGCAAGACCGCCGATCGCCGGCTTGAGCACCGAGCCGCCAGGCAGCCGGTGCGTGAGCTCGACTGTTGCCGTAGAACGTCCGCGCGTAGAGATATCCGATTGCCGCAGCGATGATTCCGATCACCAGGAACCAGATCAGTTGCCACGGCGTCGAAGCGATAGTCGGGCGCGATGAAGCCGAACAGCGGCTCGAAGCCGAGGATCGACCCGTAGATCGCGTAGGCGGTGGCGGAGGTGATGAACCCAGGAATCAGCGAGCGGTAATCGAAGTCCTCCCGGTAGACGATCGAGGCCGCCAGCACCGCGCCGCCCAGCGGGGCACCGAAGATCGCGCCGATGCCCGAACCGATGCCCGATCGAGACGGCAACGCGGCCGTCCTCGTCGGAAAGGTCGAGCCTGCGGGTCAGCAACGAACCGAAGCCGGCCGAGATCTGTGCCGCCGGCCCCTCCCGTCCGCCCGACCCGCCGGAGCCGATCGTCACAGCGCTGGCGATGGTCTTGACCACTATCGCGCGCGCCCGGATGGCGCGTGGGTTGGTGTGTACGGCTTCGATCGCGCTGTCGGTGCCGTGTCCCTCGGCCTCGGGTGCGAACTTGGCGACCAGCCACGCCGACACAAGTGCACCGCCGAAGGCCACCAACGGGATCGCCCACGGACGGTCGAAGCCGGGCGAGCCCGCGTCGCCGCCGTCACCGATCGGTTTGGGAATGTCGTAGCCGGCCAGATAACCGAGGAAGAACCGGCCCGCGTAATCGAGCGCTAGATAGAAGACGACGGCTCCCAAACCGGCGATGACGCCGATCGAGACGCCGAGGATCAGCCACTTGCGCAGGTAGCCGGAACGCCGAATGAAACCGCCGAGACCGCCATTCGTCTTACGAGCCTCGGGCATGCAGCGGATGTTATCCGAGGTAAGCGGTGACGCGGGCGATGATCGCCGGCTGGCCGTCTCTGCCGACCGCTCGTGCCTCGGCCACGCCGCTGTTGTGACCGACCCACAAAGCGGTTCCCTCGTAACGGGATTCGGGGTCGACTATCAGGGCTGACGGGACGGGGCGTCGTCCGCGACGGTCTGGGCATGCTCGGGTGCATACCGGTCGCCGACGATGATCCCTGGCCGGAAGACCTCCGCAAGGAACGCGGTCTCGTCGGCACTGATCGCGACGCTGGTGGCCGCCGCGTTCTCCCGGAGCCGTTCAACCCGCCTGGTGCCGGGAATCGGCACGACATCGAGCGGTTGTGCCAACAGCCAGGCGAGCGCGAGCTGAGCCGGGCTGCAGCCCTTGTCTTCCGCCATGGCCTTCAAGGTCTCGACCGGTTGCAGATTCGTCTTGAGGTTCTCGGCTGAGAAGCGTGGATTGGTGGCGCGGATGTCACCGCGCACGAAGCTCTCCGTCCCGTTGATCGCGCCTGTCAGTGCCGAGCGGCCCAACGGGCTGTACGGAACCAGCGTGATGCCGAGTTCGCGGCAGGCGGCGGTCACGCCGTCCTCGACGCGTCGCTCCCACAGCGAGTACTCGCTCTGTAGCGCGGTGATCGGGTGGACCGCGTGCGCGCGGCGGATCAGGTCCGGCCCCACCTCGCTCAGCCCGATGGCGCGGACCTTGCCTTCGGCGACGAGCTCAGCCATTGCGCCGACGGTGTCCTCGATCGGCACATTGCGGTCCAACCGGTGGTAGTAGTACAGGTCGATCGTGTCCGTGCCGAGCCGGCGCAGGCTCGCTTCGCACGCCGTCTTGGCGTACTCTGGCCGCCCGTCGATGGCGACCCCTGTGCGGTCCGCGTTGATTCGGCCCGCGAATTTGGTTGCAAGCACGACGTTCTCGCGTCGCCCAGCGATCGCCGTGCCAATGAGTTGTTCGTTGTGGCCGAAGCCGCGGATCTCGACTCCCCACGTGATGTCCGCCGCGCCGTAGATATCGGACGTGTCCAAGAAGTTCACGCCGAGATCGATCCCCGCGCGGAGCGTGCCGATCGATGCGTCGTCATCGGCCGCGCCGTAGAACTGCGACATGCCCATGCATCCGAGCCCGATCGGCCGCACTGACAGGTCCGAATGACCGAGGCGCACCCGTGCCGAACCGGTCACCGGCGTTTCGTCGCATTCCTTGGGTTGTTGTGTCATTTCTCTATCTCCCAAACTACGCTAACTGATAGCCATACTATTACTTAGCTCCTGCCGCCGGCTGCGAAGATGTGACGACGGCGACGTTGGGAAGGGAGGCAAACGGTGCGGCGCGATGCCTCGATGAACCGCGACCGGCTGCTCACCGCGGCTGAACAGGTATTCGCGACGCACGGCACGTCGGCCAACCTCGACGACGTCGCACGCGCCGCGGGCGTCGGGCCCGCCACGCTGTATCGACGCTTCGCAAACAAGGACGCACTGGTGCGCGAGGTGCTGACGGCTTTCTTCGGCAGGTTGCTCGACCTGGCCAAGGCTGCCGAGCAAGTACCGCCCGAGAAGTGCGTTGACGTGTTCCTGGAAACCGTCGGCTACGAACTCGCGGACAAGGCGGGTCTCACGGAGTCCATCTGGGGCGATCTCGCCCCGCGTGCGCTGATCGTCGACCTGCGCCAGCGCACCGCCGCGCTGCTGGCGCGCGCACAAGAGGCGGGCGCGATCCGAAGGGACCTGACACCTGCCGACATCACGGCCACGGTGTGGGCGTTGCGCGGCGTCGTGCAGGGCAGCCGGCTGCGGGGAGCGCGGCCGGACAACGCGATGTGGCGGCGCCACCTCTCTCACGTGCTGGACAGTTTCCATCGGGTGTAGACCCTCGTCATATACCCCTAGGGGGTATATACTTCCGCCATGACCGAGGTCACCCATCAGCAAGGCCACCTGCACAGCGACCACGCCGCGCACCAAGGTCATGCGGGCGACGGCGGCCACGGTGATCACGTCGCCGCGTTCCGCAGACTGTTCTGGGTCATGGCGGTCCTGGCGATCCCGACGGTAGCGCTGTCGGGCATGTTCGCGATGATCCTGGGCTACCAGGTGCCCGACTTTCCCGGCGCGCAGTGGGTGTCGCCGGTGCTCGGCACCCTGATGTACGTCTGGGGCGGGCGTCCGTTCCTGACCGGGGCGCACAGCGAAATTCGTTCCCGCGCACCGGGAATGATGTTGCTGATCGGCCTGGCGATCACCGTGGCATTCATCTCGTCGTGGGGTGCGAGCCTCGGGGTGCTGAACCACCAGTTGGACTTTTGGTGGGAGCTGGCACTGCTGATCGTGATCATGCTGCTTGGTCACTGGATCGAGATGCGGTCGCTCGCGCAGACGACGTCGGCGCTGGACTCGTTGGCGGCGCTCCTGCCCGATGAGGCCGAGCGCGTCATCGGCGACAGCACCGAGACGGTCTCGCCGACCGACCTGCGGGTCGGCGACGTCGTCGTCGTGCGGCCGGGCGGGAGCGTGCCCGCCGACGGCCGCATCGTCGACGGTGCGGCCGAAATCGACGAGTCGATGGTGACCGGCGAGTCGCGCCCCGTGCGCCGCAGCATCGGCGACACAGTCGTCGCAGGCACCGTCGCAACCGACTCGGGCGTGCGGGTCGAGATCACCGCCGTCGGCGACGACACCGCACTGGCGGGCATTCAACGCCTTGTCAGCGAGGCGCAGAACTCCTCTTCACGGGCGCAGCGCCTCGCCGACATCGCCGCGGGCTGGCTGTTCTGGTTCGCGCTGGGCGCCGCGATCGTCACCGCGATCGTGTGGGGCCTCATCGGCCAACCCGACGCTGCGGTGGTCAGGACCATCACCGTGCTGGTGATCGCATGCCCCCACGCGCTCGGCCTGGCGATCCCGCTGGTGGTGTCCATCGCGACGGAGCGTGCGGCGCGCGGTGGCGTGCTGATCAAGGACCGGCTCGCGCTCGAGAGCATGCGCACCGTCGGCGCCGTGCTGTTCGACAAGACCGGCACGCTGACGAAGGGCGAACCGACGGTCACGGCCATCGCAACGACGGGAGGTCACACCGAGCAGGAGGTGCTGGCACTGGCCGCCGCGGCCGAATCCGATTCCGAGCACCCGTTGGCACGCGCCATCGTCGACGCGGCGCGACGGCGCGACCTGACGATCCCTGCCTGGGCGGACTTCGTGTCAGCCCCTGCTCTCGGCGTGACGGCGACGGTCGACGGCCGGACCGTCCGCATCGGCGGACCGCGGCTGCTGGAGGAAGCGGACCAGCACGAACTGCGCGAGGTGGACCGGTGGCGAGTCGAGGGCGCGATCATCCTGCACGTGCTCGCCGATGGCGAGGTGGTCGGTGCGCTGGCTCTCGCCGATGAGATCCGGGAGGAATCCCGTCAGGCGGTCGACGCGCTGCACCGGCTCGGCATCCAAGTGGTGATGATCACAGGGGACGCGCAGAGCGTAGCCACCTCCGTCGCACGCCAGCTCGGAATCGACCGGGTTTTCGCCGGTGTACGGCCCGAAGACAAATCCGCCAGGGTGGCGACGCTGCAGCGGGAGGGCTTCAAGGTGGCGATGGTCGGCGACGGCGTCAACGACGCGCCCGCGCTGGCCCAGGCCGACGTCGGCATCGCGATCGGCGCGGGCACCGATGTGGCGATCGCGTCGGCGGGCGTCATTCTGGCGAGCTCCGATCCCCGTTCGGTGCTTTCGGTGATCGCGCTGTCCAAGGCGACGTACCGCAAGATGAAGCAAAACCTTTGGTGGGCAGCGGGTTACAACCTGATCTCGGTCCCATTGGCGGCAGGTGTGCTGGCTCCGATCGGCTTCGTGATGCCAATGTCGGTGGGTGCGATCTTGATGTCGGTCTCGACGGTGGTGGTGGCGCTCAACGCTCAGTTGCTTCGGCGGCTGGATCTGAGGCCCGAATCGAGCGTCCGGGCGGTTCTCTAAGAATCTGGCTAGGCTTTGTGCAAACGGCTGAGAGCAAGTCGTTGCTGGATACACACTTGGGTATTCGTCACAGCAAACATTATGGATGAACGGGCTACCAGTGTGATCTATCCCGCACCGCTTCGGAACGGCCGATGGCAGGTCGAAAAACCAACTGCGGCAAGTTTATTCGTTCGTTATCTGCGCGCCGGTCGCCGGTACCGGAAATCGCCGCGATACCTTTAGTTAGGTTCGACTAAGTTGGCATGTCAGGCCCCGTTTGTCATATCGTTTTCTCCACTTGTGGCGAGTGGAAAAGGGCCGTCGTTCAGTGCTGCACGAAGGCACCGCCACCGCCGGTTCGGCTAATGCCGTCGTCGACGGCTGCCTTGCGCAAGCTTCACGAAGGGTCAGGTGGGAATGGCGCCCCGTAGGCAAGGGCTGTACAACCCCGCGTTCGAGCACGACGCGTGTGGCGTGGCGATGGTGGCCGATATGCACGGCAGGCGCAGCCGCGACATCGTCGACAAGGCCATCACGGCCCTGCTGAACCTCGAGCACCGAGGTGCGCAAGGCGCCGAGCCGCACACCGGTGACGGCGCGGGCATCCTGCTGCAGGTCCCCGACGAGTTTCTGCGCGCCGTCGTCGAATTCGATCTGCCCGAATACGGCAGTTATGCCACCGGCATTGCATTCTTGCCGCAGTCCTCGAAGGACGCCGCCGCGGCGTGTGAAAGCGTCGAGAAGATCGCCGAGGCCGAGGGCCTCCACGTGCTCGGCTGGCGCGAGGTGCCGACCGACGACTCGTCGCTCGGGGCGTTGGCGCGCGACGCGATGCCCACGTTCCGGCAGGTGTTCATCGCGGGCGCGTCCGGTATGGACCTGGAACGGCGCGCCTACGTGGTGCGCAAGCGAGCCGAGCACGAACTGGGAACGAAGGGCCCGGGACAGGATGGCCCCGGGCGTGAAACCGTCTATTTCCCAAGCCTTTCCGGCCAGACATTCGTGTACAAGGGCATGCTGACGACGCCGCAGCTGAAGGCGTTTTACCTTGACCTGCAGGATGATCGGCTCACCAGTGCGCTCGGCATCGTCCACTCGCGGTTCTCCACCAACACGTTCCCGTCGTGGCCGCTGGCGCACCCGTTCCGGCGCATCGCCCACAACGGCGAGATCAACACCGTCACCGGCAACGAAAACTGGATGCGGGCGCGCGAGGCGCTGATCAAGACCGATGTGTTCGGATCCGGCACCAGCCTCGACAAGGTCGTTCCGATCTGCACGCCCGGCGCCTCCGACACCGCGCGCTTCGACGAGGTGCTCGAGCTGCTGCATCTCGGCGGGCGCAGTCTGCCGCACGCGGTGCTGATGATGATCCCCGAGGCGTGGGAACGCAACGAGTCGATGGACCCGGCCCGGCGCGCGTTCTACCAGTACCACTCGTCATTGATGGAGCCGTGGGACGGACCTGCGTCGGTGTCGTTCACCGACGGCACCGTGATCGGCGCGGTACTGGACCGCAACGGTCTTCGGCCGTCGCGCATTTGGGTCACCAACGACGGACTGGTGGTGATGGCGTCAGAGGCCGGTGTGCTCGACCTCGACCCGTCCACCGTGGTGAAGAAGATGCGGCTGCAGCCCGGCCGGATGTTCCTGGTGGACACCGCTCAGGGCCGCATCGTCTCCGATGAGGAGATCAAGGCCGAACTCGCTGCGGAGCAGCCCTACAGCGAATGGCTCGACGCCGGACTGTTCCACCTCGACGAGCTGCCGCCCGGCGACTACGTGCGCATGCCCCATCACCGGGTGGTGTTGCGCCAGCAGATTTTCGGCTACACCTACGAGGAACTCAACCTCTTGGTCGCGCCGATGGCGCGCACGGGCGCCGAAGCGCTGGGCTCGATGGGCACCGATACGCCCGTCGCCGTGCTGTCGCAGCGGCCGCGGATGCTGTACGACTACTTCCAGCAGCTGTTCGCCCAGGTCACCAACCCGCCGCTGGATGCCATCCGCGAAGAGGTCGTGACCAGCTTGCAGGGCACGGTCGGGCCGGAGGGCGACCTGCTCAACCCGGACGCCGAGTCGTGCCGCCAAATCGTGCTGACGCAGCCGATCCTGCGCAACGCCGAGCTCTCGAAGCTGATGTGCGTCGACCCCGACCACGAGATCCGTGGCCACAAGCACGGGATGCGCGCCGCGGTGATCCGCTGCCTGTATCCGGTCAACCGCGGTGGCCAGGGCCTCAAGGAGGCCCTCGACAACGTCCGGGCGAAGGTGTCGGCCGCCATCAGGGACGGTGCGCGCATCATCGTGCTGTCCGACCGTGAATCCGACGAGTCGATGGCGCCGATCCCGTCGCTGCTGAGTGTTTCGACAGTGCACCACCATCTGGTTCGCGACCGCACCCGCACCCAGGTCGGCCTCGTCGTGGAGGCGGGTGACGCCCGCGAGGTGCACCACATGGCGTGTCTGGTCGGCTTCGGTGCCGCCGCGATCAACCCCTACATGGCGTTCGAGTCGATCGAGGACATGGTCGACCGCGGAGTGATCACCGGGATCAGCAGTGACAAGGCCAAGGCGAACTACGTAAAGGCCGCAGGCAAGGGCGTGCTGAAAGTGATGTCCAAGATGGGCATCTCGACGCTGGCGTCCTACACCGGTGCCCAGCTGTTCCAGGCCATCGGCATCAGCCAGAAGCTGCTCGACGAGTACTTCGTCGGCCTGACCTGTCCGGTCGGCGGCATCGAGCTCGACGACATCGCCGACGACGTCGCCACCCGGCACGCACTGGCGTACCTGGATCGCCCCGACGAATGGGCCCACCGCGAGCTCGAGGTCGGCGGCGAATACCAATGGCGCCGTGAGGGTGAGTACCACCTGTTCAACCCGGACACGGTGTTCAAGCTGCAGCACTCGACGCGCACCGGCCAGTTCTCGGTCTTCAAGGAGTACACCAAGCTCGTCGACGACCAGAGCGAGCGGATGGCGTCACTGCGCGGTCTGCTCAAGTTCAGGGACGGCGTGCGGCCCCCGGTACCGCTGGACGAGGTGGAACCCGCCAGCGAGATCGTCAGACGGTTCTCCACCGGCGCGATGAGCTACGGCTCGATCTCCGCCGAGGCGCACGAGACACTGGCGATCGCGATGAATCGTCTTGGCGGCAGGTCGAACTCGGGTGAGGGCGGCGAGGACGTCAAGCGGTTCGAGCACGACGAGAACGGCGACTGGCGCCGCAGCGCGATCAAGCAGGTGGCGTCCGCGCGGTTCGGCGTCACCAGCCACTACCTGACCAACTGCACCGACATCCAGATCAAGATGGCCCAAGGTGCGAAACCCGGTGAGGGTGGCCAGCTTCCGGGTAACAAGGTCTATCCGTGGGTGGCCGAGGTGCGCCACTCGACGCCGGGTGTCGGCCTGATCTCTCCGCCCCCGCACCACGACATCTACTCCATCGAGGATCTGGCTCAGCTGATCCACGACCTGAAGAACGCCAACCCGCAGGCCCGCGTGCACGTGAAGCTGGTGAGCGAGAACGGCGTCGGCACTGTCGCGGCGGGTGTCTCCAAGGCACACGCCGACGTCGTGCTGATCTCCGGCCACGACGGCGGCACCGGCGCGACGCCGCTGACGTCGCAGAAGCACGCAGGCGCCCCGTGGGAGCTCGGCCTCGCCGAAACGCAGCAGACGCTGCTGCTCAACGGATTACGCGACCGCATCGTCGTCCAGGTCGACGGCCAGCTCAAGACCGGCCGCGACGTCGTGATCGCCGCGCTGCTCGGTGCGGAGGAGTTCGGCTTCGCCACGGCACCGCTGGTGGTGTCCGGCTGCATCATGATGCGGGTGTGTCACCTCGACACCTGTCCCGTCGGCGTTGCGACACAGAATCCAGTGCTTCGCGAGCGCTTCAGCGGCAAGCCGGAATTCGTCGAGAACTTCTTCATGTTCATCGCCGAAGAAGTGCGGGAGATGATGGCCCAGTTGGGCTTCCGCACCGTCAACGAGATGGTCGGACAGGTCGGGATGCTCGACACCACACAGGCGGCCGAGCACTGGAAGGCCTACAAGCTGGACCTCACGCCGGTGCTTCACGAGCCCGAATCCGCGTTCATGAACCAGGATCTGTACTGCAGTTCGCGTCAGGACCACGGGCTGGACAAGGCGCTGGACCAGCAGCTGATCGTGATGAGCCGTGAGGCACTCGACTCGGGCACCCCGGTGCGCTTCTCGACCACCATCGCCAACACGAACCGCACCGTGGGCACGATGCTCGGTCACGAGCTCACCAAAGCCTATGGCGGCCAGGGGCTTCCCGACGGCACCATCGACATCACGTTCGACGGTTCTGCGGGCAACAGCTTCGGCGCCTTCGTACCGAAGGGCATCACGCTGCGGGTGTACGGAGACGCCAACGACTACGTCGGCAAGGGTCTGTCCGGTGGCCGGATCGTGGTGCGCCCGTCCGACGACGCGCCCGCGGAGTACGTCGCCGAGGAGAACATCATCGCTGGCAACGTGATTCTGTTCGGCGCGACCAGCGGCCAGATGTTCCTTCGCGGCGTGGTCGGCGAGCGCTTCGCGGTGAGAAACTCCGGTGCCCACGCCGTCGTCGAGGGCGTCGGTGATCACGGCTGTGAGTACATGACCGGCGGCAAGGTCGTCATCCTCGGACCGACCGGCCGCAACTTCGCAGCGGGTATGTCGGGTGGAGTGGCGTACGTCTACAACCCCGACGGCACGTTTACCGAGAACCTCAACGCCGAGATGGTCGACTTGGATGAACTTGACGACGCCGATGTCGACTGGCTGCGCGAGATGCTCCAGGCGCACGTCGACGCCACGGATTCGGTTGTTGGGCATCGGATAATCACCGATTGGGAGAATGAGCTGAAGAACTTCACCAAGGTGATGCCGCGCGACTTCAAGCGGGTGTTGCAGGCGATCGCCGACGCTGAGCGCAGTGGCGAAGATGTCGACAAGGCGATCATGGTGGCGGCGAATGCCTGATCCAAGCGGTTTCCTCAAGTACACAAAGCGCGAGACCCCGCAGCGGCGGCCGGTCCCGCTGCGACTGCGTGACTGGAAAGAGGTCTACGAGGACTTCTCCCACGACGTGCTGCGCGAACAGGCGGCGCGATGCATGGACTGCGGTATCCCGTTCTGCCACAACGGCTGCCCGCTGGGCAACCTGATCCCCGAGTGGAACGACCTGGTGCGCACGGACCGTTGGCGCGATGCGATCGAGCGGCTGCACGCCACGAACAACTTCCCCGAGTTCACCGGCCGGCTGTGCCCGGCGCCGTGCGAGGGCTCGTGCGTGCTCGGCATCAACCAGGATCCGGTGACCATCAAGCAGGTCGAGGTCGAGATCATCGACAACGCCTTCGCCGAGGGCTGGGTTGTCCCGTTGCCACCCGATCAGCTGACCGGCAAGACCGTCGCGGTCGTCGGCTCGGGGCCTGCCGGTCTGGCCGCGGCTCAACAGCTCACCCGGGCGGGCCATTCGGTGACCGTGTTTGAGCGTGAGGACCGCATCGGCGGCCTACTGCGCTACGGCATACCGGAATTCAAGATGGAGAAGCGCCACATCGACCGTCGCCTCGAACAGATGGCGGCCGAGGGCACGCAGTTCCGGGCAGGCGTGAAGGTCGGCGTCGACATCACCGCCAAGCAGCTGCGGTCCGAGTTCGACGCGGTCGTGCTGGCCGGCGGCGCCACCGCGTGGCGGGATCTGCCGATCCCCGGCCGCGACCTCGACGGCATTCATCAGGCGATGGAGTTCCTGCCGTGGGCCAACCGGGTGCAGCAGGGCGATCCGGTGGCCGATGACGACGGCTTGCCGCCGCTGCATGCAAAGGGCAAGAAGGTCATCATCATCGGCGGCGGCGACACCGGTGCCGACTGCCTCGGCACCGTGCACCGGCACGGCGCCCAGAGTGTGCATCAATTCGAGATCATGCCGCGTCCGCCCGAGACGCGGGCCGACTCCACACCGTGGCCGGTGTACCCACTGATGTTCCGGGTGTCTTCGGCACACGAGGAGGGCGGCGAGCGCGTCTACTCGGTCAACACCGAGCAGTTCGCCGGCCGCGACGGCCGCGTCACCGGGTTGCGGGGGCACGAAGTCCGCATGGAGGGTGGCAAGTTCGTCAAGGTCGAAGATTCCGACTTCGAGATGGAAGCCGACCTCGTGCTGCTCGCGATGGGCTTCGTCGGGCCGGAACGCGAAGGTCTGCTGACCGACCTCGGCGTCGAGATCACCGACCGCGGCAACGTCGCCCGTGACGCCGACTTCCAGTCGTCGGTGCCGGGGGTCTTCGTGGCAGGCGATATGGGTCGCGGGCAGTCGTTGATCGTGTGGGCAATCGCCGAAGGGCGTGCCGCCGCGGCGGGCGCCGACCGCTATCTGATGGGCCGGACCGCACTTCCCGCTCCGATCAAGCCGACCGCGGTGCCGCAGCGCTAACGCACGTTTGAGCGAATGTGTTGCGCCAGCATGTCTGGCGCGCTCACCTGAGGAAAGTGCTTGCACGTCAGCGGGCTGATCGGGATGCCCGCTTTGACCGCGAGCACGACGTTGTCGATGAAAGCGGCTGCCGGTGTGAGCCCACCGATCGTCCAGGTGATCGGTTTGCCTGCCAGTTCTTCCGGTGAGTGCGGCGAGGGTGGCTCCGGTGCGAGGTACCGCCGCACCCAGGTCACATAGTTCGTCGCGAGCCGTTCGTGGAAATCGTCACCCAGCGCTTCCCATGCCGCGGGATCGTCGTTGAAGAAGTTGGCGAACAGGTCACGGCAGGTCTCGGTTACCGTCGGATCATCTTCGGACACAAGGTGTTTCACCATGGCGAAAGCAACGGGCATCGCCACTTCGTGCACGATCGCCCGCCGTACCAGGCTGCCGTGCCGCACCACCACGTCTAACACGGCCACCCCGCCGGAGCTGCACCCGTAATAGGTGGCGGCCCCGACACCAAGGGACATGACCAGATCGGCGATCTGGTCGGCAAGCAACGGAACACAGATCATGTCGGGGCTTCGAACCTTGGTCCTGGAGAACCCCGGCGTATCGAACGTCAACACGGTGAATTCGTCAGCGAGTGCGGCGGCCACCTGCTCGAAGGAGGAGCAGTCGCCTTCCCCGGAGGGCACGAGGACGACCGCAGGCCCTTCGCCGCGCTGTTCGCAATACCAATTGATGCCGTCGGTCTGCTGCTGAAATCGACGCACGTCCATCCTCGCCTCCTCTTCGGGCGGTACCACATCAGTCACTACAGTCACATTAGAAACATCAGATTATTAATCGGCGCGCCTCATCTCGTTTGCCAGGTAGTGGGTATCTAATGACTTGATGAGGGTCATGCTGTAACGTGAGGCCGAAATTCAGCTATCGGTATATCGCAGGAGAGATCGACGTGTACATCAACCAACTGTCGCGTTCTCGGATGAGTCGAATCGCCTGGTCACTGCTCCGTCACCCATTGAAGTGCCGCGAGTTCCCCGCCAAGGCCGAGCGGCTGATCACCGCTGATGAGCTACTTCGTTATGGGGTCTAGCGAAAAGATCTTGTTCCGGTTACGTCGTTTCAGCGGCGTGTGACCGGACCTTTGCCAAACCGTTACATCTTCGTTATCGTCACTGAACTTTGCTGTCGCGCAGCCCCGAGTCCCTGATCGCCTCCGCGAGCGGTTCGAGAACAGCGGGGGTGTGCGGTGTCGGCAGGTACACGATCGCGAGGTCCAATCCCTCCTTGCCGAGGGCGGCCGCCTCGTTGACCGCGCGGGTGTAGCTGATCGGCGCGTCGGGTTCGTGGTTGTTCTCGGTCAGCCGGACATGCGACGAGAGCATGATCTCCTTCGGATCCCGACCGATGTCCGCGCAGTGTGCGGCGAGCACGTCGCGCTTACGGGCGAACTCCTCCGGCGGGCCACCGACGAAGTTCCAGTGGTCCGCGTATTTCGCCGTGATCTTCAGCGTGCGCTTCTCGCCGCTTCCCCCGATGCAGATCGGCGGATGCGGCTTCTGCGGGCCTTTCGGCTCGTTGTAGGCGTTCTTGAGCTGATAGAACTTCCCGTCGAAAGTCGTCGTCTCCTTCGAAAGCAGGCTGGTGATTACTTCGCAGGCCTCCTCGAAGCGGTCCAAACGATCCTTGACCGAACCCAGTTCGATGCCATAGGCCCCGGACTCCTCTTCGTTCCAACCCGCTCCGATGCCGAGCTCGAGCCTGCCGTTGGAGATGATGTCGACGGCCGCGGCCATATTGGCCAGCACCGCGGGTTCGCGGTAGTGGATGCCGGTGACGAGAGTGCCGAGCCGCAACCGCTTCGTCGCCTGCGCGAGCGCGGTCAGCGTGCTCCAGCCCTCGAGGCACGGCCCCGAGGAGTCGGAGAAGATCGGATAGAAGTGATCGAAAGTCCAGCCGGATTCGAAGACGTCGATATCGTCTGCCGCCTGCCAGACCGCAAGCATGTCGGCCCAAGTGGTGTTCTGCGGGGATGTCTTGAAAGCGAATCTCACTGAACTGAGCCTAGTCCGACTTTCCCGAACGGTCGCTATCAGAGACAGGGGTCAATCCGGCTCGCCGTACTCGCCGAACCAGTAGGCCAGTTTTCCGCGACGGCTGACCGCACGCAGGCGATGCTCGGCTGCCGTCCGCGTCTTGGTCGTGGTGACGATCAGCAGTTCGTCGCCGATCGCGATGCGGGTGTCGGGCGCGGGCACGAACGTATGGCCGTCGCGGATGATCAGGGTTATCACGCTCGGATCGGGCAGCCGCAGTTCGAGGACCGTGACGTTGTGCAACCGCGACGGCGCGTGCACGGTCATCGTCAAGAGTTCGGCCTCCAGGACGTCGAGTGGAGCAGACTCGACCTGGATCTCGCGAGTGGCGTCCTTCGGGATCAGTCCCAACCGATGGGCCAGCGGGCGCAGGCTCGGACCCTGGATGAGGGTGAACACCACCACCAGGATGAACACGATGTTGAGCAGGCGGATGCTGTCGGAAACGCCAGCGACGATCGGGAAGGTCGCCAACACGATCGGGACCGCGCCACGCAGGCCGGCCCATGACAGGAAGACCTGCTCACGCCAGGGCACCCGAAATCCGGCGAGGGATACGACGACCGACAGCGGTCGGGCTACCAGCAGCAGCACCAATCCGATGACGATCCCCGTCACCAGCTCGGCGGCAAGATCGCTGGGGTCGACGAGCAGGCCAAGGAGGACGAACAGCCCGATCTGGGCCAGCCAGCCGAGCCCCTCCGCGAAGGACCTGGTCGCCGAGCGGTGCGGTAGCCCAGTGTTGGCGAGTACCACCGCGGCCAGATACGCGGCCAGGAATCCGCTCGCGTGGGCGCTGCCTGCCGCCGCGAACGCGACCATGCCGAGCCCGAACGTCGCAAGCGGGTACAGACCGGACGCGGGAAGTGCGATGTGGCGCAGCGCGATCGAGCCGAGAAACCCGCACGCCAACCCGATCGCGGCGCCGACGGACAATTCGTAGAACAGCTCGGCCAGGGCGTGCACCGGCGACAGCTTCAGCGGCGTCACGCTGAACATCAGCACGAGGATGACGGCAGGTGCGTCGTTGAATCCGGACTCGGCCTCCAGCAGGCCCGCGACGCGGCGCGGCAACGGCACGACGCGAAGCACCGAGAACACCGCGGCGGCGTCGGTGGAGGACACGACGGCGCCGAGCAGCAGTGCCAATTGCCAGTCGATCCCCAGCAGCAGATGCGCGCCAGCAGCAGTGACGAACATGCTGACCGCAATGCCGATAGTGGCCAGCGCCGCAGCCGGGGCCAGCACCCGTCGCACGTCGCCGAACCGGGTGGTGAGGCCGCCCTCGATGAGGATGATCGCCAACGCCACGGTCCCAAGGTGATCGGCGAGCAGGTAGTTGTCGAAATGCAGCCCCAGCCCGTCCTCACCGACGATCACGCCGACACCGAGGAATAGCAGCAGACTCGGCAACCCGACCCGGGTTGCCGCCCGGGTGGCGACGATGCTGGCCAGCAGCACGAGCCCACCCGCCAGCAGCACCAGATACAGCTGCTGCAAACTCATTTCATCCTCGTTCGGGACTGTGTGGGTGGGTGTGACCAGCAGTAAACCAGTAGAGGTACGGCTTCACCTCGAATGGGTCAGTATGGAGTTGTGTTCCGATTCAGCAGGCGCTCCGTCGAGGTGCCGGACCGCGCCGAGAAGCGGACGATGCGGATTTCGATCGCCGGCGCCGGGGCGGTCGGCCGGTCCGTCGCGCAGGAACTGATCGACCAGGGCCATAAGGTCTTGTTGATCGAGCGCACTGTCGGTAATTACGAACCGAGCACCGTTCCCGATGCGGAGTGGTTGCTCGCCGATGCGTGCGAGCTCACCTCGCTCGAAGAGGCCGGAATAGAAACGTGCGACGCGATGATCGCTGCGACGGGCGACGATAAGGTGAACCTGGCGGCGGCGCTGTTGGCCAAGAGCGAGTTCGGCGTGCCAAGGGTGGTGGCGCGTGTCAACGACATGCGAAACGAATGGCTGTTCACCGAGTCCTGGGGCATCGATATCGCGGTCTCGACACCCAAAGCGATGGTCGCGTCGATCGAAGGCGCCATCGACGTCGGCCACCTCGTGCGACTGATGGGACTGCGACATGACCAGGTCAGTTTGTCCAAACTGACGCTGCCCTCCGACGACCCGCTCGTCGGCCGCCGCGTGCGCGATGTGGCCCTGCCCCCGAACTGCGCGCTGGCCATCGTGATTCGCGACGGCCAGGTCGTGCTCCCGAAGCCAGACGATGTGCTCGAGGCGGCTGACGAGATGTTGTTCTTCGCCGGCGCCGCCGACAACCAGCTGCAGGCCCTTGTCATCGGCGCACTGCAGCAGCGTCGAGATCGGAATTGACCGAAAGCGATGAGTGTTGGCCACCGCGGTGGTCAGTACGGACATGATCGATATGACTTCGGCCTGCCTGCGGACTGCAGACGTGGTTGCGAATGTGAACGACGAGAAGCTCGACGCGGCAACGCCGTGCCAGAACCTGAGCATGCGCGATCTCATCGCGCATGTCGGTGGGCTGGCGCTGGCTTTCACCGCCGCCGCCCGCAAGGAATTCGGCGACCTGACCGACACTCCGCCCGTCGAGGGTGCGCCGCTGGACCGCGACTGGCGCACTGCATACCCGGCGCGACTGGCCGAACTGGCGCAGGCGTGGCAGGACCCTGCGGCATGGGACGGCATGTCGCGAGCGGGCGGCGTCGACTTCCCCGGTGAGGTGGGCGGCCTGATCGCGCTGACCGAAGTCGTCATCCACGGCTGGGACGTCGCGCGCGCGAGCGGGCAGCCCTATGGCGTCGACGCCGCGACCGCCGACGGGGTACTGCCACATGTCAGTGCCATCGCCGCCGAGGGTCCCGTCGAGGGTCTGTTCGGACCCGCGATGCCCGTCGCCGATGACGCGCCGGTGCTGGATCGCGTGATCGCACTGAGCGGGCGCGACCCCGGCTGGGGCTCAGGGATCGGCTGAGACGCGAGCGGCTAGCCGGGCGCGATCAGCGACATCAGCTCGGTGCCGTCGTCGGACAACTGCACCCTCGACACCAATTCGGGCCGGGACGGCAGACTGGGAGGCATGGACCCGGTGATCGCTCTGCGCCAGATTGCCTACTACAAAGACCGGGCACGCGAGGATTCCCGCCGTGTGATGGCCTACCGCAACGCCGCGGACATCGTCGAGGGGCTGACCGATGCGGACCGCGAACGGCACGGCGCGGCAAATAGCTGGCAGTCGCTGTCGGGCATCGGCCCCAAGACAGCCAAGGTCATCGCGCAGGCGTGGGCCGGACGCGAACCCGACGCGCTCGTCGAATTACGGGCCAACGCAGCCGATCTCGGTGGTGGTGACATCCGCGCCGCGTTGCGCGGCGACCTGCACGTGCACTCGAACTGGTCCGACGGGTCCGCGCCGATCGAGGAAATGATGCTCGCTGCAAGGGAACTGGGCCACGAATACTGCGCCCTGACCGACCATTCACCGCGGCTGACGATCGCCAACGGGCTGTCGACCGAGCGGCTGCGCAAGCAGCTCGACGTCATCGATGAGTTGCGCGACGCGGTGGCGCCGATGCGAATCCTCACCGGCATCGAAGTCGACATCCTCGAGGACGGCTCCCTGGACCAGGAGCCCGAGCTGCTCGAGCGCCTCGATGTGGTGGTGGCGAGCGTGCACTCCAAGTTGGCGATGGATGCGCCTTCGATGACGCGGCGGATGATCAAGGCGGTGCAGAACCCGCATGCCGACGTGCTCGGCCACTGCACCGGTCGGTTGGTGACCGGCAATCGCGGCGTTCGGCCCGAGTCGAAGTTCGATGCGGAGAAGGTGTTCACCGCGTGCCGCGACAGCGGCACCGCGGTGGAGATCAACTCGCGGCCCGAACGGCGCGACCCGCCGACGCGCCTGCTGAACTTGGCGCTGGAGATCGGCTGCCTGTTCTCGATCGACACCGACTCGCATGCCCCCGGCCAATTGGAGTTCCTCGGCTACGGCGCACAGCGGGCGCTCGACGCCGGTGTGCCGGTCGAGCTCATCGTCAACAGCTGGCCTGCCGACAAGCTGCTGGAGTGGACCGATTCCTAGTCAGGCAGGTGCGGCATCTCGAGGCCGGGGTCGCGGCCGAGCAGCACCCCGCGGGTGAGTGCGGTGTTGCCGTAGCGCTGCCGCACCTGATCGACCGCATCGTCGATGGCCGTGGTGTCGGCGTGTTCCTCGAAGGGCAGCTCCAACTGCTGGGCGCCCTCGCGGTCGATGTTGGACACCGCGAAGCCGACGAGCGTGAGCCCGCGTTCGGCGATCAGGGGAGCGGCCGCCGCGACGAGCCCGCGCGCGATGTCAAGGATGGCGTCGGTGGATGCGGTCGCGCGGGGCATCGTGTGCGACCGGGTGGCCCGGCCGAAGTCGTCAAAACGCAGCCGTAGCACCACGGTTCGGCCGGTGCGGCCCGCCTTGCGCATGCGACGGGTGATCCGGTCGACGAGGTTGACGACCACCGCGTCGACCTCCGCCGCCGACATCGTGTTGCCGCGGCGGCCAAGCGCGCGCTGCGCGCCGACCGATCTGCGGCGCACGCCTGTCACCACCCGGCGTCGATCGATGTTGCGGGACAACGCGAACAGCTGACGGCCCATCGCTCCGCCGACGAGGGAGCCCAGGGTCGATTCGCTCAGTTCGGCGACATCGGCGACGGTTTCGATGCCGTGCGCGTGCAGCTTCTCGGCGGTCTTGGCTCCGACGCCCCACAGCCTGCGCACCGGCAGTGGATGCAGGAACGCCAACTCGCGATCGGGCGGGACGAGCAGAAGTCCGTCGGGCTTGGCCTCCTGGCTGGCCACCTTCGCCAGAAACTTGGTGCGGGCGATGCCAACCGTGATGGGCAGTCCGACGCGGTCGCGCACCTGGGCGCGCAGCCGCGCAGCAATCTCGACCGGGGTGCCCGACACCCGAGCCAGGCCGGACACATCGAGGAACGCCTCGTCGACCGACAGCGGCTCCACGACCGGCGTCGTGTCGTGAAAGACCTCGAACACCGCATCACTTGCCTGCGAATAGGCCGACATCCGCGGCGGCACCACGATGGCGTGCGGGCACAGGCCGCGGGCCTGGCGGCCGCCCATCGCGGTGCGCACGCCGTATGCCTTGGCTTCGTAGCTCGCGGCGAGGACGACCCCGCCGCCGACGATGACGGGCTGTCCACGCAGGGCGGGGTCGTCACGCTGCTCGACGGATGCATAAAAAGAATCGAGGTCAGCGTGCAAGATGGTCGCCGCGGGGAGCGCCCTCGAGACGAAACCCTTGCTCGACACGAACATATGTTCGCACCAGGGTCCGACGCGTAACGGTCTTGTGTGTCGTGTACCCGCCATGTATACATGAGCCATACGCTGAGGATGCGAGAGCGAATCAAAGGAGATTCCTGTGGACCCTCTCAGCAGGCGGAGGTTCTTGTCCGCCGGCGCCGTGGCGGCGGGAGCCGCGCTTACGTCCGCCGTACTGGGTGGATGCGGCAGCCCGGCCGCGCTGCCGGAGTCGGCGAACGACGTCGCGCCGGGTGCGGGCGGTGCACCGAACCGCGGCGGGGTTCTGCACTTCGGCCTTTCGACGGACCCGGCGAACTTCGATCCGCACGTATCGACCGGCGCCGCATCGGATTACCTGCGTCAGCTGTCCTACAACAGCCTGCTGCAGTTCGACCCCGACGGGGAGATCGTCGGGGACCTCGCCGAGGAGTTCGGATTCTCCGACCCGCGGATCTATGTCGTGCGCCTGCGTCCCGACATCCAGTTCCACGACGGGTCCCCGCTGACAGCCGAGGATGTGGTGTTCTCCATCCGGCGGATGCAGGACAAGGCGACGGCGGCGTCGTCGGCTCCGCTGCTCACCGGCGTGGATGCGGTCGTCCGCGACCCCAGGACCGTCGAACTGCGCCTGGCCGAGCCCGATGTGGCGCTGCCGTTCGCGCTCGCGCTTCCGCCGACATTGATCGTCAGCAGACGATGGATCGAGTCAGGCGCCAACCCGAAGACAAGCGTCATGGGCACCGGCCCGTTCCGCTTCATCGAGCGAATCCCCGGCGTCGCGACCACCTACGAGAAGTTCGACTCCTACTTCGAACCGGATCTGCCGTACCTCAACGGGATCGTCTTCCAGCCGATGGGCGACGACTACGCCAGGGTGACCGCCCTGCGTGCAGCGACGGTCGACATGATCGACTACGTGCCGGCGACGCACGTCGACGTCGTCACCCGCAATCCGCAGCTGCAGTTCGTCTCCGACAAGAACTTCGGATTCGGCTACGTCGGTTTCGACCTCGCGCAGAAACCGTTCGACGACGTGCGCGTCCGCAAGGCCGTCGCGATGTCGATCGATCGGGATGCCGTGCTGGACACCGCATTTCTCAGTCACGGCGCGCCGATTGACGGTTCGTTGATGCCGCAGGACTTCGCGCCGTACGCCACCCAGTTGGCGGGGGCGATGCCCTATGACCCCGACCAGGCGCGGTCGCTGCTGAAACAGGCGGGCGCCGAGGGGCTGCAGTTCCCGATGGTGACAACCAGCTCCTACTCGGTGATCTTCCGCCCGGCACAGGCGATGTTGCCGTCGTTGCGCTCAACCGGACTGGACGTGGACCTTGTGCAGCAGGAGTGGCTCACGTTCCGACAGAGCGTGACCGACAAGAACTTTCCGGTCCACGCCTGGGGTACAGCACCCAAGTTCGGTGACCCCGCGTCACTCTCGGACATCCTCGGCAGTGCCGGGGTGCTCGCGAAGACATTCTCGTTCTCCGACCCGGAGGTCGACCGGCTACTGAGTGAAGGCCGCAAGGCACAGGATCCGGGATTGCGGATGGAGATCTACGCCGATCTCGAACGGCGGGCCCTGGAGCTGGTCCCGCTCACCTACACCGTGCGGCGCGAGCAGGGCGAAGCATTCCACACCTACGTCAAGGGCTACGCGCATCCGCGCAAGGGCGCATGGAATGGGACGGCCTTGCGGCGAACCTGGTTGGAGCGAAGCCAATGAGCCCCTACGTAATTCGGCGCCTCGGACTTGCCGTTGTGCAGCTGTTCGTCGTCGGCACCATCGTCTTCTTCCTCATCCGGCTGATCCCCGGTGACCCCGCAAGGGCGTCGCTCGGCGATGGCGCCAGCGAGGAACAGGTTGCGGCGGCACGGGAGGCCATGCATCTGAACGAACCGGTGGCCGATCAGTACCTCGGCTTCTGGGGCAGGCTGATGACCGGCGACCTGGGGACGTCGCTCATCTCCGGACGCCCCGTGATGCAGGATCTTCCGACGCGGCTGATGAATTCGTTGGAGCTGGTGCTGCTTGCGCTGGCGATCGCCGTCGTGGTCGGGGTGTTCCTCGGCCGTATCGCCGCGACAAGGGCCGACCGCCCCGCAGACCACCTGCTGGTCGGCGGATCGATCGTCGGGCATATCGCTGCCGGTGTTCGTCGTCGGCACGTTGTTGCTGCTGGTCTTCACGTTCTGGATCCCGATCCTGCCGCCGAGACGGTTCGTCACTCCGTGGGCGGATCCACTGGGGCACTTACAGATACTGATCCTGCCGGTGATCACGTTGGCCGGTGCCGCGTGTGCGGTGATCACCCGGATGACCAGGGCGGCGATGCTGGAGACGCTGTCGGCGGACTACGTGCGAACCGCACGAGCCAAGGGGGTCGCGGAGAAGCTCGTCGTCCGGCGCCACGCGCTGCGAACGGCGCTGGTGCCGGTGGTCTCGATCACCACGGTCGAGCTCACGACATTGATCGGCGGCACGGTCCTGGTGGAGACGATCTTCGGCTGGCCGGGGATCAGTTCTCTGCTGATGAACGCGGTGGGTCAGCGCGACTATCCGGTCATCCAGGCGGTGGTGCTCGCCACGGCCACCATCGTCATCGTCGTCAACCTGATCGGCGATCTTGCCGTACGGACCCTTGACCCACGGACCACGGAGAGTTGAGATGACGATCACCGACGGCATCCTCACCGACGCGCCCGTCGAGGCTGCGCCGGTCGGCCGGGAGAACCTCTGGCGCAGGGCCTTACACAACCGGCGCACTGCGATCGCGGGTGGGTTCCTGGTGCTGGCCGCGCTCGTCGCAGTCTTTGCGCCCGTCATCGCGCCATACGACTATCGCGATATGGTCGGACTGCCGCTGAGCCCCGACGGGCTGCTGGGCACTGACGACTTCGGTCGAGACGTGTTCTCCCGCTTGCTGATCGCGTTGCGGACCACGCTGTCGGTGGCTGTCAGCTCAGTCCTCATCGCCGCGGTGATCGGGGTCGCCCTCGGCCTGATCGCCGGCTACGCGGGCCGCGGCGTGGGGACGGTGATCATGCGCGGCATCGACATCCTGCTCAGCTTCCCTCCCGTGGTATTGGCCATCGCCGCGGTGGCAATCCTCGGCGACGAACTCGTCAACGTCGTTCTGGTGATCGGTGTGCTGTACATCCCGCGGTTCACCCGAATCGTGTACAGCCAGGTTCTTTCGCTGCGGCACGTCGAGTATGTCGAAGCGGCGCAGATCATGGGCGCGTCGACGCCGAACATCCTGCTGCGCACGATCCTTCCGAACGTCTCGGCTCCGATCATCGTGCAGGTGAGCCTTTCGGTGAGCTTCGCGATCCAACTCGAGGCGGGCCTGAGCTTCCTCGGTCTTGGCGCGCAGCCACCGTTGCCCTCGCTGGGCTCCATGGTCGGCACCGGCCGGGACTTCCTCGAGGTGCAGCCATCGCTGTTGATCTACCCGTCGGTGGTGATCGTCGCGGTGGTGTTGGCGTTCAACGTCTTCGGTGATGGGCTGCGCGACCTGCTCGATCCGCGAAAGCGTGGTGCGCTCCGATGACCCCGCCCCCTGTCCGAACCGACCCTGCAAAGGATGACACCGTGAATAGGACCCACCGGCTCGGCGAACTGTCCTGGACCGAGGTACGGGACGTGGCCGCCACAGACCCGGTCGTGCTGCTGCCGATCGGCGCGGTCGAGCAGCACGGCCCGCACCTGCCGGTGCATGAAGATTCGATTGTCGCCGAGTGGGTGGCCGATCAACTGGCGCAGCGCAACGGATACCTGGTCGCGCCTGCACTGCATTACGGTCACTCGCCGATGTTCCGCGGCTATCCCGGCAACCTGTCGCTGTCCGCGCAGACGCTGCGCGCCGTCACATTCGAGATACTCGAGGCGTTGGTCCAATCGGGTTTTCGGCGAATCGTTCTGGTGGACAACAACGGTGGCAACGTGGCGCCGGTCACCAGCGCTGCGATGGATGCCAGGCGCGATCTGGGGATTCTGGTCGGGCACCTCTACCCGTGGTCGTTGGGCTACGCCCTGATGCGCGACCAATACGCCGACCCCGGCACCGCATACGGACACGGCGCGGAACCGGAGCATTCCGCCATGCTGGCGATGTTCCCCGACCAGGTTCAGCCCGCGCAGGCGACCGACACACGCCTGCGCTCTTCGGCGGGATGGACGCCTGTGAGCTACGGCGAGGCGGCGATACCCGGTCAGGATGTGCGCGGCACCGTCTTATGGGATTTCTCCGAAGTCAGCGAGAGTGGGTGCACCGGCGACGTGTCGCTCGGCGACGCCAAGATCGGTGAGGTGTGGATCGAGAGGGTGCTGGAGTTCTGCAGCGCCTACTTGGCCGAGTACGACCGAAACACGGCCGACGGCAAGGGTCTTCTGAAGCAAGGAACCTTAGGCCGATGACTGTCGCTGCGAACACCGCCGGAACGGTTGCTGCGGTCGACGACACCGACGTGGTGCTCGAGGTCCGCGATCTCTGCGTGGACTTTCAGGTCGGTGCCGAGACCGTGCCCGCGGTGCGCGGCGTCAGCTTCGCGGTCCGCCGTGGCGAGGTTCTCGCGCTGGTGGGGGAGTCGGGGTCGGGGAAGTCCGTCAGTTCGATGTCGGTGCTGGGGCTGCTGGCGCCCAACGCGCGCGTCCGCGGCAGCATCCGCTTCCAGGGCGAGGAGATCAGCGAGCTGCATGGCGAGCCCTTACGGGCGTTGCGCGGCAAGAGAATCGCGATGATCTTCCAGGAGCCGATGACCGCCCTCAACCCCGTTTACACCATCGGACAGCAGATCGTCGAGGCGATTCGCAGCCACGAGAAAGTCTCGGAAGCGCGGGCCCGCGAACGGGCGCTCGAGCTGCTCCGCCTGGTCGAAATCCCTGAACCCGAGCGGCGGATCGACAGCTACCCACACCAGCTGTCTGGTGGGCAGCGGCAGCGGGCGATGATCGCGATGGCGGTGTCGGGTTCCCCCGACGTGATCATCGCGGACGAGCCGACCACCGCGCTCGACGTGACCGTGCAGGCGGACATCCTCGATCTGCTCCGGCGCCTGCAGAACGATCTTGGCGCTGCGGTCCTGCTGATCACCCACGACATGGGCGTCGTGGCCGACCTCGCCGACAGGGTCGTCGTGATGCGATCGGGCGCCGTCGTCGAGGCGGCTCCGGTCGGGCGGATCTTCACCGACCCGGAGGCGGAGTACACCGCGCAGCTGCTCGCCGCCGTGCCGAGGCCCAGTGCAGATCAGCAATCCGCGACGGCACCCGACCTTGAGCTGTCCGTCGAGGTGTCCAAACTCGACGTCATTTACCCGGGAGGCCTGGGACGCAAGCCGTTTCACGCGGTACACCAGGTCGATCTCGCGATCCCGCGAGGGAGTGTGCACGGGCTGGTCGGCGAGTCGGGGTCGGGGAAGTCGACGATCGGCCGGGCCATCGCGGGCCTGCTGCGCCCTGCGGCGGGGAAGGTACGGATCGGCGGGATCGATCCATACTCTGCGAGCCGTGCCGACAGGCGCAAGCTGCGTCGCACCTACTCGATGGTCTTTCAGGATCCGGGCTCGTCGCTCAATCCCCGGTTGTCGATTGGTGATTCGGTGGCGGCGCCGATGGTGATCAACAAGTTCGGGTCGCGCGCCGAGATCCGCGACCGCGTGAAGACGCTGCTCGACAGCGTCCAGATCTCATCAGGGTGGGTCGAGCGGTTTCCGCACGAGCTGTCCGGCGGGCAGCGCCAGCGGGTCGGTATCGCCCGGGCCCTTGCGCTGGACCCGGAGTTCCTGATCGCCGACGAACCGACGTCCGCACTGGACGTCTCCGTACAGGCCACGGTGCTGGCATTGTTGTCCGAACTCCAAGAGCGGCTTGCGATTCTCGTGCCTGTTCATCAGCCACGATCTCGCGGTGATCGAATTGATGTCGGACCAGGTCACAGTATTGCAGCAAGGTCGCGTCGTGGAGAGCGCCCCGGCCAGCACGGTGCTGCGGTCTCCGGCCTCCGACTACACCAAGCGCCTCATCGCCGCGGCCCCGGTGCCGGATCCGGTGGCGCAGGCCGAGCGCAGACGCGCCTGGCAGGCGATGAGCGCATGACAGCTGTGCGGCGCTCCGGCGCCTCAGTCGAGCCCGGAGACGACAGCGGCGTCGGGACGCAGATGCTCTCGCAAAACCCCGATGGCCGCCTGAAAGTCGTGCCGCTGCAGGGCTTCGTGGATGGCCCGGTGTTGGGGCATGATCACCGACATCCGGGACGGCCGCAGCGCGACGGCGCTGACCCCGATCCGTTGGTAGCGCGAGCGCAGGCTGGAGTACAGATCGATCAGCACCGAGTTCCCGGTGGCCCGGATGAACGAGAAGTGAAACTCGAAGTCCAGCAAGGCGTGTTCGGAGATGACGGCCCTGTTGCCCGCAAGGATCTCCGCGAGGCGGCCGGGCACCTCCATCTCCTCGAGATGCGCCGTCATATCGGGGATGGGCAGGTTTTGATCGCAAAGCACCCGAAATGCGTGACCCTCCAGGAGGATCCGCATCTCGTAGGTTTCGAACAGTTCAGCAGCCGTCGTCCGTCGCACCTGGGCGCCGCGGCGGGGCAGCAACTCGACAAACCGCTCGGCGGCCAGCCGGTGCAGCGCCTCGCGAACCGGAGTCCTGGATACGCCCGCCTCATTCACCACGACCTTCTCCTCGAGGAACGAGCCCTCGGGAAAGTGGCCGTTGAGGATGGCGTCGCGGGTCCACTCGTACGCGCGGTCGCGCGCGGAGGCCTGCAGGTCGCTGGACGTCATCCTCGACTTCCTTCACTCGTGGCGACTCAATGAACGCCGAACTTATGGATACACGAAGTATACGACAAGGATCATTGCCCATGACACTGCAGGCAAACATGTCACAGCCGTCCGGTCCGGGTGCGGCAGCTCACCGTTGGGCGGCATGGCTGTCGGCGCCGAACGCGGCGGCGGCGGAGATCGTGCGCGACCTCGGATACCAATCGGTGGTGCTCGACATCGAGCACGGCTCGTTCGGCCTCGCCGACCTCGAACGCTTCGTACCGTTTCTTCGTGCGATCGGATTGCGGGTGCTCGCGAAGGTGCTGGCACCCGAGCGCGGGCCGATCCAGCAGGCGCTCGACTTCGGCGCCGACGTGGTCGTCATCCCGCATGTGGAGAACATCGCGCACGCCGCGGCGGTCTGCCGATTTGGCAAGTTCCCGCCGCTCGGCGACCGAAGCTTCGCCGGTGGGCGGACGGCGCGATACGGTGGTTTCGATGACGCCTGGGTCGCCGCGCAGGACGCGAGGACCCGGGTCTACCCGATGATCGAAGACGCAGGCGCTCTCGCCGATATCGACGCGATCCTGGCTTTGGACGTGGTCGACGGCGTGTTCGTCGGGCCGAGCGATCTGTCGCTGCGCCGGGCGCGTGGCGCCTACGCCAGGACCGACGACGACTTCGCCGATCTGCGCACCATCGCCGATGCTGCACGGGTCGCGGGCAAACCGTGGGTGCTGCCCGCCTGGGCGCAGGCGGAGAAGGAGTTCGCACTCGTCCATGGCGCCGACGAGGTGGTGCTGCTGGCCGACCACGCCGCGCTGGTGGCCGGCTTCGGCGCCGCGCTGTCCGAAACCAGGGCACTCGCCGAGCGTCTGCCCGTCGGCACGAAATCCTGACAGCAGAGAGAAACGGAGTTCCAAGACATGTACGTCACCGTCGCGCAATTCGGCGCCACCACAGACAAGGACGAGAACCTCGCCGCCGCGCGGCGCCTGATAACCGAAGCCGCCGCGCACGGCACATCGCTCGTGGTCCTGCCGGAGAACACCATGTATTCCAACCCGGACCCGACGGCAGAAGTCCGGCCCGCCGCCGAGTCGGTGGATGGTCCTTTCGCCCAAGCCATTTCGCAGGAGGCGAAGACCGCGGGGGTGGCAGTGATCGTCGGGATGACCGAGGCGCCAGGGGACGACGGCCGGTGCACCAACGCGGTCCTGGCCATCGACGAACAGGGCCGCAGGATCGGCGTGTACCGCAAGGTGCATCTCTACGACGCGTTCGGCTACCGCGAATCGGACCGGATCGTCCCGCATACCCCCAGCGCGCTGGTGTTCGAGCGCGACGGCCTTCGCTTCGGCGTGATGACCTGTTACGACCTTCGCTTCCCCGAGATGGCGCGGTTCCTGGTGGATGCCGGCGCCGAAGTGCTGGTGGTGCCCGCGGCGTGGGTGGCGGGACCTGCCAAGGAGGACCACTGGACGACCCTGCTGCGTGCGCGGGCGATCGAGAACACCGTGTATGTCGTGGCGTGCGGACAGACCGGACCGGTCAGCGTCGGCCACAGCGCGGTCATCGATCCCATGGGCCAGATCGTCGCGGGCGCTGGAGAAGCGCCCGGCTTCGTCACCGCCTGGATCGACCGCGAGCGCCTGGAGTCGGTCCGTGCGAAGAACCCCAGCCTGGCCAACCGGCGGTTCGGGATCACTCCGCAGGCGACGTCGTGATCTGACCTGGGGGCGCGCCGTAGATGCTGGTCACCCAGATGTGTACGAGCGTGTCGAGTGCTGCATCCTCGGCAATCGCCGGCTTCTGACCGGTGTACGAGGCGAACATCGCCTTCTCGTTCATCAGGTTGAGAGCCGCGGCCAGATCTTGGGCAGGCACGGTGTCGGGCGCGGCGCCACGGGCGCGTTCGGCGGTGATGACGGCCGCTGTGCGATCGACCCACTTCTGCATGAACGTCGACCACAGTTGGCGGATCTCGGCGTTTGTCGCCGTCGCCTCCACGCCGGCGAGCGCAACGGCGAGGTGGGTGCGCAGCGGATCGAAGAAGGCGTAAATGCAGTCGCGCCACGCTGTTGCCGGGTCGCCGCTGTAGTCGTCCGCGCGTCCATCGAACGTCGCATCGGATTCCGCGATGACGCGTTCGAACAGCGTCAACAGCACCGCGTCCTTCGACGAGAAATAGAAGTAAAAGGTCGGCCGCGAAATCCCGGCGCCCTTGGCCAGGTCGTCAACGGAGATCTCGGCGAGCGGACGGTCGTCCAAAAGATGTTCCAACGTGGTGAGAATCGCCAGCTCACGGTCGTCGCCCGACGGGCGGGTGCCTCTGCGCCCACGGGCTGCGCGCGGCTGGCTGACGGTTGTCACGGTGGTGAGTTTACACAGTGTCGAATCTTTCAACGCATCGTTGACTTACTCGACACGGTGTTGATAGCTTTACACCATGACCGATTTTGTCGACGTGATCGTCGTCGGAGCCGGCATCTCCGGCATCAGCGCGGCCTGGCATCTTCAGGACCGGTGCCCTAGCAAGAGCTATGTCATCCTGGAGCGCCGCGAGAACCTCGGCGGCACCTGGGACCTCTTCAAGTACCCGGGCATCCGGTCTGACTCCGACATGTTCACCCTCGGCTTCCGCTTCAAGCCGTGGACGTCGGAGAAGGCCATCGCCGACGGGCCGTCGATCATGCACTATCTGAATGAAACGGTCGCCGAGTCCGGAATCGACAAGCACATCCGGTACGGGCAGCGCGTCGTCGCCGCGGACTGGTCCGACGCGGAGAACGTGTGGACGGTGCGCGTCGAACGTGGCGGTGAGGAGGTCGAGCTCAAGAGCTCCTTCCTGTTCGCATGCAGCGGCTACTACAACTACGACGAGGGTTACTCGCCGGAGTTCGCGGGCGCGGAGGATTTCGAGGGCACGATCGTCCACCCGCAGCACTGGCCCGAGGATCTGGACTATGCGGGTAAGAAGGTCGTTGTTATCGGCAGCGGCGCCACCGCGGTGACTCTGATTCCCGCGCTGATCGATTCGGGCGCAGGCCACGTCACGATGTTGCAGCGCTCACCGACGTACATCGGCTCGCTGCCCGATGTCGACCCGTTCACCGTGCGGATGAACCAGCTGTTGCCGCCCAAGCCGGCCTACGTCGTCAACCGGTGGAAATGCATCATCTTCCAGTCGGCGCAATACCAGATCGCCAGGCGATTCCCGAAACTCTTCGCCAAGTCGCTGCGCACGATGGCCGAGCGTCGTCTGCCCGAGGGCTACGACTACGACAAGCACTTCACCCCGAGCTACAAGCCGTGGGATCAGCGCGTCTGCGTCGCCCCGAACGGCGACCTGTTCAAGCAGATCCGCAAGGGCAATGCTGACGTTGTCACCGACACGATCGAGCGGTTCACGAAGACAGGCATCAAACTGACGTCCGGCGAGGAGCTCGATGCCGACATCATCGTCACCGCAACGGGTTTGAACATGCAGCTGCTCGGTGGACTCACACCGACCAAGAACGGTGACCCCATCGATCTGACGTCGCTGATGACCTACAAGGGCCTGATGTTCTCCGGCATTCCGAACTTCGCCATCACCTTCGGGTACACCAACGCATCGTGGACGCTGAAGGCCGACCTGGTGTCCGAGTTCGTTTGCCGGGTGCTGAATTACATGGATGACAACGGTTTCGACCGCGTCGAGCCGCAGCATCCGGGCGACAGGGTGGATGAGTTACCGTTCATGGACTTCACCCCCGGGTACTTCCAGCGGTCGATGCACCTGTTGCCCAAGTCCGGATCGCAGGCCCCGTGGCGGCTCAAGCAGAACTACTTCTTCGACATGCGGATGATTCGGCAGGGCAAGGTCGACGAAGAGGCTCTGCAATTCACCAAACACCTTGCGCCCGTGACGGCTTCGGCCTAGCGGCCCACCACGACGATGCCGTCGTCGTCGCTGTAAGCGATATGGCCCGGTACGAACACGACACCGCCGAACTCGACGGCTACATCCCGAAAGCCATCGCCGGTCTTGCCGCTCTTGCGCGGATTGGTACCCAGTGCCTTGATGCCGATGTCGAGCGTGCGCAGTGTCGACGCGTCGCGGACGGCGCCGTTGATGATCAGGCCCGCCCAGCCACTCGACCGACCCAGTTCGGCGATGAGGTCACCGACCAGGGCGGTGTGCAACGAGCCGTCGCCGTCGATCACGAGCACCCCGCCGTCTCCCGGCTCCGACAGCACCGACTTCAGCAGCGCGTTGTCCTCGAAGCACTTGACGGTGGTGATCGGCCCGGCGAAGTCGGGACGGCCGCCGTACTGCTTGAGCTGAAGATCGCAGCTACGCACGTCGGGGCCGATCTCGTCGACCAGGTCAGCGGTGGCGCGGGGTTCGATGGTCACGCGTTGATGCTAGCTAGGGGTCAACGCGGGCATGGACTCCCAGCCCCTGGTTGTGGACGTCGATGACCGCACCGCATTCTCAAGCTCGATGTCCCATTCGGGGAAGCGCTTGAGAATCTCTTCGAGCGCTATCCGCCCCTCGAGGCGGGCGAGCGCCGCGCCGAGGCAGTAGTGGATGCCGACACCGAACCCGACGTGTTGGCGAGGTTCGCGGTGGATATCGAAGGCGTCGCCGTCGGGCGGGTACTGGTGATCGTCGCGGCAGGCGGAGGCGATGAGGATCATCATGACGGCACCTTCGGGCACCATCCGGCCGTAATAATCCACGTCTCGGGTCACGTAGCGGGCCATATGGGGAGCGGGCGGCTCGAAGCGCACCAGTTCCTCGATGGCATTCGAGATCAGTGCGGGGTTGTCGACCAAGTCCCGCCGCTGGTCGGGATGTTCGGCGAGCACCTTGCCCGTCCAACCGATGAGCCGCGTCGTGGTCTCGTTGCCCGCCTGCGCCACCACGTTGACGTAGAGGAGCAGTTCATCGCGGCGCAGACGGCGCACGGTGCCGGTCTCGTCTTCGAACTCGACGTTGAGAAGCTCGGTCATGATGTCGTCGGCGGGATGCTCGGCCCGCCAGTCGATATAGTCGGCGTAGGCAGCGCCCAGCTGTTGAATTCCAAATTCCCTTGGTGCTGAGCTTCATCGGCTGGCCGGCCTCAGTCCTCATGTTGTTGTTCGACCGATCTCGAATGGCCTCGAGGTCATCGTCGGGATGCCCAGCAACAACCCGATCACCTGCATCGGCATCGGCGCTCCGAGATCGTGCACGAAGTCGAAACGCCCCACCCTGACAAGGGGATCCAAACAGCGGGAACAGAATTGCCGGATCCGCTGCTCCAACTCGTTGATCTTGCGCGGGGTGAACATGCGGGCCAGCAGGCTGCGGTGGATGTTGTGGATGGGCGGATCTTCGAACGACAATATGCCGGACGGAACCGCGAGGCCGCCCTTGATCCACTCGAGGATCGCCCGAGGTCGCGGAGCCGATGCTCACCGAGATCGAGCAGCACGACGCCGTCGGGCAGCTGATCGCGCACGAGCGCCTCGGTGGCTCCCGATACGACGATCTGGCCACCGTGTGCCGCAGCCATCAACCGGGAGCAGCGGTTGATGGGCAGGCTGGCGTACCCGCTGTCGTCGACGATGACGGCCTCGGCGGTGTGCAGCCCGATGCGTGCTTTCAGTGGCGTTGACGTGCGCCAAATCTCTTCGGCCAGGCTGCTTTTGATCGCGATTGCCGCCGCGACCGCATCGCCTGCCGTGGTGAACGCGGCGGCCATGCCGTCGCCCATCCGCGCGAACACGAGGCCTTGGTGCAGGGCTATCGCTTTCTCGAGGAGCTCGTCGTGGCGGACCATCGCAGCGCGCATCGGCTCGGGATCCTTTTCCCACAGCCGCGTGGACCCCTCCAGGTCGGTGAGAAGAAAGGTCACCGTGCCCGACGGCAAATGCGCGGCCATGCCCCCCAACCCCGCTGATCTCCCAAAGCAGGATTCTCAGCGAAACTGGGGAAAGGTGTCAGCGAGCCAGACTTGCGATCACGATGTCGTGCAGGAACTGCGCCAGTCCCTGCTCGACGTCGTCGTAGTACCGGGTGAATCGTTCATCGGCCAGATACATCTCGACGAGGTTGCGATGCATCTCGTCGCCACAGTCGTAGAACCGCTCGATCGACGCGCGGTGCCTGGCCGACAACTCGTTCGCCGCGGCCGTTCCTGGCTCGACGCGATCGCGCATGGCGGTGGCGAGGTCAGCGAGCAGGGTGTCCCCTTCGGCTTTAATCGCGATCCAGTCCTGCTTACTGAACGTCGAAACCCGTTGTTGGGACTGCTTCCACGCGTCGGTGTCGCCCCAGCGCTGCTCGGCCTCTGCGGCGTACTCGTCACTGAATGCCGTTGTACCGAAGATCTCGGCCTGTTCCTGCGCGGTCAGCTGAATGCCGCTGCGGTGTGCGTCCATCAGTTCCTCCACTGCTTTGATCGTGCTCTGGAGCCGGTCGGCCTGTTCCAACAGCAACTGGTGTTGGCGCCGCAGGTGCTCGAGCACGTTCGTACCCGAGTCGTCGAGGATCGTGCGGATCTCGTCGAGCGGCATCCCCACTGCCCGGTACACCAGCACGAGGTGCAGCCGCTCGATGTCGGCGTCGGTGTAGCCGCGATAACCCGCGGGGGTGCGGACGCTGGGCACCACGAGACCGACGTGGTCGTAGTGGTGCAGGGTGCGCACGGAGACGCCCGTGAGGGCGGGTACCGCACCGACGGTGTTGGCGTCCATGCCGCCACTATCGACCCTGACGTCGGGTGAGGGTCAAGCCGAAATCGATCAGTCGTCGGAGCGTCGGCGCGCGAGAAGCACCACCAGGATGGCGAGCAGGCCCGCGGCGATCGCGGCCGCGATCGGCAGCCGCGACGGCTCCGGACCGATCAGCGGCACTGGCGCAGGACCCGAGACCGGATTGCGCGCCGTGTCGACTGTGGACTTGGCTTGCGCCGCCGCTTCCCGGGCAGCGCTGGTGAGGTCGCCGTTGGTGTCGGCCAGTCTCGGGACGGCCGTTGTCTTCTTGGCGGGCGGGGCCTTTTTTGCGGCGGTCTTTTTCGCCGCTTTCTTGGCGGGTGCTGCCTTCTTGACCGCCCTCGCGGGAGCCTTCTTGGCGGGCGTCTTCTTCGCGGCCTTGGCCGGTGGTGGCGTCTTCGCGGGCGGTGCGGGAGGCTCGGCGGCAGGCGGGATGGATTCCGCGCCGGGACCCGCGGCCGGGGGTCCGGCGTCGGGCTTCTCGTCGGGCCGATCCTGCTGGTCTGCCATCTGGCTGCTCCTTTGCAGTGAGTCGTCTACCCGGCAATGGGTCCCATCATGCCAGGGCGCGAATGTGCCTAACCCGTGACGGCCAGGGCTGCGGCCAGGGTAAGGGCGGTCGCCATGACTGCCAATTCGACCAGCGACCGCGACCGCGATACGACCGCCGTTGCACGGTGCGCACGCGCGGCGGGCAGCCACATCGTGCGGTTCCGGAACGCCAGCACGATCAGCGCCACGGTCACGGCGACCTTGGCCAACAGCACCCTGCCGTATCCGGTGGCGTACAACTCGGCCGGCGACCCCACCGCGACGACCGCGCCGACCAGCCCGCTGGCCAGCAGCGCCGCGACGCACAGCAGGGCCAGCTGGGAGAATCGCGGCAACACCCGCGCCCACTGGCCGCGATGGTCGACGGTGAGCACCAGCGCCGCCAGCGTGCCGCACCACAGCGCCGCCGACAGCGTGTGCACAGCGACCGCCAGACCGCCGATCGCGTCCTGCGCGAGATGGCCGGTGAGTGGGCGGGCTGCGAGACCGACCGCGGCGACCCCTGCCAACCCGACGTTCGTCGTCGCCGAACGGGGTGCCGCGATGCTGACGAGGCAGACTACTGCGGCTGCCGCGGCGCTGAACAGTCCGGACCGTCCTGGCGCGGTGTGCGCGGCGAAATCGACCGCGGTGTTCACCCCGAGCCGGGTCACCGGTACCGCAGCGGCTTCAGCGGCCTCGACGATCAGACGGCTCGACTCGGCCAGAAGCCACACCGCGGCCGCAACGGCCAACGGGGCGGTGGCGCGGCGGATCAACTCGTCGCGGTAGCGCGTGACGTCGAGCATCGGCACCGCAGTCAATCCGAGCGCGACGACGGCCGCGCAGTCCGCGACGGCCCGCACCAACGTCGCGCCGAGCGAATTCTGCGGTGACGCCAGCGCCCACGCCGCCACCGAGACAGCCGCAACGATTGCGACGCCGCCCGCCACCGCCCGTCGGCGTATCACCGCTGCCGTCGCACCGCCAAGATCGCGCCCCCGGCGATGATCACAATGGCCGCAACGTAGAACGGCCACACCGGGATGCCTTCGCCCGACGCTTCTGGGGTGGACGCCGCCGGACCGGGAGTTCCGCTTCCCGCCACCGTGAGCGAAAACGACCATGACCCGGAGACCACGTGTCCGTCGGCGGACGTCACCCGGTAGTTCACGGTGTAGGTGCCGGACGGTCCGAGCGGCCGCGCTCCGACGCTGAGGACGGCGCCCTCCACCTGCGGGTCGCCTTCCGACCACAGATTGCCGTCCGGGCCGACGATCGTCATCGCCGCGAACTGCTTTTGCAGCGTCTCGTTGAACGTCGCACTGACCCGTGCCGGTGACGCAGTCAGTGCGGCGTCCGCGGCGGGATCGGTGGCGATGCGTGTCGCATGGGCCGACGCGGCGCCCGCCCCTGCCATCGCCCCGACCGCCAAGCCGACGATCAGAAGGAGCACGGCGGCAAGGCGATTCACGCCCGCCGCCGCTTGAGCAATGCCGTCGCGATCGCCACCGCAGCGACGGCCAGTGCTCCGCCCGCCAGCCAGCGCGCCGTGTTGTCAGGGGCCGCCGACGACGTCGATGCGGCCATCGGTGCGGGCTCATGCTCGGACATCTCGGTGTCGGTCCCGGTCAACGACAGCGTTGGCGCGGGATGCTCGGGCTCACCGCCGCCGGGCGACTCGGCTTGATCCCAACGCACCACAGTGCCGTCGGAATAGGTTTGTGTGGCGGGCAAGCTGACCGTCTTGGCGTCTGGCAGCTTCACCGTCAGCCGGAACAGCGCGAACTGATCCGACGAGATCCCCGTGCCGGGTGCCGCCGTCCAGGTGACCGATCGGACCGTGCCTGCGGCTGTATCGCGGTCCAGCCGCGTGCTCCACCCTGGCATCACCTCGGCGCGCACCGACGTGAGGTTCGGTAGGTCGACACTCAATTGTGTTGTCAGCGCCCCTGTGTCGGATTCTCCCGGCACTTGGAAGGTGAGCACCGACGTGCTGCCCGGTGTGGCGTTGTTCGCGTCGACGTGGACGTGTGCCCACGCGGGTGCCGCGCCTGCGAGCAGACCGACGGATATGGCCGCTCCGGTGGCGGCAACTGTGATCAGGGCACGCGACGGTGTCCCGGTGATGGATCGCATTCGATTGTGGCTTTCTGGTGTCGTTGGGGTGGTCGGTCAGCGGGCGAGGCTGACCGGCGGACCCCGGTGCGACATCGAAGCAGCGAGAAGAAGAACCGAGCGCATCGGCTGGTCCGCGTCGGGCATGTGCGCGACAGGTTCGACAGCAGGCGGGGGACAGACGATGCGCACCGCGGCCTGCACGGCGCGCGACACCGCGCGGCACAACCGCTCGCCTGCCGCGATCAGCACGGCGCCCGCCAAGACCGCCACGAGGTGTGCGATGAGCATCGCGGCCGCAGGCGGCGCGGCGGCAGCGTGGTTGTGGCCCGAGGTGGCCAGCATCAGATGCCCGATGAGTTGAGCAGCGGCGAGCAGTCCGATCAGCACTCGAGTGTCGGCGGCGCACCGGATCGTCGCGGCGAGCGCGCCTACGGTGGCCGCCAGTACGGCCAGTAGCGCCGCCGCAGCTCCGGTCGGCGGGGCGGCGCCGGCGCCGACTCCGTGCGCAGCGACCGCAAGCGACGCGGTCAGCAGTCCCGCGGCCGAACCCCGCAGCCGTGCTGCCGGGTTGGGGGATACGCGGGATACGGGCAAGTCAGACCAGGCCCAGACGCGCCATCAAGTCGGCATCGATACCGTCAAGCTGCTGGGCGATCGCGGCGTGGGCGGCGCGGCGCCGCGTTACGGGCATGTTCTCCGCTGCCGTGACCGCGGCGGAGAGCTCGCTGAGCCGTTCGGCGATGGCGGCGACAAACTGCTTGGTCTCGGCGTCCTTCGGCTTCTTCTCGGCGACGAGCCGCAACGATTTCTCTGCGCCTGCGATCCGCGCCGACAGCTCCGCGCCATACCCAGAGAACTGGCCGATCTGGGACAGCGGCACACCGAGACGGTCGGCCCTGCGTTCGTCGATGAATCCACGCGCGGCGATGGACGCACGGTAAGCGAGCGGCACGACGACAGGTGCCAGCAGCCGGGTAACGGTGAGCACGCGACGAATTCGTGTGGGGGAGAACAGCTTCCCCTCGCGGGCCGCCTTCAGCTGTGTCTCAGCAACCTTGAGCGCTGCCCTGTCACTGTCTCGCTGGGCCCTCAGCTGTGCCTTGAGCCCCCTCGTTTCGGCCCTGTGCTCGGCCTTGATGCGGCGGGTTTCGTTCTTCGCGGCGAGCTTGGCTTCGAGCTTGGCCTTGGCCTTGATGGCGCGGGCTTCGGCCCTACGGGTGGCGCGGGTTTTGCGTCGCCTGAACAAGCTCATCCCGGCTGCCTCCCGGTCGGTTTCGCCGACGAATCACGTCGTGGCTGGTGATGGTGCCGCTCAACACTATCCTCCGGCGCTGTTGTGGCACGGGCGTGCCCCGTACGGGAGTAGTTTGGTGATCACAGCAAACGGCTCGATCATGTTTGTGCGAGAATCTGCGGATTGTCTCTTGCGCTGTCCGGCGTGGCTTCGAAGGGGGGTGGCGACGTGGGTTCGCGTGTCCGCATCGCCGCGGCTGCCTTCATCGTGGCCTCCGGCCTGTTCGCAGGTGGCGCCAGCGTGACCATCGCTTTGGCCGACCCCGCTACCGACGACAAGCACACCAACGACACGGTGGATAAGTCCGTGCACGACGGGTTGGGCCGCGGGCCGGACCGCCCGAAGCCCGGCGATCCAGGCGCGCCGAAGGATGAGCCCGACGGCAACGAAAACGGCGGCCAGCCCGGTGACGGCGAAAACGGTGAGGACGGCGAGGGCGGCACCGGCTCCAGCCAGCCGCCAACGAGACCCACGAGGACGAGCACGAGCCCGACGACGTCCGCCAGCCGACACGACGACGACGAAAGAGACGCCGACGACGACGAAAGAGACGCCGACGACGACGAAAGAGACGCCGACGACGACGAAAGAGACGCCGACGACGACGAAGGAAACGCCGACGACGACGAAGGAAACGCCGACGACGACGAAAGAGACGCCGACGACGACGAAGGAAACGCCGACGACGAGCCCTACAACTACAGAGCCGACCGAACCTTGTCAGGAAGAAGAGGGCGGGGATGAGTGCGATCCGGGAGTGGGGCTACCGCCCGGATCCGGAATCGGTGGCGGTGGCGGCGCCATCGAGGTCCCGAACGGAATTCCTGCGGTCCCGCCAGAGATACAACTGCCACCCGACCTGACGAAGCCGGCGATCGAGCAGCCGATCGAACCGTCCGTCGTCGACGTCACACCGGGCGTCGGTATCGCGGCAGCGGAGCTGCCCATCGCCCCGGTCACCCTCCCTGTCATCGTGGCGCCGTCGATAGGGCTGGGCGGCGGTGGGTCGCCGAACGCGGGCACCCCGCCGTTGCCATCGGCGCCACGCGGCGGGACCGCTGCGCCGCCCGCGGGCCGGGAACCGCTGCCCGCCAACGCAGGCAGCAACGTCGGCGTGTCGAGCTCGTCGTATCGCGTCGGATACGCCCAATATTTGCGGACTGCCGGAATGTCGCAGGTCGCGGCTTTAGCAGTGCCAGGCGTTGCGGGCATTCTTGTACTCACAGGTGCCGGAGGGTTAGTAGGGTATCGACAGGCGAAAGCGGGCCACGCGGTCCGCACTGGCGGTACCGCGCGGTTTACCAATTGACAAGCTGCCCGCCTCGGACGGGCAGCACATAGTGGGCTCGTCGAAAGGGGGTTTATATGCCTGCCAGCCGTCGCGTCACGCGCGCCGTCAGTGCGGTACTCGATCTCGCCCCACGGCGCGGGGAAGTCTCACTGCCCCGCCTCGTCGATGCCGTCAGCGAGGACCGAGCGCGGCCTATTGAACTGAAGATGGCCGACCTCCCTCCCGGAGTCTGCGGCCAGTGGCGTCAGTACGCCGATCGGGACGTCTTCCTGATCCAGAAGGGGCTGCCTGCCTGGGACCGAACCCTGGCGCATGAGCTCGGGCACCTTGTCCTCGGCCACGAAGGCATCCCCGTCGTCCAGGCGGCCCGCGAGAGCACCGAAGTGGCCACCTTCGACTTGATCGGCTACATGCTCAATCAGCGCACTGGCTGTATGGGCCCCGCCGGCGAAGACGCCGAGCAGGAGGCCGAAGACTTCGCGGCTCTGCTCATCTACCGTCTCGGCCGGCTGCCATCCGACCGCTCCTCCATCGTTCAGGTCCGGCTCGGAGAGGCGTTTGGTTGATCGTCTGGGTGATCGCCGGTCTACTTGGATTGGCCACCGGCCTGCGTATCGGGTGGGCACTGGTCAACAAGCAATCCCTGGTGAGCACCGCGATGATCGTCGCGCTCGGCAGCCTCGGACTTGTGGCCGCGCTCAACTGGCAACCCTTGACACTGCTGATCGACACGCTGCTGCACTGGCCGAACGTCGCCATGGGCCTGAGCCAGGTCGCGCTGATCGCATGCGCCGCGGGCAGCTGTGTGATGATCACGACAGTCTCCTCGGCCCGTAACCCGGCGACAATCAAAAAAATCGCGATCGCGCAATACTGCGTTGCCGGCGTCATAGCCGTTGTGAGCCTGGTGACCTTCTTCGCCGAAGAGCAGCAACCCGAGATGTCGCCCGAGGAATACCTCAAGCGCAACCTCGGAGATTCGTGGCTGCTACCACTGCTTTATGTGCTGTTAGCGCTGACTCTGGTGTCGTGGGCCGGCATGCGCCATTCCAATCGGAGCCGCCGCGGCCGTGCCTTGTTCGTATTCACCCTCGGCATCGTGCTGATAGTCCTGGCGTCCGGGTTCTTCTTCCTGCGCGCAGTCCGTGCGACCGAGATGATCGGCGTCGGCGCCGCCGCCACTCTTCTGGGCTGCGCGATGCTCGTCGTGGCCGCCGGCTCCCTGCTGCCAAGCATCGAGGACTGGTTCGGAGCGCGACGCGAGCTGCGCACGATCCAGCCGCTACTGACTGAACTCGGCAGGCGACATCCCGACGTCGGTATCGGCGTCCGCCCGCGTGGTCCGCTGGTGTTCCGCGTCGCCGAGCGGATGTCGTTGATCTCCGACGCGCTGTTCCTCGAGGCGACGGCCGCCGACACCGCCAAGAGGCGGCCGGTAGACGCCACCGGCGCCCTTCCGTCGCGGGACGTCGACGAGGTGGACGACTTCTCGGAGCTCGGGGCGCCGCCGGTGCCTGCTGACAAGCAGGCACGTGCCGTCGCGGAATGGATCTACACCGGGCGGGAGGGCGCGCCAAAGGAAGCCCTCGCGGCATTCCCCGGCCTGGGCTGGTTGCGCCAGCCCAGGGCCTGTTCCGACCGCGAATGGATCCTCGAAATCGCGCAGCAATATCGCGATCTAGCGCTCAAAAACGGTACAAACGTCTAAACGTTTGTCACGGTCGCCTGAGACCAGACTTCGCCGGGCGCCGCGTTGCGACGCGCGACAGGCTAATCGTCCAGGTGCTCCGCACGGCGGTGCTCGTCGACCTTCTGAACGATGTCCTGCTGGGCCTCAACGGACAGCCCGACGGTGCGCGCCGCAATACGGCGGACACCCTCGTCGCGCATATTCGCCAGCCAGGTCAATTCCCTGTCGAGCTTCTCGTAGTACTCGTCGTCGGTGAAGTACGCCGGCTTGATACGGAAGAAGTTGGCAAGGGCGGCCATGGTCGCTGCGGACGGGTTCGTACGGTTGCCTGAGCGGAGCTGAGACAGGTAGGGAGCCGACATCGTGACACCTTCAGCCTTGAGGGCAGCGATCACCTCGGCCGACGTATGGGGGCCACGACCGGGCGGGTAAACCGTGTCGAACAGGCGGTTTAGGCGTTCGGCGAATTCAGTGCTCATCGATTTGACCTCCACATTATGGACGAGCGGGTTAAGTAGGCGGCGTATTTGCTGATCATCGTAGCGAGAGTTGTGTCCACAACCAAGTGCAAACGGCGTAAAAGTTAACCCGCCTTTTCGGTTCTGGGGGCCGCTAGATGTCTTAACGGCGCTCTCGGGGTGTCCAGCACCGTCATCCTACGATGCACCGAAGCAAATAATAACGGCAATGTCGATGCGACTTTCCTGAGTCTTTCTCAGGCTGTGTCACGGGAGTGCCGGACTTCACCACGGGCAACTGTCCTAACGGTCGTTGGAGCGGAATCTTAGGTTTGCTAGTAGTAAACGCCCGTGGGCCGCTGCGTCATCCCTAACCTCCGCTCCCCGGCACGTAGCGGAGGTTAGCGTGATACAAACCGCCAGCATGTCAGTCGTTTGACCGACAGTAGCCAGCCGAAGAGCCCAATTATTGGGGCGACGATTCCAACGCCAATCGATTGCGGCGGCGACTGACGACAAGGCGGGTGACGGCGAATGTTGCAGCGGTGGCGGCGAGCAGGCCGGTCGACAGCAGGGCCGCCCACCGCATGCCGAGCGCGCCGTCGAACAGCAACCACAGCCCGAACAGCAGGAACAGCACGCTGGCCAGGCCATGCAGGAAGCGTTCCGGGAGTCGCTTGTGCAGCAGCGCACCAACGGCGATGGCCACACCGTCGGCCAGAACCATGCCTGCGGTCGCCCCGACCCAGACGCCGAACCAGTTGCGGTCGCTGGCCAGGGCGACGGTCGCGAGCATGGTTTTGTCGCCGAGTTCGGCCAGCACGAAGGAGGAGATGACCGCGAAAAGAACGAATCGCGGTTCGGCGATGCGGACGTTCTCGTCCTCGCCGCTACGGCGGCCCCCGCGCCAGGTCCAGAAGGCGAAGAACAGGAAGGCGATCGCTGCGGCGAACGCGATTGGGCGTTCGGGCAGCGTCAGACCGAGGAAGTGGCCGATCGCCACCGAAAGCCCGTGCACCATAAGCGATGCGATGGCGACGCCGGACAGCACGACCCACCACCGATGGCGCAACGCATAAGTCATCGTCATCAGCTGGGATTTGTCGCCCAATTCGGCGACGAACACCACGGAGAGGCTGACAAGAATGGCGGTGAGCATGGAATCGACCTTTCGACGCGTCGCCAGCGGGCCAATGCTCACGGCCCGTCAAGCTTCGGTCGAAGGTCTCGCCCACCGCGATGCGGTTCGTCGGCCGGGCTTGCGCGAGCGCTGCCAGTATGTCGACACGACGATTGGGGGCTACTCCCCTTCGCTGACAACAGCTACCTTAGCGGCGATTTCACGGCCGCGCCAACTTGCCAAGCGATTTCGGTAACCCGAATCGAGCGTTCAGGATACCGAATCAAATGGTTCGAAAACCCTTATGCCGCAAGCAGCATGGCCAAGATCGCGGTATCGGGATGGCTGATGGGATCGACCCCAACCCGACTCACCATCGACGTCACCGTTCCGTCGGATTCGGCCTCCACCCATGCCGCCCGATGCTCGAGACCCAAGTGCGGCAGGCCCGGCAACAGCACGCAGCCCGATGCCGCGCCGGTGCACTCGGGCAGTGACGGCATGGTTTCGGACGGCGGGTGCAGCATCAGCAGAGCGGGCGGTTGATGATCGGCGAAATACCCTGGCGGCACAGCAGATTCACCGACAACGGTTCCTTCGGCGAGCACAAGCCCGACGGTGCCCGGCTCCGGCTCGTCGGGCAATTCCTCGCGCGCGCCGAAAATCGTTGTGGTGGAGAGCAATCCGGGAAGCGATGCCACCCGTACCGCCACCATCAACAGCTGAGCCCACTCCTTGGTGGAATCCGGCCAACGGCCAGAGACCACAAACCCCTTGAGAGACCCGCGCGAATGAAACGGGGCGATCTCGATCGCCCGACCAGACCCCATGTCCATATCGCCTCCAAGACGTCGGTGTTCGGACACTCCCGGACACATCAGTGGGTCGATCAATCCAGAATGCGGCAGGTCCCGGCCGCTAGCAAGCGGACACGCAATCAGGCGTCGCGGCGGTCGCGCCCCCGCACGGTCCACACAACCCGATATGAGCCTGCTGCGGGCACCCACCCGAACTGTCGCGAGTCGACGACTCCCGGCGCACCCGGGTTGTCGGAACAGGCCTCGAAGGTGGCGCCGCGCCCGTTGCCTCGCACGCCGCCGACACGCTTGATGAGCCATCGCGATGGCAGCGTCGGGTCGCGGAACACGCGCAATTGGCCGCTGCGCGGAGGACTGGCGCGCAGCGCGAGCAGCCCATCGCCCGGGCGCAGCGTCGGCAGCATCGAGTCCTCGACCACCCGGAATCGGCGCACCGGCCAACGTCGTAGTGGATGGTTTCCGGCCACCCTCGAAGGGTAGGTTAGGTGCATGCTGCATCGACTTTTCGCCAACGCCACCCCTGCCCACGCCCACTGCGATCTGTACTGCGGCGTCTACGATCCGGCCCAGGCCAAGATCGAGGCGCTCTCGTGCCTGAAGACGCTCCAGAAGTATGCCGACTCCGACGACGACCACTTCAAGGCTCGCGCGATCCTCATCAAGGAACAGCGCGCCGAGGAGGTCAAGCATCACCTGATGGTGCTGTGGGCAGACTTCTTTACCAAGGAGCACTTCGAGCAGTTCCCGAACCTGCACCAGCTGTTCTGGGACGGCGTGCACGGCGCGGGTGAGGTGAAGAAGTCACTCGACGTGTCCGTGGCCGAGAAGCTGCTCAAGACGATCGACGAGATTTCCGACATCTTCTGGCAGACCGAGAAGGCCAAGGGCATGGGCGTTTACCCACCCGCTTAGGAATTCGGATACCGGCCCTGGCCCTCAGCCGTGAGGGACCAGGGCCGTTTTCGTTTCAGTACAAAACGATCAGGACGAGAATGCCCAGCAGCACGAGCGCGATGACGCCGGCACGCATGCAGGCCATCGCCTGGCCACGCGTGTAGATGTGCGCAGAGGATTGCCATTCAGTCGGCGGCAACGCCGACCCCGGACCCATCGAAGGTGACGCCATCACACGCTCCTGACCTGCACGAACAATGTGTTCCCCCCGTGAGATCTGTCACAAACCTCTGTGTGACGGTGATCATAACCCCTCTTGTCGCGGCTGAGAAATCGGACTGCCGCAGTGTTTTGGATCACTCGAGGATGTGGTTACGCATCGCCTGCGCGACGGCCGCGCCGCGGTAGACACCGAGCATTTCGTATAGCCGCCGGATGTGCGTCTTGATCGTCGTCTGCGCCACCAAGAGCTCACCGGCCATCTCCGGCACCGACTTGCCGTCGGCGATCGATCGCAGGATCTGCCGTTCGCGTTCACTGAGAAGCGGCGCCTGCGTCTGGGCGTGCTGACGGACCTGCGCTGCCAGCGTCATCACCAACTCCGGAGGTAATACGCTTTCGCCGCGCGCACACCCGACGACACCGGCGACGATCTCGTCGCGGTCGGATTCCTTCGACAGATAGCCCGCCGCCCCGTCCTGTATCGCGCGGTACACCACGGATCCCTCGGTGGTGGCGGACAACAACAACACCTTGGTGCCCAGCCGATCTCGAACCACCGCGTGCGCGACCGCGATTCCGTCGATGCCCGGCATGTGATAGTCGAGCAGCGCGACGTCGGGCGCTGTTGTCGAGGGCACGGACGACGCCCTCTCGATAGACCGGATGGTCATCGCCGACGACGACCCGCACCCGTGGCTCTGAACGGGTCATTGCCCCCCTTCTCCGCGTGCGAGGTCGCGAACCGGCAGGTGTACGCGAATCGATGTTCCGTGTTCGACTGGCAGGAAATCAACTCTGCCCCTGAGTGTTTCGATTCTGGCCCGATGCGATGCCAGGCCGATATGTCCCTCGGTGAGCCGATGGGCGATGACGTCCGGATCCATGCCGACGCCCTCATCGCGGACCTCGAGTGTCGCCACCTCGCTATCGTCACGCAGCCTCAGCCATACGTGGTGTGCGTTCGCGTGGCGAGCGACATTCCCGAGCAGCTCGCACGCGATGCCGTACAGCGTGGCGTCGTCGGGATGACGATCTGGATAGTCGACGGCGCAGTCGACCGGTATCGAGGGTCGTTCCGTAAAGGCCTGCGCGAGCGCTTGAACCGCTACGGCCAGGCCCGCCTCGTCGAGCACCGACGGATGCAGCTCGCGGGTGACGTGGCGCAAATCGCGTGAGACATCGGCGAGCAGCTCGCTGGCCCGCGCCACGCCCGGCTCGTTGGTCTTGTGGCGCAGCACATCGCACAGATCCTGCTTGGCGGCGAGCACGGTCTGCAGTGCGCCGTCGTGAAGGGTGTCGGCGATCCGCCTGCATTCGCGTTCCTCCGCGGTCATGACGTCGGCCAGGAGAAGGACCGGCTCATCGTCAGCTCGGCGATGCTGACCAGACGGCGCTCCGAGGTTCGCGACACCGCGTAGGAGCACAGGCACAGCAGGGCGAGCATGGTCAGGATCGTGACGAGCACCGGGGTGGGCAGCTCGTTTCGGAAGGTCGGATCGGCCGCGAGGGCTATCGCGCGGCCGAAACGCCGACGTCGACGAAGGCCATCGGGGCGATCGCGCGCAGGTGGTGCGCCCGGCGCGGCATACCGATCCATACTCACGCGGCGGTGATCGCGAGGATCCCGTATCCGGCAATGAGAGCGAATCCCGTCGGCCAGCGCGACGGCGGCGCACTGCGCCAGACCGCCAGCATCATCACGCCGACGAGGATCAGTCGCAGGATGCTGCGCAGGCGATGAGCGTGGCGCTCGAACTGCAGAAGATGTCGCGAACAGCGTCGCCGCCACCTGCACGTTCGACGACGGCGGGCGGCGCGACAACGGCCCACCCGGGCTGGCGCACACCGCGGAGTGAATCCGTGCCAGAGCCAAGGTTGAGCAGGCACGACGGACGCTTAGTTTGGCAACTGATTTCGCTCAGCCGGGCAAAGCCTGTGAATTGGCGGTGTGAAGGCATCTAAGGTTATCCACAGTAAATTCCAGGTGACGCACAGATTGACCGGCTCACACGGGGTCTTGGCCGATGGGGGCCTGTGGATGAACCTGTGGAAACTGTGGATAGTTCGGGATGGCGCGGAATAGCTGACACTGCAATCGACAGGTGGCACAGATTCGGCGCTGGTCGCGCGGGCCGCGGCGTGTCAGCATGAACGGCATGGACGAGGTTCAGGTCGCGCAGGCACGGATCGCCGATGTGCCCTCGACGTTCGACGAGTCGGTCGTGCTGCTCGATGTCCGTGAGGATGACGAGTGGCAGCGTGGCCACGCCCCCGGAGCGCAGCACATCCCGATGGGCCAGATTCCTGCGAGGCTGGCCGAGCTGGACCCGTCAGCAACCTTGTTCGTGGTGTGCCAGGCCGGCGGGCGTTCGCAGCGCGTCGCGCAGTACCTCGCCCGCAACGGGTATGCACCGAACAACATCGAAGGCGGCATGCTCGCATGGGCGGGCGCGGGCCGTCCTGTGGTCACCGACAGCGGCGACGCGGGCGTCATCTGAACAACCGTCGCTAGGCTGTTCGGATGATCCAGGTGTGTTCTGGGTGCGGAACGCGGTGGAACGTGCGCGACCGGCGCCGTGTCTGGTGCCCACGCTGCAACGGCACGCTGCTCCCACCATCGGGCCCTGAGCTGGGCGCTGAGTGGAGCCAGCACCCGACGGCGTCGGCGCTGCGCTCTGGCCCCGGAGCGCCGCAGTCACTGCCGCCCGGCTACCGCTGGATCGCCGTGCGACCCGGTGCCGCGACGGTTCCGCGCCGCCGGCGCCTCAATCTCGGCCCGACTCCTCACTACGGGGTTATTCCCCGATGGGGTCTGGTGGAGTACTTCGACACCCCCGAGCAGCAGCGCCCCGTGCAGCGCAGCGGCCCGTCCGCCGCGATGGTGCGCGCGACCCTGCTCGCGACGATGGTCGTCCTCGGTGTGGCGGCGCTGGTTCACGTGGTGCGGTACGCCCTGTTGATCGTCAACCGCAGCGTTCTGCTGAACCCGTGGGTGGCCGGTGGGGCGACGTGGCTGGGTGTGGCGGTGAGCGTCATCGCGATGTTCATGGTCGTCGCCACCGCGGTGGTTTTGACGAACTGGCTGATCGCCCGCAGGGCGGCGGCATTCGCGCACCACGGTCGAGACGAGCAGCGATCCACGTTGGCGCTGCGGGCGGGCTGTCTGGTGCCGGTGGTGAATCTGGCGTGGGCGCCGGTCTACGTGCTCGAGTTGGCCGGTATCGAGGAACGGCTCAATATGTTGCGTCGCCCGATCGTCATCTGGTGGTTCGTGTGGGTCGCCAGCACCGCGGTCTCGATTTTCTCGATCGCGACCAGCTTCACGCGCGACGCCCAGGGCATCGCCGACAACACCGTCACGACCATCGTGGCCTACCTGCTGGCGCTGGCGGCGCTGCTTCTCATGTTCAAGGTCTACTTCGGCTTCGAGCGCCAGCCGGTTTCGCGACCCTCCAAACGCTGGGTGATCGTGGCCGATGAGAAGGCGGCACCTGCCGAGCAGCGTCCGGAACGGGCCGAGGAACGCACGGAACCGGAGCCCCAAGAACCTGCTCCGGTTGAGACCGAAGGCCAGAACCCGGCAGCATAGCCGTATGAACTCCGGCGACAGCGCGCTCGGCGGCCACCCATTTGTGGTCGCCCACCGGGGCGCATCCGGAGAACGGCCGGAGCACACCTTGGCCGCCTACGAGTTGGCGCTGGCCGAAGGCGCCGACGGTGTCGAATGCGATGTCAGGCTGACTCGCGACGGTCACCTGGTCTGCGTGCACGACCGGCGGGTGGATCGGACGTCGACCGGGGCGGGGCTCGTCAGCGAGATGACGTTGGCGCAGTTGCGTGAATTCGATTATGGCGCTTGGCATCCCAGTTGGCGCGAGGACGGCAGCCACGGCCCGACCGGGTTGTTGACGCTCGATGATCTCGTCAAGTTGGTGCTGGACTGGAACCGGCCGGTTAAGTTGTTCATCGAAACCAAGCATCCCGTCCGCTACGGTGCGCTGGTCGAAAGCAAGGTGCTGGCGCTGCTGCACCGCTACGGCATCGCGGCACCGGCGTCCGCGGACTTATCCCGTGCGGTGGTGATGTCCTTCTCGGCGGCCGCGGTGTGGCGCATCAGGCGCGCGGCGCCGATGCTGCCGACGGTGCTGCTGGGGGAGACGTCGCGCTATCTGGGTGGAAGCGCCGCGACCACTGTCGGCGCCACCGCGGTGGGTCCATCGATCGCCACGCTGCGTGAGCACCCGGAGTTGGTGGACCGGGCCGCCGCCCAGGGCAGGGCGCTGTACTGCTGGACCGTGGACCACTACGAAGACGTCAGATACTGCCGCGACGTCGGAGTGGCGTGGGTGGCGACGAACCATCCGGGTCGCACGAAGGGCTGGCTGCAGAACGGGCTGACAGGGGCGGGCCGGGACTAAGCGTCCGGATCGGCGGCTTGGCGCGGCGGAATCTGTTGGTGCCGTGTCACTTTGAGAACAACGACACGTCACTGCCCGAGCCAGTGTGGCTGCCGCTTTTCGGCAAACGCTCGAGGCCCCTCCTTCGCGTCCTCGCTTTCCAGCAGGCGCCGATACATGTGACTAGTCAGGCGATGAAGCCCCATATCGTCGAGTACCAAGCTTCGATAGATCAGCTCTTTCGCATACTGGACCGAGAGCGGCGCGTTGTTCGCGATCTTCGTCGCTAGCTTCATTGCTTCTTCGAGCAGCCGATCCGCCGGGCACTATGCGGTTGATCAGGGCGATCTCATGTGCACGCTCGGCCGAAATCGCCTCGCCGGTCAGCACCAATTCGAGCGCGTCAGCGGCGTGGATCAGCTTTGGAAGTAGCGCTCCGAACGGCGCCATGAGACCGACCTTTGTCTCAGTCACGCCGAGCATCGCGTCTTCCGACGCCAGCCGGATGTCATCACGGCGACAAAGACACTGGGAGCTTCGAATGTCCGGATCATGGGCAGACACCTCATACCCAATATGGTGTCAACGATCGCAACGATCGCCACGGTCGACATTGCGCGCGTGATCTTGTTGGAGTCGAGCATCAGCTTCCTGGGCCTCGGCCTACAGGCTCCCGCGGTTTCGTGGGGGCTGTTGGTTGCCGACGGTCGCGACTACATCCAGAGCGCTTGGTGGGTTCTTGCGATTCCGGGCCTCTTCATCTTCCTCACTGCCTTGAGTATCAACATATTCGGCTTATGGCTCCGAATGGTGAACGATCCCGTTCATCGTTGGCGCTATCTGCGCAGTCGATAAATGATGTCGGGACGCCTAGCCTCGATCTTTCGTGAGCGAGCTCGACATTGAGTAGCTTGGGCTGGTTGTGGCCGTGTCGGCTGTAGTCGTGCGTGGTCCCCGGCGCGGTGTCGCCGGTTGTCCTGGTTCCTGGTTGATGGGACGGATGGTTGAGGTCAGATCAGCACGGCCAGCCGGTGGTGGCCGCTGGTAATGAGATCGGTCCAGGGCCATCGTTGGGAGAAGCGCAGGATGCGTCGGCGGCCGGTGGTGATGAGCCGCCCGGCGACGGCCAGTAGCCGCAGCCGTAGCCGTTTGGGTTCCCAGGTTCGGGCGGCCTGGTCGGGCCAGGCCAGCAGCTGGGTCCAGGTGAGCAGTTCGGCGGCGAGCTGGGCGAGTTCGAGCCAGATCTGGTTTTTGGCGAACGCCTGCAGCGGCAGGTTGGTCAGGCCGGTGTCCTTGAGCCCGCGGATGCGGTCCTCGGCGCGGGCCCGCAGCCGGTGACGGACTTCCAGGTCGGCCAGCCGCCCGCCGCGGGTGTTGGTGGCGAATACGGTGAGGCGCCAGCCCTCGTGGTCGGTGATGCGCAGCTGGGCGCCGGGATGGGGACGTTCCCGGCGGGCGATCACCCGCATTCCCGGTGGCCAGCCGACGAAGGTCGCGGGCAGCCATCGGGTCAGCTCGGCGACCTGGGCACCGTCGCGGGGGTTGCCGTCCACGTCCAGTGCTTTTCGCCAGGCCTGTTGGGGTAGCGCGGCGAGCGCGTCTTGGACGGGTTGGCGGGCGTAGACCCCCACCGAGTACTGCAACCCGAGGTTGGTGCCGTGCCACAGGAACGGCTGCACACCCGAGCCGGTGTCGCCGCGCACCAGCACTCGGGAGCGGGTCTGCTCGGGCAGCTGGGCCAGCGCGGCGTCGAGGACCGCGATCTGGTCGGCGGCGTCGTTGGCGTTGGCCCGCCCGGGGCGCAGCATGCCCACCAGCGGCTCTCCGGTGCCGCCCGCACCGTGGTCAACAAAGGCGAGCATGGGGTGAAACCCGAAGCCCCGCTTGAAGTTCGCGGTCGCGCCCTCCTTCTCCGAATGCGACCCGACCAGCGTGGCATCCAGATCGACCACGACCTGATCCGTGCTCGGAATCGGCCGGTGATGGGCCCACACCTTGGCCCGCGCGCCGGCCCGAGCAGCACGGATCGCGGTAATCACCGTGGCCGAGTCATCGCCCAGGCCCTCGATCAGCCGACTGATCGTCGGGTCGGAGGCCACCGCGCCGTACAACTCCGGCTGGGCCCGCAGCACCGCGACATCGGCCAAACAGTCACCACCCAGCGCGATCGTGACCGCCAGATCCAGCACCGTCTTGCCCGGATCATGCACCGACCGAGCCGGTCGCCACGACGCCAGACCACGCGAGAGACCCGCCGCCAAACCACTCACAGCCGCGGTCTGCAGCAGCATCGACCCACCCGCTGATGAGATCAGCGACTCGCCGCCAGCCTCAACACGAACCCGAGAACCAGAGGGGATATTCTTCACCTACGGAGTGCCTTTCAGCTTGCAGAACCTGGACCTTAGACAAGCCAAGTTTCTCAAGCAGGACAGGCACTTCCGTGCATTACACGCCCATCACCAACCACACGTCACGAAAGATCGAGGCTAGGCGTTTTCGTATACATCAGCCTGGTCGACTATGGCGAGTATCTGAATCGCCAGCTCGCGCGCAGAGTCGCGACTGAGCTCGATGGCCAGCCTTGACTTGGACCCCAGCTTTGTATTGACGAAGTCAATGCTGACGGCGTGTTCGAACTGCGCGTGGAACGGATGGTCGTAACCCAGGAAAACCTGGTCGACACTGAACCATCCGTTCGTGCCTTTAGCGCTGCCCGTCACATCCACGTTGGTTCCAATGGTGGTGCACATACTTGTTGTCTCATTCCCTCGTTCAGTTGAGTGTGCGGGCAAGAAAATCCCATGTCTTGTTCCAGCCGTCGACGGCCTGTTCGGCGCGATACGCGGCCGGCCTGGCGTAGTAGAAGAAGCCGTGTCCCGCACCGTCGTACCGGTGGAATTCGAATTTCTTGCCGAGTCGCTTCAGTTCGTCCTCATGGCGATTGACCTGTTCGGGCGACGGTGAACCGTCGTCGTTGCCGAAAATGCCGAGCAGCGGTGCAGACAAGTTCTGCGTCAGATCGATTGGTGCAACTGGGAAATTATCATCGAGGTCGTCAGGTGCCATGACCACTCGACCGCCCCAACAATCGACGACGGCTTCGAGCTGCAGATGGCAGCCCGCGAGGTATGCGTGTCGGCCACCCGAGCACGTCCCGAATACGCCGACCTTGCCCGTGGTGTACGGGAGTGCGCGGAGAAAGTCGAGACAGGCTTTACCGTCGCCCACGACCTGCTCGTCGGGCACATCCCCGTGCGCGCGCACCCAGGCGGCGACGTCGTCGGGCTGTCCGGGCTCGGCTCGCCCGTACAAGTCCGGGCAGATGGTCACGAAGTCGTGATGCGCGAATCGCCGAGTGGTCTCCTTGTACCACTCATCCCAACCGGGACGGTGATGGAAGAGGATCATCGCGGGGTACGGGCCGCTGCCCATCGGACGTGCCAGATACGCGTTGACATAATCGTCGTTGTAACCGCGAATGGTGATCGTCTCGGCGATCATCCCCTCGTACTCATCAGTGTTGCGCATCCGGTACGACCCTCCTCAATTGCGTGACTGGTTCTCTCGTCAGCCGTTCGAGCAAGACCGCCGCAACTTCGAGCATGAGCCTTTCGGCCTCAGAGAATGTCGTGAGCTGCTGCGCTAGAAAAGCATCCGTGCGCTCGGAACTGGTTGCGAGAACCTCTTTTCCCTTCGGCGTGACGCCGACAAGTGTGGAGCGTCCGTCCGTCGGATCGGGCAGCACCCGAACCAGGCCTGCGTCAGCGAGCTTTCCGACAATGCGCGTGATCGACGACTTGCTGACTCGCTCTGTGATGGCGAGATCGGTCATACGGAGCGGATTGTTGGCATCGATGGTCGACAGCGCAGAGAAGCGAGACGGTGTCAGCGTGGTCTCGTTTCCGGACTCTTGGCGCATTAGTCGCGACAACTGCATCATCGCCAGCCGTAGCCGAGCGACCACGGCTTCGTCGCGCGCGTCGACGCCCACCCGTCTCCTTCCGACTTCGAGACACTAGTTACCAGAAGTGAACTATCTCGGATCGTTGACGAACTAACGACAACGGTAATCAGCTGGTTGTGGCGGGTCAAGCACCTGCAATAGAACGACGGGTCCGAGCTCGAGGTATGAGTCGAAAACGACTGTACGAAACCAATTCTGACACTTCACCATCTCTATTCGGCATACGGCCACACACGCAGGCTTTCCTATCGGACACCGATCGGACCGTCTGGAAGGGTTACTGCTTTTAGTAGTCGTACGGAACTATTTGTGCGACGATGGGATCGAGTATTTGCAAGGAGGCCCGGTGTCGACGTGGGGTTTGGCCCGTAGACGGGCCGAACCCGCACCAGCCGAGCGGGTTCCGTGGAAGACACTTGCGCCGACGGTGCTCGCACCGAACTTGCTTCACGGGACGGGGCAGGGCGCGGTCATACCCGTCATCCCCCTCGCTGCGATCGATGTCGGCGGCACGTACGCCACTGCGGCTGTGGCAGCCGCCATGCTCACCGTCGGCCAACTCGTCCTTGCGTTGCCGGCGGGATCACTTGTGAACCGCTTCAACGAGAAAACGGCGATGCTCGTGGCGGGCGTTGTCACAGCCGTGGGAGGGGTGGTTGCGCTTCTGGCCTCGACGCTGGCCATCTTGATGCTCAGCATTTTTGTCATGGGCAGTGGTGTGGCCGTGTTTCAGTTGGCCCGACATGCGTGGATCACCACTGCGGTCCCGGTCGCGGTCCGAGGTCGATCACTGTCGTTGGTCGCAGGATTCAACCGGCTGGGCATGTTGGCGGGACCGTTCATCGCGGCAGCGACAATCGCCGCAGCCGGTGAGGTGGCCAGTGCATTCATCACGGTCGTGGTCACCTCGGCGCTTCTGGTCATCCTGGTCGCCTTCGCCCGATTCCCCACGGAAGACAAGTGGCCCGAAGGTGATTCAGAGGAGGCCGCAGGTGTGCTCTCCACGATGGTAGAAAACCGTCGCGTCCTGGCGACCTTGGGCTTACTGATTTCGGTCGTGAGCACTATGCGGACCACCAGGCGAATCTTTGTACCCCTAGTGGGAGTTGCGCTCGGCATGGATGCCATCACGATCTCGCTGATCGTCGGGTTCTCCGCTGCAATCGACTTCTCTTTGTTCTACGTCGGCGGAGTCATCATTGACCGGCTGGGGCGGCTGTGGGTCGCCATTCCCACCTTGGTGATTTTCGGTGTCACTCATTTGGTCATCGCAGTGGCTGATCGGCTGCCTGCCGGCTCGATCTGGTTCATTGCGGCCGCCATGCTGATGGCAGTGGGGAACGGTATCAGCGCCGGTTTGGTTGCGACGGTCGGCTCCGATCTTGCCGATCCGCGCAGACCCGCCGCTTTCCTTGGTTCCTGGCGGTTGGTGTCGGAGATCGGGCCGTCGTTGGCGCCGTTGGCGATCGCCGGGTTGATCGCGAAGGTGTCCCTTGGCGTGGGAAGCGCCGCCGCGGGCGGTCTGGCGCTTTTCGCGGCCATGCTTTTGCCGCACTACATGCGCCGGTACCTACCCCCGTCGGTGCGCTGAGCGGGCTGAAGGGCGGGCCGGACTAGGGGCCGGGGTCGGCGGCGTCCAGGACGTCCTGCGGCACCGGTGAGTCCGACGCCAGCGCGCCGAACAACTGCTGCGCCGCCTCGCTGTTCCACACCACTACAGATCCCGAATCGCTTCCGGTGAATTCACCAATCGGCACCGTGGTCGTGGTGACGTCGCCGTGCAGCGCCCACGCCAGCCGCGCCAGATCCCAGATGTGGTCATCCGTGTTGACGGTGAGTGCGCCGGTGGCGGCATGCGCCATCGGATACCAACGCAGCGGATTGAGTAGCACGGCCGGGCTGGCGGCCCGGTGCAGTAGCGCCGACATGAACTCGCGCTGGTTGATCATCCGGTCGAGGTCGGCCCTCGGCGTCGCGCGGGTGCGCACGAAGCCGAGTGCACTGCGGCCGTCGAGCTTCTGGCAGCCGGCGGGGAGGTCGATGCCTGCCAGCGGATCGTTGATCGGCTCGGCGGGGCACATGGTCACCCCGCCGATCGCGTCGACGAGCACCGCGAAGCCGTCGAATCCGACCTCGGCGTAGTGGTCGAGCCGGACGCCGGTGGCCTGCTCGACCGTCTGCGCCAAAAGCGTTGGGCCGCCAAGACTGAACGCGGCGTTGATCTTGTCCTCGCCGTACCCGGGGATCGGCACGTACGAGTCCCGCGGGATCGACACCATTGTGGTCGGCGTGCTCGATCCGAACGCTGGGATATGGACGAGCAGGATGGTGTCGGTGCGGCCGTCGCCGATGTCGCCGCCGGTGGCCAGCTCGGCCTGCTGTTCGGGTGTCAGGTGCTGACGACTGTCCGACCCGACGAGCAGCCACATGGTGCCCTTGCCGGAGGCCGGGCGCTCGGCGTAATCCGCCAACGCGGGGATGCGGTGCAGGGACCTGTCCGTCCACACCCCGGTGGCCGCCACCGCGACGCAGAACACCAAGATCAAGACGAGCAGGATGCGGCCCCAATGACGTTTGTGCCGGGGCTTTTTCGCCTTCGGCCGGGCTTGCGGCGCGACGTTGGGCGGTGGCGGCGGACGATGGGGTGGCCGGTTGGCGGGCGGCGGTGGCGCGGGGGGATAGCGGGGCGGCTGCGGAGGCGTCGGCGGGCGGGGCGGCCGCTGCGGCGGGGGTCGGTAGTTCGGGTCCCGGCGGATCACCTGTGACGGCTCACGACGCTGCCTGGGGTCTGGCCCGGGCCTTCGCGGTCGGTTGTCGTCCACCCAATGAACTTACGACAGCCAGCCCAAGTGGCCCGCCGCGAACGCGTAACCGACATACGCGACCGAGTCGATCACCCCGTGCGCGATGATCAACGGCCACAACCGACCGGTGCGCCGCCACACGTAGGCGAACACCAGGCCCATCACGATATTGCCGAGCCCCGCGGAAAAGCCCTGATAGAGATGGTAGGCCCCACGAAGCAAGCTGGACGCCAGCATCGCGGCGACCGGGTTGACCCCCAGTTGCTTCAACCGCGTGAGCAGAAACGCGACCACGATGATCTCTTCGGCCCAGCCATTGGCGAACGCCGCGATCAGCAGTACCGGTACCCGCCACCACGTGTCGTAGAGCTCAACAGGTTCCACCGACGCGCTCAAGCCGAGGATCCTCGCGACCACGTAGAGGCCGAGCCCGGGCAGGCCGATCAACGCCGCGAGGCCCAAGCCGCCGAGCACATCGGGCCGCCACCGCAGCTGGCCAAGGCCGATCTCACGTGGGCCAAAGCCGCTGCGCCACAACAGGTATACGGCGAGCACGCCCCACGCGATCAGCTGGAACACGACGGCCAGGTTCAGACCGAGGTCGATCAGGTCGAACTGGGACCGACGGGGGTTCAGCGCAATGCGCTGACCGGCCAGCCCGAGCAGCACGGCTTCGATCAGGTTGAGCAGTGCGGTGTAGGCACTCAGCCCGAACGTGACCGCGAGGACCACCGCGATCTCGATGCGCAGCCAACGCCGCTGTGGATCACTGCGCTCATCAGGCGGCCCGGTCACCGGAGATACGGTAGCGGGCTTCTGCGTTAAAGGCGGCGCGCGCGCAGCCCGTTGAGGAACGGGCAGCCCATCAGCACCCTGATGGCCTGGCTGAGGCCCGTGACGTCATCGACCGGCTTGGCGAACGGCAACCGCACGTCGTGATCACCGTCGTCGCCCTCCACGCGCAACTGCATGCCGTAGCGGTCGAGACCCAACGGGCGCACCCGGCCACGCCGCAGCGCCATCGGCAGGCGATTGGCCAGCCGATCGACCACTTCGCGGTGAGCCGACTCCAGATGCTGCAGCCAACAGGACTCCATGGCGCAGAACGGATCGGGCTGCGCACCGAGCAGTGCCCCGACCCCGACCGATTCTGCGCCGGTCGAGTCGGCGACGACGACCGACTCGACTTCCAGCCGCACGAGCGTGTAGCGGGCATCGCCCACGTCCTTGGCGCGACGGGAGTTGACTTGCAGCAGAGCGGGATTCGGGTCAGCCGCGGCGATGAGGTCAAGCAAGGGGGCGACTTCGCCCTCTGGCACATCACGCAGCCGGCCCCTGATCCAGACCAGCGAGCGCACCGGCTCGCGCAGTGGCAGCGGTGCGTAATCGGTCATCTCCAGCACGGCCTGCACTCCTGCGGTTCCCGACGCGACGACCATCCCCGACAGCAGTCCGTCGGACGGGACCGTGATCGCGAACGAGCCGTCGTCGAGGAAGTGGTGCACTCCAGTGGCGATGGGTTCTGCGCCCTCGACTGCCAGCATCGCGCTGCCTGCGCGCGCACACGCGCTACGGATCCGCTCGGCCGTCGTCGGTGCCGTTGTCGGTGCCGGTGCTGACATCTTCGCGCCCTCCATGAGATAAGGTGAGCCTAACTTAACTTGATCGCAACGGCTGGCGCAAGCCTTATGCCCAGCGGAACGGGATTACCACAGTTAACCGTTAGGGTTGTGCCGTGACCCGCATCGCCTACCTCGGACCCGAGGGGACCTTTACCGAGGCGGCGTTGCTGAAGTTGTCCGCAGGCGGACTCGTGCCGGGCACCCCGGCGGCAATTGCCCCGCTGCCGGTCGAGAGCGCCGCAGCCGCGCTTGCGGCGGTCCGGTCCGACGACGCCGACTACGCATGTGTGCCGATCGAGAATTCGATCGAGGGCTCGATACTGCCGACGCTGGACAGCTTGGCGACCGGAACGCCGCTGCAGGTCTTCGCCGAGCTGACTCTGGACGTGTCGTTCACCATCGTCGTGCGCGACGGCACCCCCGCCGCCGATGTCACCACCGTTGCGGCATTCCCGGTGGCCGCCGCGCAGGTGCGGCACTGGCTTTCGGCGCACCTGCCCAAGGCGCAAATCGTGCCGGCCAACTCGAACGCGGCCGCCGCGCACGATGTCGCAGACGGCAGAGCCGACGCGGGGGTGAGCACGGCGCTGGCCGCCGAACGCACCGGTTTGACGGCGCTGGCCGCCGGCGTCGTCGACGAGCCCAATGCGCGCACCCGATTCGTCCTTGCCGGCCCGCCGGGTGCGCCGCCGAAGCGAACCGGAGCGGATCGCACGTCGGTGGTGCTGAGGCTCGACAACGTCCCCGGCGCGCTGGTGTCGGCGCTGACAGAGTTCGCGATCCGCGATATCGACTTGACCCGCATCGAATCCCGGCCCACCCGAAAAGAGCTGGGCACCTACATCTTCTTCCTGGACTGTGTGGGGCACATCGAGGATGAAGCGGTCGCCGAGGCACTCAAGGCGCTGCACCGACGTTGTGCAGACGTGCGATATCTGGGTTCATGGCCGACTGGATCGGCCGCCGGTGCCGCGCCGCCCCCGCTCGACGAGGCGTCGCGGTGGCTGACACAACTGCGAAAGGGAAAACTGTGAGCGGGCGGTTGGTGCTCGTCCGGCACGGGCAGTCGTACGGCAACGTCGAACGTCGCATCGACACCCGCCCGCCCGGTGCCGAGCTCACCGATCTCGGACGTGAACAGGCCCGTGCGTTTGCCAGGGACCAGACTCATCGGCCGGCGATGATTGCGCACTCGGTGGCGCTGCGGGCCGCACAGACCGCCGCCGAGATCGGCAGTGAACTCGGCATGGAGTTCCACGAGTTCGAGGGGATCCACGAGGTTCAGGTGGGCGATCTCGAGAACCGCAACGACGATGAGGCGGTCTCCCAGTTCGAGTCGATCTACCAGCATTGGCACGAGGGCGATCTCGACCTCGCAATGCCCAACGGCGAGTCGGCCAACCAGGTTCTCGACCGCTACGTGCCGGTCATCACCGGCCTTCGCATGCGCTATCTCGACGACGACGCATGGCACGGCGACATCGTGGTGGTCAGCCACGGCGCGGCCATCCGGCTGGTGTCGGCGGTGCTGGCGGGCGTCGATGGCAGCTTCGTCCTCGACCATCACCTGGCCAACAGCGAAGCGGTCGTGCTGTCGCCGATCACCGACGGCCGATGGAGCTGTGTGCAGTGGGGGACGTTGACGCCGCCGTTTTATCCAGAGCCGGATGTGCATCCGGTTCAGGACGCGCTGCAGTCAGCCGACCCGATGGGTTAGTTCCACGGTGCCGGCACAGTCGCAGCCGAGGGCGTCGCAGTCGATGCTGAACGTGTGCACCACTTCGGGGGTAACACAGCCTTCCTCGGTGCATTCCGTCCGATACCGGGTGTGGTGAATGACCGTGCCGTGGCAGTGCTCCAGCCCCACCGCGCAATCGCGGCACTGCGGTGCTGTCCTGCCCATGGCCCTTTGATAGCACTGGCCGGAGACAAAGCGGGGTTGCCGCGCGGGGCTACCCCCACCCCAGTTCGTGCAGCCGGTCGTCGTCGATACCGAAGTGGTGCGCCAACTCGTGGATCACCGTGATCGCCACCTCGTCGACGACCTCGTCCTCGTCCGCACAGATCTCGAGCAGCGCGTCGCGATAGATCGTGATGGTGTCGGGCAGCGACCCGGCATACCACGAATCGCGTTCGGTGAGCGCAACGCCCTGATACAGCCCGAGCAGGTCGGGCTCCTCTGCATTGCGGTCCTCGACAAGGACGACGACGTTGTCGATCACCGCAGCGAGCTCCTGAGGTATCAGGTCGAGTGCGTCCGAGACCAGCTCGTCAAACCGTTGCGGGCTCATCCGAACGGCCACGGGGTTACGGTCCCGGCGGCGGAGGCACCGGCGCAGGAGGCGGCGGCACGAGTTCGGCAGGCGGCGGTGCGGCCAGCTCGGGCGGCGGCGGAAACAGCGGCGGAGCTGCAGACGGAGGCGGAGCCAGCGGATCGGCCGGGGGTGGAGCGACTGGTTCGGCAGGCGGCGGGGGCGGTCCGTTGAGGAAGGTGTTGCCGCCCTGAGTCGGTGGCGTGGACGTCGGCGCCGTCTCCGAGGCCGTCGCACCGCCCGTCGACTGCTGCGGCATGTGCTGGGTCTGCTGGCCCGAGCTCGAGCCCGAGTCGGACGAGTCCGAGCTCTGGTTGTTGGTGATCTGGGACGAGGTGTCCACCGGCTCGTCGGGGACCGGAATCGGCGGCAGGTTCAACCGTTCTTCCGGGATCTCCGGCGGCGCGACCGGGGGCTGGCCGTTGATCATCAGCGGGCCCTTGGCGCTGTTGAGCAGCGTCGACCAGCCGCCGTTGCCCAGCGTCGCGCCGATGCTGCACGACACCTGGTGGCTTCCCGCCGACCAGCTCGGCAGCGAGATCGTGCTGTAGATCAGGGTCAGCGTCGTGCTGCGCAGCTCGATCGGAGCCAGATAGGCGTCCGTCATCCGGGTGCAGGCGTCTTTGATGAACGTGTCCTGCTCGGGTTCTGGCGGCAGCGCGTCCGGGTACTTCTCGGCCAGGTTGACCGCGCCGGTGACCTCCATGGCGTGCGGGGCCGCGCAGTCGACGGGTATGTCGGTGGGCTGGTTGGTGGACGGGTCGATGCCGAGGCAGGTGCCCGCGGGCCACACCTTGGACTGGTCGACGTCGGCCACCTTGCCCTGGAACGCCAGCTGCTGGTTGTTCGGGCCGGGAAGCTGCAGACCGCACAGCATCCGACGTTCACCGGACTGGCGCCACGCCTTATCGCCCGACCACAACATGCTGATGGTGTAGCGGCTGTTGGGGTCGAATCGGGCGCCGAGGTAACGCTTGACGGCCGCCGAACACTGCTCCTGGCTGATCTGCTGGATGCGGGCCGCCGACGGCGGCGCCGCGTCAGGGCCGTACTCGCTGCCAGGGAAGGTGCGCATGTCGACCGACTCGGCGACCTCGAACCGGTGCTCGTCCTTGCATTGCACGATTTCCGCGGCGTCCGGCGTGCGGTCGGGCCAATTCAAGCAGTCGCCACTCTTGGCGTGGTTGAACGTGTCGTTGCCACGCGGGCCGAGGGAGATCGCGTTGGCCGTGAGACCCGTCGGGTCATTCTGGGGAAGGGCGGTGATGAATCCCGCGATGAGCAGCCCGCCGAGAGCCGTCAACAGCAGGGCGCGGCGGGTGGGTGTCGCCTGCAGGCTCTGCCACCACGGCCGCCGCGCCGACGGCGGCTTATCCTCGCGTTTTCGCGAGTCGGCGAGCAGATCCTCGCGCTCGGGTGCGTCCAACATCCGCTCTATTGTGACAGGCGTGTCGGGCGCTGTGACAAGTGAGGCAATTGTAAAGTTATGCGGTTGTGCTGGGGGGGTCCGTCGACCAGTAGGGTTGCGCCCGTGATCGACCTCAAGCTGCTGCGCGAAAACCCGGACGGAGTGCGGGCGTCACAACGCGCCCGGGGAGAAGACCCCGGACTCGTGGACGGGCTGCTGGAAGCCGACGCCGGACGGCGGGCGGCGGTGTCGACCGCCGACAACCAGCGCGCCGAGCAGAAGGCCATCAGCAAGCAGGTCGGCAAGGCATCGCCTGACGAGCGCCCGGCGCTCCTCGAGGCGGCCAAGGAACTCGCCGAGAAGGTCAAGGCCGCCGAGGCCCAGCAGGCCGAGGCCGACAAAGCTTTCACCGCGGCGTACATGGCGATCTCCAACGTCATCATCGACGGCGTACCGGCCGGCGGGGAGGACGACTTCGTCGTGCTCGACTCAGTCGGCGAACCGGCGGCGCTCGAGAATCCCAAGGACCACGTCGAACTCGGCGAGTCCCTCGGACTGATCGACCTCGAACGCGGCGCCAAGGTGGCCGGGTCGCGGTTCTACTTCCTCACCGGCGCGGGCGCTCTCCTGCAACTGGGCCTGATGCAGCTCGCCGTGCGGTTGGCCACTCAGAACGGGTTCACGCTCGTCATCCCGCCGGTGTTAGTGCGGCCCGAGGTGATGGCGGGCACCGGATTTCTCGGCGCGCACAGCGAGGAGGTCTATCGGATAGAGGCCGACGACCTCTATCTGGTCGGGACGTCGGAGGTGCCGCTGGCGGGCTACCACGCCGACGAGATCCTCGACCTGTCCGGCGGGCCGCTGCGCTATGCGGGTTGGTCGTCGTGCTTTCGCCGCGAGGCGGGCAGCCACGGTAAGGACACCCGCGGCATCATCCGCGTACATCAGTTCGACAAGGTCGAGGGCTTCGTCTACTGCAAGCCAGATGAAGCCGAGGCCGAACACGATCGCCTGCTCGGCTGGCAGCGGCAGATGCTGGCGCATATCGAGGTGCCCTACCGGGTGATCGATATCGCAGCGGGCGATCTGGGCTCATCGGCGGCGCGCAAGTTCGACTGCGAGGCGTGGGTGCCGACACAGCAGACTTACCGCGAGCTCACTTCGACGTCGAACTGCACCACGTTTCAGGCCAGGCGGTTGTCGGTGCGCTACCGCGACGAGAACGGCAAGCCGCAGACGGCGGCGACGCTCAACGGCACGCTGGCCACGACCCGCTGGCTGGTGGCGATCCTCGAGAACCATCAGCAGCCCGACGGCAGCGTCCGTATCCCTGAGGCGCTGGTGCCGTTCGTCGGCGCCGAGGTGCTGGAACCCAAGGCATAGCGGGCGGCATCACTTCTGCGCGACGATAGGTCGATGGACCAATCGTGGGGTCCGCAGTGGACTCCGCCGGGGCAGCCGTGGCAACCGCCGCCGCAACAGTGGCAACCGCCAGGACAGGCCTGGCCGCCGCCGGGGCAGCCGTGGGGAAGGCCGACGGGGCCGTCGGTTGGGTGGGCGGTCCTCCTGTGGTGCGTCGCTGCGCTATCCGTTGTCGGCGCCCTGCTTTTCGGCGTCTTCGCCGTGATGGGGTTCTGGGTCGACAACAACCTCGACGACACCGGGGTGACCACGAGCGCGACCGTCGTCGACGTCAGCGACAACACAGTCACCGTGAGGTTCAGCACCGAAGACAACCGCCGGATTACGACGGAGTTCACCTGGATGCCGTACGACTTTCCGGCCGTCGACGACGAGATCGACATCACGTACGACCCGGAAAATCCGTTCTACGTCATACCGGCCGGGAGTAACGAGGATCAGTTATTGGCAACGATTTTCGCGGTCATCGCTGCGGGCGCGCTGGCCGTCGCGATCGGTGCGAGTATTGGTGCGGTGCTCGTTCATCGCGCCCGCGGCAAGGCGGAACGCGCCAGCGGTCACTACTAGCGGTCCAGCAACTCGTCGAACAACGCGATGAACTCGTCGGGTTTCGCCGGCGTGAACGCAGGATGCCAGTGGGTATCCGGCGTGAGGTCGAGCTTGATGAGCGTCGACCGAAACGGCCTGTGGACATCGAGCGGCAACCAGGTGCGCAGGTCGGAGCTGCCCCAGATCCGGAACCTCCGATTGAACAAGCCCAGTGGCTCGGCCTTGTACCTGCGAATCATGCGCAGCGGTATGACTTTCGACGTGCCCGACGGAAAGTGGTAGCGCCGCAACGTCAGCGCCTCGCGGTCGAGCTGGATGAGCCCGTCGTCGTAATACTGCCGCGGTGAGGTCATGCGCGTTCGCTCCTCAGCTCATGGCCCTTGGTCGTCAGGCAGCGGCCGTTCTGCAGGTTCCACTGCCAGCCGTGCAGGTTGCAGGTCAGCGTGGTGCCCTCGACGACTCCGAACTTCGACAGGTCGGCCTTCAGGTGCGGGCAGCGTCGCTGAATCTCCCAGCCGTCCAAGGTGATCGAGGCGGTGTCGTCGTGCGCCTCGGCGAACCAGCCGTCGGCGTACGCGATCCGCTCGTCGGTCAAGCACTTGAAAAAGGTGTACAGGTACTCGTTGTAGCCGCCGACCCGCCACGCCGAAAAACGAGTCGACAGGAAGATCGTGTTGACCCAGTCCGGCTCGTCGTCGCGCAGGACCGTGCGCACCAACTCCGGAGCGATTGCGAAGCCGTAGCGGAACTTCTCATCCGGAACAGGTTCGCGCACTGCACGTTTCGGGAAATCCAGCACAACGGTTTCGGCGCCGAGCCGCAACTCGACCGGATAGCCGATGCCGTCACAGATCTGGTCGCTTTGCAGCATGATCGGTTCGAACACCACCCGCAGCGGTTCCAGCAGGGGTTCACCGGCGGCAGGCGCCCAGCTCGCCTTCTCCGCGGCTAGCACGGGAGCCATCCGCTCGGCGTAGTCGGCGATATAAGCCGCCTTACCCGTCGTGAAGATCGCTTGTACCTCATCGTCGGAAACCGGATGAGTCAGTGAATTCAGCTCTGTACCAGTGAAATCCGCTGCGGAGCCGGGGATCATCAGCAGGCCGCGGTCATGGCCGTGCGTGCGCATCTGGTCCAGGAACACCACCTGGTCGGGGAAGATGTTGGCCTGGTCGCCGCGGTCGTCGTTGAGGTCGCGTAGCTCGGTGTCCAGAAAGCACGGCGGCCCCGCCGACGGGATCACCCACGTCGCGCCGACCTGCGCGATGTACTGACGGCAACGGTCCATCTGGCGCTGACGCTTTTGCGTGCCGAACGCCGCCTTGGCCCTGGCAGGCATGTCGTAAACCATCGGGTACCAAATCGCGCCCGAGTACTGCAGCATGTGCACGTCGACGTGGCCGAAGTCGGCGTGCACGACGTCGAGATCGACCGGCCGGGCGTCGTTCATGTTGAAACACACCGTCTCGCCGTCGTCGACCACGAGCCCGGAGTCGCCGATCGGACCGTCGGCGGGGGCCCGCAGGGCGACGATCATCACATCGAGATCGCCCTTGGGCCCGCTGACGCGGTGCTTGACGGAATCCGTCGTCTCGAAGAATCGGTGGAAGCCGACCTTCTCGAGTTCGCGTTGCAGATCGGGCACCGGGTAGTTCGGCAGCAGGACGACCGCGTCCTTGTTGACGTGCTCGCGCAGATTCTTCGGATCGAAGTGGTCGCGGTGCAGGTGTGAGACGTACAAGTAGTCCACATCGCCGAGCGCCGGCCAGTGCAGCCGGCTGTTGTCCGGAAACGGGAACCACGACGCGAAGTAAGCGGGGTTCACCCACGGGTCGCACAGGATGCTTCCGGCCTTGGTGTCTATCCGGAAACCGGCGTGCCCGACGCTCGTGACCTGCACTAATACCCTTCCATCGCGGTGGTTTTCCCCGCCAAGCTTAATGGGAGGAGATATCTCCGGCGTTCCACAAGCGTTGGAAGCCCTCGATGCGCGCCCGATCCTCTGCGACTCCGTAGGCGTCGAGCAGCTCGGCTTCCCATGAGCCCTCGTAGTTCCACGACAGCGACAACAGCGCGACGGCGAGATCGGCCCAGCGGTCGGCGACGCCGAGGTCGCCGAGGTCGACGTGTCCGCAGCAGCGGCCGTCGTCGCCGATCAAGGTGTTCGGTGCGCACGCGTCGCCGTGGCAGACGACGAGCCGGTCGGCGGGACCGTTGCCGGTCACCCAGGGCGGTGGGCCGAATGGGCAGTCGTCGACCGGGAGCGCGTCGTGCAGCAGGCGCAGCCCGGCCCCGATCGCCCGCGCGGCGGTGCGCGGATCCGCCGTCCACCGCGGGTCGACGGCGGACCGTCCCGGCACGCCCGCAGTGTGCAGCCAGCCGACACCTGCGGCCAGCACCCGCGGCACGCGGATGTACGCCGCCGCCCACCGCAGCCGGTCGGCCTCGGCCACCAGGTGGTGTGCCCAATCGGGCGTCGCCGTCTTGACGAACTCGCGGTCCCGGCCCGCGCCCACCTGATACGTCACACCGCCCAACTCGTTCACCCACACCGCGGCGACCGGCCGGCCTGCGGCGATGTCATCGACGACCGCAGGTGTCGGCACAGGTTCGCTGGGAACGGTCACCGGACTAGGCTGCCTGATGTGGAACCGGTATACGGAACAGTCATCCAGCTCGCCCGCCTCGCGTGGCGTCTGCAAGGCCTGAAGTTCACCGTTACCGGCGTGGAGAATCTGCCGCGCACCGGCGGTGCCGTCGTCGCGATCAACCACACGAGCTACTTCGACTTCACCTTCGCGGGCCTGCCTGCCTACCGGCAGCATCTCGGGCGCAAGGTGCGGTTCATGGCGAAGAAAGAGGTCTTCGACAACAAGATCACCGGCCCGATCATGCGCAGCCTGCGGCATATCGAGGTGGACCGTAACAGCGGCACGGCGTCGTTCGAAGAGGCGTGCCAGCGGCTGAAGGAAGGCGAGCTCGTCGGGGTCTACCCGGAGGCCACCATCAGCCGCAGCTTCGAAATCAAGGAGTTCAAATCGGGGGCGGCCAGGATGGCGATCGCCGCCGATGTAGCGATCGTCCCGCACATCGTGTGGGGTGCCCAGCGGATCTGGACGAAGGGTCGCCCGAAGAACATGTGGCGGCCCAAGGTACCGATCACGATCGCCGTTGGTGAGCCGATCGCCCCGACTCTGCCGCCGACGGAGCTGACCGCGCTGCTGCATTCGCGGATGCAGCACCTTCTGGAACGGGTGCAGGACTCCTACGGCCCGCATCCGCCTGGCGCGTTCTGGGTGCCGCATAGGCTCGGGGGCGGAGCGCCGTCGCTCGCCGAGGCCAACCGGATGGACGCCGAGGAGGCCGCCGAGAAGGCAACGCGCCGAGCGCAACGTGCCGACCCGACCGGTTCGCCGGGGTAGCGCGGATGGAGCCGGTCTTTGCCACGCTGGAGATCGCAGCCAAGGGGGCGATGAGGGCCACCGGGTCCCGGGTCACCTACCTCGGCCTCGAGAACATTCCGGCCACCGGCGGTGCCGTCATGGCGATCAACCACACCAGCTACGTCGACTTCCTGCCCGCCGCGCTCGCGGCGCACTACCGCAAGCGGCGCATGCGTTTCATGATCAAGGCCGAGATGGGCAACGTGAAGTTCGTCAACTGGCTGATCAAGCACACCATGACCATTCCGGTGGATCGGGGCGCGGGCGCGGGTGCGTATGCGGCGGCGGTCGACGCGCTGCGCAGAGGGGAACTCGTCAGCGTCTACCCGGAAGCCACGATCAGCAGAAGCTTCGAGTTGAAGGAGTTCAAGACCGGCGCCATGCGGATGGCGTTGGAGGCGCAGGTGCCGATCGTGCCGTTGATCGTATGGGGCGCGCACCGCGCGTGGACGAAGGATCATCCGAGGTCTTTGGGGCGCAACAAATTACCGATGACGGTGATGGTCGGTGAGTCGATTCAGCCGACCGGGACGGTCGAGGAGCTCGACGCGGAATTGCGCGCGGCGATGACGGGGATGCTCCACAAGGTCCAGTTGGATTATCCCCACCCCAAGGGCGCCTACTGGGTGCCGCACAGGCTGGGAGGCACAGCTCCGACGTTGGAGGAGGCCAAGCGGCTCGACGAGGCGGAGTTGGCCGAGCGCGCGCGCAAGAAGGCCGAGCGTGAGGCGAAGAGTCGCCGGTGAGAAGCGAAGGCGGATCGCCGCGATGAGATCGGTGAGAAGCGAAGGCGGATCGCCGCGATGAGATCGGTGAGAAGCGGATACGGATCGCCGCGATGAGCGTGCCCGCACTCATTGCCACCGATGTGGACGGCACACTTCTCGACGACGACGAGAAGATCACCGCGCGCACGCGGGCAGCCGTGCATGCGGCCGTGGACTCCGGCGTCGAATTCGTGCTGGCCACCGGTCGCCCACCGCGGTGGGTGCGGCCGGTCGTCGATGCGCTCGGCCTGGCTCCGATGGCGGTGTGCGCCAACGGCGCGGTGATCTACGACCCGTCGACCGACCGCATCATCTCGGCGCGCACACTGTCCGCCGATGTGCTCACGGAGCTCGCGGAGATCGCCACCCGCGCAATCCCTGGTGCGGGCCTTGCTGTCGAGCGTGTCGGTAACAGCGCCCACGACGCCGCCACCCCGCAGTTCGTCAGCTCACCCGGTTACGAGCACGCCTGGCTGAACCCGGACAACACCGAGGTGTCCATCGAGGACCTGCTCAGTGCGCCCGCAGTCAAGCTGCTGATCCGCAAGGCGGGCGCCCGCAGCGCCGACATGGCGGTCGAACTGGCCAAACATATTGGGCTCCAAGGGGATATCACCTATTCCACCAACAACGGCCTTATCGAGATCGTCCCGCTGGGTATCAGCAAGGCGACGGGAGTCGAGGAGTTGGCGCGCCCCAAGGGGATCACCTCAGAGGACGTGGTGGCGTTCGGCGATATGCCCAACGACGTGCCGATGCTCTACTGGGCCGGGCTCGGCGTGGCGATGGGCAACGCTCACCCCGACGCGGTGGCCGCCGCCAACGAGGTCACCGCGACCAACGACGACGATGGCGTGGCTCGCGTGCTCGAACGTTGGTGGCTCTAACGGAATACGCAACCGCCCTTATTGACGATGACGTAAAGTCCCGCTCGCGGCAGGTGCACACTTGTGCGGACGCCAAGGGGGTCTGGGTTTGTCGGATTGGCCGATCGTCGCGCGCGCCACGGAACTGCGGACGGCCTCGGAGGCGCTGTGCGAGGAGTCGGCGTTTCAGGGCGTCGTTCTCATCGGTGCCGCCGGGGTCGGCAAGACGACGCTTGCGCGTGAGCTGGCGCGGGCACTGCAGTCGACCGGGCATACGGCGCGGTTCGTGCTCGGCACGCAGGCGGGGAAGGCGGTGCCGTTGGGCGCCTTCCACCGGATACTGCAGATGACGGACGCGAGGGAACCGTCGGCGATGCTCGGCGCCGCGCACCTTGCATTGGCCCGGCTCGACCGGCTCGTCCTCGTCGTCGACGATGCTCAGCATCTGGATCCCATCTCGGCCCTGTTGGTTCAGCAACTCGCTTGTAGTGACGGCGCGAAACTGGTCGTCACGGTTCGGTCCGGCGAAACGGTTCCCGACCCAGTGACCGCGATGTGGAAAGAGCGGTTCCTGGCGCGTCTGGATATTTCGCCGTTCACTCGGGCGCAGACTGAGGAATTGTTGCACGCCGCGCTCGACGGGGAGGTTGACGAACAGTTCGTCGACCGGATGCATCGGCTCGCGGCAGGCAGCCCGCTCGTGCTGCGCAGCATGGTGGAGACCGCGCTCGCGGACGGCGTGCTTTGTCGAGATGGTGACCGGTGGCGGCTGCGCGGCACGTTGCGGGTCGGCCCCGAACTCGGCGACCTCGTCGCTGCGCGACTCGACGTGCTCGCAGAAGACGAGCTCGAGGCCGTTGAAATCGTCTCCACGGCAGAGGTTCTCGATCTGGCGGTGCTTCGTGCGCTGTGCGACCCCGACACCATCACGCGCGCGGAACGGCGCGGTGTCATTGCGGTCGTGGCCGACGGATCGCACGTACTGGCCCAACCGGCGCATCCGATTCTCGGCGAGGTCGTCAGGCAACGGTGCGGTGTGCCGAGGTCGCGTCAACTCAACACCAAGCTGGCCCAACATCTTTCAGCACTCGTCCGGAGTGGGCGATCTGACGTACGAACCCGCATTCAGCTGGCCCGGTTCATATCCCGCAGTGATGTGCCGCCCGACCTCGATGCGATCACCGATGCTGCGGCAAGCGCGATCACCATGTCCAATCTCTCTCTCGGCGAGGAGCTTGCGCGTTTCGCCGTCGACCATGGGGCCGGGGTCCCTGCGCTGATCCTGCTCGCGGATGCCGTCAGCTGGCAGGGCAGGGGCGAGGAGGCCGAGGCAGTCCTCGCGGCAGTACCACCGGACGGGACAGACGATCTGACGATCGTGCGGTGGGGGTGCTTGCGGGCGGCCAACCTGTTCTTCGGTTGTGGGCGAACCGAAGCGGCGCGCGCCGCGTTGGCCACGGTGCGTGACCGCGTCGAGTCGGAGTCGATGCTCAGGCTGGTCACGGCGATGGAGGTCTCGTTCGCGTACTTCGCTGCAGACCTGACCACCGCGATCGCGCTGGGATCAGAGGCGCTCGCCACAGAGATGATTCCCATGGCGACGGTGTGGACGTCGATGGCGACCGCGGGCGCGCTCGCTCTCTCCGGCCGGTTCGCGCAAGTCGGCGACGCGGCCGAGATCGGCGTGCGCGCCGCCGAGGGGTGCGAATCCGGTCCGCAGCGGTACTCGATCGCGTTGGCCGAGGTGTTGGCGTTCACGGCATCCGGTGAGCTGGCAGCGGCCCACGAGGTGTGCGACCGGTACTCGGCCATGACAGCAGGCGTGCCACAGGCCGAGGCCATCGTCGCCGCGCTGACCGGCAGGGTCGAGTTGGCGCGCGGCAGAACCGACGCGGCGTGCGACGCTCTGACTAGGTCGTTGTGGACTATGTCGCAGTCTCTTCCCCCCGGCTGGGTGATGCTGGTGGCCGCATGGTTGACCCAGGCAGAAGGGGCCCGTGCGAACGTGGGAGGGGCGATGGCGGCGCTCGCCCGCGCCGAGGATGCCAACGGTCCACAGGTCGCCGTGTTCCTGCCCGAACTCGAGCTGGCACGAGGATGGTGTCGCGCCGCGATGGGGGAGACCACTGCCGCGCGGCAGCACGCGGTGCGGGCCGCTCAAACAGCCAGGACGGGTGGGATGAACGCCAGCGAGATGGCTGCGCTGCACACCGCCGTGCGATTCGGTGATCGAACGCAGCGTGCACGACTCCGTGAACTGGGTACGACGCTCGACACTCCGATGGCCGCGGCGATCGTCGCGCACAGTCGCGGCTTGGCAGACCACGACGCCGCCCTACTCGATGACGCGGCCGAGCAGTTCAGCCAGATCGGGGCACTGGCCCAGGCGGCGGACGCCGCAGCGCATGCGGCGGGTGAACACGCACGTGCCGGCTCGCGGATCAAGGAACTGGAATCGGCCACCCGCGCTCACTGGCTGGCCAGCCAATGCCGCCTGCACACACCCGCGACCCGGTTGATCGAAGCACCTCTGCCCATCACCGACCGTGAGCGCGAGATCGCTCATCTGGTCGCCGATGGCCTGACCAACCGCGAGATCGCCGACAGACTGGGAGTCTCGGTGCGGACGATCGACGGACATCTGTACCGGATCTTCGCCAAGCTGCGGATCGAGGATCGTGACCAACTCGCCCGGCTGGTCGCTCTGCGCAGGGTGAGGTAGCCCGCGAAAATTGAGGTAGCCGCCTACTCTAGCCGCACTGCCCCCTCTGGCCGCATCCTCGCGGGGGAGGTGTGGACATGGTTGACACGGACGACAGGATCGACCTCTCGGCGTTGCCGCTGGCTCCGGACAATCCGCTGCCGTACCTGCGGAAGATGGCTGCCGTCAGATCATTTCACACTGGTATGGAGACGCTGCGCGACGCGGGCGGGCCGGTAACCCGGGTTCGACTCGGCCCAAGATGGCTGATGCCGGAGATTGTCGTCACCACGTCGCCGCGCGGAGGCCGTGACGTGGTCGGGCGGACAGATGCGTTCATCGACAAGACCCGCCTGCATGCCGAGATGCGACACCTCATCGGTAACAACCTGTTCGATGTCATGCACGGTCCATGGCTACCGCGTCGGCGGGCGCTGCAACCGCTATTCACCAAGCATTACGTGCGCTCGTTCGGCGGACACATGGCCGAGGCCGCCGAGGCAACCGTGGCGCAATGGGGCGACGGCGACGTCATCGACCTTGATGCGGAGTGCCGCAAGCTCACCCTGAGAGCGCTGGGCCACTCGGTGTTGGGTTTGAACCTCGACGAGCATGCGGACACCATCGCCGAACCGCTGCGGGTGGTCGTCGAGTATGTGACCGACCGTGGCCTGAGCCCGGTGAACGCGCCGAGATGGTTGCCGACGCCTGCCCGGCGCAGGGCCCGTGCCGCCCGCGCCACCCTGCGCCGGTTCGGAGGCGACATCGTGGCGCAGTGCCGTAACGACCCGGATCGCGATGCGCCGCTGGTTCAGGCGCTGATCGCCGCGACGGACCCCGTCACCGGGAAGTCGCTGTCCGACAACGACATCTGCAATGAGCTGATCATCTTCCTGATCGCGGGGCACGATACGACGGCCACCGCGGTCGCGTATTCGCTGTGGGCACTCGGTCGCCATCCCGAAATGCAGGACCGGGTGCGCGCCGAGGTCGACGCCATCGGAGATCGGGAGCTGACGCCCGACGACGTGCCCCAACTCGGCTACACCGTCCAGGCACTGCACGAGGCACTTCGGCTGTGTCCTCCCGGCGCCGCGATCGGCCGACAGGCCATGCAGGACATCGAGGTAGACGGCTATCGCGTGGCGGCAGGCACATTGGTCATGTTCGGGATCTACGCCGTGCACCGCGATCCCACGCTGTGGACGGATCCGCTTGTCTTCGATCCCGATCGGTTCAGCCAGGAGAACTCGAAGGATCGCGACCGCTGGCAATACCTTCCGTTCGGGGGCGGGCCGAGGTCGTGCATCGGCGACCACTTCGCCATGCTGGAAGCGACACTGGCCCTCGCCACCGTCGTCCGGCGGGTCGAAATCGCCTCCGAAAAGCCGGATTTCCCAATGGAAGTGCCGTTCACCACGGTAGCGGCGGAGCCGATCCCCGCTCGCGTGCGAGCACTGCTGCCAACGATGACCGACGGGCCCGCAACCGAAGGAGGATGAAGTGGAGTGGGGGCGTCGGCGCGGGCGCTAGGCCGGGTTGATGGGCGGCGTGAAGCGCTCGAGCTGGATCGGTGCGTCGTCGTCGACCGGCTTCGGGAGCTCGAGGGGTACGCCGTCGATTACCCGCGTCACGGTGCCCTTCTCACGGTCGAAGTTCAGCGTGCCGTGCTGGAAGTTCTGCACGATCCACAGCGGTTCCTGGATCTCGGCGCTGGTCGGCAGCCCGAGGGCGCCGCGTTCGAATCCCAGTGAGCCCCATGCCTTGTAGATGGCGCCTGTCACGGGCTCTGCCCCGCTTTCGGGTGACCAGTAGACCGCGCCCCGCTCGAAGGTGACGTAGCGCGCTGGCCCTTCTCCCGAGGCCTCGGGCGACGTCGGCGCGCCGAGCATACTGTTCATCGCGCCCATCGAGTCCCAACGCGCGAAAATGGCGCCGCCGCGCAGTGCTTCGGCCAGATCCTCTGGCCCTGGCGGGTCGTTGAACCGTGCCGCGATATCGCGGATCATTCCCATGGCCGCATACGCCGCGTTGCCGGGGCAGTCCGTGATCCCAACATCGCGGTGGGTGAAGATCGTCGGCAGTGTCGGCGTTGCGCCGAACGGGAACTTCGTGAACGACCCACCGGACGAAGCCAATACGACGGTGCCCCGTGGATCGAGGTGGTCGAGCCCGAGCCGCCAGCCGAGCAGGCGCGCCGTGGTCCGGAGCTGAATCGGTGTCGGCGGCGCGAGGTCGAAGTTCCCCATCATCGCCACACCCCAGGTATCGCGATTGAACCCGCCGGTGTGAGCGCCCTCGACCGGTTTGTCGATTCCGCCCGCGCGGCCCTCGAAGACCTGCCCGTACTTGTCGACCAACGCGTTGTAGGCGATGTCGCACCAGCCCAGTGTGCGGGTGTGGTACTCGTAGATCGACCGGACGATTCCCGCCGAGTCCTGGGGGGCGTAGTCGTTGCTGCCCGCTGTGTGGTGCACAATTCCGGCGCGGATTCCCCTGTCGTAAACCGGGTTTCCGCATCGCATCGCCTCGTCGGCGCCCCATTGCGCGCGGCTGATGATGTTGGGAGGCTGACCCGGAATGGTCACCGCCGTCGGCAGCGGCAGCACGTCCACAGGGGCCCGCGGAGGGCTGATCAGGACCGCGTTGATGTTCTGGGCGAACGGCTGCTCGACGTTCGCGGGCACGTAGCCGAGGTCCGGCTTGCGTTGCGGCACGGCCGCGGCGGGCCCGGTCGGTACGGTGCCGGGCGGACGCGTCACGGCGATCTGCACTGTCGTGGTGCGGCCGACGAAGACCGGTTCGGTGCCGCGAGGTGACGATGTATCGGGCCCAACGCCTTCCAGGGGCTCGGCTTCGTACCACGGACCCCACGTGCCGTCTGCCTTGCGCGCCCGCACCTTGGCGGTGGTGCCGCGAAGGTCCTCGGCCGTCAGAGCGACCAACGAGAATGGGGTGGCCTGATGGATCTCGCGGATGGTTTCGCCACCGCCGACGCCGGTCAGCGGCTGCTGCGCGAGCTGCGGCGCGGTATCCGCGGGACGCTCATCGTCGTCCCCGGGCAGGCCGCTGACGGCCCACGGCAGCAAGACGACCGTTGCCGCGATGGCGGTGAAGAGTATCGACGGCGCGGGTCGACGGGACAGCACGGACCGATGTTACGTATGTGTCAGTTGTTACTAGTGTTTCGACACGGTAGTTGGACGGACTAAATGGCTGACCAAAAAGCGCTGCAACGGCACCGCAGAGCAGACGACCGTCTGCGGTGCCGTTTCGCAGCAGGCCTATAAGCCAGGGATGGCCGCGGGGATCGCAGGCGCGGCGGCCGAGGCCGCAGCGTCGGCGGCCTGGGCGACCGGTGCGGCGGCCGCAGCGGCCGCGTCAGCGGCAGGAGCACCCGCAGGCTTGACCGCCGACATGATCGCGGGCATCAGCACGCCCTTGAGCAGGTCGATCGCCTGACCCGCGCCCAATTGATTGGCGGCGCTGGAGAGGTCGCCGATCAGCCCGCCACTAGGGGCGGCGGCCGGCATGGCACCGAGCATCGGATCACCCATGATTGGGTACGTACCCGCCATAGGGTCGAGCCCGATCGGCGCCGCGATCGGCACCTCGTTCGGCGCGGGCAGCGCGGCGGCGTTCGAGATCGGGGTGGTGAGATCTCCCGCGGACGGAGTGGTGAGCCCAGGCATGGTCAGCCCCGGTGTTGCGCCGGTCGGGCTGGTCAATGCCGGATTCGTCAGCGCCGGATTGCTGAGCGCCGGATCGGTCAGTGACGGCGCGGTCGCGGTGAGCCCGGGCAGGCTGGCGCTCGGCGTGGTAAGACCCGGCGTGGTGAGGCCTGGCGTGGTCAGACCCGGAGTCGTCAGGCCCGGGGTGGTGAGGCCCGGGGCGGTCAGACCGGGCGTGGTGAGGCCGGGGCTGGTCAAGGTGGTTGGCATGGACGCGCCCGTTCCGGTGAGCATGCCTGTGGGCATCGGCGGCAGGTTGATCCCGAACTGCGATAGACCCTGGGAGAGCGCCGACATCAGCTCGCCGGGCAAGTCGGTGATCATGGCGGCCTGGACGAACTCGCGGTGCTCCGGAGCGGGTTTGGCGCTCGATAAATCAGAAAGGGCGATTACTGCAGCTGGACTCGCGACTGCCAGGGCAACGACTGCGCTCGTGGCTGTCGACAGCCTGCGTCGACGTCGGTTCGGCACGGAAGTCTCCTCAATATATGGACTACGTCTGGTAGGTGGGCTCACGACCAGAACCCACGCTGTCAGCGGCTACTGGCCTGGTCTCAAGAAGTCCAGAAGTGCCAACGTGATTGATGGTACTGATGTGACTGATGTGTCTAGAGTGACGATGCAGAATTGTGAGCCAATCGCGACCTTGGGCCGTCGTCAGATTCGGGCTCGGCGAGGGCCGTCGGATACCCTGACTGCCGATGACAGCTCGTTTTGACCTCTTTGTCGTCGGTTCCGGATTTTTCGGCCTGACGATTGCCGAGCGCGTGGCGACGCAGCTGGACAAGCGCGTTCTCGTCCTCGACCGACGCCCGCACATCGGCGGCAACGCCTACTCCGAACCCGAACCGCAGACCGGCATCGAGGTGCACAAGTACGGCGCGCACCTTTTCCACACCAGCAACCAGCGGGTGTGGGACTACGTGCGGCAGTTCACCGACTTCTCCGGCTATCAGCACCGCGTGTTCGCGCTGCACAACGGACAGGCCTATCCGCTGCCGATGGGGCTGAGCCTGGTGTCGCAGTTCTTCGGCAAGTACTTCAGCCCCGACGATGCGCGTGCCCTGATCGCCGAGCAGGCCGGCGAGATCGAGACCGCCGACGCGCAGAATCTCGAGGAGAAGGCTATCTCGCTGATCGGCCGTCCGCTCTACGAGGCGTTCATCAAGCACTACACCGCCAAGCAATGGCAGACCGACCCCAAGGAACTGCCTGCCGCCAATATCACCCGGCTGCCGGTGCGCTACACCTTCGACAACCGCTACTTCAACGACACCTACGAGGGCCTGCCCCAAGACGGCTACACCGCCTGGCTGAAGAACATGGCCGCCGACGACCGCATCGAGGTGCGGCTGGACACCGACTGGTTCGACGTCCGTGAAGACCTCCGCGCTGCCTCTCCGAATGCGCCTGTGGTGTACACCGGTCCGCTGGACCGCTACTTCGACTATGCCGACGGTCGACTGGGTTGGCGCACACTTGATTTCGAGCTCGAGGTGTTGGACACCGGCGATTTTCAAGGCACACCCGTCATGAACTACAGCGACCTCGATGTGCCCTACACCCGCATCCACGAGTTCCGGCACTTCCACCCTGATCGGCCTTATCCCGCCGACAAGACGGTGATCATGCGGGAGTTCTCGCGGTTCGCCGATGATGACGACGAGCCCTACTACCCGATCAACACCGAATCCGACCGCGCGCTGCTGGCCGCGTACCGGACCAGGGCCAAGGCGGAAACCGCTTCGGCGAACGTGTTGTTCGGGGGACGTCTCGGCACCTACCAGTATCTCGATATGCACATGGCGATCGCCAGCGCACTGAACATGTACGACAACGTGCTGGCGCCGCACTTACGCGATGGCGTACCACTCAGCGACGACGCAGAAAGCAACAGAGCATGAGCGACATACCGTCCGGCGCACTCGACGCCGGTGCATCCAGGGCTGTCAGTCTGCTGGCCCGGGTAATCCTGCCGCGTCCGGGCGAGCCGCTGGACGTCCGCAAGCTCTACATCGACGAGTCGGAAACCAACGCCCGCCGCGCGCATCCGCCGACTCGAACCACACTCGAGATCGGCGCCGAATCCGAGGTGTCGTTCGCGACCTACTTCAACGCGTTCCCTGCCAGCTACTGGCGGCGCTGGTCGACGCTGGAGTCGGTGGTACTTCGGGTCGAACTCACGGGCAGTGCCCGCGTCGACGTGTATCGGTCCAAGGCGACCGGCGCCAGGATAACCGTTGGCGGGGCGCCGGTTTCGAGCGAGACTGGAGGAAGCGGCCCTGGGTCCAATGTCGGCGCGCGCGCCTCCGTCGAGTTCGAAGTCGATCTGGATCCGTTCGAGGACGGTGGCTGGATCTGGTTCGACATCACCACGGACAGCAACGTGACCGTACACAGCGCAGGCTGGTATGCGCCGGTGCCCGCGCCGGGCCGGGCCAACGTCGCGGTCGGGATTCCGACGTTCAACCGTCCGTCCGACTGCGTGAACGCGTTGGCGGCCCTCACGTCGGATCCCTTGGTGGACGACGTGATTGGCGCAGTCATCGTCTCCGATCAGGGCGCCAATAAGGCCGTTGACCACCCCGGCTACGCGGAGGCCGCGGCGCCACTCGGCAATCGGCTGTCCATCCACAATCAGCCCAACCTTGGCGGCTCCGGCGGATACAGCCGCGTGATGTACGAGGCGCTGAAAAACACCGACTGTGAACAGATCCTGTTCATGGACGATGACATCCGCATCGAGCCCGACTCGATCTTGCGCGCGCTTGCTATGAACCGGTTCGCGAAGTCACCCACGCTCATCGGCGGCCAGATGCTCAACCTGCAGGAGCCGTCACACCTGCACGTGATGGGCGAGATGGTCGACCAAGAGAACTTCATGTGGACCAACGCGATCAACACGGAGTACGACCACAACTTCGCCAAGTACCGGCTCAACGACGAGGAGGAGCCGCGCAGCAGGCTTCTGCACCGTCGCATCGATGTCGACTACAACGGCTGGTGGATGTGCATGATCCCGCGGCAGGTGGCAGAGGAACTTGGCCAGCCGCTGCCGCTGTTCATCAAGTGGGACGATGCCGACTACGGGTTGCGCGCCGCGGAGCACGGCTACCCGACCGTCACGCTTCCCGGCGCGGCGATCTGGCACATGGCGTGGAGCGACAAGGACGACGCCATCGACTGGCAGGCCTATTTCCACCTCCGCAACCGGTTGGTCGTCGCGGCGATGCACTGGGACGGCAATGTCGGCGGCCTGATTGCAAGCCACTTCAAGGCAACCTGCAAACACCTACTGTGCCTTGAGTATTCGACCGTCGCAATCCAGAACAAGGCGATGGACGACTTCCTTGCCGGGCCCGAGCACATCTTCTCGATCCTCGAGTCCGCGCTGCCCGACATCCGCAAGATGCGCCGGGAGTATCCCGATGCCGTCGTGCTGCCAAGCGCGACCGCGCTGCCGACGCCGTCGGACAAGCGGTGGCGCAAGAAGGTGACGATCCCCACCAACCCGCTGTCGATCTCGCTGCGCCTGATCCGCGGTGTCGTCCACCAGCTCACGGTGCACGATCCCGAGCACCATCGCCGTCCGCAGATCAACGTGGCCACACAGGACGCCAGGTGGTTCTCGCTGTGCAAGGTCGACGGCGTGACGGTGACGACGGCCGACGGCCGCGGTGTGGTGTACCGACAGCGGGACCGCGCGAAAATGTTTGCGCTGCTTCGCGAGTCGGTGCGCCGCCAATTCCGCCTCGCACGCAAGTTCAATCGCATGCGCAGGGTCTACCGTGACGCGCTTCCGGTGCTGTCCAGCAAGCAGAAGTGGGAGACGGTGCTGCTCGAATCGACATCGGCGCATGGCTGACAGCCCCCGAGGCGAGGAAGCCGCACTGGTGGCGGTGCAGTCGGCGCTGGCCGATCGCCCCGGTGTGCTGACGGGCGCTCGCGCGCTTTCGCACTTCGGGGAGCACAGCATTGGCTGGTTGGTGGTCGCCGCACTCGGTGCGCTGTTGCAGCCGCGTCGGCGCAGGCCGTGGCTGACAGCGGGCGCAGGTGCCTTTATCGCCCACGCCGCCGCGGTGCTGATCAAACGAATCGTCCGGCGGGAACGGCCGAAGCATCCCGCCATCGCGGTGAATGTCGGGACACCGAGCAGGCTGAGCTTTCCATCGGCGCACGCGACATCCACCACAGCGGCGTCGATTCTACTGGCGCGGGCCACCGGTCTGCCCCTGCCTGCGTTGCTGGTGCCGCCAATGGCACTGTCCCGCTTGGTTCTTGGTGTGCACTATCCGACCGACGTGCTCACAGGAGTCGCGGTTGGAGCGGTTGTGGCGAAGGCGGTCGGTGCCGTCGCGGACCGCGCCGAAGGAGTCTCATGAGCGTTTCGAGTGAAAGCAGTGCAGAGAGCGCGCAGAACATGAGTGAGGAACCGGCACCGGTCAAGGGTCCGCCCCGCAACCTCGTGAGCGGACTAATCAAAGCGGTTCGCCCGCGGCAGTGGGTGAAGAACCTGCTGGTGCTGCTGGCTCCGATCGCGGCCCTCGGCAGCGACGTTCAGTTCGACTACCGCGAGGTGGCGATCAAGATCCTGATCGCGTTCGTCGCGTTCTCGCTTGCGGCCTCCTCGATCTACCTCGTCAACGACGCGCGCGACGTCGAGGCGGACCGCGCGCACCCGACGAAGCGCTTCCGCCCGATCGCCGCCGGGGTGGTACCGGAGTGGCTTGCTTACACTGTCGCAACCGTGCTCGCCGCCGCGGCGGTGGTGATCTCCCTGTCGGTATCGCTGAACCTGACGGCGGTCATCGGGGTTTACCTCGTCATGCAGCTGGCGTACTGCTTCGGCCTCAAACACCAAGCGGTGCTCGACATATGCATCGTGTCATCGGCATATCTGATCCGCGCCATCGCGGGAGGCGCCGCGGCGGGCATTCCGCTGTCGCAGTGGTTCCTGCTGGTGATGACGTTCGGGTCGCTGTTCATGGTGGCCGGAAAGCGTTACGCAGAATTGCAGCTCGCGGAACGGACGGGTGCGAAGATCCGCAAGTCTTTGGAGAGCTACACGGCGTCGTATCTGCGATTCGTGTGGACGCTGTCGGCCACCGCGATGGTCCTGTGCTACGGGCTGTGGGCGTTCGAACGCGATGGCGCGAACGCGTCCTGGTACGCGGTCACGATCATCCCGATCACGATCGCGATCCTGCGGTATGCCGTCGACGTCGACGGCGGCATGGCAGGCGAACCCGAGGAGATCGCGTTGAAGGACCGGGTATTGCAGCTGTTGCTGCTGGCGTGGATCGGGACCATCGGTGCCGCCGTCTTCTTCAGTTGACCGGATCAGCATATCGGTCGCGGGCCGCATGGCCCGTTGGCCGGCTTTTCCGTATGACGTGACGGTCCGGCTCAGCCTCTGGGCGAGCGCGTTGATCGTCGCGCTGCTTTTCGGTTGGGGTGCCTGGGAACGGCGGTGGATCGCCGACGACGGCCTCATCGTGCTGCGGACGGTGAGAAATCTGTTGGCGGGCAACGGTCCCGTGTTCAACGAAGGCGAACGCGTCGAGTCCAACACGTCGACGATCTGGACGTTTCTGATCTATCTCGGTGGCTGGGTCGGTGGCCCGGTGCGGCTGGAATACGTAGCCCTGGTGTTCGCGCTGGTGCTCAGCGTGCTCGGGGTGGTGCTGCTCATGCTGGGCGCGGGGCGCCTGTACGCACCGAGCCTGCAGGGCCGCAAGGCGCTGCTGGTCCCTGCGGGTGCACTCGTATACATCGCTGTGCCGCCTGCCCGCGACTTTGCCACCTCGGGGCTCGAAAACGGTTTGGTGCTGGCCTACCTCGGCCTGCTGTGGTGGATGATGGTCTGCTGGTCGCAGGCATTGCGCGCCTATCCGGCTCCGGCACGTCCTGGGCCGGTTCGCCCCGGCGGCCCGCCGATCATCCGAAGATCGCCGAGCGCCGGCCCACCGGTAGCGCTGGCCCCAGACCACGCGGTCAGCCGATTCTTCGACGGCGCACTGGCTTTCGTCGCAGGTTTGAGTGTGCTCGTGCGTCCCGAGCTGGCGCTCATCGGTGGCCTTGCGCTTGTTATGATGCTCATCGCGGCGCGCGGATGGCGCCGTCGACTCCTGATCATCGCGGCGGGTGGCCTTGTGCCGGTGGGCTACCAGATTTTCCGAATGGGCTACTACGGCTTGCTGTTTCCGGGAACGGCGTTGGCCAAGGATGCGTCCGGACAGAAGTGGTCGCAGGGCATGGTGTATCTGGGCAACTTCAACCACCCCTATCTGCTGTGGGCACCGGGGATTCTGCTCGCGGGACTGGCGGGTGTGGCGTTCGTCACACGCGGCCGGTCCGGGTGGATGCGACGGGCGGCTCCACCGGGCTACGGCTGGGTGGCCCGTCGAGTCCAAAGCCCATCGGCTGTCGTGGTTTTTATCGTCGTGAGTGGACTGCTGCAGGCGATCTACTGGATTCGCCAGGGCGGCGACTTCATGCATGGGCGGGTTTTGCTGACACCGTTGTTCTGTTTGCTCGCGCCCGTCGCGGTGATTCCCATCGTATTGCCCTATGGAACGCGGGTGCCCCGTGGCCCTGGATACCTGTTCGCGGGCGCCACCGGTCTGCTGTGGCTGGCCGTCGCCGGTTGGGCACTGTGGGCGGCCAACTCGCCGGGGATGGGATCCGACGCCACCCGGGTCACCTACACCGGCATCGTCGACGAGCGACGGTTCTATGCCCAGGCCACCGGGCACGCGCACCCGTTGACGGCCGCCGACTACCTCGACTACCCGCGAATGCGTGCGGTGCTCACCGCGATCAACAACACACCCGACGGCGCTCTGCTGCTGCCGTCCGGCAACTACGACCAGTGGGATGTGGTGCCCGCGATCCCGCCGCCCCCACCGCCGCCGGATGCGCCGGTCAAATCGAAAATGGACCGAAAGGGTCCTCACACAGTCTTTTTCACCAACCTCGGCATGCTGGGCATGAACGTCGGACTCGACGTGCGGGTGGTCGACCAGATCGGTCTGGCCAACCCGCTGGCCGCTCACACGGCGCGGTTGGAGGACGGTCGCATCGGCCACGACAAGAACCTGTTCCCGGACTGGGCGGTCGCAGAAGGGCCCTTCCTCAAGGAGCCCCCGTACATCCCGCCATACCTCGATCAGAACTGGATCGCCCAGGCCGAGACGGCGCTGAAGTGTCCGGCGACGGATGAGGTGCTGAACTCGGTCCGCGCCCCGATGGGACCGCGGCGGTTCATGTCGAACCTGGTGCACGCGTACGAGTTCACGAAGTACCGCATCGACCGGGTGCCGCTCTACGAACTTGTCCGCTGTGGATTGGATGTGCCCGCGCCGACCGGGACTCCCTACACCGGCATGCCTGCGACGGGGCCATAGTCGTCCGCGATTTGTTAGCTGGACGGGTTTTCTGGGAGCTTGGTAACGCCGCAGCCCATCGGGCCGATAAACCAGTCGCGGTAACCGCCGTTCATACGGCGCCTGACAATGTGAACGGATGGTACGGGCAGCAGATGCTGAGGACATCGGGTGTCGACGCTGTGCAAAATCGGCTTCGTCGTGTGCTCGCGGTGACGGCTGCCGCGCTTGCGCTTTCGGCCACGACGGCCGTCGTGGGTGACGCGCCGACCGCCAACGCGTTCTCCCGCGAGGGATTGCCGGTGGAATACATCGACGTCTACTCGACGTCGATGGGCCGCAACATCCGCGTCCAGTACCAGCCCGCGATGGCGCCGGCTCCGGCACCTGCTCCAACGCCCGACGGCGCTCCGGCCGCACCTGCGCCGGTGGCGGCACCCGGCGTCCAGAGGGCCGTGTATCTGCTCGACGGGATGCGCGCCCGCGACGACTACAACGGCTGGGACATCGAAACCCCTGCGTTCGAATGGTTTAACGACTCCGGAGTCGCCGCGGTGATGCCCGTCGGCGGTCAGTCCAGCTTCTACACCGACTGGTATTCGCCATCGAGCTTCAACAATCAGGGCTACACCTATAAATGGGAGACATTCCTGACCCAGGAGCTGCCCGCGTGGTTGGCGACCAACAAACAGGTGTCGATGACAGGCAACGGCGTCGTGGGTCTGTCGATGTCGGGTGGCTCGGCGCTGATCCTGTCGGCCTATCACCCCGCCCAGTTCAAATACGCCGCATCGCTTTCCGGCTTTCTCAACCCGTCGGCCCTGTTCATGCAGCAAGCCATTCGCGTCGCGATGCTCGATGCCGGTAGCTACAACGTCGACAACATGTGGGGCGCCCCATGGGATTCCGCGTGGAAGCGCAACGACCCGATCAAACAGGTCGGCAAGATCGTCGCGAACGGGACCCGGCTGTGGATCTACTGCGCCCCAGGCGGAACCACCCCGCTCGACGTGAACGCCGACCCGAACCAGGCGTTCAACGCCAACAGCCTCGAGTCGATGGCACTGAAGAGCAACAAGGACTTCCAGGAGGCCTACGCCAAGGCCGGCGGCAGTAACGCAACTTTTGTGTTCCCGCCGGCAGGAAACCACGCGTGGCCGTACTGGGCGCAGCAATTGACGTCACTGAAACCAGACCTGATCGCGACTCTTAACGGATGAGCGACGACCTGGGACGACACCCGCCGACAAGAAAGATCACAAGGATATGTGGTTGACTACACGGGCAACGCGGCATGGTCCGACGGACAAGATCCGCGTGCGGCATTCAACAGATGGGATAGGTAGAAGCATGACTTTCGTTGGGAAGATGCGCGGCGCCTGGGCGCGCCGGCTCACGGTTGCAGCCATGGTGGCCGCCGTGTTGCCCGCCCTGGTCGGCGTCGTCGGAGGCTCGGCGACTGCAGGGGCGTTCTCTCGTCCGGGCCTGCCAGTGGAGTACCTCATGGTGCCGTCCGCTGGCATGGGTCACGACATCAAGGTCCAGTTCCAAAACGGTGGTCCGAATGCCCCGGGCGTGTACCTGCTCGACGGCCTTCGCGCCCAGGACGACTTCAACGGGTGGGACATCAACACCCCCGCGTTCGAGTGGTATGTCGACTCCGGTCTCGCCGTGATCATGCCGGTCGGCGGCCAGTCCAGCTTCTACAGCGACTGGTACAAGCCCGCCTGCGGTAAGAGCGGATGCACCACCTACAAGTGGGAGACGTTCCTGACCCAGGAACTGCCCGCTTACCTCTCCGCCAACAAGGGTGTCGATCCGACCCGCAACGCGGCCGTCGGTCTGTCGATGGCCGGTTCGGCCGCACTTGTAATGGCGATCTACCACCCCAACCAATTCCAGTACGCGGGCTCGCTGTCCGGCTTCCTCAACCTGTCCGAGGGCTGGTGGCCGATGCTGGTCGGTGTGTCGATGGGTGACGCGGGCGGCTACAAAGCTGACGACATGTGGGGCAAGACCGAAGATGCGAACAGCGCGTGGAAGCGCAACGACCCGATGGTCAACATCAGCAAGCTGGTCGCCAACAACACCCGCATCTGGGTGTACTGCGGCGACGGCAAGCCGTCCGAACTGAGCGCGGGAATGAGCTCGGGCAACCTGTTCAACGCCAAGTTCCTCGAGGGCTTCACGCTGCGGACGAACAAGACATTCCAGGAGAACTACATCGCCGCGGGCGGTAAGAACGGCGTGTTCAACTTCCCGTCCAATGGCGTGCACGACTGGCCCTACTGGGGTCAGCAGCTGCAAGCCATGAAGCCGGACATTCAGCGGGTGCTGAACGCAACCCCGCAGCCGTCCACCCCGATCGCCGAGGCGGCTCCTGCCAGCGCCGGCGGCTAAGCGGTAAGTCATTTCGGTCGACGGCGGCGATCCCCTGGGGGTCGCCGCCGTCAGCCATTTCCGACGCGGCCCGATGTGTGATTATGGTTCACTACCTGCGGCGGGGACAGGTCGACGAAACGGTGAGGTGGGGTAGATGCGTGGGTGGTTGCGAACGATCTCGACCGTGGTGCTGGCTGCGGGGCTGTGGACCGCGACCGCACCGATCGCCAACGCCGATGTCGAGTATCTGATGGTCCCGTCAGCGGCAATGGGCCGCGACATCCCCGTCGCCTTCCAGGGCGGTGGTCCCCACGCTGTAGTGCTTCTCGATGCGTTCAACGCTGCCCCCGATGTCAGTAACTGGGTGACGGCGGGCAACGCGATGAACACGCTGGCCGGTTCGGGCATCTCGGTTGCCGCACCTGCGAGTGGGGCGTGGAGCATGTACACCAACTGGGAGCAGGACGGCGGCCGACAGTGGGAGACATTCCTGGCCAACGAGCTGCCGGACTGGCTGGCCGCCAACAAGGGGCTCGCACCGGGAGGCCACGGCATCGTCGGCGCGGCCCAGGGCGGCTACGGCGCGATGGCCATGGCGACGTTCCATCCCGACCGGTACCGTTTCGCCGGCTCGCTGTCAGGGTTCCTTGCGCCCGAGCGGACCGGCGTGGACGGTGCGATCACCGCGGGGCTTGCCCAGTTCGGCGGCGTCGACACCCGCAACATGTGGGGCCTGCCGCAGCTCGGCCGCTGGAAGTGGCACTCGCCGAACGTCCACGCGCAGTTGTTGGCAGACAACAACACTCGACTGTGGGTGTTCAGCCCGCCTGCGGGCGGATGCACCGATCCCGCCGCGATGATCGGCTACTGCGATATCGCTCAGGGTACGAATCGTGAGTTCTATCAGCACTACCGTTCGGTCGGCGGCCACAACGGCCACTTCGATTTCCCGACAAGTGGAAACCATGACTGGGGCGCGTGGAGTGGTCAGCTGGCCGCAATGTCCGGCGAACTGGTCGCCACCATCAAGTAAGCCTGATTTCGCTCACCGGACCCCACTGAAACAGCCGGTACCTTGGAGGGGTGCAGCACGAGGTAAGGCGTTCGGCTGGTCCGGCAAAGTGGCCGGCAACGTCGCTTTTAGTGGTTTCCGCCGCGGCTCTGCTGACCGGATGTTCTCTGGGCGACGAGATGATGGCGAGCATCGGACTGCCGACGTCGCAGACCGCCGCCGCGCACGGGCAGGCCGCCGCGCAGCCACCAGGACCGCCGTCGCTGGGCGGTCAGCCCAACACCATGATCGTGACGGGGCAGCAGCGCGGCTACCTCGACGAGCTCAAGGCCGCGGGCGTGAAGCCGTCGAGTGACCTGGTGGCACTGAGCATCGGGTCCTACGTGTGCCAGGCACGCGCGGCGAAGCGCACGGACCAGGCGGTGTGGGATTTCGTGAGGCCGATGGTGCGCAGTGACGTTCGCGACTCGGGCAGGTTGTCGAAGGCGCCATCTGCGGGTGAAGTCGATAGCGTGACCGCCGACTACATTCGGATCGCAACCGAACGACTCTGCTAGCACCGCGCACGCGAGACCATCGCGCACGCACGGAGCTACCGCATGCGAGGAGCACAAATAATCCATGCCGACCAGCAAGCAACGCAAACGCCACCGCATCCTTGCGCTGGTCGCGGCCGGGGCGGTCGCCCTTGTTGTGGTGTTGATCGTCGCGATCGTGATCGTCGTGCTGCGCAGGCCCGAGAGCCCGCCCACCGCGCTGCCTCCCTCCGCGGTGCCTCCGGCTGGAGCCCCTGGGGTGCCGCCGACGACGAAAAAGCCGCGCCCGGAGTTTCAGGACGCCAGCTGCCCCGACGTGCAGATGATCTCGATCCCCGGCACCTGGGAGTCCTCGCCGCAGCTTGACCCGTTCAACCCGACGCAGTTCCCAATCGCGTTGCTGCTCAACGTCACCAATCCAATTCGCCAGCAGTTCGGTAACGACCGGGTGGAGATCTTCACGGTCCCGTACACCGCGCAGTTCCACAATCCGTTTTCGGCCGACAAGCAGATGTCGTATAACGACAGCCGCGCCGAGGGCACGCGGGCCGCGGTGAAGGCGATGACGGACATGAACAATAGGTGCCCGCTGACCAGTTACGTGCTGGTCGGCTTCTCGCAGGGCGCAGTCATCGCAGGCGATATGGCCAGCGACATCGGCAACGGTCGTGGGCCGGTGGATGAGGACCTGGTGCTCGGTGTCACCTTGATCGCCGACGGGCGTCGCCAGGACGCCGTCGGTCAGGACATCGGACCGAACCCGGACGGTCAGGGCGCGGAGATCACCCTGCAGGAGGTGCCGACGCTTTCCGCGCTGGGTCTGACGATGACGGGACCTCGTCCTGGCGGATTTGGGATGCTCAACGACCGCACCAACGAGATCTGTGCGCTCGGCGATCTGATCTGCGCGGCGCCGGAGTCCGCGTTCAACATCACCCAGCTGCCGAGGACGCTCGAGGTGCTCAGCGGAGGCGCCGGACAGCCGGTCCACGCGTTGTACGCCACGCCCGACTTCTGGAATCTCGACGGTGCACCGGCCACGCAGTGGACACTGGGCTGGGCGCAGAACGTGCTCGATAACGCTCCGCACCCAAAACATGGCTGACATGTGACCGGAGGCGATTTGGTGTGCGACAACCGGTCGCCTAACATTAAGAAAAAACTAAGAGCGGTGGCCGACGGTCGATCCGAACACGCAGGTCAGAGGCCTTAAAGGCGTGATCGCCTACACCCCGGTACGATCTTCGGGGTTTGGGTCCGTGCGGTCTGGAGACTGCGCCGTCCCGGCGGCAAAGCTTAATCGGCTACGCAATGGGCGTGGCTTTGACAGGAGAGTGCGATGGCCTTCCATAATCCGTTTCTCAAGGACGGGCAGATCAGGTTTCCCGACAACGGCAACCTGGTCCGACACGTCGAGCGATGGGCGAAGGTGCGCGGCGACAAGCTCGCCTACCGATTCATCGACTTCTCGACCGAGCGCGACGGTGTCGAGCGCGACCTGAACTGGGCCGACTTCGGTGCGCGCAACCGCGCCATCGGTGCCCGTCTGCAACAGGTGACGCAGCCCGGTGACCGTGTCGCGATCCTCTGCCCGCAGAGCCTCGACTACCTCGTCGCGTTCTTCGGCACCCTCTACGCGGGCCGTATCGTGGTCCCACTCTTCGACCCGTCCGAGCCGGGCCACGTCGGCCGCCTGCACGCGGTGCTGGATGACTGCCAGCCGTCGGCGATCCTGACCACCACCGAGTCGGCCGAGGGTGTGCGGAAGTTCTTCCGCAGCCGGCCCGCTAAGGAGCGCCCTCGAGTCATCGCCGTCGACGCGGTGCCCGACGACGTCGGCGCCACCTGGGAATCAATCGACATCGACAGGGACACCATCGCTTATCTGCAATACACCTCCGGGTCCACTCGCATCCCGACCGGTGTGCAGATCACCTATCTCAACCTGGCCACCAACGTCGTGCAGGTGATCGAGGCGCTCGAGGGTGAGGAAGGCGACCGGGGTGTGTCCTGGTTGCCGTTCTTCCACGACATGGGGCTGATCACGGTGCTGCTGTCGCCGATGATCGGCCACTACGTCACCTTCATGACGCCTGCCGCGTTCGTTCGCCGGCCTGGTCGCTGGATCCGCGAAATCGCCCGCAAGGAGGGCGACACCGGCGGCACGATCTCGGTGGCGCCGAACTTCGCGTTCGACCATGCCGCGATGCGCGGCTTGCCGAAGGACGGCGAGCCGCCGATGGACTTGTCCAACGTCAAGTGCATTCTCAATGGCAGTGAGCCGATCTCGGCCGCCACCGTGCGCCGGTTCAACGAAGCGTTCGGTCCGTACGGATTCAAGCCGCAGGCGATCAAGCCGTCCTATGGCCTTGCCGAGGCGACGCTGTTCGTGTCCACCACGCCGATGGACGCCGAGCCCACGATCGTCACCGTGGACCGCGACGAGCTGAACAACCATCGCTTCGTCGCGGTGCCGGAGGACTCGCCGAAGGCCGTCGCGCAGGCGGGCGCAGGCAAGATCGGGATCGCGGAGTGGGCAGTGATCGTCGACAACGACTCCGCCACCGAACTTCCCGACGGCCAGATCGGCGAGGTCTGGATCAGTGGTCAGAACATGGGCACCGGCTACTGGGCGAAGCCGGAGGAGACGATCGCCACCTTCCAGAACATCCTCAAGTCGCGGACCAATCCGTCGCACGCCGAGGGCGCGACCGACGACGCGACGTGGGTGCGCACCGGCGATCTCGGCGCCTACCACGACGGCGAGCTCTACATCACCGGCCGCACCAAGGATCTGGTGATCATCGACGGACGCAACCACTACCCGCAGGACATCGAGTACTCGGCTCAGGAGTCGACCAAGGCACTGCGCACCGGATTCGTCGCGGCGTTCTCCGTACCCGCGAACCAGCTGCCCGACGAGGTTTTCGAGAATGCGCACTCCGGTCTCAAGCGCGATCCCGACGACACGTCCGAGCAGCTCGTGATCGTCGGCGAGCGTGCGCCTGGTGCCCACAAGCTCGACATGGGACCGATCGCCGATGACATCCGCGCCGCGATCGCCGTGCGTCACGGCGTCACCGTGCGCGACGTGCTGCTGACTGCTGCGGGTGCGATCCCGCGTACCTCGAGTGGCAAGATCGGCAGGCGCGCCTGCCGCAGTGCCTATCTGGACGGCAGCCTGCGCACCGGCAAGGTTGCGAACGCGTTCCCGGACGAGGGCGACTGACGCTGTACCCGACTTACACACGGCACCGGCGACCGACGGGCGCCGAGTCGATCGCGAGGTGACTTGAACATGGCTGAAACACAAGACGATTCGAACGCCTCCGGCGAGGAGATCAAGCTTGCGCCGGGTGATGTTGAGCCGGCATCTGCGGCGCGCACTGACATGACCGTCGCCGAGATGCGGTCATGGCTGCGCAACTGGATCGCTAACGCGACCGGCCAGGCCCCCGATTCGATCAACGACTCCGTACCGATGGTCGAGCTGGGCCTGTCGTCACGTGACGCGGTCGCTATGGCAAGCGACATCGAGGATCTGACGGGCGTGACGCTGACCGCAACCGTCGCGTTCCGCCATCCCACCATCGAGTCGTTGGCGACCGTCATCGTCGAGGGCGAGCCTGAGATCGAGGACGCGGGCGACGACGAGGACTGGACTCGGGATCGCGACGTAGACGACATCGCAATCGTCGGTCTGGCAACACGATTCCCCGGCGACATGAACACCCCGGACGAGACATGGCAGGCGCTGCTGGAGGGCCGCGACGCCATCACCGACCTGCCGGAAGGACGCTGGGAGGAGTTCCTCGGTGAACCGCGGATCGCCGAGCGCGTCGCCAAGGCTCGCACCCGTGGTGGATATCTCTCCGACATCAAGGGTTTTGACGCCGAGTTCTTCGCACTGTCGAAGATGGAGGCCGACAACATCGATCCGCAGCAGCGGATGGCGTTGGAACTGACCTGGGAAGCGTTGGAGAATGCGCGCATTCCCGCGTCGGCGCTGCGCGGTCGCAGCGTCGGTGTGTACATCGGTAGCTCGCTCAACGACTACAGCTTCCTGGCTATGTCCGACCCGTCGGTCGCCCATCCGTATGCGATCACAGGCACCGCGAGTTCGATCATCGCCAACCGGGTGTCCTACTTCTACGACTTCCGCGGTCCTTCGATGGCGGTCGACACCGCATGCTCGTCATCGCTTGTCGCTGCACACCAGGGCGTGCAGGCGCTCCGTGCGGGTGAGGCCGATGTCGCGCTCGTCGGCGGCGTCAACGCGTTGATAACCCCTTTGGTCACAGTCGGATTCGATGAAGTCGGCGGCGTGCTGGCCCCAGACGGCAGGATCAAGTCGTTCTCCAAGGACGCCGACGGCTACGCGCGCTCCGAGGGCGGCGGCATGCTGGTGCTCAAGCGGCTTGCCGATGCACGGCGCGACGGCGACGAGATCCTCGCGGTGATCGCGGGTAGCGCGGTCAACCACGACGGCCGATCCAACGGCCTGCTGGCGCCCAACCCCGATGCGCAGGCCGAGGTGCTGCGCAAGGCGTACAAGAACGCGGGCATCAACCCGCGCGACGTGGACTACGTCGAGGCGCACGGTACGGGCACGATCCTGGGTGACCCGATCGAGGCCGACGCGCTGGGCCGCGTCATCGGCAGGGGCAGGCCCGCGGACCAGCCCGCGCTGCTTGGTGCGGTGAAATCCAATGTAGGCCACCTGGAATCAGCCGCGGGTGCCGCGAGCCTGGCCAAGATGACGCTGGCTCTGCGCAATGACAAACTGCCGCCGTCGATCAACTACGCCGGGCCCAACCCGTACATCGACTTCGAAGGTGTGCGGCTGAAGGTGGCCGACACCGTCACCGACTGGCCCCGCTACAGCGGGCACGCCATCGCCGGTGTTTCCGGCTTCGGATTCGGCGGCGCCAACGCACATCTCGTGCTGCGCGAGGTGCTGCCGTCGGATCTGGTTGAGCCGGAACCGGAACCGGAGCCTGAGGCGCAGCCGAAGAAGGCCGACGCCGACGCGGTCTACATCGGCGGCGTGCGGATGGACGAGTATGGCGAGTTCATCGACGATGACGACGAAGACGACGCCCTCGACCGGCCCGCGCATGCCTTGGACGACGAGCCCGAACTGCCGGGCCTGACCGACGAGGCCAAGCGGCTCCTCGAAGGGGCCCGCGAGGAGCTGGAGGCTGCCGAGCAGCCCACCCCGGTTGTCGCGCTGGCTGTTTCGGGTTTCCTGACTTCACGCAAGAAGGCCACAGCGACCGAGCTGGCCGACTGGATCGACAGCCCGGAGGGCCGGGCGTCGTCACTGGAGTCGATCGGGCGTTCGTTGTCGCGGCGCAACCACGGTCGTTCGCGTGCGGTGGTGCTGGCCCACGATCACGACGAGGCAGTCAAGGGTCTGCGCGCCGTTGTCGACGGCAAGCAGAGCCCGAACGTGTTCACCGCCGACGGTCCCGTCACCAACGGGCCGGTATGGGTGCTCGCCGGATTCGGCGCCCAGCACCGCAAGATGGCCAAGAGCCTGTATCTGCGCAATGAGACGTTCGCCAGTTGGATCAACAAGGTCGACGCGCTCGTCCAGGACGAATTGGGCTATTCGGTGGTCGAGCTGATCCTCGACGATTCGCAGGACTATGGCATCGAGACCACCCAGACGGTGATCTTCGCGATTCAGGTCGCACTCGGTGAGCTACTCAAGTCGCACGGCGCTAAACCCGCTGCGGTGGTTGGGCAGTCGCTAGGCGAGGCTGCGGCCGCATACTTCGCGGGCGGCTTGTCGCTGGCCGACGCCACCCGCACGATCTGCTCGCGCGCGCACCTGATGGGTGAGGGCGAAGCGATGCTGTTCGGCGAGTACATCCGGTTGATGGCACTCGTCGAATACTCGGCTGACGAGATCGAAACGGTGTTCGCCGACTTCAAGGATCTCGAGGTGTGCGTGTACGCGGCACCGACCCAGACGGTCATCGGTGGTCCACCCGAACAGGTCGACGCGATCATCGCGCGTGCCGAGTCGGAGGGGAAGTTCGCCCGCAAGTTCCAGACCAAGGGCGCCAGCCACACCTCGCAGATGGATCCGCTGCTCGGCGAATTGGCTGCGGAGTTGCAGGGCATCGAGGCGCATCCGCTGACCATCGGCTACTTCTCCACGGTGCACGAAGGCGGCTACATCAGGCCGGGCGGTGAGCCGATCCACGGCGTGGACTACTGGAAGAAGGGCCTGCGACACAGCGTCTACTTCACGCACGGCATCCGTAACGCCGTCGACAATGGGCACACCACCTTCCTCGAGCTGGCACCGAATCCGGTGGCGCTGATGCAGGTTGGCCTGACGACGGCCGCGGCAGGGCTGCACGACGCCCAGCTCATCGCGACGCTGGCGCGCAAACAGGACGAGGTCGACTCGATGACCACGGCCATGGCGCAGCTGTATGTGAACGGCCACGACCTGGACTTCCGGACACTGTTTGGGCCCGGCGACTACGCCAACATCCCGCCGACCCGGTTCCGTCGCAAGCCACATTGGCTCGAGGCACGCTTCACCGGCGACAGCTCGCTGATCATGCCCGGCAACCACGTCGCCACCCCCGACGGCCGCCACCTGTGGGAGTACACGCCCAAGGGGGCGATGGATCTGGCCGCGCTGGTGAAAGCCGCTGCCGCATCGGTACTTCCGGAGGCCAAGCTGACGGCCTCTGAGCAGCGTGCGGTGCCGGGTGAGGGCGCAAAGCTGGTGACGACGCTGACCCGTCATCCCGGAGGCGCGAGCGTGCAGGTGCACGCCCGCATCGACGAATCGTTCACCCTCGTCTATGACGCCATCGTCAGCCGTGACGGTGCGGCGGCCGCACTGCCCACTGCGGTTGGCGCGGGAGTCGCGGTGGCCGAGCAGGTTTCGGCAACACCCGCGGCAGTCGAGGAAGAAGAAGACGCCGACATACTCCAGGATAATTTGACCCAGGGCGCCAACCTCGGCGCCGGGTTCGCGAAGTGGTCGCCGGATTCCGGGGAGACCATCCACGACAGGCTGGGCGCCATCGTCGGCGGTGCAATGGGTTACGAGCCGGAGGACCTCCCATGGGAGGTGCCGCTGATCGAGCTGGGCCTGGATTCGTTGATGGCGGTGCGGATCAAGAACCGCGTCGAGTACGACTTCGATCTGCCCCCGATCCAGCTGACCGCGGTGCGTGACGCCAACCTCTTCAACGTCGAGAAGCTCATCGAGTACGCGATCGAGCACAAAGACGAAGTCGAGCAACTGCACGAGCACCAGAAGACGTTGACGCCGGAAGAGATCGCGGCCGAGCAGGCCGCGATGATGGCGGGTACCGCGCCTACGGTGATGGAGGAACAGAAGGACGCCGCGGCTGTACTTGATGTCGCGGCCGCAGCCGCTCCGGTGGACATTCCACCGCCGCCGACCGACCTGAGTGGTCCCGCGGCCGGTGCCGCTCCGGCGTCCAATGTCGCGGCCGGTGCCGCTCCGGCGTCCAATGTCGCGGCCGGTGCCGCTCCGGCACCGCCGACCAACCCGGCGGGACCCGACCAACCCACGGCCGCATCGCTGGCCGCGCTGGGCCCACGCGCGGAGCGCAGGGGAGTGCTGACGCAGGAGGCGGTGATCGAAGCGCTCGGCGCGGACGTGCCGCCGCGTGAAGCGGCGGAGCGCGTGACGTTCGCGACGTGGGCCATCGTCACGGGCAAGTCGGCGGGCGGCATCTTCAACCCGCTGCCCGAGATCGACGACGAGACTGCCGAGAAGATGGCGCAGCGGCTCTCGGAACGCGCCGAGGGACCGATCAGCGCCGAGGACGTGAAGGCCGCACCGACCATCGAGGCGCTGGCGACCATCGTGCGCGAGCATTTGGAAGCCGGTGAGATCGACGGCTTCGTGCGGACGTTGCGAGCGCCGAAAGAAGGCTCGAACAAAACCCCGGTGTTCGTGTTCCATCCCGCGGGTGGCTCGACCGTCGTCTACGAACCGCTGCTGAAGCGGCTGCCGCCGGACACCCCGATGTACGGCATCGAACGGGTCGAAGGCTCGATCGAGGAGCGAGCGACGGAGTACCTGCCGAAGCTCTTGGAGCTGGGCGGCAACGGGCCGTTCATCTTGGTCGGGTGGTCGCTGGGCGGTGCGCTGGCATACGCGTGCGCGATAGGCCTCAAGCGCGCGGGCGCCGAGGTCCCCTTTGTCGGGCTCATCGACATGGTCCGTCCGGGCGAGGAGGTGCCGCAGACCAAGGAGGAGACCCGCGCCCGCTGGGACCGTTACGCGCGGTTCGCGGAGCGGACCTTCAACGTCGAGGTCCCGCCGATCCCGTACGAGCAGCTCGAAGACCTCGACGACGAGGGCCAGGTGAAGTTTGTGCTGGACGCGATCAGTCAGAGCGGCGTGCAGATCCCCGGCGGGGTCATCGAGCACCAGCGCACGTCCTATCTGGACAACCGGCTCCTCGAGACGGCGAAGATCCAGCCGTACGACGGGCACGTCACCCTCTACATGGCCGACCGCTACCACGACGATGCGATCTACTTCGAACCGCGCTACGCCATTCGTCAGCCCGACGGCGGCTGGGGCGAATACGTGTCCGAGCTGGAAGTGGTGCCGATCGGGGGCGAGCACATCCAGGCCATCGACGAGCCGTACATTGCGAAGGTCGGCGCGCACATGAGCGAGGCGATCAACCGCATCGACGCGGAGTAGGAAGTAGGCGAAGTGACCAACAAGACCACCGCGGCGTTGCTGGCCGAACTCCGCGAGAAGCTGGAGCTGGCCAAGGAACCCGGTGGTGAAAAGGCCGTCGCCAAGCGGGAGAGGAAAGGCATCGCCAGCGCCCGCGCCCGCATCAACTCCCTGCTCGATCCGGGCAGTTTCCTCGAGATCGGTGCGCTGTGCAAAACCCCGGGAGACCCTGCCGCGCTGTTCGGTGACGGCGTAGTCACCGGGCACGGCACCATCAACGGGCGGCCGGTCGGTGTGTTCAGCCACGATCAGACGGTCTTCCAGGGCTCCGTCGGCGAGATGTTCGGCCGCAAGGTCGCCAAGCTGATGGAGTGGGTGGCGATGGTCGGCTGCCCGATCATCGGGATCAACGACTCGGCCGGCGCGCGGATCCAGGACGCGGTGACGTCGCTGGCCTGGTACGCCGAGCTGGGCCGTCGCCACGAGCTGCTGCGCGGCCTGGTGCCCGAGGTCTCGATCATCCTCGGCAAGTGCGCGGGCGGAGCGGTGTACTCGCCGATCCAGACGGATCTCGTTGTGGCAGTGCGCGATCAGGGCTACATGTTCGTCACCGGCCCCGACGTCATCAAGGACGTCACCGGTGAGGACGTCACGCTCGACGAGCTCGGCGGCGCCGACGCACAGGCCCGTTACGGCAACATCCACCAGGTCGTTGAGGACGAGGCGGCGGCGTTCCAGTATGTACGCGACTACCTGAGCTTCCTGCCCGCCAACACATTTGACGACGCGCCGATCGTCAACCCCGGTCTGGAGCCGGAGATCACGCCGCACGATTACGAGCTCGATTCGATCGTGCCGGACAGCGACAACATGGCCTACGACATGCACGAGATCCTGCTGCGGATCTTCGATGACGGTGATGTTTTCGACGTGGCCCAGCAGCAGGGGCAGGCGATGATCACCGCGTTCGCTCGTGTCGACGGCAGGCCCGTCGGTGTGGTCGCGAACCAGCCGATGCACCTGTCGGGATCGATCGACAATGAGGCCTCCGATAAGGCCGCCCGGTTCATCAGGTTCTGCGATTCCTACAATCTCCCATTGGTTTTCGTCGTCGACACCCCTGGCTTCATGCCCGGCGTCGAGCAGGAGAAGGGCGGAATCATCAAGCGCGGCGGCCGCTTCCTCAACGCCGTCGTCGAGGCCGATGTGCCGAAGGTGACGATCACGATCCGCAAGTCGTACGGCGGCGCGTACGCGGTGATGGGTTCCAAGCAGCTGTCCGCCGATCTCAACTTCGCGTGGCCGACCGCGCGGATCGCGGTGATCGGCGCCGAGGGCGCGGCGCAGCTGCTGGTGAAGCGGTTCCCGGATCCGACGGCACCCGAGGTGCAGAAGATCCGCGCCGAATTCATCGAGGGCTACAACCTCAACATGGCGACACCGTGGATCGCCGCCGAGCGCGGCTTCATCGATGCGGTGGTCCAGCCGCACGAGACCCGGCTGCTGCTGCGTAAGTCCATGCGGCTGCTACGTGACAAGCAGATCACCCGGGTGCAGCGCAAGCATGGCCTGACGCCGATCTAAACCAGGCGCTCAACAGGTTGTGCACGTCGCGAAGCCGAATATGATCCGCCCATGCCGCTAGCAGATGGCCAGATCATCGCGGGATACACCATCCTGCGATCGCTCGGTGCTGGCGGAATGGGCGAGGTATATCTGGCTCAACATCCGCGGCTGCCGCGCCGCGACGCGCTGAAGGTTCTGTCGGCGTCGGTCTGCGCCGAGAGCGAGTACCGCGAGCGGTTCAACCGGGAAGCCGACATTGCTGCGACGCTGTGGCACCCGCACATCGTCGAGGTGCACGACCGCGGTGACGTCGACGGTCAGCTGTGGATCTCGATGGATTACGTCGACGGCACTGATGCAAACCGCATGCTGACGGAGCAGTATCCCGACGGTATGCCGCCGGACGTCGTGGTGCGCATCATCACTGCCGTCGGTGAAGCCCTCGACTATGCGCATTCGCGCGGCCTGCTGCATCGCGATGTCAAGCCCGCGAACATCCTGTTGGCCGACCCCGGGTCGGAGCACGAGCGAATCATGTTGGCCGACTTCGGAATAGCTCGTCGTACCGGCGACAAGAGCAATCTGACCGGAACCAACATGACGGTGGGGACCGTTGCGTACTCCGCGCCGGAGCAACTCAAGGGCGACGACATCGACGGCAGAGCCGACCAATACGCGTTGGCTGCCACGGCATTTCAGCTGCTGACTGGCTCACCGCCGTTTGCGCATTCCAATCCCGCGGTCGTCATCAGCCAACACCTGACATCGGATCCACCTGCGATCGGGACCCGCCGTCCCGAGCTGTCGGGTCTCGGCCCGGCCTTCGACACGGCGCTCGCGAAGTCGCCCGAGGATCGGTTCGACCGGTGTGTCGACTTCGCACGTGCGCTTGCACACCGGTTGACCAGGCCAGTAAGCGGCGGCGACGACGATGCGACGACGCCCGCACCTGCCGCACCTGCCGCATCCGGCCCGCGGCACGCCAGACGCGCACCTGCACCCAAGCGACGCAACATGATCTGGCCGGCAGCGATTGCGCTTGTGCTGATCGCCCTTGCCGCAATCGCTTTCGTGCTGTTCGAGCGTCACCGCCAGCACCCGGCGGAGGCCAAACCCCACACCTCGGCCGCACCTGCTCCTTCGGCGCCTGCATCGGAGAACGTTGCGCTACCGGTGATCGTGGTCGGCGCGAACTGCGCAACGCTGGGCGCAGCGGGGATCACCGAGGGTGGTGCGCCGGCGTACTGTGCGCATCTGCCGACCACAGATGCGGCGATCTGGTCGCTGTATCCCGGTGAAATCTCCAGTCCGACAATGACTGCCGGACCCGGTGAGGAGGTCTTCCCGTCAGAGACGGAAGGGCCCGTACTAGTCTGCATGGAGCAGACCGGCCAGAGCCGCCTCGATTGCCACGACGATATTCTGCAAGGCAATTCGACAGCGACCGCCACGCCATCGTCGTGAGGAGAGCGCCATGAGGAAGATCACCGCGGGTCTGTTCATCGCCGTCGACGGCGTTGTGGAGGCGCCGGACGAATGGCACTTCCCCTACTTCAACGACGAAATGGGTGCAGCGGTTGGAGGTCAGCTCGGCGCGGCAGACACGATCCTGCTTGGCCGCAAGACCTATGACAGCTTCGCCGGTGCCTGGCCGGACCGGGAGGCAGGCGGCGGCGAGGACGCCGAATTCGCCAAGAAGCTCGGCGACACGCGCAAGGTCGTCGCCTCCAACCAGCAGCTCGAGTTCACCTGGCGCAACTCGGAACAACTCGAGGGCGATTTGGTGGATGCGGTCGCAGCGCTGAAGAACGAAGCGGGCGGCGACATCGGGATGAGCGGCTCGGTCTCGGTGGTGCGTCGACTGCTGGCCGCGGGGCTGCTCGACGAGCTGCACCTGTTCGTGCATCCGATCGCCGTCGGCAAGGGGATGCGACTGTTCGACGACAGCGAGGCGTCACTGCCGCTGAAGCTGGTGTCGTCACAGACCTTCGAGACCGGCGTGCTTTACCTCATCTATGGCCCGGCCGACGCGCCCGCCGCGGCGGGATACGAAGAGGCGAAGTCGCATCTACCGCAGTGACGAGATCGAGTCGAGGGCCTCGCGGGTGGTCACGATCGCGCTGGCGTAGTTCGGAAGGTTGATGTCCAGCGCCGCGTGCATGTCAGCGTCCGAGTAGTCCGCGGTCGCGTCCCTGATCACCGTGACGTCATAGCCGAGCTCGGCGGCATATCGAACGGTGGCCTCCAAGCAGGTGTGCGCGATCAGACCCATGACGATGAGCTGGTGGATTCAGTGCTTCTTGAGCTGAAGGTCTAGATCGGTGTTCGCGAAACCACTGGAACACCAATGCTCTTGGGCGACGATCTCACCCGGATGGGGTTCCAGTCCGTCGCGGATCTCGCCTCCCCAGGTGCCGTACTCGAAGGTCTTGCGCATCCACGCGGCCCGCTGGATCGGGGCGACGTACTTCCAGGTCTCGTAGTCGCCTTGCCGGTAACGGTGGTGCATGGCGTAGAAGACGCGTAGCTGCGCCGCACGCGCGGCAGTGAGCACCTGCTCCATATGGGGAGCGCAGTCGTTGGCTTCTGCAACGCCCTTGAGGCGGTCCCAGACCTTGCCGCCTTCGGAGATGAAGTCGTTGTACGGATCGATCACCAGAAGGCCGGTGGCGTCCTTCTCGTAGGTCACATCGGTCATTGCCGCTCCTCGCTACTACAGTTCCGGTATCTCCAACCAATCGTCGACCATGAACGCGTCGCCGCGGGCGACCACGGTCGCACCGCCATGTCCCGGATAGTGCGCGGGGATCACCGATGCGCGCCGACGCGCGGCCTCGGTCAGCAGGCGTTTGCGTGACACCGCGGCTGCGTCGAAGTCCTCATCGAACGCGCACGGGTCCGTCGGCCGGTGCAGCTGCAGCGGACTGTGCGTCAGGTCGCCGACGAACACCGCTGGCTTGCCCGCCTCCAGCCAGACGACCGATGAGCCCGGGGTGTGGCCAGGCGCCGGCCGCAGCCGCAACGAGTCACTCACCTGGTGGTCGTCGGACCACAGCTCGATCTGCTCGTCGACGGGAAGAACACTGTCGCCGAATACAATTAAACTGCTGGCTTGCCGCTTCGCGTCGTCTTCCGTGCGTGGCGCCCGGCGCTGGTCGGCGTTGTCCGGATGGAAGTAGCGATAATCGGCCTCGGGCATCACGTAGCGGGCGTTCGGGAACGTCGGCACCCAATCGTCACCCTCTCGCATGGTGTTCCAGCCCACATGGTCGGAGTGGATGTGCGTGTTGATGACGACGTCGACGTCCGCCGGATTCACCCCGGCGCCGATGAGCGAGGGGAGAAACTCGGTGTTCAGGTGATCGAACGGCGGCATGGCGGGGCGGTCACGGTCGTTGCCGACCCCGGTGTCCACCAGCACCGTCAAGCCGTCCACTTCGACGACCCAGGTCTGTACGACGATGCGCCAGTGCGAGTCGGTCCAGAACGTCGGTGAGAAGTCTTCGTCCAGGTCACGCCACGCCTCGGGTGGAGTCTGCGGAAACAGTTCCGTACGCAGTCCATCGAACACTGTCTCGACGACACGGGTGAGGCCGGCGTTACCCAGCCGGATTCGGTCAGCCACGACCCGAGCGTACGGAGTGATCGCGTTGCGTGATCGGTACTACGGTGGCCGAGACTACGGTTGTTGAAGCCAAGGGCCGATTTTCGTCAGAAACCGTACTCTCGGCGCGGGTTACGGCCCGATCCGGATCTCGCCGGGCTTGTAGAGCCCGCTGTGCGTCGTGGTGCCGAGGTCAAGCTGTGCGGGCTGCGCGTCCACGATAGTGTCGAACTTGCGCAGCGACCCCCAATCGCGACCCCAGTCGTTGGACAGGTACGTCGCCATCACGTGGGCACGCAGCAACAGGTCGGTGATGCCAAGCAGGCCACCGTTGAGGCCGTCCTCCCAGGTGTCGGTGTCCTTGCGTTTCGCGTTGTAGTCCGGGGTGATCCGATACTTCGGAATCTCGGTGACGCCGTTGGCGTGCAGCATCGGCTGCTGGCATGGGAACGCGAGGCCGACGGCCCAGTCCATGAGCACCGGCTGTTCGGAGCCGACGTACTCCTGCACCGACCGCAGCTCGGGCACGCGCGGCGGGGTGACCGCCACCCAATCGCCCGGCGTCAGCGATAAATCTTCGGCGACCACGCGCACCGCGACCGCATCCGCGGGAATCGCCGACCGCGGGAACCGCAGGTTGCGCCACGACGGGACCGGCCCGAGGTCGTAGGGCACGAGCCTGCCAGCGGCGACGGGCGCGCCGTCCGGGCCGGGCAGTGCGTACTCGAGTTCGACGGTCTGCCCCTCGGTCCGGCCGTTGAACACACTGTCACCGGTGATCGTGCCCGCAGCGGTGACGACCACAAGCGGATGCGCGTCGTCGGGGCGGGGCAGCTGATACCACGCGGAGGTCAACCGGCTCTGCTGTTGCGGGCCCTCGGTGTACGTGCCCGCCAATGGAACCCGTTTGGGGTCGAGCCCGTACGGCAGCGGGACCGTCGAGCCGTTGACGCCCGGCGTCCTGAGCTTGGTGGGCTGATCCCAGTCGTAGTCGGTGCCAGGCAACGGCAAGTTCATCCGGATCGTCTCGGCGACAATCTTTTCCGGCACACCGTTGGGGGTGAAGCCCACCGTCCCCTCTCCGCCCAAGGGTCCGAGCCGGCCGTAGTTCCCCGGCAGCGCGGTCAAGAAGCCGTCGTTGGTGTCGGGTTCGACGAGCACGTCGTCGGCCAGGCCGCAGCCGCCGGTGAAGGAGCGCAAGTTGGCCCACGCATTGGAATAGGTGGGGTACTGGCGCACGATGCCGACCAACATCGACCCGACGAAGACCACCACCATGAACCCGGCGGCGAGCGGGATCGGTGCGGCGGTGAGGACGCGCGCGATGCGGCCCTGGCCGCGGTCACGGGATGCGAAGTGCAGCCATGTCGCATAGATCGCGGTCAGCGCAAACAGCGCGAAAAAGATGGTGCTGACAGTGATCCCGGCGATCTTCGGCATCGCGTTGTTGAACGGCACACCGTAGCTGGATACATACCACCAGCCGTTGGTGCTGGCGAAAGTCAGCGCAAGTAAGAAGAACACCGCCGCGACGACGGCCATCCGGTTGCGCGACCACTTCAACACCGCCGGCGACACCAGCACCGTCGCCAGCGCCGCCATCGCCGCGCCCACCGCGGCGAACAGCCCGAAGTGGTGGACCCACTTGGTCGGGGTGAACTGCAGGAAGAAAATGGTGCCAAGGATGACGCCTATCAGGCGCCACGCAGGCCCACGCGCCACACCGGGAACCCGTTTGCGCCGCAACAGGATGAACATCGACACGAACAGCGACAGCGCGGTGATCAGGAAGCCGAACCGGCGCGACAGCGAGCCGTCCACGGTCGGCAGGATCAGGTAGTAGTAGCGCAGGTTCTCGGTGTACCAGGGCTGTGCGGGGCCGATGGCGGTGCGAATTCTGGTGGCCTCCAACACCGTCGCAAAGGTTTGGTCGAAGAACACCACGGTCATGACGACCGTGCCCGCGGCAAGCAGCGGCGCCAACAGCGGCCAGGTGCCGACGATGTGGTGCCTGCGTACCAGGATGCGCAGGATCGGCCTGCCGCCCGCGAGCAATGCAGCGACCGCGATCAGCCCCGTCGGCTGGATCCCGAGGGTGAAGGCGGCGGTCAGCGTGGCCAACGCCGCGGGCGTCATCCGTCCGGAGATGATGGCCCGCTCGATGAGCACATAGGTGACCAGCGCGCCGGTGGCGATCTGGCCTTCGGGCCGCAGACCGTTGTTGAACGGCATCCACGCGGCGAGTAGCACCATCCCCGCCGCCCACAGCGCCGGCTTGCTCGCCGATACGGCGGGTCCCAATCGTGGCAGCACTTCACGAGAAAGCAACAGCCAGCACACGATCCCGCACACCAGGTCGGGCAACCGGATCCAGATGCTGGCGTCGCTGACGCCGGTCATCAGGGCCAGCAGGTTGTAGTACCAGCCGAACGGGTCTTCCGGGCTGCCGAACCAGCGGAAGTAGTTGGACATGTAGCCGGCGTGGCCTGCGACGCGGGCCATCTGCAACTGGTAGCCGTCGTCAGATGAGTTGGCACCGATGATGTGCCACACCAGGAAGCCGCCGATCACGACAACGTCGGTAGCGGTGAAGGTGCGCCAGCGTTCGGGGATGACGCGCCGCATCCTGCGGCCGTCGAGGCGGTCCAGCCGCCACAGCGCGAGCAGCGACACCACGGTGGCGACCATCGCCAGCAGCATTGCGGTCAGCTTCAAAACCGTTGGCTTGGTGGTGAACCGGGTGTCGATGACCGCCGATACCGACAACCCCTCCGGCGCTGGGCCGGTGAGGTCGGTGAACACGCCGACGATGGCGGGCCGCAGGTTCGGATCCGCGAACCCGGTGCGCTGTTCGCCTCCGGTGGTGGCATCGGTCAGCCCGACGAAGGTGGCGAACGTCCCTGCCTCCGACGACGTGATCTCGATCTGCTGACATTGCGGCGAAACCACTCGGGCCCGCGGCACGCTGGCCACCACCACGTTGCGGTCGGTGATGTCGACTCGCTGGCTACCGACATTGATGAACAAGGCGTTCAGCGCCGCCTGCTTGCCCTGCTTGGGCGCGGTGGACAGCACCGTGCCGCCTGCGGGCGGCATCGAGCGGATGACCTCGCACGGCACCGTCACGGTCATGGTGACGGGCACCTGTGAAATCAGCGGCGCGGTAACGTCATTGAGTCGGCCGTTCTGGGGCCAGTTCAGCGTCGCGGTGGTCTGCACGACCGGCAGCAACGGTGTCGCGACCGACAGCACGAAGCCGATCAGGCCTGCGATCGTCGCCACCCACCGGGCAGCCTTCACGTCCCGCGCCGCCTCGCGGCTGATTGTCGCGGTCATGGCAGCGCCCTGATCGGTCCGTTGCGACTCCAGCCGAACACCTGGGTCGAGCCCTGTTCGATCGTCGCGTTCGGGGCCTGCGATGCGGGCACGACGCGGTCGTAGCGCTCGATCGAGCCCCAGTCGCGGTACCAGTCGTCGCGCAGATAGGTCGGAACGGTAGAGGTACGCAGCAACGCCTGGATGAACAGGAACGGTCCGCCGTCCTGTGCGGACTGCCACTGGTTCGACGACACCACCACCTGCTTGAGGTTGGGAAGGATGCGGTATTGCGGAAGTACGGCCACTCCAAGGTGTTCGGAGAACGGACGCTGGCACGGGAAGTTCGCTGCGGTCGCGATGTCCATCAGCACGGGCGTCTGCGATCCGAGGAACTGTTGCGCCGTCTCCAGAACCGGAAGACGCGGCGGGGTGAACGCGAACCACTGATCGGTCGACAGGTTCGGGTCGTCGGCGACGATGCGGGCCACGTTCGCCTCCGGCGGCGCCGACGTCAGCGGGAATCGCAGGTTGCGCCAGGCTTTTTGGGGTCCAGGCCCGACGTCGATCGGCTGCACCGAGTTCAGTGGCGCAAAGCTGCCGTCGGGGCGCCGCTCACCCCACTGCAGTTTGAGCGACTGCCCGTAGTTGAACGAGCCGTCCTCTTCGTAGAACCAGATCGCGCCTGCGGCCGCGACCGTCACCACCGAGCGGTCGGCAGTGCGCGGCGGCAGCTGGTACCACGCCGAAGTGACCTTGGCCGCAACGGTGTTCTCGTCGTAGCTGCCCATCACCGGCGTGCGCTTGGGGTCAAGGCCGAACGGCAGGAACACATTCGACCCGTTGACTCCGACGGGCCCGTAGCCGCCGCCGGTGCCCGCGGCGAAGCCGATCCCGACATTTGGTTCGTTCGGCGACCCGTCGGAGTTGACGGTGCCGGGATTGGCGGTGATCGGCTCCGGCGGTTCCAGGGTGTCGCTGACGCCGTCGGGTGTGAAGCCGACCGGGTTCTCGCCGCCCAGCGGGCCGTACTGCCCGTAGCGCTGACCCGGAACCGGTTGCAGCATACCGGCATTGGTGTCGGGTTCGACCAACACGTCATCGGCCATCGCGCAGCTCATCGATGAAAGTCCCGACGCGAGTGCCCCGACGTTCGCCTTGGCGGTGGTGTACACGGGGTAGCGCTGAGCGGCGCCCTTGGCCATCGACCCCACCTCGAGGATCACCATGATGACTGCCACCACCAGCAGGGGCGTGGATGCCAGCACCCGGTTGCGACGGGTGTTGGCGACCTCGGTGTGTCCGGCGTAGTCAATGCGGAAGTGCAGCCAGCCGGCGAGCAGGCCGGTCAGAATCGCGAGCACCAGGAAGATCGTCGTGACCGGGAATCCGGCAATAACCGGCTGTTTGTCGAACCAGGGCACTCCGTAGTTGCCGATGTAGAACCAGCCGTTGATACCCGAAGTGGCCCATGCCAATACGAACAGCAATGCGGTCACGTACAGCGCCAGGTTGCGTCGGCTGTGCAGGCCGACACGGGAGAACGCAAATGCCGTCATTGCACCCAGCGCCCCGGCCAGCCCGGCGAACGCACCGAACTGTATGGCCCACTTCGTCGGTGTGAACGTCAGAAGCAGCAGCCCGATCGCCGTCGCGCCGATCAGCCGCCACGCGGGGCCCTGCGCCATCCCCGGCACCCCGCCGCGACGCAGTAGCACCGCGAGCATCCCGAACAGGCAGAGCATCAGAACGAACACGGCGAAGCGCCGGGTCAGCGACGAGTCGGCGCTGTCCTCGACGGTCAGGAAGTAGTAGCGCAGGAACTCCTGATACCAGGCAATGGTGGGGCCGACGACGTACTTGATGCGGGCGGATTCCGCGACGGTGGCCAGCGTCTGGTCGCGGAACGCGACAACGAAGATCAGCGCGAGCGACGCGGCCAGCGCGGCGAGCGGCGCGAGCACACCGTCGACGGCGCGGCGGGCGCGGATGACGCGGGCGATAGCGCGACCGCCGACCAGCAGCGGCGCGACCGCGATCAGGCCCTGCGGTGCGAGCGTCACGGAGAAGACGGCAATGATGACGGCCACAGCGGCGGGCCACAACCGCCGGGTGCCGATGGAGTTCTCGACCATCACCCACGCCGCGATAGCGCCGAACGCGATCAGCGGCTCGGGTCGCAGACCGTTGTTGAAGGGCAACCACGCGGCGAGAAACACGGCGCCGCCGGTCCACACCGTGACTCGGTTCACCGCGAGGCGGCGGCCGAGCCGGGGCAGCACGCAGCGGCTGATGATCACCCAAGTGCCGATAGCTGCCGCCGTCGCGGGCAGCCTCATCCAGATGCCCGCCGTGCTGATCGCCGCCATGTGCGCGAGCACCGACTGGTACCAGTCGAACGGCGCCTCGCTCGCGCCGAAGAAGCGGTAATAGTTGGCGGTGTATTCGGCCTCGGCCGAGACCCTGGCGATGGTCAGGTTGTAGCCGTCATCGGACGAGATGGCGCCGATGAGGTGCCAGAGCAACAGCGTGCCGATGACGCCGACATCGGCAAACCACGTCGAGAAGCCGACGCGCCAGAACCCGCGCGACGCCCCCGGCACGCGACGTCCGCCCCTGCGGTCCAGCACGGCCAGGGCGACGATCGAGGCCACGATGCAGGCGACGCCGAGCACCATCGCCGCGAGCTTGAGCAGCGTCGGGGCGGTGATGAAGCGGGTGTCGACGTCGATGCGTGCCGACAGCCCGTTCTGTGCGGCCACCTGGAGGTCGGTGAACACTCCCGCGATCTGCGGCCTCTTCTCCGCGGCGAGCGTGCCGGTGGCGCCGGGGATGCCGACGAAGTCGGCGCCCACGTCGCCGACGTTGGCCCACACATGCAGCGTGCTGCACCCGCCGGAGGCCACCGCCGATCGAGGTGCCACCGCGGCGACGCTGTCGCGGAACGCGACCACCACGTCGGTGGCGTTGGCCCTGACGAACAGGCCGTTCTGGGTGGCCGCGATGCCGCCGGGCGGAACAGTGGAGAACACAAGACCGCCCGCCGAGGGGAGCGTGGCGATCGTCTGGCAGGGGATCGAGACGTCAAGCGCCAGCGGAGCGCCGGACACCAGCGGCGCGGTGATGTCGGTGACGAACCCGTCCGGGCCGGGGGCTTGCGGCCACATGATGGTGGCGGTGGTCTGTTTGACCGGCAGCAGCGGGACCAGCCCGCACAGCAGCACTCCGGCGATTCCTGCCACGACGGCGATCAGTCGTGCGAACCGGTAGGTCCGCTCATCGTCGCGTGGCACGAGGGTCGATGGTAGGCGACGTACCTACGTCCGGTGACGATGCCGGGCCGCGGCGGTCCGGGAAGGAGACGGACAAGACCTAGTGGCGAAGCGGCGCCGGGCTCCACAGGCCGCTACGAGTCGCAGAACCGAGATCGAGCCGCGCCGGCTGCGCGTTCGAGTAGAAGGGCGTGAGCTGCTGCAGTGCGCCCCAGTCGCGGAACCAGTCGTCCTTCAGATAACTCGGCACGGTGGTCGCACGCAGCAGGAGCTCGGTGATGCCGAGCGGGCCGCCGCCCAGGTTGTCCATCACGGGAGAGTTGGCTTCGGCGCCGAACCGGTCGGGCAGGATGCGCCACTTCGGCACCTCGACTACGCCGTTCTGATGGCCGAACGGACGCTGGCACGGGAACGCCATGCCCACCAGCCAGTCCAGCAGGACCGGGTCTTGCGAGCCCACTACTTCCTGCAGCGTTTGCAGTTGCGGGATCCGCGGCGGGGTGATCGCGATCCAGTGCTGCGGGCTGAGGTCGTCGTCGGTGGCCACCAGCCGGACCTGGGTGGCTTGGCGGGGTATCGCGGACATCGGCACGCGCAGGTTGCGCCAGGCTGGGGAGGCGCCGACGTCGGCGAAACTGACAGTGCCCCCCGGTTCGCCCTCGGCGGCCTCTTCGTCGGTGGCCCACTGCACGACGACCTCGCCCGGGTCGAAGCGCCCGGCTGCGGTTACCACCATCAGCGGGCCCGCCTCGTCACGGGGCGGCAGCCGGTACCAGGCTGAGCGCAGCACCGCAGGCTGCTGGGTGCCGCTGCGCCAGCTGCCCATCACCGGTGTGCGTCTGGGATCGAGGTTGTACGGCAGCCTGGCCCGCGAGCCGTTGACTCCCGCGGCGGCGGTCGTGCCACCCTCGGTGCCCGCTTCGCCCGCCGTCTCCTCGCCCTCGGGGGAGTCGGCGAAGTTGGTTGCGGTGCCGGGGCCGGACATCACCTCGTCGGCGGATACGTCGGTGGGAATTCCGTTCGGGCCGAAGCCCTCTGCGATGCCGGCGCCGAGCGCCTCACCGAGGGGCGTGTCGATGGGGGTCAGCAACCCAGCGTTCGGGTCGCGCTCGACCAGCACGTCCTCGGCCATCCCGCAGGTCTTACCGGTCAGGGCCTCGAGGTTCGACCGCCCGACACTCCATGCCGGATATTGGTCCGTCATCGCCAGGGTCAGCGACAACACCTCGAACATCACCAGCAGCCAGGCCGCAATGGCCAACGGCGACTGAACGATTCGCTGCCAGCGGCGCAGCGGGCCCGGCGGCGACACGTCGTTGTCCGTGAAGTGGAACCACGCCGCGATCAGCAGCGCGACGACCGAGAGGCCGAGCAGCATTGTGGTGAAGCCGAAATGCCACTCCGGGAACTGGTTCGACCACGGCACGCCGAAGTTCGACACGTACCACCAACCGTTGACGGTCGCGAACGAGAGCGCCATCACGAATAGCACCGCGGCGGCGAACATCGCCCGGTTGCGCCGCGACTTCATCGCGGCCGCGGTGACGGCGACGGCGGCGAGCGCGCCAAGGGACCCGGCAAGCCCGGCGAACACGCCGAAGTGATGGGTCCACTTGGTCGGGGTGAACATCATCGCTAGGAACGAGATGATCGTGATGCCGACGATTCGGCGGCTCGGTCCGAGTGCGGTGCCGGGAATCCTGCCCTTGCGCAACGCCATCGCGACGGAGACCGCCAGCGCAAGCAGCAGCGTCAGCACCGCGAACCGGCGCGCCACCGAGCCGTCGGGGCTGGTGGTGAACAGCCGCTCGTAGCGGATGTGCTCGTCGAACCACGCCAGGCTGGGGCCGACCGCCGACTTGAACGTGCTGGCCTGCAGTTCGCCGATCAGGGTCTGGTCGCGGAAGATCAGGATGATCGTCACCGTGCACGCCGCCAGGATCGGCGCCAGCAGGGCGAGATACCCAAAGCGCGAAGTATGCGCCGCCACAATGGTTTTCAACGGGCCGACGGCGACGAGCATCGCGCCGACGGCGGCGATGCCGGTGGGCCCCGAGAAGAGCGTCAGCGCGCCGATGATGATCGCGATCGCGACGGGCAGCAGCCTGCTGGTTGCCACGCCGCGCTCCACCGAGCACCAGGTCAACAGGATGCCAAGGGCGATAATGGGTTCGGGCCGCAGGCCGTTGTTCAGCGGCAGCCAGAACGCCAGGAACATGCCTGCCGCCGTCCACGCCGCGGCACGGTTGGTCTTCACCGAATGGCCGAGGCGCGGGATGACCTCACGGCTGATCAGCCACCAGCACGCCAACGCCATCAGCAGGGTCGGCAGCCGCACCCAGGCGCTTGTGGTGCTCACGTGCGCCCACAGCGCCAGCAGGTCGTAGTACCAGCCGAACGGCGCCTCGGGGGTGCCGAACCATCGGTAGTAGTTGGCCATGTAGCCGGCGTGCTCGGACACCCGCGCCATGGTGAGGATGTAGCCGTCGTCGGATGTGTTGGCGCCGACGAAATGCCACCACACAAGGACCGCGGCGACCACCCCGTCCAGCGGGGAGACCGACCACCACCGGGCGGGCAGGAAGCGCTTGACGCCGCGGCCGTCGGCGGTGTCCAGCACGTGCAGGGCGCCGAGCGCGATCACGGTCATCGCGACCCCGATGACCATCGCAAGCATCTTCAGCAGCGTCGGCGAACTGCTGTAGCGGGAGTCGATGGTGGCCGAGAACTCCAGGCCGGGCGGCGCGGGCCCGGCCAGATCGGTGAAGACACCGACGATTTGTGGCCGGAAGTCGTAGCCGCTGCGTTCACCGCGCAACGGTTCGCCGGGGTCGTCGTCCTCGGGGCCCTGCACCAGGCCGACGAATTCGCCGGTCACGTTGTCGGCGTGCGCGGTGAACGTCAGGCGCTGGCAGGCCGGGCTGAGCACCTCGTTCAGCGGTGCGCTCACCACTGGCGTGTTGCGGACGATCACGAGCAGGTCGTTGTTGACGCGCTCGATGAGTAGCCCGCGGTCGACGGCCTTGGGTGCCTGCTTGGGCACGGTGGAGAGAAGGACGGTCTTGCCCGCGTTCTGGGGTCCCGTCAGGCCCGCCGCCGCGCGGCACGGCACCGTGATGGTCAGGTCGGTCGCGACGTACCCGATCAACGGCGCGTTGACGCTCTGCAGCACGCCGTTCTGCGGCCAGTTCAGCGCAGCGGTGGTTTGCGTGACCGGCAGCAGGGGAGTGGCGATCGCCAGGGCAGCCCCGAGCAGCCCGGCGATGACGGCGATGAGCCGCGCGGTGCGATGGTTGCCGCCCGCGGGAGTCACGGGGCTTGATGGTGCCATCAGGGCTTCCGGATCGCCAGCACGAACGGCCCGATGGTGGAGACGTCGAAGCGGGGATCGTCGAACAACGCCTGATCCAGTGCGACGTGGTAGCGGCGCACGTTGGGCTGGTTGGGGTAGACATCGGACGCGAGCCGCAGCGTGTAGGTGTCGTTGGCGCCGCGGCGCATCAGGAACACCGTCGGCGGTTTCCACCGCAGCTTGTCCAGCGTCTCGATGAACTGGTCGGCGGTGGTCAGCGTGGCCCAGCTCTCGATGGCGTCGGCACGCTTGTCGAACTGCGCAAGCGGATTGGCGTAGTGCGACGTCAAACCCTGGAACCCGTAATAGGGGTAGTAGGACAGGAAGCTGTAGTCGGCGGTGAGCACGACGGTTTCATTGCGCGGACGCCCCGTCACCTCACGAATCTTGGTGTCGACCTCGCGGTAGTACTGCTCGGCGCCTGGCGGCCGTCGGTCCGCCCGCTGGCCGTCGCCGTCGGTGTCGGTGTAGGCGACGACGATGTCGGGCCGCAGTACGTCAGGGATGTCCTGGCTGAACGTCAACGCGCCGATCGAGCCGAGTGTCGCCGCGACCGCAACGACCCGCCGCGCGTTCTCCGGCTTCACCCGTGCCGCGACCGCGCGCGCCACCTCGATGAACCCGAATGCGCCCGCCGCAGTCAGCAGGATCGTCAGCGTCGGCTCCAGCCGGAAGGACAGCAGCGTGGTGCCCGCAAGCGTGGTCAACATCGACAGCAGTGACCAGGCGTAGACGGCCAACACCGCGGTGGTCAGGGCGCCCGCCCGGGTGGAGCTACGGGCGCGCCACACCAGCCATAGCGTGCCGAGCATGCACAGCGCGCCGAGCAGCGTGAAGCGCAGCATCGGGAACTCCAGTGACGCGCCTGCGGCTGGCAGGTAATGCTGTGCGGTCCCGGAATCGGCCGGTTGTCCCTTGACCGCGGCGAACAGGTAGGGGCCCCAGCCCAGCAGCGCGATCGCCCCCGAGATCACCGCGACGGCGAGCAGTCGCACGAGTGGGTCGATACGCCTGCGGGCGGCCGCGACGAACACCGCCATGATCGTGAGTGTGAACGCGGCATAGGCCAGCAGCAGCGTGTAGAACAACGCCGCGACGCCGAGAAAGACGCCCGTTCCGATCACAGCTGCCCAACCACCGTTTCGGGTGGCGCCGCGCAAGCCCGACCATGCAAGCACGAACACCGCGGGCAGCAGCACCGCGATGATCGCGGCGTAGGGCTCGGCGGTCGAATAGGCCAGCGTGGCCGCGGCAGTGGCGGTCGAAACGATCAACGCGTACTCGAAGCGGATCATGTTGGACCACAACACGAACGCCATCACGATCGCGATCGTGATGGAGATGATGGCCCAGGGCTTGAACATCTCCCATGCGGGTATGCCGGTCAGTGCGGCAAGGCGACCGCCGAGCCAGAACCAGCCCGGCGGATAGAACGGCGGCAGACCGAAATAGGTCATGTCGTGCGGCGCAGCGGTGTCGGTGAGCCGGGTCAGGTACTCGGTGCGAAACTGCTGATCCACCGAGACGCCGTAGAGGTACAGCTTCGTCGCGCCGAGCGGCATGGCCAGCGTCACCACCGAGAACGCGGACAGGAACACCACAGCCCCGCTGCGCGCCAGCGCGCGACGGCCCCGCCGCCAGACCCAGCCGGAGGCCAACAACCCGGTCAGGCAAGCGAATTGACCTACGGTGGTCAACGCGTGCAACTGGTTCGACGAGTTGTAGGCCGGCCACTCCACCCGCGATATCGCGATCAGCGAGACGATCGTCACCAGCGCGGCCACGACGACCGCGACCGCCATCTGGCCGATCACGGCCAGCGCGCCGCGCATCAGATGGGGAGCTTGCGGAAGATGGGGCGCGGAATGTGCCGCAACACCATCATCACGTACCTGAACGCCCCCGGCGCCCATACCAGTTCCTTGCCCTTGGCCGATGCCGTCACCGCCAGGTCGGCGACGTACTCCTTGTCGACGGTGAACGGCGCTTCCTTGGTGCCTGTGGACTTCCAGTGATCGATCGTCGTCCTGGTGCGCACCTGGCCGGGCCTGATAACCAGCACCCGAACCCCGAACTCGCGCAAGGCTTCCCCGAGGCCGAGATAGAAGCCGTCGAGGCCGGCCTTCGTGGAGCCGTATACGAAGTTGGACCTGCGCACGCGCTCACCTGCAGCCGAGCTCATCGCGATGATCTGGCCGAAGCCCTGGGCGCGCATTTTCTCCCCGAGCAGCACCCCGACGGAAACCGCCGCGGTGTAGTTGATCTCGGCGATCTGAACGGCCTTGCGCTGGTTCTGCCACAGCTCCTCGGCGTTGCCGAGAAGGCCGAAGGCAACGATCGCGACGTCGATATCACCGCCCGCGGAACGCCGCGTCGATCACCCGTTGATGGCTTTCGGTGTCGACGGCGTCGAAGTCGATGAGTTCGACGGACTTGGCGCCCGCCGCCTTCATCTGCTCGACGGCGGCTTCGCGGAGCGGATGATCCGGCAGTTCGGCCAGCACGATGCGTGCGGGCGCGTTGCGCAGATACCGCTCACAGATGGCCAGCCCGATCTCGGACGTGCCGCCGAGCAGCAGAATGGTCTGGGGGTTACCCACGGCGTCGAGAACCATCTAGAGCAGCTCCAAGCGTCGGGCCATGTCGGAGGCGAACACCCCGCTCGGATCGACCTTGCGGCGCACCGCAATCCACTCGTCGATTCGCGGATACATGGCGTGGAAGGTCTCGGCCGTCGTGCGGGAATCCTTGGCGGTGTAGAGCCGTCCGCCGAACTCCAACACCCTGCGGTCGAGTTCGGTGACGAACTCGTTGAGGCCGGACTTGATCGGGAAGTCGACACAAACGTTCCAGCCGGGGATCGGGAAGCTCAGCGGCGCCTCGTTGCCCGCACCGAAGAGCTTGAACACGTTGAGGAACGAGTAGTGGCCGGAGCGCTGGATGTCGACGATGATGCTCTTGAACTCGTCCACCGCCGCTGTCGGTACGACGAACTGATACTGCAGGAACCCTGCGGGCCCGTAGCCGCGGTTCCACTCACCGAGCATGTCAAGCGGGTGATAGAACTGCGTCAGGTTCTGGACCTTGCGCCGGTATGTGCCCGACTTGCGGTACCACAGCTCGCCGATCGGGCCGAACGTGTACTTGTTGGCCAGGCCGTTCGGGAAGATATCGGGGATGGTAAGCAGCTGTGGCGCATCGAATTTCAGAGGGTCGCGCTGCAGCTTCTTCGGCAGCTGGTCGACGGTGGCAAGCGAACCGCGGGAGATCGCGGCCCGGCCGAGCTTGGGCGGCGCGCTGATCGCGTCGAACCATGCCTGACGAGTACGTGTAGTTGGCCTCGCTGCCGTCGCTGTGAAACGCGATGGTCTCGTCGAGGCTGCTGGTGACGTCGCCGTCGGCGATGAAGTAGGCCGTCTCGGTGGGCGTCATCTCGATCGTGGCGCGCAGGATGATGCCGGTCAGCCCATTGCCGCCGACGGTCGCCCAGAACAGCTCGCTCTCAGGACCGTCCGGGGTGAGTCGACGGATCTCGCCGTCGGCGGTGAGCAGATCCATGGTCCGCACGTGGTTGCCGAAGCTGCCCGCGCTGTGGTGGTTCTTGCCGTGGATGTCGCAAGCGATCGCGCCGCCGATGGTGACCTGGCGGGTACCGGGCAGCACCGGGACCCACAGCCCGCAGGGCAGCGCGGCACGCATCAGCTGGTCGAGGTTGACGCCGCCGTCGATGTCGACGAGGTGGCTGTCGGCGTCGATCGAGTGAATTCTGTTCAGCGCGGTCATGTCGACGACGAGGCCGCCGCCGTTCTGCGCGTTGTCGCCGTACGAGCGGCCCAGCCCGCGCGCGATCACGCCGCGGCTCCCCGCGGAGGCCTGCGACACCGCCTTGGCGATCACCTCTGCATCCGGCGTGGACAGCACCTGCGCGACGCTTGGCGCGGTGCGGCCCCAGCCGGTCAGCCGCCGGGTAGTGGTCTCAAACATCGTGACGAGGGTACCGCCTGCCCCGTTCGGGTCAGCTCAGCCGGAAAATGACCGCCCGCTGAACGACGAAGTTGATGACGGTCGCGGTGCCCTGTGCGATGACGAATGCGACCGGCACGGCCCATGCCTTGTAGTCGAACAGATGCAGGCAGAAATGATTGAGCCCGACCTGCACGGCGAAGGTCACGCCGTACAGCACCATGACCGCGATGAACCGGGGGGTGCTGGGCTCGGCCTGGAACGTCCAGCGCCGGTTGATCAGGTACGCGGTGATGGTGCCGAAGATGAAGCTGATCGCCTTGGCCAGGTCGACCTGCAGGCCCACCGCCTTGTACAGCAGCACGTACAGGCCGAAGTCGACGATCGCCGAAAATCCGCCGGTGACGACGAACCGCCACACCTGGGTTTTCAGGCTGAGGTTCGGCGGCATGGGAGGCTCGGCCACCCGGGCAGCTTACGGCCCTGACGCCGAAAAACCCGATTCAGCTTCGCGACGTAACGCTGGCCGGGATCGGCCCAGCGGCGACCATGGTGAACGGCGCGACGACCGGGAAATCGGCCTGCGCAGAATTTATTTCTGTCCGCCGGACGATGGTGGCGAGAGCCAATGTCGCTTCGAGCATGGCGAAATGATCCCCGATGCATGACCTCGGCCCTCCGCCGAACGGCAGATACTGCCACCGGTTGCGACCCTTGGAGTTCTCCGGGCTGAACCGATCCGGATCGAAGACCAGGGGATTCTCCCAAAGCGCGGGGTCGCGGTGCATGGCGTAGGTGCCAGCGATAATCAATGTGCCTGCGCTTACCCGGTAACCGTCGACTTCGATGTCTCGCTTGGCTTCTCTGCCGATCGTCGCGGCGGGTGGGCACAACCGCAGCGCTTCCTGCAGCACCTGAATCGTGTAGCCGAGCCGGGGGACGTCATCGGCCGTCAGTTCCCGATCCCCGATTTCGGCGACCTCGGCTCTCACGCGCTCCTGCATGTCGGGGTGATGACCGAGAGCCCAGAGCGAATAGGCCAGCGTGGTGGCAGTGGTGTCATGCCCGGCAACCAGGAAAAGTATGAGCTCATTGCAGATGTCGCTGTCGGACAGCGACTTTCCGGTCGCCGGATCTGTCGCGCCGATCAGCGAATGGACCAACGGTGCATCGTGGTCCGGGTCGTCACGACACTTCCGCACGATGTCGTTTGCGAATAGGCGAAGAGTGGCCCGGGCGGTGCGTGCCCTGCGCCGCGCCGGTGTCGGTAGCCATCGCGGCGCATTCACCGGGCTGAAACCGCGATCGGTCACGTACTCGACGACGGTGCGCAGGGGTTCGGCAATTGTTTCCGCGTGTTCGTCGAGGTCCAGTCCCAACATCGCGTGGCCCAGCGCTCGCAGGGTGAGCTTGCGGCATTCGGCATCGAGGTCCACCATCGCTTCGTCGGACCACCGCTTGACGATCGCCTCCGCAGCTTCGGCGATGTGGTCACTGAACGTGCTCACGCGTTGTTTGGTGAACATCGGTTGCAGCGCCCGCCTGCGCGGCAGCCATGGACCGTGGGTGAGGTCGAAAAGGTTGCTACCGATCAGATGACGCATCTCGGCGTGCGTGCGGGTCTTGTCGGTGAGCGCGCCGCTTCCGAGGACGTCATGATGCCCCTGGGGAGACGTGACAATCACGAGCCGAGGCATCAGCCATCGGGGACCGAGGCTGACCCGGGTCACCGGCCCACCAGCGTTGCGCAACTCTTCGGCACCAGTATGAACAGCTCTCATCGCGGCCACCCGACGCCGATAGCCCAGGGGACTCTTCGGCGCCAGCGGCAACGCACTGACCTCGGCTCGTTCTACGGTCTGGACCATCACACTCCTTTTCGAGTGCCAGTTGTGGGCACATCACCCTCATACACGCGCGCCCTTACTGGGAGGCTTCAGTCGTGGGTGCGCTCCAGCCTGATCAACGGGATGGTCCGTGCGCCCGCTTGGTCCTGGTACTCGGCCCACCCGGCGTACATGTCGAGCGCCAGCGACCAGGGATGTTCGCGCTCCGCGGGGTCCGTGATCTCGGCGGATTCATACGTCCCGCTGTCTCTGCCCGCGAGGACTTCCACCTTTGGGCTCGCCAGCAGATTGCGGTACCAAGCCGGGTTATGGGGTCTACCGAAATTGGACGCGACCAGGATGAGCCCGGCGTCATCGGTCAGGTAGACCAGCGGCTGGGTGCGTGATTGACGCGTCCTGGCGCCGATGGTCGTCAGGAGCATGACCGGAAGGGGGTACAGGTTGCTGATCCACCCCCCGGTGAGTCGGAGCATCTGCGGGTCCACCAACGGTGGGATGATGCGTGCATACCATTTACCCACGGAGGTGCGGCCGAAGGCCTTGAGTGCTCGTTCATAGAGGTTCGCTTGCCGGTGTTCGGAGCTCATGCCCTGTTGAAACGACTGCTGGCAGTTGGCCCGTAGCACTCACAGTGCATCGGAAGGTGTCGCCTTAGAACACCGACCAGCGGGCCAGTCGCGCGAACTCCTCGATGGCGGCGACGCCGCCCGTCGAATTCCCTGCGTCGTCGAGGGGAGGGCTCCAGACAGAGACGGTGCCCCTGCCGGGCGCCGGGAGGACCGGACGCCGCCGCCGATGCCGCTCTTGGCGGGCAGCCCGATGCGAACGCGATATCGCCTGCGGCGCCGTACATGCCGGAGGTGAGCAGTACCGCATTGATCTTTCGGACCGTCGGTTCGTCCAGGACCATGTCGGATCCGGTTCGGTCGGCCAGAAACAGGGCCGCCTTGGCCAGGGTTCGAAAACTGGCGGTGATCGCGCATTGGGCGAAGTACTGGCGTAGGACTTCGTCGATAGGGTGGTTGAGATATCCGAGTTCGGCCAGAACATGGGCGATCGCTGAATTGCGATGTGCAGAAAGGCTTTCCGAGATCGCTACGTCGATCTCGGAGGCGATCGTGGCGTTGGGGTCGGCACTGCGTAACCGGTCGATGGTGGCAGCTGTGGCGTCACCGGTATGCGTGATGAGCCGGTCGGTCACGACGACGGCGCCTGCGTTGACGAACGGGTTCGGCGGGCGACCGTGGTTGTGCTCGAGATCGGCCACCGAACCGTAGCCGGCGTTTGTGGTGGCCCATCCGACCTCACTCCATGCAGTGCGATCGTGTGGAAGCAGCACGCACAGCGCAAACAATTTGGACAGGCTCTGAATCGAGAAGGCCTCATCGCTGTCGCCAGTGTGCACAACCGCGCCGTCCACACAGGCGACGGCCATCGCGAATTTGGTGGGGGCTACGGCGGCCAGCGCGGGGGTCTGCGTGCTGACCCGCCGTCGTGCGCGGCCCGTCTTCCGCACTCGGCCGCCGCGTCCAGATATGTCGTGAAGGTGTCGGTGAGCGTGGCACGTCCAGCGCAAACGGCCATGGATCCCTCCTGATGCGCTTGCGATCCCGTCGAAACAGCTAAAGCTTGGGGGATTGGACCTTATGTCGCACTCCGCGCCAGCATGCTACGCGTGACGCGTTAGGTCTATAGGTCTTGTTTTTAGGTCTTTTCAGTCCTAGGCTCTCGTCATCTGTAACGCACATCACGTCGGATGGACCGAAAGGTAGGCCGCCATGGCCATTGAAGCTGGACGCGCGGCGCACGCCGAACCTGGTTCGAAGACGAGCCAGACCACCTTGAGGCGGGGGGCGATCGGCCTCGTCGGGGTGGTCTTCATGGTGGTCGCGTTCTCGGCACCGATCACCGCGATGACCGGCAACCTGCCCGTGGCGGTCGGCTACGGCAACGGCATCGGTGCGCCGGGCGGCTTCGTCATCGCAACAATCGTCCTGACGGTGTTCAGCGTCGGATTCGTTGCGATGGCACGGCATATCACCGCTGCGGGTGCCTTCTACACGTTCGTGTCGCGGGGCTGGTCGAAGATCCCCGGGTTGGCCGCGGGCGTGATGTCGATGTTCACGTACATGACGATGGAGGCCGGGCTGATCGGCATCTTCGCGGCGTTCACCGATCAGGCGTTCAGCCAGCAGTTGGGTATCGATCTGCCGTGGGTGGTCTATGCCGCGGTCTGCCTGGTGGTGATCGCGCTGCTGTCGCATTTCGACATCTCGGTGGCGGCCAAGGTGCTTGGCGTGGTGTTGGTCGGCGAGATCGGCATGCTGACCATCAGCGCAGTCGCCTCGCTGCTTCACCACCCGGAAGGGATGAGCTTCACGTCATTGAGCCCGATCACCGCGATGAGCACGAACGGCGTGGCAGGCGGCGTGGTCGGCCTTGGTTTGCTGATGGCGTTCTGGTCATGGGTGGGATTCGAGTCCACGGCGATCTACGGCGAGGAGTCCAAGGACCCCAAGAAGATCGTGCCTCTAGCGACGATGATCGCCGTCATCGGCATCGGCGTGTTTTATACCTTCATTTCGTGGGGTGTCATCGTCGGTAATGGCCCAGCCAAAGCCGTTGAGCTGGCTTCGAGTTCGGATCCGTTCCAGCTGCTCTACACCCCGGCGCACGAGTACCTCGGGCAGTGGGGGGTTACCGCATTCGAATGGTTGGTGCTGGGCGGATCCTTCGCCTGCGCGCTAGCCATTCACAACTCAGCGGCCCGCTACCTGTTCGCGTTCGGCCGCGACCGGTTGCTGTGGCACCGGCTCGGCGGGGCGCACCATCGCCACGCCTCCCCGTGGATTGCCTCGTTGACCCAGAGCGTGTTCGCCGGCGTGTTGCTTGTCGTCTGCGCGGTGTCGAACAGTGACCCGTACGCCGTGCTGTTCGTGCTCGTCGCCATCCTGGCCACGCTATGCCTGCTGATTGTGCAGACGATGTCGTCGATATCGACGATCGTGTACTTCCATGTCAAAAAGCAGCATCCGGAGACAGCGAACTGGTGGCGCACCCTGGTGGCTCCTGCCCTTGGTGGAGTCGGCATGCTCTACGTGATCTACCTGATGGTGTCGAACATGGCAGCCGCGGCCGGAACTGCCTCGGGAACACTGTTTTTCAAGTTGATCCCGTGGATCGTCGGGTTGTTGTTCTTTGGCTCGATCATCGTGGCCATGGTGTGGCGTAGGACCAGCCCCGACCGGTATGCCCGCATCGGCAGCACGGTGTTCGATGACAGGACGGACTTGCTGCCGGAGGACCGGGCATGACCGATTGGTCATCTGTGCGAGTGCTTGTCACCGGCGGCAGCCGGGCGATAGGCCTCGGGTTGGCCGAGGGATTTCTTCGGGCGGGTGCAAAGGTGGCGATCACCGGCCGTAGCCCCGAGGCCCTGGCCAACGCCGCTCAACGGGTGGGTGCACACAGCGATCGGCTGCACAGCATCGTCGCTGACGTCGCCGATCCGCAGGCGTGCACGCTGATGGCAGCAGAGGCCTCCGACCGGCTTGGCGGACTGGATGTGTTGTGCGCCAACGCCGGGATCTATCCCGAACGCACCCTGTACGAACTCGGCGCGGAGGACGTCGCGGCGATCATGTCGACCAACGTGGCGGGCACGATCTTCGCCGTCCAGGCGTGCCGGGCCGCTCTCAAAGCGTCGGGCCGCGGACGGGTGGTGGTGACGTCGTCGATCACCGGGCCCGTCACGGGATATCCGGGGCTGAGCCATTACGGCGCAAGCAAAGCCGCGCAGCTGGGGTTCGTTCGCGGTGCTGCCCTCGAACTCGCCGCCGACGGAATCACGATCAACGCTGTGCTGCCGGGCAGCATCGTCACGGAGGGCCTCGACGGGCTCGGCGAGGAGGCGATTGCCCGGATGCGGGCCTGCATTCCGCAGCGACGATTGGGCACTCCGGCCGATATCGCCGCCGCAGCAATGTTTTTCGCAAGCGAGGAGGCGTCATTCGTCACCGGGCAGACGTTGGTGATCGACGGCGGTCAAACCCTGCCTGAACTGCCGGAGGCGGTCAGCGTTTGAGCCAGGCCTCGATGGTGTGGCGGGTGTCGTTGATGTGGGCGGCCATCCGCTCCGCGGCCAGTTCCGGTTCGCGGTTCTCGATGGCTTGCAGGATCGATTCGTGGAAATCGTTGGCGTTGGGCTCCAGCCTGCCGAAGATCGCCCCAACGGGAAGCCACATCCGCCGCCGCGCGTCTGCGACCGCCTCCAGTAGCCGATCATTCTGCGCCGCTTGGGCGATACCCAGGTGAAACGCCGAGTCCAGCGTCTGAAACTCGATGGTGTGCTTGGCCGACTGTTCGTTGAGTGCGATGTCCAGTGCGGAGTCCATGCCCGACAGCAGTTTGTGAAGATCGGCGAGATCGATGGCGCGACGCCGCTCAGCCGCCAACCGGGTCGCCCCGGTCTCGACGACGATGCGGAAGTCGAACGCATCGCGGATCGCCCGCTTGTTGGCGCGCATTTCGCGACGCATCTGCGCGGTGTCATATTCGGGTGCCTGCACGGTGAAGCCCCCGCCGCGGCCGCGTCGCACCGCGATCAGCCCTTCGCGCTCGAGCACCGCAACCGCTGCGCGCACCGTCGTACGCGAAACATCGAGCATTTCGGAGAGCTCGCGCTCTTTCGGCAACCGATCGCCGGGACGGAACTGGCCCAGTTCGAGCGCACGCCGCATCTGGTCGACGACCAATTCGTGAGCCGGAATCTGCCGAACAGGACTCAGTGCCGCAGCTCGTGCCGGTGCCACCATCACACTCCCTTTCGTTGGTCGAGAGTAGCGCATTGCAGTGGCAAATCGGGTAAGTCCCGGCCTTTGGACCAAACGGTGATGACGCAGAGAATGCCCAGCTGAGAACGCTGTTTTATTAAAGACCTAAAAACTTGACCAATAGGTCTTTCTGCGTGACACTAGGCGAACGAAGTGATCGCCATCACCGACGGAAGGGATTGGGGCCGTGGGAGACAAGGTCATCGTGACGGGCGGGGCCGGCGTCATCGGCCAGGCAATCTGCCGCCGCCTGTTGCAGAGCAACTATGTTCCGGTGGCCGCCGATCTGAAACCGGCGATCGACGCACTGGATCTCCATGACGGCCGCATGGACGGCGCGCTGGCGGTGGCGATGGATGTCACCGACCGCGAAAGTGTCGACTCCGCACTGGCCTCCATCGTCGCCGAAGGGGAGACCTTGTTGGGGTTGGTCAACTGCGCAGGGATTCTTCGGGATTCGTATCTGGGCGAACTCGACGAGGCCAAGTTGGAGCTGATGTTTCAGGTGAACATCGCCGGCATGGCCAGGGTCACCGATGCGGTGGCGCCGCTGTTGACCGCGGGCAGCGCCATCGTCAACGTCGGCAGCCTCACCGGTCATTTCAGTCGGTTCCGCGGCGCTTCGGTGTACGGGGCTACCAAGGCGGGCATCGCCGCCTACACGCGCTATCTGGCCGAAGAACTCGCCGACCGCGGCATCCGTGTCAACAACGTCGCTCCCGGCGTCATTCGCGCACCGATGAGCGAGTCGATGGCCCGTGTCTCCGGTGGCGAGGAGATCAGCGCCAGCTACGCGATGCTCAAACGTATCGGCGAGCCCGAAGAGGTTGCCGAGGCCGTGGAATTCCTGCTGTCACCGCGTGCGTCGTTCATCACCGCCCAGACCCTGCTCGTCGATGGAGGTGTCGTCGCATGGTGAGCGCCGAGCAGACCGTCGTCGAATTCGCCGACGTGGACGAGGCCAACGCCGAGGCGTTCAAACGCCTTAACGACGCCGATCCGTGGGTCATCGACGTGCGCCCGGCACGCGATGTGTTGCCGGGCTACCGCGACAACGTGGTGCTGACCTCCGGTGCGCCGATGGCATGGGAGAACTACGTGGGCGGCCAGCGGGACGCGCTGATCGGTGGCGCCCTGTTCGAGGGTCTGGCCGGCACCCGTGAAGAGGCCATCGCTCGGTTCGCCACCGGCGAGATCGAAGTCGGCGCATGCCACGACTACGGCGCGGTGGGATCACTGGCAGGCATCTACACCGCCTCGATGCCGGTGTTCGTCGTGGAGAACCGCGCCCATGGCAATCGGGGGTTCTGCAATTTCTATGAGGGCAAGGAACCCCGCCGGCTGAACTACGGCTGCTACGACGACGGCGTGCACGAACGCCTCCTGCACGTCAACACGGTGCTGGCACCCGTGGTGGGGGAAGCGATCCGCCGCCGCGGCGGCGTCGCGCTCAAGCCGCTGATCGCGCGTGCACTGCGGATGGGCGACGAGGTGCACAGCCGCAACGCCGCCGCTTCGATCCTGTTCAACCGCGAGATTCTGCCCGCGGTGTTGGACATGGTCGACGACGGCGTTCCCGGCGTGCGCGACACGATGCTGCACCTGGCCGAGAACGACTACTTCTTCCTGCGGCTGTCGATGGCCGCCGCCAAGGCGTCCGCCGACGCCATGATGGTGCCCGGCTCGACGCTGGTTTCGGCGATGGCGTTCTCGTGCCGCGGGTTCGCGGTCAAACTCGCCGGCCTTGGCGACACCTGGTTCGAGGGACCACCTCCCATACACGAGGGCAAGCTGTTCACCGGTCACAACGAAGACGAAATCACCTGGATGGGTGGGGAATCGCCCATCACCGAGACCATCGGGCTTGGCGGGTTCGCCCAGGCGTGCGCACTGTCATTGCAGGAATACCAGGGCGGTTCGGCCGAAGTGATGATCGAACGCAACCGAGAGATGTATGCCATCACCCATGGCGAAAACACCACCTACCGGATCCCGTTGTTCGGCTTTCGCGGCACCCCCACCGGCATTGACGCGCGCAAGGTCCTCGAGACCGGGGTCCTGCCAGTGATGGACGTCGGGTTGGCCGGACGCGACGGCGGTCAGATCGGCGCGGGCGTCATCCGCGCCCCGCGACAGTGTTTCGCCGACGCGCTGGCCGCGCACGACCGCAGCTTCGGGGTGCGATGAGTGCTGCTGTGTCGCACCCGTCGCTGCCGTTGACGTTCAGTGGTGGCGACGCCGTGGTCACCGGTGCCGCGGCGGGTATCGGAGCAGGCATCGCGCGCACCCTGATGGCGGCGGGGGTGCGCACCATCCGGCTCGACCTGAACACCCCCGAGCCTGACCCCGGTTTTCCCGCCGACCGGCAGATCAGCGTCGGAGCCGACATCCGCGACCCCGATCTGAGAGGAAGGCTGACCGAAGCCGGTGTCGACCTCTCTCGGATCTCGTACCTGGTGAATTGCGCTGGCATTCTGGAGAACACGGGATTCTCCGGTGTTGATCGCGAGGCATGGTCGCGGTGTCTGGAGATCAATCTCGTCGGCGCCTACAACGTCATCGACATCCTCACCCCGGAGCTGCGGCAGGCGACGGCGGCAGCGATCGTCAATATCACCTCCGTCGAGGCAACCCGGGTGATCGCGCTGTCCAACCCGGATCCCACCCCGCAGTACGCGGCGTCGAAAGCGGGCCTGCTCATGTTGACTCAGAGTGCGGCACGTGCCCTGGCAGGCGCAGGCGTGCGGGTCAACAGCGTTTCGCCGGGTTTCGTGGCGACCGCGATGGCCGCCGCCCACGGCGACACGAGCGTTCTTCCGCCCGCGCTCGCATCGCGGGTTCCCGCAGGTCGGTTCGGAGCGCCGGCCGACATCGCCACGGCGGTGGCGTTTCTCCTCAGCGATCAGGCGAGCTACATCACCGGGGCGGACCTGCGAGTCGACGGGGGCCTACAGCTGACATGACCGCCGACATCCCGGCCTCCGCGCCGGTCGCCTACGAGCCGTCGTTGGGCCGGACCGCGCGTGTCGGGTCGTGGGAGCAGTTGGCCAAAGGCACGTTCCGCAGCGCCACCGAACACCTCATCGCAGGCGACGGTGAGGCGGCAGCCGAACTCGTCGAAGTCGCCGTGCTGGAAGCCTACGAACTGCGTGACATCTACGAACGCTGGCCCGCGGCAACGTCCGACTGGATCCGCGACCGCGGTGTGTCCGGTGTCGACGTGACTGCGGCAATCGATCAACTGGGGACGCTGATCGGCGAGCAGGCGATGCGCGGCATCCAGTCCGAATGGCCGAAGTTCCTCGCGGCGGTCGCCGGCGCCGCCGCCGCCTGCCGCGCACGCGCGGACGGGGCGGCCGATGCGGTCGAGCACGCCCGAACGGTCTGGAAAGGTATGCACGACCGTGCCGTGGACCGCCTCTCCGGTCTCATCGACATCGCGGTACGGCTCGTCGGCGAAGACAGTTTGGGCGAGCTGTGGGACTTCCTCATGGATGACTGGTACGCGATCCATGCGCGCCGCTACAGCCTGGCCAATCAACCATGGACGGTTTCGGCGCACCAACTCATGATCGCCATCGTCGATGGCTTCCACGCGCACCTTGCGGGTACGGGGCGACAAGGCGACATCGAGATCATCGACGAACCCACCCGAATCGGATTCCGTTTCGCCCCTTGCGGATCCGGCGGCCGGTCGCTGGACGCCCGCATCACCGACGGAGCGCCACGCGCCGGCGCGCCGTACGGATTCGCGGTGACCACCAAACCGCATGACTGGGCATGGAACACCGTCGGGATCTGTTCCTACTGCGTGCACTGCTGCCAACTCAACGAGATCATGCCGATCGACCGCCTCGGATATCCGACCCGCGTCATCGATGCGCCGACCTGGAATCCCGACGAGCCGGTGAGCACCTGCACCTGGTGGGTTTACCGCGACCCCGCTGATGTCCCCGACCACGCCTACACGCGCGTCGGACGCGACTCCAGCCGTCGCCCAGGGTCGCACGAGCGCCAGAAAGGAGCCGGTGATGACTGATCGCGTGGCGATGACCCAGCTCGAAGTGCCCGACTACGACCTGGGCATTCGCGGAAAACTCGTGCGGGCCAAGAAGACCCATGACCCCGCCGGCCTGGCGATGTGCACCATCCTGTACGGCCTTTCGGTCACCGACGAAGTCACCGACACCCCGTTCAGCAACGCCGAGAACGGTTATCCGGACGCGCTGCTGGTCCCCGATGAGTCGACCCGCATCGCTCTGCCGTGGCGAGCGGGCACCGATGCGGTGATCGCCGACCTGGTCGGCGCCGACGGTCATCCGGTCGACATGTCACCGCGCCACGCGGTGCAAAGCCTGCTCAGTCGCTATGGCGCACTGGACCTTCAACCCGTATTGGGCTTCGAATACGAGCTGTGGCTATTCCACGAGTCCACCGGCGGTGATGAACCCCGCAGGCCCTTCGGCGGAACAGAGAACGCCTACAGCTTGACCCGGTCAGCCGAAGCCGCGCATCTGGCAACCGATTTCATCAACCGCATGGACTCGGTCGGCATCCCCGTTGGCATGTTCCACGCCGAACTGGGGCCCGGCTTCTTCGAATTCACCCTCGAGCCTGCACCCGCTTTGCAAGCAGCCGACAACGCCGTGCGTGCCCGCCAATACCTGCGCCACCTGTGCGCCGAACGCGGTCTGCACGCCAGCTTCATGGCCAAGCCGTTCGCCGACAAGTCCGGTGCCGGCGGGCACGTCCATTCCAGCCTGGCCCGCAACGGCGTCAACGTGTTCTCCGACGCGGGGCGCAAACTGTCACAAGAGGGCCGCCACTACGTCGCCGGTCTGCTGGCAGGCATGGCCGACACCCTTGCCTTGCTCAATCCGTACGTCAACTCCTACAAGCGAATCGATCCGGAGATGTTCACACCCGCGGTCGCGTCATGGGGGCACGACGACCGCAGCACGGCGTGCCGGGTCATCCTCGCCGACACCGCCTCTGCGCGGGTCGAACATCGCCGACCGGGCGCCGACGCCAGTCCCTACCTGGTCACGGCCGCCCTGCTGGCCGCCGGGTTGTACGGGCTGACGGAACGCCTCAACCTGCCCGCGCCCGGTGAAGAGACTGCCACGCTGCCCGCCGACTTGAACAGCGCCATCACGCTATTCGAAGACGCCGATTGGGTGGCCGAACTGCTCAGCAAGCCGTTCTGCAGCTCGTACGCGGTCACCCGCCGCGCCGAAGCCCGCCGCTACGACCAATGGTTACAACAAAACATCACCACCTGGGAACTCAGCCGCCACCTGGAGCACCAATGACCACATCCTCGACACGCCTGTCTCTCGACGAGTTCGACGCACTGGTCGACGCCGGCGAGATCAACACCGTCGTCGCCGCGACGCCCGACCCCTACGGCCGCCTCGTCGGCAAGCGGTTGACCATCCCGGCCTTCCGCGCCATGGGGCTATCGGGCGCTGGTGTCAACGCAAGCAGTTTCGTCTTCGCCGTCGATCTCGAGATGAACCCGCTTGACCTGCCGGTGTCCAACGCCGCCAACGGCTGGGCCGATATCCGGTTGGTCCCCGACCTGACGACACTTCGCCGGGTGCCATGGGAACCCAACGTCGCTTTGGTCGTGTGCGACGCCTACGAACAACACTCCGACTCGATGCTCTCGGTGGCCCCGCGCACCATCCTGCGCCACCAGATCGAACGCGCCGAACAGCACGGCCTGCGCTTCAAGTTCGCCTCCGAACTGGAGTTCTTCCTCGCCGCCACCCCGCCGCGCGAAGCATGGGAACTGGGCTATCAGAACCTGAAGATGCTGTCGGACTATCGATCCGACTACCAGATGGTGCAATCCGGCCGCGACGATTGGTTCATCGAGCGCATCCGCAACCAGATGCCCGAATTCGGGATTCCGATCGAATCGTCCAAACCCGAATGGGGGCTGGGCCAACAGGAGATCACACTCGACTACTGCGATGCCCTCGAGATGGCGGACCGGCACGTGCTGTTCAAGTACGGCGTCAAACAACTGGCCCACGCCGCCGATCTGACCGTAACTTTCATGGCCAAGCCCAAGATCGACGAAGTGGGATCGTCGTGCCACCTGCACGTCAGCATGTGGTCGGCGGAGGGGGACGCGAGCCTGTGTTGGTCGGAGGGGCCCATTGGCGGCATTTCGGAGCTCTTCGGCTCGTTCATCGCGGGCCAGTTGACCCACGCGATCGACATCACGCTGATGTTCGCGCCGACGATCAACTCCTACAAGCGGTTTCAGCCCGACCAGTTCGCCGGTACGGCGACCGCGCTGGGCGACGACAACCGTTCGTGCGCCTTCCGACTGGTCGGACACGGCTCATCCTTCCACGTCGAGAACCGGATTCCTGGCGGCGATGTCAACCCCTACTACGCGTATGCCGCCACCATCGCGGCCGGTCTCGACGGAATCGAACACCAGCTTCCCGCACCGGAGATCTTCGACGGCAACGCGTGGGCAGGCGAGAACATCACCATGGTCCCGACGTCCATGCACGAGGCGTTGCACCGGTTCGCCGAATGCAAGATGGCCCGTGCGGCCTTCGGTGACGAGGTCTTCGAGCACCTGCTCACCTCCGCGCAATGCGAGTTGACCGCATTCGATTCGCACGCCGTGACCGACTGGGAGACACGTCGGTACTACGAACGTGTCTGATCCACAGCGACATTCGACAACGAGGAGCCGATCATGCCCATCGACCCAATCGCGCAGAAGATGCTGGACGACGCCAAGAAGTCGGGCCGTCCCAACGCCCATTTGTTGCCGGTGCCGACCGCCAGGCAGAACTTCGAAGACACCTTTGGCGCGCTGACGAAACCGCCGATCCCACGCGTTGTCGACGTCACCATTCCCGTCCGCGACGGCGAGACGATACGGGGCCGGCTGTACCTGCCTACCGAGGACAGTGCGGCACTGCCGCTCATCGTGTACTTCCACGGCGGCGGCTGGTTGCTCGGCAGTATCGATTCGCACGACGTCGCGACCCGGCTGTTGGCCAACGCGTCCGGCAGCGCTGTTCTGTCGGTGGGGTATCGGCGCGGTCCCGAGGCTCGGTTCCCCACCGCGGTCAACGACGCCATCGACGCGATGGCATGGGCCGCCGACCCCGGATCCGGCCTTGACGTCGACCACGGCTATCTCGCGGTGGCCGGTGACAGCGCAGGTGGCAATCTCGCAGGCGCCGTTGCCCTGCACGCCCGCGACACCGGGACGCCCGCGCTGCGCCACCAGCTGCTCATCTACCCGGTGACCACCACCGACCTCACCCGCGGTATGGACCCCGAATACGACGGCGTCATGCTCGAACGCGACGAACTGCAGTGGCACCAGGACAACTACCTGCCCAGCCCGGCCGCCAAGACCGATCCGCGGGTCAACATCCTCGACGACGATCTGGCCGGTCTGCCCGAGACCACGATCATCCTCGCCGAATGCGACCCGATCCGCCCGCAGGGCGAGCTCTACGCCGAGGCGCTCAAGGCTGCCGGGGTGCCCACCCGCACTCACCTCACCCCGGGCATGGTGCACGGGTTCTTCGGCCTCGATGAGGTGTTTCCCACTGCGACCGAGGCGATGACCTTCGCAGGCCGGCAGCTCGCGCAGGCGCTCGGTGCGGTCCGACGGTGACCCGCACCGCGCTGGTCACCGGGGCCGGCGGAGGGATCGGGCTGGCCACCGCCGTCCGGCTGGCCGCCGACGGTGCCCACGTGCTTGCCACCGACATCAAACCGCGCCCGGACGGTCTGCCTGCCGAAGTCTGCTACGTCGCGTTCGACCTGAACGGCGGCGACAGCACGGCGCTGCTGGCCCACCTCGACAGCGATTCCCTGGACTATCTGGTCAATGCCGCAGGCGTGGCGTTATTCGACCGCGACGGATCCGTCTTTGATACCGACGAATCCGTATGGGATCTCACGCTCGGGGTGAACCTGCACGGGCTACGCCATCTGTGCGTCGCGGCGGTCCCGCTGCTGCGACGCGGTGCCGGCAAAGCCATCGTCAACGTCGCCAGCACCGCGGGGCTGCGCGGTATGGACTCGCCCCTGGACGCCTACCAGGTGAGCAAGGCTGCCGTCGTCTCGCTGACCCGAAGTCTGGCACTGCAACTGGGCCCAGAAGGCATCCGCGTCAACACCGTGTGTCCCGGCGCCATCCTGACCCCGATGATCGAACCGCTCTACATCGCCGACACCGCCCGGCGCACCGACATGGAGAAGCGCACTCCGCTGCGCAGGTTGGGAGCGCCCGAGGACATCGCCAACGCGATCAGCTTTCTGTTGTCGGAACAGGCGTCGTTTGTCACCGCAACCGATCTCGTCGTGGACGGGGGGTGGACCGCTCAGATCAAGTGATCACCTCACCGAACAGCCTGCGACTATTGACAACACAACATTAGGTCTAAATACTGAACCTATAGCGTTTTAAGCGGAACTGGTGAGTTCCGGCACCTCGAGGAGAACGATGACGGCACACGCACACTCGACGCCCCGCGTGGCGATCATCGGTGCCGGCTTCAGTGGTATCGCCGCAGCGGTCGCTTTGCGCCGCAAAGGGATCGAAGACTTTGTGATCTTCGAGAAGGCTCCCCGTCTTGGCGGCACCTGGTGGCATAATCGCTATCCCGGCGCCGAAGTCGACCTCGAATCCCACATCTACTCGTTCTCCTTCGAACGTCACGACTGGACCCGAACGCATGCCGACTGGCGCGAACTGCTGGGATACCTCGAAGGCGTTGCGGCCAAGTGGGATCTGCCGCAACGGATCCGGTTCAACGAGTCGGTGCTCGACGTGGCTTGGTCCGATCAGGACCACACATACGCCGTGAGCACATCGTCGGGTGTCGAGCACGGTGCGTTCACCGCGGTGATCAGCGCGGTGGGCTTCCTCAACATTCCGGTGATGCCGCCGTTCGCGCGGGAGGACAACGACTTCGAGGGCGCGATGTGTCACACCTCGTGTTGGATCGACGGCCTGGATATGACGGATAAGTCGGTCGCTGTGGTCGGAACCGGATCATCCGCGGTCCAGGTCGTCACCGAGGCCGAAAAGGTGGCATCCGAGGTCAAGATATTTCAGCTGGAACCCAACTGGATCCTGCCGAAAGACAGCCGCGACTTCACCCCGACGGAACGGCGGCTCAACCGTAACCCGCTGGTGTACTTATGGCGGCGCTACAGGCTCTACGTCGACTACGACCGGCGCCAAGTGCGTTCCGGTCACGCGCGCAGCGGCGGCCGAAACCACAAGAAACGCCATGGCATTTCCCAGGACTTCCTACGCCGTGAACTGGCTTCGCGGCCCGACCTGATGGAACTGGTCACACCGGAGTTCCCATTCGAAGCCAGGCGCACCGTGCTCAGCGACACCTACTACGCCGCGCTGCTCAGCCCGAAGGTGACCCTGGTCCCGCACGCGGTGAAGGGGCTGACCCGACGCGGAGCCGTCGACGCCAACGGAGATGAACACAATCTCGATGTCATCGTCATGGCCACCGGTTTCGATGCCGCGAATTACCTTGGTAATTACGAAGTTCACGGGCAGGGCGGCAAAGAACTGCACGAGACGTGGCAGGGTGAGCCGGAAGCCTTCCTGGGGATGATGGTCCCCGGATTTCCGAACTTCTTCATCATGTACGGCCCCAATACCAACTCGGTTCCGCTGGTGACGTTCTATGAAGCGCAGGCCAGCTTCGCCGCGGGTCTGATCTCCCGAGCCGCCAAGACCGGGAAGACCATCATCGACGTGCGCCGCTCAGCGTTCGTCATCTACAACGACTGGCTGCAGGAACAATTGGCCAAGACGGTGTGGGCGACGACCAGCAGCTACTTCCGTGCTGGCGCCGGGAGGACCGGAAAGGTCGTTTCCCAGTGGCCATTTGGCGCAACCCCCTACGTCATCGCCACAAAACTGTTGCGCCGCATCGCCGTACGGATGTCCTGAGCGCGACGCGTGTTACAGCCCGGTAGCCGTCAACACACCGCAAAGCGCATCGACAGCGGCCGCGAATGCGTGTTCGGCCGGCGCCGCGAACCCGATGATGACGCCATCGGGAGCGGGTACGTCGGGGCCGGCGAGCGGATGGCGCATTATCGACAGCCCGTTGAGCGCGATACCGGCCTCGCCGGCCCGGCGAAGTACCTCGTGCTCGCTGCCCTCGGGCAGGCTCAGCAGCATGTTGACGCCTGCTGCCAGCCCACCGATACCGACGTCGAATTCCGCCAGGGCGGCCACCAGCGCATCGCGGCGGCGGCGATATCGGGTGCGCATCCTGCGGATATGGCGGTCGTACTGGCCGCTGGTGATGAAGTCGGCCATCGTGAGTTGCGAGATCGCGTCGACGTAGTACTGCTGTCCGCCGGCGGCGGCGAGCACCGAATCCATCAAGCCGTCGGGCACGACCATCCAGCCAAGCCGGAGAGTCTGCGACAGGCTCTTGCTGGTCGACCCGAGGTAGACGATGCGGTCGGGGCATAGCGCCTGCAGCGCACCGATCGGTTGGCGGTCGTACCGGAACTCCCCGTCGTAGTCGTCGTCGAAGACGTAGCCGTCGGTGCGTTGCGCCCAGTCGACGACAGCGGTGCGCCGCGACGGATGTAGCGGCATACCCAACGGGCTGTGATGCGCCGGGGTCAGCAGCACGGCGGGCGTGTCCACCGTATCGAGATCGTTGATGACCGCGCCATGGTCGTCGACGCCGATCGGCACGGTCGGGATGTCCATCGCCGCTATCGCTTCGCGAAAGATGAAGAGGCCGTACGCCTCTACCGCGATCGGGCCCGACGTCTCGAAGACCTTCGACAGCAGTTCGACACCGTGGCGGACGCCCGCGCAGATGACGATCGACTCGGGCGTCGCGCGCACACCGCGGACCCTTGCGAGGTATTCGGCGAGCGCCTCGCGAAGTTCGGGCCTGCCGCGCGGGTCGCCCATGCGCAGCGCCTCGGTGGGTGCATTGGTCAGTGCGCGGCGGGTGGCGGCCGCCCATTCCTGGCGGGGAAACTCCGAGACGTCCGGAGAGCCGGGCAGCAGGTTGTGCTTCGGAACGACGCGGCTGCCGCGCGGCCGGGCCGGGATTTCGCTGCCGACACCGTTGACCACCCAGGTCCCCGCTCCCTGCCGGGAAGCAAGCCAGCCCTCCGCGACGAGTTCGGCATAGGCCTCGGCGACGGTGTTGCGGGCCAATCCGAGGTCGCTGGCCAGTGTGCGGGACGGAGGCAGCATGGTGCCGGGTATCAGCCGACCGGAGCGCACGGCGTCGCGCAGGGCGCTGAGCAGGAGTTCTCGTGCTCCGCGGGCACCCGGCGTGATGGTCTCGCGCAGGTCGAGATGGAGGTCTCGGCTCCCAGGATTGGCCCATATATCCATGCCCAGATTGAACCATGCAGATGGGACTTTGCGCACTAGCGTTATTGCACATGACGCAGACGCTGGAAACTCGAACGCCCGATCGCATCAAGATCTACAAGACGTCGCCAGAGCTCTACGACGCGATGATGGCGCTCAGCGACGCCGCTGGGTCAGGTCATCGCGATGGCCGTCACCATCAACGCATGGAACCGTATTAATGTGACCATCCGCCTCGAACCGCCCCGCCGCTGATACCCGATAGGAAGGGAACAGACATGACCACAGTCGAAAAGACCCGTCGCATCAACCTGAACAAGATCTCCCCCGAGGTGTACGAGGCGATGCTGACGCTGAACAGCGCCGCCCACAAGGACATCGATCCGGAACTGGCGGAGCTGATCAAGATCCGCGCATCGCAGATGAACAGCTGCGCATTCTGCATCGACATGCACACCGCGGACGCCCGTAAGCAGAAAATCAACGAGCAGAAGCTCGCACTGCTGCCCGCATGGGAAGAGGCCGAGGGCATCTTCACCGAGCAGGAGCAGGCTGCGCTCGCGCTGACCGAGGAGATGACCGACCTCACCCGTCTACACGTCTCCGACGAGGTGTATGAGCGTGCGGCCGCGGCCTTCTCCGAGCGCGAGCTGGGTCAGGTGATTTCGATGGCGCTGACCATCAACGCCTGGAACCGAATTGGTGTGACAACGCGCCTGCCGCTGCCGAAGCGCTAATACGGTTTAGGTGTGCAGAACCGGTCCGGTGCAGAGATCGTCGTCGACGGCGACGTGGTCTACAAACTGCACCGGCCGGGCACCGACCCACGTGCGCTCGCGGTCCGGCTTCGCGTCGCATCAGAGACGGAATCCCTGCTGACGCCGATGTCCGTTGTTCCGGAACGGATCGGCGCGTGTTGTCGGACGACGTGGCCCCGGGTGGAAGTCGTTGCGCCACAGCCGGAGTCCCTGCCCTGGGCGGAAGCCGGTGAGCTGCTGGCCAGGTTGCACCACGAACCGGTCACGCTGCGCGTCCCGCCACATGGTTGGCCGCAGCGGCTCAGAGGCATGCTGCGGTCCACCCGCGACGACACGATCCGTCGCGCGGCCGCAGGCCTTCCCGACGCGGTGTGGCGTGCGGGTTCCCCCGAGCGGCCGGCCACGCTGGTCCACGGCGACTGGCATCTCGGCCAGCTCGGCCGCCTCTCGGAGTCCTGGGTTCTGATCGATGTCGACGATCTCGGCCGCGGTGATCCCGCGTGGGATCTGGCCCGCCCGGCCGGTTTCTGGGCCGCCGGGCTCATCCCCGACGCGGACTGGGAAACATTTCTGCGGTCGTACCGGGACGCGGGCGGACCTGCGCTACCCACGGGTGACCCGTGGTCGGCACTTGAACCGTTCGCCCGCGCCGCGGTCGTCCGCGCCGCGGCGCGAGGCATCGAGCACGGCGACACCGGCGAGACGCAGGACGCGTTGGTCGCCGCGTGCGCGCGGATGGTCTAGCTCGAGAAGAACAGCCTCCCGAAACCCTGCTTGCGGTAGTGCTTGTTCCCGCGGTGCCCCCACCCGGGGCCATGGTCGCTGTACCCGCCGTAGCTGTGCTGCGCGGGCGGCGGAGGCGGCGGCGCGGCCTGCACAAACCGGTTCTCCATCTGGGTGAGCGACTCGAGCTCGCCGAAGTCCAGGAAGATGCCGCGGCAGGTGTCGCACTGTTCCAAGTGGATGCCGTTGCGTTCGTAGGTCTTCATGACGCCGGCGCACTTCGGACACAGCAGCGTGTTGCCCGCGCCAGGCGACGGAGGGGCCGTGGGCGGTTCGTATGGCGGGATGCTCATGTCTGCCTAACGGCTGACAACCCTGAGAAGTGCCTGGGAGTCAGAACGCGGACAGAACGGCGCGACCTAAAGCTGCCCGGGCATACCGGTACCGATCATCGGTGGTGGGGGCGGTGGCGGAGGTGGAGCAGGGGGCGGGCCCGTGCAGCCAGGGGCGCCAGGCTGGATCGAGCATGGGGGAGCTGCCAGAGGATCCGACAAGCTACTGGGAGGGTCGTATGGGCTGCCCAGGCACTGCGGTAACCAGGACTGCACCATGCATGCGGGGTCTTCCGGGCCGGTGGGGGAATCGTCGAAAGCGTTCGCCGGAGCGGCCGCGCCCGACGCGGCCAGCCCAATGAGTGCCGCGGCCACAGCTGCCCTCGTCCAACTCATCCATCGCTCCTCACGGCCGGCCCCCGGTGTAGTTTGCTGCCATCGGCGCATCAACGCTTATGGTCGCACGCCCGTTTGCCGTCCGGCTGCTATTTGCAGCCGAATTCGACAGTCCGGCATGTTAATTGACGCCCCCGTCGACAGATGGACCTTAATTACGCCCAAACAGACAAACGGGCGAGAAAGTGCGAGTGGTTTGCGCCAATACGTCGATGTCGGCGGCCGTCACGGCCCGCGACGACACTCAACAGGGTGTCGGACCCGTCAGGTATCGCTGCACGGTCGGCCCTATCCACGCGACCAGCTCGTCAATGCCCGTCGAAGCGATCGGCTCGATCCGTAACTGGTAGCGCGCAAACGCCAGCCCCATCAGGTGCACCGTGACCAATTCGACCCGCAGCACCGCGTCGTCCACACCGAACACGGCGGCCACCCGCTCGGCGACGGGCCCGGCAAGAGTGTCGTGCAACAGCTTTCGGGCCAGCGGCTGATCGGCCGCCGACCGCCAGATCGTCAGCAGCGGATCGAACGTGTCGCCCTCGTCCCACAATTCGACGAATCGGCGAACGAGGCGTGCGCCGATCTGATCGTCGCCGTCGTCGTCGATCAGTGTCGCAAGCTGGTGCAGCGGGTGCTCGGGGATGTCGATCACTGCGGCGTTGAACAAACCTTCCTTGTTGCCGAAGAAGTAATAAACCATCGCGACGTCGACGCCGGCATCGGCGGCGATGGCGCGGACGGTCGCATGCTCGTAGCCGTGTTTGAAGTGCTCGCGCGCGACTTCAACGATGCGTTGTTTGTTCTGCTGGCCGGTGCGCCAGCGGCCGGTTCGCCGGCTTTCAGGCATAGCCGGAAGCGTACTTCAACACGTGTTGACGTTTATCCGCAGGCCGGCGTACCGTCTTCTTCAGCGACTGTTGAAGAAGGGTTGAAGAAGGAGGTTTCGAGATGGCGGGTGGACGACTCTGGTGGCGGCATCTGCTTTCGGTTCTGCTGGCTCCGGCAATGATGACGGTCTTCATTCCGCTGCTCATTGCGTTTCTTGCACACGTCGAGGCACCCGACCTGAGTACCGTGGCCGGTTGGCTGTTGGCGTTCGTCGGAGGTCTGCTGATCGCGTTCGGACTCGGCATGCTCATCTGGACGGTGGTTCTGTTCGATCGCGTCGGCGAGGGCACCCTCGCGATCGGTTCGCCGGTCAAACTGGTGGTTCGCGGCCCGTACCGGCATGTCCGCAACCCGATGATGTCGGGCGTGTTCTGCATCCAGCTCGGCACGGCGGTCGCCACTGCGTCACCATGGCTGTTCGGGTGGTTCCTGTTCTCCTTCACGTGTGTGCTGATCGCCATCCGCGGTGTCGAAGAGCCGCACCTCCGCAAGCGGTTCGGCGCCGACTACGACGACTACCGTTCACATGTTCCGCGGTGGATCCCTGCGCTCAGGGCGTGGAATCCAAGCCCGGTCGCTTAGACCCAGTAGGGCACGCGTGCCCGGAACTGGCGCATCGCGAAGGCGGCCAGGATCCATCCGACCACCGTCAACGACAGCACGACGATCCAATGCCGCAGCTCTTGATCGGCGCCCAGCAGCGGGGCCCGAACGATGTCGAGATAGTGCAGTAGCGGGTTGAGTTCGACGATCTTGGCGTATGCCCCAGCGCCCTGCTGCTGGAGGGTGGACTCGTTCCAAATGATCGGCGTCATGAAGAACAGCAGCTGGACGATGCTGAACAGCAGCGGGCTGATGTCGCGGTAGCGAGTCGCCAGGATGCCGAAACACAGCGACACCCAAACACAATTCAAGACAATCAGTCCGAGTGCGGGGATGACCGCGAGGTCCGTCCATTTCCACGGCTTCGGGTAGATGATCGCGATCACCACGAAGATGATGATGTTGTGGGCGAACAGGATCATCTGCCGCCACACCAGCCGGTAGACGTGCACCGACAGCGGTGTCGGAAGTTGTTTGATCAGGCCCTCATTGGCGACGAACACGTCGGCGCCCTCCAGGATGGCCGCGTTGATGAGGTTCCAGATGATCAGGCCGAGCGTCACATAGGGCAGGTGTTCTTCGAGCGGCAGCTTGAACAGCTTCGAATACAACAAGCCCATGGCGACGGCCGTCGCGCCCGTCGCGATCGTGATCCAGAACGGTCCGAGCACGGAGCGGCGATAGCGCTGCTTGATGTCCTGCCAGCCGAGGTGCAGCCACAGCTCGCGCTTGCTGAACCCGGCGACGAGGTCGCCCCACGCCCGGCTCATCGTCCTCGACTGTGCGGCGGCGTCGGTGAATGTCATTGGCCCGGCCTCCCGAATCGCTCACGACGGCCCAAACGGCGCAACCGAATCCACTCCCGAAGTCCCGCGGGGTCGCGTCGGGACACCAGAAAGTACCAGCCGAACCGCATCCACTCCTGCAATAGCAGCCTGCGCATACCGGGCTGGGACTGCAGGTAGCCCCGGTTGCGGTAGGTGAAGAACCGCTTCGCCGCGTCGTCGGGGTACTGGGTGTGCATGCGGCCCCCGAGGATCGGCTTGAATTCGTCACCGCCCTGCGGGTGCAGATAGACCGCGTTCAGGCAGGTGCCGAAGGGCAGACCGGAACGCACCAACCGCCGGTGCAGTTCGGTCTCGTCACCACGCACGAACAGTCGCAGATCCGGAACACCGATCGCCTCCAGCGTCGACGCGCGGAACAGCGCACCGTTGAAGAACGACGCGATGCTCGGGAGGAGATCCCCTGTGCCCGTGCGCAATTCGCTGACGTGCCGCCGCCAGGCCAACCCGCGGCGCAACGGAAACGCCAACCGCTCCGGGTCATCCATATCGCACACCATCGGTGACACCGCGGCAAGGACATGCTTGTCCGCGCATGCCAGCAGTGTGCCCAGCACCTCCGAATCCAGCGGTCGGCCGTCGTCGTCGGCCAGCCAGACCCAGTCGGCGCCGAGCGCCAACGCATGCAGCATGCCCAACGCGAAACCGCCTGCGCCACCAAGGTTTCGGTGCGACCCCAGGTACGTAGTAGGGATCTGCTGACCGTTCACCAAGTCCCGCACCCGCGAGTCGTTGTCGTTGTCGACGACCACCAGATGGTCCGGCGTGCGGGTCTGCGCCGAGACCGCGTCCAAAGACTTGGCGAGTTCGTCGAGACGCCGGTGCGTGACCACCACGGCGTAGACGGTCCGCTCTTCGCCTACCGCTTCAGTCACGCGGCACGGACTCCCGCCGGCTCTCCTCGAGAACCTCCCGAACGTGGCGGGCCGCGTCCTCACCCTCGTAGGCACGCACGACGTCCTCGATGCCGCCGGTCATCTTGACCGTGCCGTGGTCGATCCACATCGCCGTCTTGCACAGCCGGGCCAGAAACTCGTTGGAGTGGCTGGCGAATACGAGAATGCCGGAGCGTTCGACGAGGCTCTGCAGCCGCGACTGAGCCTTTCTCAGGAAGTCGGCGTCCACCGCGCCGATGCCCTCGTCGAGCAGCAGGATCTCGGGGTCGATGCTGGTGACCACGCCCATCGCTAGCCGCACCCGCATGCCGGTGGAGTAGGTCCGCAACGGCATCGACAGGTAGTCGCCGAGCTCGGTGAACTCGGCGATCTCATCGACCTTGGCGAGCATCTGTTTACGGGTCTGACCGAGAAACAGGCCCCGGATGATGATGTTCTCGAAGCCGGAGATCTCGGGATCCATGCCGACACCGAGGTCGAACACCGGAGCCACCCGACCGGTGACCGTCGCGACGCCGCGCGTGGGCTCATAGATCCCGGACAGCAGCCGCAGCAGCGTGGACTTACCCGCGCCGTTGTGCCCGACCAGCCCCACCCTGTCGCCGAGTTCGAGCGACATCGAGACGTCCCGCAGTGCCTCGATGACCACGACGTTGGACGCGTTGCGACCGATCGAGCCGCCGGCCTTCCCGAGGAACGCCTTCTTCAGCGAGCGCGTCTTGGCGTCGAAGATGGGAAATTCCACCCACGCGTTGCGCGTCTCGATGTGGGGTTTAGAGGGGCTGGCCACGGATTCCTACAGATACTGGCCGGTCCCGGATTGCGACGGTCCGCGCTGAACGCTGACGCCGGGGGGCAGCTGACCCCGCATCTGCTCCAACTGCTGACGCGCCGCCATCTGCTGAGCGAACAGCGCGGTCTGAATGCCATGGAAAAGGCCTTCGAGCCAGCCGACGAGCTGGGCCTGCGCGATACGCAGTTCGGCATCGGACGGGATCGAATCGTCGGTGAACGGCAGCGTGAGCCGCTCGAGCTCCGCGCGGAGTTCGGGAGCCAGCCCCTCTTCGAGCTCGCTGATGCTGGTTCGGTGGATCTGTCGCAGCCGGTTGCGGCTGGCGTCGTCGAGCGGTGCGGCTCGAACCTCCTCCAGCAGCTGTTTGATCATCGTGCCGATGCGCATCACCTTCGCCGGCTGCTCGACGAGGTCCGTCAGCGACTTGCCGTCGGCGTCCGCCTCGGCCGATATCTGTGGGTCGCTGCCAATGATTTCGATGTTGTCGTCGTCACTGTTGGTAGTCATGTCCTGGATTTCCCCAGCATTCCCTTCCTATGGGTGGGCCCCGCGCCATTCGTAGATGCGGGCCTCGCCGTTGTCGTAGATCTTCTCCCACGACCGCGACTTATCTAGCGACACTAGCCCGTCGGGCATGACGAACCCGCGGACCACCGGTGTGCTCGTCACCACGTAGCGGATGTTGAGCGCCTTGACCGCCTCGGCGACGCGTGGATCGGTGTCGGCATCGTCGGCGTAGGCCCAGACGATGAACCGGTGATAGCCCGGCCCCTGCTGGACTGGATAGTCGTAGTGCGTCCACAGCGGATGTAGGCCCGATATCGCATACATCCATGCCGTGCCATCGGTGTTGCCGTCGCCGATCAGGGTGTCGCGGGCACCGGGAAGGGTCGCCAGGTAGGCGAACGCCTCGAGGTCCTTTTGGTCGATGATCACCGAGTCGTACTTCTCGCCGAGCAGGAACTTGTGCCGTGGGAGGTAGGCCAGTCCAATGCCCACGCAGATAACGAGCACGACGGCGCCGGTCACCGCATACCAGGTCCGCGGGTTGCCCGCGCCCACCAACCGGCGCGCCGCGGTCACGACCCAGAGCGTTAACGTGAACAGCGCGATCCCGGCGGCCGCCGTGAGAAGCATCGTCACCACGGCTGAGAGTCGACGCGGATCGCTGTAGAACAGGTCGCTGAAGATTCCGGTCAGCGTCCCCACCGGCCCACCGAACGGCGCCGACGAGTGCACGATCGATACCACCAACAGGAACCAGACGGCCAGCGGCCACCAGACCCGTCGCACGAGCAGGATGACCGCGCCGAACCCGGCGAGGATGATCAGCGTCCACTGAATCGGGAAGTCGTTGAGGTGACGGGTGTGCTGCACGACCGCGTCAATGAGCCCGCGCTTCTTGCCCTCATGCGTGACGAACGCGTGCCCGACGATGATCTCGGCCTGCTGTAGCACGCCGACGAACTGCGGCAAGAGCAGCAGGACGGTCGGGATCGCGATGACCGTCAGGGCGATGAAATCGGATATTCGGCCGCGAACGGGATGCCACAGCGCGTCGAACAACCACCACGCCACCACGAACAGGACAGTCACCACCCCGCCGGTGATGTGCACCGAGAACACCCCGAGTAGCGCCAGCACCGCCAGGGGGATCCGGTCGCGATGCCGCAGCGCGGAAGCAATGAGGACCATGGTCGGCACGGCGACGCCGTAGGCAGCGAGGTTGGGCATCGATGCGGTGTCGAACTCGATGTAGGGGATCGCGGTGAACGCCGCCGACAGCGCACCCGCGGTCGCTGCGGCTCCTGCCGTGCGCCACTGGTCGGTCCGGGTGCGCAGCAGGTGCCAGGTCAGGGTCGCGGCGCTGGCCGGGAACAGCCAGACGGCCGTCGCGACGGAGTTCACCGTGTACGCGGTGGTCGGTGCGGCGCCGGTGAGCTGCCCGAACACTGCCGCCAGGGCGTGAAACGTCGACGGGTAGTACAGCGCCTCGTGTGTTTCGACATTCCGCAGCTCACCCATGTGGGTGGGCGACGCCTGACCCGTATCGAGGATGAAGCGAACGGTGTTGGCGTGCCAGACGGAGTCCCAGTTACTCGGGATCGATTGCCAGTGTGCGATCCCGCTAACGGCCGCCAGAAAGATCAGCGCGGCGCCCAACACCACGCCCGCAGCGACGACGAGCGCGGGCTCGCGTTCGGCTGCTCGCGATTCCGCGGGGATGTCCCGATACCGGGCGAGTAGCCATCGCAAACACAAAGCGAGTCCGGCGACGAACACCAGAGCAAACATTGCCGACGCGGCATTCCACGGGATACCGAGTGCGCCGAACGGGACGATGGCCAGCGCCACGACGCCATAAGTCAACGCTGGGCCCACCGCAACGGCGGTCGGCCAGGTTAGCCGCGCGATACGTGCGACGATTGCCCCGGGCGCCACCAGCAACAACAGTGCGATTAGCACTCCGAACCCGAAGCCCACTGGACTAGTATGGCTGCCCAGGTGATCCGGTCCGGCACGGCGGGCACGACCGGGCATCCACCCAATCCGTGTTGGTTTGTGCAATTCACAGACGCTCTAAGGTGGGCTGTCATGACATACGACGTCGCCCGGGTGCGTGGTTTGCACCCGTCCTTGGGCGACGGGTGGGTGCATTTCGACGCCCAGAACGGCATGTTGCTGCCCGATGCTGTGTCCCGCGCGGTGTCGACTGCGTTCCGCGGTTCGATGCCGACGCCGGTGGGTCCGCATCCGTCCGCGCAACGCAGCGCCGCGGTGCTCAACGCCGCCCGCCAGGCGGTCGCCGACCTCGTCGGCGCGGACGCGGCGGGCGTTGTACTGGGTGCCGACCGTGCGGTGCTGCTGACGTCTCTGGCGGACGCGTCGTCGTCGCGTGTTGGTCTAGGCTACGAGGTGGTGGTGACCCGCCTGGACGACGAGGCGAACATCGCGCCGTGGCTGCGGGCCGCGAATCGCTATGGCGCGAAGGTGAAGTGGGCCGAGGTCGATATCGAGACCGGTGAACTGCCCGCATGGCAATGGGAGAGCCTGATCACCCAGCCCACCCGGCTGGCCGCAATCGCTTCGGCGTCATCGACTTTGGGAACGGTCACCGATCTGCGCGCGGTGACCAAGCTGGTGCACGACGTCGGCGGTCTGGTGATCGTCGATCACTCGGCGGCCGCGCCGTACCGGCTGATCGACATCGACGAGATCGACGCGGACATCGTCGCGATGAACGCGATGGCCTGGGGCGGCCCCCCGATCGGCGCCCTGGTCTTCCGTGACCCGTCGCTCATCGATTCGTTCTCGTCCGTCTCGCTGAACCCGTATGCCACCGGGCCGGGGCGACTCGAGGTCGGTGGCCACCAGTTCGGCCTACTGGCCGGCGTGGTGGCCAGCATCGAGTACCTGGCCTCGCTGGACGAATCGGCGCATGGAACACGTCGCGAAAAGCTCACCGTGTCAATGCAATCCGCGTCCGCCTACATGAACCGCGTGTTCGACTATCTGCTGATGTCGTTGCGCTCACTGTCCGCGGTCATGGTGATCGGTAGGCCCGAAGCGCGGATTCCGGTGCTAAGTTTCGCGGTCAGCGATGTTCCCGCCGAGCGGGTGGTGCAGCGATTGGCCGACAACGGAATCCTCGCGATCTCCAACGCCAGCTCGCGCGTCCTAGATGTCATCGGCGTCAACGACATTGGCGGCGCTGTGACGGTCGGTCTCGCGCACTACACCACGACCGCCGAGGTCGATCAGCTGGTGCGCGCTCTTGCGTCGCTCGGCTAAATCAATCCGCAACCCTCAGAAGCACTTTCCCGGAAACCTCGCCGGAGGCCAGCAACTCGTGTGCGGCACGGGCCTCTTGGACCGGAAACTCGGCGCCGATGATGGGACGCACCTCGCCACCGGCGATCATCGGCCAGACATTGGCGACGACCTCCGAGACGATCTCGCTCTTGCCGCTCGGTCCGGTGACCGGCCGGGCGCGCAGCGCTGTCGCGATCACCCCGGCGCGCTTGCCGAGAAGCTTGCCGATGTTGAGTTCGCCCTTCACCCCGCCCTGCATCCCGATGATGACGAGGCGGCCGTCGGGGGCGAGTGCGTCGACGTTGCGGTCGAGGTAGGAGGCGCCCATGATGTCGAGGATCACGTCGGCGCCCGCGCCGCCGGATTCGGCGCGCACCCGCTCGACGAAGTTCTCGTCGCGGTAGTTGATCGTGACCTCGGCGCCCAGCTCGGCGCACAGATCCAGTTTGTGCTTCGCCCCTGCTGTGACTGCAACGCGGCTGCGAAGCGCGCGTGCCACCTGGATGGCGTGGGTGCCGATACCGCTCGCGCCGCCGTGGATCAGCACGAGCTGTCCGGCGGACAGGGCGGCGGTCATGACGAGGTTCGACCACACCGTGCAGGTAACCTCGGGCAGCCCCGCGGCGTGATCCAGGGGGACGTCGTCAGGAACAGGCATGACCTGCCCGGCAGGGACTGCAACAAACTCCGCGTAACCACCGCCGGCCAGCAAAGCGCATACCGGTTGCCCTATGGACCAGTTAGTGACCCCGTCGCCGAGCGCTTCAATGGTCCCGGAAACCTCGAGGCCGATGATCTCGCTTGCCCCAGGTGGCGGCGGATAGTTGCCTGCAGCCTGCAACAGGTCGGCCCGGTTGACGCCTGCGCTGTTCACCCTGATGAGTACCTCGCCGTCGCCGGCGGTGACATCGGGGATTTCCTGCCAGGTCAGGTCGCCTTCGGACGAGGCGATGATCGCACGCATTCAATAAACGCTACTACGCACGGTAAACACTGTTGAGTTCCTGAGCGCAGCAATGCTTGCCTGCTTTACCATAGCGAAATGGAGGGAATCGCCGGGCGCACGGCTAGTGACATGCCCGGACTCGACATAGCTGAACAGAGGTCCTGGCAACACTTCCTGGACTCGGCGCTTCGCTTGTACGCGACATTGAACCGGCAGCTTGTGGACGAACATCATCTAACACTCAATGATGTCCGTCTGCTCGACATCCTGGACAAGTCCGGGACTGGCTCGGCACGGATGGGGGATCTCGCCGACGGCCTGATGTCACTGCCGAGCCGGGTGACCCGGCAGATCCGCCGCCTGGAGCTGCAGGGCCTTGTCCGCCGCGGTGCCAGTCCCGACGATGGCCGCGGCGTACTCGCGACGATCACCGACGAGGGCCGCATCGCGGTGCGTGAGGCGATGTTGACCTATGGCCACGGGGTGCGGGCGCATTTTCTGGGCAGGCTGTCGCGTCCGCAGATCGCCGCGATGGGGGAGAACTGCCGACGTATCAGTGTCGGATTGAAGAGTGGGACACCGCCCGCGAAGCTCGGCCGCGTGTAAAGCCGTACTCTTGTCCGCGGTGGCGTGGCAGAGCGGCCTAATGCACTCGCCTTGAAAGCGAGAGACGGCTAAAACCGTCCGGGGGTTCAAATCCCTCCGCCACCGCTGGTCGCCTCGTTCCCGCGAGCGTGCGTGTCTGCCCTGCGACACGCCGTCAAACAGCGACACTTTGCGCACGGTCGCGGGGCGGCGAGCACACTCGACCCCGTGGCGAAATTCCTCTACTCAGCAGCGATGTCGCTCGACGGTTTCATCGCGGGCCCGGGCGGCGACATGTCATGGATGACCCCCTTCCTCGGGCCGAACCCAGTTGTCGACGAGCTGATTTCGCGTACCGGCGCGATCCTCGTCGGCAATCGGACCTTCGGCGGGGACGATCCCCACAAGGGGCAGGAGGGTGAGGGCGAGGCGTTCGGTGGCGGCTGGGATGGCCCGCAGTTCGTCCTGACGCACCGCCCGCCCGCTGAAGCGGTGCCAGGCGTGACGTTCGTCGGCGACATCGATAGCGCGATCGCCCAGTCACGGGCTGCCGCAGGGGACAAAGACGTCAACATTCTCGGCGCGAGTGTGGCCGCGCAGTGCCTGCAGGCCGGGGTGCTCGATGAGCTGATGGTGTCGGTCGTCCCGGTGCTGCTAGGCGACGGCACTCGCCTGTTCGAGCATCCCGGCGGCCTGACCGTGCGGCTCGATCAGGTCCGCGTCACGCACACGTCGCAAATCACCAACGTGTCATATGCAGTCAGTGGTTCGAGTCCGTCGCATTGAGTTCCGCCACAGCGGACTGGATTTGGGCGACGTGAGCGGCGTCCACACCCCATGGTTTATCCACACCGACTTGTTTGTCGAGGTCCCAAAGTACGGACTGTTCACCGGGTTTCGCGACCAGCCCCCATGCGATGACGGTTCGGCGAAGCTGTTCGTCGGCCCGATCGACGCGGGTATTCTCCGGTGCGCCACCCTCGGGATGGTGGTGGAGAAACCGGCCATACGCGTTCTCGCAAAACGCCGAATATCTAGCTGTGCAAAGGATTAGCCCGTGCCATGCCTCGTCGACAGCCCGCGAGGGCATACCGATGACTTGGTCGTCTCGCAGCGCGGCGCCACAGCACCGCAGCCATTGCCGCAGGCCGGTCTCGACAAGCGTCCGCGGTTGCCACGGACACGTTTTGAAGACGGCTGGGGGTAGATCGAGGTTCGCTACCGCGTCGTATACCCGATCGAACTGAATCGTGCGTCGGTGTCGCACGATCTAACTGTATGCGCCGCAGACGAATCGGCGTAGCCTTTGTGTTGGGGGTGTTTCACGTGGTGGGCGTATTGACGGCAATTATCACACTGGTGGTCATTGCCCTTCTAATCATTATGGTGCGTGCGTTTCGCGATCGATTTGAACGTCACGATGCGGCTTGGGACGCCGGTGAGGCTGGCGATTGGCCGACAAATAGCTCCTGCAGCGGCGGAGGAGATCCCAGTTGCGGCGGGGGAAGCAGTTGTGGCGGGGGAGGCTGTGGCGGCGGTGGGAGCGATTAACGCCGCGTGTGAATGTCAGTACATGGCGTGTGCCGATTTTGGCTTAGCCCGCGTCAAACCCGTTGGTGTCGAGGCAGAGTCGGCGTAGTCTCAACGCATGGGTGGGGTCGCTATGACCACCGTCTTGCTGGCGATTGTCATGGCGGCGGCCGTCGGTGCCGCCGTTTGGTGGATCGCGCGACGACACAAGCGTCGACGAACTAACTGCACTGACCCGACCGCACCCGAACCGATGCCCGCTGATCATCTGGCGTCCTATGACCCGTACTGGCTGCTGCTACGAGCGTGTCAATGGCAAACCAAAGGACATGCAAGCCATGTGGGCCGCGCGTGCCAAACAACGCCGGCAGACTCGAGCTGCGGGGTAGGCAAGCAGCCACGGTACTGGCGGCGGCTTTGGCGACGGGGGATCCGGTTGCGGCGGCGGGGGCAACTGTGGCGGCGGGGGTTGTGGCGGCGGAGGATATTAACGACGTCGTGCGTCACTGCATGACCCGCGCGAGCGTCTGTACACCCGTCACGATTTGTGACGCGGTGAGATTGGCATAGCCCAGCATCAACCCCGGCGGTGCCGAGGCAGGGTCGGCGTAACAGGGTGCCAGCGGCTCGACCCGCACCCGCATCTCCGCGGCGCGGCGCACCAACGTCGCAACCGGATAGCGACACGGAAACTGAACCGTGAGGTGCACACCGGCCGCCGCACCGAGCACCGTCGCCTGCGGCAGATAGCGGGACAGCGCTTCCAGCAACACGTTTCGACGACTCAAATACCGGCGACGCATCTGTCGCAGGTGTCGGTCGTATTCGCCAGTCGTCAGTAGTTTGGCGAACGCGATCTGGTCCATCACCGAACTTCCGGTGTCGGCCAACCCTTTCGCCATGGTGACCGGGCCGACCAGATGTGCAGGCAGCACCATCCAGCCGATTCGGAGTCCCGGCGCCAACGTCTTACTCGTCGACCCGACATACACGACCCGATCGGGCGCGATGCCCTGCAGGGCACCGACCGGGGCCCGGTCGTAGCGGTATTCGGCGTCGTAGTCGTCCTCGATGACAAGATGATCCGCCCGCGCCCACTCCATCAGCGCCGTGCGACGGGCCGCCGACAGCACCACCCCGGTCGGTGACTGGTGCGCCGGTGTGGCGAGGACGGCCTGCGCCCCGCTGTCGTCCAGCGCGGCGACGTCAAGTCCGTCGTCGTCGATCAGGACGGGCAGCGGGTTGATACCGTTGTGCTGCAACACCATCCGATGCAGCCAGAAGCCAGGGTCCTCCATCGCCAACCTCTGGCCGGTGAGCACCGACGCGAGCAGGGCGACCGCCTGCGTCGCGCCCGAACACAACACGACGTGTCGCGGGTCGGCCAGCACGCCGCGGGTCCGGCGCAGATAGTCCGACACCGCCACACGCGCGATGTGCAGACCCTGCGGCGCGACGTAGCCGAACGCATGCGATTCGATCTCGGCCAGCCCCTGCCGCAACGCCCGCATCCACGCGTGGCGCGGAAAGCTCCCGAGGTCGGGCGAGCCGGGCAGGAAGTCGATGTCGTAGCGGCCCGCGGGTTCGACCTCACCCGACGGCGCACTGGCGGCGTCAACCGTCGCCACGCGCGTGCCCGAACCATGCCTGCTGAGCAGAAACCCCTCGGCGACCAGCTGGGTGTACGCATCCACGACCATCCGGCGCGACACTCCGAGGTCGGTCGCCAGAACCCGGCTTGACGGCAGACGCGTATCCGGCGTCAGCCGGCCAGTCCGGATCGCGTCGCGCAGCCCCGCGGCGAGCTGGCGATGCAGCGGTTCCGCGGACGCCCGGTCGAGCTCGACGAGCAGTTCCGGACCCAAAGTGGTACCCAAAATTGCCATGAAAGTGGTGCCTATCCTGAGGCCATTAACGATCTAGCGTGAACCTATGGCAACGACATCTACCCGCACAAGAGCCGGGTTCGTCGAGGTGACTCTGATCGTGTTCGGGCTCTACGCCCTGGGCGTCGGCCTCTTCATGATGTTCGCCCCCGGTACGTTCTTCGCCACGCTCGGGACGTTCGGCGTTCGCAACGACCACTACATCTTCGACAACGCGACGTTCGAGATACCGCAGGGCGTGCTGCTCCTGGCGGCCGTGCGGCGGGCGTCATGGCGAATCCCTGCGCTGGCGTTCGCAACCGTGCACTGGGCACTCCATGCGATCAGCCACATCATCGATCCGCACCACGGCGCAGGCGACTTGATCGGCTGGCTCGAGGCCGGTGGCCTGGTAGTCACCACGGTGATATTGGCAATCGCCCTGCGCGCCAGCGTCATCGCAGAAAAGGAAGGACGAATCTGATGCTCGTGTTGGTGGCCGGTGCAACCAGCGTGCCCGGTTTACCCCTGCTGCGTGAGCTCAACGCCCGCGGCCATCAGGTCGTCGGTGTGACCCGCTCGTCGTCCAAGGCATCGGAGATCGAATCGGCAGGCGCCAAGCCGGTCGTGGCCGACGTTTTCAACGCAGCCGAGATCGACAAGGTGGTCGCCGACATCGGGCCCGAGGTGGTGGTCTCGCTACTCACCACGCTGCCGAAGTGGGGACCCAAGCGGCCCAAGGACTTCAAGCCCGCGAGGAAGCTGTGGAGCCGCGGTGCGCCGAATCTGGTTGCCGCCGCGCAGCACGCAGGAGTGCGGCGGGTGGTCGCCGAGTCGGTCATCTTCGCCTACGGTTATCCGACCGCCGGGCCTGCCGTGATCGACGAGACCGACCCGTACCCCGGACCTCCGCCGCCCGGAGGCGACGCGATGCTTGCTGCTCTGCGCGGCATGGAGCAGACCGTGCTGACCTCTGGCGAGCGCAGTGACACCGAGGGAATTGTGTTGCGCTACGGCTGTTTCTACGGCCCCGGTGTGCCACACGACGAGCTGTTCGTCAAGCTCGCGATGTGGTGGGCACTCCCTGTGCTGACCGGCGACGGCATCGTGTCGTGGATACACATCGACGACGTTGCCAAAGCGACGGCCGATGCGCTTGATCGCGGCCGTGGTGGGCAGATCTACAACATCGTCGACAACCGGCCGCAGTCGTTCGGCGACTACGTCCGCGAGCTTTCCAAGAAACTCCATAGGCCACAGCCGCTGCCGATTTCGCATCGGCTGGTGGGCATGGTCGCGTCGTATCCTGCGACGGCGTTCGGCACGACCTGGCTGCCTCTGTCGAACGCCAAGGCCAAGGCCGAGCTCGGCTGGGCGCCGATCCCACGCTGAGCTGCGCGCGAACGTTCCTTACCACTCGAAAAATTGCCGAAACTTCGACTGGTAAGGAACGTTCGTCGGGTACTACTCGCCGGTGAAGTTCGGCGTACGCATCGGCCATGAAAAGGGAGGCTAGCCACTCACCGTGGCGGCGATCCCATCAGCACCTCGCTGACCGTAGCGTCGGGAAGGAATTGGCACGCGGCTTCGGCGAGTATCTGCCCGACGCTCTCTCCGTTCGGACCGAGCGGGTTGTTCTCCTTGGCCAGGATGGCGCGGATGACCGCCAGTCGCGTGGCCTCGTCCAGACCGCTGAACTCCTCGCATGTCATGGTCTCCGCATTCGGTGGCGCCGGGACCTCCGGGACATCGGTGTTTCTCGGAAAGCCCGGTATCGGTATGTCGGGTATCGGGATGCCTGGCAAGCCCGGCAAGCCCGGCTCCGCCGTCGACGGTGTCCGCGTAGGCGAGGCGATCGGCGGCCCGGGTTCGGTCGTCATCGCGACGGTGCCCTCCGTCGTGCGGCTGCAGCCGGTCGCCAGGCCGAGCAAAATCAGCGCCGCAGCGGCCGTCACCCGAACATGCGTCCTCATCCGGGCAACGATATGCGTTTGGGAGTCGTAGCGTGGGCGCCATGCCCACCGACTTGACGTCCGGTCCCGATTCACCACCCACCGACGAACTCGCGAGCGCCGAAGCGACGCTGTCGGTGCTGCAGCACGTGTTGCACGGACTCGCCAAGGACGATGAATCAAAACAGACGCCGTGCCGCGAATTCGACGTCGCAGCACTCACTGACCATCTGATGAATTCGATCACTCTGCTCGGCGGCGCCGCAGGCGCGGAGTTTGCCGAGCGGGACCGCTCGGATTCGGTCGAGCGTCAGGTCGTGCTCGCCGCGCGGCCTGCGTTGGACGCGTGGCACAAGCGTGGCATCGACGGCGTGGTGCCGTTCGGCCAAGGGGGCGAGGCGCCCGCCAAGATGATGGCAGGCATCCTGTCCCTCGAATTCTTGGTCCACGCTTGGGATTACGCGAAGTCGACGGGTCGTGACGTGGCAGCGTCAGAAGCGCTGTCCGACTACGTGTTGGAGCTGGCGAAGACGATCATCACCCCGCAGGGCCGCAGCAACGCGGGCTTCGATGATCCGATCGACGTCGCCGTCGATGCAGGCGCGCTCGACAGGCTGGTTGCTTACACCGGGCGCCAGCCGGGCTAGACCCGCTCGCGGTAGAAGTACAGGCACCGGGCGCCGTCGAGTGCGCCCTTGCCGAACCAGTTGAGCCGTCGCATGAAACCGTTGGCGCGGTGGTCGGTGTCGAACTCGCCGCCCGCCCATTCGCCGATCATGAGGTTGATGGTCGCCGGCTGCAGGGTGGCCCAGAAGTCGTCTAGCTCGGCGTCGGTGATGTGCTCGGTCCGTTCCTTGAGCTCGGCGAACTTCTTGCGTGCGTCGGCTATGCGTCTCCTCGCTGGCCGCCGGGCGAGTTCCAACGCTGGGCGAAGTCGATGAAGGCGTCGTTCTCGTGGGGTGCGGCGACGGTGACGCGCACGCCGTCCTCACCATAGGGCCGCACGATGATGCGGTTGTTGGCCGAGTCGTTGGCGAACTCCTGAGCGCGCCCCGGCAGCGGCAGCCAGACGAAGTTAGCCTGCGACGGGGGCACGGTGTAGCCGGCCTCGTGCAGTGCTGCGGTGACCCTGGCGCGTTCGGCGACGACGGCACCGGTGCGGGCCAGCAGCTCGTCGGCGGCGTCCAGCGACGCGATGGCCGCAGCCTGGGAGATGCTCGTCGCGGTGAACGGGACGTAGACCTTGCCCAGCGCGGTGACGATTTCGGGATCGGCGACGGCATAACCGATGCGCAACCCCGCCAGCCCATAGGCCTTCGAAAATGTCCGCAACACAACGACATTGCTGTGCGCTCGCACCAAGCCGAAGCTGTCCGGCAGCATCGGCTCGCGGATGTACTCCACGTAGGCCTCGTCCAGAGCAATGAGGATGTGCGGCGGAACCGCCTCGACGAAAGCGGCCAGCTTGTCGGGGTCGACGACCGTGCTGGTGGGGTTGTTCGGGTTGCACACGAAGATCAGCCGGGTGCGAGCGGTGATCGCGGCGAGCATCGCGTCGAGGTCATGGGTGTGGTCGGTCAGCGGCACCTGCACCGGTGTCGCGCCCGCGGTGCGGACCTGCAGTGGGTAGATCTCGAAGCTGCGCCAGCCGAACATCACCTCGTCGCCGACGGTGGCGGTGATCTGGATCAGCTGTTGGCAAAGGCTCACGGATCCGCAGCCGACCGAGATGTGCTCGCGGGCGAAGGCCCCGTTGTCGATGTACTTGGCCAGGTGTTCCCGCAGCTCGAGGTACCCGTTGTCGGGGTAGCGGTTGATGTTGTCGGTCGCCTTGTCGATGGCGGCCCGGACACTCGGCAGTGGCCCGTGCACCGTCTCGTTGCTGGCGATCTTGATCGCGCCCGGCACGGTCTTGCCGGGGGTATAGGCGGGCAGATCGGCCAGTTCGGGGCGCAGACGGGCGGTCACTGGCCCAGTTTATGGGTCCGCCTGAATGCGCTTTGCCTCGTGCCGTAGCCGATGTGTACGCTGTCGGATCGGCGGTAAACGTCGAAGGAGGCGTGCCAGAGCGGCCGAATGGGGCTCACTGCTAATGAGTTGTCGCCCTCAAAGGCGACCGGAGGTTCAAATCCTCTCGCCTCCGCGCCGGCTGACGCGTCGGCCTACAAATGAACACATGCGCCCGTAGCTCAACGGATAGAGCATCTGACTACGGATCAGAAGGTTGGGGGTTCGAATCCCTTCGGGCGCGCCAATATTTAGCACAAACTCTGAGTGCGCCATCTCCGACACGCCTATCAGTTGATACTTTCCTGATACTTTGCGTTGCCACTTTCCCCGGCGGCGTACCGATCGAGAGCTTCGCGACGAGCCAGATCGGCCACTTCCTCGCGCGCAAGCTCGGCCTGCAAACCGGGCTGTTCGCGAAGATAGTCGACGAGGGCCTGTCGCCGTACGGCATGCTGCAATTTCCTTGATTCCGGACGATCCGGATCGATCTGATGCAACCGCCAAAACAGGCGGTTCATCACCGCCACCCGCTGGCCGACCAAGTCTTCGCGCCGATCCACCAGAAGTTTTAACTCCCAAGACACCGGATCGTGAAAGGCCACAGGCAGATTGGGCTCACGCAGCGACGCCCGCGCCACGGCCAGCGCATCGATGGGATCCGATTTGCCCCATTCGCGGGCAGATGCCCGGCACCGCGCCATCAGATGCCGCGCGCAGCGCACAACTCGCCACGGGCCCGCTGCGAGCAATTCGCGCTCAAGCAGACCGGTTACTGATCGATTGTCCTCGACAGCCCACGTGAGGTCGGCTAGCTGTTGTGTCCTCGGGCCGCCGTGTCCGAGGCAGCCCGACGTGTCCGACGAGAACTTGATTCGGACCGAGCGGGTGTCCGTTCGGGCGCCGCAACGGTGGGCGGGTGATCCACCGGCCATCGTCAGCACCGACTCGCCGAGCACGATTGCAGTCTTACGACTTGGCCGACTTCGTTTGCCGTCTTTCACCGGCCGCCTGTCCCAGGAGAAGACTTCGGTCAATGCTTCGGTTGTGGGCGCTATGCCCGGGACGGGTGGTCGGATCACACTTATTTAGTGCCTTGATTGTTTGTATCGCTGCTGATTAGCGGTGGTGCGGGATCGGTGGGGGGTGCTGTGATGAATTACGCAAAGTACATCGGGCGGGTAGGTGCACTAGCGGTCGCACTGGGTGTCGGGGCGGCGATAGCAAATACCCCGGGCGTCGCGCTCGCCGACCCGTCGGATTCCGGTTCGACGTCCTCGTCGTCGGCGTCGGGTTCCTCGTCGGACCCCTCGTCGGATTCGATGTCGGGTTCGCAGGGTTCGACGTCGGGTTCATCGTCTTCCACGTCGGATCAGGCCTCGGCGTCGGGTGTCACGTCGGATGCGGCCTCGGCGTCGGATGTCACGTCGGATCCGGCCTCGGGTGTGACATCGGATCCGGTAGTGAGCTCGTCGACGGAGTCGACTTCCAATCGTCGCTCCAGCCCAAAGGTGGTGATTGACAATACCGGCGGCGCGCACACGTCGAAGAAGTCCAGCGGCCAGACCCCGCCAACCGGCGGCACGGACCCGTCGAACAAGCCCGCGGACAACATCGCCGTCGCCGGTGATCCGCCCTCCGGTTCGACCACGGCTGGCCCCGCCGAAACACCCGCGCCCGAACCGGAGTCGACCACCGCGGCACCGCAGGCCCCGGCCGCCGCGACGGCGGCCCTGGGCGGCCCGACGACCGGCTCGCAGCGGCCACAGCGGTCCTCACACACGCCGCAGGAGCCGCCGGCTGCACCGGTCGGTGCCCCGCGAGCGGAGGCCACGGTCACGGCTACCGCGGGCCCAGCGCCGTCGCGGCCGCCCGTCCAAGCGCGGGCCGACGCGGTGGTGGATCGGCCGGCCGCGCCGCCGCCCGGCCCGGCATTGCCGGCTCCCCTTTCCCCGCGGTCGCCGGCCGCGGTCAGTGCTGCCGAGGTGGTCTCGGCTGCCCCCGAGGACCCAACTCCGCCTGGGCCCGCGGTGAGCAAGGTGGTGCTGGCCGGGTTGGCGCTGGCGGGTCTAGATCCGTTGGGCACCGACAGCCCGACGGCGCCGCTCGACTCCCCGATGGGGTTAGCGTTGGCGGCCTGGGGGACTCGCCCCGGCCAGTCCGGGCAGGCGGTTACTGGGCAGGCGCGCAGCGGGTCCGACGACCCCATGCTGACCAGTCAAAGCGTGGACACCACCGCCGCGGTGCAGGCGTTGGCCGCCGAGCCGATGACCGCCACCACCACGACGTCGTCGACGACGACGACCTTTGCGCAGGTGAAGGCGGCGGCACCGCAGACCCAACAATCGGGCCGCGGCTCTGGTGGGGATACCTTGGCACCCACGGTGAGCATCACCGCTCCCGCCGGCGGAGCCACCGTGTCGGGCACGGTGACCCTACGAGCCACCGCTTCCGACAATGTCAAGGTGACCGGGGTGCAGTTCCTGCTGGACGGCACCAACCTGGGCGTCGAGGACACCAACTCGCCCTACACCGTGTCGTGGAACACCACCCAGGCGAGCAACGGCACCCACCTGCTGACCGCAGTTGCCCGCGACGCCGCCGGCAACAAAGCCACTTCGGCGCCGGTGAGTGTCACCGTCAACAACCCGGATACCCAGGCACCCACGGTGAACCTCACCGCGCCCGCCGCCGGCGCCACCGTGTCGGGCACCGCCGTGGCCCTGAGCGCCAACGCCTCCGACAACGTCGGGGTGGCCGGGGTGCAGTTCCTGCTGAACGGCGCCCCGCTGGGCGCCGAGGACACCACCACCCCCTACGGCGTGTCGTGGAACACCACCGGAGTCACCAACGGCACGTACACGCTGACCGCGCAGGCCCGCGACGCCGCCGGCAACAAAACCACTTCGGCGCCGGTGAGTGTCACCGTCAACAACCTGGATACCCAGGCACCCACGGTGAACCTCACCGCGCCCGCTCCCAACGCGACTGTCTCAGGCACGGTGCCCGTGAGCGCCGCCGCCACCGACAATGTCGGGGTGACCGGGGTGCAGTTCCTGCTGAACGGCGCCCCGCTGGGCGCCGAGGACACCAGCTCGGGCTACGGCGTGTCGTGGGACACCACCACGGTGGCCAACGGCACGTACACGCTGACCGCGCAGGCCCGCGACGCCGCCAGCAACAAGACAACCTCAGCGCCGGTGACCGTCACCGTCAACAACGCCGCGCCGTCGCCAGCACCATTGTCGGGAACGACAATGTCTATCAACGTTGGATCCCATCCGAATGGGGTAGCCGTCGTCGGCAACCGAGCCTATGTCGCCAACGGGGCATCCGACACCGTGTCGGTCGTCGACGTAAACACCACACAGATCGTCGCCACAATTCCCGTCGACCACACACCAACATATGTGGTGGCCAGACCGGACGGCACTCGCGTGTACGTGTCGAATGCCAACAGCGCCACCGTCTCGGTGATCGATACGACCAGCAACAGACTGATCAGGTCGGTCGGTGTGTACGGCGGGGCCTACGCCCAGATTCCCGGTGGCCTGGCGATCAGTCCGGACGGCACAAAGCTCTATGTCAGCACCTTCGACGGCACGGTCTCGTTGATCGACACGACGACGAACACATGGACCGGCCTGAAGTTCATCCGGCCCGGAATCACCAACTTGGAGGTCAGCGCCGACGGTGAACGTCTGTATATCGCCGATACGCAAAGGGGCGTCATCCTGGCGGTCGACACCGCCAAGTTGGTCGGACCGACGTCGGGGATCCCCGATATACCGGAGATCGGTATCAGATACGACACCACACCGGTGGACGTCGCGGTCAGCCGCGATGGCAGGTGGCTCTACTCCGTCAACGTTGTTGGCGGATCGCACAGTTCGGTGTCGGTAATCGACGCCGACCCCACCAGCCCCACGTACAGCAGAGTTGTCCGCACCCTAACGGTCGACGACAACGCGGCGTTCGTTGCGCTCAGCCCTGATGGCAGCCGGGCCTATGTCACGCATCAGGAGCCCGGGACGGTGACGGTGATCGACACCAAGCTCAACCTTGTGCTCGGTACCGTCCCGACCGACCGCGAAACGGTCGCGAGCGACGCCTACGTCGCCGTCGGCTCCGACGGCAGGGTGTACGTCACGGACTCGGACGACAACAGGATCCACATAACCACTGTGTCCGGTGGGATCCTGCCGACTGTGCCCGTCTCCGTTACACCGATCTCTGTGGGTACCAGCCCCATCGGTGTAGCCGTCAACGGCAACCGGGCCTACGTGTACGGGAATGGCACTGTGTCGGTGATCAATACCGCCACCAAACAGGTGACGGGCACTACCGCGGTCTACAGCGACCCTTCGACGGCGACCTTGCCGGACGGTACGCGTCGCTACGAAGTGAACGGCCGGTCGGTGTCGGTGATCAACACCGCCACCAACGCCGTCGTTGCGAACGTCGAGATCCCGGTATGCCCCGACTGCTACTACTGGCCGGGTGGTCTTTACGGCGTGGAGGTCAGCCCCAACGGCACCCGCGTTTACGTCCGCGAGAACTACGTCACCGAGACCGGCGGCACCACAGTCGTATCGGTGATCGATGCCACCACCAACACGCTGATCGGCACGGGGTACCCGCCGCTGCTGAACGACATCGACGCGACCCCCGACGGAAGGCTCTACGCGGCAGACATGCAGATCCCCGCGGTCTATGTATTTGACGAGAACATGAACGGCATCGCCACGATATCGGTGTTCCCCGGAACCTGGTACTCGTTCGTCGACACCCTGGCTGTGAACACCAACGGCACGCGCACCTATGCGGTCGTCCGCAGCTGGGACGTTGGCTTCCACCACGTTTCGGTGATCGACTCCGACCCGGGGAGCTCCGCCTACAACACCGAGGTGGCGCGGATCCGCCAACAGGACACGGCCGTCAGTCCTGATGGCAGCCGAACCTACGTTCTTGGGTCCGACGGGAGATCGGTCGCTGTCATCGACACCGCGACCAACAGCCTGATCGGAAGGTTTACGACCGATCTGACGTCTGGATCGACCACCCGGTCGATCGCCATCGGTCCCGACGGCGCTCTCTACATCTCCGACTCGGCCGATAACAAGGTGTACGCCATCACGGTGGGCGCTACAACGGTTTGAATCTTCATCACGATTTCACCGACGACCCCAAGTGTGTCCGGCTACTACGCCACCGCGGCAATCTTCTACACCAACGCGGCAACCGATGGCCGGGTGGGATTCCTCAGCTTCGGGCGGATTCGGCGATCGGCGGTCAATCACAAATACAGGTTCCTCTCTACGGCACAGAACCCTGCCGATCCTCGTTTGTGGCCCAAACACAAGGGTGTACGACTCGCACATTCCTTGGCAGAAAAGCCGCTTCACTTTAGGGATCGAATCGGGCCGCCAACCCGAAGGATGACGGCGCCCGCGGTGTCGCGTAGACGGTGGCGTACGCGCCCGGACCGTTGGACCTCCCGGTCACCAACTTCTCGTCGGGGTAGTCGTCCTATGCGGCGAGAAAAAACCCGTACATTTTGTTCCGTGAGTACCACGGAAATCGTGGTAATCGCGGTGGCGATCATTTTGGCGATCGCTATTTTGATCGCTGCGGTGTTGGTGGCGCGCAAGATCCATCGGGATGAACCGGGCCCCACGGACTACGACCCCGAACTCTTTCGTGGTCAGGGTTGGCACGGGTAACGGCGGCTGTTGCGGGGCAGACTGCGGCGGCGTGGAATTGACGCAGGGCGGGCACCGCAGCGGCATCCGCCATCTACCGGCTCGACCGGCCACCGCAAGTCTTGTCGCGAACGCCGGTCATGTCGTGAGCTAGGTGCGCCGCGTCGAGACGACCGCCACGCAACTTCGGCTATTTCGTAGTCTTTGCGGGCTCCTGGACGTTGACGAATACGGAAGGAGGGCAGCCCTAACGGCACAACTGTTGCGCCGCAACATCAATCGGCCTGGGAGGCCGCAACCTCGAAATGCGAGACCGTGGTCTCGCGATCGACGAGGTATTCGTCATCCTCAGGGTAGAAGGCGGCGGCGTCGATGTCGGATCCCGCGAACCCGATGATGGCAGCCCGTGACTCCCACCAACTGACCGTCAGGACTTCGGTTCGACCATCTCCCAGGTCTCTCGTCCACATCTGGCAGCCAAGGTTGCCTGGCGTCGCCGCATACTCCCGCAAACCTGTGCCGGTGATGTAGGCGACGTACGCGTTCGCCTGCTCGGTCCGAACCCAGCCTCGCCACATCCGAGCGATCATGACCATCTCCTAGACGACGCCGCCGGTCTCCTGCCCACAACAATCGGGACCCGGCTCGGTTGTGAAACTTCATTGTGTACGGCGACCAGCGGGACCGTGTCTTGCCAGACAACGCCCGACATTCCCAAGCCGTTTATCGGCACCAGTGGCGGCAGCTTCGGAGCCACGGGCGAAGTTTGACACAAGCCCGCCTGCACGCGGCGACTATTTTTCCGGTTCTGTCAACTCGCTGTCCTCGTTGTCACGTGCGTGTCACAAGTCGAACCGACCTCGGCGGACGCTGACAGACCCACCCGGATGTGATTCCGCAGCTAGTGCCATTGCGTGGACTGCTACGGACACTTGGGGACGGACTGAACCCGCCTACGGATGAGAAGGTTAGGGGTTCGAATCCCTTCGGGCGCGCTACCAAAAACCTCGTTCGACATGCGTTTACGCCAATCCACGTCCATGTGATTTGGTCCCGGCCCCACCGTCAATATCACAGAATGTGCAACCGCGCCCAACGTCTGCCCGGCCGAACGAAGTGCATCGTCCTGCGAGTGGGCGTAGAACCGCGCAGCGACGGAGGCGTCGGCAAGGCCGAGCCACTTCGCGATGACCGCCAGCGGTACACCCCGAAGGTGCATTGCCGTGCCGCATGAGTGGCGGGCGTCGTGCAGTCGGATCGCTCGCACACCCGCGGCTTGCGTCATCCGGCTCCTCGGCCTCGTTTACCGCTACGTGGCCGGTGTCTGCATGTGCTTCGCCGAGCGACAGCCTCTCCTGCGCGTATCGAGCCAAGGCGCGCTTGAGTACGCCGACCAGCCCCTCACCTATCGGCGGCGTGCGGCGCGACGACTGTGTCTTCGGCTCGTACTCTGCGACGGTGGCCGCTCCCACTTGAACCCGGTTGCGGGCGATGGTCGTCGAGCCTGCCTCGAAATCGACATCTGACCACTTGAGTCCAGCGATCTCGCCGCGACGAAGGCCGCTCAGTGCCAGATACCACAGATGGCCTTTGCGATCCTTATCAGCAGCCCGAAGGACGCGGCGAATCTCGTCTTTCGGTCTGCATCTCGCGCCGAACTCGCGACACCTTGCGCATCGACGCTGCGACGTTGTGCGACAAATCCCTTTCTGTCGCAACCGTGGGCAAGGACCAGCCGCCACGCGTCGATCGCGGCATTCAACGAACTTGGTGACCAGGGTCGTCGGGTGTGGCCCTTCGCTGTTTTGGTCCCCCCATCGCGAAGCTTGATTAGCAGTTCGTCTAGGTTGGGCCGCGTCAACTTCTGGGCGGCGAAATGCCCATGCTCCTCGCGCAACAGGGCGAAGCAGTACTCATACCCGATGGCCGTCGTCTGCCGGGCGTTGTGGAGCGACGCGAGCTAGTCCTTGCACAACTCCTCCACGGTGACTGCCTTGCGCGGAACGAAGGCATCAGTTGACACCTGATGCCCGAACCTGGTCAGCCTTCACGCGCCGCCCGTTCGGTTTCAAATCGACGACGTACCTGCCGCCGCCGGCCAGTGGCAGGATCGGAGCCAGCGTCCACCGTAACCTGGTACCGCACAACGCTTTTTCCTGTCCAGCCGTCGACAACCTCAAGCTTCTTGATCTGCGGCGGCAATGGCGACGACTCACCACACACTCCTCCCCTTGTCGGACAACACCGCGCCCAACCAAGTCTTCGCGCCGATCCACCAGAAGTTTCAACTCCCAAGACACCGGATCGTGAAAGGCCACAGGTAAATTCGGCTCACGCAGCACCGCCCGCGCCACGGCCAGCGCATCGATGGGATCAGATTTGCCCCGGTTCGCGGGCAGATACCCGGCATCGCACCATCAGATGCGGCGGGCAGCGCACAACTCGTCACCGGCCCGCTCCCAGCAACTCGCGTTCAAACAGACCGGTTACTTATCGAGCATCCTCGACAGCCCACGTGAGGTCGTGCCGAATCGGGTTGTGGCCCACCGCATGGCCTCTGCATGCCCACTACTGTTCGCCGAAACGGTCTTGTGGCCCAGCTTGCGTCCCCCATGTCGATGGCCACAAAGTATGTGTGCGCTTGTGCGCATCGATGCCGATGACCGTCATTGCCACGCCACCTCGATCCCGTGTGCCGAAGGCCGGTGGGGTCCGGTGGCTCACCCGACTCCAGCATGCAATCAGTTAGTCAGTCCGAAAAAGACGGCAGCAAGGGAGCGAGCCAAGCGCCGGGGTGAGTACCACCGGGGCCCGCAGACGCACGCGCCGTCGGAGCGCTATCCCTCACGCCCTAAGCCGGCATTACGACACTCAGCCATCCCAGCGGGCGACACCAATCCAGAGCATTGCGCGCTTCGCCCGTCCCGCGGGCCGTCAAGCGCTGGATGTCAGCTCGATAAAGTCGCCTAGCAGCCGTCTCACCTGGGACTCAATTGTCGACTCTGTTGCGGACGCCAGGGTCGGTCACAGATGCCGACGGCCTGTGTGCGGAATCTCACCAAAAATGTCGGCCCAGGCAGGGTGACAGGCCGAGTCGGATTTGAGCAATCAGAGTACGGCTGTATCAGTCGTGCATCGATCACTGCTGATCGATCATCGCGTCGACACGCCCGCCAGTTCTGCGCGATCACCTTGCAGCCGGCTACTTCAGGCCCCGAGCTTACGGGGACGCGATGGACCGCCGCCGGATCACCGGTCGTGCCGGGTGCTTCTGTGCGGGACGACGAGGCCGGGCGCGCCCGGGGCGGCGTCGGTGCCCAATGCGGCACCGGGGGCGGCGGCGCGGATCCATCCGCGGACGCCGCGTGCCGCCCGGTGATGGGCGTCAATCGGCATCGGTGCGTCGCCGACGCCCGCCCGCCGACCGGCCTCGACGAACAGGCAGATCATCGCCACTAGCAGAAGGACCTCGACGTTGGCCTCCATGATCTCGCTGAGACCGGCCGGAGCGGTCGCGCCGTGCTGCGCCGCCTCCGCCGGGGTGTCGACGGTGAAGGGTAGCCCGCCGATGTTGCCGTGGTAAGTGCCGTGCCACTGGGACGGGTCGGCGCGCCAAATGGCCGGCACCGTCTTCCACAGCAGCTGCTGCGCGATGAACAGCCCCGCGACCCACAGCGGGACGATCGGAAGGTAGCGGCCGAGGACCCGGCCGACCGCGGGGACGAGCGCGAGCAGCGGCAGCGCGATCCCGAAGCCCCGCCAGAACATGGCGAACATCGTTGCGGAGAAGTTCTGGCCGTGCTCGTCGCCGTAGAGGTTGTGCAGGTTGATCTCGCCCTGCGAGTTGATCTGCGCGATCGGGTCGGGCGTCTTGATGGGAAGGTACTGCTGCCCCCAGCTGATCTCCTCACCGAAGGCCACGAAGAGGAACAGCGCGAGCCCGACGAGCGCGATTAGCTTCACGATGTGCGCGCCGTTCGCCTTCTCTCTGCGGAGCGTTAGCACGGCGAAGACCGATCCGGCGAGCATCGCGGCCGCGCCCAGCGTCTCGAAGAAGCCGTCCTCGACAGTGAGCCAGTCGGTCACATCGTCGGGCAGGCGCAGGAGGCTAACGCTCACCACGAGGTACACCAGCAGTCCGGCGACGACCAAGCTCTTCTTCAGCATGAGTCCCCCTGCCGTTCCCCTCAGCTTCTCCTACCGTTCCCGCAAACGCAACCAGGCAGCGCCTCGAAGCACGCCACCCCAAACGTGCAGTTTGCCGTCCACGGCGGCAGCAGCTTCTGCCAGGAATGCTGTTGTCACGATCACTTACTTTCCCATCCACCTGTTCGTCTCCCTTTTTTCGGCGTCCAACGAGCACACCTTTCCCGCTACAGGCAATAACCCCGCGTGCCGCGTCAATCATTCTTAATCAGTGAATTCGATGAGCTAATGAAAAACCTACAATGAACCGCTATTTGTGGAGACCACTCGTTGATTGGGCAAATGAAAGTTGCGCTGGCTAAAAGCGCCTGAATCTCCTGCGCGTCGATGATCTGCTGTTCACTCGGCTCGATCACCAGGCAGAATGCATCTAGTGGATCTAATCGTCAACGTAAACCATTCGTCATTACCAGCGTGAAATTGCACTCGACCACAAATAATCCACTTGGACTTTGCTGCAATTGGTATGAGTTCGTTTCCGAAGGCATAAGTTTCCTCCACGTCAGCGCAGTTGGCACGAGGGGAGATCGAAATGAGTAACGCCAATAACATCGGGCGAATCGGTGCGTTAGCGGTCGCTTTGGGCATCGGGGCGGGGCTGGCCGCGACGCCGTGGGTGGCATCTGGTGACCCGGGGAACGGTCAGGGCAACGGACAAAAATGTGGCCATCTCGAAGGACGGATGTGAAGGTCCAGAAAGGCACCGCATACGCGTCCCCCACCGACGGTTCACGGGCGAGAGCGCGGGGCGCGGATAGCCAAGCCATTGCGGACGGCGCGGGCACTAGTGCAACGGTGAGGGGCGACAACAGCACGGCGACCGCGACAGGCGACAGGCGACAATACCGCCACCGTCGACGGTGACAGCGATACAGCCGTCGCCGGGAACGGCGACAACAACACCGCCACTGTGACTGGTGGCGAAAGCGGAGCCTTCGCCGGCTTCCGCGGCACCAACAACATCGCCACCGTCGACGGTGACAGCAGCAGGGCCATCGCAGGCGGCCTCTTCGGCGGCGTCGAGACCAACAACAACACCGCCACTGTCACCGACGACGGCAGCGAGGCCCAAGCCATCGGCGGCACCAACAACACCGCCACCGTCGAGGGCGGCTGCAGCACCGTCATCGCGTTGCCCTTCAACGACAACACGGCCACAGTCACCGGCGACGCCAGCACTGCCAGCGCGGGTCCCGGCACATACAGGACGGCCACCGCGACCGGCGATGGGGTCGACGTCACCAATTCAGTCGACGTCACCAATTCATGAGACTCCCGCAGCGGACGGGCGGCCACATGGAAGCCAAGGGGTTAGCAAGACCACGCCGACACGAGCGCGTCTATCTCCGTTTCCTCGGCGAGACGCGCCGCAGGCCGGCGGCGCCGCAATGGCCGTGCAAAAAGTTGCGGTCAAACGCCCGTCGCTGTGCAGGATCGCGGGTGCCGCATAATCAAGTTCCAGCGCGGTGGCTTACTCCCGGCGTAGGCGCTGGGTGGCGCTGAGTCGATAGTGTGCGCCGATCTACAAGAAGGGTGTATCACTCGTGCATTTCTTGGCAGAAACGCCGCCCCGCTATGGGCATCAAATCGAGGCGCCACCCGGCAGGATGGCAGTCCCACAGTGTCACGTGCGTGTCACAAGTCGAACCGACCTCGGCGGACGCTGACAGACCCACCCGGAGGTGATTCCGCAGCTAGTGCCATTGCGTGGACTGCTACGGACACTCGGGGACGGACTGAACCCGCCTACGGATCAGAAGGTTAGGTGTTCGAATCCCTTCGGGCGCGCCGAGTTCCAGGTAGAACGCCACAGCTATTCACTCACGGCACGCCCGTAGCCGGCACTCTCAGTTGCCACTTTGTCCGGCGGCGCCATATCCAAGCATCGCGCACATCCGGGCCGCGGGTATGGCGCCGCAGTTGCTGCCCCACGTCGTGGGCGCAGCGCAAGTCAATGGGCACAGGTGTTGCAGGCTCCCTTTTAACCAAGAACACCCTCGGCAAGGGGGGACTAGCCGAGGGCGTTCGTGAAGAGGGACCTCCGATAAATACCGTGCGGCAGGAGCCTGAGGACTGGCCGTCATCCACGTGAGAATTCACCAATAAGAATCTCTAAGGAGAGATTTGGGCTCGGCCCCCTACCCGTGGGATCTCGATGACGTTGGAGATTCGCACTCTCGCCGCCGTCGAGTGTCGCGCAGTGTGTGTTGATCGGCCCATACACCGTCTGATAACAGGTTGTGTAACCACAGCGCCGCGCAAAGAAAGTTACTGCTGGAAGCGAACCGGAGGCCGTCTTCCCTCGTGGGTGTAGGTAGGGCCGTCACCGCGTCCCAGGGCGGCGTCGCGGTGACAGCGGGCCGGCGTGCGCCTCACCTCCTGCGCCGCAGTTGCTGCATACGCCGCAGTTGCTGCACCCGGCCCGCGCCCGGCCCTCGCTGACCTACCGAGTCCACCCAAGCCCCCGGCCACCGCTGGCCACGCGTCGACTCGACCCACCTGGGCACCCAGACCCCCGTCTCCGATCTCGTCGCACGTGACAGGCTTGATGATCCACCAACACTTTGCCCGGGCCGGCCAAGCGATTGACCCGGCGTTCTCCGCTTGCAGGACACCCGTATGCGGTCGCCTTACGCGCCGTCGCCGGGCGGCCACCTAGCGACCCTCGCCCGACAGGAGGCAGACAGGACGTGGCCTGGCAGCCAAACGCCGAAGCTGCCGACCACCCCAACGCGGAAGATACGAACCGCGCCACCTGCCCGGAGAAGGGGGGTGGTCAACCAGATTCGGGACACCGCAGGTCCTTGATGTTTCGAGGACCGACCCATGGGTATCCCGGCAATCTAGACGTCGGTCACACAGGAGTGGATCGTGGATCGGTCGCGTTTGCGCTTCGGTGCAGGTGTTTGCGTCCTCGCAGCGGGCCTGCTGATGGGCGGGGGAGCGGTCGCCTTTGCCGATCCCGATTCCGACGGTTCCCCGAGCAGCGATGTCGGCACCAACGCTCCAGTCCAGGGCGGTACGGACAGCAGCCCAGTCGGAGAGATTACTGGCACTCTGCCGAGGACCCTTCAGGACGTAGCGAGCACGGTTGGCTCGGGCCGGCAGCCTTCCAGCGCAACGAGCACGGTTGGCTCGGGCCGGCAACCGTCCAGCGCAACGAGCACGGTGGGCTCGGGCCGGGAACCGGGCCAGCAGCCTTCCAGCGCAACGAGCACGGTTGGCTCGGACCCGCAACCTTCCACGGGCGGCGCGAAAACCCCGAAGAAGGAGAGCCTCGGCGGCCACGGGCTCCGCGGCCTCGGTCGCCGCGGTCCCCGATGGGTCGCGTCGCGTCGGTTACTGAAGTGGTGGCGCCGGTTACCAACGTGGTGGCGCCGGTTCCCAATCTGGTGGCGCCGGTTACTGAAGTGGTGGCGCCGGTTACCAACGTGGTGGCGCCGGTTCCCAATCTGGTGGCGCCGGTTACTGAAGTGGTGGCGCCGATTACCGATGGCGTCGCATCGGTTCCCATTCTGGTCGCTCCAGGTTCTGACGCCATCGCATCGGTTCAGGACATCTCCACCTCGGTTGCCGGTGCGGTCCCGCTGACGCAACCGCAGTCCGACCTTTCCACTTTCTTGGTGAGCATCGCCGGGGTGGGGCCAGTAGGGGACGGATCGGGAGGCATCCACGGAGCTGGGCTGTCGGCAGCTGCAGGAAGGTCGGTGGCGTCGCAATGGCCGGTGGGCCTGCCACACGCCGGTATCCCAGGTGTTTCGTTGGCCGGCAACGCAACCGGGGTCGCAACGCTCGATGTGATTGCGCTAGGTCAAGCGTCAGCGCTGTCCGGGATGGCACCGCTCGCGCCTGAGCGCGCCATTCCCATGGGTGTGGAGTCGTTTTTCCAGCATGTTTTCAGCGGACTCCTGCTACCCGCTTCACTGTGGGCGCTGGCCACTATGGCTCTGCCCGGTGTCGCCGGGCTCATGATCCTTACCGCAGCCGGGGTGCGCGTCGGATACCGCCAGGCCAAAGCCGGTTTCGCAGTGCGAGCTGCGGGCACCGCGCGTTTCGGTGGCCTCAGGCCATCAGGTGTCGTCCGTCCGGGGTCATTGGTGGTTGTCGTCCGTCCGAGGGCATTGCGCGTCATTCCGTCCGGGGGGCGTTAAGCGTCAACGGGTCGACACCGAACCACGGCAACACAACAGTGTGCGCCTGCGGTTACGTCCAGATGCGCCGGCGTTCGCGGTCAACTCCCTGGTGTGCTCTGATCTCACTCAGAACTCAGGACATCATCCCTATCGAACGGCTTGAGTAACTCCCGACGAATCGTGTGAGTCCGCCGATGCGGCGCCAGATGGCGTGGTGGATGCTTTCGGGCCGCGCTTCAACCCATTGAGCACGCTTCTCATCGGCCGATCCGGGGACGGGCGTGTCACCTTCAGACGGGACAGGTCGGAGCCAATCGACAGGTGGACCCGCGGCAGCGATGGTTTTCTCGCAACTGGGCTAGACAGGGTCGGCGGAGTGGTCGCCCGAGAGTCCGTGCCGCTACCCACCTTCGGATCGCTGACCGGCTGCTCGTCACCGTTCGTCAAGTCCGGTTCCTGGGCCTTCGGTGTGAGTGCGGATGCGACCGTGACGCCGGGGTTCGTCTTCGACTGCGGCGCGGAAGCGGACGGTTCAGCAATGCTCGCTTGGGTCAACTGCGTAGGTGAGGTGGTCGATGCATTGACCGATGGTGCCTGGGTGTTCGGCGGTGAGGGAACGCTCGAAACGCTCACCGGCAGGCCACTATTCAGAATGCTTGCGAGGTCTGGGCGGTCGACCGGCGGCGCGGGGGCCGGGCGGCTGCCGAGGACTGCCTCCTTCAGTAGTTGCCTGGTTTCGGCCGCCCCGGCGGCGATGGATGCCATGTTGAAACCCCATGCCGATACCGGCGGTAGCAATTGGAAGGTGACCCGCTGCGCCGGGTCGTTGGTTGGAGGGTAGGCGGTCATGATGATCGCGCGCAGTAACGGGTCGATGGCCGAAACGTAGGCCTGTGGAACGCCGATGTTCAGCAACGGCTGTGTCAGCGGCAGCTGTCCTACCGGACTTGGAATGAGAACGTCTGTCAGGTTGCCCAATGTGGTGACGATCGCCGTCGGGTCGGTCGGCGAGGTCGACGCGTAGCCATGCTGATTTGACAGCAGTGGGGGTCGATGCGACCCGGCCAGCGCCACTGTCAGCGCCACAAGCCAGTTGGCTACCGCTACAGGCTTGAGTAGGTACGCCGGGGCGTCCGCGAACGGGTCGAACTGGTTGGTCACCTCAACAACCTGGACGCCGGTCAACGGCGGAGGCGTCGTCAACTCAGTGCCGCCCACGGTGAGAACGCCCGGGATCGTAACGGGGAACGGAAGCCGGGTCCCCAGCCCGCCGTTAGGGCGGACCGGGTTACCGGCGAGAGTGAATCTGATCCCGCTGGTGTCGTATCCCTGCGCCAGCAGGCTGAAAGCCTCCTGCAATCCCACAATGGACCCCTGAGACAGCCCGACCACGTCGATCTGGCCGGTCGAGTCGGCCGCCCTGGCCGCCTTGATGCTGGCGTCCAGGTTCTGCACGCCGACTGCGACCGACTCGTTGACGGTCGGGGTCCCCACACCCTGCTTCAGCCAGCTCAACCAACCGAGCGACGCCGGGTAGTTCAGTAACACGACAGTGGTTCCGGCAGTGTTTAGCGACCCCTGGAACAGCTCGGCGAACTGGGTGGCCGCCGGATTAGGGGTATCGAAGGGATTCGCATTGTTCGTTCCCTGCACGAAGATGACGGTGTCAGCTTCGGCCACCGGTGCAGCCCCCACCAGCATTACGGCAACCAGGAGACCAACCAACCTCTTCATCCTGCAACCTCCTGGAAAGTCCTAGACAGCGTGGTCATGGTCAGCCGGTTATAGGGGACAGCCCTGAATATCGCATTTGCTGGGTGCCCAGCGCCGACGAATGAGATCACCTTCTCGCCTTACATCGCCGTCTGTGGTCTCTGCACTTCATCGCCGCACCTGCCCGCCGCTAGATTGGGGCTGTGCGACTGCTTCTGATCGCCGATACCCACGTTCCCAAGCGCGCCCGAGATCTGCCCCCGCGCGTGTGGGGCCAGGTGGCCGACGCCGACGTGGTGCTGCACGCGGGTGATTGGGTGGAGCCCTCGTTGCTCGACACGCTCGAGGCAAGGGCGAAACGTCTGGTCGGGTGTTGGGGCAACAATGACGGCCCCGAACTGCGGCGCCGCCTCCCCGAACGTGCCGATGCGACGCTGGGCGGTCTGCGGTTCACCGTGGTGCACGAGACCGGGTCCGCGACCGGACGCGAGGCGCGGATGGCCAAGGAGTACCCCGACACGGACGTGCTCGTATTCGGCCACAGCCACATCCCATGGGACACCACCGCGAAAACCGGTCTGCGCCTGTTGAATCCGGGCTCGCCGACCGACCGGCGCAGGCAACCGTTCTGCACGTACATGACCGCCACCGTCGACAACGCCGCTCTGTCCGACGTCGTGCTGCACCGGCTGGACCGCGATGACCGCCGTGCGTGACCGGCAAGCCCGCGTGGCCGACGTCCACGAGATCGCCGCGGCGATGCCCCACGTGAAGCGGATCGAAGGGCCCAAGGGCAACGCGATCTACCAGGTGGGCGGCAAGTCGTTCGTGTTCTTCCGCACGCCGCAACCCGACGCGGAGGATCCCGAAACCGGCGAGCGCTACGCCGACGTGATCATGATCTGGGTGGAGTCCGAGAGCGACAAGCTGGCCCTGATCCAGGACCCGGACTCGCCGTTCTTCACCACCGACAGGTTCGACGAGCATCCGTCGGTTCTGGTGCGGGCCAGCGAGTTACGTGCAATAAGTAGGAGCGAGATAGCCGAGCTCATTCAGGACGCGTGGCTCTCACGGGCGTCTGCGCGCCGCGCTGAGCGATGGCTTTCCGAGCAGGAACGCTAGGCCGGTGGCACCGCGGCGTGCTTCGCACCGCAGAGGAACAACGCCATCCGCGCCGGCGTGCTGCCGGGGTTCTTCCACCGATGACGGGTCCCGTTCTGTACGACGGTGTCTCCCGGATTCAGGGTGACTTCGGCGCCGTCGTCGAGTTCGAGCACGATCGTGCCCGCCAGCACCACCTCGAAATCGATGGTGTCGGTGGCGTGCATGCCGGGATCCGACGGATCCATATAACGGAGAAGTCCGGGTAGCTTCGCCTCGATGTCGGCGACGGCCTCCTCGGCGTTGAGGAACTACAGTTCGCCTGCGTTGGTCTCCGGCGGGATGGTCAGGAGCCCGAACCGGAACCCGCCGACGGGTGGAAAGTAGGTATGCCAATCCGGCATCGACCCGTCGTCGGGGAACTGCGGTGTCGCGTCCCCGCCCCACAGTTGGTAGAACGTGGCCGAGGGCATCATTATCGGGCTGTCGGGTTCGACCATCTCGTCGCTGGCGAACACGGACTTGCCGGACGAATCATGCCCGGTCACCACTCGGCGCACGCTCATGCGGCCAGTCAATCACCGCAACGTGTAACCCCGCTGCCTATCTGAATAGAGGAGCCATCCGAACAGAAAGGCAAGTGTTCCATGTCGCAGCGCGAAATCTCGCTCAGTCAATTGACCGCAACCCGAGCGTCGGGTGCGGTGGTCCTCATCCGTCTTTATGTAGGGCTGATCTTCGTCGGCGAAGGCGTCCTGAAATTCCTTCGGCCCGAAACGCTTGGGCCCGGCCGGTTCGACAAGGTGGGCATCCCTGCCTCGAGCTTCCTGGCCTACCTCGACGGCGCATTCGAAATCGGATGCGGCGTAATGATTCTCGCCGGTCTGCTCGTCAGGTTGGCTACGCTGCCGATGATCGTCGACATGATCGGCGCCCTCGTCCTCACCAAGGTCCCGCTCCTGTGGGGCAGCGCTCCGCTGTATCCCAAGGAAGGTGGCTTCTGGGACTTCTTCCATGAGGGGCGCCTCGAGATCGCGATGCTGTGCGGCAGCGTTTTCCTTCTCGTCGTAGGCGCAGGCGCGTACTCGCTGGACAGCCGGATGAACAACCGCTCGGGCGCGCCGGCATTTGTTACCCGTGCCTCGGCCTAGTCACGTACACAACAACTTCCCAGGTAGATTCGAGGACGGTGGCGCTTGATCGTGAGCCAGAATGAGGCGCGCCGTCCTCGACTGGGCCCGGCGCGTAGGTCCCGCCCTGAAGGAGGACTGCAAGCTGTGACGGATGCGGCGTATCCGAACTGGGATGCGGTGTATCGCGACAACGTCACTTGGGTCTACCGACTGATGTACTCGAAGGTCGGCAACCAGCCCGATGCCGAGGATCTGACCGCCGAGGTGTTCATGACGGCGCTGCGGCCGCTTCGCGTCTCCGCCACCGTGCCGGAGGTGCGCAAGTACCTGAAGATGACGGCGCGCACGGTGCTTGCGTCGTACTGGCGGGACCGTATGGGCCGGGAACTGACGACGATCGACGAGGACTTGCCCGATGACGGCGGGTCTGAACCCATGGAATCGGATGCGCCGCAACGGGTGCACCGTATGCTCGCCCAACTGCCCGACAACTATCGACGGATCCTCGAACTTCGTTTCCTGCAAGCCTTCTCGGTTCGTGAGGCCGCAGGACGAATGGGTGTTAGCGTCGCGAATGCGAAGGTGCTGCAATTCCGGGCGCTCCGCATGGCCGCGCAGATGAGTGAGGAGGACGCGCTGTGAGCGGACGAACAGTGCGCCGCTTCGTCGACGGCCTGTTGCGGGGCCAGCGCACCGAGCGGGCGCACCCGGACGACGCTGAAGCCCAAGAGATGCGGACAGCGATCGAGATGCGCACCGCCCGGGTCGGCAGCGATTCTCCTCGTGAGGAGTTCATCACCGACCTGCATCGCCGGTTGGCCGAGCAGATCAACGAGTCGCCGCAGGCCGATGGCAGGCCATCCGGCACCCGCAGGCGGGTCGTCATCGGCACCGGGCTCGCCGCGGCATCGGCCGCGACGGGCATCGTTGTCGGCCGCAACCTGCTCGCTCCCACCGAGACGCCCGAGGCCACCCCGGCCACCCAGGGCGTGCTGGAGCCCAACGTGGGGACGTGGCACGCCGTCGGAGCCAGCGCGGACCTGCCGGCGGGCGGCGCGCTCGCGTTCGACCTCGGCTCGGTCAATGGATTTGTGCATCGCGCTGACAGCCAACTGGAGGCGGTCTCCGGCGTATGCACACATCAGGGCTGCAAGCTCTGGCTGGACGCGCCGGAGAACCGCCTGCGCTGCCCATGCCACTCGACGTCCTTCTCGCTGGAGGGCAAGACGCTGACCCATCAGCTCCCGACGCCGCCGGCCCCGCTGCCGAGATTCGAGGTGCGCGAAATCAATGGTGTTATCCAGGTTTTCGCACCAACAGAACCCGCGTAGCGGCAAACGGTGGCAATGTCTGCGGCATGGACCAGAAGCCGCCTACCGCTGTAATCGAGACCGCGAACCGTGACCACCTGAGCAACCTGCCGTTCGACGACACCGCCGACTTCACCGACGCGGATCGGGGATTCATCGCCGCGTTGGAGCCTTGTGTCGTGACGGCGGCCGACGGCCGCGTGGTGTGGGACAACGACGTCTACTCGTTCCTGAGCGGTGATGCGCCTGCGACTGTGCATCCGAGCCTGTGGCGGCAAAGCCAACTCTGCGCCAAGCAGGGCCTCTACGAGGTGGTGGAAGGCATCTACCAGGTCCGCGGGCTTGACCTGTCCAACATCAGCTTCATCGAGGGCGACACCGGCGTCATCATCATCGACCCGCTGATATCCACCGAGACCGCGGCCGCCGCCCTGGCCCTGTACCGCGCCCACCGTGGCGACCGACCGGTCGTCGCCGTCATCTACACCCATAGCCATGTCGACCACTTCGGCGGCGTGCTCGGCGTGACGACTCAGGCCGACGTCGACGCGGGCAGGGTCGCCGTCATCGCGCCCGAGCATTTCGCTGTGCACGCCGTGCAGGAGAACGTCTATGCCGGGACGGCTATGGCCCGGAGGGCCGCGTACATGTACGGGGCGGTGCTGGCGCGCGGATCCGAGGGTCAGGTTGGCTGTGGTTTGGGACAGGTCGGCTCGACGGGTGAGGTGGCGCTAATCGTCCCGACGCTCGACATTCGCGCGACTGGTGAGAAGCACACCATCGACGGCGTCGAGATCGAGTTCCAGATGGCGCCAGGCACCGAGGCTCCTGCCGAGATGCACTTCTACTTCCCGAGGTTCCGCGCGCTGTGCATGGCCGAGAACGCCACCCACAACCTGCACAACCTGCTGACGCTGCGCGGCGCTTTGGTGCGTGACCCGCACGGCTGGGCTGGCTACCTCACCGAGGCGATCGACACCTTCGCCGACCGCGCCGATGTGGTGTTCGCGTCTCACCACTGGCCGACATGGGGCCAGGATAAAATCGTCGAATTCCTTTCCCTGCAACGGGATCTGTACTCCTATCTGCACGACCAGACCCTGCGACAGCTGAATCAGGGATTCACCGGAGTCGAGATCGCCGAGAAGTTCCAGATGCCTCCTGCGCTGGAGAAGGCCTGGCACGCCCACGGCTACTACGGTTCGGTCAGCCACAACGTCAAGGCGGTGTACCAGCGCTATATGGGGTGGTTCGACGGGAATCCGGGCCGGCTGTGGGCGCACCCGCCGGAAGCCATCGGCCCGCGTTATGTCGACGCCATGGGCGGCATCGACCGTGTCGTCGATATCGCCCGCAAGGCGTTCGACGACGGTGACTTTCGCTGGGCAGCAACATTACTGGACCACGCGATCTTCACCGACAAAGATTATGCCGCCGCTCGTGAACTCTATGCCGAGACCCTCGAGCAGCTGGCCTACGGTTCGGAAAACGCAGTGTGGCGCAACTTCTTCCTGTCGGGTATGACGGAGTTGCGGGAGGGCAACTTCGGCACACCGACCCAGACGGCATCGCCGTCGATGATGGCGCAGCTGACTCCGGAGCAGATGTTCGATACGTTCGCGATAAACCTGGACGGACCGCGTGCCTGGGATCTCGACGTCGCCGTCGACATCACCTTCCTCGACACTGCGACGAATTACCGACTGACGGTGCGCAACGGCGTGATGGTCTACCGAAAGCGACCCGCGGAGGAATCCACCGCGCACGCGACGATCAAGTTCGCGAACAAGCTGCGGCTGTTGGCATTTGCAGCTGGCGACAATGACTCGCCGGGCCTGAAGGTAACCGGCGACGCCAACGCGATGCCGTCAGTGCTGGCCGCAGTGGATCGGCCGGACCCGAGCTTCAACATCGTCGAGCCGTAGCGACTAGGGGATTCCGCCGTCTACCCGGATGATCGAGCCGCTGGTGTAGCTCGACGCGTCAGACATCAAATACAAAGCGGCGCCGACGATTTCCGGAGGAGTGCCGAGCCGTTTGAGCGCGAAATGCTGCGCGCCTCTCTCCGCCGCCGGTATGTCCCAGGCCTTGCTGATGTCGGTCAGGAAAGGTCCCGGCATCAACGTGTTGACTCGCACCGTCGGCCCGTAGGCCAGGGCAAGTCCTTCGGTCAGCGCGTTCAGAGCCGCCTTGGCTGCCGAGTACGGCAGCTGTTCCGGCCGGGGGTGGCGCGCGCCGCTTGAGCTGACATTGATGATCGACCCGCCGCCCGCGGCCAGCATGCGTTCACCCACCAACGCGGACAACCGGAACGGGCCCTTGAGGTTCAGGTTGACCACAGCGTCGAAGAGCTTCTCGGTGACCGAGTCCAGCGACTCGTACAGCGGTGACATGCCCGCGTTGTTGACCAGGACATCGACCTTGCCGAAACGCTCGTAGGTCGCGTCGACCAAACCGTCGAGCTCATCCCACCGGCCGACGTGTACCCCATACGGCATGGCGGTACGTCCAGTCGCCGCCTCAATCTCCTTGGCGGTCTCTTCGCACACCTCGTACTTGCGGCTGGCGACGATGACATCCGCCCCGCAATGCGCTGCGGCGAAAGCCATTTCCCGGCCCAGCCCCCGGCTACCGCCGGTGATCAGCACCACCCGATCCGTAAGGTCGAACAGTTCGTCGGCGTAGCCACCTTTTGAGCCCACGTCAGCCCTCCTTTTCGGTGCGTGCTGTCTCGCGGATCACGCGATGGATGAACCCGAGCTTGGCGACCACGGGTTCGGGTATGTCGAACGGGTAAAGGGGATTCTTGCCCATCGCGGTGTTGACCCGGTTGAAGAACAGCGACATCCAACGCCAATCGAAGAGAAGTCGCTCGACGGGCACGTCGTCATACGACTCCAACGGGACGATGTCGCGCGGCGCGGAGAACCGCACCCGGTCGGCCTGCAACGCCATCCCGGCCTCGCGGCTGGTGTCGATCGTGTCGGTGATGTGCAGGTAGTGGGCGAAGCACTCGGCGAAGTCTTCCCACGGATGCATGGTGGCGTACTCGGAGATGAAGGTCTTCTCCCACCCGTCTGGGGCGCCGAACTTGTAATGTCGGGCGATCGCGTCGCCGTAGCCGGTGCGTTCATCGCCGAACAGTGACCGGCACTCGTCGAGGTATCTGTCTGCGCCCGAACCGCTCTCGACGAGGATGTGCTGGTAGTAGTGGCCGACCTCGTGGCGGAAATGGCCGAGCATGGTGCGGTACGGCTCGCCGAGGCGAACCCGCAGCGATTCGCGGTAGTCGTCCAGCGACTCGACCAGGTCGATGGTGATGACGCCGTTGGCGTGGCCGATGGTCACCTTTTCGCCCGCGGTGTAGCTCGACAACAGATCGAATGCCAGTCCGCCTTCGCGGCGCCAGAAGGGGTCGACGGGAAGGCTGATGTCGTCGAGCTGATAGACCAGTCGCCGCAATGCCCGCGCCGTCGGCACGAGCTTCTCGCGCGCCAATGTGTCATCGGCGTCGGGTTCGCGGCGAATCATCGAATCGGCCAGACAGCGACCGCGTCGGTCGGGCAACTGCTCTTCGGGCACCAGCCAGTTGCAGCCCAACGGCTCCGACTGTGTGCAGCGCACCCAGCGGCCGTCATCGATGTGGGCCGCGTCGTCGGCAACCGCCACCATCGTCTTGCTCTGCAGGTGTAGGCCGGGGCCGGTGTGGCAGGTCGGGCAGCGGACAGATTCGAACGCCGCGAAGCCGTTGCACACCGGGCAGGCGAATGCGCGCACGAGCCATATGGTGACACGGTGCAGTTGCTACTCATCCGGCATGCGTTGCCTCTCCGCAGTGAACCTGGTCAGGGCTCGGACCCACACCTGTCCGAGGAGGGCGTCGAGCAAGCCAAGCGGTTGCCTGACGCGCTGAAGCGGTTTCCGATCAGCAGGTTGGTGAGCAGCCCGCAGATTCGGTCCGTTCAGACGGCGCAGCCGGTGGCCGATGCGCTGGGTTTGACGGTCGATATCGACGATCGCCTTGCCGAGTACGACCGCGACATGGCGCACTACATCCCGATCGAGCAGATCGCCGCCGAGTTCCCCGAGGAACTGGCGCGACTGGCGAGCGGGCACCTGCCGAGCAGCGTCGACGAGGAGGCGTTTCTGGCCAGAATCAACGCCGGCGTTCGCGACATTTTGGCCGCCGGTGACCACGAGGACACCGTGGCGGTATTCAGCCACGGCGGCGTGATCAACGGGCTGCTCTACAGCATCCTGCGCACGGCGAAGATCCTGTCCTTCAACGTCGACTATGCGGGCGTCACCCGGTTGCTGTCCTCACGTGAAGGCAACCTCTACGTCGCCTCCGTCAACGGCACCGAGCACGTATGGGACCTGCTCCCGAGAAATCAGCGGTGGTAGACAAGTGCCGTGACAAGCTCGCTTGAAGGACTGGACCTCGATGCGTTGGATCGGCATCTGCACGACGCCGGGATTCCGCGCAGCGGCGAACTGCGGGCCGAGTTCATCTCCGGCGGGCGGTCCAACCTGACATTCCTGGTGTACGACGACGCGTACAAATGGGTGCTGCGCCGCCCGCCCCTGCACGGGCTCACCCCGTCGGCGCACGACATGGCGCGTGAGTACCGGGTGGTCGCCGCGCTGGCCGACACGCCCGTTCCGGTGGCGCGGGCGATCAGCATGCGCAACGACGACTCGGTGGGGGGTGCGCCGTTCCAGATGGTCGAGTACGTTCCCGGGCGCGTCGTGCGCTACGCCGACGAGCTCGAGGCAGTCGGGGACGCCGACACCGTCAGCGCGTGCGTCGACGCCTTGATCAAGGTGCTCGCCGATCTGCACTCCGTCGATCCAGAAGCCGTTGGCCTCGGCGACTTCGGAAAGGCCGCAGGCTATCTCGAACGCCAGGTTCGTCGCTGGGGCTCACAGTGGGAGCTGGTGCGGCGTGAGAACGATCCGTGCGACGCCGATGTGCAACGCCTGCATTCTGCTCTGGGACAAGCGATTCCATCACAGAGCCGCGGCTCGGTGGTGCACGGCGACTACCGCATCGACAACACGATCCTGGATGCGGTCGACCCGACGAAGGTGATTGCCGTGCTGGACTGGGAGATGTCCACGCTGGGTGATCCGCTCAGCGATGCCGCGCTGATGTGCGTGTATCGCCACCCGTTGTTCAACGTCGTACACGTCAACTCGGCGTGGGCGTCGCCGCTGATCCCGGAAGTCGACGACCTTGCCGAGCGCTACTCGAAAGCCGCGGATCGAGATCTTGACAACTGGGACTTCTACATGGCGTTGGGCTACTTCAAGGTTGCGATCATCGCTGCGGGCATCGCATTCCGGGCACGGATGGGCGGCGGCGTCGCCGAGGACACCGACAGGGTCGACGAGGCCGTGCGCCCGCTGGTCGCCGAAGGGCTACGCGCGCTGGGGCAGTAAGTGGCTAGAGCCCGGCCTTGAGGTTCCTCTTCGCCGCCCGGCGCAGCTGAACGATCCGTGCGGTGCCGACGGCAACGGTCAACAACCCACCACACACCGCGGCCAACAGAATGGCCACGCCCACCGGCAGATTCCATTCCCAGCCGAAGAAGTTGATCGTCGTGGAATCGGTGTTCTGCATGATGAACACCAGCAACACGATGAGGATCACAAAGCCCGTGATCAGCGCCGACCACAGCGCAGCGGCCCGCGTGAACTTGACCGCAGATTCCGGTTTGACGAGGTACTCACCAGGTGTGGCGGTGGGTTCGGGTGGTGTCCCACGTGAGGCCTCCGGCGGTATCCCTCGTGACGGCTCGGGAGGGATGGGCGGCCTCGAGGCCGGATCGCTGGTCATGGGTCCATCTTTGCCCTTTCGGCCAGCGAATGAAACCACATCAGCACTCAGGCTGACCCAAAGGGAGGCGGTTGGCCGCGCATCTCGATAGTGTCCGAAGAGCTAGTGCGCCGAGAGGACATCGGAATGTCGAGCAAACGTAGATGGAACCTAGCGATCTTTGCGGCTGTCGTTGCGCTGATCACCGCGGCCTGCGGCAGTTCGAACCCGCTCGGCGGCGGGTCAGTATCGGGTGATCTGAAGTCTGTCATCGTCGGGTCGGCGGACTTCCCCGAATCGAAGATCATCGGCGAGATCTACGCCCAGGCGTTGGAGGCCAACGGCTTCACCGTCGGCAGGCAGTTCGGGATCGGAAGCCGCGAAACCTATATCCCCGCGGTCAGGGATCATTCAATCGATCTGATACCCGAATACACCGGCAACCTGCTGCAGTACTTCGACAAGAGCACCAAGGTGACAACTCCCGATGCAGTGGAATTGGCCTTGTTCCGGGTGCTTCCGGGTGATCTGTCGATACTGCCGCCGTCAGAAGCCGAAGATCAGGACACCGTGGCGGTCACCCAGGAGACCGCGCAGAAGTGGAATCTGAAGACCATCGCCGATCTCGCGGCGCACTCGCCCGAAGTGAAATTCGGTGGGCCCTCGGAGTTCCTGAACCGCACGGAGGGATTGCCAGGCCTCAAAGCGAAGTACGGCCTGGATATCCCGCCGAACAATTTCGTCGCGATCAGTGACGGCGGCGGGCCCGCTACGGTACGCGCACTTGTCGACGGGACGGTCACCGCGGCGAACATCTTCAGCACCTCTCCCGCCATCCGGGAGAACAACCTGGTGGTGCTCGAAGACCCGAAGAACAACTTCCTCGCCGCAAACGTCGTCCCGCTGGTCAGCTCCCAGAAGAAGTCCGACGAACTCAAGACCGTGCTCGACGCCGTCTCCGCGAAGCTCACGACCGACGCCCTCATCGAGCTGAATACGTCGACGTCCGGCAACGCGGGCGTCGACCCCGACGAAGCAGCGCGTAAATGGGTACAAGACAACGGCTTCGACAAGCCAATACAGGGATGAGTGCATGATCCAGTTCGCCGAAGTCACCAAGCAGTACCCTGACGGCACTGTCGCAGTCGACGACCTCACCCTTGAAGTTCCCGACGGCACCCTCGCGGTTTTCGTCGGTCCGTCCGGCTGCGGCAAGACGACGTCGATGCGCATGATCAACCGGATGATCGACCCAACGTCGGGCACGTTGACGGTGAACGGTGACGACGTCACCAAGGTCGATCCGGTCAAACTGCGCCTTGGCATCGGCTATGTGATCCAGAGCGCCGGGCTGATGCCGCATCAACGGGTGGTCGACAACGTCGCCACCGTGCCGGTGTTGCGGGGCGAATCGCGACGCAGTGCACGAAAGGCCGCGTATGGCGTGCTGGAGCGCGTCGGGCTGGATCCAAAGCTCGCGAACCGCTACCCGGCGCAGCTATCCGGCGGGCAGCAGCAGCGCGTCGGCGTGGCTCGGGCGCTGGCCGCCGACCCACCAATCCTGTTGATGGACGAGCCTTTCAGCGCCGTCGACCCCGTCGTCCGCGAGGAACTGCAGACCGAGATACTGCGCCTGCAAAACGAACTGCACAAGACCATCGTGTTCGTCACGCATGACATCGACGAAGCGTTGAAGCTCGGCGACAAGGTCGCAGTGTTCGGCCGCGGCGGCGTGCTCGAGCAGTACGATGAGCCGTCGCGGCTGCTGTCGAACCCGGCCAGCGACTTCGTGGCGGGCTTCGTCGGCGCCGACCGCGGCTACCGCGGTTTGCAGTGGCGGCACGCGACGGGCCTTCCGCTGCACGAGATCTCCTCCGTCGCCGAATCCGGGATCGACGACCTGAAGCTGGAACCGAACGACTGGGTGTTGATCGTCAGACAGGACGGAACACCCTTCGGCTGGATCAACGCCGAGGGCGTCGAACTGCACCGAAGCGGAAGTGAGTTGTACGACAGCACCTTCGGTGGCGGTTCGCTGTTCCGACCCGACGACTCGCTGCGGCAGGCCCTCGACTCCGCGTTATCCTCGCCTTCCGGCCTGGGTGTCGCAGTGGACGGCGACGGACGTCCCGTCGGTGGTGTGCTTGCCGACGATGTGCTCGCCGCGCTGAATGCTCAGCGCCATGACGCCCTGCCGAAACTCGGCGCACCTGAGAAGGATTGAGCGTGCGTTACCTCCTCAACAACCTCGACGACGCCTGGGCGCTGACCATCATTCACCTGCGGCTGTCGCTGATTCCGATCATTCTCGGGCTGCTGATCGCGGTACCTCTCGGCGCGCTCGTGCAGCGCACCAGCGCGCTGCGCCGGTTGACGACGATCACCGCGAGCATCATCTTCACGATTCCGTCGCTCGCGCTGTTCGTTGTGTTGCCACTGGTCATTCCAACCCGAATCCTCGATGAGGCCAACGTCATCGTCGCCCTGACGCTCTACACGACCGCGCTGCTGGTACGAGCGGTGCCCGAGGCGCTCGACGCGGTTCCCGAACCGGTGCGCGACGCCGCAACGGCGGTCGGGTACAAACCGCTTACGCGGATGCTGAAAGTCGAACTGCCCCTAGCGGTTCCCGTGCTGATCGCCAGCCTGCGCGTCGTCGCCGTCACCAACATCTCGATGGTGGCCGTCGGCTCGGTGATCGGAATCGGCGGGCTGGGCACCTGGTTCACCGAGGGCTACCAATCGAACAAGAGCGATCAGATCGTGGCGGGCATCATCGCGATCTTCGTCCTGGCGATCGTCATCGACACGTTGATCTTGCTCGCCGGACGCCTGTTGACGCCGTGGACCCGCGCAACCAGCATCGCCCGTCCCAAGGCCAAGGCCAAGGCCAAGGCCAAGGCGGTGGCGGCGTGAACTTCCTGCAGCAGGCGCTGTCGTTCATCTTCACGGGTGCCAACTGGGTCGGGCCTGCCGGGCTGGCCGCCCGCATCGGTGAGCACCTTCAGTACACTGTCGTCGCCCTGATCTTCTCGGTGCTGGTCGCCATCCCAATCGGAATGCTGATCGGGCACACCGGTCGCGGCACCTTCCTGGTCGTCACCGGGGTCAACGCCCTGCGCGCACTGCCTACGCTTGGCGTGCTGCTGCTTGGCGTGCTGCTATGGGGCCTCGGCCTTGTCCCGCCAACGGTGGCGCTGATGCTGCTCGGCATCCCGCCGCTGCTCGCCGGAACCTATGCGGGCATCGCGAACGTAGATCGTGCCGTCGTCGATGCGGCCCGCTCGATGGGCATGACGGAGACACGGGTCCTGCTCCGCGTCGAGGTGCCCAACGCGATGCCGCTGATCCTGGGTGGCCTGCGCACGGCAACGCTGCAGATTGTTGCCACCGCGACCGTCGCCGCCTATGCGAGCCTCGGCGGACTCGGACGCTATCTCATCGACGGCATCAAGGTGCGACAGTTCCACATCGCCTTGGTGGGTGCGCTGATGGTCACGGCGCTGGCGTTAATCCTCGATGCCGCGATGGCTTTCGCGGTGTGGGCGTCGGTGCCGGGGACCGGCAGGCTGCGACGCATGCCGCAGCCTTTGTTGGGCGATGAGGTAGCGGTGGAATCGGGATCGCGCGCACAACGCACTTCGAAAGCACGCTACGAACGAGGGGATCCTTCGCCTACGGTAGAGGGGTGAGTGAAGCAGCCCGCTCGGATGCGAAGGACCCCTGGCCAGCGATCTTGACGTGGCGCGCCCACGACGTGCCCCGAATGGAATCGGTTCGGGTCACGCTTACCGGCAACCGCATCAAGGCCTACGGCAGGATCGTCGCTGCCGCCACCGCGGTTCACCCTGCGTTTTCGGCATCGTACGACTTAGTGACCGACGAGGCGGGCGCGACAAAGCGTCTCTCATTGACCGTCAATCTCGCTGAGCGGGAACGCCAGCTCTCGATCGCCCGCGACGAGGAGAACATGTGGCTGGTTCAGGATCACACCGGCCAGTCGAAACGCTCCGATTATGGCGGCGCGCTTGACGTCGACGTGATCTTCAGCCCGTTCTTCAACGCGCTGCCGATTCGCCGCACCGGCCTCTACCTGCGCTCGGAGTCGGTGACCTGCCCTGTGGTGTACGTGCGGCTGCCCGAGGTCTCCGTCGACGCGGTCGTGATCAGTTACAGCAGTGCCGCCGACGGGATCAAGCTGCACTCGCCGGTCGCTGACACCACGATCACCGTCGACGAAAACGGGTTCATCCTTGACTACCCAGGACTGGCAGAGCGGATCTGATCACCCCGCCCGCGCGCCCAGCGGCCGCCAGCTCTTCGCGCCAGTTTTCCGCGCCGACGGCGACCGTGACGATCTCGGGCCTGCTGAAGCTGTCGTAGCGAATCCGCGCGGCGTGGCCGGCCTCGACCAAATCGGTCAGCGGGCTCTTCGCAGCCAGCGCGTCCCGTGCCCTGCCGAGCAGGTCCAGCGTGCGCTCAAGCACTGGGAGCAACTGGTCTGAATTCGCCTCACACATCGCCCGCACCAGGTCGGAGGCGGTGCCCGCAACCCGGGTGCCGTCGCGGAACGACCCGGCGGCCAGCGCGAACGACAGCGGCACCTCGCCTGCCGTGATCGCGAGTGCCTCGGCCAGAAGGTGAGGCAGGTGCGAAATGGTGGCGGCGGCGGCGTCGTGCTCGTCGGAGCGGGCGGGCACGATGACGGCGCCGCAATCGAGGGCCAGGTCCATCACCATGGCCCAGACATCGGTATTGACGTGTTCGTCAACGCTGATCACCCATGGTGCACCCACGAACAGCCGTGCGTTGCCAGCGGTCCAGCCCGAGTGCGCCGTCCCAGCCATCGGATGCCCTCCGACAAACTGTTCCAAGAGGCCAAACGACTGGACCTCCTCCAGCACACAACCTTTCACGCTGGTCACATCGGTCAGCGGACACGTCGGAGCGGAGTCGCGGATGTGGCCCAACATGATTGGCAGAGCAGGGACCGGGACGGCGAGCACGATCAATGCTTTGCTGTCGGCCGCGCGTGACAACGCCTCGTCGACGTCCGCGGTGGCGTCGAACCCGTCGAACTTCGCCGCCTGCACCGCCTCAACGGACCGGTTGTAGCCGAATACCTCGCGTCCGGCCGCGGCGGCTGCACGCATTACGGAGCCACCGATGAGGCCGAGACCGAGCACACAAACGGGCGCCTCTGTCACCCTCCAAGACTGGCACATCTTCCTTAACGGTCGATGTCAGCCATGGTGTCGATCGCTGGTCAAGGTCCTAGTCGGGGACTAGCGTTACCCCACATGGGAGCACAGAGTGCACCGGCGCGGGGCCAGGCGGCCGACGCCCCTGACGGCTTCGGAGTGGCCGTTGTGCGGGAGGACGGCAAGTGGCGTTGCACGGCGATGCGCAAAGCGGCTCTGAACAGCCTGACCGCCGCGGAGACCGAGCTGCGCGAATTACGCAGTGCCGGAGCGGTTTTCGGACTGTTAGACGTCGATGACGAATTCTTTGTGATCGTTCGGCCTGCACCGTCCGGTACTCGGCTGCTGCTGTCGGACGCGACCGCGGCGCTGGACTACGACATTGCCGCTGAGGCGCTGGAGAAGCTCGACGCCGACCTCGATCCCGGTGAGCTCGAGGACGCCGATCCGTTCGAGGAGGGCGATCTCGGGCTGCTGTCAGATATCGGCCTGCCCGAGGCGGTGCTCGGCGTCATCCTCGACGAGACCGACCTTTACGCCGACGAACAGCTCGGCCGGATCGCGCGCGAGATGGGCTTCGCCGACGAGCTATCGGCGGTGCTCGAGCGCCTCAATCGGTGACAACCGACGAAGACCTGGTCCGGGCTGCCCTGGACGCCGCGACCACCGCTGGACCGCACGACGTGCCGATCGGTGCGGTCGTCATCGCCGCTGACGGCACCGAGATCGCACGCGCGGCCAACGCGCGGGAGGAGCTCGGCGATCCGACCGCGCACGCCGAGATCCTGGCCATGCGGGCGGCCGCCGCGGTGCTGTCCGACGGCTGGCGGCTGGAGGGCACGACGCTGGCGGTCACGGTAGAACCGTGCACGATGTGCGCGGGGGCACTGGTGCTCGCCCGGGTTTCGCGGCTGGTGTTCGGGGCGTGGGAGCCCAAGACGGGGGCCGTCGGATCGCTGTGGGATGTCGTGCGCGACCGGCGGCTGAATCACCGGCCGGACGTGCGTGGGGGAGTGCTTGCTGAGGAATGCGCGGCACCGCTGGAGGCGTTTTTCGCCAGGCAGCGATTGGAGTGAGCGCCGCAATGACACGATATTGACGTGCGCGACCAGGGGGCTGATCTGCGCGGCGACGGCGCTGTCGAACGCCGCGCCGCCATCGACGATCTGCTCGACCGTGCCGTAACGGCGATCAACAGCGGTGATCGCAGGGCGGCAAGTGTCTTGGCGGGCGAGGTGTTGGCCATCGACGGCACCAACACCGAGGCGGAGGATCTGCTCGCCGCTCCCGACGACACCGGTGAAATGCGAAGACTCACAATAATGTTCATCGATCTCGTCGACTCGACGCAGCTATCCACCCGGCTCGATCCCGAGACCTATCGAGTGTTGGTCGGCAAATACCGAGAATTGGTGACACGCACGATCGATCGCTACGAGGGTCACGTCGCGTCGACAAAGGGCGACGGGCTGCTCGCGGTCTTCGGCCACCCTGTCGCCCACGAAAACGACATCCACCGTGCGGTGCGGGCCGGTCTGGACGTCACGCGTGAGGTGCGCAGGCTCAGCGAACAGGCGCAACGCCGTTTCTCCGTCGGGATCGACGTCAGGGTCGGCGTGCACCGCGGGCTGGTCTATCTGGACGTCGGTCAGGACGATGTGTACGGGCTGGCCGCCAATCTCGCCGCCAGGGTCTGCTCCTTGGCGCCGCCCGGGTCGGTGGTGGTGTCCGACGCGGCAGCGTCGCTGGTTTCCGCGGCGTTCGATATGGAGCGCAGGGAGCCCGTGTCGGTGAAGGGGATCGCGGAGCCGGTGATCCATTGGCAGGTCATCGGAGAACGAGCAGCGGCATCCAGGATCACCCGTGGTCCTCTGATCGGTCGTGACCGCGAACTCGCTCGGCTCGAGAAGACGTGGGTGCGTGCCCAGTCGGGCACGCTGACGACACCCGGCGTGGTCTTTCGCGGTGAGGCGGGAATCGGCAAGAGCCGGCTCGTCGCCGCCGCGACGGAGTTCGCCGAACGCGACGGCGGTGTGGTGCTGGAGCTGAACGGCTCGTCATTTCACACCGACGCCGGCCTGCATCCGGTTCGGCTGTTGATCGAAAGCCGTTGCGGCATTGAACGAAATACTGATCCGGATGACCGGCTGCGATTGCTCGCTGCCGAAACCCGCTCCGTGGGGCTCGATCCCATGGAGGCGGTGCCGTTCTTGGCGCGGGCAATCGGCATTCCTGCCGAGCAGGGCTACGCGCCGGTCCTCGCCGAAGGTCGCGCATTGCACGACATGATCGTTTCGGCCGCCGCTGACTATCTGGTGGCGTGCGGCAGTGGCAAGGCCGCTCTGCTGGTCGCCGAGGATGTGCATTGGTTCGACCCGTCGAGCATGGAGGTGCTGGGCACGGCGCTGCGTGCCGGTGACGGTCACCTGATGGTCGTTGCGGCCGGGCGTGACGGTAACTGGCTGCAGACCGACTGGCCCGTCAAGATTTTCGACCTGGCGCCGTTGACCGTCGAACAGACCGACGCCCTGACTGAGGCGCTCGGCCCCGGTCTGACTGCGGCTCAGCGGGCCGCGGTGCGAGCGCGCTGCGACGGGATTCCGTTCTACATCGAACAGATCACCGCCGGGCTGCAAGCCGCAGACGTCGATGGCGAAGCCGGTGTTCCCGACGCGTTGTACGAGCCGCTGTTCGCCCGGCTGCGGGCCAGCGCCCACGCCGTTCCCGTGGTGCGCGCGGCGTCGATCATCGGCAGGCAGGGCGATAGGAGCGACATCCAGGCGGTGCTGGACCTGACCGAGGCCGACATCGACGACGCGATCGACGAACTGGAAGATGCGCAGGTTTTCGAGCCGTGGGGTGTCGACGGTTGGCGCTTCCGGCACGAGTTGTTGCGGGAGGTCGCGGCGGAGTTCGCGCCGCCGAGTGTGGCCCGCGGTCTGCACGCGCAGGTCGGCGATGCGATGGTTGCGCGCGACGGCGACGAGACGGATTGGCCGTTGGTTGCCGCACATTACGAACAGGGTGAGCGGTTCGCCGACGCGGTGTCGGCGTACCGAACCGCGGCCGGACGCGCGCGAGGGCGCGGCGCGTTGACGGAAGCCCGTCTGCACCTCAGCAAGGCACTCGACCAGCTGGACGGCTTGGCGGCCGACGCCGAGCGCGACAGGCTCGAATGCGCACTGCGACTGGAACGCGGACATCTGGCAGGCATGGTCGATGGATATCAAAGGCCAGCTGCTGCAGGCGATTTCGAACGCTGCGTGCAACTTCTCGGCGCCCATCCCAGAGACGACGAGCTGCTCGGGGCGCTGACCGCCATCATCAGCTATCACAGTGTGCGCTCGGACATGAATGCACTGGCTGAAGTCGTGGAGGCGCTGCGGGCCAACGCAAACGAGAAGCGTCCCTGGCTGCGATACATCGTCGAGTCAACAGCCGCCTGGGTGGAGTTCGCGCGCGGCGACAGGGAGTCCGCGCTCCGGAAGATGGCGGTGTGGGAGGCGATGCTGCTGGCCGGCGACGGCGAGCAGTTCGCGCACACCATCGAGTTCGTCGGGCTCGACGGGTTCATCGACCTGGCCAGTGCACGGGCTTACGATGGCGTGCTGATCGGTGACTTCGCCAACGCCGATGCCGTGATGGCGGGGGCGGACCGCCGCATCGAGCAGATCGATCCAGACCGACGTTTGATGAACGACTGCCAGATGAAAGCGGTCAAGTTCTGGGTGCTGCTCGAGCGGGGCGATGTGGGCGGTGCGGCGGCGCTCGCTCGGGAAGTCCACGAGCTGGCTACGTCGCATGGCATCGACACGATCCGGCTGACGGCCGCGACCCAGCGTGCAGCGGCGGATGCGCTGCTGGTCGCGGACGCCGGCAACACGGACCTCGACGAGCTACGGCGACTTACCGCCCGATTGACCCGGCTGCTCGACCTCTGGCGGCGCATCGGGCTCGAGGTGCTGCGGCCGCTGTTGGATGCCATGGTCGCTCGCCTGCTCCTCGCGGCTGGAGAGCCCGCCCGGGCGCGTGCGTGGTTGGACGAGTCCCTCGTGGTTGCCGATGGGAACGGCCAGAAGTCGTACCGTGCGGAGATCATGCGCCTGCGCGCTCACACCGCGGCCGAGGCGACTCAGCGCCATGAGGAACTGGTCGCGGCGCTTGACCTGGCCAGATGCCAGGGGTTCACGTTGTTGGAGTTGCGCTCCGCGATCGACGACTTCGAGCTGCGTGGGCAACCCGCCCGGGACGCGCTGGTGGATGTGGTCGGCCGCATGCCCGACGACGGTGGTGCCCCGGAACTGGCGCGGGCCCGCCAGTTGCTGGCTGACTGATTTCAGTGAATCGACAGGCGCCCGGTAAGCTGCCACACGGTGGCGTGTCCGAGCGGCCTAAGGAGCACGCCTCGAAAGCGTGTGACGGGTAACCCCCGTCCGAGGGTTCAAATCCCTCCGCCACCGCCACAGTGATGCCGAGTCATCGGTTTCGGATCGCCCCGGCCTCTGCCGGGGCTTTTCTGTCGTTGCGCCAGTAGTGCGCCTACACAGGCGTGCTGGAGAGCCTTGCCTTTCACTGTGCGCCTAGGGCGCAATAGTGCGAGTAGACGGCGCCGTAGTCGCAGGGTCAACGCGGAAGACCCCCGCGACGTTCATTCCCCGCGCGCGGCTTCAATAATCGCTTCCGCCAGTTCCTTTGGGTTGGTGAACACGGTTTCATGGCCGCCGTGTATCTCGATGAACTGGTGGTCGCCAAGCCGGTCGGTGAAGTGCGGACGCCAGCCCCATTGGCCACCTTCGGGCATTCCGATGTCCTCGTCTCCCAGGATGTAGCTCTTCGGAACTGGCAACGAATAGAATTTCGTGAAGTCGAGGCGCTCGATGATCGGCGCATAGGGTTCGGGGCAAAGCTTTTCGTAGGTAGATCGAGCGACCTCATCGTCGCCATCGTTGATGAAGCCGGCGTGCCAGACGCCGAACGGCAGTCGTACGGTCTCGTCGGTCGACACCTTGGCAAGATCACTGAACATCTGGCGGTAGTGCGGCGGGACGACATCATTGACAGACTCACCGTCGTCCAGCACGAATCCATCGACGTAGACAAGACACCGAACGCGGTCGGAAACATCTTCCACAACCTTGTTGATCACCGATCCGGCATAGCTGTGGCCGACCAGCACGAAGTCCGTTAGATCGCGTTCGAGGATGAAGTCGACGATCGGCTGGCGCAGCTCGGAGTGAGAGATCCGCGTGGCTGCGCCCTCGCCCCGACCAGCCATGGTCGGGGCGAAAGCAGTGTGGCCACGGAGTTCGAGGTGCGCGATCACGTCGTTCCAGCAGGAGCCGTCATGCCAGGCGCCGTGGACCAACACGAAAGTAGTCATCTCGCACACACTTTCACGGCTACCTGGCAATTGCAGAGGACGGCCAGGCTTTCGCCGACACTACGGTTTCTGATGAAATTTGCCCGATTTCCGTCAGAAGGCGTGGTCTCGGCGCCGGGCCCTAGGTTGCCGCCCGAACCAGGATTGCGATCGCGCTCGCCAACGTCATGTGAACCCGCGTGTTCTCCAACCGGATGAAACCGACCAACGCGATGAGCAGAACGCCACCGAATAGCAGTTCACCCCAGAGCAATCCGGGTATCCGGGGCTTGGCGTCGAGTACCCGCATGTTGCGCTGCGACGTCAGGACCTTGAGCTGGTCGCGGACTTCGGCCTTGATAGCACTCGAACCGTCGGTCGGTGATTGCTGCTCCCCGAGCACTCGGTACATGTCGGTGATCGCGGCGCTTGCGGCGTCGCTACCCTGCGTGCCCCACTCGGCTTGGACAGCAGTCGTGTAGTCGCGGAGCAGCTCGCGCATCTTCCTCTGGTCTGGCGCAGGCAGGCCGACTGTCTGCCGGTACATCGTCGCCAGGGTGGACGATTCACTGCTGACGTTTGCCTCTGCCGAGGAGAACTGCTCCAACGCGACGACGACGGATGAAGCCCAGCAGCGCGCCGTAGACGAGCGCGACCGCCGTCAAGAACGGCGATACCGATGCAGTCTGGTCTTTCCCCCCGCCCGAGCGGAAAACCGTTCGACGGACACGGTGCCGACCAGGGCGAGAAACAGCTACAGGCCCGGTAGACCCAAGCCGCCCATGAGTGGTCAGGGGGTCGCTGGAACCCCGCAGCGGGCGCGGAAGTCGACGGACGGCTGCCGGATCGCTTGAAGGTCGGTACGAACAGTCGGGTTGGCATCCAGATAGGTCTGGACCTGCGGGCCGATCTGATCTCTGGGTTGCCCCTTGAGGCTCGTGAAGAAGTCGTTCACCTCTGGGTGAGTGGTGAGGTAGTTCGACGTGTCAAACGTGACACCTGACATCACGCGCGCCATTTCGGCAGCCGTGCACGGAGGCGGAACCGGGGGCGGCGGCTCGGCCGATGCGATGGCGGCCGTGCCGAAAAGTACTGCACCGGCAACGACTCCGGTGCCGATTGCTCCCGATATCGCGCGGCGCGAGAGACGAGCTGAGGGCAACATGCTGGCTCCTTTATTCGAGTGTTTGACAGGTGATGGCGCGCTCATCGACGTGGTCCGATGCCGCCGCCACCGCCCCCTGGACGATTAGGACGGCCGGGATCCCACGCGATGTCCAGATCCCAATCGGTGCCGCAATACCAGTCGTTCTCGCACGGATAAGGAACGACGGGGGTCGCAACTCGTGGTACTCCATCGGCGCCGCGAACTTCGCCCTGCGCGCACACGGTGGCATAGCCGGAGCTACTGCAGTCGGCCACGGCCGGGGGCGCCCCGGCAATAAACATGATCGGCGTGGCCGCGGTTGCCAGTCCCAATATCAGGTAGCGCTGTGTGATTCGCACGGCTGCTCCGCCTCCTTCGTGAGGTTGGTCCCGCCGCCTCCGGCAACGCGCCGGACCTAATATGCGAAGAGTAGGGTCTCTCTATCCTCCTTCGTGCCTAATTGACAGTTTTATCGCAGGAATACCTCTCGCGAATATTCGCTTGAGGGATATTTTCGAATGCATATTTATTTCCTTGGCAATCATCGGTCAGCGTGATTTTTCGGCTAGGCTAGCCTTCCGCTGGTCAGCGCCGGTGCCCGCCGTGGTGAAAGAGCAATCCCAACGGGATGTACTGGGCCTCGGCCTTATCCGTTGGGGCAGCGCTGATTTGAGCGTTGCCGGTGGACTGGCACACGGTCGCGCCTGCGCCAGTGTTGGCGCAGAGGAGCCCGCTCGGCGCCGCAGCGGCCTGCGGTGCGACCGACAGTGTCAGGGCTGTCGCCGCCGCGGCCAGAACCGTTGTGGCATAACTTCGTTTGAGAATCATGGTGCACTCCTGTTGTGGGGGTAGTGATTCCATCGTCTGGCGCAGCATCCAGTAAGACAAGCAATACTTTTTGGAGATACCGTTTAGAATCACTTAATGGATGTGGAGCGGCTTCGCCTACTCAGGGAGCTTGCCGAGCGCGGCACGGTGAGCGCCGCCGCAATGGCGATGTCCCTGACGCCGTCGGCGGTGTCTCAGCAGCTCAAGATCCTGCAGAAGGAGGCGGGCGTATCCCTGCTCGAACCGGACGGTCGGCGCCTGCGGCTTACGGATGCGGGCCGCCTCCTCGTGACTCGCACCGACGAGATCCTCGCCGCCCTCGACCGAGCGCGGGCCGACATGGATTCCTACCGCACCACACCGCGCGGAACCGTGCGGGTCGGCATGTTCGGTGCTGGGGCCGCAACGCTGCTACCGGGGCTGATCACACAAGCGGCTACCCGCGGTGTCGAGGTGGTAGGCAGCACCATCGACCAGTCTGCGTTCTCTGTTCCTGCGCTGCTCGCCGATCTCGACGTCGTGGTCGTGCATCACGACGACCGCGATCCCGTCGACTGGGGTCCGCGATTCGACGCCACCTTCCTGTTTCGCGAACCCTTGGACGTCCTGCTGCCACAGGGGCACCGCCTCGCCGCCCGAAAGCGGGTGCCACTGCGCGAGCTCGCGAACGAGCCATGGATCAGCTTGGGATGGGGCCTGGTATTCGACGACGTCCTGCGATCGCTCGCCATCATCTCCGGCGTCCAGCCACGAATAGTCCAGCGCTTCAATGATTTTCGTGTCGTCGAGGAGCTAGTACTCGCCGGAGTGGGGATTGCGTTGGCGCCTCGCTACGCGCACACTGCTCGCGCGCTCGTCCGTAAACCGATCAGCGGAATTCAGGCCGCGCGCCGCGTCGAAGTCATAACGCGCGCAGGGGCTGCGGCCCGTCCCGCCATTTCGCTTGTCATCGAAGTACTGAAGACAGTCGCACAGGACACCGTGGACGGTAAGTAATCAGTACCAATATCGGCGGCCACCGACAGGACGGCCCGTCCGGCCAAGCATCAACAGCACCAGTCCGATGACGAGGAGGATCCAGCCGATCGTGGCGATGATGCCCGGTACGGGAAGCAGATAGCCGACGAGGATGAGGATGACACCGAGAATGATCACGGGGTGTGGCTCCTTCCATAAGTGAACCACCAGCGGAATACCTCGGGATCCAGCCGCCGAAACCCCGAGGGACCGTAATCACAGGCAGCTATGCGCTGGTGTGGCGATGCGGCTCCGCCACCGGCTTCGATTCTGCAGAACCGCGCTGCCGCAGGAATATCGACAAGCCTACGATCGCGGCCACTGCGATGAACTCGCTCTGCCAGTTCTGCATCGACTCGAACCAGAACTGCGACGTCGTCAGGTAGCGCCACGTCGAGATCGCGGCCTCGCCGTGTTGCAGCTGCTCTTCGTTGAACGCCTTCGTACCGCCGATGGCGTGCAGCGCGACCGACGCGAAGAACAAGGCGAAAAACGCGATCGACAGCGAGTGCTCGTAGACGGCCAGCACCCACCCGCCCTTGCGCACCGGCCATGGAGTCGAGGCGGTGTGCTTGACGTCACGCGGGTCCTCGTCCTGAGGTGCGGGTTTGTTGATCGGCTTGGATTCCGACGAACCCTTCTGGAAAAGGAACGCAGTCAAGACGACGTACATCCCCATCTGGAGGAACTCCGACTCCCAGTTCTCGAAAGTGGCTTCGACGAAATCACCTGTGGTGAGGTAGTGCAGAACCGAGATCTGCTGGTGCGAGCCGTGCTCGTGCTGTTCCTGGTTGTAGGTCGCCGCGCCGGAGATGACCATCCCGACGAAGAACACCGCGAACAGGCCGAGGCACGCGAAGAGCAAGCCGTTGTCGCGGAGCACTCTTCGCGCTCGGCCTTGCGGCTTGTGGTCCTTCGCGACGGGGGTATCGGTGGTCATCGTGGCTCATGTCCTGTCGCGCTGCCACGCGACGGACAGCTCGTCGTCTGCGCCGAAGCGGACAAGATGGCTCGCCACCACTTCTTCGAGGCGGCTCAATTGGTCGCACGGCGCGGTGATCTCCAGCTGCAATTGGTCACCGTTGGCGGTAAGTGTGGCGCGGCCGTGGCCGAAATCGATCCAGCCGGTGTGAGTTTCCGACGACCATTCGCCACCGTTGCGACGCCCGAGATGAGACGCCGGCTGTTTGCCGTAGCGTTCCGGCCGGTCGGTGATCACGGTTGCGTGTGTTGAGGCAGAAGCGGTCATGTCGCCTCCTTCCACAGGGCGGTATACCCGCCTGGTGGGGCGTGCACGCTGTCAAGGAAGCGTCAGCTCGACGAGCGTCGCACCGATTTCGTGGCCGCCTCGAGGTCGTCGAGGGCCTCGCCGGTGTAGACGGCGAGCCGCTGCAAGTGCGGCAGTTTGTCGCGGCACCCGATGAAACCGAAGTTGAGGGTGTCGGCGTAGCTCTGCAACGTGATATTGAGCGCCATCCCATGCATCGGGATCGACACAGGATAGGTGGCTTCCAGCCGAGAACCCCCTGAGATACAGCGGTTCCCGCGGCCCCGGCACATTGCTGACGCAGAGGTTGAATGTATAGGGCCACGGCGGCTTGATGCCCGTCACCGCACCCGTCACCTGTGTCGCGGCAGGCGCCAGCAGAGCGGCGGTGTACGCCAGAATCTCGTTGGGCGACATGGTCTGCAGCTGCGCCTTGGACATCCGGGTCGACGCGGTGATGCCCTGCAGCCGCTCGACAGGATTCGCGATATCGGTGCCCATCCCAACGAGGATGGCGCCCACCGCGTTGCCACCGCCAACGTCGCCCTTGGGCCTGACATTGACTGGTACGAACGACACGAGCGACCTGTCGGGCAGCTCGCCCAGCTCGTCGAGGAAGCGCCTCAAGCCGCCGCCGATCACGGCCAGGGCCACGTCGTTGAGGGTTGCGCCGTGTTCCGCACCGATCGCCTTGAGCCTCTCGGTGGCGTACTGCTGGGTGGCGAACCGTCGGTTGCGGCTGATGTGCGCATTGAGGATGCTGTGAGGTGCCTGAACGGAATTGGCGATCAGCGCGTAATCACCGTCACGGCGGATCTGCGTGTTCAGCAGCGCCCGGCCCACATTGAACGTCGAGCTGATGCAGCCGCTGACAGCCGATCCCACCGCCCCGATCGCGGCGAACAGTGGATTGGTCTGCGACGTCGGTTGGGGCCGCGGCCGTTGGGGTGCGGCGACGTTGAAGAACAACCGGGTGTGGGCGTCGTCAGGGTCGGGGGAGAAGCTCCGCGAGAGGATCTTCATTCCGGTGTATCCGTCGACGAGCGAGTGGTGGACCTTCATGTACATGGCGAAGCGGCCGCCCTCGAGACCCTCGATGAGGTGCACTTCCCACGGCGGCCTGCTCAAGTCAAGGTGGTTGCTGTGCAGCGGGAGATGAGGATGCCGAGCTCGCGTTCGTCGCCGGGGCTGGCCAGCGCCGAGCGGCGTACGTGGTAGTCGAAGTCGACGTCCTTGTCGACGACCCAGCTGTGTAACGGGCTGTACTGCAGCCGATGATGCGCGAGCTTGCGATTCCATGGCGATGCTATGTCGTGCGCACGGGCGTCGTCGATGAGCCTGCGCAGATAGGCGGGCGGTGCGTCGGCAGGCCGCGTCATCGGCAACAGCGCACCCACGTGCATCTTCGAATTCGATGTTTATCCGTACAGAAACATCATGTCCAGCGGACTCAGGCGCGTCATGGTCAGGCTTCGACGTCCGGGTCGCCCAGAAGAGTGACAGCGGGGTGTACGACGCAGTGGCCTTGGTTGCCGCCCTTGCGCCGCGCGGCGTGCATCGCCGTTGTCGCGATCGCGATGAGCTCGTCGAGCACGCTCTGCGGCGGATGATGCATCAGCGGCCGAAGTGGAGTGGTCACTACGCCGATGCTGGCGGTCAGTCCCGGCGACATGGTGGCGATCGTGCTGCGGACGCGCTCCACGAGGGGCGACGGGTCGGACGTGGTGAAGGTGTCGGCGATCAAGAACTCGGCATCGTTGACGTGAGCCAGGATCGCGTTGTGCCGCACGGTCTCTCGTAGTGCCTGGCCAACGGTCACCCGGGCGCGGTGTCCCGCCGCGGCACTCGTCATGTCGACGTGGAGGGAGAAGTTGTCGATGTCGACGACAGCGACGACGAAGTAGCGATCGTCGTCGCGGCTGCGCGATGCCATCAGGACGGCGGACTTCTGGTCGAAGGCGTCGCGGTTGTACAGCCCGGTGAGCGGCTCGATATCGCCGTGATGCACGTCGTCGGTAATCAGCCTGATCACCATCCGGCAGGCGAACGCGATGAACGTGTTGACGAGCACCATCAGGAAGACACCGGCCACCGCGAGGGCGACGTCGTCGGCGCCGACCCGCACGCCGAGATAGATCACGGTCGCAGCGGCGGTGAGCAACGCGAAGGTCAACAAGCGCCCGGTGTGGAAGCACGCGGCGTAGGCCGTCAGCATCGCGAACGTCGTCGCGTACAAGAGCCCCGCGACGGGACTTGCCTGGATGACGGAGGAGGCGGCGATACAGACGGCGCCGACCACCACACACAGAACAGACATCCGCCTGCTGGGCCAGTGTTGCTTGAGCCAGATCGCCGCAGTCAGCATGGAGCAACCCGCGATGACGGCGGCCGCGATCTGGTTCCGCGAGCCCTGTGGACCGGCGGGACTCGCGATCAGCACCAGCGGTATCGCCGAGAGCGCGATCATCATCAGCGCGATGAGCCGACCTACCAGCGGCTGCATTCCCCGCGCAGCCAGATATGCCGTGAGCCAGTAGTACTGGTCACCGCGGCCGCGTGACCAAGGCCGCAGAGTCGTCATGCCATCCCCGTGCTATCCCCTTGCGTGACTCATCGAGATCGGTGGATCCGTCGCGTCGCTGTCACCAGGCCAGACTATGCCCGTCGAGGCCGGCGTGGAGGCGAGTCAGTCGACGCCCTCCGGCGCATCGGACACCTTCATCACCCGCACCCCGGGTCGGACGGGTACCTCGTCGGCCAGGAACCACCGAAACGCGAGGTTCCCGCGAGGATAGTCGAGAGTCGTCATCGAATTCGGGTGAGCCGTCATCCCGCGGGAGATGACGAGCGTCACCGAACCGTCGGAATTCGGAACGGCGCTGTGCCCGTTGATGGAGCTGCGCGCATCCGTGACGTTGTGGGTGGCCATGAACTGGTTCCACACCACGAGGTTCCAGAATCTGCATGCGGGCGGGCGGTGCGTGACGACGAGCGCCTCGTCGTCCTCCAGCACGAAGCTGCCGTGGGCGTAGCACGCATCGCGTGCCGACCAGCCGAAGTTCGCGTCCGGCACCTGGTAGGGGTCGGCGAATTGGTTTGCCGCCTGCGAGATTTCGTGGCCGAGAGTGTGCGTGCCGTCGACCCGCACCCCGACCGCCAGCGGCACGATCGCGAACATCGTGCGCAGCCAGGCGGCACTGGCACGCAACGCCGCCGCGGTGCCTGAGTCGGAATGCCGCACCGGATCAGGTGCATCGAGCGCCTCGATGTGCCAACTGACGGGTCGCCCGGTCAGCGGGTCGGCCTGGTAGTCGCGGGTCATCAGTACCACGCCGTCGGGCGTCGGCCCGAACTCGAATTCGAAGTTGCCGTCCGTGTCGATCTCGAGGTCGTCGTCGCGCACGATGTCGACGATCCGGTCCGACCATGCCCCCGGCGCCGGCTCGTTGTAGGCGGTGACCGAGAGGTAGACACTGTCGCCCTTGTTGCCGGTGATGCGATAGCGGCGCTTCGGATCGACGGGGCAGAGGTAGTAGTAGGCGTCGGTGTTGTCGCCGCCCCATCGGCGGTCGCGGCGGAACGGCGTGTTGGCTTCGACGAACATCGGCCTGCCTGGGTCACCGAACAGATAGGTGTCGAACGCCACCCCGAGCGTGGTCGCGAGCATGCGGTAACCGTCCGCGATGTGGCGATCATCGGTGACCGCGCGGTCGCCCTCGAGGAAGGACCGATCAAGGACACCAAGGGTGCTCAGCAGTTCACGCCATGCCGCGGTGGACTCGTGTTCGGCAACCGCGTGGCCGTCGACATCCGATTCCGTCATGCGCTGATTCCTCTCAATATCAGGGTGGCCGTGCGTTGGATCCAGGCTTCGTCGAGCGCCGCGCCGCGGGTCAACAACGCCAGGAAGGTGATGCCAGCGAGAGCTTCGGTCAGTTCGGCGGCCGCCACGTCACCTCGGACCTCGCCCCGCGAAGCGGCGTCCGCCAACCGCTCCGACAAGCCCAGCGACAGCACGCCGCCGAACCGTTCGAGCAGCGCAGCATGCAACGTGAGATCCGCGGCCATCTCGCCGACGAGTCCGGGCAGTGCGGCCCGCGCCGCGGGGGTCGTCAGGATGGCGACCGTCCTGCGCACCATCTCGCGCACGTCGCCGGGCAGCGAGCCGGTGTCGGGTAACTCGGTCGCGCGGTCGAGCGGGAATACCGCCTCGTGCACGAGGTGCGCCTTGCTTGGCCAGCGCCGGTAGATCGCGGGCTTGCTTGTGCCTGCGCGCCGGGCGATCGCGTCGACGGAGAGTTCGGCGTACCCGGTCGCCCCGAGCAAGTCGACGGTCGCGCGCAGCACCGCGGTGTCGATGCGCGGATCGCGGGGTCGGCCAATCTCCATCGTCATTACGGAACTCAAAGTAACATAATTTGCTGTGACGGACGCGACCACGGGTCTTGTGCAGCTCACCGACCTTTTCGAGCCGCAATTCAGCGCCGACGCCGAACAGACCCGTGACCTGATGGCGATGATGGCCGCAGAGTGCCCGCTCGATGCCGCGGCACTGCACGCGAAGGCCAGCGCCGACACCGGCCTCGACGACTTCGGGGCGGACGACTACCGCGAGCGCCTCGACGTGTACCTCGCGGCGCTGCGCGAAATCCGCAACATGCACGGCCCCGGCGTCGTCAACTTCTACGGGCATCTCCTGCAGTTGCTGAAGAACCGTCTGTTGCTAACCGACCTCATGAAGCGGCATCCGGAGATCCACGACATCGAGTTGTTGCCACCCGTGGTGATCGCCGGTCTGCCCCGGACGGGCACCACTCATCTGCACAACCTGCTCGGCGCGGCGCCGAACTTTCGCACCCTGCCCTATTGGGAAGCGGTGGAACCGGTCCCGCAGCAGGCCGAGATCGGTGTCGAACCGGACCCCCGGGTGACGCGGATGGACGCCGCAGTCGGGTTCATGAATGTCTTGATGCCGCACTTCGCACTGATGCACGAGATGACCACCGAGCACGTGCACGAGGAGATTCATCTGCTCGCCAACGACTTCTCGACGATGCTTTTCGAGACGCTCGGCGACGTGCCGCGCTGGCGCGACTACTACCTATCGCATGACCAGACACCGCATTACGAATATCTCGCCACCCAACTCAAGGCGCTGCAGTTCGTACGCGGCGGCAGGCGATGGTTGCTCAAGTCGCCGCAACATCTCGAGCAACTGCCGGTACTGAATAGGGTCTTGCCCGGCGTCGTTGTCGTTGTCACGCACCGCGATCCGCTGCCGGTGATGCTGTCGACAATCGCGATGATCACCTACTCGGCGCGCTTGCACCGCAGCCCCGTGCCAGTGCACGAGATCGCCGCGTCGTGGATCGACCGGCTGGACCTCATGCTGGGCGCACTCATCCGCGACCGCGATGTGATCGGACCCCAGCGGTCGATCGATGTCCGTTTCGACGACTTCATAGCGGACGACCTCGGCGTCGCGCAGGAGGTGCTTGCGTTGGCCGGCGAGCCGGTGACCGACGACGCCCGCTCCGCGATGGCCGCATACCTGGCGGATCATCAGCGTGGGCGTCTCGGCAGGGTCGAGACGTCGTGCGAGATGTTCGGCCTCGACAAGGGCGAACTGCGCGCCCGGTTCGCGCCCTACGTCGAACGGTTCCTCGCATGACCACCCGCCGAGTGATTGTGCGGGGCACCGGCACGGTGGGCACCGAGCTGATCATCACCATCCTCGATTACCGCCACGACCTCGAAATCGTCGGTGCACGTGTGTATTCCGGAGCCAAGCATGGTGTCGACATCGGCACGCTGGTCGGTCGCGACTTTATCGGGGTGGCCGCGACCACCGACGTGGACAGATACTGTCGACGCGAGCCGACTGTGTGCTCTACGTCCCGCGGACGGCCCACATCGATGATGTATGCGCGTTGCTGCGGAGCGGCAAAACGTTGCCACCACCGCCTTTTTGTTTCATCCGGAGCGCCGCGACGCTGCCGAACGTGAACGGTTTCTCGACGCATGCCTGCAGGGCGCCAGCTCGGTGCATGGCAGCGGGCTGAATCCCGGCAACCTCTCGGGTGTACTGCCCCTGGCGCTGTCCGGTATGAGCCGCATCATCGACAAGATCACCTTGCAGGAGCGCGCCGACTGGACGGTGTACGAAAGTACGGGAATCACATTCGACAACATGGCATTCGGTCAACCCGTCGAAGCCATCAACCCGAACACCAACGAGTTCCTGGCCTTCAACTGCTCGATCTTCACCGAGCAGGTGTGGTTTCTGGCCGATGCCCTGGACGCCGACATCGACGAAGTAACCGCGACGGTGGAGGCCGTCCCCGCCATCGAAGACCATCAGATCTTCGATCGGCTACTGCCCGCGGGAACCACTGCGGGACAACGCTGGAACTGGACCGGCGTGCGTAACGGTGATCCGCTCATCGAGATCGAAACGCTGTGGACGGTCGGCGGTGAGTATCCCCGCCATTGGCCCACGCCCAAAGACGGCTGGACGCTGACCATCGACGGCGACCCCTCCATGCGGGCACACTTCTTCGCGCTCGCCAGCTTCACTCTTGCGGCGTCGATGGAAGAACATGTGCGGTCGGCCAGCGTGGCGACGGCGATGCAGATTCTCAACGCGGTGTCTGCGGTGTGCGACGCACCGCCCGGCTTCGCGACCGCGGCGTCACTGCCGTTGATTCGCAGTCACACCGGTTTCAGGCGCCCTCAGTAATAGATCCTGCTGTAGTCGGAACTCCACGCGCCACCGATACAGCTGAGGGGCTGGCCGTCGGGGGTCTGCGCCACGCCGGTCGCGTGGCCGCACTGCGATCTGAGGGTCCGCATACCGACCAACGGAGGCGACTGCTCCCACGTCCGAGTCGAGGCGCACATGAGCGTCGCGCCCGACGAGTCCAACCCGAAAACGTACCGGCTGCCGGGTACGCATGGCGCGCCAAGCGTTGCGGTGCGGTCGACGTAAGTGACGCAGTCGGCGCCGTCGCAAGTCCCTGGCGGCAGCGCCACCGCGCTAGGCGTGACGGCCAATGGTGCCGCGATGAATCCGCCAGCGAGCACTAGTGCAGCCATGAGCTTCATGGAGCTTAGGGTAGGGATCTTTCGGCCGCCTGTGTGCACTTTGTCGCGTAGGGTCACCAACCATGAGAGCGCTGGCCTGCGGATTGCTGGCGGGAGTGTTGTCGGCGGCTGCGTTGGTTGCCGCGCCGACGGCCAGCGCCGACCAGGTGGCGTATCTGGTGAACGTGCACGTCCGGCCCGGCTACAACTTCCCGAACGCCGACGCCGCGCTCGGCTACGGCTACAGCGTCTGCGATCGGGTCGCATCGAAGATGGGCTACGCGCAACTCGTCGATCAGGTGAAGGCGGACTTCAATACCGCGGACTACTACCAGGGCGCCTACCTGATCAACCAGGCCGTCAACGAGCTCTGCCCGGCGCAGATCTGGCAACTGCGGCAGGCTGCGGGCGGATACCGGCTGCCCGCCTGAGCTTCTGGCACGAACAACGGCGGCGCCCGTGTGGGACGCGGCCGTCGTGTCAAAGGCAGTTTCGCGGGATTACGGGCAGGTGACCTCGATCTCGAACGGCTTGTTCACCGGCTGCAAGGGGTTGGCCATGTCCACGCCGGTCGCGTTGCCGGAGATCTTGTAGTCCTTGCCGTCCACCTCGGCCTTGGCGTCACCCTGGCCGGTGCCCTGCTGATAGCCGAGGGTCACGTTGTTGACGTTGCCGAGGCCCACGGACTGCACGGTGGAACCGTCGGAGGTGAGCACGACGGCGATGCCGGTTGCCGCGTCGCCGATCGCGATGTTCATGTTTCCGCCCATCGTGCTGCACACGACGGTGCCTTGAACGCCCTGATCCTGGCCGTCGATCGTGACCTTGGTGTTGCCGCCGCTTGGTGCCGCGGTCGCGCTGGCGGTCCCTGCTTCAGTGGTTGTCTCCGCCGCCGAGGTCTCCGCCGCAGAGGTCGTCGCGCTCTCGGACGACTTGTCGTCCGACGAACATCCGGACAGACCGGCAATGACGATCGCAGCGCCGCCGATGGCGACCAGGAACCCACGCTTCACCACGTTCTCCTTTGCGTTGTCGTGACCCGTCAAGATCGGCGGATCATCTGGGCCAGTATGTGTTGCCCCCTTGCACCGGACACGCATTTGCTCGAAAATTTGCCTGCGCAATATTCGGGGGTAGCGAGGTTGCCGGCAGATGACGTCTTCGTCAATATGACAGATCAAGCAACATTGCACGGTTCTGCAAGATCCAGCATGCTTGAATTTATGGCGGTTGGGCTGCGGGAACGCAAGAAGTCGGCGACGAAGGACGCGCTGAGCACGCGGCGCTGGAGCTGGCGCTCGAACGCGGCCTGCACGGCGCCACCGCCGAGGCGATAGCTGGCGCTGCCGACGTCTCGACCAGGACGTTCCACAACTACTTCGCCAACAAGGAAGACGCCATCCTGTTCGTGCTTGAGAAGATCGTGGCGGGCCTGGTCGATGCGTTCGCAGAACGCGATCCCCACGAGCCGATTCTCGACTCACTCGAAGCGGTCATGGTCGACTCTGTCGAGTCGGATGGGGTTTTCGACATGATGATCGCGGTGAATCGGCTGATGGCTCAGCATCCTTCGTTGGTCGCCCGTCACGTCGCCGTCCACGACAGCACTTCCGACCCGCTGCTGTCCGAAATCGCAAGGCGGACAGGCACCGACCCGACCGTCGACCTCTATCCCCGGCTCGTCTACCAGGCCACCAACGCGGTGTGCCGTTCGGCGATGGAGTTGCACATCGACAGGCCATTGGACGCTGCGGCGTTGCGGGATTCGTTGGTCGCCGCATTTCGCGAAGGGTTCCGCCAGTTGCGCCGCGGGCTTCCTCAGACCGCGTGGGCCTGCTGAAACCACGCCGCCGTCAACAGGACACCTTGATGGCGAACGTGCCGGAGGCCCGGAAGCTGGGGTTGTCGGTCTTGAATCCGTCGGCTGTTCCCGTGATGTCGTAGGTGCGACCGGACATGGTTACCTTCGCTTCTCCGCCAAGGCCGGCGTTGTAGCTGCCGGTGAAGCCGCCGAGGTTGTTGATGCTGACGGATTCGGCGGTGAGCTCGTCCTTGTTGGACACCATCGCCGTAACGCCCGCGGTCTGATCGCCGGTGACGATGGTGGTCAGCGTGCCGGCGGGCGTGCACTGCACCGCATCTGTAGTGCCGGAACTCTGACCGTCGACGGTCACCTGGGCGGTGCCCGCCACTAGCTGGCCCGGAGCGAGTTCGAGTTCGGGCGGTCCCGACGAACACCCGGCGAGCACGGTGATTGCCACCGCTGCGAACACCACTCGATATCGCACAGTGCAGAATCTACGGCGTGACGGTGCCGAATACTCCTCGTCCGAGAGACTCGTCGGTCCCGTTCTTCAGCGTTGACGCCGAACTGCCCCGCAGTCTCGGTCGCGCAGGCGTGATCCGCACGCCGCACGGCGACATCCACACTCCGGCGTTCATCGCCGTCGGCACCCAGGCTACGATCAAGGCGGTTCTGCCTGAAACCATGAAAGAGCTTGGCGCACAAGCTGTTCTGGCCAACGCCTATCACCTGTATCTGCAGCCGGGCGCCGAGATCGTCGAGCAGGCAGGCGGACTCGGGGCCTTCATGAACTGGCCGGGTCCGACGTTCACCGACAGCGGCGGATTTCAGGTGCTCTCGCTCGGTGCCGGTTTCCGCAAGGTGTTGGCGATGGACACCGAGCGCGTCCAGGCCGACGACATCATCGCGAAAGGCAAGGAGCGCCTGGCCCATGTCGACGACGACGGGGTGACGTTTAGGTCGCACCTCGACGGGTCGACGCATCGGTTCACCCCTGAGGTGTCGATCGGCATTCAGCATCAGCTCGGCGCGGACATCATCTTCGCGTTCGACGAACTCACCACGCTGGTGAATACGCGTGGCTACCAGGAGAAGTCGGTTCAGCGGACCCACGAGTGGGCGGTGCGGTGCCTGCTCGAACATCAGCGGCTGACCGCGGCGCATCCGGAGAAACCGCCGCAGGCGTTGTTCGGCGTCGTGCAGGGTGCCCAGTACGAGGATCTCCGCCGGCAGGCCGCCCGCGGGCTGACGCAGATCACCGGCGAGGACGGACGCGGGTTCGACGGCTACGGCATCGGCGGGGCGCTGGAAAAGCAGAACCTCGCCACGATCGTCGAATGGGTCAGCAGCGAACTGCCCGCGGACAAGCCGCGCCATCTGCTCGGCATCAGCGAGCCCGACGATCTGTTCGAGGCGGTGGCTGCGGGGGCCGACACCTTTGATTGCGTGTCGCCGTCGCGCGTCGCGCGCAATGCCGCCGTGTACTCGGCGACGGGGCGCTACAACATCACCGGCTCCCGTTATCGCAGAGACTTCACGCCCATCGACGCAGACTGCGACTGCTACACGTGCGCCCACTACACGCGCGCCTACTTGCACCACCTGTTCAAGGCACGCGAGATCCTCGGGAAGACGCTGGCCACTATCCACAACGAGCGATTCGTGGTCAGGCTGGTCGACCAGATTCGCGCCGCGATCAGGGCGGGGGAGTTCGAGGAGGTGCGGGCCCACGTCCTGGGCCGGTACTACTCGACGCGTGCACAATAAATAGATGACGACGACAGCGGACTCGCAAGCGCTCCTGCTGCAACTTCTGGATCCGTCGAATCGTGCCGACCCGTATCCCGTCTACGAACAGATCCGCGAGAGCGGGCCATTGCAGCTGCCGGGGATGACGCTGAACGTGTTTTCGACGTTTCAGGACTGCGACGACGTGCTGCGTCATGCGTCGTCGGCCAGCGATCGGCTCAAGTCGACCGCGGCGCAGCGTGAGATCGCCGAGGGTGCGGAGGCAAGGCCGATCGGTCCGCCGGGGTTCCTGTTTCTCGATCCGCCCGACCACACGCGGCTGCGCAAGCTGGTCAGCAAGGCGTTCGTGCCGAAGGTGGTCAAGGCGCTCGAACCCGACATCACGGCGCTGGTCGATGGATTGCTCGACGGCGTGGCCGAGCGGGGCTCCTTCGATGCGATACCCGATCTGGCGTATCCGCTCCCGGTCGCGGTGATCTGCCGTCTGCTCGGCGTGCCGATCGAGGACGAGCCGCAGTTCAGTCACGCCTCCGCGCTGCTGGCTGCCGCGCTGGATCCGGTCATTTCGTTCACCGGTGAAGCTCCCGATAGCTTCGACGAGATGGTGCAGGCCGGTATGTGGCTGCGCGGGTACCTGCGAGAACTCATCGCGCGGCGGCGCCGCGAACCTGGTGACGATCTGATGTCGGGGCTGATCCACGTCGAGGAGTCGGGCGATCAGCTGACCGAGGAGGAGATCGTCGCGACGTGCAACCTCCTGCTCGTCGCGGGGCACGAGACCACCGTGAACCTCATCGCCAATGCGATCCTGGCGATGTTACGTCACCCGTCACAGTGGACGGCGCTGGCCGCCGATCCGCAGCGCGCCTCCGCGGTGGTCGAGGAGACACTGCGATATGACCCGCCGGTGCAGTTGATGGGCCGAATTGCCGCTGACGACATGACAATTGGTGAGGCCAAGGTGCCGAAGGGTGATGTCATGATGCTGCTGCTGGCCGCGGCGCATCACGACCCTGCGGCGTTCGAGCGTCCCGACGAATTCGATCCGGACCGTGAGAACAATCGTCACCTGGCGTTCGGTAAGGGTCCGCACTTCTGCCTCGGTGCACCGTTGGCGCGGCTGGAGGCCACCGTCGCGCTGTCTGCGGTGACGGCACGTTTCCCGCATGCCAGGCTCGACGGAGAGACGCTGTACAAGCCCAATCTGACGCTGCGGGGCATGGCCAGCCTCCCCGTCGCCGTCTAACTACCTCCAACTACTCCCAAACGGACAAACGGGCGAGAAAGTGCGGGTAAACCCCGCCAAAACGTCGATCTCGGCGACGGGCTATCACGATTCGGCGACGGGCTATCACGTCAACTCGGCGACGACCGCCTGCGCTGCCCGCTCGCCCGCGTCGACCGCGCCTTCCATGTAGGCGCTCCAATAGGTGGCGGTATCAGTTGACGCCCAGTGGATCACGCCGATGGGCGTGGTGAGGGCAGGCCCGTAGGTGGTCCAGACGTGCGGGCCGTGGTTGGCGTTGTAGCAGCCGCGGGTCCACTGCCGTTCCGACCACTCGCCGTCTATGTAGAACTTGGGTTCGGCTGCCGCACTGCCGAAGTGGCGCACAAGCTCTGCCGTCAACGCCTCACGACGTTCGGCCTCGGGGATGCGGCCGTACGTGCGGGCCTGGTCGCCCTCGAGGAACAGCAGGATCACGCCATGGTCGTTGCCGGGGATACACGTGTCGTTGGACATTCGCGCAGGGCCGACGTCGGAGATGAGCTGGCCGTTGAATCCGTCGTTGCGCCAGAACGGTTCGTCGTAGATGAAGAACGCCTTCATCGCCGAACCGTTCGGCAGCCGCTGGGTGAGCTGATCGCGGATCCCGGGAAGCGGCGGGTCGTACATGATCCGCCCGGCCAGCGTCGGCGATATCGCGACGATCACCCGGCGGCCGCGCGCCACCAGCCCGCCACGGCAGTGCACAACCACGCTGTCGGAGCTGTGCTCGATCACCTGGACCGGGACATTGAGCACGATGTGGTCGGTGATCAGCGCAGCCAGTCGTCGCGGGATCTCGCTGGTGCCGCCGATGAAGCGCGTGGTCTGGGCGCCGCCCTCGGATTCGGCGAACAACTCCGACGTCACACCGCAGGTCTGGATGGTGAACAACAGATGCAGGAACGAGACCTCCGCGGTGGGTACCGCGAGGATTCCGACCGTGCAGATCTCCAACAGGTTGCGGGCCACCGGCGAAAGCCCCTGCGCGTCATACCAGGCGCCCGCGGTGACGGCGTCCCACTCGAGCGCGCGTGGGGCCGACCACGGCGCTTCGACGGGTACCTCGGTGGCCAGCACGTCGAGCCGGCGCAGCACCAGTTCGAGTTCCTTCAACTCCGAAGCGAACTTGGCGTGAAACTCCTTCTCCCGCAACACACCGGAACCGACCATCTCGTAAGAGGTTTCGCCCTCGTCATATTGCGGGAAGGTTTCGACCCCGAGTTCTGCGGCCAGCCGGAACATTCGTTCGTGCGTGTCACCGATCCATTGGGCGCCGAGCTCGACGGGAATCCCCGGCAGCACCTCCTCGGTGAGGATGCGCCCGCCGACACGTTCCTCGGCCTCCAAAACCAGCGGCGTCAGTCCCGCTTCGAGCACCTTGCGCGCCGCAATCAAGCCCGAGAGCCCCGCCCCGACGATGATCACATCCGCTTCATGGCGTGTTTGGTCCATGGTGCCACCTTCTCATCGCGGCGCGAGTGTCGGGTTATGTCACGCGAATTGCCGATCGACGCGCATCAAGCCGACATTCGACGCCCAGCCTCGCGGCCGCAACTACTCTGAACGCCATGCCAGAGGAGCTCACCGCCGAGCAGGCCGCCGCGCGGCTCGAGACTGCCGACACGTTGGGGATGCCCCTCGGCCCTGGCCAGCCACCTGCGTTCATGCGCGCGCTGGGCGAGCGTGAGGACTGGACAGAGCTGCGCGTCTACGGTGCGCTACTCGCGGTCGGCACCGAGTTGTTCTCGCGACCGGGAGTTCGTTACGTGTCGGGTTTCTTCGGTCCGATCGAGCGGGCGCTGAAGGGCATGGGCGCAAACGTTGAGTACGCGCCCGCGGACTTCCGTCGCTTCGGCCCGCTGCTCGAGCGCCAGTCGCCCCGCGTGATGACGACGGTCGCGACGCCGCCAGACGACGACGGCTGGTGCTCCCTGTCGCTTCATGCGGGTGGCACGATTGGCGAATTGCGCCGTGCGGGTGCCGATCCCGGACGCCTGCTCGTCGTCGAGGTCTCAGACGCATACCCGCGGACGTTCGGGCTCGGCGAGCGTCATCGCCACGCGCTGCACGTCGACGAGATCGACATCCTCGTCCCGTCGAGCGACGCGCCGATTGCCCTGCCCGGAGGCGCAGTGCCGCCGACCGAGGTCGATCAGGCGATCGCGCGGCACGCCGTGGCCTACATTTCGTCCGGGGCGACGTTGCAGACCGGGATCGGTTCGATTCCGAGCCAGATCGCCACGCTGCTCGCTGAGGGCGACGGGGGCGACTACGGGTTGCACAGCGAGATGTTCACCGACGGCTGCATGCGGTTGCACCGCGCAGGCAAGGTCTCCAATGCTCGCAAGGGCCAGTACGACGGTGTGAGCGTAACGACGTTCGCGTTCGGGTCCGCCGAGCTCTACGAATGGCTGGACCAGAACTCGGATATCGCGTTCCTCCCGGTCGAGATCGTCAACGCACCGGAGGTGATCGCTGCCAACAACGACATGGTCACGATCAACGGCGCGCTCGCGATCGACATTCACGGTCAGGTCGTCGCCGATACGATCTCGGGCGACCAGTTCAGCGGGGTCGGCGGCGCCGAGGACTTCGTGGCCGGTGCGGGGCTCGAGCTGTCGGACCGCTCGCTCATCTGCCTCCCCTCGACATTCGAGAAGGACGGCGTGTTGCAATCGCGGATCGTGCCATGCTTCGGCCCCGGCGTTGTGATCACTACGCCGCGTCATCAGGTCGACGTGATTGTCACCGAGTACGGTGCCGTCGAACTCGAGGGCAAGACGGTCGCCGAACGCGGCGCGGCGCTCGCGGCGATCGCACACCCGCTGTTCCGCAACGAGCTGCTCGACGCCTCTACAACGGGTTGAGAATTCGCTCCAGGAACTGGCGGGTGCGCTCTTCCTTCGGGTTGCCGATCACCTCGCTCGGCGGACCCTTCTCCAGGATCACGCCGCGATCGGTGAACAGCACCTGATCGGAAACCTGCCTGGCGAACTGGATTTCGTGCGTGACGATCACCAACGTCCAGCCCTCGACGGCGAGATCCTTGATCACCGACAACACCTCGCCGACGAGCTCGGGGTCCAGCGCAGACGTCGGCTCGTCGAACAGCACCACCTTCGGTTTCAGTGCGAGCGCTCGCGCAATGCCGACCCGCTGCTGCTGGCCGCCCGAGAGCTGATACGGGTACTGGTCGCGCTTTTCGGCGAGTCCGACCTGCTCCAACAGCTCGACGGCATCGGCCTCGGCCTCTGCCTTCGGGCGTTTCTGCACGAACACCGGACCTTCGGTGACGTTCTCGAGCACCGTCTTGTGCGGAAACAGGTTGTGCGACTGGAACACGAACCCGCTCTGCGCCCGGTAGCGCCGCAGTTGATCCTCTGGCACCGGCTTGGAGAAGTCGATCTCGACGTCGCCGACACGGACCACTCCGGCGTCCGCCACGTCGAGCGCGTTCAACGCCCGCAGCAGCGTCGTCTTCCCAGAACCCGACGGACCGATGACGGTGGTCGCCGTGCCCCGCGGCACCGTGAACGAAACACCTTTGAGCACTTCGTTATCCCCGAAGGCCTTGTGCACACCCTCGGCGACGATCCTGTTTTCACTTGGCTCTGTCATCGCGCCACATACCTTTCCAGCCGGTGTTCAATGCGGGCCTGACCGAACGAGAGCACCAAGCAGATGACCCAGTAGTACACCGCGGCCGTGCCGTACAACGCGAAGAACTCGAACCTCGGCGCCGCGATGATCTGGGCCTGTCGCAACAGCTCGGTCACCAGGATGGTCGACGCCAGCGAGGTGTCCTTGACCAGTGAGATCAAGGTGTTCGACAGCGGCGGCACCGCGACCCGGGTGGCCTGCGGCAAAACGATTCGGCGCAACGAGCCGACGTAGTTCAGGCCGATGGTCTCGGCCGCTTCCCATTGGCCCTTGGGAATGCTCAGGATCGCGGCCCGGATGATCTCCGCGGCGTAGCCGCCGACATTGAGGGAGAAGGCGATGACCGCCGCCGGGAAGGGTTCGATCTTCACCCCCAACTCCGGCAGCGCGTAGAACACGATGAACAGCTGCACCAGCAGCGGAGTGCCGCGGATGACCGAGATGTAGAACCGCGCGATGTTGGTGAGGATCACGTTCGACGACAGCCGGGCCAGCGCCACCGCCAGCGCGATCGCGAGGCCGATCACGAAGCTGATCACCGTCAGCGGAATCGTCATCGTGATCGCCGCCTTGGCCAGCGGCCCCAGGCTGTTGAGAATCAGCTGCCACGTCGACACCGGCTCCGGGCCGCCCGACGCGTCGGCCTTGAGGTATTTCTTCGAGATCTCGGCCAGCGTGCCGTCGGCGCGCAACTCGTCGAGCGCCTTGTTCAGATCGGGTAGTAGCCCGCTGTTCTTGCGGGCCGCGAAGCCCTGCTCGCTCTTCTCCCCGGTGTTTCCGGCGATCTTGACCGACGTGTCGCCCGTCTCGGCGAGATACGCGTACACGGCGATGCTGTCGTTGATCACCAGGTCGACGCGCCCCTGGTTGAGCAGTTTGATGGCCTGGGTGAAGCCCTCGACGGCCTCGACGCGAGCTCCGTTGTCGCGTGCGACCTCTGCCCAGTTGCTGGTGGCCGTCTCACCCGCGACCTTGCCCTTGATGTCGGCGAGTGACTTGATCGAGTTGTCGTCGGTGCGGGTGACGATGACGCCCTCGCCGACCGAGTACGGCTTCGACAGGTCGTACTTCTGCTTGCGTTCGTCGTTGATCGTTACCTCGTTGGCGACGACGTCGAAACGGTCGGCTTCGAGGGCGGCGAAGATCGCGTCCCACGGCGTTTCGACGAATTCGACCTTCACACCGAGCTTTTCGCCGACCGCCCGTGCTACGTCGACGTCGTAACCGATGAGTTCACCGGTGGCCGGATCGTGGTAGCTGAACGGCGAGTAGACGCCTTCCGTCCCGACGCGCAGCACGCCCGAGGAGGACACCGGATTCTCGCCGTCGCCGCCCGAGGAGCCACACGCCGTGAGCACCAGCGCGGCCAGAAGCAAGACAGCGAGCAGGGATCTTCGTAGATGGGGCACCGGCGGACGCTAGCAAGCCGCCGGGTGATCACCAAGAGTTCTGCTCAGCTCGGCTGATATATCCACGGTTCGCGCGGCAGCGCAGCGGGTTTGAACTGCGTGAGCATCTGCTCGGGTGTCGTCACGGTGTAGCCCAGCGACTCGGCGATCTGTGTCAGCGCCCGTTGCACGCCGATCTCGGCGAGCGTCACGGCACCGTCGCGCTTGGCCAGCCGCGCACCGTCCTCGTTGAGCACCAGCGCGACATGTGCGTACGTCGGCTCCGGATAGCCGAGCAGCTGCGCAAGGTAGGCCTGCCGTGGCGACGACGACAGCAGGTCATCACCGCGCACCACCTGGTCGATGCCCTGTGCGGCGTCGTCGACCACCACTGCGAGGTTGTAGGCCGCGACCCCGTCGCCGCGCCGAACGACGAAATCGTCGACGATGCCGGTGTACTCGCCGTGCAGAAGGTCGTGGACCGTATGCACGAACGTGTCGGTGCGCAGTCGCAGGGCAGGCGGTCGGCCCGTTTCGCCGCGGCGCGCCTCGCGCTCGGCATCGGTCAGCTCGCGGCAGGTTCCCGGATACGCGCCCTGCGGGGCATGCGGCGCCCGCGGTGCCTGCGCGATATCCCTTCGGCTGCAATAACATTCGTACAGCAGTCCGCGCGCGGCGAGGTCGTCGACGACGGCGTCGTAGCGCTGCGGGTGCTCGGACTGCCATTCGGCCTGGCTCGTCCCACGTCAGCCCGATCGCGGCGAGATCGTCGAGCTGGCGGTCGGCGATGTCGGAGTGGGTGCGGTCGTCGAGGTCTTCGACGCGCATCAGGAAGCGGCGGCCGGTCGAGCGGGCGAACAGCCACGCGAGCACGGCGGTGCGCAGATTGCCGATGTGCAGGTCGGCCGACGGGCTGGGCGCGAACCTGCCTGCGGTCACGCCCGAAATGTCATACGTCAGCCTGCCTTGGTTCTGGCTTCCTGCTTCTGCAGCGCCACCGACGGCAGTGTCGACGGGCGATTGAATTCCGACGCCATGTCCCTGCACGGTGACCGCGAGACGCGTGCGGTCGCCCCGGAACAGGTCTCGGGAGAACTCGCACGGAGATTCCGTGCTGGTCGTAGGTGACGCGGGTGATGAGCAGCAGCGCCGACTTGGGCTTTATCCCCAACAGCGAGGCTTCGGTCAGGCGTGGCGTTGACCGCCTCGATCCGCTCCTCGGCGCGGGTGGTGACGAGACCGTAGTGCGTCTCCAGGATTTCGTAGATCGATCCGCCGAGCTGTTGTTCGAGCAATCCCGGAAAGGCGTCGGCCGGAAACTGCGCGAGCTCCAGCGAGATGGGAGAGCCGTCGGCAAGGCGGACCCGCTGGATCTCGACGACGAAGTCGTCTGCGCCGATGCGCAATGCCTTCTGGGTGGCGCGGTCGGCCGTCGGCGATCTTCGTGGAGATCACCCGGGTTCCCGCCACGTAGCCCTGGTTGGCGAGAAAGGCGGGCACGCCGACGACGTCGGACAGACTGCGTTGCACCTGGCCGTGGCTGATGAAGATGCCGCCCGATCGGCCGATCACCCGATGGACCAGACCCGCTTCTTCCAGCGCCGCCAGCACCTGGCGCAGACTGGAGCGGCTGGTGCTTGTAGCGCTCGGCAAGGTCGCGCTCGCTGCCGAGCTTCGAACCGGGGTCGCCCGCGTTGATATCGGCAACGATCCGGCGCCGCAACTCCTCGCTTGGCGTCGGCACCGGCGCTCCTTCCCGTCGATTTGGTACAACCAATTCTAACGGACGCTACGCCTCGGCGAGTGCCTGGCTGGACTCCGGCAGGATCTGGCCGCCGTCCACGACGAGCGTCTGACCCGTGATGTAGGCGGCCTCGTCGGTGGCGAAGAACAGTGCAGCGTTCCCGATGTCGGCGACACTGCCGAGCCGCCCCGCGGGAATCGAGGCGGCCATTTGGTCCATGTATTCCTGGCCCATTTCGATCAGGCCTTCAGTGACGATGTTGCCCGGCAGCACCGCATTGATGGTGATCTGCTTCGGCGCCAGCTCCATTGCCGCGGTCCGCAGGAAGCCGAGCTGGGCCGCCTTGCTCGCCCCGTAATGCGACCAGCCCGGGGTAGCCGGTGATGGGTCCGGTGATCGACGACGTGATGATCACCCGGCCGTGGCCGCTGGCGGTCAGTGCGTCCAAGCGCGGCCTGAATGACGAACACCGTGCCCTTGAAGTTCACCGCGAGCACCTGCTCGATGTCCTCGGGCGTCAGGTCTTCGAGCCTGCCCGATGGGAAGATGCCGGCGTTGGCGCAGACGATGTCCAAGCCGCCGTGTCGCTCGATGGCGGTGTCGACCGCGCGTCGGCAATCGTCCGGGTTCGTCACATCGGCGCTCAAGCCGCTGACTTGCCCGGGATGCTCCCCGAGGGCCGCCACGGTCGCGTCCACGTCGGCCTGGGTTCGCGCGGTCACCAGCACGTTGACGCCTGCGGCGGCAAAGGTTTCGGCGATACCGCGGCCGATTCCCTTGCTGCCGCCGGTGACGATGGCGGATCGGCCTTGAAGTGAGGTGAACATGTGAGATTTCCTTTGGTCAGGCCAGACGATGGCCGTTGGAACTGAGATACCGCTCGGCGAGGGTGCAGCTGCCCTCGGCGTACGTGATCGCCTTGGTGCGCGATTCCTTGGAATGGCTGTGCGTTCCCATCCATGCCAACAACATCAGCCTGCGCAGCAGCACGAACGACGCCAGCATGTCTTCGTCGGCGGCGGCGATCGATCGGCGGGTGCGGTAGCCGGTGACCCAGGAGTCCTGCCATTCGCGGCAGCGCCGGGTCGTCTTCGATGAACGAGACCGCGGTGCCGAAATCGTAGAAGAACCAACCGAATCCGCAATCGTCGAAGTCGATGACGGTGATCGTCGATCCGTCGACGAGCAGGTTGGCCAAGCCGCAGGTCGGCGTGGATCAGGCCGAACCGGTCCGGCCCGGATCCGTAGCTTTGCAGGCGCTCGCAACAGGAGTTGTTCGGCACGCTGCAGAAGCTGATGTTCGTCGGCGCCGACGCCGTCGGCGTCCTGCCAGCGTCCCCACGCGGCCCTCTGCGCCGAGGCTGTGCTCCCAGTCCCAGGCGAACCGGCTGAACCCGGCAGGGCGGGTCCAGGAGTGCGAATGCTCGTGCAGCGCGGCGGTTATCTGCCCCAGGGTGTGGAAGTCGCTCGACGGTGACGGTCTGCTCGTCAGGCTCCGCGCCGGCGACCATGGCGAAATGCACGACGTGCCGGTCGGTTCCGTTGACACTGCACCGTCACCACGCGGCGGCCGTCCGCGGCGGGCAGCACGGTCGGCACGGTGATATCGCTGTCGCGCGCGCAAGTGCGTCGAGCCAGTCGAGTTCGGATTCGATCTGGTGCGGCAGGTGGTAGTTCTGCCGGTGCACCCGCAGGATCGACCGTGCTGCCGGTGGTCGGCGTCCTCGACGGCGTATGTGGCGTTCTCCGACAGGTTCAGCAGTCGCAGCGTCGAATTCGGAGGCAATTCGTACTCCGCGAGCGCGCGTTCGGCGACGTGCACGTCGTCGGAGATCACGCCGTTGGAATCGCCCATCAGTGGTCGCGTCCCTCGATTCCGGCCAACACCTCGGTGATCCGGTCCCTCGCCGTGGTGACGTCCTTGGTGCTGCCGCCGATGTAGAGCCGGCCTGCGGCTCCGATCATCTGCACATCGACAATAGTGAGGCCCGGGGCCACTCGTTCGGCCTCGTTGGCGGCGACGGCAGCGAACAGCGCCGGCGTCATCTCGTAGACCAGCAGGGCCTGTCCCGGCAGGATCATCGAGGCCTGGCGGTTGCGGTTGAGGATCACCGCGTGCTGATCGGTGATGTCTTCGATGATGTCGTGGAACAGCACGCGTGGCCGCAGTTGGTCGGCCGCCTTGTTGCCGGTGCCCTGCAGGATCGCTTCGCCGGCGCGACGTACTTCCGACAGGTCGCTGGAGTGGACCTCGAGCACGCCGAATTGCCGCTCCACATAGAGGATTCCGGGCTGGACGCCCGGCACCTCGCGCAAAGCGAGGTCGATCACCCGCTCGATCGCCAGGGCGGGGGACACCTCGACGATCAGCGCGTGCTCGCCCTCATACGGCGGATATCCCCGTGGCCCGCGTCGGTGTTCCGAGGTAGGCGGCGAACTGCCGTTGCAGGTCCTCCACAAGGAGATAGACGCGGATGTCGGTGCGCGTCACCGAGTCGGACTGCGCTGCCGTCGTCATAACGCGGAGAACTAGTCGGTGGCGAAGACGGCGAAGTGCGTGCCGAGCTCGCTGTGCGGGCGAGGGATCACGTGGACGCTGATCAGTTCACCTACCTGCGACGCGGATTCGGCACCTGCTTCGGTGGCCGCCTTGACCGCTCCGACTTCACCGGTGACGATGACGGCGACCAGTCCGTCGCCCACCTGTTGCCGGTCGGTGATGGTGACGTTGGCCGCCTTGACCATCGCGTCGGCTGCCGCCAGCGCGGCGACGTACCCCTTGGTCTCGATCATTCCAATCGCGTTGCTGGGCATTGTGTTTCTCCTTGTTTTAACTGTGTATTCGCGGGATGCGGATTGCTACCCGTCTGCGTCGGTGTCGATGGACCCGATGATGAGCGCATCGACCGGAGGTGGTGTGCCCGTGAACCAGCCTGCGGCGACCGACCCCTGCGCAATCAGCACGCGCTCACCCACACCGCTACCGAGCACGTCGAACGCGATCAGCCGCGAGCCGGAGCCGTCCGGCTCGACCTCCAGGAAGGCGCCCGGCGGTAGCCCGTCGATGCGGCGGGTGGACCAGACCTGGCCGGTGACTGTCGCCGAAATCATTTGCGCTCCTTGTGGATTGTGACGCCGAGCGAGCGGGCCTTCTCCCTCGCCAGCGGCGTGAGTCACTGCCTTGCGTCCGAGTACCAGACTGCCGCCGGACGCGGCTATATCGACGACGTGGCGTTCTGTGACGGCGCCGCTATCGATGCGGTGAGAGGCGGGCTGTGGGCCCGCGGGGCCGCCGGCGAGTCGAAACCTCAACCGGCCGCTGCGCAGATCGGCCCGGGTCTTGGGGTTTTCGAACAGGCGGAGCAGCTGGCGGACAAAACCGTCGAGGTCGCTATCGGTGGTGATCGCACGGTCTCGTTCGCGTACCTTCTGGTCACCGTTGAGCGGCCCTGTCGGCGCTGCGCCGTTCTGCTTGGCGGCCGCCGGTGGGGTGGCTAGGTCCGCGACCGCATCACGCACCACCTCGCGCACCAGGGCGCGCAGGTCGACGCCGTCGAGCGTCATATCGCGCTCCGCGCGAGGGCGTCCTGCGCGGCCGCGGCGGCCTGGCGGACATCCGCTTCGGTTCCCGACAGGTAGACGCGGCCCGTGGCGCCGATCATCCGGTAGTCGACGACCTTAATATCGGCAGCCTTCTCCGCCTCGTTCGTCGCCAGGATCGCGTACGAAGCGGGCTGGATCTCCAGCACGAACAGCGATTCACCGGCCAGCACCATCGACCCGATCTTGTTGCGGTTGATCAGAAATGCGTGCTGTTGGTCCACGCTGGAGATGATGCGGGCGGCCAGGATGGTGGGCCGCACCGCGGCGCTCGCGTCCTTGCCGAGCTCCTGCAAGCGCGGCGTCGGCCGCGGCTTTGACGGCACCCGTCTCGCCATGGAATTCGAGATAGCCGAACTGTCGCTCGACCACCAGGATCCCGGCCTTGACGTCGGCGTGCTTGAGCGCGACGTCGGTGATACCCTCGATGTCGAGGCCGGGTGCCACCTCGATGATCTGGGCGGCGGCGTGTGCCCGCGGCAGCGCACCGCGGATCCACGTGCCCAGGTATGACATCGTCTGCGGCTGCAGCCGATCGATGAAGATGAAGGAACGCAGTTCAGCCACGGCTCACCTCTTGATGAGTTGTGCGAGTTCTTCGACCACCAGTCGACGCAGCTCGGCCCTCAGCGCGTCCAGGCTCGGCTCGGGCGTTCGGCCGACAACCGGGTGGTCGTTATGGCGTGGTGTCGGTGCGGTGTCGCGCTCGTTGGATGCGCGCGGGTACTCGGGCACCGGCCCGGTCGGCGACCGCCACGGCGTGATCCCCGCGAAGTTCGGCATGTTGACACGCCGAATCGCTGTTGTAGGCGATTCGCGTCCAGTTCATCAGGTTGTGCGGCTGCAGGTTCTCTCCGAGTCGAACTGCGGCCGACGAACCCGGTGCCGAGCGTCATCGACGGGCGCCAGGTTCGTCTCCAGCCCGGAGCTGCCCGTGCTGTTGCCGACGTTGACCGACACCCGCAGCACCGGTACCTGGGCAGCGAAATCCGCTATGACAGAGGGGTTTTCACTGTGGATGGCGGCCGAATGCCCGACGCCGCCGATGCGCACTACCGCCCGCGCGGCGCGAATACCGCGTTCGGCGTCGGCGACCGTCGTCATGCCCGAAAACCGGCGATAGCTTCTCGTGCGTCAGCATCTCCTCGTCGACCACGTTGCTCGAACGGGACGATCAGCACACGCGTCTTCGGGGTGACGCGCAGTCCGGCCTGGCCGGCGATCCAGGCGGCGTCACGGCCGACGACATCGGTGTTCAGGTGGCCGAACGGGAACATGAACTCCCGCAGTCGCTGCGCGTCATCGGAATCGAGAACGTGCGCGCCGTTGCGGGTGAGTGCCGTGCTGCAGCGTGTCGGCGATGGATTCCTCGGCGATCAGCACCGATTCGTTCGTGCACAGCACCGAGTTGTCGAATGCCTTGCTGTCGACGATGCGTCGTGCCGCGGCGTTGACGTCGGCGCTGGCGTCGACGAAGACCGGGACATTGCCCGGCCCGACCCCGAGTGCCGGGTTCCCCGACGAGTACGCGGCGCGCACCACGCCGGTGCCGCCCGTTGCGACGATGACGTCCGTGCGTTCGTCGGCCATCAGCGCCTCGACCAAGCGGTATCGACGGCTCGTCGATCACCTGGACGATGCCGTCGGGCGCCCCTGCGTCGACGGCGGCTTCGGCCAGCACCCGCGCGGCGTCGGCCGAGCATTGCTTGGCACGCGGATGCGGGGCCACCACAACGGCATTGCGCGTCATCAGGGACGAGGATGACCTTGAAGTACACGGTGGAAACCGGGTTGGTGGTCGGGGTGATCGCCAGCACCACGCCCGCGGGGCGGGGGATCTCGACGATCTTGCGCGACGGTGTCGATGCGCGGCGACACGAGATCCTCGCCGCGATAGTGGTCGAGGATGCCCCGCGAGCACGCCCGGTTCTTGATCGACCTTGTGCGCGGCGACGCCCATCTCGGTCTCGGTGACGGCGGCTTCGGCGAACCGTTCGGCCGCGGCGTACCCCGCGTCGGCCACCGCGCCGACGATCGCCGAGACTGCGGCCTGGTCGTAGTCGGCGTAGGCGCGGGCCGCCCACCTGGCGCGCTCGAGCAGGTGGCCGGCTGCTGCGATGGTCGTCATGAGCCGCCTCCGTTCGGTCGCAGCCTTGCGGGCATGGCCGCACAGCGACATCGAGGCGGTCGAGCACGTCCTCGCACAAGTCGCGGCCCAGCAGGATGCCCGGTTTGAACTGCAGCACACGGGGATCCAGCGTCGAGAAGATCGCCCAGACTCCGTTTTCGTAGAGTTCGCGCATCACGAACTTGGCGCCCTCGGGGTGGTCGAACTCCAGGCCGATCACCACACCGTTCTGCCGGATTCCGATGAACCAGTCCGGGTAGTCGCTCTGGATGCGGCGCAGACCGTCGGCGAACACTTCGGCGATGTAATGCACCATCGACCGGACCTCGGGTCGGCTGGTGATCTCCAGCGTCTTGATCCCTGCCACACAACCGAGTTCGGCGCCGCCGAACGTCGAGATGTGCGCGAAGCCGTCCTGGTCGAGCCACTGGGCGGCGCGGTCGCTGAGCATCGCGGCGGTGATCGGGTACATCCCGCCGGACAGTCCCTTACCGGTGACGATGATGTCCGGTTCGATACCGTGCTTGGTGATCGCCCACATCTCACCGGTACGCATCAGCCCGGTCTGCACCTCGTCGGCGATGTAGAGCGCACCGTAGGAGACCGTGAGATCCTTGACCGCCTCGAGGTATCCCGGCGGAGGCAGCGGGAAGTCCGTAAGTCGCCGGAATCGTCTCCATCAAGACCGCGGCCACATCGTTACCGGACAGCGCCTGCTCCATCGCGCCGATATCGCCGAACGGGACCTGGACGAACTCGTCGGGGCGGTCGGATAGGAAGATCTTCGCGAACCGGTCATCCCCGCTGGCCACCGCCAACCCGGTGTGGCCGTGATAGGCCTTGACGATCGAGACGATCTTGCGGCGCTGAGTGGCATGACGTGCGCTTTTGATCGCGATGTCGATCGCTTCGCCGCCACCGGATCCGAACACCACCTTGGTGATCGATGCGGGGGCCGATTCGACGAGCTTCTGCGCCAGCGCGGTTCGCGCCACCGAGGGAAAGTGGTGGTTGCCGACATCGAAGTACTCGGTGGCCTCTGAAATAGCCTGTACCACTTCGGGATTGCGGTGCCCGAGGCTGTAGGTGCCGCCATTGAGGTGCATGTCGATCAGCCGGCGACCGCTCATGTCCCACAGGTAGTAGCCCTCGCGGCGGTCGATCACCAGGTCGATGCCTGCGTCGATCCAGAATTGCGTCTTGCCCGGGTTCCAGAACGTCTTCGCCCGGTCCAACACCTGCGGTCTTGGAGTCAAACGAGAAAGTGCCGTAGTCGTACATGCGGCTCCTCTGCGGAGTTGAGGCACCACTCACCATAAAAAGGCTGGACCATTTCTGTCAATGGTTGCGATTTGGGTCTTGCGATCGCTAATTGGTAGTGCCAAACTCCTAAGGTTCGTGCTGTGGCGTGGACCACACCGCGACGTCCGTCGACCGCTCGGAAGGCTGTCCAGAATGTCCGACCAAGTCATCGCCCGCGACGAAAACGAGAACACCGGCGAGGTTCAGCGACTGAAAGCGAACGCCGTCGGAATCATCGGCGTGATGTTCATGGCGGTGGCCACCGCCGCCCCGATCACCGCAATGGTCGGCAACGTACCGATCGCTGTCGGGTTCGGAAATGGTTCGCACGCGCCCGCTGGCTACATCGTCGCCACCGTGGTGCTGTCACTGTTCGCCATCGGCTACGCCACCATGGCCAAGCACCTCACGGCCACCGGCGCCTTTTACGGCTACATCGCCCACGGGCTCGGCCGGATCGTGGGCTTGGCCAGCGGTGCGCTGATCACCATGGCGTACGTGGTCTTCGAGGGGTCGCTGATCGGGATCTTCTCGTTCTTCTTCAAGAACCTGATGCAGCTCGCTGTTCGGCATCAACGTGCACTGGATACTCCCGGCCCTGCTGATGTTGGTGCTCAATGCGATCCTCGCCTACTACGACATCAACATCGCCGCCAAGGTTCTGGGCGTCTTCCTGCTGACCGAGATCATCATGCTGTCGCTGGGTGCATTCGCGGTGCTTGTTCCACGGCGGCGGTCCCGACGGTTTCGCTGTCAGTGAGACGCTCAACCCGATCGGGGCGTTCGAACCCGCAGCAGGCATCGTCGGAGCCAGTGCGGGACTGGGCCTCTTCTTCGCCTTCTGGTCCTGGGTGGGGTTCGAGTCGACCGCGATGTACGGCGAGGAGTCGCGCGACCCCAAGCGAATCGTGCCCCGTGCCACCATGCTCAGCGTGGTCGGCATCGGGCTGTTCTACGTGTTCGTCTCGTGGATGGCCGTCGCAGGGACCGGCCCGCAGCAATCCATCGACCTCGCGCAGGACGCCGCGACGGCGGGCGACATCTTCTTCGGGCCCGTCCGTGAGTACTACGGCGAGTGGGCGGTCACGATGTTCAACATCCTGCTGTGCACGGGATCTTTCGCGTGCGGCATGGCCTTCCACAACTGCGCGTCGCGCTACCTGTACGCGCTTGGCCGGGAGGGCATCTCGAAGAGGATGCAGAAGACCCTCGGCGCGACGCATGCCAAGCACGGCTCGCCGCACATCGCGTCGTTGGTGCAGAGTGGAATCACGCTGGTGATATTGCTGGCGTTCCTCGCCGCAGGTATGGATCCGTATCTGCATCTGTACACGCTGCTAGCGATTCTCGGCACGATGGCGATTCTGATCGTCCAGTCGCTGTGCGCATTCGCGGTTGATTGCCTTCTTCCACTTCCACAAGAACCACCCGAGCAGCGCGCACTGGTTCAAGACATTCCTCGCCCCGCTGCTCGGCGGGATCGGCATGCTGTACGTCGTCTACCTGCTGTGGGAACACAAGGAGGCGGCCGCGGGTGCCGCATCCGGCACGCTGCTGTTCAAGCTGACACCGTGGATCGTGGTCGGATTGTTCGTCTTCGGTGCCGCACTGGCGACATACTTCAAGTTCCGCGACACCCGGCGCTACGAACTGATCGGCCGGATCGTCTACGACGAAACCGAAGTTCGAGAATAGGAGAGTCATCCGCCCGTGCGCGAAAGGGATCTCGACTCCGGGCGGATGCGCGTCCTCGACGCGAAATCGGTGAACCTCGACGGTTTTTCCGTCACGCAGCCCAGAGCTCGGCCTGGTTGCGATGCGCAGCCCGTACGACCCCAAGCCGTCGCTCGTGGTGCGCGACGGCGCGGTCGTCGAACTCGACGGAAAGGCGGCCGAGGACTTCGACGTCATCGACGAGTTCATCGCGCGATACGGGTTGGATCTGGAGGCGGCCGACGAGGCCATGGCGCTCGACGACGCGGCGCTGGCACGGATGACCGTTGACGTCAATGTGCCCCGGGCCGAGGTGGTGCGTCTGATCGGAGGCACCACCCCTGCCAAACTGGCGCGCGTCGTCGCGCTGCTCACCCCCGTCGAGATGCAGATGGCGATGAGCAAGATGCGGGCCAGGAGAACGCCGAGCAACCAGGCGCACGTCACCAACCAACTCGACGACCCTCTGCTCATCGCGGCCGACGCGGCCAGCGCCGTCGCCTACGGATTCCGCGAGGTCGAGACGACGGTGCCGGTGCTGGGCGACGCGCCGTCCAATGCGGTCGCATTGCTGATCGGCAGCCAGGTCGGCGTTCCGGGAGCGATGGCGCAGTGCTCGATCGAGGAGGCGCTGGAGCTGCGGCTCGGCCTGCGTGGCCTGACCAGCTACGCCGAGACGATCTCGATCTACGGCACCGAGCAGGTGTTCGTCGACGGCGACGACACCCCATTCTCCAAAGCGATCCTGACCTCCGCGTACGCCTCTCGCGGCCTGAAGATGAGGGTCACCAGCGGCGGCGGAGCCGAGGTTCTGATGGGTGCGGCCGAGAAGTGCTCCATCCTCTATCTGGAGTCGCGGTGCGTTTCGCTCGCGCGGGCGTTGGGGTCACAAGGCGTGCAGAACGGCGGCATCGACGGCGTGGGCGTGGTGTCGTCGGTGCCCGAGGGAATGAAGGAGCTGCTCGCAGAGAACCTGATGGTGATGCTGCGTGATCTCGAATCCTGCGCGGGCAACGACAATCTGATCTCCGAATCCGACATTCGCCGCAGCGCACACACACTGCCGGTATTACTTGCGGGCGCGGACTTCATCTTCTCGGGCTTCGGTTCGATCCCGCGCTATGACAACGCGTTCGCGCTGTCGAATTTCAACGCCGACGATATGGACGACTACCTTGTGCTGCAACGCGACTGGGCGGCAGACGGGGGATTGCGCACCGTGTCAGCAGAGCATCTCGCCCGGGTACGCCGGCGAGCCGCGACCGCGGTTCAGGCGGTCTACCGTGACCTCGGCCTTGCCGACTACGACGACGACCGAATCGACGAGGTCGTTGTGGCAAACGATTCCCGTGACCTGTCGCCCGGACATCCGAAGATGGTGGCGGAGGCGGCCGCCGCGATCGAGGCCAAACAGCTGACGGTCTTCGACGTGATCGCGTCGCTGAAGCGGACCGGTTTCGACGAAGAGGCCGACGCGATCATGCGTCTGACCCGTGAACGCCTGCACGGCGACCAGTTGCAGACGTCGGCGATCTTCGACGAGAACTTCCACGTGCTGTCCAAGATCACGGATCCGAATGACTACACGGGACCGGGAACGGGTTACGCGCTCACCGAACAGCGACGCGCCGAGATCGACAACATCAGGCAGGAGCGAACCGTCGCCGAGTTGACGGCCGACCAAGGCGAGCACCGCGACCACATCTCGATCGCCACGGTCGAGACTGCGCAGCAGGGCAGCGATCCGCGCGAGGTGTGCATCGGGCTTTCGCCCGCGTTCGGCCGCACAATCTGGCTCAGCCTGTGCGGCCTGACGATCGGCGAGATGCTGCGCCAAATCGAGGCCGGCCTCGAGGAGGAAGGCTGCGTGTCACGACTGGTGCGGGTACGGTCGACCATCGACGTCGGGATGATCGGCCTCACCGCCGCCCGGCTGTCGGGCTCTGGAATTGGAATTGGACTGCAGGGCAAGGGAACCGCGCTGATTCACCGGCGAGATCTGGCGCCGCTAGCCAACCTCGAACTCTTCAGCGTCGCGCCGCTGCTGACCGCGAAGATGTATCGCGAGCTGGGTAAGAACGCGGGCAGGCACGCCAAGGGGATGGCGCCGGTGCCGATACTGGGCGGCGGCACCGACGAGTCGATATCGGCCCGCTACCAGGCGCGCACCGTCGCCCTTGTTGCGTTGGAGCGCGAACTCTGTGAACCGGGCCAGCCACCGCTCACCGTGAAGGCGACGCGAACATGACCGACGACAAGTTCACCGTGCAGGCGGCGGTCGACGGCAAACTGCAGCTGTCGGACCTTCAGATGGATCCGGCGACGTTGGCGCATCAGGCCGCCGTCGCCGAGAATGGCGGCAACCCGCAGCTGGCCGAGAACTTCCTGCGCGCAGCGGAATTGGCGACAATCGACGGCGAAGAGGTCATGAATCTCTACGAAGCGTTACGCCCGCATCGATCCACCGCCGAAGAACTAGAGGCGTTGCGCGCGTCGCTCGAGGCCCGCGGTGCCGCGCGGTGTGCGGAGCTCGTGGGGCAGGCCGCCGTCGTGTACGCCCGTCGGGGCCTTCTGCGTTGACGGTCGAGGGCGGCCTGGTCGCCGGGGTCGACGTCGGCAACCACACCACGGAGATCGTGCTGGCTCGCACCCATTGCGGCACAGTCGAACCGATCGCCCACGGCCAGTCGCCCACGCGGGGCCGAAAAGGCTCGCGGGAGTCGTTGGAGGGCGCGGCGGCGCTGCTGCACAAGTTGGAGGTCGACGCGGCCGTGACCGTCGAGGCACTTCTGTTGCCTACGCTCCGGCCTGTGGACACCTCGACGGTGCCATTGCCGCCCGCATCGTCACCCCGCTCGCCGGTACGTAGCCTGCGCAGACCGGACGCCAGAACGCCGGCAGGAACTGGGTCGGCCGTCGGCCGTCACGTGCCGCTAGCCGACCTGGCCGACGACGTAATGACCGAACCCGCAATTGTTTCCGTCGACTCCGCGACGGATTTCGAAGTGGCCGCACGGAGCATCTCGGAGGCGCTGGACCGTGGCTGGCGGATCGCGGGTGTCATCGCCGAGCAGGACGATGCCGTGCTGATCCGCAACCGCATCCCGATCGACGTGCCGGTGGTCGACGAGGTCGATCTGAGTGGCCTCGAACCCGGTGCGCTGGTAGCGGTGGAGGTCGTCGCGCAGGGCCGCGCCTATCGCGCCTTGGCCGACCCGATCGCGTTATCGGCCGCAATGCAGTTGGGAGAGAATCAGATTCACGACGTGGCCGAGTTCACCCGGGAGCTGGCGGATTCGCCCGCGATCGCCGTGACTCCCCGCACGGGGCCGTTCTCGCCTCCTGCGCCGGACGCCGACTACGTCGACTGCAACGTCGGTGGGGAGGTGGTGCGATACACGCCCGCGCAGGCGCACAGCATCCTGCGGCTCGAATCTCCCGGCAGCGTCGTATCCGTGCGCATCGGATCGATCGCCACGGCAGAACGTGGGATGGCGGTCGACGACGCGTTTTTCACCGACCTCTCGTCGATCGACAACGGTACGTGGTTGCGGCGCGGCGTCGCCGATGCGAAAGGGACGGTCGTCGCGCTGCTCGCCGCCGACCACATCTCCGATGCGGCTACGACATTGGCGGAGCTGACCGGCAGACTGGCGCATACGATCGCGACCGAACCGGAAGCATCGGCATGTGGCGCCCGCACCACGCCTGGGCTGCCACCGGATTCGATCGTCTGCGACATCGGAGGCGGCACCATCGACGTGGTGGGTGCGCACCGGACGGTCGTCGCCGCCGGCGCAGGCGAAACCATCACTGTCGCCGTTTCGCGGGTGCTCGGGATTCCGCGCGCGCTGGCCGAACAGGTGAAACGCACGCCCGCGCTACGGGTCGAGAACCCGCACGTCGCGCATGAGGAAGACGGTCGTCGCATATTTCTGGACCACCCGGCGACCTCCGATGCGATTGGCCGGCTGTGTACCCGCGGAAGCGCAGGCCTCGTGCCGTTCTCGGCCAAACTCGCCGCAGAGGAGTGGCGCAGCCTACGGCTCGCGATCAAACAGGAAACCGTGGCGGCGAACATCGCGCGCTGCATGCGGGGATTCGACCAGCCGCCGACGGCGCTGGTGCTGGCCGGCGGAGGAGCGCTCGACGACGAGCTGTTGCGCACGGTGGGAGAGTCGCTGCGCTCGATTCCGGTCGCCGTTGGCCGGGCGAACGTCGATGGCGTGCACGGCCCCCGGTTCGCGGTGGCCTCCGGTCTGGTCCACCTGCACGCAGCGGCGCAAACGCGTTAACGCTCCCAGGGCGGATCGTCGCCCATCTTTTTGTAGTACTTGGCGAGATGGCTCTTCACACGGTCGATGTCCGACTTCGGCAGATCGATTCCGCCGCGGGCGCCGTCCATGATCGCTCCCGCCGCCATCACGCCGCGCGGCACGACCTCGAGCTTGCCGCCCACAACGTCCGCGATCAGCAGCTTGTAGGCGGTGAAGTTGTCCTTATTGTCGCCGTCGTACCACACATGCGCGTCGCGGTATTTCTGGTTGGGCTCGTCCTCGGCGCCTGCCCAGTTACGGACCCGCTTGTCCGCCGCGTCGCCGTTCCATTCACGGCTTCGATCGGCCAGCGGCAGATCCTGAAATGCTGTTACAGACATAAGGCAGGCGTGCCCACACCGCTAGGGCGCTAAACGGCAAGCGACGCTGTGAATTCCCTGCCTGACTGACCGTCCATTCTTTTGCGCGAGCGCGCGTGTCTGTACATAGACACCCCGCTATTTCGCGACAGTTTGTACACGTTCGTCGCGCTCGCCGAGGCGTCGTCGCCTGGCAGTCCGGCCCGCCGATCGTCAGTCCGGGTCTCGCGAGCGTGCACAAGCGCGTCTCGACGACCCCGAGTTCACGCAACGACTAATGGACCGAGTAGCACTGGACCGCGTTGCCTACCCCGAGGACATCGCACGGGCCGCGCTGTTCCTCGCCAGCGCCGATGCTGCGTACATCACAGGCGCCATCCTTCCTGTCGACGGTGACACCAGCGCATCGTCCGGGACCCCGCGGCCGACGACTCGAACAAATCACAATGAAGTGCGCGGCGACAGCATCTGACAGATGCGCGCCACGCAGGATCTCGATCGGCGGCTACCACTGCCAGCAGAGGCCGGGGACGATGTCGCCGAGAGCGAACGTGACGGGCTGCTCCAGTTGCGCATAGGTGCATGACGCAGGATCCCGGTCGGGGCGCCAGCGGTTGAACTGGGCGGTGTGGCGGAACCGCTCGCCTTCCATGTGGTCGTAGCGCACCTCGACGACCCTCTCCGGACGCAGCGGGACGAACGAGAGATCCTTGCCCGCATTCCAGCGAGAGCCTTCGTTCCTGCGCGGCGTGCGCTCACCGGTCATGTGGGCCGCCCAGTTCCACGGGTGGCTGTCGAATGTGGTGACCAGCGGCTGCAGGTCGATCAACAGCTGCCGCCGTTTCGCCATCGGAAATGCGCCGATCACCCCGACCGATGCCAGCGTGCCATCGTCCTTGTAGAGGCCGAGCAGCAGCGAGCCGATCGCGTCAGCACCGGACTTGTGAACCCGGTAGCCGGCGACCACGCAGTCGGCAGTTCGCTCGTGTTTTACCTTGAACATGACGCGCTTGTCCGGTTGATAGGTGATCGTCGGCGGTTTGGCGATCACCCCGTCGAGGCCCGCACCCTCGAACTCGTCGAACCATCGCTGTGCTGTGGCCAATTCGGTGGTCGCGGGCGTGACGTGGATCGACGGACCCGAGGCTGCCAGCGCATCGACGAGCGCCGCTCGCCGCTCGGAGAAGGGTCGTCCTGTGTAGTCCTCGTCTCCGAGAGCCAGCAGGTCGAATGCGATGAACGACGCCGGTGTCCGCTCGGCGAGCATCCGTACCCGCGAATCGGCCGGGTGTATGCGCTGCTGCAGTGCCTCGAAGTCCAGGCCGCCATCGGTCGCGACGACGATCTCGCCGTCGATCACGCAACGTTCGGGTAGCTCCGCGATCGCCGCTGCGACCAGTTCGGGGAAGTATCGCGTCATCGGCCGCTCGTTGCGGCTGCCCCACTCGACTTCGTCGCCGTCGCGGAAGCAGATAGACCTGAACCCGTCCCACTTCGGCTCGTAGGACGCCCCGGAAGGAATCGATGTCACCGATCTGGACAGCATTGGCGAAATCGGCGGCATCACAGGCAATTGCATCGGCACTATTGTGGCGTGCCGATGCCGCTGATCACAGCGACTTGAGGAAGGCGACGAGCTCGTCGTTGACCTCGGCGGCACGTTCCTGTTGCAGCCAATGGCCGGCGCCGGAAAAGACCTTCATGTTGCGCAGCCCGGGTACCTGGGCGGGCAGGTTCGCGAGCGCTTCCTCGGTGTTGCCTGCGATCAGGTCGTATTCCCCGGCCAGATAGAGCGCCGGTTGTTTGATTGCCGCGCCCATGAACGGGGCCAAGATCGTCGGCAGTTCCTTGATGTTGCGGTACCAGTTGAGACCGCCGCGGAATCCGGTGCGGGAGAACTCGGACACATAGAACGCCACGTCGTCCTCGGTAAGCCAGGAGGGCAGCACCACCGGCCGGACGAGGTTCTCGACGAAACCCTGTCCCTTCGGAAAGTAACCTTCCCAGCCGCTCGTGTGCACCCCGTCGGTCACGATGTCGCCGCTGATGGTGTACAGAAAACTCCGCAGCGATCGGTCCACGTCGGCCTCCAGGTCGGCCTCCGCGACCCCGGGCTCTTGGAAGAACAGGCGGTAGTACTCCCGGTCGCCCGCGACCTGCCGCATCACGTCGTTCATCGTCAAGCCCTCGGGCAGCGCGGGAATCGGCGCAACGTAGGGGACGCTCAGCGCGGCAACCGCGCGGAACACGTCGGGACGCATCAGCGCGCTGTACCAGGCCACCATGGCGCCCCAGTCGTGCCCCACCACCACCGCCTGATCCGCGCCCGCCGCCGCGACCGCTCCCACCACATCGCCCACGATGTGGCTCATCGAATAGGCCTCCACGGCTGCGGGTGCACTGGTTCCCCCGTACCCGCGCATATCCAAAGCCATCGCACGGAAACCGGCTTCAGCGACCACGGGCAATTGGTGACGCCAGGAGTACCACGACTCGGGAAACCCATGGCAGAAGATCACCAACGGGCCTTCACCCACGGATACGGTGTGCACCGATATGCCGTTGACCTCGACCTGTCCGTGCTCCAACTGCTCAGTGGCCATCCTCGCTCCTATCGCATTTCGGTGCCATACGGCAGTTTTAACGCACGGATGCGTCCGGTAAATGCATACGTCGCGGCCGGGTTGCTCAGCGGCGCAGCGACACGGCATCGCCGCCGACGAACGTGTAGCCCTCCGTGGGGGAGAAGCGGAAGCTGACGGTGAAACGGTCCCCCCTAATCAACGTGTGGCGCAACTCGATCGGCCGTTGGTCGACGTAGCCCAGCCTTCGGATCGCCAGCGCGGCGCCCCGTTCGTCGAGGCCGAGCAGGTCGGCCTCCGACGATTCGGGGACGACGGCGGAGATGTCTTCGCGGCCGCCGGTAAGGCGGATTCGGCACCGGGTGTCGAGTTCGACGTAGAGAGCCGTGTGAGTGAAGTCCGCGTCCAGCAGCGGTTGGGCAACCTCCGCGGGCAGCCACGCGAAATCCAGCGCCAAAGGATGATCGCCGGCCATCCGGAGTCGTTCCAAATACACCAGCGACGCGTCGGCGGGCAGTTCCAGCGTGGCCGCGACGGTCGGGTCGCGGCGGATCTCGAGCACCCGCACGACGCTGTGCTGAGAGACTCCTGTGGCCTCCACGGCGGCGAACAAGCTGTAGAGCGCGCCTAGCGGTTGCTCGATCACCGGCACCTCGGCGAGCCGGGTCGCGCGACCGCGCTCGGCGATCAGCACCCCGGCGTGTCGCAGATGTCGCAACGCCTCCCGGATCGTGTGGCGACTCACGCCATAACTGGTCGTCAGGGCGTGCTCACCCGGAAGTTCGGACTCGAATTCCCCGGATTCGATGCGTCGCAACAGGTCTGCATGCACTTGCGCCCACAGCGGCAGTGCGCTGGTGCGGTCGATGCGAGACGCCATATCCATTGCCCCTCCGATGAAATGAATGACCGATCGACCGACGTTATCAAGAAATGTACGTACATCCCTACAAGTTTGTGTTCACGAGCCAATGCGACGACTTCTGGAGGTAGAGCTGTGCGAGCGGTAAACGTCACCATCATCGAGACCTCGGGTCTAGGGGACCGCAGCTACCTGGTGAGCGGTGGCGGTGTCGCCGCCGTCATCGATCCCCAACGCGACATCGATCGCGTGTTGGACCTCGCGCGGACGCTCGGCGTGACGATCACGCATGTGCTGGAAACCCACCTGCACAACGATTACGTCACCGGCGGCCTGGAGCTGGCGTGCCTGGTGGGCGCCGAGTACGTCGTCGCCGCAGCAGACCAGGTCGCCTACGAGCGCCGGGCAGTGGCCGACGGTGATGTCATCGACGCCGGACCGTTCCGGTTGCAGGTGATGAACACCCCGGGGCACACCCGCCACCACGTCAGCTATGTCCTGCAGACTGCTGAGGGTGCCGCGGTCGGGGTGTTCACCGGCGGCTCGATGCTGCACGGCACCACCGGGCGCACCGACCTCCTCGGTGCGGACCACACACACGAACTCGCCCACGCGCAGTACCACTCGGTGCGTCGCCTGGCCGCCGAATTGCCCGACGCCACAAAGGTGTATCCCACCCACGGATTCGGCAGCTTCTGCTCGGCCAGCCCGGCCACAGGGGATTGCTCGACCATCGCCGATGAATGTCGAAGCAATCCCGCTCTGACCAGCGACGAGCAGCACTACGTCGACGGTCTCATCGCCGGACTGTCCGCGTACCCCGCCTACTACGCCCATATGGGCGCCATGAACGCCGCAGGTCCTGATCCCGTCGATTTGTCGCTGCCGCAGCCGATCGACTCCGAGGAGCTGCGCCGCCGCATCAACGCCGGCGAGTGGGTTGTCGACCTTCGCAACCGCACCGCGTTCGCCGCCGGGCATCTGGCCGGCACCATCGGATTCGAGCTGTCGAATCCCTTCGTCACCTATCTCGGCTGGCTCTACTCCTGGGGGGCGCCGGTGACGCTGATCGGTGACGACACGGCCCAGATCCTCGCGGCCAGACGTGAATTGGTTCGCATCGGGGTCGACAACGTGACCGGGTCGGCGGCCGGGGACATTCGCAATTTGAGCGACGGTGGGGCCTTGAACAGTTACCGAGTCGCCCGGTTCGCCGAGCTGGCCGAGGTGCTCGGCTCCGACGACGTCACGGTGCTCGACGTCCGCCAGCGAAGAGACTTTGACGATAGCCACATCTTCAAGGCGCTCAACATTCCGCTGCACGAACTCATCGGCCGGATCGACGATGTCCCCACCGGAACGATATGGGTGCATTGCGCATCGGGATACCGTGCCGCGATCGCCGCCTCACTCATCGAAGCGCCCGGGCGCACCGTCGTGCTCGTCGACGACGGCTTCGACAACGCCGCCAAACACGACCTGACCATGTGACCCGCAAAGAGCCTCCGCGATGAGATTGCCCGGGCCAACCGGTCTACGTGAGTATGGACACTGTGGACCTGCCCGTGTTGCCACCGTTGGAGCCGATGCTTGCCAAGGCCCAGTCGAAGGTTCCGCAAGACGTGGGTGTGTGGTCATACGAACCGAAGTGGGACGGCTTCCGTGCGCTGGTGTTCAGGGACGGCGACAAAGTCGTCCTGCAGTCCCGCAGCGGTAAGGAACTCGGCCGCTACTTTCCGGAATTGGAAGAGGCGCTGCGCGACGAACTGGTCGCCCGCTGTGTCCTCGACGGTGAAATTGTCGTTCCCCGGGAGATCGGCGGCCGCATGCGGCTGGACTGGGAGTCGTTATCACAACGTATTCATCCGGCGGCCAGCCGCGTGAAGATGCTCGCCGACGAGACGCCGGCGCACTTCATCGGGTTCGACGCGCTGGCCACCGGCGATACGTCGCTTCTCAAGGAGCCGTTCCGGGTTCGTCGAGAAGCGCTGTCCGAATCGGTCAACGAGAAGCAGTGGTGCCACGTCACCCGCACTACCGACGACCCTGAACAGGGTGCGCAGTGGCTGGACACGTTCGAGGGCGCAGGGCTGGACGGCGTGATTGCCAAGAGGCTCGACGGACCGTATCTGCCGGGTAAGCGGGAGATGGTGAAGATCAAGCACGCCCGGGACGCCGATTGTGTGGCGATCGGCTACCGGATCCACAAGAGCGGAGAGGGCGTCGGATCGATTCTGCTTGGCCTGTACCGCGATGACGGTGAGCTGCAGATGGTCGGTGGTGCAGCGTCTTTCACCGCCAAAGACCGGCTCAAGTTGCTGGCCGACCTGGAACCGCTTCGCGAGGGTGACGGCATGGTCGACGGTGAGCCCAGCCGGTGGAACTCCGCGGCCGACAAACGATGGATCCCGGTGCGGCCCGAAAAGGTCTGCGAGGTGGCCTATGACCAGATGGAGGGCAATACGTTGCACGGAGCCGGAGGGCCGGCGACATCAAGCCACGGCAGACGGTTTCGGCACGCGGTCAAGTTCATGCGATGGCGCCCGGACCGCGATCCCGAAAGCTGCACCTTCGATCAGCTCGACGTGCCACTGAACTACGACCTCTACGACGTGCTGGAGTCCTGAGATGGCAACGCCTGCTGAGGAAATCGATGTCGACGGCGTCAAGGTCCGGCTGACCAACCCCGACAAGGTCTACTTCCCGAAGCTCGGATCCGGCGGCACCAAACGTAAACTGGTCGAGTACTACCTGGCTGTGGCTTCCGGCCCTATGCTGACCGCGCTGCGCGACCGTCCCACCCACCTGCAGCGCTTCCCCGACGGCATCGAAGGTGAAGAGATCTACCAGAAGCGCGTGCCGCAGAAGCATCCCGACTACCTCGAAACGTGCCTGGTGACCTTCCCGTCGGGGCGTACCGCCGATGCGTTGAAGGTGACGCACCCATCGGCGATCGCGTGGGCGGCGCAGATGGGCACGATCACCCTGCACCCGTGGCAGGTGCGTTGCCCCGACACCGAGCACCCCGACGAGCTACGCGTCGACCTGGACCCGCAGCCGGGCACCGGCTTCGCGCAGGCCCGTGCGATCGCCGTCGATGTGCTCAAACCGCTGCTCGACGAACTCGGCATTCGCGGTTACCCGAAGACCTCCGGCGGTCGGGGGGTGCACGTGTTCGTGCGAATCAAACGGGAGTGGGACTTCATCGCCGTGCGCAGGGCGGGAATCGCGCTGGCCCGCGAGATCGAGCGCCGCGCACCGGATCTGGTGACCACGTCATGGTGGAAGGAGGAACGCGGGCAGCGCCTCTTCATCGACTACAACCAGAATGCGCGCGATCGCACCTTCGCATCGGCGTACTCGGCGCGCAAGACGCCGATCGCGACGGTGTCGACGCCGCTGACGTGGGACGAACTGCGCGACGCCGATCCCGACGACTTCACCATCGCGACCGTGCCGGATCTTGTCGCCCGCCGCGGTGATCCGATGGCCGACATGGACACGGTGGAGCACTCGCTCGAACCGCTGTTGGACATGGTCAAGGCCGACGAGGAGCGTGGCCTCGGCGATCTGCCTTATCCACCGAACTACCCGAAGATGCCGGGCGAACCGCCACGCGTACAGCCCAGCAAGAAGGTCGCGGCCAACTGGGACGACGACGGCAATCCAGTGAAAGACGGCTGAGTCGCGTCCCGACACTACGGCTTCTGATGAGAATCGGCTGAATCCCGTCAGAAACCGTCGTCTCGGCGCAGGTCGCGAAAATGTCGGCCTTTCGCGAAACGGCACAACATGTGGTGGTAACTGCCTACTCTCGACGGGTGACCATGGGGGTCGTGCGATCACGTCGGATCGCGGTCCGGCTTTGCGCCGCAGCGCTGACGGCAGGCGCTGTACTAAGCGCGCCAATCGCACCTGCGTCCGCCGAACCGTGCCCCGACATCGAGGTGATATTCGCGCGCGGCACGGGTGATCCGCCCGGTGTGGGCCTGGTGGGCCAGGCGTTCATCGACTCCCTGCGCGCGAAGGTCGGCGGCAGATCGGTCGGCGTGTACGCGATCAACTACCCCGCCACCATGAACTTTCTGCTCGCCGCCCAGGGCGCGGGCGATGGCAACAATCATGTCCAGTACATGATCGATACCTGCCCCGCCACCAGGTTGGTCCTGGGTGGCTTCTCCCAGGGCGCCGCCGTCATCGACCTGATGGCAGGTGTCGCTCCTCCCGTGGGCGCTATCGCTGGTCTTGGCGGCATACCGGGCCTGGATGCCGTGCCGGGCCTCGACGCCGCAGGCCTCGCGGCGCCGATGCCGCCCGCAGCCCCGGATCATGTTGCGGCCATTGCGGTTTTCGGTAATCCGCTCGACAGGATCGCCGGTCCGCTGAATGCGCTCAGTCCCGTGTACGGGGGTAGGACCATCGACCTGTGCAACGCCGGCGACCCGATATGCGGAGAGGGCGATCTGAACAACCGCGCCACGCACCATCAGTACGTGCCCGGGATGACCGATCAGGCAGCGGGATTCGCCGCCGGCCTGGTCTAGTCGCCGGTTCGCTCAACCCGAGAGTCGAAGTCGCTGTTGTACGGACACCCACCCGTGACGGTGTAGTGGCCGCGTCCGGTCAGCAGCGTGATCGGATCTTGCGGCGGCTGAGGTAGTGGGTACTGCAGGCTTATCTCGCGGTGAGCGGGACTGCCGTTCGTGCACGTCGAATCTGTTGAGGTGTTCGACAGCACCCACTGGTTCTGGGAGAACAGCAGGATCTTGACGTCGTCGGGGTTCAGCCAGTAGCTGAGGCACCGGTCGCCCGTGCGGAGGCAATAGGTCTGAATGTCGAAGCCCACCTCGGCGCTGCGGCCGCCATCAGAGGCATACGTATCGGTCTCCTGGTATCGACCGTGCAGCGCGGCGGCGGGGGAAGCCACCAGCGGCGGCTGGGTGGCTGGATCGACGAGGGCCGCGTCGTTCGTGACATCCCCGGTGCGGGTGAAGGTCACTTGCTGGTTGCGGGCGCAGGCCGACGTCGATCGGACGATGAACTCGCCCTGCAGAGAGCCGTCGGGCTGTGGCTGCAACGACATTGACTCCCACATTTCGGTTGGCTTGCTCTCGCACGTCCCCTGCGTTGCGGTGACGGACTCCCACCGTCCGTCGATCTGATCGAGCACCAATGTCTGTGCCGCGGACTGAGATCCGTTGACCTTCGCGGCCGTAGCCACGCATTTACCGTCGCGGCACGCGGATTTGATCACCCATGCCTCCTCGCCGCCCGGCGCGTTGTCGTAGGGCTGTCCGTTGGGCCGCGTCTGCGGTCCGAAAGCGACGGTGAATGTGCCGTCGAGAGCCCCGGTCGGCTTGGAGGGTTGTGCGGTTTCGCCGGTTTCGCCGCCACCACTGAGCACGACGAAGATGGTCGCGAGAGCGCCGAGCATCAGGACGACGGCCAACGGGATCACGATGGCCGCGCGCCGCCACCACGGCAGCCGGCCGTCGTCTGGACGCGGCGCCTCCTGACCGGGCACCACTTCCGGTGGGCGTCTTGCCGGCGGCGGCGGTTCGGGTGGGGCCCCGGCGGGATGGGCATGCGTTGGGGACCAAGCCCTCTCGACGTGTTCGGGCGTGCCCATGTGTGTCGGCGCCCATGCCGCCTTGACGTGCTCGGGCGCGCCCGCCTGGGTCGGCCCTATCGCCTCACCAACGGGCGCGGCCGGACGGATCTGTGTCGGCGGCAAGGTTTCGTCGACGTATTTCGCAGCCGGGGTTGGCTTCCATCCCCCATGACCGTCCTCGGGCGTGCGGGCCTGGGTGGCCGCCGACGGCCCAATGCCCGCGGCAGTGTGCGGCGAAGCGGAAGACCGCGGGATGACGGTGGTCACCGCAGTACGTGCGGCGCGTGCCAATTCAATTGTGGTGCCGTAACGCGCATTCGGGTCTTTGGCCATGCCGGTGGCGATCACGTCATCCAGTCCCGACGACACCCCTGGCCGGGAAATCGACGGCCGCGGCGGCGGCGCCGTCAGATGACCCGCGATCTGCTGCTCCACACTGTCGCCGGGAAACGGCCTGCTCGAGGTGAGGCTCTCGTAGAGGACGCACGTCAGCGCGTAGATGTCCGAGCGGGTGTCGCTCTGCCCGGTGCTGAACCGCTCGGGCGCCATGTACGGCCATGTGCCGACGACGTTGCCGGTCGCGGTCAGGTTCGTCTCGCCAGCACCACGGGCGATGCCGAAGTCGATCAGATAGGCGAAATCGTCTTCTGCGACAAGGATGTTGGATGGTTTGACGTCGCGGTGCACCAGCCCGATCCGGTGCGCGGCGTTCAGCGCCGAGGCAACCTGCTCGATGATCTTCACGGCCCGGTCGGCATCGAGCGGACCTTCGGCGAGGAGATGTTCCAGGTCTTGGCCTTCGATCAGGCGCATGTCGACATACAGCCTGCCGTCGATCTCGCCAAAGTTATGGATCGGCACCACATGGGGATCGTTCAGGCCCGCCGCTGCAAAGGCTTCGCGGCGGAACCGCTGCTCGAACTTCGGATCGGAGGCCAGCTGCGGCGGCAACACCTTCACAGCGACGACGCGTCGGGTGGCGGTGTCGAACGCCTTCCAGACTTCCCCCATGCCGCCGCGGCCCAACAACTCGACCAGTCGGTAACGACCGAATGGCGTTCCTTCCACTACGCCCCCAACCAAGATCGGCAAACCAGCAGGTTCACAGCATCACGATAGGCCGACTGCCCGCGGTTCGACGGGCTTGCGTAGTGCACGACCCAAACCTCCGCCGTCCACTCGACCGAAACTGCTGGCGTGTGTGGCCACCCGTGACCATTAGCTACCAGTTCAGAGCTGGTATTTAGGCAAGCTACCTCTAAGTGACGTGCCCGCACGAGGTCCCCCGACACACAAATTTCCTCGTCAATATTTGCTGTTTTTTCAGTTTCCCGGATGTGGTTCGGTCTGCACTGCGAGAATTCGACGATCCGGCGTCGATGGGGAAACGCCAGGCTGAAGGGGGTTGTGATGTCCTTGTTCCGCGGTGCCCGACTGGGCCTACCGGTCGCAGCATCGGTAACTGCCATAGTTGCCGCGCTGTTCGGCCTGCCCGCACCGACGGCCGATGCGTTCATGGTCCAGAACCACGACCGTGTCACTCGAGATGCGTTGGCGCCGCTTGGGGTCGACAACTCGGCCATGGCCCAGATCCTCGTTGGGCCGCCGCCCGGGGCGGGCGCCGTCGGAAGCGACGCATTTTTCTCCGACGAGTTCCGGCATATCGACAACGCCAAAGATCCGGCCGACATCTGCGCACGGACGACGCAGGCCTGGAACTTCTTCACCCCGCTGATCATCGGCGGCGCGGTACCCAGCGGACCGGGCGGCACCGACTTGGTGGACGGACCTCAGGCGCGCGCGGCGTTCGGTGGCCTCGCCCATGCGGTCCAGGACTTCTACGCCCACTCCAACTGGGTCGAGGACAATATCGCGGCCGGGGATCTGTATCGGATGCCGCCGCCGCTGATGCCGACGTGTGATCCGGCTACCCTCCCTCCCGGCCTACACACGGGGTTCTTCCAACTGTTCCCGGGTACTAACCACGAAGATCCGTTGGCGGGCTGCCCGCCCGGTGGTCCGCCGCCCGGCTTCGTCGAGTGCCATTCGGTGCTGAACAAGGACACGTGGAACAGCCCCCGCGGCATCATTCAGGTGCCCGGCACGAACCCGCCGATCAACAATTTCGATCTCGCCATGCAGCTCGCTAACAGGGCCACCGTTGATCTGTACTGGCAGGTTCGCAATCTGGTTGTCAGCAATGCCGGGGAATGCGCCGCAAACAACCTGTTCCAGGCCGACCTGCACGCAGCGTGCTGGTGATAACCGACCTGTGACGACTGACCGCCCATCCGTGACCAGGGTATCGAGAGGAGTTGAGCCACGATGCTTGTGCCCGTTGATATTTGGCGTGCTCGTGGCCTAGCAATCGCGCTGGTCTCGGGTGTTGCGATCTCATTGACTGCGGTTGCAGGGATAGCGCCTGCACTCGCCGAGCCTGAGACGACCGTCGTCGAAGAACCGACCGTCGAGCAGACGGTCGTCGAAGAGACGCAGGCGCCTGTGGAGACGCAGGCACCGGTGGTCGAAGAGACGCAGGCGCCGGTGGTGCAGGCACCTGTCGAGACGCCAGCACCCGTCGAGACGCAGGCGCCGGTGGTCACGCAGGCCCCCGTGGAGACGCCAGCACCCGTCGAGACGCAGGAGCCGGTGGTCACGCAGGCACCGATCCCGACACCGTCGGCGGCGCTGACGACGTCGGCCGCACCGATCCCGACACCGTCGGCGGCCCTGACGACGTCGGCCGCACCGATACCCACCCCTTCGGCGACTATCGCTGAGACCTCGGCGCCCGCCACCACATCGGCTTCGGCGACGCCCGGCACCTCGACATCGCCAAGTGCGGCCGTCGAACTCGCGCCGTCGAGCACCACGTCGGGCACCGAGACGAGCACAACCTCGGGCACCGAGACGAGCACAACCTCGGGCACCGAGACGAGCGCGACGACGAGCGGTTCGGCCACCTCCACCTCCGCCGAAACCTCGACGAGTGAGTCCGGGCAGACCACCGCGGGCGGCACGACTTCCAGTGCCGGAACGTCCGAAGGGTCCGAGCAATCCGAGCAATCCGAGCAGTCCGAGCAGTCCACCGCCGAACAAGCCGCTGCCGAAATCGTGCAGCCGCAGACGCTCGCGGCGGACCCGCAGGATCTCAAACTCGCTCAGGAGGCGCCGCCGGTCGAGCAGAAGCCTGCCCCGGCTCCGCAAGTCGAGATCGACGAGATCAAGAACACGCTGATCACACCGGCCGATCCGAATGCGAACACCGATCCCAACCTTGACGCCGATGGTAATGCCGCCCAAGACGCCCGCAAGGTGCTGCAGTGGCAGCAGGATTGGGTGCAGTACGACGCGTATTACCGGCCGCTGATCTTCAATCCTTTCCCTGAACCGCTGAAAGTCGTGTACACGGTCGCGGGCGCGCCACGGATTCTTCTTGTCCCACCGCTGGGACGAGTTGTCACGGAAGTGCGCGACGCTGGTGCGTACAACTTCACGGCGTTGCGGCTCAACCCGCTTGGGATACCGATAGATATCGCGGTGGGCAATTTCTTCGGTGGCGGCTATTTCCCCGGGCCGGGGCTGCCGCCTCCGCCGCCCCCTCCGCCAGTTGTGAAGTACAACGATGTGCCGGTCGTGGTGAAGTACCAGAAGGCGGAATACAAGCCGATCCGGGTGCAGCGTGTCGTCGATGTCGGGCCGGACCCGGTCGTCGGCGAGCACAAGGTGCTCCTCGATGGCGTGACGCCTGCGTGGGGTGAATGGAAGCAGACCGACAGCGGGGAAAGGCAGTTCGAGGTTCACAAGACCCAGAGCTTCCCCGGCATGGAGGACCCGCAAGAGGGACCGCTGCCCGGCAACTACGACCTGCAGCTGGTGAGCGACGAGTCGCCAACCGGCCTGAGCGGCAAGGACATGATGGTCATCGCGGCCGCCGCCATCGTCGGCCTGTTGGGCCTCGGTGCGATCGTCCTCACCGTCTTCCTGGGACGCCGGCGTCGCCCGATGCACTGATCGTCACGATCTGATCGAGTCGGTCCGAGGTCCGACGGCCGAAGATTCGACAAAGTTCTCGATTCCGCGTGCGAGATTCCGAGATTGCCCGCAAGGTTGCCACTGTGACGGGCAACTGGATGGACAGGATCCGGAAATCGAGTGCGTGGCTGGCTCTGTTCGCCATCGTCGCCGGCGGTGTCGGCATTGCGGTCATGGTGATCATCGGCAGTCAGTCGTCCGCGTCGCAGCCGACCGCGACCCCGCGCACCACACTCGCCCCGCCACCATCGGTGCCCACGGTTCGGGAGTTCTCGATCGGTGTGGTCGTCAGCGCGCAGAATTGTCTACCCGACGCCCCGTGCGCGTACACGTATACGATCGAGCCGAAATACCTTGGGCTGCATCCGCTGCCGGTAACTGAGTTCACGGTGGAGTATGAGGTCAGGGGTGGCAACCAGCCTCAGCCGGGCAAGTTCACCGTCAAAGGAGATCAGGCCCAGATCATGAAGGACGTCGTGGTCGAGGGACCGCCGAATGCTAGGTTGCAGGCGGTCGTCATGCGGGTTATCGGCTGAATGTTTCGTTTTCCGGCGAAGCGCAGCGCGCGCAGCGCATTGTTAGCTGCATGACGAAGGCGTCCGTTCTTCGAGCCGAGGACGGGCTTCCGCGTGGGGTGCACGGCGCAGCCGATTCGCGGTTTGCCAACGTGGCCAAGGTTTTTTCCGGTCTGTTCCCCGGCCGTCGCTTCGGCGGTGGTGCGCTGTCGGTGTTCATCGACGGTCGTCCCGTCGTAGATATCTGGACAGGGTGGTCGGACCGGGCGGGCGAGACGCCGTGGTGCGCCGATACCGGTGCGATGGTCTTCTCCGCCACCAAAGGCGTCGCGGCGACAGTCATTCACCGGTTGACCGACCGCGGCCTGCTGGAGTACGACGAGCCCGTCGCGACGTTCTGGCCGGAGTTCGGCGTCAAGGGCAAGGGCAAAATCACTGTGCGCGACGTGCTTCGGCACCGCGCCGGGTTGTCGCACTTGAAGGGCGTCACCAAGGACGAGCTGTTGGACCACGAGCTGATGGAGTCCAAGCTCGCCTCCGCCTCGGTCGATTATCTTCGTGGCTGGCCCGCCTATCACGCGTTGACCTATGGTTGGCTGCTGTCCGGCCTTGCTCGATCGGTGACGGGGATGGGCATGCGCGAGCTGATCCGCGAGGAAGTGGCCCGACCCCTTGACACCGACGGCCTGCACCTGGGCCGCCCACCCGCGAACTCACCCACCAAGGTCGCGCAGATCCTTGTGCCGCAGAGCGCGCGGGCGAACCCGGTGTTCAACTTCGTCGCGCCGAAGGTCGCCGGTCTGCCGCTGTCCGGCGCGTTCGGTGCGATGTTCTTCCCCGGGATCAAATCCTTTGTGCAGGGCGACATCCCGTTCCTCGACGGCGAGATACCCGCCGCCAACGGTGTCGTCACGGCCAGGGGGCTCGCGAAGATGTACGCCGCGATCGCCAACGGCGGCAGCATCGACGGCACGCAGTTCCTGTCCGAGGAGATGGCGCAGGGACTGATCGGACATCCGCGGCTATTGCCGGACATGAACATCGTGGTGCCGATGCCATTCCATCTCGGTTACCACGAATCTCCGATTCCTGGTCTGCTCAAGGGGTTTGGTCATATCGGGCTCGGCGGGACGCTCGGGTGGGCCGATCCGGCGTCGGGCAGCGCTTTCGCATTCGTGCATAACCGCTTGCTGACACCGATGGTTCTGGACATGGCGTCATTCGCCGGCCTGGCCCGCCCGATACGCAGCGCCATCAGCGCGGCGCGCCATGCCGGTGCTCTGGCCGTGCCGCGGTACGGCGGACGTTATCGCTCACCCGGCGAACGGGCGGCGCCCAAGAAGCGGCTTGCGACGCGCTAACCCTGCGGCACGACGCCGCGCGGCACCGTGAGGGGCAGGTCGTTGTAGGTGGCGATGCCGGGTGGTGCGGCGACTACGGCTGGTATCGCGTGGATCGGCGGCATCGCGGTGATGATGTGGCCGAGTGCCATGAAGTCGGCCATCGACGTGGCCTTCTCGATGAGGTCCTGCGGCGGCAGAAAACCGACCTGCATGGTCACCGTCGGGAGCCCTTCGATCGTGATCTTCCAGGGATCGCCTCGACCGAGCTCTTACCGACATTTCCCGTCGTCCACTGGACGACCCGGTATGGGGTGTTGGGCAGGCGCACAGCATAGGGTCGCGGCACCCTGGCAGGAAGGGTTTTTACCGAGCGGCGAAAAATTGGTGACGAAGGCCTACGCTTGCGGTGATGAGCGGCCGGACCAGGGGGCGGCCACCCCGCATCAGCCAAGAACAGATCGTCGCTGCGGCGCGAAGCTTGGCGACCAGAGACCTGACAATGCAGGCGGTCGCCGATGAGCTCGGAGTCAGCCGTAAAGCCCTGCACTATTACGTCGGCGATAGCGAGGGCCTGCTGACACTCGTGGTTCTCGACCTCTTCGAACGCGAACTCGCGCGCGTCGAGTGCCCACCGATGACGACTGGCGCGCGGTGTTGCGCGTCTACACCTGCGCATTCCGCGATGGCTTGATTCAGGTGGGCGCGGCGCTGTCGCTGGCGGATCGCGTGCTGCAGGCGCTGCTCGTTGCCGGCCTCGATCCCGACGCTGCTCGCCACGGTCTCACCGCGGCGTCCAACATCGCGCAATCGGCGGCGCAAACCGTTGTGGCACAGACGGCCTCGGGCGTTCACCGCCATCGCGCCGAAACCAGCGCGGCATTGCAACGCGAACCGCAGGACACCTATCCGGCGCTACGCAAGGTGCTGGCATCCGCCGAACCCCACGGCCACGACGCCGAGAGTCAGTTCGAGTTCGAACTACACCTGTTGATCGCAGGCCTGGAACGGATTCTCGACGGGGTCTAGGGGCCGGGGACCAGCGCGGCCTTGCCGGTACGCTCCTGACCGCTGCCGTCGATCCAGGTCAGGTCGATGACATCGCCCGGATAGTGCCGGTCGAGCACATAAGTCAGCGTCGTGGCGGAATCCAGGGGTGTGCCGTCGAGCACCGTGATCACGTCGCCGTCGAGCAGGCCGGCCTGTTCGGCGGGACCGCCGGGGATGACCTCGCGGACGATGACCCCAGGCGCCGAACGTGGTCCTGTGCTCACGCCGACACCAAGCAGCACCGGCGGCCCGATGTGCACCGTCCCCGACGGTGCGCCGGAGCGGATCTGGCCCGCGATGCCCATCGCATCGTTGATCGGGATCGCGAAACCCTTACCGCCGGGGCCCATTCGGAAGTTCACCGACGCGGCAGTGATCACGCCGATGACCTGTCCGCCGCCATTCACCAACGGGCCTCCCGAGTCGCCGGGCCGCACGTCGGCGGCGACCTCGATCAGACCGTTCACCTCTTCCGAACTGCCCGTCAGCGCGTCTTCGGCGTTGACGGTGCGGTTCAACGCGGTTACCGGCCCGGTCTCGTGGGTGAGCGGGGAGCCGGTGCCACGCGCATTGCCGAGTCCCACTGTCGGTTCGCCGACGACAACCTGATTCGAGTCTCCGATCGGTGCGGTCGGCAGGCCGCCTGCGCCGCGCAACTGCAGCACGGCGATGTCGTGTTTACGGTCGTAGCCCACCAGGTCGGCGGCATAGTCGCGACCGCCGATCGTGCCGGTGATCGTGTTGGCGCCGCTGACGACGTGGTAGTTCGTCAGCACCACGCCGTTGGGATCGATCGCGAACCCGGTTCCCGTGCCGATCGCCTGCTGGTAGTCGATCCGCGTCGTGATCTGCACAACCGAGGGCTCGACGGCGGCGGCACCCGTTGCGGGATCACCGGGAGCTGCGGATGACGTCGCCGGTACGACCAGCGCCATCACCGTCGCGAGCGCGATGAACAGGGCCGCCACGGGGCGGAGGAGGGTTTTGCCCATGTGCCCATCATGCCCGAAGATCGGATCGACTAATCCTCGAGCGAGGCGCTACGGGTGCCGCCCGGCGGGCCGCAGCGCACCGTCGAGGACCAGGTCCACCAGGCGTTCGGCCAGCTTCTCGTCGATGGGTTCGCCGGTCAGCAACAGCCTGCCGTGCAGCGGCGCGACCAGCGCTTCCAGCAGCAATCGCGCATCAGTGTCCGGCCGCAGCTCGCCGCGCGCGATACCGCGGTCGACGACCGGACACAACGCATCGAGACGCCCGGCCCAGAATGCCTCGCGGGCTTCCCGGAAATCGTCGAGCGGCAGCGCGGCGACCTGAAGTCCCGCGCGGCCTGCGGGCGACTTCACATACGTGACCACCGCTCGCACGACGGCGTGCAGGTCGTCGCGGACGGAGCCCGTGTCGGGTGTCGGTATCAGCTCGGCGCTGCGGTTCAGCATCGCGTCGACGAACAGGTTCTCCTTGGTCGTCCATCGGCGGTAGATCGTCGTCTCGTGCACCCCCGACCGGCCCGCGACCCCGGCGACGGTCGCTGCGCCCACCCCGTTCTCGACGAGCTCGTGAAAAGCCGCGGTCAGCACGGTCTGGCGGACATGTTCTCCGCGGCGATGGGATACGGAAGCGCTCACGTCCAAAAACAGTATCGCAAGTTCACTTGCAAAAGATGCGGACGCGGTGCAGTATCTATTGCAAGTTGACTTGCGATAGGAGCACATTATGGACCAATCGGCGCCGCGCCTCGACTGCACGGGCGATATCGCCCCGATCGGGTACCGCCACTTTCATGCCGACGTGAGCATCAACTTCCAATGCAATCGATGGGTGCAGTGGATCGGTCCGTCGGCGATCGCAGAGGTCACCGAACTCGCCGCTCGGTGTGACGGCTATCCGGAATGGGTTGACGGCTTCCTCGGCTTGGCGCAGCAGGCGCGCACCGCGCAGCGCTTGTTGGCGTCGGCGTACTACGACCGCGCCGCGGAGTTCTTCATGCGGCCCGACGACCCTCGCCGCAGCGGCGCAAGGAACCGGTTCGTGCGCACGATGCGCACGCTCTACGGGGTCGCGCCCGACGCCGTGCCCTTCGCGCAAGCGGCGTTGCCCGCGTTCGATCTACATCCCCGCCAGCAGACGGGCAGCACGATCCTGATCTTCGGCGGATTCGACAGCTACATCGAAGAGTTCCTGCCGATGCTCGCCACGATGGTCGACGCAGGCCACCGAGTAGTGGCTTTCGAGGGACCGGGCCAGGGCGGCGCCCTCGAGGAGCACGGGCTGCCGATGATCGCCGAGTGGGAGCGTGCGGTGGCAGCCATACTCGACCACTACCAGCTGACCGATGTCACGGCCATCGGCGAATCACTGGGCGGCGGGCTGGTGCTTCGCGCCGCCGCATACGAGCCACGGATCAGCCGTCTCGTCAGCATGGACATTCTCGACGACCTATTCGAGGTGATCGCAGGTCAAATCGGGCGCGGTGTGACGGTCCCGCTGCGCGCACTGCTTGCGGTGCGAGCCCGCCCGATCGTCAACGCGGTCGCCCGCCGGGCCATCGCGCGCAAGCCTGTGGCCGCGTGGGGTCTGCGGCAGGGCATGCACGTCACGGGAACCTCGACCGCGTACGACTTTCTAAAAGCGACCACCACGTACACCACCCGCCGCATTTCACGTCTGGTCACCGCTGACGTTCTGCTGCTTGCGGGTAACGATGACCACTACGTGCCGCGCAAGCAGCTCGGTCGGCAGGCGGCCAGTCTCAGCCGCGCGCGGTCGCTCACCGCCCGCACCTTCACCGCCGTCGAAGAAGCCAGTAACCACTGCCAGGTCGGCAACATCGGCGCGGCGGTGCGCGTCATACAGGGCTGGCTGGAACTCACAGAAGCAAGCCTTGCGGCCGAAAAGCGTTACCGCGAAACCGAACTCGCGCCGTTGGCTTAGTCCTCTACGGCGACGCCGCCGCGCAGGCGCCTGCGCCGGCTGGGCTTGCCTGCGGGCCGACGATTGCGCAGCAGCTTGCCGTTCGTGGCCGGCTCGGCGGGCTCTGCCTCGTCGGCGGGCGTGACGTCCTGTGCCGTCGAGTCTGGCTCCTCGGCGCTGGACTCGGGTTCGTCGGCTACCGCGGTGATCTCGGCCGGCTTCTCCTCCTCGGAGACGGCGGGCTGGTCCGCCGGTGCCGAGTCGTCCGTCTCGGTCTCGTCCGTCGCTTCCGCCGCCTCGGCTTCGTCGGCCGTCGCTTCGGTATCGGCTTCGTCGGCGGCCTTGCGACGGCGGCGGCGCTGCTTGGGCTGTTTGACCTTCAGCGGTTTCGGCGGAGGCGGCGGCAGCTCGGCGACGAAGGCGAGGTGGAAGGAGAAGATGCCGAGCAGGGCGATCGCGGCGGCGCCGCCGTAGATGCCGAACAGCCACTGGCCCGCGTCGTCCAGCGACAGCCAGATCTCGCTGATTGCGGTGCCGATAATCAGCACACCGGCGAGAACGTGCAGCACGATCGACGAGGTCCGCAGCGTCAACGCGAGCCGGGGGGTGCCGAACTCCGGGCGACGGGTGCGAAGCAGCGTGAACACCACCGGCAGTGCGGCCAGGCCGATCAGGGCGCCGGTGACAATTCGCAGGACGGTGCCCAGCGTGTGAGAGGTGTCGCCGAGCAACTCCGGCCAGCGCGGCAGCACGAAGAAGAAATAGAGGACACCGGCGGCGATGCAGAACGACGCGTGCCAGATCACCGCGACGGTGCGGCTCATACTCCTCCTACGCGCTTTAGCTCTTCGCGCGAACGCTCATCGGTGTTAACGGCCGGGGTGCGACTCAACCGTCGCACCCCGTGCCGAGTGCGGAGGATGCGGGATTTGAACCCGCGAGGGCTGTTAACCCAACCCGCGTTCCAGGCGAGCGCCATAGGCCACTAGGCGAATCCTCCGCGGGCAATGGTAGCCGACCTCGCTGCAACGCCCGTCGGGTTGCACGGTGGCCGGGTATTACACTCCTTGTGGACCCCGCGCGGCGTCTATCCTGTGAACTCCCCCAGGGCCGGAAGGCAGCAAGGGTCAATGGGCTCTGGCGGGTGCGCGGGGTCCCCTCTTTTTCAATCCTTGCTCTGGTGAAAGGCGCGCGGTGTCGTTTCAGTCCCTAGGCCGTGACGATCTATTCGCCGAACACGAGCAGCAGACCCGCAACTACGCCGATCTGCAGGCGAAGGCACTGCGGCTCGACCTCACTCGTGGTAAGCCGTCACCCGAGCAACTCGATCTGTCCAACGCGCTGCTGAGCCTGCCCGGCGAAAACTTCCGGGACGGCGACGGCACCGATACCCGCAACTACGGCGGTCTGCACGGCCTGCCCGAACTGCGCTCCATCTTCGGTCAAATTCTCGGCATCCCGGTGCACAACCTTATCGCGGGCAACAACGCCAGCCTCGAGTTCATGCATGACGTGTTGGTTTATACGATGCTGCACGGCGGGGTGGACTCGCCGCGGCCGTGGATCGCCGAACCCACCGTCAAGTTCCTGTGCCCGTCGCCCGGCTACGACCGTCACTTCGCGATCACCGAAACCCTCGGCATCGAGATGATCCCCGTGCCGATGCGCGAAGACGGCCCGGACGTCGACCTGATCGAGGAACTCGTCGCCGTCGACCCTGCGATCAAGGGCATGTGGTGCGTGCCGGTGTACTCCAATCCCACAGGAATCACGTTCGCATGGGAGACGGTGCGCCGGCTTGTCCAAATGAAGACTGCTGCAACGGATTTCCGGTTGATGTGGGACAACGCCTACGCGGTGCACACGATCACCCACGACTTCGTCCGCCAGATCGACGTCCTGGGCTTGGCGGAAGCGGCGGGAAATCCGAACCGGCCGCTGGTGTTCGCGTCGACATCGAAGATCACGTTCGCCGGCGCGGGGGTGAGCTTCTTCGGCGGATCGCTGGGCAATATCGCCTGGTACCTGCAGCACGCCGGGAAGAAATCCATCGGCCCGGACAAGCTGAACCAACTGCGGCACTTGCGGTTCTTCGGCGACGCCGACGGTGTGCTGCTGCACATGCAGCGCCACCGCGAGCTGGTCGCCCCGAAGTTCGCGCTGGTGCTCGAGATCCTCGAGGACCGGTTGAGCGAGTCGAAGATCGCGTCGTGGACCGAGCCCAAGGGCGGCTACTTCATCAGCCTCGACGTGGTGCCAGGCACCGCCCGTCGCACCATCGCGTTGGCCAAGGACGCGGGCATCGCGGTTACGGAGGCGGGCGCGGCGTTTCCATATCGAAAAGATCCGGACGACAAGAACATCCGCATCGCGCCGACGTTCCCGTCCCTGCCCGATCTGCGCGAAGCCATCGATGGTTTGGCCACCTGCGCACTGCTCTCGGCGACCGAGTCCCTGCTCAAGGACTGAGCCTGGCTGCGCGGCGCAGCGTATTACGACAACGTCTTGAGAACTGCGCCGCCAACTATGGCAAGGGGGTTGACGAGGCTGCGGCGGTAAGCATCGCACGTCGCGCACGACTCGACATGGCGCGCAATGCGTTTGCGCATCAGCACGGTGAATTGCCCGTCCCAGCCCGACAGCTCCGCGGCGAGTTGCGGGCATCCGTTTTGTGCCGCGTGCCGTGCGACCAGCAGGGCACCCAACGAGCGTTCGATGGTGTCGCGCAGGCGCTGAAGGAGTTTCTTGGCGCAATCGTGGCTGATGCCGAGGGCCGCCGCGAGGTCGGGTCCGCTTAGTCCCTGCCGGTAGGCCAGCTCCAGCACATCGCGGTCGCGGTCCGACAGTCCGCAGGCGGCCGTGGTGATCAATTGAGCGAGCTCGTTCTGTGCGGTCAGCGTGAACGGACCGGGGCCGATGGATGGGCTGTCGGGAAGCTGGCCGAAGGCGGGTTCGCGCCGACGTTCGTACAGGGTGCGCAGGGCAGTACGACGGGCGATCGCGTAAAGCCATGGCCGCAGCTTTTCCGGGTCCCGCAGCTTCGGCAGTTCGGACGCCGCCGTGCAATAGACGTCTTGCACACAATCAGCGGCGGCGTGATGGTCGCGCACCAGCCCTACGCAATAGTCGTGGAGCGGTCCGGCATAGCGGTGGTAGATGTGGGCCAGCGCCGCGCGATCGCCGCCCGCCGCGGCGCGGGCGAGTTCTGCGTCGCTGATGAGCCGCGTCGGCGGTGTGGTCCAAGATGCCATGAGTAATCGTCGCTATCGGGCAGGTTCTTTCGTAATCGCCGGGAAGCCAGATTTCACACCCGACGGGAAGAGTTATCTATACCGTTTGGTGAGCAACCCGATGGCCGTCGCGCAGAACACCGCCCCACAAACCAATTCGGTCATGGGGCGGTGTCTGTGAGCGGCGACGGTGTGGCAGCGCTAGGCGATCGTGACCGTCTGCTGGGGGAGATCCGTCGACGTGAGGGTCGGACGGTGAGTCCCCGTGGTGCGCACCGTGGTGTGCTTGGTCGTTTTGCCGCCGCCGGTTCCGTCCCCGTTGCCGCCGCCGGTGCCGTCGCCGTTGCCGCCGCCGCGGGCCATGCTCAGCTCGTCGGCGGTGAGGGTACGGATGCTCTGCCTACGCAGGGCCAGCTTGTTGGTATTCATTGGTCTTTCCCTTCGTTCGATCGCCGCCCGGATGGGCCGCTCTCACAGGTAAGAGCATCAACTCGCGGGGAAGGGGACACATTTGCTTGCAACGCTTTTCGGCTCCAACGCGCTCGTCACGGCCGCGGTGCACGGGCGATCTGGCTGGCGTAGTGGCGATCCAGAAAGCTCAGCAGGATGAGTTCGTGGGTGCGGGCCGCCGAACGTAGCAGCCGGACGGCATTCAGGTGGCTGAAGCTGTGCAGCAGGTGGTGGTACGACTGCGTCAGCTCACCTCGCCGCGCGCGTGCCGCCAGGTCGTCGAGCAACGGCACCATCAGATCGGATCGCTGCCGGAACACCCGACGTGCGGGCTCGCAGACGTGCTCGCTGGTGTCGTCGAGCATGGCGGTGACGTCCGCACGCTCGGCACGCCACCGCTGCCCGATGCCGGGATCGAGGTTGAGTGCGTTCGGGTATTCGGGTCGATAGCCGGCGGCCCCGTTTTTCGCCCATTCGCGGCGCTGCTGGACGTCGAGGCCGGCATCCGCCAGCAGCCGGTCCGTGGCGTACAGGCACAGCTTCCAGCGCGCGTCTGGCGCTGTCTCGCTGAAGGTGTCGCTGTCGAGGATGCGGAGCACCTGCAGCACGGCGTCGCTGTCGACCGCGTGGAGTCGCTCGGCCAGATCGATGCCTGCGTCGCCGCCGTAGCGCTCGACCTCGCGGTCGTAGGTGTCGGTCGAAACCTTCCACACTGTTCCGTCGCCGAGATGCGAGCCCAGCGCGTCGGTCAGCAGCGGTAGCGCATGCTCGCGCAGCGCAGCAGGCTCACCGTGCAAGCGCAGCCTCAGCTGATGGTCCGGGTCGGCGTAGCGCAGGAAGAACCAGCGGTCGATCATGCCGTCGTCGCGCAGCTTGGCGACAACGGGGCTCACCGCGTCGGTGAGGATGCGGTCCGCTGACGCGGTACCGGTGTAGGCCTTGACGTACAACCATTCGCTGCAAGGAGCGAAACTGCGTCGCACATCGGTTGTCCGCCATGGCTTTTGAGGGATCGGTGCGGGTTCGCCGCTGCGGAGGAACGGCACGATGACCTCGTTCGCGAAGCTACCCTGCGGCCCGGCGGCGACCGTGCTCGGCAGCACCTCCTCGACGACCGCTTGCGAACGCCCACGCAGCAACTTGGCCGCCGTGGCGGCCAGCGCGGGGCTCGCGGTGTCGACGTAGAGACGGATATCGCCGTCGGTGACCAGGAGCTCGCAGGGAAGCCCGCGATCGCGGCTCAGCGCGGCCCATCCGGCTGCCGGGTCGGAACCGGTGACCGTCTTGAGCTCGTCGGCCGAGAGGCGCCACCGGGCCCTGGCCAACACCAGCTTTCCCGCGGTGACGCGGGGGAGCGTCGGCGCGGATGCCAGCGCACCCCAGTCCCAGGTGAGACCGCCAGTGACACCGTCGTTTTGCAGCGCCGCCAGGAAGCGGTACACCCCGAAGCCGCGCCACGCCGTGTTGTGTGCAGTGCTCAGCCTCGGTCGGACTTCGGCGCCGACCCGCGGGCTGTACAAAACCACCCGAGCACCGTCGAGGCGCACGGTCAGCTCGTCCATGCTGAGTTGACGACCCGCAGGCGCCCCCGACCCCCCCAGCAGCACCAGCTCGTAGTCGCGCAGCACGGGTCGGGCCAATATGTTGCCGACGCGTCCTTCCGGCAGGTGGATGATCTCGGCGAACACGACGCCGGGCGCATGGGCCTCTTCGGCCCGCAGGTGTGTTCGTACGGCGTCGTGCAGGCGGGGATCCCCGTGACAGAAGCGGCCAAGAAGCTCCGCCCCCGACGGCCCGCTGGCGCTCTGGAACTCGACGCCGTCGTCGAGCACGCTGGCGAAGACCGCCAGCGCATCGGGCAGCGGTAACGGCGTCGGGTTGGTGAGCCGCGCGACCGTGGCGGCGTCGAGCTCAAGGGCGCCGCTGTCGCGGGTGCGCATCAGAAGATCGAGCAGCGCCGCGTCGCGGGCGGTGAACGCGTATTGCCCTGCCACGCCGCCCAGATCGATGCCGGCGAGCAGCGGCGACTCGTCCGCCGCCGGATGCGGTGACCGGTCGAACCCGATGCCCATCTCCTCGTCGAGGGCCTCCATCAGGGGAACCTCACGGTCTTCGTAACGGGCCGCAAAGTCCGCCTTGAAGCGGCGCAGTGCCGGATCCTCGCCGCGGGCCGACAAGCGGTGCAGCAGATCCACGCCCTTGGCGAGCAGCTGCACAGTGTCGTGTCCCAGGGTCAGACCAGCGCCTGCGCGGTGCAGGTCGACCTGGATCAGCCGGGCGCTGTCACCGCCGCCTGCCAGCTCGAGCAGGCCGGCAGCCACGGTGTCGTACGCCGAGGGCGGATTGCCGAGCCCGGCAGCGTCCAGGCGGGCGAGTTCGTCGGACACCCGCTCCAGGGCCTGGGACGTCGCAGCCAGATCCGGCCCGCGCAGCGACGACAGCACGTGTGCCAACGGCTCGGCACCAGTCACCGCGGGCTCGGCCACCGGGGTGAGCACATGTGCCTCGACGAGGGCGTCCACATAGTGGCGGGCCTCGTCCAGCTCGACGCCGGTCTCGGCCGCGACGGCTTCGGCGACCTTGTCGACCAAACAGCCACCGGAGGCCGCCTCCAACGCGCACCGCAACGGCGCGTCGTCCTCGATCACGACCAGGTGATGGGTGCGCCTGCCGTGTCGCAGCCTGCTCTCGATGATCCGCATCGCGCCTGCGGCGTGGTAGCGACTGGAGTTGGGCTCGACCATCATTGCCTGCCGCGTCGCTGGGTCGGCCAGCAGCCGCTCCACCAGAGTGGCCAGCACCTCGGTGTCGGGTCGGCTATGCCGCGCGGTGCCCTCCGGGCCATCGACCGCCAACGCGGTGGTGTCGCTGACCGCCCCGACGGCGCAGCCTGCGAACAGCCCGAAAGGTGTTGCGCGGGTGCACATCCGAACCAGGTAGGCGGTCACCGAAGCGGCCACCCGGGCATCCGGTTCGCCTGCCGCAAGGCGTTGCATAAGCCCTGGCGAGGCGAGGTGGAGCGCCTCGCGAACCTCCGGTCGCGCCGCCAGCGTCTGCCAGTACCCGGGATCGGCGCGCAGTCGATCCAGTTCCTCAATGGGAAGCAGGGGGGCGCGCAGCACGAAAAAGCCACTTGCCGTCAGCGAACCATCCATTCCCTCTCCTGACCCGAGGTGTCGCCGACGAGCTGGCCGGCGACCAGTTGTGCGTAATGACCGCCCGCGGCCATGAGGTCGCGATGGCGGCCGACCTCGACGACGCGCCCGGCGTCCATCACGACGATGCAGTCGGCGTCGATGACTGTGGCCAGCCGATGTGCGACCAGAACGACGGTGCAGCCGAGCCTCGCGATGTTGGCGTGCACGCGCGCCTCGGTGACGGTGTCGAGATTGCTGGTGGCCTCGTCGAGCAGTAGTAGCCGTGGTTGCGGAGCCAGTGCCCGGGCGAGGGCCAGACGTTGTCGTTGGCCACCCGACAGCGAGGCGCCTGCGTCGACGAGCGGCGTGTTCCATCCCATCGGCATGGCGTCGATGTCGTCTGCGATGCCTGCCAACTCGGCAGCCGCTTCGAGCCGCTCCAGCGGCAGGCTCGGATCGCCGAGAGCGAGGTTGTCGCGAATCGACAGCCCGAAGATGTACGGGTTCTGGGTCACCACCCCGATCTGCGAGCGCACGCTGCGTGGGTGCAGGGTCGCCATGTCGATCCCGTCGAGCAGGACGCGGCCCCCGTCGGGTGCGTATAAACCCAGCAGCAGCCGGGCCAGGGTGGACTTGCCAGAGCCGGAGCGCCCGACGACGGCCAGGACCTGTCCCGGACGCACGTCGAGGTCGACGCCGTCGATGGCCGGTGGGCCGTGCGGCGTGTAGCGGAAGGTCAGCCCCTCGGCGCGCAGCGCGCCGGTGAGCTCGGGTGCGTGTCGCAGGTCGCGCCCGGCGGTCTCGGTCGGGGTGTCGAACACGTCATCGAGGCGCGCCATGTAGCTGCCGAGCAGCTGAATCTGGAGGACCGTTCCGACGAGGATGCCCAGTGGTTCGAGGAATGCGGTCGACAGCGCCGCCAGTGCGAGCATGGTGCCCAGCGAGAGCTGCCCACTGCCGACGAGGTAGGTCCCGAACAGCAGCACTGCGATCGGGGACAGCAGCGCCAGCCCGTGAATGGCGGTCTCCACCGCGGCCGATAGGCGTCCGCGGCGCAACGAGACGTTGAGTTCGGCCACGAACAGGTTCGTCCAGTGCGAGACAGCGCGGCGCTCGGCGCCCGCGGCCTTCAGCGTTTCGACCGCAGAGAACATCTCGTAGGCATAGGACTGCGACCGGGCCTCAGTGGCCAGCGCTTCGCCCATCAGGTGCTGATTGCGACGCCGTGCCGACAGCAGAACGATGACCTGGGCCGCGCCCAGCGCGACGACGAGCAGGCCCAGCTGTGGCGACAACACGAAGATGGCCGCGAGGTATGCGGTGGCCAGCACACCGTCGAGCAGTGCGGCGATGGTTCCGCTGGTCAGAATCTCGCGGACCGTGGCATTGCTGCGCAGCCGCATCATCAGGTCCCCGGACGAGCGTTTCAGGAAGAACGCGTACGGCAGATCCACCAGGTGCTCGAGGAAGCCAAGCGTCATCTCGACGTCGAGTCGGCTGCGCAGCCTGAGCAGCAGGTGGGCCCGCAGGAAGGTCGCAAGTGCCGAATAGCAGATCAGCGCGGCCATCACCGCGGCAACGACTTTCAGCAAGCCGCCGTCGTCCGCGGGCACGATCTGGTCCACGATCACGCCCGTAAGGACAGGCACGGCCAGCGCCATCAGCCTGACGACCACCGAGGTGGCCAGCACCCAGCCGATTCCACTCGAGCGGCTCAGCAGCCGTCGCGCATGGTGTAGTGCGCCGGGAGCCTTTCGGCCGCCAGCGGCGAAACTGGTGGTGGGCTCCAGCATGATCGCGACCCCGCTGTACAGGTCGTTGACGGCTTGCCACGGGACCCGGTAACGTCCTGCGGCCGGATCGACAATGGTGACTCCCCGCCGCGACGTCGATTCGAGAACAACGAAATGTGCAGCGCCCCAATGCAATACAGTGCCACGGGGCATCACCTGAAGATCGTCGAGTTCAGTGGTCACGCCTCGAGCCCGCAAGCCGTACGCGGTGGCGGCCTCGGTGAGACGCAGCGCGTCGACGCCGTCGCGTCCGGTGCCGGTGGCCTCGTGCATTTCGGAAAGCGATACGTGACGGCCGTGATAGGCGAGTGCCATGCACAACGCCGCAGCGCCGCAATCGGCCATTTCCGCCTGCGCGACATATGGAATCGCGCGCCGTCGCCGACTCACTGGACCCTCGGCAGGAGCACGTTTAGCAGCCGTTGGCGCTCGGCCGGAATCAACAGTTCACCGGCGGACGGCTGACCGGGCTGCTCCAATCGAGCCGTCACTTCGGTCGTCGCGACATCGACGATGACCGCGCCATACGTCGTCCCGGACGCGTCGCGGAACTGCACCACGGTGCCCAGCGCGGGTGTCCGCCCGTCGGCGCGGTCCGCCGTCACAGTCATGCCCTGCACAACCGCGGGCAAGATTTCGGTCTGTTCGACGGTGATGGTGGCCGCCGCGACAGCGCCCACTGCCAACAGCGAAGCCAGCGCGACAAGGCCCGTATCGATCCATCGGGGGTTCGTGATCAACTCGCCCGGGCCGGCTCCCGCCGATTGGCGGTCCCGCCAGCATTCACGAAACACCGACTCGTAACGGACCTCGCGGTCGTCAGTCATGACCTCACCCCCGGCACCGTGTTTTCTACTTGGTCCGGTTGGTGGTCCTTGTGGGTATGCAGGTGCCGGTCTTGACCTCGCCGCCGTGGGCGATGCTCAGCTCGGCGGGTGACAGCGTGCGGATGCTCTGCCGACGCAGTGCCAGGCTGTTGGAGGTTTGATTCATTGGTCTCTCCTTAACGTGGTGATCGAGGCCCGTGATCGGGCCACGGCCTCGTCGGTAGGAGCAGCGACCGCGCCAAACGGTGACACTTTCCGGCGGAATTGCTCATTTGGCCACACGCCCGGTGGCGGCGTCGGCTGGCGTCGGTAGCCTGCTGAGCGTGGCGCTCTACCGCAAGTACCGGCCGGCAACTTTCGCTGAAGTCGTTGGGCAGGAGCACGTCACCGAGCCGTTGTCCACCGCACTGACGGCCGGGCGCATCAACCACGCGTATCTGTTTTCCGGTCCGCGTGGCTGCGGTAAGACATCGTCGGCGCGTATCCTGGCCCGCTCGCTGAACTGTGGGCAGGGCCCGACGGCCACACCGTGCGGAGTGTGTGACTCGTGTGTGGCGCTGGCTCCGAACGGCCCGGGAAATGTCGACGTCGTCGAACTCGACGCGGCCAGCCACGGCGGCGTGGACGACACCCGCGAACTGCGGGACCGCGCGTTCTACGCTCCGGCCCAGTCGCGCTACCGCATCTTCATCGTCGACGAAGCCCACATGGTCACCACGGCAGGCTTCAACGCGCTGCTGAAGATCGTCGAGGAGCCACCCGAACACCTAATCTTCGTATTCGCCACAACGGAGCCCGAGAAGGTGCTGCCGACCATCCGGTCGCGCACCCATCACTACCCGTTCCGTCTGCTGGCACCACGCACCATGCGGACGCTGTTGGAGCGCATCTGCGTCTCCGAGGACGTGACCGTCGACGACGCGGTGTATCCGCTGGTGATCCGTGCAGGCGGCGGCTCGCCCCGCGACACCCTGTCCGTGCTCGACCAGTTGCTCGCGGGCGCCGAGGGCAATCAGGTCGCGTACCCGCGGGCACTGGCGCTGCTCGGTGCGACGGACGTGGCGCTGATCGACGTCGCGGTCGACTCGCTGGCCGCGGGGGACGCCGCCGCGCTCTTCGGCGCCGTCGAGGCGGTGATCGACGCGGGCCACGACCCGCGGCGGTTCGCCACCGATCTGCTGGAGCGTTTCCGCGATCTGATCGTGCTGCAGTCCGTGCCCGACGCGGTCGCCCGCGGTGTGGTCGACGGGCCGGAGGATGTGTTGGAGCGGATGCGCGATCAAGCCACCCGGCTCGGCATGGCGACGTTGACCCGCTACGCGGAGGTGGTGCACGCGGGGCTGGGGGAGATGCGCGGGGCCACCGCACCGCGGCTGTTGCTCGAGGTCGTGTGCGCGAGGCTGTTGCTGCCGTCGGCCAGCGATACCGAATCGGCGCTGTTGCAGCGCATCGAGCGCATCGAGACTCGGCTCGACGTGTCGATACCGGCGTCGAATGTCGTCTCCGCCGAGCCGGTCGCGCCGCCGAAGCAGTACGCCCGCAAGAGCAGGGCTGAACCCGCGCCACCCACGGCTGCTGAGCCTGCTGCTGAGCCTGCGCCACCCAAGGCCGAACCTGCAGAACCCGTTGTCGAACCTCCTGCGGAGCCTGCGCCCGCGGCCGAAGCCACACCGGCGTCGCCTCCTCCGGTGCGGCCGCCATCGGACCCGGTGGTGGAGGCCCCACCACCCGGGGCCGTCACCGGCGAGCCGAACGCCGCCGCCGTGCGCAGCATGTGGACAACGGTGCGGGAGAAGGTCCGCCAGCGCAGCCGCACGACCGAGGTGATGTTGGCTGGGGCGATCGTCCGCGCCGTCGACGGGGACACCCTGGTGCTCAGCCACGAGTCGGCGCCGCTGGCCAAACGGCTGACCGAGCCGCGCAACGCCGACGTCATCCGCGAAGCGCTCAAGGACGCGCTGGGCGTGGACTGGAAGATCCGGTGCGAGCCAGGCGGCGCAGCCCCGTCGCAGGCGGCGCCAGAAGCCGACAAGCCCGCCGCACCGGCGCAGCCGCAACGTGACGAGGAAGAGGAAAGCATGCTGGCCGAGGCCAGCAGTGACACCTCGCAAACTCCGCGCCGCGATCCCGAAGAAGCCGCGCTGGAGCTGCTTCAGAACGAGCTCGGCGCTCGGCGTATCGACGGCGGCTAGATCACACGGGCATCGTCTGCGGCACCTGCTGGCGTTAACACCTAATACCAGCGAAGTGTCCGTACGGCGACGGGAGCGTGTGATGACGAGAGCTGACACTGCGACACAGTTGTGGGAAGTATCGGCCGGCCGACTCGCTGCTCTTGTTCGCCGCCGCGAAGTCTCCGCGCGCGAAGCCGTTCAGGGTGCCCTTGATCGGCTCGATGCGGTCAACGGCGCCATCAACGCGGTCGTCGAGCACCGTCCCGATGAGGCGCTCGCCGCCGCTGACGCCATCGATGCCCGGATCAAGGACGGTGAGGACGTCGGCGTGCTCGCCGGGGTGCCGGTGACCGTCAAGGCCAACGTCGACCAGGCCGGCTACGCCACGACCGAGGGCGTCACGCTACAACGCGACCTCATCGCCGAGACCAACAATCCCGTCGTCGACAACCTGATCAAGGCCGGCGCGGTGCTCGTCGGGCGGACCAATATGCCCGCGTTTGCGCTGCGGTGGTTTACTTCGAGTCGGCTCTACGGCGAGACGCGAAACCCGCGCAACCCCACGCTGACCCCTGGCGGCTCTTCGGGCGGTGCTGCTGCGGCCGTAACCGCGGGGATCGGCTCCATTGCGCACGGAACAGACATCGCCGGCTCGATCCGGTATCCGGCGTATGCCTGCGGTGTGCACGGGATGCGGCCGACGCTGGGGCGGGTCCCTTCGTTCAACGCCACGTTGCCCGAGCGCACCATCGGCGGTCAGATCACCGCGGTGTCGGGCCCGCTGGCGCGAACCATCGGCGACCTTCGGCTGGCGCTGACTGCGATGGCCGCACGAGACGTCCGGGATCCGTGGTGGGTGCCCGCACCTGTGGTCGGACCGCCGGTGGCCAAGCGCGCCGCTATCTGCGTGGCACCCGACGGGCTGCAGACGCGGCCGGAGGTCGCGGAGGCGGTGCGTGACGCGGGTCGGCGGCTGGAACACGCCGGATGGCAGGTCGAAGAACTGCCGACCACACCGGCATTGGCCGAGGCGGCCGAAGCGCAGACCAAACTGGTGTTCGTCGACGGGTACGCCGATAAGCTGGCCATGGCCGAGCGGGAAGGCGACCGCGGTGCGTTGAACGTGTTGGCGCACTTCCAAAGCGCTGCAATGGAATACGACCTGACAGCGTTGTCGGGGCTACTGGTCCGTCGAGCGACCCTGCTTCGGCAGTGGCTGTCGTTCTTCGAGACGTACGCCGTGCTGGTGATACCCGTCAGCGCAGAGTTGCCTTTCGAGGACAACCTCGACATGCAGGGCGACGCCGCATTCGAGCGTGTGTGGCGAGCGCAGATGCCCATGCTCGCCGTGCCGTACCTCGGGCTTCCTGGACTGACGGTGTCCACGGGACTGGTCGGCCGGACACCGGTGGGTGTGCAGGTGGTGTCGGGGCGATTCCGCGAGGGCCTGTGCTTCGCGGCCGGAGAAGCGATCGAGGCCGGCGGCACGCCGCCGTCACCGGTGGACCCGAGCTAGCCGTCTGACACGGCTTTCGTCTGGCAGCCTAGGGTGTCCACCAGGGCCGCAGCGGCAGCGCGCCGTCGTAGCCGTGCGAGTTGAGCTTGACCGCCAGGACCTGGTGCAGCTGGACGACGTTCGTTTCAAAGCCCAGTCGCGAGCCAGCCATGTACAGCCCCCACACCTTGGCGGTGGGCAGCCCGACCTCTTCGACGGCCTCGTCCCAGTGCTCGACGAGATTTCGGCACCAGTCGCGCAGCGTCAGCGCGTAGTGGTGGCGCAGGTTTTCCTCGTGCACGACCTCCAGCCCGATGTCCTGGGCTTCGGTGATGATGCGCCCGGAGCCGGTGAGTTCCCCGTCGGGGAAGACGTAGCGGTCGATGAAACCACCTGCGCTGGGCCCGGTCCGGTTCTCGGGCCGGCTGATGCAGTGGTTGAGCAGCAGCGCGCCGATGCGCATCTTCGACTTCAGGAAGCGGAAGTACGCCGGATAGTTGTGCACGCCAATGTGTTCCGTCAGCCCGATCGACGAAATCGCGTCAAAGCCCGACTCGCGCACGTCGCGGTAGTCGCCGTGGCGGACCTCGGCCAGGTCGGACAGCCCCTGCTCGGCGATGGCCTGCTGCGCCCAGTCGGCCTGCTCCTTCGAGAGCGTGACACCGATGGCCTTGACACCCTGACGGGCGGCGTAACGGACCATGCCGCCCCAGCCGCAGCCGACGTCGAGCAGCCGGTCACCTGGCTGTAGCCGGAGCTTCTCGAACACCAGCCGGTATTTGTTCTCCTGGGCCTCTTCCAGCGTCGCGTCGGGAGACGGATAGCAGGCGCAGGTGTAGGTCATCGACGGACCGAGCACCCATTCGTAGAAGGCGTTGGACACGTCGTAGTGGTGATGGATGGCGTCGGCGTCACGGGTTCGGCTGTGCCGCAGGCCTTCTGCGATGCGACGCCAGCGCGGCAGCGCCTCCTGGGGCGGCGGCGCGATCGGCTTGAGGTGTTCGATGCCGATGGAGCGGACGATGTTGGCAAGTACCCGTGCGGGCGGGCGCTTGAAGTCCATCTTGTCGGCGAGCGCCTTGAGCAGCTCGTAGGGATCCCCTGGGTGAACACCGTACGGCTCGAGGTCGCCGGAGACATAGGCACGTGCTAGCCCGAGATCGCCGGGGGCGGTGGCCAAATACGTTGTGCCGCGCGGTGTCTTGAGATCAAGCCCGAGTGCAGCGTCGTCGGGACCCGCCGTACTGCCGTCATATGCAGTGAATCTCAGTGGCAGCTGCCCGGCAGCGACGATCTCGAGAATCTCGGCCAGCGTGAGTCTCCTGGCCGGGGCACGGCTCTGCTCTTTGTAAGTAGTCATCGTCTTTGCACCGCCTTCGCATACAAATCCAAAAGACGTGAGTCAGGGTCGTAAGTCTTCTTGACGGTCTTGTAGGTCTCACCGCCGTAGAGTTCGTCGAACTCCTCATGGGAGTAGAACGCGTCGGAGTACAGCGATTTATGCCCGTCGAGCTCACTGATTTTTCGCTCGATCAGCTTGTTGGTGTGGCCGTCGGTCGGGCCGATGGGTACGGACGACCAGAAGCCGATATTCACGTAGGTGTGGTGCGGGCGAAGCGGGTAAAGCGGCCAGGCTCCTGTCGATTTCGACTTGTCGCGCAGCCGCAGCGGGCACAGCCAGATCGGCTCGATGGGAACGTTGGCCAAGAACCAGTCAAGGAACTCGGCGGTGCGCTCGATGGGAACTTCGACGTCCTGAACGACGCGCTCGCGTGGCGGGCGGCCGTTGCGCTTCTCGATGCGGTCGGCAATGTTGAACCGCTGGTCGTAGCCGATCAGCTTCCAGTAGAAGCTGCTTCGCCGGTAACGGCGCGGCCAGAACCGTCGGATGCGCGGGTTCTGCGCACCGAATGCTCGTGAGCACCAAAACCAGTCGGTATCCCACCTCCACAGGTAATCGTGGATGGTGAGCCGGTCGTGCTTCTCGCCGTCGGGATGTTGGATGGACCGATAGTAAGTCTGCTGACCTGTGTAATCGCTGGCAGGTCCTGGCGTCGAGGTTTGGAAGCCCAGGGTCAGGTAGCTTTCGTCAGCGCTGAACACCACGCCGTCGAGGTAGTCGACCCGCACGCCTTCGTGGCCACCGGTCTCGATGATGCGGTCCATCTCCGCGACGAGGTCACCCAGCGCGTGGAATCGCAGATGCCGCAGCGCGACAAAAGGTCTGACGGTCTCGAGCTCGATCTTCAGCCGCACCGAATAGCCCAGAGTCCCATAGGAATTCGGGAAGGTGCGGAACAGGTCGGCGTTTTGCTCCGCCGAGGCGGTGAGCACGTCACCTGTGCCGGTCAAGATGTCCATCTCGAGAACCGACTCGTGCGGCAGGCCGTTGCGGAACGACGACGACTCGATTCCGAGCCCGGTGACCGCGCCGCCGAGCGTGATGGTCTTGAGCTGCGGCACGACCAGCGGCGAGAGTCCGTGCGGCAGTGTCGCTGCGACGAGGTCCTCATAGGTGCACATGCCTGCCACGTCGGCGGTGCGGTTTTCCTGATCGACGGCGATGACACCTGTCAGCCCGGATACGTCGAGGCCCTTGCTCGTCGACTTGGCACGGGCGCGGAACAGGTTTGACGTCGGTTTCGCGAGCCGGACAGTCGCATTTGGCGGGATGGCTCGATAGCTGGCGAACAACCGCTGCACGCCCGCGGCGTGAGCAGCTAGTGCGTCACTCCCCTCAACCGACACAGATATACGCTAGTCCGCAGCCGCACACGATGCGACCGGACCAACCGTGACGACAGGAGTTTTGGCTGATGGGACAGGTCAGCGCGTCAAGCACCGTCTTGATTGACGCCGCGCCGGAGACGGTGTTGGCGACGGTGGCGGATTATCAGAACGTGCGTCCGAAGATCCTCTCACCGCACTACAGCGGGTACCAGGTGCTCGAGGGTGGGCAGGGAGCTGGCACCGTCGCCACCTGGAAGCTGCAGGCCACCAAGTCGCGGGTCCGTGACGTCAAGGCCAGCGTCGACGTGGCGGGCCACACCGTCATCGAGAAAGACGCCAACTCGTCGATGGTGACCAACTGGACCGTCGCCCCCGCCGGGGAGGGTTCGTCGGTGACGGTCAAGACGTCCTGGCAGGGTGCGGGCGGCGTCGGCGGCTTCTTCGAGAAGACGTTCGCGCCGTTGGGGCTGCGCAAGATCCAGGCCGAGGTGCTGGACAACCTCAAGAAGCAGGTGGAGGGTTCGTAAGGGCCCGACATCGATTACGGAGGGCTCGTTAGGGCTAGCTGGTCCGTGCCGGTTGGGTAGCGAGGAAGCCCGCGATACCGCGAACCACCGCGTCGGCGTATTTCTGCCTGCCTTCGGGCGTCTTCATCATCTCGGAGTCGATGGGGTTCTTCATGTTGCCCAGCTCGACGAGGATCGACGGGAACTGGGCCAGATTGAGCCCCGCGATGTCGGCGCGCGGGTTCAGGCCCGAGTTTCCGATGTAGGTCGACGGCGGAATGCCGGAGCCGGACAGCTGATCCCGCATGATCTGGGCGAACTGCACGGCGGGGCCGGCCTGGGCTTGGTTGAGCGGCGGCGACGAGTAGAGGACGTGGAAGCCGCGCCCGTTCGGCGGACCACCGTCGGCGTGGATGGACACGATCGCATTGGGTCGCAGCGCGTTGGCCAGCGCGGCGCGTTCGTCGACACAGGGACCGAGGCCGGTGTCGTCGCCGCGGGACATCGCGGTGCGGACACCGAGCGCGGTCAGCGCCTGGCGGATGCGCAGCGTGGTGTCCCAGGTGAACGTGTGCTCGGGATAGCCGTCGCCGGTGTCGGTGCCGCTCTCTTGGCAGTTCTTGGTGCCACCGCGGCCGGTGGGCACCTGTCTGCTGATGGAGGCGTCGTTGGACCCGTTATGGCCCGGGTCGAGGAACACGACCATGCCCGCGATGTTCGCAGGGGCGGCCGAGGCGGGGCTGACAAGCGTCGATGCGGCGACGAGCAAACCGGCGGCGATGGCACCGCCGACACGCAGGGTGGCAGGCACGGCCGCCACCGTAGCCCGCTTGGCGACTAGGCTGAAAGTCCAAACCGCCGAGAGCGGGCGAGAGAAACCAAGTCGAGACCAATACGCAAGGGGACTGTCATGCAACCTGGAGGCCAGCCAGACATGTCGGCACTCCTCGCGCAGGCACAGCAGGTGCAGCAGCAGTTGATGGAGGCGCAGGAGGCGCTGGCCAACGCTGAGGTGCACGGACAGGCCGGCGGCGGGCTTGTGCAGGTCACCATGAAGGGCAGTGGCGAGGTCGTCGCCGTGTCAATCGACCCGAAGGTCGTCGACCCCAACGATGTCGAGACGCTGCAGGACCTCATCGTCGGTGCGGTTGCCGACGCCTCGAAACAGGTCACCATCCTGGCGCACGATCGGCTTGGGCCGCTGGCGGGCGGGATGGGCGGCCTAGGGCTGCCGGGGCTGTGACTTGTTCGAAGGCCCCGTACAGGATCTGATCGACGAGCTGGGCAAGCTGCCCGGCATCGGGCCGAAGAGCGCGCAGCGGATCGCATTTCACTTGCTGAGCGTCGAGCCGCCGGACATCGACCGGCTCACGGCGGTGCTCAACAGGGTGCGCGACGGCGTGAAGTTCTGCGCGGTGTGCGGCAACGTCTCCGACGACGATCGCTGCCGAATCTGCAGTGATGCGCGTCGCGACGCTTCGCTGGTGTGCGTTGTCGAGGAGCCCAAGGATGTGCAGGCCATCGAGCGCACCCGTGAATTCCGCGGCCGCTATCACGTGCTGGGTGGAGCGCTGGATCCGTTGTCCGGGGTCGGGCCCGAGCAATTGCGAATCCGTGAGCTGCTCAACAGGATTGGCGAACGGGTCGACGGCGTGGACGTCGCTGAGGTGATCATCGCGACCGACCCGAACACCGAGGGGGAGGCCACCGCGACGTATCTCGTGCGGATGCTGCGCGATATCCCGGGGCTGACCGTGACGCGTATCGCTTCGGGCCTGCCGATGGGCGGCGACCTCGAGTTCGCCGACGAGCTGACGTTGGGCCGCGCGTTGGCGGGCCGCCGCGCGATGGCCTGATCACTTAGCCCGCATTACGCCCAAACGGACAAACTGGCGCAGAAGTGCGAGTAGATCGCGCCATTTCGTCGATCTCGGCGACGTGTCGGACCCCTGCACCAAGATGCCGGCATGGGGGAAGTGTTTCTTGGTCGCGAGGCGATGGGCGATGGGCTGTCGCGCCATGAATTGCGCCGCTGGTATCGCCCGCTGTTCCGCGGAGTCTACGTCCCGAAGTGGGCGACGCCGACGCTGACCGATCGTGCCGTCGGCGCCTGGCTGACGTCCGACAGGCGTGGAACCATCACCGGTGTGGCCGCCTCGGCGCTGCACGGAGCCGACTGGGTTGACGACGATGCGCCGATCGAGATTCTGGTCGACGACCGCCGACGCCAATCCGGGTTGGTCATCCGGATGGACCGCCTCGCCGAGGACGAGAGGACCACGGTGCAAGACTTGCCGGTGACAACACTGGCGCGAACGGCATTCGATCTGGGGCGCTATCAGAAGCGCTCCGCTGCCATCGGCCGGTTGGATGCGTTGATGCGTGCCGCACCGTTTTCCTCCGACGAGGTGTCGGCGCTGATGCACCGTTACGGGCCGGTGCGTGGCGTGCGTCAGTTGCGCGACCTGCTGCCGCTGGTCGATCCCGGCGCCGCCTCGCTGAAGGAGAGTTGGCTGCGACTCCTGTTGATCGACAACGGCTTTCCGATTCCCGAGACGCAGATTCCGGTCTTCGACGGCGGCGAGAAGCCCTTTGCGTTTCTCGATATGGGGTGGCGCAGCCTGCAACTGGCGGTCGAGTACGACGGCGACCAGCACCGCACCGATCGTCCGCAATACGTCAAGGACATGCGGCGGCACCCGAAGGTCGCGAGGCGCGGGTGGGAGGTCATCCGCGTGATATCCGAGGACCGGGAAGCTGAAATCCTGTTGCGGGTTTACGAGTCATACCTGCGCCGCTGCGGTGCCGAGATCGACAAAATGGCGCAATTCACTCGCACTTTCGCGCCCGTTCGTCCGTTTGGGCGCTATGCGGCGTGAAGACGACTAGACGACGTGAATGCGCACGCCACCGCTCGAAATACGTTCCAGCTGAACGGAGTCCGCGCTCGTATCGGTGACGAGGTCGTCGATCTGCCCGAGACCGACCATCCGCGCAAATGTCACCTTGCCGATCTTCGACCCGTCGACGGCCACGATGACGCGTTCGGCGCTGGACGCCATCGCGATCGCGGTGCGCGCCTCGTTCTCGTCATACGTCGTCGCGCCGCTGGCCGCCGACATCCCGTCCGCACCGAGGATCGCGGTGCCGACGGCGATCGCCTCGAACGCATGAACCGACAACGGGCCCACCGCTTCCAGCGAATTCGCCCTCACCAGACCGCCGGTGATGATCACCTTGAGATGCGCGTCGACGGCGCACTCTGCCGCGATGGTCAGCGAACTCGTCACGATTGTCAGGTTCTGCCTGCCCCGCAACGCCTGCGCGACTTCCGACGTGGTGACACCGCCGGTCAGCGCGACGGCTTGAGGTCCGGACGGCACCAGAGCCGCAGCGTGCCGGGCGATGCGACGCTTGATCGCCACCAGTCGGTGATCACGCAGCCGCACCGGGATTTCGCTGTCCTTCGCATCGATCGCACGGGCCCCACCGTGTGTGCGGGCGAGCAGTCCCTGGTCTTCGAGGTCGGTGAGATCGCGGCGCAATGTCGCAGGGGAGACATTCAATTCCTCGCACAGCGCGGTCGCAGTCACTTCACCGCGCTCGCGCAGGATCGACAGCACCGCGCGCATGCGGTCGGTCCGTTTAATCGACATAGCCACCCTTCAAACACTCAGTTTTATTGATCGTTTTGCCTTCAGCTGTTGCGCGTTTTGAGCGATCTTTTGATTATCAACACATCATGACTTTCGCCGCCATCAAGGGCACCCCGCTCACCGAGATCCTCGCCCGGCACAAGGCAGGCGCTCCCGTGGGCGTCTATTCGGTGTGCTCCGCGCACCCGGTGGTGGTCGACGCGGCGATTGCTCAGGCAGCCGACGACGGCAGCCCCGTTCTGATCGAGGCCACCTCCAACCAGGTCGATCAGTTCGGCGGCTATACCGGCATGCGGCCGAGCGACTTTCGTGACATGGTGTTCGACATCGCCGAGCGCCGCGGGTACTCGAGGGACCGCGTCATCCTGGGCGGTGATCATCTCGGCCCGAATCGGTGGCAGCGTCTGCCGGCCGCCGAGGCGATGGCCAACGCCGAGGACCTCATCGCCGCGTATGTCGAGGCCGGCTACACCAAGGTTCACCTCGACTGCAGCATGTCCTGCGCCGATGATCCCGCGGTCCTCGGCGACGAGGTGGTGGCCGCGCGCAGTGCCCGGTTGCTGCGCATCGCCGACGCCACCGCGGAAAGGGTCGGCACGGCGGGTGCGCTTTCGTACGTCATCGGCACTGAGGTGCCGGTTCCCGGCGGCGCCCACGAAACTCTCGACGCGGTGACGCCCACACCACCCGAGCGTGCGCAAAGCACCATCGACGCGCACCGGGCGGCGTTCGCCGAGACGGGTCTGGACCGCATGTGGCCGCAGATCGTCGCATTGGTGGTGCAGCCGGGCGTCGAGTTCGATCACGTCAAAGTGGTCGACTACCGGCGCGCCGCGACCACCGGACTGCGCCGTGTGCTCGACACCGAGCCACACCTCGTCTTCGAAGCCCACTCCACCGACTACCAGCGACCAGCGCAGCTTCGGGAACTCGTCGAAGACCATTGGGCCATACTGAAAGTCGGGCCCGGCCTCACCTTCGCACTGCGCGAGGCGATGTTCGCGCTCGCGATGATCGAGAAGGAACTGGTCTCGCCCGCCACGCAGTCCAACGTCGTCGACGTCATCGAACAGCGCATGCTCGACGACCCCGGCTACTGGCAGTCCTACTACGACGGCGACGCACAAAGCCGGCGCACCGCCCGCCGATACAGTTACAGCGACCGGCTGCGTTACTACTGGGCCGACTTCCGCATCGACGCGGCGCGAAAGACGTTGATAGCCAACCTCGCCCAGACTGGTATTCCGTTACCGCTGATCAGCCAGTTTCTTCCCGATCAGTACCACCGGATCCGCGACGGCAGACTGGCGGCCGATCCGGCGACGCTGGTCACCGACCGAGTCCGAGACGCGCTGCGGCCCTATGCCCAAGCGTGCCTGCTCGACCGACGCGATGGAGCGACGATTGACTGACCTGATACCTGCGCAGAAGGACGGCGGCGCAACGATTCTCGAGATTGCGCAACAGCCCGAAGTCTGGCGCGAGATCCCCAGTCTCATCGATGAACGGCCGTCCGCTTTCCTCGCGGACGTCCTCGCCCGGACTGATTTGCGAGTCATCCTCACCGGCGCGGGCAGCTCGGCGTTTGCCGGCCAGATCGTCGCACCGGCGCTGCGCCGCCACCTGGGCAGCCGTGTCGATGCCATTCCAACCACCAGCATCGTCGCCAATCCGACCGAACACCTCGAACGTGAAACCCCAACGCTCATCGTCTCGTTCGGTCGCTCCGGAAACAGTCCGGAAAGCCTTGCCACCACCCGGCTGGCCGACGAGCTGGTTGATGAGGTCTGGCATCTCGTCTTGAGCTGCGACGCCTCAGGTGAACTGGCCCGCGCGCACACGGGGCGAGACGACTCGCATGTTCTTCTCATGCCGCAGCGCACCAACGACACCGGGTTCGCAATGACCTCGAGTCTTACCTCGATGATCATCGCGTGCCTGCTGATGCTCGGCCCGGCCGATCGCGCCTCGGTCGACGCCCTCGCCGACGCCGCCGAACACATCGCAAGCCGCCAGCAAGACATTCGGGACCTCGCCGCAACCAAGCGGACCCGATTCGTCTACCTGGGCAGCGGGGCGCTGGAAGGGCTGGCCCGCGAGTCGGCCCTCAAGATCCTCGAGTTGACCGCCGGCGAGGTGGTCACCTACTTCGACTCGCCGCTGGGATTCCGGCACGGACCCAAGTCCGTACTCGACGGCGACACCCTGGTCGTGGTGTTCGTGTCGTCGAACACCTACACCCGGCGCTATGACGCCGACATCATCGCCGAGGTCGGGACACAGCTGGGCAACGAGAGCGTCGTGGTCATTGGTGACGACGGCGCCTGGCAGCTGCCCGGGCTTGCCGGTCTTGACGATTCCCACATCGCCGTGGCCTATCTCGTGTTCGCGCAATATCTGGCGTTGTTCACTGCATTGGAACGGGGCAAAACGCCGGACAATCCTTTCCCGGCCGGCGAGGTCAGCCGCGTCGTGAAAGGCGTGACGATCTACCCCATGAAACTTCCCGGCAAGGACTGGTGACTCAGCTATGACTCGTTTTCTCGGCGTCGACGGTGGCGGATCCAAAACGGCGTTTGTCCTGATCGATGATTCCGGTCGAATACAGGCCAGGGCGCACGCCGCGACGTCGTACTACTTCTCCGAAGGTTTCGAGGTCGTCGAACGGGTTCTGCGCGAGGGCATCACAGCGATCTGCTCTACTGCGGGAATCGAACCGTCCGAGATCGACGCGGCCTTTTTCGGAATCCCCGGCTACGGAGAATCCAGCGCCGATATCGAGCGCCTCGACGCCGTCCCGCAGCCGATCCTCGGGCACGACCGTTACACGTGCGACAACGACATGGTGTGCGGCTGGGCCGGCTCCCTTGCGGGCGAGGACGGTATCAACGTGATCAGCGGAACCGGATCGATGACGTACGGCGAACGCGCCGGCGTCGGTCACCGCGTCGGTGGCTGGGGAGAGTTGTTCGGCGATGAGGGCTCTGCATACTGGATCGCTGTCAAAGGCCTGAACGTGTTCAGCCGGATGAGCGACGGTCGGGTGCCACAGGGCCCGCTGTATGAGCTAATGCGGCAACGACTCGGGATCACCAGCGACCTCGACGCGGTCAGCCTTGTCATCGAGAAATGGGGCGGAAACCGCACGGCGATAGCGGATCTGGCGAAGACTGTGTGCGCGGCCGCCGCGGAGGGCGACATCCGTGCCGACCGGATTCTTCGCTACGCCGTCGACGAGCTGTCGGCGCTTGTCGAGACCACCCGGGTGCTCGTCAGCTTCGATGACGACGAGCTGGTGCCAACCTCCTATTCGGGCGGAATGTTCAGTGACGATAGGTTTCTCGACCTGTTCCGGGCCGCGTTGGACAAGATGTCGGCGAAGTACCAACTCCGCCAACCGGTGCTCGATCCCGCAGTAGGCGCCGCGGTCTACGCGGCCAAGCACAGTGGCCGTCCGCTCAATCACGAAGCGCTGGCGATGCTGGCGGCCTCCCAAACCCTGATATCGAGGTGAACCGCAATGTCCGACTCCACCAATTCCGGCCGCGCCACGCGTAGCTGGATCTTCTACGCCGCACTGTTGGTGCTGTTCTGGGGGATCTGGGGCGCATTCTCCGCCCTCCCGGCAACGAAATACGGCTACCCAGACGAGATGATCTACAGCATCTGGGCGCTGACGATGATCATCCCCGCCGTCTTCGCGCTGCGCGGGCAGCGATTCGATCGCAGACCCCAGGCGACGATCTACGGGCTGGTCATCGGATTGACCGGCGCCGGTGGACAATTGGTGCTGTTTCAGGCGCTGACCATGGGCCCGGCATACCTGATCTTTCCCATTGTCGCTGTCTCGCCTGCGATCACCGTACTGATGGCGATGGTCCTGCTGCGTGAGCGCGTGACGAAGCTCGCGGCGGTCGGGCTGGTGGCGGCGCTGATCGCGATCGTCTTGTTCAGCATCACCAGCGGCGAGTCCGAGGGCTCCAGCGGTCCGTGGCTGATTCTCGCCATCATCGTGTGTGTGGCGTGGGGTGTGCAGGCCTACTTCATGCGTAAGTCGGCGACGATCGGCGTCAACGACGCCACCACATTCGGCTGGATGGCGATTTCCGGGCTGCTGCTGGTGCCGGTCGCGTTGATCTCGCTCGGCGGCATTCCGCTCGACTTCCCTTGGCAGGCACCGGCTCTCACTGCGGGCACCCAGATTCTCAACGCGATCGGGGCGCTGTTCCTGGTGATGGCGCTGAGCCGGGGCAAGGCCACCATCGTGGCGCCGACCACCAATGCGCTCGCGCCCGCGCTGACGATCATTGTCTCGCTGGCCGCCTACCAGACGCTGCCCTCGCCGTACGGCGCGGTGGGTATCGTGCTGGCGCTGATCGGTTCCACCCTGATGGTCTACAGCGACGAGAAGCGCGGCGAAGCGGTGACGGAAGGCGCGCTGGAGTCCGATCAGGAGCGGGCCGGCGCGGGCTGATCGCTCCGCCGGGCGCGCCGAGATCGACGAAGTGGCGCGATCTTCTCGCACTTTTCCGCCCGTTTGTCCGTTTGGGCGCAAAAAAACGAGGCGTAATTCAGGCGCGGCGGGGGGCGGCCAGCCGCTCGCGCCGCAACTGCGTGACCTCGTCGATCTCCAACGGCGCGAGCTCACCCACCACCTGCGACAGCAGTAAGTCGGCCAGCTGCGGATTACGTGCCAGACACGGGCCGTGCAGATACGTGGCGACCACGCTGCCCTGCACGGCACCGTCGATACCATCACCGGCGCGGTTCCCCGCGCCGGAAAACACCTTAGCCAGCGGTCGGGCCTGCGGCCCCAACACCGTTCCGCCGCGGTGGTTTTCGAAACCGGTCAATCGCTCGGTCAACCCGTCCAGCAGAGGCTGCGAAACGACCTCGCCGATCGTCCGCTTGTCCTGCGGCGACGTCGTGACATCGAGCAGACCGACGCCGTCGACCCGCTCACCCGACGACGTCTCATACCAGTGCCCCAGCACCTGGATCGCGGCGCAGATAGCGAGCACCGGCACACCTCGCGAAACCGCTTCCTGCAAGCCGGGATAACGAATCATATGCTTGGTCGCCAGCCGCTGCGCGTAGTCCTCCGCCCCACCCAGCGTGTACAGGTCCATGCTCGACGGCACCGGGCCGGCCAGCGTGATCTCGACGATCTCGGCGTCAAAACCCCGCAACCGCAACCGCTGCCGCAACACGACCGCATTGCCGCCGTCGCCGTATGTCCCCATCACATCGGGCAGCACCAGGCCGATGCGCACCGTCGACTCAGCCACGGCCGCCCCGCCCCAATGTCCGATTGAGTTGCAGGAACGCCGTGTAGTTGGCGACCACCTCGACATGGCCGGGCGGGCACGACGTGATCGCGGAAACCGCATTGTGCACCAGCGTGTGTTCGACGCCCGCATAACCCAGCCGCACAGCCAGATCCGTTCCCCGTTCACCCGCGGCGACCACCGGATGGTCGACGAAATGCTCGAAGTTGACGTCCCACAGCCACGACAAGTCCTCACCGTCGGGCACCTGCCCGTTCACGGCGATCACCACCGAGCACGCGTCGGTGTCGACCATCGACAGCGCCTCCTGCCAGCCTGCAGGGTTCTTGGCCAACAGCATTCGCACGGTGTGCGCGCCGAGCTGCACGGTGCTGTACCGCCCCGCGACCTCGTCGACACCGGACACCGCGGCCACCGCCGCGGCCGGATCCGCACCCAACGTCACCGCTGCGGCCACCGCCTGCGCCGCGTTGCCCCGGTTCACCGTGCCGGGCAACACCAGCTTCATCGATACCGAAAGACCTTCGGGCCCATAAATATTCGATTCGTCAAACCACCACTGCGGGGTGGGCCGCTTGAAATCCGTTCCGGTGGAATACCAGTCGGAGCCCTCCCGGACGATGATCTCGCCGGAGCGTGGACAGCTCACTGAGTCGTTCGCCCAGCCGCCGCCCGCCGCAACCCACACCGCATTCGGACTGTCGTAGGCCGCCGACGTCATCAGCACGTCGTCGCAATTCGCCACCACCACCGTCGACGGGTGCCGGGCCAGCCCGGCCCGCAAAGTCCGCTCGATGTGATTGATCTCACCGACCCGGTCCAGCTGATCGCGGGACAGGTTCAGCAGCACGATCACCGACGGGTCGACGGCGTCGGCCACATGGGGCACGTGCATCTCGTCGACCTCCAACGCCGCCAACGTTGCATCCCGGGCGCCCGCCAACGCCGCCACCAAACCGGCGTCCATGTTGGCGCCCTCGGCGTTCGTCGCGACAGGGCCCACGGTCTTCAGTGCCGCCGCGGTCATCCGGGTGGTCGTCGACTTGCCGTTCGTCCCGGTCACGATCACCGTGCGGCGGCCTTCGCCGAGTTGACGCAGCATCGACTTGTCGAGCGCCAGGGCCACCAGGCCGCCGATCATCGCGCCTGCGCCGCGGCCGGTGACGCGCGACGCCCAGCGCGCGCTTGCGCCGGCCGCGAGTGCGATACGTCCTCGAGGTGTGACCATCCAGGGCATTTTAGGTAGCCGACACGCTGCCGAGCGATCCGACGATGTCGGGGCACCGTGCCATCCTGACGAAATGAGCCAAACCTGGGGCCGACCGGCAAACGAACCCGGGGCCGGCTGGGCAGTCGTCGACGTCGAGACGTCCGGCTTCCGTCCTGGGCACGCCCGCGTGGTGAGCGTCGCGGCCCTCGCGCTTGGCGACGACGGCAACGTCGAACGGAGCCTGTACAGCCTGCTCAACCCCGGTGTCGATCCCGGGCCGACGCACGTGCACGGGCTCACCGCGGAGATGCTCGCGGGCCAGCCATGCTTCCAGGAAGTCGTGGGCGATCTCGTCGAGCTGTTGAAGGGCCGCACCTTGGTGGCCCACAACGTCGGCTTCGACTACGCGTTCCTGGCTGCCGAAGCCGAGCTGGTCGGTGCCGAGCTGCCGATCGACACGGTCATGTGCACCGTCGAGCTGGCGCGTCGGCTCGAGCTGGGCACCGAGAACCTTCGGCTGGAGACCCTCGCCGCGCATTGGGACATCACGCAGATGAAGCCGCACGACGCACTGGACGACGCGTTGGTGCTCGCGCAGATTCTCAAGCCGGTATTGGTCCGCGCACGGGAACGCAAGGCCTGGCTGCCCGTCCGCTCCGTGACACGGCGACGGTGGCCCAACGGGCTCGTCACGCACGACGAGCTGCGCCCGCTCAAGATGCTCGCCTCGCGGCTGCCGTGCCCGTATCTGAACCCCGGCCGCTTCGTCGTGGGCCGGCCGCTGGTGCAGGGCATGCGGGTGGCGCTGGCCGCCGAGGTCGTCCGCACTCACGAGGAGCTGATCGAGCGGATTGTCGACGCCGGGCTGGCCTACGCCGACGCCGTTGACCCCGAGACGTCGCTGGTCGTCTGCAACGAGGCCGCACCGGAACACGGGAAGGGCTATCAGGCCAACGACCTGGGCATTCCGCTGATCGGCGACGCGGAGTTCATGCGGCGGCTGCACTCCGTCGTCGGTGGAACGAGCATTGAGGAGTTCACCGACACCTCGCTCGCGGGCGAGCAGTTCGCCCTGTTCTGAATCCCCTCTTGTGTTCACTACATCCGTAGTGGTAAATTGCTCGCGTGACAACCACTACGAACGTAGTGCGGGAAAGGTTCCTCCGGGACATCTTCCGCAGCCACGGCTACTTCTTCCGCGAAGCGGCGATGCTGACCATCGCCATCGGCTACTTCCTGCACCTGTACCGCGCGATCTTCGGCGACGACCTCACCCTGCAATACGTCGTCACGCAGACCACCGACATCCTGCTCATGGTCCCGATGACCTACGCCGCACTCGCAGGCATCGCGGGCTGGCACCGCATGAGATTCGTCAACACGGCACACAAGATCGCCGTCCGCGCGGCCGTCGTCTACATCACCGCCAGCGTGCCGCTACACATCTATGTGGGCCTGGTGCTCAACGACATGGACCTGTACGTGCGCACGGCCGGCTACTGGTTCAGCTACCTGCTGCTGATCGTCGTCTATCCGCTCTTCCTGGCGATGCTCGCCAAACTGAAGTACGAGGAGTGATCCAAATGACAACCACCGCAACCCAAATACGCCCGTCATTCGCTGAGACTTATCGCAAGCGCGGCTACTTCTTCAAAGAAGCGGCCATGCTCACCATCGGCCTCGGCGTCCTGATTCACCTGCTGCGGGTGATCTTCGGCGACGACTTCGCGATGGAGTACGTCGTGACGCCGACGACGGACAAGATCCTGCTCGTGCCAATGACGTACGCGGGCATCACCGGAATCCTGCTTTTGGTGCGCAACCGGGTTGTGTTCGCCAACAAGCGACACCGCGCGCTGTTCACCGGCTCGGTGGTCTACATCGCTGGCAGTGTGCCGTTGCACATCTACTGCTCCTACATCATCTGGGACACCACCCTGATGACGTGGTTCCCGATGTGGTTCAGCTACTTCCTGCTGATCGTCGTGTACCCGGCGTTCCTGACTCTGTTCGCCAAGCTGCAATATAGGAACTGATGCCAGCCAACCCTGAACGTCGGACGCAGATCCTCGACGCCGCCATCGACATCCTGTGTGACGACGGCGTCGGGGGTCTGACGCATCGACAGGTCGACAGCCGCGCGGGGGTACCCGCAGGCACCACGTCGAACTACTTCCGTACCCGGCAGGCGCTGCTCGAAGCGACCGCCCAACGAACGGTCGACCTCCATTGGCAGCGCGTGGAAATGCTGCAATCGGGAGTCGGCCCACTGTCCCGTGATGCCTTGAAGGCGTTGATGATTCGCATGCTCGAGCCCGATGAGCAATTCCGGCGGTGGACGCTGGCGCGCTTCGAGCTGTTCATGGAGAGCACGCGACGCGAGGAACTGCGCCCGCTGATGAAAGAGCTTCAGGCCGCGGCGGTGAAGTCGGCCACGCTCATCATCGAGGCCGCAGGCCTCTCCCCGACGCCGGAGCGCATGGACGAACTCAGCAGGCTGCTCAACGGCTTCGTGTTCAGCAACCTGACCATGGCGCCGGAACCGGGCACGCTGGACACAGCCGGGCTGGTGGACCGGCTGCTGAGCGCCTTTTTCGATTAGCTGAGCGCCTTCACCTTGAGCGCATCGAACTCGGCCTGAGAAATCGCGCCGGAGTCCAACAGCGCTTTCGCGTCCGCGATCTCCTGTGCCGGCGAGCGGCCCGCCGCCTCACGGATGTAGTCATCGGTCTGCTGCTTGGCGGCCGCTGCCGCTTCTCGTGCCCGTTCGGTCATGCCCTTACCGCGCGCGATGAGGTAGACGATCGCGGCGAGCCATGGGAAGACGAGCAGGAAGACGACCCACAGCGCCTTCACCCCGCCCGAGGTGGTGTGGTCGCGCCAGAACAGATCCGTGAGGATCTGGAACAGCACAAGCAAGTACGCGATCCACGCGAAGATGATCAGGAAATGCCAGAGGAAATCCCATGTTGAGCCCCAGTCCACGCTCGCTCCTTCTTAACGGTTGGACAGGAAATGTGCGACTAATTGTCGCGAACGTCAGTTAATCACAGGTGAAGCCGGCGGTGCTGATCTTGGACACCGCCGGCTTCACCTCAACGCGAGGACAGACACCTCGGCAAGGTGCTCAACGGTTTTGGGTTCAGCAACCTCACCAGCGCAACCCAATCGGGCGCCCATGATGCCGCCGGTCTTGTGAACCGACTACCGAGTGTCTTCCTCGAGGTTTAACGCCGTGCGGCGGCGCGGTTAATCGCCGAGACCACTGCCCGCAACGACGCTGTGGTGATTGACGTCGCGATGCCGACGCCCCAGATCGTCTGGCCGTTCACAGATGTCTCCACATAGGCGGCCGCCTTGGCTTCCTCGCCCGACGACATCGCATGCTCGGAGTAATCCAGCACGTGGACCTGGATGCCGACGCTACAGAGCGCGTCGACGAACGCCGCGAGCGGGCCGTTGCCCGTGCCCCGGATGTCCGTTTCGACGCCGTCGATCTTGACGGTCGCCTCGATGGTGTCGGTGCCGCCGTCGACCTCGGCGGCGATGACCTTCTGCCGGATGCGTTCCACTGGCCGCACCGGAGCCAGGTACTCGTCGAAGAAGACGTCGTACATCTCCTTCGGGGACACCTCGCCGCCCTCGCCGTCGGTGATCTTCTGGATCGCCTGGCTGAACTCGATCTGCAACCGCCGCGGCAGCACCAACCCGTGGTCGGCCTTCATGATGTAGGCGACGCCGCCCTTGCCGGACTGGGAGTTCACCCGGATCACGGCCTCGTAGGTGCGGCCGACGTCCTTGGGATCGATCGGCAGATAGGGGACCTGCCAGAGGATGTCATCAACATCCGAGTCTTCGGCGTCCGCCCGGACCTTCATCGCGTCCAGGCCCTTGTTGATCGCATCCTGGTGGCTGCCCGAGAACGCGGTGTAGACCAGGTCCCCGCCGTACGGATGGCGTTCGGGCACCGGCAATTGGTTGCAGTACTCGACGGTGCGACGGATCTCGTCGATGTTGGAGAAGTCGATCTGCGGGTCGACGCCGCGGCTGAACAGATTCAGGCCCAGCGTCACGATGCAGACGTTGCCGGTGCGCTCACCGTTGCCGAACAGGCACCCCTCGATCCTGTCGGCACCGGCCTGATAGCCCAATTCCGCTGCGGCGACGGCGGTTCCGCGGTCGTTGTGCGGATGCAGGCTCAGGATGATGCTGTCCCGGGGTGTCAGGTGCCGGTGCATCCACTCGATCGAGTCGGCGTACACGTTGGGGGTGGCCATCTCGACGGTGGCGGGCAGGTTCACGATCAGCGGGACGTCGGGAGTGGGCTGGATGATCTCGGCGACAGAGTTGCAGACGGCGACGGCGTATTCCAACTCGGTGCCTGTGTAGGACTCCGGGCTGTACTCGAAGCGCCAGAGTGTGTCCGGGTACTTCTTGGCCTCTTCGACGCACATCCGCGCACCGTCGGTGGCGATCTTCTTGACCGCCTCGCGGTTGGCGCGGAACACCACGCGGCGCTGCAGGATCGACGTCGAGTTGTAGAAGTGCACGATCGCGCGCGGTGCGCCCTCGCACGCCTGGAACGTCCGCTCGATCAGTTCGGGCCGGCACTGGGTGAGCACCTGGATGGTGACGTCGTCGGGGATCGCGCCCTCGGTGATGATCTCGCGGACGAAGTCGAAGTCGGTCTGGCTGGCCGACGGAAAGCCGACCTCGATCTCCTTGTAGCCCATGCGCACAAGCAGGTCGAACATGCGGCGCTTGCGGGCCGGGCTCATGGGGTCGATCAGTGCCTGGTTGCCATCGCGCAGGTCAACCGCGCACCACATGGGTGCGGTGTCGATGACCTTGTCGGGCCAGGTGCGGTCAAAAGGACCGGACTGCGGGCTCCCGCCCGGCACCTCTTCGGTGAAGGTGCGGTAGCGGCTGACCGGCATCGACGTGCCGCGCTGCGTGTTCCATACGGGCTGGCCCGGGTTGGGGTCGCCCGACGGCTTGTTGATAGTGCGTGCCGACGTGAATGCGTCGGGAGATTCGGGTTTCGAGAAGGTAGTCACGGTGATTGCTCCGGGAGTTTCAAGTGGACTCGACCGGCGCATCGCGAACACCCGCGACGGGAAGCCGGTCTTGATCAGACCCCGTCGCGGCTGCCGAGAAGGAGCACCCGCTGCACGCTGCCACTGTATCAAGCCCCGGCCCTGAGCCAAAACGCGAGGTCCTGCCACCTCAGCGCAGTGCCGATGGCAGCAGGGCCGAAACGGAGGCATTCTGTAGACAGTTGACTACACACACGGAAAGCGAGGAACCGCGGTGGGCATTTCGGTGACCCGGCTCGGCAGCAGGATCGGCGCCCTGATCGACGGTGTCCGGTTGGGTGGCGCGCTGGACGCAGGCTCCGTCGACACGATCCATCGAGCGCTGTGCACACATCGCGTGGTTTTCTTCCGCGGGCAACACCATCTCGACGACGAGCAGCAGCAGGACTTCGCTCGCCTGCTCGGCACACCCGTCGCGCATCCGTCGATCCGGCATGCTGACGTGGAAAAGGCCCTGATCCAGCCGATCGACAGCGAGTGGGGAAAGGCGACGCAGTGGCATACCGACGTCACGTTCACGACGGCTTACCCCAAAGCCTCGATCCTGCGTGCCGTCACGTTGCCCGAATACGGTGGCTCGACGCTGTGGGCGTCGACTGTCGCGGCCTACGACGCGCTGCCTCGGTCGTTGCGTGTCCTGGCCGACGACCTCTGGGCCGTCCACAGCAACCGCTTCGACTATGCCGAACCCAGGGTGATAACGGGATCTGTTGTGGCACAGGCATTCACGGCGCCCGATTTCCGCACCGAGCACCCCGTCGTTCGGGTTCATCCAGCAACCGGCGAGTGCTCGCTGGTGCTCGGCGCGTTCGCTCGGCAACTCGTCGGTCTCGACAGCCATGAGTCGGCCACCCTGATCGACATGTTTCAGCGTCGAATCACTGTGCCCGAGAACACGATTCGCTGGAACTGGCGGCCGGGCGATGTTGCCATGTGGGACAATCGCGCCACCCAGCACCGGGCGGTCGACGACTACGACAATCAGCGCCGGGTGATGCACCGGGTGACCTTGGACGGTGACGTTCCGGTGTCGATCAGCGGTGAACCCAGCCGCGGGGTGGGAGACGCCAACCGCGACCAGGACGCGGCCTAAAGGCCGGCCAACTGGGGAAGCGTCAGATGGGCGATCACGAAGTAGATCATCAGACCCGTGCCGTCCACGATGGTCGCGATCATCGGCACGGAGTGGATTCGAGCAAACAAGAGGTGAATGCGGGCGCTACACCTGCGAGTCGGGGAACGCGATCACCGACAGGAACCGGATGGGCAGCTCGACGAGGTCCACCGGACCGTGCGCGCCCTCGCCGTCGATCTGCAGTGAATCACCGGTATGCAGCCGATAGACCGCGCGGCTGTGGCTGTAGTCCATGACGCCCTCGAGCATGTAGATGAACTCGGTGCCGGGATGCTGGAACAGGGGATAGCTCCGGCTTTTCTCCGACAGCGTCACGTGCAGGCATTCGAGCCGTTTGTGTTCGCCACGCAGCGATCCGAGCAGCTCGTACTCGTGGCCCTCCTTGGTGCCGTTGCGCACGATTCGGGCACCCGTGCCCGCCTTGACGAACGCGGCTGGGCGCTCGACGTCGGCGCCGCGGAGCAGGCTGGTGACCGGCACGTCGAGGCCGGTGGCCAGCAGCGCCAGGGTGCTCAGGCTGCAAGACGTCTGTGCGTTCTCGATCTTGGACATCATCGCCTTGGAAATGCCTACCCGCACAGCCATCTCGGCGACCGTGAGGCCCTGCTGCAGGCGGAGCTGGCGTACGTTGCGGCCGATCGCCGCCTCGAGCTCGAGCTCCTCCACCGGCTCGTCCGGGCGACGGTCACGGGCCGTTCCGGACTTGTTGCGTAGAAGCGGAATGTCGCTCATGTCTAGCGCATCTCGCCGGCGCCGAGGTATGGGTAGGGCGACTTCAACAGGTCATCTTCGGCGAACCGCGACAGCCGGAAGTCCTCTGCCGGTATGCGCGGATCCGAACTGTGGCCGTCGATCACGAGGTCGGCGACGAGGAGGCCGACGGCGGGCGCGATCTTGAAACCGTGGCCGCTGAATCCGGCGGCGACAAGCAGACCGTCCAGCGGCGTCTTGCTGATCACCGGATTCCAGTCCGGCGTCACGTCGTAGCAGCCGGCGTAGCTGGAGCTGATCGCCGCATCGGTGAACCCAGGGAACCTGGTGCCGACCTTGTCCACGGTGAGATCGACGAAGCCGTCGGTGGCCCGGTTGAGGTAGTTGTCCGGGTCGGCCTCCTCGACGTCGGCCAAATCGCTGTTGCCGAACAGGATGTCACCGCCCACCTCAGGCCGGACGTACTGCAGTGAGACCAGGTCGGAAAACACGGGGACGGGACCGGTTTCGACACCCGGCTTGATCGTGACGATCTGTTCACGCACCACGCGAATCGGTACGTCGACGCCGTAGGGCGCGAGGAACGGACGGGTCCAGACACCGGTCGCGACGATCACCGTGCCAGCGGCGATCGTGGTGCCATCGTCGAGGCTGATGCCTGTGACCCGATGACCGTCGACGGTCAAACCGATGACGTTGGCGCCCTGGCGGATACGAACACCGGCCGCACGCGCAGCGACCGCGAAGGCCTGCGCGGTCTGATACGCGTCACCGTAACCGCCGCGCGGCTCCCAGCCGAACGCACCGAACGGTGACAGGTCCGCCCACGGCCACAGCCGCGCGACTTCGGCGTGGTCGATCTCCTCGGTCTGCACACCGACGCTGCGCTGAGCGGCGAGGCTCATGCGCAATGAATCGACATTCTGTTCCCCGACGCCGACGACGTAGCCGGTCTGGCGGAAGCCGATGTCAGAACCGAAGATCTCCTCGGCCTTCTCGAACACTTCCAAACCGACGTTGGCCATCGCGGCCAGCGAGCTGACGCCGTAGTGACAGCGAACGATGCCGCTCGACTTACCGGTCATCCCCGATGCGACGGTATTGCGTTCGGTGACAGAGACATCGGTGACGCCCCGCTGGCTCAGCGCCCACGCGGCGGCCGCGCCTTCGATGCCGCCGCCGACGATGACGACGTCGGCTGTCTCGTTCACAACCCCGCCCCGGGGATCCAGTTTGTGCCCGCCAGCGGCACCCGAGCCATGGCGGCCGCCTCGATCGTCACCGCGACGAGATCCTCGGGTTCCAGGTGCAGCACGTGCGCCTTCCCGCAGGCGCGGGCGATGGTCTGCGCCTCCATGGTCAGCACCCGCAGATAATTGGCCAGCCGACGGCCGCCCTCGACGGGATCGAGGCGAGCTGCCAGCTCGGGATCCTGGGTGCTGATGCCTGCAGGGTCGGCGCCGTCCTGGAAATCGTCGAAGAAACCCGCTGCGCTGCCGATCTTCTCGTACTCGTCGGCGAAGCGTGGGTGGTTGTCGCCAAGCGCGATGAGCGCCGCCGTGCCGATCGCGACCGCGTCGGCGCCCAGCGCAAGCGCCTTGGCGACGTCGGCGCCGGTGCGGATGCCGCCGGACACCACCAGTTGAACCTTGCGGTGGACGCCGAGCTCCGCGAGCGCCTGTACCGCCTGCGGGACCGCGGCCAGTGTGGGGACGCCGACGTGCTCGATGAACACCTCCTGGGTGGCGGCGGTGCCGCCCTGCATGCCGTCGACGACAACGACATCGGCGCCCGCGTGGACCGCGAGCTTGACGTCGTAGTAGGTGCGGGTGGCGCCGACCTTGACGTAGATCGGCTTCTCCCAGTCGGTGATCTCCCGAAGTTCGTTGATCTTGATGGTCAGGTCGTCGGGGCCCGTCCAGTCGGGATGTCGGCATGCCGAGCGTTGATCGATACCCTCCGGCAGCGTGCGCATGCCCGCGACGCGTTCGGAGATCTTCTGGCCGAGCAGCATTCCGCCACCGCCGGGCTTGGCTCCCTGGCCCAGCACGACCTCGATCGCGTCGGCCTTGCGCAGGTCATCGGGGTTCATCCCGTAGCGTGACGGAAGATACTGGTACACCAGGTATTTGCTCTGCCCACGTTCCTCTGGGGTCATCCCGCCGTCGCCGGTGGTGGTTGACGTGCCGACCTCACTGGCACCTCGGCCCAGCGCCTCCTTGGCGGGTCCGGACAACGCGCCGAACGACATGCCTGCGATGGTGACCGGTATGTCAAGGTGCAGTGGATGTTTGGCGTGGCGGTCGCCGAGGATCACATCGGTGCCGCATCTCTCCCGGTATCCCTCCAGCGGGTAGCGCGACATCGAGGCGCCGAGAAACAACAGGTCGTCGAAGTGGGGGAGCGAACGCTTGGCGCCCCAGCCCCGGATGTCGTAGATCCCGGTGTCGGCGGCCCGCTGGATGGCGGCGATCGTCGGCCGGTCGAAGGTGGCGGATTCGCGCAGGCCGAGGCGTGCACGCTGGTCATCGGTAATCGGCATCAGTAACTCGCGGCGTTGTCGACGTGGAAGTGGTATAGGGAGCGGGCGGACCCGTAGCGGGTGTAGGCGTGGGTGTCGTCGCCTTCGAAACCCGCGGTCTTCAAGAGGTGTTCGAGCTCCTCGTGGTGTTCGGCACGCATCTCCTTGGCCACGCAGTCGGCGCCCAGCGACGCGACCGCCCCGCGGACGTAGATCCTGGCTTCGTACACCGAGTCACCGAGGGCTTCACCCGCGTCGCCGCGGATCACCAGACGCCCGGCCTGTGCCATGAAGGCGCTCATATGGCCGACGTCGCCGCCCACCACGATATCGACACCCTTCATCGAGATACCGCAGCGCGCTGCGGCATTGCCCTCGATGACCAGCAGGCCACCGTGCGCGGTCGCACCCGCCGACTGGGAAGCATTGCCCTTGACCAGCACCGAGCCGCTCATCATGTTCTCGGCGACACCGGTTCCCGCGTTGCCGTTGATCGTGACCTCGGCCTGCTGGTTCATGCCCGCGGCGTAGTAGCCGACGTGGCCCTCGACAGTCACTTTCACCGGGGCGTCGAGACCGACGGCGACGTTGTGGGTGCCGGCGGGGTGCTCGATCGAGAACTCGCCCTGCAGGTCTCGTGCGTGCAGCGCCGCGTTGACGTCACGCAGCGCGACAGAGCGGAGGTCGAAGGTCATCGTGTCCATGCGTAGATCACCTCCGGCTCGGGTTCCCAGATCTTGGCCTTCTCGACACCGGGAAGATTCGCAAGGGCGCGATATTCACTGCCCATCGCGACCCAATCGTCGGTCTCGGCGATGACGGCGGGTTTGCACGCGATCGCGTCGCGCACCACCGCGAATGAGTCGCGGTTGGAGACCAGCAGCGTGTAGAACCCGTCGAAGGTGGCGCACAATTCCTTGAGCGCCGCCTCGACGTCGCGACCGTCGGCCAGTTGCTTGGCGATGAACCGTGCACCGACCTCGGTGTCGTTCTCGCTGTCGAATTCGATTCCGCTGGCGCGTAGTTCGCGCCGGATCGTCGCGTGGTTGGCGAATGAGCCGTTGTGCACCATGCACTGCTCGGGTCCGACCGCGTACGGGTGACAGCCCGCAGGAGTGACCGCCGATTCCGTCGCCATCCTGGTATGCCCGACGCCTTGCCAGCCCTGTGCCGTCGCCAGGCCCCAGGTGTCGGTCAGTGTGCGCGGGTGGCCAACTCCCTTGAGCACGGCCATATCCGAGCCGAAGCCGGCGATGAGCGCCTGCGGGTATGCGGCCGTGACGGCATCGAGAAGCTGCTGTGGCGCGGTGTCGGAGGTGACGAGGTACGTGTCGCCACGGCGGGTCACGCTGACGTCGAGGCCGATGCCATCGGCCGTCGGATCGACGTCGAGGGCGGAGACGCAGGCTCGGCCGGGGGGCGACAGGATCGGATCGCCGTAGACGGCGACGCCGGCCGAGTCGCCGCCTCGGTCGCCCATTTCGCACAGCATTCCGGTGAGTAGTTCCCCTAGCCGGGGGTGCAGCTCCGGGGTGCGCAGGTGCAACCCGACAATCCCGCACATGGCTTGTCTCCTTTGGGTTTCGGCGATTCAGAACGCGGTCAGGTAGTGGTCGATCTCCCACGGCGTCACGGCGCTGTGGTAGGCAAAGAACTCCTCACGCTTGACGTTGGCGAAGTAGCCGGCCACACCGTCGCCCGCGGCGTCGAGCACACCCGCGATCACCGGATCGCTCTCGAACACGTCGACGGCGTGCAACAGCGTCGGCGGCAACGGCGAGCGCCCCTGCCCGCCGATGTCTCCGGGGTCAGCGCTGCGCTTGATCCCGTCGATGCCTGCGCCCAGTGCGGCCGCGATCGCGAGGTACGGATTGGCCGAGCCGTCTCCGCCGCGCAGTTCGACGCGGGCGGAATCGGGCACCCGGATGTAGTGCGTGCGGTCGTTGCCGCCGTACGTCGGTGTCCTGGGCGCCCATGACGCCCCGGAGGCCGTCGTCGTCGCACCGGTTCGCTTGTAGGAGTTGACCGTCGGCGCAACAACGGCCTGCAGCGCACTGGCATGCTCGAGGATCCCGCCGATGAACGCGTAGGCGGTGCCGGACAGCCCAAGACCGCGGACGTCGTCGTCGGCCGGGAACACGGGACTGCCGCCGGTGGTCAGGGACAGATGCAGATGTAAACCGCTGCCGGTCTTTTCGGTGAACGGCTTCGGCATGAACGTCGCCACCATGCCGCGGTCGGCAGCGATCATCGAGAGCAGGTAGCGCAGGGTCACCACGCGATCGGCGGTGGTCAGCGCGTCGGCGAATTGGAAGTTCTGCTCGAACTGGCCGTTGCCGTCCTCGTGGTCGTTGGCGTAGTTGGACCAGCCGAGCGCGTTCATCGCCGTCGAGACGGCGGTGAGATGGTCGTACATCCGGGTGACGCCGCGCGCGTCATAGCAGGGCTGCGCAGCGGTGTCCGCGGTATCCGCGACGGACAACGACCCGTCGGCGTTGCGATTCAGCAGGAAGTACTCCACCTCGGCGCCCACCCACGGCTCGAAGCCTGCGTCGGCGGCGCGCTGGATGAGTGCCTTGAGGATGACCCGCGGTGCGTACGGCCACGGTTGGCCCTCGACGTGAGGGTCGCAGTGCACGATCGCCAGGCCGTCCTTGATGAACGGAATCGGCGTGAACGACGCGGTGTCCGGGATGGCCATCAAGTCGGGGTCCTTGGGTTCCTGACCCATGGCGCCCACGGCATAGCCCGCGAAGCCGACGCCCTCGGAGGCGAGGAGGTCGACCGCCTCGACGGGCACGAGCTTTGCGCACGGCTTACCGCGCAGGTCGACGAACAGCGCGAGGATGAACTTCGTTCCTGACTGTTCGGCCAGGGCGGCGAGGTCAGACATAACTCAACGAACCTTGTCTCTTGATAGGAATCAGCGTATCAGGATAGGAAACTCGATACCGACTGGCCAGCCGGCGCGGGCGAGTGGTTCCGCGCCGGCTGGGGTCCGGTTGGGTTAGACGGGCTGCAGTTCGTACGACGCTTCGCGGTGGAAGGTCGCGTCGATACCCGCTTCTTCTTCGTCGGGCGAGATGCGGATGCCGACCGTCTTCTTGATGGCGAACGCGATGATGTACGCGACGACGAAGGAGTAGATCATCACGGCACCTGCAGCGACGGCCTGCCGCCAGAGCTGATCGAAGCCACCGCCGTAGAACAGGCCGTTGGTGGCGTTGGGCATGCTCTCGCTGGCAAGGAAACCGATCAGCAGCGTGCCGACGACGCCGCCGACGAGGTGCACGCCGACCACGTCGAGCGAGTCGTCATAGCCGAATCGCGATTTGAGGCCAACCGCGTACACGCAGACGGCGCCCGCGATCGCACCGAGGATGATCGCGCCGACGGGCGTGACCGCACCGCAGGCGGGGGTGATGGCGACGAGTCCGGTGATCGCGCCGGACGCCGCACCGACGCCGGTGACGTGGCCGTCCTTGACCTTCTCCACGGCGATCCAGGCCAGGGTGGCCGCACAGGTTGCGACGAACGTGGTGACCATGACGATGGCGGCGGAGTTACCCGCGGCCAGCGCCGAACCGCCGTTGAACGCGTACCACCCGGCCCACAGCAGGCCGGCGCCGAGAAGGGTCAGCGGCACGTTGTGAGGCTTGCGCAGCGTGCCCCAGCCCGCGGACTTGCCCAGCACGATCGCGACGGCCAGGGCGGCCGCGCCGGCATTGATGTGCACCGCGGTGCCGCCGGCGAAGTCGATGGCGTGCAGCTTGTTGGCGATCCAACCGCCGACAGCGTTCTCGGTCACCACGCCGTCGAAGGCGAAAACCCAGTGCGCCACGGGGAAATACACCAGCACCGCCCACACCGCGGCGAAGATCATCCATGCGCCGAACTTCATCCGGTCGGCCACCGCGCCGGAGATCAGCGCGACGGTGATCGCGGCGAACAGCGCCTGGAATAACGCGAAAAGTGTCACCGGAAGACCGCTGATCGTGGTGTTCGACTCCGAAAGGTCTTTCATCCCGGCGAATTCGGTGATGCTGCCGAGGAACCCGCCATACGACGTTCCGAACGTCATCGAGAATCCGAACAGCACCCACAGCACACCCACGACAGCGCAGGCGCCGAAGGTCATCATCATCATGTTGGTCGAGCTCTTGACGGACACCATGCCGCCGTAGAACAGCGCAAGCCCGGGAATCATCAGCGTGAGGCCGATGATGCAACACAGCATGAATGCTGTGGTTCCTGTATCCACGTCCATATACATCTCCTGAAATGATCGCGGCCTCTCGACGGCCGATCACTGGCAGTAACCGATGTTTCTGTTACGTGGACAGGCTTTCAATGTTGCATGCGCGTTAAGAGTGTTCGCTGGCTAGTGTTGCAGCGGTGAAAATCGACCGGCACTGGTGGATCGCGATCGGTGTTGCGGTGGTCGCTGCGGTGGCGTTTGTGTTGTCGCAGACCGTGTTCGGCCGCCCGTCCGAGGAATGCCGCCCCGTCAAGGACCTGCTGGACTTCAACCGGTCGCAGGCGGCGGTCATCGAATCGAGTTCCGGTGACTCCGAAGGAGTTCCGAGCGTCGGCGAACAGGCCGCCTACCAGGCATGGGCCGACGGGCTGGCCAGCCGTGCCCAGAATGTGAGCTCTCCCGACCTCGCCCGCACCGCCGCGCAGGTCGCCAAGCTGGCCGACGACTTCGTCGGGCAAATGGACGCCGTGCGCACCCAGGCACAATCGCGGGCACCCGGCGCGCCCGCCCCGCCGGCGGTTTACGAGATGGCCGCCCTGAACGACCAGATATCCCGGAAGCTCGCTGAGCTTTCTGACGCCTGTTCGGGCTGACTAGGCCATACAGTGACACCCGTGTGCACGCGGGTGGTCTATCTCGGCACGGACGATCGCATCGTCACCGGACGCTCCATGGACTGGAATTCGGAGATCGGAACGAACCTGTGGGCGTTCCCGCGAGGTGTGCAGCGAGAGGGCCAGGGCGGCGCGAACTCGACGAGTTGGACGTCGAAGTACGGCAGCGTGATCGCGTCCGGCTATGACATCTCCACCACCGACGGCGTGAACGAGAAAGGGCTCGTCGCCAACCTGCTGTGGCTGGCCGAATCGCAATATCCGGCGGAAACCGCGTCAGGGCCGGCCATGTCCCTGGCGCTGTGGGCGCAGTACGTATTGGACAACTTCGCGACCGTCGCCGAGGCGGTCAGCGCGCTGAGCGCGATGCCGCTGAAGGTGGTCACCGCGGAGGTGCCCGGCGAGGACCGGATGGCGACCGTGCATCTGGCGCTGTCGGACGCCAGCGGCGACAGCGCGATCGTCGAATACATCGGCGGGCAACAGGTCATCCACCACGGCAGGCAGTACCAGGTGATGACCAACTCGCCGATTTTCGACAAACAGCTCGCGATCACCGAGTACTGGGAAGAGATCGGCGGGACGATCATGCTGCCGGGGACCAACCGCGCCGCCGACCGGTTCGTGCGCGCGTCCTTCTACATCAACGCGGTCCCGAAGACCGACGACCCGCTGCTCGCCGCGGCGGCCGTCTTCAGCGTCGTGCGCAACGCGTCCACCCCGTACGGCATTGCGACGTCGGATGAACCCAATATCTCCACCACCCGGTGGCGCACGGTCGTCGACCACAAGGCGCTGCGTTACTTCTTCGAGTCGGCGCTGTCGCCGAACACGTTCTGGGTGGAGCTGAGCAACATCGACTTCTCCGAAGGCGCCCCGACGCTGCGGCTGTCGCTGGGTGAGGGCGAGAAGACCATCTACGCCGGCGACGCGAGCGTCGAGTTCAAGCAGGCCACGCCGTTCCCTTTCCTCGGTGTGCCCTGATCTTGACCACATCCTGACGCCACCGAGGGAGTAAATGGGGTGCAGCCACCCCTTATCCTTGGTGGGATTCCCCCGGGCTTTCGAAAGGTTTGGCAGTGGCGCTCGTCGTGCAGAAATACGGCGGATCCTCGGTATCTGATGCCGAGCGGATCCGTCGCGTCGCCGAACGCATCGTCGAGACCAAGAAGGCAGGCAACGACGTGGTCGTGGTCGTGTCCGCGATGGGCGACACCACCGATGACCTGCTCGATCTGGCCCGGCAGGTGTGCCCGGCCCCGCCTGCGCGCGAGATGGACATGCTGCTGACCGCGGGTGAGCGGATCTCGAACGCGCTGGTCGCGATGGCCATCGAGTCGCTGGGTGCGCAGGCGCGCTCCTTCACCGGCTCGCAGGCCGGCGTGATCACCACCAGCACTCACGGCAACGCCAAGATCATCGACGTCACGCCCGGTCGCCTGCGCCAAGCGCTCGACGAGGGCATGATCGTGCTGGTCGCGGGGTTCCAGGGCGTCAGCCAGGACAGCAAGGACGTCACCACGCTGGGCCGCGGCGGCTCGGACACCACCGCCGTCGCGCTGGCGGCGGCGCTGAAGGCCGATGTGTGCGAGATCTACACCGACGTCGACGGCATCTTCACCGCCGACCCGCGGATCGTCTCGAAGGCCAAGCGGCTGGACACCGTCAGCTTCGAGGAGATGCTCGAGCTCGCGGCGTGCGGCGCCAAGGTGCTGATGCTGCGCTGCGTGGAATACGCGCGTCGATACAACGTTCCCATCCACGTCCGGTCGTCGTACTCGGACAAGCCCGGGACATTCGTGACCGGATCACTAGAGGACATCCCCATGGAAGACGCCATCCTGACCGGAGTTGCCCACGACCGCAGTGAGGCCAAGGTGACCATCGTCGGCATCCCCGACGTACCGGGCTACGCCGCCAAGGTTTTCCGCTGCGCCGCGGACGCGGACATCAACATCGACATGGTGCTGCAGAACATCTCCAAGATCGAGGACGGCAAGACCGACATCACGTTCACCTGCTCGCGCGACAGCGGGCCCGCCGCGGTCGAGAAGCTGACCGCCGCGCAGGAGGACATCGGGTTCACCAAGGTGCTCTACGACGACCACATCGGCAAGGTGTCGCTGATCGGCGCGGGCATGCGCAGCCACCCCGGCGTGACCGCGAGGTTCTGCGAGGCGCTCGCCGGAGTGGGGGTCAACATCGACCTGATCTCCACCTCGGAGATCCGAATCTCGGTGCTGATCAAGGACACTGAGCTCGATAAGGCGGTCGTCGCCCTGCATGAGGCGTTCGGCCTCGGCGGCGACGAGGAAGCCGTGGTCTATGCGGGAACGGGACGGTAACCGCGGACGTGAGGAGCACAGACTAACAATGGTCAACATCGGAGTAGTCGGCGCGACCGGACAGGTCGGCCAGGTGATGCGCACGCTGCTCGAGGAGCGCGATTTCCCCGCGACGAGCGTGCGGTTCTTCGCGTCCGCCCGCTCGCAGGGCAAGAAGCTGTCGTTCCGCGGGCAGGAGATCGAGGTCGAGGACGCCGAGACGGCCGACCCCGCCGGGCTCGACATCGCGTTGTTCTCCGCGGGGGCGACGATGTCGCGGGTGCAGGCGCCGCGCTTCGCCGCGGCCGGTGCCGTCGTCGTCGACAACTCGTCGGCGTGGCGCAAGGACCCTGATGTGCCGTTGGTGGTGAGCGAAGTCAACTTCGAAAGAGATGTCGCCAACCGGGCTCGATCTCTCAAGCGGGGCATCATCGCGAACCCGAACTGCACGACGATGGCCGCGATGCCGGTGCTGAAGCCGCTGCACGATGAGGCGCAGCTGGTGCGGATGATCGCGTCGACCTATCAGGCGGTGTCGGGCAGCGGTATCGCAGGCGTGCAGGAGCTGTTCGGGCAGGCGCGTGCGGTGGTCGATGACAGCGAGCAGCTCGTGCGCGACGGCTCGGCGCTGGAGTTCCCGGCGCCCAGTAAATACGTCGCGCCGATCGCGTTCAACGTTGTGCCCCTTGCCGGTTCGTACGTCGAGGACGAATCGGGGGAGACCGACGAGGATCAGAAGCTGCGCAATGAAACCCGCAAGATCCTCGGCATCCCAGACCTTTTGGTGAGCGGCACCTGTGTGCGGGTGCCGGTGTACACCGGGCACTCGTTGTCGATCAACGCCGAATTCGCCAGGCCGCTGTCGGTCGAGCACGCGCGCTCGCTGTTGGCCGCCGCGCCGGGGGTGAAGCTGGTCGACGTGCCGACGCCGCTGGCCGCCGCCGGGGTCGACGAGTCGCTCGTCGGCCGGATCCGTCAGGATCCAGGCGTGCCCGACGGCCGTGGACTTGCCTTGTTTGTGTCCGGCGACAACCTGCGAAAAGGTGCGGCGCTGAACACAATTCAAATCGCTGAGCTGCTGGCCGCCGAATTGTGACCCCCTTTCGCCGAAACTCACGTTTGGGCGGAAAAGTTCGAGTAATTCTCGCCATTGCGTCGATTTCGGCGATCGCTTCGCCCGTCGCACGGGCTGACCCGCCGGCCCCCATCCCGGAGCCGGTGCTTCCGCCGTTGGTGCCGGGACAGGTGATCCGCATCGGGCCGACGGCCGGAACAGGCACGCCGACAAGGGATTACGGTATCGGCGCGACGGACCTGTGCGAGTTCATGGAGTTCCCAAGCGGCATCCTGCAGGTCTGCGGCGACAGCTTCGCCGGACAGGGCGTCGGCTACGGCGGATGGTATTCGCCGATCGCGCTGCACGTCGACACGGACTCGATCGACGACCCCGAGGGGGTCCGCTACGACGGGGTCACCGGTACCGACAAGCCGCTGTTGGCCGAACCGACTCCGGCCGGGATGTCGCAGCTTCCTGCGGGTGTGGTGCAGATCAACCGCGAGAACTACATGATGGTGACGACGGTCAAGGATCTGGAGCCGCAGACCTCACGACTGGTGAAAGCCGATCCGGCGCAGGGCAGTTGGCCGACGGTGCCGGGGTCACAGCGCGTCGCCGACCATGAGGGGGCGCGTCAGTCGCAGGTCAGCGGATACTACGACCCGATCCCGAAGCCAGACTCACAGAGCGGCTGGGTGTACATCGTCGCGAACAACTTCGACCGCAGCGGACCAGTGGTGCTGTACCGCGCGAAGCCCGAGACGTTCACCGAGCGGTCCAGTTGGCAGGGCTGGTCGGCGACGCAGGGCTGGGGGCAGCCGCCGACGCCGCTGTGGCCGGACCGCGTCGGTGAGATGAGCGTGCGGCAGATCGACGGTAAGACGGTGTTGTCCTACTTCAACGCCGGCACCGGCAACATGGAGGTGCGGGTCGCCGACGATCCGACCCTGCTTGGCACGGCGCCGGTGACGACGGTGGTGTTCGCGACCGACTGGCCGGACCCGGCTGAACACCTTGGGCCGCCGGAGGACAACCGGCTGGCGCAGCCCTACGGCGGCTATATCTCGCCGGGGTCCACGCTCGACGAGCTTCGCGTGTTCATCAGCCAGTGGAACACCACACCGCGGGGCGGCACACCGTACCGGGTGATCCAGTTCGCGGTTAACCCGTTTAAGCCGGGTGACCCGGGGATCCCCTGAAGTGCTCTCGACGCGCGGGTGTAACGCTTGCGCCCCTCAAAGGCACTCATCGCTGAAAGCAATCGCGCGCCCGCGATTGGCCGTCAGCCGGAAGGAAGTGTCATGACCACTGTCAAGGACTGGAGCGCCACGGCCATCGGTGCCGCCGAATCAAATGCCAACCTCGTAGGGGGCGCACTCGTGCGCTATGGCCTGGTTCTCGTGATCGGGTGGATTGGCCTGCTGAAATTCACGTCGTATGAAGCCCACGGCATTCAGCCGCTCGTGGCGAACAGTCCGTTCATGGGCTGGTTGTACGAAATCTTCTCGGTGACGACCTTCTCCGCACTGCTCGGTGTCGTAGAGATCGCAACCGCGGTATTGATCGCGGTGAAGCCGTGGTGGCCGAAGGTGTCGGCGGTCGGCAGCCTGGTGGCGGTCGGGCTGTTTCTGGCCACACTCAGCTTCCTGTTCACCACGCCCGGCGTCGGCGAAGAGTCCGCCGGTGGCTTTCCCTTGCTGTCATCGACGGGTCAGTTCCTGATCAAGGATGTGGTGCTGCTCGGCGCGGCCGTATGGACACTTGGTGATTCCCTGCGCGCAGCGCGGACGGCCGGGGTTACCCTCGCGGCACGATGACATCCGTCACGAAGGATGAAAGCGCCCTCATCGCTGCGCTGCGGGCGGGCGACGAGAGCGCCTTCGCGTCGCTGGTGGAGCGCCATAGCGCGGCCATGCTGCGGGTTGCGCGAGGATATGTCTCCACTCAGGAGATGGCAGAAGATGTTGTACAGGAGACGTGGATCGGCCTGCTCAAGGGAATCAGTAACTTCGAAGGCCGATCCTCTTTGCGTACGTGGCTTTTCACAGTGCTGATCAACATCGCAAAGTCGCGGGGGATTCGGGAGCGTCGCAGTGTCGACGCTGAGATCACCGCCGTCACGGGCGGCACGGTTGACGCCGCGCGTTTCCGGCCCGCGGGCGACCCGTGGCCGGGGCACTGGAAGGCCGACGCGATGCCGTCTCCCTTCCCCGAAACCCCCGAGGGATCGCTGCTGGGAAATGAGCTGGTCGCCGTCGCCCGCCGCGAACTGGACAAACTGCCGGATAGCCAGCGCAGCGTCGTCACCCTGCGCGATATGTACGGATTCGACTCGAAGGAAGTGTCTGAAATGCTCGAAATCAGTGTGGGCAACCAACGGGTTCTACTTCACCGCGGTCGCTCTGCGGTTCGTCAAGCGCTCGAAACCTACCTGGCGGACGAAGCATGAGTACCGGGCCGATGGACTGCAACGAACTCGTCGAATTGGTCACCGCCTATATCGACGGCTCCCTGGATCTGGACACTCGCGCCCGCTTCGACATGCACCTGGTGGATTGCGACGGCTGCGAGAACTATCTGCAGCAGTTCCGTGCCACCATCACCACGCTCGGAAATGTTCGCGATGAACTCGATCCGGCTTTCCGTGGAAAGCTGTTGGAAGCCTTTCGCAACTGGCGGTGAACCGTTCGATCTTCACAGCTCTTTCATAGGCAATACATGACGGGCGCATCGGAACGGTTTGGATGATCGTGCTTATGAGCGAAACACCGACTTCCTCGTCCGAACCAGCGACCGGCCCGGTCAACACGGCCACTGCGCCGCCACCGCCGTCGCAGCCCACGTACGTCGCGCCGCAGTATGCCGAGCCGCGGCGCAAGCACAACAGGCTCGGGGCGGCCGCCGCCTTGGTGGGCATCGTCGCAGGCGTGGTCTTCATCATCGCCGTGATCTTCTTCTCCGGATTCTTCCTCGGCGCGCACTCCGGCGGCCATCGTGGTGGACACCACGGCGGCGGTCACTGGGGGATGATGCATCGGGGTGGGCCACCGCCGATGATGTTCCCGATGGGACCCCAGCGCGGCGAGATGCCGATGCAGCCGTTCGGCCCCGGCGGCCCACGGATCGAGCTGCCGTCACAAGCGCCGAACCCTCCCAGCACGACGGCGCCTGCGCGCCCGTAGCCGACTGCACATCGCCCCGGTTGCACAACGCGACTGGGGCGTTGTGCTGTCTAGCCGAAGATGTTTTGAACCGATCCATTTTTGGGGATTCAACTCGATGTGGCCCAGCCCAATGGCCGCACAAATCGTCGAGGAGATGACACCTGATGGCGGATAAGTACACGACCAACGACGCGGGCAATCCGATCCCGAGCGTCGAGCATTCCCTGACCGTCGGATCCGACGGCCCGATCCTGCTGCAGGATCACTATCTGATCGAGCAGATGGCCAACTTCAACCGGGAGCGCATCCCCGAGCGGCAGCCGCACGCCAAGGGCGGCGGCGCGTTCGGTCACTTCGAAGTGACCCGAGACGTCAGCGAGTTCACGAAGGCGGCGGTGTTCCAGCCGGGGACCAAAACCGAGATGGTGGCCCGGTTTTCCACCGTCGCGGGCGAGCGCGGCAGCCCTGACACGTGGCGTGACCCCCGCGGCTTCGCGCTGAAGTTCTACACCAGCGAAGGCAACTTCGACTTGGTCGGCAACAACACCCCGGTGTTCTTCGTGCGTGACCCCATGAAGTTCCAGAACTTCATCCGCAGTCAGAAACGCATGCAGGCCACCAACCTGCGCGACCACCATATGCAGTGGGACTTCTGGACGCTGTCACCCGAATCGGCACACCAGGTCACCTGGCTGATGGGCGACCGTGGCATCCCGAGGACATGGCGCAACATGAACGGCTACTCCAGCCACACCTACAGCTGGCTCAACGCGAAAGACGAGCTGTTCTGGGTGAAGTACCACTTCAAGACCGACCAGGGCATCGAGTTCCTCACCCAGGAGGAAGGTGACCAACTGGCCGGCGAGGACGGCGACTACCACCAACGCGACCTGTACACCTCCATCGGGGACGGCAACTTCCCGAGCTGGACGCTGCACGTCCAGATCATGCCGTTCGAGGACGCAAAGACCTACCGGTTCAACCCGTTCGACCTGACGAAGGTGTGGCCGCACGGGGACTATCCGCTGCACGAGGTGGGCAAGATGACCTTGAACCGCAACGTGACCGACTATCACACGGAGATCGAACAGGCGGCGTTCGAGCCGAACAACATCGTGCCGGGCACGGGCCTAAGCCCAGACAAGATGCTGCTGGCCCGCGGCTTCTCCTACGCCGACGCCCACCGGCACCGCCTCGGCGTCAACTACAAGCAGATACCGGTCAACGAGCCCAAGGTCGAGGTGCGCGCCTACTCCAAGGACGGCGCGATGCGCATCCGCAATGTCACCGACCCGGTCTATACACCGAACTCGATGGGCGGTCCGGAGGCCGATCCCAGGCGCGCCGCCGAAGTGCATTGGGCCGCCGACGGCGAGATGGTGCGCACCGCCTACGCGCTGCGGGCCGACGACGATGATTGGGGTCAGCCCGGCACGATGGTGCGCGAGGTGCTCGATGACCAAGCGCGAGAGCGGTTGGCTCACAACATCATCGGGCACGTATCCAAAGGTGTGCGGGAGCCCGTGCTGTCGCGGGTGTTCCAGTACTGGACGAACGTCGACCCCGACCTCGGCAAACAGGTCGAGGAAGGTGTGCGGGCCAAACTGAATGGCAACGGCGGCGGGTAGGTCTCATGGGCGTCTTGCCGTCTGAATCCAGGCTGGCATGATCAACGCCATGAGCATCGAAGTCGTTTTCACAGCAGATTCAACCGCAACCGGAGGTGGCCGCGACGGCCATGTGAAGTCCTCGACAGGCAGGATCGATCTCGACACCCGTCCGCCGAAGGAAATGGGCGGAAACGGTGAGGGCACCAACCCCGAGGAACTGTTCTCCGCGGGCTATTCCGCGTGCTTCCTCGGTGCGCTGCGCCTGGTCGCTCGCAACGAGAAGATCGACCTCGATGATGCGTCAGGTATCACCACCCAGGTCGGCTTCGGCAAGGACCCCGAAGGCGGGTTCGGGATCAACGCCCACCTGATCGGTTACCTGCCGGGCCTCGAGCAGAGTGCAGCCGACGAGCTGATGGAGAAGGCGCACCAGGTCTGCCCGTACTCGAAGGCCACCCGCGGCAACATCGACGTCACGCTGTCGGCAAAGGTTTAATTCATGCGAATCGCCGCTGCCGCTGGCGTCGGACTTGCAGTTGGTCTGTCGTTGGCGGCGCCGGCGAACGCCCGGCCCTCGGATCCCGGCGTGGTGAATTACGCCGTGCTTCCGAGGGGTTCGGTGGGCAATATCATCGGCGCGTCAATGCGGTTCGAGTCGACGTTCACCGATCCATTCCAGTCGTATTGGGTCGACAACCCCGTGTGTAACAACTGGGCCGACATCGGGCTGCCCGAGGTCTACGCCGACCCGGACCTCGCGTCGTTCAACGGCGCGGTGACGCAGGAGTCGCCCACCGACATGACGCATTTCGTCAAACAGGCGATCGGGGTGTTCGCCACAGCCGATGCGGCGGACCGAGCGTTCCACCGAGTTGTTGACCGAACTGTCGGCTGCAGCGGTCAGACGACGGCCATGCATCTGGACAACTTCACCACTCAGGTGTGGACGTTCACCGGTGGGCCCGCCACGGCGACCGACGCCGACTGGGTGAAACAGGAGGCGGACACCGACCGCCGCTGCTTCACCACCACGCGTAAGCGCGAAAACGTGCTTTTGCAGGCGAAGGTCTGCCAATCGGGCAACGGCGGTCCTGCGGTGAATGTGCTGGCCGGCGCGATGCAGAACACACTCGGGCAATAATGGACACCGATGTGGGGCACACGTCACATCTGCGTCACCAAAAAATCGCGGGACTTTGTCAGTGCCATCTGGAAGATGGAGTGAAGGCGATTTCGGTCTCGACTCCCGGAGGGGATGGGCGATATGACCTTCACCATCACGTCCGAGGTGGGTGACGCGCACTCAACTGAGTCCGGCTCAACCGAGCTGGCCAGCGCTTCCAGCGCAGCACTGCACATCGGAAACCACTGCCTGCACGACGGTCCGATCGGCACGGTCGGTCTTGAAGTCGAGGCGCACTGCTTCGACCTCGAGGATCCGATGCGCAGGCCCGGCTGGGACGAAATAAGCGACGCGATCACCGGCGTCCCGACTCTTCCCGGCGGCAGCGCTATCACCGTCGAGCCCGGCGGTGCCGTGGAGTTATCCGGCCCACCGATGACCAACCCCGTCGAGACCATCGCCGCGATGATCGCCGACCGGGCCGTTTTGCGATCGGCGTTCGTCAAGGTCGGCTTGGGTCTTGTCCTGCTGGGCGCGGATCCGCTGCGGCCCGCCATGCGGGTGAACCCCGGCGATCGTTACCGCGCGATGGAGCAGTTCTTCACCGCGAGCAATACCGGCGCCGCGGGTGCCGCGATGATGACGTCGACGGCGTCGGTTCAGGTCAACCTCGACGCCGGGCCGCGCGACGGGTGGGCGGATCGAGTGCGGCTGGCCCATGCGCTCGGCCCGACGATGATCGCGATCGCCGCCAACTCGCCACTGCTCGGAGGCAAGTTCTCCGGCTGGCGCAGCAGCAGGCAGCGGGTGTGGAGCCAACTCGATTCGGCGCGCTGCGGGCCGATCCTCGGGGTGAACGGCGACGACCCTGCGAGTGACTGGGCACGTTATGCCATGCGCGCGCCCGTGATGCTGGTGCACGACGGCGAGGGGAACGCGGAAGCGGTCACCCAATGGGTGCCGTTCGCCGATTGGGCCGATGGTCGGGTGCTGCTCGGTGACCGCAGGCCCACCGGAGCGGATCTGGAATATCACTTGACCACGTTGTTCCCGCCGGTCCGCCCGCGGCGCTGGCTGGAGATCCGCTACCTCGACAGTGTCCCCGACGCGGTCTGGCCCGCGGTGGTGTTCACGCTCGTCACCCTGCTCGACGACCCGGTGGCCGCCGATCTCGCGGAAGAGGCGACGGAATCGGTGGCCACGGTGTGGGACCGCGCCGCGCAGATCGGTCTCGGCGACCGGCGGCTGCACACCGCCGCCAAGACGTGTGTGCGGACCGCAGCCGAACGCGCGCCCGCAGAACTCGAGGAATCGATGCAGCAGTTGGTGCGTTCGGTGGAACGAGGACGGTCTCCGGCCGACGACTTCTCCGACCGCGCCATCAAATACGGAGTCGCCACCGCGGTGACTCAACTGGCGCAAGGGGAGATGTGACTTCACGCGAAACAATCGCGCGCGAACTCACCAACGCCAGGGACCGCACACTGCGGCTGGTGGACTTCAACGACGCGGAACTGCGCCGTCAGTACGACCCGCTGATGAGTCCGCTCGTCTGGGACCTCGCGCACATCGGCTGGCAGGAAGAGCTGTGGCTGCTGCGTGACAACAACCCCGGTCGGCCCGGATTACTCGAGCCGCAGGTCGAGCGGTGCTACGACGCATTCCTGAATTCCCGGGCCAGTCGCGTTGACCTGCCGCTGCTTTCGCCCGCCGAGGCCAGGTCGTACTGCGCGACGGTCCGTAACAAGGCGCTCGACAGCCTCGACGCGCTGCACCCGGACGGCGACGAGTTCAACTTCGGGCTGGTGATCAGCCATGAGAACCAGCACGACGAAACGATGTTGCAGGCGTTGAACATCCGGTCCGGGCCGGCAATTCTGCCTGCCGGCTCACCGCTGCCGCCGGGTCGTCCCGAGATCGCCGGAACGTCGGTGCTGGTGCCCGGCGGCGAGTTCGTCCTCGGAGTCGACGCGGTCAGCGAGCCATACTCGCTCGACAACGAGCGCGGGGCGCACATCGTCGATGTGCCGTCCTTCCGAATCGGCCGGGTTCCCGTCACCAACGGGGAGTGGCGCGCGTTTGTCGACGACGGCGGATATCGGCAGCGGCAGTGGTGGTCCGCCTGCGGCTGGGCCCATCGGCAGGAGGCAGGGTTGGTCGCCCCGCAGTTCTGGAACACCGGAGATCTGGCGGGTACCCGCACTCGTTTCGGCCATGTCGAGGACATTCCCTCCGACGAACCGGTCCAGCACGTCACCTACTTTGAGGCGGAGGCATACGCGGCGTGGGCGGGAGCCCGGCTGCCTACGGAGATCGAATGGGAAAAGGCGTGCGCGTGGGATCCACAGGCTGGAGCACGGCGCCGTTTCCCTTGGGGCGCATCGGAACCCACCTCCGCGTTGGCGAACCTCGGCGGCGATGCGCTACGACCCGCACCCGTCGGCGCCTACCCGGCCAGCGCGTCGGCATACGGCGCGGAACAGATGCTGGGCGATGTGTGGGAGTGGACGAGTTCGCCCCTGAGGCCATGGCCCGGCTTCACTCCGATGATCTACGAACAATATTCGCAGCCGTTCTTCGAAGGTTCTGGGGCTGGCGACTACAAGGTGCTGCGCGGCGGCTCATGGGCGGTGGCGTCGGCGATTCTTCGACCCAGCTTCCGAAACTGGGACCACCCGATTCGCCGGCAGATCTTCTCGGGCGTGCGATTGGCGTGGTCCGTCGATGGAGATGGGGACTGATGTGCCGCCACCTCGCCTGGCTCGGTGAACCGCGCTCCGTCGCATCGCTTGTCCTCGAGCCGCCGTCCGGACTGCTCGTCCAGTCGTATGCGCCGCGGCGGCAGAAGCATGGCCTGATGAACGCCGATGGTTGGGGCGTGGGCTTTTTCGACCGTGGTGTGGCGCGACGGTGGCGTAGCGCCGCCCCACTGTGGGGTGACGTTTCGTTCGCGTCGGTAGCACCCGCACTGAGCAGTAGGTGCGTCGTTGCAGCGGTTCGCTCGGCCAGTGTCGGCATGCCGATCGAACCGTCCGCGTCGGCCCCGTTCACCGATGGACAATGGCTGCTGTCGCACAACGGCCTCGTCGATCGCACGGTGTTGCCTCTCTCATCGAAGGCCGAGTCCACCGTGGACAGCGCACTGTTGGCGGCGTTGATCTTCGACCGCGGGCTCGACGCGCTTGGCGACACCATCGCCGAGGTCGCTGAGGCCGATCCGAACACACGCCTGAACATCTTGGCGGCCAACGGATCTGAGCTGCGCGCCACTACGTGGGGGGACACCCTGTCGGTGCTACGCCAAGGCGACGGCGTCGTGCTGGCGAGTGAGCCGTACGACGATAACCCTGACTGGCAGGAGATCCCCGACCGCCACCTCGTCGAGGTCACTTCCAATCGCGTCAAGTTGATCCCCCTGAAAGGATCGTGATGACCTTCTCGCTGTCCAACTTCCTCGCCGCCGACTCCGCCGCGCAAGCACTGCGCCGCGACGTGCGCGACGGATTGACACAGACACCGAAATCATTGCCGCCCAAGTGGTTCTACGACTCGGTCGGCAGTGATTTGTTCGACCAGATCACACGGTTGCCGGAGTACTACCCGACCCGCGCGGAGGCGCGGATCCTGCGGGCGCGGTCGGCCGAGATCGCAGCGGCGTCGGGGGCCGACACCCTCGTTGAGCTCGGCAGCGGCACCTCGGAGAAGACGCGCATGCTGCTGGACGCCCTGCGCGACAGCGGTTCCCTCGGCCGGTTCATCCCGTTCGATGTGGACGCAGGAGTGCTCGAGGCCGCTGGCTCTGCGATCGAACATGAATACCCCGGTATCGAAATCGACGCGGTGTGTGGGGATTTCGAGGAGCATCTCGGCAAGATCCCCCGTGTCGGCCGCCGCCTGGTCGCGTTCCTCGGTTCCACCGTCGGCAACCTCACACCCGAGCCGCGCGCCGACTTTATGTCGTCGCTGTCGGAGACCTTGCAGCCCGGTGACGGCCTGCTGCTGGGCACCGACCTGGTCAAGGACACCGACCGGCTGGTGCGGGCCTACGACGACAGCGCGGGCGTGACAGCGCGGTTCAACAAGAATGTGTTGGCCGTGGTCAACCGTGAGCTCGGCGCCGACTTCGACCTTGCCGCGTTCGAGCATGTGGCCCGCTGGAACACCGACGAGGAGCGCATCGAAATGTGGCTGCGCGCCACACATTCGCACCGCGTCCGCATTTCTGCACTTGATCTCACCGTCAAGTTCACCGAAGGTGAGGAGATGCTCACCGAGGTGTCGTCCAAGTTCCGTCCGGACGGTGTGGAGGCCGAACTCGCCGCCGCGGGTCTGCGCCTGACCCATTGGTGGACCGATCCCGCAGGCGATTTCGGACTGTCTCTGTCGACCAAATGACTCTGGCCGAACACTGGCGGTCGGCGCGCCCCAGGGCCGCGGGCCTGCATCTTGACAGCGCCGCGTGTTCGCGGCAGAGCTTTGCGGTCATCGACGCGACGAGCCAGCACGCGCGGCACGAGGCCGAGGTCGGCGGGTATGTGGCCGCCGAGGCCGCAGCACCCGCGCTGGGCGCAGGACGGGCGGCGATCGGACAGCTGACCGGCATGGGCCGCGATGACGTCGTCTTCACCACCGGCTCCAACAACGCGCTCGACGTCCTTCTCGGCAGCTGGGCCGGCGAACGCACGATCACCTGCCTGCCCGGTGAATATGGGCCGAACCTGGCCATCATGGCCGCCAACGATTTCGCGGTGAGCGCGCTGCCCGTCGACGGCGAGGGTCGACTGGCGGTCGACGAGGCGACCCGATCACTGGCCGCCAATCCGCCCGCTCTCGTGCACTTGACGCCGCTGGCAAGCCATCGTGGCCTGGCGCAGCCATTGGGTGCGCTCGCCGAGGTGTGCAGGGACATGGGCCTGCCGCTGGTGGTCGACGCGGCACAGGCGATGGGCCACCTCGACTGCGCGGTCGGGGCGGCCGCGGTGTACACGTCGTCGCGAAAATGGTTGGCAGGCCCACGCGGCGTCGGGGCGCTGGCCATTCGACCCGAGTTGGCGGAGCAGCTGGAGCCGCGGCTGCCACCGGCGGAATGGGGATTGCCGCTCACAGTGATGCAGAGGCTCGACCATGGCGAGGCGAATATTGCTGCGCGGGTGGGGTTTTCGGTTGCGCTCGGTGAGCATTTGGCGGCCGGCCCCGATCAAGTCCGCGACCGGCTCGCGCAGGTCGGCAGGATGACGAGGGCCGCCCTGGCCGACATTCGCGGTTGGCGAGTTGTCGAACCGCTCGACGAACCGACGGCGATCACCACGCTGGAGCCCGTCGACGGCGTCGACCCGCAGAAGGTGCGGGCATGGCTGATCGCCGAACGCGGCATCGTGACGACCTACGGCGAGGTACTTCGCGCACCGTTCGAGATGGCGAAACCCGTACTGCGCGCCTCGCCGCACGTCGACAGCACCGCCGACGACCTCGAGCAGTTCGCCGAGGCGCTGACCGCCGCGACTGACCAGATGTAGCGCACCAACACCGCAGTGCCCCAAAATGCAGCGGGTCAACTGGGGGCAGCCGGCGCGTGTGACGGCGATCACAATTGGGAACCCCTAGGTCGGCACGCGTCGGCGAGCGATGGAGGTACTGGTCATGACCACCGATCCGGATCGCACCCCACTAGAAGAACCACCACCCAAGCGGACCGAACGACGCGACCGGACGCACTGGCTCTATGTCGCTGTGATCGTGGCGGTGGTGGCCGGCGTGATCGTCGGCCTACTCGCTCCTGCGGTCGGCAGATCGGTCGGTGTGCTCGGCACGATGTTCGTCGACCTGATCAAGATGATCATCACCCCGGTGATCTTCTGCACGATCGTGCTGGGCATCGGGTCGCTGCGAAAAGCAGCGACGGTCGGCAAGGTCGGTGGACTGGCGCTCGTGTACTTCGTGACGATGTCGACGTTCGCGCTGGCGATCGGCCTGGTCGTCGGCAACCTGCTCCACCCGGGCGCCAACCTGCAGGTGTCCGGCGATATGTCCGGCCGGGCCGGCGAACTCGCGGAGCAGGCCCACTCTGAGGGCGGCCTGCTGGAGTTCATCCAGTCGATCATCCCTGACACGTTGTTCTCCGCGCTGACCTCCGGCAACGTGCTGCAGGCGCTGTTCCTCGCGCTGATCACCGGGTTCGCGATTCAGGCGCTGCCCCGCGGCGCCGCCGACCCCGCCCTGCGTGCCATCGAGGTGCTGCAGAAAGTGGTGTTCAAAATCCTGGTGATGATCCTATGGCTGGCGCCGATCGGCGCATTCGGTGCGATCGCGAACGTCGTCGCGCGAACCGGCTGGGACGCGGTCGTCCAACTGATGACCCTGATGCTCGGGTTCTACATCACCTGCATCATCTTCGTCTTCGGCGTGCTGGGAGCGCTGTTGTGGGTCGTGGCACGGACGTCGATTTTCAAACTGGTGCGGTATCTGGCCCGCGAGTACTTGCTGATCGTTGCGACCTCGTCGTCGGAGTCGGCGCTGCCGCGGCTGATCGCCAAGATGGAGCACCTCGGGGTGGATCGCAGCACCGCGGGCGTGGTGGTGCCCACCGGGTATTCGTTCAATCTCGACGGCACCGCGATCTACCTGACGATGGCTTCGTTGTTCATCGCCGATGCGATGGGCAAACCGCTGTCCATCGGCGAGCAGCTGTCGCTGCTGGTGTTCATGATCGTCGCGTCCAAGGGGGCGGCCGGTGTCACCGGTGCCGGGCTGGCGGTGCTGGCCGGCGGCCTGCAGAGCCACCGGCCCGACCTGCTGGACGGCGTCGGCCTGATCGTCGGCATCGACCGGTTCATGTCCGAGGCCCGCGCGGTGACCAACTTCTCGGGCAACGCGGTCGCCACGCTGCTGGTCGGCACATGGACGAAGACCATCGACAAGGAGCAGGTTGACACGGTGCTGCGCGGTGAGGATCCGTTCGACGAGACGACCATGCTCGACGAGGACGACGAACGGCGCATGGAAGCGCGGGAGCGGGGGGAGGAGCCGGCGCACGCCTGATGCCGACCGGGTACGCAGCTACCTCTGTTGCACCGACAGCGTGGCGCGGTAGTCCTCGAGGGCGGGCGAATCGCCGGGGGTCTGCGGGTAGGGGTCAAGCGATTCCAGCTTGACCGTGAAGTCGCCGACCTCGACGGTCTGACGGTTTTGGCCCGGCGCGGGGTTGGTGTTGAACTCCACGGTCGTCGGCTCGCGATCCCGCGGCGAGACGACGACCGCGATACGTGCCTGGCCGGTCCAGAAGCATTCGACCTGTGTCGGACACCGTGAATCTTCAAGCACATTCGTGAAACGCAGGCGTAGGTCCTCGCCGGTGATCGTTGCTTCTTGTCCGCCGCTGAGCGCGAACGGCTCGTTGAGGCCGTACTCGACCGGATCCGCCGAGGCCCTCTTGCTCAGCTGGCAGCCCATCAACGCCAGCGCGAGCACGACCGCAAAAAGCCATACCTTGGTCACGGTTTAGTCAGGGCCGTCCCACGTGTGCACAGCCTCATTGGTGTGCATCCGTTCGCAGTACAGCCGGAGCATCTCGGCGAGCGCATTGGGTCGTGACATTCCGCGCTCCTGCAGGGCCTGCACGGTGGCCACCTGCCATGCCGAACCGTTGCGACCGGTCTTGGCGCGCCCTTCGATCACGCCCAGATACCGGTCACGTACGTCACTCGAGACTTCCCATCGGCGCAGCCCTTCGTCGGCCATCGGCAACAACTGGCGCAGCACCAACTCGTCGGGCGTCACCTCGCCAAGGCCCGGCCAGTACAGCCGCGCGTCCAACCCGTGTTGGGAGGCCTCGGCGAAATTATGTTGTGCCGCAGCAAAACTCATCTTCGTCCACAGCGGGCGGTCCTCATCCGACAGTGCGCGCAGCATGCCGTAGTAGAAGGCGGAGTTGGCCATCATGTCCAGCACCGTCGGTCCTGCGGGCAGCACCCGGTTCTCCACTCTCAGATGCGGCCTGCCGTCGACGACGTCGTATACCGGCCGGTTCCATCGGTAGATGGTGCCGTTGTGCAGCCGCAGCTCCGCCAGTTTCGGTGTGCGGCCCGCGGCCAGCTCGGCGACCGGGTCCTCCTCCGACAGCTCGGGCAGCAGCGAGGGGAAGTAGCGGACGTTCTCCTCGAACAGGTCGAAGATCGAGGTGATCCACCGTTCGCCGAACCACACCCTCGGCCGGACACCCTGCGTCTTGAGCTCGTCGGGACGGGTGTCGGTGGCCTGGGTGAACAGCTCGATGCGGGTCTCCGACCAGAGCTGGTGGCCGAAGAAGTACGGCGAATTGGCGCCCAGCGCCAGCTGCGGGCCCGCGAGCACCTGCGCGGCGTTCCAGTTCCGCGCGAAGTCCTCGGGGGAGACCTGCAGATGCAGCTGCATGCTTGTGCACGCCGATTCCGGCGCGATCGACGCGGTCTGCAGGCTCAACCGCTCCGGGCCCGCGATGTCGATCATGATGTCCTCGCCGCGGGCGGTGAAGATCGAGTCGTTGAGGGCCTGATAGCGCGTCGAATCGCTCATCCACGGACCGGAAAGGTGCTCGGGCATAAGCGTCGGCAGGATGCCGATCATCACGATGTGGGCGCCGTCCTGATTGGCCTTGCCCTCGGCTGCGTTGAGGCTGGCCCGGACATCGGACTCCAGCTCAAGCGCGGAGCGCCCCGGCAAGGGCCGCGGCGGAACGTTGAATTCGATGTTGTACGCGCCCAATTCGGTTTGATAGGCCGGATCGGCGATCGACGCGAGCACTTCGGAGTTGCTCATCGCGGGTTGATATCCGGCGTCGACGAGATTGCACTCGATCTCCATACCGGTCAGCGGCCGGTCGAACTCGAAACTGGACTGCGCGAGCATGGTTTCGAAGACATCGAGGCACAGCTGCACCTTGCGCCGGTATTCGCGACGGTGCGCGCGAGAAAAGTCGGTCTGCTTCACTTCTTCGCCCACATCGCCATTGTCGGTGAGCGCGCGCGTTTGTACGCCGACACGCCGTGATTTGTTGACATTTTGCGCACGCTCGCGCGCACGGAGTCAGCCCCGACTGGCCACCACGACCTGAGGGCTCAGCAGCCCGCTGCGCAATTCGAGCTCAATCGACGGGTCAGCGTGTGCGGCGAGCGCCCGCAGCGCCGACGGGCTGTACGTGCGCAGGGAGCTGATCACCCCGTCGTGGCAGAACGGAATGATCGGCGCGAACGGCAGCATCGTCGCCAACCGCACGATGTGCAGCGGCGACGGCGGCCGAGGCAGATCGATGATCAGCAACTTTGTGGCAACGCGGGTGCCTTCGGCGAACACCCGCGACGCCTGCGACGGCGGCAGGTGATGGAAGGAGAACGCGAACACCGCGAGGTCGTAGGCGTCGTCGGCGGCGTCGATCGCGGTGGCGTCCATCTCACGGACCGTCGCGCGCGAATCCTCGCCAAGTTCGCCCGCGGCTATGGCCGCCACGGACGCCGCTTCGACGTCGGTGGTGGTGAGCTGGGCCGTCGGGTGCTCTTCTAGCAGCTTCCGGGACAGCGCGCCGTGGCCCGCGCCGAGCTCGAGGATCCGGGGGTCGGCGACGTCGGCGACCTCCTCGAGGGCGATGTGCGCGAACTTCTCGGTATTGCCGAAGATTTCGCCGGTCCACTCGAGCGCTCGTATCACGCTGCGCTTGACGCCCTCATCGACGTCGTCGCGGTCGAGGTACTCGAGGCGGTCGGTCTGCAGCAGCCGGTCGATGCAGGACGCGTCGGGGCCGCCGCGGGGCATGCGGTCAATGTCGAGGATCGGCCTGGCCATGTAGTCCATGATGGACGACTGGAGTCGCCTCAGGATGGGAGTACGAGTTGGCCGAGTTCGTCGCCGCCATCGACCAGGGCACCACCAGTACCCGCTGCATGATTTTCGACCACGATGGCGCCGAGGTCGGCCGCCACCAGCTCGAGCACGAGCAGATCCTGCCGAAGGCGGGCTGGGTGGAGCACAACCCCGTGGAGATCTGGGAACGCACGGCATCGGTGATCGCGTCGGCGCTGAACAAGACGAACCTGTCGGCCACCGACCTGGCCGCCCTCGGGATCACCAACCAGCGGGAGACGTCGCTGGTCTGGAACCGGCGCACTGGGCGGCCGTACTACAACGCCATCGTCTGGCAGGACACGCGCACCGACCGCATCGCCTCAGCACTGGACCGCGACGGCCGTGGCGACGTCATCCGCCAGAAGGCGGGGCTCCCGCCGGCCACCTATTTCTCCGGCGGCAAGATCCAGTGGATTCTCGAGAACGTCGATGGCTTGCGAAGCGACGCCGAGAAGGGTGACGCGATCTTCGGAACGGCCGATAGCTGGGTGCTGTGGAACCTGACCGGTGGGACGCGCGGAGGTGTGCACGCCATCGACGTCACCAACGCCAGCCGCACGATGCTGATGAACCTGGAAACGCTGGACTGGGACGACGAACTGCTGTCGTTCTTCGACATCCCGCGCCAGATGCTGCCCGAGATCAAGGCGTCGTCGCTGCCGGAGTCCTACGGCATCACTCGCGACGACGGTCCGACCGGCGGGCAGGTGCCGCTGACGGGCATCCTCGGCGACCAGCAGGCGGCGATGGTCGGTCAGGTGTGCCTGGACGCGGGTGAAGCCAAAAACACCTACGGCACAGGCAATTTCCTGCTGCTCAACACCGGGGAGAAGATCGTCCGTTCGGAGAACGGTCTGCTGACGACGGTGTGCTATCAGTTCGGCGACGCGAAACCCGTTTACGCGCTGGAGGGTTCGATCGCCGTGACCGGCTCGGCCGTGCAGTGGCTGCGCGATCAGTTGGGCATCATCAGCGGCGCGTCACAGAGCGAGGCGCTCGCCCGTCAGGTCGAGGACAACGGCGGTGTCTACTTCGTTCCGGCCTTCTCCGGGCTGTTCGCGCCGTACTGGCGATCGGATGCCCGCGGCGCGATCGTGGGGCTGTCTCGGTTCAACACCAACGCGCACCTGGCGCGCGCGACACTGGAGGCCATCTGCTATCAGAGCCGCGATGTCGTCGACGCGATGGAGGCGGATTCCGGTGTGCACATGGAGATTCTGAAGGTCGACGGTGGTATCACAGCCAACGATCTATGCATGCAGATTCAGGCCGACGTGCTCGGTGTCGAGGTCGTCAAACCTGTCGTCGCCGAGACCACCGCGCTGGGCGCCGCCTATGCCGCGGGCCTTGCCGTCGGATTCTGGGAGAACCCCGACGACCTTCGCGCCAACTGGCAGGAAGGCAAACGCTGGAGCCCGAATTGGTCCGAGGACCAACGCGCTTCGGGCTATGCGGGTTGGCAGAAGGCGGTGTGGCGCACGCTGGACTGGGTCGACGTGGACTAGGCCGCCGCGTCGAGTTCGGGTTTGATGTCGTCGTCGAGCACGATCTCCGCGACCGCAATGTTTTCCTCGAGATGTGCCACCGACGAGGTGCCGGGGATCAACAGCACGTTCGGCGCCACCGACAGTACCCATGCCAGCGCTATCTGAGCGGGCGTGCGGTCGAGCTTGGCCGCTTCGCGCTGCACGGCGGGGTGACCGAGCACGGGGTTATCGGCGCTGAAACCGGAGCCGATCGGAAAGAACGGCACGAACGCGATGTCGTGTTCGAGGCACGCATCGAGCACCGGCTGTGACGTGCGATCCATGAGGTTGTAAGCGTTCTGCACACAGACGATCTCGGTGCGATCCAACGCGATCCGCAGATGCTCGGGCCGTATATTGCTCAAACCGATTCCTGCGATGAGCCCTTCATCGCGGGCCTTGATCATCGCGGTCAGTTGGCGGTCGAACTGTTCGCGATCCAGCGTGGCAACCGCGCTGGGGTCCTCATCGTCGTCACCCATCAGGCGCAGGTTGACGGCGGCGAGCCGGTCGGTGTCGAGCGTGCGTAGGTTGTCCTCGATGCCCTGACGCAGTTCGTCAGGTTCCTGAGCCGGTAGCCAGTTGGCATTGTCGTCGCGCTTACCACCGACCTTGCTCACCAACGCGAGATCAGCGGGGTAGGGATGGAGTGCCTCATGGATGAGCTCGTTGGAGACGTTTGGTCCGTAGTACTGCGACGTGTCGATGTGGTTGACACCCAACTCAATTGCGCGTCGCAGGACGGCGAGCGCCTGGTCGTGGTCGCGCGGGGGTCCGAATACGCCGGGACCTGGCAGCTGCATGGCGCCGAAGCCGACGCGGCCGACGGTGTACGAGCCGAGGGAGAAGGAGTCCATGCCGTCAGGCTAGTGGAACGCGAATTCGGCGTGCTCAGTCACGCTGACCGTTACCGAGCACGCCGAAATCGCTAGGGGCTAGTCGGACTCGCCGAGGATGCCGTAGATCTCGCGGCGGGCGTTGTTGACGATGTCGACGATGCGTTCCTGCTGTTCCTCGTTGGCGGTGTACGCCGACTGTGCGACGGCGCCCATCAGCTGGGCGACGGCGCTACGCAGGTTGACGTGGCCGGGCTCGACGCCCTCGGCGATCTCTTCCCACGGCGGGGTCTCGATCTTGTCCGCGGCGCCACGGCCGTTGTCGGTCAGCTCGAAAAGCTTCTTGCTACCTTCACTTTCGGTGGCCACAATCAGGCCTTCGTCGACAAGCAGCTGCAGCGTCGGGTAGACCGAGCCGGGGCTTGGCCGCCACAGGTTCTGGGTGCGCTCGGCGATCTCCTGGATCATCTCGTAGCCGTGCATGGGCCGTTCAGCGAGCAGCTTGAGGATGGCGGCGCGCACGTCGCCGCGCTTGCCGCGTCCGCGGCCACGTCCTCGGGGGCCGCGGTGGCCTGGCCCGAAGCCGAAACCGCCACGCGGATCGAATCCGAACTCGAAGCCGCGACCCCGGCCGGGGCCGAAACCGAAATTGGCGTCAAAGCCGGGGCCTGCTTCGTGCTCGCGGAGATGGTCACGCAGGTTGTCGCGGAACTCGCGTCGGGCCTGACGCCGCTGCTGATGGAATGCGCGGCGATCGCCAGGGCCGAAGCCGAACCCGCCTGGTGTGGGTGTGAATGGGTTGGTCATTTGTGTGTCCTTGTGTTCAGGATGAAACGCCGAATGCGTTTCCGATACGTTGACGATATATCGGAAACTATCGCGATGCAACTATTACTTCGCAGTGCGCTCGTCGATGCCCCTGACCAGCCACCTCGCCCAATCGGCCTCCATCGCGCGCAGTCGCAACCCGTACTCCAGCGCCGCGCGCCCATAGAAGGAGTCGTCCTCGTCGTTCCACTGGAGCGAATCGCGCAAGTCCTCGAGCCGCTTGAGCTGGGTGTCCGCACGCTCCGCCATGGCCGCCATGTGCTTACGCGCTTCGTCCGGCGAGACCTCGCTGAGCAGGAAGACCCGTAGCAGTTCCGCGCTGCGAAAGGGCGGCGGTTCGTCGGGGTTCACGATCCATCGGCGCAGTTCGGCCCGCCCAGCCTCGGTGATCTGGTACTCCTTACGACCCCGCGGGCCGATGTTCGATACCTCGATCAGCCCGGTTTCAGCCAGTTTGTTCAGCTCGCCGTAAAGCTGACTCTGGGTTGCCGGCCACACATTGGCCATGGATTTTTCGAAGTGCCTGAGCAGGTCGTACCCGCTGCCAGGCTCCTGGGCCAGCAGGCCCAATGCCGCGATGCGCAAACTCACGGGCCGATCATAATCCAGTATTGACATGTCATGAGTGACATGTCAGATTAGGAGCATCGAATTGAAGGAGATTGGGATGAGCGATGCGACCGCAGACACCTCGACCCTGTTCGGCACCGGCGAGTTCTTCCACCGGGACAACTACGCACCGGTCGCCGATGAGCTCACCGCGTTCGATCTCCCTGTCGAGGGTGCGATACCGGTGGATCTGGATGGCTGGTATCTGCGCAATGGGCCCAACCCCCGGCAGGCGAACGCCCATTGGTTCACCGGCGACGGCATGATCCACGGTGTGCGCATCGAGAACGTGCGCGCAGCCTGGTACCGCAACCGCTGGGTGCGCACCGACAGCTTCAAGGACGATTTCCCGCTCTACAACGCCGATGGGACCCGCAACCTGCGGGCCGCCAAGGCCAATACGCACGTCGTCAACCACGCAGGCAAGACGCTAGCACTGGTCGAATCGTCTCTGCCCTACGAGATCTCCAACGATCTGGAGACGTTGGGCGCCTACGACTTCGGAGGCAAGCTGGTCGACTCGATGACGGCGCATCCGAAGATCTGCCCGACGACGGGTGAGTTGCACTTCTTCGGCTACGGCAACATCTTTCAGCCGCACGTCACCTACCACCGCGCCGATGCCAACGGTGAGTTGACGATCAACCGGCCGCTTGACGTCACGGCGCTCACGATGATGCACGACTTCGCGCTGACGAGCCAGCATGTCATCTTCATGGACCTGCCGATCGTGTTCAACCTCGATATCGCCCTCAAGGGCACCGGCGATATGCCCTACCGGTGGGATGACAACTACGGGGCGCGGCTTGGTGTGTTGCGCCGTGACGACCCGTACGGCGAGGTGCGGTGGTTCGAGATCGATCCCTGCTATGTGTTCCACGTCGCCAACGCCTACGACAGTGGGAATTCGATTGTGCTGCAGGCGGTCCGCTATCCCGAGCTGTGGCGCAACGACGGCGGCTTCGACGCCGACGGGGTGTTGTGGACCTGGACCATCGACCTGCAGACCGGCGGGGTCGCCGAGCGCCAGCTCGACGACCGCGCCGTGGAGTTCCCGCGGATCGACGATCGGTTGGCCACACTGGCCGCCCGCTACGCGGTGTCGGTCGGCGACGGGCGGCTGTTGCGTTACGACCTGACGACCGGTGGTGCAGTCGAGCACCTCTTCGGGACGGTCGAACAGCCGGGCGGGCCGGGCGAAGCGGTGTTCGTGCCGGCTTCGGGTGCGCCCGACGAGAGCAGCGGTTGGTACATCGGCTACGTCTACGACCCGGCGCGCGACGGCAGCGATCTGGTGATCATCGACGCGTCCGACTTCGCCGCACCTCCGGTGGCCAGAATCAAGCTGCCTCAGCGGGTTCCCTATGGATTCCACGGCAACTGGATCAGCGCCTAGCAGTGGGGTTTTGGGGCCCGCATCTGTTATGCGTCACGACGAGCGCGGTTGTGGACCGTTAGCAGTAGTTGGTCGAATATTGCGCGTCCGGGCAGGGTGTCGTCGTAGCTGAGTTCCCGAAAATCGGACAGGAGCTGTTCGGCGAGAGCGCGCAATTTGACGTTGGCCACCTGCGACCGCCATTTGAGAAGGTCGAACGCCGCGTCGGCATCGATGCGATACACCATCATCAAGACGCCCTTGACTTGTTCGATAACGGCCCGGTTCGCGGCGATCCCGGCGACGGCGTCGCTGATGAACGCTTCGCGCTCCTCGGGCGGGAAGGTCACGTCCACATAGAAACCGTTCGTGCCGATCACCTCGCCCCCCTCGTCGCGTAACAATTCGGCGACCACGATGACCTCGCGGATGCGCCCCTGGACATCGATGATGCGGTGGCGGGTGCTGAACGCGTGATGCGTTCGACGGATGTCGTCCAGTGTGGCGGCTACCTGCTCGTAGTCCTCGGGATGCTTATGTGACAGCACCATGCTGGTTGTTGGTTTTGCGGTGCCGGGTTCGTAGCCGTGCAGTCGTTCGACTTCGGGTGACCATTCCCAACGCTCGTCCTCGAAGTACAGCCGGAACCATCCGGTGGGATGCGGTTTACCCCCGGCCAAAGCCCGCTCGAGCGGAGAGTCCGCGGTGGCCATGCCCGAAACGTATCCGACCACAGGCACTGACCTGCTGCCTTTGTCACAAGTCAGCGTGTGCTTTTCCCTTGTCAGGGCCGAATTGCGTCCCGGCTTCTTCAGAAACCTCCAAGAATTCGGCGTGACTGTGCCCCAACATCCTGCTGACGTGGCTGAAGGGAGGTCACGTCCATGATTCGTCGTATCGAGCGCCGCCTCTCCCGGCGGCCCACTGGCCGCACTTAAAGTAGGTGACTGCACGCCCTGACCGGCGCGTTGTCGGCTCGACCCAAGTCGGCCCGCCACCGGTGGGATTCGAGTGTGACGGGCCGATCAATAGTTATTACGTTGGCCGGTGGTATGCAGTTCAACCCGTCCGCGGCGCAGTATCGCCGCTATCGTTGTCAGCCTGTGGCTGCCAGTTCGGGCTGACGCACCTTGCTTCGCAGTTTGTTGAGCGCCGCGGCGAGGAGGCGTGATACATGCATCTGGGAAATGCCCATCTGTTCCGCGATCTGAGTCTGTGTCATCTCTTCGAAGAATCGCATCATGAGGATGGTTCTTTCCCGTTCGGGCAAAGCCGCGATCATGGGCCGCACCGTTTCGACGTCGAGAACCTTTTCGATGTGAGGATCGATGCCGCCCAACGTGTTTGCGATGGATAGGTCATCGTTTGGGCCGGACTGTACGTCGCAGGAGAGCGTGGAGTAGTTGCTGCCCGCGATCGTCGCGTCGACTACTAGTTCGCGGTCGACGCCGAGCCAAGCGGCGAGCTCGGAGGCGTTGGGCGCGCGTTGGAGCTGCTGAGAGAGTTCGTTGCGGGCGCGGGTGAGCCTGCCTTGGAGGTCTTTGCATCTGCGCGGCACTTTGACCGCCCATCCGTAGTCGCGAAAGTGTCGGCGAACCTCGCCCATCATCGTCGGTACCGCGAACGACAGGAAGTCCTCACCCATGCGGATGTCGAAACGGTTGACCGCGTTGACCAGGCCAAGGCGTGCCACCTGGACAAGGTCGTCGGCGGGCTGACCGCGGCCCCGATAGCGGTGGGCAATGTGATCGGCCAGCGGCAAGCAGCGTTCGATGATGCTGTCGCGCTGACGGCGATACGCCACCGATCCTTCGCCAAGGGTGTTGAGGTGACGGAACATGTCCGCAAGATCTGAATAGTTGTTGTCCGGTTCAGACATCGAAATTGCCCCTGCCCCGCTCGAGATGCCGATTCCTCGGCTCGAGTCTGAACCTGGCGGGACAGCAGTACCCTAACTAGCCGTTACGAAACATCGCCTGATGGCGACGACGATTCGTCCTGCTCCAAGCCCGACTTGTCGTGCCGCTCCGCGATAAAAACCTATCGAATCGAAGCCCGACCGCTTCGTGTATGTCGTTGAACGCAATACGGATTACGGCAGTACTGAGGCTGCGCTGTGTTCTCAACGACAGGGTTACAGTCCTCGGCCCGCCTAACGGCGCCGACAAGACGCAACCTACCCTCGGCGTTCGCTGGAAACGGCGTGCCCCACGGCAAGGTTCCGCAAACCCAAATTGCCCCATCGAATCTGCGACACGAGGGGACGGCCCTACCGGCTCGCGGGGCTGAACCGGCAAGACCTTCTGCGCGAAACGGTCGACCATATTCGCGCGGCTCCCCCGACGGGCTACCCCGCTGGGCGGCGGACTAACACCTTCGCTGACTCGTAGCAAAGACAGTGTCGGCGCGCCACGCCCCGGGAGGAATGCGTCAGGTCAGCTGTCAACGATGAGCTGACGCAACAGTTGGGGAGCGCGACGCGCCGACGTCGATCCAGGCCCGAGCGGTGCCTGCGTTAGTTCATGTTCCAGGGTTCGCCGTAGGTGGTGACACTGTCACCCGCCGACGAGATCAACCGAGCGAACGGACGCAGCAGCACACCACCGGCCGCACCCGTCACCGTGCCATGCGCGTTGGACACGGCGACCTTGCCATGCGGGCCGGAAACGTCGACGGAGAATGTCGCCACTTCCTGAATACCGGGGCCGTTACCCAGGTCAGCACTGATCGACACACCCGGGAACAGGTTCGGCGTAATCACCGAGCCCAACGGGTTGAAGCCGGCGCTGAGCGGGTTGATGTTCGCGTCGTCGAGCAGGATGTTCGGCGTGGTGTAGCTGAAGTTGATACCCACACCCAGCGACCACGGGAAACCGATCTGGTAACCCAACTCAAGGGTGCCCTCGAACTCATCGGCCCCCGGACCCGCCACGTCGTAAACGGCACTACCGGAGTGGAACCACTCGCGGGTCAGCCGGTTGCGGTCCAAGGGGAACACACCATTGAGGAAGGTGTCCCACTGCTGGATCGTCAGCGTCCGGTCCTGACCGTCGACCAGACTCAGCTCGTTGTCCAGACCTGCGTGAGAGGTGCCAGTGCTCACGAACAAAGCCGCGATCGCCGCGACCAACGCGACCAGCACCCGACTGAATGCCTTCATGTACTCCCTAGCCATTACTGCGGTGACCCGGCTGGTCCACCGCGCTGTTGTTCGTGCCTGGCCCGCCGCCGCACCACACAGGACCCTCATGTATCGAAAATGAGGGGCGGCACATGGTTCTCTTAGCTCTTGTTCAGACTGCGGCACGCAGAACATAACCAAGAGATGTCGAGGCAGCAACGACAACCACAGCGGGTGCATCGCGGGGATCTGCCGCTCGTCGAGTTTTGCTGACGCAGGTGGACAAGCGACGGACGACGTCTCGTCGACGGCCCGTCCTGCTGCGCGCAAGGGCGTACCGGATCGGCTTCTTTTGAACCACGGCAGCGCGACGGATCTCGGCGCGACCAGGGTATTTTCCTGTCAAAACCACAAACCGCCGCGCGGCCATGCGCCAGCCGCTAGATTTTTTCGCCACCGATCTCGCCGGCTGGGGCGGTGTAGCGCGCGCAATCGACGGCGCGATGAGGCCCGACGACCTCCGAACCCACCAGCTATCAATGGCCTAACAATTAACTGCGCAGGCCGTAAGGCACTGTGACGCCACGCTCATCTGGCTTGATCGTGACCAAGATCACACAGCCAGTGATCGGGTCCGCAGCGATCTTGATAAGCAATAGAGCGATCGACGCAGGAAATGGTCGCCGGCTTCCAAGATCATTTGGATAAGTCCGCATTGAATAATTCCGAGCTCGCCAACACTCGGTGTCGACGGCCCGTACGTGGCTACGTGGTGATTACCACCTCAGGCAGCAGGGTTGGCTAACCCGCATATCTGCAAATGCACGGAAAGTCTTTGTCTAGGAAATTGATCGATAGTTACCTTCGTAAGAAAGCGAAAGATAAACGACCACAACGATTCTCCTCGAAGTGCGTGCGACGCGATCACGCAGATCGTCGTCAGGGGCGGTATCATCGATCCGGACGCCGAATAGGGCGCAGTGTGGGCCCGCCTCGACTAAGAAGCCCTCATCAGAGTCTCGCGATTCACTCTGCTGAGGGCGCAAGAGTTCGAGAGGAGTGAATGACCCCTTGGCCGCAGAGTCAGCGGGGACTCATCACCGGACTGTCGAAGACAATCCCTGAGACCGTTGTCAATCAGGCGATTCCGCGGATCAACGAAGCGGGTGTGTAGGTGCCCTGATCGCGCCTAGTCGGTCAGTCCGTCGCGGCCCTGCTTGCGCGCCTTCCTGCGCTCCTGGATCGCTTTGCGTTCTTCGCGAGTGCCGTAGATGAGGAGGTACTCCTCTTGCTCATGCTCGTTCATGCCCGCGTCGTCGGTCCATTCCGATCCGAACCACTTGTCCGCCAGGGAAAACACAATCGGATCTGATTCGTCAGCAGGGTCTTTCATCTGATCTCCAGCGATGATGTGCGGCCCTGCGAGGACAGCCTGCATTCCACTCATGCCGAGAATGCACGCCGGTTCGATTGGCCGCACATCGCGTCGGCTCAGAGCGCCTCGAGCGCCTCCGCCGGATAAACGGTGGTGGCGCGGTGGGTGTTCGGACTCACCCCATATGCGCGCTTGAACGCGCTGCTCAACGCGAACGGTGTGCTGTAGCCGACCTGTCTGGCGACCGACGCGATGGTGGCCTGGCTGGAGCGCAGCAGATCAGCCGCGAGTGCCAGCCGCCAACTGGTCAGGAACGCGATGGGCGGCTCGCCCACCTGCTCGGTGAATCTGCGCGCGAACACCGCTCGTGAACACCCCACGGCCGCAGCAAGATTCGCAACAGTCCACGAATGAGCAGGGTTGTTGTAGATGAGCTTCAGCGCCGGGCCCACCATCGGATCGTGCTCGGCGTGCCACCAGGTCGGCGCGTTGACGTCGCGATCGAACCACGTACGCAACACCGCGATCAGCAACAGGTCGAGCAGTCGGTCGAGGTAGGCCTCCTGGCCGGGTCCGTCGCATCCCGCTTCGAGGGCAAGCAGGTCGATCAGCGGTGTATCCCATTCGCCGGCCCGCAGCACCAGCACCGGCGGCAGCGCGTCGAGCAGACGACCGCTGACCTCGCTTCGTCCCTCGTACGCGCAGATCACCGACCGTGTCGCGCCTGACGGGCTGTTGCCCCAGGTCCGCACTCCGATGGACATCTCGAACTGCAGGCTCTCCCCGGACAAGGTGGTGCAGCGCTGTCCGGGATGGATGACGACCATCGGCGTCGTGGCCGGATCGTCGGCGAAGACGTAGCGCTGGGTGCCCCGGGTCAGCGCGACGTCACCGGGCCGCAGCCACGTCGTCCCGCTGTGCTCGCCCACGATGACCGCGCTGCCATGGGTCTGGCAGATGAGTGTCAGCGGAGCCTCGTCGCGGATCTGCATCGACCACGGCGGGTCCATCATCATCCGCAAGACGAATGCGCCACGCGCTCGCACACCGTCTAGCAGGCCGACCAGGGCGTCCACGCCCGGAGCCTATCCCCATCAGGCCTCTGCGCGCGGCCGATAACCGGCGAGGAACACCCGCACACCGGAGCGAACATAGGCGTCGACATCAACGCTCGCCAGCACCTCCGGGCCGCCGCAGAACAACGCCTGGTCGATACAGCGACCAACTATAAGAAATGCGAAATGCTCTGCGGCAACGGCAGGTTCAACCACGTACAACAGGCCGCGGCTACCAAGCCGCGCGAAGCAGTCGGCGAAGGCGGCAATGGCGCGGGCCGGCGCCTGCTCGTAATACAACTGCGCGAGTGCAGGCACCCGGTTCGACTCACCGACTACCAAACGGCGCAACTGCACAACCGGCTCCTGCAATACCGCCCGAAGATAATCACCCGCGAGGGCGGCCAAATCCCCTTCGAGATCGTCGGTGTCGGCCACCTTCGCAATCCGGTCCAGGAACGGGGTCACGGTGGACTCCAATGCCGTGTTGACGATCGCGAGTAAAAGTTCCTGTTTGTCGCCGAAGTGCTTGTAGACCGTCTGCTTGGACACCTCGGCCGATGCCGCGATCTGATCGACACTCGTGCCCTGATAGCCATTGCTCAGGAATAGGGCGCGTCCCGCCGACAGGATGGTCTGACGCTTGCGCGCCGATCGGCCCAGCGTCTGCTCGGTCATGCGCCCTCCTCTGATTCGGTACTGGACAGTCTAGTTCCAAAGCGGGTAGTTTTCAGTACTGCACCGTCTAGTTCCGTTCGACCCGTGGAGACAGAACATGACCACCACCGAATGCCCGCCGTTGTCCGTCCGCATCACCAAGTCGCTCCTCGGCTATGGCGTCATCGCAGGACCGATCTACGTGGTGTCGGTTGCCGCTCAGATCGCCACCCGCGACGGATTCGATCCGACGCGTCACGCGGCCAGTCAGTTGGCGAACGGGGACTTCGGCTGGGTCCAGATCGCCACCTTTGTGCTCACGGGCGCGATGACGATCGCGGCCGCGGTCGGGGTGCGCCGCGTGATGGGTCCCGGCCGACGATCGGCGTGGGCTTCGGGGCTGCTCGGGGTATATGGGGCGGCCCTCGTGGTCGCGGGCATGTTCCGGGCTGACCCGTCAGATGGGTTTCCGCCGGGCACGCCGTCCGGTATGGGTGAGGTGAGCTGGCATGGGCTGGTGCATTTCGCCGTCGCCAGTATCGGTTTCGCATGCCTGGTTGCGGCGTGCGTCGTGCTGGGCGCCTGGTTCAGCCACAACGGAGAGGCCTCATGGGCGTGGTTCTCCCGGCTCGTCGGCCTGGTGTTCGCGATCAGTTTCGTGGCGTTGTCGTCCGGGGCGGGGGGAGCCGCGGCGATTCTGGTGTTCACCGCTGCCGTCGTGTTGGTCTGGGCGTGGGTCAGCGCGGTGTCGTTGAAGCTATACCGGTCGGCGTAGACGCGCGCGTATGCCGCCAGGACGACGAACCATGGATCGTCTCACCGACGCCCGGTTGACTTCCAATGATGAATACGAGCCCATTTGTCGTCCTGACGTCGATCGCCGCCATCCTCTCCGCTGCTGCGGGCGGGATGATGTACGTGTTCTCCACGTTCGTAATGCGGGGCCTTGACCGCACCGGCCCCGTCGAGGCGATCACCGCGATGCGTGGCATCAACGTCGAGGCGAACGCCAGCCCGGCGTTCCTGCTGGCGTATCTCGGCGCGTCCGTCGTGGCGCTGGCGGTCGGCGTCATCGCCTTGGTTCAGTTGCGCCAGCCCGGCAGTGTGTGGGTACTCATCGGGGCGGTCTTTGCGATGCTCGCCGCGATCATCACGATCGTGTTCAACGTGCCACTGAACAACCACCTCGACACGGTCAACCCGCACGGGCTCTCGGTCGCCGACGCAGCGAGGGAATGGCAGGCCTACATGTCGACGTGGACGGCGTGGAACCACGTCCGCGCGGTCACCAGCTTCGTCGGAGCGGCACTGCTGCTCATCGGGTTGCGCTACCGCTAGGAAGGCGGCGTAAACCCACCCGGGTCGACCGACCTTTGCGGCGGCACCGGCTGCTGATACATCGGCTGACCCGGCCATTGCGGCGGCGGGGCCGTCGGCGCAGGCGGCTGCAGCCGAGCCAGCTCCCGACGGTGCCGCTCGGCCAGCACCGCCGCCAACACGAACTGCGGCGGGGTCCCCGGTGGTGGGGGCGGCGATATGCGCGCAACCACCTCAGCTGCGATCCGATAGGCCATCTGATTACGCACCATCGGATCCAGCTGCGATGCGCGGGAAAGGAATTGGCGAGCCAGCTCAGCCTGCTCGGCACCGAGTCCCGACAGTTGCAACGACGACGCCCACCACGCCAACTGCGGCGGCATCGGCGGTGGTGGGCTCCACCGCGGCGCACGCTCGCTGATCACCACAGTTCCCGCGAACACATCGCCGATCCGTTTTCCCTTGGAGGACAGCATGCTACAGATCACCGCGGGACCGCCCGCGAAAGTCCAGATCTCGATCACCCCGGCCAGTGCCCGAAACAACGCCTGGCGGAAGCGTTCCGGGCCACCGTCGTCGGACACGACGCGCAACCCCAGCGCCATCTTGCCCAGCGACCGGCCGCGGGTTGCTGTCTCGAACACGAGCGGATATCCCACCAACGTCACAATGGTGAAGATGATCAGCACCGCGCCCGACAGCGCGGGATCGAGGTCGGTCATCGCGGCTGCCCACAGCAGCACGCCGATGATGTAGCCGATGAATATCGCGGTCAGGTCGATCAACGCCGACAGCGCACGGACCGGTAACTGCGCGATCTGAACATCCAGGACCACCGCGTCCCCGGTCACCACTGGCTCTTGCTGGCCGACCATAAGCAACAACGCTACTAGGATTCGGCTTGTGGACGTCGACGCGTTCGTGCTGGCGCACCGCCCGACATGGGATCGACTGGAAGCGCTGCTCAAGCGGCGCAAGAAGCTGACCGGCGAAGAGGTCGACGAACTGGTCGACCTCTATCAGCGGGTGTCCACCCACTTGTCGATGGTGCGCAGTGCATCGACCGATTCCGTGCTGATCGGCCGACTGTCGGGGCTCGTCGCCCGTGCCCGTGCGGCGGTCACCGGTGCACACGCGCCGCTGTGGAGTGAGTTCATTCGCTTCTGGACCGTCTCGTTTCCGGTGGTTGCCTACCGTTCGTGGCGGTGGTGGCTGGGAACGGCCGTCGCGTTCTTCTTCGTCACCGCGGTGATCGCCGTCTGGGTGTCCGGCAATCACGAAGTGCAGAGCATGGTCGGAACCCCAAGCGAGATCGAAGATTTGGTGAACAACGACTTCGCCAACTACTACAGCGAGCACCCCGCAGGGTCTTTCGCGCTTCAGGTTTGGGTGAACAACTTCTGGGTCGCCTGGAAGTGCATCGGGCTTTCGATCCTTCTTGGCATACCGATCCCGTACATCCTTTTCCAGAACGCGGCCAACCTCGGCGTCATAGCCGGTTTGATGTTCGACGCGGGCAAGGGCGACATCTTTCTGGGCCTCCTGACTCCACACGGCCTCCTCGAACTGACCGCGGTGTTTCTCGCGGCTTCGGCGGGGATGCGGCTGGGTTGGTCGGTGGTGTCACCAGGCAATCGACCCCGCGGGCAGGTTCTTGCCGAACAGGGCAGGGCGGTGGTGGCCGTCGCGGTCGGGATGGTCGCCGTGCTGTTGGTGGCCGGGTTGATCGAGGCGGTGGTCACGCCGTCTCCGTTGCCGACGTTCGTTCGGATCGGCATCGGGGTGACAGCCGAAATCGCGCTGCTGGCTTACGTATTCCACTTCGGCCGCAAGGCCGCCAGGGCGGGGGAGACTGGCGACGTCGACGACGCCCCCGACGTCGTGCCGACGCGCTAGAGCCTGCCGCTGGCCTTCATCGCCAGGTAGTGGTCGGCAAGTGCCGGGGCCAACTCTTCGGGCGGCGCGTCAACGACGTCGACACCGGACCTGCGCAGCCGTGACGCGATCGCCCGCCGGTCATTACGCGCCCGTTCGGCTGCGGCGGCGTCGTACACCTCGGCAGCATCGGCGCGGCCCTCCGCCAAGCGCTCCACTCGCGGGTCGGAGACCGCCGCGAGGAGCACCTGATGCTTGGCCGACAGCTGCGGTAGCACGCCCATCAGCCCTTCGTCGAGCGCCGATGCGTTCAGGTCGGTAAGCAGCACCACCAGCGCGCGTCGCCGGGTACGCCGCTGCACCGCAGCGACCATCGCGCGGGAGTCGGACTCCACCAGCGCGGGTTCCAGCGGTGCCATCGCCGCCACGAGTTGGGCGAGGAGTTCGGTGCGCGACGCGTTGTACACCCCAGCGCGGCTGACGCGGTCGTGGGCGAGGAAATCGACATGGTCACCCGCCCGCGCCGCAAGAGCGGCCAATAGCAGCGCCGCGTCCATCGACCAGTCCAGCCGCGGCCAGCCGCCGGGATCGCTTGCGGTCGGGTCGACACCGACGCGACCGGCGGACGTTCGGCCGGTGTCGAGCACGATGACCACCCGACGGTCGCGTTCCGGTCGCCACGTCCGCACCACCACGTCGGCTCGTCTCGCGGTGGCCCGCCAGTCGATGGAGCGGACGTCGTCGCCGACGACGTACTCACGCAGCGAATCGAATTCGGTGCCCTGACCGCGGATCAGGACCGGCGTCATCCCTTCTAGTTCACGCAGTTTGGCCAGCCGCGACGGCAGGTGCTTGCGCGACAGGAACGGCGGAAGGATCCGGATCTGCCATGGCACTCGGTGCGAACCCTGGCGGCCAGCCAGCCCGAGCGGACCGATCGACCGCGCGGTGACCAGTGCCGAGCGCTGATCGCCTCGGCGAACCGGGCGCAGTTGTGTGGCGATGCGAACCCGTTGGCCCGCAGCGATGTTCACCGCGTGCATGCGGGGTTCGGCCCGGGCACTCGGCGCCCATGCATCGCGTATCTGGCCGCGGAAGCGGCGACTGCCCGCGTTCTCGACCGTCAGCACCGCGTCGACGGGTTGCCCGAGCCGCGCCGCGGTTTCACCCGAGCGGCTCAACCGCAGAGCCCGCGTGCTGGCCGCCAGCATGATGTCCAGGATCACCGCCGCCGCCAATGACGCAAGCAACAAGACGAAAACAGTTGCCGGCCATGGTGACAACGCGATCGGCAATACGCAAATAAGTGCGACGAGGCCGACGCGGCCGGTGAGGATCACTACCGTGGCACCGGCACGGCCGCCAGTATGCCTTCCAGGACGCCGTCGGGGTTGGCGCCCTCGAGCTCGGCCTCCGGTCGCAGCTGAATCCGGTGCCGCAGCGTCGGTCGCGCCATCGCCTTGACATCGTCGGGTGTGACGTAATTACGGCCGGACAGCCAGGCCCATGACCGCGCGGTACCCAGCAGCGCGGTCGCGCCGCGCGGCGAAACGCCCAGCTGCAGTGAGGGCGATTGCCGTGTGGCACCGACGATGTCAACGATGTAGCCAAGCACTTCGTCGGCGACCAGCACATGGCGTACCGCCTCGCGCCCGGCGGCCAGCTCCGCAGCGCCTGCGACGGGTTGTACGGCCGACAAATCACGAGGGTCGAACCCGCGGGCGTGCCGGTCGAGGATCGCGATCTCTTGATCACGAGGCGGCAGCGGCACATTGAGCTTCAGCAGAAACCGGTCGAGCTGCGCCTCGGGCAGTTGGTAGGTGCCCTCGTATTCGATCGGGTTCTGGGTTGCGGCGACGATGAACGGATCCGGCAGCGGCCTGGCCTCACCTTCGACGCTGACCTGCCACTCTTCCATGGCCTCGAGCAGTGCTGCCTGCGTCTTCGGCGGTGTGCGGTTGATCTCGTCAGCGAGCAAGAGGTTCGTGAATACCGGCCCGGACCGAAACTCGAATTCGGCTGTGCGGGCGTCGTATACGAGTGATCCGGTGACGTCGCCGGGCATCAGGTCTGGCGTGAACTGGACACGCTTGAACTCGAGTTGCAAGGCCGCGGCCAGGGTGCGCACCAGCAGCGTCTTCGCGACTCCGGGAACACCTTCGAGCAGGACGTGTCCGCGGCACAGCAGCGCGATGACCAGGCCGCTGACCACCGCATCCTGGCCCACCACGGCCTTGGCGATCTCACCGCGCAGAGCCATCAACGCATTTCGCGCGTTGTCCGATGTCGGCGTGGCGTCCCGGACTGTTTCCGGTGGCGTTGGCTGAGTCACGATTGTGCGACCTGCCTTTCGATGTTGTCGAGTTCGTTGGCGAGCCTGACCAGATCCGGATCGTTGGCGGGCGGCGGTCCGAACAGCACGTGTCCCACCCCCTGCGGGTCCGCACCGCAGCGTTCGGCGACGGCCTGCACCACCGCGGGCGGTGCCGCGTTGTGCCCCAATCCCAGTCGGGGAAGCATTCGCTGGAGCGTGGCGGTGCGCAGCGCCTCGGCGGCGCGATCTCGGGCGCGCCGCGACCGGTACAGCCTGCCGCGGCCCTCGACGGTCTCCGAAGCGCGCACCACAACCGGCAGCCGTTCGGCGACCAACGGGCCGATGCGCCTGCCCTTCCAGACCGCCACCAGCACCACGACCAGGCACAGTTGCCAGACGATCCAGGTGACTTGGTCGGGGACGAGGTCGAGAATCGTTGCTCCGCCACCAGAGTCGGTCTCGCCTTCAATGGTTTGGGGCGCGTACCAGATCATCCGGGGATGGGTGCCGGCCAGGTTCATCGCCAGTGCGGCGTTACCCTCTTTGAGCAGTCCGGAGTTCATCATGAAGTCGGCGGTGCCGACTGCGGTGATCTCTCGACCTGCATCCGAATAGCGGACAAGGGCACCGCCATAGCAGCGCGTTATGTCGGTGTCGTCGTCTACCGCGGCATATGTGTCGGCCAGCCCGAACTGCACGTCGCCCGCCCTGGTGGCTTCCCTCAGATCGCAGTCCGGCTTCGCGCCGCCGAATGACAAGGCGCCGTCAAGGCGGAGCTTGGGTGCGAGCAGCTCGCGTGTCCGCGTCACCGGTTCCACGAGCAGCCGGTCGCCGGGAAGGTCAGCCAGCCTGTGCATCAGGTCGCTGCCGACAATATGTGAGGTCTGGACCACGACAAGCAATGTGTCCGGGCGCGCAGCGCTTTCCGCCGCGGCGACGGTGTCCGCGACCACAACATCCACCCCGTGCTCGCGCAGGATGGTCACGAGCGCTCGCGCGCCGTCGGGTGACGTCGACGTCGCGTCCATCCGCCCGCCGGGACGCGGGGCGGTCAGGTAGGTGCTGAGCGCAGCCACTCCGACGATGACGATCAGCGCGAGCAACACCCACCGTGCGCTGCGCCACCGCTGTACGACGGTCGGACCGACGGCCGAATCCAGTTGACTCATCGCACTTCTGCCCACCCATGTGGCTCGGTAGGTGTTGCAACGTCGGCGGCCCTGGCGCGGGTGTGATTGCGCAGGTGCCCGTCGAGCTCGGCGATCATCCGATAGGCCGATTCCGTCCCCGGCCGCTCGCCATAGGTGACGTCGTTGAAAGCCTCTGCTGCGCGGACCAATTCTCCTGCGAGGTTCGGCATTTCCCGTCCGGCGTAGCGGGCCAGCTCGGTTGCTGTTCGTCCCGGGACCGGGTCGAGGACGGCAGTCTCTTCCAGCTGGCGTGCAACGGCGCGTAGCCGGTGACGAATCGCAGCGGCCCAATCGCCGCTCGCCGCATATCGTTCGGCTGTCGCGCGATGTTCGGCGGCGCTGAGCTGATGATCGTCGAACAGTGCATCGCCACCACCGCGGTTCGTGCGCATCGTGCGGCGGCCGATGCGCACGGCCGCCACCACCGTGATCACCAGCAGGACAAGAAGAATGGTGATCGTGAGCCAGCCGCCGGGCAGTGATGAACTCCCGCCCGCGATCTTGTAGATCAGGTCTTCGATCCATTCGGCGATGCGGTCGGTCAGCGATGCCTTCGGGTAGATGGGTTTCCCGAGTTCGCGCTGTGCTGCCTCGTGGGCGGCATCACGGTCGATGTCGATGGTCGGCACGTTAGGTTTGGCGGATCAGCCACAGATGGTCGGTGGAATCGGGCGGCGCACCGGGCCCGTACGCGGCACCGGTCTGCAGCACCAGGTCGAACGCCTCACCGCGGATACGCCGGTCCGCATAGAGAAGCACGACGACACCCGCGGAGAACGGCGCCGTGATGATCTGGGCGATCGCACCGCCGATCGAGAGCAACACAAGCGCGATGAGCGCCGCGGCGGTGGATGACGCCGAAACCAAAAGGATTTGGCCGCCGAAGCTGAACGGCACCGATACGGCTGCCGCCACGACCTGGGCGACGATCACAGCGAGTAGCCGGATGCCGAAAATGCGCCAGAAGTCGCCCTTGACCAACTTGAACGACCGGGTGATCGCCGGGACGATGCCGAGTCGCTCCAGCACGATGAGTGCGGGCGCGAAGGACAACATGGTGCCCAGATAGATGAGCCCGATGATCGTACCTATCCCCAGCGGTATTCCGACGACTGCCGCCGCGACGCCGTTCCAGGCGTAGGCAACGCCGGCGATGACACCCACGACCACGGCGATCACCACGACCGCGCCGATGGCCTCCAGGACAGTGAAGCCGATCAGCGCCCACACTCGCGGTCGCAGTCGCCGCCAGGCCTCGCCGGTGGTAATGCCCGCACCGAAGACGGCCCGCCCGACAACCACGGTGAGCAGACCGCTCAACAGGATCGCCGACAGCCCAGTGGCGATCGCGGCGGCGACGCTCGAGGCCGAGGAGCCGAGAAGAACGCCCGTCGACACCGCCTCACCGGTCAGCGTCGGGTCGAGCTCCCCGGTGAATGCCAACGGGGCCACCGACAAGATGAGCGCGAAGAGCTGACTGGCCACGACCACGATCGTGGTGAGCCCGAGGGTGGCCTTGGGGTTCGCGCGGATGTAGCCGACCGCGCCGTTGAAGATGTCGGACAGGCTCAGTGGCCGCAACGGAATGACGCCGGGCTTGAGCGCAGGGGGCATCGGCGGTGGTGCCCCATATCCGGCGGGTGCGTACCCCGGCGGCGGATAGCCCGGCGGACGCCAGCCCGGTGGTGGACCGTAGCCGGGCGGGGGGCCGTAGCCGGGCGGTGGGCCATAACCAGGTGGTGGGCCGTAGTCTGGTGGTGCGCCGTAGCCGGGTGGTGGACCGTAGCCGGGCGGGGGGCCGTAGCCGGGCGGTGGTTGATAACCGGGAGGTGGGTAACCCGTTGGTGAGTAGCCGGTTGGCGGATACTCGGACGGCGGTGGTCCGGGCGTACCGGAGCCTCCGGCGTCGTTGCTCATGGTCACCATCCTGTCGATCACACTGCGAATTGACAACGTGGCGTCCGCGCGCGTCGAAATTCACCGCGAATTCCTCGACGGCGCAACGGCGTCCGGGAGCGGTCATCGTTGCGACCTTTTTCAAATCGCCCGGAGCGTAGCGTTTGCGTCATGGCGGAACTCAATGCTCGGCTGCGTGCAGACCTGACGGCGGCGATGAAGTCGCAGGACAAGCTGCGCACCGCGACATTACGGCTGCTGCTGACGGCTATCCGCAACGAGGAGATCGCCGGCACGGAGTCGCGCGAGCTCACCGACGCCGAAGTGCTGAAGGTGCTGGCCAAGGAGTCGCGAAAACGCGCTGATGCCGCCGAGATCTACACCCAGAATGGCCGTGGTGAGCTGGCCGCAAATGAGCACGCCGAGGCCAGGGTCATCGACGAATACCTGCCAACACAGCTGACTGAGGCTGAAATTGCAGACGTTGCCGACACCGCGATAGCCCAAATCGCGGAGGAGATCGGTGAACGGCCCACCATGCGGCAGATGGGGCAGGTCATGAAGGCCGCGACCGCGATCGCGGAGGGCAAGGCCGACGGGGCTCGGCTCTCGGCAGCCGTCAAGGCCAGGTTGTAGCCGTTTCGGCGTCAGGCACCCGGGTATTCGGGTGCCATGAAGCGTTTTGGCTACACCCTGATGACAGAACAGAGCGGACCTAAAGACCTTGTCCGTTATGCCGTTTCGGCGGAACGTGCCGGCTTCGACTTCGAAGTGTCGTCTGACCATTATTTCCCGTGGCTCGCGTCACAGGGCCATGCTCCGTATGCGTGGTCGGTCCTCGGCGCGGTCGCGCACGCCACCGAGCGCGTGGAGTTGTTCACCTACGTCACGTGCCCGACGATGCGGTACCACCCCGCCGTGGTCGCGCAGAAAGCCGCGACGCTGCAGATCCTGGCCGACGGGCGGTTCACTCTCGGACTCGGCAGTGGCGAGAACCTGAACGAGCATGTCGTCGGGAAGCGCTGGCCGACGGTGGCGCGGCGTCAGGAAATGCTCAAGGAAGCCATCCAGATCATCCGCGAGTTGTTCAGCGGTGAGCTCGTCGACTGGAAGGGTGAGTATTTCGAGGTCGACTCCGCACGAATCTGGGACCTCCCGGAGGTTCCTGTTGCGATCGCGACGGCGGTGTCAGGGGAGCGGTCGGTCCATATGTTCGCTCCGCTGTCCGACCATCTGATCGCTGTCGAACCGAACAAGGATCTGGTCGACGCCTGGCACGATGCGAGGCGGGCCACAGGCTTGCCGGGAGATGTTCGGGTGATTGGGCAGATACCGATCTGCTGGGATCCCGACAAGGATGCGGCGATTCAGCGCGCACACGATCAGTTCCGCTGGTTCGGCGGAGGCTGGGCGGTCAACGCGGATCTTCCGACGACGGCGGGGTTCGAGGGTGCGACGCAATTCGTACAGCATGAACACGTCGCCGAATCCATTCCCTGTGGCCCAGATCTCGATGCGATCGTCGACGCGGTGCGCGAGTACTGGGAGGCCGGCTTCACCGACATCGCGCTCGTGCAGATCGGCGATCACAACCAGGACCTGTTTCTCAAGGAAGCCGCCGGGGCGCTGCTGGAGAAGTTGCGCACCGAATCGAACTGAAAGGTATTGGCATGCCACGCGGAAAAGGAATCTACGACGACGAAGACGAGCCGAAGGGCGGACGTCCCGGGCCAACGGATCAAGGCCGCGAAGGCGGCATGGCGACGCGGGAAGTGGCGCCGGACGTCAGCGACAAGGACGCGGTTGAACCACCGGACTGATCACGACTAGGGGTCGCGTCCCTCGCGGCTTTCTCGATAGGCGGCTCGACGGAACGCGCCGAGCCAGGCCGGCACCAGATCGACGTCCGGGTCACTATGTAGGACAGGGTCGAACGCGATGTCGTGGCGGGTTGGGTCGACGTGCCGCAACGTCAGGTGAGCCAACGGCTGGAACGGTCCGGTGCCTGGGGCCTGTTCGATGTCGAAATGCATTCCACCCGAATCGATTTGCTCCCTGATCGCATCCAATGACAAGCCGAGTGCCCCGATGTGGGTGGCAGCGCGGGCACGAATCCACCACAAGTCACCCTTGGAGCGAAACGGCATCAGGCTCGAGAACGTGGTGCCCGACCACGAATTCGTCGGGGCCAGCAGGAATCGGCTGTTGGCGAGGGTCGACGCCAACAGCACGTCCCACGGTGTGCCGCTACGCAGATCCTGCGGCGGCGGCATCCGCCAGGTCAAGCCCGCGATATCCGGCAGACCCCCACGGAGGCCCACGCCCTTGGATACGCGTCCGAGCACGTCGCAGGAATATATCGGCAGGCCCGCGCCGGGCGGCGCAACGCGTTCGAGGATTCCCTCGGCCAGCACTCCGACGGGATGAAACAGGCGGCGGTGCCGAAGGGCGGCGCCGAGCCGTACCGGCAACGCCGCGATATCGGAAACGTGCACGGCTTCTGAATGCCCATGTGAGACGTCCGCGAAACGACAACCAGGGGTTTAACCGCCCCGAGACCGGGCATTAATCACGGCACCACGTGAGACGCAGCAACACTGTTGAGAGGCCGAAGTGACAATCGCTTACACCGACGTTCGCAATCCCCTTGTCGCGATGGAGGGCGTGTACTCGCCGCAGTACGACTCCCAGTTGCTCATCGATGTCATGGAGAAGACTGGACTGGCAAAGGGGCATCGGGTGGCCGACTTGTGCACGGGCAGCGGCGTTGTCGCGCTCGCAGCGTACGAGCAAGGTGCGGCGGAGGTCATGGCCTTCGACATCTGTTCGCGTGCTGTCGCGTGCGCGAGGGGCAACGCGCTGGCGTGCCGCGCCGAAGTGGCCGTGCACCTCGGCTCGTGGGCGCGGGCGGTGGAGTTCGGTCCGTACGATCTGGTGGTTTGCAATCCGCCCTACGTGCCGCTTGATCCGACTGCAGGGGACGTGAATCCGGCCCCACACGTCGGGCCCGCGCGGGCATGGGATGCAGGACACGATGGACGCCTCGTTCTCGACCCGTTGTGTGCGGCCACGCCGGACCTACTGGCCGACGGCGGCACGCTGCTGGTCGTGCAGTCCGAGTTCGCAGGTACCCGCGAAACGCTCGGTGCACTGGCGAGTGTCGGATTGGACGCTGAAGTCGTTGCCTACCAATGGATCCCGTTTGGACCGGTGCTGTCGGTGCGCGCGCAGTGGCTGGAAGACACCGGCCGTCTGGAGCCCGGCCGTAGAGAAGAAGAGCTGGTCGTGATCAGGGCGGAAAAGCCATGACCGACAACGAAAGTCGGATTGTGCGCATCGTCCCCGGTGGGCCGGTGATGGTACAGGGTCCCGTGGAGATCGAGATGCCTGACGGCAGCGTGGTGGAGTCCGACCGCTTCATGGTCGCAATCTGCACGTGCCGCCGGAGCAAGATCTATCCGCTGTGTGATACCAGCCACCGGTGCAGGAGCCGTCCCGAGAAGTCAGCGCAGTGACGACAGTCCGGCCTTCCAACGGTCCATCACACGGGCTGCGAGCCGGTCCTCGACGACATCGCGTGCCCTGATCCCGAACACCACGTCACTCTCCAGATGTGGTTCGCGCGCAATGAGATCGCCGACCACCCCGGTGCGCACGACCTGTTCGTGAACGGCGTCGGCCTCGATGTGCTCGCGATAAAAGTAGATGCACGGCTCGGGCGCGCCCATGCGCTCCAGCGCTTCAACGAGCCGCCGCGAACCTGGCGACGACGTGATCTCCGTCGACGCGAAATGCCCCATCGCGGCACCGCGCAAGTCACGGTGCAGACCGAACATCGACATCAGGTTGACCGATGCCAGCGCATCGGCGGGAACATCATCGAAGTAAGCGAGGTAGGTCGAATCCAGACCCGCGGCATCCATCAAGTCGGCAAAGAGTTCTTGGTGCACCTGGCGGCCGCGACCGGCGCCGTACTCGTCGAATTCGACTGCCACGAACGATGCCTTCGCCTGGCCGATCAGCCGCGGTATGGCGAACGCGTGAGGGTCGGCCTCCTTGAGGTGATACAGCGAGCGGTGCACGAAGTACTCGCGCATCTGTTCCCAAGTGCCTTTGTCCCGTAGGTAATACGACGGTCCCTCGCCGTCGATTGGTTCGACCGACAGCTTCTCCATCTCGTCCGCGGCGGTCTCGTCGTCTCCGACCTCGCCGACGTCGCTTCGCACCGCGCCCAGGAAAGCGTCCTCGAGTCGCCCGCGGGCGTGCAGTAGCGCGGGATTCCACTCCCACTTCGGATTGACGCCGGTGAACCCGCGGTAGTGCAGCTCGTAGCAGACATAGAGGGCCAGCTGGAGATCCAGACCATAGGGGTCGGTTTCGCTGACGGGTACGTCGATGGGCCGAGCGTGCAGTGCGGGCCTGCCGCTGCGAAGGGTTTCGATAACGATGGCCGACAACGGCCCCACTGCCTGGGGCAGCGTCGGTTCGACATATGTCGATGGCAAGGTCACGCCGGTGTGATTCCCTGCCTCGTGGGCAGTCAAACTGAGAACAGTGTCGCAACGATGCAATTACGCCGAAGCAAATTTGCGTTTCCTATAGTGAGCCTATCGTCATGGGCTTTTGTTTAGATTTACGCTTGGCGGGGAATTCGGCTTCCGACATCAGCGAACGCGAGGAGGCGCACAAATGCTGACCGTAGACACGTTGATAGTCATTTACCTGAGCGGTTGGGCACTGATGAGCGCCGGTGCGTATGCCACGAGCAAGTGCTTGGTCGACCGAATCGCACCCGCGCCCCAACCGTTCTTCGTGAGCGTGGTGGCCGGTGCGCTGTGGCCGTTGCTCGTGGTCGGGCTAATCGAACTGAGCGCAGTTGTTGTTGCTACCAAGACACAGCCGCGGTCGACCTTCCACGGCGAGCTCTACGCCTAGCGGCGTCCCTGACTGCAATCTCCACCGGAGCGCAAGCCTAGGGTGTCGAGATCGAGCTGCTGGGATTCCCGGGGCAGGACAAGTCGACGTGAACCGTTTGAAACTCACCGGACTTGATCGGTTCGTAGACGACAGGGCTGATCCCAAGAACTTGGCATTGCCGCTTCTGGGTTTCGTCCATATAGGGGATGTCCCTGCGAGGCCGTTGAGCATGACGTTGTAGCCCCAGTCCTGCAGCTGCCTGATGACGTCGCCGGCGTAGGTCCCCATATTTTGGATGTAATCAGCGTGGGCCACACCCGTACCCATCCACCCGCCGATAGCGAGGGACGCCGCCAACAAAACCTTTCCAACCATCAGAGTTCTCCGTTGAACTCAAGCTGAACTAAAGGTGTACATAAGTCTAAGGTGATGGACCGCCCAAAACGTCCATTTCGACGCTGGCGAGTCGATGACAACGCAAAGAAAGAACCATGAAGCCGACCGACGCGGAATAGCCCTTATTCCCCAGGAGGGAAGTCAAAGGGGATTCGGTCCATCGCCTCCGGCGGGTCATGCAATTCACGGTGACCCTGCTGAACCGTTGCATGCGCGTCACCTTGTGCCGTCGCAGGCGGTGCCACCAGTACCGCATAGCCCAGAAATACGAAGCCCGATGCAGAAAGGGCCCTGACCGGCGACCGATCAAAGCCCTGACTTGTCGGGGTGGCGGGATTCGAACCCACGACCTCTTCGTCCCGAACGAAGCGCGCTACCAAGCTGCGCCACACCCCGCGTGAAGCCACGACAGCGTATCGCACGGGCCAGGGGAGAAGCCAAACGCTGCGATGATCGCCTGCGCGAAGAGCGAACCGTCTGAGCGCGGGTCCACGCGGGACGCGCAGTCGAGCTAGCGGCGGGTTTCCTTCAGCACGGCCAGCCGCTCCCGGTACTCGGCCTCGTTGACCTCGCCCTTGGCGTAGGCGTCGCGCAACGTCCGGACGCCGTGCAGGCCGCGCCGGGACCGCACGAACAGCCAGATGCCGGTGATGACCAGCGCCAGAACCACCAGCCGTGCCACCAGGAACCACGGCGACCACGCGTGATGGCCCCAGCGCTCGTACTCGTCGGCCAGGAACGTCGTTGCGGTAGGAGTGATTTCGTAGATGCTCATGCCAACCAGCCTGCTCGCCCCAGGCCCGAGAAACATCGGTCCGCAGTAGCGATTTGAGGTACGCGCCGGAGCGTAGCCAGCCCGTCAGCCCTGCCAGCCTGGACGTACCAGCCCGCTCTCGTAGGCCATCACCACGAGCTGTGTGCGATCACGAGCGCCGAGTTTGGTCAGGATCCGGCTGACGTGCGTGCGCGCGGTGGCAGGGCTCATGAACAGCCGCTCGCCGATCTCCGCATTCGTCAGGCCCTCGGCCACCAACGCCATCACCACGCGCTCCCGCGAGGTGAGTTCGGCCAGTGCCGTCGGTGAGCCCGCAGGCTCCTTGGTGCGGGCGGCGAACTCCGCGACAAGTCGTCGGGTGACCGACGGTGACAGCAGGGCATCGCCGTCGGCCACCACCCGCACCGCGCGCACCAGCTCCGCAGGCTCGGTGTGTTTGACCAGGAAGCCGCTGGCCCCGGCCCGCATCGCCTCGAAGACGTACTCGTCGAGCTCGAACGTCGTCAGCACCACAACTCGGACATCCGACAGCACGGGGTCGGCGACGATCTCCCGCGTCGCAGCCAGTCCGTCCATCTGCGGCATCCTGATATCCATCAGTACGATGTCGGGACGCAGCTCGCGCGCGGCGGCCAGCGCGTCCGTACCCGTGTCGGCCTGCGCGATCACCTCGATGCCGTCTTGCGCGTCGAGCAGCGCAACGAAGCCCGCTCGGACCAGTGCCTGATCGTCGGCGACGAGAACCCGAATCGTCATTGGCCACTGAGGCTTTCGACGGATAGCGGGAGCGTCGCCCGAACCGTGTAGCCGCCGCCGGGATGCCGTCGCACCGTAAGATTTCCACCCAGCGCGCGTGCCCGCTCGCGCATCCCGACGATGCCGCTGCCGCCAGACGACGGCCCCGAGTTCAGCGGGCGGCCGTCGTTCTCGACGGCGACGAACAACTCTTCCGGCCCGTAATTGACTGTTACCGTGGCATTTTGGGCCGTAGAATGCCGAACGACGTTGGTCAGTGACTCCTGCACGATACGCGCGCCCGCAACGTCGATCACCGAGGGCAGTGCACGCGGCTCGCCCTCGACAACCGTTCTCACGGTCAGCCCCGTCGCCCGTGCCGTGCTGATCAGCTTGTCGAGGTCGGCCAGCCCCGGGGTCGGCGCCGTGGGTCGACCGTTGTCGGCGCGCAGCGCCGTCACCAGCGAGTGCACATCCGAAATCGCTTGCCTGCTAGCCTTTTTGATCGCTGCAAGTGCTGGACCGGCACGCTCCGGTTGCTCGTTGAGCAGTTCCAGCGCCACCGACGACTGCACGTTGATCATCGACAGGCTATGGGCGAGCACGTCGTGCAACTCCCGCGCGATCGACAACCGCGCCTGCGTGGCCCGTCGCTCCTGCTCGGAGTGCGCCTCGCGGTCCATCGCCGCCTTGCGCTGACGGCGTGCGTCGACAACCGCCCGACGCTGCCGTATACCCTCGGTCACGGCGACCAACACCAGCAGCCAAGCCGCGATGCCGGTGCTGGCCACCGCGGGCGGTCCAGCTTCGCCACGCAGAAGCGGTATCAGCCACACGACCGCCACCCACCCCAGCGCTGGCAGCGGATAGGTCCGGCACCGTGTCCCGGTCGTGCCCGCCGTCAGGAACGCCACGATGAGCGAGGCGAAGATCGGACCTGGCCCGAAACCGGCCGCCTGGTAAGCCAGTGTGATCGCCAGCACAGCGAGCAGCACCGCGTACGGGTACAGCGTGCGCAACAGCAGCAACACCGGCCCGGTAACCAGCAGCAGGTATCCGAACCAGTTCAGCGGGATCCAGTGCGGGTCGACGAAGCCGTGGTGTCGCGGCCCGGCGCTGCCTGCCAGCTGAATACCCGCCACGACCAGCGGAATCAGCCACACCGCCGGGCGTCGCAGCTCGCGTTGAACCCGATCCATACCCAGAAACGTAGTAGGGGTTGCGCCACCGGACGTCCGCCTAGAGGCGTACGTCACGACACGCCGAGGGATGGATGTGGTTGTCCGTGGCGTTATGCAAACTGACAGCAGATTGCCGAGTAACTGACGGAAGTGAGGCACAAGATGACTGGGCTTGGAGCTTCCATCTACCTGGGATTTTTCGCTCTGGCAGCGTTGTGGCTGTTCTTGACCTCGGACGGGCCCCTGACTGGCGGATCCGACGATCAGGGCCAGCGCCCCGACCGCTCGAATTCGACCAGCACCTCGGACAACTCCGGGGAATCGAGCCCCTGGCTGGTCAGCCACTCGTCGCAGAAGTAAGTGTCCGAGTAGCGATCGCCGCTATCGGCGAGCAGGGTCACCACCGACCCGCTGCGACGCTCCTCGATCATCTCTGCCAACAGCCCGAACGCCCCCCACAGATTCGTCCCCGTAGAAGGCCCTACCCGCCGCCCCAGGACCTTGCTGACGTGCTTGGCGGCGGCGATCGACGCTGCGTCGGGCACGGCGACCATGCGGTCCACGACGTCGGGCAGAAACGACGGCTCCACCCGCGGCCTGCCGATGCCCTCGATGCGCGATGACATGCCCGTGACGACGTCACTGCGCCCCTGCGCGTAGGCGGGGAAGAACGCCGAATTCTCCGGGTCGACGACACACAACCGGGTGGTGTAGCGGCGATACCGGATGAACCGGCCGATCGTCGCGCTCGTCCCGCCCGTGCCCGCGCCCACCACGATCCAGTCCGGGATCGGGTGGGTTTCTTCGTTCATCTGCTCGAAGATCGACTCGGCGATGTTGTTGTTGCCGCGCCAGTCGGTGGCACGCTCTGCATTGGTGAACTGGTCGAGGTAATGTCCGCCGGTCTCGGCGGCCAGACGCTCCGCCTCGGCGTACACCTGCGACGACTCGGCCACGAAATGGCAACGGCCACCCTGGGATTCGATCAGCGCGATCTTTGTGGCGCTGGTCGATGACGGCATCACCGCGATGAACGGCACACCGAGAAGTGCGGCGAAGTACGCCTCGGAGACGGCCGTCGAGCCTGACGATGCCTCGATGACGGTGGTGTTCTCACCGATCCATCCGTTGCAGAGTGCGTAGAGAAACAGCGACCGCGCCAGCCGGTGTTTGAGGCTGCCGGTGATGTGTGTGGTCTCGTCCTTGAGGTAAAGCTGCACGTCGACGCCATCGCACCACGCCGTAGGCAGTGGGTAGCGCAACAGATGGGTGTCGGCGCTTCGCCTGGCGTCGGCCTCGATCAACCGGACCGCGTTGTCCACCCACGAACGTGGCTGGCTGCGGGCAGCAATCGCGGCCTTGTCGGTCACCGCGCGGAAACTGCCGGGTGGGACTGACCCGCCCGCGTCCCTGCGTCACGGCCGCCGATCGGCGCCGCCACCAGCGTCAGCAGCGTGGCCTCGGGCCTGCAGCAGAACCGTAGCGGCGCGAACGGCGAGGTGCCGATTCCCGCGGACACGTGCAGTTGCGTGTGCGCGCCCCAGCGCGACGCACCCTTGGCGCGCGACCGGTCGAGGTCGCAGTTGGTGACGATCGCGCCGTAGAACGGCAGGCAGAGCTGCCCGCCGTGGGTGTGGCCCGCCATCACCAGCTGGTAACCGTCGGCGGCGAAGCGATCGAGCACCCGCGGCTCGGGCGAGTGCGCCAACCCCAGCGTCAGATTCGCGGCCGGGCTGGCCGGGCCCGCGATGGTGTCGTAGCGATCGCGCGACAGGTGCGGGTCATCCACCCCCGCGACGGCAACGCGCAGACCCGCCACCTCGAGCTCACGCCGGGTGTGCGTCATGTCCAGCCATCCGCGCTCCGTGAACGCCGCGCGAAGGTCCTGCCACGGCAGCGGCGCTCCCTGCCCCCGATGGCCGGCGTTGGTGAGGTAGTTCAGCGGATTTTTTGCCGTCGGCCCGAAATAGTCGTTGCTGCCGAACACGAACACACCCGGCAACGACAGCAGGTCGCCCAGCGTCTGCACCACGGCAGGCACGGACTTCGGGTGAGCCAAGTTGTCCCCGGTGTTGACCACCAGATCCGGGTCCCACCCCGCAAGCTCCCGCAGCCAGGCCTGCTTGCGGCGCTGCTTGGGCCGCATGTGGATGTCGCTGATGTGCAGCACCTTTAGCGGCGATGACCCCGGCGACAACACCGGCATGGTCAACTCGCGCACTACGAAGGCGTTTCGTTCGATCACCGACGCATAGCCGATGCCCGCGACGACCGAGCCGACGGTCACTGCGGCGGTGTTCTTCAAGATTGTCGAAGCCGCTGGCATGTCGGAGAGCCTACTGCCACTGACCCGCGCACACCGACTTCCCAACAGTCAGCGTGGCCGACCGCACAGCGTCCTCACAGATGAATCACGGTGGCGGCGGCGGCGCGGGTGGCGGCGGTCCGAGCACGGGGACCGTGATCGGCGGCAGGCCGGGAATCTCGACGACGGTCTGACCCACCGGCGCAGGCAGACCCGGAATCCCGGGCGGACCCGCCGGCGGCGGTGGCGGTGGCGGCGGGATGCCGTTGGAGATCTGAATCGTGATGATTGACCCAGGCACCGTCTGCCCGTTCGGCGATGTCCCGACGACGGCGCCATACGGGGAGGAGCTGTTGACCGAGTTCGCCTGGTCGGCCACCTGGAATCCGGCCTCACGCAACCGTTGACGCGCGGTGTCCTGGTTGAGGCCGGCCACGCTGGGCACCCGCGAACCGGGTGCGCCCTCGACGTAGCGGGGATCGGTCGGCGGCAGTCTGACGTCGCCGAAGTTGGCGACGATCGGCTTCATCGCGGTGAACCACGTCCTGGCGGGCTCGTTGCCACCGAACAGGTCGCCGGAGCCGCATTTGCGCAGCGGGAAGGAACACAGTTCACCGGGATTGGTGGAGTCGTCGTAGATGTAGTTGGCCGCCGCCAACGTATTGGTGAACCCGAGGAAAGCCGACGAGCGATGCGCCTCGGTCGTGCCCGTCTTGCCCGACATCGGAAGGTCCCAGCCCACCGATCCAGCCGACCCTGCTGCCGTCCCGCCTCCGGTGTCGTCCTTGCTCATCGCATTGGCGAGCGTGTTGGCCAGGCCTTCCGGCACCACCTGCTCGCAGGTCTCGGTGGTCACCGACACCTCTTCGCCGTCACGGTCGAAGACCTTGTCGATCGGGTTGGGTGGGCACCACGTGCCGCCCGATGACAACGTGGCGGCCACGTTCGAGAACTCCAGGGCGTTGACCTCGATCGGTCCCAACGTAAACGACCCGAGATTCTGGCGTTTTATGAAGTCGGCCAGGCTTTCGTTGCTGTTCGGGTCGTAGTCCCGAGCGGTGCCAGGGAGGGCGTAGGACCGCAGACCGAGCCGGACCGCCATGTCGACAGACCGTTGCACGCCCACCTGCGAAATGAGTTTGGCGAACGCGGTATTGGGCGAGGTGGCCAGTGCGTCGGTGACGTTCATCGAGCCGCGGTAGCCGCCGGCGTTCTTCACACACCAGGTGGCGGCGGGGCAGCCGGGGGTGTCGCTGCTGCCCAGGCCCTTCGCCTGGAACTGGGCCGGCACGTCCAGCTGGGCATTGATGCCCATGCCCATCTCGAGTGCGGCGGCGGTGGTGAATAGCTTGAATGTGGACCCCGCACCATCGCCGACCAGGGAGAACGGCTGCGGCTGCATGGTCTCACCGGCGTCGAGGTCGAGGCCGTAGGTGCGGTTGCTCGCCATCGCCAGCACCGGATGGGACTCCTTGCCGGGCCGAATTACGCTCATCACGCTGGCGACGCCGTTCAGGTCGGGGCTGGCGATGCTGTCGATGGCGGACTTGACCGGCCCCTGCACGTCCGGATCCAGCGTGGTCTTGATCAGGTAGCCGCCTTTGGATACCTGCTCCTTGCTGATGCCTGCGCGCGCCAGATAGTCGAGCACATAGTCACAGAAGAAAGCGCGGTCACCCGCCGCGATGCAGCCACGCGGCAGCTCGTTGGGCTGAGGCAGGACGCCCAGCGGTTCCTGTTTGGCCGCACGCAGCTCGTCGGCGTGCTCGGGCAGGTTGTCGATCATGGTGTCCAGCACCACGTTTCGACGTGCAAGCGCGCCCTCGGGGTTCGTGTAGGGGTTCAGCGTGCTGGTCGACTGGACCATGCCCGCCAACAGCGCGGCCTGCTGCCAGTTCAGTTCGGAGGCGTTGATGCCGAAGTAGGTCTGTGCGGCGTCCTGGATTCCGAACGCGCCGTTTCCGAACGAGACGAGGTTAAGATAGCGCGTGAGGATCTCGGGCTTGGTGAACGTCTTGTCCAGCGTCAGCGCCATCCGGATCTCCCGCAGCTTGCGGGCGGGGGTGGTCTCGATCGCGGCACGCTTCTCGGCGTCGGTCTGCGCGATCACGAGCAGCTGGTAGTTCTTCACATACTGCTGCTCGATGGTCGAGCCGCCACGGGTGTCGAGGTTTCCGGACAGGTATCCCGACAGGCCGGTCAGCGTGCCCTGCCAGTCGACGCCGTTGTGGTCGGCAAACCGCTTGTCTTCGATCGAGACGATCGCCAGCTTCATGGTGTTTGCGATCTGATCGCTTGGCACCTCGAAGCGGCGCTGCGAATACAGCCACGCGATGACGTTGCCCTTGGCGTCGACCATCGTCGACACCTGCGGAACCTCTCCTTCGACGAGCTGGGCCGAACCGTTGGCAACGACGTCGGAAGCCCGGTTCGACACCAACCCGAACCCACCGACCACGGGGAACATCAGTGCCGCAGCGACGACACTGGCCAGCAAGCAGCACCAGGCGAGCTTGATGACCGTGACGGCGGTCGGCGGGCGCTCCGGCATGCGTACAGACTAGCTACGTCGCCGATTAGCCCTCCTAGCGGCATTCTTGTGTCAGGAAATGTCAGCAATTAGCGGGGCTCGGACCAGCGCACCCGCCAATTTTGGACCCTAATAGCACCCTGACGGCACGGTCGTCCCAAAAAAGTAGGGATTCACCTATTGCGCAGAACGCCCCTGACCACCTACGTTTGGCTCACAGTGCGATGCAGGTCACACTTGACCCTCGCAATGTGGCGTAGATCGCATCAGCGCTCTACACCGGAGGACTACGCCGTCGCTGGGGGGCGGCTGGAACGAAGGGATCGCTGGTGTCAGGTATGAGGCCCGCCGCGCGCAGGACAACTACAAGCGCGTCAGCTCACAGTTTTGTCCAGGGCGCCGAAGCCGAGGCTCGCATCGCTTGGGTATCCCAAGCACGCTGCCGTCAAGCAGATCCAGACGAACTTTTTGTTCGGGGCGCCGCGCAACGCAAAGCCGCGGTGATCTGCAGGCACTGCCCGGTCATCCTGGAATGTGGCGCCGACGCCCTCGACAACCGCGTTGAATTCGGCGTTTGGGGCGGCATGACCGAACGCCAGCGTCGCGCGCTGCTCAAGCAGCATCCCGAGGTGGTCTCGTGGGCGGAGTTCTTCGCCGCCCAGCGCAAACACCGCAGCGCCGTTTAATCGACCTTCTGCTCAGTCCGCCGCGCGACGCGGCGGACGTTTGATCCGCCGCTACGCGGCAGTCGCTTCACCCGTTATCTGGTCGGCAATTGCTTGTAGCGCCTCCAAGTCGGACACGTCGAACGGCAGCGACGGGACGCCGACGATCGCGACATGCGGATTGGCCCCCGTGAACCTCGACAACAACCGGACCTCACGCTTGGCCGTCGACGCCCGGTCAGCGTGGATGCGCAACACCGCCGCCGTCAACGCCGCGGCATCCTTGCTCTCGAGGTCATCTGCTGCCTCGGCCGCCTTTTCGGCGTGCAGGTCGCACAGCGTTGGGTGGGTGCGGTTGAGGATCAGCCCGGCCAGCGGCATGTGCTCCTCGGAAAGCCGGTCGATGAAGAACGACGCCTCACGCAGCGCATCGGGTTCGGCCGCCGACACCACAACGAACTGGGTGCCGCGCCGCTTGAGCAGCTCGTAGGTACGATCCGCCTTCTCCCGGAACCCGCCGAACGTCGCATCCAGCGACTGCACGAAAGCCGCTGCGTCCGAGAGCATTTGCGAGCCCAGGATGGTGGACATGGCTCTCATCGCCAATCCGACCGCACCGGTCACGAGCCTCCCGATACCGCGGCCCGGCGCCAGGAGCAGCCGCCACAAGCGGCTATCCATGAAGCTGCTCAACCGTTTTGGTGCGTCGAGAAAGTCCAGCGCGTTGCGCGAGGGCGGGGTGTCGACGACGACCAGGTCCCACTTGTCCTCGGCGAGAAGCTGTCCCAGCTTCTCCATCGCCATGTATTCCTGCGTGCCCGCCAGGGAGGTCGCCACCGTTTGATAGAACTGGTTGTCCAGAATGGAGTCGGCCCGGCCGGGTCCGGAGTACTGGATCACCATCTCGTCGAACGTGCGACGCATGTCCAGCATCATCGCGTGCAGCTCACCGGATACCTCGGGCGCCAGCGCAACCCGCTGCGGGGTGTTGCCGAGATCCTTGATTCCCAACGCCTGGGCCAGCCGGCGAGCCGGGTCGATGGTCAGCACGACGACCGTGCGGCCATACTCGGCGGCGCGCATCGCCATCGCGGCGGCGGTGGTGGTCTTGCCGACGCCGCCAGCGCCGCAGCACACGACGACGCGGTTGGAGGTGTCGCGCAGGATCGTGGCCATGTCGAGGGCCGGTGGCGTGGTACTCATCTGACCCCCTGATGGGCGAGTGCTTCCGCGAGCTCGTAGAGGCTGCCCAGGTCGACGCCGTCGGGGATGGCGGGCAACTCGAGCCGCGCCACCTCGATCTCGTCGAGCTGTTCGGCACTCTCGGCGCGCGCCTTGATACGCGTCGCGTGCTGGATGGTTTCGGTCAGCAGACCGGCAAAGTCGCTGTCGGACAGAGTGATTCCGGCACTGGCCAACCTTGCGCGAACCTCGTCGGCGTCGATGTCGCCCTCCGCGGCCTTCGCGAGGTCGTCGGGCGAGAGGTAGGTGGGGATGTTGCGGTTGACGATCACGCTGCCGATCGGCAGGCCGAGTTCCTGCAGTTCCTCGATCGCTTCGAGCGTCTCCTGGATCGGCAGGGCTTCGAGCAGCGTGACCAGATGGATCGCGGTCAGCTCGGAGTGCAGCACCTTGACCACGCTCTCGGCCTGCGAGTGCACGGGACCACCCTTTGCCAGGTCCGAGACCGCCTTGGTGACGTCGAGGAAACGGGCGATGCGGCCGGTCGGCGGGGAGTCCACGATGATGGCGTCGTAGACCGGCTGCTTGCCCTTCTCGGCGCGCGTGACGATCTCGCGAATCTTGCCCGTCAGCAGTACGTCGCGCAGTCCGGGCGCGATGGTGGTGGCGAACTCGACGGCCCCGATCCGGCGCATCGCGCGCCCGGCGAGCCCGAGGTTGTAGAACATGTCGAGGTATTCCAGGAAGGCGGCCTCGGTGTCGATGGCCAGCGCGTTGACCTGCCCGCCACCGTCTGCGGTGGCGATCTTGACTTCCTTGTAGGGCAGCGGAGGCACGTCGAAAAGCTGTGCAATGCCTTGGCGTCCTTCGACTTCCACCAGAAGCACCTTGCGGCCACCGGCAGCGAGCGCCAACGCCAGCGATGCGGCGATGGTCGATTTGCCGGTACCGCCCTTGCCGGTGACGAAGTGCAGACGCGCCTTGGTCAGGCGAGACGGCCAGCCAACCGGTCTACCGCTGTTCGCTGAGGTAGCCACCCATGCATGCTAGCTGGGGTGTGATCGCTGCCCGATAAGCTCAGCCTCATGAGCGAACTGACACGTTGGGAGTACGCCACCGTCCCGCTGCTGACGCACGCGACCAAACAGATCCTCGACCAGTGGGGTGAGGACGGTTGGGAGTTGGTGTCGGTCCTGCCCGGGCCGACAGGCGAGCAGCACGTCGCCTACCTGAAGCGGCCGAAATGAGCGCCAGCGACCGGCTCGCCGAGTTGGGCATCGAGCTGCCCGACGTCGTTCCGCCGGTGGCCGCTTACGTGCCCGCAGTGCGGACAGGGAACCTGGTCTACACATCGGGCCAGCTGCCGATGCAGGCGGGCAGCCTGCTGCAGACCGGCAAGGTCGGCGGCGGGGTCACACCCGAGGAGGGTAAGGCGCTGGCCCGAGTATGCGCCCTCAACGCACTTGCCGCGGTGCACTCGCTGGTCGGCATCGACGCCGTCACCCGGGTAGTCAAGGTCGTGGGCTTCGTCGCCTCCGCGCCCGGATTCTCCGGTCAGCCGGGCATCGTCAACGGGGCGTCGGAGCTTTTCGGAGAGGTCTTCGGGGACGCCGGTGCCCACGCCCGCTCCGCGGTCGGGGTGGCCGAGCTGCCATTGGGTGCGCCGGTGGAGGTCGAGCTGATCGTTGAGGTCGCGTGACGCCGGAGCATCCGGCGTACGGGCTGCTGCGCCCCGTCACCGAAACCGCTTCGGTGCTGCTGTGCAACAACCCAGGCTTGATGACGCTCGACGGCACCAACACCTGGGTGCTGCGCGGGCCGGGCAGCGACGAGATGGTGATCGTCGACCCCGGACCCAAGGACGACGAGCACCTGGCCCGCATCGCCGAACTCGGCAAGATCCCGCTTGTGCTGATCAGCCACAAGCACGACGACCACACCGGCGGCATCGACAAGATTGTCGAGCTGACCGGCGCGGTCGTGCGCGCCGTTGGCAGCGGGTTCCTGCGGGGGCTCGGTGGCCCGCTGACCGACGGTGAAGTCATCGACGTCGCGGGGCTGCGCATCACGGTGATGGGCACGCCCGGCCACACCGCCGATTCGCTGTCGTTTCTGCTCGACGACGCGGTGCTGACGGCCGACACGGTGCTGGGCCGCGGCACGACCGTCATCGACAACGAAGACGGCAGCCTCGGCGACTATCTCGAATCGCTGCGCCGGCTGCATGGTTTGGGTCATCGGACCGTGCTGCCCGGCCACGGGCCCGATCTCGAGGACCTGGAGGCCGTCAGCGCGATGTACCTGGCCCACCGCGAGGAACGCCTGGATCAGGTGCGCTCCGCGCTGCGGGACCTCGGCGACGACGCGACGACAAGACAGATCGTCGAACATGTCTACACCGACGTCGACGAAAAGCTATGGGACGCAGCGGAGTGGAGCGTCCAAGCCCAACTGGACTACCTGCGTACCTGAACGCCCAAACTCACGTTTGGGCGCAGAAGTGCGAGTGCAACTCGCCATTTCGTTGATCTCGGCGAGGTTGAGCTAACGCGCGCGACGGGCCAGCCGCTCGGAGTCGGAGATCAAAACGCTCTTGCCCTCCAAGCGAATCCACCCTCGATGGGCGAAATCGGCGAGCGCCTTGTTGACGGTCTCACGCGAGGCGCCGACAAGCTGTGCGATCTCTTCCTGCGTCAGGTCGTGCGTCACGCGCAGCGCGCCGCCCTCCTGGGTGCCGAACCGCTGCGCCAGCTGCAAAAGCTGCTTGGCCACCCGGCCGGGCACGTCGGTGAAGATCAGGTCGGCGAGGTTGTTGTTGGTGCGACGCAACCGGCGGGCCAGAACTCGCAGCAGCTGCTCAGCGATTTCAGGGCGATCGGCGATCCACGCGCGCAGCGCATCGCGGTCCATCGACACCGCACGCACCTCGGTGATCGTGGTCGCGCTCGACGTCCGCGGGCCAGGGTCGAATATCGACAGCTCGCCGAACATGTCCGACGGTCCCATGATGGTGAGCAGATTCTCTCTACCGTCGGGCGAGCGGCGGCCGATCTTCACCTTCCCGGAAATGATGATGTACAGCCGATCGCCAGGCTCGCCCTCGGCGAACACAGTGTGTCCGCGTGGGAAGTCGACGGGCTGCAATTGCTTGGTCAGCGCGGATACGGCGCTGGGTTCGACCCCCTGGAAGATTCCGGCCCTAGCCAGGATCTCGTCCACGTTGCCCCTCTTAAGCTGTTCGGTGATATGACATGCGTAAGCCGACCTCTGTCTGGTTAGCGAGATCAGTCTATAGGTATGCCATTTGGCGACTAGCCCACGCTACACACGATTCGCATGGTGGGTCGCCTGAAATTCAGGATTTGGCCGGTGATGGAGGTATAGCCGCGTCGGCAAACCCGGCGTTGATGTCCGCACGGCGAACCCGTTGATCAGTGACTCGCGCTCCTGCAGGCGCTGATTTTGTCGGGCCATCGCGCGGCTCATGCCATCTCGAGCCAGTGTGTCGACGTCAACGGCTTCGGCCTGCTCGAGAAACTGGGCAACATCGGCGGCAGACACCGTGTCGCGGCGCAGGCCCGACTCGAGGCGTTCGAGTCCGAATGTTGCCAACATCAGCAACCCCGGAATTAACGCGACGAGCAACCAAGACACAAGGGTGAAGTAAACACGGCCAAGGTCTCAGCAGGATCACGAATTGTCACCGGTCCGCTCCTAGTAAGTCGGACCCCCTCAGTACGCTGGCATTCGTGACCGTGGGTGAGACAAAAGCCGACAAACCGGCAACCGCGAAGCCTTCGCGGCGTGCCTCCGCGCGCAAGTGGGACAGTGAAACTCACGTAGGCCTGGTGCGGCGCGCACGACGGATGAATCGCACACTCGCACAAGCGTTTCCGCATGTTTACTGCGAGCTCGACTTCACCAACCCGCTGGAGCTGACGGTCGCGACGATCTTATCGGCGCAGAGCACCGACAAACGCGTCAACCTCACCACCCCCGCGTTGTTCAAGCGTTACCGCACCGCCGAAAACTACGCGCAGGCCGACCGCACCGAACTCGAAGAGCTCATCAGGCCCACCGGCTTCTACCGCAACAAGGCCAATTCGCTGATGCGGCTGGGTCAGGAGTTGGTGGAGCGTTTCGACGGCGAAGTGCCCAACAACATGGACGACTTGGTGACCCTGCCCGGCGTCGGCCGCAAGACCGCCAACGTCATTCTCGGCAACGCCTTCGATATTCCCGGGATCACCGTCGACACCCACTTCGGCCGCTTGGTGCGGCGCTGGCGCTGGACGGAGCTCGAAGACCCGGTCAAGGTCGAACATGCGATCGGCGAGCTAATCGAGCGGCGCGAGTGGACGCTGCTGAGCCATCGCGTAATTTTTCATGGCCGTCGGGTGTGTCATGCCCGCAAGCCGGCGTGCGGGGTCTGCGTGCTGGCCAAGGACTGCCCCTCGTTCGGAACCGGCCCTACCGACCCGCTCCTGGCTGCGCCGCTGGTCAAGGGACCAGAGACCGAACACCTGCTGGCGATGGCCGGGCTCTAGCCTGCACGTATGAGCACGTCGACCCGCTGGACCATTACGGTCATGGTCGTTGTGGTCGCGCTCTGTGTGGCGTTGTGGACGCAATTGGGCGACTCGGGGTCACCGAGCGGCTCGATCGGCACAGGATCGGCGCGCGACCACCGCGATGCCGACACTGCAGAAGCTCTTGCGGGTCCGCGCGCACGGGCCGACCTCGAGCCATGCCCACCGGCCGGGCCGGCCCCGGGTCCGCAGCGGCTGCGGGGCATCACGCTGGAATGCGCGGGCGACGGGTCGAGTGTCGACGTCGCCAAGGCCCTCGCCGGGCGGGCTGTGGTGCTCAATCTGTGGGCCTACTGGTGCGCGCCCTGCGCAGAGGAACTCCCCGCGATGGCCGAATATCAGAAGCGGGTCGGACCGGATGTGACCGTGCTGACCGTGCACCAGGACGAGAACGAGACCGCGGCGCTGCTCCGGCTCGCCGAGCTCGGCGTGCGGCTGCCGACGTTGCAGGATGGACGCAGGCTGGTGGCCGCGGCGCTACGGGTGCCCAACGTCATGCCCGCCACGGTGGTGCTGCGTCCGGACGGTAGCGTTGCCGAAGTCCTGCCGCGGTCATTCGCCAGCGCCGACGAGATCGCCGCAGCGGTGGACCCAAAGATAGGAGCGGTGGGGTGAGCTGGGGCAGTGAGGCGGACAAACTTGTCCCCGACGCTGCCCCGCCCTGGCTCAAGCCGCTGACCGACAACTGCCGGGACGTCAAGCGGGCCTATCGCAGGCGCGTATCTTCCGAGATGCTGGCCGTGGTGACCGCGGCGAACACCAAGGCGGCGATCACAGGGCAGAAGCGCGACGCCGCCGTGCTCGTGCTCTTTTCCGGCCCCGCCGACTCCCCGTCGGGCGGCCTGCCCGACGATGCCGACCTCCTGGTCACCGTGCGGGCCTCGACGCTGCGTCACCACGCGGGCCAGGCCGCATTCCCCGGCGGGGCCGCGGACCCGGGCGACGACGGACCGGTGCACACCGCGCTGCGGGAAGCCAACGAGGAGACCGGTATCGACACCAACCGGCTGCAGCCGGTGTGCACACTAGAGCGGATGTTCATCCCGCCGTCGGGCTTCCACGTCGTGCCCGTGCTGGCCTATTCTTCCGATCCCGGGCCGGTTGCCGTCGTCGACGAAGCCGAAACGGCCATTGTCGCGCGGGTTCCCGTGCGCGCGTTCATCAACCCGGAGAACCGGATCATGGTGTACCGCAAGGAGAATTCGCGTAGCTTCGCCGGGCCGGCGTTCCTGCTCAACGAGATGTTGGTGTGGGGTTTCACCGGTCAGGTGATCTCGGCGATGCTCGACGTCGCGGGCTGGGCGCACCCATGGGACACCGACGATGTCCGTGAACTCGACGACGCAATGGCGCTCGTCGGGCACAACGGCAGCTACGGTGAAGCCCAACGATGACATCCTCACAGTGGCTTGACCTCGCCGTGCTCGCCGTCGCGTTCGTCGCCGCCATCTCCGGCTGGCGGTCCGGCGCGCTCGGCTCGCTGCTGTCGTTCGTCGGCGTGGTGCTCGGCGCGGTGGCAGGTGTGCTGCTCGCCCCGCACGTCGTCGAACACATCGGCGGCCCGCGGACCAAGCTGTTCGTGACGCTGTTCTTGATCCTGGCGCTGGTTGTCGTCGGTGAGATCGCCGGCGTGGTGCTTGGCCGCGCCGTGCGCGGAGCGATCCGCAACCGCGGCATGCGGACGTTCGACTCGGTGATCGGGGTCGCGCTTCAGTTGGTGGCCGTGTTGGTGGCCGCATGGATGCTGGCCTACCCGCTGCAATCGTCGGATCAGCCGAACCTGGCCGCTGCCGTCCGCGGCTCCAAGGTCCTCCAAGAAGTCAACGACGTCGCACCCAGCTGGCTGAAGTCCGTACCGACGCGGCTGTCGGCGCTGCTGGACACCTCGGGCCTGCCCGACGTGCTGGAACCGTTCGACCGCACGCCGATCGTCGCCGTCGACGCCCCAGACGCCTCGCTTGCGGGCGACGCCGTCGTCGCCGCCATCCGGCCCAGCGTGGTCAAGATCCGCGGTGTCGCACCCGGCTGCCAGAAAGTGTTGGAAGGTACCGGTTTCGTCGTCGCACCGAACCGGGTGATGTCGAATGCGCACGTGGTCGCCGGCTCCGACAGCGTGACGGTCGAGGTCGACGGCCAGACCTACGACGCCGGTGTGGTGTCCTACGATCCGGAAGCCGACATCTCCATTCTCGACGTGCCGAACCTCCCGTCGGCGCCGCTGAACTTCGCGGAGGGCATCGCGCCGACCGGCACGGACGGCATCGTCATGGGGTACCCCGGCGGCGGCGATTTCGTCGCAACGCCTGCGCGCGTCCGAGAGGTCATCGAGCTCAACGGTCCCGATATCTACCGCAGCGCCACGGTCACCCGTGAGGTGTACACCATCAGAGGAACTGTGCGGCAAGGAAATTCGGGTGGTCCGATGATCGACCGCAACGGCAAGGTGCTCGGGGTGGTGTTCGGCGCCGCGGTCGACGACGCCGACACTGGATTCGTGCTGACCGCCAACGAGGTGTCTCGTCAGATGGCCAAGATCGGCAACACGCAGCGCGTAGCCACCGGCGCCTGTATCACCTAGCGGTAGACCTGCGCGAGGAACCGGGTCAGCTGATCGTTGACGATCTCCGGCGCCTCCTCGTGTCCGAAATGTCCAGCGCCCGCGATGGATACGTAACGCCCGTGCGGTGCGTAATGCTGTGTCCGGTACACCGGATCGGCAAGGACGTACGGGTCGGCCTCGCCGTGAAGGTGCAGCACCGGCACCGAAAACGGCCGTTTCATCGACCGCATGAACCGACGGCCCTCACCGCGCAGTTGGCTGCGTACCGCCCAGCGTTGATACTCGAGAGCGGAATGCGCTGCGGAGGGTATCTGGATCGCTCGTCGCATATGCCTGATCGTTTCCGAAAAATCCTCTGAAGCAAGCCATTTACCGCTCGCTCTGCTGCGAACGAGTTGCTCGAGCTCCTCGGCGTCTTTCCGGGTCAACGACCGTTCCGGCCACATCGGCATCTGATAGCGCAGCATCCACGGCAACAGCGCCAGACCTTGATCGCGACGGGTCAGGGCCGACGCGCGCAGTGCGACAGGGTGCGGTGAGCTGATCACCGCGATCGCGTGGACCATCCGCGGATGCAGCACCGACGTCGCCCAACACACCAGGCCGCCGTCGGCATGACCGACCAGGGTTGCCGACTTGTGACCGAGCGCACGCACCAGCCCTGCCGTGTCGCCCGCAAGAGTCCAGCCGTCGTAGCCGCGCGGCGGCTTGTCGCTGGCGCCGTAACCGCGCAGGTCGACCGCCACCAACCTGGCGCCGGTCAGCCCCCGCAACTGGTGGCGCCACGACCACCAGAACGACCCGAAGCCGTGCAGGAAGATGACCAGCGGCCGCTCGGTCATTGGAGCCGCACCGGCGGCGACATTGGGCACAGTATGGAGATTCGTTCGGTCCGCTTCCACGACATGAAAGCGAATTCCGTTGGCGTGCACCTCGAGATGGCGCCACGGACCGTCGATGCGAACGACCGACGGATCGGGCGGAGGCATTTACCAGCCCGACGGGTCGGTGGTCGATTCGGGCGACGTGAGCGCCTTGCCCTTGTCGTGGCCGGGGGTGAGTGCCTCGCGGGTTTCCCTCACAGATTCGATGGTCTGCCGCGGGCCGCGGATGCGCCGCACCTTCAGATAGCCGAACAGCGCGAGCACACCGGTGACGACGAGCATGATCCCGAACACGATCAGGAACGCGACCCAGCGCCACAGCCAGGTGTCGAGCAGTTCGGCGAGGAAGAAGAAGAAAAAGAACGTCGAATAGAAGAGCACGACCAGCGCCAGGATGAAGAAGACGCTGCCGGTCAGGCCCTTCTTGACGTCGCGGGTGATTTCGGCCTTGGCCAGCTCCACCTCGGCCCGCACCAGCGTCGACACCTGCGCAGTCGCGTCCTTGACCAGATCACCGATGGACGGGTCGGCCTTGGGGGCATGCGGGTCCACCAGCGGTATCGAGGTCACGGTGCTCGGTACGCCATTCCTGCGATCGCTCACGGACACTTCCTCCACGCAATCTGATGTCAGTCGCGATTCATGTTGCCATGCGGCGTCCCGCGCAACGATCCGGGCCGACGTTACACTGACCCGGTTGCAGAGGCAGGCGGTCGGGACGTCGATGGGGGATACAGCATCTTGAGGACCTACGGCCGCAGCCTGACGGCGCGCGCGGCAAACGTGGCCTTCACCGTTCTGTCCATAGTCGCCTCCGTGGGGATGATGCTGTCCACCGGCGTGGCACACGCCGACGAGCCGATCCCGCTTGGTGGCGGTTCAGGCATCGTGGTGGACGGCGAGACACTGTGCACGCTCACCGCGATCGGTCACGACAGCCGTGGCGACCTGATCGGATTCACCTCTGCGCACTGCGGTGGACCCGGCGCGAATGTCGGCGCCGAGGGTCTGGAAGATGCGGGCATTCTGGGCACGATGGTCGCGGGTAATGACGCACTGGACTACGCGGTGATCCAGTTCGATCCGCAGAAGGTGCGGCCGGTCAACAACGTCAAGGGATTCCAGATCGACGGCATCGGCCCCGACCCCGTTTTCGGCCAAGTCGCCTGTAAGCTCGGCCGCACCACCGGCTACTCGTGCGGCGTCACATGGGGCCCCGGCCAGGAACCGGGCACCATCGTCAACCAGGTATGCGGCCAGCCGGGCGATTCGGGCGCCCCGGTCACCGTGAACAATCTGCTCGTCGGCATGATCCACGGCGCGTTCAGCCAGGAGTTGCCGACGTGCGTGGTCAAGTTCATCCCGCTGCACACGCCCGCGGTGACCATGTCGATCAACACCCAGCTCGCCGACATCACCGCGAAGAACCGGCCGGGTACGGGCTTCGTCCCGGTCGGCCCCGCCTAATCCTTGCCTGCGCGGATCGCCTCAAACACGCTGGGATCCACCAACGTTGACGTGTCGCCGAGCTCGCGACCCTCGGCAACGTCGCGCAGCAGGCGTCGCATGATCTTGCCGCTGCGGGTCTTGGGCAATTCGGGCACGACGTGGATCTCCCGCGGCCGCGCGATCTTTCCGATCTCCTTGGCGACCTGATCGCGAAGCTCGTCGACCATCTTGTCGTTGTCCTTGGCGTGTGACTCGAGGATGACGAACGCGCAGATGCCCTGACCGGTGGTCTCGTCGCTGGCGCCGACCACTGCGGCCTCGGCGACACCCGAATGCCCGACCAACGCCGATTCCACTTCGGTTGTCGAGATCCGGTGGCCCGAAACGTTCATCACGTCATCAATGCGGCCAAGCAGCCACGTCGAACCGTCGTTGTCGACGCGTGCGCCGTCGCCGGCGAAGTACCAGCCCTTGTCGGCGTACCGCGACCAGTACGTCTCCTTGTACCGTTCCGGATCGCCCCAGATGCCGCGCAGCATTGACGGCCACGGCTGATCCAGCACCAGATAGCCGGTCACGTGCTCGGCTTCGTCGGCGCCGGGCACCAACTCGTTCCCTTCCTCATCGACGACCTTCGACGTGATGCCGGGCAACGGCTTCATCGCAGAGCCGGGTTTGGCGGCGGTGACACCGGGCAGCGGCGAAATCATGATCGCGCCGGTCTCGGTCTGCCACCAGGTATCGACGACGGGAGTCTTGTTGTTGCCGAAGGCATCTCGGTACCACCGCCAGGCCTCCGGGTTGATCGGCTCGCCAACCGAGCCGAGCAGCCGCAGACTGGACAGGTCGTGTGCTTCGGGGAACTCGCGGCCCCACTTCATGAACATCCGGATCAACGTGGGTGCCGTGTAATAGATTGTTACGCTGTACTTCTCGATGATCTCGAAGTGCCGGTGCTCGTTGGGCGAGTTCGGCGTGCCCTCGTACACCACCTGGGTGACACCGTTGGACAGTGGCCCGTACACGATGTAGGTGTGCCCGGTGACCCACCCGATATCGGCTGTGCACCAATAGACATCGGTCTCTGGCTTGACGTCGAAGACGTAGTGATGCGTGTACGACGACTGGGTCAGGTAGCCACCCGAGGTGTGCATGATGCCCTTGGGCTTGCCGGTGGTGCCCGACGTGTACAGCAAGAACAGCGGGTGCTCAGAGTCAAACGCCTCGGGCGTGTGTTCGGTCGACGCGTTGTCGACGGTCTCGTGCCACCACAGGTCGCGGCCGTCGGTCCACGGCGTGTCAATGCCGGTGCGCCGCACCACAAGAACGTGCTCGACCGACTCTTTTCCCTTGACGGCCTCGTCGACCGACTCCTTCAGCGACACCGCCTGGCCGCGCCGGAATTGACCGTCGGAGGTGATCACCAACTTGGCCTCGGCGTCCTCGATGCGGGCCGACAGCGCCGACGACGAGAAGCCCGCAAACACCACGCTGTGCAGCACGCCGAGCCGCGCGCACGCCAGCATCGAGACGATCGCCTCGGGAAGCATCGGCATGTAGATGGCGACCCGGTCGCCTGCCTCGAGTCCCAACTCGGTCAGCGCGTTGGCGGCCTTGCAGACCTCGGCGAGCAGTTCGGAGTACGTGATGTCGCGGGTGTCGTCGGCGGGCTCGCCCTGCCAACGGATCGCTACGCGGTCGCCGTTGCCCGCCTCGACGTGCCGGTCGACGCAGTTGTACGCGACGTTGAGCTTGCCGCCGACAAACCACTTAGCGAACGGAGCCTCCGACCAATCCAGGACGTCGGTGAACGGCGTCTCCCAAGACAACCGATTGGCCTGTTCCGCCCAAAATGCCAGCCGGTCCTGTTCAGCCTCGCGATACAGATCCTCAGTTGCGTTGGCCTGGGCCGCGAATTCGTCGGACGGCGGGTAGGTGGACGGAACTTCCGTGTGCGTCTCGGACATGTCTGTGAGCGTAGTCACCAATCTTGAAGCCAACATGAGCGAGTCACACACCGCGCTGTGGGCGGCAGATAGCGCGCGACGAACGTCGTAGCTCGCGGGTCGGACGGTCGACTACCGTGTGCTGCCGTGACTACACCGGCCGATCCGTTGGCCCCGTTGGCGGAGCTGCCCGGCGTGGCGGCGGCCGGCGAAGAGGCCCGCGAGGCGCTGGGCCGTGCGCATCGCCATCGGACGAATCTTCGCGGATGGCCCGCCAGCGCCACCGAGGCATCGCTGCGAGCGGCGCGAGCCTCGTCGGTGCTCGACGGCGGCTCGCTGCAGCTGTCGCAGAGCGGTGAGCCCGACGCGATCCTGGCGGGTGCGCTGCGGGTTTCTGAAGCGCTGGAGGGCGGTGCGACGTCCTTGGTCGGTGTGTGGCAGCGCGCTCCGCTGCAAGCGATCGCCCGGCTTCACGCGCTCGCGGCCGCTGACCTGACCGATGACGACCGCCTGGGGCGACCGCGCGGCGCCGTCGAGGTCGGGCGCAGGCTCGGGCTGCTGGCCGACATCGTCACCGGGGGCAGCGCTGGGCCCACGCGAAGCCGGGGAGTGCCCGCAACGGTGCTGGCGGCCGTCGTGCACGGCGAGCTACTGACCCTGGAACCGTTCGGCACGGCCGACGGTGTGGTGGCGCGTGCGGCGTCGCGGCTGGTGACGATGACGAGCGGTCTCGACCCGCACGGTCTCGGCGTGCCAGAGATGTATTGGATGCGGCGATCGGGCGATTACCGCGCCGCGGCACGCGGGTTCTCCTCTGGTACACCCGACGGGCTCACGGCGTGGCTGGTGTTGAGCTGCCAGGGCTTGCATGCCGGCGCGCGCGAGGCGTTGTCCATCGCGGCGGGCGCCTCCTCTTAAGGCCCCAGCAACGCGAAGCGGGCGACGTTCCGAACTGATTCGGCTCGCCGCCCGCTAGCACGGACTCCGGTTACCATGCGTGCTGTGTGGGTTGCGTGGGCGACCTCGGCGTCCTTGCGATGCGCTACCGACCTCAACCCCACCCAAAGGGTCGCCGTGGTCGTCCGCTCTTCCCAATTACGCAGGCCCGCAACACTTTTACCTATTCCGCGGCATGTGCTCCGCGTGGGTGCCGGGATCCGTGCTGGGTAGCCTGGCTAGGGAGATCGAACCTTATCTTCTGGTTCGGTCTTGGCCGCCCCAGGCTTCCGTGATTCCTTTGTACTCCGTGACCCCGATCACAGCAAGTGTCAATTGGGCCGAGTCGCCGGATCGTTACGACGCCGTGCTAGCTACTACACGAAGTAGGGATCAGAAAGCGAAGCGGCGGAGCAATGTGTACGTCAAAGCGCCTGCGGCAAGGGCGCTCACGCCGACCGCCGCGGTGGTGGCGACGGCCGCTCCAGATGGCGCAGGAATGCGGTCTCGCATCGAGATGGGCTTGGTGAACGTCAGCACCGGCCAGCCCCGCGATGCGGCTTCCTTACGTAACGCACGGTCCGGATTGACCACCGTCGGATGGCCGACGATTTCGAGCATCGGGACGTCGGTGACCGAGTCGGAATAGGCGTAGCAGTGTTCGAGCGCGTACCCTTCGCGGGCTGCGAGCGCACGGATCGCCTCGACCTTTCCGTCCCCGTAGCAGTAGAACGCGATCTCGCCGGTGTACTTACCGTCCTCGACGACCATTCTGGTCGCCATCGCGTGGGTGGCACCCAGGGCCCTGGCGATCGGCGCCACGACCTCCTCGCCCGACGCCGACACCACGACAACGTCGCGGCCGCACAATTTGTGGTCGGCGATCAGGTCGGCGGCTTCGGCGAACACCAGCGGGTCGACGATGTCGTGCAGCGTTTCACCGACGATCGACTTCACCTGTTCGACGTCCCATCCGGTGCACATATTCGCGATATAAGACCGCATCCGATCCATCTGATCGTGGTCGGCGCCCGACATCAGGAACAGGAACTGTGCGTAGGTGGACTTCAGTACCGCCGTCCGGTTGATTAGCCCTTGATCGAAGAAAGGTTTGCTGAAAGCCAATGTGCTGGATTTTGCAATCACCGTCTTATCAAGATCGAAGAAGGCGGCGGTTCGAATTGGAGTCCCGGCCGGCGCACCGGTTTGCCGAGCACTGATTCCACCGGCGGCCGAGTCGGTTGCGGTCACAGCGCCAGCATAGGGGGCGCCGCGTGACAAGACTCGACAGAGTGTACAAAATGGCAGATCACGACAGGTGCCGGTGACTGTAATCTTCCCTAAATTGGGTGCTTTCTATGGCAACCAGTACTTGCGCCCATCCCGACTTCCGTGTGTATAGTGAGCATTACTCGGCTTATGCCGGGTGTGCATCAGCCCGACCCCCCGGGGCTGATACACGACGACCTCCGCCTCCTCCCCCCTGGCGGGGGTCGTCTCCTTTTCAGGGTCCTTCGCATTGCGGCTAGATCCGCGTTCCTCCGGTAGTTGCGGAATCTGGTTTTCAGCGTGACATACCAGACGGTTTGTAACACTTTTCCACACATCGGATCCCATCCACAGATGCCTTCGCGGGTGTAGCGCGCTGGCTGATAGTGCCCGCAGAGTTGGGGCATGACCGCAACCCACGGGATATTGGCGCTGGTCGGCGACCCCCTGCTGCGCGACGACGTGGACCGCGTCGCCGCGGCCGCCGGCCAGTCGGTCGTGCACACGTCAGAGCCGTCCAGTCGCAAGGTGTGGACCGCCGCTGACGCGGTATTACTCGACGTCCAAGCCGCGCAGCGCTGCATCGAGCGAAACCTGCCGCGGCGTGCACACGTAATGCTCGTCGGGCGCGGCGAGCGGCAGCCCGCCGACTGGGAGGCCGCGATCGCGGTGGGCGCGCAGCACGTGATCACGCTGCCCGCGGCGGACTGCCAGCTGATGGCCGCATTGTCCGAGGCGGCCGATTCCGCGGGTGATGACGGGCGACGGGGTGCCGTCGCCGCGGTGATCGCAGGTCGCGGAGGGGCTGGCGCATCTGTATTCGCCACAGCTGTGGCGCAGGCGGCCCGACACGCGCTGCTGATCGACGCCGACCCGTGGGGCGGAGGCATCGACCTTGTGTTCGGCAGCGAGGCCGAGGCGGGCCTGCGCTGGCCCGATCTCGCACTTCAAGGCGGTCGGCTGAATTACGCGGCGCTACGCGAAGCACTGCCCCGTAGGCACGGGATCAGTGTGTTGTCGGCCGGTAGGTCCGGCGCCGATATCGATGCCACTCCGCTCGGTGCCGTCATCGATGCGGGAAGTCGCGGTGGTGCCACCGTGATCTGCGATGTGCCGCGCCGAAGCACTGCCGCCGCAGAGACCGCGCTCAATGCCGCGGACCTCGTCATCGTGATGGCATGCGCCGATGTGCGGTCCTGTGCCGCAGCGGCCGCCGTCGCGGGGTGGGTATCGACGATCAATCCCAACACCGGCGTGGTCGTACGGGGTCCCTCGCCCGGCGGCCTGCGGGCGGCGGAGGTCGCGACGATCGTCGGCGTGCCCCTGCTCGCGACGATGCGTGCGCAGCCCCGGGTGACCGACATGCTCGAGCGCGGCGGGTTGCACGTGGGGCAGCGGTCGCCGCTGGCGGCTGCGGCGCGCCGGGTGCTGACCGTTTTGCATCAAAATCCGGCGGTGAAAGCGGCGTGAGCGAAACGCTGATCGAACGGGTCCGGGAGCGGCTGGCCACCGAAACATTGCCGCTCAGGCCCCAGGTGGTGGCCGCAGCGATCCGGGCGGAATCCGGTGGTGTGCTCGGTGATACAGAGGTGCTAAGCAGTTTGCGGGTGCTCCAGACGGAGCTGACCGGGGTAGGCATTCTCGAGCCGCTGCTGGGCGGCGACGGAACCACCGATGTTCTTGTCACAGCGCCCGATGCGGTGTGGGTGGACGACGGAAACGGTTTGCGCCGCAGCTCCATTCATTTCGCCGACGAGGCCGCGGTACGCAGGCTCGCCCAGCGGTTGGCACTCGCCGCAGGTCGGCGCCTCGACGACGCGCAGCCGTGGGTGGACGGGCAGCTCACGGGCCTGGGCGCCGGCCAGTTCACCGTCCGGCTGCATGCGGTGCTGCCGCCCGTCAGCCCGGCTGGGACCTGCCTCTCGCTGCGGGTATTGCGTCCTGCCACACAGGACCTCGCTGCTCTCGCCCGCACCGGCACCATCGCACCCCAAGCGGCCGAACTGCTCGCCGAGATCATCGAAGCCCGGCTGGCCTTTCTCATCTCCGGCGGAACGGGCGCAGGAAAGACCACGATGCTGGCCGCACTGTTGGGCGCGGTGTCCTGCTCCGAACGCGTCATATGTGTGGAGGACGCACCAGAGCTCGCGCCCCGGCATCCGCATCTGGTGAAACTGGTCGCGCGGTGTGCGAACGTCGAAGGCGTCGGCGAGGTCACCGTCAGGGAACTGGTCAAGCAGGCGCTGCGAATGCGGCCCGACCGGATCATCGTCGGCGAGGTGCGCGGCGCCGAGGTCGTCGATCTGCTGGCAGCACTCAACACCGGGCACGACGGAGGTGCGGGCACTCTCCACGCCAATAATGCCGCCGAAGTGCCCGCGCGACTCGAAGCCTTGGCCGCACTCGGCGGGCTCGACCGCGCGGCGCTGCACAGCCAACTCGCGGCAGCGGTGCAGGTGGTGCTGCACGTCGGACGCGACGCGACAGGGACACGCAGGCTCAGTGAAATCGCAGTGCTGACAGCCGGTGCCGACGGTCGCGTAGAGGCCCGCACCGCGTGGCAGATGAATGGCGGGTTCGGCTGTGGCGTCGAGCTTTTGAGGTCGATGCTGCGTGACCGGAGAAGATCATGAGCGCCGCGGCGCTCGCATTGGCGCTGGCACTGTTGAGCGTTCCCTGCACCTCGCGGCGCCGCGTCGAGGCGCTCGGGCTCATCGGTCCGATGCGGTGCCGAGTGCCCGTGCTTCCGGGTGTAGTAGTCGTCGCTGCGCTGCTGGCGGTGCTCGTTCCGCCGAGTGCGGTGGCGGCGGGAGCGATTGTCGCAGGCACGTTCGCGCTTCGTCGACGCAGACACCTGCAACAGCGGCGCCGCACGGCCGAATCCGAGGCGCTGCAGGGCGCATTGGATGTCCTCGTCGGAGAACTGCGGGTCGGCGCACATCCGGCCGCAGCGCTGGAGGTCGCCGCAACCGAGGTCGACGGCACGGTGGCGGCATCGCTGGGCGCGGTGGCGGCGCGGGCCCGTCTTGGCGCCGACGTCGCCGCGGGCCTGCGCAGCGTGGCGCGGCACTCACAGCTGCCCGCCCATTGGGAACGGCTCGCGGTGTGCTGGCAGCTCGCCGAGACGCACGGCCTGGCGATCGCAACGCTCGTGCAGACCGCTCATCGTGACATCGTTGCGCGCGACCGGTTCTCGGCCAGGGTCAACTCCGGAATGGCAGGCGCGCGCACCACCGCCACGGTCCTCGCGTGCCTGCCACTGCTCGGCGTGGCCCTCGGGCAGATGATCGGTGCGGAGCCGGTGGGTTTTCTGCTGTCGGGCGGTGGTTGGTTATTGGTCATCGGCGTGGCGTTGGCGTGTGTGGGTCTGCTGTGGTCGGATCGCATCACCAGACGGGCGCTGACATGAGCTGGGCTGCTGTTCTTTTGGCCTGCGCCCTGTTGGTCGGCGCCGACTCGTCGAGGGTGCGGATGCGGGCCGGTCTGACGGCTCCAGCGGGCAGGCGGCGGGCGCCGCTCGATACGCACGATCCGCTCGCCGCCGCGTCGAGCTTCGACGTGTTGGCCGCGTGTCTGCGCTCCGGCATGGCCGTGTCGACGGCCGCGGCAGCGACGGCGCCGTCGGCTCCGGCTGCGTTGGCGCAACTGCTTGTCAGGGCCTCCGACTTGCTGGCGCTGGGTGCGGACCCGGCGACGGCGTGGTCGAATTCCGCTGGGCCACTCGGCCATCACGCGGAGGCGCTGCTGCGGCTCGCCCGGCGATCGGCGTCATCAGGTGCGGCACTCGCACAGGGCCTCGCGGAGCTGGCCGAGCAGTCACGGCATGAGGCGGCGGACGCCGCGGACGCGGCAGCGGAGCGCGCCTCGGTGTTGATCGCAGGCCCGCTGGGCCTGTGCTATCTGCCTGCGTTCGTGTGCCTGGGAATCGTTCCGGTAGTCGCCGGGTTGGCCGGCGATGTACTGAGGTCGGGAGTTCTGTGAGACGGATGGATGATGAGGAGGAAACATGAAGATCGACAACGGGATTCGCGAGTTGCGCGCCCGGCTGACATTGCTGGCGGTGGAGGAGGACGGGATGTCGACCGTCGAGTATGCGATCGGCACGATCGCGGCGGCGGCGTTCGGCGCCATCTTGTACACCGTGATCACCGGCGATTCGATCGTCAGCGCGTTGACCAACATCATCAACCGGGCGCTCAGCACCAACGTCTGAGCGGTGATGCCGGTGGTGTCACGGTCGAGTCGGCATTTGCGATCGCCGCCCTCGTCATCGTGCTCGTCTTCTGCGTGTCCGGGCTCACCGCGATGTCAATGCAGCTGCGGTGCATCGACGCGGCGCGTGAGGCGGCTCGACTCGCGGCACGCGGCGATGACGGTTCGGCCTCCGATGCCGCCCGCGGTGTGGCGCCGGAAGGTGCCACGGTGCACCTGCGCCACGACGGCGATTTCGTCGTCGCCAGAGTCACGGCGCGGTCACCGCTACTGCCTGGAGTGGCGGTTTCGGCAGAAGCGGTGGCGGCGGTCGAGCCTGGATGAGGCGGGCTCGGCGAGCCTGCTCGCCGTCGCGATGATCGCGGTGCTGGTGGCGGTCACCGCAGGCGGGGTGTACCTCGGCTCGGCCGTGGTCGCCCGGCATCGCGCGCAGGCGGCGGCCGACCTCGCCGCCCTTGCGGCAGCGGTCCGGCTGGCAGAGGGCTCCGCCGTGGCGTGCGAGTCGGCCGCGGCGGTGGCACGGGCGATGCGCGCGGTCGTCGCGGACTGTGTGGTCGATGACCTCGACGTCGTTGTCACCGTGGAGGTCGGTGTGTCGCTGGGCCGGATCGCGGTGGCCCCGGCACGCGCGGCGGCCCGTGCCGGGCCGTCGGCATCGCGGACTAGGACTCGGTGACGTTGTCCTTGCGCGCCTTGGCTTTACGCGTCGGCGTAGCGGTCCCGCCTTCGTCGGCGGGACCCGTTGCGGCGATCTCCTCGGCCGTGGGTTCACGCAGTGTCGCCAGGCCGGCGTAGATGTCCTCCTCGAGCTCGACCCGGTGGACCGTGACGTGTACCGGCGCCCATCCGCCACCGATGGCCGCCATCCGCAACACGCCGCGGGCGGTGCCGGTAGCGAATTCGGCTGCCATCCTGCGCATTTCGCCGCGGTCGTCCGGATGCACGGTGTGTTCACCGGCCATACTGGCGCGCCAGTCGAAGAATGGCGCAGGCTCGTCGAGCCACTTCAACAGCGTCCAGCTGTTGAGATCGACCAGGCATCTATATGCGGCGGGCTGCGCCAACCCGGCGATAATCCGCTGCGCAAGATAGTCATGCGGCACAGACGGATCCTCCCGGACGCTGCGCCAATTCATGGATCGGCAGATCAGCCGGTCACTGCCATCGTCCTGGCCCTCCTCCAGCACTCGAGAGACAAAGCCGATGGTGATCGATTGACCGTTGAAATCCGTTATGTCCCAAGTGCTGCACACCGTGGTACCGGGCTCGGGTTTGATCGCCATGGCCAACACCTTGGCTTCGTTCGGGTTCAGGTCGCGGCGCGGCAGATCGTCGGCGAACGCCCGTCCGTGGGTGGGGGTCTTCTCGGGATTCCATCCGCTGTTGCACAGCGACTCGGTGGTGTCGGTGGCGAGGCCGCTGGTCAGGTCCCAGATCAGAGGTCCGGGAACCGGGCGCTCAGGCGGATCCAAATCGGGCGGGCCGATCCAGACATGCACGCCGTGGATGCGCCCGTCGGACATCTGCACCACCTCGGTGCGGATTACGCGATCGTTCTTCGATGTGATGCTGCTCAGGCCCTGCCCAGCGCGCACGGTCTCGTCGATGGCCGTCTGGACCGCCATCAGGTTGGGATTTCGCCGCAGAAACGCGCTGATCGGGACGAGGTTCTTGGTTTGACGACCCTGTGCGACCACGACGGGCTCGGTGCCCAGCGTCTCCACGAGCAGCCAGTCGTGGGTCATAGCGGCAGTTTACCGGGGCGCCTGACACCAGGGTCGTAGCTGACGAACCTACGAGATCCGCACATATTCGTTGCCCGGCGGCGTCTGAGCGGCCATGGTAATCCGTTTCCAAGTTGCGGCACCCCCCGAAGACAAGGTAGTTTTCGGTCTGCACCCGGCTTCCGGGATTGGGAACGGATCGCGTTGTCCGACCGTTCGCTGCATCTGTCTGTGTGCTCGGCGTGGGGCGACCGTCGAGGGGTAGGTCGCCTGCACGGGTGGTTCACGCCACTTGCCCCGCCAGCGCGCCGAGCACCAGTCGTAGGACGTTTACGGCACCCTGTTTGTCGAGCGGATCGTTGCCGTTGCCGCACTTCGGCGACTGCACGCAGGACGGGCATCCCATCGGGCATTCGCAGGCCTCGATCGCCGCAGCGGTCGCCTCCCACCAGGTGTCGATCTTCCGGAATCCGCGATCAGCGAAGCCTGCGCCGCCGGGGTAGCCGTCGTACACGAAGATCGTCGGCAGCCCGTCGACCGGGCCCACCGCGGTCGATACCCCACCGATGTCGCCACGATCGCAGGTGGCGACCAATGGCAGCAGGCCGATCGCCGCGTGTTCGGCGGCATGAAGGGACCCCGGCACGCGTAGCAAATCGATTCCGTTGTGCTGCAACGCCTCAGGCGTCACTGTGCACATCATCGCCATGGTGTCCAGGGTGCGGGTTGGCATGTCGAGCTCGACGAAGTCGATCACCTCACCGTCGAGGCGCCGTCGTAGATAGCCGATCACGGTGTTCGTCACCGAAACCGGTACGAGCCCAACTGTGACCGGCCCGTAGGTCTTTCGCTCACCCTGCCCGGTCACGACGATGTCGGTGATCTCACGCGCGAATGTCGTATATCCCGGATCCTCGGCGTGCACAAATGCGACCCCGTCCTCGAATTCCAGTGAATCGACGACATAAGACTCACCCTGATGCAAATACACCGCGCCCGGATGCACCGACGCCGCAGCCTGACCGACGCCCGCGCTACCGAGCAGGCGCCCCGTATCGGCCTCCAGGATCGCGATCTGGCCGCCCGACGAACCGCGGATGTCCACGGCCGGATGCGGGTCGACGCCAGGCGTGGGGAAGTAGCCGCTGGGGCGTCGACGCAACAGCCCGTCATCGACAAGCGACTCGGCCACCGGCTCGGCGTTCCACATCCGCACCTCGGCATCGGTGAGGGGGAGCTCGGTCGCCGCGCAAAGCAGTTGAGGTGCCAGAACATACGGGTTACCCGGGTCGATCACCACGCGTTCGATCGGCTTGTCGAGCAACGCGGCCGGGTGATGCACGAGGTAGGTATCCAGCGGATCGTCACGGGCGATCAGGACGATCAACGCGCTCTGGCCCCGACGGCCGGAGCGTCCGGCCTGCTGCCAGAACGACGTGACGGTGCCGGGGAAACCGGCAAGCACGACAGCGTCCAGCCCCGCGATGTCGACGCCCAGTTCGAGAGCGTTGGTGGTGGCCATACCGCGCAAGTCACCTTCGGCCAGAGCGCGTTCCAGCTGCCTACGGTCCTCGGCCAGATAGCCGGCCCGATACGACGCCACCCGGGCGGCCAGCTCAGGCGCGATGTCTTCAAGGCGTGCCCGCGCGCCGAGCGCGGTCAACTCGGCGCCCCGCCGCGACCGGACGAACGTCAGGGTGCGGGCACCCTCCGCGATCAGGTCCGCCATCACCCGCGCGGCCTCGGCGCCCGCGGAACGCCGTACGGGCGCGCCGTTTTCACCGACGAGATCCTCGCGCAGTGCCGGCTCCCACAGCGCCACCGTGCGCGCGCCCTGCGGTGAGCCATCCTCGGTCACCTCAGCGACCGTCTGCCCGATGAGCTCGGACGCCGTTGCCGACGGCTGCGCGGTGGTCGCGCTGGCGAAGATGACCGTCGGCGCCGAGGTGTACCGCGTGCACAACCGCAGCAGTCGCCGCAGGATCATCGCCACGTTCGAGCCGAAAACTCCCCGATAGTAATGGCATTCGTCGACGACGATGAACTGCAGATTTCGCAGGAAGACCGCCCAGCGGGCGTGGTTGCGCAGCAACGACAGGTGGATCATGTCGGGGTTGGAGAAGATCCACCGCGATCGCTCACGTGCGAAGCGCCGCACCTCGCCCGGACTGTCGCCGTCATACGAACTGGGCGCGACGTCGCCCAGCCCCCGTACCGCTTCGGTCAGCGCGATCGCTGTCCGCAGCTGGTCGTGGCCGAGCGCCTTGGTCGGCGACAGATAGAGCACGCGCGCACGCGAATTTTCTTTCAGGGCCGTCAATATCGGCAGTTGGTAGGCCAGCGACTTGCCCGAGGCGGTGCCGGTGGACAGCACGACATGCCTGCCGTCGCGGGCCAGGTTGGCGGCCGCGAGCTGATGCGACCACATCGCCTCAATACCCCGATCATGGAACGCCCGCACCACATCTGGATCGGCCCACATCGGCCAGCGCTCAGGACGGCCCTGCCGCGGTGCCAGATCCGCGACATGGCGCAGCGGCTGTTCTTTCGGATCGGTGCCTTCGAGCGCGCACGCGAGCAGCTCGCGGCCGAAATCCGACCCCGAAATTGACACCGCATACCCTCCTGAAGGCGTTTGTAACGGAATTGTTCACCACTCGTTCGAGTCGAGACTGTCGCGTCGGCCGTGAACATGATTGACTTACGGCGGTCGCAGCTTCTGTGTTCGTGTACTAACACCCGCAGGATCGACGTTGCGATCGCGGTTCCTGCGAGGGTTGTAGGTCGGGTCAAGTTCCGACACTCCGCGAAGGATTGGCGGTCGGAACGGGCCCGGTGTACCGAAACACGGTGGACCGCACCCGGAAAATAAGAGAAGGAAAAACAGGAAATGCCACAGGGAACTGTGAAGTGGTTCAACGCGGAGAAGGGGTTCGGTTTTATTGCCCCGGAGGACGGCTCCGCCGACGTTTTTGTCCACTACACGGAGATCCAGGGATCCGGCTTCCGCACCCTGGAGGAGAACCAGAAGGTCGAGTTTGAGGTCGGCCAGAGCCCCAAGGGGCCGCAGGCTACGGGTGTTCGGACCATCTGACCAACCAAACCTGATAAAGACACCCCGCGCACTCCCACGAAAGAGCGCCGCGGGGTGTTTTTCGTTTTTTAGGGCAGCGGCCCGGCATCGCACTAAGTTAGGCGGCGCTGGCCTACTGTCGACGGCGTGAGCCAGCTGTCGTTCTTCTCGGCAGAGTCGGTACCGCCCGCGGTCGCCGACCTGACGGGCCTCCTCGCCGCACCCGGACAGGTGGTGTTGGTCTCCGACGGTGCGCGGCTGTCGGTGGTGGTGGATCAGCTGTGGCGCGCCCAGGCCCTCGCGGAGATGATCACCGAGGCCGGGCTGCAGCCTGAGCTCGCCCGCACCGACGAGAACACGCCGCTGGTACGCACGGCCGTAGAGCCCCGCCTGGTGCCGATCGCGAAGGACTGGACCCGTGGGGCGGTCAAGACCGTCCCCCCGCAGTGGCTGCCCGGACCCAGGGAATTGCGGGCCTGGACACTGGCCGCAGGCACGCCGGAGGCCGACCGGTACCTACTCGGGCTTGACCCACACGCTCCTGATACGCATTCGCCGCTTGCCTCGGCGATGATGCGGGTCGGGATCGCTCCTACGTTGATCGGCACCCGAGGCACCCATCCGGCGCTGCGAATCAGCGGCCGACGACGCCTATCGCGCCTGGTAGAGAACGTTGGGGAACCACCTGGCGACGTCGAGGCGTTTCATCAATGGCCCCGTATTTGACGGCCGATGACAGGGGGGTCAGTTTGCGCTGGCTCGCGCGGGGTGCGAAATTGTCAGTTGCCTTGCACGTCGGCCGACCGTCGATGTATGGAGACCGGCGGGGTAGGGCAATAAAGAAGTGGAGCGTAGGCAGAGGTGGCTGACGGGGACCGCGGCAGCGGCGGTAACGGAAGGGTCCGGCGGCTCGTAATCGTCGAGTCGCCTACTAAGGCGCGCAAAATAGCTAGCTACCTCGGGTCGAACTACATCGTTGAGTCGTCCCGCGGGCATATTCGCGACCTGCCACGCGCCGCCGCCGACGTCCCGGCGAAGTACAAGTCCGAGCCGTGGGCCCGCCTCGGGGTGAACGTCGACGCCGACTTCGAGCCGCTCTACATCATCAGCCCGGATAAGAAGAACACCGTCGCGGAGCTGAAAGACCTGCTCAAAGACGTCGACGAGCTGTATCTAGCGACGGACGGCGACCGTGAGGGCGAGGCCATCGCCTGGCACCTGCTTGAGACGCTCAAGCCCCGCATCCCGGTCAAGCGGATGGTGTTCCACGAGATCACCGAACCCGCCATCCGCGCGGCCGCCGAAGACCCCCGCGACCTGGACAACGACCTGGTCGACGCGCAGGAGACGCGGCGCATCCTGGACCGGCTCTACGGCTACGAAGTCAGCCCGGTGCTGTGGAAGAAGGTCGCGCCGAAGCTGTCGGCCGGCCGCGTGCAGTCCGTTGCGACCCGGATCATCGTCCAGCGCGAGCGCGAACGCATGGCGTTCCGCAGCGCAGGCTACTGGGACGTCACCGCCGAGCTGGATGCCAGCGTCTCCGACCCGCAGGCGACCCCGCCCATCTTCACCGCCAAGCTGAACACGGTCGACGGGCGGCGGGTGGCCACCGGCCGCGATTTCGACTCGCTGGGTCAGGTCCGCAAGCCCGACGAGGTGCTGGTGCTCGACGAAGCCGGTGCGGGCGCGCTGGCCACGGGCCTGCGCGGCGCGCAGCTCGCGGTGTCGTCGGTCGAGCAGAAGCCTTACACCCGCAGGCCGTACGCGCCGTTCATGACGTCGACGCTGCAACAGGAGGCGGGCCGCAAGCTGAGGTTCTCGTCGGAGCGCACGATGAGCATCGCGCAGCGGCTCTACGAGAACGGCTACATCACTTATATGCGTACCGACTCCACGACGCTGTCGGAGTCGGCCATCAACGCCGCCCGCAACCAGGCCCGCCAGCTCTACGGCGAGGAGTACGTGCACCCGACGCCGCGGCAGTACACACGCAAGGTCAAGAACGCCCAGGAGGCCCACGAGGCCATCCGGCCCGCCGGCGATGTGTTCCAGACGCCCGGGCAGCTGCACAGCCAGCTCGACACCGACGAGTTCCGGCTTTACGAGCTGATCTGGCAGCGCACCGTGGCCTCGCAGATGGCTGACGCGCGGGGTACCACCTTGAGCCTGCGCATCGCCGGGCAGTCCAGTGACGGCAGGCAGGCGGTGTTCAGCGCGAGCGGCCGCACCATCACGTTCGCCGGCTTCCTCAAGGCCTACGTCGAGAGCATCGACGAGCAGGCGGGCGGCGAGGCCGACGACGCCGAGAGCCGGCTGCCGAACCTCGAGCAGGGCCAGCGCGTCGACGCCAAGGAGCTGACGGCCGACGGCCACACCACGTCGCCGCCTGCGCGCTACACCGAGGCCTCGCTGATCAAGGCGCTGGAGGACCTCGGAATCGGGCGTCCGTCGACGTACTCCTCGATCATCAAGACCATTCAGGACCGCGGCTACGTCCACAAGAAGGGCAGCGCGCTGGTGCCGTCGTGGGTAGCGTTCGCCGTCACCGGGCTGCTGGAGCAACACTTCGGCCGGTTGGTCGATTACGGCTTCACCGCTGCCATGGAAGACGAACTCGACGAGATCGCGTCGGGCAACGAGCGACGCACCAACTGGCTGTCCAACTTCTACTTCGGCGGCGACCACGGTGTGCCGGATTCGATCGCGCGCTCGGGTGGGTTGAAGAAGCTCGTCGGGGTGAACCTCGAAGGCATCGACGCCCGAGAAGTCAACTCCATCAGGCTGTTTGACGACGAAGAGGGTCGGCCCGTCTATGTGAGGGTAGGCAAGAACGGTCCGTACCTGGAGCGCATGGTCGCTGGCGACGACGGTGAGCCAGGAGAGCTCAAGCCGCAGCGCGCCAACATCAACGACGCTCTCACCCCCGACGAGCTGACGCTCGAGTTGGCCGAAAAGCTTTTCAGCACACCGCAAGAGGGCCGCTCGCTCGGCGTCGACCCGCAGACCGGCCACGAGGTCGTGGCGAAGGACGGCCGCTACGGACCGTACGTCACCGAGGTGTTGCCCGAACCGGATGAGCCCGACGACGATGCCGGAAGCGGCGCCAAGAAGGGCAAGAAACCGACGGGTCCCAAGCCGCGGACCGGGTCGCTGCTGCGGTCGATGAACCTGGAGACGGTGACGCTGGAGGACGCGCTGCGGCTGCTGTCGCTGCCCCGTGTCGTCGGTGTCGACCCGAACACGAACGAGGAGATCACCGCGCAGAACGGCCGGTACGGCCCATACCTCAAGCGCGGCACGGATTCTCGCTCACTGGCGACCGAAGAGCAGATGTTCGATATCACTCTCGACGAAGCGCTGAAGATCTACTCAGAACCGAAACGCCGTGCGGGGCAGCGTGCTTCGACGCCGCCGCTGCGCGAACTGGGCAACGATCCGGCATCCGGTAAGTCGATGGTGATCAAGGACGGCCGCTTCGGGCCCTACGTCACCGACGGTGAGACCAACGCCAGCCTGCGCAAGGGTGACGACGTGCTGTCGATCACCGACGAGCGGGCAGCGGAGTTGCTCGCCGACCGGCGCGCGCGTGGCCCGGTGAAGCGGACCAAGAAGGCTGCTGCCAAGAAAGCGCCTGCGAAGAAGAGGGCCGCCAAGAAGGCCTGACGCGGTCAGCTCGACACGTCGCTTGGCACGTCGTCCACATCGGGGACGTCGTCGCTGTCAGTCTCATCGGCCTTGCCGTTGACGGCGCCCGGTAACACCAGGTTCAGCGGCCGAGCCAACTGGGTGGGCGCGGCGCGGCCGCGCAGTTCGACAATCTCGCCTACGTCCCAGCACAGCGCCTCGGCGTCGAGCGCACCGCTGACCGCGATTGCCGACGCGAGCACGTGCCCCTCCTCGAGCTTGGCGAGCTCGGTGAGGCGTGCGGCCTCGTTGACCGGGTCGCCGATCACCGTGTACTCGAAGCGGGCCTGCGCGCCGATGTGGCCTGCGATGGCCCGGCCCGCCGACACCCCGATGCCGAAGTCGGTCTGACCCAAGACCTCGATGAGTTCGTCGTGCAGCTCGCGTGAGGCGGCCAGCGCCGCACCGGACGCATCCGGATGCTCGATCGGCGCCCCGAAGATGGCCAGCGCCGCGTCGCCCTGGAACTTGTTGACGAACCCGCCGTGGCGGTTGACGGTGTCGACGACGACGCGGAAGAACTCGTTGAGCAGGCTCACGACATCGGCCGCGGGGATGGTCGCGGCCAACTGCGTCGAGCCGACGAGGTCGACGAAGAGGACCGCGACGTCGCGCTCCTGGCCGCCGAGTTCGGTGCCGCGCTCCAGCGCGCGGCGTGCGACGTCCTCGCCGACGTAGCGGCCGAACAGGTCGCGGAGGCGCTGCCGCTCGGCTAGGTCGCGCACCATGTCGTTGAAGCCGGCCTGCAGCAGGCCCAATTCGCTGGCGTCGTAGATCTGCATGTGCGCGTTGTAGTTACCGCGCTGAACTTCGCCGAGTGCCCAGCGCAACTGCCGCAGCGGGTCCGCGATCGACATCGCGACCAGGACGGTGCCCGCCAGCCCGATCGCCAGCGCGGAGATGGCGAGCAGCAGGATCGGTGTGATCAGCCGTTCGGCGGGCGCGGTGAGGATCTCGAACTTGCTGGCGACCAACGCGAGCACGATCGCGAGAATCGGCACGCCGGTGGACAACACCCACGTCAGGACCTGCCGCAGGATGACGCCCGGGGCGCGGAAGTTCTCGGGCACACCACCCCGCAGCGCAGCCACCGCGACCGGACGCAGCACGCGCTCGGATTGCAGATAGCCGATGATCGCCGTGGCGGTGGCGCCGAGGCCGGTGGCGACGGCGACGACCGGTGCCGACTTGCTGGCCACCGGCCAGCTGGCGACGATGAACACCACCGAACCCAGGAACCAGTTGGTCACGTTGATCACCGAGCGGTAGAAGGGCATCTTCAACGCTCGGGTGCGGGCCATCTCGGTGGTGGCCGGGTCGCGGTCGCCAAGCAGCGTCTCGCGGCGCTGCCAGCGCATGACGGGTATCAGGAGCCGCAGGCTCAGATACGAGGCCACCGTGAACGAGACGAACAGGTAGCCGAGGAAGACCGCAAGATTGAACGCGGGCAGGTCCTGCAGCTGAATGCGGTCCTCGGGCGGTAGCCCGAAGCGCAGAAAGCCCAGCACGAGCAGCGCGCCGATGATGTCGGCCTGCAGCATGCCGAGGGTGAAAACGGGCCACGGGGTGCGCGCAACCCAGCGGACGAATGCACTGATTCGCCCGATCGGTATTGCTTCCGCGGTCACCCGTTAACCGTATCGGGCTGTACAGACCTCATAGGGCGGAGTGGGACGGACGTGTCGGTTTGCAGCATTACTGTTATCGCGATGGCCGGTGTTTTTTCGCGTCTCGTAGGACAAGACGCCGTCGAGGCGGAATTGGTTGCGGCGGCGCAGTCGGCCCGTGGTGATTCGGCTCACAGTGCCGCCGCAACGGGGACCATGACACACGCCTGGCTCATCACGGGTCCGCCAGGGTCCGGCCGATCGATAGCGGCGTTGTGCTTCGCTGCCGCCTTGCAGTGCACGTCTGACGGTGTGCCCGGGTGCGGTGAGTGCCGGGCCTGCACGACGACGATGGCGGGCACCCACGCCGACGTGCGACGGATCATCCCGGAGGGACTGTCGATCGGGGTCGAAGAGACGCGCAACATCGTGCAGACGGCAGCGCGGCGCCCTGGTGTGGGCCGGTGGCAGGTGGTGATCATCGAAGACGCCGACCGCCTCGGCGAGCGCGCGGCCAATGCACTCCTCAAGGCGGTCGAGGAGCCGCCTCCCTCGACGGTGTTCGTGCTGTGCGCGCCGTCGGTGGATCCCGAGGACGTGGCGATCACGCTGCGGTCGCGGTGCCGGCACGTGGCGCTGGTGACACCGACGTCGGAGGCGATCGCCCGGGTGCTGATCGATACCGACGGTCTGTCGGAGGAGGACGCCGAGTGGGCGGCGTCGGTCAGCGGCGGCCATGTGGGGCGTGCCCGGCGGCTGGCCACCGACGATGAGGCGCGGGAGCGCAGGCAGCGGGCGTTGGGGTTGGCGCGGGATGCCGCGACGCCGTCGCGGGCTTACGCAGCGGCCGAGGAGTTGGTGGCGACGGCCGAGGCCGAGGCGCGGGCGCTGACGGAGGATCGCAATGAGGCCGAGACGGAGGAGTTGCGCACTGCATTGGGGGCAGGTGGCACCGGCAAGGGGACCGCGGGCACGCTGCGCGGCGCGACGGGTGCGATCAGAGACCTTGAGCGACGGCAGAAGTCGCGCCAGACCCGGGCGTCGCGTGATGCGCTGGACCGCGCGCTGATCGATCTGGCGACGTATTTCCGCGATGCGCTGCTTGTGTCGTCGGGAGCGGGCTCGATCCAGGCCAACCACCCCGACATGGCGGAGCGGGTGGCCGCGATGGCCGCGCATGCCCCGCCGGAACGGCTGCTGCGCTGCATCGAGGCGGTGCTCGAGTGCCGGGAGGCGCTCGCGGTCAACGTGAAGCCCAAGTTCGCCGTCGATGCGATGGTCGCGACCGTGGGGCGGGCGCTGCGCGACTGAACTGACTTGGGTGGTTGGTGGGCCCTGCCGTACACTCGTCCCGCCCCGGCGGTCTGCTCCTCGCGCGAGCGCTCGACGGGACAAGGCACGCCACCTTAGCTCAGTCGGTAGAGCGGCTCACTCGTAATGAGCAGGTCAGGAGTTCGATTCTCCTAGGTGGCTCCACGTGACGACCGGGACTTGTCATCGAATGATGACGGTTCGTGATCGAGATCCGCGAGGAACTCCGCCACCAACGGCACGACCTCACCGAGGTGGGTCTCCAGAAGCGAATGTCCGCCGCCGAGCAGATGCAGCGCGGCGTCGGGTAGGTCGCGGTGGTAGGCCCGGGCGGACTGCTCGGGCATGTAGCCGTCGTGCGGTCCCCACACGATCAGAGTCGGCGGTTTGTGCTCGCGCAGATAGGCCTGCTCCCTCGGGAACCACTCCAGCGTCGAGGGCTGGTCGGAGAGGAGGCGGATGAGATTGGCGATCCGGTCGGGTGTGGACATCAGCGACCAGTGCAGCGTCCAGAGGTCGGGGCTGACGCGATCGGCGACGTCGTCGGGAAGCTCACCGCGGAATTCGCTTTCGAATCCGGCGAGCGTGACGTGCTGTGCGATGCGACGCCGCGCACCCGGCCCTGGGTTCTCCCATATCTTCTTCAGGAAGTCGTATTTCGGACCGAACGCGTCCGCGTATATATCGCCGTTCTGAATGATCAGGCCCGCAACGCGATCCGGCTTGGCCAGCGCGAGCCGAAAACCGAACTGCGAACCGTAATCGTGCAACCACACGACGTAGCGCTCCAACCCAATCGCATCGACGAACGCCCGCAAGAACTCGGCGTAGGCGTCGAATGTGTACGCGAAGTCGGCGGCGGAAGGGGTTGCGCTGTAACCGAATCCGGGCATATCGGGCGCGACGAGACGCCAGCGGTCCCCGAGAGCGGCCATCAGATTGCGGTATACGAAGGACGACGCCGGATATCCGTGGGGCACAGGACGATCGGAGCGTCGGCGGCCCCGGCCTCGCGATAGAACGTGTCGATGCCGTCGACGACAATCCGGCGGTGATGGACCGCGGCCGATGGCATACTATTGCGCTTTCGCCGGCCAGCCGGGTGTCGCTTGACCCGGTGGCGGGGGTCGATCTTTGAAACCCGACATCATGGCGACACGTTCCGACGCTGACAGCGGCATGCGATCGCTGCATTGACGAACCAAGTCGGGCGGGGGAAATTCCTCCCGGGCGGGCGCATCAATCGGTCCCCAGAGTGAAGAGCTGACGCCCGTGAAGAACCAGTTCCCGAACACGTCCTGATCGGGTGCGGGCGACGGTCCCTGTTGAGGAGCGGCTACCGGTGGGAGCGGATCCGATCCAATGCGCGGATCGTGTTGGGTCAGTTCGAGTCGGTAGACGGCAACGCCAGTCTCATCTCTTGGGAGCTGTGCAGTTTTTGGCGAAGCGGCAGCCGCGACATACTTACCGGGCTGTGCGGTACTCCTGACGAAGTTTGCATATTGTCCCTGGCACACGATTGCGCGTAAGCCGTCTCCGACGCGGTCGATCCTCAACAGGTGGAACGGCATGTACCCGAAACGTTCGGGCGCGTCAGCCGGCTTCGCCGCGACCCCGTTGAGTGGGCGTATCCACGCGAGCTGAGCCAGATAATGGCCGTCAAGCTCGTCATTCTCTGGCGTTGCCCGCATGAACCCTGGATAGACGGTATTCCGGCTGGCGCTGAATGATGTGACGTAGTACGACTCGAGATAGGCGCGGATTGGTACGGCAGGCCCGCCAGTGAGGTCGATGTTCGGGTCGGCCGTCCAATGGAATCGAAAGTCGTTGAGCGTCGCCGGCCAGTTCGGATAGCGCTGCCCCTCCGCTTCTGGTGTGCCTGAGGGCTGCGTTGTCGTCGCCGGATCGGGCGTGCATCCAGCGCAGAGAATAAGCGCGAGCGCAGCGCTCACCGCGATTCGAAGCCGGTTCACCGTCAGCTGCCGCCTGATTCAGGCGGAGCGTTCAGATAGGCGCTCGAGTACGTCTCCCAGTACGTATCCATCAGTTTGTCGGCGCCGGAGATATCCGTGAAATAGGAGGAGATCTGGTTGTAAAAGTGGTTGTAGTTCGCGGTCTCTGCCGTCGAGGAGGGCACTTCGAAGTGACCTCCGCCCGCAATGAGCTGATCCTGCAGCCAATTTCGGATTTCGGGGTTGCCGACGTTGTGACCGATCAGTATTTCGGCCAGCTTCACTTGCACGGGAAAATCGTTGCGTGGTGAGGCTGTTGGAATGGTCGAATCCTCGGCAGGCGGTGCCCCTATGACGACGTCCTTGAGATATGGACTCAGAAGCGATACGGGTGCGAATGCTGGATTGTCGGTCACTGCACCGGATGCGAGGTCGTACAGTGCGGACCGCCGTGTGTATGAATCTTCAACCGCCTGCCGGGCATCGTGCAAGCGGTCATAGGATTCGTCGAACGAACCGAGATCCAGTGCGCTCTGCAGTTTTCCGGCCGCACGCATTGCCGAGTTGTCACTGGTCGGGCCCTGATCAGTCAACGAGGTCGCGGCGGCGTCAATGTAGTTTTCGATACTTGCACCTGCGTGGCGGTACATGATGTCCGATGCCTCGTGATCGAAATACATGACGCTCATCAACGCTCGCGTCTTGAGCGGCTGTTCGTCGGCTCCGTTCAGCGGTGCGAACTCGGCGTTGTTGCCAACGACGTTCTGCCCAACCATGTCGTCCAAATACGGTGCGAAGGCACGAGACCAGTCTCGGGTCAGTTCTGGATTCACCTGACCCAGTGACTGTGATTCAGTGCCAGGCAGATTCAGGAGCTGATTGGAGTGGCTGCTGGTGTACTCCGCCAAGGCGTGCGCTGTATCTGCGGCTCGCCCGGTGGGGTCGTTGGCCGCTGTGTCGCCGACCCAGTCGAACAGTCCGCCGGCGGCGAGTCCGCTGTCCTGCCATTGATGTTGGGTGACGTTGTCCAAGAACTCGCCTGCGCCGTGGCCCGTAACCGCGTCATGAATGACCATGTCGTCCTTGTTCAAAGCGTTGAACATGTTCTGAAGTGTGGGGTCGACGTTCTCGTGATACCAGCGAGGGCCGTCCCGCATCGGGTCCGCGCCAGGGCCCGGTGCTTGCGCGATCGGCCACTGGTTGGACTGTGCCAGCATCTCTTGGCTCTTGGTCATCAATCCGGCGTCGAGTGCGCTGCCCACTTGCAGTTCTCGGTTACCGCTTTGGATGACGTTTGCGAGGTCGTTCAATCCCTGCGTCGGCTGTAGCGGACCCGTCGGTTCCGGTGGGACGACCCATCGTCCGTCTTGGAACACGCCATCGGTGTGGGGCTGGGTCAACGCAGGTCCGTCCAGCACCTTCTGAATGCCGTCCGGCAAAGCGTATTTCCCGGCGCTCGACGGCTCGCCGATCGACGGCTGTTGGGTTTCAGGCAGACCCGTCTTGATGTTCGGGTTCGACGCGAGTTGGAAGACGTCAGCGACCCGAGCACCGTCGGGTCCTGCGCCGTCCATGACGCCCTTGATCTCAGCGGGCGTCTTGTCGCCGAATGCGCGCGAGAAGCCCTGCAGATACGACATCTGGTCCGGCGGCAGTGTCAGGTTCCCTTTATCAAGTGCCGTCTGCTGCTCGGGCGTCAAGGTCGTATTGGCGACGAGCCGCCCATGCTGCTCCGGCGTCAGGTCACCGTGCTGCAGCGCTTCGGAGTCTTCTTTACCTGTCTCCTCAGGCTCTTCGTCCTTCTTCGCATCGGGCCCGCCCAGCAGCGGGGCTTCCTTCGTGCCGAACTTCTGGTTCCCCAGCGCTTGGTACTGGAGGCCAATGCCCCGGATTCGTCCGCCGATCGCGTTCAGGTCACTGTTCGAGCGCTGTACGACCTCCTGCAACTGGCTGAGGCCCCGCTGCACGATCGCCATCCGCACGCGCTCAGCGGCGGCGTTCTGCGGCGCACTTGCCGCCGCGTCGACCACCCACTTGCGTACCGACTCGAGGTCTCGTCGCCCGGCCGCGACCACCTCGGCTGACTGGTCGACGTGCGCGCGCAGCTGCTGATCGAGCCCCGCCAGCCGGCCCAGCACCCGACCGTGTTCGTCATTCGCCGATCCATACGCGTCGGCCGCGCCGCCCGTCCACTTCGATCCCGGCGCCGCGGACTGAACCGTCGCCTGCAGCTGAGAAAGCCTGCCACTGTCGTCGTATTGGGCGCCGGTCTGCGGGGTTCCCTTCCCGTAGGTCTGCAGCGCGTTCGACCACGTCGATAGGAAGGCGTCGAGCACGCTCATCTGCCGATTATCTCCTAGCCCGAACTAGCTCGGCGCCACGAATCCAACAGGCCCCGACGCGATACACACCGACAACGCGGCCGTGTTCGCGCGCACGGTGATCGCATCTCCCGCACCCGGCAGCCGCACGAACACCCGGTTGAGGCCGGGCCGCACCGGCACCTTGACCTCAATGCCCTCCGAAAGCGACATCGTCATCGAGCCGTCGGTGTTGGCCAGGTAATTGATCTCCGCGGTCCAATCCGACGGCAACAGCGGGCCGTCCAGCGGCATCCGGACTCCGAAGTCCGGTTGAACCAGATAGCCGCACTGCGGCGCAGGCCCCGGCACGATCGTCCTCACCCACGTCACCTTGGCGTCCACGAGCCGCCCCGACACATCAAGCATTCGGAGTTCTGTTGTCGCCGATGCGAATTCCGGACGGTCCCGCAACAGCGCGAACATGTGACTGGCCAGGTTCTCCGGCGCGGCGACGCGCTGCAACACCAGCGGGTCGACCTCCTGATCGAGCATCGGCGCATCGGATGAGGCGTGAGCTTCGGCCAAGCCCGCACGCGCGTTCTGCAGATACGGCTGCGCGGGGTTGTCGCGCCAGCTGGTTTTGAACGTCATCGTCGAGTACACACAGCTCACGACGAATGCCACTGCCAAACCGGCCGTCACCACTGTGCGTGTCCTCGACGCGTCCAGCCATCCCGATCGCTCACGGTTGGGCGCGCAGAGCCCGACCGCGGCCAGCAGAGCCAGCACCACCACGAGGTCTGGGAGATACCGCAGCGTCTGTGCCAACTCCAACGCGGTGAACCGTGATGAGCGCATCAGATAGATCGGGATCTGACACGCCACCGCGTAACCGACCGCCACCAGCCACACCATCGCGATCCGTTGCTTGCGGAAAACCGACACCGCCACCACCGCGGCGAGCGTCAGCCAGCCCAGCACCATCACCGCCACCGGCGGCGTCGCCCACGGTGACGCGGGTGCCCACCGCTGCCAATCCCACGGTCCGCCAACAAGACCGGGCACAATCCCGTGAGTCACCGAGCGGCTCAGCAAGTCCCACGTCATCGCCACGTCGAAGCTCCAGCGCTTCTGATCGACGACCACCAGATACACGACGATCCACGCGACGGTCAGCGCCAGCGACGGCACCCACAGCCGCACCCCGCGTCGCCACACGTCCACGACGGAACCCGAGCTCGTGACGTGGGCGTACAGCGCCGCGATGGCGAACGCGACGAACGGTATGACCGCAGCCTTTTCGAAGAACAACAAGCCGCCGAAGAACACCAGCAGCGCGGTGATCGCGTACCGCAGACCGCCGGTGCGCACGAGCAGGATGGCATCGCCGCACACCCATGCCAGCGCGGCCAGCATCGGCAACGAGTTCAGCGCCGCCGCCCACCACGCGTAGCCCGGCACCCCGAGCGGTGTGAACAGTGCGAACGTCAGCGGCAGCAACAGCACCGGCCGCCAGCCGAGGATGACGTGCAGCGCCCGCAACAGCGCCAGCGACGCCAGCAGTTGCAGGACCACCAGGCTGATCGCGGGTCCGATCCAGTTCAACGGAGCCAACCGGGTGATACCGCCCGCCACCAGGAACGCCCCCGGCATGACATGGCCGTCGTGGTCGTCGAACAAATAGCCCGGCGACAGCAGCCCCTGTGTGCCCGCGCGGCCGATCAGGATCAGGTCGTCCCAGTAGAAGTAGCCGCTGAACGCCAGCACCGCCCTGAGGACCAACTGCACCGCTATCAGCGCGGTGGCGGCGCGGGCGACTCGGTTCATCGCTCGTTGAGCCTACGGTCCCCAACTTGCGGATACTGGTCGTCGGTATGGTGAGGCGATGCGCACACTGGTCACCGGGGCAGCAGGCTTCATCGGATCAACGCTGGTAGACCGATTGCTCGCGGACGGGCACACCGTCATCGGCGTCGACGATCTAAGCTCAGGCCGCAGCGAGAACATCATCGCCGCTGAGCGGCATGACGACTTCGAGTTCGCCAAGGCTGATGTCGTCAGCGCCGACCTCGTCGGACTGCTCGCCGACACCAGGCCCGAGGTGGTTTTCCACCTGGCAGCTCAGATCGACGTCCGCTACTCAGTTGCCGACCCTCAGTTCGACTCGATGGTAAATGTCGTCGGGACGGTTCGGCTCGCCGAGGCCGCTCGCCGGGCCGGGGTTCGCAAGATCTTGCACACGTCTTCGGGCGGGTCCATCTACGGCAGCCCCCAGATCTTTCCGACCAGTGAGGATGAGCCCGTTGACCCCGCGTCGCCCTACGCCGCCGGCAAGTATGCCGGCGAGGTCTACCTCAACATGTTCCGCAACCTGTACGGGCTGGATTGTTCACACATCGCCCCGGCCAACGTGTACGGACCCCGCCAGGATCCCCACGGCGAGGCAGGTGTGGTAGCCATATTCTCGCAGGCGCTGCTGGCGGGCCGATCGACCAAGATCTTCGGCGACGGCACCGACACCCGCGATTACGTGTTCGTCGGCGACGTCGTCGACGCATTCGTGAAGGCCGCCGGCGAGGCAGGTGGAGGCCAGCGGTTCAACATCGGCACCGGAGTGGAAACCTCGGTGCGGCAACTGCATTCAGTGATCGCAGAGGCTGCCGGCGGTCGCGACGACCCCGAGTTCTACCCGGCGCGGCTGGGCGATCTGAGGCGGTCAAGCCTGGACAACAGGCTCGCGAAACAGGTGCTCGGGTGGGCGCCCGAGGTCAATCTCGCCAACGGCGTGGCCCGAACGGTGGACTACTTCCGTCAGCTCTGAGAGTCGTCGGGAACCCGCACGTTCTGCAGCGCGACGGTCCGCGCCAGTCGCGTGTATTTCAGTTCGAGATCCTTGAACCGCATGTAGGTGCTCAGCGTGGTGAACACGAATGCGATGATCAGCGCGTACTCCATCAGGTCCGTACCGCGGTCCACCCCAAGCCAATTCGCGAGCACCGTGGTGTCGTCCGGACGCAGGATCGCGTACACCGCGGCCACCACGAACAGCACACCGCCGACCTTGACCCATGCCTTCGTGCGGGCGCTGGTGCGAGACCGCAACAGGTACATCAGCAGCGCGACAATCGCGAGGATCAACAGCGCCTGGATCCAGTTCATCGGGACAACCTCCCCCGCAGCAGCCCATCGAAGATGATGTTGACACCGTTGAGCAGCGGCTGGCCCTTCGACATCGAGTAGTCGGTGTAGAGGATCTCAACCGGTTCTTCGGTTACCCGCCAATGGTTTTCGTAGGCCAGTGCGATGAATTCGTCGGCATGACTCATGCCGCTCATGGTGATGTTCAGCACGTCGGCCACCTTCCTGTTGAACACGCGCAGGCCGTTGTGCGCATCGGTCAATCCCAGTTTTCGGCTGCGCCTGCTCATCGCGGCAGCACCGCGCAACACCAGACGCTTCACCAGTGGGGTTCGGCTGACCACGCCGGGGTCGGCGAACCGCGTACCGATGACGAGGTCGACGTCCTCGGTGCTGAGCCGGTCGATCATCCGAATGACGTCCTTGACCCGGTGCTGACCGTCGGCGTCGAAGGTTGCGAACACCGCAGCGCCGGGCTGCCTACGGGCGTACTCGACGCCGGTCTGGATGGCAGCACCCTGACCGAGGTTGACGGGATGTGAGACGACGTGGGCGCCTGCCTCTAGGGCGGCATCGCCGGTGCGGTCCCGGCTGCCGTCGTCCACACAGACGACGTGGTCGAAAACGGAGCGAACGTCAGTGATGACTTCGCCGATAACGCTCGCCTCGTTGAAGGCGGGAACGACGATCCAGACGTCGTGGTAGCGCGTGTCGATGCACTAAAAGTACAGGGTCAAGATCTCGAGCCCCTCGCAAGCGCGCCCATATGCACGGCCATCCCGACCAGCGGTCCACACAGCAACGCGATGACAGTGCGGGTCTCCAGGCTCAGCGGCAGCATCAGCAATAACGCCGATGCGACGGTCGCCGAGACCCAGCCGACCGAATACGCGCGATGCAGCGCCGCCGCGACGGCAGCGGCGCCGGTCAGCGTGAGCAACGCGATCGCGATTGCCGCAGCGGTCAGCCAGGCCAGCAATGCGCCGTCGGCGCGGTAATCGGAGCCGAAGCCCTCCCGCAGTAGCCACGGCCCGAAGACCCACGCCAGCATCACCCCGATCAGGCCCAGCCCCGTCACCACCGCGGCAGGCGTCACCAGCGCCCGCAGCCGCTGCATCCGCTGGTCGACGAAGTGGGCGATGAGATTGCCCTGCATCGCCGTCAGCGGCACCAACAGCGGCGCACGGGTCAACGTGACGGCCAGGATCACCACGCCACCCGTTGCGCCCAGATCTCCCGATGTGGCTTTCAACAGCACGGGGAAGCCCATCACCAGGATCGCGCTGGCGCCCGCGGCGGCGATCGAGTGCGACGCACCACGCAGGAACGTTGCAGTGCCGCCCGGGGTCAGTAGTTGCGCGGCGGCACGCGTCGTCGGTGACGCGATCAGCATGATCAACCACGCGATCGCCCCGGCCACGGTGGCCCAGAGATACCCGACCAATCCCCAACCCACCGCGAACGTCGCGGCCGCAACGGCTACCCGAAGAGCGGCGTCGGTCACCATCAACGCGCCGTACTGCGTCCACCGGTTCATCCCGGCCAGCATGCCCAGCAGCGTCGCGTGCAGGCAGAAACCCGCCAACCCGACACACAGCAGCGCGACGCTCAGCCAGCGCGATTGGACAAAGACGTGGCCGGCCCACAACGGCGCGCTCACGGCGATCACGATCGCGGCGGCGACACCGACCATCGCCGCGACCCGCAACGGATGTGTGCGCGGGCCCTGGACGATCTCCGTGTAGCGCGCCGAGCGCACCTCCCGCGTGGCCTCCTGCAGCAGCCCGAACGCCGCCCCTGTGACCAGTCCGAACGCGCCCCAGAACACGCCGAACACCGAAAAACCCGCCGGCTCCAGATCGCGGGCCGCCAGGTAGAGCACTGCGTAGCCGCACAGCGCCGACAACACGGTCGCCGTGCCGACCCGGGTCACACTGGCACGGGTGATCGGACCGGTGGGCGTCGCGGCGTCGGTCACGATGGCGGCTCTAATACGGGCACCTCGGTGGAATACAGCCATGCGTCCCACAGCGGCCGCAACGACTCGTGCGAGTAGTTGGCGGCCAGACCGGTGAAGTCGTCGGTGACCGCGGTGCTGTGACGGTGGCGCGCAGCCCAATCCTTCAGCAGCGCAAAGAAACTCTCGTCCCCGACGTGCCCCCGCAGCACGTGCAGAGTCAATGCCCCCCGCTTGTAGACGCGATCGTCGAACATATCGCGCGGGCCCGGATCCGCGAGCAACAGGTCATGCGGCGAATCGACAAGCCGTTCGTAGTAATACCGGGCCCACTCATCGGCGCTGCGCCCACCGGAATGCTCGGACCACAGCCACTCGGCGTAACACGCGAAGCCCTCGTGCAGCCAGATGTGACGCCACCGCTGCGCGGTGACCGAATTGCCGAACCACTGATGGGCCAGTTCGTGGGCGATCAGCCGCTCGGCACCGCGATCACCGTCGCAATGATTGGCGCCGAAAATGGAAATACCCTGTGCCTCAAGGGGAATTTCGAGGTCGTCGTCGGTGACGACCACGGTGTAACCGGTGGACAGTGGGTACGGGCCGAACAGCTTGATGAAAAGTTTCATCATCTGCGGTTGGCGGCCGAAGTCGTGTTCGAAATTACGCCGCAGGCGATCCGGCAGCACGGCGTGCATCTGGACATCGTTCTTGGCCATCCGATGCCTGCCGTACATCCCGATCTGCAGGGTGATCAGATACGTCGAGGTCGGCTCCGCCTGCTCGTAGGTCCAGGTGGTCATGCCCGCGCGCACACGGCGGGACAGCAGTTCGCCGTTGGCGATTGCGTAATACGGGCTCTCGGTGCTGATGCGGATCCGAAAGCTGGCCTTCGCGCTCGGATGGTCGTCGCACGGGAACCAGGACGCGGCTCCGTTCGGCTGGCCCGCCACCAGCACACCCTCGGTCAACTCCTCGAAACCGACCTCACCCCACAAGGATCGGACCGGTCGGGGAGTGCCGCCGTAGCGCACCTCGACCGTCATCGCCGCCCCGGCAGGCAGTGCTTCGTGCAGGGCGATGTGTAGCTTGCCGTTCGACGATTTGAACTGTGCAGGCCGACGGCCGTTGACCGAGACCCTCGACACCGCCAGTGCGTTCGACAGGTCCAGCGTGAACGTCCGCAGCGCAGCGAGCGTCGCCGCGGTGATCGTGGCCGTCCCCGACAACCTGTTGATCGACACCTTGTATTCGAGGTCGAGTTCGTAGCGCGATATCCGGTAACCGAAGTTGCCGTTGGCAGGAAGGTATGGGTCGATGACCGGGGCGGCCGCTTTCTTGATGGCTTTCTTGCTCCTCGTCACGCGGCGCTTTCTTTGTTCTTGCTGGACGACGGAGGTTTCGGCGCATCTCCGCGCTTCTTGCGGAACACATTCCACGGCGCGATCGGGTTGCCTTGCCAGCGGGTGGACGAAGGTACCTCGTCGCCGCGCATGACCAGCGAGGCAGGGCCGACGGTGGCACCTGCGCCGATGCGCGCGGCGGGCAGCGCGACACAATGCGTCCCCAACGTCGAACCCTCTTCCAGCACAACGGTATCCATGCGCATGATCCGGTCGTGGAACAGGTGCGTTTGCACAACGCAACCACGGTTGACTGTGGCGCCCTTATCCAGCATCACCAGGTCGGCCTCTGGCAGCCAATAGGTTTCGCACCACACTCCGCGGCCGATCGACGCTCCGAGCGCTCGAAGCCACAGGTTCATCACCGGGGTTCCACTGGCGGCGCGGGCGAACCACGGCGCCGCCACGGTCTCGACAAACGTGTCCGACACCTCGTTGCGCCACACGAACGATGACCACAGCGGGTGTTCGATCGCCTGAATGCGGCCGACCATAAGCCATTTCGCGGCAACGGCGATACCGCCCGCCAGCGCTCCTGCCACCAGCAGCACCACGCCGCAGGCCAGCGCGCTCCACAGCCATCCGAATTCGACGGCCAGCCACTGCAGTGTGAACAGCACCGCCAGCCCGATCCCGAACGTCACCATCACGGGGATGATCCGGCACGTCTCGACCAGGGAACGCAGGACCTTCAGCCGCATCGACGGATGGAAGGTGCGTAGCGCGTCGGCTGCGGTCGGCTTGCGGCGCAACCGAACCGGTGGGCTGCCCAGCCACGACGAGCCGGCCTTCGCCTTGTGCGGCGCAGCGGACAGGACGGCCACCAGCCCGTCGTCGGGAACACGGCGGCCGGGCTGTGTGATGCCCGAGTTCCCAAGGAACGCCCGCTTGCCGATCGTCGCCTTCGCGACGTGGATCCAGCCACCGCCCAGCTCGTAGGAGGCGACCATGGTGTCGTCGGCGAGGAACGCGCCGTCCTGCACCTCGGTGAACTTCGGGATCAGCAGGGCTGTCGAAATCTCGGTTCCGCGACCCACTTTCGCGCCGAGCATGCGCAGCCACCATGGCGTAAGCAGGCTGGCGTAGATCGGGAATAGGTAGTTGCGGGCGGCGTCCATCAGGCGCTCGGTGCCCCACAGCTGCCACCCGACACGACTGCGCACCGGATGGTAACCCTCACGCATCCGCACCGACAGCACGCGCACGCCGATCACGGTCAACACCGCGTACGTCACCATCGCCGCCAAGGCCGCCACCGGTGTCCACAGTGCGGCGGGTGCGATCGCCGCGCCCACCGTGTCGGCATCGCGAATGGCCCAGGCGATCACGGCGAGGCCAACACCCAACGCCGCCAACGGCAATCCGCCCAACAGGATCGACGTCACGCCGTACATGAGGACCCAGAACGGCGCCCGACCGGGTCGGTGGTCGGGCCACGGATGCTTGGCCTTGCCCGACTTCGCGGCCGGCGATCCCTTCCAGTACTGGCCGTTCTTGACCTTGACGACGACACAGGAACCGGGTGCGACGTCAGCGTTCCTGCCGACGACTGCCCCCGGCAGCAGTGTGGTTCGGGCCCCGATGGTGGCGTCGTTTCCGACGGAGATCGGGCCGACGTGGAAGTGGTCACCGTCGATCCAGTGCCCGGACAGGTCGACCTCGGGCTCGACCGAACTGCGGTGGCCGAGCTTGAGCATCCCCGTCACGGGCGGGGTCGAGTGCAGATCGACGCCCTTGCCGACCTTGTTGCCCAGCGCGCGGGCGTAGTACACCATCCACGGCGCACCTGCCAGGTTCTCCGCGCCGCTGGCTTCGGCCAGTCGCTCGGCCAGCCACACTCGCAGATGGACGGTGCCGCCGCGACGATACGTGCCCTGCTCCAAGCCACCGACCAGAATTCGCGCGCAGAACGTCGCGATCGCCATGCGGCCGAGCGGGGTGACGAAAAGTGCGAACCCCACCCCCACCCACCACCAACTGACCGGCACCGCTAGTGGCGTCAGATCCAGTGCCGCAACGACGTTGTTGATCAGCGCCAGCCACACCACCCACTGCAGGCCGGTCAGCGTGGCCAACGGCAGCGACAGCGCGGTCTGCGCGGTCTGCATGAACAGCGGAGTCGGTTTGACGATCCGGGTTTCGACCGCCGGGGGAGGGTCGAGCTCGTCGAGGTATCCGGCCAGCGAGCCGAGCCGTGGATGGTCGTACAGGTCGGCGACCGTCACCTGCGGATAGCGCTGCCGCAGGGCGGCGACCAGTTGCGCCGCCGACAGCGAGCCGCCGCCGAGCGCAAAGAAGTCCGCCTCTGGACCGTCGATGGGCGCGGCGAGCACATCGCGCCACAGGCCCGCAAGCCAGCCCATCGTGCCGCCGAGGTCGGGTTCTTCCTCGTCGGCTGCCCCCGGCGGCGGCCATGGCAGCGCATCGCGGTCCACCTTGCCCGATGTGCGGGTCGGCAGCTCGTCGACGAGGACCAGCCGGGGAACGAGAGCGGCAGGCAGCGCCTCGGCCAACATCTCGCGGGCCTTCGCCAGATCGAACGACGGGTCGGCGCTGGCGATGTAGCCGACAAGCAGGGGTGTGCCGCTGGCCGTCTTCCGGACCGCGGCCGCGCCGCCACTCACGCCGGGAAGATGCACCAGCGCGGAGTCCACCTCGCCCAGCTCGATCCTGCGGCCGCCGACCTTGACCTGATCGTCGGCGCGGCCGACGAAGTACAGGCCGTCCGGTTCCAGCCGGACCAGGTCACCGCTGCGGTAGGCGCGGCTCCATTCCAGCGTCGGCATCGGCGCGTACTTCTCCGCGTCCTTGTCCGGATCCAGGTACCGGGCCAGGCCGACGCCGCCGATCACCAACTCGCCGACGGCGCCGTTGGCGACGGGAACACCCTCCTTGTCCACCACGGCCAGGTCCCAGCCGGGCAGCGGCAGCCCGATCGTCACCGGCCCAACGCCGTCGAGCTTCGCCAGACACGCCACGACCGTCGCCTCCGTCGGGCCGTAGGTGTTCCACACCTCGCGGCCGTCGACGGCCAGCCTCTCGGCGAGCTCGGGCGGGCATGCTTCACCGCCGAAGATCAGCAGCCGCACCGCCTCCAGCGCCTCGGCGGGCCACAGCGCCGCCAGCGTCGGTACCGTCGACACGACCGTGATGTCACGGGACACCAGCCACGGGCCCAGATCCATGCCGCTGCGCACCAGCGAACGGGGTGCAGGCACCAGGCAGGCCCCGTGCCGCCAGGCCAGCCACATCTCCTCGCACGACGCGTCGAACGCAACCGAGAGCCCCGCCAGCACGCGGTCGCCCGGCCCAATCGGGTTGTCCTGCAAGAACATCCGTGCCTCAGCGTCGACGAACGCGGCGGCGCTGCGGTGGGTGACCGCGACGCCTTTCGGGGTGCCGGTGGATCCGGAGGTGAAGATGATCCACGCATCGTCGCGGCCCAGCGGCGCCCCGGCGCGCCACCCTCGTGACGATCCGGGGCCGCGGACCAGACCTTGTTCGGTGATGACCGCGACGACCTCGGCCTCGGTGAACACCAACTCGGCGCGTTCATCGGGATCGTCGGCGTCGACGGGAACATACGCGGCACCGGCGGCTATCGCCGACAGGATCGCCACGTACAGGGCGTAGCTGCCCGACGGCATCCGGATGCCGATGCGATCGCCGCGGCCGATGCCGCGCGCCGCCAGCCACTCCACGCTCTGCTCGATATCGGAGATCAGTTCTGCGTAGGTGAGCTGGACGGTGTCGTCGTCGAGCGCGGGCGCATCGGGGAAGCGGCGTGCCGTGTCGTAGAGGATGTCGACCAGCGTCCGTGGCTCCGGCGCGAACGGCGACAGGGTGTATTGAGCGGATATTTCGGGTGTCGCCACGCGTATAAAACTACTAAGTGGCCGACAGGTCTCGCCTGCGCCGCACACGATGGGTGATCACAATTGCGACAACGATCACGACCGCCCCAACGACGTACCACTTGTACCGCTCGAAGGTGTCGTAGATCTCGACGATGTTCTCGCCCGCGAGGTATCCCAGCGCGCACCAGGTGCCCACCCACAGCACCGCGCCCAGCGCGTTGTAGCCCAGGAATTTCAGCCAGTGCATGCCGACTATGCCGGCCAGCAGCCCGTTGACCTGCCGCAGGCCGTCGATGAACCGGGCGATGGTGACGATCTTGCCGCCGTGGTTGTTGAAGTAGGACTCGGCGCGGTCGAGTCGCTGCGGGGTCAGGAACACGTACCGGCCGAACCGTTCGGCCAGCGGGCGACCCCCGAAATGACCGACAGCGAAGCCGAGGTTGTCGCCGATGATGGCGGCAAGCGTCGCGACAGCGAACACCGCCGCGATGTTCATGTTGCCCGCGCCTGCGAAGACAGCCGCCGCGATCAGCGTTATCTCGCCGGGCACCGGTATGCCGAAGTCCTCGAGGAACAGCATCCCGCCGACGGCCAGGTAACCGAAGTCCTCGAGCAGCGGCTGTACATCGCCGAAGATGCCTGGCAACTGGGTGTCGGCCACGGGTGTAACCGTATGTTCACGGGCCTGGATTTCGGTTAGCGACACCTACCTGGCAGAATGCTGTGTGGAGGGGAGTACTCCTTTCGCCGCAGCGCCGTCATCACGTCGACCGATATAGGACGACCGGTGCTGCGGGCCGACACGGATTGTCGTGGCGGTGGAAGAGACCTTCGGCGTTGATTGACGACCGGAGGTTTTGTGAACGTATCCCAACTTGAATGGATCATCACGCTTGGCGTGACGATCGCTGTGCTGCTATTCGACGTCGTGGTGATCGGCCGTCGACCGCACGAACCATCAAAGCGCGAGACCGGCATCGCGCTGACGATTTACATCAGCCTCGCGGTGGCGTTCGGGGTATGGGTGTGGTTTTTCCACGGTAGCCAATTCGGGGTGGAGTTCTTCGCGGGCTGGCTGACTGAATACAGCCTGTCCGTCGATAACCTCTTCGTCTTCCTGATCATCATGGCCAGCTTCAACGTGCCGAAGAAGTACCAGCAGCAGGCGCTGCTGGTGGGCATCATCCTGGCGTTGATCTTCCGCGGTATCTTCATCGCGTTGGGCGCCGTGGCGATCAACCAGTTCTCCTGGGTCTTCTACGCGTTCGGTGCGTTCCTGGTCTACACGGCCATCACGCTTGTCCGCGACACCGACCACGAGGACGACGGCGACAACTTCGTGGTGCGGTTCGCGCGCAGCCATCTGAGCCTCACCGACAAGTGGGACGGGCTCAAGCTGTGGCTGAAGGAGGACGGCAAGCGGCTGATGACGCCGATGTTCCTCGTCATCGTCGCGCTCGGCACCACCGACCTGCTCTTCGCGCTGGACTCCATCCCCGCGATCTACGGCCTGACGCAGGAGCCGTACCTGGTGTTCACCGCGAACGTGTTCGCGTTGATGGGTCTGCGGCAGCTGTACTTCCTGCTCGGCGACCTGCTGAAGCGGCTGGTCTACCTGTCGCAGGGGCTGGCTTTCGTCCTGGCCTTCATCGGCGTGAAGCTGATTCTGCACGCCCTGCACGAGAACGAGCTGCCGTTCATCAACGGCGGCGAACATGTGCCGGTGCCGGAGATCCCGACGCTGCTGAGCCTCGGCGTGATCATCGTGACCCTGATCATCACGACGGTGGCGAGTCTCTACAAGACCCGCGTGCACGACGTGAAGAACGGCAACAAGCCGGCGGACGAGGACACCGACGCGTCACAGGAACACTTGGATTCCCACTGAGCGCGACCGTCGACGGCGGTCCCTCGCTCGCCTAGCGTGGGCGCCGTGCGGCTATTCGTGGCAGGTGCGCCCGGCGGGGACTGGACTGAACTCACTGACGGTGCCCAGCGCACGGTGCGGGTCGTCGCGTCTGATCTGCAACAGGCGCGGCGGGCCCGCGCCCGCATCCGGGCTCACGGCGAGGACGTCGCGGTGATTCTTGATGTCACCGTGGCCGTGGTGGGTGATTTTCGTTCGGCACGAAGCACTCTCGGGGCCGCGGAGGGCACCGTGCACTACGCGGGAACCGTCGACGGATTAGCGGGCTTGATCGCGGACATCGCCAAGGCAGACGTCGCCGACGGCGTCACGCTGATTTCCGCGTCACCGCCGCAGGACCTTCGGACGCTCGGACGCGACGTGCTGAACCGCCTCGCATCGCAGGACCAGCAACGGGCCTCGTAGCGCACGGCCTATCTGGGGCCCGGCCCGAGTCAGGCGAGCGCTTCGTAGATCAGTTGCGCGTAGCGAACGGTGCGCGCTGTGCCGGTGGTGCCCGGCCCATCTTGTTCATCACATAGGCGAACGTGGCGCGACGGTCCAGGTCCATGATCGCCATCGATCCGCCCCAGCCGGCCCCGAAACAGACCCTGCCCTCGGGTACGGCGGGAACGCTCTCCGGAGACGGCAAGCCGAAGCCGATGCCGTTCTCGGCGAACTCGGGCCAGAACTTCGCGACTGGCGAGAACAGGTCGATTGCTCCGCGGTCGATGGCGATCAAGGCCGCCAGTGAGGTCAGGGTTTTCGTGCTCGAGAAAAAGTTGACGATCGTCTTCTCGATCCAGCGAACTGTTTTGGCGCGGTCGGCATGACCGCCCCAGATGTCGAGGACAAACTCGCCGCCGATATCCACGGCGATCGATGCGCCCAGCTCCTCACCGCTTTCGATCTCTTCCGCCAGCGCGTCGGCGACCTTCTGGAACCGGGCATCGCGGTGGCCCTGCACGACATCGCCCATGGGGCCCACCATGACCGTCCGGCCAAGTCGAGCACCGCCGCGACGTCAGCGAATTAATGCAGACTGTGGATGATTCGGGCCAACTTTTGACTTGGACATGTATTTATCGCACCTCTAGCCTGCAAGTATGACTTCCACGGTGTCATCTACCACAGACCTGACAGGACAGATGTTCATCGCGGGTTCACCCGTGCGCGGTGAGGGCGCCGAGGTTCGCGGCTTCAACCCCAACACCGGCGCCGCGCTGGAGCCGGTCTACCGGCATGGCGACGCGTCGCACGTGGAAGCCGCGTGCGCGGCGGCCGCCGAAGCGTTTGACGAATTCCGCAACACCTCGAGCGAGCAACGGGCCTCGTTCCTGGAGGCGATCGCCGAGAACATCGAAGCGATCCGCGATGACGTGGTCGCTCGCGGGGTCGCCGAGACCGGCCTGCCCGAGGCGCGGCTGACCGGCGAAGTCGGCCGCACCGCTGGACAGTTGCGGCTTTTCGCGAGCGTGCTGCGCGAAGGCAGCTGGAACGGCGCGCGCATCGACCCCGCACTGCCCGACCGCACCCCGCTTGCGCGGCCCGACATCCGTCAGCGGCAGATCGCCCTCGGCCCGGTGGTCGTGTTCGGTGCCAGTAACTTCCCGCTCGCCTTTTCCGTCGCAGGCGGAGACACCGCGTCGGCGCTCGCCGCGGGCTGCCCCGTCGTCGTCAAGGCGCACGACGCACACCCAGGAACTTCCGAACTGGTCGGCCGCGCGGTGACCGACGCGGTGCGTGCCGCGGGTCTTCCTGCCGGGGTGTTCTCGATGCTGTTCGGCTCAGGCTCCAAGCTGGGGATCGCGCTCGTGACCGATCCTCGAATCAAGGCGGTCGGGTTCACCGGATCACGCACGGGCGGAACGGCTTTGATGGCGGCCGCAGCGGCACGCCCCGAACCGATTCCGGTGTACGCGGAGATGAGCTCGATCAACCCTGTCTTCCTGCTTGGCGGCGCCCTGGCCAACCGCGCCGACGAGATCGGCCGCGCATTCGTGTCGTCACTGACGATGGGTTCCGGGCAGTTCTGCACCAACCCCGGCCTGGTCATCGCCATCGACAGCCCCGATCTGGACACGTTCATCGCGGCGGCCCGCGACGCGCTGGGGGAGACCGCGGCATCACCGATGCTGACGCCGAACATCGCGGAGAGCTACCGCAGCGGCGTCGACGGACTGATCGCCCACGCGGATCTGGTCGCGCGCGGCGCGGCAGGCGACGGCGCGACCACCTGCCGCTCGGCGCTGTTCAGCACCGACGCCGCCAGCCTGCTGGCATCGGAGTCGCTGCAGGCCGAGGTCTTCGGCGCATCGAGCTTGATCGTGCGCTGTGCGGACGCCGCCGAGCTGCGCTACGTCGCCGGCAATGTGGAGGGGCAGTTGACCGCCACGGTGCACGCCGACGAATCCGATGTGGAAGAGGCGCGCGAGCTGCTGCCGATCCTGGAGAAGAAGGCCGGACGAATCCTGTTCAACGGCTGGCCAACGGGTGTCGAGGTTGGGCACGCCATGGTGCACGGCGGCCCGTACCCGGCGACGTCCAACTCTCGGACCACCTCGGTCGGATCTCGGGCTATCGAACGCTTCCTGCGGCCAGTCGCTTACCAGGATGTGCCAAAGGCATTGCTTCCCAGCTCGATTGCCGACGGAAACCCCGACGGGCTGTGGCGACGTATCGACGGCACCCTCACCAACGACTGACCCGATGAATACACAACAAGGAGTCCCGATGCTTGACGGCGTCCTATTTTTCCCCGTTACCCCGTTCACCGAATCGGGTGACGTGGATACCGAGCGCCTTGCGCAGCACGTCGCCAAGGGTGTCGACGCCGGCCCTGGCGGCGTCTTTATCGCCTGCGGCACAGGCGAGTTCCACGCGCTCGACGACGCCGAGCTGCGCACCATCGTGCGCGCCACGGTCGACGTCGTCGGCGGCCGGGTTCCGGTATACGCCGGCGCTGGCGGATCGATCGCGCAGGCCACCACCTTCGCGCGTACCGCAGAGGAGGCCGGCGCCGACGGATTGCTGCTGCTGCCACCGTATCTCGTGGAAACGCCGCAGGCCGGCCTGGTCTCCTACACCCGCGCCGTCACCGATGCGACGAAGCTGCCCGTCATCGTCTACAACCGTAACAACGCGCGCTACAACGAAGCGTCGGCCATCGAGGTGGCCCACATCGACAACGTCGTCGGCTTCAAGGACGGCACAGGCGATCTGGACCAGGTGGCCCGCATCGTTCGCGCGGTCACCGACGATCTGGCTCCGTCGGGCAAGGAGTTCCAGTTCTTCAACGGCCTGCCGACGGCGGAGGTGTCACAGCAGGCGTACCGCGCGATCGGGGTGACGCTGTACTCGTCGGCCGCGTTCGCGTTCGCGCCCGACCTCGCGCTCGCCTTCTACCAGGCGCTGGAAACCGGCAACGAACCTGTGATCGCGGCGCTGCTGCGGGAGTTCTTCCACCCGCTGGTGCGCTTGCGTGACAAGGTGCCGGGCTACGCGGTGTCGTTGATCAAAGCCGGTGTCACGCTTGAAGGAATCGAGGCGGGCGCGGTTCGGCCGCCTCTGATCATGCCCAGCTCCGAGCACCTGGTCGAGCTGGAAGCGATCATCACATCGGGTCGCGCGGTACTCGCCGACGCACTCGAAGTCGCCCGCTGATGAGCAGCGAGCCGATCCGCATCACCGGGGCCCGAATCACTCCGGTGGCCTTCGCCGACCCGCCGCTGCTCAATACGGTGGGTGTGCATCAGCCCTACGCCTTGCGGACGATCATCCAGCTCGACACGGACGCCGGGCTGGTCGGCCTCGGCGAGACCTATGCCGATCAAACACATCTCGCCCGACTCGAGGCCGCCGCCGATGCGATCACCGGCCTGGACGTCTTCTCCCTGAACGCGATTCGCGCCGCCATCGACGAACGCCTCCGCGGTGACACCCGTGCCGTGGGTACGGCAGGCATGATCACGACGGCCAGCGCCGTCGACCAGGTCCTGTCACCGTTCGAGGTGGCATGTCTCGACGTGCAAGGTCACGCGTTGGGTCGCCCGGTTTCCGACCTGCTCGGCGGCAAGGTGCGTGACACGGTGCCGTTCAGCGCGTACCTGTTCTACAAGTGGGCCGCGCACCCCGGAAGCGAGCCCGACGCGTTCGGCGAGGCTCTCGGCCCGGACGCCATCGTCGCGCAGGCCAGGCACATCATCGACGAATATGGCTTCACCGCAATAAAACTCAAGGGTGGCGTGTTCGCGCCCGAGGAAGAGATGGCGGCCATCGAAGCACTGCACGCCGCGTTTCCCAACCACCCGCTGCGGCTCGACCCGAACGCGGCATGGACGCCGCAGACCTCAATCAAAGTGGCATCGGGCCTCGCCGGCATACTCGAATACCTCGAGGACCCGACACCGGGACTCGACGGCATGGCCGAGGTCGCTGCGCAGGCGCCCATGCCGCTGGCCACCAACATGTGCGTGGTCGCGTTCAACCAACTGGCGCCCGCCGTCGCGAAGGACTCGGTGCGTGTGGTGCTTTCCGATCACCACTACTGGGGTGGCCTGCAGCGGTCCCGGCTGCTGGCAGGCATTTGCGACACCTTCGGCCTCGGACTGTCGATGCACTCCAACTCACACCTCGGTATCAGCCTCGCCGCGATGGTGCACCTGGCAGGCGCGACGCCGAACCTCACCTACGCCTGCGATACACACTGGCCGTGGAAGACCGAGGAGATCGTCAAGCCCGGCGCGTTGACGTTTGTCGACGGCTCGGTCCCAGTGCCGACGGCGCCCGGCCTCGGCATCGAACTCGATGACGACGCGTTCGCTGCGCTCCATGAGCAGTACGTGCGCTGTGGCATCCGTGACCGTGACGACACCGGCTACATGCAGACCGTCGACCCGGAATACCGCGCGATCAGCCCGCGCTGGTAGGCTACCTGGAACTACACTGATGCACGACCGCCGCGTCTGCGGCGTCGAGTGATGCTAGGAGTGCATCGGTGTTTTCGCTGTCGCGCCTGACCTGCTTCATTGCCGTTGCCGAGGAACTGCACTTCGGACGGGCCGCGGAGCGTCTGCATATGACGCAGCCGCCGCTGAGCCGGCAGATACAGCAGCTGGAGAACGAGCTCGGCGTGCACCTCATCGACCGCACCACCCGGTCGGTGACCCTGACTCCTGCGGGCGTGGCCTTTCTGCCCGACGCCCGCCGGATCCTTCAGCTGGCCGAAGGTGCGGCGCTGAACGTCAAGCGGGTGCCCGCGGGCGACCTCGGCACCGTCGTCGTCGGCTTCACCGCCGCGTCAGCGCACGCCGTGCTGCCCCGCTTGCTCGACAAGGCCCGTGAGCAGTTGCCGGATGTGAAACTCGAACTGCGCGAGATGGTTTCCGCTGTCCAGCTGGAAGGTCTGATGACCGGCGCGCTCGACCTCGGCATGGCGCGACCGCCGCTGAAACGACCAGGCCTGGTGTCCCGGCCGCTTTTGCACGAGCAACTGATCACCGCGCTGCCCGCCGGGCATCCGTTGTGCGACATCACGCGCCAGCTGACGCTCAACGATCTCGACGGCGAGGACGTTGTCATGTACTCGCCGGTGCAGGCCAAGTACTTTCACGACCTGCTGATCAGTGCCTTCACCATCGCGGGCGCCACACCGCGCTACGTGCAGTACGTGACCCAGGTGCACACAATGCTGGTGCTGGTTCGCACCGGCATCGGCATCGCGCTGGTGCCTGCCTCGGCTTCCACGCTGCATCCCGAAGGGGTGGTGTTCCGATCGATGGGGGCGTTTCGGGAACGACCGGTGGAGCTCGACGCGGTGTGGCGCGGTGACAGCACGAACCCGGCGCTGATACGCCTTCTCAGAGATGTGCTACCGCAACGGGAGTGGACGACAGACGATCTCGTGGAGGAAGTCGTCGGCTAGCGTGCGCGGCTTCTGATGATGTCACCGGCTGGATCTACATCGAGGGTGACTCGGCGTTCCCGGCTGGTGTTGGCCCAGACGATCCACGGGAAGACGAACAACCCGCATGTGAACAAGGTCAGCACGGCGAACGTGACGTGGACAAGCACTGATCCGCATCCATACGCGACGACCGCGCCGTGCGCGGTACGCGACTCAACCCGACCGCCGCGGCTGATCTCTTCGGCCAGTGCGGCATCGAGTCGCGCCGAGCGGTCCGCATCGGAGAGCCGGTGTCGGGCGGGGTGATCAGCCACTGGAATACCCTATGCGGGGAGGGGTTCCAGTCGCCTGCGCGGGCGCGTCAAGAATTCGATAAATCCGAAATGCCACGGCTGCGACGGAGCCTTCCAGACATCCCGCTGCTCGGTGGGCCATGCGTAGGACGGCGCGCCGTCACGGATCAAGTTCAACAGTTCCGGTTCGTCGAGCGCCTGCGCTGACGACGCATACAGACCGTCGACGCGAGCGCCGATCACGCCATGGTCCAGTAGTCGGCCGACGCGACCCTCGGTTGCGACGAGACGTTTGACCTCCGGTTCGGTTACCGGATAACTCTCTGGCAGTACATGTTTCATTGCTAGTAACACTTGAGGGCCACGGACCCGGGGATGACCGATCAGACGGGCGAGAAACGACAGTCGGCCCAGGGCGAGATCGGCGTCGAGCACCAGCACATGTGCATACAACACTCTGGCGAGAACCACGTTCATGAAGAACCGCTCGGCGGGCGTCTCCAGCACGGCCAGGGATCGATGCGCGAGGTATCCGGCGACGATGCTGGCATTGTGCGCGAGGTACCACGACCGGGCCGTCGGCGCGTGAAAGAAGCTCACCCAGTGCGCCACGCTCGGTCGCGATGGGACGCCAACGCCACTTTCCACCAACAGCTTTGCCTCGATTGTGTCGCGAATCAGATCCTCGTTGACCGCACGCCACCACGGGCTGCCGGGGGTGTCGGCGCCGAGGGCGTTGAGCACACCCCGCTTTAGCTGCCATCGCATGAACGCGACGACTGCCTTGCGGTAAGGCCGGTAACGCCACCGGCCCGCCACCGCGTAGGCGTCGGCAGCTAGGCGGATGCGCCCCTCGGGATCGTCGCGCACCTCGGCGATCATCCGTATCGCATCACGCGCGGCGACGGTCATCGCGCCATGGCTTCGGCCGGGCGCAACATCCGACGGCTGAAGTAGGTCGCCATCCAACCCGGCGTCATCGCTCCGATGTTGGCCAGCAACCAGTTTCGCCATCCCGGGACGACGACCGGCCGTCCGCGATCCAGCGCCCGCAGGCCCGCTGCCACCACGGGTTCGGGTGCGCCGAGGTTCTTGTAGATCGCCACCTGCGACACATCCGCGTCCAACGCGTCGACGAAGCCGGTGCGCGTCGGACCGGGACACAGCGCGCTTACCGTGACTCCCGAACCCCTGGTCTCCGCCCACAGCGCCTCACTGAAGGACAGCACGAACGCCTTGGCGGCGCCGTAGGTGGCCTGATACGGCGCAGGCTGAAACGCGATTGTCGACGCCACGTTCAGGATTCCGCCGCGACCGCGTCGGATCATGCCCGGCAGGACCGCGTGAGTCAGGCGCACAAGGGCGTCGACGTTGACGGCGACGAGCTCGTGTTCCCTGCGCGCGTCGATGTCCGACACCGGGCCGTACGTTCCGAAGCCCGCGTTGTTCACCAGAACATCGACCGCCCGGATGTCGAGCGCGGCAGCCAGTCGTTCGACTCCGTCGTCGGTTGCGAGATCGCCGACCGCCAGTTCGACCTCGACATCGGGCCACTGCAGGAGGATCCGCTGCCGAACCAGCTCCAGACGGGTTTCGTCGCGTCCCGCGAGCACCAAGGGCATACCGCGCCCAGCCAGCTGCTCTGCGAAGATCGCGCCAAGCCCGGAGCTCGCGCCCGTGACGACGGCCCACCCACGGTGGCCTGCGATTTTGTTGGTCATGGCGAGTTCCTAGTCTTCAATGTGAACGGTATTAACATCTTGGATGTTAGCGTTGTAAACATGGCGAGGCAACCCCAGATTCCCGAGACCTCTGCGCAGCGGCGTGAGACGTATCACCACGGCGACCTCAAGCGGGCGCTCACCGAGGCGGCGCTGACGCTGGTACAGGAAAAGGGCCCGAAGGGTTTCACCCTCCGGGAGGTGGCGCGCAGGGCAGGAGTCAGTGCCGCCGCGCCGTATCGGCACTTCGCCGATAAAGCCCAGCTGTTGGCCGCCGTCGCCGCGCAGGGTTTCGCGCAGCTGCACGAGGCACTCACGTCGACCGCCGCGGAGGCGACCGATCCGACCCAGCAGGCGCTCGACATGGGGCGGGCCTATGTGCGTTGGGCCGTCGACCATCCCGATTACTACCAGGTGATGTTCGGTTCGGAATTGGACAAGAGCCAGAACCCTGACCTCGTATCGGCCGCGGAATGCGCATTCAACAATCTGCTCGACGCCATCGCGAAATGCCAACGGGCCCAGCTGATGCCGGCGGACGACCCGCGTGAGATGGCTGGACCCACGTGGTCACTGCTGCACGGGGTCTCGACGTTGACGATCGGAAGCGAACTCCTCCACGTCGGCATCCGCGAGGACCCCGAAGCCCTGGTCGAGCGTGCCTTACGGGGACTGCTGTTCGCCAACGCAGCGCGCACTACCCGGCGTACGGTTGATTTCTCCGAGGACTAGGGAGGTCGACATGGCGCGACGACCAGACCGTGACCGTCGAGACCGAGACATCGACATCGAAATTCAACAACCCGCCCCACGGCCGCGGCCGCAGGCGCGCATCTCGTGCGGATGCAGTTGCGGCACGTGCAGCGGCGGCGGTCACTGCCACAACATGAGCAGCGGCTGCAACGTCCGGTGAGCCCGGACTGACCTCGGTATATGGCAGGGCCGGGACCGCCGCCGGGTTGGTACCCGGATCCGTCGGACGCGCCGCGACAGCCGTATTTCGACGGTCGCGACTGGGCACCTGAGGCACCTGATTACCGCCTCTACTCGCTGAACCAGATCACGTTGGCGGCAGCTCGCGTTCATCACCCCGGACGAGTTGCCTGCGCTCGTCGTATGGTTGCCGTTCATGCTCGCCACCCGGCTGATGGCCAAGCACTGGCTGGGACCGGAGTTGGACGCGCACGCCGCGACAGGCGGTCAGGACGGATCGTGGGGCGTCGCCGTCCTCGCCGGTGTCATCGGGATGGTGGTGTCAATCGGCGTCATTTTCGGATTGGTCGTGTTGACGGAGGGCTTCTAGCCAGAGGCCCTGGCCGGCATCGGCACCGGCGTCACGACGTCGCCCGATTCCAGGAACGTCTTGAGATTGCGCAGCGTGAGATCCTCCATCGCGGTTCGGGTTTCGACCGTGCCGCTGGCGACGTGCGGCAGCACGACGACGTTGTCCATCGACCACAGCGCCTCTGGCACGTTGGGTTCGTCGACAAAGACGTCCAGGCCTGCGCCGGCCAGGCGGCCGTCGGCCAGCGCCGCAACCAACGCCTGCTCGTCGACGACGCTGCCGCGGGCGATGTTGATCAGATACCCGTCAGGCCCCAACGCGTCGATCACCTCGCGGCTCACCAGCTTTCGGGTGTCCGCGCCACCCGCAGCCGCCACGATCAATACGTCAACGCCACCCGCCAGTTCTTCTGGTGAGGCGACGTACTCATACGGCGACCCAACAACCTCACGCCGGTTGTGATAGGAGATGGTGCATCCGAAAGCGCTGAGCCGCTTCGCGATTGCGCTGCCGATCCGTCCCAGCCCGACTATCCCGACTCGTGTGTTGCTCACCTTCTTGGCAAGCGGGTAGACCCCGCCCGTCGGCCATTTCCCGGCCCGTACGTAGCGGTCCGCGGCGGAGAATTGCCGCAGCGTGTCGATCATCAGCCCCACCGCAGTGTCGGCGACACAATCGGTCAGCACGTCTGGTGTGTTGCTCACCGCCAGACCTCGCGCGGCTGCGGCGTCCACGTCGGTCGTGTCGTAGCCGACGCCGAAGTGGACCACGGCCCCGAGGTTCGGCAACGCCGCCATCAACTCGGCGTCCACACCCGTGCGGCCGGACGTCACCGCTGCGGTGATCTCCGCCCCGTGCGACGCCAGGAACGCATCGCGTTCGGCGGGGGCGTCCGGCAGCACATAGGCCGCGTAGTCGTCGCGGAGTCGCTGCTCCAATGACGGTTGCAACGGACCGACCTGAAGCACGGTCCGACGTGCAGGGATGCGTTCTTCTGCGCTCATAGTGGTCACCACGCTACGGCGACCTGGGGATACCCGTCCAACCCCGAATTAGCATGGACTCATGCTGAACCGGCATTGCATACCAAATGAGGGCCATATGTCGGCACAGCCGATGCGCTGCAGCCGGTGAATAACCAGTTCAACGGTGGTTTCCGCGCAGGGCGCAGCTGGTCAGGACGCCCTAAGTCGGTGGTCGATTCGCCCACTTGGCTGGGTTGACGCTGTGCGAAGCGGGTCCTTACCGTGTGTCTGCGATCACAAGTTTCATCCACATACGTGGACGTCACTCCAGCGGCCCGGAGGATCCATGAGCCCACGCACCACGAGACGACAGCAAGCATTGGCCATCGCCCTCGCGGGAGTCACCGTCGCCGCCTCCGGCTGCACCGTCGCCAACTCCCGCCACGGCGGCTATGACCCCAACACCTTGCGCATCGTCCTGTCTCAAGAACCACCGACGCTCGAGCCCTGCGAGAGTTCCCTGACCTCAACGGGCATCGTCGTCCGGTCCAACATCACCGAACCGCTCATCGAGCGCGACCCCAACTCCGGTGAGCTGGAGCCGCTGCTCGCTACCGAGTGGCGCCAGACCTCTCCCAACCAATGGACCTTCAAGATGCGCAACGGCGTCACGTTCTCCAACGGCGCACCGTTCACCGCCAAAGACGCGGCGTTTTCCATTGACCGCGCCGTCAACTCGGAGTTGAACTGCAACGTCGACGGCTACGTGTTCGGCGACGACAAGCTCGAGCTGCAAACACCGGACGACAACACTCTTGTCGTCGGTACCAAGACCCCTGATCCGATTCTGCCGCTACGTATCTCGTTCGTGGAGATGGTGCCGACAACCACCAGCGTCACCGAGAAGGTGCGCGAGCCCATCGGTACCGGCCCCTACGCCATCGACGACTGGGAGTACGGGCAGAAGCTCTTCCTCAAGCGCAACGACACCTATTGGGGCGAGAAGCCGGCGTTTGCCAAGGCCGAATATCAGTGGCGCAGCGAGGGCAGCGTCCGCGCCGCGATGATCACCAACGACGAGACCGATATCGCCGTCTCACTCGGACCCGAAGACGGCGCAGGCGATCTCGGCGTTCCCTTCCAGAACAACGAGACCACCGCCCTGCGCATGCAGGCCACCGAGGCGCCGCTCAACGACATGCGCGTCCGCCAGGCCATCAACTACGCGGTCAACCGCGAAGGCATCGTCAAGGCGCTGTTCCGCGGCCTCGGCGACCCCGCCTCCCAGCTGATCCCCTCCGGCGTCGTCGGATACAACGACGACCTGCAGTTGTGGCCGCACGACCCCGAGAAGGCAAAGAAGCTCGTTGAGGAAGCCAAGGCCGACGGCGTCCCCGTCGACAAGCAGATTCGGCTCATCGGCCGCACCGCGCAGTTCCCCAAGATCGCTGAGACCATCGAGGTGCTGCAGAGCGAGTTCACCGAGATCGGGCTGAACGTCAAGATCGAGATGATGGACACGTCCAACCAGCTGCTCTATCAGCTGCGGCCGTTTCCCGAAGGCGCCGGTCCCTACCTGCTGATGATCCAGCACGGCAACCAGGCCGGTGACGCCGCGTTCACCATGGACCAGTACATGCTCAGCGACGGACCGCAGGCCGCATACGGCACACCGGAATTCGACAAGAAGATCGTCGCCGCCGAGGCCCTGACGGGGCAGCAGCGCCAGGACGCGTTCGCGAAGCTGTTCGCCGAGGAACCCCAGGAGATCATGCAAATGGCCTACATCGCACACATGAAAGGCATCCTCGGTAAGTCCTCTCGCGTGGACTACACGCCCAACTCCGCCACCGGTGACGAGATGCGGCTGGCCGAGATGAAGCCCGCCGGTGACGGCACCCCCACGGTCGCCCAGTAAGCAAGAGAGGCCAGCCCAATGTTTTCCTTCATCCGGCGCCGGATGTACACCAGCGCACTGCCATTGATCATCGTGCTGCTCGGCGTGTTCCTGCTCGCCCGACTTACCGGCGACCCGACCAACCTGTACCTTCCAGAGTCGGCCACACCGGAACAGCGCGCGGCTTTCGCCCAGGCCAACGGCTTCGATCAACCCTTATGGACTCAGCTCGTCGACTATTTCAAGGGCGTGGTCCACCTCGACTTCGGCACCTCGCTGCGCACCGGCGAGTCCGCCTCCGAGATGGCCTTCAGGGCCTTCCCCGCTACCCTGCAACTGGCCTTCACCACAATGCTTCTCGCCATCGTCGGCGCGATCGTCATCGGCTGCTGGGCGGCCTACCGGCCCAACTCGCTGGCCGACCGGTTCTCCAGCCTGCTGTCGATGACCGCCGCCTCGATCCCCGACTTCTGGTTCGCCATCACCGGGGTGTGGCTATTCGCGGTACTCCTGGGCGTGCTGCCGACATCCGGCGTCGACAGCGGCATCCTGTCCTGGATCCTGCCCATCGCCACGCTGATGATCCGACCACTCGGCGTGCTCACCCAAGTCGTGCGCGGCGCAATGGTTTCCGCGCTGTCGGCACCGTATGTGAGGCTGGCCCGCAGCAAGGGCGCCAGCGACTTCCGCGTCGTCACCCACCACGCGCTGCGCAACGCGGCGGCGCCCGCACTTACCGTCGCCGGCGACCTGGCCGTCGGCCTGATCAACGGCGCGGTGGTCGTCGAGGCCATCTTTGGCTGGCCCGGCATCGGCAAGCTGATGATCGACGCGATCCTGCAGCGCGACTTCGCAGTCCTGCAGGCCGCCGTCCTGCTGACCGCGGTGAGCATTTTTGTCCTCAACATCTTCATCGACGCCTGTTACGCGCTGCTCGACGCGCGCGTCCGCGAACCGGCAATGGCTTAGGAGCACCGAAACCATGAGCAACCAAATCGATCTGGTTCCCGCCAAGCCGACCACGGCGATCGTCGGGGAGCCCACCAAGAAGCGCGGCACCTCGAAATGGTTCCGAATGCTGGTCAACGACCGCGTCGCCGCCGTCGCCGCCGTCATCCTCGGCTTCGTGTTCCTCACCGCGATCTTCGGCCCGATGCTCGTCGGCGATCTGGCCACCAAGATCGACCTCGACAACTCCAACCAGGCGCCGTTCACGTTGGCGCACGGCTGGGCCAACTTCCTTGGCACCGACCCACTAGGCCGCAGTATGTTGGCCCGCCTGATCGTCGCCTGCCAGACGACTCTGTCAGTCGCTGTTCCCGCTGTGGTGATCTCCGCGATCGTCGGCTCGGCAATCGGCATGTGGGCGGGCTACTTCCGCGGCTGGCGCGAAACCGTGGCGATGCGCGTCGCGGACGTGATCATGAGCTTCCCGTCGCTGCTGCTCGCCGTCGTCGTGCTCTACGTGTTCTCGCCGAGCGCTGCGAACATCGTTCTGGTGCTGGCGATCACCCGCATCCCGGTCTACCTGCGCACCGCACGTGCGGAATCGGCTGAGCTGCAGAGCCGGCTGTTTGTCGACGCCGCCCGCACCTTCGGCGCCCCGGCCAGCTCGATCATCTGGCGCCACGTGCTGCCGATCGTGCTGCCGACGCTGCTGACCGTCGCGACGTTGGACTTCTGCTACGTCATGCTCGCTGAGTCGTCGCTCAGCTTCCTCGGCATCGGGATCCAGCCGCCCGACGTCAGCTGGGGTCTGATGGTGTCGCAGGGCCGCACCTATCTGCACACCGCGTGGTGGCTGTCGTTCTTCCCTGGCCTTGCCATCGTCATCACCACCGTTTCGGCCACCATCCTGGCGGCATGGGCACGTATCGCCACCGACCCGGGGCAGCGGTGGCGCCTCACCGTCCCTCAGAAGCGCCTGTCCCGCTTCTCCAAGACCACGAAGGCTCTCTCATGACCGCAGCCGTACACCGCAAGCCGTCCGTCGATCAGGTCGATGCCGCCCCGGTCCTCGATGTCGACGGGATGAGCGTCGAGATCCGCACCATCGGCGGCACCGTACGCGCAGTCAACGATGTGAGCTTCACCGCCCGCCGTGGCGAAACCCTGGCCCTGCTAGGCGAATCCGGGTGCGGGAAGTCGATGACGGCCACCGCGCTCGTCGGTCTGCTGGAGCCCGTCGCCGACGTCGTCTCCGGCACCGCGGAACTGGGTGGCGTCGATCTGTTCAGCGTGGGAAGCGCGAAGCGACGCGAAATGGCGGGCACTGAGCTCGCGATCGTGTTCCAGGACGCGCTGACCGCGCTCAACCCGCTCTACACCGTGGGAACCCAACTGGCCGAGCCGTTCCGGATTCACCACAACCTGAGCGCCAAGGAAGCCAAACGCAAGGCCGTCGATCTGATGGCACGCGTGGGCATCCCGCAACCCGAGACCCGGCTGGACTCCTATCCGCACCAGTTCTCCGGTGGCATGCGCCAGCGCCTACTCATCGCGATGGCCGTCGCCCTCAACCCCAGCGTGTTGATCGCCGACGAGCCCACCACCGCACTGGACGTCACGGTGCAGGCCCAGATCATGGCGCTGCTGCGCGATCTGCGTACCGAGTACGACATGGCCGTGGTGCTGATCACCCATGACCTGGCGCTGGTCGCCGAGGAGGCGGACCGCGTCGCTGTCATGTATGCCGGCAACATCGTCGAAACCGGACCGGTGACAGAGGTTTTCAGCAACCCGCAGCATCCCTACACCAAGGGGCTGCTGAACTCCGTGCCGGTGCACGCGCGCCGCGGCGACGACCTGAAGTCCATCGGCGGATCTCCGCCGGACCTGCACGCGATTCCCGACGGCTGCGTCTATCAGGCCCGGTGCCCACTCGCCCGCGACATCTGCGCCACCAAGCGCCCCACCCTCGATTCCGTAGGCGCGGGTCGCAAGGCGGCGTGCCACTTCCCGGAGGAGGTCTCCAATGTCTGAGCGCTCTGAGAACTTGCTCGAGGTTCGCGATCTGCGCAAGTCGTTCCGCGTGCCCAACGCAGGCAAGAAGAGGCTCGGCGCGCTCGACGGCATCACGCTCGACCTCAAGCGGGGCGAGACGCTGGGCCTGGTCGGCGAGTCCGGTTGCGGGAAGTCCACGCTGGCAAGGACATTGCTGATGCTGGAACGGCCGGACTCCGGCACCGTGCGCTTCGACGGCATCGACCCATTCGGCCTTCGAGGCAAGGATCTGCTGAAGTTCCGGCGCCGCGTGCAAATGGTCTTCCAGGATCCCTACGCGTCGCTGAACGCGCGCATGTCGGCAGGCGACATCATCGCCGAGCCGTGGCGTAGCCACAAGGGGATGTTCAACAGTAAGCGCGACCGCGATATGCGGGTGCGCGGCCTTTTGGATCTCGTCGGCCTCGGCGCCAAGGCGGCTGACAAGTATCCGCAGGAGTTCTCCGGAGGCCAGCGTCAGCGCATCGGCATCGCTCGCGCACTCGCGCTCGACCCCGACGTGATCATCTGCGACGAACCGGTCTCCGCTCTGGACCTGTCGGTGCAGGCGCAGGTGCTCAATCTGCTCAATGAGCTGCAACGTGAACTGGGCATCGCCTACATCTTCATCTCGCACGACCTGTCCGTGGTTCGCCACGTCGCCGACCGGGTGGCGGTCATGTATCTCGGCCGGATCATCGAAAGCGGGCCGACGGAAGCCGTTTTCGAGCGGCCGAACCATCCCTACACCGCCGCGTTGATGTCGGCGGCACCCAAACTCGAGGCGGCTCAGCGCGGGGAGAGGATTTTGTTGAAGGGCGAGGTGCCTTCACCGCTCAACCCGCCGTCTGGCTGCAGGTTCCGGACCCGTTGCTGGCGGGCCACCGAGGTCTGCGCTTCCGAGGTGCCGCCCATCGCCGCCGATCCGCAGGCCGCTGATCACGCCGCCGAGTGCCACCATCCACTACTGACTGAGCAAGCCACTACCGTGTCAGCGTGAGTGTCGCGTCGTATTCGATTGTCGCCATTGCGATTGTCCTGGCGTCCTGTATGCAGGCGTCGATCGGGTTCGGGATGGGCATGCTGGCTGCGCCCATCGTCGCGATCGTGGATCCGGGATTGATTCCGGGCACCCTGATCATGCTTGCGCTGCTCGTGACGATCTTCGTCGTGGTACGGGAGCACCAGGAGATCGATCTGGCCGGCACCGGGTGGGCGCTGGCCGGCCGCGTACCGGGCACTATCGCGGGCGCGTTGCTGCTCGCCGCGCTACCCGAACGCGCGCTGGCGCTGACGCTCGCATGCGTGGTGCTCGGTGGTGTCGCCCTGACCAGCACCGGCTGGATCCCTGCCCCACATCGACGCAACCTCATGCTGGCGGGCGCGACGTCAGGAGTGCTCGGCACCGCGACGTCGATCGGTGGTCCGCCCATGGCGCTGGTGTGGCAGAACACCACAGGAGCCCGATTGCGGGGCACGATGAGCGGGTTCTTCCTCGTCGGATCGCTGATGTCGATCGCGGTGCTGGCCGTTACCGGCGCGGTGGGCTGGCACACGATCTGGACGTTCGCCACGCTGATGCCGGCCGTCGCGATCGGGTACGGCCTCTCTCGGCTGGTGAACCGCGTCCTGGATCGGCGGCGCCAGCGCTGGGCCGCGATCGGGATCTCCGCGCTGGGCGCGATTGTGTTGATCGTCCAGCAGTTGGTCGGGTTCTGATTGTCTGCGTATGTGGACGATGACGGATAGCGTGATGACGTGACGATCCCCAAGGTGAAGTCGGCGGTGCGCACCGTCGAGCTGCTGTCGTACCTTGCGTCGCGCCGGGACCGGCCCGCCAGAATCCGCGACATCGCCGAAACGCTTGACGTGCCGCGCAGCAGCCTGCACGCCCTGCTGCGGACGCTCGTGATGGAGGGGTGGGTCCGCTCCGACGAGTCAGGCACGTTGTACGCCATCGGGATTCGCGCGCTGCTGGTCGGCACCAGCTATCTGGACTCCGATCCGTATCTGCCAGTGATCACGCCATTCCTCGATGACCTGGGGCAAGAGTTCGACGAGACGTTCCACATCGCGCGCCTTGACGACACCGACGTCGTCTACCTCGCCACCCGCGAATCCCGGCAGTACGTGCGCACCTCCAACCGGGTGGGCAGGCGCCTGCCCGCGTATGCGACGGCGCTCGGCAAGGCGCTGCTGGCAGAGCGGTTCGGCCCGGAGCGCGACCAGCACCTGCCGCAGACGCTCACGTCCCTCACCGCCCACACGATCGTCGACAGGGCACATCTGGACAACACGCTCGACGAGGTGCGGATGCGCGGGTATGCGATGGACAACGAGGAGAACACGTTGGGGCTGCGGTGTTTTGCCGTCGCACTGCACTACGTGCAACCTGCGCAGGACGCGATCAGCGCATCGGTGCCGATCGATCGGCTGACGGAGGAGCGCGAACGCGAGGTCGTCGAGGCGCTGCGGACAGTGGGGGACAAGGTGTCGAAGGTCGTGCGATCCATGCTGGTCAAGCATCAGTCAATGCGTACTTAGTGTTGAACGTGCATAGAACGCGCTCAGTACCCTGAGACCATCATGACCTCTCAGAACCGCACCCCAGTCGTCCGCGAGATGACCGTCGTCCCCGTTGCAGGACGCGACAGCATGCTGCTCAACCTCAGCGGTGCGCATGCGCCGTTCTTCACGCGAAATCTCTTGATACTCACCGATTCGGATGGCAACACCGGCGTCGGCGAGGTGCCAGGTGGCGAAGCGATCCGCCGCACCCTGGAGGATGCCGTCCCGCTTGTGGTCGGCAGCAGCATCGGCGGCTACAACGCGACCCTGGCAGGCGTGCGCAACACGTTCGCCGAGCGGGACAGCGGAGGCCGCGGTGCGCAGACGTTCGACCTGCGGGTGACCGTTCACGCCGTCACCGCGGTCGAATCGGCGTTGCTCGACCTTCTCGGCCAGTACCTCGGCGTCACCGTCGCCGCACTGCTGGGTGACGGACAACAACGCGACCGCGTGCCCGCGCTCGGATACCTGTTCTTCGTGGGCGATCGCACCAAGACCGATCTCGCGTACCGCTCGGGAGCCGATGAGGACGCGTGCGCAGACGAATGGTTGCGGATCCGGCACGACGAGGCACTCTCGCCAGAAACCGTTGTGCGGCTGGCCGAGGCCGCGCGGGACCGGTACGGCTTCAAGGATTTCAAGCTCAAGGGTGGTGTGCTGCCCGCCGCTGACGAGGCCAAGGCGGTGACGGCGCTCGCCGACCGCTTCCCGGACGCGCGAGTCACGTTGGACCCCAATGGTGCATGGCTACTCGACGATGCGGTGCGCACGTGCCGTGACCTGACCGACGTTCTGGCCTACGCCGAGGATCCCGTCGGACCCGAAGGCACCTTCTCCGGTCGCGAGGTGATGGCGGAGTTCAAGCGTGCCACGGGCCTGCCGACCGCGACGAATATGATCGCGACCGACTGGCGCGAGATGGGACACGCGATTCGATCGGGTGCCGTTGACATTCCGCTTGCGGATCCCCACTTCTGGACCATGAACGGTTCGGTGCGTGTCGCGCAGCTGTGCGATGCGTGGGGTCTGACGTGGGGTTCGCACTCCAACAACCATTTCGACGTGTCGTTGGCTATGTTCACACACGTCGCAGCGGCCGCGCCCGGCAGCATCACCGCGATCGACACGCACTGGATCTGGCAGGACGGGCAGCGGATCACCAAGGAGCCGTACACGATTGCCGACGGGCATCTCACCGTGCCCAACCGGCCCGGCCTCGGCATCGAACTCGATCACGACGCGGTGGCTGCCGCGCATGAGCTCTACCTCGCAGAGGGCCTCGGTGCCCGCGACGATGCCGCCGCCATGCAGTATCTGGTCAAGGATTGGACCTTCAACAGTAAGCGCCCTGCGCTGCAACGGGACTGACGCATGAAGATCGTGGTGGTCGATAGCAACCTGGTGCCGCATCGGGAGCGATTCGAGGCTGCGCTGCCACCTGATTCAACGGTGCACTGGCCCGACGGCGGCACGACGGAGCTGGAGGATCTGCGGGCTGCCGACGTCGTCGTCGGCGGACGGTTCACCGCCGCGATGGCCGAAGCGGCCGAAAAGGTACGACTGGTGCACGCGGGCGGCGCGGGCGTCGACAAGATCGACTTCTCCGCACTTGCCCCGGACGTGCTGGTGGCAAACACGTTTCATCACGAACAATCGATAGCCGAGTACACACTTGCCGCGGCGATTCTGCTGCGACGTGGCTTTCTGCCACAAGACCGGGCATTGCGCGACGGCATCTGGGCGACGTCGGTCTACGACTCGTCCATTGCCCAACCCCGGGCTCTGCAGGGTGCGTATGTCGGGTTCGTTGGCTTCGGCCACATCGGCCGTCGCAGCTGGGGACTGTTTCGCGCATTCGGTTGCACCGGTGCGGCGGTCACCGGCAGCGGTCGGCTGGACGCCGAAGCCGAAGGACTGGCCTGGACAGCTGATGTCGGGCAACTCGATCGACTGATGACCGAGTCGGACGTGGTCGTCGTTTCGGCGCCGTTGACAGAACGCACCGAGGGAATGATCGGCGCGCCGCAACTGCGGGCGCTCGGGTCCGACGGTGTGCTGATCAATGTGGGCCGCGGACCGCTGGTCGCCGAAGACGCCTTGTACGAAGCGCTTTCGAACCGCACCATCGCCGCGGCGGCTATCGATGTCTGGTATCGCTATCCGGTGTCTGACGGCCGGGCCGCGCCGAGCGACCTGCCGTTCGCGACCCTGCCCAATCTGCTGATGACCCCGCATTCGTCGGGAGTTACAAGCGACACGTTCATCGGCCGGGTCGACGACATCGCCGCCAATATCGGCAGGCTCCAGCGCGGCGAGCCGCTGCAGAATGTTGTCTCGAAATTGCAGTGAGGGTCGTGGTTTGGCGCCGTCAACGACCCTGAGTGCATTTTCTAGAGCAACTGGTCACCAGTTGTCGTAGCCGCCTTCGGGACCGAGCATGCGCTCGAGCCGGGTGCGGTTGATCCGGGCCAACTCGTTGCGGACGATCTTGCGTTCGGTATCGATGTCGTTGAGAAGGCGGTCGGTCATGGCGGCCAGCACATCCTGCGCCGTGTAGCCGTTGACGAACATCACGAACCCGAAGCCGAAATGGTCGAGATACTTCTTCGACGCCACGGTGAGCTGGTCCATGACGCCGGGCTCGTCGCACCAGACGGCGCACTGTTCGGCGGCCGATTTTTCGCTGCCGGGCCGCCGGCCGATATCCGGATAGGCCTGCAGGATCGAGTCGATCGAGTCTTCGCAAAGGCCGAACAGCAACGTGTCGGCATGCCTCAGCAACTGCTCGTGGTCAGCGAAGGGGCGACCACGCGCCAGGTCGGCGGCCAAGGGCACGCTGTAGCAACACTCGAAGAGCGCGTGCACGGCCCGCCGCATGGGCATCGCGTTGAACGCGTCGAGGCCGATCCCCTGATGCATCAACACGCATCAATGATCGAAGCCCGATGCCACACCGGCGTTACGCCGTGTTACGGGAACGAAAATTTATGTCTCAGTGACCCGTGGTCTTGAAGCGCTCGATGGAAGCCAGCACCTCGGCCTCGGCCTTTGCCCGGTCGACGAAGTCGGCGGCCTTCACCCACTTGTTCGGCTCGAGGTCCTTGTAGTGCATGAAGAAGTGCTTGATGGCCTCCAGCTCGAACGGCGGGATGTCGCCGAGATCCTGGATGTGGTCCCACCGCTTGTCGCCTGCGGGTACACACAGCACCTTATCGTCGCCGCCCGCCTCGTCGGTCATCTGGAACATCGCGACCGGTCGGGCCTCGACGATGCAGCCGGGGAACACCGACTCGGGCAGCAGAACCAACGCGTCCAGCGGGTCGCCGTCTTCCCCGAGCGTGTTTTCGATGAAGCCGTAGTCGGTGGGATACGCCATCGACGTGTACAGGTAGCGGTCCAGCTTCACCCGGCCGGTGTCGTGGTCCACTTCGTACTTGTTGCGTGAACCCTTCGGGATCTCGATGACGACCTCGAACTCCACCGCCGCGGCTCCTTCGCATGATCTCTAGGAACGGTCAACTCACCCTAGTGGAGCGACCTACGACCATAGGCTTGCAGGGTGGCGGGCAGCATCTCACGCGGTTGGACTCTGACCAAGCAGAGCTGGGCCGTGCTGAGAAGCGACCGTTCGCTGGTGACCTTCCCGATGCTGTCGGCCGTGTTCGCGATCCTTGCCGCGGTCGCGATCTGGACGCCGACGGTGCTCGCGACGGGCGCACTACAAGCCGACACCGTCAACCAGAACGACCCTGTCTACTACATTGCGGGCGCAGCGACGGTTTACCTGACGACGTTCTTCGCGATCTTCTTCAATGTGGCGCTCGCGGCGTGCGCGGTTCGCTCGCTGCGCGGCGAGGACACCACGGTCGGCGAGGGTATCTCGGCCGCCATGAACCGGATCGGCCCCATCGTGGGCTGGAGCCTCGTGGCGGCCACCGTCGGGTTGATTCTTCGGGCGGTGGCGGATCGTGCGCCCGCACTCGGCAAGATCGCGGTCTGGATCGCCGGGGCAGCGTGGGCGATCGCGACGTTCTTCGTCGTCCCGGTGATTGCGCTCGAGGGCGCGGGGCCGGTGCGGTCGCTCAAGCGCTCGGTGGCCGTCGTCAAGGAGCGGTGGGGCGAGGGCGCGACAGGCACGGTCGCGATCTCGGCGGTGACGATGGTGGTCGGCATGGTGGTCGTGCTCCTCGGCGCCGCAGCCGCGTTCGTGCTGTCAGGAGTCGGTCAGACTGCGCTCGCCATCGTCGTCGGCGCGCTCGCCGTCGCGGTCGTTATCGTGATCGGCATCATCTCGAGTGCCCTCACCGAGATCTTCCGCGTCGCCGTCTACCAATGCGCCGTCACCGGCGAGACATCGGCAGGATTCGACGGCCGCCTGTTGCAGACCGCGTTCGACGGGCACAGACGCCGGCTCTGATCGGCGACTTCAGACAACCGATACCCTGCTGTAGCAGGACGGAGTCAGGAGAATTATGCGGCCCACCCAGTGGCGGCGGTCCACCCACGTCGGCGTCGGCGTCGCGGTGCTGCTGCTGGTTGCTGCCGTCGTAGCGGTGGCGGCGGTGCTCACCACCGGCCGGACCACTAGCGACGCCGCGGCCGCGACACCCGCGCCGCCGTCTGCGACCGCTAACCCCGGCGTGGTGCCTGTCGCCGACTCCGCAATCAAGCCGACACCCGATCGGCTCGCGGCCACCATCGCCCCGCTGGTCGCCGATCCGAACCTGGGCGCCCTGACCGGCAGGATCACCGACGCGATCACCGGCGCCCAACTGTGGTCCCAGGGCGCCGACGTGCCGATGCAGCCCGCGTCGACGAATAAGGTGCTCACCGCGGCCGCCGCGCTGCTCACGCTCGACCGCGACGCCCGCCTGACCACCCGGGTGATGACCACCGGCCAACCCGGTGTGGTGGTGCTCAAGGGGGGTGGCGACCCGACACTGTCGGCGGCGCCGAAGGGCCAGGCCACGTGGTACCGCGATGCGGCCCGCATCAGCGACCTCGCCGAGCAGGTCCGCCGCAGTGGCACCAAGGCGACCACCGTGCAGGTCGACATCAGCTCCTACAGCGGGCCCACCATGGCACCAGGCTGGGATCCGGCCGACATCGACGGCGGCGACATCGCGCCGATGGAATCGGTGATGCTCGACTGCGGGCGCACCCAGCCCGTCAGCGTCGAGTCGCGACGGTCAACCACACCCGCGCTCGACGCGGGCCGCGCGCTAGCGGTCGCGCTGAAGGTCGACCCCGCTACGGTCACGGTGCTGCCTGCGGGATTGCGCGGTGGGCAGGAAATCGCGTCGGTGCAGTCGCCGCCGCTGATGGAACGGCTACGCGAGATGATGAACGCGTCCGACAACGTGATGGCCGAGTCGATCGGCCGTGAGGTCGCAGCCCAGATGAAACGCCCGCAGAGTTTTGACGGCGCCGTCCATGCGGTGCTCGGCCAACTCGACAAAGCCAAGATCGACACCGGTGGCTCGCGGCTGCTCGACTCAAGCGGACTGTCCATCGATGACCGGCTCACCGCCGAGACCCTCGACGAGGTCGTGAACTCGGCGGCAGGCAGCGCCCAACCCAAGCTGCGGCCGCTGGTCGACCTGCTGCCGATCGCGGGCGGCAGCGGCACACTGTCCAACCGCTACCTCGACACCGACGCGGGCCGCGCCGCGGCCGGCTATCTACGCGCTAAGACCGGATCGCTGACCGCAACGAACGCGCTGGCCGGTATCGTCACCGACGCCAGCGGACGGGTGATGACGTTCGCCTTCATCTCGAACAACGCGGGCCCGACCGGCCGCACGGCCATCGACGCGCTGGCCGCCATACTGCGATCATGCGGATGCAGCACATGACCCCCGCCACGAAGTCCAAGCTCACCGTCGGCCGCGCCGTCGACTGGCAGTTCGCGGCCAGCGTCGGCGCCAAGCTGGTCAGGCCTGCCCCTGCGGCCACCGACTACACGCGCAGGCAGGTCATCGAGCAACTGGCTGAGGCGTCGCGCAGTGCCGAACTGCCCGTGCGCGAGGTGACGGGACTCAACGAGGGCGGTGAGATTCCCGAGGCCCGCATCGTTGACCGCGTCGACTGGATCCGTGCGGCAACGCAATCCATGAGGGTGATGACGGGCGGCACCGAAGGGCCCCGTGGCTACCTGAGCGGGCGCATCACCGGCGCGCAGACCGGAGCCGTTCTGGCCTTTGTGTCGTCGGGCATCCTCGGCCAGTACGACCCGTTCGGGCCCAACGGCGGGGAACTGCTTCTGGTGTATCCGAACGTCATTGCCGTCGAACGTCAATTACGGGTGCTGCCAACCGACTTCCGGTTGTGGGTATGTCTGCACGAGGTGACGCATCGCGTGCAGTTCCGGGCCAACCCCTGGTTGGCCGACCACATGTCGCGAGCGCTTGCGGTGCTCACCGAGGATGCGGGCGAGGATGTTGCGGCGGTGGCAGGGCGGCTGGCCGAGTTCGTGCGGAATCGCAATGGCGCTGCACCGGAACCGAATTCGGGTGGAATGATCGGTCTGCTGCGTGCCGTGCAGGCCGAGCCGCAGCGGCGCGCACTCGATCAGTTGCTGGTGCTCGGCACCTTGCTGGAAGGCCACGCCGACCATGTGATGGACGCCGTCGGTCCCGCTGTGGTGCCGTCGGTGACCACCATCCGGCGCCGTTTCGACGAGCGACGCAAACGCAAGCAACCGCCGCTGCAGCGGATCGTGCGCGCGCTGCTCGGCTTCGACGCCAAGCTCAGCCAGTACACCCGCGGCAAGGCGTTCGTCGACCACGTGGTGTCACAGGTCGGTATGACCCGGTTCAACACCGTCTGGTCGAGCCCCGAAACATTGCCGCTGCCAACCGAAATCGACGAGCCGCAGCGATGGATCGACAGGGTCCTGTAGCCACGCTGCAGGCGGCGGTCGCGGCGTTCGCCCGCGATCACACCGGCGCCGACAAACGCTGGTGCGTCGCGCTGTCCGGCGGCGCAGACTCACTCGCATTGACGGCGGTCGCTGCCACAGCCAAGCCGACGACGGCGCTGATCGTTGACCACCGGCTGCAGCACGAATCCGGGGCCGTGGCTCTCGCGGCACGCGACCAGGCAATGAGACTGGGATGCGTTGCCGCCGAGATTCTTTGCGTTGACGTCGGCACTGCGGGCGGCCCCGAAGCCGCTGCTCGCTCGGCGCGCTACGACGCACTGGCCGCGGCCCGCGCAAGTGCACCCGTGCTCTTGGCGCACACGCTGGACGATCAGGCCGAGACGGTGCTGCTCGGCTTGGGCCGCGGATCGGGTGCCCGCTCGATCGCAGGTATGCGGCCGTACGACCCACCGTGGGGTCGCCCGCTGCTCGCAGTGCGCCGGGCCGTCACGCATGCCGCGTGCGAGGAGCTGGGATTGACCCCCTGGCATGACCCGCACAACGCCGACCGCCGCTTCACCCGTACGCGGTTGCGCACCGAAGTTCTGCCGCTGCTGGAGGAGGTGCTTGGCGGCGGAGTCGCTGAGGCGCTGGCCCGCACCGCGACAGCGCTGCGAGAGGACACCGACACGCTCGACGATCTGGCCGGCCGGGCGCTAGCCGAAATCGGCACCGGTGAGGGGCTCGACACGGCCCGGCTGGCTGCGCTGCCGGAGGCCGTCCGTCGCAGGGTGATTCGCGGGTGGCTGATCGCGGGCGGTGCCAGCAACCTGACGGATAAGCAGATCCGCGGCGTGGACACCCTCGTCACTGCGTGGCGGGGGCAGGGCGGCGTGGCTGTCGGGTCGCCGCTGCGCAGCCGGCGGCTCATCGCGGGACGCCGAAATGGGATGCTGACGCTTCACACCGAGCCGGTCTGAGGCACCCCGTTGGTCGCGGACGGGTTCACATGGCACGCTGTGCTCGTGTCTGCGCAACCTCCCGAGCTCTATCCGGGTGACATCAAGTCGGTGCTGCTCTCGTCGGAGGAGATCCAGGCGCGCGTCGCCCAGCTCGGCGCACAGCTCGGCGAGGAGTACCGCGACATCATCGGCGAACAGGACCTCCTGCTCATCACCGTGCTCAAGGGCGCGGTCTATTTCGTCACCGACCTCGCCCGTTCGATACCGCTGCCGACCCAGCTGGAGTTCATGGCGGTCAGCTCCTACGGCTCATCGACGTCCTCGTCGGGCGTGGTCCGCATTCTCAAAGACCTCGACCGCGACATCAACGACCGCGACGTGCTGATCGTCGAGGACATCGTCGACTCCGGCCTGACGCTGTCCTGGTTGTTGCGCAACCTCGCGACGCGCCGTCCGCGCTCGCTGCGGGTGTGCGCGCTGCTTCGTAAACCCGACGCGGTGCGCGACGACGTCGACATCGAATACGTCGGCTTCGACATCCCCAACGAGTTCGTTGTCGGCTACGGGTTGGACTACGCCGAGCGCTACCGCGACCTACCCTTCATCGGCACGCTCGACCCGAAGGTCTACGAACAGCCGTAGTTCCGGGTCAGGTGAGCTCCCAGATCACCGTCACCGAGAAGCCGACGGTCTGCTGGCCGGGCTCGAGCGGTACGGCGGTCATCTCCCGCGAGTAGGACGGGACCGGCGTCGGAGGCGGCCCCGGCGGCCCCGTCGCCTCGGATATTGAGATCACATTGCCAAGACTCAGCCCGGACAGCTGTGCGTACTGCTCGGCGCGGTCCTTGGCGTCGTTGAAGGCACGGGCGCGGGCATCCTTCACCAGCTGAGAGTCGTCTTCGATCGTGTAGCTGACCGAGTTGATCCGGGTCGCGTCGCCTCCGGCGCTGACGATCAGCGCAAGCGCCTGGGAGGCCGCGTCGAGCTTGCGGATCTTGACGTCGATCGTGTTGCTTGCGCGGTAGCCGATGATGGTCGGGGTGTCGCCGCCCGTGAACTGCGGCTGCAGGCTCACCTGGCTGGTGCTGATGTCCTTGCGGTCGATGCCCGCCGCCACCAACGCGTTGATCAGCGCCTGCTGGCGCTCGCTGGTCTGGTTCATCGCCCCGGTGACGTCGGGTGCGATGAACTCGATCGACGTGTTGACGGTCAGCGTGTCCGGCGTGCCCTGCACCTGGCCGGCACCGACCACGGTGACCTGCCTGGTGTTGGAATCCGAGGACGGTGCCGGTCCGGAGGATGCGTCGCAGGCCGAGAGTCCGACGGCGGCCGCCACCCCCACCGCGGCGAGAAGAAGGGCACGGGTCGGAAACTTCGCTCTCGCTGCGATCGGCATGCCAGGCACCCTACCGTCAGGGCGTCACCAGGACCTTGCAGTGCGCATCCGGATGGGCCAATTCATCGAACGCCCCACCGATGCCGTCCAACCCGACCTGCCCGGTGATCAGCGGCGCGACGTCGATGCGACCTTCGGCGATGGCGCGAAGGCAGTCGGTGAATTCCGCAGGGTCATACCCCAACACGAACTTCAGTTCCATCTCCTTGTTGATGGCGAAATACGGGCGGATGGTGTCGGGTTGCATGCACACCCCGACGACGACGACCCGGGCGTTGGCGGGTGCACGGCGCAACACGTCGTCGATGATGCCGGGCACCCCGACCGCCTCGAAGATGACCGGTGGGCTCGTGCCGTCGAATGGGGAGCCCTCCGCGGGGTCGACCGTCGTGGTAGCGCCCACCACCTCGGCCAGCCCGCGTCGCTTCGACGAATAGTCGGCGGCGACAATGTTTTCCACGCCGCGAAGGCGCAGGGCCGCGATGACCGCGATGCCGATCGGGCCGCAGCCGAGCACCAGCGCGGTCTCCGCGGGTTGGATCGCCGACTTGTTCACCGCGTGCAGGCCGACGGCCATCGGTTCGGTGAGTGCGGCATGTCGCGGGTCCAAACTGTTGGGGATCGGCGTCAACAGCGGCGCCGACAGCAGCATCCGTTCGGCATAACCGCCGATTACGTTGTTGGAGTACACGATCGGCTCGACACCGGTGGGCGTGAGCAGTAGCGGCATTGACGCGACGAGCGTGCCGGGCGCGGGCGCATCAGTGTCCGGGCCTGCCTCGAGCACCTCGGCGCTGAACTCGTGGCCCATGAAGATATCGCGATCCAGATCGAGCCGCAGGCCGTCGAACGCGCTGCCCTGGAGGCTGCTGTTGAGTTCCGTGACCTCCGCGCCGTGCTTGGCGAAATGCAGGTCGGAGCCACAGATTCCGCACGCCTTCACCACTACGAGCACCTGGCCCGGTCCCGGCACCGGCTCGGGGACGTCGTCGCGCAGCACCATCCGACCGTCCCGGAGGACCGACGCGCGCATCAGCCCTGCTCCTTTTCCTTGAGCTCGTCTGTGTGCTCGGTGATCGCCTTGACGATCGCCTCGCCCGCACGGCCGAGCAGTTGGTCGCGCATGCCCTTGGCCCAGTCGTGCGACGCCCGCGGTGCCGTGAGCTGACCTTTGAAGTGCGGCATGACTTCCCGTGCGAGCAGTTCATACGAGTGGTATGTCGCCTGCGGCGACGCCCAGTCATGTCCGAGGATCAGCAGAGTGCCGAAGCCGCCGGACTGTTCGAGCAGGTCCTGGATGTAGGCGACCGCATCGCCCGGCGTGCCGATGCAGCAGTTGCCCTTTGCCGCGTAATCTGCGACGAACTCCTGTGGCGATTGCTGCTCGCCATCAACGGAATTCGACAGCGGCACGAAACCGGCGGCACCGAAGTAGTTCGCGAAATCCTGCAGACCGTAGGTGCAGTCCTCGATTGCCTGCTCGCGGGTGTCGGCCAGGTGCACGATCGATAGCACCCGCCAATCGGATCGGTCGGGCTCGTCCCTGCCCGACTTCTCGGCCTGACCGGAAACGATCTGCCAGGTGTTCTCCAGTGCGGCATATCCGCCGGGCACCGACATCGACAACGAAAGCAGCGACGTGCCCAGCGCGCCTGCCAGCCGCGGTCCCGACGGGGAAATCATTGCTGCCGTTGATATTTCGGGATAAGGCCACGTGTAGGGCCGGATATGCAGCTGGGCGTCGCGCAGCGTGAACCAGTCGGAGTGCCTGCTGATGCGCTCATCCGGCTCGGCTCGGAACAGGGCGAGGATGGCCTCCAGCGATTCCTGCATCATGCGCCGTTGCTCGACGGGATCGATACCCATCATGTAGGCGTCGGACGGCAGTGCGCCCGGCCCGGTGCCGAACACGACTCTGCCGCGGGTGATGTGGTCGAGCAGCACCCACCGGTCAGCCACCATCAGCGGATGGTGGTACGGCAGGGACACCACGCCGGTGCCCAGCCGGATGTGCTTGGTGCGCTCGGCCGCCGCGGCGATGAAGACCTCGGGGCAGGCGATCAACTCATACCCGCCGGAGTGGTGTTCGCCGAACCACACCTCGTCGTAACCGAGCCGGTCCAGCGCTACGGTGCGTTCGAGGTCGTATTCCAAAGCGACAGTAGGGGATTGACCGACAGGATGAAACGGTGTGATGAAGACGCCGAATTTCAGCGGTTGACTCATTTCAGCTCCAATCCAGACAGAAAGCTCAACAGCTGCTCGTTTACAACGTCGGGCCGCTCCTGCTGGATCCAATGACCGGCGCCCTCGACCAGAACTTCCAGGTAGTCCCCAGAGACGAGATCGCGCACACGGTCGCGCGGCGTGAAACCGAGCACCGGATCGGCGCTGCCCGCCACGAACAGCGCCGGCACAGCGATGGTTGCGGCCGCGGTGTTTGCGGTGAGCTCCCAGTTGAGGTCGAAGTTGCGATACCAGTTCAGCCCGCCGGTGAACCCGGTGCGGGTGAACTCCTCGGTGTAGTGGTCGAGCTCGTCCTGTGAAATCCAGTCGGGCAGCGCGCCAGCCTCGGGCAGCCGGTCGACGAAACCCTGTGGGCCCGGGGTGTCCACTAGTACGACCGCGTCGTCAGACGATGTCAGGCCGCCGAACATCCTGCGCATGGTTGTCGCGGTGTCGCGGGAGAGGTCGGCGTCGGCGACGCCCGGCTCCTGGAAGTACATGATGTAGAAGTAGTTCTCGCCGAAGATCTCGCGCCACATCTGTATCGGAGGTGCGGGCGGGCGCGGAACCGGAGGCACGCTGAGGCCGACCACCCCGGCGAACCGGTCGGGGTGGAACAGCGGGGCATTCCACGCCACGAGCGCCCCCCAGTCGTGGCCCACGATCGCCGCCTTCTCGGCGTCGATGTCGTCCAGTAGCCCCACGATGTCGCCGCACAACGACTCGATGTTGTAGTCCGCGATGGCTTCGGGCTTCGACGAGCCACCGTATCCGCGCTGGTCAGGAGCCAGCACGTGGTAGCCAGCGTCGGCCAGCACACCGATCTGGTGGCGCCACGAGTACGCCAGCTCGGGGAAACCGTGGGCCAGCACCACGACCGGCGCGCCGCGCTCGCCTGCCTCGGTGACCCGCAACTGCACGCCGTTGGTCTCAACTAACCGTTCGGTAGGTGTGCTCACCGCCTCAGCCAAGCACAGCGATCCCGGACTTAGAAGGGCTCAGCCCTGTCAGCTATTTGGCGCAACAAACCGGTCGGTCGATGTGAGCACGGCCAGCATCTTCCAAGCCGAACCCGAGCCTGTGTTCGACGAAGCGAGAACCCGCCGGGAACCTCAGTTCGTTGGTGTAGCGGTAGCCTGAACTATTCCAGCTGCGCGTATTGGAAGGACCTGGCCAACAGCGGCCGATGATTGATGAATCGTAAAAACGTGATCCGCACGCTCACCGCGATCGCCGTGATGCTGTTGCTGGGCTGGTCGTTCTTCTACTTCAGCGACGACACCCGTGGGTACAAACCTGTTGACACGTCGGTCGCGATGGCCCAGATCAACAGCGACAACGTCAAGAGCGCGCAAATCGACGACCGTGAACAGCAGCTGCGCTTGGAGCTGAAGAACGGCAACGGCGACACCGCAGACAGCGACAAGATCATCACGAAGTACCCCACCGGGTACGCGGTCACGCTGTTCGACGCGCTCAACGCCAAGGGTGCCAAGACCAATACCGTCGTGAACCAGGGCAGCATGATCGGCTCGCTGCTCATCTACTTGCTGCCGCTGCTCCTGCTCGTCGGCCTGTTCGTGATGTTCTCGCGCATGCAGACCGGCGGCCGGATGGGCTTCGGTTTCGGCAAATCGCGGGCCAAGCAGCTGTCCAAGGACATGCCCAAGACCACGTTTGCCGATGTCGCCGGTGTCGACGAGGCGGTCGAGGAGCTCTACGAGATCAAGGACTTCCTGCAGAACCCCTCGCGGTATCAGGCCCTCGGCGCCAAGATCCCCAAGGGCGTGCTGCTCTACGGCCCGCCGGGCACCGGTAAGACACTGCTGGCGCGTGCCGTCGCCGGTGAGGCGGGTGTTCCGTTCTTCACGATCTCCGGTTCCGACTTCGTCGAGATGTTCGTCGGCGTCGGCGCCTCCCGGGTGCGCGACCTGTTCGAGCAGGCCAAGCAGAACAGCCCCTGCATCATCTTCGTCGACGAGATCGACGCGGTCGGCCGCCAGCGCGGCGCGGGCCTCGGCGGCGGTCACGACGAACGTGAGCAAACGCTGAACCAGCTGCTCGTCGAGATGGACGGCTTCGGCGACCGGCAGGGCGTCATTCTGATCGCGGCCACCAACCGGCCCGACATTCTCGACCCCGCGCTGCTGCGCCCCGGCCGCTTCGACCGCCAGATCCCGGTCTCCAACCCGGACCTGGCGGGCCGCCGCGCCGTGTTGCGCGTTCACTCGCAGGGCAAGCCGATCGCATCCGACGCCGACCTCGACGGCCTGGCCAAGCGGACCGTCGGCATGTCAGGCGCCGACCTCGCCAACGTCATCAACGAGGCCGCGCTGCTGACCGCCCGCGAGAACGGCACCGTCATCACCGGTCCCGCGCTGGAAGAGGCAGTCGACCGTGTCGTCGGCGGGCCGCGCCGCAAGAGCCGCATCATCAGCGAGCACGAAAAGAAGATCACCGCCTACCACGAGGGTGGACACACCCTGGCCGCGTGGGCGATGCCCGACATCGAGCCCATCTATAAGGTGACGATCCTCGCGCGCGGCCGCACCGGCGGACACGCCATGGCCGTGCCGGAAGATGACAAGGGCCTGATGACCCGCTCGGAGATGATCGCGCGTCTGGTCTTCGCGATGGGGGGACGCGCCGCCGAGGAACTCGTGTTCCGAGAGCCCACCACCGGGGCGTCCTCCGATATCGATCAGGCCACCAAGATCGCCCGCGCGATGGTCACCGAGTACGGCATGAGCTCCAAGCTCGGCGCCGTGCGTTACGGCACCGAACACGGCGACCCCTTCCTCGGCCGCACCATGGGCACCCAGGCGGACTACAGCCACGAGGTCGCCCAGATCATCGACGACGAGGTGCGCAAGCTCATCGAGGCCGCACACACCGAGGCGTGGGAAATCCTCACCGAATACCGCGACGTGCTCGACACGCTGGCCGGTGAGCTGCTGGAGAAGGAGACGCTGCACCGCGTCGAGCTCGCGGCGATCTTCGGCGATGTGAAGAAGCGTCCGCGACTGACCATGTTCGACGACTTCGGCGGCCGTGTGCCGTCCGACAAGCCGCCGATCAAGACGCCAGGCGAGTTGGCCATCGAGCGCGGTGAGGAATGGCCGAAGCCGGTGCCTGAGCCTGCGTTCAAGGCCGCGATCGCGCAGGCTTCCAAGGCCGCAGCGGATGCCGCGCACCAGAACGGCACCAATGGCTCTGGAGGGAACGGAGTTCCGGCGAACGGGCCCACTCAGCCCGACTACGGTGCCCCGGCAGGCTGGCACGCTCCCGGTTGGCCCCCGCCGCCGCAACAACAGCAGCAGCAGCCTCAGCACCCCCAGGGGTACTGGTATCCGCCGCCGCACTGGCAGAACCCCAATGTCGCCGCCGGGTCGGCGCCTCCGCCCTACCCGCCGTATCAGCCCTACCCGCAGCCCGGACCGCCCGCACCGCGCGGCGGCGCACCAGCGCCGAACCCGAACGACGAGCCGGGGCAGGACAACAGCCGGTCGAATCCACCGGCGCACGGCTGATAAACCAACGGAGGCTTCGATGACGCGGTCGCACAACAACCACTCGACCACGTTCACCACCCCTTTCTTCGATCAACCGCGTGCGGAGGCGGCGGTGCGCGAGCTGCTGATCGCGATCGGCGAAGACCCCAGCCGGCACGGGTTGGAGGACACCCCGGCGCGGGTGGCGAGGGCGTACAAGGAAATGTTCGCCGGGCTCTACACCGACCCGGACACGGTGCTGGACACCACCTTTGACGAACAGCACGACGAACTCGTGTTGGTCAAGCAGATACCGATGTACTCGACCTGCGAGCATCATCTGGTGTCGTTCCACGGCGTCGCCCACGTCGGCTACATCCCCGGCAAAGACGGCAGGGTCACGGGCCTGTCGAAGATCGCACGCCTCGTTGACCTGTACGCCAAGCGGCCGCAGGTACAGGAGAGGCTGACCGCACAGGTTGCCGATGCCCTCATGCGCAAGCTGGATCCGCGCGGCGCCATCGTCGTGATCGAGGCCGAACACCTCTGCATGGCGATGCGCGGCGTGCGCAAGCCTGGCGCCGTCACCACCACTTCGGCGGTGCGCGGTCAGTTCAAATGCGATGCGGCATCGCGAGCCGAGGCGCTGGATCTGATCTTGCGAAAGTGAGTGCATCGCGCGTGCAGGTCATGGGGGTCGTGAACGTCACCGACGACTCATTCTCCGACGGGGGGCTGTTCCTCGACCGTGACCGTGCCGTCGAACACGGTGTTGCGCTGGCCGCGGAGGGTGCGGCGATCATCGACGTCGGCGGCGAGTCGACGCGTCCCGGTGCCACCCGCATCGACGCGCGGGTCGAGACCGCACGCGTGCTGCCAGTGATCAAAGAGCTTTCCGGACAAGGCATTACGGTGAGCATCGACACGATGCACGCCGAGGTCGCGCAGGCGGCATTGGATAACGGCGCCACGATCGTCAACGATGTTTCCGGCGGCCGGGCGGATCCGAACATGGCACCGCTGCTCGCAGACGCGAAAGTGCCATGGGTGCTGATGCATTGGCGATCAGTCGGTGCGGTCAGGCCACACGAGGTGCCCGCGTATCGCGATGTGGTCGCCGAGGTTCGCGAGGAACTGCTGGTCAGTGTCGACGCAGCAGTGTCGGCCGGGGTCGATCCGGCAAGGCTGATCATCGACCCGGGCCTCGGTTTCGCCAAGACCGGCCAACACAATTGGACGCTGTTGCGCGCGCTGCCCGATCTCGTCGCTACCGGAATCCCGGTACTGGTCGGCGCGTCCCGAAAGCGCTTCCTCGGCACGCTGCTTGCCGGTGCGGACGGCGTACCGCGGCCACCCGCAGGCCGGGAGACCGCCACCGCTGTGATCTCCGCACTGGCCGCCCAGCACGGCGCGTGGGGCGTGCGCGTGCACGACGTGCGTGCTTCAGTCGACGCCCTCAAGGTCCTGGAGGCATGGACCGGTGGCTGACCGAATCGAGTTGCGGGGCTTGACTGTTCGCGGACATCACGGTGTGTTCGACCACGAACGCCGCGACGGCCAGGACTTCGTCGTCGACATCACGGTGTGGATCGACCTGGCGACCGCCGCCGAAAGCGACGACCTGGCCGACACCCTGGACTATGGCTCGCTGGCGAAGCGGGCGGCCGACATTGTGGCCGGGCCGCCGCGCAACCTGATCGAAGCGGTCGCAGGAGAGATCGCCGAGGAAGTCATGACCGATGAGCGCGTGCACGCCGTCGAGGTCGTGGTTCACAAACCCGACGCGCCGATTCCGTTGACGTTCTCCGATGTTGCGGTGGTGGCGCGACGGTCGCGGCGAGGAGGCAGGGGCGGTCCGCAGTGACTTCCGCGGACGTGAGGAGCAAATGACATCTGTTGTGCTGTCCATCGGGTCCAATCTCGGCGACCGGATGGCGTGTCTGCAATCGGTGGTCGACGGGCTCGACGGCACCGTGCGCGCCGTGTCGCCGGTCTACGAGACCGAAGCATGGGGCGGCGTCGAGCAGGGCCCGTTTCTCAACGCGGTGCTTGTCGCCGACAACCCTGCGCTCGACGCCCGCGGCTGGCTGCGTCGCGCTCACGAGTTGGAACAGGCCGCGGATCGGGTCCGTCGCGAGCGGTGGGGCCCGCGCACCCTCGACGTCGACATCGTCACCTGCCACGACGGCGAACAGGAGGTCACGTCGCGCGACGCGGAGCTGACGCTGCCACATCCGCTGGCGCACGTGAGGGCGTTCGTGCTGGTTCCGTGGCTGGCGGTCGACCCCGATGCGACGTTGACGGTCGATGGCGCACCACGGCCGATCGTCCAACTGCTCGCCGAACTGGATGCCGTCGACAGTGACGGGGTCAGGCTGACCGACCTGGCGCTCGGGGCCGGAGCTTCGGACGCCTAATGGGACCGACCCGCAAGCGTGACCTCACGGCCGCGACAGTGCTTGCCGCCATCGTCGGCTACCTACTTGTGGCGCTGACCTATCGATGGTTTCCGCCGATCACGTTGTTGACTGGCGTCTCTCTGCTCGCGGTCGCGATCGCCGAAGGCGGATGGGCCTTCTATATCCGCGCGAAGATCAGCGATGGCGAGATCGGCGACGGACCCGGCTGGCTACATCCGCTGGCAGTCGCCCGATCCGTGTTGATCGCCAAGGCGTCGGCGTGGGTGGGCGCACTGGTACTGGGTTGGTGGGTTGGAGTATTGGTCTATCTTTTGCCACGGCGAAGCACCCTGAAGGTGGCGGGCGAAGATACCGCTGGTGCGGTCGTCGCCGCGGTGTGTGCGCTCGCGCTGGTGATTGCCGCACTGTGGCTTCAGCATTGCTGCAAGTCACCGGAAGAGCCGCCGGACAACGCCAATGGCGCGACGGATTAACTGACCGCTGTGGGCACCCGCCGAATCGCCGAAGCGGTCGACACGCTCGGTGACCTGTGGCGGGTACAGTCGCCCCATGACTGATCTGCCTCGCAGCCCGCGCGTGCGGCGCGGCGGCCGCAGGCCAGGTTGGGTGCTGTTGACGGTGTTGCTGGTGCTCGCCATCGCGGCGAGCTCCGCCCTGGTGTTCACCAACCGCGTGGAACTGCTGAAACTGGCGGTCATCCTGGCGTTGTGGGCCGCGGTAGTCGCCGCGTTCGTATCGGTCATCTATCGCAGGCAGAGCGATGCGGACCAGGCCAAGGTGCGTGACCTGAAGCTGGTTTACGACCTGCAGTTGGACCGCGAGATCTCCGCGCGCCGTGAATACGAGTTGAACGTCGAAACGCAGTTGCGCCGCGAGCTGGCCTCGGAGCTGCGCGCCCAGGCGGCCGACGAGGTGGCCGGCTTGCGGGCCGAGTTGGCAGCGCTGCGAGCGAATTTGGAGATTCTCTTCGACACGGATCTGTCGCACCGGCCCGCAATCGAAACGGACCGCACCACGGTCCGCGCTTACAGCGACTGGGCCCGCGACAACGAAACCACCGGCAGGGTCAGCTCGAGCCGGATCGACGCCGAAGACCGCGACTTCTCCGACGATCGCACGGTGGAAAGCCCGATCATCGACGTGCCAGAAGAACCCCATCCGCCGGAGCCCGAATGGGCGCCGTCGCCGACATTCGGCGGTGCGCATCGCAGGCCGTCGGAGGCCGAACAAGTGACCTATTCGGCTCCGCCTCCACCGCCGCCCCCGCAGCCCGAACCAGTTGCCGAGCGGGCACCCGAGCCGCAAATCCCTTGGCAGCCACCAGAACAACCCGCGCCACCGCCGCAGCCCGAGCCTGCGCCGGTGCCGGTTGCCGAGCCTGCGCCGGTGCCGGTTGCCGAGCGGGCACCTGAGCCCCAAATCCCTTGGGAGCCACCAGAACAACCCGCGCCACCCCCGCAGCCCGAGCCGCCACCTGCACCGCAGGCGCCACCGCCCACCGAATGGCAGCCGGTGCCTGCAGAGGGGCAGTGGATTCCCGCAGGAGCGCCCGGCAGCAACTGGGTCTCGCCGCCCGTGGAGAACGGGTCAGCGAGCGACTACGTCGGCAGGCGAAGAGCAGCCGAAGCCGCCGAAGCGCCTGCGTCGGCTGAGCCTGCCGAAGTTCAAGCACCCGCCGAGCCAGCCGAGCCTCAGCTGGGTGAGGATCATGCGCCGGCCCAGCCGGCTGACGTTCATGCGCCGGCTCAGCCGGCTGACGTTCATGCGCCGGCTCAGCCGGCTGACGTTCATGCGCCGGCTCAGCCGGCTGACGTTCATGCGCCGGCTCAGCCGGCTGACGTTCATGCGCCGGCTCAGCCGGCGATGTCCACGACGGCTGCCGAATCCCGCCGCGGTCGTCACTCCGTAGGACCCGAGGCCGCCGATCCAGGGCGCCCGCCTCCCACGTTGGCAGCCGAGTCCCCACAATCGCCGCCTCATCCCGAGCCGGAGGACGAGGCGACTCCGGCACCGCCGCGCCACCGCAGCGCCGACGACCAGACCGACGCCGAGCAGACCGGCGGGCAGTCGGTCGCCGAGCTGCTGGCCAGACTGCAGGCAACGTCGTCGGGAGGCGGCCGTCGCCGCCGCCGCGAGGAGTGAGATAACCTTTGGGGCGACCGTCCGGTACCCGCAGCGCGGGACCGGAACGAAGAAGCCACAGAACTTGCGAGGTCGCCTGCAATGGAGCAGCCCCCTGCGCGTGCGTCGGCACCCCATGACGGGCTACGGCCGGCGCGGCTCTCGATTGGCATCATTTCCGCTGGTCGGGTGGGTACCGCGCTTGGTGTGGCGTTGGAGCGGGCCGAACACGTGGTGGTCGCATGCAGTGCGGTATCGCGGGCGTCGCGGCAGCGCGCCGAGCTTCGGCTACCCGACACCGCGGTGCTGCCGCCCGACGAGGTCGCCGGGCGTGCGGAGCTATTGCTGCTCGCGGTTCCCGACGCTGAGCTCGAATCCCTTGTCGCCGGCCTCGCGGCGACCGAGTCGGTTCGACCGGGCACCATCGTCGTGCACACCTCAGGAGCCAACGGCATCGGCGTGCTGGCGCCGCTCACCGAGCAGGGCTGCATCCCGCTCGCGATCCACCCCGCGATGACGTTCACGGGGTCGGACGAGGACATCGACCGCGTACTCAACGCGTGCTACGGGATCACGGCCGCGGACGAGGTCGGCTACGCGATCGCACAGTCACTGGTGCTGGAGATCGGCGGCGAGCCGTTCCGTGTGCGCGAGGACGCCCGCACGCTGTACCACGCGGCGCTTGCGCACGCGAGCAATCACGTCGTGACGGTGCTGCTCGACGCGGTCGAGGCGCTGCGCGCGGCGCTGTGGGGGCAGGAGCTGCTCGGCCAGGAACTGGTCGGCGACGCACCCGGCGGTATCGCCGAGCGTGTCATCGCGCCTCTGGCGCGGGCGTCGCTGGAGAACGCGCTGCAGCGCGGACAGGCGGCACTGACCGGGCCGGTCGCCCGCGGCGACGCGGCGGCGGTGGCGGGCCACCTGCAAGCGCTCGCCGAAGTCGATCCTCAACTCGCCCAGGCATATCGGGCCAACTCGCTACGCACCGCACAGCGTGCACATGCCCCACAGGATGTGTTCGCGGTACTGACCGAAACGGGACAGTCATGATCGATCGCAAGCCGGGTTTCACAGCCAGTGATCTCAATGTCTATTCCAGCCCGCGCGACGTTTCCGACGTGACACGGGCGCTGCGAAGCACCGGGCGCAGGGTGATGCTGGTGCCGACGATGGGCGCACTGCACGAAGGCCATCTGACGCTGATCCGAACCGCCAAGCGGGTGCAGGGCGCCGTCGTCGTCGCGTCGATCTTCGTCAACCCGTTGCAGTTCGGCGCGGGCGAGGACCTCGATGCCTACCCCCGCGCCCTCGACGACGATCTCGCAGCGCTGCGCGCCGAGGGCGTCGAGATCGCGTTCACGCCTACCGCCGCAGACATGTATCCGGACGGCAGGCGCACCTCGGTGCATCCCGGCCCGCTGGGTGCCGAACTCGAAGGTGAAGCTCGCCCAACGCATTTCGCCGGCGTGCTCACCGTCGTGCTCAAACTGCTTCAGATCGTCCGCCCCGACCGTGCGTTCTTCGGTGAGAAGGACTACCAGCAGCTGGTGCTGATCAGGCAGATGGTGGCCGACCTCAACGTCGATGTGCAGATCGTCGGCGTTCCCACCGTGCGCGAAGCCGACGGGCTGGCGATGTCGTCGCGCAACCGCTATCTCGACGAAGACGAGCGCGACCAGGCAGGCGCGTTGTCGGCAGCGCTGCTGGCGGGAATGTACGCGGCGTCCGGCGGAATAGAGGCGGCGCTCGACGCCGCTCGTGCCGTGCTCGACGAGGTGCCCGCCATCGACGTCGACTACCTGGAAGTGCGTGACCCGATGCTGGGCCCCGCGCCCGCAGAGGGCATCGGCCGCATGGTGCTGGCCGCGCGGCTCGGTGGCACCAGGCTCTTGGACAACATCGCCATCGACATCGGAGCGACCGCAGGCACCGACGGACACCCACGGGTGGGGTCTGACGTAAGCCACGAATTGCCTTGGAGGAATTGATGCTACGCACCATGTTGAAATCGAAGATTCATCGAGCCACGGTGACGCAGGCCGACCTGCACTACGTCGGCTCGGTGACCATCGACGCCGACCTGATGGATGCGGCGGATCTGCTCGAGGGTGAGCAGGTCACCATCGTCGACATCGACAACGGCGCGCGGCTGGTCACCTACGCGATCACCGGTCAGCGCGGCAGCGGGGTGATCGGCATCAACGGCGCCGCAGCGCATCTGGTGCACCCAGGCGACCTGGTGATCCTGATCGCGTACGGCGCGATGGAGGACGCCGAGGCCCGCGCCTTTCAACCGAAGGTGGTGTTCGTCGACGCCGACAACAAGCGAATCGACCTCGGTGAGCACGCCCACGATCCCGCCTACGTGCCGGCCGACGTGGCCGAGCTGATGTCGCCGCGGTAGATCGTGCTGCTCGCAATCGACGTCCGCAACACCCACACCGTCGTGGGGCTGATCTCGGGCTCCGGTGCTCACGCGAAAGTGGTGCAGCACTGGCGTATTCGCACCGAGTCCGAAGTGACCGCCGACGAGCTGGCGCTGACCATCGACGGCCTGATCGGCGATGACGCCGATCAGCTGACCGGTGCGACCGGGTTGTCCACCGTTCCCTCGGTACTCCATGAACTGCGCGAGATGCTGAGCCAGTACTGGCCGTCGATGCCGCACGTTCTGATCGAACCCGGTGTGCGCACCGGCATTCCGCTGCTCGTCGACAACCCCAAGGAGGTCGGCGCGGACCGGATCGTCAACTGCCTCGCTGCCTACCAGAAGTACGGCACCGCCGCGATCGTTGTCGACTTCGGATCGTCCATCGTCGTCGATGTGGTCTCGGCCAAGGGCGAATTCCTCGGCGGTGCAATCGCACCCGGCGTCGAGGTGTCATCCGACGCCGCGGCGGCGCGCGGCGCGGCGCTGCGCCGGGTCGAGTTGGCCCGGCCGCGGTCGGTGGTCGGCAAGAACACCGTCGAATGCATGCAGGCGGGCGCGGTCTTCGGATTCGCCGGTCTGGTCGATGGATTGGTGCGCCGCATCCGCGCGGACGTCGACGGTTTCGCCGGCGACGACGTCGCCGTCGTTGCCACGGGTCACATCGCGCCGCTGCTGTTGCCCGACATGACCACCGTCGAGCACTACGAACCGAACTTGACGCTCGATGGGCTGCGCCTGGTTTACGAACGCAACCGCGACAACAACCAGCGCGGTCGCCTCAAACAGGCCCGCCAACGCTACTGCGGGTACTGATACTCCGGCTCGTGAAACCGGTTGATGATCGGGATGCGCTCGATGATCCGATCTCGCAGTCGCGGCTGCGGAGGAGCAGGCGGCACGTAATTGGGCGGCGGCACGTATGCCGGCGGCGGCGCGGGCGGCACATAAGCGGGGGCAGGCGGGACATACGCGGGCGCGGGCGGAACGTAGCAGGCGCGGGCGCCGGTTCCGCCACGGGAGCGGCCTGGGGGGCCGGCGGCGCGGCGACCGCGATCGTCTTCGCGACGACCTGCGCGGCGTCCTCGAGCGGAACCGACGGTGGCGCCGCGTGCACCTTCGCCGGTGTGCCCGCAGCCTCGGCGGTGATGCCTGCCGCCGAATTGGCGGCCTCTTGCCGATCATCCGAATCCGATGTCAAGCGGAGCCCCAACGCGACAGATACCGAGACGACGAGGGTCAACACCGCCGCGGCGACAACGGAACTCAGCGCACCGATTCTGGACCTGAGCGGCCGACGCACCAGTTGCGCGTCCAGACCGTTGACGGCATGCGCCGACGCCAGCGCTGCGCCGCGGGCGAGCGCCAGGTGGGCTTCGGCCGCGGAGATGACCGGCGACTCCGTCGCATTTTCGACGGCGGATACCACCGCATCGACGTCATCGGCCGAACCGAGGACGAATACGGCATCCCTCGGTGAATCGTCGTCGTCGAGCCCGTCGAGCACGCTGCTGGCCAGTTCGGCGGCTTCCGGATCGTCCTGTGGCCGCTCGATGCGATCCACGATCACGGCGCCGCCGGAGACGACCGCGAGGACGGCGGCGTCGGCCTCGACGATGCAAACGGCAAGGTCGTCGTATCCGGCGATGCTTCTGATGCCGCTGGCCAGCGACTCGGCGGCTTCGACCTCCGAGACCGCGATGACGTTTTCACCGATCCTGGCGGCCAGCGTCTCCATGACGGCCGTGGCTGTGGCTTCGGCCTCGGTGGCCCAGGTGATGCCGACGGCATGGAATCGGTCACCGGCGTCGGCGAGGGGGAATGGGTCCGATAGCGCGGCGGGATCAAGTGTCGCGACTTCGACTGTGCCGCTGTCGATGGTGTCGCCCTCACCGGAGGCGCCTTCGACAAGCACCCACTGGATGGCTGTGGTCCCGATTGAGAGACCGAGCACGAGGTCCATGGTGTTGCTTCCGATCTGACTACAGTCGGGTCGAGACTACCCAAGGTCGGCGCGACTATGCGCCCAGCTCCTCCGCGGCGATCCCGAACACGTCGTCGGCCGAGCCGACAGCAACGAAGTGACCGGCGCCGTCGACCCGGTGCCACACCGCTCCCGGCATGCGGTCGGCGACCGCCTTATTGATGGATTCGGCGACCAGTCGATCGTCCGTACCCTGCCACATGTGGACCGGGCGCTCGATTTTTGAAACGTCGAACGCCCAATTTCGGTACAGCAGCTCCGCGTCACGAACGAGTCCCTCGGAGCTCTGAGCAAAGCATTCGGCGCATTCATCGCAAAATGCGGATTCGACGCCTGGCCGGCTCAGAATCTGTTGGTCGTAAGTGTTGAGCGCCTTGCGCACTTGTTTGTAGAAGCTGCCGCGGAAGCGTTTGGCGGACACGCCCAACGCCGCGTACATGAGCCGGAAGCCGGGCCTGAACCGAAGTGCGATGGCCCCTCCGAACGCATCGGCTTTCGACAGCTGATCCGCAGCCCAGTTGTCGCCGAACGCGCCGTAGCTTCCTCCCGCGATGCTGCTGACATGGCGCAATCGACCGGGATCGATGTATGCGGCGGCCGCAAGAGCGTACGGGCCACCCTCCGACCAACCCGTCACCCCGAACTCGTCGTGTCCCAGCGCATCCGCGACCGCCAACAGGTCGTCCGCCCACCCGGCGAAGGTGCGGGCCCGCTGGGGACTGGACCGTCCCATGCCGGGGCGGTCGACGCACACGAAATGGAGCCGATGCTTGGTTGCGGTCTCCGCGAACAGATGCGCCTCGAGACGGCTGCCGGGTCCGCCGTGGTTGTGAATGACGAGCGGCCCGCTCGGGTCACCGACCTCGACGTACGCAAGAGTCCGACCATCCCGTGTCGCGACTGAAGCTGCCGGTCCGACACCGTCGTTCATCACAACCCCCGTTATCTGCGTGCAGCATTGTCGGCACCGCCCGATAAACCTGTTTTTCCAGGTCAAGCACCTTAGAGACGGGCTTTACTGTGTCCAGGCGACGATCGGATGTTTATAGAAATGTGATTATTCCTTGATTTGTCCGTATTGTGCTTCTGTGGGTCGGCACTCATTAGCCAAGGAGCGGCGCAAGCCGCCAGTAGGCCTGGCTGCACTGATCGCCCCGGCCGCCATGTTCTTCGCCGCCGGAGCGGATATGCATCCCCACGCCGCCCCGCCCAAACCCAAGCCCGTCGTTGAAGAGGGCCCGCCGTGCTGCGTCGAGATCGTCGCAGCGGCGCCCGCCGCATTCCTTTCGGCTCCGTCCGGTGTGACGTCGAACGCGAATCCTGTTCCCGGACAAGCGATGTCGGCATCCAGGTATCGCGTTGTGATTCCGCCGAAACCGCTACTTCCCGGGGTCGCTTCGGAGCGGGGGCTGCAGGTCAGAACCATCTTGGCGGCGCGCGCCATCAGCGCGACGTTCCCCGAGATCCTCCAGATCGGTGGGGTCCGTCCGGACGCGCTGAGGTGGCACCCCAACGGATTGGCGATCGACGTCATGATCCCCAACCCCGGCACCGCCGAGGGCATCGCGCTCGGAAACCAGATCGTCGAGTACGTGCTCAAGAACGCGGCCCGGTTCGGGATGCAGGACGCGATCTGGCGTGGCGTCTACTACACGCCCAACGGTGGCCAGCGCGCTGGCGGCTACGGCCACTACGACCACGTCCACGTCACCACCACCGGAGGCGGCTATCCCACCGGCGGTGAGGTCTACTACCGCTCCGGCGGCGGCGAGGTGTCCTACCGCTGAGCCCTACGGGCGGAACGTCACGCCGCCGTCCACGCTGATCGTCTGGGCAGTGATGAAGCTGCCGTCGTCGGAGAGCAGCAGCGCCGCCAGTGCGGCGACATCGGCCGGGGTGCCGAACCGGGACTTGATCATCTGGCGAGCACTGGCCTGGTCGACCACGCCATCGGGCACCGGTCCCTCGTCGAATTTGTAATGCCAGATCAGGCCGGGCGCGATGGCGTTGGCACGGATGCCCTTCGGGCCGTAGCGGCGGGCGATGTGACGCATCAGCGCCAACTCCGCGGCCTTGCTCATCGCATACGACACTCGGGTGCCTGCGCCGTTGTAAGCGTCGATCGACGCGGTGAACACATCGAACCGCCGCCGGCTTCGATCATCGCGGGAACCGCGTGCTTGGCGCAAATCACGAACCCGCGCGTGTTGACGCGCATGAACTCGTCGAATGCCTCCAGCGACAGCTCGACCACACCGCCGGGCAGGTAGGCGTCGGCCGAGTTGGTGAAGTTGACGTGCAATCCGTCGAGGCAGCCGTTGGCGGTGGGGTCTGACTACAACCTGCTGCTGGTGTCCCGGTTCAAGGAAGAGATCCACGGGGGCTTGAAGACGGGCATCATCCGCGCGATGGCGGGCACCGGGTCCGTGGTGACGTCGGCAGGCCTCGTGTTCGCCTTCACGATGGCGTCGTTCGCGTTCAGCGAGCTGCGCATCATGGGCCAGGAGGGCACCACCATCGCGCTCGGCCTGTTGTTCGACACCCTGATCGTGCGGTCGTTCATGACGCCTGCGGTCGCGGCCCTGCTGGGCAAGTGGTTCTGGTGGCCGCAACGCGTCAGAAGCCGGCCCGCGAGGATCCCCGCCCGCGATGAAACCGCATTGACCACCAGCGGCAGCAGTAGATCACGCGTCGATCAACAGCTTTCCGCACGTGGAGCAACTGTCGCGGCTTATGGTTGCCAGCAAAGTCGTGGGGGAGGCGGACTTGGAAGGCACACCGTTCGGTCGCTACCGACTGATCGAATTGTTGGGGCGCGGCGGGATGGGCGACGTGTGGCGTGCCTACGACACGGTGACCGACCGCGTGGTGGCGGTGAAAGTACTGCCCGCCCACCTGGCCAACGATCAGAAGTTCCAGGAAAGGTTCCGCCGCGAGGCGCGAGCGGCGGCGGGGCTCAACGACCCCCATATCGTGCCGATTCACGACTTCGGTGAGATCGATGGTCGCCTGTTCGTGAACATGCGGCTCATCGAGGGCCAGGACCTGGAAACGCTGCTGATGTCTGGTCCGCTGTCGCCGTCGCGGGCTATCAAGATCATCGAGCAGATCGCGTCGGCTCTGTTCGCCGCCCACCGGATCGGGCTGGTGCACCGCGACGTCAAGCCGTCGAACATCCTCGTCACAGAGGACGACTTCGCCTATCTGATCGACTTCGGCATCGCCCGTGCCGCAGGAGAAGGCGGGTTGACCGATACTGGCGCCGCGGTCGGCACCTGGGCCTACATGGCCCCGGAGCGATTCCAAACCGGGGACGCCGATGCGCGCGCCGATGTCTACGCGCTGACGTGTGTCTTGTATCAAGCGCTAACCGGCCGACTGCCCTTCCCTGGGCGCACCCTTGAGCAGATCGCGACGGCTCACATGTTGCAGCCGCCCCCGAAACCCTCCGCGGTTCTGCCCCAGGTTCCGCAGGCGATGGACCACGTCATCACCACCGGGATGGCCAAGGAACCCGGTCATCGTTACGGCAGCACAAAGGATCTCGCCACCGCCGCAAGCGAAGCCATCACCCTCCCGCAGCGACCGCTGCCGGCCCAGCCCGCCGGTCCATCCGCGCGGAATCCATCGAATGACGCCACGCTTGTCGCCGCCACCCAGTACAGGCCGCCGGCGCAGCAGGGGCCGCCCCCGCCGCCGCCCGCCCAGCCGGCGCCGCGGCGCCGCAGAAACCTCTACACCGCGCTGGCCGCCGTGTTGGCTGTCGTCGCCGTCGCCGTCGCCGTCACCGCGGTCGGCCTCAACAGCGATCGAGAGGGCGACCCGATGGACACCGACGCCGCCCCGGCACCCTCGTCGTCGTCCTCCGCGCCGCCCGCACCTCAGGCCGTCGCCGACGGTGCGCTGTTCAGCGGCGCCCAACCATGGACGACGGACGTCTCCGGTGCCCCGACGTCTGGGCGCAGCGACGCGATCATCGCTGCGCTCAGCGGCATGGGTGGTTGGGGCACCGACAATGCGCTGCGCATCGACTTCTCGATACCGGTCTTCTTCGCCGACACCGACACCGCCCAGACCGGGGTGATCGGAACGGAGGACTACTGCTTCGGCGGTCCCGACTGCCACGCCGTGCCCGCGCAGATGCCGGTGCCGGCCAACGCCAACATCGGCGGTTCCGCGGATCTGACGTGCGACATCTCCGGGAACACGGCCGGCCAGGGTGACTGCCAACTGCTCGTCGTCGACCGCGACGGGCGAAAGCTGTACGAGACGTACCAGGCGACCCAGGAGGGCCAGGACATCAAGACCAGGGGCCTCTTCGTATGGGACCTGGACAAGCAGTACCCGGATAACCTGCGCGGCGACCAGTGCACGGCCGCGGACGCAGGCGGCTTCCCGATTGCCGCAATGACACCGACCGCCGACGAAGTCGCTTCGGGCTCAATCGATCACGCGCTGCGGTTCATCCTGCCCAACGACCGGATCAAGGCCGGCGTCTACGTGCATCCGGCGAGCCATGCCGGTGCGCCGGAAAGCACGGACCCCAATGCACCACCGTTCGGCGTGCGGTTCCGGCTGAAGGCCGATTTCGACGAATCGGGCTACACCGAACCGCAGAAGGTCGTTCTCAGGGCGCTCAAGACCCACGGGATGCTCTTGTCCGACGGCGGTCAGGTGCCGCTGACGTTCGCAGACGATCGGACCAGCACCGCCAAGTGGTCGCAGCTGGGTATCGATGCGCAGACGTTCGGCGCGATCACGCCCGAGCAGTTCGAGGTCGTCGAACTCGGCCCCGACATCACGCTGACCTACGACTGCGTTCGTAACCCCTAGCAATCACGCCAACGGCGCGACGGGCGGCGGCGCAGGCGCAGGGGCGGGGGCAGGGCCTGGAAGAGGCGCAGGACCAGGAAGTGCCTGGGCTGTCGGCCCAGCGTGTTGTGAGGGCGCCCCACCCGGCCCGAGCGCGGAAAGCGGCGACGGTGCGGGCGTCGGCTGCGGTGCCGTGGGCGAGGTCGTGCCTGCGGCCGCATCGGCGGCCCAGCTCAACTCGAGTTTCTGCGCGGCGAACGTCGCTCCCTGATCCACCAGGCCAGCGTCGGCATACTGATTGTGCGCGGAGAAGCTCCTGCCTTCGGGGTCGCACACCAGGTCGTCTTCGACGCACAAATCGATGGCCTTGGCGGCATAGTTCGGGCCTACGACGACGTCCGGGTCATTGATCGCACGCATGAAGCGCTCCGACGGTTTTCCGAAGAGCGCGACAGCGGCGACGTGATTAGCCACATCGGGTGGCATGGGCGCCGGTACGTCTTCGGGTGAAACGCCATCGGGGACAATGCTTGCGGTGACGAAGCCCATGACGGCAGCGCCTTGGGAGAATCCGCCGAGCACCATCTTGGTGTTAGGGCAATTTGCGGCGGTCGCCAGAATGTGTGCGCGTGCGTCCGCAATTCCTTGGACAGCGGTCGGGAAATCGGTAGTGGCGGGGTAATCGACGCCATACACCCCGAGCGACTTCGCGCCGATCTGGGTGCGCAACGCGTCGACAAATGCGTCTCCCGTAGGCCCGACGCCCGGCAGTTCGGTGGTGCCGCGGGCGAATACCACCTCGGCATCGGGGCATGGTGCCGCGCGGGCCGACGGTATCGCCGCGAATTGCATCACCGATGTCGCCGCTGCTGCAGCCGCAACAAAAGTTGCGTGTCTCATTAGACCCACGCCCAAATGCTGACACAGCGCCCATGCGGGCGCGCGTCGAGATGGCGAAGGCATAGAGATCCCTCAGAAAGCAGAGAAAACCTTAACGCGCAGAAGCTACGAATGCACAGGTGTCGGGTAGACAAGATCGGGGTCGACGTTCTGCGCCTCGTACAGGCGTTTGTACAGCCCACCTTCGGCCATCAATGTGTGGTGATCGCCGGCCTGGGCAATTCGTCCGTGTTCGAGCACAAGTATTCGATCGGCAACGGCGGCAATGAAGTCCATGTCGTGGCTGATGACGATGCAGGTGCGGTCGCGGGCATAGTTGCGGATCACACCGGTCAGCCTGGCCCGCTGATCAGCGTCGAGGTTCTCGGTCGGCTCGTCGAGGAGCAGGACCTCGGGTTTGCGCAAAAGGCACCGCCCCAATGCGATCAGGCGCTTCTGGCCGCCGGACGGCACCTGCACATCGACCACCGTGTCGTAACCGTCGCGCAGCTTCATCGGGTCCACGATCACCGAGTGGACGTTGGCGTTTCTGCACGCCTCCTCGATCTCGGCGTTGCTGGCCTCCGGCCGTGCCAGCCGGATGTTCTCGCGAATCGTGTTCTTGACGAAGAACGGAAACTGGGCGAGTTTGGACACGTGCTCGCGCAGCGAGGCGATGGTCACGCCGCCAATGTCATGACCGTCGAGCAGTACTCGGCCCCGCTGCGGGTCCAGGAACCGCAGAAGCAGGTTGAAGATGGTCGACTTGCCCGATCCGATGCCGCCCACCAGGGCCACCGTCTCGCCTTCCCTGATCGAGAAGGTCAGCTCGTCTAGCACCTTCTGCTCGGGCGTGTACCCGAACGCCACATCCTCGAAGACGACGTTGCCGTGCACCTCGCCGAGTGGGGCTGCGACAGCGCGTTCCTGAACCGACGGCCGGGTGTCGAGCAGTTCGTAGGTCGACGCCGCGTTCGGCGCGACGGTTTGGTACACGGTGTAGGCGCCCATAACCCGTTGGGCCGCACCGAGCATCGTCGGGACCATGGCGGCGTACACCATCAGGCCGGCGAACGTCAGGCCGAAGCTGGAGCTGAAGCCGACGCCAACCAGCAAGACCACCACCGTGCTGAGTGCAACGAAAGACTGGGAACCGTTGGCCGTGGCCTGCATCCAGATCACGCTCGTTGCGGAACTTTTCGCGGTGTCCTCCGACGCTTCCTGAAAACGCTTACTACGGATGGATTGGGCGTTGAACATCTGGATCTCGGCGATCCCGTTCACCGTCTGCTCGAGCTCGCCGGACATCACGCGGTCGGCGTCCATCACCCGATGGGTTGCGGCCTGGACGCGGCGTCCTGCGAATTTCAGCGTGAACAAGGCAAGCGGTGTGAGCGCCAGGGCGGCGACAGTCATCTGCCACGACACGGCCAGCAGATAGGCGATCGCGGCGATCAGTACGATGGCGTCGATGATGGGGGCTAACAGGCAGTCGGTCAGAAGACGTTGCACACCAGCGGATTCGACCGTCACACGCGGAATCAGCGCACCGCTGCTCGACTTGGCGAAGAAATCCAGCGACAGCGTCTGGAGGTGGTCGTGGACGCGTTGCCGGATATCGGTGACGAGCGCCGTTTCCACCTTCACGCCCACCCAGGCGTTCACGAAATACATCAGCTGGGTCAACAACAGCGAGACCGTCCACGTGGCGAGGAGCACCGCAAACGGAACCGGGGCGGCAAACGAACGAAGCAGACCGTCCTCACGGGCGACCAGTGGGCCGCGCAGATCCCATACCCCGCTCAGGTTTCCGCTCGCACCCGCGTCGGCGACGACCTGCATCATGGGTCCGAACGCGGCGGCGGTGACGTAGGGCAACGCGGCGGCGATCGCTCCGACAATGGCCGAAACGACGATGAGGCCGCGGACCGGACGCAACATGCCCAGGCTGCGCCGCACCAGACGACCTGACGGCGGCTGCTGCGGCACGTTCGATTCGGCCATTGGGTCCACCTCTTCCTGGCAGTGCTCATGCGTGGAGCACCCTCATAGCGTGGACCCGACGAGGCCAAACTGGCTTATCCTGCGCTTTGAGATGTCGCAGGCGATATCACGCGCAGGCGAGCCGTATGTGTTCTCCCGAACTAACCGACCTGGACGCATCGCAAATACTGAGCCGCCTGGCAGCCGACCTCACTGGAATTGCCGACGACGATCCACAAGCGAACCAGTGGGTCATGCGCATCGTTGTGTCGCTGGCGAGTGGCCAGCCAGCGACAGCCGAACCGACGCCAAGTACTGTAGCGCCTCGCTTCGTGTTTCCTCGGCCCTCCCGCCTGGCGGCACCGAGCGGTCCGAGCCGTCACATTCCGCGACGTGCAGCGGTCACGCGGGATTACTGAGCAAAGCTGCCGGAAGGGGAGTACGGTCCCGATATGTTGACGACCGTGCTCGTTATGGCCGTCGCGGTGATCTTTGAACCGGTGCGGATCGGCTTAGCGGTTCTCATGCTGAATAGGCCACGTCCGGTGCTGCAACTGCTGGCGTTCTTGTGCGGTGGTTTCGCGATGGGTCTCGGGGGAGGCCTGCTCGTCCTATTCATCTTTCGGGCCGCGCCGTTGGCCCCTCGCCACCTCACGGTGCCCAAGGTTCAGATGGCGGTCGGGCTGATTGCTCTCCTCGTCGCCGCCGGTATTGCGGCAAACCTCGGCGCGCGCAACCTCATCCACCGGCGCCCGGTCGGCGCGGCAATCGGAGGCGACGCGGGCGTGCTGCTGGTCGAATCGACGCCGAACCCGAGAGGCCTGGCCAGGCTGTCGACACGTACGTGGCACCTCCTTCAGGGCCGTTCCCTATGGGTGGCGGGCGTGAGCGGGCTAGCGACCGCATTGCCGTCCGCCAACTACATGGGTGCAGTAGCTGTGATTCTCGTGTCCGGAGCATCGCCGGTGGCTCAGGCGCAAGCACTTCTCATGTTCAACGTCGTTGCGTTCACGCTGGTGGAGATTCCGCTTGTTAGCTACCTGGTGGCGCCGCGCAAGACGCTTGAGTTCATGGCGGCGTTCCACGCATGGCTCCAGTCTCGCCCTCGCCGGAATATGGCCACGTTGGTGGCGGCGGTGGGCGTCTTCATGGTTGTGCTCGGAGTGAGTGGTCTTTGAGTAGACGATCGGCTGGCGCGTCCCAAGGGTGCGGTGATGGTTTGCCCGGCTACCGTGGCGATGTCGGCAGAGGTCGCGTCGGTCGCGTCGAAACTTTTGGGCTCGAAGAAACATCCAAACCAAGGTCGCTTTTTCTGAAAGGCGTTAGAATCGTTGCTGCACCGGCCGGCAAAGGCGCCAAAGATGGTCTTCCAGTGGGTAAGGTTGTGGGTGGTAGCGCTAGTCGGCGGCGCTTTATGGGAGGAAATGTGAAGAAACTACTCGTCGGAGCCATCACGGCGGGATTCGTTGGTTCGACGGTATTCCTGGGTGATGGTGTGGCGGCGGGCGACTCCGTGTTGATAGTTCCCGGCACCGCGCCCCCCGACGGGCCAGCGAAACAGTTTTATCACTTCAAGCCCGAATGGGTGCCCCAGATCGCCGCGAAGTACTACAACAATGGGCTCGTCACCAACAATCCTGGCGATCCCGGCGCCACCCCGGTGATCATTAGCTATCCGGCGGCCAATCCGACGAGCGTTTCCGGTGGGACGTCGGTGGGTGAGTCTGTGGCCGCAGGGGCGGACAATCTCGACGCAGCGATCCGTGGCACCGAAGGCCCGATGACCATCGTCGGGCTGTCACAGGGTTCTGAGGTGATGACCGAAGAGCAGCTGCGGCTAGCGAACGATCCGACCGCGCCACCCGCAGATCAGATCACGTTCATCAAGGTCAGTGACCCCGCGATTGTCCTCAGGCGGCTCTTCAAGCCCGGTACTCACCTTCCCTATTTCGACTACACCGTGCCGCCTCCGGTGGAGAGCCAGTACAACACCGTTAACCTCGTGAGCGAATACGATTTTGTCGGCGATCCGCCTGACCGCTGGGGGAATCTCCTTGCTGTCGTCAATTCGGGGATGGGCCTTAACCACACCATGGTGGCGTTCTCGGACCCGGCCAGCATTCCGGCGGAGAACGTCACCGTGACGACCAACAGCAGGGGTGCCACCACGACGACGTACCGCGTCCCGCATAACGAGCTAGCCATCACAACGATGCTCCGAAATTCTGGACTGCCAAATCAACTGGCGGATCAGTTGGACCCGGTGATGGAGCCCATGGTGGCCGCCGCCTATAACCGCGATGGTGAGCCGTCGTCGCCCTACCAGCCCCCACTAGTCGACCAGCTCGGCCAGCTGGTCCGTCTCCCCAACGCAAACCTGCCTACCGTGCCCATCGGTGCGCCTCTCGGCATCGCTCCTCCGATCACGGCTCCCATCAATGCCTCCGTCGGTCCCGCGGTGAGAGCCGTCGCGAACGAGGTCCGCGGCCCCGCGGGAACAGCCGTCGCGAACGAGGTCCACGGCCCCGCGGCGACAGCTATCACAAATCAGGTGCGCGCTCTCCTACCCAAGGCGAAGCAATGAACAAACTGCTCGTGACAGCCGTCGCCGGAATCTTCTCGTCGGCAACAATCTTGGGTGGAGGCGTCGCCTCGGGGGAGGAGACCGCTTACATAGTCCCCGGCAGCGCGCCGTCCCCCTACGGGCCGCTAAGGGCGCTTTATCGCTTCAATGCCGCGGACCAGCCTGCGATCGGCGAACATTATTACAACAGCGCCAGTGCCAATCGGGTGATTGTCCCCTACCCAGGTAGCTTTTGGCCGGTCACAGGATTGGATTCACCGACCGTAGGCGAGTCGGTGACTATCGGGACGAACAATCTCGACTCCTCGCTCCGTAGCAACAGCGGCCCGGTCGTCGTGACTGGGCTGTCACAGGGGACGCTGGTGCTCGACGAAGCACAGGCGCGGCTGGCCAGCGACCCGAATGCGCCGCCGCCGGAGCAGATCACGTTCATCAAGGCCGGCGACCCCGCCCACGTCCTCTCGAGAGTGTTCGAACCGGGCACCCGCATTCCCCTTATCGACTACACCCTTCCCGCTCCGGTGGAGAGCCAGTACAACACGATCGACATCGTGGGCCAGTACGACCCTTATTCCGACCCGCCTGACCGGCCAGGGAATCTCCTAGCTTCGCTCAATGCAGTTGCGGCAGCTGGGTATTACGGTCATTCCGCCACGGCGTTCTCCGACCCGGCCCGCGTGCCGCCACAGGACGTCACCGTGACGACCAACAGCAGGGGTGCCACCACAACGACGTACTTTGTCAGGACCGACCGGCTACCGGTAGTGCGGGCGATCGAGGACAACACGGGGCTCTCCGATCAGACCGCGCAGCGACTTGACGAGATCCTCCGGCCCATGGTCGATGCGGCGTATGGCCCTGCGCCAGCTCAAAATACGGCCCTTCCGTTCAACCCACCCGCCTTCAACATCCCTGCCCTCAACGCGCCAGCTGCTGGCGCCGTCGGCCCGGCCGTCTCTCCCGTCGGCCCCGTGACTTCGGCCCCCAGCCTCGTCAACGCTACGAAGGTCTTGAATCAAGTCCGGGGCCTGCTACCACGGCGTTGACTTAGACCCATCACTCGGATTCCTTGGACTTTCGCTGTTATTTCGCAATCTCGGTGCGCTGAATCTTTCTGGGCGCAGCGAGGCGGTCCGCAGATCCCATACTCCGCTCAGGTTTCCGCTCGCGCCCGGCGTCGGCGACGATCTGCATCATGGGTCCGAACGCGGCGGCAGTGACGTTTGGCAACGCCGCGGCGATCGCGCAACCAGTGCGTAGCCCGGTATTCGCGTCGGGATTTTTGAGGTAGTCGCATACGCGTGCCCTCCGCGAGACGCGTCGATACGTTTCGAGAGTCAGACGAATCGAATCGGGGGGATCGATATGTCGTCGAAACTGGTAGCAGTACAGATCGCCAATCTGGCAGCCAACGCGCGATCCGAGCGACGCGACGTGCATCGCCAACGCCATCCCCAGCGGGCGGCGGCGGTCCCGGAACCGTCGCGGATTGTGGCGGCGCACCCAGTCAGGCCGATCCGGTCGCTTGCAAACGCCACCGTTAGAGCGATGGCTCGATTGCGCACTCGGCGAGCCGCCGACGTGCAGTGATCTGGAGGCACCAGGTCTGTGCGGCTTCGCCCTGAGATTGTCAGCGCAGCCGGTTCGCGCAGATCTGCCGGGTTACGGCAACCTGCGGTCCACCTCGAATGCCAGACAGAGCTCGGCGATGTCCCGTGGTCGCGACAGCGACTTGCCGGTGCGTTCCTCGATTCGGTGCAGGCGATGCCGAACGGTGTTGGGGTGAACGAAGATCGCGGCGGCCGTCTCGTTCGCCGAGCCGCCCGCATCCAGCCACGCCTCGAACGTCTCGACCAGAATCGTGCGTTCCTCGGGCGGCAGTTCGTCGAGGGAACCGAGTAGACCGCGCCCGATGCGCTGCATCACGTCGGGTGCTGACACCGCCGCCATCGCAAGCGGCGAGTCGTCGAACATCTGCACCAGTTCGTCGTCGGGCGCGCGGCCCGCGATCGCCAGCCGGGCGTATCGCAGCCCCTCGCCGGTATCGGTCAGCTCATCGAACGATGGGCTGACACCCACTCGTGACGACGCCGCGCCGCGGAGCACCTCGAGCAACTCGTCGTACACGGACGGACGACGCAGGTAGACGATCCCGACCTGCAGATCCGGTAACAGCCGCCACGCCGACCGGATATCGCGGGTGTCGAGCTTATTGGCGATGTCAGACAGACCGGTACGCCCAAAGCCCGGAACCTCAGCCGCCACAACAACATACGGCCCCGACGCAGGCAGACGCAGAATGTCGGCGGCGTCCCACAGATTCTGAGTGTCGGTGATCCGCCCGAACAGAATCGCCTCGACCAACGCCGAACGCTCCTCCTCGCGGTTGAGGATCTGATGCGTCAGTTCGTCGCGGTAGGCACCCGCCATCGCCTGCGTGAACGCGTCCTGGGCGATCATGATCTGCGACGTTGCGTCGAGAATCGCTTCGGTGGGTATCTCCAACTGCCTGGCATGCGCCAGCGTCGCCTCCCACATATAGCGAAACCCCACGCGATACGCCGCCATCACCATCGCCAACGGCACACCGGCACGGGCCCGCTTCACGCCGGTGTCTACCGCCACCGAAACATCGGCATCGGTCAACCCGGCCAATGCGTCAAAGACATATGTCATGTTCGCCAGACAACTGTGTCGCAGTTCCGCGGTGTCGACCAGCCGGGGGTTCGATGAGTAGAACTCGACGTCACGGCGAATGACGTCGGCCATGGCGGCGGCGAGTTCGTCGGCGCGGGTCAGCAGTGACTTGCCGAGCCGAACGATTCGCGGGTCGGGCGCCGCACCCATGCCCCCACGATATGTCCTCCACATCGCCGTGATGTGCGCACTCACACCCAAAGGTCTCCGACGTTGTTCCCGCCACCATCGCTTACGAACACTTCGGAAATCACTCTTGAGGCGTGACCAATCTCAGCCTGAACCTCGTTGCCACGGCCTTAAGGCACCCAGACACCGCCGCGCTGCGCTGCGGCGACATCACCCTGACCTACACCGAGTTCGATCGCGCATCGGCACGGCTGGCGAGCTTCCTCGAGCGGGCTGGCATCGAGCCGGGTGATCGGGTCGGCATCATGCTGCCAAACAGCCCGGACTTCGCCGTGGTCTTCTACGGGATAATGCGCCGAGGGGCCATCGCCGTGCCGATGAACCCCCTGCTCAAAGCTCGCGAAATCGAGTTCTATCTGTCCAACACCAGTGCCAAGCACCTGTTCGCGACACCGGCCTTCGCCGACGCGGCCGTCGGGGGCGCCGAAGCCGCGGGCGCAGGTCTGTGGCTGGTCGACGACGCCGGACTCGCCGAGTTGATCGCCGACGTGCCCGAGCAGAAGGACCCAGTATCCCGGGACGACACCGATACCGCGGTGGTGCTGCACACTTCCGGCACCACCGGGCATCCGAAGGGCGCGGAGCTGACGCACGGCGGGCTTAGGCGCAATGCCGAGATCTCGGTGCGCACGCTCCTTGAGGTCGGAAACGCCGACGTTGTGATGGGTGCGTTGCCGCTGTTCCACGTCTTCGGGCTGACCTGCGGCCTGAACGCCGCTATCTCAGTCGGGGCGACGCTCGCGCTCATCCCGCGTTTCGACCCCCGCACGGCGATGCAGATCGTCGAACGCGAAGGCGTCACCGTTTTCGAGGGTGTGCCCACCATGTATTCGGCCTTGTTATCGGTGGCAGAGGACTTTCCGAAGTCAGCGACCTCGACGCTGCGGGTCTGCGTCTCCGGCGGAGCTGCGTTACCCGTCCAGGTCCTGACAGACTTCGAGGCGGCCTTTGGCTGCGTGATCCTCGAGGGCTACGGCCTTTCCGAGACGTCCCCGGTCGCATGCTTCAACCATCCGGGGCAGCTCCGCAAGCCGGGATCCATCGGAACCCCCATCGAGGGTGTGGAAATGCGCGTCGTCGACGAGGGCGGCAGCGAACTACGTCAAGGGGAGCCCGGCGAAATCCAAATCCGCGGCCACAACGTGATGAAGGCCTATTGGAATCTGCCCGACGAAACCGCGGCGGCCATCTCGCCCGACGGCTGGTTCGGCACAGGGGACATCGGCAAGGTCGATGACGACGGCCACTTCTACGTCGTCGACCGCAAGAAGCAGATGATCATCCGCGGCGGCCTGAACGTCTACCCCCGCGAAATCGAGGAAGTCCTCTACGAGCATCCCGCGATCGCCGAAGCCGCCGTCGTGGGCATCCCGCACGACACGCTCGGCGAGGAGATCGGTGCCGCGGTGGCACTCAAGGACGGCTCCCATGCAACCGTCGAAGACCTGAAGGACTTCGTCAAGCAACGAGTCGCCGCCTACAAGTACCCCCGCCGCATCTGGATCGTCGATGCCCTTCCGAAGGGACCCACCGGCAAGATCCTGCACCGCGAAATCACCATCCCCACTAGTGAAGAAAGCAGCCGATAGCCATGCCGACCAACCCGCGCATCGACGAACTCGCCGCACCACTGGACCTGCTGCTGGTCAACTCGACACGCGGCTTCGCGGGCAGGATGACGCCCAACCAGTCCTGGGCCAGGCTCGGCGCAAGCCTGGCCCGCCAGCCTCGCACCGTCGCCGATCGGCTCGGCGACCTGGGCCGCGAGCTAGCCACCATCACCTCAGGCAACTCAGAGCGAGTCCCCACCCGGGCCGACAAACGCTTCAGCGACCCTGCGTGGCAAGGCAACCCGATGATAAAGCGCACGATGCAGGCATACCTCGCAGCGTCCGACACTGCAGAGCAACTGTTCACCGACGCCGACCTGGACTGGCGCGACGGGGAGAAGATGCGGTTCGTCCTCGACAACGTCATCGAGGGCCTTTCACCGAGCAACAGCCCGCTACTCAGTCCGCTGGGATGGAAAGCGTTGATCGACACGGGCGGGCTGTCCATGGTGCGAGGGCTGCGGGCCTTCGCACGCGACATGGCCTCCAAGCCAAGGGTTCCCGCGATGGTGGAGCCCGATGCCTTCGAGGTTGGCGAAACCGTCGCCACCACTAACGGCGCAGTCGTGCTCAAGACACGGATGTTCGAATTGATCCACTACGCACCACGAACCCCGACCGTGCGGCAGATCCCGGTCCTGATAGTGCGGCCGGTGATCAACAAGTTCTACATCATGGACATCGCGCCCGGCCGGAGCATGATCGAGTACTTCCTGCAACAGGGCCAGCAGGTATTCGCGGTCTCGTGGCGTAATCCCTCTGCCCGACACCGTGATTGGGGCTTCGACGCGTACGGGTCGGCTCTCGTTGAGGCGCTCGACACCGTCACGACGATCGCCGGCACGCCGAGCAGCCACCTGTTCGCGACGTGTTCCGGGGGAATTCTGGCCGCGATGGTCGCCGCCCACCTCGCCAACATCGGTGAGGGCGACAAGATCGCCGGACTGACACTAGCAGTGACAGTACTCGACGAGGATCGTGCCGGATTCGCTTCGGCTGCAATGAGTGAGCGCGCAGCGCACGCCGCCATCCGAACGTCGGCACGAAAGGGTTATCTCGACGGGCGTTCCATGGCCGAGATGTTCGCGTGGCTGCGCCCCACGGATCTGGTTTGGCGCTACTGGGTGAGCAACTACCTCCAGGGCCGCTCTCCGGCACCCTTTGACGTGCTGTTCTGGAACGCCGACACCACCAGGATGGCGGCCGCACTGCACCGCGACATGTGTTGACGGGCTTGAACAATTCGCTGACGGCACCGGGTGCGGTCAATATGCTTGGCAGCCCCGTCGATCTGGGCAAGATCACCGCCGACGCGTACGTCATCGGCGGCATCGCCGACCACATCTGTCCGTGGCAAGCCACCTACCGCAGCGCCCAGTTGCTCGGCAGCAAGGACACCACCTATGTGCTGTCGTCGAGCGGACACATCGCAGCATTGGTCAATCCGCCTGGCAACCCCAAGGCATCTTTCCGCACCGGGCCGGTCGACGATCGCACGGCCCAGAACTGGTCCGCCGAGACCGAACTCGCGAAGGATTTGTGGTGGCCGCACTACGTCGAATGGCTCGCCAGCCGCAGCGGCTCCGAAGTGGAGGCACCGAGCGCCCTTGGGGGCAAACGGTTTCCACCTTTGGGCCCGGCGCCCGGCACGTACGTCCTCGAGAAATGAGCGCACCCATGACGCAGACATACGTCGCCGCGGGCGGGCAACGTATCCGCGTCGACATCCGCCAGCGGACCGGCGTTCCACTCGTGGTGTGCAACGGAATCGGTGCCGCCCTCGAGGTGCTCGACCCGTTCGTGGCGGCGCTCGATCCGCAGACCACCGTCATCAGGTTCGATGTGCCAGGGACCGGCGAGTCACCGGCGTCGCTGCTGCCTTACGGTTTTCCCTATCTGGCTTGGGTACTGGGGCGGGTGCTGAGCAGGCTCGGTCTCGACGTCGTCGATATTCTCGGCCTGTCGTGGGGTGGCGCCCTGGCCCAGCAGTTCGCGTTCCAGAACCCGAGGCGATGCCGTCGGCTCGTGCTCGCGGCGACCGGGACGGGCGCCCTGATGGTGCCCGCCCACCCCCGCGTGTTGGCAAAGATGCTGACACCGCGCAGGTTTCGAGACCCGAAGTACGTGGCGTCCATCGCAGGCGACTTGTACGGGGGAACGGCTCGCGACCACGCCGCCGACGTGGCCGTGATCTTTGGTACGCAAATGCACGCAGGCTCGAAGATCGGTTACCTACACCAGCTGCTCGCCGGCTCGGTGTGGACCGGCCTCTTCGCGCTACCCGCAATCCGGCAACCCACCCTAGTGGCGGCAGGCTCCGACGACCCGATCATCCCGATCGCCAACGCGCACATCCTGAGCCGCCTCATCCCGCATGCTCGGCTGCACGTGCACGCCGGCGGTCACATTGACATGGTCATCAACGCCGAACAGCTCGCACCGGTGATCGACACCTTCCTACACACACCAGGAGACCGACCATGACAACTCGCACCGCCACCCCGGCCATCGACACCGCGGACTTTTACTCCTACGAGCAATTGCTCTCCGACGACGAGCGCGCGATCCTGCACCGTGTTCACGACTTCATGACCACCGAGGTTCAGCCGCTGTTGTTGGAGCACTGGTCCAAGGCCACCTTCCCGTTCGAAGTCCTTGCAGGAATCGCAGGCCTCGGCATCGGTGGCGTGCCGTACCAGGGCCACGGCTGCCCGGGCGGCAGCTTCCTTCTCGACGGCATGATCGCCATGGAGCTGGCACGCACCGACTGCTCGATAGCGACGTTCAACGGAGTGCACAGCGGGCTCGCGATGGGCTCGATCTATCTGTGTGGTTCCGACGAGCAGCGGGACCGCTACCTGCCGGCGATGGCGAGCTTCGAGCAGATCGGCTCTTTCGGCCTGACCGAACCCGAGGTCGGGTCGGGTGCTTCACGCGGACTGCTGACCACGGCGGAACGGGTCGGCGACGAGTGGATTCTCAACGGGCGCAAGAAGTGGATCGGCAACGCCCCATTCGGCGATCTGACGGTGATCTGGGCACGCGACGTCTCGAACGGACAGGTGAAAGGATTCGTCGTCGACAACCACCTCCCCGGATTGACCGTCGAGAAGCAGCAGCACAAATTCGCGCTACGGATCGTGCAGAACGGGCTCATCACTATGGACAACGTGCGCGTGCCGGAGTTCGATCGGCTGCAACGCGCCAACTCGTTCGCCGACACCGCTGAGGTGTTGCGGATGACCCGCGCAGGTGTGGCGTGGATGGCGGTGGGATGCGCGCGCGGAGCCTACGAGAACGCGCTGGCCTATGCCCGCACCCGCGAGCAGTTCGGCAGGCCGATCGGCGGCTTCCAGCTCATCCAGGACCTGCTGGTGCGCATGCTGGGCAACGTCACCTCGTCGTGGGCACTGTGCGCGCGGCTGTCGCAGCTGCAGGACCAGGGCATCGCCGAAGACCGGCACTCTTCTCTGGCCAAGGCGTTCTGTACGACGCGTATGCGGGAGACGGTCGGCTGGGCGCGCGAACTGATGGGCGGCAACGGAATCCTGCTCGAACATAACGTCGGTCGGTTCGTCGCCGACTCGGAGGCCATCTACTCCTACGAGGGCACCAGGGAGATGAACACCCTCATCGTGGGACGATCGCTGACCGGTTTGAGCGCATTCGTCTGAGGCTATTGCCCCTGCGGCGAAGATTGCGAGCACCGAAGTTCAACGCGGACAACGCGGGGCTGCTACGGCGTTCTGCTGCTTGTCGGTGTCGTGACGCGCAAGCGCCGGTCGCATCCCCGATGTGGACGGACAGTGCTAGACGGTCGAGAAGTCGTGTTCGGCAGCCGCGGCCAAGACACGCTCGCGGGTTGACGCGGAGGCGTCAACAGAAATGCTCACTCGTCGACCAAGTGCCCGATGGCCGCGGCGAACAACCCGAATGTCGCGTTTGCCCCGCCAGACACGACGATCCTCTTTCCCCCGCGCACGTAGAGCCTGGCCGGTGAGCCGAATTGATGCCAACGACTGACCCCGTGCGGAGAGCTGAATTGGCTCAAGCTCGATACAAGGTGTACTGGCAGAAAAGCAACTGAATCCTGCCCCTGGGCGGCGGCTTCAATGAAGTCCACCACGTCGCCGTCCCATACGGCCAGCCTTCCAGAGATGTGCTCGACAACGAGAAGCTTCCCGGCGGGCACCACAGCCGGCTCGACCGTTGTCTGTGGCGTGGCGTCGCCGTCATTGTCAGTGAGGGCTGTGGAGCCGAAGGGCTCGATTGTCATCTGGTGAGTATGTCCAGCCGCGGTCTCGGTCGGAATTCGTGTATTGACATGTGCAGCCACTTTCTGCACTTCCTGTCCACCGCCCTCGCCACCCCGGTCACTCGAAGTTCGGGAGATGTTGAGAAGTAGGACGCCTCGTGGGACCTGCTCAACGTGGCGCCGATGGCGGGAATCGAACCCGCGTATTCGGCTTGGGAACCGATTCGGAAGGCTTCCTCGCGTGCAAGCAGCCTGGTGCCGGAGGGCCGCAGCGCTGAAAGCAAGCGCTTCGACGGTTTCTTTGAGATACTGCGCCCGGCGTCAATATCGCAGCAACTCCAACGAGATGGGGAAGTCATGGCGGGTAAACACAGGGCTAAGACGGGGCGGCGTCAGACCGAAGCGTACGTATGGATTGGGACGGGCGCTATTACTCTCGGCCTTGGCGTCGCCCTTGCCGGCGGGTCGGGTGTTGCGAACGCAGACACCACAAACTCGGGGTCGGGGAGTTCCGCTGCGACGACGTCGATCCGCACGACCGTCAGTGCGCAGAGCGTGAATACGTCGACTCATTCATCGAGGCCCGTGGCCGCGGGAGCAGAAGAGAGAGCGACGTCGGTCGTCAGTTCCAGGGAATCCGTTGTTCGTCAACAGAATCCAGCGATTACCGGAGACAGCAACTCAGGCCCTGGTCCCACCCTCGCGGAGACTGCAATCGCACTTAATCAGGGCGATCTGGGGGCCATTTCCGGAATTCCGGGTCTCGAAAGCACTAATGTCTTCGCCCCGAACGACATTCCGTTTATCGAGCTTGGCGGCGGGGGCGGCGGCCTACTCTCGAAGATCGCCGGTGCACTTTCCGGCGGCGGCATGTTCTGACGAATGCTGCCGTCCGTTCGGAGCTCCCGCGCCTCGTCGCGCTCGTGCACGGTTGCACGGAGCTGAGGCTGTCGACGTCGACGCGCGTGTATACGAGTTGACGATCAGAGCCGTATACACGCGGCGCGGTGGGCGTTTGCGATCGATCGCAGCGGGGAAGCACTTTCATGGCATTCCGCAACGACCACCGGGCAACGTGAGGCGAACCCGCATCCCGTAGGCGGATTGATGACGTCGACGGGTTCGCTGGATGCGAGATCCAGCTGTTGCCGGGCGGTCAGGCCGTGCTGCGGCATCGCCGAGACCAGCGCCCGGGTATAAGGGTGGCGGGGCTCGCGAAACACCTGCCGTGCGGGCCCCTCTTCCACTATCCGCCCGAGATACATCACGGCGATACGGTCGGCATGGACGGCCGCACTCGCCAGGTCGTGGGTGATGAGCAGCACGCCGAGCCCATCGTTCCTGAGCTCGTCGAAGAGCTTCAGCATGCTGGCCCGCACCGACACGTCCAGCATTGACGCGGGCTCATCGGCGACGAGTAAACGGGGTGTCAATGCGATCGCCGAGGCAATGGCGACTCGCTGGCGCTGCCCTCCGGAGAGCTGATGGGGGAAACGGTCGAGCATCCGTGCGGCCGGAGTCAGCCCCACGCGTTCCAGCGCCAGGCGCACTCGGTCGTCGCGTTCGGATCGCGGGTGTCGGTGAATGGCTAAGCCTTCCAGGACGATCGAGCGGACCGTCTGACGTGGATCGAGCGCATCGTAGGGATCCTGATGGATGAGCTGGATAGCGCGACGATAGCGTTTGAGGTCCGGTCTTCGTTGGCCGGCCAGTGCGACACCGTCGAGGATCACCTGCCCGCTTACCGGCTGTTGAATACCAGCGACAGTGCGCGCCAAACTGCTTTTACCGCAACCGGACTCGCCGACCAGCGCCACGATCTCGCCGCCGGCCACCGTCAGCGAGACCGCTTCGACGGCATGCACGACCCCGCGGTTACGCCCGCTCAGAATGCCGCGCCGGCCCACCGGGTAGCGCACGGTGAGATCCACCAGTTCCAGTAACGCAGCGCTCACCGTTGTGCCCCGGAGAGCGGCATGAGATGACATTCGACGCTTGACCCATCGTCGGACACACGAGTCGGCGGGACAGTGCGGCAGGTGTCGGTGGCCCACCCGCACCGCGGCGCGAACGCACACCCCGTCAGCGGCGCGTCGGGTCTGGGCGGCTCACCGGCGATGCCCGTCACCGCGTATCCGGGCGTGTCCGAGTATGGGTCGGGAATCGCGGCCAAAAGCGCTGCGGTGTAGGGGTGTTGCGGAGCGGAGAGCAACCGGTCCGTCGGCGCCTGCTCCACGATGCGCCCGGCGTACATCACCGCGATCCGCTCGGCCACCTGCGCGATGGCGGGCAGGTCGTGGCTGATGATAACCATCGCCAAGCCTAGTTCCTCGGTGATACGGCGCAACAGGGTCAGCACTTGCAGTTGCACGATCACGTCCAGTGAGGTCGTCGGCTCGTCGGCAAGCAGGATCTTCGGTTCACACGCCAGCGCCATCGCCACCGCTGCGCGCTGGCGCATTCCGCCGGAGAATTCGTGGGGATAGCGCGCTGCCCGGTCCGCGGCGATCCCGACCATCTCGAGCAGTTCACCGGCGCGCTTGGCGGCCTGCCGACGCGTCTTGCTGCGGTGCAGCACAAGAGGTTCGGCGATCTGCTCGCCGACGGGGCGAACCGGGTTGAAGGCATTCATCGCCCCTTGGAACACCATCGCGATGTCGCTCCACCGATGTGGGCGCATCGACGTGTCGCCGCCCGCGAGGATGTCGACCCCATTCAGCAGGACTCGGCCGCCGGCCGTGGCGTTCGGGGGTAACAGCCCCATCAGCGCCAGGGCTGCGGTCGACTTGCCGCAGCCGGACTCGCCGACCACGCCCAGCCGCTGTCCGGCGGTCAGGGTGAAGGAGATGCCTCGCACCGCCCGTAGTTGCGTGCCCCCCACGTCGAACTCGACGTCCAGGGCATCAACCTCGAGCACCGGCGGGGTCATGGGCGGTCCCGGTCGCCGTACAGCGGGCGGACGCGGAAGCGCCGGACCGCGCGGTGACTGACCTTGAGTCGGGGATTGAGTGTGTCCTCCATGCCTTGGCCGGCGATCGTGGCCGCGAAAACCACCAGCGTGACGGCGATTCCGGGCGGCAGGATCACCCACCACGCGTTGGCCACAACGGCGCCCTGGTCGAGTGCGTCCTGGATCATCCGGCCCCACGACACCACCGACGGGTCGCCGAGACCGAGAAAACTTATATAGGTCTCGGCGAAGATCCCGTTGGCGATCATCAGCACGGTGTTGGCTACCAATAGCGGGGTGATGTGCGGTACGACGTGGCGAGCCAGAACGGATGCCGGTGATGCGCCCATCGCTTCGGCACGCTGTACGAAGGTGCGCTGGCGGACCGAGAGCACGTGCGCGCGGATCAACCGGGCGGTCGAGGCCCAATACACGACCCCGATGACGATGACGATGTTGGTCAGGCTCTGGCCGAACACGGCGGCAGCGACGATCATCAGCGGGATGTCGGGTATCACCAGGAAGTAGTCCGTCACCCGCATCAGCGCGCCGTCAGTGCGCCCATCGAAGTACCCCGCGACCACCCCGATGGTTCCCCCGATGATCATCCCGACGAATGCCGCGACGGACCCGACCAGTAGCGAAGTCTGCGTGCCGTGCACGAGACGAGCCAGCACATCGAAGCCGCCGCCGTCCAGGCCCAGCGGGTGCGCCGACGACGGGGCAGAGAATCCGGTGGCGAACTGCTTGTTGACGTCGTCCGGTGCGATCACCGACGCAAGCCCGGCGATCGCGACGAACACCACGATCCCACAGAGGCCGAGGATGGTCTGACGGTTGCCGGTGACCAGCCTGCCCAGGGCGCTGGCTTGCCGTCGCGGTGGCGCGAGGTCAGCCGACACTGACATGGCGATACCGTATTCGGGGGTCGACGCGGACGTAGATCAGGTCGGCAATCAGATTCGCCAGGATCACCGAAACCGTCAGCAGCAGGAAAATACCTTGCAGGACTGGGTAATCGCGCTTGTTGATGGCGTCGACCGCCGCGAAACCGATTCCGGGATAACTGAATACGTCCTCTAGGACGATCGCTCCGGCTACCACAGAGCCCGCAGAGAGGGCGACGATGGTGATCAGCGGGAGCATCGCGTTGTCGAACGCGTAGCGACGCACGATCATCCAGTCGCGCAGGCCTTTTGCCCGTGCGGTCAGGATGTAGTCCTGGCCGAGGGTGTCCAGCATCGCCGAGCGTACGACGATGGCGTACTGTCCGTAGGTGCCGATCCCCAGGGCGAGCGCGGGCAGGATCAAATGCTCGGTGCGGTCGGCGAGCACCTCCCACCACGCGGGTTCCCCCAGCACACCCAGTGTCGGAGTGGCAAGCCCGACCGCGGGCAGACCGGCCGCCGACGCCACGTAGACACCAGCAGCAGACCGATCCATTGCGTGGGCATCGCGTAACAGGCCATACCCGTCCACTGCGACGCCGCGTCCAGTGCGGTCCCGCGCCGCCACGCCGAAAGCACTCCGCTGGTCACGCCAAGTACCAACGCGATGACGGTACCGGCGATGAGCATGGGCAGCGTATTGAGCAGCGGGCCGACGATGGCGACCAACACCGGTTTTCCGCTGGCCAGGCTGATTCCAAGGTCACCGCGGGCGAGCCCGCTCAGGTACGTCAAATACTGTGCGGGCAGCGGCTTGTCGAGTCCGTAGCGGGTCAGCAACGCCTCGTGCAGTTCCAGCGTGCAGTTTCGGCACCGCAGCGCCGAGACTGCGTCGCCGGGCATGACGCGGAACAGGAAGAAATTGATTGTGGCCGCGACGAAGGTGGTGATTACGGCGAACCAGATTCGGCCCAACGCCGTCATCACGTCCGCCTGGGGCTGGTGAAATACGCCTTTCCGTATCCCATCAAGGTGGGCTCGAAGCCAGTCCATGCGGTCGAATGTGCTGTGATGAGGTTTGTTTCGGCAATCTGGATGTACGGCAAGGCGTTAGCGATCGTCTCCTCGGCCTGCCAGACCAGTGCCCTGCGGGCGTTGGGGTCCACGGTCGCCCGTTGCTGGTCGTATAACGTGTCGTAATCCGGTTTGCTCCAACCGGTGTCGCTGTTGTTGTTCAGCTCGGCGGTGGTGACGACGCCGAGGTTGAAATCGGGGTCGATGTAGGGACGCCAGTACCAGGTGAACATGTCGGCGTCCTCGTACTTGCCGTCCGGCGCGGTCATCAGTTGGTAGGCCTGCGTGCCGTCGCCGCCGGGCTGTTCGGTCAACTCAACACCGATTTCCTTGAATGCACTCTGTAGAAGGGTGAACTGCAGGTGGCCGTCGTAGTCCGTGTCGTTGGGGACGACCACCGAGTACCGCATCGGATGGGCGGGCTGAGCGTGCTCGCCCTGCGTCGCGGGAATCATCCGGATGCTGTCCGGACCACGCTGGTAGCCAAGGGAATCCAGTTTTTCGTTAGCCTTGGCGACGTCGTGTGGCAGCGGTTTCACCCTGGGGTTGACCCAGTCACCCGACCACGCAGACAGGATGTTGGCCCACGGTTTGGCTTCGCCGCCGAATACGGTGTCGATGATCTGCTGTCGCGGCAGTGCATATTCGAGCGCCTCGCGCAGCTGGGGATTCAACAGTTCCCGGTTCTGCTTCTTGGCGTCGTCGGAGTTGAAGCCCAGGTTGGTCACTTCGTTGCCGGGCTGGATTCCGAGCTCGACGCCGGGTAGCGATTTCAGCTGTCCGGCGTCCTTGTACGGAATGGTGTCGGTGAAGGCGACGCGGCCGGCCTTGAGATCGGCGATCATCGCGGTCGGGTTGGTGTAGTAGGTCAGCGCGACCGCGGACGCGTGGGGTTTGGGTCCGTAGAACTTGGGATTCGGTTCGAATACCGTCGTTCCCTTCTCCTCGAACTTCGTGATCGTGAACGGTCCGCCTGAGACCACCGGCAGGTTCTGTTCAGGCTTGAACGCGGTCAGGCCGGACCCGTCGTCGCCGGTGGCATGGGCCTGCCAAATGTGTTGGGGCAGGATGGACAGCTGGGCCAGGTTGGCCAGGGCACCGCCCATCGGCTGTGAGTAGTTGAGCACCAGGGTCTTGGGATCAGGAGCTTCTGCCGATTCGATACCCGAGAGTGTTTTGGCCATCGAGGCGGTCGCGCCGTCGGCGAACTTCTGGATCGTCTCGATCGTCCAGACTGCGTCCGCGGCGGTCAGGGGTGTGCCGTCCGACCACTGGCCGTCTTTGAGCCTGAACGTGATCGTGTGCCCGTCGGGTGACTCGGTCCACTGCTCGGCCCAGTCGCCTTCCATCTTGAAGCCCGGACCGTACTGCACCAGTTGCGGATAGATCATCGTGTAGGCCGTCGAGGTCTGTGTCTCGATTCCCACGAACGGGTTCAGCGAGTCGATGTAGTAGGTGGTGCCGACGGTCAGGACGCTGTCGGTGTTTTTGGAGCCGCCGCCGGAACAGCCGGCGACGACGACTGCCGCCGCGACCGCCGCAAGGATACGGCGGCCGACAATCTTCTTACTCACGTTCACAGCACGTTGGTCCATGCCTGGTGACCTCCAGCGTTGACAATGCGTACTCGGACATAGGTGACATCGGTTGGGCTGTACTCGACGACGGCGTGGGTGATCAGGCCGGTGCCGTCGGTCTTTAGGATCCGGCCGTATCGCCGACCTCCCCGACCGGCGACAACGCTTGAACCGTTTTCGCGACTTGTCGTGGCGTGGATGGAGTGCACTGGGCTGCAACGTATTTCGACTCTGTTCTCATCGTGGCGCAGGTCGTATATCTGAGGGCCGGTCGAGCCGTAGGCGTGACCGTCACGCAGCGCCGAGACGACGGCTTCCGGCGTGCGTTCGGCGACTTTCACCCACGTCCAGGCCAGACCGATGTCGAAGAGCGGCATGTGCGAATCGTCGGTGGCGATGCCGTGCAACCGGATTCCGCGGTCGAGTGCCCCGTCCCACAGCACGGATGAGTCGCCCCGTCCGCCTTCGCATTCGGCCGACCCGTTGTACACCTCGACACCTGCAAGATGCGGCGCGTCGTCGAATGCGTACGAGCCGGCACCTGTCCAGTACGGATGCGCGAGATAGGCGACACCGCCCTGCGTGTGCGCCCAGGCCGCCCCGGCTTCGACGGACGGGAAGGTGCGTTGCTCCCAGTGCTCCTCGGCGTTGGTCATCCAGTTTCTGCGGTCGCCACCGGGGTCTTCAGGGATGTCCCGGATTCCGTAGACGAGGAGGTCAGCGGTCCACCCGACGCGACCGAGGTCGGCGGTGAGTTCGGCGGCGGGCACGAGAAGAATCTCGGGAGCGTCGGTCACGGTGGCCAGGCGACAGTGATCGGTGATCGCCAGCACGTCGAACCCCGCGGTCTGGTACTGGCGGGCGAGCGCGCGCGGCGACAGGTCGCCGTCGCTGACGGTGGAGTGTGTGTGCAGCGCACACCGCAGCCATTGGCCCGGACGCTCGAACACGCCGGTTCCGTCGAGCATAGGTATTCCGTGCTTTCTTAGGACTTGAAACTCGGGGCGGGAATGCCGGGAGTATGGTCGCCGCGGCACTGCGGTCGTGCGAAATCGGCTGACCGTCAACGTATTCACGATCGGCACCACGCAGCGGCCACCTGACATCGCGGCTTCTGCGCACCTTGTGCCGTCGACCGCTGAATTGCTTCTGCCGCTTCCTCGGCTCGGAACTGTAGAACACTGTGGTGCCGATTTAGCAGGCCAATACGAGGCGACTGTATGAATGTTCAGTTAAATGCCCTCGGCGCTCATTGGGCCAGCGCCAAAGCACGCTGACGTCAGGCGGCCCCGCCGGTGGCCGACCTCACAACTAGCGGCGCATGTGAGTGGCTTGACCTGACCGACATCGGCCTCGACCGACCGATTTAGCTACCGTTCCCGAGGACGTGGCCCAGGTCGGCGGTCCGCTCCGCTCCTGACAAGCAGCCCCACCGGATCCGCGAGCAAAGCGCGGAAGGCCACTTCCGATGCGCCAATGAGCACCGAGTGATCACCCAACCGCGGCAATACAATGCGTGGCTGCATGCCGGAGACCCGCAATGTGCGAAGCGCGAGCTCGTCGCGGACCTCATGTTCGACCCACCTGTACAGGGGACGCAGATACCCGCCTAGGACGATCATCTGCGGATTAAGCAGGTTCACTAACCCCGCGAGACCGCGTCCGAGCTGGCGTCCGACAGTGGCGAGTTCCGGTGGCGCGGAGCCTAGTTCGTCGAGATAGGTGCCAAGCTCGGTGAGCCGGTCCGGTGGGCAGCCGACCGCCTCGGCCATTGCCGCCGCACCGATCTCGGTCTCCCAACAGCCCCTGGCACCGCAGTGGCAGGGTCGGGTGCCGTCCCCGAACGGGAGATGGCCGATCTCGCCAGCGAAGCCCGAAGCGCCGGTGACCGGTCTGCCGCCGGCGATGAGCCCGGCGCCAACGCCGACCTCACCCGCGAGATAAACGAGGTCACCGACACCCCGGCCCACACCGCGAACGTGTTCGGCGAGGGCGCCGTGGTCGGCGTCGTTGCCGAGGACCGGGTGCAACGAGGTGCCGAGGTCGGTGGCCAACATGTCGGCGAATGGCACCTCGTGCCAGCCGAGATTCGGTGCAAGACACACAATTCCGGTGTCGCGCGCGATGATGCCCGGCACGCTGACCCCTATTCCGACCAGCACCGCCGCTGGATCGGCATCCCGCACGACCTGCCGAGCCAGCCCGGCCACCAGGTCGACAGTGGCCTGCGGATCGTGGCCGCTCGGCGACCGAGCGGTAGCCTCCGACAGCACCACTCCGCTGAGCCCGACACGGGCCACCATCAGGCCCGACACCCGCACGTCGGCTGCCAATACGTACGCGCGATCCGTGGCGGCGACCCCGACGGACGGGCGCCCGGCCGCCGACCGGCCCCGCGCATCCGGCGCCTGCTGTTCGGCCAACCCCAGCATCGCCACTTCGCTCACGAGGTCGGCAATTGTGCTGCGGTTCAAACCCATCAGCGTGGTCAGCGAGGATCTCGACAGCTGACCAGCCAGATGCAGATGGCCAAGCAGCGTGCTCAGGTTGTGCCGCCGCACGCTCTCCTGGTTGGTTCCGACCCCCGCGCGGGCGTTCGACGCAGGCACTCAGCCCAAGCCCGTCGCCGACCGACGCCGGCGGGAGATGGCATCCACGCTCGCCGCGAGCAGCAAAACCCCGCCGGTGACAAGGAAGTTGATGTATGACGACTGGTTCAGCAGGCCGAGCCCGTTGGCGATCGTCGCGACCACGACGCCACCGATCACCGCATCGAGCGCGCGGCCCTTCCCACCGAACAGGCTGGTGCCACCGATCACTGCTGCTCCGACCGCGTACAACAGCACGTTGCCTGCACCGGACGACGCGGATACCTTGCCGCCGTAGGACGCCGCGATTATGCCGCTCAGTGCCGCCAGCGACGAGCACACGATGAACACGGACATCCTGATTCGCGCGACGTTGATGCCTGCTCGGCGTGCGGCTTCCGCGTTACCGCCCACCGCGTAGATGTGCCTGCCGTAGGAGGTGCGGTTCAGGACGAGGGTCAACGCGATCAACAGCACACCGACGAGTGGCAAAACATAAGGGATGCCGCTTATCTCGATATTCGGGTTGACGCTGCGGTTCAGGTTCAGGACGTAAGTAACCCCGAGCGTCACCGCGGCGACAGCAACGATGCGCGCGATCACCACCCCGAACGGCGCGTGTACCAATCCCAGCGTGACCTTGGTGCGGTAGCGGTACAACTCCAGGCCGGCGAACCCTGCCACGATGAGAAGCGCACAGACCCAGCCCGCGGCGACCGACATGTTGTCGATCGTGATACCCCGGATCACCGGATCGTCCACACGGACCGATCCTCCCTCACCGATCAGCTTGAGCGTGACGCCTTGCAAGCCAAGGAAAAACGCCAGGGTGACGACAAATGACGGAATACCGAGCTTGGCGCACAGCAGCCCGATCGCCAGCCCGATCATCGCCCCGGCGGCGATGCCTGCCAGGATCGCAGCCCACCAGGGCCAGCCATGGTTGACGATGGTCAGGCCCATCGCGCACGCCGACACACCGCCCGCCACGCCAGCGGACAGGTCGATGTCGCCGAGCAGTAGCACGAACACCAATCCCATTGCCAGCACGCAGATCGACCCGGCCTGGGTAACGAGGTTAGCGAGGTTGAGCGGCGACGTGAACCGCTCATTGGCGATGCCGAACACGATGAACAGCACGACGAGTCCGAGGATCGCCGGAAGCGATCCCATGTCACCGCCGCGCACCCGCCGCAAATAGCTGCGGCCCGCATCCAGAAATGTCTCGTCGGCGTGCGCATCGGCCGCGAAGTCGGCGTCGGCGAGTTTCGGGTTCAGCGTGGTCATCTGGGAGTCCTTACATCGACTGGGCGGTCTCGGCCGGTGCAAGACCCATGCCGCCGGACCGCCCCGCGGTGATGAGTTCGACCACCTGGCTGTGGGTGACCTCGGCGGCCTTGACCTCCGCGGCCACCCGGCCCAGATAGAGTGCACAGATCCGGTCGGCCACCTCGAACACGTCGTTCATGTTGTGCGAGATGAACACCACCCCGACGCCCTGATCGGCCAGCCGGCGAACCAGGTCGAGGACCTGGCGAGTCTGCGCCACCCCGAGCGCCGCGGTGGGCTCGTCGAGCAAAACCACCTTGGCGTTCCACAACACGGACTTGGCGATCGCCACGCTCTGGCGCTGACCGCCGGAAAGGCTGGAGACCGGCTGCCGCACGGATTTCACTGTCCGCACCGACAGCGACGAAAGCGCTTCACGTGCCAGCGATTCCATTTTGGCCTCGTCGAGCGCGCCCCTTCGCTTGAGTTCCCGGCCCAGGAACATGTTCGACACGATGTCGAGGTTGTCGCACAGCGCGAGGTCCTGGTAGACGACCTCGACGCCGAGCGTGGAGACGTCATTGGGCCCGTGCACCGCAACCGGCTTGCCCTCGAACAGGTACGTGCCGGTGTCAAGCGGGTAGATCCCGGCGATCGCCTTGATGAGAGTCGACTTGCCCGCGCCGTTGTCGCCAACCAGGGCGGTGACCTCACCGGGGTAGATCTGGAAGTCGACGTCGTGCAGCACGTGCACGACACCGAAACTCTTGTTCACCCCGCGCAGTTCGAGGATGGGCACGTTGGCGCCAGACACTGCGGTGGTCACTGCGGGCCTACAGTCCCGCGGCACTGCACGCGGCCGCGAACTGGCCGCTGCAGACGTCTTCTTTGGATTGGCCGCCGTCGGTGAACACCACGTCGATGTTGTCTTTGGTGATCGACTTCGGGGTCAACAGCACAGACGGCACGTCCCGGCTGCCCTTGTCGTCCCGCGATGTGCTGTTGGTCTTCGGCTGCTGACCGTTCGCGAGTGCGATCGCGGCCTCGGCGAGCGCACCGGCCTCTTCCTTCGCAGACTTGTAGACCGTCATGCACTGTGTGCCCGCAAGGATGTTCTGCAGTCCCTCGACCGTGGCGTCCTGACCGGTGACCGGCACCTGCCCCGCCCGTCCGTTCTTCTCCAGGATCGAGATCACCGAACCCGCGAGCCCGTCGTTGGCGGCGTACACGCCGTCGACCTTGCCGTCGGCCGCGGTGTACATCTGCTCGAAGATGGTGACCGCCTTGTCGTTGTCCCAATCAGGAACGGCCTGCTCGCCGACGACCGTTATCGTCGGCACCTTGTCAACTGCGGAGTGCGCACCGCTGGTGAACAGGGTGGCGTTGTTATCGGTAGGAGATCCGTTGAGGAACACCACGTTTGCCTGTTTGCCCGCGAGGCAATCGACCAGTCCCTGGCCCTGCAGCTCGCCTACCTTGGTGTTGTCGAACGAGACGTACACGTCGGCCGAGCCGCCCAAGGTCAGCCGGTCGTAGTCGATGGTCTTGACGCCCTGGCTTGCCGCCTTCTGCTGGATGGACGCGCCGCTGTCGGAATCGAGGTTGACGATCGCGAGCACCGTCACACCGTCGGCGATCATGCCGTCGGCGATCGTCGCCATGTTGTCGGCCGATCCCTCAGCGTTCTGGATGGTGTACTCCACGCCGGCCGCCTTGAATGCGGCCTCGAGTTCCGGACGGTCCTTGGATTCCCAGCGCACCGACGACTTGGTGTCGGGCAGGATCACGCCGATCTTCTGCGCCTTGGCGTCGCCCTCGCCGCCACCACCGCTACCGTTACCGCCGCACGCGGTGAGCGTCAGGCCCGCTCCGACGACTACCGCGAACATCAGACTGCTGATTCGCTTCATGGGATCGCCTTTCATCACATTCACCGATGCTTTTGTTGCCTCGGACAACATATAAGGTGACGTGTGTCACGTCTAGAGGACAGATAGAGCAAATCGTCAGCGAGCACCCGTGAGGTGCTCGACGGCCAACTGATTCAGCCGGACGAAGCCAAAACCTTTGGCGCCGAAGTAGGAGTCGGGGTCGAATTCCTCGTACGCCGACCGGTCGGACAATAGCTCCCGATACGTCTCGCCAGGGTTGAGCGTGGGACGCCGCACCTCTTCGACTCGGGCCGCCCGAAGCGCGTCGGCAACGTCGGGGTCGGCGCGGAACGCCGCCGCACGTTGTTTGAGCAGGAGATACATCCGCATGTTCGCCGCGGCCGAGTCCCACACTCCGGTGATGTCCTCGGTCCGGCTGGGCTTGTAGTCGAAATGCCTGGGTCCGGTGTAACTGGGCCCGCCGTCGGCGCCGCCGTTCTCCAGCAGGTCGACGAGCGCGAACGCGTTGGCAAGGTCGCCGTGGCCGAATACCAGATCCTGGTCGAACTTGATCCCGCGCTGGCCATTGAGGTCGATGTGGAACAGCTTGTCGGAGTACAGCGCCTGGCTGATGCCGTGCATGAAGTTCAGCCCCGACATCTGCTCGTGCCCCGTCTCCGGATTGACGCCGACGATCTCGGGGTGGGCCAGGGTGTCGATGAATGCCAGTGCGTGACCTACGGTCGGCAGCAGGATGTCACCGCGCGGCTCATTTGGTTTCGGCTCGATGGCGAACCGCAGGGCGTACTCCTGGTCCAGGACGTACTGACAGAGCAGGTCGAGCGCCTCGCGATAGCGTTCGAGCGCGGCGCGGACGTCCTTGGCGCTGTCGTACTCGCTGCCCTCCCGGCCGCCCCACATCACGAACGTCTGCGCGCCCAGTTCGGCGGCGAGGTCGACGTTGCGCAGCGCTTTGCGCAGTGCAAACCGCCGGACGTCTCGGTCATTGCTGGTGAACGCGCCGTCCTTGAAGACCGGATGGGTGAACAGGTTGGTGGTGACCATGGGCACGACCATGCCGGTCGCCTGCAACGCCGACGTCAGCCGGCCGATGGCGCCCCGGCGCTGCTCGTCGGTACTGCCGAACGGAAACAGGTCGTCGTCGTGGAAGGTCAGGCCGTACGCGCCCAACTCGGCCAGCCGCTCCACCGCCTCGACCACGTCCAGAGCCGGCCGAGTCGCGACGCCGAACGGGTCGTTGGCGACCCAGCCGATGGTCCACAGACCGAAGGAGAACTTGTCGGCCGGCTTGGGCGTGAGATCACCGGCCGCTGGGATGCGGGACTCGAGGATGGACATGGCTGACTCCTGAAGGTGGATTTGTTCTGGATCCGAACATAAGATGTGTCCTGAGCCACTGTCAAGGGAGCACCGTGAGGATCGGCACCAGCACGGACGACGTCCGCCGCCGAAACCTGTCCGGAGTGCTGACGCTTGTCCATCGCCACCGATCGCTGTCCCGCTCCGAACTGACGCGCAGAACGGGGCTGTCCCGTTCGACGGTGAAGGACCTGGTGGAGGAACTCGCCGAGGGCGGGTTGGTGGAGGAGTCGCAGGCCGCCGCGGCCAGTCAGGTCGGCCGACCCAGCCCGATCGTGCGGCCGCAGACGCGGACACTGTCGGTCGCGGTGAACCCCGAAACCGACGCCATCACAATCGGTTTGGTCGCCTTGGGCGGCACCGTGCTGGATGTGAGCAGATGCCCAACCGACGCCATCCCCACCGCGCGCGAGACCGTCGCCATCACCGCCGACGCCGTCGACCGGATGCGCCGCAAGCTGGACGCCGGCTACAAAGTCACCGCACTCGGTGTGGCCGTACCCGGTCTCGTCCACGCCCCGGGTTCGGTGGTGCGGCTGGCGCCCCACCTTGACTGGCACGATGAGGAGCTGGGTCAGATGCTCAGTGCCGCAACGGGATTGCCGGTGTTCGCGGCCAACGACGCCAACGCGGGCGCGATCGCCGAGCATATCTTCGGGGGACACCCGAACCCGCAGCACATGATCTATGTCAATGGCGGCGCCAGCGGTATCGGGGCGGGGTTCGTGGTGGCTGGCGAGCTTCTCGAAGGCGCCGCCGGCTACGCCGGCGAACTCGGCCACACCTACGTCGGTGGTACCGGGCCGTGTCATTGCGGACGCATTGGATGCCTTGAAACCGAGGTCAGCCAGTCGAGCACGAAAACCGTTGAGCACCAAGCGCAATACCTCGGCATCGCACTGGGTAACGCCGTCAATCTGCTGAACCCCAGTGTGATCGTGCTCGGCGGATTCCTGCGGGCGTTCCCGGAACGCGCCGCGGGCGCGCTTAACACCGCGGTGGCCCGCCACTCCATGCGCGTACCTCACGAGCAGGTCCGGATCGTGCCGGCCAGTCTTGGCTCCGAAACGCTGATGATCGGGGCCGCGGAGCTGGCATTCGCGTCACTGCTCGCCGATCCCGCCGCGCACTATCACCAACGCATCGACCGCGACGACGCCGCCGGCTCCTAGAGCCGCTTGCGCGAAATAGCATTCCTGGTCGCGATACCGCGAAAACAACAGCCCGGAAGGCTATTTCGCCGAGGCTACGCCTCGGTCAGCAGGCGGTTGGCGCACGCGATCACTGCGCGCAGCGCCGACAGCGTCGGATCGTCCGACCAACCCACCGCCCACCTCGTCCGCAAGCCGTCTGATCCGCGAATGAAGGTGGCGGGCATCTCGGCGGCTACCAGTACGCCCTCGCCCCGGCCAAGAGCCGACACGGCGAGGGCAAAACGCTGGGCATTGACGCGGTGTTCGGCGGATACCGGCTTAACAAGATCACCCGCGAGCACATCCAGGCGTAGGTAAACCGCATGACCGATACAGGCAAGAAACCATCAACGGTTCGCCACGCGTTCTTCACGGTTCGGATGTTGTGGGCACAGGCGGTCGCGGATGGCCGGCTGGCGGCCAACCCTGCGGACCATGTCGAGCTGCCGACCGAGCACAGCACCAAGGGCGGCAAGCCGGGAGTGGTCGATGACCCGGCGCAGTTCCTTACGCCGCAGCAGGTTTCGGCGCTTGTGGACGCTACGCCTTCAGTTCGGCGACGTGATCTTGCCCGACCCGCCACTACACCCCAACGCGCCCACCAAGCCCGGCAAGTTGCGGATAGAACGCTCGGCGCGCGCATTCGGAGCTGAGACGGCCTACCTACCGCCCACGACGCCAGGAGCTTCCGGCCTTTGCCGTTGACGGCGGCGACAACGGAAGCGCTGCGGGACTACCTCGCGAACCACCCGCGTGCCGACGAGCCGAACGCTTTGGCCCGACGGTCGGTGGCGGAAGCGGAGAAGCGCTTGGTGCTCGACTGGACCCAGCCGGGACGGCACGGAGGGTGGTGCAAAGCCGTCTACCGGCCTTCGGTGTTGCACGCCAACAGGCTTATCCCGACCGCCGCGTTGTGCCTGAGCTGAAGTTCCACTCGCTCCGCCACGCCTACGCGAGCTTGTGCGTCGCAGCCGGAATCAAGCCGCTAGAATTGCCCGGTTCATGGGCCACGCGAACGTGACGACGACGCTGATCGTCTACACGCACCTGTTCGCGGACGACCATAGCGATGCGATGGCCCGCGCTCGAGGCGATGGACGATCGGCATTCGTTGGCCAGGAACGTGATACGGCTATGGCGCTAGTCTGATGGATTACTAGAAGGGCGGAAGAGCGATCGCCGCATTGCAAGAGAATGCAGCGGCGGGCACCTCCCTCGTCACCGCTGCACAGTCGTCTCCTGGCCGCCATACTCCTTGCGGAGCGCCGTCTTGAGCACCTTGCCGGCGGCGTTGCGCGGCAGTTCCGGCACGTACTCGACCCGGATAGGGCACTTGAAGTGGGCCAGACGCCCACGGGCGTAGCTGATCAGATCGTCGCTGGTCGTCTGTGCGCCTTCCTTGAGGGCGACGACGGCGATTGGCGTTTCTCCCCACTTGGCGTGCGGCACACCAACCACCGCGACCTCACGGACTGCCGGGTGGCGATAGAGCACCTGCTCGACCTCGATCGGGTAGACGTTCTCCCCGCCGGAGATGATCATGTCCTTCTTGCGGTCGACCAGAGTGATGAACCCCTCGCCGTCCATGCGGCCCATGTCTCCGGTGTGGAACCAGCCGCCGCGAAACGCCTCGGCCGTCGCCTCGGACAATCCCCAGTAGCCGACGAAGACGTTCGGGCCGCGAACAACGAGCTCGCCCACCTCGCCGGTGGGCACATCGCGGTCGTTCTCGTCGACGATGCGAGTCTCCACGTGGAACAAGGCTCGCCCGACCGAACCCGCCTTCGCCCTGACATGATCGGCGTCGAGAATCGAAACCGTAGGAGCCGTCTCGGTCAGGCCGAATCCCTCCTGAAACGGCACTCCCTTTCCCTGGAAGTATTCGAGCACCGGCAACGGGCACGGCGCGCCACCGGTCACAGCCAGCTCGAGCGCAGACAGGTCGTAGGTTTCAAAGCCCGGAACCGTCATCAGCGCGGACCACATCACCGGTAACAGGAACTGCACGGTGACGCGCTCCCGCGCCATCGTGGCGAGCGTCTTCTCCGGATCGAACGCCGACAGAATCGCGCTTGTACCACCGACATACAGCAGCGGAAGGGTGTGCACCCCAAGCCCACCGATGTGGAACATCGGCGCGACCGTGACTGTCCGGTCGCCCTCACGGAGCCGGTGCGCCATGACGGTGTTGATCGCATTCCACAAGAGGTTGTCGTGGGTCAGCATCGCCCCTTTGGGACGCCCGGTAGTGCCCGACGTGTACATGAGGCAGGACAGGTCGCTTCCGGCCACGTCGGTGCCGACCGCCCGCGGCTCGCTGCTCGCGAGCACCTGGTCGAAGTCTGCTTCGCCGTCGGTGGGCTCGCCGCCGACCACCACTCGGGCGCGCACCCGGACGCCCTCGCCGTCAAGCGCGGCGCGGGCAAGCGGGGACAGGTGACTCGACCACACGAAGACGTCGGCGCCGGAATCGGCCAGCAGATAGGTCACCTCTGGTGGGGCCAGCCTGAAGTTGATGGGTACGAACACTGCCCCGAGCTTGGCGGTGGCGAACAACGTCTCCAGGAAGGCGGCGCTGTTGACCAACAAAGCGGCCACCCGGTCACCCCGACGGACTCCAAGCTCGCGCAGTGCGCGGGCGAGTTGGTCGGTCCGCCGGTCGAACTGGGCGTAGGTGATGCGAATGTCACCGTCCACCAGCGCAATACGGTCTCCGGAGAGGTAGGCCCGTCGGGAGGCCCAGCTGCCGATTCCCCGGGTGCCATGCTCCACCAGCATCACTGGACCTCCCGTCAACTTGCGGTACGTACGTTCTCACGTCCTGGAGAAGTCGAACTCAAGCTGGCGTCCAACAGTTAACGCCGCCTTGTGGTCGGTATTGCCGAATTGGGTCGATTCGGCGTTTGGTCAGCTCCGCGACTGCCGTCGACTTGTCGCCGCATACGGGACCGCCGCGCCCGTCGAACTGACTTGCCGCGATCGAACCGCCGCTCGGCATAGCCTTGCCGAAAGCAGAGAGGTGACCGTGGGTGAGTTGGGACTGTTCGGCCTTTGGCTGGTCCTTCTTCTGGTCGTGGCCGCATCGATCATGATCGCGATCGCCGGCATCTGGCTGGGGGACCGTATCCTCTCTGACTCGGTTGGGAAATCGCACAACTCGACGCTGTCGCCGTTCGTCACCACTGTTGCGCTCGTCTATGCGCTCTGCTCGGCTTCACCGTCGTAGTGGCCTGGGAACAGTTCTCCACAGCCTCGGCGAACGTAGCCAGTGAAGCGTCCACTCTGACCACCATGTACCGCCAGACGGTCGCGATGCCGCCCGCCGAGCAGCAACAAATGCGGGATCTCTTGCGGAAGTACACGACTGCCGTCGAAGGACCTGAATGGGAGCAACAGGACAGCGGTGGCACAAGCGACAGCGCACGAGCCGCGCTTACGCAGATGTACCGCGTTGTCAGTCGCCAAGATCCCAACGCGGCATCCGGCCCCGTCAACGGGGAGTTCATGGGCCAGCTAACTGTCTTGGCGTCGCAACGAAACGCGCGCGTCCTCGACGCCGAACCACGAATACCGTGGATACTGTGGTTCGGCCTGATCTTTGGCGGCCTCGTGCTCATCGGCCTGATGGGCTTCATGCGGCTCGAGAGCAACCGCGGCCACGTGGTCCTCTCGAGCGCGGTGGCCGTCCTGCTTGGTTTGCTGTTGTTCATCGTGTTCTGTCTGGATCATCCGTTCGGCACCGAAACGGGCGTCACGTCGGCCCCCTTCAAACACTCGCTGGAGGTGCTCGACGCGGTCGACGAGGGGAAGTAGCGTTGTCCAACCACCCACAACCCGCTGTCCCACGCCTCCACTGAAACTCTCTCCGGCGCTTCCGCCGAGGAACTGCTGCCCGAACTGCGACGCCGCATCATCGCCTCGCGACAGACGCCACGACACCTGGGAAGACTGGGACGACTGCCTAGACCCGCAAGGCGACTGGCCCGAACAGGGCTAGCGGAACGCCCGATGCCGGAGCAGTTGATCCCCGAGGCCCGCGACCTTGTCGCCCGCATTCTGGAGGACGATCCGGAGCGGCTGCGCCACAAACCACACCGCCGAAGCGGTCAGGGGGTCTGGGGAGCCCCACAGCGTTGGCGGAAGTCGACCGAGGGTTGCCGGATGGTCTGAAGCTCGTCCCGAACTTGGGGATTGGCTTCTAGATAGGTCTGTACCTGAGCGCTGATCTGATCCCTGGGTTGGCCTTTGAGGCTGGTGAAAAAGTCGTTCACGTTGGGGTGGAGGGTTAGGTAGTTCGACGTGTCGAACGTGACGCCCGACATCACGCGCGCCAGTTCGGCGGCCGTGCATGGGGGCGGAACCGGCGGTGGAGGCAGAGGCGGCTGGGCGGTGGAGACAGCGGCGGCACCGAACAGCATCGCACCGGCGATTGCGCCAGTACCGATCGCTCCCAATACCGCGCGGTGCGCGGGACGTGCTGAGGACAACATGGCTGGCTCCTTCATCGGGTGATCAAGTGGCCGTAACCGGTGACGGTTGGCGGCAAAGAGAAGCTAAGCAGAATGTACCGCGACTTTTCTTGCGAAACAGCTGTAATCTGCGGTTATACCTCGCCCGAGGGAAGGATTTAGCAATGCGGACTAGGCACACTTACCTCACCGCGACGCTCGCGGCGGCGTCTGCCGCTCTGGCGTCCACTCTTGCCGCCGCACCACCGGCTGCGGCCGACTGCATTTCAGCGGCGGGGCCCGACCCCCTCACCCTGTGCTCGCAGGGTGAATCCCGGAAGAGCAACACGTCGCCCCTCCCGAGGGCCACTCCTTATATCCCTCTTGAATGTGATGTGGACTGGCTGTGCGACCAGGGCCTCGGCATCGCTCTCAGTGACTGAGGGCAGCGGCGGTGGTGCCAGGGTGACGGATCGTACGTGATCTGCGACAAGCCGCCATGTCTAGCCCGCCGTCGAGCGGTGCAGGTTCACCACGTTGCCGGTGTCGACGCTCGCAGGCGCTACAGGTTCTGGTAGCGGGTTAAACGCCGCATCCTCAGGGAATTTAACGGCTACCGCATGGGTCGAGCTGGGCGGCTAATTCGGCTCGACCTCAACGAGATCGACGCGCAACCGATGTGACGAACAACCGTGTGGACGCGGGCGGCAGGGCTGTTGAGAACGACCCCAAATCGACCATGTCTCGCCGAACGTTGCCGCTGCCCGATCGGCTTGTGTCGGTTCTGAAGACTGCGAAGAAGCCTCAGGCCGCCGAACGCCTGGCATTAGGGGGCGGCTCATGGGAGTACGTCATCAGCACCGAGTTGGGGGACCCGTACCACCCGCAGGTGTTGTCGCGGTATTGGCGGGACGCGGTGAAAGCGGCCGGACTGCAACCGATCAAGCTGCATGCCGCTAGGCATACTGCGGCCACTGCTATGCACTTGGCTGGGGTGCCGGTCGCCGTGATCGCCGCTTGGATCGGGCATAAGGACGCCAGCCTGACGATGCGGCTCTATGCACACGCACAGGACGACGCCTTGAAGGCCGCTGTGACACTTTCAACCGGGTTGTGACATCGTCGTGGCACCGAGGCTCAGAATCGACCAGTTCGAACAGCATCCGCGCTGCTGGATGTGGAGCCGATGACGGGAATCGAACCCGCGTATTCAGCTTGGGAAGCTGATGTTCTGCCATTGAACTACATCGGCGTCGGTGATCACGGAGATTAGCACCTGAGCGGATACGCTCGTCGCGTGCTGCTCTCCGATCGCGATATCCGTGCCGAAATCGCCGCCGGGCGCCTCGGCGTCGACCCGTTCGAGGAAAGCCTCGTCCAGCCCTCCAGCGTCGACGTCCGGCTGGACAACCTGTTCCGTGTCTTCAACAACACCCGCTACACGCACATCGACCCCTCGACGCGTCAGGACGATCTGACCACGCTGGTCGAGCCCAAAGAGGGGGAGCCGTTCGTGCTTCATCCCGGCGAGTTCGTGCTCGGCTCGACGTTGGAGCGCTGTACGCTGCCCGTCGACCTGGCGGGGCGGCTCGAGGGCAAGTCCTCGCTCGGCAGGCTCGGCCTGCTGACGCACTCGACCGCAGGCTTCATCGACCCCGGCTTCTCCGGCCACATCACCCTCGAGCTGTCCAACGTCGCCAACCTGCCGATCACGCTGTGGCCAGGAATGAAGATCGGTCAGCTCTGCCTGCTGCGGCTGACCAGCCCGGCCGAGCACCCGTACGGCAGCAGCAAGGCCGGGTCCAAATACCAAGGCCAGCGCGGGCCGACACCGTCGCGCTCGTATCAGAACTTCATCAAATCCAGCTGACGGTGAGCTTTCGGAAACCCCACCGAAACACGAAACATTCCGGAAACAAGCTCGCCTCGCCGCTGAAACCTCCGCCCGAAATGCTCGTCTCCGATTCCGGAGGGAGCCCGAATGGACGCGATCGACCCCGCCGCCACCGCCTGGCTGCTCGCCAGCACCGCCCTGGTTCTGCTAATGACTCCAGGCCTGGCCATCTTCTACGGCGGCATGGTCCGCACCACCGGTGTGCTCAACATGATCATGATGAGCTTCATCTCGATTCCGCTGTGCACGGTGGCATGGCTGCTGCTCGGGTACACGCTCGCGTTCTCTGATGATGCGGGCGGCGGACTGATCGGCGGGCTGGAACATATCGGGATGCTCGGCATCGATCCGACCACAGCACGCGGCGCGGTGCCCGAATTGCTCTTCGCCACTTTCCAACTCACCTTCGCGATCATCACCGCCGCCCTTGTCAGCGGGGCGATCGCCGACCGCGCCAAATTCGCCGCATGGATGGTCTTCGTGCCGATCTGGACGGTCGCGGTGTACTCCGTGGTGGCCCATTGGGTGTGGGGACCCGACGGCTGGCTCTTCGATCTCGGCGTGCTGGACTACGCCGGCGGCCTGGTCGTCGAGATCGTGTCGGGCATGTCAGCGCTCGCGCTTGCGCTCGTCCTCGGTCCGCGCATCGGGTTCGGAAAAGACGCCATGCGCCCACACAACCTGCCCTTCGTGCTGCTCGGTGTCGGGCTGTTGTGGTTCGGCTGGTTCGGGTTCAACGCCGGATCGGCATTGGCCGCCAACGGCATGGCCGCGGCGATCTTCCTCAACACGCTCGTGGCGGGTTCTCTCGGAATGCTGGGCTGGATTTTCGTCGAGCGACTCCGCGACGGCAGGCCCACCACTTTCGGCGCCGCCTCGGGTGTGGTCGCAGGCCTGGTCGCCATCACCCCGTCATGCGGAACGGTGAATACCCTCGGCGCTGCCGTGGTCGGCGTCGCGGCCGGCATCGTCTGCTCCTTCGCCGTCGGCGCGAAGTTCCGGTTCGGCTACGACGACTCACTCGACGTCGTCGGAGTGCACTTTGTCGGCGGCGTCGTCGGCGTGCTCCTGATCGGCCTACTGGCCACCGAGGTGATGACCGCCGGGCCTCAAGGCCTCTTCTTCGGCGGTGGCTTTGCCCAGCTGGGTAAGCAGGCGCTGGCTGCCGTCGTCGTAGGTTCCTACGCGTTTGCTGCGACGTTAATTTTGGCCAAGCTGATCGACCGTGTCATCGGCTTCCGGGTCAGCCCGGAGGACGAGACGACGGGCGTCGATTTCACCCAGCACGCCGAGACCGCATACGCCGAAGGCGTGCACGGGCATCTGCCGGTGCGCAGGCCGGGACCGTTCGGCGGCCTCGGTGCGCCGAGCCCCCGACCAGAGACCGCCGAAGAAAGTTGAGCCGGTGGGAATTCGAACCGCCGAGGGCGGGTTGTCGTTGAGCCGAGTAGGGTTTTCGTTACCGGCGTCGTCGAGTACGTCTGTCGTCGCGGGCCGGCCAGGACTTCACCGCATCAGCTAACAACGCGGATGTAACGCCCCAGCTGATCGCACCGATGAAGTATCTAGTTGTCGGCTCGTGCGGGATTCGTAACCAACGGCCACCTAGATAGCGTAGCAAACATTTTGGAGGGGTTAAGTGGACATCGTATTAGGTGTGTCTATGACACCTACGACGGTCCGCATGGTGCTGGTCGAGGGCGAGAAGGCCGACGGAAAGACGGTCGACTACGACTCCTTCGACATCGCTGCAAACGACGGCTCAGCAAACGCGAGTCCGGCCGATCAGGTCATCGATGCAGTGCTCGGCACCAAGGAAAGTGCCGCTGCGGGCGGCCATCATTTGAAGTCGATCGGCGTCACGTGGAGTGACCACACCGACGCGTCCGCTCTGCGCGACGCATTGGCCGCCCACGGCATCGAAGACGTCATGCTCGTCTCCGAGGGCCACGCCGCCGCGGCGCTTGCTCAGGCGGTCGGCCGGGCGGTGGGATACGAGACCACGGCGCTGTTTTTCATCGACCGCGACACCGCCACGCTGTCGGTCGTCCGGACCGAAGACGGGTCGGTCGTGAAGGTGGTGAGCCGCACCCTGCACAGCGACGACGCGATGGCGGTGCTGACCGATATGGCGGCCGCCGTGGACGCGCAGGATTCCCGGCCGCAGGGCATGTTCGTCGTCGGCTCGGGGGTCGACGTCAGCTCCGTCAAGGCCCATCTGGAGCACCTCGTCGCGCTGCCGATCAGTGCGCCCGATGAGCCGGAACTCGCCCTGGCCCGCGGCGCCGCGCTGGCATCGGCCAACGCGCCCGCCTTCGAGGCCACCACCGTCGGCCTGGCCTACTCCCAGGACCCCGACGGCACCACCGCAGGCACCGTCTTTGCGGGCCTTGCCAGTGCGGACACGCAGCTCGCACCCGTCGGCGATGCCGACGACGATTACGCGCCCCGTACCGATATTGAGCCGATCGAGGAGGGGCGCAAGCCTTTCCTGCTCGTCGGCAGCGCGCTGACGTCAATCTTCGTCGTCGGTGTTGTCGCACTGGTCATTTCGCTTGCCATCAGCATCCGCCCGACGGCCGATCAGCGCCCCAGCCCTGGCGAGAGCGCGATCGTGCCCAGCGCCCAGGTGCCCGCGGCCCCTCCGCCCCCGGTGCAGGAGGCGCAGCCGCCCGCTCCGGCCCCAGCGGCACCGCCGCCGCCCGCGGAGACCATCAAGCCTCCTGTTCCGGTCGCCGTTCAGGAAGCACCTCCGCAGCAGCCGGCGCCGCGGCAGGTGTTCGTCGAACAGCCCGCGCCAGAGGCAGCGCCGCCTGCCCCGGCCCCCGCAGCGCCGCCGCCCGAACCCGCGGCGCCGCCTCCGGCCCCGGCGCCCGTGTACGTCCCGCCTGTGCCGTACGTGCCGCCGCCGGTCTTCTATCCGCGCAACCCGTGGAACCCGTGGCCGCAGCAGAGGCCGACGTATGAACCGCAGCAGCCGCCGTGGAACCCTTCGTACCCGCAAGGACCGCAGTATCCGCAGGAACCGCAGCAGCCACCCCAGCAGTGGCCATGGCCCGGCGGCGGGTCCGAAGGCGGATCGCACGGAGGTCGCGATGACGACGACTGGCCCCGCGGTGGGGGATCGCGCGGCGGCTCAGTTGGCGGCTGCATCCTGATCTTCTGCACCGGCGGTGGCCGCCACTAGGACCCGGCCACTGTTCGTTACCTGACGTTGGTTTGCCGCTCAGTGTCGCGTAGCAGTTAGCTCATCGCGGCTGCCTATAGAGGCAGTATGCGATGCACCGTTTTCGGCACGGGCTATCTCGGCGCGACACATGCCGCCGGCATGGCCGAACTCGGACACGACGTGATCGGGGTTGACATCGATCCCGGCAAGGTCACCAAGCTGGCGGCGGGCGACATCCCGTTCTACGAGCCCGGCCTGCGAAAGATGTTGAGCGACAACCTCGCTGCGGGCCGGTTGCAGTTCACCACCGACTATGACGCCGCAGCGGAATTCGCCGACGTGCACTTCCTCGGCGTCGGAACACCGCAGAAGAAGGGCGAATACGGCGCCGATCTTCGTCACGTGCACGCGGTGATCGACGAGCTGGTGCCCCGACTGCAGCGGCCTGCGGTGATCGTCGGCAAGTCAACGGTTCCGGTTGGCACCGCCGCCGAACTCGCCGAGCGGGCTCGTCGCCTGGCGCCGAAGGGCATCGACGTGGAGGTGGCCTGGAACCCCGAATTCCTCCGGGAAGGTTTCGCCGTCCACGACACGCTTCATCCCGACCGCATCGTACTTGGCGTGCAGAAGAATTCGATCCGTGCCGAAGCCGCCATCCGTGAGCTCTACGCGGCACTGCTCGACGATGGCGTGCCCTTCCTGCTGACCGACCTGCAGACCGCGGAACTGGTCAAGGTCTCGGCGAATGCATTTCTGGCGACCAAGATTTCGTTCATCAACGCGATCTCCGAGGTGTGCGAGGCCGTCGACGCCGACGTCACCCTGCTCGCCGACGCGTTGGGTTACGACCCTCGGATCGGCAGGCGTTTCCTCAACGCAGGCCTCGGCTTCGGCGGCGGATGCCTGCCCAAGGACATCCGCGCGTTCATGGCCCGGGCAGGCGAGCTGGGGGCCAACTACGCGCTGACGTTCCTGCGCGAGGTGGACAGCATCAACATGCGGCGACGCACCCGCATGGTCGAGCTGGCGAGCCACGCGTGCGGTGGCTCGCTGCTGGGCGCCAATGTTGCGGTGCTCGGCGCCGCGTTCAAGCCCGAGTCCGATGACGTCCGTGACTCGCCCGCGCTGAACGTTGCGGGCATGCTGCAGCTCAACGGCGCGACGGTCAACGTCTACGACCCAAAGGCGATGGAGAACTCGCAACGGCTGTTCCCGACGCTGAACTATTCGACGTCGGTGGTCGAGGCCTGCGACCGGGCTGACGCCGTATTGGTGCTGACCGAATGGCGCGAGTTCGTCGAACTCGATCCCGCCGATCTGGCCACCACCGTCCGCGCCAAAGTGGTTGTCGACGGGCGAAATTGCCTGGACGAGCAGCGCTGGACCGGCGCTGGCTGGCGGCTGTACTGCCTCGGCAAGAGTCCTGTTTGACGGTTGTAGAACAAGTTAGCCGGTCGTAAGCTCCTCGTCATGAGGCAGCGCATCCGGTGGCTGGCGTTGCACGGGTCGGTTCGTGTGCTCACAAAGCAGCTCGCCCGCCGGGGTGATGCGCAGGGACGCCTCATCGCGGACCCGGCCGTTCGGGTGAACCCGGTGCCGTTTTTCACCGAACTTCGCGAACTGGGTCCCATCTTCAGGTGCCGTCTCGTCTGGATGACGGTCGACCACCGCGTGGCCAACGACATCTTGCGGTCCGACGACTTCCGGGTGTTGTCGATCGGCGGGTCACTGCCCAAGCCGATCCAATGGGTGCTGCGGCACACCAAAACCGGCTTGCTGCATCCGCTGGAACCACCGTCCATGCTCTCGGTGGAACCGCCCGACCACACCCGCTACCGCAAGTTGGTTTCGTCGGTGTTCACCACCAGAGCCGTTGGCGCGCTGCGGGATCGGGTCACCGAGACCGCGGAATCGCTGCTCGACGAGCTCGCCGAGGGGTCCGGGGTCGTCGACGTCGTGGAGCGGTACTGCACACAGCTGCCGGTCACGGTGATCGCCGACATCCTCGGTGTGCCCGACGATGCGCGTCCCCACATCCTCGAGTTCGGCGAGCTCGCCGCCCCCAGCCTGGACGTCGGGCTCACATGGAAGCAGTATCAGCAGGTCTACCGCGGCATCGAGGGCTTTGACGGCTGGCTCTCCAACCACCTGTACGAATTGCGCCGCAATCCCGGCGACGACCTGATGAGCCAGATCATCCAGGCCAGCGACGAGGGGGCTCGGCTCAACCACGCCGAACTCCTGGCGACGGCCGGATTGGTGCTGGCCGCCGGGTTCGAGACCACAGTGAACCTGCTGGGCAATGGGATTCGGATGCTGCTGAAGGCTCCCGAGCACCTCGAGACCCTGATGGCACGCCCTGAGCTGTGGCCCAACGTCGTCGAAGAGGTGCTGCGGCTTGACTCGCCCGTGCAGTTGAGCGCGCGGGTGGCGCGCAAAGACACCGAGATCGCGGGCGAGGTGGTGCGGCGACACGAAGCCGTCATCGTCTATCTGGCCGGTGCCAACCGCGACCCCAAGGTATTCGGAGAACCAAACAAGTTCGATATCGAACGCGAGAACGCAGGTAAGCATTTGTCGTTTTCCGGCGGCAGGCACTTCTGCCTTGGTGCGGCGCTGGCCCGTGCGGAAGGCGAAGTCGGCTTGCGGAAGTTCTTCGAACGATTCCCGGACGCGCGCCTGGTCGGCGACGGCAGTCGTCGAGACACCCGGGTGTTGCGGGGCTGGGCGTCCCTCCCGATCGCTCTCGGTGAGGCGCGCACGGCGGTAAGTTCGTGACGTGGATTTCCGAGCATCGCTGCTCGACCAGACCCGTGCCTTCGGTGAGCTGACTCGTAGCGCAGACCCTTCAACACCCGTACCGACCTGTCCCGACTGGACGATCAGAAAACTGTTCACTCACGTCGGACGCGGAAACCGCTGGGCCGCACAGATCATCGCCGACCGCCGCACGCAGTCACTGGACCAGCGCGATGTACGCAACGGCAAGCCGCCGGACGACCCCGATGCGGCCATCGAATGGCTCAACGCGGGCGCGCAGATGATCATCGACGCCGTCGAACGCGTCGGAGCGACACCGGTGTGGACGTTCACCGGGCCGCGGCCGTCCGGGTGGTGGATCCGGCGGCGGCTGCACGAGATGACCGTGCACAGGGCCGATGCGGCGCTGGCTGTCGGCTCGACCTTCGACCTCGAGCCCGAGCTTGCGGCCGACGCGATCAGCGAGTGGGTCGAGCTGATGGCCAACCAGAAGATGGCCGAGCCGGCATTGGAACGCGGTCAGACGCTGCACCTGCACGCCACCGACAACGGGCTCGGGCCGACCGGCGAGTGGATGATCGTCCACGACGAGGACGGCGTGGCCTGGTCCCACGAACACAGCAAGGGAGATGTCGCACTCCGTGGGCCTGCCAAGGATCTGCTGTTGGCGATGACCCGGCGACAAACCGCGTCCGACCTCGGCATCGAAGTCCTCGGCGAGGCTGCCGTGTGGGACGGGTGGCTGGCACGTACCGCGTTCTGAATGGCGTACGTTGCCACCATGACCACATCGGAGATCGCGACCGTCCTCGCCTGGCATGACGCGCTCAACGAGCAGGACTACGACACCCTGGCGTCCCTGTCCAGCGACGACATCGAGGTGGGCGACGCACGAGGCGCTGTGCAGGGGCACACCGCGCTCGTCGAATCGGCACAGGCGACGGGCGTCAAGGCCGAACCCGGCCGGATGTATGTGCACGACGGTGTCGTCGTGGTCGAGGAGCAGGTGACGACCGCGTCGGGGGAGACCACCGCGGGGTGGGCCTTCCGCGTTGTGCGCGACCACGTCACGTCGGTGTACCGCCACGACGACCTGGCGTCAGCGCTCGCGGCCACGGAGCTGACCGAAAAGGATCTCGCCAACTGATGCGCGGCATCATCCTGGCGGGCGGATCGGGCACCCGCCTGTATCCGATCACGATGGGCGTCAGCAAGCAGCTGGTGCCGGTCTACGACAAGCCGCTGATCTACTACCCGCTGTCGACGCTGATGATGGCGGGCATCCGCGATATCCAGGTGATCACGACGCCCGACGATGCCGCCGCGTTTCGCCGATTACTCGGGGACGGTACGGATTTCGGTATCGACATCAGCTACGCCGTGCAAAATCAACCCGACGGGCTCGCACAGGCCTTCGTGATCGGCGCCGAGCACATCGGCAACGAATCCGTGGCACTGGTGTTGGGCGACAACATCTTCTACGGACCCGGCCTGGGCACCGGTCTGCGGCGCTTCCAAAATGTCAGCGGCGGAGCAATTTTCGCCTACTGGGTGGCCAACCCGTCGGCCTACGGCGTGATCGAATTCGGTACCGACGGCACAGCGCTGTCCCTCGAGGAGAAACCCGCGACACCGAAATCGCACTACGCAGTACCGGGGCTGTACTTCTACGACAACGACGTCGTCGAGATCGCACGGTCGTTGATGCCGTCAGCGCGCGGCGAGTACGAGATCACCGAGATCAACCAGACCTACCTGAATGCGGGCAGGCTGTCAGTCGAGGTGCTCGCCCGCGGCACCGCATGGCTGGACACCGGGACGTTCGATTCGCTGCTGGACGCCAGCGACTACGTCCGAACGATCGAACGCAGGCAGGGACTGAAGATCAGCGTGCCGGAGGAAGTCGCGTGGCGCGTCGGCTTCATCGACGACGGCCAGCTCGCCGCCCGCGCGCACACGCTGCTCAAGTCCGGATACGGCGCCTACCTGTTGGAGCTGCTGGAGCGATAGCGGGCGCCGCAAGCACTGCGGCGATTCCCGTCGTCAGCGGCACCGACAACGCCAGCGCGATACCGCCTACTGCTGCGCGCGCGACCTCGATAGCAACGCTCTCGCTTGTCAGCACGTCGAACAACGAGCGGTTGGCGACGCTGAACAACAGCAGCAGCGGCAGCGCACTGCCCGCATACGCGAGCACCAGCGTGTAGACGGTGCTGGCGATGTGGTCGCGCCCCACCCGCATGGCGCCGACGAAGATGGCGCGCCGCGAGCCGATGTGTTCTGCGAGTTCGAAAGCGGTTGACGCCTGCGTGACGGTGACGTCGTTGAGCACGCCGAGCGAGCCGATGATGAACCCGGCGAGCAACAGCCCGGTGATCGACACGTTGCCGAGGTAGGCGGCCACCTCGTTATTCTGGTCCTCCGAAAGTCCCGTGAGGTGAGCTAATTCGATTGCGCCCCAGGATAATAGACCGGCGAGCAACAGCGACGTGAGTGTGCCGAGCAGTGCCGCACTAGTGCGCAGGCTCACGCCGTGCGCCAGGTAGATCACCGCGTAGAGGATGATCGCCGACGCGACCAGCGCGACGGGAACCGCGGCGGCACCGTCGCGCAGGGCGGGCAGCAGGAACACCACGAGCACCACGAACGCGACGACAATGCCGATCAGCGCCCGCAACCCGCGCCAGCCCGCCACGGCAACGATTACCACCGCGAACGCCGCGGCGAGCGCCAGCAGCGGCCACGTCCGCTCGAAGTCGAAAAAGGCGTACGTCGTCGTCCCGCCCGCGTCGACCTGCCGGCTGATCCGGATGTGGTCACCGACGGCCAGGTTCGGCTGGCCGGGCCCGCCGCTGAACTCCAGAAGCGTATTGGCGCCCTTGTTCGGGCCGGAGTCGATGGCCACCAGGGTCTGCACGCATTGGGCGCCCTGGCCCTGTGCGGGCACCGGCGCGGCGGTCAGCACACCACCTGCCGACGGGCTGCCGCATGTGGCGGCGCTGCTGGACAGCACGTGGCCGGCCTCGGTGGTCACCGCACCGCCCGCGGCATTCTGGAACGGCAGCGGGATGTCGACCTTCTGGTGGCTTGGCCACAGCCACGCCGCGCCTGCCAGCACGGCCACGCCGATGACGATCAGTGTGCCGACGACGACCTTGGCTGCAATCGGACCCAGCGGCGCAGGGCCGCTCAGCGAGTGCGAGTGGGCGTGCGAGTGCGTCACAGCGCAACACGCTACCGAGGGAGGCAGGGCGGGAGCTGAACGCTCAGTACTCCCTGAACGCCTCCACGTTGCGCCAGCTGGGCCACGTCGTCTCCCACACCCGGTGAATCCGGTTGTCGCGGAAGGCGGCGATCAGAATGACTTCGATGCGGTTCGGCGCCTCGCCGGGTCGGGTCGTCGTGATCCACACCCGGCCAGCGACGCGGTCGGCCGCCTCGACCCACGCGTCCTCGTCGTATTCGACGGCGTACGTGATTTCCGATGCATACACGGTGCGGTGACTGTCGGCGAATTCCTCGAAGTTCTGGGTCAACCCGTCGGAGGTCATGACGAAGTCGGGGTGGTAGTAGTGCTCGAACAGTTCCGCGTTCTTCGCGACCACCATCTTCTCGAACATCTCGCGAATCAGCGCGGCGCTCATCGCTACTGCCGGTAGTTCACGAGGAAGTTGCCCAGCCGCTCGATCGCGTTGGCCAGATCGCGCGCCCAGGGCAGCGTGACGATGCGCAGGTGATCCGGCGTCGGCCAATTGAAGCCGGTGCCCTGGGTGACCAGGATCTTTTCTTGAAGCAGCAGGTCGAGAACCAGTTGCTCGTCGTCGTCGATCTCGTGCACCTCGGGGTCCAGCCGCGGGAACGCGTACAGCGCGCCGCTAGGCTTCACGCAGGACACCCCAGGAATCTCGTTGAGCTTTTCGACGGCGACATCACGCTGTTCGAGCAGGCGCCCGCCGGGCAGCACCAGATCCTCGATACTCTGATAGCCGCCGAGCGCCACCTGGATCGCGTGCTGCGCAGGCACATTCGGGCACAGCCGCATGTTGGCGAGCAGGCTGATGCCCTCGATGAAGCTCGACGCGTGCTCTTTCGGGCCGGTGATCACCAGCCAACCCGACCGGTAACCTGCGACGCGGTAGGCCTTGGACAGGCCGTTGAACGTCAGCGTCAACACATCGGGCGCCACCGAGGCCATCGCGATGTGCTTGGCATCGTCGAAAAGGATCTTGTCGTAGATCTCGTCGGCCAGCAGCAGCAGCTGATGTTTACGCGCGAGATCGGCCATCTGCTCGAGGATTTCGCGGCTGTAGACCGCGCCCGTCGGGTTGTTGGGGTTGATCACGACGAGCGCTTTGGTGCGGTCGGTGATCTTGCTCTCCAGGTCGGCGATGTCGGGTTGCCAGCCCTGGGTCTCGTCGCACAGGTAGTGCACGGGCGTGCCGCCGGCAAGCGACGTGGACGCCGTCCACAACGGATAGTCGGGTGCGGGGATCAGCACTTGGTCGCCGTTGTCGAGCAGCGCCTGCAGCGTCATCGTGATCAGCTCGGAGACACCGTTGCCCAGATAGACGTCGTCGATGTCGAAACGGGGGAAGCCCTCGACGAGCTCGTAGCGGGTGAACACAGCGCGGCGGGCGCTGGCGATGCCCTTGGAGTCCGAATAGCCCTGCGCGTGCGGCAGCGCCTGGATGATGTCGCGCATGATCACATCGGGCGCCTCGAACCCGAACGGCGCCGGGTTGCCGATGTTCAGCTTGAGGATCCGGTGGCCTTCGGCCTCCAAGCGCGAGGCATGTTCGTGCACCGGGCCGCGGATCTCGTAGAGGACGTCCTGCAGCTTGGAAGACTGCGTGAACGTGCGCTGACGCGGTTGGTGCCCGCTGGTGTGCCATGGCACCTGATGGGTGGTCACGTCGTCCATGGTCTCATTGCCGTCCAGCGATTTTGCAGATTCCCGCGTTACCGCTTGCCAGGCGGACGTGCACCCTTGGCGATACCAAGGCCTTTCACGGGCGGCTGCGGCGTTTCCGCTGGGGTTTCGCCGTTGCCCTCAGTGGAAGGCGCAGGCGCAGCGCTGGATTCGCCGTTGGTCTCCGTTTCCGGCTGCGGCGCAACGGGTTTGGGGGCAGCGGAGGTAGCGGTCTTCTTGGCGCCTGGGCGGCGTGCGCCGGGCGCGATGCCGAGTCCCTTGACTTCGGGTTCGGGCTTGGCGGGTGCTTCCTGGGTCGCCTCGGTGGACGCATCCTGAGCTTTCGGGGCTTCTGGCTCGGGCGCCTTGGCCGCAGGCGGGGCAGGGGCGGCCTTTTTGGCGCCTGGGCGGCGTGCGCCGGGCGCGATGCCGAGTCCCTTGACTTCGGGTTCGGGTTTGGCCGGTGCTTCCTGAGTCACCTCGGCTGTCGGCGCTTCGGCCTTGGCCGCAGGGGCTGCAGGGGCGGCCTTCTTGGCGCCGGGGCGGCGTGCCCCCGCAGCGATTCCGAGTCCCTTGACCTCGGGTTCGGGTTTGGCCGGTGCCTCCTGCGCCACCTCGGCGGTCGGCGTTTCCGCCTTGGCCTCGGCGGGTGCCTTCTTCGCGCCGGGACGCTTGGCGCCCGCGGCAATGCCGAGCCCCTTGGCAGGCGCAGCGGCGGCCGCCGGCTTGTCCTCGGCGGGCTTGTCCGCAGCGGGGGCCGCGGTCTTCTTGGCGCCGGGGCGCTTCGCGCCGCCCGCGATGCCCAACCCGGTGACGGGCTTGGTCTCGGTTGCGGTCGCGGCCTGTGCGGCGGGTTCGGGCTTGGCCTCCGCCTCTTCCTCGACCGGCGCCTCGACCCTGGCCGCCGACGCCTCCACCTTCGCGGCGCGCTCCTCGGCTTCCTTTGCGGCCGCGCCCTTTTCGGGCAGTGTGACCGCACTCTTGTCGAGCGAGCCCAGCAGCAGCTGCGCGACGTCCATCACCTCGGCCTTGGGCACGTCGTTGGCCGCAGCGACGTCGTCGACGCCGTCGGTGATCATCACGCGGCAGAACGGGCAGCCGGTCGCGATGGTCCCCGCCCCGGTGTCGAGCGCCTCCTCGACCCGTTCGTGGTTGACGCGCTTGCCGATGTGCTCTTCCATCCACATCCGGGCGCCGCCTGCACCGCAGCACAGGCCGCGGTCGGCATGCCGGGGCATCTCGGTCAGCTTCGCGCCCGACGCTCCGATGAGCTCGCGCGGCGCGTCGTAGACCTTGTTGTGGCGGCCCAGGTAGCACGGGTCGTGGTAGGTGATGTCCTTACCTTTCACGCTGCCGTTGCCCGACGACACCGGCACCAGCTTCTTGTCCCGGATCAACCGGTTCAGCAGCTGGGTGTGGTGCAGCACCGTGTAGTTGCCGCCCACCTGCGGGTATTCGCGGCCCAACGTGTTGAAGCAGTGCGGGCAGGTGACGACCACCTTGCGGTCCACCCGCTCGACACCGGAGAACATCTCGTTGAGGGTTTCCACGTTCTGCGCGGCCAGCTGCTGGAACAGGAACTCGTTGCCCGAGCGTCGCGCCGAGTCACCGTTACAGGTCTCACCCTCGCCGAGCACGAGATACTTCACGCCCGCGATCGCGAGGAGTTCGGCGACGGCCTTGGTGGTCTTCTTCGCGCGGTCCTCGTATGCGCCCGCACAGCCCACCCAGAACAGGTACTCGTAACCCTCGAACGATTCGACATCCTTGCCGTAGACCGGCACGTCGAAGTCGACCTCGTCAATCCAGTTGGTGCGGTCCTTGGCATTCTGGCCCCACGGATTGCCCTTGGTCTCGAGGTTCTTGAACAGCACGCCGAGCTCGCCGGGGAACTCGGACTCCATCATCACCTGGTAGCGGCGCATGTCGACGATGTGATCGATGTGCTCGATGTCGACCGGGCACTGCTCGACGCACGCACCGCACGTCGTGCACGACCACAGCACGTCGGGGTCGATGACGCCGCCCTGCTCGGCGTTGCCCACCAGCGGGCGGGTGGCCTGCGCGGGGCCGGAGCCCAGGATCCGCTCGAAGCCCGACTCGGGGACGTGGTGTTCCTCGTCGTGCTTCTCGCCGCCCAGCTCCTCGCCGAGACCGCCCTCCGGCGTGTTCTCGAGGGGAGTTTCCTTGTCGCCGAGGATGTATGGGGCCTTGGCGAACATGTGGTCGCGCAGGTTCATGATCACGAGCTTCGGCGACAGCGGCTTGCCGGTGTTCCACGCCGGGCACTGGGACTGGCAGCGCCCGCACTCGGTGCACGTCGTGAAGTCGAGATAGCCCTTCCAGGTGAAGTCTTCGATCTTGCCGCGGCCGAGCACCGCATCCTCTGCGGGATCCTCGAAATCGATCGGCACGCCCTTGTACTCCACGGGCAGCAGCGGACCCAGCCCGTTGGGCAGCCGCTTGAACATGACGTTGAGCGGCGCCAGGCCAATGTGCAGGTGCTTGGAGTGCAACACGATCAGCAGGAACACCAGCATCACGCCGATGTGCAGCAGCAGCGCGATCGTCTCGATCCACGCGTTGGCGGTCTCGCCGAGCGGGTGCATGATCCAGCCCATCAGCTGCGAGAAGAAGGCGCCGTTGCCGTAGGGCAGGGTCTCGGTGTTCACCGCGGCGCCGCGCACAAGCGCGTACGTCCAGATGACGTTGAAGATCATGAACAAGATCAGCCAGGCGCCGCCGGTGTGCGATCCGTAGAACCGGGAATCGCGGCCGTGCTTCTTGGGCTCGCGCACGATGCGGATCACGGCGAAGGTCGCGATGCCGAGCAGCACGGCGACGGCGAAGAAGTCCTGTAGGAAACCGAGCGCATCCCAATGGCCGATGAACGGGATCGCGAAGTCGTGGGAGAACAGAAGGCCATACGCCTCGAGGTACACCGACGCGAGGATGAAGAAGCCCCACATGGTGAAGAAGTGGGCGAGGCCGGGGATCGACCACTGCAGCAGTCGGGTTTGCCCGAAGACCTCTTTGATCTGGGTGGTGATGCGCGTCTCGAGGTGGTCCTTGCGGCCATGCTCGTCGCTCGTCGGCTGGCCGGAGCGGATGAGGGTCGTCAGCCACATGACGCGTTTGGCGGCGAACACCAGCACAACCGCAGTCAGTCCCAACCCGATGACGAGTCTGATCAGCATCTGGGTTTCCACCGTGTGCCTCCCCATTCCTAAGTTACCCAAGGGTAACTTATTGAATGTTACCGACCGGTAACTTTCGCTCGATGCCAGCTCATAGTTGCATCTTGCGGGGAAACGTCGCTACGAAGGTTGCCCTAACTAGGTTTCGGGGGCCGGTGTCGTGCCGCCAGTTTCTGTGGTTGAGTCGCCTGCGCCGGGGTCGATGGGCGGGGTTCCGGTGTCTGTTCCGTCGCCGGGTCCGGGGTCGATGGGCGGCGGCTCCGGAGACCTCGGAGGCGCGGGCGAGGTGGGAGGTGGCGTCGGCGGAGTTGACGGCGGCGTGGTGGTCGTCGGCTCTGCCGTTGTGGTTGGCGGCGTCGTGATTGCCGGTGGTGCGGCGGGCGCTGGGGCGGCAGGCGGTTACTGCGGCACAGACGCCTGGGGCCGCGGCTGTGGTGCCCGGTTCATCGGCCGTTGCACGACGACCGTCGTGACTGGGGGTGCCTGCGGCGCCGGTGCTGGACGAGGTGCCGACGCCGCAGGCGCGGGAGAGGTCGTGGTGACGGTCGTGCTGGCCGCGGCATCGACCGGTGTCGTCGTGGTCTCGCTGGCCACTGTGATGCCGAAGACGGCGGCGGCACCGGCCGCGGCGACCGCCGAAAGGCCGAACAGGACGAGCGGGCCGCGCCGCTTCGGCTCGTGGTCCTGCCATTCGTCGTGCTGGAAGTGCAACTCGGGACGCGAGTCCGCCTGCACCACCTCGTAGTCGTCCGCGGTGTTCGTGTCCTGCGACCAGGCCAGCGGTCGAATGGCGGTCGACGGCTCCTCGGGCGCGGGTGTCAACGTCGTGGGCGCCTCGACGACCCGGCTGCGATAGGCGATCAGCGCAGCGCCTTCGGCGGCCGTCAGTTGCGGGCGCGGTGTGGTCACGACCGGTGCCCGCAGGTGCTCGGAGAGCCGTTGGGTGATCAACGGGATGCGCGCGCCGCCGCCGATGGTCACGACAGCGGAGACGTCGGCAGGCGAAATCCGGTGGCGGTCCAAGGTTTCGCCGAGTTGTGCAAGGAACGCCGCCAGCGGTGCGGCCATCAGGTCTTCGAGTTCGGTTCGGGTGACCCGGATGTCGGAGTGGTATCCCGGCAGACTGGCGGCGACCGCCGTCGCCGTCTGCGACTACAGCCGCTCCTTGGCGTTACGGCATTCGGTGCGCAGGCGGACCAGTGAACCGACCATCGCAGTGCTGTACGGGTCTGCCTGCGACCCGTGGCCTGCGACCACCGAAGCCAACAGTGCCTGGTCGATGTGGTCACCGGAGAAGTCGGCAACGCGGACGGTCTCACCGATCGGCGCGTCGTTCGATGTCGCATCGGCCAGCGTGATGCTGGTGCCGCTGCCGCCGAAGTCGCACAGGACGATCACGCCGTGGCTCGGTAGCGCGCGTGTCGGACAGGACCGGCATGCCGGGGCTGCGACGCAGGGTGTCCACGACCGGTGCGCGCCAGTGCGCGGGAACCGTGACGGTGACGCCGGACACGGGTGCGCCTTCTGTGACGGAGTGCGCGATCGCGCCCAGTGCCTCGGCCAGGAGGTGTTCGGAGTGATGTGTCGAGCCGTCGGGGGCGATCAGGGGGACCGGGTCGCCGATGCGGTCGACGAACCCAGTGAGCCGCATGCCGCGCAGCGTGACCTCGGCGGGGCGGATCACCGCCGGTCGTCCGTCGCGCGTCACGGCCAGGTTCGTCGCACCGACCGACAGGCCAAGCCAATGGCCCCGGCTCGCTTGCGGATTCGACATCGGGCACCTCGCGTGTGGATAGCTCGGACAGCGGTGTCACTGACCGTATGGCGAAGCGGGACATCGCAAATCCGGTGCCGCAGCCGTCGCTGAGGTGTCCTGTTAGGGGACTTTGGGTTAGGGGACTGACGCTATTGGGTGTCAAGACGGCCGCGGTTTGGTCATCGGCTGGTGGTGTGGTGACTGTATGCGCGGGTGTCCCGCCATGATCGGTGTGCCGATCTGGACGGGCAGGGTGTCGGGTTGACGGCGTGGGCGACCGGTCAGGAGCTTTCGGTGGCGCAGGTCGTTACCGGGGGTGGGAGCTGGCTCGAATGGTAAGCGGCCTACGTTGCGGAGATTGTTGTCGGACCTTGATGCGAAGGTGTTCGTTGTGATGCATCGGGATCAGTTGGCGCGAGCATCGTGCGCAGCATCGACAGCATCTCCGAGCGCGATTCGGCGCCAAGCCGCCGCCGGATCCGCGCGACGTGGTGCTCGACGGTCTTGGCCGAAATGAACAACTGGCTGCCGATGTCGCGGTACGGCATGCCCAGCAACAGCAGCTCGGCCACCTCGCGTTCCCGGTCTGACAACCGTGACGAGAGTGGACGCGACGAACCCGCGCGGCCCACGTCGGCCGCGGCGGCCGCAGGTTCCGCGCCCGGCGCCTCGTCGAGCGCGAGGGTCTGTTTGAGATCGCGCGCCAACTGCAGCATCGCCCCGGAGACGCGTCCGTCGGGGGTCTGCAGTGCGGCCTGACTGGCCAGCCGCGTCGCATCCCACGTCAGCCCGAACTGTGACAGCCCGCGCGCGGCCGTGGTGACCTCGTCGATGTCGACGTGATTGGCCAGCACCCGCAGCCAGGTGCGGCCCGCGTAGGCGAGTGTCTTGGCGAACGCGCTGTGTCCTGCGGCGGCGGTCAACGCCTGACCGTGCGGGGCGACGGCGTCGGGCGAATTGGCGAGGATCCCCGCGTGCACGCCCGCCCAGCGCAGCGGCACCGACCACAGCGGCGGATCGCCGAGGGACTGCAGCAGCGCGAACGCCTCGGCAAGGGTGTGCTGTAACCGGTCGACCTGACGCATCCGGGCGGCGGCGACCCACAGCTCACCCAGCGGCAACAGTGAGAACAGATCCATGGAGTACTCCGCGAGGACTTCCATCGCCGCGTACCAGTGTTTCTGCATGGCGCCGCTGTCACCGGTGCGGCGCGCGATGGCCGTCTGAAGTGCGGCCGCCCACAGCGCATCCCTGCGGTGCAGCGCCGCCTCCGCAGTCGCTGCGACGTCGGCGGACGCCGCGGAAACCTGACCGTCCTGCATCCTGACCCAGCCCAGCAGCAGCCGGTGTCGGTGCGCCGTGAACAGTTCGTCGTCGCCGCCTGCTCGCACGGCGCGTCCGATCACGCTGCGGGCGCGCACCGCGTCGCCGCCGTGCAGGGCGGCAAGTGCCACCACCGCGGCAGGGGTGTCGGGTGCGACTCCCGGCGCCTGCTGTTCGCCGGTGATCGATTGGCCCAGCCTGGCGACGGCGATCGGGAACGGCTCCTCGAGCGACAGCAGGAGTCCCTCGGCGAGCCTGCGGGCGGCGCGGGCCGTCGAGGTCGGCGGCCCGGCGCTCTCGGCCGAAAGGGCCGCCCTTGCGGCGTCGAGATCGCCGGTGGCGACGGCGACGATCGCGCCTGCCGCACCGATGAACGCGTCGGGATACGGGCCGAGCCACCGGAATAGGTCGGCCGCCTGGGCCGCGCCGCCATCGTGGACGGCGACACTGGCGGCGATCCTTACCGCGGCCGCCCGTTCTGCGGCGTCTTCGGACCCAAGCAGTTCATCGGCCAGTCGGCCGGCCGTGGCGCAGTCGCCGGTCAGTGCGAGGGCGTCGGCGAGCTGGGTGGACAGGGTCGTCGCCCCTGCGTCCGCTGCCGCGCGGTAAAGCCTTGCCGCCCTTGCGGGTTGGTCGCGGCTGCGGGACGCCAGGTCGGCCAGCGCGCCGGCGAGGCGATCGTCACGCAGCCCGTGTTCGGCCATCCGCAGAGCGAGATCGCTTGACAGCGTTGACAATTGGATTTGCGAAACCAGCAGTGAGATCTCGGTCTCGTGGTGTCGCGCTGCCCCGATGATCTGGGCGACGCACTGATGCACCGTCCGCAGGAACGCGTGGCTGTGCGACGGCTCGATGAGTCCGCTGGCGCGGGCGCGGTCCACCAGCGCCTGGGCCGCATCGGCGCTCAACTGAAGAGCGGCGGCGACGTCGTCGGCCCCGAGCCCGGGCGATAGCGATAACACCAGCAGCGCGTCGAGCACCGGTTCATCGAGCCTGCGTAGCCGCTCGATCAACGCGTACTTGGCGGCCTGCATGATCGCGGTCGCAGGCGCTTCGCTTTCCGGTGCGCGTGCCGCCGCGATCGCTGGATGCAAGAGAAACGGCAACCCGGCCGTGGCGACCAGAAGCGACCTGACGATCGCGGAAGGCTGTGGTGCGCCGAGGGTGTGGGTCGCGATACGGTCGACGTCCGGGGGGGCCAACGACCCGAGTGAGACGACGGGATTCTCCCGTTCCATGGCGGTTGTCAAGGCGCGCAACGACTTGCGGTGGACGAGCGGTTCCGCTGCGATCACGATGGTCGACGCCGGGTCGGCGACCCGGTCGGTGAGACGGTCGAGTTCGTAGTCGTCGAGCAGGTGAGCGTCGTCGATGACTACAGCGGCGGGCCCGTCTCCGTCGCGGGGCGGCCTCGTCAACACCGCGACTTCTGCCGCGCGCAACGCCGAACGGATGGTCGCGAGGGCCGCGCTCTTACCGGTGCCGACGCCCCCGGACACCAAGACCTTGACTGGCGCGGTAGGCGCGGCGAGCAGTGCGGCGACAACGTCCTGTGCGGCCGGCGGGACGTCGGTGCGCGGGTCGGACGCCGGTCGAGCCATGGGTCACGGAACGACAGTCGTGGTGACCGCGGTCTCTGGGGGCGTCGTCGGCGCTTCGGTAGTGGTCGGCGGCGGCGGCGGCGTCGTGGTCGTTGGCGTCGTCGTCCTGGTTGTGGTTGTGGTGGGCGTCGTGGTGGTGGTGGTTGTGGTCGTCGTCGTGGTGGTTGTGGTGGTCGTCGTCGTGCTGGAGGTGGTCGTGGTCGGCTCGGTCGTCGTCGTGCTCGACGGCGGAGGGGGAGGCACAACGGTCGTGCTCGGGCGGCCGTCGGAACCGGTGACCGTGATGGTCTGCGATGTCGGCGGTTGGGTGGGCGACGGTCCGGTCGAAATCTCGGTCGCCGTTTCGGTGACCGGGCTCGAAGGGCCGCTGGTGCCGGTGAGCGTGACCGCGAGCCCGCCAACCGCGAGCAGCGCCGCAGCGGCAGCCGCGCCGAACAGGATGGGCGGACGCTTGTACCAGGGCAGCGGCCCCGCGACGTCCCGGGTTTCCTCTTCGTCGTGGGCGAACGCGACCTGTGGCCGAGCATCCGTCGCCCCTTGGTCAAACGTGTAGTCCTCGCCCGAGTACGGCACCGGCTCGGCGCCGGGCGTGTCGTCTTGCGACCACGCCAGTGCGCGGAACGTCGCCGATGCGGCGCCGTCGGACGCGGTTTCGCCTGCGGCCAGTCCCGTCGCGCCCGCTACCCAGCTCGCGGGTGCCAGGCCGGTCGGCGCATCCGCTGCGGTCGCCATCCCGGTCGGTGCATCCGCCGACAGTCCGCGATCAGCGACCAGAGCCGCGCCGGTCGCGACGTTGAGCGCCGACGCCGGAGTGGTGACAACGGGTGCCCGCAGCCGCTCCGAGAGCTGTTGCGTGACCAGCGGGATGTTCGCACCGCCGCCGACAGTGGCGACCGCGGAGATGCTCGCAATCGGAATGTTGTTGCGCTGCAACGTTTCTTCGATGGTAGTGAGCAGGCCGGCCAGCGGCTGGGCGATGAGGGCCGCCAACTCGCTGCGGGTCACCCGGACGTCGGAGTTGAACCCGGGAAGCTCGGCGGGCACCACCGTCGCGGTGTCGGCGGACAACCGCTCCTTCGCCTGCCGTGCCTCGTCGCGCAACCTGGCCAGCGACCCAACGGCCGCGGTGCCTGCCGGATCGGCGTCATTGGCTTGGGCGATTCCGGTGACGACGTGGTTGAGCAGAGCCTGATCGATCTGGTCGCCGGAGAAATCGTAATAGCGGACCGTCTCGCCGATCGGGTCGAAATTCGAACCGGCGTCGGCCAGCGTGATGCTGGTCCCGCTGCCGCCGAGATCCACGAGCGCGACGACGCCGCTCGACGGCAGGCCCGGTGCGGTCTGTAGTGCGGCCAGCGCGGCCACCGAATCGGGGATGAGCGCCGCGGGAACGCCGTCGGGCGCGAGGCTCGGCTTGGCGCGCAACGCACCGCGCAAAGCGCCGACAGCGGCTGGGCCCCAGTGCGCGGGGACCGCGATCGCGATCGGGGTGCCCCCGCCGACCGTGCGGGCCATCGCGTCGAGGGCTTCGACGAGAACTCGCTCGCCGCTGTGGGTCGAGCCGTCAGCGGCGACTAGCGGCACTGGATCGCCCACCCGCTCGACGAAGCCGCTCAACACCAGACCGGGCTGATTCAGGTTGGGGTTCTCCTGAGGTACACCGACTTCGGAAGCCCTGTCGTTGAACAGGGTCAGGACCGATCGGCGCATGACCGGGTCGCGGCCGACACGGGCCGCTACCAGGTTGGTCATCCCGATCGACAACCCGAGTGAGTCGCTCATCAATTTCCCCTGTTTGTGGCCATCGATTCGGCCGAACCCTCACCATAGCGGCAGGGCGGGGCCGAATCGGGGAGATCCCCCTAGTGGCGGAAAACCCCTAACGCCGAGTCCCCTAATGCCGAGGTGCCAGAGGTGGGTTTCGCACCGTTCACCGGGGTCCCGGCCGTCGATAGCATCGTGACAGCGTCATTGAGCTATCGCTGCTTGTATATATACGAAGGGAAGGAGGGTGTTTCATGGCAAACTCGTTACTCGACTTTGTGATGTCGGTGGTCCGCGATCCAGATGCGGCAGCGCGCTTCGCCGCAAACCCCGATCAAGCCATTCTCGACGCCCACCTCAGCAATGTGACCAGCGCCGACGTGAACGCCCTGATCCCTGTCGTCTCGGAATCACTGTCTACGGCGGTGCCGACGGCCGGGCACGAAGCCGGGATCGGTGAGATGGCGGGCAACGTATGGGCCAGCGGCGCAGCCACGGCCGCGTTCGACGCGTTCGGCGACCATGTCCCGGTCGAGACCATCGACAATGTGCATTCAACAGTCACCGACCTCATCCACGACCCCGGCGTCGGCGTGCAGACCGGTTTGGACGCGCTGTCGGACCCCGGCGTCCCGGAAGTAGCGGGCCTCGACGACCCGTCGCTGCAGTTCGACGGCCCGGTGATCGACGACACCCCCGTCCACGACACCCCTGTCGTGGACGACTGGAGCCATCCCCCGGTCGATGCCGAGGATCTGGACCACGATCCGGGTGGGTTCGACATCTTCGACTAGTTCACCGATAACAAGCACAGTGCGCGGTCCATCAGGGCCGCGCACTTTTGCGTATCTGAGCAGGGAAAACGAGCGCGCATAGGGGCGATCACCGCAGCATCTCGGACTTCCCCCAGCCACCCCCTAATCCCCTAATGGGGACCCCGCTACTATCCCGAGGTGGGTGCGCGCAGGGAGGGGTTTGCACCCCGTTTCTGTGGGGTCGCGGGGTCCATAACGTAGTCAGCAGATCGACCGGGCAGCCGGCGACAGAACTTGAAGACAACACACACCCGAAAGGACCCAAGAAATGAACGTGATCGACTGGATTCTGGACCTCTTCCGCGACCCGGTTCGCGCTCAGGCCTTCATTGATGACCCCGACCGCGTGATGCACACCGCGGGCGTCGGTAACCTCTCGGCGGCCCAGGTGAACGCGGTCGCCGCGACCGTCGCGCCCGCCGCGGTGGTGCACGGTGACGGAAACCCGATCCACGGTCTGCAGCAGGCGGTGGCGCAGACGCATGGGATTGCGTTTGTGCCGCAGCGGCAGACCGAGGCGTTCAGCGGTAATGACACGTTGAGCCATAACGACACCCGGTTGTTGAGCCCGGAGACCAACACCTTCGTCGACCACAGTTTCGATCTGGACTTCGGTGATGTCACCTTTGGTGACAAGACGTCGAACACGGCCACCAATGGTGGTGTGGTGGTCGACGGCGACAATGACGGGGACATCCTCACCGATGGTTCGGTCAAGCAGCAGGGCGATGACAACACCGCCAATACCGGTGACATCGAGAGCGGTGACGGGTCGCCGGTGATCGTGGGCAACGACAACGAGGTGGACAACACCCATCAGGACACCGACGGTGGCGACATCATCTCGGGCAATGACGGCCCGGTGATCAAGACCGGTGATATCGAGACCAGTGGTGGCGGTGCGGTCGGTGGCGACGGTGGCCATGGTGGGGGCATCCTGACCGGTGGTGGTGGGGCCGGTGGCGAGGCCACCGGCGGTGCCGGCGGTGGGGTGGTGATCAACGTGCCCACCGATGACTCCACTCATACCGGTGGCGGGGATGTGACCGATATCGACACCGGCGGTGGGGATATCTCTGGTGGGGTGGATGCCAGCCATGACGACAACGCATCCAACAGCCACAACACCGACAACTCCGCCCACGACAGCCACGACGTGATCGACAACTCGGTGGACAACTCGGTCGATCAGGGCAACGTCGACATCTTCTGACCGATGAGCACCGCTGGCGGGGATCAACCACACGATCCCCGCCAGCCCGCGCATCTACCGTTAGATCAACGGCCGAGAAATCGAAGGACACCATGACGCAACCCAATGACCCCCGCAAGGTCAAGGTGATCGTCGAGCTCATCGACCACTCCATCAAGATCGCCGAAGCCAACGAGCGCGGCGACCTGGTGGAGCGGCTGGCGATGGCCAAGACGCGCATCTCCGACCCGCAGATCCGGGTCGTCATCGCCGGACAGCTCAAGCAGGGCAAGAGCCAACTGCTCAACTCGCTGCTGAACGTGCCGGTGGCACGTGTTGGTGACGACGAGACCACGGCGCTCGCCACGGTGGTGTCGTTTGGCGAGGAAGCATCGGCGCGGCTGATCGTTTCGCGGGGAGATGGGGCCGAACCGGAAGTCATCGAGATCCCCACGGCTGACCTCAAGACGGATCTGCGACGTGCCCCGCAAGCCGGCGGGCGTGAGGTGTTGCGGGTCGAGGTAACCGCTCCGAGCCCATTGCTCAAGGGCGGCTTGGCTTTTGTCGACACACCCGGTGTCGGCGGTCACGGACAACCGCATCTGTCGGCGACCCTGGGGCTGCTGCCGGACGCCGATGCGCTGCTGATGTGCAGCGACACCAGCCAGGAATTCACCGAGCCTGAAATGACCTTCATGCGGCAGGCTTTCGAAATCTGCCCCGTCGCAACGATTGTCGCGACGAAGACCGATCTCTACCCGCATTGGCGCCAGATTGTCGAAACCAACAACGCCCACCTGCAGCGGGCCGGACTGTCAATCCCGATGATTCCCGCCTCGTCGCTGCTGCGCAGTCACGCGATCCAGCTCAACGACAAAGAGCTCAACCAGGAGTCCAACTTCCCGGCGATCGTGAAGTTCCTCACCGAAAAGGTGCTGTCACGCGAGAACGACCGGGTGCGCGATCAGGTGCTGGCCGAGATTCGTTCGACCGCAGAACATCTGACATTGACTGTGCAATCCGAGCTGTCGGCGCTCAACGATCCCGACACCAGGGAGCGACTCACCAAAGACCTCGAGCGCCGCAAACAGGAAGCTCAGGACGCGTTGCAGCAGACCGCGCTGTGGCAGCAGGTGCTCAATGACGGAATCGCGGACTTGACAGCCGATGTCGACCACGACCTGCGCGGCCGCTTCCGCGTGATCAGCCAACACATCGAGAAGGTGATCGATGGATGCGACCCGACGCACCACTGGGCGGAAATCGGGGCAGAGCTGGAGAACGCCGTCGCGACCGCGGTCGGCGACAACTTCGTCTGGGCCTACCAACGCGCGGAGGTGCTCGCCGCCGAGGTGGGCCGGACATTCGTCGAGGCCGGCCTCGAGGCGATCAAGATGCCGCAGATCGACGCCCGCGAAATGGGCGCCGGGTTGGGCGAATTCAAATCGCTGGCCAAGTTGGAATCCAAGCCGGTCGGAAAGGGTCGCAAGGTCACGATGGGCATGCAGGGTTCCTACGGTGGCGTGCTGATGTTCGGCATGATGACTTCCCTTGCCGGCCTTGGCATGTTCAACCCACTGTCCATCGGCGCCGGTCTGCTGATGGGACGCACCGCGTTCAAGGAGAACATGGACAACCGGATGTCGCGGGTGCGCAATGAGGCGAAGACGAACACCCGCAGGTTCGTCGACGACGTCTCGTTCGTCGTCAACAAGGAATCACGCGACCGCCTCAAGGGAATTCAGCGTCAGCTGCGCGACCATTACCGCGGCATCGCCAACCAGACCACCCGTTCGCTGAACGAATCGCTACAGGCCACCCTGGCGTCGGCCAAGCTCGAGGAGAACGAGCGCAACACCCGGATCCGGGAACTGGAGCGCCAGCTCAACATCCTCAACCAGGTGACCGACCACGCGGTCAAGTTGGTGCCTGGCGCCGCACCGGCAGGCCGCGAACCCGTGGGAACCACCTAGGCACGGCCCCGACCCCATCCCTCTAAGCTGGACAGTCGGCGATCGCCGAGTGGGAGGACAGCCGAGGTAGCGCGACATGAGCACGAGCGAACAGGTGCGCGCGATCCTTGGCGGAACGATTCAGGCGTATCGGGCTGATCCGGCCTATCAGCATCGCCCCGACGTCCACAACGAGCTGGAGCGGATCGGCCGCTGCCTCAACCAGCCGATTCGCATCGCGCTGGCAGGAACCCTGAAGGCGGGCAAGTCCACGTTGGTGAATGCGCTTGTGGGCGAGGACATCGCACCCACCGACGCGACCGAGGCCACCCGCATCGTCACCTGGTTCCGGCACGGCCCCACCCCGAAGGTCACCGCCAACCACCGCGGTGGCCGCCACTCCAATGTGCCGATCGCCCGCGGCGCGAACGGATCGGCCGGGCTGACGTTCGACTTCGCCGATCTCGACCCCGAGGACGTCGTCGACCTGGACGTCGAATGGCCGGCCGCCGAGCTGATCGACACCACGATCATCGACACGCCAGGCACGTCGTCGCTGTCCCGCGATGTCTCCGAACGGACACTGCGGCTTCTGGTCCCCCACGACGGGGTGCCCCGTGTCGATGCGGTGGTGTTCCTGCTGCGCACACTGAACGCGGCCGATATCGCGCTGCTCAAGCAGATCGGCCTCCTGGTCGGCGGGTCCGCCGGCGCACTCGGGGTGATCGGTGTCGCATCTCGTGCCGACGAGATCGGCGCGGGCCGCATCGACGCGATGCTGTCGGCCAAGGATGTCGCCAAGCGGTTTACCTCCGAGATGGACAAGACCGGCATCTGCCAGGCCGTCGTGCCGGTGTCGGGGCTGCTCGCGCTAACCGCGCGCACCCTGCGGCAGAGCGAGTTCGTCGCGTTGGAGAAACTGGCAGGGGTCGACGCCGCCGAGCTGACGAAGGCCATGCTGTCCGTGGACCGCTTCGTGCGTGAGGACAGTTCTCTCCCCGTCGACGCCGCAACCCGCGCGGCCCTGCTGGACCGGTTCGGCATGTTCGGCATCAGGATCTCGATCGCGGTGCTGCGCGCCGGTGTCAGCGATTCGGTGGCGCTGGCCGATGAACTGTTGGAGCGCAGTGGGCTGGTGGCGCTGCGCGACGTCATCGACCAGCAGTTCGCGCAGCGCTCGGACCTGTTGAAGGCGCACACCGCGCTGCTGTCGCTGCGGCAGTTCGTGCAGCTCAACCCGATCTACGCGACGCGCTACATCCTCGCCGACATCGACCCACTGCTCGCCGACACGCATGCGTTCGAAGAGCTGCGGTTGTTGAGCCAGTTGCGTTCGCGGTCAACGACTTTGAACGACGATGAGATTGCGTCGCTACGCCGGATCATCGGTGGTTCAGGTACCGATGCAGCCAGCAGGCTGGGACTGTCGCCAGAAGCGCCGTATGACGGTCCGCGGGCTGCGTTCGCTGCGGTGCAACGGTGGCGGCGCCGCGCCGATCATCCGCTCAACGACCCGTTCACCACCAGGGCGTGCCGCGCGGCCGTGCGCAGCGCCGAGGCGCTGGTCGCGGAGTACACGGCGATGGGTCGCTAGTTCGCCGCCACCCCAATGGATTCCACCGTCCAGGTGGTCACCCTGCCGTCCGGTCCGGTCATCCGGCCCGCCGCCAGCGCCTGTTCGATCAGCGATCTGACGCGGGACTCGTCGCCGGGGTCGGCGGTGAACGACACGCGCAAGCGCACCTTGTCCGGGCCCGCCGGCACGGCGTCGGTGTGATGCGGCGCCACGGGGCACGGCGGTTCGTGGTCCCAATGTTCGCACAGCGCAACGGTTATCGCACCGCCGGGCGCCGCGGAATCACCACCGGGGTTCAAGATGACGACCGCCTCGTGCGCGTACGCGGGACCTACTACCATCAGTTGCCTGCCGGAGTCTCGGTGGGCGACACCGTGATCGTCTCGGTCACGGTGCTGGTGCTTGTGCTCGTGCTGACGGTGGTCGTCGGCTCGGTCGTCGTGGTGGTTGTCGTTGTCGTGGTGGTGGGTTCGGTCGTGGTTGTCGTTGTTGTGGTGGTCGTTTCGATCGGTGTGGTGGTCTCGGTGACCGGGGTGGTGGTCGGCGTGATCGCCTGCGACGTGGTTGTCAGCGGCGTCAGGCTCGTCGGGGGAGTGTCCGTGGACGAGTCACCGGTGATCAACTTGGCCAGGCCGTACACGATGAGCGCGACCAGCACCGCACCCAGCGCGCCGAACGCGACGAGCGCGGCAGGCTTGCGGTACCAGGGAACCGGCTCACCTGGCGGCGGGCCTGCGCGTTCGCCAGGTGGTGGTCCGGGCGGTTGCTGACCGTAATTGCCGTAGTTGATGTAGGCGGTCGGGTCTTGGTCGCTGAAATTGGGGTCGTCCGGAGGACCGTAGCGCGCCACGGGGACAGATAGTAGGCGTTCAGGGCTGCGGATAGAGCGTGCGTGTCACATTCGTGCGTGGCCTCTGGCGCGTCGTGCGGGGTGTCGACTCGTCGTCGTCATCCGTTTCGCGGGTGCGCGGCGTCCGTGTCGGACCCGGTGACTCCGTCGAGGACGTGTCGGAGGACGACGTGGGGGAGCTGGTCGGCGGGCCGTTGATGTCGGTGGTGACTGGCGGGCTGGTGCTGGTGATGGTCGCGGTGGTGGTCGGCGTCGACGAGTCGGTGGCGGTAACGGAGAACGTCGGGTCGACGAAGTTCAGCGGGGCCTGTTCGGGCTCGTCGAACTGACGCGCGACATACGTCACCGCCAGAATCAGAATGCCGATCACGGCGACGCCGAGGGCACTCGCGCCGACGACGGCGGGCGTGCGGTTGTGCCAGGGGACGGGCGACGGCATGGCGTCTTCGACGTCGTCGTCGGAACCCTGGCCTGCCATGGCCTGTGATAGTAGCCGCGACGCGCGGCCGAACTCCGGTCAGCCGAACTGAGGGGTGACCTTACCCGCGATGAACTCGAGGTGGTCGAGGTCGGACATATCGAGAATCTGCAGGTATACGCGCTGCACGCCCGCCTCGACGTAGGCACCGAGCTTGTCGGCGATTTCGGTGGGTGTGCCGACGACGGGTGAGTTGCTACGCAGCTCGTCGACCTCCCTGCCGATGGCGGCCGCGCGCCGCGCGACCTCAGCGTCATCTCGACCCGCGCACGCGACGAACGCCGCAGAATAGGTCAGGCTGTCGTTCGACCGCCCGGCATCTGACAGCGCCGCGGCGACGCGTTCGAACTGCAGCTTGACCACGTCGAGCGCCTGGAACGGGGTGTTGAACTCGGCGGCGAACGCAGCCGTGAGTGCCGGTGTGCGCTTGGCCCCGGTGCCGCCGATGATGATCGGCGGATGAGGCGCCTGCACGGGTTTGGGGAGTGCGGGTGATTCGACCACGTTGTAGTGAGTTCCGGCGTAGTCGAACTTCTCGCCCACCGGGGTGTTCCACAGCCCGGTGATGATGTGCAACTGCTCGGTGAGCCGTTCGAACCGTTCGCCCAGCGGCGGGAACGGAATCGCATAGCCCTGATGCTCCGCCTCGTACCAGCCCGCACCGATACCCAATTCGACACGCCCGCCGCTCATTTCGTCGACCTGGGCGACGGAGATGGCGAGCGGGCCGGGATAGCGGAAGGTGGCCGAGGTGACCATGGTCCCCAGCCGAATCGACGATGTCTCCCTGGCGATACCCGCAAGCGTCACCCAGGAGTCGGTCGGCCCTGGCAGGCCGTCGCCGCTCATCGCGACGAAATGGTCGGATCGAAAGAAGGCGGAGTAGGCCAAATCCTCGGCGGCGCGAGCGACCGCTAGCTGATCGGCGTAGGTGGCACCCTGCTGAGGTTCGACGAAGACGCGAAAATCCACGTCCGCCAGAGTAGAGGCGTGGCCATTCCTGTGCGAACGCTGTCATGTCAGGGGCCAGCTGCAATCCCGGAGTTCATCGACTACAGCAGTGCGCTCGGCCGCATCCTGTCGACCTTCTCCCACGGCACGCCAGCACTCGGTGCCTGGCTGGTTATCGGTTTCGAAACCGGCATTATCGTCGTGCCGCTATTGCCGCCGTCGGTGGTTGTCGCTGCCGTCGTGCTCGCCGGTGGTTTCCACCTCGCGTGCGCAATAGTCATGGGGCTCAATAGTTTTCTATGGATCTTTCCAGCGACCTATCCGTGCATCCTTGCGGTAAGTACTGAGATCCCACGACTCCGTGGCTGATCACAGCACCGTACAGACAACCCGAGATCTGGGTGGCCGCCGCCCAGTGCCGCAAGCAACAGTGGACGACTGCGCAGCCTTGGCTATGTCTCACTGAATTCGTCGTAGGCGAACGAATGTGCAGTGCAGTTTTCACGTTCCCACTTCCGGCGATGCCGGTTTTGAGAACCGGGCGCATCCAACCACTACAGGAGGAGTGGAATGACAACCCCACTGCCAGGAGGACTGGAAATCACAAGCGGCGAGACGCTCGTTCGGCAATTTTTTAGCGCCGTCGATGCTGGGGACATGCCTGGCTTTTTGAGCACGATGACGGCCGACGTCCATTTTCGATTCGGGAATGCTGAACCCACAGTTGGGCACGAGGGTGTTGGCGAGTCCATCGCTTTCCTCGCGCCGGCGGTCAAGTCCTTGTCCCATGATCTACTTCAGGTTTGGACAGTTGATGCACCGGAGCCGGCCGTGATATGCCAGATAGACGTGACCTATCAACGTCACGATGGCTCGGCGATAACCCTGCCGGCCGTTGATGTGTTCCGCCTGCGCGATGGTCTGGTCGCCGACTGCCGCATCTACATGGACACCGCACCGGTCTTTGCAACGTAGGTTGCACTCCGGCATGGCGGCGAGTGATAACGAAAGCCGTTGTGTCGCAACACTGTTCGCGCGCGTCGAGTGAGAGGCGAGGCTAGCCCTGGGTGAGACCAGCCATGTTAGGGGCCAGCACTTCGGTCAGTGCGGACCACGGGATGGTGATCGTGACGGGCAGCCGGGCGCCGAACTGGTACTCGTCGAAGTGGATCTCCATGCCGTCGGCGGCCGGAATCCAGTTGGCGAAATTCTGCTGTGTCGGGGCGAATCCGGGATTGTCGGGCGTCGGGTCGAGCATGCCGAAGTCCCTCGGCACGATGATCTTTGCCTGCTCGGACAACCGGTTTAGCCCGTCCTGTTCGTTGGCGAATAGGTCGGCCAGCGTGATGGGCTGGGCCGTCCGACTGTCGATGACAATCGTGCTCGTGAAGTTCGTGGGATGCGCACAGCAGTAGATGGTGCCGCCGATCAGTTGAGCGATCGCCGAATTGCGGATCGTCACATGACCCGACGATTCGAAGTTCCAGGTCGTGTCCGTCCAGCCGGTACGGACGTCGTCGATCTGTTCGGACGCCGACGTGTGGCTGGCCGTGTTGAACGCCTCGACGACCGCAGGGTCTCCGCCGGCGATTTGTCCGACCTCGGCCTTCCAGTGGCCAAGGTTGTCCGGCGTTCCGCCCGCGATCACCGTCGTGGTGACTGTGTACGACTGGCCGTTCGAGATGCCCGGCGTCGGTTCACCATTGGCCACGCCTGCGCTTAATTCCATTGCTGCGAACGCGATTACGGCCGCGGCCAATCGTCCTGCGGACATCACAGCGGGCGCCGATTGGCTCGGACCGCCTCGACGGTCTCGGGTTCCCCGTCGAACGTCAGCCGCACCTCGTCCCGACCTGAGATGAAGAGCACAACCTCCTGCGGCTCACCCGTGATCGTGACCGCAGGGCCTTTACCGAGGGTGACGATGTCATTGCCCTGTGGTGTGCGAATCGTCACCCGGGCGGGCACCTTGGCCAGCGTCAGCCGCGCCATCACGGATAGCCCGCGGCTCAGCGCCTTCACTGTGCCGTCATCGAGAGGCCTTGGTTCCCAGCTGGTTTGGGCTCGCCGCACGTCCTCGTGGTGGATGAACATCTCGCCCATGTTCGCCACCGGGTCGAGGAGCTTGAACGGCGACAGGGTCGGCGGTCCCGAAGCGATCTTGTCGAGCAGGTCGTCCCATTCGGCGGTACTGGCGACCTGGCGTTGCACCTTGTCGGTGTAGCCGGCCAGGAACGGGATCGCGATTCCGGGGGCTGCGTCGAGCCTGCCCTCCCGCACCACCAGGTGGGCGGCGAGGTCGCGGGTGGTCCAGTCCCCGCAGAGCGTGGGTGCGTCGGGTCCGATGGAGCGCATGGTTTCGACGAGTGCAGCGCGTTCGCGCTGGGCAGCTGTCATGGGTGAACTTTAGAACGACCGCACGCCTTCGACGGCCACAATCATGCCGTGACCACTGCGATTGTTGGTGAAACGGGTTCCGTCCTCGCCGGCGTCGATGGTCCAGCCCACCGCCGAGTACTTCCGGTAGTCGAGGGTGACGGCGGCGATGTCCCCCAAATTGCCGAGCACCCAACTGACTTCACCACCGGCAGTCAGCCGCACCCCGTTGGCGGGGGATCCGTCGACCTCGGGTGAGTTGGTGAACTGCGCTTCGCAGCCGACTTCTTCGGTGCTCAGCTGGCACCGCGTCTTGCCTGACTTCGTCTCGATGAACACATAGCCGTTCTCCGGCGTCAACTCCTCCGCGCCCGGCTGGGTCGGGGTGACCGGCACCGGCGGAACCATCGTTCGGGGTGGCGCCGCGGTGGGCCTGGTCGGGGCGGGTCGGCTGGTTGGAAAGCTCGGCTCGGTGCCCGAATCCGGGCTTCGCACGGGTGTGCCTGAAACACCACCCTGGCAGGCCGTCAGCAGAGCGGCCGTTGCCAGGACGCAGGCAAGGCCCAGTCGAGCGATCATGTCCCAAGGCTACGCAGCAAGTGACTGGAGTGACGGGAGTGACGCGCCACTGCGGTACAGGGCATATAGAAGGAGCGCCCCCACGAATGTGGAGGCGCTCCGGTATCTGGCCTGTGTCAGCCGATGCCGAGGTTGACCTTCAGGTTGTCAACCGCGGCACCCGGATCGAGGTTCTTGTGCAGGTTCTCCAGGGCCCGATCGGGTCCGAAGTTGTTCTGCAGGTTCGTGCGCGCATTGCCGAAGCTGCCCGCCAGGTCCGGCGTACCGCAGATCTCCGTGCGCTTCGACTCCGTCGGCGCCGAAGTAGCTGCGCGCGGCCTGGGCCGGTGCGGCGAATCCGAGCGCAGCGACGACGGGGGGGCCGGCCATGCCGGTGATGATGATTTTCTTCACGAAGAGCCCCCAATATTTGGATGTCGTGCAGGGTTCCCCAAACCCGCGTCGAAGTGTAGCCGTATCACCGGTTTTGACCAAGGCAATAGTTTGCTGGTGATCAGATCGTTATTAAGGGCGGCGCCAGATGTAGGAACTTTGCGGATACGTCGGAACCTGGCAGGAACGCCCCAGTCGGAACTGAATCCCGCATTGGCCAAACCCGCCGCCATCCCTACCAGCATTCTGGCCGCAACCAATGCCCGATGATCCTGGAACACCCTACCGTGGCATCTCGTCGCGCACGATCGCGCGACGACGATATGCCCGGGTCTACGGACCCCAAATCAGCAGGTCTTCCATTCCGTTGTTCATCGTGACGGTGGTGGGAGGCGCCCCCGTGACGTCGAAGTGGATTTTGCCCGTCGATTCGGCGCCCTCGGGGATAGTGGCTCCGCTGATGTTGGTCGGGCTGGCGACCTGCCAGAGCACCCGGTAGGCGTCCTGGTTGGGGGCGACCGCGTTGAACTGCGAAATGGCGGGGGTGACGCTGCCCCGGATGGCCTTGACGGTCGCCGTGGCTTCCCAGACCTTGCCGGTTACCGAGTAGCCGGGCATCACGTCGGAACTGGGCTTGAGGTTGCTGACACGCCAGCTGAGGACGACCTGGCCGACAGTGTCGGTCATCGTCAACTCGCTGCCCAGTTTGCCGGTTATCGGATAGGCGGCCGACGCAATCGGTGCGGTGGCGGTACCGATCATGCCCATGGCCAAGGTTGCTGCCATTGTCGCTACCATCGCGGTGACTTTCACGGATTCTCCCCTTCTCGGTTAGTCGTTAAAGCGACGGCGTGGTCGTTGTTAATCCACTTGGCCTGTACTGGCGCGCCGGTGTGATGGGTGCAGATTCTCCGGCTGGGAACAAATCCCTGCGACTTGCCGTTGACCACTTCGACAGTTGAGTGGCTGAGACTCAAGTCTGGGTTGACAGAGTAATGTCTCCGAGAGCAGTCTTGAGTGAGGTTCACTCAGACCACTATCAGGCTATTTCAGGAGGGAAAACCATGGCTCGTGCGGTCGGAATCGACCTCGGGACCACCAACTCCGTCGTCGCGGTACTTGAGGGCGGCGACCCCGTTGTGATCGCAAACTCCGAGGGCTCGCGCACCACGCCATCTGTCGTTGCGTTCGCGCGCAACGGTGAGGTGCTGGTCGGCCAGCCCGCCAAGAACCAGGCGGTGACCAACGTCGACCGGACCATCCGCTCTGTCAAGCGCGAAATGGGCAGCGACTGGTCCGTCGAGATCGACGGCAAGAAGTACACCCCGCAGGAGATCAGCGCGCGCATCTTGATGAAGCTCAAGCGCGACGCCGAGAGCTATCTGGGTGAGGACATCACCGACGCGGTCATCACGGTGCCCGCGTACTTCAACGACGCCCAGCGTCAGGCCACCAAGGAGGCCGGCCAGATCGCGGGCATGAACGTGCTGCGCATCGTCAACGAGCCGACCGCTGCGGCCCTGGCCTACGGGCTCGATAAGGGCGAGAAGGAACAGACCATCCTGGTCTTCGACCTCGGTGGTGGCACCTTCGACGTGTCGCTGCTCGAGATCGGCGAGGGTGTCGTCGAGGTTCGCGCCACATCGGGTGACAACCACCTCGGTGGCGACGACTGGGACGACCGGATCGTCGAGTGGCTCGTCGACAAGTTCAAGGGCACATCGGGCATCGATCTGACCAAGGACAAGATGGCCATGCAGCGGCTGCGTGAGGCCGCCGAGAAGGCCAAGATCGAGCTGTCGAGTTCGCAGAGCACCTCGATCAACCTGCCTTACATCACCGTTGACGCGGACAAGAACCCGTTGTTCCTCGACGAGCAGCTGACCCGTGCCGAATTCCAGCGCATCACCCAGGATCTGCTGGACCGCACCCGCAAGCCGTTCCAGTCGGTGATCGCCGACACCGGTATCTCGGTGTCCGACATCGATCACGTCGTGCTGGTCGGTGGTTCGACCCGGATGCCCGCCGTCACCGATCTGGTGAAGGAACTCACCGGCGGCAAGGAGCCCAACAAGGGCGTCAACCCGGACGAGGTCGTCGCCGTCGGCGCCGCGCTGCAGGCCGGTGTGCTCAAGGGCGAGGTGAAAGACGTTCTGCTGCTTGATGTTACGCCGCTGTCCCTCGGTATCGAGACCAAGGGCGGCGTGATGACCAAGCTCATCGAGCGCAACACCACGATCCCGACCAAGCGGTCAGAGACCTTCACGACGGCCGACGACAATCAGCCGTCGGTGCAGATCCAGGTCTATCAGGGTGAGCGCGAAATCGCCGCGCATAACAAGCTGCTCGGCAGCTTCGAGCTGACCGGCATTCCGCCGGCTCCGCGCAATGTGCCCCAGATCGAGGTCACGTTCGACATCGACGCCAACGGCATCGTGCACGTGACGGCGAAGGACAAGGGCACCGGCAAGGAGAACACGATCCGAATCCAGGAGGGCTCCGGCCTGTCCAAGGAGGAGATCGACCGGATGATCAAGGACGCCGAGGCGCACGCCGAGGAGGACCGCAAGCGTCGCGAGGACGCCGATGTCCGCAACCAGGCGGAGTCGCTGGTCTACCAGACGGAGAAGATCGTCAAGGATCAGCGCGAAGCCGAAGGCGGCTCGAAGGTTCCCGAGGACACCTTGAACAAGGTCGATGGCGCGATCGCCGAGGCCAAGACGGCGCTGGACAGCAGCGACATCTCTGCGATCAAGACCGCGATGGAAAAGCTCGGCCAGGAGGCCCAGGCGTTGGGCCAGGCCATCTACGAGTCCGCTCAGGCCGAGGGGTCCGCGGGCGGTGGCGCTGACAGCGGCCCCGCCGGATCGTCGGACGATGATGTCGTGGACGCCGAAGTTGTCGACGATGACCGGGAGAACAAGTGAGCCAGAACGATTCGCACGAGCCGGTGACCGTCACCGACAAACGGCGCATCGATCCGGAAACCGGCGAGATCCGTGAAGCCGCAGCCGGCCCGGCCCCTAGCGGGCCGGCTCCGGCACCCGCGGCGGAGTCCGACGAGGTCACCGAGCTGAAGTCGACGTTGCAGCGCGTGAAGGCGGAGTACGACAACTACCGCAAGCGCACGCTGCGGGACCAGCAGGCGATCGCCGAGCGCACCAAGGCCGCGGCCGCCACACAGCTGCTTCCGGTGCTCGACGATCTCGATCGTGCCCGCAGCCACGGCGACCTGGAGTCCGGCCCACTGAAGTCGGTGGCGGACAAGTTGGCCGCCGCCCTTGAGGGGCTTGGCCTTTCGGGATTCGGCGACGAAGGCGACGAATTCGACCCCGCGCTGCACGAAGCCGTACAGCACGAGGGCGAAGGCACTCACCCCATCGTCGGCAGCGTCATGCGGCGCGGCTACAAGGTCGGCGATCTCGTGGTCCGCCACGCCCTCGTCGGTGTGGTCGACACCGTGCCCGACGAAGCCGAGGTCCCGGACACGCACGATAACGGCGACGCGCCGGCCACCGAGGCCGCAGAATCGTAAGAACTACTAGAGAAGAGGTAAGGAGGTGACGCGCTATGGCCCAACGCGAATGGGTTGAGAAGGACTTCTACAAGGAACTCGGCGTCTCCTCTGACGCCAGCGCGGACGATATCAAGAGGGCCTACCGCAAGCTGGCCCGTGATCTTCACCCCGACACCAACTCCGACCCGAACGCCGCCGAGAGATTCAAGGCGGTGTCCGAGGCGCACAGTGTGCTGTCGGATCCGGCCAAGCGCAAGGAATACGACGAAACCCGTCGGTTGTTCGCGGGCGGCGGTGGCGGCTTCGGCCGCGGCCGGTTCAACGGCGGCAACTTCGGCGGATTCGGCGGGGACGGCGCCGAGTTCAATTTGAACGACCTGTTCGACGCCGCCGGTCAGACCGGCGGCTCCAACATCGGCGATCTGTTCGGTGGCTTGTTCGGACGTGGCGCGCAGCCGCGGCCGACCAGGCCGCGCCGCGGCAACGACCTGGAGACCGAGACCGAACTCAGCTTCATGGAGGCCACCAAAGGTGTGGCCATGCCGCTGCGGCTGACCAGCCCCGCGCCGTGCACGAATTGCCACGGCAGCGGGGCACGTCCGGGCACCAGCCCGAAGGTGTGCCCGAACTGCAACGGGTCGGGCGTCGTCAGCCGCAACCAGGGAGCGTTCGGATTCTCCGAACCCTGCACCGAATGCCGGGGCAGCGGCTCGATCATCGAGCAGCCGTGCGACGAATGTCAGGGCACCGGTGTGACGACCCGCACGCGCACGATCAATGTGCGCATCCCACCGGGTGTCGAGGACGGACAGCGCATCCGGTTGGCCGGGCAGGGCGAGGCCGGGCTGCGTGGTGCTCCGTCGGGCGACCTGTATGTGACCGTGCATGTCAAGCCGGACAAGGTGTTTGGGCGCGACGGTGACGATCTCACCGTGTCCGTTCCCGTCAGCTTCCACGAACTTGCTTTGGGCACAACGCTTTCAGTGCCGACGCTGGAAGGCAAGGTCGGCGTCCGGGTGCCCAAGGGTACATCGGACGGACGCATCCTTCGGGTGCGTGGGCGCGGAGTGCCCAAGCGCTCCGGCGGCCACGGCGACCTGCTGGTCACCGTCAAGGTGGCGGTGCCGCCGAACCTCGAGGGCGAAGCGCAAGAGGCGTTGGAGGCCTACGCGAAAGCCGAGCGTGCCAGCGGGTTTGACCCGCGGGCCGGATGGGCCGGTGCGTGATGGCATCCAAACGCAGCGATGACGCCCGCACGTTTCTGATCTCGGTGGCCGCTGAGCTGGCAGGTATGCACGCGCAGACACTGCGCACGTACGACCGGCTTGGCCTGGTCAGCCCGGAGCGAAGCTCGGGTGGCGGTCGCCGCTACTCGCAGCACGACGTTGATCTGTTACGCGAGGTGCAGCGATTGTCCCAGGACGAGGGTGTGAACCTCGCCGGCATCAAACGCATCATCGAGTTGACCAATCAGGTCGAGGCACTGCAGTCGCGGCTCGCCGAGATGGCGGACGAGATCGAGCGACTGCGCTCCATGCAGCGTCGCGATGTTGCTGTCGTGCCGAAGAGCACGGCCGTCGTGGTGTGGCAGCCGCGCAACAAGCGCTAGCTGACCTTGATCCGGAACTGCGCGACCGCGGATTCGCCCGCGTTCGCCACCCGGTAGCCGCCGCGTCGCAGTGCGTCCGTCGGCGCGGCCATCGGCTCGAAGCACACCACGTCGTCGTCACCCGGCGCGAACACCTGCGCCGCGGTGTAGCCCTCGTCGAAGTGCACCTCGATGCGACGATTGCCGCCTGACACAGCGAACACCGATCCCGGCTGCACTTCGTCGTAGCCGTCGTCGATGAACTTCTCACCGAGCACTTCCGTGGACGCCTCGCGGTCCTCCAGCACACCGGTCGGGATGCCCCAGGCGTTGACGGGATGGAAACGCATTGCCGGTGTCTCTATCTGCCACTCGGCCCGCGGCACGTCAGGCAGCTGCAGGTACGGGTGGAAGCCGAAGCACAATGGCACGCGCGAACCGGTGGTGGCGCTCACCGTCGTCTTCACGGTCAGCGTGCGGTCGGCCAAGGTGATGTCCAGCGTCAGCAAGTGCGGAAACGGGAATGTCGCCAGCAAACCGGGCCGCGCCGCGTAATCCAGCTCGGCGGTCAGCTGTGACTCGAGCTGGGTGGTGACGTGCCAATCGGGATAGGCGGCCAAGGTGCCGTGGATCGGGACGCCGTGCTGATCGGTGCGCACCCCGCCGGTACCCGGAGTCAGCGTGACGACGGCGCCGTCGACGCCATATCCGTTGCTGCTCAACCGGTTCGCCCACGGATAAAGAATCGGGATGCCCATGGTCTTGTGGTTGGACACATACGCCTGCAGGCCGCGGCGCTGGCCGAGCATCTCTACCCCGTCATCGGAGAGCGATGTGGCGACCATGCCTGCGTTGGGCACGTAGGTCGCGGTCATCGGTGACGACGGGTCACGCAGCGTGACGGTTTCAAACTCGGGCATGGCTCCCGATCCTTCCATGCTCAGCTCGCGAGTGGATCGTGTTGTATGCGGTCAGCGGGCGCGCCCTTGGCGAGCAGCGCGGCTTTGGTGGCTTCGACCATTAGGGGCCCGCCGCAGATGAGGATCTGGCGGTCTCCCCAGTTGCCGTATCTGGTCACCACATCGGGCAGTATGCCTGTCTGGCGGACGTGCAGCCCGCGCGGCGGCTGAACGTCTGGATAGTCGGCCGCCCATGGCGGGTCGGTGCTGTATTCCGACACCGGCGTCACCGACAGCCACGGGTTGGTGGATGCGATTTGCCACAGCGTGCGCAGGTCGTAGAGCTCACAGGGAAATCGGGCGCCGAAGAACAAGTGCACGCGCGGGTTTTCGCCGAAGCGGGTGAGGTCCATGATCAGCGTCCGAAGCGGTGCCAGACCTGTGCTTCCCGCGACCATGAGCACGTCGCCGCCGGCACGGTCGATCTGCATGGCGCCGTGTGGGTTGGACAGCCGCCAACGGTCACCCGGCCTGGTTTCGCCGACGATCGCGGGGCTGACCATGCCGCCTGTCACCGAGCGGACATGGAACTCGACGCCGCCGCCGCGGTCGGCGGGAATCGCCGGGCTCAGGTAGCGCCACCGGCGTGGCCATTGCGGCACCTGGACGGTGACGTACTGGCCGGGGTGGTAGTACAGCGGCCGATCCAGCTGCAGTCTGACCACCGAGACGTCCCGCGTCGTCCGGGTGTGCTCGACCACCGTGCCGTCGCAGAACGGCGGGCCCTTCTCCGCATCGGCGGCTCCGCGCATGACCCCGACGACCAGCGCGACCGCATCGTGCGCGGCCTCGGCGAGCTTGTCGTCCCAGCTCTCGATCAGATGGCTGCGCAGGGTGGTCAGCAGCGCATTCTGCATGCTGTCGTAATGCCGTTGTGTCACACCGTATTTACGGTGGTCGCGGCCGAGCTGGGCGAGAAATGCCACCGGCTCCTCGGCCCGTTGAGCGATCAGCTCGGAGAAGAGCCAGGTGATCGCCCGGGCGAACGTCGTGTGCTGCGCGTCCAAGTCGGGAGGAAACAGGTCGCGTACCGACATGTCGATGGCGAACCAGCGGGTGTAGAACCTGCGGATCAGTTCATCCGAACCCGACGCGGGGTCGACGGCGTCGCGCAACAAGCGCAGTGCGTCACGGTCATCGAGCCCCACGCCGCCCGATCATAAGTTAAGGCGACACACGCCTGCGCTGACGCAGCGCGGCGACGAGGGTCAGCGTCGCGCCGGCCACGACCCAGCAGGTCAGCACCGCGATCGCCCCGGTTGCGCCAGCGCCGTCGAAGAACGCCGTCGACCGCAGCAGCGTCGCGGTGGCGCCCTGCGGCAACCACTGGCCCACCGCACCCCAGCCCGTGGGCAGAAACTCGGGCGCGCTGGCCAGCCCCGAAAGGGGATTGCCGAGCAGCAGTGCCAGCAGCGCACCGGCGACGAGCCCGGCGCGGCCGAACAGCGAGCCAAGGCCCAGCATCGTCAGGCCGGCCGCCAGCACACCCAACGTCAGTCCCGCGGCGACACCCCAGAGGTTCTGGTCGACGGACCCGAGCACGTGATGCAGCAGCGCGGCGATCGTGATTCCGGCGACCGGCGCGAACACCACCGTGGCGACGAACCGCGTCCACACCTCGCGCTTGAGCACGAGCACCAGCGCCACCGCGGGCAGCAGCCCGGCCAGCGTGATGGGCAGCGCCAAAGCGGCCAGCCCGGCTCCGCGCGCGTCGTCGGCGGGTAGTGGTGCCAGATCCTCGGTGCGCAGCGGCATGCCCGCCTGCGCTGCGATGCTGTTGCCGATCTGTGTGAGCATCTGCGCCACCATCGGGCTGCCACCCGTCGCGATCAGGAGGCTGCGGCCGTCGGGGCCGAACGAGAGCCCGCCGTAGACGTCCCTGTTGCGGATCGCGTCCCGCAGCGCCGCCTCACCGGGGTAGTAGGTGATGTCGAAGGCGCCGGGCGCGTGTTGTTCGAGGATGTCGGCGATTTGACCACTGGCCGCGAGAGGTCCGGCCGCTCCGATCGGCACATCGTGCGGCTTCGACCTTGCCGCTGGGAGTGCGAAGGCGATCGCGACGATCGCGAGCGCAACTATGAGGACGGCGATGATCCCGGTGGCGCGGATGGCCGCAGGCGGTTCGTGCACAGCCGCCGCATGGTGAGTGTGCCGCGGGACGGTATCTGTGGTCATGCCCGTTCCTTTTCATCCGACGTTGAATTAATCCTGAAGGAAGCGTAACCGCGCGGTGGACAGATTTCAACATTCATTGAAATGTTAGTGTCGAGTATGCCGTCACCAGCCAAAACGACTAAGCGCCGGGGCCGGAGACAGGGTGAGCCGGTGTCCCGAGATGCGGTGCTGACGGCCGCCAAAGAGCGGTTCGCCACGGAGGGCTACGAGAAGACGACGCTGCGGGCCATCGCGGCCGACGCGCACGTCGATCCGTCGATGGTGCTCTACCTGTTCGGGTCGAAGGAGGAGCTCTTCCGCGAGTCGCTGCGGCTGATCATGGACCCTGATGTCCTCGTTGCGGCGCTGACCGAAGGCGACGGCGACGTCGGAACCCGGATGGTGCGGACATACCTGGGGATCTGGGAGGGGCCCGATACCGCCGCCAGCATGCGGACGATGCTGCAGTCGGCGACATCGAACGCCGATGCGCATGAAGCGTTCCGCGGCTTCATGCAGAGCTATGTGCAGCCCGCCGTCGTGGCGGCGCTGGGCGGGGGCGAGCAGGCGCGGCTGCGGTCGATGCTGGCCGCGTCGCAGTTGGTTGGTGTGGCGATGCTGCGCTACGTCATCCAGATACCGCCGTTGACGACGTTGTCGATCGACGAACTCGTCGCCCTGATCGCGCCGACGGTGACGAGGTATCTGACCGCCGATGCCGCGGAGCTGGGGATCGCCGGGCTATAGCCCGTGAATTCCCTTGTACAACACCAGAAGACCGATCACAATCAGGATTCCCGCGACCAGGATGGCATGCTGGCGCTCCATCCACTCCTTGAGCCGCTCCAGCGCCGGGTCAAGGCGGTCACCCGATACGGCGTAGGCCAGGATGGGAATCGCGACGGTCGAGCCCGCGACCGCCACGTACCACGCCTCGGCGATCCAGGCGTGCGCGGTGCCGAGCCCGGCACTGCCGATCGCCAAACCCGCTGCCGCGCAGATGAACAGCACCTTGGGATTGACGACGGTCAGTGCCAGTCCGGCCAGGGCAGCCCGAATCGGTGTCAGCTTGCTCATGCTCTGCATCCAGCCGGGAGTGTGCGCCGACCGCTTACGGGTGAGAAATCGGTAGAGGCCGAACACGATCAGTAACGCACCCACCACGACGCGCATCCACGACGCCCAGCTGGGGGGCTTGTCGAGCGTGCCCATCAACCCCGAGGCGAGGACGAAGATGCCGGTCAACACCGCCAGGCCGACGAGCCAGCCGAACAAGAAGGCCAATCCCGTCGGCCGTGGCCGCGAACTGTGCAGCACCAGCACAGCCGGAATGATGGACAGCGGCGACAGCGCGACCACCAAGGCGAGTGGAATCAGCTCGGTCAGCACGAGCCAAACCGTAGCGTTGTTGGGTGGCTAGCGTGCGGGAAACGCCGCCGCGGCGATGGCTGGCCCTGTCTGACCCCGTTCATCAGCCAGGCGCTGCTGCGGTGGGTGTTCATACCGCTTGCGTGGCTGGGCTTTTGGCGGTGGACCGGTGGAACTGAACCGGTTACAGCGACCGGCCGGCGTGATACCGGCACGCCTTCCAGTCGAGGCCCTCACGAATGAACTCGACATCCATGGTCTTGGCGTCCGTCCGGTTTGCCGCCTCGAATCGGACATTGGCGAAGGCGTCGTCGCCCGCCACGTTTACCGAGTTGACGGTGATCCGGGTGGGTCCGTCGGCGCGTCTGCGTACATACCAGCCCGCTTTGAAGTCGTCGGTTTCTCGCATCTGGGCACACAGATGGGACGCGAACGCGTCGAAATCGGAACTGTTGTACGCGTTGTTCAATACATCGAGCACGCCGCGAACTTGGTCGGCATCCGTGGCCGCGTGCGCCGTGCCTGCCGCGGCCGCGGTCATCGCAGCGACGATCGCCAGCGTCGCGACCGGCCTGTACATCCGTCAAGCGTGGCCGACGATCGGCGCCGTACCGGTGCGACGCGCCGTGGCGGTCCTCACCAACGTCCGGTGGTCACATCCTCCACGGCATCGGCCGCGTGACCCGGGCCGCCGACGCGGTGCAGTTCTTCGCGAATGGCGTCCAGCCGCAGCCGAATCTGTGGGTCTGACGCGACGCCGAGAAGCGCGTCGCGGATTTCGGCGGGGGCAGGCGGATCGTCGGTGAGGTGGCGTCCCGCGCCGATCGCTTCGAGTTGTGCGGCGTTGCCGGGCTGGTCGACCGCCTGCGGGATCGCCACCGTCGGCACCCCGTACCACAGCGCCTCGGTGCACGACCCCATCCCGGCGTGCGTCACGAACGCGTCGGCGATGCGCAGCACCGCAGGCTGTGGCACCTTGTCGCGCAACTGAACCCACTGCGGCACGGCGCCAAGCGCGTCGGGCCGGACGCTTCCCGTTGCCATGACCAGTCGCCAGCCAGTCTCGTCCAGGGCCTCAATCATGTTGTGGTACAGGTCAATCCGATCGGTGTAGGCGGTGCCGAACGCCAGCAGGGCCAGCGGGCCGTCGCCTGCCGGTGGGGTCCAGTCGCCTGGATCCTCGCGTCGCGGATCGATGCATGGGCCGACGAAACGGTATCGGCTGCGGTCGACACGATCGGCGTTGGGCTGCATGGCGCGCGGGATCAGCACCAGGCAGCGGCGAGGCTCGCCGGTGACCTCCTCGAACGTCAGCGATGTCGGAGCGAGCCAGTCGTTGAACGCCGTCAGATAGGTTTTGCCGCCCTCGCTTTCGAAGAGCGGGTCGAGCACGTCGCTCATGTCCTGGCGGTACGTATCCCACGCCACGATGCTCGGCGACAGTTGCACCGACGGGATTCCCCAGCCGTCGGCGGCCACAGGTCCGGCGAACCCGCCGATGTCGTAGAGGACGATGTCTGGACGGTCGGCGTCCAGGGCCGCCCGAACCTGGGGAAGTACATGGATCGAGTCGTCGAGGAACATCCGCATGCCCGCGGCATCGTCGTCGGGCCAGTGGCCCGCGTGTGGTGAGCCCGGCAGCAAGGAGTCGAAACCGACGACGTCGGCGCCGGCGGGACGGGCCAGATCGGCCAGGTGCCCGCCCACGAGATAGGTGACGCGGTGGCCGCGGTCGACCAGGTCACGCACGACGGCGAGGTGCGGATACATGTGGCTGGGGGCGGATGAGGCGACGACGGCGATGTGCACTACCGATTCCTTCCCCCTCGCGCCCAAACGGACACATGGGCGCAAGAGTGTGAGTGGTTCTCACCATTGCGTCGATCTCGGCGAAAATTTCCGGACTTGAGCGGAACAGACTCAACCTTGACGGCGTTGATCTATGCGACCAGCATTTTCTACTAGACGATCGGAGGTGTCGTGGACTCGTTCAACCCGACGACCAAGACCCAGGCTGCGCTGACCGCGGCGTTGCAGGCGGCAAGTGCCGCAGGCAATCCGCAGATCATGCCTGCCCACCTTTTGATGGCATTGCTCACCCAGAACGAAGGCATTGCCGCTCCCTTGTTGGAGGCCGTCGGCGTCGACCCCGCGACGATTCGCACCGAGACGCAACGGCTTCTCGACCGGCTGCCCAGCGCCAGCGGCGCCAGCGCGCAGCCGCAGTTGTCCCGCGAGTCGCTCGCGGCGATCACGACCGCCCAGCATCTGGCCACCGAGATGGACGACGAGTACGTCTCGACCGAACATCTGATGGTCGGTCTGGCCACCGGTGACTCGGACGTTGCCAAGCTGCTGACCGGACACGGCGCGTCGCCGCAGGCGCTGCGAGACGCGTTCGTCAAGGTCCGCGGTAGCGCCCGCGTCACCAACCCGGACCCGGAGGGCAGCTATCAGGCGCTGGAGAAGTACTCCACCGACCTGACCGAGCGCGCTCGCGAAGGCAAGCTCGACCCGGTCATCGGGCGCGACAACGAGATTCGTCGGGTCGTGCAGGTGCTCAGCCGTCGCACCAAGAACAACCCGGTGCTGATCGGCGAGCCCGGCGTCGGCAAGACGGCAATCGTCGAGGGCCTGGCCCAGCGAATCGTCGAAGGCGACGTGCCGGAAAGCCTGCGCGACAAAACCGTCGTCTCGCTCGACCTCGGTTCAATGGTCGCGGGATCGAAGTACCGCGGCGAATTCGAGGAACGGCTGAAGGCCGTGCTTGACGACATCAAGAACTCCGCAGGCCAGATCATCACGTTCATCGACGAACTGCACACCATCGTGGGTGCAGGCGCCACCGGCGAGTCGTCGATGGACGCAGGCAACATGATCAAGCCGATGCTCGCCCGCGGCGAGCTGCGGCTGGTCGGCGCCACGACACTCGACGAGTACCGCAAGTACATCGAGAAGGACGCCGCGCTCGAGCGCCGCTTCCAGCAGGTGTACGTCGGTGAGCCGTCAGTCGAGGACACCGTCGGAATCCTTCGCGGGCTCAAGGAGCGCTACGAGGTGCACCACGGCGTGCGCATCACCGACTCCGCGCTCGTCGCAGCGGCCACGCTTTCCGACCGCTACATCACGTCACGCTTCCTGCCGGACAAGGCAATTGACCTTGTCGACGAAGCGGCGTCGCGGTTGCGCATGGAGATCGACTCGCGGCCCGTCGAGATCGACGAGGTGGAACGACTGGTCCGTCGCCTCGAGATCGAGGAGATGGCGCTGGCCAAGGAGGAGGACGCGGCGTCCAAGGAACGGCTAGAGAAGCTGCGGGGCGAGCTGGCCGACTACAAGGAGAGGCTCTCGGAGCTCACCACCCGGTGGCAGAACGAGAAGAACGCCATCGACATCGTCCGCGAGCTCAAGGAGCAGCTCGAGATGCTGCGCGGCGAGGCCGATCGCGCCGAACGCGACGGTGATCTGGCCAAGGCCTCAGAACTGCGCTACGGCCGCATCCCCGAGATCGAGAAGAAGCTCGACGCGGCGGTGCCCCAGGCCGAGGCGCGCGAGGACGTGATGCTCAAGGAAGAGGTCGGGCCCGACGACATCGCGGACGTGGTGTCGGCGTGGACCGGGATTCCGGCGGGCCGGATGCTCGAGGGCGAGACGGCCAAGCTGCTGCGCATGGAGGACGAGCTCGGCAAGCGCGTGGTCGGACAGAAGAAGGCCGTGCAGGCCGTATCGGATGCGGTGCGCCGCAGCCGGGCAGGTGTCGCGGACCCGAACCGTCCGACGGGCTCGTTCATGTTCCTCGGCCCGACGGGCGTCGGCAAGACCGAGCTCGCGAAGGCGTTGGCGGAGTTCCTCTTCGACGACGAACACGCCATGGTCCGCATCGACATGAGCGAGTACGGCGAGAAGCACTCGGTGGCTCGGCTGGTCGGTGCGCCTCCCGGCTACATCGGCTACGACCAGGGCGGTCAGCTGACCGAGGCGGTGCGACGGCGCCCGTACACGGTGATCCTGTTCGACGAGATCGAGAAGGCGCACCCGGACGTGTTCGACGTGCTGCTGCAGGTGCTCGACGAAGGTCGATTGACCGACGGCCAGGGCCGCACGGTCGACTTCCGCAACACGATCCTGATCCTCACGTCGAACCTGGGTGCAGGCGGCTCCGAGGAACAGGTGATGGCGGCGGTGCGCTCGGCCTTCAAGCCCGAGTTCATCAACCGCCTCGACGATGTGATCGTGTTCGATCCGCTGAACGCCGACGAGTTGGTGGAGATCGTCGACATTCAGCTCCAGCAGCTGGACAAGCGGTTGGCCCAGCGCCGTCTCACCCTCGAGGTGTCCTTGCCGGCCAAGAAGTGGCTGTCCGAGCGCGGGTTCGACCCGCTCTACGGCGCCCGCCCGCTGCGCAGGCTGATCCAGCAGGCCATCGGCGACCAGCTGGCCAAGATGCTGCTGGCCGGCGAGGTGCACGACGGCGACGTCGTACCGGTCAACGTCAGCGCGAACGGCGACGCGCTGATCCTCGGCTGACCTGATTCCGCCGAAACGGTATTCCAGCAGGTGTCTACTCTGACTTTTTCTGCTGGAATACCGTTTCGCGGCTAACGGGTGTGGCCGGACGCTATGTGATGGGGTTGTGACGTGCTTGAGTTCGGGAATACGACGGACCTGCAAGTAGGCTAGGTGTAATGGTTCCGCTTTGGTTCACGCTGTCCGCACTCTGTTTCGTGGGTGCGGCAGTGCTTTTGTACGTCGACATCGACCGTCGACGCGGGCTGGGCCGCCGGCGAAAGTCCTGGGCCAAGTCGCACGGCTTCGACTACGAGCACGAGTCGGCCGACATCCTGCAGCGCTGGAAGCGCGGCGTGATGTCGACGGTTGGCGACATCACCGCCAAGAACGTCGTGCTGGGTCAGATCCGCGGTGAGGCGGTGTTTATCTTCGACCTCGAGGACGTCGCGACGGTGATCGCACTGCACCGCAAGGTGGGTACGAACGTCGTGGTCGACCTGCGGCTCAAGGGCATCAAGGAGCCAAGAGAGAACGACATCTGGCTGTTGGGTGCGATCGGCCCGCGGATGGTGTACTCCACGAATCTCGACGCCGCGCGCCGCGCCTGCGATCGCCGGATGGTGACGTTCGCGCACACCGCGCCGGACTGCGCCGAGATCATGTGGAACGAGCAGAACTGGACGCTGGTATCCATGCCGGTGACCAGTACCCGCGCTCAGTGGGATGAAGGCTTGCGCACGGTGCGGCAGTTCAACGATCTGCTGCGGGTGCTCCCGCCGGTCCCGCAGGCCATCACCGGCCAGGCCGTCACGCGGCGCAGCGGGTCGCCGAGTCGCCCGCTCAAGCCCGCACCGGCGCGCAGCGAGCTGCCGCCCGGTCGCGCTGATCTGCCTCCTGGTCGCGCCGATGTCGGCCGTTACACCGCGGCCCGACCCGATGCCACGCGCTCGGAATCCGTTCGGCGCCCACCGCCGCCGTCGCGCAATGGCCGGCATTCGCCGCACTACCAGCGTTAACTGCCTGCTCTGCGGTTGGATAGGCCGCGAAGCGACAAAGAGCTCAGCCATCCGAGCCCGATTGCGATCGAGATGCGCTGGAAGATCCCGCTTTTGCCGCGGAGACGGGACTGCCCCCTGATCGCGGAGCCAAACAGAAGTAAACTGCCCGCCATCGCCGCGCTCGATCCTGCCGAGTAGCAGGCCCAGCGGTAGTCCCTGCTCCGCACGGCGGTGGCCGCGCTGGCCAGGCCAGCGATGGGTATGCCCGCAAAGACCGGGATCCCGCAGAGATCGTGCATCTGCCCCGCGCGGGTTCTCCGGGCCGGGACGACATCGTCCGGCCCCTCGCTCGGAAGGTCACCAACGTAATCGGTGACGAACAGTCCCGAGCCAATCAGCCCCATCCCCACTCCTGCGATGAGCGCCGGGACGGCGCGGGGTCCAATGCGCCGCCGATCGGAGCCCGCGAGACCCGCGGCCGCGGATGAATAGAGAACTCCAGCAAGAATGAAGTTGGTGCGCTGGAGCCAACCTTGACGACCGATCGCCAGCGAACTGACCGGGTAGCGCCGCGAATCGTAACCTCGACGCGCGGCTCCGATCGCTGTGAAAGCCGTGACGAAGAGCGGCCCGGCAAGAACACCGCAGAGGATCTGAGCAGAACGCTTGCGTGGTGAGCGGCCGCCAACTGACATCTGGCCAGGCTAGTTAAACGTTGAGCCGTCTCGGCCTTCGGGCACGTTGGCTACTCTCATACGCATGCCACGCCCCGTCGCACTGATCACCGGGCCGACGTCCGGGCTGGGGGCAGGATTCGCCCGCCGGTACGCCATTGACGGCTACGACCTCGTGCTCGTCGCACGCGACGCCGTCAGACTGAAGGCCCTCGCCGCGGAACTGCACGACGAGGCCGGTGCGGAGGTCGAGGTGCTGATCGCCGACCTCGCCGAGGCCGCCGACCGCGCGAGGGTCGCCGACCGGCTGTCGGAAGGTGTGCGGGTCCTGGTGAACAACGCGGGATTCGGAACGTCAGGGGAGTTCTGGACCGCGGATATCGGCCTGCTGCAGAAGCAGCTCGACGTGAACGTCACCGCGGTGATGCATCTGACGCACGCCGCCCTGCCGCCGATGCTGGCCGCGGGCGCGGGAACCGTGATCAATGTCGCCAGCATCGCCGGGCTGGTGCCCGGTCGCGGCTCGACGTACTCGGGGTCCAAGGCATGGGTGGTGTCGTTCACCGAGGGTCTGTCGAACGGTCTCGGCAACACCGGCGTCGGTGTGCACGCGTTGTGCCCTGGCTTCGTACGCACCGAATTCCACGAACGCGCTGGCATCGATATGTCGAGCACCCCGTCCTGGCTCTACCTCGAAGTCGACAGCGTGGTGCGGGATACGTTCGCTGACGTCGCCAAGGGCAAGGTCATCATCGTGCCCGGTCTGCAGTACAAGGCGCTCACCACGGCAAGTCGGGTAGTGCCGCGAAACCTGTTGCGCGCCATGACGAAAGTCGTTGGCAAGGGCCGCGGCCGCACCTGACACGTGCGCCGGCTTATCGCAGTGCTGGCAGCGATTGTCGTCGTCGCGGCCTCAGCGTGCTCCCAAGACGACGCCCCCGCGCAGGCCTACAGTGCCCAGAGCGCGGCGATCGGTGAATCGATCGCGATCCTCGGCTGGAACATGTCGGTGTCCAATCTGCGATTCGATACCGACTACGTTCTCGCCGACGTCGACGCGTCCCCGTCGCAGTCCGGCGACGCACACACCAAACCCGAGGACATCCGGTTCGGGCTGTACGGCGCACTGGCACACCCCATCGAGGCCAACGCGCTGAGCAGTTGCACGGACGTCACCAGCCTTGCCGTTCAACCTTTGTCGGCGCCAACGCCCGACCGGCTCACGGGCACAGTGTGTTTCGGGCCGCTGCGCGACCAGTCCCAGGTGCGCGGCATCTATGTGTACTCGCCCCGCGACCGCATGGCGGGTACGACAGTGGCCTATCCGGCAGCGTTTCCCATCGGCTTGCCCGCGACCAACGAAAACGACACGGGCCTGGTAGCGAAGTCGACGAGCGTGGAGGCGTTCCGTGCCGACGAAGCCCAGCTCGGTCCTGCCGCGTTGGGCGATCCGACGGCCTTCACCGGCAACGGATACATGTTGTTGGGCCTCGAAATCAACGGGCAGGCAGCGCGATACCGCGATGACTCGGCTCGGCGCGGCGGTCCCATGATGGTGCTGGTGGCGCCGACGCTGCCCCCGCCCGGGCTCAGCCACGCCTGCGACATCTACGGATCGTCGGTGCTCGTGCTGCCCGACGCGGCGCTCGACGCCGTGCAGGTGCGCGCATCGCTGTGCACGCAGGGCGAGATCAACGCCGCGCTGCTGTACGCGACGGTGTCGGTGGCCGGTACGCACGCGGCATTGTGGACGAAACGTGACTGACGTCGGACCCACCGAGTGGGGCGAAACCACCGGCGTCGGACCGTGGGAGGGCGTGCCTCCCGACGATCCCCGCTACGACCCGACACTGCTCCGCGACGGTGACACCCGCAATGTCGTTGACGCATACCGATATTGGACGCGCGATGCGATCATCGCTGACATCGACACGCGCAGGCATCCGCTGCACATCGCGATTGAGAACTTCGGCAACGACGCCAACATCGGCGGGGTTGTGCGGACCGCCAACGCATTCGCCGTCGACACGGTGCACATCGTCGGCCGACGGCGGTGGAATAGACGCGGCGCCATGGTGACCGACCGTTATCAGCGGCTCTGCCACCACGACACCACAGCTGAACTGCTCGCGTTCGCCGCCGACGCGGGCCTGACCGTCGTCGCGGTCGACAACATCGCGGGCGCCCAACGCATCGAGCACACCGCTCTGCCGCGGGACGCCCTGATGATCTTCGGCCAGGAGGGGCCGGGCATCACGGCAGACGCCAAGGCGGGCGCCGAATTAGTCGTGTCGATCGCCCAATTCGGTTCCACCCGTAGCGTCAACGCGGCAGTCGCCGCCGGCATCGCCATGCACACCTGGGTCATCCAGCATGCCGACCTCGGCCGGGCCTGGTGATTCCGGCCTCAGCAGCAGCCACACGGCGACCGCCGATATCAGCATCAGCAGCGAACCGGCGCCGGATGCGATGGCCAACCCGTTGGTGAACGCATCCTTCGCCGCGGTGACGAGGGGTGTGGCCGACTCGGCGGGCAGATCCTTGGCGACGTCGATCGCGGCTGCCAGCGAATCGCGCGCGTGCGCGGCCACCCCCGCTGGGATGCCCGGTGGCATAACGAAGTTGCGGTACACACCGGTCACGATCGAGCCCAGCGTCGCGATGCCGAGCGCCATGCCGAGCTCGTAGGCGGTCTCGGACACGGCAGCGGCCGCTCCCGCCCGCTCCTTGGAAACGCTGGCCAGGATGACGTCGCTGGCGACGGTGAACGCCAACCCGAGCCCGACGCCGACCACGAACAGGGCCACGCCCAACGGGAGGTACGGCGTCGACGGCGTGATCAGCGTCAGCGCCGCCATCGCCGCACCCACGAGTGCGAGCCCGGCGGTGAGCACCGCGCGTCGCGACCAGTAGCGCACGGCCACGCCCGCGAGGACACCGAACACAGTCGCGGTAACGGCGGCGGGCAGCTCGGCCAGCCCAGCCTTCAACGGACTGTAGCCATGGACCAGCTGGAAGAACTGCGACAGGAAGAACACCAGGCCGGACAGGCCGAGGACCGACAGCAGGTTCGCGCTGACCACGCCCGAGAAGGCCCGATTGCCGAACAACCGGACATCGATCAGCGGATAGGGCAGCCGCAGCTGGCGCCGGACGAACAGGACCAGCACGGCCACGCCGACCAGTCCCGCCGCCACCACGTCGACGCGCAGGCCGAGCGCCGCGCCTTCCTTGATCCCGTAGACGACGGCGAGCATGCCGACCAACGACAGGCCAACGCTGACCAGGTCCCACGGTCCCGGCTCGGGGTTGCGGTGCTCGGGAAGCAGGGTGATGCCGCCGATGAGCAACACCACCATCACCGGAACGTTGATGAGGAACACCGATCCCCACCAGAAGTGCTCGAGCAGTATCCCGCCGAGGACCGGTCCCAAGGCGGCGCCTGCCGAGAATGCCGACGCCCAGATACCGACGGCGACACTGCGTTCCCGCGGATCCGGAAACAGCCCGCGGATGAGCGCAAGTGTGGCCGGTGTCAGCGTCGCCCCCGCCACGCCGAGCAGCGCACGCGTCACGATCAGCATCTCGGCGCTGGACGAGTATGCAGTGATGGCCGAGACAAGTGCGAAAGCCGTTGCACCGCAGAGCAGAAGCTTTTTGTGCCCGATGCGGTCACCGAGGCTGCCCATGCTGATCAGCAGGCCGGCCAGCATGAACGAGTAGATGTCGCCGATCCACAGGATCTGAGTGCCGGTGGCGGCGAGGTCCTGACTGATGAATGGCGTGGCAAGGGCCAGCACCGTGCCGTCGACGCCGATCAGCAGGACTGCGAGGGTAAGGACGCCGAGTGCGAACCAGCGGCGGCTCATGAGGTGCTCACTCCGTGAAGTAGTAGTTCGATGATCATGCGGTCGAAGTCGCGGCCCGCGACACGGCCGACCCGCAGGGCCCATGCGGCCCCCGCGACCAGGCTGTAAAGCGCCTCGGTGAGCCACGCCGCGGTGAGGTCATGGCGAAATTCGCCCGCCTGCTGTCCACGTTGGAACAGCGCTGAGATCTCGTTGTCGATCTCCGCCCAGCCCTGCAGCGATTGGTCCATATCGATCTCTTGGCTCTGGCTGTACAGCAGGGCCAGATAAGGCGATACCGGTCTGCAGGCCGTGACCAGGCGACGCAATGCCTCGGTGGCCGAATCCTCGGTCAGCCGGGCGGTTTTCAGCGCATCGCGCATCTGATCCATCGCGAGGTTGTCCAGCGCCTCCATCAACGCGGGCTTTCCCGCGAAATGACGGTGCAGGGTGGCACGACTCACCCCGACGGCGGCCGCGATCTCATCCTGGGTTGCGTTCGGCCGCCGCCCGAGGAAGTCCGCGGCCGCACGCAGCAGCCCGTCCCGATCGAGAGGCATGAGACGACTATAGCTCATATGAGACAAAAACGTCTCACGACCGTCGACGTAGCCAACCACAAATCCGGGTGCCATTAGGGCAGGATCGACTGCATGGATCAGGTATGGGCTAACCGTGCTGCCAGCGCAGAAGCCGCGATCACGAAACGGCACCTGAAAAAGCTGTGGGCACTGCCGGGCACTCAGTTGGGCGTCGTCGCGTGGCCCGCGGCACGGCAGCACCGCTGGTTCGGCGTCTGGCACTACTGGTGGCAGGCCCATCTGCTGGACTGCCTGGTCGATGCGCAGGTGCGCGATCCCCAGCCTGAACGGGAGGCCAGGATCGTCCGGCAGATCCGCGGACAACGGCTGCGCAACAACGGATCTTGGGTCAACAACTATTACGACGACATGGCGTGGCTTGCGCTCGCGCTGGAGCGGGCGGGCCGCCTCGCCGGGGTGGACAAGCCGAAGGCCCTGGCCAAGCTCGCCGATCAGTTCCTCAACGCGTGGGTGCCCGAAGACGGCGGCGGCATCCCATGGCGCAAACAGGACCAGTTCTTCAATGCTCCGGCCAATGGGCCCGCCGGCATCTTCCTGGCCCGCTATGAGGACCGGCTGCGCCGAGCCCAGCAGATGGCCGACTGGATCGAGGAAACGCTGATCGACCCCGAAACGCATCTGGTGTTCGACGGCATCAAGGCCGGATCGCTGGTGCGCGCCCAGTACACCTACTGCCAGGGCGCCGTGCTCGGGCTGGAGACCGAGTTGGCCAACCGGACAGAAGACGCCGAACACGCCGAACGGGTGCACCGACTGGTGGCGGCCGTGCGCGACAACATGGCGCCCGACGGGGTGATCAACGGCGCGGGCGGCGGCGACGGCGGCCTGTTCAACGCCATCCTCGCCCGCTACCTGGCGTTGGTAGCCACCGCGCTGCCGCAGAACGGCCCCGAGGACGAGGCCGCCCGCAGCACCGCACGCTCGTTGGTGCTCACATCGGCGCAAGCCGCGTGGGACAACCGGCAGACCGTCGAGGACCTGCCGTTGTTCGGAGCGTTCTGGGAGCGTACGGCCGACATTCCGGTGGCCGGTGGCGGACAGGCGCAATTCGTCGAAGGCGCCGTCAACGCCTCGGAGATTCCCGAACGCGATCTCTCAGTACAGCTTTCGGGCTGGATGCTGATGGAGGCGGCGCATGCGGTCGGTGCGGCCGATGCCTGAGGCCGAAGGACACCTCCGAAGGTGACGGCGGAGTCGGTACCGCGGATAGTTCGCCTGCTGCCCGCGCGGTTCAGCCGCGACCCCAAGGCGACCAAGACGAGCGAGAACACCGCGGCAGCACTGCTGCTGACGTTCACCGTCATCGCGATCCTATGGGCGAATTCGCCATGGGCGGAAAGCTATTCGACCCTCCTCGACACCCACGTCGGATTCACCTTCGGTGAGCATCACTTCGAACTGACCGTCAAGCATCTGATCAACGACGGGATGATGACGTTCTTCTTCTTCATCGTCGGCCTCGAAGTGACACGGGAGTTCACGATCGGCGAGCTCACCGACAGGTCGAGGGCCGCGGTGCCCGTCGTCGCAGCGCTGGCCGGTTTGGCGGTACCCGCTGTCATCTTCCTGTTGTTCAACCCGTCGGGACAAGACGCACAGGCGTGGGGTGTCGTCATCTCGACCGACACCGCATTCCTGATCGGCGCGCTGGCCATCATCAAGCCGAAATTCCCTGGTCGGCTGCGGCTTTTCCTCCTCACCCTCGCGGTCGTCGATGATGTCGGCGCGTTGTGTGTGATCGCGTTGTTCTACTCGGAGAACATCCGGATCGTTCCACTGACGGTGTCGGTTCTGTTGATCGTCGCGATCGCGCTGGTGCGGTTTCTTCCTGCCGCACGTGGGCCCGCCTATGCCGTGCTCGGCTTTTCGCTGTGGATCGCACTGTTCATGTCCGGTCTGCACCCGACGCTGGCGGGTGTGGCGATCGCGCTGCTGATCCCGGTGTTTTCGCCCGAGCGCCAGCAGGTCGAAGAGGCCGTCGAAGTGATCAGGGCGTTCCGGCAGTCGCCGAATTCGGACTATGCCCGCGCGGCCACTCGCAGGCTGCGCGAGTCGATTTCGATCAATGAACGGTTGCAGACGGAGGTGGGCCCGTATGTGTCGTTCGTGGCGCTGCCGCTGTTCGCCTTGGTCAATGCCGGCGTTCGGCTCGACGCGAACAGCGTGACCACCGCGCTGCGGTCCCCGTTGACGTGGGGCATCGTCGCGGGCCTGGTGGTCGGCAAATTCGTCGGCATCACCGGCGCGACATGGTTCATGCAGCGCACCGGCCTGGGTCAGCTGGCGCCGGGTCTGACGTTGCGGCGGATCACCGGCGGCGCGGCGCTGTCCGGAATCGGTTTCACCATCTCACTTTTCATCGTCGACATCGCGATCAGCGAGCCCGAACGCCAGGACCAGGCCCGCATCGGCGTGCTCGCCGCTTCGGCGATCGCGTTCCTTCTTGGCTGGGCGATCTTCCGGATCACCGACTGGGTGAGCCCGCCAGAACCGGTGGGCCTGAAGCTGATCCGGCCCATCGACCCCAGTCGCGATCACATCCGGGGCGACCCGATGGCGCCGTTGACCCTGGTGGAGTACGGGGACTACGAATGCCCATTCTGCAGCAGGGCCACCGGAGGCATCGACGAGGTGCTCGGGCGTTTCGGTGCCGATCTGCTCTACGTGTGGCGCCACCTGCCGTTGGTCCGTTCACACCCCCGGGCGTTCGACGCGGCCAGGGCCGCAGAGGCAGCGGGGCTGCAGGGCAAGTACTTCGAGATGGGCAGGAGTTGTTCGCGCACCAGGAAGACCTGGAGTGGTCGGATATCTACCGCTACGCCAACGCGATCGGGCTCGACATCGAGAAGTTCGACCAGGACGTGCGAGTGCACCCGTCGAAGGTGCTGCACCGGGTGCAAGACGACGCGCAGGACGCGGAGTTGATGGATCTGAACTCGACGCCGACGTTCTTCGTCAACGGCAAGCGGCATAAGGGCCCATGGGATTCCGCGAGTCTGATCCGCGCGCTGGAGGAGGGCCGACCGTAGGCGTAGCAACCGTGGTCGCGACGTGAATCGACCCCCTCACTTTTCGGTTGTGAGGGGGCCGATCTCGCGATGCGAATTACTTGGCGTCGCCGCCGGAGTCGGCACCGCCGCTTGCCGTGGGACTCGTCGCCGCCGGAATTCGCGCTCCGTCCCTTTCCGATGTTGCCCGAGGGGGCCCCGTTCACAGACCCTCGCGCTTGGTGGCGAGATTGGCTTGCAGGTCGCCCACCGCCGAAAGGGCACGGTGCCGTGGCCCGGTCGCGGATGACTCGGACCCGCCGGTTGCGGCCGCATTGCCGTCGCTAAAGGATCCCCTTTACGGCTTCTCGCGTCAGGAGGACGACTCAGCAGAAAGTTAAACACTAGCTATGGATACGTGTGACAACGCAACATCTAGCAAACAATTGAATTCTCGGCAGATCGCTTGCGTTTGCAAGTAATTACTGTTGCATGGTTAACCGCTAACTCCACAGGGTGACGTGAATCTTGGGTCGAAACCGCGTGACGCCGACGCCGGTGCCGCGCAACATGGCCTGCGTGCATCGCGGCGTCGTGATGAACCGGACGAGCTCGGAAACCGCGGGCTGGCGGGCCGCCGGAGTCAGAGTCAACGCGCTCCACTCGCCGGACACCTGCAGGCCCTGGCCCTTGACCTGAACCAGTCGACCTGCGGCAAGGTCCTTTCCCACCGTGAAGCCGATCGCCAGGGTGACCCCGCCGACGCGCTGAACCTCCTCGAGTGCTGCGGCGTCACTTTGAAAGATTCGCTGCTGGGTCTCCGGGATCGTCAACTCGCGCAGCATCGCTGCGATCTCACCGTCGACACTGCCTGCCGACGGTCCCAGCATCCACTTCTGCTCACGCAACAACGCCGCGGTCGGCGCGTGGGTGGCGAGCGGGTTGCCGGGAGCCGTCACGGTGACGATCTGGTAATTCAGGAACGGTCGGCGGCAGATTTCGTTGTCGGCGCCATCCCCGTCGGTCTGGCCCAGTGCGATGTCGACGGCGCGGGATGTGATCAGCTCCCTGAACCTGCTTGTCGGGTGCACGCTCAGTTCGACGGAGAGGTCCTTGGCGCGTGACGAGAACAGTTCGATCAGACCCGGCGCCGCGTGTTCGGCGAATGCACTCGACGCCGCGATGCGCAACAGGCGCCGTCCGTGCGCGGCCTCGGTCACCTCGATAGCGGTCTGTCGCTGCAGGCCGAGGATCTCCACGGCCCGGCTCGCCAGGCGCAGCCCGCCCGGCGTGAAGGCCAACCCCGCCGAGGTCCTCGTGAACAACGGGTCGTCGAGTTCCTTGCGCAGTTGTGCCACGTGCATCGAGATTCCGGCGTCGGACATGCCGAGTTCCTCGGCCGCCGCGTGGACCGAACCCCGGCGGACCACTGCAGAGAAGGCCCGGAGCTGAGCCGGTGTCACACATCGAGCCTACTGACTTAAGTGATCGCTTAACTCGCAATTGACGGCCCCGATAGGCGGGCGAAGACTGGGATCCTCAGCCCACGAATGAGGTCAGTCACATGCAGGTACCTGGACCTTTCGAATACGAACGCGCCACGAGCGTCGATCACGCGATCGGGTTACTCGACCGCCTCGGCGACGGAGCCATGCTCGTCGCGGGCGGGCACAGCCTGTTGCCCATGATGAAACTGCGCATCGCGAACCCCGAGTACCTGGTCGACATCAACGACCTGATTCCCGAACTCGGCTACATCGTCGTCGATCCGACGCTCCTGCGCATCGGTGCGATGACCCGACACCGCGAAGCACTGGAGTCCGACGATCTAGCTGCCGTGTGCCCGATCTTCCGCGACGCCGAACGCGTCATCGCCGACCCCGTCGTGCGCAACCGCGGCACCGTCGGCGGATCCCTGTGCCAGGCCGACCCGGCCGAAGATCTCACCACCGTCTGCACGGTGCTGAACGCCGTCTGCCTGGCCCGCGGCCCGTCCGGGGAGCGTGTAATTCCCATCGACGAATTCCTGACCGGGCCGTACGAGACGTCGCTGGCCCACAACGAGATCCTGATCGAGATACGGGTCCCACTGCGGCACAACACCTCCAGTGCATACGCCAAAGTGGAACGGCGGGTTGGTGACTGGGCAGTGGCGGCGGCGGGCGCCGCGGTGACGCTCGATGGCGACACCATCGCCGCGGCCCGGCTGGGTCTCACGGCGGTGAATACCGATGCCGACGCGCTGGCCGCGGTGGGCGACGGGCTCGCGGGGCGGCCCGCCACCGAGGAGACGTTCGCGCAGGCCGGTCGCGACGCGGCGCAGGCCTGCAGCCCGGCGACCGACATGCGCGGCAGCGCGGGATACAAGAGCCATCTCGCCTCCGAGCTCACCGTCCGAACGTTGCGCACCGCCGTCGAGCGCGTGCGCACTGCCCCTGCAGTGGAAGGGAGGAACTAGCGATGCAGGTAAGCATGACCGTGAATGGGGAAACGGTCTCCGCCGATGTCGAACCTCGCACGCTGTTGGTGCACTTCTTGCGGGATCAGTTGCGGCTCACCGGAACCCACTGGGGTTGCGATACGAGTAACTGCGGGACGTGTGTCGTGGAAATGGACGGTGAACCGGTGAAGTCCTGCACTGTGCTCGCGGCGATGGCCAGTGGCCGAAGCGTCCGCACCGTGGAGGGTCTGGAGGTCGACGGCAGGCTTGACCCGATCCAGGAAGGCTTCATGCGCTGCCACGGCCTGCAGTGCGGGTTCTGCACGCCGGGGATGATGATCACCGCGCGCGCCCTCCTCGACCGTGTGCCTGACCCCGACGAGGACACCATCCGCGAGGCGATCTCCGGACAGATCTGTCGCTGCACCGGCTACACCACGATCGTGCGGTCCGTTCAATGGGCGGCCACGCATGCCAACGGCCGGGTTGTCGAACCTGGACCAAGCGAGGACGAGTTTGCGCCCGCAGCGCAGACCGACGACACGATGGGCCCCGATGCGGGCGAGCACATGATCGAAGCAGGGAGCCCGTCATGACAACACTGGAGTCCAGGCCGAACGACCTGGCCGACAACGATCAAAAGCCCTGCGGCCATGGGCGAATGCTGCGCAAGGAGGATCCCCGGTTCATCAGGGGCAAGGGCAACTACGTCGATGACGTGGCGCTGCCCGGCATGCTGCACCTGGCGATCCTTCGCTCACCGTTCGCGCACGCGCGTATCGTCGGCATCGACACCTCTGCGGCACAAGCACATCCGAAAGTCAAGGCCGTGGTCACCGGCGCTGATCTCGCCGAAAAGGGACTGGCGTGGATGCCGACCCTGTCCAACGATGTGCAGGCGGTGCTGGCCACCGACAAGGTGCGCTTCCAGTGCCAGGAAGTGGCGTTCGTCGTCGCCGAAGACCGGTATGCCGCAGGCGATGCGCTGGAACTGATCGACGTTGAATACGATCCGCTTGATCCCGTGGTCGACGCACGCAAGGCGCTCGATCCGGACGCGCCGGTGATCCGCACCGATCTGGACGGCAAGACCGACAACCACTGCTTCGACTGGGAGACCGGTGATGCCGCGGCGACCGATGCCGCCTTCGCGAAGGCCGATGTCGTCGTCAAGCAGGAAATCGTCTATCCCCGCGTGCATCCCGCGCCGATGGAGACCTGCGGCGCCGTCGCCGACCTCGACCCGGTGAGCGGCAAGCTCACGCTGTGGTCGACCAGTCAGGCGCCACATGCGCACCGGACGCTCTACGCCTTGGTCGCGGGGCTGCCCGAGCACAAGATCCGGGTCATCTCGCCCGACATCGGCGGCGGCTTCGGTAACAAGGTGCCGATCTATCCTGGCTACGTGTGCGCGATCGTCGGGTCGCTGCTGCTGGGCAAGCCGGTCAAATGGATGGAGGATCGCAGCGAAAACCTGACAAGCACCAGCTTCGCGCGCGATTACATCATGGTCGGTGAGATCGCCGCCACCAAGGACGGCAAGATCCTCGCGATCAGGTCCAACGTGCTGGCTGACCACGGAGCGTTCAACGGTACGGCGGCGCCGGTGAAGTATCCCGCCGGCTTCTTCGGGGTGTTCACCGGCAGCTACGACATCGAGGCCGCGTACTGCCACATGACGGCGGTGTACACCAACAAGGCGCCGGGCGGAGTGGCCTACGCCTGTTCGTTCCGCATCACCGAGGCCGTCTATTTCGTGGAACGCCTTGTGGACTGCCTTGCGCACGAGCTCAAGATGGACCCTGCCGAGTTGCGGTTGTCGAACCTGTTGAAACCCGAGCAGTTTCCGTACAAGTCCAAGACCGGCTGGGTATACGACTCGGGTGACTACGAGAAGACCATGCGGCTCGCGATGGACATGATCTCCTACGACGCGCTGCGGCAAGAGCAGAAGGAGCGCCGCGAACGCGGCGAGCTGATGGGCATCGGGATGGCGTTCTTCACCGAAGCGGTCGGCGCGGGGCCGCGCAAGGACATGGACATCCTGGGACTCGGCATGGCCGACGGCTGCGAGCTGCGCGTCCATCCGACAGGCAAAGCCGTTGTGCGGCTGTCGGTTCAGACCCAGGGCCAGGGCCACGAAACCACCTTCGCCCAGATCGTCGCCGAGGAACTCGGCATCCCGCCCGACGACATCGACGTGGTACACGGCGACACCGACCAGACACCGTTCGGGCTCGGAACCTACGGCAGCCGGTCGACGCCGGTTTCCGGAGCGGCCGCAGCGCTGGTGGCGCGCAAAGTCAGGGACAAGGCGAAGATCATCGCTTCGGGCATGCTCGAGGCCTCGGTCGCCGATCTGGAGTGGGAGAAGGGCAGCTTCAGGGTCAAGGGCGACCCGTCGGCATCGGTGACCATCCAGGACATCGCGATGCGCGCGCACGGCGCGGGCGACTTGCCGGAGGGTCTCGAGGGTGGCTTGGATGCTCAGATCTGTTACAACCCAGAGAATCTGACCTACCCCTACGGTGCCTACTTCTGTGTGGTGGATATCGATCCGGGGACGGCGGTGGTGAACGTCCGCAGGTTCCTCGCCGTCGACGACTGCGGCACCCGCATCAACCCGATGATCATCGAGGGGCAGATACACGGCGGCATCACCGACGGCATCGGCATGGCGCTGATGGAGATGATCGCGTTCGACGAGGACGGTAACTGCCTCGGCGGATCGCTGATGGACTATTTGATCCCCACAGCGGTCGAGGTGCCGCACCTTGAAACCGGATTTACCGTGACACCGTCGCCGCACCATCCGATCGGCGCCAAGGGAGTAGGGGAGTCGGCGACAGTTGGCTCACCGCCTGCGGTGGTCAACGCGGTCGTGGATGCGCTGGCGCCGTTCGGTGTTCGGCACGCTGACATGCCGCTGACACCGTCGCGCGTGTGGGAGGCGATGCAAGGCAGACCGACTCCACCGATCTGACAGGAGTGACCATGACGATGAGCGAACGGGTGGCCCAACTGCGGCGCTCGCGGACGCCGTTCGTCCATGCCACAGTCGTGCGCGCACAACACCCCGCCTCTGCACACGCAGGCGACGAGGCGATCCTGTTGTCGGACGGCACCATCGAGGGTTTCGTCGGCGGCCATTGCGCGCAGAACTCCGTGCGCAAGGCGGCCCTCGGTGCGCTGCAGGCAGGTGAGAGCGTGCTGCTGCGCGTGCTACCCGACGGCGACGTCCACTTTCCCGAGGCGCCAGGCGCCTGCGTGGTCGTCAACCCGTGCCTGTCGGGCGGCGCCATGGAGATCTTCCTCGACCCGCAGGTGCCCGCCCCGCTGATCCGGATATGCGGTGCCACACCGATCGCTGAGGCGCTGGGCGAGCTCTGTGCTGCAATGGGATACGACGCCCGCAGCGAAGATCTCGACGATCTGGCCGGAACCACCGCGGTGGTGATCGCCAGCCTCGGCGGCCCCGAGGGGGAGACCATCCGCGCCGCGCTCGACGCGGGCGTCGGTTACATCGGACTGGTCGCCAGCCGGGTGCGTGGTGCGTCGATACTGAACGGTCTCGAACTGACCGACGCCGAACGCTCGCGCGTGCACACACCGGTCGGGCTGTCGATCGGGGCGAAGACACCTGCGGAGATCGCGGTCTCGATCGTGGCCGAGGTGATCAAGTCGATCCGCGTCGACGGGCTGAAAGCGGACACGTGACGAATCCGTTCGCCGACGTCGACGATGTGATCCGGCGCTTCGACACCCAGAACTACCTGCTCGACGTCGGCACCGCATCGGCGATCTATCTGGCTGTGACGCTCGGTCGTCCGCTGCTGTTGGAGGGTGAGCCGGGAGTCGGCAAGACCACCGCCGCGAAAAGCCTGGCAGCTGTGCTGGATACACGGCTGGTTCGCCTGCAGTGCTACGAGGGGTTGACCGCGGCCGAGGCGCTCTACGACTGGAACTATCAGCGGCAGCTGCTGTCCATCCGGCTGGCCGAGGCTTCGTCGTCGGGGGGCATCGACGAGTCCGATCTGTACACCGAGGACTACCTCGTCGACCGCCCGATACTGCAGTGTGTCCGGTACCGGGGGCCAGGCGCGCCGGTCCTGCTGATCGACGAGATCGACCGTGCCGACGACGAATTCGAGGCGCTGCTACTGGAATTCCTCGGCGAGGCGGCGGTGACGGTCCCAGAACTCGGGACGTTCGTCGCGCAGCGGCCGCCGATCGCGGTGCTCACGTCCAACCGCAGCCGCGATCTGCACGATGCGCTGCGCCGCCGCTGCATGTACCACTGGATCGACTACCCCGAGCCGGCGCGCGCCGCCGCGATCGTGCGTCGCACGGTGCCAGGGGCGTCCACCGCCCTGATCGAACACGCATCCCAGTTCATCAGCTACACAAGGGGTCTCGATCTCGACAAACCACCGGGTGTAGCGGAGACCATCGACTGGGTCGCCGCGCTCGTCGCACTCGGGGTCGCCGATCTCGTCGATGCGGACACCGAACGTGGCCTGGCCGGTCTGGGTGCGCTGGCGAAGACACCCGACGACTACACCCTGATCGGCGAGGCGTTCGCCGAGTACAGCTCGCAGTGAAAGGACATTGTTCATGAAGATCGCCAACGAGTTCACCGTCAGTGCACCGATCGAGGATGCTTGGGACGTCCTCACCGATCTGGAGCAGGTCATCCCGTTGATGCCAGGAGCGGAGATGATCGGACGCGAGGGCGATGACGTGCTGGGCAAGGTGAAAGTCAAAGTCGGGCCGGTGACAAGTGAGTTCAGCGGCAAGGTGCACTTCGTCGAGCAGGATCGCGACGCGTACCGCGCGGTCATCGACGGAAAGGGTAGAGAGGCCCGTGGCACCGGCAACGCGGCCGCCACGGTTACCGCCCAGCTGCACGAGGCGGGCGAGCGCACCCGCGTCACGGTCGACACCGATCTCAAAATCGTCGGCAAGCTCGCCCAGTTCGGCAGCAGTATGCTGCAACAGGTTTCGGAGAAGCTGCTCGGCCAATTCGTGGAATCGCTGGAGGCCAAACTCGCCGCCGACAGCACACCCGCTGCGCCCGCCACCAACGGCGAGGCACCGAAGGTCGCCACCGCGGTCCCAGAGAATGAGACGGAGCCGATCGATCTACTCGACCTCGCGGGCGGCAGCGCACTGAAGAAGTACGGGCCACCGATCTTCGGCGCGTTCCTCGCGGCCGCCGTCCTGTTCACGCTCGGTCGGCTGCGGATGGCCCGAAAGGCGTTGCGCAGTCGCCGATGACGGTTCCACTTCTGCTGCGCGGCGTCGACGTCTCCGCCTTCGCGGTCGCGTTGGTGGCCAAGCTGCACGGCGCGGGAGTCGCGGTGTCGGCCGACGGGCCCGCAACGCTGGTGAAGGCCATGCACCACATCGCGCCGCAGTCCCGCACGGCGCTGTACTGGGCCGCCCGGCTCACGTTGGTGAACAGGGCCGAGGACCTATCCGCGTACGACGCGGTTTTCGCCGAGATCTTCGCCGACTCCGCCCAAGCGCGGCGGCTCCAACCGGAGGATCGCGATCCGCACTTGCCAAAGGTTGCCGCGCCGAGCGGCGGCGGAACCGACAGCGGCGGCGACGGTGACGGTCTGCCGTGGGCCACTCCGCCGACCGCCGTCGGCGCCGCCGATCCATCCGACAGCGGTGTCGCGCTGCCCGATTCGCTTCCCAGTCATCTGGTAGCGAGGGCCGACGAGCCGTTCGATCGGTTCGACGAGGACGATCTGCGCCGCATCGGTACGTGGCTGGAACAACTGTCCGCGCGGTGGCCGCGTCGGCGGACGATGCGGCGCGAGGTGCACCGCCAAGGGAAGCGGATCGACGTGCGGGAGTCCATGCGGTCCTCACGTGCAACGGGTTACGAGGTGTTGCGGTTGGCGCGTGCGCGTAGGCGCGACCGGCCGCGTCGGGTGGTGCTGCTGTGCGACGTCAGTCGGTCGATGCGGCCGTACGCGACCATCTACCTGCATCTGATGCGCGCAGCGGCATTGCGCCGGAACGGGTTTCGCCCCGAGGTCTTCGCTTTCTCGACATCATTGACGCGGCTCACCGCGGCGTTGTCGCACCGGTCGGCGGAGGTGGCGCTGTCGCGCGCGAACGCCAGGGTCGTCGACCGTTACGGCGGCACGCACGTCGGTCGCTGCGTTGGCGCACTGCTCGCCGCACCCCACGGATCGACGCTGCGCGGTGCGGTGGTGATCATCGCGTCCGACGGGTGGGACAGCGATCCGCCCGATGTGCTCGACCGAGCGCTCGCCCGACTCCGTCGGCGGGCACACACGCTGGTCTGGCTGAACCCACGCGCGGCGCATCCCGACTATCGGCCACTGGCCGGGTCGATGGCCGCGGCGCTGCCGTACTGCGACCATTTCCTGGCCGCGAACTCGCTGGCCGGCCTGAGGGAACTGTTCGCCGTGCTCGCTGACCGATAATCGTCAGGACGGCTGCTCGGAGGCCGGCTGGGCGGCTCCGCCCGCAGCCCTCTTGGCGGCCCGGCGCCGCTTGTACCACTCGTAGAACATCGGGGCGACCGACGCCAGCACGATCACGATGAAGATCGGCTCGAGGAGTTTCTGGATGATCTCGAACTGACCGAGCCAGTACCCGAGCAGAGTCAGCCCGACGCCCCACACGATCGCGCCAAGGATGTTGAAGATCGCGAACACCGGATAGCTCATCCGGGCGGCGCCCGCGGTGAGCGGCGCAAGGGTCCGCACGATCGGCACGAACCGGGCGATCACGATCGCGAACGGGCCGCGTTGCTCGAAGAAGAGGTGGGCCTCGTCCAGATACTTCTGCTTGAGGAACCGTGCGTTCGGCTTGAACATCGCCGTCCCGACGTAGCGGCCGATCCAGTAGCCGACCTGACCGCCGAGGATGGCGGCGATCGGGATGAACACCAGCAGCTGCCAGAGCGCGAAGTTGACCTCGGGGCCGCCCTGCTCCGCCGCCGCGGCCGTCCCCGCGGCAAGCATGCCCGCCACGAACAGCAGCGAATCACCAGGCAGGACCGGGAACAGCACGCCTGACTCGACGAAGATGACGACCAACAGCCCCACCAGCGCCCAGGTGCCGAAGAACCCGAGCAGCTTCATCGGATCGAGGAAGTCCGGCATCAGCGCCAGTTGGTTTGCGGCGGCTGAGACGGCCATGGTGTCCATGGGCCCCCAAGATACCGTCGACGGCGGGCCATACCCCAAACGTCGTGGTTTGAGATACTCATGGCACATCCTGCATCGGCCGAGAGGAACTCCCAATGCCCATCGCAACTCCCGAGGTCTACGCCGAGATGCTGGGCCGGGCCAAGGAACAATCGTTCGCCTTCCCCGCCATCAACTGCACGTCGTCCGAGACCGTCAACGCCGCGCTCAAGGGTTTCGCCGATGCGGGCAGTGACGGCATCATCCAGTTCTCGACCGGTGGGGCGGAGTTCAGCTCGGGCCTCGGTGTAAGGGACATGGTGACCGGTGCCGTCGCGTTGGCCGAGTTCGCCCACATCGTCGCGGACAAGTACCCGATCACCGTCGCACTGCACACCGACCACTGTCCGAAGGACAAGCTGGACAGCTACGTGAAGCCGTTGTTGGCCATCTCGGCGCAGCGGGTCGCCGATGGCCGCAACCCGCTGTTCCAGTCGCACATGTGGGACGGGTCGGCGGTGCCGATCGACGAAAATCTCGACATCGCCCGCGAGCTGCTCAAGGAGGCGGCGGCCGCCAAGATCATCCTCGAGATCGAGATCGGTGTGGTCGGCGGCGAAGAAGACGGCGTGGCACACGAGATTAACGACAAGCTCTACACCACCCCTGAGGACTTCGAGAAGACCATCGATGCGCTCGGCACGGGTGAGCACGGCAAATACCTGCTTGCCGCGACATTCGGCAACGTGCACGGTGTATACAAGCCGGGCAACGTCAAACTGCGCCCCGACGTTCTCGACGAGGGCCAGAAGGTGGCCGCGGCCAAGCTCGGATTGCCGTCGGGCGCAAAGCCTTTCGACTTCGTGTTCCACGGCGGCTCGGGTTCGTTGAAGTCCGAGATCGAGGACTCGCTGAAATTCGGCGTCGTGAAGATGAACGTCGACACCGACACCCAGTACGCATTCACCCGTCCGGTGGTCGGGCACATGTTCACCAACTACGACGGAGTGCTCAAGGTCGACGGCGAGGTCGGCAACAAGAAGGTCTACGACCCGCGTACCTACATGAAGAAGGCCGAGGCCTCCATGAGCGAACGCATCGTCGAGGCGTGCAACGACCTGCACTGCTCTGGCATGTCGGTGTCCGCGGGGTAGCACAGGAAATCGACAGAACACCCGAATAGAGTCTTGCGCGTGAAACGCACACTTCTGCTCGTCGGCTGCACGCTCGCTACGGCCATGGGATCGGTCACCTTCGCCTCACCGGCGATGGCCGACGGCTGCCCCTTCGGCACCGTGCAGCGATTCAACGGGGTGTGCACCAGCGGTCAGGGCGGTGCGTCCGCCCCTCCGGCGATCATCGCTCCCCCGCAGGGCACCGGGGGCGGCCCCCAGATCGTCAACACACCGGGCAACTTCTCGACGGTCAACGGCATCCCGTGCAATGAGCAGCACTACGGCACCTGCCTGGCGCTGACGCAGAACCCCTAGCCACTGGGCGCTTGGCAGATCTTCCACTGGTCGTCGCGGAACTGTAGATCGAAGCTGCGGGTCGACCTCGTCTGCGGCGCATAAGCCATAAACGTTGTGACGTTGGCCTCGGCGTGGTCGCCGTTGACCACCACCTGGTCGATGCTGGCGACCACCGGGTACCGCTTGGCGGCGGCCACCCTGGCGTGTGTTTCGGTCCAGGCGCGCTCGTCGTAGTTGACGTAGCTGTCCCTGGTGGTGCCGCACGTGATGCTCCGCAGCGTGGCCAGGTCGCCTTTCTGGACCGCGACGTCGAAGTTCTGGATGGTCTGCTTCACCATGTCTTCCTGCGACGCCTTGGGCTCGGAGTTGCGGGTCAACAGCAGCGTGCCGAGCACCGCCACGGCAACAACCGCGGCGATGACGAGCACCAAGGCAATGACCCAGCCCCAGCTGCGCCGGGTGCGTGGCGGCTTCGGCGCATCACCGCGCGGCGGAATTACTTGGGGCGCAGCGGGTTTCTGGTGAGCCATGGGTTCGGTGGGCGCCGCCGCTGCGGCAAATCCCGCGGGGGGCCGGGAGACCGAGAACACCTCGGTGGTCGGTTCTGGGGCCGTGTTGATCTTCTGGGTGGTTCCTGCATCGAATCCCGACGGGGCCGTGAACCGGCGCTCCGCGGGCCTGGTGGGTTCGTAGTCCTCCAGCTGGGCTTCCGCTTCGGGTGACAACAGGATCTCGGTGGCAGGCTCGTGCTCGGATGGGCTCGGCGCCCGCTTGGTTTCGTCGGTCGTTTCGTCGTCGGCCTCTGCCGCCGCATCGGCGGCTTCATCCGGTTTATCGGGGCCTGTTGGGTTCGACATCCGTGCTTCGGTCCTCCCTAACGACGCTACGGCGAGAGCTTAATCATCCGCCCCGGCACGTGCTTCTTTCCGCACGGCACAATAGGCGCATGACGCGGATGGGTGATCTCCTGGGACCGGATCCTGTATTGCTGCCCGGCGACAGCGCGGCCGAGGCCGAGCTGGCAGCCGCCGAGAATCCTGCGATCGTGGCCGCCGCCCACCCGACGGCGTCGGTGGCATGGGCCGCGCTTGCCGAGGATGCGCTCGCCGACGATCAAGCCATCGCCGCGTACGCATACGCCCGCACGGGCTATCACCGCGGTCTGGATCAACTGCGGCGCAATGGCTGGAAAGGCTTCGGGCCGGTGCCGTACAGCCACGAACCGAACCGCGGGTTCCTCCGGTGTGTGGCGGCGCTGGCGCGTGCGGCCGACGCGATCGGCGAGTCCGACGAGAACGCCCGATGCCTGGATCTTCTGGACGACTGCGATCCCTCCGCGCGGGCAGCGCTCGGGTTGGGCTAGCCGCTCACCACTCCGCTTCGCACCTGCAGTCGGCGGCGCCGTCGGGCGGCTCCACCTGAACCGTCGCGTGCTCCAGCCCGCGGGCCGTCAGCACCGCACGTGCGTCGTCGAGCACTCGCGCCGAATCGGCGGTGCTGGTGAGGTGGGCGGTGACCATGTCTTTGCCCGGCACCAGCGTCCATACGTGCAGATCGTGCACCTCGGTCACCCCGTCGACGGCGCAGAGCGCAGTCCGCAGTTCCTCGACGTCGATGTGGGCGGGCGAGGACTCCGACAGGATGCGCAACGCTGAGCGGGCGAGCGAGATGGCGCGGGGGAGCACCCACAACGCGACGAATATAGCGACGACGACGTCGGCGTAGGGCCAGCGCGTTGTGACGGTCACGATGCCCGCGATCAGCACGCCGATGCTGCCGACGGTGTCGGCGACCACCTCCATGTAGGCGCCCTTAACCGCCAGGCTGTCCTTGGAATGCGAGCGCAGCAGGAACACCACAACGGCGTTTGCGGCAAGTCCGGCGAGTGCGACGACGATCATCGGCACGCCGGGGATCTCGGGTGCGTTGCCGAAACGCTCGATGGCCTCGAACAGAATGAACGTCGCGACGCCCAGCAACAGCACGGCGTTGGCGACCGCGGTGAAGACCTCCGCACGGTGCCATCCGTAAGTCCGCTTGGGCGATGCGCTGCCGTGCCGGGCGAGCAGAACCGCGGTCAGGCCCATGAACATCGCGACCAGGTCGGTCAGCATATGGCCCGCGTCGGACAGCAGCGCCAGCGAGTTGATCATCAGCGCGGTGACGAGTTCGAGGACGAAGAACGCGCTAAGGATCGCCGCGGCGATGATCATCCGGGAAACGCGGGCATCGGCATGACTGTGGTCGTGGCCGGCACCCATGACTGCAATCTATGCGTAAAGCCGCATATATCGCAAGCTGTCCGTCAGAGCCACGCCGACCAGAACTGGGTTAGCCCGCGCCCGTCGAACACGAGCCAGGGTGGCACGTTGAAGATGTCGAAGAACCAGAGCACGACGGTGAAGAACCACCGGTTGACCTCGGGCGTGAACAGCAGAAGCAGCACGATGATGAATGCCCAGCCTTTTGCCGGCGCGACGGCGCGCTGCGTCTGCGGGCTCAGGTGGGGTTCGAGCGCGCCGTACCCGTCGAACCCCGGCACCGGCAGGATGTTCAGCACGAACGCGGTGACCTGGAGGAAACCGAGGAACGCCATGCCCGCCCAGAACACCTCATGGGCATCGTCGTAGGCCAGCCGGGTCAGCACCAGCAGCACCACCGCGAACGCCAGGTTGGTGAACGGGCCGGAGAGGCTCACCAGAGTTTTCTGCCGCTTCGTCATCCACGACGTCCGCACCCACACCGCGCCACCGGGCAGGCCGATTCCGCCGATCGCGATGATCAGCACCGGGAACACGATCGACAGCACCGGATGCGCGTAGCGCAGCGGGTTCAGCGTCAGGTAACCGCGCACTTCGACGTCGTGGTCGCCGAACCGCCATGCGGTGAACGCGTGCGCGAACTCGTGCAGGCACAGCGACACCAGCCAGCCCGCGATGACGAAGATGAACACCCCGATGTAGGCCAGCGGTTGGACCGTCGACGCGGACAGCCAGGCCAACACGCCTCCGGCAGCCGTGATCGCGACGAGTGCCAGGAAGATCGGGCTGGGTCGAACGGACTGGTGTAGCGGGCGAATGCTCACGTCACGACGTTACCGGGGCCAGTCGCAGCCGGTCAGTTCGGCCGACAGATCCCACAACCGCCTGGCCCTCCCGGGGTCGCGCGCTTTGCGGAGGGGCTTGGTCACCCCGGGCCTGCCCCACTGATTGAACCGCGGCGCCAGGTAGGTTCCGCTCGGCTCGTTCGTCGTCACCGCCTGGATGCTCGCGCGGGCGCCGTTGGCGGGGCTGTTAAGGATGTGCGTTATCGGGTTGCGCCCACCCAGTTGCACGCGTTCGGCCGCTGCACTGGTGATCCCGGTGTCGGTCATGCCGGGATCCGACGCGTAAGCCCGGACCCCTTGCGTGGCGAGTTCGCGGATGAACAGCAGGTTGGCCAGCTACGATTCCCCATACGCCGCTATCGGCGAGTAGGTGCGCGCGCGCCAGTTCAGATCGTCGAGGTGGATGCGGTTGAACAGGTACATCGCGCTGGCCACCGAGATCACCCGGTCCTTGATCCTGTCGCCGAGCAGGCACGTCAGCGCGAAATGTCCGAGGTGGTTGGTGCCCATGTGCATCTCGAACCCGTCGGCCGTGCGGGTCAGTGGCGATCCCGGGATCCCCATGACCCCCGCGTTGTTGATGAGGACGTCGACGGAGTCCACCGAATCGGTGAACTTGCGCACACTGGCAAGATCGGCGAGGTCCAGCGACGCGATCGTGACGTCGCCGACCATCTCGTCGGCGGCTTGCTCGGCCTTCGAGGCGCTGCGGCACGCGATCGTCACACTGTGGCCGCCGGCAGCGAGCGCAGCGGCCGTCCCCTTACCGACGCCGCTGTTGGCGCCCGTGAGATGACCTGCACGGCTCATCTCACCATCAGCCAGCCTTCGGTGTGGCGATAAAACGTCGACCGGCGAACCGGCCGCGGGCCCGCCGCACCGTCGCGGACCACCTGTGCACCGTCCGTGCCGAGCTGCGCCGCGCGGCCGGTGATCCAGCGTCCGGTCCGCTTGCGGCCGGACAGCACGCTCGCTCTCAGGCCGGGCATCGCGCCGATCGGCTCGATCCGCACCCCGGTCGCCTCACCGTCGAACAGCACGGTGTCGTCGACGACGGCCTCGCCCCGGATCGTTTGCTCCCCCTCTCCGGGCAGCCAACATGCGGCCTTCACGACGACCGTGCCGGACTCGTCGCGGATCAGCGGCACGCGGACAGCCTCGCCAGTGCGCGCACGCCGCGCAGGCCGCCACCGCTGCACGTGTGCGACCTCCACGTCGAGGCGGTCCGCGCGCAGCAACCGGGTCAGCACTTGGGCCAGATCAGCGTGGTCGCCCACCACGATCACCCTGCGGTGAGCGGTGACGTCGTCGATACCCACCGTGGCCAGGCCACGCAACGCCCGCGGCACCCTTCGGGTGCCGAACCGCAACACCACAACGCCCGCCGTACTCAAATTGCTCCTCGCGTCCGCTGTGCCAAAACACGTGCTCGCTAACCGCTGGGATAGGGTTGTTCACCGGCTGCACACTGTATTGAGGCAGATAAAGCGGGAGATTATGCCATGCCGGCAATCGTGCTCATCGGCGCGCAATGGGGCGACGAGGGCAAAGGAAAGGCGACCGATCTACTCGGTGGCCGCGTCCAATGGGTCGTGCGATACCAGGGCGGCAACAACGCGGGCCACACGGTCGTGTTGCCAACGGGGGAGAACTTCGCACTGCACCTGATCCCTTCGGGCATCCTGACGCCTGGCGTCACCAACGTCATCGGTAACGGCGTGGTGGTCGATCCGGGGGTACTGCTCACCGAGCTGAAGGGTCTCGAGGATCGCAGCGTCGACACCGAGCGGCTGCTGATCTCCGCCGACGCCCATCTGTTGATGCCGTATCACGTCGCCATCGACAAGGTTGTCGAGCGCTACGCGGGCAGCAAGAAGATTGGCACGACAGGTCGCGGCATCGGCCCCTGCTACCAGGACAAGATCGCCCGCATCGGGATCCGCGTCGCCGATGTGCTCGACGAGTCTTTGCTGGCCCAAAAGATCGAGGCCGCACTGGAACTCAAGAACCAGGTGCTGGTCAAGGTCTACAACCGCAAGGCGCTGGACTCCGCGGAGGTCGTCAACAACCTGCTTGTGCAGGCCGAAGGCTTCAAGCATCGCATCGCCGATACCCGCTACCTGCTCAATGCGGCGCTCGACAAGGGTGAGACGGTCCTGCTGGAAGGTTCGCAGGGCACGCTGCTCGACGTCGATCACGGCACGTATCCCTTTGTCACGTCGTCGAATCCGACCGCGGGCGGTGCGTCAGTCGGTTCTGGCATCGGCCCGACGCGCATCACGACGGTGCTCGGGATACTCAAGGCCTACACCACGCGGGTCGGGTCGGGTCCGTTCCCGACGGAGTTGTTCGACGAGAACGGCGAGTACCTGGCCAAGACCGGCGGCGAGGTCGGGGTGACGACGGGACGGCGGCGCCGCTGCGGCTGGTTCGACGCGGTGATCGCCAGGTACGCAACACGTGTCAACGGCATCACCGATTACTTCCTGACGAAGCTCGACGTGTTGTCGAGCCTGGAGACGGTGCCGGTGTGCGTCGGTTATCGCGTCGACGGCAAGCGCGTCGACGACATGCCGATGACGCAGAGCGACATCACTCGCGCCGAGCCGATCTACGAGGAATTGCCAGGGTGGTGGGAGGACATCTCGACGGCGCGTGAGTTCGACGATCTGCCCGCCAAGGCGCGCGACTACGTGCTGCGGCTGGAAGAGCTTGCTGGGGCCCATGTTTCGTGCATCGGCGTCGGCCCAGGTCGCGATCAGACCATCGTGCGCCGCGACATCCTGGCGGCGGGTTCGTGACCGATCCACACGAACTCGATCCCGACTACGACAGACACGGCGGATTCCCGAATTTCCAAGCGGCCGAGCCCGGTCCGGGATTCGGCCGGTTCCTGGCCGCGATGCGGCGGGCCCAGGATCTGGCCGTCTCGGCGGACCCGGACAGCGAGACGTGGGAACAGGCGGCTGACCGAGCCGAGGAACTGGTCAAGATTCTCGACCCGTTCGAAGCCGCAGAGGGTGTCGGCCCCGCCAACCGCGTTCCGTCCCTGCCCGGCTCGGGCAGCCTGCTGATGGCGCCCTACAAGGTGACGAAGTTCGATGCCGAAGCCGTCGAGCTGACCGTGCAGTTCAGTCGCTACCACGTGGGCGGCAACTACGCTGTGCACGGCGGTGTGCTGCCGCTGATGTTCGACTCGATGTTCGGCATGGTCATCCACGCGACCGGCAGGCCGATCAGCCGGACGGCGTTCCTGCACGTCGACTACCGCAAGGTCACTCCGATCGACACACCGCTGACGGTCCGCGGCTGGGTCAGGGAGGCCGAGGGCCGCAAGGCGTTCGTCAACGCCGAAATGCGCGATCCCGAAGGCAACCTGCTGGCCGAGGCCAACGGACTGATGATCCGCCTATTGCCCGGGCAGCCCTGACCTCCAACCCCATCGAGGTTGCGGCCAGATCGCAATTGCGCTCAGATTCGCGATCTCACCGCAGTTTCGAGCACAGGGGTGCCACGATGACGGCGTGACAACCCGAACGACACACCATCAGCTACACAGGCTCTCGACGCCGCGAGCGGCCGCACTGGCGGGTGTGCTCTTTGCACTGCTGTTCGGCACGGCGCTGACGCTGATCCGCACCGCGCTGCCGGAGGGCGCTGAGCCGGGCTCGCAGTGGCTGATCGCGGGGAGCAGCAACATCAAGCTCGCGGCGATGATCATGCCGTTCGCGGGGATCGCGTTCCTGTGGTTCATCGGGGTCGTCCGCGACGGATTCGGCGGTTTCGAGGACAAGTTCTTCTCGACGGTGTTCATCGGCAGCGGACTGCTGTTCCTCGCGATGATGTTCGTTGCGGTCGGAATCGGCGCTGGGCTGGAGGCGACCAACAACGTGATCGTTGATTCGGGCGCCCATTCCGAGGTGGCCACGTTCGGTCAGATGGTGTTGCTTGCCGTGTCAAAGACGTACGCCCTGCGGATGGCGGCCGTGTTCATGATCTCGCTCGCCACGATCTGGTTGAAGACGGGTCTGATGCCGCGCTGGCTTGTCATCGCGACTTACATTGCCGCACTTGGCCTTATCGTTGCCAGCGACATCAGCATGTGGCTGGTGATGGCATTCCCGACGTGGGTGCTTGTGGTGAGCGCGCTGCTGCTCCTGCGGGCCGGCGTCATCGACCTCGACCGCAACGACTAGTCGCCGCAAATACGACGTTATTGGCTGGCGAGTAAATTAGGATCAACGCCACAAACCGCTAGGGATACGGCGCGCTTCGCCGCCCTTCGCGCGGAGGGGGGCGTCATGACCGATATCTACGATGTCATCGTGGTCGGATCCGGGCCGGCCGGTTGCTCGACGGCAATCCTGCTAGGTCGCAGCGGATTACGGGTCGCGCTTCTCGAGGCGCACCGTGACCTGGCTCATTACAAGCGCCTGTGTACTCACAGCATCCGGTCGAGCGCATCGCCGACACTGCGACGGTTGGGCCTCGACACGAAGCTCGATGAGTTGGGGGCCGTGCGCCACCACGAAAACGGCTGGACGAAGCGTGGCTGGATGCATGAGCGTGCGGACGCGGCGCATGGCTACAACATCCGCCGCGTCACGCTGGATCCGGTGCTGAGGGCTACCGCCGCGGCCGTACCGAGTGTCGATCTGATGATGGGCGCCCGGGTCCGGGACCTGATCACCGATGGCGACAGCCGCGTCGGCGGGGTGGTCGCCGACATCGATGGTGGGCAGCGCCGGCTGAATGCCCGGTTGGTCGTCGGTGCCGACGGTTACACGTCGAAAGTCGCCGTGCTGGCCGGTCTTCCGGGCAAGGTCTCGCGCAATATGCGATTCGGGTATCAGGCTGGCTACCGCAACGTGGCGGTACCGCCGGGTTGGAGCGGCGCCGGTTGGGTGCAGGAGCCAGATGTCAGCTACTTCTTCTGCAACAACGACGGTGTCACGATGCTCGCCGTATTCGCGGCGAAGGACAGACTCGCCGAGTTCAAGGAAGACCGCGAGGCGGCATTGCTTCGCTCGTTCGCCACGCTGCCGGATGCACCCGATATCTCCGGCGCCGAACGCGTCACCGACGTTATCGGCACGACCGACTATCCGAGCATCACGCGCCGTCGAATCGTGAGGCCAGGAGTTGCGCTCGTCGGTGACGCGGCAATGGTAGGTGATCCGTTGTGGGGCACCGGCTGTGGGTGGGCTTTTCAAACGGCAGAATGGCTGTCCGACGAGGTCGCGGGTCCAACCAGATTGGGCAGTTTGGCCGATATCGACACCGGCGCCCTGCGATCTCAACGCAAGCACCGGCTGGAACTGCTCCCGCATCAGATCAACAACATCCTCTTCAGCCAACGGCCCAGCCTCAATCGTCTGCAACGGCTTATCTACGGTGCCGCGCCCCGCGATCAGAAGATCGCCGACCGGGCCATCGCGGTGGCCACGCGAACGTCTTCGCCGCTGACGCTGTTGGATCCGATCCTGTTGGCCCGCGCCGCCATCGCGCGCCGCAGGCCCGCTACTGCTCGACCGAAATAGCCTGGGACGGGCAGAGCCTGACGGCCTCGCGTGCGTTGTCCTCTTCGTCGGCAGGCACCTCGTCGACGAGCACCACGACGATGCCGTCGTCGTCCTGATCGAACAGCGCGCCCGCCGACATGACGCAGTTTCCCGCCTGGATACACACGTCGCGATCGGCGTGAACCTTCACGGCGTCACCTCCAAGTCACCTCCAGCGATTTCAGCCCGTAGATGAAGTGGAAGGACCGGAACTGCACGTCGTCGAAGTCGCCTGCGAGTGCGAGCGTCGGGAAGCGTCGCAGCAAGGCGGGAAACGCGATCCGCATCTCCAACCGGGCCAGCGGGGCACCGAGGCAGTGGTGCACGCCGTGCCCGAAGGCCAGGTGGCCCATCGCGCCGCGACGGATGTCGAAGACTTCCGGTGTGTTGATGTAATTCGGGTCGCGATTGCCGGACGGCAGCGATACGAAGACCATTTCCCCTTCCGGAATCTTGACCCCCGCCACCTCGACATCAGTGGTCGTGACGCGGGGAATCGCGCTGTGCACGATGGAAAGCCACCGCAGCAGCTCCTCGATCGCGGGGCCGACAGCGTCGGGCTCGTCGCGGACGGCGGCGAGCTGGTCGGGGTGGCGCAGTAGCGCCAGGGTGCCGAGCCCGAGCATGTTCGACGTCGTCTCGTGGCCCGCCAGCAGCAGCAGGCTGGCGATCCCGACAAGTTCATCGTCGGTGAGCTCGTCCCCGTGGTCGCGCACCAACATGCCGAGGATGTCGTCACCCGGGTGCTGTCGCGTGCGCTCGACCAGTGAACGCATGTACTCGCGGCCCTGGCGCTGCATCTCGAGCCGTTGGGGGATGGGCAGCGACAAGTCGAGCTGGCGGGCACTGCGGCGCTGGAAGTCGTCGCGGTCGTCGTAGGGCACGCCGAGCAGCTCGCAGATCACCAGCGAGGGAATCGGCAACGCGAACGTCTGCACCAAATCGGCTGGTGGTCCTGTTCTTTCCATCTCATCGAGCTGTGCGTCGACGATCTCGACGACGCGGTCGGCGAGCCGCGTCATCCGCCGAATGGTGAACTCGGGTGTCAGCATGCGCCGCAGCCGCTGATGCTCAGGCGGGTCGAGGCCGAGCAGGTTGCCTGCCCGCGCGCTCGCCAGCTCTTCCGCCGACATTTGCGGCGCACCGGGAAGGACGAACCCGGGTGGCCGCGTGTTGGAGAACCGCTGGTGGTCGGAGAGCACTTCCTTGATGTCGTCGTGCCGGGTGATGAGGTACACGGTCATGCCCAGCGCGTTGACGACGGTGCGTACACCATCGGTCTCGCGGATCTCCCGCAGCTCTGCCGTCGGACTGAACGTTTCGCGACGCATGTGCAGCGGCGGCAACTGCTGGGCCTGAGTCATATTTCGAAGCTACCCGCGAAACACGAACTCCTCGATGAGCTTGTTCACGAGAGGCGGGTCCTCCAACGCCGCCAGGTGGGCGACCCCTTCGAGCACGGCGATCGCCGCCCCGGGGATGGCCCCGGCCATCGCGATGGTCTCCTGCAGCGGAAACGTGGCGTCCTCGACGCCCGCGACCACGAGCACCGGTGTCGTCACCTGCGACAGCAAGGGGCGCTGATCGGGCCGGGCGGGCACGACGCTCCTGACCGCCCATGCGCCGGAGCGCACGTCGACGGCCTGCACGGTGTCGCGAACATACGCCACCACCTCGGGTCGGGTGCGAAATGTCGTCGGGCCGAGAAACGCCCGGAGCACCGATCGCGTCAGCGGCGGCCGGATCCCGCCGAGCAGCCGGGCCATTTGCAGCAGGAGGCCGTATTCGATCTTCTGCCGGATGCCAACGGGCGATGCGGTGCAGTTCATCAGCACGGCACGGCCGATGCGGTCGGGGTACGTCGCCGCGAAGGTGCTCCCGATCATTCCGCCCCACGAATTGCCGACGAAGTGCGTTCGGTCCACGCCGAGCGCGTCGAGAATGTCGACGATGCAGCGCGCACAATCATCGAAAGTAAATGTTGCCGTGAGCTTTTCGCTGCCTCCGTGGCCGGGCGGATCGACGAGGATCACCTGACGGCTGGTGCCGAAGTGCTCGGCCTGGGCCGACCACATGTCGCCGTCCATCAACAGGCTGGGCCAGAACATCATTGTCTCGCCGCCACCGCGAACCTGAACCCGCACGGAGCCCAGCGGGGTGTCGATCCGGTGTTCCGCCACCAGCAAACGTTAGCGCTCCGCGTGCAGTGCAGGCCACCAGATGCGTGGCCCGATGAGAGTGAACAGGGCGGGGATGACCACCGTGCGCACGATGAAGGTGTCCAACAGGATGCCGAGACCCACGATGATGCCGATCTGGGTGAGAACGATCAGCGGCAGCACACCGAGCACGCAGAACACGGCGGCCAACACGATGCCCGCGCTGGTGATGACCGCACCGGTCGCCGATACCGCCCTCACGATGCCGTCGCGGGTGCCCGCCGATGGGGTCTCCTCCCTCGCGCGGGTGACCAGGAAGATCGTGTAGTCGACGCCGAGGGCAACCAGGAACAGGAACGCGAACAGCGGGGCGGTGTTGTCCAGCGCGGGAAAACCGAACAGATGCACGCTGGCCCAGCCGCCAAGCCCGAGAGCGGCAAGCGCGCTCAGCACTGTTACCGCGACGAGGATCGGCGGGGCAAGCGCCGAGCGAAGCAATACGTAGAGCACGACCAGAACCACGGCGAGGATCAGCGGGATGATGAGGCGCCGATCGCGCGCGGCGGCCGCACTGGCATCGCGCGCCTGGGCATCGGACCCGCCGACCAGCACGCCCGAATCGACCGCGTGGACCGAATCCCGCAGGGCGTCGACGGTTTTGAAGGCGCCCTCGGACGCGGGTGCGGCGTCGAGCACGACCGACCACTGGCTCAGGCCTGTCGGAGACTGTCCGGCAGGGTTGGCGGAGACCACTCCCGGCGTGTCTGTGATGGCCCGCGCGATGTCGGGCGCCCGGTCGGTCGGCCCGACGACGCGCGTTGGATCGGTCAGGCCGCTCGGGAAATGAGCCGCCAACGTCTCGTATCCGCTGACCGACTCCGCTTCGACGCGGAACTGTTCGGTCTGAGACAGGCCGACCGGGGTGGTCAGAATTCCGGTGCACAACAGCGCCAGCCCCACAAGGGATACCGCCGCGACCCGGCCGGGCCTGCGCGCCACCGCGTCGGCAATGCGATGCCAAACACCGCTGTCGGTAAGCGGTTTCGTTCCGGTCTTCGGGACGAATGGCCAGAACAGCCGTTTGCCGAACAACGCGAGAAGCGGTGGGAGCACCAACAGCACGAAGACGGCGGCCACCACGAGTCCCGAAGCGGCCTGCACGCCGAGGCTGCGGGTGCTCGGCGAGGACGCGAACACCAGCGTCAGCAGCGCCAGCACGACCGTGGTGTTGCTCGCCAGAATCGCAGGACCCGCGCGCCGCACGGCGACGTCTAGGGCCAGGCGTGCATCGTCGTTGTGGCCCAACTCCTCTCGATACCGCGAGATGAGCAGCAGCGCATAGTTGGTGCCCGCGCCGAACACCAACACGCTGGTGATGCCGGACGTCGACCCGTCGGGACTCATGCCCACCGCACCGGCGACTGCACTACCGAGCACCGCAGCGACGCGGTCGGCGAATCCGATCACGGCCAGCGGCACCAACCACAACACGGGTGATCGGTATGTGACGATCAGCAACAGCGCGACAACCGACGCGGTGACAGCCAGCAGTGTGAAGTTGGCTCCCGCAAACGAATTCGCAATGTCGGCGCCGAACGCGGGCCCGCCGGTGATCTGCGCCCTCAGGTCGGCGGGCAGGCTATTGGCCGTTGCGTCACGCAAGGCCTTGACCGCATCGTTGAGAGCGAAGCCCGAAAGGCCGGCATCCAACGGCACGGTGGCCACCGCTGCCCTGCCGTCCTCGGACACCACAACGGGCTGCTGCTTGATGGCCGCGACCTCGGCCGCAGTGAGCGGTGCGCTGTCGGCACGGGTGATCACGACGATCGCGGGCAACCGGTCACTGCCGGGGAACTGAGCACGTAATGCGTCGGCGCGTGCGGACTCCGCTGTCTTGGGGACCGGCACTGGTGATTGCTCGCTGGAGTTGTCGGAGCCGACCAGGGCCATCAGTGCTCCCGATGTGGCGAGCACCAGGACGGCGAGCACCCAAGACAACCGGCGGGACATACGTCGAATATTTCAGATTCTTAACATTTAAGCAAATGAATCTGATCGGACTATGCTGGGCGGGTGCCGAAGGCCGACAACCGCGCGATGCTGGAATCGCGCATCGCCGCCGATGTACGGGCGTTGACGGCCGAGTCGGATCAGATCGGCGGATATTTCGCCAGACGACATGATGTGGCCGCCAACGACTTTCGTGCGCTGCTGCACGTCATGGTCGCGGAAACCGCGGGAGCTCCGATGACGGCGGGCGAACTGCGCAAGCGGATGGGTATGTCGGGTGCGGCCATCACCTATCTGGTCGAGCGGATGATCGCGTCCGGGCATCTAGCCCGCGATTCCGACCCGACCGATCGCCGCAAGGTCATCCTGCGCGTCGCCGAGAGCGGAATGGACGTCGCGCGAGGGTTTTTCACACCGTTGGCCGAGCACAGCAAGCGCGCCCTCGCCGCGCTGTCCGACGACGACCTGGCCGCCGCGCACAGAACCTTCAGCGCGCTCGTCGAGGCGATGCGCGAATTCCGCGCGCAGCTCGAAGACTAGCGGTGCGGCTCGGAGGGGTCGGGCATTACGTGGATGAGATCTGGAGACGGCGCACCTCGCCGACGACCTGGATGTGATCGCCAAGGCATTGGGTGGAGTGCTTTCAGCACTCGAATACCACTGCCGCGTCGGCGAGTATCGGGTCTCCGTCGTCTGACGGGCTCCATTGGACGCCGGCGAAGCGGTCGACGCCCTTGTCGAAGAATGACCTCCACCGCTCGCCCATGCCGTGACCGAGAATGTTGATCGCGAATGTTGCCGAATCGTGCATTTGGGACCAGGTGGTCGACTGCTTTTCGACGAAGAACGTGACCAGTGGGGGGTCGAGCGACACTGCGAACGATTCGGCTGTCAAGCCCACCGGTGTCGTTCCCTCCGTCGTCGTCACGATGGCGACCGCAGTGGGAATGTGGCGCATCGCGCGGCGGAACGCTGCCGCATGCACGGTCCCCGGGAGGTCGGGGATGTGTTCGGGTCCATGGCCGTTACACATCCATCGTGAGAGCGTCGTCGGCGCCGATCAGCAGGCGCGCTAGACCCGATTGAGCGTCGCCTCCTCGAGGTCGAGGCCGTGCAGCAGAGACCGCAGCACCTCGTCGTCGATGTGGCCGCTGTCGCGCTCGGCGATGAACGTCGCGCGCTCGGCCGCCAGCATCTCCAGCCGCAGCCGGCGAAACGCCGAAGCAGGGCTCTCACCGATGTCCTCGGCGCCTCGGCCCAGCCGCTCCCACGCCGAGTTGCGGCGGCGAGTGTTCCAGCCCCGCAACACATCCGCCGCTCGTTCGTGCACATCGCTGACCTCCTCCTCGGCCAGCAGCGCGTCGAGGCGGTCCGCGGCGGCACGCGCGGCCTTGTCCTGAGCCGCGGCCGCGGCGACCGCATCAGTGTGCGCTTCGTCGCCCTGCACACCGAGCAGCTTGATCAGCCACGGCAGCGTCAGCCCGTGCAGCAGCAGCGTGCCGATCACGACGACGAAGGTCAGGAACACCAGGTGCGGGCGGCCGGGGAACGGCGCACCCGACAGCGTCGTCATCGGCACACCGAAGGCTGCCGCCAGTGACACCACACCGCGCATACCCGCCCATGCGACGACGAACACCTGCGCGGGTGTCGGCGCCTGCTCGCGCTCGCGTAGCCGGCTCGACAACCTGCGAGGCAGGTAGGCGAAGGCGTACATCCAGACGATCCGGACCACGATCACGGTCGCCAGCACCGCCACCGAGGAGATGGCGATCACCGATGCGGAGATCCCCTTGAGCTCGCTGATCACCTTCGGCAACTGCAGGCCGATCAACAGGAACGCGAACGACTCCAGCACCAGCTGCGCGGCCTTCCACACCGCCTGGTCCTGGAGCCGGGTGGCATAGCTCGCGCGGGTCGACTTCTGCCCGAGGATCAGCGCAGCGACGACGACCGCGAGCACGCCCGAACCGTGTATCTGCTCGGCCGCCAGATAGGTGATGAACGGCGCGACGAGCCCGACGGCGCTTTCGACGAGCGGGTCGTCGAGCCGCCACCGGATGTAGGCGATCACCGCGCCGAGTGCCACCCCGACCGCAACACCGCCTACGGCGGCGAGCGCAAAGGTGGCCAGCCCGCTACTCCACGTCGCGGCGGTGCCGATCGAGGCGGCCAGCGCGACCTTGTACGCGGTGAGCGCTGTGGCGTCGTTCAGCAGGCTTTCCCCGCCGAGCAGGGTCATGATGCGGCGCGGCAGGCCAAGGCGGCGTCCGACGGCGGTGGCCGATACGGCGTCCGGCGGCGCCACGATCGCGCCGAGTGTCAGCGCCGCCGCAACCGTCAGCTCCGGCACGGTCTTGTACGCGACGTACCCGACGGCGAACGTGGTCGCCAGCGGCAGCCCGACCGCCAGCAGCCCGATCGGCCGAATGTTGCGTCGCAGCGCAACAGAGCTGCTTTCCAGTCCCGCCGACCACAACAGCGGCGGGAGCAACACATAGAGCACCAACTCGGGATCGAGCTCGATCTCGGTGAAACCCGGAATCAGGCTGGCCGCGAGGCCCACGACCACCAGCGCCAGCGGCGCCGACACGTCGTAGCGGCGCGCAACCGCGGCCAACAAGACCGACGCCACCAGAACCGCCAGCAGTGAGGCACCCACGTCGCCGAACCTCCTCTCCGAACCGACCGTATCGTTGACCAACATGCTGAGGAGATCACGCCAACGCGACAGCCCCGCAGCGGTCCCCGCAACTTGCGAGCACCTTGCCGCCGACATCGTCGATCCGGAACCGCTCACGCCCGGCAACTGCCAGGAGTGCGCCGAGGACGGTGAGAACGCGTGGGCGCACCTGCGCATGTGCCTTACCTGCGGCCACGTCGGCTGCTGCGATTCCAGTCCGCACCAACACGCGAGCGAACACTTCCGGCAGACGGGTCATCCGGTGATGCGGTCCGTCGAACCGGGGGAGAACTGGCGCTGGTGCTACATCGACGTCCGGGTGGGGTGAGGATCTGGCAGTCTGGACGCGCGATGAGTGAAACCACTGAGGGGGAGGCCGTGACCGAGTCGACGGACGAGCCCGTCACCGACGGCCAACCGGCCGCATCCGCTTCCACTGTGATGTTGCTTGGCTCCGGCGAGCTCAGCCGTGAACTGGCGCTGGCGTTTCAGCGCCTCGGCGCCGAGGTGATCGCCGTCGACCGCTACGCCGACGCGCCCGCACACGGCGTGGCCGATCGGGCCGCCGTCGTCAAGATGAACGACGCCGAGGCGCTCACCGCGCTGATCCAGAAAGAGAACCCGCGCTACGTCGTGGCCGAAGCAGGCGGCATCGCCGCCGACGCGCTGATCGCCGTCGCCGAGCGCGGGAACATCGAGGTCTTCCCGACGCCGCGCAGCACGCGACTGTCGGTCGACCGGGAAGGGCTGCGCCGGCTGGCGGCCGACGAGCTGGGCCTTCCGACCGCGCCGTTCTGGTTCGCCGGTTCCGTGGAGGAGCTGAACGCCGTCGCGGAGCACGCGGGCTTCCCGCTGGTTGTCAAGCCGACTGCGGCGGCACCGGGTGATGGCCAATCGGTGCTGTTGCGCCCCGACGACGTCGAGCCCGCATGGGACCGTGCCGTCGCCGCCGGGCACATCCCGCACAACCGGGTGATGGCCGAGACGGTCGTCGAGGTCGACTTCGAGGTCACGCTGCTGACCGTCCGGTCCATCGGACCGACAGGACCGACCGTGCACTTCTGTGAGCCGATCGGCCACCGGCTCACGGAGCGCGGCGTGCTGGAGTCGTGGCAGCCGCAGCAGATGACGCGCGCGGCATTGGATGCGGGGAAGTCCATCGCGGCGCGGATCGTCAACTCGCTGGGCGGGCGCGGCGTCTTCGGGGTGGAACTGCTGGTGCGCGGCGACGAGGTCTATTTCGCCGACGTGCGGCCGCGCCCCTATGACAGCGGTCTGGTGACGTTGCGGTCGCAGCGGCTTTCGCAGTTCGAGCTGCATGCCCGCGCGATCCTCGGGCTGTCGGTGGACACGATCATGATCTCGCCTGCCGCCGCTGAGGTCATTTACGCGGGCGCGGAGTCCACCGACGCGCGCAGCGCGGACCTGGGCGGCGTGCTGACCTCGGCGCTCGACGTCGCGGAGAGTGACGTGCGGCTGTTCGACCGGCCGGACGAGACGGACGGCCGCAGGCGGCTCGGGGTGGCGCTGGCGACGGCGCAGGACCCGATCATCGCTCGAGACCGGGCGCGGCGAGTCTCGACCGCGCTGCGCAAACTCTGGTAACCGTGTCTTCGGAGTCCGACGCCGACCGCCCGACGATGGCGCCGTTTCTCGGTGCGCTGGCCATCATTGTCGTCGTCGTGATCACAATCGGCCTCTTCAACTTCTTCGGCAGCGATGACATACCGGAAGACCAACGGGTCGCACGGGCGGCGGTCGGTCAGAACGACGCGCTGCAGCGCCAGAGCTACGCCGACTTTCGCACGTTCACGTGCCGCGCCCAGCACGGGAAAGAGGCCGATATCCTTGCGCAACAACGTGATTCGGTGAACAAGCAGGGCGAGCGGTTCGTCGACGACGTCACTGACGTGGCAATCGATGGCGACCGTGCGACAGCCACCGTCACTTATCATTTCGATAAGGCGCCGGACACCAAGACGGGTGTCACGACGACGTTCGTTCTTGAGGACGGGGCATGGAAGGTCTGTGCAGGCGGTCCCAGCTAGCTGTGGGACACTCGCGAACGTGAGTTACGCAGGAGATATCACGCCTGAGGAGGCCTGGAAGTTGCTGAGCGACAATCCCGAGGCCGTGCTGGTCGATTGTCGGACGGATGCCGAGTGGCGCTTTGTCGGAGTGCCCGACCTGACCAGCCTCGAGCGCGATGTGGTGTACGTCGAGTGGAACACCACCAACGGCAAGCACAACGACAACTTCGTCGACGACCTCGTTGGTGCAGGCGTCGCGCCGGGCGTGGGCCCCGTGGTTTTCCTGTGTCGCTCTGGTAACCGCTCCATCGGCGCAGCGGAGGCCGCGACAGAATCTGGCATCGCACCGTCCTACAACGTGCTCGACGGATTCGAAGGCAATCTGGACGAGAGCGGTCATCGCGGTAAAACCGGGTGGAAGGCCGTCGGTCTGCCCTGGAGGCAATCATGAGTACCGAAGTCCCGTCCGTGCGCAAGCCTGCCGAACTGCCCGACGGGGTCAGCCAGGCCACCATCGGGGTCCGCGGCGGGCTGCTGCGTTCGGGTTTCGAGGAGACCGCAGAGGGTCTCTTCCTCACGTCGGGATATGTCTACGAGACGGCCGCCGATGCGGAGAAGGCGTTCACCGGTGAGATCGACCGGTACGTGTACTCCCGGTATGGCAACCCGACGATATCGATGTTCGAGGAGCGGCTGCGGCTGATCGAAGGTGCGCCGGCCTGCTTCGCGACCGCGACGGGAATGGCGGCCGTGTTCACGTCGCTCGGCGCGTTGTTGGCCGCCGGTGACCGGCTGGTGGCCGCGCGAAGCCTGTTCGGGTCGTGCTTCGTGGTGTGCAACGAGATCCTGCCGCGCTGGGGTGTGGAGTCGGTTTTCGTCGACGGCGACGACATGGCGCAGTGGGAAGAGGCGCTGTCGGTGCCTACCCAGGCCGTGTTCTTCGAGACACCTTCGAATCCGATGCAGTCGCTGGTCGACATCGCGGCGGTGTGCGATATGGCCCATGCCGCGGGCGCAAAAGTGGTGCTCGACAACGTGTTTGCCACTCCGATCCTGCAGCAGGGCTTCCCCCTTGGTGTCGACGTGGTGGTGTACTCGGGCACCAAGCACATCGACGGGCAGGGCCGGGTGCTCGGCGGAGCGATCCTCGGCGACAAGGAGTACATCGACGAGCCGGTGCAGAAGTTGATGCGCCACACCGGACCCGCTCTGAGCCCGTTCAACGCGTGGATTCTGTTGAAGGGGTTGGAAACGCTGGCGGTTCGGGTGGAGCATCAGAACACGTCGGCGCACCGGATCGCCGAGTTCCTCGAGAACAATCGCACGGTCAGCTGGGTGCGGTACCCGTTTTTGGAGTCGCATCCGCAGTACGACCTGGCGAAGCGCCAAATGACCGGTGGCGGAACGGTGATCACCTTTGAGCTCAAGGGTGGGAGCAAGGAGCGGGCGTTCGAAGTGCTCGACAAGCTGCGGGTGATTGACATCTCCAACAACCTCGGAGACTCCAAGTCGTTGATCACCCATCCGGCCACCACGACCCATCGGGCCATGGGCCCCGAGGGCCGTGCGGCTATCGGGCTTGGCGACGGTGTGGTGCGAATCTCAGTGGGGTTGGAGGGAACTGACGACTTGATCGCCGATCTCGATCAGGCTTTGGGCTAGTTGTCCCGGCAATCCCAAGCCAAGCAAGCCCGCCGCAAGAAGCGGAGGGCCGTTCAGGGGGGGAATTGGCTACCGGACGATGTCTTGAACGAACTCGTCACCACCCAGGCCGCCATCGCGGCCGATCTGGAAGCGTTCGATCAGCGGATCACTCAGCGCGGCTGGAAATTTGATGAGGACGAGTCGGATGACGACTTCGTCTTTTGGTTCTACGAGCCGTCGGGCGCCGACGTCGACGACGATGAGGTCGCGCCTGTTACGACTATCTGGCTGTCGGCGGAGGAGGACGCCAAGATCGTTCATCTGATGCTGGCGGGAAGGGCCGACAACAACGAGTTCGCGCCCGACGAGTTCTTCGGACACGTCACGGTGGTCGAGGCCTACCGCGCGGGTGATCCGGTACCGGCGTTCTGAGCCCAGCTCTTTCAGCTCGTCGTTGTGAGTCGCGAGTTCTGCATGGGGGCTGTGATTCGGGGCGTGACCACAGCCGTGGTGCAGAAGTCGGCGCTACTTGTCGGGTGCCTCGACGACGCCCTGCGCCGCCCGCGCCCGCTGCTCGTAGTTTTGCCGCGCGGAACTGTCGAAGTCCAAGAACACGCTGTCGAGGCCCAAACGCTTGTTGAGCCAACGTCGTCCGCGGGGGCCGAGCATCTGGGCGGCCTGCGCGGTGAAGCGCAGCGGAGGCGGAACCGACACGTGGGTCTTCGGCTTATCGAGTGTCTTGACGATCGCGGCTGCGATCTCCTCCGGCTCAACGGGTTTGATGGCTCCGCCGGTCTTCGTTCCGGAGATCAACTCGGTGTTCGTGAACGGCGGCATCACGACGGAGACGTGGACGTTGTGCGGCGCAACCTCGTCGGCCAGCGCGGCCGAAAGCCCCACCACGCCGAACTTGGCCCCGACGTAGACGACCTGGCCGGGGACCGGGATGAGGCCGGACAACGACGCGATGTTGATGATGTGACCGCTGCGGCGGGCGATCATGTCCGGCAGCACCAGCTGGCAACCGGCGAGCACGCCGTACAGGTTTACTTCGATGGAGGAGCGGATCGCCTGCTCGGACTGCTCGAGGAACGGGCCGATCGGCATGACGCCCGCGTTGTTGATGAGGACGTCGATGCGGCCGCCGCCGTCAGTGCGCGCCTTGTCCAGAAACGTCGCGAACGACTCCCGGTCCGTGACGTCGAGCGGGTACCCCGAGACCTGTCCGAGCTTGGTCAGGTCCGCGACGGCCGATTCCTGCAGTGCCACGTCCCGGTCGCCGATGACCACCCGAGCGCCACGCGCAAGCAATGCCTTGGCGGTTGCGTAGCCGATGCCTCGGGCAGCGCCGGTGATCGCGATGGTCCTGCCCCTGATGTTGTCCATGCGACCAAACTTTACATATGTCAAGTTTGGCGCGGAAGATCTTATTAGTTACGAGTCATCGCTGTCTGGCACGGGCTGTGTAGTCAATGGCTTCCCCTGCTTGATTTGCTGAGAGCATGCGATCAAGCGCCGAAAATTTGGCCAGATCAAGCCTATGGACAAAATATCTGAGGACCAGTCTAGGACATCCAGCGAATACGGGTGCCAAACCGAATACCTAACATTCACCTGGTGAATCGATGGAGCGATGGTCTTCAGCAAATCCAGGCGAGAACCGGAACCCGTTCCTCGGCCTGGCGTCGCGGCAGAGGTACCCGGCCCCGGCTCAGACTGGCTGACGCGTTCGTAAAAAACAGCGTACGTTTCTGGGGTGAGTTTCAGCGACTCCACGGTGTCTGTCTCATGTGTTGCTCAGCTAGTGAGGGAACGGGCGAGGACGCAACCAGACACCGTGGCTTTTACGTTCATCGACCACGAGGTCGATTCTGCCGGCTTCGCCGACAGCATCACCTGGGCACAGACCTATCGGCGAGTGCAAGCGGTCGCCGAAGAGCTCCTGCGACTAGGGAGGCCCGGCGATCGGGCCGCCATCCTCGCCCCGCAGGGACTCGAATACATCGTGGCCTTCCTGGGCGCGTTGCATGCCGGGTTCATTGCGGTGCCGCTGTCGGAGCCCCATTTCGGCGCGCACGACGAGCGAGTGGCCTCGGTGCTGCGCGATTCGTCGCCCGCAGTCCTGTTGACAACATCGGCGGTCGTCGATGACGTGGTTCCGTATGCCGATGCCGGGAGTGTCCACCCCGCGCCGGAGATCGTCGAGATCGATGCGCTGGCGCTGGAACCGTCGATCGCGACCGATCCGGTCCCGCCCGCCATTGGCAGACCGGCATATCTCCAGTTCACGTCGGGGTCGACGCGACTCCCGGCGGGTGTGATGGTGTCGGACCGAAATGTGGCCGCCAACCTCGAGCAGGTCCTGGCCGACTACTTCGACGGATCCCTGCCTGACGACACCACCGTCGTGTCGTGGCTGCCGCTCTTCCACGACATGGGCTTGGTCTTCAGCATCTGCGCCCCGATCTTCTTCGGGCGCAGCGCGGTTGTGCTCAGCCCGATGGCATTTCTGCAGCGACCCGCCCGGTGGATGCAATTGCTCGCGCGCTACCCCTGTTCGTTCTCGGCGGCGCCCAACTTCGCCTTCGAACTCGCTGTGCGCCGGACGTCCGATGAGGACATGGCCGGGCTGGACCTGGCCCATGTGCAGGGCATCATCAGCGGTGCCGAGCGCATTCACACCGCGACGCTTCGGCGGTTCGCGGCCCGATTCGCCCCGTTCAACCTGAGCGAGGCGGCGGTCCGCCCGTCCTACGGGCTCGCCGAGGCAACCGTCTATGTCGCGACGTCCGAGCCGGGCCAGCCGCCCAAAACGGCCCGCTTCGACTATGACAAATTGTCCGCAGGACAAGCCGAACGGTGTACAGACCGGGCTGGAGGCAGCGTCGAGCTGGTCAGCTACGGTCCGCCGCGATCGTCGACGGTGCGGATCGTCAACCCTGACAGTGGCTCCGAGAACCCTGCGGGCGCCATCGGGGAGATCTGGGTGCACGGTGAGAACGTCGCCATGGGCTACTTTCGCAACCCGCGCCAAACCCAGGCGCTATTCCGTGCGGCGCTGAGCGGTGCCACCCCCGGGACCCCTGTCGGCCCGTGGCTGCGCACAGGCGATCTGGGCGTGATGTCCGAAGGCGAGCTGTTCATCGTCGGACGCATCAAGGACTTGTTGATCGTCGATGGCCGCAATCACTATCCAGACGACATCGAAGCAACAATCCAAGAGATAACGGGTGGCCGAGTGGCAGCAATCGCGATCCCCGATGAACTCACCGAGCGGCTGGTCGCCATCATCGAGCTCAAGAAACGGGGTAACACCCAACAGGATGTCCTGCACCGGCTGAATACGGTCAAACGCGAAGTGAAATCGGCGATCTCGCAGTCACACAGCGTCCGCGTCGCCGACCTGGTGTTGGTGCCACCCGGATCCATCCCTATTACGACGAGCGGCAAGGTACGGCGCACGGCCTGCGCGGAACGCTACCGGCTCGATGATTTCATTCGGTTGGACGGACCTTTGTGACGTTGAAGATTCGCGATGCGGCCGAACTTCGACACTGGATGGTGGACTACCTGGTAACGACGATCGGCTGCAGCCCAGAGACGGTCGACCTGGATCTGTCTCTGAACGAGCTCGGAGTCGGATCCCGCGACGCGGTCGTCCTCTCTGGGGAACTTTCCGAACTGCTCGGTCGGGCCGTGTCACCGGTGGAGTTCTGGCAGCATCCGACCGTCAACGCGCTGGCGGCGTTTCTGACCGCACCTGAACAGCATGGCCACGCGCCGGATGTGGTGACAGCCGGCCGTGACGCCGGTGCCTCCGACGCGCCGATCGCGGTAATCGGACTGGCTTGCCGCTTCCCCGGTGACGTCGACGGCCCCGAGTCCTTGTGGAAGTTCCTGTGTGAGAGCCGATCTGCGATCGGAGTCGTTCCGCCGCAGCGGTGGGAGGCATTCGACGACGGATCCCCCGAAACGGCTGCGGCGTTGGCGAGCACCACTAAATGGGGTGCATTTCTCACCGACCTCGCGGCCTTCGACGCGGAGTTCTTCGGCATCTCACCGGGTGAGGCAACGTACATGGACCCGCAGCAGCGGCTGCTGCTCGAGGTCGCCTGTGAAGCGTTGGAGAATGCGGGAATTCCCGCGCATGCCATTCGTGGCACACAGACGGGTGTCTTCGCGGGTGCGTGTGCCAGCGAGTACGGATACCTGGCGTCGCAGGATCTTGACCAGGTCGACGTCTGGTCGGGTACTGGCGGCGCTCTCAGCATCATCGCCAATCGGCTGTCGTACTTTCTCGACCTGCGTGGGCCGTCGGTCGCCATCGACACGGCGTGTTCGTCGTCGCTGGTCGCGATTCACCAGGCTTGCCACAGCCTGCGCTCGGGCGATTCGGCGCTCGCCATCGCGGCCGGGGTGAACCTTGTGCTGTCCCCGGCGATTACGCGGAGTTTCGACCGGGCTGGCGCGATGTCGCCTACTGGCCGCTGTCACGCGTTCGACGCCGGCGCCGACGGCTACGTCCGCGGCGAGGGTTGCGGTGTGGTGGTTCTCAAGCGGTTGGCCGATGCGCAGCGTGACGGGAACCGGGTGCTGGCGGTGGTGCGGGGGTCGGCCGTCAACCAGGATGGCCGGTCCAACGGTTTGATGGCACCGAACCCGGCGGCGCAGATCGCGGTGATACGTGTCGCATGCGCCAACGCAGGCATTCCACCCCGTGAAGTCGACTATGTGGAGGCGCACGGGACCGGCACGCTGCTCGGCGATCCCATCGAGGCGCGGGCACTCGGAACGGTCTACGGTCGCGGGCGCAAAGACGGTGCGCGACTGCTGATTGGGTCGGTGAAGACGAACCTGGGTCATCTCGAGGCGGCGGCGGGGGTGGCGGGTTTCATCAAGACCGTCCTTGCGGTGCAGCACGCGCGGATCCCGCGGACCTTGAACTATCAGGTGCCCAACCCGCACATCCCTTTTCAGGAGTTGCATCTCAAAGTCGTTGACCAAGAGCAAGAGTGGCCGGTGACGGGGCGGGTGCGGCGGGCGGGGGTGTCGTCGTTCGGCTTCGGTGGCACGAATGCGCATGTGGTGGTGGAGCAGGCGCCGGAGCAGGCGCCGGTGTCGGGGTCGGGGTCGGGGTCGGGGTCGGTGTGCACGTTGGTGGTGTCGGGGAAGACCGTTGATCGGGTGGCTGCCACGGCGGGGGTGTTGGGGCAGTGGATGGTTGGTGGGGGTGCGTCGGTGGGGTTGGCGCAGGTGGCGCACACGTTGAATCATCACCGTACGCGTCATGGGCTGTTTGCCACGGTGTGTGCGGGGGATCGTGAGCAGGCGGTGGCGGGGTTGACGGCGTTGGCTGCGGGGGTGGCTGGGCCGGGTGTGGTGTTGCCGCATGAGGGGGCGTGTGGTTCGGGCACGGTGTTTGTGTATTCGGGTCAGGGTTCGCAGTGGGTGGGGATGGGTCGGCAGTTGTTGGCCGATGAGCCGGCGTTTGCCGCGGCGGTGGCCGAGGTGGAGCCGGTGTTTGTTGAGCAGACTGGGTTTTCGTTGACGCAGGTGCTTGCCGGTGGGGCGGCGGTGGCTGGTATTGAGCGGATTCAGCCGGTGCTGGTCGGGGTGCAGGTGGCGTTGACCGAGTTGTGGCGGGCCTATGGGGTGTGTCCGGATGCGGTGATCGGGCATTCGATGGGTGAGGTTTCTGCGGCGGTGGTGGCTGGGGCGCTGAGCTTGGCTGAGGGGTTGCGGGTGATCAGCGTGCGTTCGGCGTTGATGTCGCGGTTGGCTGGTGCGGGTGCGATGGCGTTGGTGGAGTTGGATGCCGCGGGTACCGAGGCGTTGTTGGCCGGCTATCCGCAGGTGTCGGTGGCGGTGCACGCTTCGCCGCGTCAGACGGTGATCGCCGGGCCGGCTGATGCGGTGGACGCGGTGATCGCGGTGGTGGCGGCCTCGGATCGGTTGGCTCGCCGGGTGGAGGTGGATGTGGCTTCCCATCACCGCACCGTTGATCCGATCCTGCCTGAGTTGCGGTCTGCGCTGGCCGATCTGGCGCCGCGGCCGCCGGCCATTCCGATGGTGTCGACGGTGTCGTTGGAGGATAGTCCGCGCTGTGATGCCGACTATTGGGTGGCCAATCTGCGCACCCCGGTGCGCTTCGCTGAGGCGGTCGCGGTCGCCGGGGCGACGCACTGCACCTTCGTCGAGGTCAGTCCCCACCCGTTGCTGACTCACGCCATCGGCGAAACCCTGGGCCAGATCCATCATCACGCGTTGGGCACCTTGGCCCGTGACACGCCCGACACCCTGACCTTTCACACCAACCTCAACGCCACCCACACCACTCACCCACCCGACACCGAGCACCCACCCGAACCCCACCCCCAGCTGCCGGCCACCCCCTGGCACCACACCCACCACTGGATCACCACCAGGAAGAGACACTCGGGTGCCTCGGCGCCCAGGATCGGCACACTGCTCGGGAAGCGGTTCACCGTTTCGTCGCAGCCCGTCATACATGTGTGGCGCTCACGGCTGGCTCCGAACGCCAAGCCCTATCCCGGGTACCACCGTCTGCACGGATTGGAAGTCGTGCCGGTGTCGGTGTTGCTGCAGACATTGCTCACCGCCGCAGGCGAACTCGGTGTCGCAGCGGTGTCCGAGGTCAAATTCAAGCAGCCGATCATCCTCGATCTGCCCAAGGACATCCAGGTCGTGGCGGAGGGCGATTCCCTGCGAATCGCAGCCAGCTCGGCTGCCGATGGATGCCCCGAACTTTGGACCACGCATGTAACAGCCCGACTCTCGAGCGCTGTCGCACCGGCAGATGGCGTGGCCGTGGCCGACGGGGGTCTGTCAGATGTGGCGGACGCGCCGATCGCCGAGCTGCTGTACGCGCGCGGCGTCGAAGGACAGCCGTTCGCATGGTCGATCGATTCGTATACGCGCACGCCGAGTGGTCTGCGGGCTCGAGTCGACCTGAAGGGTGTATCCCGGGAAGCACGCACTGTGGGATTGCTGGACGCCGCGACTCACATCGCAGCGCTTGCGGGGGCGTCGGACACCCGGCTCTTCGTGCCTGCTGCCGTCGAGCACGTCTGGGTGGCAGACTCGCTGCCTTCAGCGATTGGTTCGGTTTCTGTGCGACGCACCGGCGGTGACTCCGATGAGGCGGTCGTCGATATCGATGCCTCGGCACTCGATGGGGGGCGCTGCGTTGGGCTCCGATCGCTGCGCTATGTCGCACTCGAGTCGGACATGGCGCCGACACAACCCGCCGCAGACCCAAGACGGTTCGCCCACGCCATCGGCTGGCAGCCGACGATACGTCAAATGGCTAGTGTCACAGGATCGATAGCGGTGATCGGATCCGCCCAAGCCGCGGCAGACCTTCGAATACAACTTGCCGACCTCCGGTTCGCGAGAGGTGAGCTCGCCGATGCGCGTAACGTGCTGTATGTTGCGGACGGCCTGCCTGCCGCCGACGGTGAGTCCGACGTCGACGCAGCTACCCGGATGTCCGCCCAACTCACCGAGCTGGTTCGTGTCGTGGCAGCGCGTGCCGACCGCAGTCCGGTAACGCTGTGGGTGCTGACCACTGGAGTCCATGAAGCGGCGGATCGTGCGGCCATGCGGCAGAGTGCACTGTGGGGTCTGGCGGGTGTCATCGCCGCCGAACATCCCGACATCTGGGGTGGAGTGATTGACTTGGCGCCTGGCGAGGTGCGGCACGAGACCGCCGCCGAGATCGCCGCGACTCTGGACACACCGACAAAGACCATGCTGCTGCTCCGCGACGGCGTCTTCCTGGCTCCCGAATTGCAACCATTGCCCGATCAGCCGGTACGCGAGCCGCTTCGATGCCGATCCGGCGCGGCCTACCTCATCACCGGAGGCCTTGGTGCACTGGGCCTTTTGATGGCGATCTGGCTCGCCGACCACGGCGCGCAGCGGATTTTGTTGGCCGCGCGTAGTCCGCTGCCGCCACGACGCGAGTGGGATGATCCGGACATCGATCCGCGGATGCGCCATCGAATCTCGACCATCCGCGGACTGGAACGCCGCGGTGTCGCCGTCGACGTACTGACTATCGACATCGGATCCACCGAAGATGTGCGCGGCATGCTGGCCGCGCGGGATCGCCTAGGCGCGCCACCGATCCGGGGCATCATCCATGCCGCCGGCGTCACCCACGACGAGCTACTGGCGTTCGTGACCGACAGTTCGATGCGCGAGGTGATGTGGCCGAAGATCCAAGGAGCGCAGGTGCTCGACGAAGCCTTCCCGTGCGGCACCGTCGACTTCTTTTACCTGACCTCATCGGCCGCGTCGGTGTTCGGGGTCGCGGGTCAAGGCTCTTACGCGGCGGCCAACGCGTACTTGGATGCGCTGGCCCGCGCGCGGAACCGGAGAGGCGGTCACAGCGTCAGCATCGACTGGGCGGCCTGGCGAGGTCTTGGCTTCGCCGTTAACGCGCCAATCGTCGCCGACGAGCTGCGCAGGCTGGGGTTACGCGATCTCTCCGCCGATGAGGCGTTCGCAGCCTGGGAGTACCTGCACCGCAACGATATTGCACAAGCGGTAGTGGTGCCGGTGTCGGGCACATCCGGTGACGACCGGACCGGGACTGCGCCACCCGTAAACGACACGTCGTCGGTAGCAGCGGCGGCCTGGGCCACGATGCCCGCCGACGACGTCCGCAAGCAGCTCATCGCGAAGATCCGGGCCATCCTCGGTCGCGAGCTGCGCACCACGGAATCCGAACTGGACACCGACCGGCCGTTCATCGAACTCGGCCTCAATTCGATGATGGCAATGGCGATTCGCCGCGACATCGAAAACCTTGTGGGCCTGCAGCTTTCCGCCACCATGCTATGGAACCATCCGACCGTTGACTCCCTGGCCGCCTATCTGACCGCCAGGTTGGTCCCTGCCGAATTACCGTTGGTCGAAACCGTGACCGCGTCGGCAGAACTCAAAGAAAGCGTGCTCGACTCACTGTTCGACCACGTTGAATCGGCATCCGCAGAAACGGAGAACACCCTCGGATGACGGCTGCATTTGGCCGGATCGCGGGCATGAGCGATCAACAGCGCACTGTCCTATCTGGTGAGTTCAACAAGGCCTCTCGAATAGTCACCGCTGAGCCGGTGGCCGTCGTTGGCATCGGGTGCCGGTTCCCAGGTGATGTTTTTGGGCCGGAAGACTATTGGCGGCTGCTGGTTGACGGCGAAGACGCGATCAGCGAGGTGCCGGCGGATCGGTGGGACGCCGATGCGTTCTACGATCCGGACCCGTTGACCCCGGGACGGATGACGACGAAATGGGGCGGGTTCGTCTCCGACATCGCCAGGTTCGACGCCGATTTCTTCGGGATCACCCCGCGCGAGGCCGCTGCGATGGACCCGCAACAGCGGATGCTGCTCGAGGTCGCCTGGGAAGCGTTCGAACACGCCGGCATCCCGCCGGATTCGTTGTCGGGCAGCCGAACCGGCGTGATGATGGGTGTCTACTACAACGAATATCAGAGCCTTTCGGCGCAATCTCCCGAGATGGTTAGCGCCTACACCGGAACCGGCAACGCACACAGCGTGACGGTGGGCCGCATCGCCTATCTGTTGGGGCTGCGTGGTCCCGCGGTGGCGGTCGACACGGCGTGCTCGTCGTCGTTGGTGGCGGTGCACCTGGCCTGTCAGAGCCTGCGCCTGCGGGAGACCGACGTGGCACTGGCAGGGGGAGTCAACGTCATCCTGCGACCCGAAACCCAGATCGCCATCTCGGCGTGGGGATTGCTGTCCGCAGACGGTCGGTGCAAGACGTTCGACGCATCCGCAGACGGTTTCGTCCGTGGCGAAGGCTGCGGAGTGGTGGTGCTCAAGCGGCTGGTGGACGCCATCTGCGACGGCGACCGCGTGCTGGCAGTCGTCCGGGGCACCGCCATCAACCAGGACGGCCGATCCAACGGCGTGACCGCACCCAACGCGATCGCACAGCACGACGTGATCGCGTCGGCGTTGCGCGCGGGCGACGTGACTGCGGACTCCGTGGACTACATCGAGACCCACGGGACCGGCACCGTGCTCGGCGATCCGATCGAGTTCGAGGCGCTCGCAGAGACATACGGGCACGGCGAACAGCCCTGCGCGTTGGGATCGGCGAAGACCAACGTGGGACACCTCGAGGCGGCCGCGGGCATCGCGGGGTTCATCAAGGCCGCGCTCGCCGTGCAACACGGTCGCATTCCGCCGAACTTGCACTTCTCCCAATGGAACCCGGGCATCGACCCGTCTCCGACACGATTCTTCGTCCCCACCGAGAACACGTCGTGGCCACGCGACAACGGCCCGCGCCGCGCCGCGGTGTCGTCGTTCGGATTCGGCGGGACGAATGCGCACGTGGTGCTGGAACAGGGTCCCGCAGCGATTCAGTCAACGGTATCCGCGCCTGCACCCGCGGTGCACACGTTGGTGATTTCCGGCAAGACACCCGATCGGGTGGCGTCGTGGGCGGGTGTTCTCGCGGACTGGATGGGCGGCGCCGGAGCCGGTGTCGCCTTGGCCGACGTCGCGCACACCGTCAACCATCATCGCGCGCGGCAACCTGTGTTCGCGACGGTGTGCGCGGCCGACGCCGCGCAGGCGATCAGCGGCTTGCGTGCGTTGGCGGTCGGGCAGCACGCTCCGGGCGTGGTGCCTCCGCACGACGGGCCTTGCGGTGCTGGAACGGTTTTCGTGTTCTCGGGCCAGGGTTCTCAATGGGTCGGGATGGGCCGCCAACTGCTTGCCGACGAACCCGCCTTCGCCGCCGCGGTCGACGAGCTGGAACCGGTTTTCACCGCCGAAGTGGGGTTCTCGCTACGCGGTGTGTTGGCCGGTGGCGAGCCCATCGCCGGGTCGCTGCGCGTGCAATCGGTGCTGGTGGGCATGCAGCTGGCGTTGACCGCCCTGTGGCGCTCGCACGGGGTGGAACCCGATGCGGTCATCGGGCATTCGATGGGGGAGGTCAGCGCCGCGGTGGTGGCCGGCGCCCTCACCGTCGCGGATGGGTTGCGAGTGATCGCGACCAGGGCACGCCTGATGTCGCGCTTCGACGGGCACGGCGCAGTGGCATTGATTCACCTCGATGCCGAAGCGACCGAGAATCTGATCTCCGACCACCCCGATGTATCCGTCACGGTGTATGCATCGCCGCGCCAGACGGTGATCGCAGGCCCCGTACCTGCAATCGAAGACATCATTGCGCTCGCCGCCCAGCAGAACACCTTTGCTCGCCGGGTCAACATGGAGGTCCCGTCGCACCACCCGATGATGGACCCCATCCTGCCGGAGCTGCAGACAGCACTGGCCGATCTTGCCCCCAGCGCTGCGCGTATCCCAGTCATCCCAACGGCCCTGGAAAACGCCGATCCGGCAACGCTGTTCGCCGCTGACTACTGGGCGGCCAACGTGCGCAACCCGGTGCGGTTCAGGCAGGCAGTTGCCGCCGCAGGCGGCGAATACGCGACGTTCGTCGAAATCAGCCCGCATCCGGTTCTCGCCAAGGCCATCGCCGAAACCCTCGGCGAGCGCCATCACCACAGTCTGGGGACGCTACGCCGCGACTGCCACGACACCGTCGAGTTCCACACCAACCTCAACGCCACCCACACGGTCCACCCGCCGCACACCGAGCACGCTCCAGAACCACACCCGCCGCTGCCGTGCACCCCCTGGCGCTCGACCCACTACTGGATCGATACCACCAACGTCGTCACCCCGCTCCCGGTCACCGCCCATCTGCGCAAGCAGGACACCGAGGTATGCGGTGACGTCCCGGCTGAATGGCTTTACAAGCCGTCCTGGAAGACCAGTCCCTTGCCGGCGGCCGGCGACTGCGGCCAAGCCCGGTGGGTCGTGACGGCCGATGCAGAACTCGGAGCCGAGTTCGGTCGCGCGCTGGCCTCGCGCGCGACCGTGCTCCGAAGCGGTGAAAACGTCGAGGACGCAGTGCACAGCGCCGATCGCGTGCTCTACGCACCTCCCGTTTCCGGCGCGCAGATAGACGATGCCGCGGCGTATCGACTCTTCAACAATGCCAGATCGCTTGTTGCGCAGCTGGTTGACGCCCGCACCGCGGGATCGTCGGCGCGTCTGGTCATTGTCACCCGCAATGCTCAGCCCGTCAGAGATGGCGATCGTGCCAACCCGGTACATGCAGTTCTGTGGGGACTGGGGCGCACGTTGGCGCTGGAGCATCCCGAAATATGGGGCGGGATAATCGATCTCGACGAGGCTATGCCGCCCGTCCTTGCCGCACGTTGCGTGTTCACCGAGACGCAGGCCGACGATGGTGAAGACCAGGTCGTGTACCGCGCGGGCGAGCGGTATGTCCCGCGGCTTCAACGGTGTATCCCGACGGCCGAGGACAATGCCGTGCTCGGTTCGGATGGCTGCCACCTTGTCGTCGGTGCGACAGGAAACATCGGTCCGGGTCTGATCGGACAGCTCGCCACAATGGGGGCCAAGACGATCGTCGCCGTCTCGCGTAACCCCGGCGACCGGCTGGACGAGCTGGCCGACCGCCTTGCAAAAACTGGTACCACCCTGGTCCCGGTGGCGGCCGATGCCGCCGACGAAGCCGCGATGGCTGCACTGTTCGACCGGTTCGGCACCGAGCTGCCTCCGCTGGAGGGTATCTACCTGGCCGCCTTCGGCGGTGGTCCCGTGACGTTGACAGACATGACCGACGAAGACGTCAACGCCATGTTCCGGCCCAAGCTGGACGCCGTCCGCCTGCTGCACGAGCTGTCGCTGAGAACCATGCTGAAGCAATTCGTGCTGTTCTCGTCGATATCGGGCATCCTCGGCTCCCGATGGCTCGGTCACTACGCCGCGACCTCCACCTTCCTCGACACCTTCGCCTTCGCCCGCCGCGCACTCGGGCTCCCGGCGACGGTTGTCAACTGGGGCGTATGGAAATCGTTGGCCGACAGCGAGTCTGACGCGCAGAAAGTCACATCGGAGACCGGCATGGAGCCGATGGACGACGACGTTGCGATCCGCGCGCTTGCCCTCGTGACCCGCGCAGGAGCACCGGTGCAGCACGCCGTCGTCGACGCTGACTGGCCCCTGCTCGCTGCGGCATACCGGACTCGGGGGTCGGTGCGTGTCGTCGACGATCTAGCCTTGGAGTCGCCCGACGTCGAGGTATCGCGCACCGAAACAGAGTTCCGAAAGGCGTTGCGCGAGTGCGCACCCAACCGGCGTTATCACTTCCTGCTCGACCGTGTCGGCGCGCTGGCATCGGCCGTGATGGGGTTGGATGCGTCGGAAATGCTCGACCCCGCGGCGGGATTCTTCCAGCTTGGCATGGACTCGTTGATGAGCGTCACGCTCGGCCGCAACCTCAGTGAAACCCTCGGGGAGCCGCTGACCCCAGCAGTCGTATTCGATTATCCGACCGTGGAAACGCTGACCGACCACCTGACCACGATCCTCCCCGAATTCGCAGTCGCCGCAGACAACATTGCCGACGCCTACGACGATTTCTCGGAGGATGAACTGCTGCAACAACTTTCCGAAAGGCTGGCCTGACGAGATGACTGCAGCAGCGCAGGATCGCCGCGCGATCATCACCGACGCGCTTCGCAAGATCGATGACCTGACCGCTCGGCTCGAGGTCGCGGAGAAGGCGGGCAACGAACCGATCGCGGTCGTTGGCATGGCCTGTCGATTCCCAGGGGGTGTCGGCAATCCGGACGAGTACTGGGAATTCTTGAAGGAGGGCCGCAGCGGAATCATCCGCGTACCGCCGCAACGCTGGGACGCCGACCAGTACTACACCGATGACCACACGGTCCCTGGCACGATCTGCAACCGTGAGGGCGGCTTCCTGACTACTTGGCAGCCCGACGAATTCGACGCGGAGTTCTTCTCGATCTCGCCGCGCGAGGCGTCGGCGATGGACCCGCAGCAGCGGCTGCTGCTCGAGGTCGCCTGTGAAGCGTTGGAGGATGCCGGAATTCCGACGCAGGCGATTCGAGGCACGCAAACCGGCGTCTTCGTCGGGCTCACCGCCTACGACTACATGGTCACGCTGTCGGGCGGGCTTCAACCGGAGGACCTCGACGCCTACATCCCGACCGGCAACGCGGCGAACTTTGCGGCGGGGCGGTTGGCCTACTTCCTCGGTGCCCGCGGTCCCGCCGTGGTCGTCGACACGGCGTGTTCGTCGTCGCTGACCGCGATTCACCTGGCCTGCCAAAGCCTGCGCTCGCGCGAAAGCGATGCAGCGATGGTGGGTGGAACCAATCTCCTGCTGAACCCGGGAACCAGCATCGCCTGCTCGCGCTGGGGGATGTTGTCGCCCGACGGCCAGTGCAAGACCTTCGACGCCGCCGCCGACGGCTACGTCCGCAGCGAGGGCTGCGGTGTGGTGGTTCTCAAGCGGTTGGCCGATGCGCAGCGTGACGGGAACCGGGTGCTGGCGGTGGTGCGGGGGTCGGCCGTCAACCAGGATGGTGCCAGCAGCGGGGTCACGGTTCCCAACGGGCCTGCCCAGCAAGCGCTTTTGCGCCAAGCGCTGGCGGCGGCGAGATTGCAGCCGGCCGACATCGATTATGTGGAGGCGCACGGGACCGGCACCCCTCTCGGCGATCCCATCGAACTGGAGGCGCTCGGCAAGGCCTTCGCGGGACGGACCGACTCGCATCCCCTGATGCTCGGGTCGGTGAAGACGAACCTGGGTCATCTCGAGGCGGCGGCGGGGGTGGCGGGTTTCATCAAGACCGTCCTTGCGGTGCAGCACGGCTATATCCCCAAGCACCTGAACTTCACCGAATTGACCCCTTACGCATCCGATTCAGCGTCATGCCTGGCCATCGCGTCATCAGGCCGAGAGTGGCCGGTGACGGGGCGGGTGCGGCGGGCGGGGGTGTCGTCGTTCGGCGTGAGTGGCACGAATGCGCATGTGGTGGTGGAGCAGGCGCCGGAGCAGGCGCCGGTGTCGGGGTCGGGGTCGGGGTCGGGGTCGGTGTGCACGTTGGTGGTGTCGGGGAAGACCGTTGATCGGGTGGCTGCCACGGCGGGGGTGTTGGGGCAGTGGATGGTTGGTGGGGGTGCGTCGGTGGGGTTGGCGCAGGTGGCGCACACGTTGAATCATCACCGTACGCGTCATGGGCTGTTTGCCACGGTGTGTGCGGGGGATCGTGAGCAGGCGGTGGCGGGGTTGACGGCGTTGGCTGCGGGGGTGGCTGGGCCGGGTGTGGTGTTGCCGCATGAGGGGGCGTGTGGTTCGGGCACGGTGTTTGTGTATTCGGGTCAGGGTTCGCAGTGGGTGGGGATGGGTCGGCAGTTGTTGGCCGATGAGCCGGCGTTTGCCGCGGCGGTGGCCGAGGTGGAGCCGGTGTTTGTTGAGCAGACTGGGTTTTCGTTGACGCAGGTGCTTGCCGGTGGGGCGGCGGTGGCTGGTATTGAGCGGATTCAGCCGGTGCTGGTCGGGGTGCAGGTGGCGTTGACCGAGTTGTGGCGGGCCTATGGGGTGTGTCCGGATGCGGTGATCGGGCATTCGATGGGTGAGGTTTCTGCGGCGGTGGTGGCTGGGGCGCTGAGCTTGGCTGAGGGGTTGCGGGTGATCAGCGTGCGTTCGGCGTTGATGTCGCGGTTGGCTGGTGCGGGTGCGATGGCGTTGGTGGAGTTGGATGCCGCGGGTACCGAGGCGTTGTTGGCCGGCTATCCGCAGGTGTCGGTGGCGGTGCACGCTTCGCCGCGTCAGACGGTGATCGCCGGGCCGGCTGATGCGGTGGACGCGGTGATCGCGGTGGTGGCGGCCTCGGATCGGTTGGCTCGCCGGGTGGAGGTGGATGTGGCTTCCCATCACCGCACCGTTGATCCGATCCTGCCTGAGTTGCGGTCTGCGCTGGCCGATCTGGCGCCGCGGCCGCCGGCCATTCCGATGGTGTCGACGGTGTCGTTGGAGGATAGTCCGCGCTGTGATGCCGACTATTGGGTGGCCAATCTGCGCACCCCGGTGCGCTTCGCTGAGGCGGTCGCGGTCGCCGGGGCGACGCACTGCACCTTCGTCGAGGTCAGTCCCCACCCGTTGCTGACTCACGCCATCGGCGAAACCCTGGGCCAGATCCATCATCACGCGTTGGGCACCTTGGCCCGTGACACGCCCGACACCCTGACCTTTCACACCAACCTCAACGCCACCCACACCACTCACCCACCCGACACCGAGCACCCACCCGAACCCCACCCCCAGCTGCCGGCCACCCCCTGGCACCACACCCACCACTGGATCACCACCAGTGATGCGATGACCCCGGCAGGCACCCATCCGCTGCTCGGCGTCGGCGTCATAGACCCGACCAACGGCACGCGGGTCTGGGAAAGCAGACTCGGCCCGGATCTGCTGTGGCTCAGCGATCATCGCGTCGATGGTGCATGCGTGCTACCCGGCGCCGCCTACGCGGAGATGGTACTGGCCGCCGCGACGTCCGCCTTCGATGGCGGAGACGAAGAGCGCTGGGCGATCAACGAACTGAGCCTCAATCAGGTGATGCACCTCGCCGAAGAAACGGTCGTCACCACCACGCTGAATGGTGACGAAAAACGCTCCCGCGTCGAGATTCGTTCGCGCCGAGCGGCATCCGAGTGGATTATACACGCCAGCGCGACTTTGGAGCGCACCGCCGTACCGCCCGTCGCGCCACCGGCGGTCGACGACTCACCGGCAACAACGCTGGACCCGGGCGAGCTGTACGAGCGCCTGCGCAGCGCCGGCCAGCAGCATGGGCCTGCCTTCCAGGGCATCGTCGGGCTGTCCATCTCCGGCGGCGGTATCGCCCGCGCTGCAGTCCGGTTGCCTGGCGCGGCCAGGCACGGCGCGCGGCGATTCGAAGTGCACCCCGTGATGATGGATATCGCACTGCAGGCACTCGGCGCGACCAAGGCGGCCACCGACCTCGCCACCCGCGAAACCGATGACACAGCAGTGATTCTCCCGGTCCGGCTTGCTGGTGTGCGGGTGTACGGCGACGTGACGGAGGGGGTGACCGCAACCGGCTCCCTGGTGGCCACCGAACGTCCGGATCGCCTGCTCGGCCGGGTGGCGCTGACCGCCGCCGACGGGCGCGTGTTGATGAACATCGACGAGATCGAGATGGCGGTACTGCGCGCACCTGGCGCCGCCGGCGCGCTTACCGGCCGAACGTTCACCCTGGACTGGGATGCCGCGGACCTCGGCGCGCCGACGGGCACGCTGGATGCGGTGCTGCTGGTCGGTGCGGACGCGCCGGATCCACTGGTCGAGGCCATGTATTCGCAGACCGGTGAGCACGCCACCTACCGTCAGATGGTCGACGGCACCGACCGGGCGGAACTGCGTAAGGCGTTGAGCCGCAAAGATGTCGAGTGGAGCGCGATCGTGGTGGTGAGTCCGCCGCGCACGGCTGACGAGGCCCACGATCACACCGATCAGCTGGAGTTGGTGCGGTCCCGTACGTTGCTGATTGCCGACATCGTCAAGACGGTGTCGCAGGTGGGAGCGAGGAACACCCCACGGCTGTGGATCGTCACGCGCGGCGCGCAACAGGTGGAGCCCGGCGAGCCGGTCACCCTCGCGCAGACGGGGCTGCGCGGCGTAGCGCGAGTGCTCGTCTTCGAACACCCCGAACTGAAGCCGACCATCGTGGACGTCGACGCCCATGGGACCGGCCCGGCCACTGCCCTGCTGGCGGAGTTGCGCGCCAACGCCGACCACGACGAGATCGCCCTGCGCGACGGCCAGCGCTACGTCAACCGTGTGGTACCCGCGCCCACCGACCCGTCGGGCAAGCTATGCGTTGAACCGCGGCGCACCACGGTAAACCTCGACAGTGCCGGCGCGGTACGGCTGCAGGTCGATCAGCCCGGCCGCCTCGACGCATTGACCGTGCATGCCGTCAAGCGGACGGCCCCCGAGGCCGATCAGGTCGAGATCCGGGTCACCGCAGCCGGACTCAACTTCAGCGACGTCCTCAAGGCCATGGGCATATATCCCGGCTTGGACGGTGGTGCGCCGGTCGTCGGTGGCGAATGCGTGGGTGTCGTGACCGCAATCGGTGCGGACGTCGACACCGTTGCGCCAGGCCAGCGTGTGATCGCCTTCGGCCCAGGCGCATTCGGCTCGCACCTGACCACACTGGCCGACCTCGTCATCCCCGTGCCCGAGTCGCTGACCGACCACGAAGCCGCCACATTCGGCATCGCATATCTGACCGCGTGGCATTCGCTCTGCGAAGTAGGTCGGCTTGCGCCGGGCGAACGTGTGCTGATCCACTCCGCCACCGGAGGTGTCGGATTGGCGGCGGTTTCTATTGCCGAGATGATCGGCGCGCGCATCTACACCACGGCGGGCTCGCAGGCCAAGCGCGATCAGCTCTCGAGCATGGGTGTCGAGTACGTCGGCGATTCCCGCAGCCTCGACTTCGCCGACGAGATTGTCTCCGCCACAGAAGGTTACGGGGTCGACGTCGTCCTCAACTCGCTGTCGGGCGAAGCGATCCGTCGAGGTGTGCAGATCCTTGCTCCCGGAGGCCGATTCATCGAGCTCGGCAAAAAGGACGTCTACGCCGACGCCAACCTCGGCCTGTCGGCGCTGGCCAAGAGCGCGTCGTTCTCGGTGGTCGATCTCGACCTGAATCTGCGGCTGCAGCCCAAGCGGTACCGTGCGCTCTTACAGGAGGTACTTTCTCGTGTCTGCGACGGTGCGCTGCGAGTGCTTCCGGTCACCGAGTTCACCCTCGAGAACGCGAGCGACGCCTTCCGGCTGATGGCCTCCGGAGGCCACACAGGGAAGATCGTCATTTCGATGCCGGCCCACGGCAGTACCGAGGCCGTCGCGGCCCTGCCGCCGCAACCACCGGTCCGCCGTGACGGCGGCTACATCGTGGTCGGCGGCATGGGCGGCCTCGGTTTCGTCTTCGCGCAGTGGCTCGTCCGGGAGGGCGCGGGACTGGTTGTCCTCAACGGCCGTTCGGGCCCCGCCGACGACGTCCGTGCGGCGATGGCCGAGATGACCGCCGAAGGCGGCCGGATCGAAGTGATCACCGGCGACATCGCCGAGCCCGGAACCGCCGAGCGCCTGGTCGCCACGATCGAGGACGCCGGGCTGCAACCGGCGGGCGTCCTGCACTCGGCCACCGTGTTGGCCGACGAGATCGTGCTCAACATCAGCGAATCCGCGGTCACGCGGGTGTTCGCTCCGAAGGTCACGGGCAGCTGGCGGCTGCACGAGGCGACCGCCGATCTCGACCTGGACTGGTGGCTGACCTTCAGCTCCGCCGCCTCACTGCTCGGCTCACCAGGCCAGGGTGCCTATGCGGCCGCGAACTGCTGGGTGGACGGCTTGGTCGCCTACCGCCGGGCGCACGGACTGCCCGCTACCGGAATCAACTGGGGCCCTTGGGCGGACGTCGGACAAGCCCAGTTCTTCGCCGATCTGGGTTTCTCGATGATCACACGCGATGAGGGGATCGCGGCGATGAAGGCGGTGCTGGCCGCCGACCGATCGCGTACCGGTGTGTTCGGGCTGGATGCTCGCCAGTGGTTCCAGTCCTTCCCCGCGGCGCAGGGATCATCGTTGTTCGCCAACCTCGGCGACACCACGACGATCGAACGCCGCGGCGGCGGGCGGATCCGCGCCGAACTCGACGCCGCCGAACCCGGGCAACGCCCAGTCCGGCTGGCGTCGGCGATCGCCGACGAGATCCGGGCGGTGCTGCGGTCCATTGACCCGCTCGATCACGAACAGGCGATGGAGTCGCTCGGCCTGGACTCCCTGATGGCACTGGAACTGCGCAACCGGTTGGAAGGCGGCCTGGGCATCACCCTGCCGGTCGCACTGGTGTGGGCGTACCCGACGATCTCGGGCCTTGCTGCTGCCCTGTGCGCGCGGATGGGCTACGAGCCCGCCGATGATATGCCCAAAGCTCAAGCGGCAGAGGCCGAAACGGTGCTGTCCGACGACGAAATGGATCTACTGGCGGACCTGGTCGAGGCCAGCGAACTTGAAGCCAGGACGGGAGCAGCCGACTCGTGAGCAGCCTGGCCGAGCGGGCGGCCCAACTGTCGCCGCAAGCGCGGGAGGTCCTTGCCCGCGAACTCATCCGGGCCGGGACCGTGTTCCCTCTGGATGCGGTCGCCGAACCGGTAGCGGTCGTGGGTGTCGGGTGCCGATTTCCCGGCGCTGTGACGGGACCAGAGAGCTTTTGGCGGCTGCTACTCGACGGTGAGGACGCGGTCGGGGAGGTGCCTGCGGATCGGTGGGACGCCGATGCATTCTACGATCCGGACCCTGCGGCGCCGGGGCGGATGACGACGAAGTGGGGCGGCTTCGTTTCCGACGTGGCGGGCTTCGACGCGGATTTCTTCGGAATCACCCCGCGGGAGGCCGAGGCGATGGATCCGCAGCAACGGATGCTGCTGGAGGTTGCGTGGGAATCGCTCGAGCACGCCGGTATTGCAGCGGATTCGTTGTCCGGCAGTCGAACCGGCGTCATGGTCGGCATGTCGTCGTGGGATTACACGATCGTCAACATCGAGCACCGGGCAGAGATCGACGCCTACCTGAGCACCGGTAACCCACACAGCGCAGCGGTAGGTCGCATCGCGTATCTGCTGGGTTTACGCGGGCCGGCAGTCGCGGTGGACACTGCGTGTTCGTCGTCGCTGGTGGCGGTCCACCTGGCCTGCCAGAGCCTGCGATTGCGCGAGAGCGATCTGGTTCTGGCCGGTGGCGTCCAGTTGAGCTTGTCGCCGTTCACGGGCATCGCCCTGTCCAAGTGGTCGGCCCTCTCCCCGCAGGGGCGGTGCAAGGCCTTCGACGCGGGCGCCGACGGGTTCGTGCGCGGCGAGGGCTGCGGTGTGGTGGTGCTCAAGCGGTTGGCGGATGCGCAGCGCGACGGTGATCGGGTGCTGGCCGTGGTGCGGGGTTCGGCGATCAACCAGGACGGCCGGTCCAACGGGATGACGGCGCCGAACGCGATGGCGCAACGCGATGTCATCACCGACGCGCTTCGGGCCGGCGACATCGCCGCAGACACGGTGCACTATGTCGAGACGCACGGCACCGGAACGGTGCTGGGGGATCCGATCGAATTCGAGGCGCTGGCAGCGACATACGGGAACGGGCAATCACCGTGTGCGCTCGGGGCGGTCAAGACGAATCTCGGACATCTGGAAGCGGCGGCGGGGGTGGCGGGCTTCATCAAGGCGGTCATGGTCGTCGGTCACGAATCCATTCCGTCCAACCGGCATTTCACTCGCTGGAACCCGGCGATCGACCCATCATCGACCCGCTTCTACGTGCCGACCGAGAACACGCCATGGCCCGCCGACGGCGGGATGCGACGTGCCGGGGTGTCGTCATTCGGTCTGGGCGGGACGAACGCGCATGTGGTGTTGGAGCAGGCGCAACGAGCGGTCACGCCCGTGCCGGCGCAGGCCGCGGTCACCACCTTGGTGGTATCGGGTAAGACACCGCAGCGGTTGTCGGCATGGTCTGCCGCGCTGGCGGATTGGATGGACGGCGCAGGAGCATCGACGCCGTTGCCCGATGTCGCACATACCCTGCGCCGTCACCGAGCCATGCACGCGACCGTCGGCACGGTCGCCGCCGCGGACCGCGCACAGGCCGTCGCCGGCCTTCGGGCGCTGGCTGCCGGCAGACCCGCTCCGGGCGTGGTGCTCCCGCACGAAGCTCCCAGTGGGCGCGGCACGGTGTTCGTCTATTCCGGCCAGGGTTCCCAGTGGGCTGGCATGGGCCGTCAACTCATGACCGATGAGCCGGTGTTCGCCGCAGCGGTTTCCGACATGGACGCGGTCTTCGTCGAGCAGACCGGATTTTCGCTGCAGGCGGTGCTGGCCAATGGTGAGCCGGTGCTGGGGATCGACCGCATTCAACCGGTGTTGGTCGGCGTGCAATTGGCGTTGACGGCGCTCTGGCGCGCCAACGGGGTGGAACCCGATGCGGTCATCGGGCATTCGATGGGGGAGGTCACAGCGGCCGTGGTGGCCGGCGCTCTGACGGTGGCCGATGGGCTTCGGGTGATTGCGACCCGGTCGCGATTGATGGCGCGACTGTCCGGTCAGGGCGCGATGGCGCTGCTGGAGCTCGACACCGCGGGTACTGAGGCATTGATCGCCGACTATCCACAGGTGACGGTGGCAGTGCACGCCTCACCGCGGCAGACCGTGATCGCCGGGCCGCCCGAGCAGATCGACACTCTGGTCGCCGCAGTTGAGCGTACCGGCCGGCTCGCGCGGCGCGTCGATGTGGACGTGGCTTCGCACAATCCGATCATCGAGCCGATCTTGCCCGAATTACGCACTGCAATATCGGATTTAGCGCCGACCGTCCCGACGATCCCCATCATCACCACCACCCGCGACGGGTCCGGCCCGGCGGCAACGTTCGATGCCGACTACTGGGTGGCCAATCTCCGGAACCCGGTGCGTTTCGCCGAGGCCGTCGCCAGCGCCGCAACCCACCACGGGACCTTCATCGAGATGAGTCCCCATCCGCTGCTCACCCACGCGATCACCGAGACGCTCGAGTCCGCAGCACCCGCCCGGCGCGCGCGGGTCACCTCGGCGATGAACCGCGATGAGGACCAGACGATGTTCTTCCACAGTCAGCTCGCCGCGATCATGCCATCGGGCGGAGCCACCGACGGGCGAATCGTCGACGTTCCGCACGCACCATGGCAGCACATGCCGTTCTGGGTAGCGGACCGATCCGGCCTGGGGGAACTGAGCAGCAGCCACCCGCTGCTCGGCGCGCACATGGAGTTGCCCTCAGGGCGTGATCACGTCTGGCAGGCCGACGTCGGCACGGACGTGTGCCCGTGGCTGACAGACCATAAAGTGCACGGCCAACCAATCCTGCCCGCCGCCGCGTTCGCCGAGATCGCGCTTGCCGCAGGCAGCGAAGCGCTCGGGCTGCCTGCCCACTCAGTATCGGTGATGCAACTGGAAGTCGAGCAGATGCTGCCGCTGGACGGCCACACCCGCATCACAACACAGTTGACCGGCAATGCGGACGGCAGTGCCAGGGTCGAGATTCATTCGCGTTCTGGCAGCGGCTGGTCCCGCCATGCCGTGGCGAAAATCGCATCGGTGCAACCGAATAGCGTGGCCGCTGCACCCAGCACGTCGCTGAAGGCGGGTGGCACCGAGGTGTCCGCGGCCGACTTCTACGCAACCTTGCGTCAGACCGGGCAACATCACGGGCCGGCATTCGCGGCACTGACCCGAATCGTCAGGCACGCCGACGGCGGATCGAGCACCGAGATCACCGTCCCGCAGGAAGCCCCCCGGCATCCGGGCTTTCGGGTACACCCGGTCATGCTCGACGCGGCGCTGCAGAGCATGGCCGCCGCGATGCCGGACCGCACCGTGGCGCGGGCTGCTGAAATCAGCTATCTCCCTGTCTCTTTCGAGATGATCAGGGTGTTCGGGGAGGTCGGCCGGCACGCCCGCTGCCACGCGCAGGTGGTGGATCTCGACGAAGCCGGCTCGGGCAAGCTGGGCACCGTCACCTTGACCGACGATGCAGGCAACGTTGTAGCCGAGCTCACCGGCGTCTATGTGCGCCGTGTCGAACGACGGGCGATCCCGTTGCCGTTGGAACAGAAGATTTTCGAGATCGCATGGGTGGAAAGCCCGGCCGCCGGCGAAGCGGCATTGGTGCCTGGAAGCTGGCTGCTGCTGGCCGACTCGCGAACCGCGGCGACCGCTAACGGATTCGCTGACCTTTGGGGTACGGACGGGCGACGAGTGCTCACCGCCGACCTTGCCGACGAGTCGAAAGTGCGGGCCGCCTTCGCCGAAACCGGCTCGGATCCCGAGCGTCCGCCCGCCGGTGTGGTGCTGTTCATGCCGCCCGGCCCGGCCGACATGGCCGACGCCGTCAACCGGGCAAGGGATGCAATCTGGTCGGTCGCGTCGACGGTCCGCACGATCGTCGGCGGCTGGCACGGACGGCCACCGCGGCTGTGGCTGGTGACCCGCGGCGGTCTCGCCGTCAATGGCGACGGCCCGGGCGATCCGACGGCGGCAGCCCTTCGTGGGCTCATCCGCGTTCTCGCATACGAGCATTCCGACCTTCGCGCGGCGCTGGTCGATCTTGACGACGACGCGCCAAGCGCATTGGCAACCGAGCTTGGCTTGGCCACCCCCGACGATGTCGTCGGCTGGCGGTCCGGGCGCCGGTTCGCTGAACGGCTCGTGAGGGCTGAACTCGGTTCCTCGCAACGCCAATCGGTCCGCGACGGTGCCGCATACATCGTCACGGGTGGTCTCGGCGGTCTCGGCATGGTGGTGACGCGGTGGCTTGTCGACAACGGCGCGGGTCGAGTGGTACTCAACGGCCGCAGCGAGCCGTCCGAGGAGCAGCGAAAAGCTCTCGCCGACATGGAGGCGGCGGCCGAGATCACGTTCTTAGCGGGCGACATCGCTTCCCCGGCAGTAGCCGAGCAGTTGGTTGCGGCTGCCGAGGAGACCGGACGCCAACTGCGCGGAATCGTGCACGGCGCGGCGGTAATCGATGACGGCCTGGTGATCGCGATGACCAAGGAGAGTCTCGAGCGGGTGTGGGCACCCAAAGCCATCGGCGCAGTGCGGCTGCACGAGGCCAGCGCCACCCGGAAGCTCGACTGGTGGGCCGGCTTCTCCTCCGTCGCTTCGCTTCTCGGTTCACCCGGGCAGGGGGCCTACGCCGCGGCGAGCGCCTGGCTCGACGGCCTGATGACGTGGCGCACGTCCTCGGGCCTACCTGCGACCGGGATCAACTGGGGCCCGTGGTCGGAAGTCGGTGTGGCGCAAGCGCTGACCGGAAGCGTGCTTGACCCGATCACACCCGCCGAGGGGATCGAGGCGCTGGCAACACTTCTGGGCAACGACCGGAGCGTCACCGGTGTCGCGCGACTGCGTACCGACCGCGCACTGGCGGCGTTTCCGGAGATTCGCGGGCTCGGCTATTTCGCCCGAGTGGTCGAGGAGCTGGACGCAACCGAAGCGGGCGACGGCGACTGGGCCGGCGTCGACTCTCTGCGCGGAGTCGAAGCTGGTGAAGCGAAGCGGATCATCACCGAACGGCTTTGTGCGCGGATGGCCGCGGTCATGGGCTACGCCGATCCCGCGGCGGTCGTCACGACGCAGCCGCTCACCGAGATGGGGCTGGATTCACTGATGGCGGTGCGGATCCGCAACACCGCGCGCGCCGACTTCGGCGTCGAACCGCCGGTGGCGCTGCTGCTGCAGGGCGCCACGCTGGGAGACGTCGCGGCCGATCTCATCGGTCAACTCGGCCTGGCCGAACCCGCGACGGGGGAGGCCAACCCGGTCCGCGATCGCGCGCAGCAGCGAGCCGCTGCCCGGCAGGAAGCCGCACTGCGGCGAAAGCGGGGGCAACGCGGATGACAGCGCAATCCGATCGAGAAGCGTTTGGTGTGACGGACGCTCGCATCCCTGACGGGGGCTTCCGCAAGCTGGGACCGATCAACTGGGTGGTGAACAAGATCGCCGCTTGGGTGATCGGTGCGCCGCGAATGTACCTCTTCGCCACGCTGGGACAGCACAAGCTCCTGTTCCAGATTTGGTTTCTGTTCGGCGCGATCCTGTATGCCGGCCGGCTGCCACGATCCGATACCGAGCTGGTTATCCTGCGAGTCGCACACCTGCGTAACTGCGAATACGAACTGCAGCAGCACCGCCGGTTCGGGGCTCGTCGCGGCGTTCCCGAGGACGTGCAGGAAAAGATCTTCGCCTGGCCGCATTCAGAAGGACTTTCGCCGCGCCGGCAGGCTCTGCTCACCGCCACCGATGAGTTCGTGCTTAAGCGGACCATCAACCGCGACACCTGGGAGGTCCTCTCGCGCTATCTCAATACCCGCCAGGTGATCGAATTCTGTCTGTTGGCAGCGCAATACGATGGGCTCGCGGCGACGATATCCGCCCTGCGGATTCCCCTGGACTACCCGAGAGAGCAGCCGTGAGCGCAGGAGTCGCCATTGTCACCGGAGCATCGTCGGGTATCGGCGCAGCGGTCGCCCGCCGATTGAACGCCAAGGGCCACCGTGTGTATGCGGTCGCTCGGCGGGTCGACCTCATGGCGCCGCTCGCGGAAGACGGCATCATCCCGGTGCGGGTCGACATCACCGACGACACGACGCTCGCCGCGCTGGTCTCCCGCGTCATTTCTGAGTGCGGGCGCATCGACGTATTGGTCAACAATGCCGGATACGGTGCGCTCGGCGCGATCGAGGACGTGCCGCTGGCCGAGGCGCGCCGCCAGTTCGACGTCAACATGTTCGGGCTGGCCCGGCTCACTCAACTGGTGCTGCCGCACATGCGTGCCCAAGGCAGCGGCCGAATCATCAATATGTCCTCGATGGGGGGCAGGATCCACACGCTGCTGGGTGGCTGGTACCACGCGACAAAGTTCGCGCTGGAGGGGTTCAGCGACGCCCTGCGCGTCGAAGTCGGCCCGTTCGGCATCCAGGTCGTCATCATCGAACCCGGCGCCATCGATACCGAATGGCACGGTGTGGCCGCGGAGAATCTACTGGCGACTTCGGGTGCGGGCGCATATGCCGACCAGGCCGCCGCGGTGGCCAAGATTCTGGCTGCCGGTCGACTCGGCTCATCACCGGAAGTGATTGCCGAGGCCGTCGATCGTGCGGTCCGAGCGCGGCGCCCACGAAGCCGTTACGCTGTCGGCCTCGGTGCCAAGCCGGTCATCCTGGCCCGCCGAGTGTTGCCGGACAAGGTGTTCGACCGCATGGTGCGGCTGACCTTCCGGCTCGGCGGCCGAATCGTCGGGGCGCCGGGTGTTCGCAAGACCACGGCGGGCCGGGCATTATGACCGATCAAACGCTGTTCATCTTTCCGCACGCCGGCGGGTCACCGGCCTTCTACATCCCCTTCTCCAAAGCCTTTTCGGGCGACGTGAAGCGGATGGCCGTCCAGTACCCCGGGGCGAACGGGAGCTCGGCGGTACCGAGCATCCCTGCACTGGCCCACACGCTGTACGGAATTCTTGCCAAGGGGCGGCCCGACCAGCTCGCGTTCTTCGGCCACAGCATGGGTGCTCTGGTCGCGTTCGAGGTCGCACGCCACTTCGAATCGGCGGGCAACCCCATCCGTGCCCTTTTTGTATCTTCCTGCGCAGCGCCGGGACGGATGAGGTCGGAGTACTTCAGGGACATGTCCGACGACGAAATGGTCAAGTTCCTCATCGACCTCAGTGGAACGGATCCAAAAGTACTGGAGAACAAGGAATTCATGGACCTGCTACTGCCTCCACTACGGGGTTACTACAACGCCATTGCGGGCTACACGCCCGCCCCGGGGGCGACACTGTCGTGTCCGATCCACGCGTTCGTGGGCACCGATGACCGTCTCGCCTCGCTCGACAGCGTGTCGGGGTGGGCGGAACACACCGCCGCCGACTTCACCGTGCGGGCGTTCGAAGGTGACCACTTCTACTTCGCTGAGCACCTCCCCGACGTAGTCAAAGAGGTGGAGACGAAATTCGGAGGACAGTTGGTGTGAGCACTACGACAGAATTCACTGCACCGGCCAACGCGATCGCGGTTGTCGGGATGGCCGGCAGGTTCCCCGGCGCCAACTCCGTGTCCGCGTTCTGGGACAACCTGGTTCACGGGGAGGAATCGATCACCACGCTGTCCGCGGAGGCGCTGAGCGCCGCGGGAATCGCCGACGACGTGCTCGCCAATCCGGCATACGTCCGCCGGGCGCCACTGCTGGACGGTGTCGACGAGTTCGATGCGGACTTCTTTGGGTTCACGCCGCAGGCCGCTCGGACAACCGATCCCCAACATCGTCTGTTTCTGCAGTGCGCCTGGCAGGCGCTCGAGGATGCCGGGTGCGATCCAGCCGAGTTCGATGGGTCCATCGGCGTGTACGGATCAAGCTCGGCCAGTGGGTATCTCATGTACAACCTGCTGTCGCATCGGAACTTGAATACGATCATTGGCCAGGGCGCGAACATCGACCTGATCAGTCTGTCGTTCCAGAACGACAAGGACTTTCTCGCGACTCGGGTATCACATCAGTTCGACCTGCGGGGTCCAAGCATCGCCGTCCAGACCGCGTGCTCCTCGTCTTTGGTCGCCGTTCACCTAGCGTGTCAGAGCCTGCTCAACGGTGAATGCGATATCGCGCTTGCGGGCGGTGTGTCAATCCGCATTCCGCACAATGTGGGCTATTGGTACGAGCAGGGATCCATCGTGTCCGCGGCCGGGCACTGCCGTCCGTTCGACGTGCGTGCCGACGGCACGGTCTTCGGGAGCGGGCTTGCGGTTGTGGTACTCAAGCCGCTGCAAGCCGCCATCGACGGCGGTGACCACATTCACGCGGTGATCCGGGGATCCGCAGTAAACAATGACGGCGCGATGAAGATCGGTTACGCCGCACCGAACCCCGCCGCGCAGGCCGACGTCATCGCCGAGGCATACGCGGTGGCCGATGTCGACTCGTCGACCATCGGCTATATCGAAACCCACGGCACCGGAACACCTCTGGGCGACCCGATAGAAATCGAAGCGCTGCGAAGAGCATTCGGTGCCTCGGATGTGAAACGACTCGCACCATGTGTCCTCGGTTCGGTGAAGTCAAACATCGGCCACCTCGAAGTGGCGTCCGGCATCGCGGGCCTTATCAAGACGATTCTGTGTCTGAAGCACCGCGCGATTCCCGCCACTCTGCACTTCACCAGCCCCAACCCGGACCTACATCTGGAGCGCGGCCCGTTCACCGTCGCGACCGAAAACGGCCCGTGGGCAGCCGATGGTATCCGGCGCGCCGGCGTCAGCTCATTCGGTGTGGGCGGCACCAATGCGCATGTTGTCGTCGAGGAGGCCCCGCGCGCCCCTGCGAGCCAGAGTCGGTCAGGACCCCAGGTGCTGTTGCTGTCCGCCCGCACCGCCGAAGGGCTACGGGAATTGCGCTCCGAACTGGGGACCGAGCTGACCGGTCCGGAGCCGCCGGAGCTGTCCGACGTCGCGTTCACACTCGATGCCCGACGAGCCGAGAAGTGCAGGGCTGCGGTGGTTGTGCACGATCACGAGCAGGCCGCCCGCGTGCTGCACGCGGACGAGCACGACAACGCCTTCGAAGGCGAGTCGGTCGACGCGTCCGAATCGGGCGACCGTGTGGTCTTTCTGTTCCCTGGACAGGGCGCGCAGCATCCGGGGATGGCCCGCGGTCTCTATCAATCCGAACCGGTTTACGCCGAACATTTCGACCGGTGCGCCGAGGTCTTCCACGACGAACTCGGCATCGACGTTCGCGCAGAGGTGTTGGAGGGGCGGGGCACCAACTTGGCCCGCACCGATCACGCCCAGCCGGCGCTGTTCGCCGTCGAATACGCGCTTGCGGCGCTGGCCCAGTCATACGGCGTTCGACCGGCGGCGCTGGCCGGGCACAGCATCGGAGAGTACGTCGCCGCCACCCTCGCCGGTGTCTTCGATCTGCCCACCGCGATCACCGCCGTATCCGCGCGAGCGCGGCTCATGCATGGCGCGCCCAGTGGGGTGATGGTCGCTGTCGCGCTGAGTCCCGATGAGCTCACCCAGCTTCTTTCACCCGGCCTTGACATCGCCGCGGTGAACGACCCTGGCAACTGCGTGGTTTCGGGGCCCGCCGATGCCATGACCGAATTGGAGGACCGACTCGCCCGGCACCAGGTGTTGGCCCGCCGGGTGCGCACATCGCATGCGTTCCACTCCAGTTCGATGGACTCGATTCTCGACGAGTTCGAGCAGATCCTCGGCGGCGTTAAGTTGCGTGTGCCGCAAACTCCACTGCTGTCGAACACCACCGGCACCTGGATGACCGACGAGGAAGCCACCGATCCCGCCCGATGGGCCAACCAGATTCGCGCCACCGTTAGGTTCTCCGACCAACTCGACACGGTGCTCGCCGACCCGCAGCGGGTATTGGTGGAGGTCGGTCCTGGCGGCAGCCTTACCGCATCGGCGGCGCGCCAACCGCGGTGGTCGGACCAACATCGCGCCGTTCGGCTGATGCGTCATCAATTGCAGAACCGCGACGACCGCGACGTCTTCCTGCTCGCGCTCGGCCAACTCTGGGCCGCGGGGATCGACCCCGTCTGGACGCGCCTGCGCGGTGCGGACACGTCACGGCGCGTCACACTGCCCGGTTATCCGTTTGCGCGGCAGAAGCATTGGGTCGATCCCAAGTCCACTCAAGGCGAAGACGGTTCGATCCCGGCCGAAACAGCGGCGCCGGTCTCGACCAACGGGTCGTATACTCGCAAGGGCGCGCCGAACCGGCAACAGCGGCAACAGCAGATCGAAGCCACGCTACAACGCATCTGGGCGCAGTCGCTCGGTATCGACGCGATCGACCGCACCGCAGACTTCTTCGAGCTCGGTGGTGACTCGGTCTCCGCGATCGGCATCGCCAACAATCTGGCCAAGGAAGGCCTTGACCTCTCGCCGCAGGACCTGTTCGAACATCACACCATCGCCGGGCTGGCGGCGATGCTCACCGACAGGTACGGCGCGGGGGGCCTCGCCACTACGCCGAGTGACGTCGAGAATCCGCCTGTTCCACCGAATATCGCGTACTTCCTGGAGCGTGGGCTGCGAGAGGTTGGTCGTTGGTGCGTGCCGATCATCCTGCGCTTGGCCGACGAAGTGTCTTTGGACGATGTTCGCGCGGTGCTGACCGTTGTCGCCAACCATCACGACGCGCTGCGACTGCGCCTCGACGAGCGGGCGGGAACGTGGGAACAGAGTGTGGTTGCACCGCACGAGTTCACCGACCTGACGAGTCAGTCGCTGCCCGGTGACCTGGCTGGCGGTAGCCGCGACGAACGGGAGGCAGTGGTAGGAATTCTCGCCGAGTTGGTTAATTCACGGGATTACTCGTACACCCCGATGTCCGCCACCTATATCACTGGGGCCGCGGGCGATGCGCGTTACCTGGCCATCACCGTGCATCATCTCGCCGGCGACAACGCGTCGCGCGAGATCATGATGACCGACATTTTCACCGCCTTCGCCCAACGCATGGCAGGTGAGGCAATCACGCTGCCGCCGACCACGACCCCATGGCTGGATTGGTCACAGCGGTGCGCCGCGCTGAGCACACATCCCGCCGTATTGGACAGTCGCGAGTTCTGGCTGGAAAACGCCGCGAGGACAACACTTTGGGTGGGCGACCCTGAGATCACCGGTGCGCCGGGCGATGACGACCTCGTGTCGGTGTCGTCGGTACTGTCCAGCGATCTCACCGCCGCCGTCGACAAGGCGCAGCGCGCTCTGCGGATCCCGGCCGACGAGATACTGCTGGCCGCGCTGGGCCGGACGATCCCCTGCACCAGGGGTGAGGGGGTGGCCGCGGTGGACCTGGCGGGCCACGGACGGTTGGCCCTCAAGCCCGACGTCGATCTACATCGAACGGTGGGATGGTTCACCACCGTCTACCCGGTTCCTCTCGACTGCGCCACCGGCGAGACAGTAAGCGCCAGAGAGCTGTTGGACGGAGTGCACCGATCGATCGAGGCCGTGCCCCACTACGGGATCGGACACGGGTTGTTGCGGTACGTCTACGCCCCGACCGCACGCCGCCTTGGAGCCCTACCCCATCCCGACGTCTTCTTCTCCTATCTCGGCACCATCCCGGAGCTGCCCGTCGTTGGCGGGCCCGTGCAATTGGACATGGATGCGGCGATGCCCGCCCGCGAGATGCTGCCCGGCCTGGGGCACGCGCTCGAGCTTCGCGTGTACCGCACCGCCGGATTGCTGCACCTGGATTGGTGGTTCGACACCCGCCGGTTGCAGCGGTCAGAAGTGGACACGCTGGCCGAGCGCTTCCCGTTGGCGCTGACCGAACTGACTCAGGACGTGATCGCCTCGGCTGAGCAGGACGGCGAAAGCGAGTACGACGAATTGGCGCTTGTCGACTTGTCGGCCCTGGACAGTTAGCGCACCGGGGTGAGGGCAATGAGCGAGAGAAGCGTCGTCGTCGACGCGATCAGCAAGTCGTTCGGTCACGTCGAGGCGGTGCGCGACGTGACCTTCGAGGTGCGCCAGGGTGAGGTCGTCGGCCTCCTCGGACCGAACGGCGCGGGCAAGACCACCACCGTGGACATCCTGTCGACACTGACCCGGCCGGACCGAGGCCGGGCGGTGGTGGCGGGTCACGACGTCGTTGACGACCCGGCCGGTGTCCGCCGATCGATCATGCTCACCGGCCAGCAGGTGGCCATCGACGACATGCTCACCGGGCACGAGAACCTGGTGATGTTCGGGCGCCTACAAGGACTGAGCAAGTCGGCGGCCCGTGCCCGGGCGACTGAGCTGATCCGTGAGTTCGAGCTACAGGGAGCAGCGGACCGACGCGTCGGCACCTATTCCGGCGGAATGCGGCGCCGGATCGACATCGGCTGCGGTCTCGTGGTCCGACCGCAGGTGGTGTTTCTGGACGAGCCGACGACCGGGCTGGATCCGCGGAGCAGACAAAGCATCTGGGAGATGGTGACCCAATTCAAGGAAGCCGGCATCGCCACGCTGCTGACCACGCAGTACCTGGAGGAGGCCGACGCGCTCAGCGATCGGATCATCGTCATCGACCACGGTGTCGTCATCGCCGAGGGCACCGCGGATGACCTCAAGGAACGCACCGGCGGGAGCTTCTGCGAGCTGGTGCCGCGCGATGCGCGGGACCTCAAGGCGATGGCGGAGGCGCTGGGCCCGTTGCTGACCGACGAGAACCGACGAACCCTGACCGATGTGTCGGACCGGATCTCGATTCCCGCCCCCGGTGGCCCCGCCACGCTGATGGATGCGATGTGGCGGTTGCGCGCCGCAGATATCGAGTTGGCCGACGTGGCACTGCGCCGACCCTCACTGGACGATGTATTCCTGGCGCTGACAAAGGATTCTGCCGATATGGCGGCGGAGCCCCGAGCGACCGTCTCATGATCGTTCCAACGCAGCCGCGGCCGCGGCCATCGGCAGTGCAGCAGTGGTGGGTATTGACGATCCGTTCGATCGTGCCGACCCTGCGCAACGGGGAACTCGTCACGGCGGTCGCCGCGTCCGTGATCGTCACCGCTGGCTTCTACATCCCGCTTAACCAGGTGATGGGAAAGGCCACCGACGGACTGAGCAGCTACGCCCAGTTCCTGACGCCGTTAATTGTGCTGCAGGCGATTTCGTTCGCCTCGATCTCCGGGGCGTTCCGGGCGGCGATCGACGCGGGCCAGGGCATCAACCGGCGATTCGGCTCCATGCCGATAGCGGCCGCGACGCCGTTCGCCGCGCGGATGTCGACGAGCCTGTACCGGTGCGTGATCGGTCTCGCGATCGCATTGGCATGCGGTTACGTGATCGGATTCCGATTCGGCCGCGACCCGGTGTACGTGGTCGGTTTCTGCCTGCTGGTGCTGCTCATCGGCATGACGCTGTCACTGCTTGCGGATGCGATCGGCACCAGCGCCAAGAACCCGGAATCGACGACACCGCTTCTGATGGGGCCACAGCTGATCTTCGGCCTGCTGTCGATCGGCATCCAGCCAGCTGACCGATTTCCCGAATGGATCCAGCCCGTCGTACGCAATCAGCCGATCTCCCAATGGGTGCACGCACTGCGCGCACTCGCAGGTGACCCGAGCGGGACGGCTCCGGAGGTGACCTGGGCGGCGATGAGGCCGGCGTTCCTATGGTTACTCGGTCTCCTGGTGATCCTGGTGCCGATCGCGGCCGTGGTCTTGGCGAGACGGCGGTCATGATGGTGGCGCTACTGGCCAAGAGGCCGCAAAGCCATCGGTTGGCAAGGCAATCCGAGAACTCACCGCGTGTGCTGGTGCCCCAGACCCTGGTGCTGACCAAGCGCATGCTGCTGCGCTGGAGCCGCGACCTGCCGACAGTGCTGCAGACCCTGATCGTGCCGATACTGTTGCTGGTGACGCTGGATACGGTTCTGGGCCGCCAGATCACGTCGATCAGCGGCCACGACGCCCTGTACGGAAGCGTGCCAATGGTTGCGATCGTCGCGACGATCTCGGGATCCTCGGTCGGCGCTCTCGGGCTGATCCGCGAGCGGGCCGACGGGTTGCTCGCCCGGCTGTGGGCACTACCTGTGCATCGTGCGTCGGGACTGCTGTCGCGGTTCGTCGCCGAGGCGGTCCGGATCCTGGTGACCAGCATGGTGATCCTGGCCGCCGGCATGGCGCTGGGGTTCCGTCTCCAACAGGGCGGCGCGGCGGCCCTGGCGTGGCTGGCAGTTCCCGTGGTATTCGGGCTTGCGTTCGCCACCCTCGTCACGGCGGTCGCGTTCTATTCGGCGACAACGACATTGGTCGAGGCCATCGCGCTGGTCAACACCCTTGGCATCTTCTTCTGCACCGGCTTCGTACCGCTGGAGCAGTATCCGCGGTGGATCCAGCCAGTGGTCAAACACCAGCCGATGTCATATGCCATCGATTCGATGCGGGGATTCTCTCTGAACGGGCCGATCGCATGGCCGATGACGGCCACCCTGTTGTGGGCAGGTGGCATCGTCGCCGTATGCCTGGTGCCGATGGTGTTCGGCTATCGGAAGGCGAGCATGCACTGATGTTTCCGACCTCCGTGATCCGCCGGCTGGCGCCCAGCGAAGAGATGTTCGCCCAGAGCCAGACGTTTGTCGGTGCGGCCGTCCAGTTGAGCGGCGCGGTAGATGTCGACGCGATGTCGGTCGCCTTCGATTCGTTGTTGCAGGCCCACCCCGTGCTGGCCGGCCACCTCGAACGAGGTGCCGAAGACCTGCACGACATCGTCGTCGACGACCTTCTGCATCCCGGTATCTGGGTCGTCGCCGAGGGGGACCGGCCCTCGGCGACCATGCGTCTGGACCAGGGTGCGACGCTGGCGAACCTGCGGCTCGACCTCAACGCGGAACGGCCCGAGCTCACGCTGCACATCCATCACAGCTTGGCCGACGGCCAGCACCTCATCGGCCTTCTCTGGGAGCTGCTCTCCTCTTACACCGAACTGGTCAGCACCGGCGGCATCGCATCGGTGGAACCCCAGCCCGCACCCGAATCGCTTGAAGCGGTGCTCGAGCAGCGAGGCATCGCCAAGCTGTCGCGGTCCGGCTTCGAGCGCCTGATGCCCGCGATGTTCGCCTACGATCTGCCGCCGTCCACGAGGACTGCGGCAGGCGGCAGTCCGGCGTTCCCCACGCTGGTTCCTTCCGCCATCTGCCAGCTGACCGAGCGTGAAACCGAGGGCGTCGTCGCATTCAGTCGGGCCAACGGGCTCAGCCTCAACGCGGTCATAGGAGCGGCCATCCTACTTGCCGAGTGGCGGGTCCGTGACACCCCGACAATCCCGATTCCGTACCTCTATCCGGTTGATCTACGTCATCTCGTCACACCACCGGTGGACGCCACCGCGAGCACGAACCCGTTGGGAGTGGCCATCTATCTCGCCACGATCGCGCCGGATACCGAATTGGCAGAGCTGGCAACAGATATCGTCGAGACATTCCGAAATGACCTCGCCGATGGCGTGATCCATCAGTCATTACTTCATTTCGGGCTCCAGTACGCGGGAAGCCCACCTGGACTACCCGAGTTCGTCATGGCCACCGACGGTGGAACGATCCCGGCTCTGCCTACGCCGCCGGATCTGCGGGTGGACGGCCTGCACACAGAACTGCACACCGCCTCCGCGGCGGGCGTCGACCTGTACGAAAGCCTGACCTTCAGTCGTCGGCTGCAGATCGAGCATCACTCACATTCGCCGCGGCCGGACGCAACGATCGAGGTGATTCATTCGCTGCTCTCCAGCACGCCGTCCGAGGACTGGATCAGCGATTGAATCAGCCGGTCAGCTCGGCCGACAGGGTGTCCGACAGATGGTTGGCCAGCGCGCGGACGGTGTTGTGGGTGGCGATTGTCTTGGGTGTGAGGCGCACGCCGGCTTCGGTTTCGATGCGCGTGCGCAGTTCCAGGTTGCCGAGCGAATCCAGGCCGTGCTCGAAGAGCGACCGGTCCAGGTCGATCGAACGGCGCAGGATGAGGCCGGCCTGTTCGGAGACCAGGCGCCGCAGCCGGGTGGGCCACTCGTCGTGGGTCAGTGCCTTCAGCTCGTCACGCAGGGTGGCGCCGTCAGTCGTGATCTGGTCACCGGCGTCGCGGAGTGCTTCCGCGAAGGGGCTGCGCTCGACGAGGTTGGCCAGCCACGCGGGACCGGTCGTCGGCGTGTAACCGCTGTAGGTGCGGTCATAGCGCAGCAGCGTCTGGAAGACGTGCGCGCCCTCGTCGGGGCCGATCATGGCGTTGCCGCCTTCGCCAAGGAACGCCGCGCGCCCGATGTCGGCCCATGGACCCCATGCGATCGCCGTGGCGGGCAGACCCTGGGCCCGGAGCCAGTGGGTGAAAACGTCGAGCCAGCTGTTCGGCGCCGCATAAGCGCCCTGGCCCGGTGAGCCGAGCAGCGCGGCCACCGACGAGAACGAGCAGAACCAGTCCAACGGCTGCCCTGCCGTCGCGGAGTGCAGGTGCCAGGCACCGTAAACCTTTGGTGCCCAGTCACGGTCGATGAGCTCGTCGGTAATGTTGGTGAGTGTGGCGTCCTCGACGACGGCGGCCGCGTGCAGCACGCCGCGAAGCGGAAGCCCGGTGGCGGTCGCCGCGGCGACCACGCGGGCCGCGGTGTCCGCCTCGGCGATGTTGCCGAATACCACATCGACGTCCGCGCCACCGGCCCGGATGCGGTCGATGGCCTCCTCCACCTTGCGGTTGGGCTTCGAGCGGGCGGTCAGGATGATCCGTCCGCAGCCACCATTCGCCATCTCCGCGGCGAGGAACAGCCCAAGCCCGCCGAGGCCGCCGGTGACGATGTAGGCGCCGTCTCGGCGGAAGACACCCGCACGTTCGGGTGGCACCACGACGCTGTGTGGGCCGCTCCGGGGAACGTCGAGCACCAGCTTACCGGTGTGCTGCGCCGCGCCCATCGCGCGAATCGCCTTGCCTGCCTCCATAAGTGGGTAATGAGTGCATTCGGGGACCGGTAGTTCGCCCGCTGCGACCAACCCGTAGACAGTCGACAACAGATTCTGGATGCGCTGTGGGTGGGTGTCGGCCATCATCGCCAGGTCAAGGCAATGCAGCGTCAGGTTGCGGCGGAAGGGAGACAGTCCGAGCCGCGTGTTGCCGTAGACGTCGCGCTTGCCGATCTCCACGAACCGTCCACCCGGGGACAGCAGTTCGAGGCCGGCCAACTGCGCGGCGCCGGTCAGCGAGTTCAGTACGATGTCGACACCGTAGCCGCCGGTGTCCTGGCGGATCTGGTCGGCGAATTCGGTACTGCGCGAGTCGTATACGTGCTCGATGCCCATGCTTTCGCGCAGCAGCGCACGCCGGGCGTCGCTGCCGGCCGTGGCGAAGATCTCCGCTCCCGCCCGACGGGCGATCACGACCGCAGCCTGGCCCACGCCTCCGCTGGCGGAATGAATCAGCACCCGGTCACCGGGTCCGACACCGGCCAGGTCGTGCAGGCCGTACCACGCGGTGCCGTATGCCGTTGCCACCGCGGCCGCCTGGCCCGGCGTTAGGTTGGCCGGAACGGCCGCGACCAATCGGGTGTCACAGGTCACGAATGTGCTCCAGGAGCCGTTGGCGTACCCGGCATAGCCGGCGACATGGTCGCCGATCTTGTGGTCGGAGACACCCGGCCCAACCTGGCTCACCACTCCCGCGAAGTCGAGGCCCAGCTCCGGCGCACGCCCCTCGAGTTCGGGGTATTGGCCATACGTGGCGAGGACATCGGCGAAGTTGACGGTGGATGCGCTAACCGCCACCTCGATCTCGCCCGGGCCGGGCGCCTTGCGGTCGATTGCGACCAGTTCGAGAGTTTCCAGATCACCCGGACTGCGAATCTCCATTCGCATGCCCTGATGCCCCGGGTCGACGGTGGTTATCCGGCGCTCGTCCGCACGCAGCGGTGACATCCTTAGGCGTGCCGCATAGCGCAGGGTGCCGCGCCATGCGGTTTCATCCTCGTCCGAACCCGAAAGCAGTTCCAGAGCAACCTCTTCGGGAGCACACCGAACATCGATATCGATCTGTGTGGGACGCAATTGCGGATGCTCCGCCCCGATCACTCGCAGCAGGCCGCGCAGCCCTGCCTGCTCCAGATTGACCTGGTCGCCGGGCAGCACCGCCTGTGCTGCCCTGGTCAACACGTAGAGGCGTGGGGCTTCGCCCGGCAGTTCGATCAGTTCGCGCGCGATCCGTAACAAATGGCGGACCTGCTCGCGGGCCCGGTCAAGGCCGCCTACGTCCGGGCTGCCGTCGGGGCAGGGAAAAACGACCACCAGGCCATCCACGTCGCCTGCCCGCAGGGGGCCGGCCACCCGGTCGACGCACGACGAATGATCGGCATGTTCAGGCCAGCTGAGCCAATCACAGTGCGCACCACTGGCTTTCAACACATCAGCGAGCCTCGTGGTCAGGAGGTCCTCGGTTTCGCAGGTGTTGATCAGCAGCCAGTGACCGAGATCGCCATCCCGGGTGGGCGGTAGCTCGGCCTCCTGCCACTCGATGGTCAGCATACGTTCGGCCAGCCGGCGTTCGGTGTCCTCGGCGGCGCTACTGTCCATCCGGAGGCCACGGACGCTGACTACGACTGTGCCAGACTCGTCGAGGAGATCGAGGTCCGCTTGCACCTCTGTGCCGTCGCCGAAAGTGATCCGGACCAAGCAGTAGCGGCCATCTCGCGCCGGGCCGTAGGCGCGGAGTCGACGCACCCCCAACGGCAGGAGCAGGCCGCTGTCGCCGCGGTCCATAACCGACGGATGGGCGGCGACCGATTGGAAGCACGCATCCAGCAACGCGGGATGAATTCGGTAGGCGTCCTGCTGCGCACGAACGGAGGCGGGCAGCCGGACCTCGGCCAGCAGGGTGCGGGACTGTCCGGCGGTGGCATGGGTGGCCGCCAGTCCCGCGAACGCGGGACCGTACCTGACGCCGCGCTTGTCCAACCGATCCCGGATCTGCGCGCCGTCCGTCCGCATTGGATGCGCAGCCAACAGCGCGCCCAGATCCACACTCGGCGCTTGCTTTTCGTCCATGCCGTGCAAGACCGCGGAGGCCCGCCGCGAATGTTCGCCGTCGTGGTCGGCCTGCACGACGAAACTGACTGCACCCGATGAATCGACCGACGCGGAGGTCGTTACCGGAGTCTGCTCGTCGAGCAGCAGCATCTGCTCGAAGTCGACGTCGCGGACCTCGCAGTGATCACCGAGCACCGCCGAGGCAGCGGAAAGCGCCATCTCACATACGGCCGCCCCGGGAAGGGCGGCAACGTTGTGCACGCGGTGCTCACCCAGCCACGGAAGTGCGCCGGTGCCGACATCGCTCTGCCAGACGTGGCGCTCCGGCTCCTCCAGGAGTCGCACGTGCGCGCCCAGTAGGGGGTGTACAACGATCGTGCGTGCACCGTCGGGTCGTTTCCGCTCGCCGCTGGACCCGACGAGCAGCTGACGATGAGTCCAGATGGGCAGCGGCGCATCCACCAACCTGCCGCTGGGATGCAGCGCCGAAAAGTCCACCGCGGCGCCCGCGCAGTAAAGGTCCCCCACGAAATCGAGCAGTCCGTGCGGCAGTGGCTGCTCGCGGCGCATGAAGGCCAGGGTCTGCACCGGGATATCGGTGGCCGCAGCGGTCTGTTCCACGGCGCGGGTGAGCAACGGGTGAGGGGAGGACTCGCCGAAAACCCGGTATCCGTCTTCCAGCGCGGCCTGCACCGCCGCGGCGAACCGCACCGGCTGCCGCAGATTGTCGACCCAATAAGGTGCATCCCAGGCCGGCTGGGCACGCGGATCATCCAGTGTGGCACTGTAATACGGCACTGTCGGGGCCATCGGGGCGAGCTGTGCGAGTTCGTCGGACAGGTCGGCGAGGATGGGATCGACGTGAGCTGAGTGAGAGGCGACATCCACCGCCACCTCGCGTGCCATGATGTCGCGACACTCCCACGCGGCTACCAGATCACGGACTGCGTCGGGCGCCCCGCCGATGACGGTGGACTGCGGCGAAGAAATCACCGACACGACGACGTCGCCGACGCCGCGTGCAGCCAGTTCCTCGCGCACCCGTTGGGCGGGCAGGTCGACGGAGGCCATCGCCCCGGCGCTGGCGATCCGGCGCATCAGGCGTGAGCGGCGGCAGATGACGCGCACTCCGTCTTCCAGGGATAGGGCCCCGGCGACGACAGCTGCAGCTGCCTCGCCCATCGAGTGCCCGATGACCGCGCCCGGTTGCACCCCGTGGGACCGCATCGTGTTCGCGAGCGCGACTTGCATGGTGAACAGGACCGGCTGCACCCGATCGATGCCAGTGGCTGTCTCCGGGGCGGACATCGCCTCGGTTACGGAGAACCCGGACTCGCGAGCGATCAGCGGTTCGATCTCGGCGACGCTTGCGGCGAAGGCGGGTTCATGCGCCAGCAGGCGCGCCCCCATCGCAGGCCATTGCGAGCCCTGCCCCGAGAAGACCCATACGGGTCCGCGATCATCCTGGCCCACCGCCGGCGGGTACAGGTTGTCGTCCCCGGCGAGGCGGCGCAAGCGGTCGGCGAGCTCTGCGAGATCGGAGGCGATCACGAAGGCGCGTACCGGGCGGTGTGCGCGCCGGCGAGCCAATGTGTACGCCAGATCAGACGGCGCCAGCCGGTCCATCTGGTTACCTGCCCAATCCGCTAGTCGCCCTGCGGACTGGCGAAGCGCTTCGGTGGACGTGGCGGAAATCGCGAACAGCAGTGGGCCTGCGGGCGAGAGATCCTGTTGCTGCGCTTCCTCCGGACCTTGCTCCACTACCGCGTGCGCGTTGGTTCCGGTCACGCCGTACGACGACACGGCGGCGCGTCGCAGTGCCTGGCCGGGTCGCGACGGCCACGACGTGACCTCATTCGGCACGAACAGGCCCGTTTCGATCCGGGCCAGGTCATCGGGCAATCGGGTGTGATGCACCATCGGCGGGACCACACCGCTCCGCAGCGAGAGGATCGCCTTTATCAAACCGACCGTGCCCGCAGCGCACTCGGTGTGCCCGAAGTTGCTCTTGGCCGAGCCGAGCGCACACGGGTTTCCGCCCGTGCCGTAAACCTCGGACAGGCTGCCGAACTCGATCGGGTCGCCGACCGGTGTGCCGGTCCCGTGGGCCTCCACCATGCCAACGGTTTCCGGGTCGATGCCCGCCGCCTCAAGCGCCGCGCGGTAGACCTCGGCCTGCGCCTCCAACGACGGCCTGGAAATGGTCTTGGTGCGGCCATCCTGGTTGGCAGCGGTGCCTCGCACCACCGCAAGGATCCGGTCACCGTCGGCCAACGCGTCCGGCAGACGCTTCAGCAGAACCATCGCACATCCCTCACCCCGCACGAACCCGTCCGCGCCCTCGTCAAACGGGCGGCAGCGCCCCCGCGGTGACAGCATGCCCATCGCCGACGCCGATGTCGTGATGTCGGGAATCATCATCACGACACAGCCGCCGGCTAAGATGAGATCGCTTTCTCCCTCGTGCAGGCTGCGGCACCCCATGTGGACGGTCAGCAGACCGGTCGAGCACGCCGAATCCACCGTCACGGCCGGACCGCGCAGCCCCAGCCCGTACGCGATTCGCCCAGAAGCCATGCTGAAGGTGGTGCCGGGGTATCCGTAGGCGTCGTGCAGCGCCCCCACGTCACGGCTGACGACGGTGTAGTCCTCGTGTGACAACCCGACGAATACACCAGTTGACGTGCCGGCCAGCGAGGCTGGAGCTATGCCGGAATGTTCGATGGCCTCCCAGGAAGTCTCGAGCAGCAAACGGTGTTGGGGGTCGATCGCGGCCGCTTCGCGGTCGCTGAAGCCGAAGAACGATGCGTCGAACCCGGCCAGGTCGGCGAGAAATCCGCCCCACCTCGAGATCGACCGGCCTGGCACTCCCGGCTCTGGGTCGTAGTGGTCCTCGATGTCCCACCGGTCCGGAGGTACCTCCGTGACCAGGTCGTCGCCGCCCAGCACCGCATCCCACAACGCCTCGGGGGAGTCGATGCCGCCGGGAAGCCGGCACGCCATGCCGACAACGGCGACGGGAGTAACTGGAGTTCCGCGCACGATCGCCCACCTCTTCCAACGCCCGGCAGGCATTACCACGTGGCAGCCTAGCGGTTGAGCCTTTGAGCCAGCGCACCAACTGACAGACTCGTCAAGCCGACGTCGCACGGTGGTCGGCCGCCTGCGCCCTTTCTTGCGACCTGCGGCGACTTCCGATCTTCTTGAGTTAATCGGCGACTCTGGAATGCGGCCCGGTCATCGGCGTTAGACATTTAAGTGATGTTCGTGCCAGCAGTGAATCAACTTCGATTCGTGACGGTCGGCCAGAATGATCCGCTGGCCGACCCGCTGCTTGCTGAGCTGGTCGTCGAGTACTCACAGCGCTATGCTGCCCCCGAGGCGGCGGTGGCGAACTGGCTGCGCGGATATCCCGCTGAAGAGTTCGCCGCACCGGACGGCGGATTTCTGATCGGCCTCCTCAATGGGCAACCCGTCGCCGGCGGCGCCTTCTGCCGCTTCGACGCCACGACGGCCGAGCTCAAGCGCATCTGGACCGACAGCCGACACCGGCGGCGCGGTCACGGCAAGGCGCTCGTGACCCAACTCGAAGCCGAGATCATCGCGCGCGGCTATCGCCGCGTCTACCTGACAACCGGTGATCACCAGCACGAGGCCGAGGCGCTGTATGAGTCGCTCGGCTACACCCGACTCTCTGAGCCGCTGCCCGCCGAGGGTGATGTCTTTCCGATCGCATTTGCAAAGGCGCTTCCATGAGCGATCATCTGCATCTCGGGGTCGCACTCGACGGATACGGCTGGCACCCGGAAGCCTGGCGACACTCACCCGACGCCCTGCCCGTCACCAGCGGCAGGTATTGGGCGCAGTTGGCCGCCACCGCCGAACGCGGGCTCCTGGATTTCGTGACGTTCGACGACTCGCTCACCCCTCAGCGCCGGCGCCGTCCAGAAATCGAACCCCACTGGCTCGCAGGCAGGCTCGACGCGGTGCTCGTCGCCGCCAGAGTAGCGCCCGCGACACAACACATCGGCCTGATCCCGGTCGCCACAGTCACCCACACCGAGCCCTTCCACGTATCGAAAGCCATTGCCACACTTGACTTCGTCTCCCACGGCCGAGCGGGTTGGCAGGTCAGGGTCAGCGGCACCCCACACGAGGCAGCCTTGTTCGGGCGGCGCGACATCGCGGGCGTGGACCTGTTCGGCGAGGCATCCGAGGCCGTCGAGGTCGTGAGACGGCTCTGGGACAGTTGGGAGGACGACGCGGTCATCCGCGACGAGGCCACCGGCCGATTCGTCGACCGCGAGAAGCTGCACTACATCGACTTCGTTGGCGAGCACTTCTCGGTCAAAGGCCCGTCGATCACCCCACGGCCGCCACAGGGTCAGCCCGTCGTCGCCGCGCTTGCACACGCCACGCCGATCTACGAGTTCGCTTCCCGCAGTGCTGATCTGATCTTCATCACCCCGCAGAGCGGCGAATCGCTGACCGCAATTCTCGGCGAGATCACCCGGGCGGGTGGCACCGACCTGAAGATCTACGCCGACGTCTTCGTGTCGTTCTCGGGGGTCACCGACGAACGCTCGGATGCGCTGGTATTCGACGGCAGCCCAACGCAATTGGTGGATCTTGTGACAAGATGGCAACGGCACGGCATCGACGGTGTGCGGCTACGGCCCGCCGTGAACGCCACAGATCTTCCCGTCATCGTCGACGAAGTGGTGCCGCTGCTGCAGGAGGCAGGACGCTTCCGAACCAGCTACCGCGACGGTGAGACGCTTCGCGAGCGGCTTGGCCTGCCGGTCGCCGACAACAGGTATGTGAAGGTGAAACCGACATGAGTGTTCCGCTGTCGATCCTCGACCTTGCGCCGATCAGCGAGGGCTGCGACGCGGCATCCGCGCTGCGCAACACGGTCGACCTTGCCCAGCACGCCGAGCAATGGGGATACAAGCGCTACTGGATCGCCGAACATCACTTCGTCGCCGTCGCCAGCTCATCGCCTGCCGTGCTGATCGGCCAGATCGCCGCCGCCACCAACGATATTCACGTCGGCGCGGCCGCGGTGCAACTCGGCCATACCACCGCTGTCGCTGTCGTGGAGAGTTTCGGGATGCTCGAGGCCTTCCATCCCGGCCGCATCGACCTCGGTGTCGGGCGCTCCGGTCAGAGGCGCAGGGAGGCGCTCAAAGACAGCGATCGAAAGCCGCGACCCAAGCCGCCGCAGGAGTGGCGCGACGTCGACGGTGTGATCGTGCCGCCGCCATTCGACATGACCGCGCTGATGCGCAACCCGAGTCTTCATGCGCGCATGTCGGTGCTGCAGCAACCCGAGGCCGTGTCGCCGGACTTCGGCGATCAGGTCGCCGACATCCTGGCCATGCTCGAGGGCAGCTACGACATCGACGGTGTCGACGCGCATGCGGTGCCGGGTGAGCGGGCCGGGCTGACGCCGTGGGTATTCGGCAGCAGCAAGGGTCAGAGCGCCCAGGTCGCGGGCGCGCGCGGGTTGCCGTTCGTCGCGAGTTATCACATCACCCCGGCCAGCGCCCTCGATGCGATCGACGCGTACCGCACCGCATTTCAGCCCTCTGCAGCGCTGTCCGAGCCCTACGTGGTGGTGTCGGCGGACATCGTGGTGGCCGACGACACCGAGACCGCCCGCCATCTCGCGTCCAGCTACGGCCACTGGGTGTACTCCATTCGCGTGGGCGGCGGTGCCATTCCCTACCCCGACCCCGACAACGTTGCGCCCCTGGCCGACGGGCAGCTGGCGTTGGTAAAGGACCGCACCGCAACGCAATTCGTCGGCAACCCCGACGAGGTGGCCGACAAACTCGAAACGCTGCAACGCGTCACGAATGCCGACGAACTCGTCGTCACGTCGGTCACACACCGCCATGCCGACCGGCTGCGGTCACACGAGCTCATCGCGAAACGATGGGGGCTGCCCGGATGAGAGAAGGCAAGGACCGCAAGCCCATCCACCTCGCCGCTCATTTCCCCGGCGTGAACAACACCACGGTGTGGACGGATCCGGAGTCGGGCAGCCAGGTCGAATTCGACTCGTTCGTGCACCTGGCCCGCACCGCGGAGCGGGGCATGTTCGACTTCTTCTTCCTCGCCGAAGGGCTGCGGCTGCGTGAGCACCGCGGACGCATCCACGACCTCGACGTGGTCGGCAGGCCCGACACGTTCACCGTGCTGGCGGCGCTTGCGGGGGTCACCGAACGCCTCGGCCTGACGGGCACCATCAACACCACCTTCAACGAACCGTTCGAAGTGGCACGGCAGTTCGCGACGCTGGACCATCTGTCCGACGGGCGTGCCGGCTGGAACATGGTCACCTCATCGGACGCCTTCACCGGCGAGAACTTCCGCCGCGGCGGTTTCCTCGACCACGCCGATCGCTATAACCGCGCCGAGGAGTTCATTACCGTCGCGCGCAAATTCTGGGACAGCTGGGCCGCCGACGCGGTGGCCGCCGACCGCGACAGCGGAATCTACGTCGAGCCCAGCCGCATTCGGCAGGTCGAGCACGACGGGACCCAGTTCAATGTTCGCGGCGTCGCCACGCTGCCATCGCCGCCCCAGGGCCAGCCGGTGTTGTTGCAGGCGGGCGATTCTGCCGACGGGCGGGCGTTCGGCGCCAAGCATGCCGATGCGCTCTTCACGCTGCACTCCGCGCTCGAGGCCGGCCAGCGTTACTACGCCGACGTTAAGGGCCGAGCGGTGTCGTACGGGCGGAATCCCGTCCAGCTCAAAGTGTTTCCTGCCGCGACGTTCGTGCTCGGCGACACCGCGCAGGAAGCCGCCGACCGTGCCCGGCGCATTCGGTACCAGCAGGTCAGCCCGCAGACTGCGATCGCGATGCTCGAACAGGTGTGGCAGCGTGACCTGTCCGCCTACGACCCCGACGGTCCGCTGCCCGACATCGACCCTGCCGACGATCCGACCGTCACACAGGGCCGGGTCCGCCACGGCGACCGGAAAACCGTCGCCGCGAAATGGCGCGAACGCGCCGAGGCCGACCGCCTGAGCATCCGGGAACTGGTCATCGCGGTCACCAGCCGCCAGCAGTTCGTCGGGACACCGGCCCAGGTCGCCGAGGAGATCGATCTGCACGTGCAATCCGATGCCTGCGACGGCTTCATCCTCGTGCCCCACCTCACGCCTCACGGGCTCGACGAATTCGTCGACCGGGTGGTACCGATACTGCAGGAGCGCGGCGCGTTCAGAACCGAATACGCCGGCTATACCCTGCGCGAACACCTCGGCCTATAGGCTGACCCACAGGTGTCGGGGACGCCGGGAGGTTGTGTCGATTACGCAGACGACGGTCGGGTGGCTGCTGCTTGCGGCCGCCGTGCTGACGTTTGGCTTCGGTATCGCGTCACGGGTGTTCATCGGCCGTAGACGGAACACCAAGGCGGTGCGAGGCCTGGTGCGCGCGTTCCGCAAGACTGGGGTGGCGCGGGTGCTGTTCGGCCGTTTCGAGGGCGATGTGCTCGACGACGACGAACTCGACAGCATGATCTTGATGCCGACCGTCGTGATTTCTTGCGGGCTGTGCCTCACCGCGATCTTCCTGCTCGGCTACGAAACCCTGGCTTAAGACCTTGCGGCGGAACACAAATGATGCCTGACGACGTCGAGACTGCCGTGGCGAAGATGGGTGAGGTGGTCACGCTATGGAGCGTCGACCGCGCATACGCCGCCGACCTCATCAGAGCGACAAGCGACGTCCTGGCGGCAGGGGGAGACGGTCCGTCGTTGCGGATGTTGGCCGCGGTATCGATCAGGAACGCGGACGACGAGGACATCCGTGACGTGGTCGAGCCTGCGCTGCGTGAGATCGGGCTGACCCACGAGCCGAAGAACACGGCCGCCCGCGAAGACGCTCTGATGGTGATGGCCAGGCGGACGCTGAGGGGCGTCGCAACGCCGCGAGAATTGGTGGATTTTGCGCGGTATGACTACTGGCCGCCGTCGGCTCGGCGGCTCTCGGAGTACGAGCGGCTCGCTGGTGATCTGGCGATGATGTACGCCGAGAATGTCAGTGTTTCGGCGACTCGGCCGGCGGCACTTTAGTGTTTACCGCCTTGTCCTGCAGGACAAAGCGTTGGCGACACCGGGCGCCGACTTCACCTTCGTCCTCCGCGACGGTGAGTTACACGTATGGCCGCTCGCGTGGTTCCTTCCCGAGGCACGAGCCGTTCGACCGGACATCTATCGACAGCTGTGGCTGTGAAGTTACATCGAATCGGCCATCGCGATGTGTCCTTCGAAGCCGAGCGATTTCGCCATCGTGCGATAGCGACTCACCAAATCCCGGTAGGCAGGGTCGTCGCCACTGGCGCGGGCGTGCAGGGCGCGCAGCCGCAGTAACCCGGTGTCGCGCAGTGCCCAGCCCTCCGTAGACGGCAGGCCCGCCAATCGGTCGATGGCGGCCTGTGCTTCGGCAACATCACCCTCGGCGCCACGCGTCAGAAGCGTCTCCACCAAAGTGCCGAGGGCCAGGACGTACGACACCAGCTGTCCGGTCTGGACAAGATTGTCCGCGGTCGTGCGCATTTTCGGGATGGCGCCATCGAGGTCGCCGCGCCTGGCCATCTCCCGGGCGGTGGCAACGTCCGCGTACGGAAGTAGATACAGTCGAGTCCGTTCGCGCAGCCACGTATCGCGAACCTGCACAAGGAGTTCGAGCCCGCGTTCGCGGTCTGTCGGGGCGTCGCGATGCACCAGTGTCAAACCGAGGAAGTATCTGATGCTGCTCAGCGCCGTGTCGTCGCTGAATCCCTGGGCGCACTGCAGCGTCCCCTCGATCTCGCACACCGCCTCATCGTCAGCCCGAAGGACGCCGCTAGCGATCGCGAGACCGTACGTCCATGCAGCGATCAATCCATGGGTTATCGGGTCGCGGCTTCGGGCCATCGCACGGGCGTCGTCGAGGTCCTCGCGCCACCCGGGACGGCCCAGCCAATATCGGGCGACTCCGCGATATCCCAACGCCGCCGCCAACGGTGATCCCATTGCGAAGTTGGCGCCCTTGGCCGGATCACCCTCGGCTAGATCGATGACGGTCTGCGACCACCGCAGAACGTCGCCGATATCACCGGTGTTGATCTTGGGGACGATCGCGACGTAAGCCGCCCCAATTGTCAGGGTCGGGTCGCCGATCGAGTCGAGCACCGCCATCTGTTCGGACGCGAGGCGCGACGCCTCACGTACCTTCCCACGGACAGGAGCTCGGTCGTCAGCCCCGTCATGGCGATGGCCAGTGAGGGCTTGTCGCCGGCCTGCGCACACAATGCGCGCAGCTCCTCGAAGTGGCCGGAGCTGTTCGCATGTACCGTTCGCCAGGCGCTTACGCACAGCATGGTCCGCGGGGCGATGCCCATCGCCGAGCAGTCCGGGTCATCAGTCGTCAGCGAATCGGCGATCTGGCGCGCACGCTCCCAATTGATTCGCGCTGCAGTGATATCGCGATTGGTCGACCAAGCGCCTGCCCGCATGCGCCAGTTGTACGCGGCAGGAAGGTCACCTGCGGCCTCGAGATGTTCGGCGATGAGCGCCGCGTTTGGGTCTGCCGATTCCGGGCTGCCGGATTCGATTGCGTCGGCGAGCCGCCGGTGTACGTGGGCGCGATCCGATTTCAGCTGCGATTCGTATGCCACTGCGCGAATCAGTGGATGCCGGAAGGTGTATTCGCCATACGGGGCGAACCTCACCTGTTCGATCAATTCCGCCCCCAGCAGCTCGTCGAAGTCCGGATCGATCCCAACCGCGGTTAAAAGCTGTAAGCCGAAGCGCGATCCGATGACGGCCGCGGCGTTCAACGTTCGCTTGGCCCCGCCGGTGAGCCGGTCGATGCGCGCCTCGATGGCAGCTTGCACGGTGGCAGGCACGCTGACCTCGGCGACATTCGTGTGGCACGAATAGTCGCCGCGGCTGCCGGTGAGCACGCCACGCTGGACCAGATCCCGCACCATCTCCTCGGCGAAGAACGGGTTCCCTGCGGCCCGATCGGCCACGGTCGTGGCCAGATCGCCGACGGAAGGATCCGTACCCACCATCTCCGCGAGCAACGCCGAGATCTCCCAATCACTCAGCGGTTCAAGCGCTATCGTCTGTGCACCTGGCGCCTGCCTCAATATTCCCTGGTATTGCGGGCGGTAGGTGATCAGCACCATTGAAGGACTATTCGGGATGACCGCAAGGAAGTCCGCCAACATGGCTTCGCTGACCTCATCGATCCAGTGCACATCCTCGATGATGTAGAGCACCGAGTCCGTGCGAGCCATAGGTGCGGCGTTGATCAGTGCGGTCAGGCGGCGTCGCCGAGCATCCGGAACCATCTGGGGTAGCGCCACCGCGGGGTCGCTTATGCCGAGAAGATCGTCGAGCAGCAGAAGATCCACATCGTCGACATCCGGCAGACGCTTCCGCACCTGCACCCGGGCGGAAGCGCCGTCAAGGTCTCCCGTCCCCATCGCTGCGCGCAGCAGCCGTGTCACGGCGTAGAAGGGAACGTCGCAGGCATGCGACTCACAGAAGCTCCACACCACCTCGAGCCCACGGCCAGCCGATAGCGTTGCAGCCTCTCGGGCGAGCCTGGACTTGCCGATACCCGGCGGCCCCTCCAGCCCCACCACGGCACCGTGACCGCCCAATGTGCGATCGATCAACGCCTCGACAGTGGCAAGGTCCTTCCGCCGTCCGACCAAGCTTGACTCGGCTCCGCCGACGAGCGGATGGTGCGGCGCGATGGCCCGTAGTCTGCGCGCCGGAATTGGTTTCTCGGCTCCTTTGATGTGGAGCAGCTGAGTTAATTCCAGTTCGGCGGAATGCTCGACCAGCCGTGCCGTGGACTCGCTGAGCATCACGCCGCCGGGCGGAGCTAGCGACTCCATTCGCTGAGCCATTCCGACCTGCTCGCCGACGGCGGTGTAACCCGGTACGCCCGAACCGATTTCGCCGGCGATAATCTCTCCCGAATTGAGCCCTACCCGCAGCTGCAGTTCGATACTGTCAAGGCGGTGGACTTCGTCGGCAAGGCGCCGCGTCTCGGTCTGCATGTCCAGCGCGGCCAGGCATGCGCGAATCGCGTAATCCTCCAAGGCAACCGGCGCTCCGAACATAGCCATCAAGCCGTCACCGGTGAACTTGTCCATCGTGCCGCCGTACCGCTGCACGATCGCCGCGCCCCGACCGACGAGCCTGGCCATGATTTCTCGCAACCGCTCCGCGTCAACCGCCGCAGCGATCTCCATCGAACCCACGACGTCGGCGAACAGCACCGTTACCTGTTTAAATTCCGCGTGCGTATGTTGGCCGGTGAGCGGGGAGCCGCAGGCGTCGCAATACCGGGCACCGGCCCTAAGGGGTTCGGCGCCACACGATGTGCAAACGATGCCCGCTGCGGCCATCCGAGCCCTCCGCAGGCCTCGGCATTATTGACAGGCTGATCATAGGCGTGCAATCACCCAGCCAACGCCGTTCGAACTACCGCGCCGCCTGCTCGGCGGCCTCCCGGATGGAGCCGCGCCACACCGGTCCGTGGCCCGGCAGGAGCACATCGGTGTCGAGCACGCCCAACGCGGACAGGCTCCGAACACAGGTGTGCTGGTCGTGGTTGAACAGCTTCGGGAGTAGCTGCGGCCCGTTGCGCGGCGCCACCGGATGGCCGGTGATCAGGGCGTCGCCGCTGACGAGCACACCGTCCACCACGAACGAGCAGTGCCCGCCGGTATGGCCCGGTGTGGGCACCGCCGTCGGCTGTCCGGGCAGCCCCGCAGCGATGTCTTCGGTGAGCGCCAGCGTGGAGGGAATGCCTTCGTGCGTCATCGCGCCCTTGCGGGTGATCGCCAGTGACCAGGCGAGCCAGCGCGGATGCCAGATGTGCTTGACGATGTCCGCGGGTGACGCCTGCTCCAGATACTCCCGTTTGGAGTGCCCCACCTCCGCGGCATGGGAATACACCGGCGTGCCATTCGCTTTGGCGAACCATATGGCCGAGCCGAAGTGGTCGATGTGTGCATGCGTCAACAGGATCGCGCGCAGATCATCGACGCCGAAGCCGAGCTGGCGCATGGAGTCCAGCACGTCCTCGCGACTGCCGGGGAACCCGGCGTCGATCAGCAAAACACCGTTCTCGTCCGTGACGAGAGTCCAGTTGACGAGGTCGGTGTGGACGAAATGGACGCTGTCAGTGACGGTGGTCAGAGCCGGTGCCATCCGGCGAGTTTATGGCGGTGGAGTAGAAACGATTCTGTGGCTGAACTGAAACTGGGATATAAGGCGTCTGCGGAGCAGTTCGCCCCGCGGGAACTCGTCGAGCTGGCCGTCGCGGCCGAAGAACACGGCATGGACAGTGCAACGGTCAGCGACCACTTCCAGCCGTGGCGTCATGAGGGCGGTCACGCGCCGTGGTCGCTGGCCTGGATGGCTGCGGTCGGGGAACGCACCAAGCGACTCGTCCTCGGCACGTCGGTGCTGACCCCGACGTTCCGCTACAACCCCGCCGTCATCGCGCAGGCGTTCGCGACGATGGGTTGTCTGTATCCCGACCGCGTCTTCCTCGGCGTCGGCACCGGCGAGGCGCTCAACGAGATCGCCACCGGATACGAGGGCGACTGGCCCGACTTCAAGGAACGCTTCGCCCGGTTGCGCGAATCGGTGAAATTGATGCGGGAGCTGTGGGTCGGCGACCGCGTCGACTTCGACGGCGAGTACTACCGCACCAAGGGTGCCTCGATCTATGACGTTCCGGAGGGCGGCATCCCCGTCTACATCGCCGCGGGTGGGCCGGTGGTGGCCAAGTACGCGGGCCGGGCGGGTGACGGGTTCATCTGCACGTCGGGTAAGGGCGAGGAGCTCTATAAGGACAAGCTGATCCCGGCGGTCAAAGAGGGCGCGGAGGCCGCAGGCCGCAATCCCGATGACATCGACAGGATGATCGAGATCAAGATCTCCTACGATCCCGACCCCGGGCTGGCCCTGGAGAACACCCGGTTCTGGGCGCCGCTGTCGCTGACTGCCGAGCAGAAGCATTCGATCGACGACCCGATCGAGATGGAGAAGGCCGCCGACGCGCTGCCCATCGAGCAGGTCGCCAAGCGATGGATCGTCGCGTCGGATCCCGACGAGGCCGTCGAAAAGGTCGGCCAGTACGTGACCTGGGGTCTCAACCACCTGGTGTTCCACGCGCCGGGTCATGACCAGCGCCGCTTCCTCGAATTTTTCGGCAAGGATTTGGAGCCGAGACTCCGGCGGCTCGGCTGATTCGTTGGCCTGCGACCGCCCTTGGAATGCTGGCGGTCGCGGGCGCCGTCGTGGGGCTGATCGCCCGCTACCTTCCGGTCGACGGCGACCCCGTGCTGGTCCTCGCCGCGGCGTCGCCGTATCTGATGCTCGCGGGACCCGTCGGGATGCTGCTGCTGGTCGTCGCGCGGCGGTGGCTGCTGACGCTGCTCGCCGCGATTCTGTGCCTGGTGCTGATCGGCATCCAGGCGCCCCGCTACCTCGGACCCGACAAGGTCGCGATGCCTACCGTCGCCATCCGCGTTCTCACCGCGAATCTCGGATTGGGACAAGCGGATCCGCGCGCAATCGTCGCGCTGGCGGTTCAGTCGGCCGACGTGCTCTCGGTTCAGGAAATGACGCCCGAGGCGGCCGCGGGGCTGTCGGCGGCGGGCCTCGAAGCGACGTTTCCGCATCGGATCATCGATCCCCGCGAGCTGGCGGGCGGTATCGGGGTGTGGAGTCGGTACCCGATCGTCGACGCGGGGCCGATCGGCGGTTACACGCTGTCGATGCTGAGGGCCCGGCTACGAGTGCCCGGAGTGGTCAACGACCCGATCGTGGTCGCTGTGCACTTCGCCGCCCCCTGGGTGCAATCGATCGACTACTTCCGCCAGGACATTGCGCAATTCCCGGCCACGCAGCAGCAACTCGCGCACATCGCGGGCGCGGGCGCGGTGATCGTGGCGGGCGACTTCAACAGCACCTACGACATGCGGCCGTTCCGGGAGCTGCTCACCGACGGGTACCGCGATGCCGCCGAACAGGCGGGCGCGGGGCTGACTCGCACGTATCCGAGTAAGCCGTGGCGTCCACCGGTGATCGGCATCGACCACGTCCTTGTGCGCAACTGCAGCGCATCCTCGGCCTGGACGGTCGTGCTGCCCGGCTCGGATCATCGGGGCTTGCTCGCGACCGTGGACCTACCGGTGGACCTGACCGCCAGCTGACGTTGCCCTAGGCTTCAGGCGTGCCCACCGCCATCTACGTGGCTTCGCCTGAGGGTGACACCGGCAAGTCGACGATCGCGCTCGGCATTCTGCACCGGCTGGCCGCCACCGTCGCGAAAGTCGGCGTCTTCCGCCCGATCACCCGGATGAGTGAGAAGCGCGACTACATCCTCGAGCTGCTGCTGTCCCACACCACCGCGGGCCTGCCGTACGAGGACTGTGTCGGCGTCAACTACCAGCAGCTGCACGAAGATCCCGACGCCGCGCTCGCCGACATCGTGGACCGCTACCACCAGGTCGCCGACCGGTGCGATGCGGTGCTGATTGTCGGCAGCGACTACACCGACGTCGGCACACCGAGCGAGCTGTCGACGAACGCGCGGATCGCGGCCAATCTGGGTGCGCCGATAGTGCTGGCGGTGAAGGCGAAGGATCGCACACCCGACCAGGTCGCCCAGCTCGTCGACGTCTGTCTCGCCCAGGTGGCCGAGGAGCACGCGCACACCGCGGCGGTCGTGGCCAACAGGTGCGACCCGTCGGAGATGCAGGCGGTCGCCGACGCACTGCGCGCGTTGGGCACGCCTGCCTACGTGTTGCCCGAGGAGCCACTGCTGGTCGCCCCGTCGGTCGCCGAACTGCAGGCCGCCGTCGAGGGTACGGTGCTGCGCGGGGATCAGGCGCTGCTGTCCCGCGAGGCGATGGGCGTGCTGGTGGCGGGTATGACGGCCGACCATGTGGTGGAACGGCTCACCGAGGGTGTTGCGGTGGTCACGCCGGGCGACCGCTCCGACGTCGTGCTCGCGGTGGTCAGCGCCCATGCGGCAGAAGGCTTTCCGTCGCTGTCGTGTGTCATTCTCAACGGCGGGCTCGAGCTGCACCCGTCGATCACGTCGCTGGTGGAGGGGCTCGGTCTGCGGCTGCCGATCATCGAGACGAGATTCGGCACGTTCGAGACGGCGAGTCGGGTGGCTGCGGCGCGAGGGCGGGTCACGGCGACCTCGCAGCGCAAGATCGACACCGCTTTGGCGTTGATGGACAACCACGTGGACACAGCGGATCTTGTTGCCCGGATGTCGATCCCGATCCCGTCCGTGGTGACGCCGCAGATGTTTACCTACCAATTGCTCGACCGCGCACGTTCGGACCGCAAACGCATCGTGCTGCCCGAGGGCGACGACGACCGCATCCTCAAGGCGGCAGGCAGGTTGTTACAGCGCGGCGTCGCCGAGCTGACGATCCTCGGCGTCGAGCCCCAGGTTCGTTCTCGCGCGGCAGAACTCGGCGTCGATCTATCGGCGGCCGCGGTGCTGAACCCACGCACCAGCGAGCTGTGCGACAAGTTCGCCGAACAGTACGCCGAACTGCGCAAGCACAAGGGCGTCACAGTCGAGCAGGCTCGTGAGATCATCCACGATGTTTCGTATTTCGGCACCATGCTGGTGCACAACAACATGGTCGACGGCATGGTGTCGGGTGCCGCGCACACCACGGCGCACACCGTCCGCCCCGCGTTCGAGATCATCAAGACGATGCCCGACGTGTCCACCGTGTCCAGCATCTTCCTGATGTGTCTGTCCGACAGGGTGCTGGCCTATGGCGACTGCGCGATCGTGCCCGACCCGACCTCGGAGCAACTGGCCGACATCGCGATCTCCTCCGCCCGTACCGCCGCACAGTTCAGCATCGACCCGAGGGTGGCCATGCTGTCGTACTCGACCGGTACCAGCGGTTCCGGCGCAGACGTCGACAAGGTGAGGGCGGCAACCGAATTGGTGCGTCAACGCGATCCCGGTCTGCTCGTCGAAGGACCGATCCAGTACGACGCGGCGGTCGACCCTTCGGTCGCCAAGACCAAGATGCCCGACTCCAAGGTCGCGGGCCGGGCGACGGTGCTGATCTTCCCCGACCTCAATACGGGCAACAACACCTACAAGGCGGTGCAGCGCAGCGCGGGCGCGATCGCCATCGGCCCGGTGCTGCAGGGCTTGAACAAACCGGTGAACGACCTGTCCCGCGGGGCGTTGGTCGAGGACATCGTCAACACCGTGGCCATCACGGCGATCCAGGCGCAGGGCGTCTCATGACGGGCAGCGTCCTTGTGCTCAACTCCGGTTCGTCGTCGGTGAAATACGCTGTCGTCGAGCCTGGTTCGGCCTCTACGGTGGCCGACGGCATCGTCGAGCGGATCGGTGAGGGGCAGGTACCCGACCACGCCGCGGCGATCCAGACCGTGTTCGAGCAGCTCGCGGCGTCCGGACAACCCCTCGAAACGCTTGGGCTCGTCGCGGTCGGGCATCGCGTCGTGCACGGCGGGCCGGATCTGTATCGGCCGACGTTGGTGGACGATGCACTCGTCGCCAGGCTCGACGAGCTGTCTCCGCTTGCGCCGCTGCACAACCCGCCTGCGGTGCTTGGCATCGACGTGGCCCGCAAGGCATTGCCGGACCTGCCGCACATCGCGGTGTTCGACACGGCGTTCTTCCACGATCTGCCGCCCGCCGCGGCAACATACGCGATCGACCGGGATATCGCCGCGCAGTGGCACATCCGCCGCTACGGGTTTCACGGCACGTCGCATCAATACGTCAGCGAGCAGGCCGCGGAGTTTCTGGGCGTGCCGCTGGCATCGCTCAGCCAGATCGTGCTGCACCTGGGTAACGGCGCGTCGGCGTCGGCAATTGTCGGCGGGCGTCCTGTCGACACGTCGATGGGCTTGACGCCGATGGAAGGTCTGGTGATGGGCACCAGATCCGGCGACGTCGACCCCGGCGTGATCATGTACCTCTGGCGCAGCGCCAAGATGAGCGTGGAAGACATCGAGACCATGCTGAACCGCCGGTCCGGCGTACGCGGTCTCGGCGGCGAGATCGACTTCCGGGTGCTGCACCAGCGAATCGAATCTGGCGACGAGGCAGCGCAATTGGCCTACGACGTCTACAGCCACCGGCTGCGCAAGTACGTCGGAGCGTACCTGGCTCTGCTCGGCACCGCCGATGTCATCACGTTCACCGCCGGTGTCGGTGAGAACGACGCCGCGGTGCGCCGCGACGCGCTGTCCGGGATGGCGGCGCTGGGCATTGAGCTCGACGAGCATCTCAACGCCAGCCCCGCGAAGGCCGCCCACCGGATCTCCGCCGACAAGTCGCCGACGACCGTGCTCGTCATCCCGACCAACGAAGAGCTGGCGATCGCGCGGGCCTGCATCGAGGTGGTCGACGAATGACGGTGCCCGACAACCCGTATCAGCAAGCGCTCGACCACGCCGAGCGTCTGATCGGTCAGCCGTTGACTCTTCCGCTCGCCCCTGGCGAACCCGCCAACGGCACCGACTTCCGACGGCTCGCCACCCAACACACCTTCGGGGATTCGTGGTCACGCACTGAGCACCTCGACACCCGTACCCGTGCATTGGTATCGGTCACCATCGCCGCCATGCTGGGTGTCACCGAGCCGTTGAAGGGCCAGTTGCGCATCGCGCTCAACAGCGGGGTGACCAAAGAGGAGATCGTCGAGACGTTCATCCACATCGAGGCGTACGCCGGCGCGGCAAGGGCTTTCGAAAGTTACCAGGTGGTGCTCGAGGTATTCGCCGAGACCACTAACTCCTGACATTGCGGCACTCCAATACCCGGCGGACGCGGCGGATGACGTCTTCGGGGTGGTCTTCCGCGACGACCCGGAAATGATCCAGCCCATGCTCTCCAGACGCTCGTGCCTGCGAATATCTTTCACGTATTGCCTTCTGTCAGTTCGGTGTTGGTCGCCGTCATACTCCGGCCAGTCCATGTCGAGGTAAGCGACCACGCGGCCTTCGGCCAGCACTGGTATCTGGGTCTGCGGCTTCGGCAATCCGCTTCTGATCAGAAGCAGTCGCGGCCGGCTCTCCCTGGGAAACTGCGCGCCCGAGTCAACCAATTCCAGAGCACTCTCGAGCCGGCGAAGTCCGCGAGCGCCGGGGTGTTGCGTCGCCAGAGCCTCGACGTCTGCAATGCCACGCCCGTCGCCTGGATCAATGCATCGATGTGCGCTATTGCATCGTCTAGACGCTCGCGCCGACCGATATCGAAAGCGGTGCGTGCCGATGTCGACAGCCGAAGACCTTGTCGAGCTTCCGCCTCGCCGGCTGGTAGACGGTCTCGCCTCGTCAATACACCCTGTGGCGTTCGTGCATTCGAGTGAACCAGCTCCACGGGAATGTCGTCGTCGATCCACCTTGCGCCGTGCAGAGCTGCGGCAGCCAACCCCGCGACGGTCGATATGACCAGAGCCAAGCGGCATGAATGCGATCATGCAGCAAACTGTCTGCTGGCGTGGCACATAGACCCCTGGGCATAACGTGCGAAATCGGGTACGCAATTGGTGACGATTCATCGCGCCGCTGGCCATCGCTTCGCTGCCGAGAAATGGTGTGTCCATGTGCCGGAGCGTGGCGAGCCGACCCGACAAGTCCGATCGACTAGGCCGCCTGGGCGAGAATTCATCCACAAACCCGCCCTGCGTACATACACAGTCGGCGCCCAGGACGCACACTCGAATGCGAGAAATGTCAGAAGGTGCTTGTCGGTCGCACGCTGTTGGCCAGGTCGACCAGCGCGTAGCGGTGCGCCTGCGTGGGCGCGACGCGAGCCAGCCCCCGCAACGACGCCTCGACGCCCAATTGCAGACCGTGTTCGGTGAACGGAAAGCCGAGGATGTGGTTGGTGCTCGCGGTGTTATCCGCCAGCCAATCCATCGCCGTACCAAGGACCAGCGCGCGGATCTGAAGCACGCGTGGCTCGGTGTCGGGCAGCGCTTCGACGCGGCGGGCGGCGTTGCGGATGTGCTGCTCGCTGATCTCGCTCGTCGAACGCCCGGACAGCAGCGTCACCGCGCTCGTCAGGCGGGCCGTGGTGAAATGCCTTGAGGTGGCGGGCACTTGATCGAGGGTGCGCACCGCCTCGTCGCGGTCACCCTCCGCGGAGAGCGCGCGTGCCAGGCCGAAGCCCGCCGAGATCACACCGTTATCGGTGGCCCACACCGTCTTGTAGTACTTGCGCTCGTCGGGGTTGCCCGCCAGCTCGGCCGTCGCGGCCAGTGCGAGCTTCGGTGCGAGCTCACCGGGCAGCGTGTCGAGCACCTCGGTGAAATGCTTTGCGGCCGATTCGTAGTCGGCCGTTAGCATCTCGGCGACAGCGCGGAACCACACCAGCCGCCAGCGCCAGCCGACCCGGCCCGCGAGGTCGTCGAGCTTGCGGGTGGCCTTGGCGACATCGCCGAGGTCGAGCAGCGCGCGCACCTCCATCAGCGGTAATTCGACCGACTCCGACAGATCGATGCCCTCCGAATCGATTGCACCGTGCCGGGCGGCGCGCAACGAATCCAACGTCTGCACGGGTTGTGACAGCAGGGTCGCCGACAGCACCGTCGCGCCGACGTCCGCCGGATCGACCAGTGGCACCGGCAACGCCTTGACGATCTCCTGTGCTGTCAGCTTCTCCGAATGCACCTGCCCGTCGAGGTACACATCGGTGTGCGCGACCAGTAGGTCGACGCCGAACGTCGAGCGCGACGGGGAGAACACCGTCGAAAGGCCGGACCGCGGCATCCCGGTGTCATGCGCGACCACCTCACGCAGGACGCCCAGCAGCTGACTCGACATCTCCTCCGCGCTCTGGAACCGTCGGCGGGGATCGGGATCGATGGCGCGGCGCAGCAGCCGCCCAAACGAGTCGTACTCGATCAGCACCGGGTCGTCGTCGGGCAGCCCGTCGACGTAGCGGCCCTTGCGGGTGCGCAGGTTCAAGGTCAGCGCCGCGAGTGTGCGCCCCACGGTGTAGATGTCGGTGGCCACCGTCGGGCCGGTGCGCACGATTTCGGGCGCCTGGTATCCCGGCGTGCCGTAGAGGTATCCGAACGAGTTGATACGCGACACCGCGCCGAGGTCGATCAGCTTGAGCTGCTCCTCGGTAACCATGATGTTCTCCGGCTTGAGGTCGTTGTAGACCAGCCCGATCGAATGCAGGTAGCCCAGTGCAGGCAGGGTCTCGAGCATGAAGCCGATCGCTTCGGCGACCGGCAGCCGGTCGCCCTTGGCCTGCTTGAGCGACGTCCCGCCGACGTACTCCATCACGATGTAGCCGACGGGGTTGCCGTGCTTGTCGTCGTGTTCGACGAAGTTGTAGATCTTCACGATCCCTGGATGCGTGACCTCGGCCAGGAACTGGCGCTCGGCCATCGCGATCGCCTGCGCCTCCGCATCGCCGGCATGCACCAGACCTTTGAGCACGACGGGTCGGTCGATGACGTTCTTGTCGAACGCCAGGTACACCCACCCCAAGCCGCCGTGCGCGATACAGCCCTTGATCGTGTACTGATCGGCGACCTCGTCGGCCTCGGAGAGCTGCGGCAGGAAGGAGTACGCGCTGCCGCAGTGCGGGCACCAACCCTCCGACAGCGCGTGCCCATCGCCCGAGGACCGGCCGACGGGGCGGCCACAGTTCCAGCAGAACCGCTTCGACTCGGCCACCACCGGGTTGGTCATCAGCGCTTCGAGCGGATCCTTCGCGGGTATCCGCGGAATCTCCACCAGGCCGCCGCCGAGGCGGCGCGTCGGCGAAAGGGCGCGGGTCAGCGTTGTCGAATGATCGTGCGGTTCGGTGTCTTCCGTGTCGGCCGAGCTGCCGTCGCTGTCGTCGTCGAGTTTCGGGCGGTATACCGCCTGAGTGGCCATCGGCCGCATGGTGGCCATGGAGTCCATGCCCAGATCGTCGAAGCTGGCCGGCTGGGTGCCTGGGCCGGCGTCGTCGAATTCCTGCGCCTCGGACATCAGTCGACGTACCTCGCTACGGGCGGCGCGGGAGCGGGTCCCAACACCGATAACCACTTGCGATACAGCGTGTTCCACGTACCGTCACGGCGCACCCGGTCCAGGGTGCCGTTGACGAAGCGCACCAACCCGGTGTTCTCCAGGTTGATGCCGATGCCGTAGGGCTCCTCGTTGAGGCTTGGCCCGACGATGTGCAGATACGGATCCTGGGAGACCAGACCGGCCAGGATCGAATCATCGGTGCTGACCGCGTCGACCTGCCGCTGCTGCAGCGCCACCAGGCAGTCCGCCCATGTCACCACGCCGACGATGATCGGTGGTGGGGAGATCTGCTGGATGCGTCGCAGCGATGTGGTGCCCTTCGCGACACACACCCGCTTGCCCGACAAGTCCGACGGCTGCGAGATCGTCGAATCGCGCGGGGCGAGAATCCGCTGGTTGGCGTTCAGGTAGACAGTGGAGAAGTTGACTTGCTTCTTGCGCTCACAGGTGATCGTCATGGTCTTGACGACGACATCGACCTGGTTGTTCTGCAGCGCCGAGATGCGGTCGGCCGACGACAGGATCCGGTACTCGACCTGTGCGGGGGTGCCAAAGATGTCCCGCGCGATCTCGCCCGCGATGTCGACGTCGAATCCGGTGATCTCACCGGTGATCGGGTCGCGGAAGGAGAACAGGTTACTGCCGATGTCGAGCCCGACGATCAGCCTGCCGCGCGCGCGGATGTTGGCGACCGCGTCGTTCGCCGCTGCCTGATTGGTGAACGGCCGCAGGCTGGCGGTGCGATTGCAGTGATCCTCGGTCGCGGGTGCCAACGCCTGCTCGGGCGGGACCTCCTCCATACCCGCCGGCGTGGGCGGCGCGAGCGTCACCCCCGGCACCGGCGTCACCGTCGCCCCCTGCGCACAGCCGCCCAACACCGCAACGGCGGCGAGCAGAGCGGCCATCACCCGCTGTCTGTTCTTCGCGCGAGCGCTCATCACCCGCTGTCTGTTCTTCGCGCGAGCGCTCATCACCGGTACTCACTTAGCCTCGGCCACAACCCCAACGCCACCGCGACAGCCGCGACCACGCTCAGCGCCGCGGCGCCGACCGTCGCACCCGACAGCACCCGCCGTGCGTTGAGGATGTCGTTGCGCAACTGGTTGCGGCTCTCCTCGATGCCCTTGCTCAGCGCCGCATCGAGTTTGTCGAACGCCGGTGTGGAGTCGTCCTCACCGGTGCCGAGCGCCACCTGGGTGGCGGCCTGGTAGTTGCCGACCGCGATGTAGGCGTTGATCCGGTCGTCGGCCGCGCGCCACCGCTTCAACAGCTGCTCGGCGTCGGAGAGATCGTTCTTGTCGATCGCATCCTCGCGCGACAGGTACTCCGACAGTTCTTGAGCGATCATGTCGATGCGTTGGTAGTACGACTGCTTGCGCACACTCTCATCACCGCGCCGGATCAACGACAGCGTCTCGTCGGCGCGGGCCTGCTGCGCGGTGATCGCGAGATTCGTGACGGTCTTGAGTGATTCAGCCGCAGTGTCTTTCGCGCTGCGGCTGTCAGACGTAGAGATCACGAGCGCCGTACCCACCCATATCAACATAATCAGCACGGCAAGTCCGCCTGCAACAAAGCCGATATTCACGCGTCGCCGGGTGCGGCGGGCAAGCCATCGATTCGCGAAGGCGCCGAACAACAGCGTGGCGAGCACCACGAGAATCACGGGGCCGGGAATCCTTGTCGAAGCGGTGGTTTCGACGTCCACCTGTTGCGAGGTTTCCTCGTAGAGCCGCTGCGCGTCCGGCAGGATCTGCGTCTGCATCAACGACGACGCCTCCGACAGATACGACGAGCCAACCGGGTTGCCCGCCCGATTGTTGGTGCGCGCGGTCTCGACCAGTCCGGTGTACACCGACAGCTGGGCGTTGAGCCGGCCCAGCAGTTGCACCATCGGTTCATCGGTGAGCCCGCTCGACGCGCGGGTGACAGCGACCGACGCGTCGGTGATCGCCCGCTCGTAGCGCTGCCGGACATCGCGCGGTTCGGCGCCCGCGATGAACGCCGTCGCGGCCGCCGCATCGGCCACCGACAGCGTTGTATACAGCTGCCCGGCCGCAAACGACAACGGTTCAGTGTGATTAAGAACGGTGGTGAGAGCTTCCTGGCGGTCGTTGATCGTCGTCGACGTGGCAAATGCACTGGCGATCACGAGCGCCGACAGCACGACTCCGATCGTCAGGATGCGGCCAGGGGTCGTCCACAGGAACCACCAGCGTGGGTGCGCTGGTGTCGTATGCGACCGCGACGCCAGTGGTTCGGTCGACGGATGCGCCAACTCCACAGTCACGTGTGCGCGGACCTCACATTTCCGGCTACTTTCCCGACCACTGCCAATTCTATAAAAGAATTCTAAGAGTTTCAGGTCCGGCGTGCGGGAATTCGAGGTCTGTGGCTTGTCGCACTCTTCCCTAAGCTGAACGCGTGCGCGGCGACGGTGACGGTTGGGTGGTGTCCGACACCGGTGCCGCCTATTGGGGCAAGCACGGCGCGGCGGGTCTGCTGCTGCGCGCGCCGCAGGCCGACGGTTCGGCGGCGGTGCTGCTTCAACACCGGGCGCCATGGAGCCATCAGGGCGGCACGTGGGGTCTGCCCGGTGGCGCGCGTGACAGCCACGAAACTCCCGAACAGGCGGCCGTTCGCGAGGCTCACGAGGAAGCCGGACTGCCCGCCGACCAACTGACCGTGCGCACGACGGTGGTGACCGCAACCGCGAGCGGCAGCCACTGGACGTACACGACCGTCATCGCCGATGCCGCCGAACTGCTCGAGACGATCCCCAACCGGGAGAGCGCGGAGCTGAGGTGGGTCGCCGAAGACGAAGTCGACGATCTGCCATTGCATCCGGGTTTCGCCGCGAGTTGGACACGGCTTCGTGAAGTGGCGGCGACTATCCCGCTTCAGCAAGCCGAGCTTTGAGCCCTTCCGCGGCGGCGCGGGGATCTTCTGCCGCCGTGATCGCCCGCACGACGACGACTCGCTTTGCGCCTGCAGCAAGCACCTCGGGCAGGCGCTGCGCGTCGATGCCTCCGATGGCGAACCAGGGCTTGTCCGTTCCCAATTCGGCCGTGGCGCGGACGAGGTCGAGGCCGGGCGCGGCTCGCCCCGGCTTGGTCGGTGTCGGCCAGCAGGGGCCGACGCAGAAATAGTCGACCTCTTCGGCCGTGGCGGCCTTGACCTGGGCGATGTCGTGGGTTGACCGGCCGATCACCGGGCCCGCACCCACGATGTCGCGCGCCACCGCCAACGGCAGGTCGTCCTGGCCGAGGTGCAGCACGTCGGCGCCCGATGCCAGCGCGACGTCGGCGCGGTCGTTGACGGCAAGCAGGGCGTCGTGGCGCCGGGCCGCGTCGGCGAGCACCTCGAGCGCTTCGAGTTCGAACCGCGCCTCGAGCGGACCAAACTGCTGCTCCCCAGCCGAGCCCTTATCGCGCAGCTGGATGATGTCGACTCCGCCCGCCAGCGCGTGATCGGCGAATTCGGCCAGGTCACCGCGCTCGCGTCGGGCATCCGTGCACAAGTACAACGACGCCGCGGCCAATCTTTCCGATGGTTTGTGCACACCGGGAACGCTAGCGCGTCGATCCCGAGTAACGTTGGGCACCGACACGGGAGTCCTTGGAGCGGGGACTGAGAGTGGGCGCGCCACGCCCTTACCGTCAAACCTGATCCGGGTCATGCCGGCGAAGGGAGGAAAGTTGACCAAGGGATCGCTCGCCGTCGTTGGCGGCGGCGTCATTGGGCTGTCCGTCGCCCGCCGCGCCGCGCTCGACGGTTGGACCGTGCGCGTGCACCGCAGCGGCGTCACCGGCGCATCGTGGGTCGCAGGCGGCATGCTGGCCCCGCACAGCGAGGGCTGGCCGGGTGAGGAACGTCTGCTGCGTCTCGGGCTCGCGTCGCTGGCGCTGTGGCACCAGGGTTTTCTCGACGGTCTGCCCGACGACGTCGTCACCTCACGCGAATCCCTGGTGGTCGCCGTCGACAGGGCCGACGCCGCCGACCTGAAGACCGTCGGCGAGTGGCTTGCTGCGCAGGGCCATCCCGTGACGTTGACGTCGGCCGCGCGCGATGTCGAACCGCTTCTGGCGCAGGGCATCCGGCACGGCTTTCTCGCTGAAACCGAACTGGCCGTGGACAATCGGGCGATCGTCGAGGCGCTGGCCGCGCACTGTGAACGGCTCGGGGTGACCTGGGCGCCGCCAATCGCCGACTTGACTGAACTGGATGATGACACCGTGGTGATCGCCAATGGCATCGACGCGCCCGCATTGTGGCCCGGTCTGCCGATCCGGCCGGTCAAGGGCGAGGTGCTGAGGCTGCGGTGGCGTCGCGGATGCATGCCGGTGCCGAAGCGAGTGATCCGGGCGCGGGTGCACGGGCGGCAGGTGTACCTGGTGCCCCGCAACGACGGTGTGGTCGTCGGTGCCACTCAATACGAGCACGGCCGCGATACGGCACCCGCTGTGACGGGCGTGCGCGAACTGCTCGACGACGCGTGCGCGGTGATGCCCGCACTCGGCGAGTACGAATTGGCCGAGTGTGCGGCAGGGCTGCGCCCGATGACACCGGACAACCTGCCCATCGTCGGTAGGCTCGACGAGCGCACGCTGGTTGCAGCCGGGCACGGAAGATCTGGTTTTTTGTTGGCGCCGTGGACCGCCGAGGCCATCCTCGGTGAGCTCACAGGCGCGCCGTTAGCCGATGCTGGTTTAGTAGGTGCGCGATGAAGGTGACCGTCAACGACGAGGCCATCGAGGTCGACGAGGCCACGACCGTAGCCGCGCTGCTGGAAAGTCTCGGCTTTCCCGAGAAGGGCATCGCGGTCGCGGTGGACTGGTCGGTCGTGCCTCGATCCGAATGGGAGACCGCGCTGAGCGACGGCGCGCGAGTGGAAGTGGTTACGGCGGTGCAAGGTGGCTGATTCTGTTGCTCTTCGCGCAAGCGGCTCATCGACTTCCAAGCTGACGATTGCCGGTCGCGAGTTCGGCTCGCGGCTGATTCTCGGCACTGGCGGGGCGGCCAACCTCGCAGTGCTCGAAGAGGCGTTGGTCGCGTCCGGCACAGAACTCACCACGGTCGCGATGCGCCGCGTCGATGCCGAGGGCGGCACCGGCGTGCTGGACCTGCTGAACCGGCTCGGCATCACCCCGCTGCCGAACACCGCGGGTTGCCGCGGTGCCGCCGAGGCTGTGCTGACCGCACAGCTGGCGCGTGAGGCGCTGCACACCGACTGGGTCAAACTCGAGGTCATCGCCGACGAGCGCACCCTGTTGCCCGACGCCGTCGAATTGGTCAGGGCGGCCGAACAATTGGTGGACGACGGTTTCACCGTGTTGCCGTACACGAACGACGACCCGGTGCTCGCCCGACGCCTCGAGGACATCGGCTGCGCCGCGGTCATGCCGCTGGGCTCACCGATCGGCACCGGGCTGGGCATCGCCAATCCGCACAACATCGCGATGATCGTCGAACAGGCCGGGGTTCCGGTGGTGCTCGACGCGGGCATCGGCACGGCCAGCGACGCCGCGATGGCGATGGAATTGGGTTGTGCGGCGGTGCTGCTGGCCACGGCCGTGACCCGCGCGTCCGATCCGCCGACGATGGCGGCGGCGATGGCCTCCGCGGTGACCGCAGGCTACCTCGCGCGTCAGGCGGGGCGGATACCGAAACGATTCTGGGCGCAGGCATCGAGCCCTTCGCTGTGATTCGGTATGTCGCGCTGGGCAGTTCGATGGCGGCGGGCCCCGGAATCGGGCCGCGCGCCGCGGGCGCACCGTTCCCCGCCAGCCGCTCTGCGCGCAATTATCCGCACCTCGTCGCTGAGAAGCTCGGGCTCGATCTGGTCGACGTGACGTACTCGGGCGCAACCACCGCGAACGTCTTCACCGAATCGCAACACTGTGCTCCTCCGCAGATCGATGCGCTCGACGGATCGGAGGAGTTGGTCACGGTGACGATCGGCGGCAACGACGTCGGCTACGTCCCGTTTCTGTTCGCGGCCGGCGTGCCACGGTTCGCGCGCGCGGTGCCGCTGCTGGGCGGCAGGCTGCGCGAGCAGCTCGATCCCGCCGCCCGCGATCGCGCGCTGGCCGGGGTCGGTGAGTCGCTCAAGGAGGTCGGCGGCACGCTGCGCCAGCGCTCACCCCGGGCGAAGGTGCTTTTCGTCGACTACCTGACGCTGCTGCCGCCTGCAGGTATCAAGGCGCCGCCACTGTCGGAGGATGACGTGACGATCGGCCGCCGCATCGCCGAGCGCCTTCAACAAGCCACCGCCGACGCCGCGGCCGACACCGGATGCGGTCTGGTGCTCGTCGCCGAGGCCAGTCGTGACCACCACGCCTGGTCCGCGGTGCCATGGACGACGAAGTTCGGTTTGCCGCTGCCGGGACGACCGATGCCGCTGCATCCCAATGCCGACGGCATGCGCGCGGTCGCCGACCTCGTCGTCGCGCAGGCGAGCTGAAAGCGTGAGCCGATGATCGAGCTGGCGGGTCTGACCAAGGCGTTCGGCCCAACCCGCGCCGTCGACGAGCTGACCTGTTCGATCGAACCCGGTGTGGTTACGGGTTTCCTCGGACCCAACGGCGCAGGCAAGACCACGACCATGCGGCTGATCCTCGGGCTCGACCATCCGACGGCGGGCACGGCGATGATCGACGGCAAGGTCTACCGCGAATTGAAGGATCCGCTGCGTGCGGTCGGGGCGCTGCTGGATGCCAGACAGGCCCATCCGAACCGCTCGGCACGCAACCATCTTCGGTGGATCGCCGCGTCCAACCGGATTCCGGTGACCCGGGTCGACGAGGTACTTGACCAGGTCGGCCTCTCGACGGTTGCCGGTAAGAACGCGGGCACGCTCTCGCTGGGCATGTGCCAGCGGCTCGGCATCGCCGCGGCCCTGCTCGGCGACCCACCGGTGCTGCTGTTCGACGAGCCGGTCAACGGCCTGGACCCGGAGGGCATCCGTTGGGTCCGCACCCTGATGCGCACGCTGGCGGGGCAGGGCCGCACGGTGTTCGTGTCCAGCCATCTGCTCGCCGAGATGGCCAATACGGCAGACCGGCTTGTGGTCATCGGCAGGGGCAAGTTGATCGCGTCGACGACGGTGAGCGAATTCGTCGGACGGTCCCGCGCAGCGACCGTGCGGGTGCGCAGCCCTCAACTGGACACGTTGCGTGAGGTGCTTTCCGATGCGGGGCTCGAGGCGGGTTACGAACCGGACGGTTCCGTGCTCCTGGTGCGCGGCGCGGCCATCGAGGTCGTTGGCGACCTTGCCGCGCGCAATTCGATCACCCTGCACGAGCTGAGCGCGAACAGAGCCTCACTGGAGGAGGCCTACATGCAGATCACCGATGAGGCTGTCGAGTACCGGACGGCGGGTCGGTGAGCGCGATCGCGGTGCTCGATGCCGAGCGGATCAAACTGTCGACGACGGTGTCGGTGCTGTGGACATCGGTCGCCACCGCGGCGTTGAGTCTCGGTCTGGCCGCGTTGCAGGGGTCGACGGCGTACGGCTCGGCACCGCTGGCGCCGGAGAAGGCGGTCACCGGCGTCGCGGTGTTCGGTGTGCCGGTGCTGATGATCCTCGCGGCGATGACGATCACGGGGGAGTACCGCAGCGGGATGATCCGTACGACGTTCATGGCCACCCCGAACCGCACCATGGTGTTGATCGCGAAAGCGACTGTCAGCGCAGTGTTTTCGGCTGTCTTCGCCGTGCTGATGACAATGGGGGCGGTGGTGGCCGCTCGGCTGGCCTCCCCGCCGCTCGTTGGCACGCACCTGTCGCTCGCCGACACCCGCGCGTGGCGTCTCATGCTGGCGATCGCGGTGTTCGCCGTGCTTGCCGCGGTGCTGGGGGTCGGCGTGGCGGCGCTGTTGCGGCATTCGGCGGGAGCCGTTGCGGTGCTGCTGTCGTGGCCGCTACTCGTCGAACCGGTGCTCGGAAACCTGCCGAACATCGGATCGGAGATCGGGCCGTATCTGCCGTTCGCGAACGTATTCCGGTTCCTCGACGTGCAATGGCTGTTCCCTGTCTATGCGATGCCGTGGGGTGAGCTCGGCTCGCTGGTGTACTTCGCGGTGGTCGCTGCGGTGGTCTTCGTCGCGGCGGTCCTCGTGGTGAACCGCCGCGACGCCTGAGCGATGTCGGCCAGTGCCGGCCATGTTAAGGAGCGACGGCGTTCGCTCGGGGCGTCGGCACATTCCGGGTTCCACGCACAACGGCGACGAGGGAAAGTACGACGAGGTTGGCGAGCAGCCCGATCAGTCCGGCATTGAATGTCCCGACGAGGTGGCTGTCAATGAAGGTCGTCCAGATCACCACGAATTCGCCGACCGCCAGGCCGCACAGTATCGGACCGCTACCGACAATCGTCCGCGCTCTTGTCAGGCCGATCACGTTCGCGGGTGCCAGCTGCACCAACCCCGAATACGTCAACAGCAGTAGATTGGCGAGCAGGTCGGGCCGCGCCAGGCTCAGGCCGAGGGCGAGGGCGAGCGTGCACACAATCACCACCACGGCGTAATTGACTCGCAACTGCACTCTTTCCCCGCGCACCCGGATGATGTTGCGGGCAGCGAGCGTCGAGATGGCGATCAGGATCCCGGCCGTGGGCACCATCGCCGTCGCCGTCGCGGCCACGACGACGAGACCCGTCAGCCAGCCCGGCAACACCTGCTTGCTGAGCGTCAGAAGAACATCATTGGAATTGCTGTGTGGGGACAGCTGTAGGATCGCCGCGAACCCGATGACGATGGGCAGCAATATGCACAATGAATACAGCGGCAGATAGGTGAAGTTGCGGCGCAACGCCTTTGGGTCGCGCGCCGACAGCAGGGCGGGCCAGGCGTGCGGCACGGTCATGCATCCGATGCCGATGGCGCTCACCAGCATGCTGGTGATGAACCACGTGTGGTCGTTCGCGCCGGCATGGATGAACAGCTTGTCCGGATGTATCTCGTTCAACCGGTGAAAGATTCCTGATAAGCCGCCCGGAACATGGGCTGGCACCGCGATCGCCAACACCGCAAGCGCGATCAGCATCACGGCGTCCTTGAAATAGGAGGTCGCCGCGACGCCACGCAGGCCGGACCACAGGACGAACGCAGCCACCATCACGGTGCCGACGACCATGCTCAGCGTGCCCGATGCGACGTCGCCTGCCACCAGCGACACGATCAACCCCAGGCCGGTGATCTGCAGTTGCAGATAAGGCAGGATGAACACGACGCCGAGCACCGCCGAGGTGGTGCCAAGGACACGGCTGTTGAACCGGTCCTGCAGGAAGTCACCCTGCGTCAAGTAGCCGCGATCACGTCCCATCGTCGACAGTCGCCCGCACAGGAAAAACACGGTGGTGTAACCCACCGCGCCGTAGGCCACTGCGTAGAGGCCCGCGACACCGCCGGTGTAGGCCAAGCCGGCCATCCCGAGGAACGTGAATGTCGTAAATACTTCTCCGGCTTGGAGGAACCACACTGTCACGGCGCCGAGCTTGCGCCCGCCAACCGTCCAGCCGGTCAGGTCGGGCGCTGCAGCGCGTTCCCTTCCTGCGATACCCAGCGCGGCGATCGCGGCGATGCCAACGATGCTGAACGCCAGAATCAACGGCTGTCGTCCCGTTCTTCGCGTTTCATCAGTCGCTGCGACCAGGCCATTGCGGGGGTGAGACAAATACTCCAGAACGCCGCCCAGACCAGCATTTTCGGCATACCCAGCCACAGCCCCGGTGCATTCACGAACGGCAGGAACGGCATCGCGACGATGGCCACGGTCGGAAGCGTCGGCGGCAGGTATCGCTTCACGGAGTGAAGCTGATTACGTTGTGGTACCGAGTTTCTCAAGTCGCTGTGCGTCATCGATGTTTCTCGACACTTCCCTTGCCAGCAATCAAACGTCACCTCCAAGCGAATGGCCGACCACTCATCTAACGGCCCGATCGATCAAAGTGATGTCGTCGGCATCCGTATCTCGAGCACGGGTTCTCCGTGTTTCCCCTGATGTTTTGACCTTGGCGCCGCCGCACGCTGGTTAGCTTGAGCGAGATTTACCCCCGCACTGACACGCCACTGAACTGGAGCGACTTGGGCGTGAATGAGCTGCCGACCGGAACAGTAACGTTGCTGCTGGCCGACCTCGAGGGCTCGACGCGGCTGTGGGAAACGCAACCCGAGGAAATGGCGCAGGCGATCGCACGTCTCGATCGGGCGCTGACCGACCTCGTTGCCGCGCACGTCGGAGTGCGGCCGGTCGAACAGGGGGAGGGAGACAGCTTCGTGCTCGCTTTCGCCCGTGCCGGTGACGCGGTGGCGTGCGCGCTGGACTTACAGCGGGCGCCGTTGGCCCCGATCCGGTTGCGCATTGGCGTACACACCGGTGATGTCCGGATGCGCGATGAGGGCAACTACATCGGCCCGACGATCAACCGCGCGGCGCGACTACGCGACCTCGCCCACGGCGGTCAGACCGTGCTTTCCGGCGTTGCCGAGGACTTGGTGTTCGATCAACTCCCGGCTGGCGCCTGGCTGGGCGACCTCGGCACCCACCGGTTGCGTGACGTGTCACGTCCCGAACGGGTGGCGCAGCTGTGCCATCCCGACATCCGCAACGAGTTCCCACCGCTGCGTGTCTCGACGACGACTGTGCCGCAACGGCTTCCCGCTCAGTTCACGTCGTTCGTCGGCCGCGGCGCCGAAATAGCGGAAGTGCGCCAGCTTCTCGCCCAGCATCATCTGGTCACGCTGACCGGTGCAGGGGGCGCAGGCAAAACGCGTCTCGCGATAGAGGTCGCGACCCAGATGACGGCCGAGATGAACGACGGCGTGTGGTACGTCGACCTGGCGCCGATCACTCATTCGGATCTCGTGCCCGTCACGGTCGCTCGAGCATTCGGACTACTCGACCAACCCGGCAGCTCTCCGGTGAACACATTGGTGCGATTCATCGGCGACCGACCGGTGCTGCTGGTCCTGGACAACTGCGAACACCTGCCCGACGCCTGCGCGACACTCGGCGCAGCACTGTTGGGGGAATGTCCGGCGATGAGTTGCTGGCGACAAGCCGTGAACCCATCCGCGCCGCCGGTGAGATCTCACATGGCAGGTACCGTCGCTGTCGCTTGACGACGAGGCGATCGAGTTGTTCGTCGACCGGGCCCGGCAGGTCAGGCCGGACTTCGTCGTCACCGACGACAACGCGCCGGCGGTGGGCGAAATCTGCCGCCGCCTCGACGGCATGCCGCTGGCGATCGAGCTTGCGTGCCTCGGTCGATTGGTCGCACGCGTTGTTGACCCATACCGAGCAGGTCCTGTTTCGTCGGCTGTCGGTGTTCATGGGCGGGTTCGACCTCGACGCCGCGCAGGCGATCGGTGGCGGCCATGACGTCGAGCGCTATCAGGTCCTCGATCAGCTCACCCTGCTCGTGGACAAGTCGCTCGTGGTGGCCGAAGGCATCAAGGACCGGACGCGATATCGCCTCCTGGAGACGGTGCGCCAATACGCGCTCGAAAAACTCAGCGAATCCGGCGAGGCAGGCGCCGTGCGTACCCGGCACCGCGACTATTACTCGGCGAGTGCGGTGCAAGTGGATGTCTCAGCCGACGAAGGCAGGGAGGCGCGTCTCGATCAGGTCGAAGCGGAAATCGACAATCTGCGTGCAGCTTTCGCGTGGAGCCGCGAGAACGGCGAGATCGACCACGCCCTGCGGTTGGCATCGTCGCTGCAACCGCTGTGGCTGACGCGCGGGCGCGTCGTGGAAGGGTTGGGGTTGGCTGGAGACGGCGCTTGCGTAGCCGAGCACCGAGGGTGTCGACCTGCGCCCGGCGCGAGGGCGCGCGCTCGCGGATAAGGCGCTGATGCTCGCGTCTGTCGGCGTGACCGAAAGCGTGGAGGCCGCTGAGCGGGTCCTGACCCTTGCGCGCGAACTTTCAGATCCGCCGCTGTTGATGCGAGCGCTCATCGCACGCGGATCGCTGAGCGCGTATGACATCGAGGTGTCGCTGCCGTATCTGGAAGAGCTTCCGATCTCGCTCGTGCCCTCGGTGACTCATGGCAGTTGAGCCAAGCCTTGAACTGGCAGGCGACGGCCGCGCTGATGTCCGGCGACACGGCCGCGACGATTGCTGCCGCCGAGGAGGGGCTCAGTCTCGCCGATGCGATCCGTGATCGGTTCGCGTCGCGTCAGTGCCGGGTGTGGCTCGCGAACGCGCTCGTGTACCGCGGTGACCTGGCGGTGGCGATCTCCGCGTGCGAGGAGGTGATCGCCGAGGCGGCCGCGGCCCACGACGTGCTCCTCCACTTGATCGGGCTGATGTGCGAGAGCTTCGCGCTGGCCGAACGGGGCGACCTGAGCGATGCCCGGTCGACCGCGGACAAGACCATCGCGATCTCCGCCGAGCTCGGCGACTATTACGACATCGCTTGCAACGGGGCCGTTGCCATCGCGTGCTTGGCCGCCGGCGACGCGGAGGGGGCATGGCAGGCCACCGAGCCGGCGAGGGAGCGTGCCCATTGGCAGCCGATGACTACGGGGATCTTCGTCGTCTACGCGGCCATGGCGGCGTGGGGGTGCGGCGATCTGACGGCCGCCCGACATTGGGCCGACGAGGCCGTGTCGATGACAAAGGGCGTCTATCAGTCCTGGGCGCTGCTGACGCGTTCGCGCGTCGAAGCCGCCCACGGCGAGCTGCAACCAGCCGAACGCGACGCCCACGAAGCGCTCGCCATCGCTGTCGACGTCGGCGGCCACCTACTCATTCCAGAGATTCTCGATCGTCTCGCCGATGTCGCCCTCCAGACGCGCGGGCACCCCGAAGCGGCGCGGTTGCTCGGGGCGGCGGACGCGAGCCGGGGGCGCATGGGTGCGGTCCGCTTCAAGGTCTTCGACGACGCTTACGAGGCATCCGTCGCTGCGATCCGTGCAGCATTGGGCGATAAAGCCTTCGACGAGACATGGGCGCAGGGTGCTGCGCTGTCCACCGAGGAAGCGATCGCATATGCGCAGCGCGGCCGCGGTGAGCGCAAGCGACCGGCCAAGGGTTGGGCGTCGCTCACGCCGGCCGAGCGCGACGTGGTGAAGCTCGTCGGCGACGGCCTTACCAATAAGGACATCGCCGCGCGGCTCTTCGTTTCCCCGCGCACGGTCGAGTCGCATCTCGGCCACGTGTACACCAAGCTGGGCGTCACCTCGCGGGTGCAGCTTGCCAAGGAAGCAGTGCGCCGCGACGCCTGACCCGGGTGATCAGTCCGGATCAGGCGCCACGACGCCGGGATCGGCCCCGCCCATCGCAAGGACGACACGCGAACCGTACGGAACATGCTGGACCAGCCGAAGCTGTGCCAGTGCCGGGTGCGCATCGAGCAGCTTGCCCGCGTTGGACAGTGCGCGCAGCGCAGCGGTTTCCGCCCGCGCCGCCTCGAGCTGGGCCGCACCCCGCGCCTTCGCCGTGACCAGCTCCATTGCCGCCGTTCGGATCTCGGCGGGCACGATGACGTCCTTGATGTACGCATCCAGCACGTCGATGCCCGTCCGGGCGCCCGCCTCGGCTGCCGCAGCGCGAATCGCCGTGGCGTCGATGCGGTCGCTACGCCGCATGACCTCGTCCGCGGTGTGTGCCCCGCCGCGATGTCGCGCAGCGCAATCTGGGCGGCGAGGTAAACACCGGCGACGGGATCGTCGGCCTTCTCCACATAGGCGACCGTGTCGGCGACGACGACGCGCAGCGCCACCGTGATGCGTAGCGACACCGCATCGGAGGTCAGCACCTCCTGCGGAGCCAGCATGACGAGCCGCTCACGCAGGCTGACCAGAACGGTCGACACCGAGCCCCACAGCCGGTGCTTACCCATCGGCGGGACGTCGCACCCCTGTCGAAGCGGGCGCACGCCGCAGGACCTCTGGCCGCGGAGTCCCCGGCGGCGATACCGGGTGGAGGAGTCGAACCTCGGTTCCTGGTGACCGTGCCGGTTGGGTCTAACAGCAACGCGCAGAAATGTCGCGGTACCCCGCTTCACCTGCTGCCCGATAGATCCGGTCGCAAGGATGGCAGCGAGCAAACATCCGTGCAAGCGATTTATCTGCTGCCTCGGATCGCGAAGATTTGAAGTCGGGATACGGTGGTGGCGATGGTGCGCAAATCGCTGGCGACGGTAGTAGTGCTGACGGTGGCGGTTGTCACCGCAGCGGTGGGTGGCTGCGGACGGGAGATGCGCCCGCAGCCGGCGCAACAGCCGACCACGACGACGGGGCCCGCATCGGCGGCCACAGATTTCGCCGCGCAGCTGCGGCAGCGGGTAACGGTCGACGCGATGATGGGCCATCTGACCAAGCTTCAGGACATCGCCAACGCCAACAAGGGCAACCGTGCGCTGGGCACACCCGGTTACGACGCCAGCGTCGACTATGTGGCCAAAGCCCTGCGGGACAAGGGCTTCGACGTCCAAACCCCGGAGTTCGAGGTGCGTCTGCCGTGGGCGGACGAGCCGCAGCTGACCGTGGGCGGCTCCAAGATTGCCGCCAAGCCTCTCGAGTTCACGATCGGCACGCCGGACGGCGGCGTCTCGGGTCCGTTGGTGCTTGCCCGCGTTGAGGACTCGCCCGGCTGTGAGGCGTCGGATTACGACGGCCTACCGGTCGCTGGCTCGGTGGTGCTGGTGGACCGCGGTAAGTGTCCGTTCGCGGCGAAGCAGGCGATTGCCGCCGAGCGCGGTGCGGTCGCGCTGATCGTCGCGAACAACGAGGAAGGCGACGATACGGGCGGCACACTCGGCGAGCAGGCCGACGTGAAGATCCCCGTCATCAGCGTGAGCAAGACTTCAGGCGAGCGGCTGCGCGCTGCGCCTGGACCCGCCGCGATCAAGCTCAACGCAGGCGTGCGAACCGAGAAGACGCGGAATGTGATCGCGCAGACCAAGACCGGCTCGACATCCGACGTCGTGATGGTTGGCGCACATCTCGACAGCGTCCCCGATGGCCCCGGCATCAACGACAACGGCTCAGGGGTGGCCGCGGTGCTCGAGACGGCGCTGCAGCTCGGCCCGTCGCCAGAGGTGAACAACGCCGTCCGGTTCGGATTCTGGGGCGCGGAGGAGTCGGGACTGCTCGGCTCGAGAAACTACGTCGAATCTCTGGACCTCGATGGGCTGAAAGACATTGCCCTGTATTTGAACTTCGACATGCTCGGTTCGCCGAACCCCGGCTACTTCACCTACGACGGCGACCAGTCGGCCCGGCCGAATCCGCAGGATGGCGTGCCCCATGTGCCCGAGGGCTCGGCGGGTATCGAACGGACGTTGGTCGCCTTCCTTGACAGCGCCGGAAAACCAGCGGAGGACACGTCGTTCGACGGCCGCTCCGATTACGACGGTTTCACCCAGTCCGGAATACCCGCCGGTGGACTGTTCTCCGGTGCCGAAGACAAGATGTCCGACGAACAGGCAAAGCGCTGGGGCGGACACGCCAATGAGCCGTTCGATCCCAACTATCACAAGGCGACCGACACGCTGGACCACATCGATCGCGCTGCGATGGAGATAAACGGCCAAGGAGTTGCCTACTCCGTCGGCCTCTACGCACAGGATCAACGCGGCCGCAACGGTGTTCCGATCCGTGACGACCGGACCCGCCACGTCCTCGCGTCATGACTATGAGGTGGGCTGTCGCGGTCGCACTGGTCGTCGCCGTCGTAACGTCATGCTCGTCCTCTGATTCGGCGCCCGCGCCGTCCGTCGACTTCCCTCGCGAACTGGCGGCCAAGGTCACCGCCGACGCCTTGTACGCGCACCTTCACAAGCTGCAGGAGATCGCCGATGCGAACCGCGGCTCTCGTGCGGGCGGCACGCCCGGTTACGACGCGAGCGTGGACTACATCGCTACGACCCTGAAGGACAAAGGTTTTGACGTTCAGACGCCCGAGTTCGACCGGCTCGACGGCACGCAGGGCGGCAACCCGACCCTGACGGTCGGCACCCGCAAATTTCCCGTCGACCAGGCTTCACTGCTCGTCACCACCCCGCGCGGCGGGCTGACCGCCAGGACGTTGCGTCCACAGAAGGCGCAGGGGTGCACCGGCGCCGACTACGGCGCGATGTCGGTCAAGGGTGCGATAGCCGTCGTCAACGACACCGGATGCTCCGTCGTCGACAAGACGAAGCGGGCCGCAGCCCAGGGCGCTGTCGGGGTCCTCGTCGTCAGCGCACCCGGCGCCAGCGGCAGCCCGGCCGGCCTGTTTCCGCCGGGCTACTACCAACAGCTGACCATGCCGGTGGGCATCATCGCGAACGACGCCGACGCTGCGCTGCGTCGCACCAATGCACCGGTCAGGCTGGTGCTCGACACCAAGCCGGTGGTGAAGAAGACACGAAACGTGGTGGCCCAGACCAAGACCGGCGATACCGGCAATGTGGTCATGGTCGGTGCCCACCTCGACAGCTTCCCGCGTAGCCCGGGCATCAACGACAACGGCTCGGCGGTCGCGGCGGTGTTGGAAACGGCCGCGGCGCTGGGGTCGCAACCCGACGTCGCCAACGCTGTTCGGTTCGCGTTCTTTGGCTCCGAGGAGAACGGCCTCGGGGGCTCCGCCAACTATGTGCGCGGGCTGGCGCGCGGCGGCCTCGATGACGTCGCGCTGTACCTCAACTTCGACATGCTGGGCTCGCCCAACGCGGGGTTCTTCACCTATGATGGGGACCAATCCGCTCAGCCGAATCCGGAGATCCCTTCGAACCAGGTGCCCGCCGGATCGGCGGGTATCGAGCGCACACTCGCCGGCTACCTGAACCTGGCCGGTGTGCGTCCCGCCGACATGCCGTTGGCGACGATGACCGATTATCGGCCTTTCCTGGCCGCAGGCATTCCGATCGGGGGTGTCACCGCAGGTTCGTCGCAGCGCAAAACTGATGTGCAGGCCCATCTTTGGGGTGGCAAGGCGGGTGTTCCGTTCGACCCGAACTACCACACAGCCCGTGACACCGTCGACAACATCGACCGCCGTGCCCTTTCGGTGACGGGGCCCGCGGTCGCGTTCGCCGTCGCGACCTATGCGAAGTCGATCGATGGGGTCAACGGTGTTCCGCCGCGCGACCAGCGGCACCGGAGTACGCCCTAGCGACGCGGGTGACGAACTGGTAGACGCCGTCCTCATCGGGAGCAAGTGGTCCAGGCCGGGCGTGCGGTGAGCTGAGTCCACGCTGCACCGATTCGCAGGCGGCCCAGTCCTGGCGGTTGGTCAGATCCCAGAAGTCAACAGCGTACGAGGGGTCGAAGCCTTCTTTGGCGGCAACGTCTTTCGGGAACGCCCACGCGCACTCGACGTGCGTGCGGTCCACCGACAGCGGTGTCATCACATGCGTCATCACATAGTCCGGGTGCAGGCTCACAAGCAGATTGGGGAATGCCACCAGATACATGACGCTGCGGAGTTCGTGTTCCGACAGGCCCTGGATCGCCACGCCGCCGCTCTTGCCGGTCAGCGACATCGTCTCGGCGCCTTCGATGATCGACATCCAGCCGCCCATCCACGAGCCTTGCAACTCGAGGTTTTCACCGCTCGTTGGCGGGCTGATCCTGGACAGCTCCGGATGGATGGTGGAGCAGTGGTAGCACTCCTGGTAGTTCTCGGCGATCACCTTCCAGTTCGCGGCGAGCTCGTAGGAGTGGCGGTCGACCACGACGAGGTCTTCGGGGCGATAGGGGCGGACGACGTCCTCCCAACCCGCGACATGCTCCGCGAATTTGGAGTTCTCGCCGCTCGGGTCGACGAACAGCCAGCCGTGCCAGTTGACCAGTCGCAGCTCGGTGAGGCCGAACTGATCGGGGTCGAAGCCTTCGGCGTCGCGGAAGCCCGGCGCGTTTCGCAGCCTGCCGTCCAGCCGGTACGACCAGGAGTGGTACGGGCAGACGATCGCACGGCCCTTCGTGCTCGCATTGCACGCGAGCAGCTCGTGCCCGCGATGCCTGCATGTGTTGGCGAACGCCCGAACCACGTCGTCCTCGGCCCGCACCAACAGGATGCCGTTCGGGCCGGTGCCGACGGCCTTCTGCGCGCCGACCGTGGCCAAGTCGGCTGCATGGCCGACGCACGTCCACCCAGAGAAGATGTTGTGCCGTTCCCACTCGAACACGGCGGGATCGACATAGGACTCGCGAGGCAACATCCGCGACTGGCCGAACGGGGCAAGGGCGGCGGCGAGGTCGGCGGCGGGAACAGGCGCAGGTACCTGCTGTTTGAACATACAGTCAGCCTAGTCGGTGGACCCGCAGTTGGTCCAGATGGCGCGTGGGCGCACGCGCAAGCTGCGGAAGACAGAATGTCACAGAAGTGCAGCCGGTAACGACATTCTCCGCGTGTTCGCGACGGCAATTAGAGCAGCTTCTCCAGGGTGATGGGCAGGTCGGTGATCCTGCGGCCCGTCGCATTGAACACGGCGTTGGCGATGGCGGCGGGCACGCCGACTATGACCAGCTCGCCGAGTCCCTTCACACCGATCGGGTCGGCGATGGTGTCCTCGGCGGGAACGAAGGCGGCATCGAGTGTGGGCACGTCGGCGTTGACCGGCACCAGATAGTCGGACATGTTGGCATTGACGACCCTGCCGTCGCGATAGTCCAGCTGGCTGCCTTCCAGCAGCGCCATGCCGATGCCGCCCACCATCCCGCCGATCGCCTGGCTGTGCGCCAGCTTCGGGTTGACGATCCTGCCGGCGTCGTAGCAGCCGTAGATGCGGCGTATCCGCACAATGCTCAGGAGTTCGTCGACGGCGACCTCGGCGAAGACGGCGCCGTAGGCAGACATCGAGTAGCGCTTGTCGGCGTCATCGGGCGACCAGGTCTGTTCCGCGTCAAGACTTCCCCAGCCACGGCGCCGCAGGAGGTCCTGATAGCTTTCGCCGCGGTTCGGGTCGGCACGGTCGAACATCCGACCGTCGGCGACCCCGACGTCCTCTGGCCGAAGGTCGCGCAGCGGTGAGCCGGGATCCACCACGGACGTGCGAATGAACCTGTCGCGCAGCATGTTCGCGGTCGTGTGGACGGCTGAGCCGACGCTCGCCATGGTCCGCGATCCCGAGTGGGATGGGGCGTCGGGAAACCGGCTGTCGCCGAGCGCGAACCGGACGCGGCCAATCGGTAGCCCGAGGGCGTCCGCGGCGATCTGCGTCATCGACGTATACGTGCCGGGGCCCATATCGCTCGTACCGCACTCCACGTCGGCCGTGCCGTCGGCGTTGATCCGCGCAAACGCCGCACATTGGCTTCGCGACGTGTGATAGACCGCTGCAGCCATGCCGATTCCGATCATCCAGTCGCCGTCCCGCACGGCGCGCGGCGTCGGGTTGCGGCGCGACCAGCCGAACGCCTCACTGCCCTGGCGGAAACAATCGGTGAGCCGCCTGGTGGAGAAGGGCAGATCGTCGGTCTGATCCCGCTCGGGCTCGTTGCGCAGCCGCAGCTCGATCGGATCCATCCCCAGCCGGTTCGCGAGATCGTCCATCGCCGACTCGAGTGCAAACGCGCCGGACGTGGCCCCCGGCCCGCGCATCGGGCACGGCGGGTTGATGTCCAACGGCGCGATGCGATAGTCCGACCGCATATCGGGGGCGCCGTACATGAACCGCGCGCCCGTCATCAGGTTGTCCTCGTAGGCGTTGTAGCGCGAGGTCTCGGTTCGGCCTTCGTGAACGATGGTCCTGATCCGCCCGGAGCGGTCCGCGCCGATTGCCAGCCGCTGTCTGCTGGTGGGCCGGTAACCGATGCCGCTGTACATCTGCTTCCGCGTGAGCACGAGCTTGACCGGGCGGCGCGTCCGCCGGGCGGCGAAGGCGGCCAACAGCTGATGCGGCCATGTGGTGCCCGCACTGCCGAAGGCGCCGCCGACGAACGGTGAGATGACCCGCACGTCATCGGCGGGGATACCGAACGCGTCGGAATAGGTTTTGCGCGCCCCGGCGATGCTCTGCACCTTGTCCCACACCGTGAGACGGCCGCCGTCCCAACTGGCTACCGTCGAGGGCAACTCCATCGGGTTGTGGTTGTTGCGTGCGATGGAGTAGTGCAGGTCGGTCACCACGTCGGAGGTGCGCAGCGCGTCGTCAGCGTTGCCGCGGCTGTAGTCGCTGGTCCGGCTGCCGGGCTTCAGTTCAACCTGCGGCGCATCGATGTCCGTCAGCTGAGGTTGGCCGCGGTAGTGGACCTCAACAAGAGATGCGCCATGCATCGCCGCCTCGAGCGTGGTGGCGACCACCACGGCAACGGGTTGTCCGAAGCAGGACACCTGTCGAATGTCGTACGGCAGCTTGACTTCTCGGAACTCCGTCAACACCTGCAACACGTCGCCGTTGCGGATGGCGACCGTCGTGTCGATCCGCTCGACGGCGCCGCGCGCGACGGTGCTGCACACCAGGGCGGCATACGCCATGTTGGGCGCGGGGCGGTCGGCGGCATAGCGTGCCTGCCCGGTGACCTTGAGCCTGCCGTCCACCCGGGTGACCGGCTGTCCCGACATGAGGGCCGCGGGAAGTGGCCGCGTCATGCCAGCGCCGCCACTGTAGCCAGCTGCCGCTCAACGGTGCGCTTGACCAATTCGACCTTGAACCCGTTCTCCGACAGGGCTTTGGCGCCGTCGGCGGCGTGCGATGCGGCATCGTGCCACAGCTCTGCGCTCGTGCGTTGGCCCGACAGTGCCTGTTCGACCGCGGGCAGCCGCCACGGCACCGTTGCGACACCTCCGACCGCCACCCGCGCCGAACGCACCGTCCCTGCCTCGATGTCCAACGCAACCGCGGCCGACGCCAACGCGAACTCGAAGGACTCTCGATCTCGCACCTTCAGATAGCCCGACCGACGTGAGTCCGGCCGAACCGGCACTTCGATCGCGGTGATCAACGCCCCTGCGCGCAAACTGTGTTCGCGATCTGGGGTATTGCCGGGCTGACGGAAGAAATCCGCAATCGCGACGGGCGTCTCACCATCGCGGTCGCGGGTGATCACCACCGCGTCGAGTGCGGTGAACGCCACCGCCAGATCCGACGGGTGCGTGGCCACGCACGCGTCACTGGTCCCCAGGATCGCGTGGGTGCGGTTGCGCCCCCCGATCGCCGCACATCCCGTCCCGGGCATGCGCCGGTTACAGGACGCCGACACGTCGCGGAAGTACAGGCATCGCGGGCGTTGCATCAGGTTGCCGCCGATCGAGGCCATGTTGCGGATCTGGGCCGACGCGGACAACTCGAGCGCCTGGGCGATCACCGGGAACTGTTGGCGCACACCGGCATGGGCGGCCAGCTCGGACATTCGCACCAGCGAGCCGATCCGCAGTTTTGCCGGCTGCAGATCGATGTCGCGATAGGGCAGGCCGTTGATGTCGACGACGGCCGACGGCCGTTCGACGGTCTCGCGCATCAAGTCGACCAATGTCGTGCCGCCCGCGATGTAACGGGCGCCGGAAGCAGCGGCGGACAGCGCCGATGCCTCGTCCGAAGCGGTGCTGAAGCGGAACGGGAACATCGAGATCTACCTGAGCCGCGCCGTGTTCGAAACGGCCGTGACGATGTTCGTGTAGGCACCACAGCGACAGATGTTGCCGCTCATCCACTCCCGAATCTCGGCGGGCGAGGACGTGTGGCCCTCGTTGATGCAGCCGATACCCGACATGATCTGGCCGGCCGTGCAGTATCCGCACTGAAACGCGTCCTCGTCGATGAACGCCTGCTGCAACGGGTGGAGTTGGCCGTTGCTTTCCAGGCCCTCGATCGTTTTTATCTCGGCGCCGTCGTGCATCACCGCCAAAGTCAGGCACGAGTTGATGCGTTGGTTGTTCACCAGAATCGTGCATGCCCCGCATGCACCCTGGTCGCAGCCCTTCTTTGTACCGGGCAAGTTCGCGCGCTCGCGCAGCATGTCCAGCAGCGACGTGCGATTGTCGACCGTGACCTCGCGATCCTCACCGTTGATCCGGACCCGCACCACCGACGCGGTTTCGGTGTCGTCATGCTTTTCCTCGCCGCAACCGGCGATCAGCGGGACGGTCGCTACCGCACCGCCGACCGCTATGGACGCACCGACAAATGTTCTGCGGTTGATGTCGACCACGAGGCTAAGAGTAGGCAGCTCAGCTGTGAGTGGCTGAGAACGCATACGGAACTCACATACGCGCAGCGCAGCGACGACGGCCTACCGCGCGTGCGCGACGTCTACACCTCTCCGGCGAAGGCGCCGATACCCCGGTCTTTCGTCGTGGTGTCCGAGCGGGTCATGTAGCGGTACACCAGGAAGCCGACCACGATGGCGGTCAAGGCCGCCAGGAGTAGCAGCGTCGCCAGCGCGTTGAGCGCCGGCGTTGGCGCGGCGCGGGCGGTGTTATAGATCTTCACCGACACCGGCTCGGTCGACGCGTCGCCCGATAGATAGCGCACAAGCACGAAGTCATCGATGACGTCGGCGAACACCAGCACGGTGCTGGCGAATATTGCAGGCATCAGCATGGGCAGGATGATCCGCCGCAACGCCCCGAACTGCGACGCACCGAGATCCATTGCGGCCTCTTCGTATTGCGGGCCAATCGTCGCGAGCCGGGCCCGCACCAGCACGGCGGGGTAGGAGACCTGGAAGGTCACGAGCCCGATGACCTGCGCGGTCGTGCCGAGATTGACCGGGACCGCCACTGTGGTGATCACGAACAGCAGCGCGACGGCGAGCAGCACTTCGGGCAGGACGAACGACAGCAGCATGAGGAAATTGGCGCCGGCGGGCAGCCTGCCCCGCCAGCGGTCAATGCCGATTGCGAACAGCGTGCCGAGCGGGACGGTGATCAGCGTTGCGATCAGCCCCAGTTTGAGGGTCTGCAGCAGCGCGGTGTGCAGCGCGTCGTTGTGCCACACCGACAGGGTCTGATCGCCCCAGTACCAGCGGAACGAAAAGCCTTGCCACGTGGTGCGTGACTTGCCGTCGTTGAACGAGTAGGCCACCGCGATGAGAACCGGCAGCAGCGACCACACCAGGTAGGCGACGGTGATGCCGACCAGGAATCGCGGCGGCCGCCAGGGGTCGTTCCAATACGCGGCAGGGCTTCTCATGTCCGTACCTCGTCGCCCCGTGACGTGACGCGGATGTAGTAGAGCATCGGCAGCAGCGCGGCGAGGAATACCAGCATCACGAACGCGCCCGCTTGTCCCGTCTGTCCGGGCGACTGGACACTGTCGTTGATCAGGTTGCCCACCATTGTGGTTTTCGGTGATGCCGACAGCATGTCGCTGGTGAAGTAGTCGCCGAGCATCGGAAGGCACGTCAACAGCACCGCGGCGACGATCGTCGGGCGGCATAGGGGCAGCGTCACCCGCCAGAACGACGAAAGCCGATCGGCGCCAAGGTCACGCGACGCCTCGAGCATCGGTTGTGACAGCCGGTCGAGTCCGGCGTACAGGGGCAGGATCATATAGGGCACATAGCCGTACACCAGCCCGAGAACTACTACGAGGGGCTGGCCGGTCAGCCATTTCACATCGGGAGTGAACAGGCCGCCGAAGCTCAGCACCTTGTTGAACAGACCATCGTCCTGCAGCAGATTCACCCAGGCGAACATCCGCATCATGTAGCTGATCCAGAACGGCGCGATCAACAAGGCCAAGATCAGGCCCTTGCGCTTGCCGGAGAGTCGGGCCACGTAATACGAGACCGGGAATGCGATCAGCAGGCACAGCGAACTGGCGACCAACACATAGATGAAAGTGCGAAGGATGGCGGGGCCGTAGACACCGTTTTCGCCGACGATATGAGTGAGCACATAGGTGAACTGCGTCGGGTCCCACTGCAGTGGGTTCCACACCGGGATGGGGGTGCGGAACAGCGGATCGATCTGCCCGAAGACGATGCACAGCACGACGTACAGCGGGAAAATGAAAAACCCCGCCAGCCAGAAGATTCCGGGCGCAGCGAGCACTGGCCAGAGCCGGTTGCGGTGCTCGCGGGGCGGTGGCGAGGCCGCCCGCGATGGTGCGGTGACTACGGGGACCGCCACCGCAGGTTACGACCCGCCGGCGTTGAACGCCTGCCACACCTTTTGCCAGGCGTCCTGATTGGCTGCGTCGAGTTCGAGCAACCGGTAGCCGGCGTCGAAATACTCCGGCTTGACGATGGCGGTGCGCAGGTTCTCGGGGATGAACTCCTCTGCCACAAGAGAATCCGCGGTGATCGAATTCTGCGGCGGCTGATACCCGATCGCGGTGAAGTTCTGCATGGCCACGTCGGGCTCGAGCATGTGGTTGATGAACAGGTGGGCCAACACCGGGTTCTTGCCGTTCTTCAGCACCACCATCAGGTCGTTGTCCACCAGGCCCTTGCCGTCCTGCGGGAACCAGTACTGCAGGATCTCCGTGCCAGTCCCCTCGGGCAGGTACGACTGGGCGTTGATGATGTCGCCCGACCACATCTGCGACACCCCGAGCTGCCCGGCGGGCAGGTCGTTGTACATCGTGATGGTGACCTTAGGCGACGTCGCGGCGACCATCGCGCTGAGCTGCTCACCGACGACCTTGAGGTCCTCCGGCTTCGACGTGTTCACGTCCGTGATGCCTTGGCGCAGAAGCACCATCGACATGGCGGTGTGCCAGTCGTCGATGACGGCGGTCTTACCCTTGTACTGCGGATCCCACAGCACGTCGTACGGATTGGTCATCGCGGCGACGTTGGTCTTGACCTGGTCGTTACGCCAGCCGATGCCGGTGGTGTAGATGGTGTAGGGCACGGAGTAGCGCCACTCCTGGTCGTACCAGGGGTTGGTGAAGCTCGGCCAGACGTTCTTGATGTTCGGGATATAGCTGTGGTTCAGGGGTTGAACCAGCTTGCCGGACACCAGCCGGCTGATCTGGTCATAGCTCGGGAAATAGAGGTCGTAGTTGACGCTGCCGCCGCGGATCTTGGTGATCGCCTCGTCGGTGTCATTGAACGTCGAGATCTCCACCTTGACGCCGTACTTGTCTCCGAACTCCTTCACCGCGTCCGGGCTGGTGTAGTCGGCGTAGGTGTAGAGCTGAAGCGTCGCGCCCTTTTCCGGCGACAAACCGTCGGCAATCGCTTTGTTGTCATCGGCGATGTCCCACTTGACCGGTTTGTCAGGAGCGGCCAGCGTCAGGCTCGGCTGTGAGGACGACGGCGCTTGCTTGGAGCACGCCTGCAGGAAGGCGCCAAGCGTGGGTGCGCCAGCGGCGAGAATTGCTGCGCGCGCTAGGAACTGTCGTCGGGTTGGAGGTGTCGACATTGGGCCTCCCCGTTGATTTCGCGTCTTGTCGCTGGTAGGAACTCTGGCATAGACTGAATGCTCAGTCAACCGTTCTGGACTGGAGGTTTTGCCGTGTCTTCGTCGGTGGTGGAAAGCCCGGTGGCCGACACCGTAGACAAGCTGATTACCGACGAGGAGCAGGTGTTCCTGCGCCGCCAGCCGAGGAGCACTGAGCTCATCGCGAAGGCCCGTGAACACCTCGCCGGTGGGGCCACGTCCAACTGGCAGATCGCCGAACCGCAAGCCGTGTGGATGAGCCACGGCGAGGGCTCGAAGGTCTATGACGTCGACGGCACCGAGTACGTCGACATGCACGGCGGCTACGGCGCATCCATTGCCGGACATGCACATCCGGCCATCGTCGAGGCGGTCAGCGCCCGGGTGCGGCGGGGCACCCATTTCGCGCAGCCCACCGAGGACGCGATCTGGATCGCCGGTGAACTGTCGCGCCGCTTCGATCTGCCGCTGTGGCGCTTCGCCAACTCCGGCACCGAAGCGACCATGGACGCCGTCCATCTGGCCCGCGCCATCACCGGGCGCGACCTGATCATCAAGGTCGAGGGCTGCTATCACGGTCACCACGACTCGGTGCAGGTGTCGGTGCTGCCGGAGGCCGACGAGGTCGGCCCGCGGGATAACCCGACGCCGGTGCCGGGCAATACCGGAATCCCCTCCGCCATAAGGGATTTAGTGATCGTGGTGCCGTTCAACGACACGGAGGCGGTCGCCCGCGCGCTGGCCGAGCATCGCGGTCGGGTCGCCGCGATGATCCTCGAGCCGGTGATGATGAACGCGGGCATCATCCCGCCCGATGACGGCTACCTCGCGTCGATTCGCGAGCTGGTGCACGCCGACGGCGCCCTGCTGATCTACGACGAGGTGAAGACCGGCTTCACCACCGGTCCCGGCGGTATCACCGCGCGCAGCGGCGTTGTGCCCGACATGGTCTGCCTGGCCAAGGCGCTCGGCGGCGGCATCGCGGTCGCGGCGATCGGAGGCACCCGCAGCGTGATGTCGGCGATCGCGGATGGCCGCTACGAGCAGGTCGGCACCTTCAACGGCAATCCGCTGGCCATGGCTGCCACTCGGGCCACCCTCACCGACGTGCTCACCGAGGAGTCGTACGAACATCTGGAGACGCTGGCAGCCCGTCTGCGGAGCGCTCTGGAGGGCGCGATCGCCCGGCACGGATACGGGTGGCACGTGGTGAGCCTCGGCGCCAAGGGTTGCGTGACGTTCCGCAAGACCCGGGTGCGGGAATTCCGCGATTTCTTGGAAATTGATGCCCGTCTCGGCCACTTGCACTGGCTCATGCAGCACAATGGCGGGGTGTTTCTCCCGCCATGGGGGAAGGTGGAGCAATGGCTGTTGTCGGTTCAGCACGACTCGGACGATGTCGACCGGTTCGCTGCGAATTTCGCCCGGTTCGCGGACTCGGTCGCCCCCTGAACGGCAGGTTCTGAGTGAAGGGCGGCGCGATCCGGCTCGAGCAGCTGGTCAAGTCGTTCGGCGGGGTGCCGGCCGTCACCGGAATCGACCTGGACATCCCGGCCGGGCAGTTCTATTCGTTGTTGGGCGCATCCGGCTGCGGCAAGACCACGACGCTGAGGATGATCGCTGGCTTCGAGAAGCCTGATTCCGGCCGCATCGAACTCGACGGCCGCGACGTGGCGGGCGAGCCGCCGCACCGCCGCCCCGTGAACACCGTCTTCCAGACCTACGCGCTCTTCCCGTTCATGACCGTCTGGGACAACGTCGCCTTCGGGTTGAAGTATCAGAAGGCGTCTCGAGAAGACACCAAGCGGCGCGTCGACGAAGCCCTCGAGCTGGTCCGGATGAGCGATTTCGCCAAGCGTCGCCCGGCACAGCTGTCCGGCGGACAACAGCAGCGCGTCGCGCTTGCACGTGCGTTGGTGTTGCGCCCGCGGGTGTTGCTGCTGGATGAACCGCTGGGTGCGCTGGACGCCAAGCTGCGCAAGCAACTTCAGCTCGAACTGCGCGCGGTACAGCGCGAGGTCGGCATCACGTTCGTCTACGTGACGCACGACCAGGAGGAAGCGCTCACCATGAGCGACCAGATCGCCGTGCTCGCCGAGGGGCGCGTCGAACAGGTCGGGCCGCCGCAGGAGATCTACTCGGCGCCTGCCACCACTTTCGTCGCTGGATTCCTTGGCGCCGCCAACATCTTCGACGCCGAGGTGCTCGAAGCGGGTAACGGGTCGGCGGTCTGCTCGGCGCTCGACACTCGGCTCGGTGCCGCGGTCGAGAACTCGGCCGTGAAGGGGGAGGCCGCCATTGTGATCCGGCCGGAGCGGATCGCCTTACAGAGCCCCGGTGATCCGATCAGTCAGGGACGCAACGTGATTGGCGGCATCGTTTCGCAGGTGGTTTACCTCGGGAACTGCACGCAGGTGCACGTCGACGTCGGCGCCCCAGCGGCGCTCATCGTCGAGGTGCCCAACCACGAAGGCCCGAGTTCGGTCACCCATGAGCCGGGAGCCAAGGTCAACTGCGTGTGTACGCACGACGCCGTCCGGGTGCTTCATCGCAGCACGGCGGTGCCGATAGCGGACCCGGTAGCCGAGCCCCTCGGCGCGCTCAGCGCTACTTGACGGCCTTCGGCCTACCGTTCACGTTCACCCGCTTCTTCGCAGGCGGCAGATCGAGCTCTCGCTCGGCGAATCGCATTGCGATGGCGTATGCGACCTCGGAATTCACCTCGGGATCTTCGAGCGCGACCTGGATGGACAGCCCGTCGAGCAGGGCCGCGAACTCCAACGCGAACGTTCGCCGGTCCACCTTGATGTCGAGCTCGGATTCGTCCGCCGACTTGATGGCGTCGACGATCATCTTGCGCCACCGGGAGTCGAGTTCGGCGCGGCCCGCCTTGATCTCATCGTGGCGGAACGCCTGCGCCCACAGATCGAACCACAGCCCCCATGCGCCGGGGATCTCGTCGTTGCCCTCCGGGACACAGGTCCACTCGATCAGCAGTGAGAGCCGCTCACGCAACGACGCGACTTCGGCCAGCATCCCTTCTGCGGCTTCGTAGAACGACTCCTCCGAGTACCGCAGCGCGTCGACGAGCAGCCGATCCCGGGTGCCGAAGTAGTAGATGACGAGCGCCGAACTGACCCCGGCGCGCTTGGCGACATCGGCGATGCGGGTATCCCCGAATCCGCGCTCACAGATCAGCTGCGCTGCGGCGCGCAGCATTTCGATGCGGCGGGCTTCGTTCTGTTCAGTAGCGGGTGCAGGCTCGGCCATGGTCCCGTTCTCTCCCCTCCATGTACTGCACTGCTCTTGTCTGTAGCCTAACACTTCGTTAGATTGAACAGTCAGTCAGGAATTGCGGTCCGGTGGACGAAAGTGGGTTCTTCGATGTCCGAAAACTACGACGCTCTCGTGATCGGCGGCGGCCACAACGGGCTGGTTTCCGCGGCGTATCTGGCCAGGTCCGGGGCCAAGACACTAGTGCTGGAATCCCGCGGGTCGCTGGGCGGCGCAGCCACCACCGAGGCGCCATGGGAAGACGCTCCGCATCTGCGGGTGACGCGGCTGTCCTATGTGATGAGCCTCATGCCGCCGACCATCATCCGCGAGCTCGAACTCGAGCGGAACGGCTACAAGGTCCACCCGATGGGCCCGTACTACCAGGCCTTCCCCGAGGGCGGCTCGCTGACGATCTACGAAGACGACCCTGCGCGCACCTACGAACAGTTGGCCAAGTGGTCCAAGAAGGACGCGGACGCGTGGCCGAAGTGGAATGCATGGCTGGAGGGCATCGCCGATGTCATGGGCCCGCTGCTGACCCAGGTGCCGCCGAACATCGGATCCCGGCGGCCCAGCGACCTGCTGGAGCTGGCGAAGCTGGCGTGGGGTCAGCGCGGCATCACGGTGCGCAAGACCGGCGACATCACCCGGCTGCTCACCATGAGCATCTCCGACCTGCTCGACGACTGGTTCGAATCGCCGCAAATCAAAGGCGCGCTCGCGGTCAACGGAGTCATCGGAACGTGGGCGGGCCCGTGTGAGCCCGGCACCGCGTACGTGATGGCCCACCATTCCATCGGTGACGTCGGAGACGGCCAACTCGGCAGCTGGGGTTATCCCGAGGGCGGTATGGGTGCGGTGTCCGCGGCGATCGCCAAGTCGGCGCGCAGCTTCGGCGCCGAGATCCGCACCAACGCCAGGGTCGCGAAGCTGCTGGTGCGCAATGGTCGTGTGCACGGAGCAGTGCTCGAGAACGGCGACGAGATCCACGCGCCGCTGGTGGTCACCACGCTGCACCCGAAAACCGCGTTCCTGGACCACATTCCGCGCACCGAACTGCCAGAGGACTTCGTCCGCGACATCGAGCACTACAAGACCCGCAGCGGTGTCGTGAAGATCAACCTGGCACTCGCCGAACTGCCCAACTTCACCGCCGACCCCAGCAGCGGGATCGCGGAGCATCACACCGGCTCGGTCGAGATGGCGCCGACGGTCGAGTTCATCGAGGCCGCGTTCCAGGACGCCCGCGCGGGTAAGCCGGCGCTTATGCCGTTCAGCGACGGCGTCATCCCCACAACCCTGGACAAGACGCTGAATCCCGATGGTACGCACATCTTTTCGCTGTTCACCCAGTGGGTGCCTGCCGACTGGGCCGACGCGCCGCACACCGAGGAACTCGATGCCTACGCCGACCGGCTCATCGACCTCTACGACCAGGTGGCACCGGGCTTCAAGTCGTCGATCACACATCGCGACATCGTGGGACCGCACGAGATGGAGCAGGAGTACGGCTTGATCGGCGGCAACATCTTCCACGGTGAGCTGTCCTTGGAGCAGCTGTTCCACATGCGTCCTGCCCCCGGCTACGCCGACTACCGCACCCCGATCGCCGGGCTGTACAACGGCAGCTCGGGCACGCATGCAGGCGGCGGTGTGTGCGGTATTCCCGGTTGGCAGGCCGCCCGCGCGGCGATGGCCGACCAGAAGCGCGGCCTGAAGCGGTTCCGGCGCGCTCGATGAGCCGGAGCGAGGCGGTCGTCGAGGTATGAGCCGCAGCGAGGCGGTCGCCGCGATGCTCGGTGCCCGGTCGCTGGCGGTGGTGGGTGCCAGCCCTCGCCCGGGCAGCTTCGGCTCGCGGATGGTCTATGAAGCCCAACGTGGTTCGGCGCGCGTGTATTTGGTGAATCCACGCTACGACCGCATCGGTGAACAAGCGTGCGTGCCCTCGGTCGCAGATCTTGACGAGGCCGTCGACCTCGTTCTGCTCGGGGTTCCTGACACGGCGCTGGTGGAGCAACTGGAGCTCGCTGCGGCGGCGGGCGCACGCTCGGCGGTGCTGTTCGGGTCCGCGCACGTTCTGCGCGAGAAGATCACCGCAACAGCGGTGGACGCCGGGATGGCGCTGTGCGGCGCGGGCTGCATGGGCTTCGTCAACAACGCGCTTGGCGTACGGGCTCTCGGCTATCTGGAGCCGGATCCGTTGCCCCCCGGGCCGATCAGCCTTGTCACGCACTCCGGTTCGGCGTTCTCGACGTTGTTGCGCGACAGGCGCCGGTTCGGCTTCCGGCTCGCGGTGTCCTCTGGGCAGGAACTCGTCACGGACACCGCGGACTACGTCGAGTACGCGCTCAACGATCCCGAGACGCGGATCATCGCGCTGCTGATGGAGACGCCGCGCTCCGTCCCTCGGCTGCGGCAAGCCCTATTGCGGGCTGCCGATCAGGGTGTCGCGGTGGTGATGCTGACCGTCGGTGGATCTCCGCGCGGACGGGCGATGGTCGCCGCGCACTCGGGTGCGCTCGCGGGCGAACAGGCCGGATGGCAAGCCTTCTGCGAAGCAACCGGCGCGGTGCAGGTGACCGATCTCGCCGAATTCACCGACACGCTCGAATTATTCTCTGCCGGAAGGCGTTCTCCCGGTGGCGGGCTGGCAACTGTCCACGACTCCGGCGCCGAGCGGGCACTGCTGGCCGACATTGCCCACGAACTGGGCGCCGAGTTCGCCGATCTGACCGAGGGCACGCTCGCAACGATCGGCGACATGCTCGACGACGGCTTGGCGGCGACAAACCCGCTCGATGTGTGGGGCACCGGCGCGGACACTCGCAATCTGTTCGGCGGCTGTCTGCGTGCGATCGTCGACGACCCAGGCGTCGGGGTCACCGCGCTCGCAGTGGATCTGGTCACGGAGTTCGACGGTGACACCTCATATGCCGACGCGGTGCTCGACGTCGCGAAAGACACCGATAAGGCGATTGCGGTGCTGACGTCGGTGCCGTCGGCGATCGACGCGCCGACCGCCGAGCGACTCCGTGACAACGGGATTCCCGTGCTGGTGGGCACCAGAAGTGGTCTGGCCGCGATGAGTCATCTCGCTCGCTGGCCGCTGCCGGTCGACCGTGCAGGGGTCGCGATGCAGCCGGACCGTCGCGACCGCTGGCGCGCCCGCATCGCCGAGCACCTGCAGGCGATCGAGCTGCTGGCCGACTACGGCGTGCCGGTGGTGGCTTCGCGAACGGCGCACTCGATCGGCGAAGCCCTTGCGGCGGCGGATGCGATTGGCTATCCCGCTGCACTGAAAACGCTTGGTGCCTTGCACAAGAGCGACGTGGGCGGGGTTGCGCTCGACCTGCTCGACGACGCCGAGCTGAGTTCGGCGTACACAGCGATGGCGCAGTCATTGGGCTCCGCGGTCACCGTGCAGCCGATGGTCCCGCCCGGCGTCGAGGTGTCGGTGGGATTCGTGCGAGACGACGTGTTCGGGCCCCTGCTGGTCGTCGCCGCGGGCGGGACGCTGGTGGAACTGCTCGGCGACCGCGCAGTGTGCTGTCCGCCGGTGTCGCGTGCGGGGGCGCTGCGATTGCTCGACGGACTCCGCATCCGTCCGCTGCTCTCGGGCTGGCGGGGTGCACCCGCCGTCGACATCGACGCGCTGGCCGACGTCGTGGTGCGGTTCTCGGCGATGGCAATGGAATTGGGCGATGTCCTCGACGCGGTCGAGGCCAATCCAGTCATCGCGTCACCGCACGGCGTTTTCGCGGTCGACGCGTTGGCGATCGTGCGGACGGGCGCCGGTCAGAAGATCGAGTAGACCTTCCGGACGGTCTCGTGGATGTCCCACGTGCCTTTCCAGCCCACGGGGAACACCGCGATGTCACCCGTACCGACCTCGGCGGCCTCCCCACCGTCCGGTGTGACTGTCATCCGGCCGGACAGCAGGTAGATGACCTCGTTCTCCTCCTGGACCCAGTAGGACGGTCCCGGCGTGCACTGCCAGATGCCTGCAGACTTCTCGCCGTCCACCCACACCTCGAGGCCATGAGTGGCCATCGGATCGCCGGTCGCCTCCTCCAGCGGGCCCCAGTCTTCGAGCTCCGCATCCGCGGCACCGGCAAGGATGGATGTGATGATGGCTTGGGTCACTGGGAAATCCTCTCGTCTGCAACGCTTTCCGGGAATGGTAGGGAGATGGGCTCGGGTGCCACACGACTGTTGCCGTCCGCATCGAAGCGGTCAAGGCCCAGGTCGGTCAGGTCCAGCCAATCGCACTTGCCGTTCGTCGTCAGGTCTGAGGCCACCTGAGCCACCGCCGGGCCCCACATCATTCCGTGGCCCGCCGGGCTGGCCACGACCGTGCCCTCCACCGGCCCATCATCGGTGAGCAGCGGACCGAGGATCGGCAGATGGTCGGGGGTGTAGTCGATGGTCGCCGCCCACGCCCGCCTCAAGCCAAGGCCTGCGACTGAGGGGAACAGCTCTTCGATCCTGTCGCGTGCCTTGCGGTAGTAGACCGTGTCGAAGTCAACCGCCACGCCTGGCGGTTCCAGCGGGTTGCTCATACCCCACAGCAGGCCACCAGCTTCTCCTGGCCGCCAATAGATTCCGGAGGTGATGTCGAAGACCATCGGCAGCTCGTTGACGTCGAGATCGGGCAGCTGCGCGGTGACCACCACCTGATGGCGGGCGCCGCCTGCGGGGATCCGGCCGCCGGCGGCGGTGCCCACCTGGGCGAGCTTGGGGCCGCCGGTCAGCACAACATGCTCGGTGTTGATCGGGCCCGCGGAAGTATCGACACCGACGACGCGACCGCCCTCCGTGCGCAAACCCGTGAATTTCGTGTGCTCCCGCACGTCGACCTTGTGTGCGGTGAGCGCGGCGGTGTAAGCCAGCACATTGCGCGGGGCATCGATGTAGCCGTCACCCGGCGCGTAGGAGGCGCCAAGCGTGGCGCCCGGTGCGATGCCCGTCTTCCTGGCGTCGATGTCCTCACCGGACAGCCATTCCACGTCGAGGCCGAGCGAGCGCTGCAGCGCGATCCGATCGTGCGCCTGTTCGACCTCGGCGGGCGAGAAGCACGGCATCAGATAGCCCTGTGGGACAAAGCCGCAGGAAAGCGGGAACCGATCGCCGCTGGCGGTATAGAACTCCTGGCTCACCAGGCCCAGCCGGATGGCGGTCTCGGTGCCGCCCTGAGCGCGCACCATGCCCGCCGCGCGGCTGCTTGCCCCGTCGCCCAGCGTGTTGGCCTCGAGAAGTACGACATTGCGAACGCCGCTTTCGGCCAGCAGGACGGCCGTCCACGCGCCGACCGTTCCACCGCCCACCACCACGACGTCCGCGTTGCGGGAGCTGGTCATGTTAAGGAACGCTGGCATAGACTGAACAATCAGTCAAGAGGGTGGAGGTATGGATGTACGGCCTGACGGAAGAAGATCGACGCATCCGGGATACGGCGCGCGCATTCGTCGAGTCGCTGATGCCGCACGAGGTCGAGGCCGAGCTCGCCGGCGGCGTGCTGCCCAAGGAGCTGACCACTGAGCATCAAGCCCGCGCAATTGAATTGGGCCTGTACGCCACCAACATGCCTACCTCGGTTGGCGGGCCAGGGTGCACAGCGTTGCAGCAAGTCCTGGTACAGGAACAGTGCGGGCGGGTGACCAACGGGCTGGGCTGGGTGATGGCAACCCCGCCGCAATGGTGGGTCGAGGTGTCCACCGACTACCAACGCGAACGGTGGCTGTTGCCGGGGGTGCGCGGGGAGAAGCACGAGGCCTACGCCATCACCGAGGAGTTCGCAGGCTCGGACGTATCAGCGTTGGCGACGACCGCACGCCGTGACGAAGACGAATACGTCATCAACGGCACCAAATGGCACGTCACGTCCTTCAACCTTGCCGATTATGTCTTCGTCGAAGCCGTGCTGGACTCCGGAGATCATGTGCTGCTGGTGGTCGACCTGCCCTGGCCGGGCGTGAAAGTGGTTCGCACGCCGAAGTACTCGCATCACATCGCCGACGAGCACCCGATCGTGGAGTTCGACGATGTGCGGGTGCCGGTGGAGAACCTCGTCGGGACCGAGGGTGGCCCGATGACGTTCACCCAGGACTGGTTCCGGTTCGAGCGGATGATGGTGGCGGCGCGATGCGTCGGTGCCGCACAACGCCTGCTCGACGAGATGACGGCGTTCGCGCAGACGCGCGTGGTCGACGGCCGACCGCTGGGGGAGCACCAATTGGTGGCGGGCATGCTGGCCGACAGCGCTACCGAATTGTTCGGCGCCCGAACGATGCTCTACGAGGTCGCCCGCGCGATCGACGCCGGCCACAACCGCAAGACCCTGCACGGGCAGGCGTCGATGGTGAAGCTGTACTGCTCGGAGATGGCAGGGCGGGTGGCCGACCGGGCGGTGCAGGTGTTCGGTGGGCGCGGTTACATGCGGGAGAACGTCGCCGAACGGATGTTCCGCGAGCTTCGGGTGGAGCGCATCTGGGAAGGGGCAAGCGAGATTCAGCGGATCATCGTGGGACGTCAGTTGATGACGCGTGGTCCCGCGGCGCTACTCGATCCTGCGTGACGGCCCGCCGATGCCAGAGGTCTCCTGGTCCGAACTGCATTCGGAATCAGACCTGTTCACCTGGTTCAGCCTCACCGAATCCCGCCGACAGGGTGTCGGTCCTGGTGAGCTTCGGCGTCGACGCGAAAGAGCACGTGCTCGGATTTCAACTTGCGATCGATCGCGCCTGGCTCGACGGCGATCCGACCGCCATCGCCAACGCCGGAGACCTCGCGAAGTCGGTCGTGCAGTGCTTCGCGCGCGTTGATCCGGTGCTCGGGTGTTGTCGGCGGCGAACATTCGCAGCGGCGACCGGTTGTGGTTCCAGCTGGGTTGGGGCGCAACGCCGGAAGCGTTCAGCGCAGCACGATGAGCAGTGCCACGATAGCGATGGCCACGACGGCGGCAAGCAAGATCCACGGCCACACACGACGTTGTGACGATGGCCCCGCCGATCCGTACTGCCCCGGTGGTGGTCCCCACTGCTGCTGGGGTGGTGGTCTCCATTGCTGCGGCGGCGGGTAGCCGTACTGCGGTGGTGGTGCCGATGGGTAGGGCGGTGGTGCTGCCGGCGGCGCCCCGTAAGCCGGCGGCCGCGACGCAGGGTATTGCGGAGGTGGTGCCGACTGCGCCGGTGGTGGTGGCGCTCCGTAGGACCGCGGTGGTGCGGGCTTGGGTTGATTACCGGTCGGCGGTGTGATGGCTTCGGTGACAGCGGGGCGTGCGGCCTCGCGCCCAAGCAGATGAAAGTGGATGCGGCGGAGGTCGTCCGGCGGCAGTCCGGGAGCCCGGGGCATGGGCTGCTCCCAATACGTCGGGCGCACGAAGTTCGGCCGGCCCAGCGATAGCGCATAGCGCCACTCTTGTTCGACGTACTGCGATTTCATCGCGTTGTGCGACCAGAACAGCTGGAAGACGTCGGCTGCGTTGATGAAATCCAACAACCGCTCATTCCATACTTCACCGGATCGCAGCGTGCGGACGTCACGTAGATAGCTGTCTCCGGTGGCCGCGGCGTACGCCTCGAATTCCGCGACGATCGCGGCGTCGCGATGGGAGTAGGAGGGGAATATCCGGCGGAATGGCCTGGCGTAGACGGGTGCATCAGCAACGACGATCGGGACCCGGGCGTCGACCTGGATTGCCAATCGCACGTCGGCCAGCAGGATGCTTCCGTGATACACCAACAGGCTGCCACGGGCGGTCCGCCCGTTGAGCGGGCCACCGGGCCGGACTTGGAACTCCTCCATGTGAACGTCGTTGATCCACAGGAATGTTCGCCGCGGCGCCCTCACGTCGAAACCGGGCAGGTCGAGGACGAAGGTGACTTCAGCCTCCCCTGGCAAGCCCACCGAACTGTCTTGCGTCAGCGGCGAATACGAATCCATCCGGTCACCAAGCACCGCCTTGGCGCGACGCTTGACCTGCAGGACCGGGTCGTCAGCCGAGTCCACCGGCGCCTGGCCAAGATGTGCGAAGGCCAAAATAGGTGTCCACTCGGCCGGCCGGGCGACCCGAGGCCGGTACACCGTGAACTGCACATCTTCGTGGAACGGCAAGGCCTGATCTTGGGAGGTGTAGGACGTGATCACGTCACCGCCCCAATCCCCGACTACGACACCCGTGCCGAAACTGGTGCCGTAATCCACGGGGGACTCGCGGGGCGGCGTTGGATCGATCGCCCTCCACAAATCGTTGATGACACGTTCGGCAAGACCTGGGAGCGCGGCGTCGGGATTCTTACGATGAGTCCAGTTGAAGCGGTACTGCTTGGCGCGAACCTGATCGGACAACACTGCCACGTGTGCGGCTTCCGCCGCATCGTTCGGAACATACGAGTCGCGGGCCTCCGGCGAAACTTCTTCGATGAAGTCCGCGTTACGGCGATAGACGAAACACCGTTTCTCGAGAACACCGTGTGCAAAGAAGATCTCGATCTCGCGGGCGCTGCTGTCGTGCCACTGCTGCAGCCACGGAAAGTCGGCCAGGAAGTCGTCGGGTATCGCCTCCGTCTGAGCCGCTCGTTCACCGAGGAACGCGACGAATAATGGCCGGTTATCCCGAATCTCGCGAAGTCTCCGCCCGAGTCCGCGGTTGTCGGTCGGCCACTCTTCAGGAAGGATGGCCACCAGGGAGATGCCGACGGCGGAAGCGCGCGTGCGCAGTTCGGTGAGCACGACGTCCACGAAGAGTCGGCGCTCTGTCTCGAAATCATCGCCGGGAGCGCTCAAGTAGATATAGACCGTCGAATCCTGTGGTTGCAAAGGAACCTCCGTCTGCCGGGAGTCTAGGTGCGCGACAGATCCTCGTCACCGGTTCGACGAAAGTCTCGACTCAGCAGGCGCATGCCGTGGTAGACGAGCAGCGCGGCGATCGAGCCGAGAGCGATACCGGTGAACGTCAAATCACCTGCCTGCCACGTGAAGTCCGCGATACCGATGATCAGCGGGATGGCCGCCGTCATCTGATTCACCGGCTTGGAGAAGTCGACGTGGTTGGTCAGCCAGATGCGCACACCGAGCACGCCCACCAAGCCATAGAGCACCACCGTCGCGCCGCCGAGCACACCCGGTGGAATCGCGGAGATCGCGGCGCCGACCTTCGGGCACAGCGACAACACGACCGCGACCGCCGCTGCAACCCAATACGCCGCAGTCGAATACACGCGCGTGGCGGCCATGACACCGATGTTCTCGGCGTAAGTGGTGGTGGCCGAACCGCCGCCGAATCCGGCCAAGGTCGTCGCCACACCGTCGGCGGCAAGCGCGCGGCCCATCACCGGGTCGACGTCGGTGTCGGTCATCTGACCGACCGACTTCACGTGCCCGATGTTCTCCGCCACCAGCGCGATGACAGCGGGCAGGAACATCGGCAACACCGCCAACGTGAATGTCGGGGTTTCGAATTCCGGCAGCCCTATCCACGGAGCGGCCGCGATCGCGGAGGTGTCGACGTCGCCGAGGATCAACGCGAGCACATACCCGATGACCACCGCGAGGAAGATCGCCAGCCTGCCGATGATGCCGCGAAAGAATGCGAGTGTCCCGACGAGTAGCACCAGCGTGACGATGCCGACGAGCGGACCCTTCTCGAAGTTCGCCTTGGCGGCCGGAGCGAGATTGAAACCGATCAGCGCGACGATCGCGCCCGTCACCACCGGCGGCAACGTGACGTCGATCCAGTGCGTGCCGACCAGGTGCACGATCGCGCCGATGACGATCAGCACCAATCCGACCGCAACCAGGCCGCCGAGCGCGCTCCCCGTGCCATGCGACGCGACAGCCGCGGTCACAGGAGCGATCACCGAGAAGCTCGAGCCGAGGTAGCTGGGCAGCCGGTTGCCGGTGATCAGCAGAAACAGGATCGTGCCGATACCGGAGAACAGCAGCGTGGTGGCCGGTGGGAAGCCCGTGAGCACCGGCACCAGGAAGGTGGCGCCGAACATCGCGACCACGTGCTGCGCGCCGAGCCCAATGGTGCGGGCCCAGCTGAGCCGTTCGTGGGGTGCGACGACGAACTCGGGCTCGGGTCGCGCGTCGACCTTGTTCCATGTGAGGGGAATCACGGTGCATATCTTGCTCTGTGAGAGCGTTTGGGGCGGGTGAAGTGATGACGAGCACCGGATGCACACATTGGCGGCTTGGACACATTTAGTAATGCATGACGAAAGACAAGCTCGCTGCACTCGCCGAAGGGGTCGAGGCCGAGTTCATGTATCAGTACGTGTCCAACACTCCCAGTCTCGCGAAGGCGACCTTGGGTATTGCGACGACGCGAATCGGTGGTGGTGTCGTGCTGGGCATTCGCAATGACCAGACCGGGTATTGGAGCAAGGCACTGGGTTTCGGTTTCTCGGAACCGGTTACGGCGGTGCTTATTGATGAGGTGCTGGACTTCTACCGCGACCAGGGTTGCCGTCACGCGGTGATCCAGCTCGCGCCGCCCGTGCTGCCAACGGACTGGAACGAGATCTGCGCACGCAGCGACCTCCACCTGCAATCGCAATGGATCAAGCTGGCGTGCCCGATCGAAGACTTCGGTGCAGGCACGAAATCGGATCTGCGAGTGGGCCCGGTCGACAAGGACTCCGCCCCTGCATTCGCCTCGGTCATGTTGACGGGCTTCGGCATGCCACTCGAGGGTCTTTCCGAGATGGTGGCGGCCAGCGTCGACAACCCCGACTTCCGCCCATTCGCCGCGTGGGACGGCGACGAAATCGTCGCCGCCGCCAACTTGTTCCTCCGCGGAGAAGTCGGTTCGCTCAACTCCGCGGCCACATTGCCGCAGCATCGCAACAAGGGTGCGCAAACGGCGCTGCTCGTCGCGCGGGCACGCGCGGCTGCCGACGCCGGATGTGCCTACCTCGTCGCCGAGGCGGCTGCACCCGACGGTTCGACGAATTCATCGCTGACCAACATGCTTCGCCTGGGATTTCGGCCCCTCTATGAGCGGCAGAACTGGGTCTGGCGACCAGCCTCGTAAACGCGTCACGATGTAAGCCGTGACGTGGTCCGCGTTCGCGCCAGGACTCGACCAGTTCCGCGGCTATGAGCGGTCGTGGCTGCGTGGCGACGTGTTGGCCGGCGTCACGGTCGCGGCCTATCTGGTTCCTCAGGTCATGGCGTACGCCACGGTGGCGGGCTTGTCGCCGGTGGTCGGGCTGTGGGCTGCGCTCGTGCCGTTGGCCGTATACGCGGTGCTGGGCTCTTCGCGGCAACTGTCGGTCGGGCCGGAGTCGACGACGGCGCTGATGACCGCAACCGCACTGGCGCCCTTAGCGGCAGGCGACCCCGTGCGCTACGCCGCTCTCGCAGCGGCCGCCGCCCTGGTCGTGGGCGTGATCTGCTTTGTCGCCGGCTTGATCCGACTGGGCTTTCTCGCCGAGCTGCTCTCTCGCCCGGTGCTGATCGGCTACATGGCCGGGGTGGCCGCCATCATGATCGCAAGCCAGCTCGGCAAGGTCAGCGGTGTCGACGTGGATGGTGACGAATTCGTCGATCAGATGCGCTCGTTCATCAACGGCATACACGAGGTGCACTGGCCGACAGTCGTATTGGCCGTGTTGGTGCTCGCGGTGCTGCTCGCGCTGGCGTCGCTCGCGCCGCGGTTTCCCGGCCCGCTGATCGCGATGCTCGGTGCTGCCCTTGTGGTCAGCATGCTTTCGTTGGACAGCAGAGGAATCAAGGTGGTCGGCGACATTCCGAGCGGGTTGCCCGTACCCGGCTTGACCGCGATACCGTTGGCCGACCTGGCCGCGATCGTGATTCCTGCCGCAGGCATCGCGATAGTTGCCTTCTCCGACAACGTGCTGACCGCCAGAACATTCGCCGTTCGCCACGATCAGGACATCGACGCCAACGCCGAACTGCGTGCGCTTGGTGTCAGCAATGTGGGTGCAGGCCTGATGCACGGGTTTCCCGTGAGTTCCAGCGGAAGCCGAACCGCGCTCGGCGACGCGGTCGGCAGCCGAACGCAGCTCTACTCGATCGTCATGCTGGTGGTAGTCATCGTGGTGATGCTGTTCGGTCGAAATGTGCTGGCGTCGTTTCCGACCGCAGCGCTGGGCGCGCTGGTGGTTTACGCGGCACTTCGGCTGATCGATGTGCCAGAGTTCAAGCGGCTGGCTGGTTTCCGGCGCAGCGAGCTGATTCTCGCCCTCGCCACCACCGCGTCGGTGTTGGCCTTCGGCGTGCTCTACGGGGTGCTTGTCGCCATCACGCTGTCGATCCTCGACCTTCTGCGGCGCGTCGCGCGACCGCACGATGCCATACAGGGTTTCGTCCCGGGCCTGGCAGGCATGCACGACATCGACGACTACCCAGATGCAGACGTGGAACCGGGTCTGCTGGTTTACCGCTACGACGCACCGCTGTTCTTCGCCAACGCCGAGAACTTCCGTGAACGCGCTCTCGCCGCGGTCGCGGACTTCCCAGGCGGAGTGGAGTGGTTCGTGCTGAACGCCGAAGCCAACGTCGAAGTCGACTTGACCGCGCTCGACGCCCTTGATCAGCTGCGAGACGATTTGGGCAGGCGCGGAATCGTATTCGCGATGGCGCGGGTCAAACAGGACCTGAGAGACGAACTCGAAGCAGCCGGGCTGCTGACGAAGATCGGTGAAGATCACATCTTCATGACGCTTCCAACAGCCGTCGAGGCCTACCGCAACCGGCGCACGCCGTAGGCCAGCGTGCCGATCGCGACGACGCCGATGCCGACCAGCACCGAGGTGACCGGCAGTAGAAAGGCCAGCAGCAGGCAGCCGACGAGACCGATGGCGGGAATGATCCTGCGGCCCAGCGTCCATGCCGACGCGTTCGCGATCGCGTAATACAGCAGCACCGCGAATGACGAGAAGCCGATCGCGCCGCGCACGTCGACGACAGCGGCCACCGCGGCCACGACGGCACCAACCACGACCTCGGCCCGGTGCGGGCTTTCGAACTGCGGGTGCACAGCGGCCAATGCGTGGGGCAGATGGCGGTCTCGGGCCATCGCCAGCGTCGTACGCGACACCCCGAGGATCAGCGCCAGCAGTGAGCCGAGCGCGGCGACGGCGGCTCCGACCCGCACCACCGGTTCGAAGCCGGAGAAGCCCGCGGCACGAACCGCTTCTGCGAGCGGTGCCGCCGCGGAAGCCAATGCGGCGCTGCCTAATTCACTCAGCACCGCGACCGCAACGACGGCGTAGACCAGCAGCGTGATGCCGAGCGCGAGCGGGATCGCGCGGGGGATCGTGCGTGCCGGGTCGCGCACCTCTTCGCCGAGGGTGGCGATCCGCGCGTAGCCCGCGAATGCGAAGAACAACAATCCGGCGGCCTGCAGCACGCCCTGCACGCTGACGTCGTCGCCCAGCCTTAGTCGCGCACTGTCGACATCGCCGAAGCCGAAGATGATCACGACAACGGCGCAGAGCACCGCCAGCACGACGGCGATGATGACACGGGTCAGCAGCGCCGACTTTTGGATGCCCGCATAGTTCACAACTGTCAACGCCACGACTGCCGCAACCGCCACCGCATGGGCGTAGGCAGGCCACGCATAGACGCCGACGGTCAGTGCCATCGCCGCACACGACGCGGTTTTGCCGACGATGAAACTCCAGCCAGCCGTGTAACCCCAGAATTCACCGAGGCGTTCGCGGCCGTACACGTAGGTGCCGCCGGACTGCGGATACAACGCCGCCAACCGGGCGGAAGAGGTTGCGTTGCAGTAGGCGACGACGGCGGCGACCGCAAGCCCGATGAGCAGACCCGACCGGGCTGCTGCCGCCGCAGGGCCAAGCGCAACGAAGATGCCAGCGCCGATCATCGAGCCCAGCCCGATCGTGACGGCGTCGAAGGTGCCGAGCCGCCGTTGCAGCGCAGGGCCGTCCGGCGTGCTCACGCCAGCATGTTATTTCACGATTGCGCCGCTCGCTCAGGCGGTTTGGTCTTCTCCGAACACCGACTCGCGACCCCAGACGGTCGCCGCGAGGATTACCACGCCCGCGAACACTATCGACCCGATGACCACCATCGGGATCGCCCAGATCCGGCGCAGCATCAAGGCCGTGCCGCATTGATCGACGTAGTTGCCGCCGTCGGCGGCTGCCGCCTGGGTCAGGTCTGAGCTGAAACCCGTGCCGCACCTGATCTGGAACCCCCACTGATCGTAGGCGTCGAGAGAGACGGAAAAGGTCAGCGCCAATAGCCCAACAGCAATCACAGCCGCACAGACGACGCCGATGTAGAACGCGCGGTGGTGATAGTGATGCAAAACTTCCCCCGTTCAGGTCATGCGGACATCAGCGAACAACAGCACCGGCCACGACACAATCGACCCGTGGTAGGACAGCACGAGGTCGGCGCCGGGCATGTGCTGTAGGCGATCGGTATGGGAGCTGGACCAGATGACGCCGACGATCAGGTACGGCGTACCGAGTACCAGCGCAACGACGATCAGTTGCCCGATAGTGACCTGGTATCCCAGGAACCGTCGTAGCGCGCCGCACATGGCTCTATGTTAATGATCATTCTTCCGGTGGCGAACAGTTTCCCCTGAATGGGCAACGGAAGTGGGCTGCTATGTATGCACTCGGTCCGTTAAGGTGTTCGCCATGGTGCGCACCCGGCCCGTCCTCGGAGACGGTGTCCGGCGCCGACCGAAGGATCGGAAGGCGCAGATCGCCCGCGCGTCTGCCGAGGCGTTCAGTGTGCTCGGCTACTACGGCGTCAGCATGGAAGCGATCGCGGCACGGGTCGGGATCTCCGCCGCAGCGCTGTATCGCCACTATTCGAGCAAATACGAACTGTTCCGCGACGCGGTACTGAGCTTGGGTCAGCAGTTGGTGGATTGCACGGCGTTCGCGGACGACGCGCCCATCTCGGATCCGCAGCAGGCGCTGCGCCGACTCATCGCTGCACTCATCGACACCGCGATGGCCAACCGCGAGGCCGGTGGGCTCTATCGCTGGGAAGGTCGCTACCTGCACGGCGACGACCAGGCCACGCTCATCGCGCAGATGCGAACCGTCCATCACCGAATTCAGCAACCGCTGGCGACCACGCGGCCCGAGCTGACCTCGCGACAGCGCTGGACGCTGTCGACCGCCGTGCTGTCGGTTGTCGGCAGCATCGTCGACCACCGGGCCAAGCTGCCCGGAATTCAGGTGCGGGCGTTGCTGGCCGAGCTCGCCGATGCAGTGCTGACTGCTGAGCTTCCCGACGTCTCCGATGTCGCCATCGAACCGCCGCCGCCCGAAGAAGCGGCCGGGGAGTCGTCGAAGTACGAAGCGCTGCTGAACGAATCGTTGCGACTGTTCAACCTCAAGGGCTACCGCGACACCGGCATGGAGGATATCGCGGCGGCGGTGGGCATGCCCGCGTCCGGCATCTACCGCTTCTTTTCGGGTAAGAGCGACATCCTGGCGGCGGTGTTCCGGCGGGCTGCCGACCGGCTCTCGTCCGATCTCTCGGCGATCGTCACCACGGTCGAGGATCCCGAGGCGGCGTTGACGGCCGTCATCGACGCATACGTGACCAGATCGTTCGACCAGCCGGAGCTGGATTACGTCTATTACAGCGAGCGACTCAACATGAGCCAGGGCGACCAGAAGATCCTGCGCAACCTGCAACGGTCCACCGTTGAGTCGTGGGTGGAGTTGGTGGTGGCGGTCCATCCGGCGTGGACGCCGGGGCAAGCCAGGTTCGCCGTGCATGCGGCTATGTCGCTGGTGATCGACCTGGGTCGGCTGATGCGCTACTCGAACTCCGCGCGAACCCGCGGGACCGTGCAACGGCTGGTGGACCTGACGCTGTTGGGCCGCTACCGGTTACGCGCGACGTTGCCCGCCAAATAGGCGACATAGCCGAGCCCTCCGACCAAGGCCAGCCTGCGGGTCTTTCGGGCCGAAAGACCAAGGCCGAGAGCGGTTTCGATGCCGCCGTTGATGTAGAGATGCTGGCGGCTGTTGCGGGGGAACGCCTGCCTGGTTATCCCGTCGAACAGTTGAGGGCGGGCGAAATGAGCCAGGCCCGCGCCTGCAAGGGCAAGCCCGGCGAGCTTGGCGGCATGCGAATCTCCCTTTTCACCTGGCACAGCTGTGGAGCCTCTCTGATCACGCAATCTGGTAGTCGCTCAACGGATATTGCGATGCTTCTTTGATCGCGGTTCGGGTTGCCATCGGCCGGAGCAGCGTGGCCTCACCGCTCGGGTTGAAGTAGTAGGACCGCGACGTCGCACAGTTACCGATTGTGAACACGGAATCGCCGAGCAGTTCGGTCATCCGGTCCAAATACCGGACATTGGCGTCTTCGGTCACCTCGAAGGTGCTCGCGCCGCGGCGCTTTACTTCGGCGAACAACCGGTCCATATGCCGCATCTGGTATTCCATGGTGTTGAAGAAGTTCAACCCCAGGAAGGCATACGGGCTGGCAAGGCTCAGGAAATTGGGGAAGTATGGAACCGAAACCCCTTGGTAGGCCTGGAAACGCGTGTCGCGCCACCACTTTCCGAGGTTGCGGCCCTCGCGGCCGACGATCTCGATGGCGGGGAAGTTGGCCTCCCACAGGTCGAACCCGGTGGCCAGCACCAACGTGTCGATGAGCGTCTTGGTGCCGTCGGTGTTGACGATTCCGTCGGGCTCGATGCGGTCGATTCCGTCGGCCTGCAGGTGCACGTTCGGCTTGGTGAAGGTGCGGTAGTAGCCGTTGGAGAACGTCGGCCGCTTGCAGCCGAAGTCGTAATCGGGTGTCAGCTTTTCGCGCAGCTTCTTGTCGCGAATCGACGCGAACCGGTGCATCTTCGCCAGGTCGGACGCGGCGATGTTGAGCCTGCGCAACGTGCGGTGGTGTAGGCCCACGTAGATGAAGAATTCATACAGGGCGTCGGTGATCGACCGAATCACCCGCTGTGTCAACGGGATCCGGGCAAACAGCCGCTTTGCGCGCTCGGAGAATCGGAAGTCGAGCTTCGGCACCACCCAGATCGGGGTGCGCTGGTAGACGGTGAGGTCGGCGGCCTTCTTGGCCAGTTCGGGGATCAGCTGCACTGCGGTGGCGCCGGTGCCGATGATCGCGATCCGACGGTTGTCGGGTTGGTAGTCGTCCTCCCACGCCGTGGTGTGGATGATCTTGCCCGCGAAGTTGTTGATGCCGGGGATGTCAGGTGTGTGCGGCTGCGACAGGAACCCGGTGGCCGTGATCAGGTAGCGAGTGGTCAGCGTCTCCCCGCCGGCCAGCGCGACGTCCCAGAGCTTGGCGTCTTCATCCCACCGGGCGCCCTCAACGGTCGTGTTGAAACGCATGTGGCGGCGCACGTCGTATTTGTCGGCGACATCGTCGGCGTACTGCTTGATCTCCGTGCCGGTGGAGAACAGCCGAGACCAGTTCGGATTGGGCTCGAAGAAGTACGAGTAGGTGGTGGTCGGGACGTCGACCGCCAGTCCGGGGTAGTGGTTGACGTACCACGTTCCGCCCAGGTCGTCCTCGCGATCGAGGAGCACGAAATTCTCGTAGCCCATCCGCTTTAGCTGGATGGCCGCGCCTATCCCGCCGAACCCGGCACCAACGATGACCGCGTCGAATAGCTCCGAAGTCATGCCCAGACGGTACCTCAGGTACCGGCAATATCCCGTATCGGCTCAGCCCCTGAGAGAGCCGGAACGCGGCGGGTCAAGGGTCGCGATGCAGGTCACTGCGCGGTCACCCTGCTCCCACGTCTCCGCGGTCGGATAGAGCACATACATCCGCACCGAATCGTCGGTGATCGCGTCGGGCGAATAGGCGGCCAGTTCGGGCTCGCACCTGTTCTGGTATTTCTCGATCTCGGACTGTCCGGGGTAATCGCCCTCGGGCATGAGCAGCACGGCGAAGACCTCGCCTGCGTGCGACTCGTCGCACCCCACGGTTTGCACCGTCAGCACCCTGCTGCCGTCGGGAATCTCCGCGAGGCAGTCACCCACTTCGATGTCGGTCGCGGTGACCGTGCCCTTGCCGATCGTGAAGTAGACGAGGATGGCGACGGCAGCCAGCACCACCCACAATCCCGAAAGGACCAGGCCGGCGATCGCAAGTCCGCGGCCGCCCTGGCCTTGCTTGGCCTTCTTCAGGCCGACGATGCCGCAGATCACGCTGATCAGGACGCCGCCGATGACACCGAAGATCAGCGAGATGATCGCCCACCAGTTCGTCGCGGCGGGCTGTTGCGGTCCGTAATAGCCGGGCGGCGGCGTTTGGAACGGCATCGGAGGAGGCGGTGGATACCCGGCCGGCGGATACGGACCCTGTGGACCGCCTGGTGGTGGAGGCCCGTAGGGCCCCGATGGCGGCGGTCCGTATGGCGGGGGTGGGCCCGGCGGCATGGTCACGCAGTGACGATAGCCGGTTCGATGTGGTGTAAGCGGGGTTCAGCCCAGCAACCGCAGCGCAGCATCCACCGCGAGCGCGGGCACGTCGAGTGTCTTGGAGCCCAAGTCGTGGCGGGCTCCGGTGACCTCGACGATCTCGCTGGCCGCCCCGACGAGGCCTGCGGCTGGCCGCAGTTCGTCGATGCTGCCGAACGGGTCGGCCGTGCCGTGGGTGAACACCGTCGGCACCGCGATGCGCGGGAGGTGTTCGGTGCGGGCCCCTTCCGGCTTGCCCGGCGGGTGCAAGGGATAGGAGAACAACGTCAGGACATCGACGGCCGCGGCGTCGTCGGCGACCACCATCGACGTCATGCGCCCGCCGTACGAGTGGCCGCCCGCGATGACCGGACCGTCGGCCAGCGTGCGGGCCAGCTCGATGGCCTCGACGACGCCGGCCTGATCGGTCGCGGCGGATCCCGACGGCGGACCCTTGGGCCTGCGTCGCCGGTACGGCAGGTTGTAACGCAGCGCCAGCCAGCCGCGGCGGGCCCATTCATCGCAGATCTTGGTCAGCAGCGGTGACTCGCGGCTGCCGCCCGCGCCGTGGGTCAGCACGACGACGCCCGCTGCCTTACCATCGGGCTCGTGGGCGATGCCCGCGATCTGGTCCAGGTTCATGTGCCCAGCCTGAACAGCGCCGACACGGGGCCGTGGCCGTGGCCCAACGGGTATGCGGCGCGCAGACATTCGGTCACCCAGCGCTTCCCGAATGCCACCGCGTCGGGCACGTTGTAGCCGTTCGCCAGTGCGCATGCGACGGCGGCGGCCAGGGTGTCACCGGCGCCGTGGTCGTGGCCTGTGTCGATGCGGGTGGCGTCGAACTCGTGGAAGTCCGTGCCGTCGAACAACAGGTCCGGGCTGTGCGATGAGGACCTCAGGTGGCCACCCTTGACCAGTGCCCACTGCGGCCCCAAGGCGTGAAGGGCGCGGGCGGCCTCGCGTTGTGATGCCTCGTCGACGACGTCGATATCGACGAGCAGGCGGACCTCGTCGAGGTTGGGTGTCACCAGGGTGGCCAACGGAAACAGCTGTGTCCGCAGCGAATCCAGTGCGCTGGGGTGCAGCAGCGGATCGCCGTGCATCGATGCGCACACCGGGTCGACCACCAGCGGCACCGTGCCTGCGAGACCCTGTGCGCGCCACGTCTCGGCGATGGTCTCGATGATCTTCGATGACGCGAGCATTCCGGTCTTTGCGGCCTGCACACCGATGTCGGAGGCCACGGCCTCGATCTGACCCGCGATCACTTCGATGGGGATCTCGTGAAAGCCCTTGACTCCAAGCGAGTTCTGGACAGTCACCGCGGTGACCGCCACGAGGCCGTGCACACCGAGCAGCGCAAAGGTGCGCAGATCGGCCTGGATGCCCGCGCCGCCGCCCGAATCCGATCCGGCGATCGTCATGACCCGCAACGGCGTCGCACCGGATTCGGGCAGTGGCAGGAAGCTCATGCGATCGGGAGGTACACGCGGTTGCCGTGTTCGCCGAATTCCCTGGACTTTTCGATCATCGCGTCGCGAACCTCCTGGCTGATACGCATCGAGCAGAACTTGGGCCCGCACATCGAACAGAAGTGCGCAGTCTTGGCGGGCTCGGCGGGCAGCGTCTCGTCGTGGAACTGCCGAGCGGTGTCCGGATCGAGCGACAGCGCGAACTGGTCGTTCCAGCGGAACTCGAAACGAGCACGAGACAGTGCATCGTCGCGTTCCTGTGCGCGCGGATGCGCTTTGGCGAGATCTGCTGCGTGCGCGGCGATCTTGTAGGCGATCACACCGTCCTTGACGTCCTTGCGATCGGGCAGGCCGAGGTGCTCCTTGGGTGTCACGTAGCAAAGCATCGCGGTGCCCGCCTGCGCGATGATGGCTGCGCCGATCGCGGAGGTGATGTGGTCATAGGCCGGCGCGATGTCGGTGGCCAGCGGCCCGAGCGTGTAGAACGGTGCCTCCTCGCAGAGCTCCTCTTCGAGCCGCACGTTCTCGACGATCTTGTGCATCGGGATGTGGCCGGGACCCTCGATCATCACCTGCACGCCATGCGATTTCGCGATCTTGGTCAGCTCGCCCAGCGTGCTCAGTTCGGCGAACTGGGCTTCGTCGTTGGCGTCGGCGATCGATCCTGGGCGCAGGCCGTCACCGAGCGAGAACGTCACGTCGTATCGGGCCAGGATCTCGCACAGCTCTTCGAAGTTGGTGTAGAGGAACGATTCCTGATGGTGGGCCAGGCACCATGCCGCCATGATCGAGCCGCCGCGCGAGACGATCCCGGTAACCCGCTTCACCGTCAGCGGGATGTACCGCAGCAGCACGCCTGCGTGCACCGTCATGTAGTCGACACCCTGCTCGCACTGCTCGATCACGGTGTCGCGGTACACCTCCCACGTCAACGCGGTCGGATCGCCCTTGACCTTCTCCAGCGCCTGATAGATCGGCACCGTGCCGACGGGGACCGGCGAGTTGCGCAGGAGCCACTCCCGGGTCAGGTGGATGTCGCGGCCGGTGGACAGGTCCATGATCGTGTCGGCGCCCCAGCGGGTGGCCCACACCATCTTGTCGACCTCTTCGGCGATCGATGACGTAACGGCCGAATTGCCAATGTTCGCATTGATTTTCACCGCGAAGGCCTTGCCGATGATCATCGGCTCGGATTCGGGGTGGTTGTGATTGGCCGGGATAACCGCGCGACCGCGGGCCACCTCGTCACGCACGAGTTCGGCGGGCACGCCTTCGCGCGCGGCGATGAAGGCCATCTCCGCGGTGATCTCGCCTGCACGCGCGCGCTGCAGTTGTGTGCCGCGGTCGCGCACGACTCCGGATCGCGGTGGCAGCCCTGACTGCAGATCGATGACAGCATCGGGGTCCGTGTACGGGCCCGAGGTGTCGTACAGATCCAGGTGCTCCCCGTTGGAGAGGTTCACGCGGCGAAACGGCACGCCATCGACATAGATTTTCGAGCTGCCCGTAATCGGGCCGATGGTTACAGACGGATCGACGGCAGTACTCATTGCATCTCCCTACGCCGGCATTACCCGGTCAGGTTCGTACGGTCGACGGCACCATCTGCGAGCCGATGAAATCGGCTCAAGCCGTCCTCTCAGCGCACTCGGTGTGCGCTCCCGCGTGGATTGGACGCTTGCCACCGTAGCGCAGCCGACCGTAGCGCGGGAATACGGAATTGCTCCCCGTTGGTTTGTATAGCTAATATATGTAGTTTGTGGCCGGAAACCGCCACGTCTGGATACGAAAAGCGAAGAGTATGACGACTGAGATAGAGCCGACGAAGACACCGATAGTGACGAATGCCGACACCGCGCAGGCTGTGACCGCGCGCCGTCGGCAGCGGATGGATCACGACCACCCCTTCTACAAGTGGATCGTGCTGTCCAACACGACCCTGGGCATGTTGCTGGCGTCGATCAACGCGTCAATCGTGCTGATCTCGTTGCCAGCGATCTTCCGGGGGATCGGACTGAATCCGCTGGCCCCCGCCAACGTGAGCTACCTGCTGTGGATGCTGATGGGGTATCTCGTCGTGACCGCCGTGCTGGTGGTGTTCTTCGGCCGCCTCGGCGACATGTTCGGCCGGGTCCGCATCTACAACCTGGGCTTCGTGGTGTTCACGTTCGCCGCCATCGCGCTGTCGTTCGACCCGTTCCACCTCGGCGGCGGTGCGCTGTGGCTGATCGCGTGGCGGGTGATTCAGGGAATCGGTGGGGCGATGCTGATGGCGTCGTCGGCGGCGATCCTGACCGACGCGTTCCCGTCGAATCAGCGCGGTATGGCGCTGGGTGTGAACATGGTGGCCGCGGTGGCCGGCTCATTCTTGGGCCTGCTGATCGGTGGCGTGTTGTCCGAGGTTCATTGGCAGGCGATCTTCTGGGTCGGTGTCCCGATCGGACTGCTCGGCACGATCTGGAGCTATCGCTCGCTGAAGGAACTCGGCGTGCGCACGCCGGGCCGACTGGACTGGGCTGGGACGATCACGTTTGGCATCGGCCTTACGGCACTGCTCACCGGAATCACGTATGGCATTCAGCCGTATGGGGATTCGACCACCGGGTTCACGAACCCGTGGGTGCTCGGCGCGATCCTGTGCGGCCTGCTGTTGCTCGGGGTGTTCTGTTACATCGAGCTGCACGTGCCGCAGCCGATGGTGAACATCCGGCTGTTCCGTTCGACGTCTTTCGGCATGGGTAACCTCGCTGGGCTGATGTCGTCCGTTGGCCGAGGCGGCCTGCAGTTCATGTTGATCATCTGGCTGCAGGGCATCTGGCTTCCGTTGCACGGGTACAGCTTTGAGTCGACGCCGCTGTGGGCGGGGATCTATCTGCTACCCGCGACCTTCGGCTTTCTGGCCGCCGCCCCCTTGGCGGGGTCGCTCGCGGACCGCTTCGGCGCACGGCCGTTCACGGTGGGCGGGATGTTGTTGATGGCGGCGTCATTCGTTGCGCTGGTGATGATTCCCGTCAACTTCAACTACTGGGTGTTCGCGGTCCTGGTGTTCCTCAACGGGCTTGGCGGCGGCATCTTCACGGCGCCCAACACCGCCGCGATCATGTCGAGTGTGCCTGCGGCCGAACGAGGTGCGGCGTCGGGTGTGCGCGCGACGTTCTTCAATGCGGGCTCATCACTGTCGATCGGCATCTTCTTCTCGTTGATGATCATCGGGCTGGCCAATACGCTGCCCGGCGCGTTGAGCGCGGGGCTGCAGGAGCAGGGCGTTTCGGCGTCGGTGGCACATGAGGTCGCCAACCTGCCGCCGGTCGGCAGTCTGTTCGCGGCGTTCCTCGGCTACAACCCGATCGCTGAGCTGCTGGCGCCGTACAACGCGCTGCAGCAGCCAGGCGTCAACGCTGATGTGTTGACGGGCCAGACGTTCTTCCCGCATCTGATCACGGAGCCGTTCCATTCGGGGTTGGTCGTGGTGTTCATCGCCGCGGCGGCGATGATGGTGATCGGCATGATTGCGTCGCTGTTCAACCCGGGCCGCTACGCGACTGACGTCAACGCCGACAACGAGGCGTGACGGCGCGGGCGGTGTGAAGCTGGCCCGCTGGTCGGCAATATTGCAGTGAGGTCACAACCCTGTGTGCAATCTCGAGGCAAGCCCTACGGGGCGGCCCCCACGACTTAAGTCAGTTCCACCAACACCGGGGCATGGTCGCTGGGCGCCTTACCCTTGCGTTCCTCACGCACGATTTCCGCGTGCGTCACTCGCGCGGCCAGCGCGGGCGAACCCAACACAAAGTCGATGCGCATTCCACGGTTCTTCGGGAACCGCAACTGTGTGTAGTCCCAGTAGGTGTAGATGGCGGGCCCCGGCGCGAATGGCCGTACCAGGTCAGTGAATTGAGTCTTGACGATCGCGTTGAACGCGGCCCGTTCGGGCGGGGTCACGTGCGTGCTGTTCTGATAGAACTCGACGCTCCACACGTCCTCATCGGTCGGCGCGATGTTCCAGTCGCCGACCAACGCGATCTGCGCCCGTGGATCGTCACTAATCCACGTGGAGGCCGTATTTCGAAGCGCGGCGAGCCATTCCAGTTTGTAGGCGTAGTGCGGTGAGTCGACGAACCGGCCGTTCGGCACGTACAGGCTCCACACCCGCACCCCGTTGCACGTCGCGCCAAGCGCCCTGGCCTCCGCCGCAGCCTCGATGTCGGGCTTGTCGCTCCAGGTGGGCTGCCCGTCAAAGCCGACCGCGACGTCATCGATCCCCACTCGCGATGCGATCGCGACACCGTTCCACTGGTTGAACCCGCAGTGGACGACGTCATACCCCAGCGCCACGAACGGCATGGTGGGGAACTGGTCGTCGGAGCACTTGGTCTCCTGCATCGCGAGCACGTCGACGTCGGCCCGCTCGAGCCAGTCCGTCACGCGGTCGACGCGGGCTCTGATGGAGTTCACATTCCACGTCGCCAGGCGCATGTCCTACAGGCTACGAGCGTCCACGTACCGGCTCATGTGCTGCACCACGAATCCCATCGATTCATAGAGACTGCGCGCCGCCACGTTGTCCCCAAGCACCTGCACGTACGCACGCGTTGCGCCACGCTCCGCGCCCCAGCCCAGCAGCGCATCACAGAGTTCGCGCGCCAAGCCGCGACGGCGCGCGTCGGAGACCACGTGCACGGCCGACAAGCCAGCCCAACGCGTGCCGTCCGGCGCCACTGTGACTGCGCCCCGTCCCACCGCGGCACCGCCGGTCGTCGCGAACGCGACCTCACCGTCGACAACCGCCGTCAGCACGTCGACGGGCACATCGCGTTCGTACAGCCGCAGCCATTCGTCATCGGGGCTATCCGTTAGTGTCACCGCGGGATCCGCAAGGGCTGTCTGCAGATCCCTTGTCATCACCACAGTTTCGGCGTCGACGGGTATGTCCGGCGGCACACGAAACAACCGATCCGGCGCGGCGACGAGCGGCGGCAGACCGCGAGACGCATACCATTCAATCACTTGTCGGATGTCAAAAGAAGCCGAAACGTTGAGAGGGACAGCCGAATTAGCGCACCGGGTACTGCCATGGCCAAAGCGCAACAGCCAGCCGTCCAGCCAATGCTGCTCGACGCCGGGCCATGCCAGCGCCGCGGCATGTTCGAGGTTACGAATGTCGGCGGTGCGCACCGGCGCGGCGGACACCTCCTTGATCGCGATCACGTCGGCCTCGGCGATCTCGACCACATCGCCGCGTTTGGTGCGCACCCGCAGCGTCGGCCCGGTGTCCAGCAGGTGGCCGATCACGTCGGTAAGCGGCGGCTCGGAACCCGCAGGCAACCGGTACCGCACCACCACCCGCGTGCCTGCCACGACCTAAAGACCGAACGGATCAGGGTCCTTGCCGGGCGTCCACGACAGCCCTGGCACGCCCCACCCCTGGGACTTCACCGCCCGCTTTGCGCTGCGGGCATGCCGCCCGACCAACCGATCGAGGTACAGGAACCCGTCCAGATGTCCGGTCTCGTGCTGCAGCATCCGCGCGAACAAGTCGGTGCCCTCGAGCGTGATCGGGTTGCCATCGCCGTCCAAGCCCGTCACCCGCGCCCACTTTGCGCGGCCCGTCGGAAACGACTCGCCCGGCACCGAAAGGCAGCCCTCGTCATCGTCGTCCGGGTCTGGCATCGTCTCCGGCACTTCCGAGGTTTCCAGCACCGGGTTGACGACAACACCTTTGCGACGCGTAGTTCGGCCACGCTCGTCGGCGCAGTCGTACACGAACACCCGCTTGTTGACGCCGATCTGGTTCGCGGCCAACCCCACACCGTTGGCAGCGGACATCGTGTCGTAGAGATCTTGAATCAAGTCGGCTAGGTCCGCGGGCAGCGAACCGTCGTCGGCTACAGGCACCGGCTCGGTCGCGGTGTGTAAGACGGGATCTCCTACGATGCGGATGGGTACGACAGCCACAGGAAAAGCTTAATGAGCCGACTCGCGGGCCTGGCTGACGCCTCTGGCTGCAAACCCGTGATTGAATGTTCGCCGAACCACAGGGATGTCATTTCGAGTGTCGGAAGGGTCCAGGAGCGAAATGGACGGCGCGATCGCGCGGACTGAGCAATCCGGGGACGACCCTGCTCTCACGGATGGGCTGACCCGCCGCGAGCATGACATCTTGGCGTTCGAACGCCAATGGTGGAAGTACGCCGGTTCCAAGGAGGACGCGATCAAGGAACTGTTCTCGATGTCGGCGACACGGTATTACCAAGTTCTCAACGCGTTGGTGGACCGGCCTGAGGCGCTTGCGGCGGACCCGATGCTGGTAAAGCGGCTGCGGCGGCTACGGGCCAGCCGGCAAAAGGCCCGCGCCGCGCGTCGCCTTGGCTTCGACGTCACCTGAGGTTTCGGGCCGCGGGGGCCCGCTCGATAAGGTGGGCAGTAATGAACCAGCGTGACTCTTCCGGGCTGCCTCTGCGCGCCATGGTGATGGTCCTGTTGTTCCTGGGCGTGGTCTTCCTGCTGGTCGGCTTCCAGGCGATGGGCTCAGGCGACGACGACGGCGAGCAACAATCGATCGCCACGACCACCATGAGCACGACGCCGTCCCCCTCGCCACCGCCCGAACCGGAACCGGCCAAGGCCGACGTGCGGGTGTACAACATCTCCTCGATCGACGGCGTCGCCGAGGGCACCGCGAACCGGCTGCGCGAGGCCGGATGGAACGTCACCGAAACCGGCAACCTCAGCCTGCCCGAGGTTGTCGGCACCACCGTGTTCTTCAGCGATGCGCCGGGCGAGCGGGAGGCCGCCGACGAAGTGGGCAAATTGCTCGAGGCGCCGGTGCAGCCGCGAGTTCCCGAAATCGTGGATCAACCGCCGGGCGTGGTGGTCGCGGTTACCGGCTAGGCTCTTGCTCATGCTGAAGCCCGTCGCTGCCGCAGCCTTGTTCGCCATTCCGGTTGTCGCCTTGAGCGCGTGCAGTCCCAACGAGCCTGTCGCCACTTCACCGGGCACCACCCCGTCGGTCTGGACCGGCTCGCCGTCGCCGTCCGCAGCGCCGGGCGAAGGTGGGGGCGGCGGCCACGGCCAGGGCCAGGCCGCCACTGGCGAGAAGCTCACCGCCGACCTGAAACTGGCCAACGGCACCACGGTGGCCACCGCCGACATCGACTTCGCCGACGGCTATGCCACCGTCACCGTGCAGACCACAACACCGGGGCTGCTGACGCCCGGCTTCCACGGGCTGCACATCCACTCCGCGGGTAAGTGCGAGGCAAATTCCGTCGCCCCGACCGGCGGTGCGCCCGGCGACTTCAATTCGGCGGGTGGCCATTTCCAGAAGGCGGGCCACACCGGCCATCCCGCAACCGGTGACCTGACGTCGCTACAGGTGCGCGAGAACGGCACCGCAATGCTCGTGACGACGACCGACGCGTTCACCGCCGGAGATCTGCTCGGCGGCGCCAAGACCGCGATCATCATCCACGAGAAGGCGGACAACTTCGCCAACATTCCGCCCGAGCGCTACCAGCAGACCAACGGCGCACCGCCGCCAGACGAGACCACCATGGCAACCGGCGACGCCGGAAAGCGCGTGGCCTGCGGTGTTATCGGCACCGGTTAGCAGCCGCATCGATTTCGCCGGGTCGGCCCGGCCGACCGTTGGCGTCGAGTGGGAGTTCGCGCTCGTCGACGCCGAAACCCGTGACCTGTCCAATGAGGCCGCCACGGTGATCGCCGAGATCGGCGAAAACCCACACGTGCACAAGGAATTGCTGCGCAACACCGTCGAGATCGTTACCGGCATATGCCACAACACCGGTGAAGCCATGGACGATCTGCAGTCGACGCTGGTGCCCGTGCGCAACATCGTGCGCAACCGCGGCATGGAATTGTTCTGCGCGGGCACACATCCCTTTGCGAAATGGTCGGCGCAGAAGCTCACCGATGCGCCCCGCTATGCCGAACTCATCAAGCGCACCCAGTGGTGGGGACGCCAGATGTTGATCTGGGGTGTGCATGTGCACGTGGGAATCTCCTCGGCGCACAAGGTGATGGCGATCATCACATCACTGCTCGACCATTACCCACACCTGCTCGCACTCTCGGCGTCGTCGCCGTTCTGGGACGGTGAGGACACCGGTTACGCGAGCAATCGCGCGATGATGTTTCAGCAGCTGCCAACGGCCGGATTGCCGTTCCACTTCCAGCAGTGGGCCGAGTTCGAAGGCTTCGTCCACGATCAGAAGAAGACCGGCATCATCGACCACATGAACGAAATCCGTTGGGATATCCGGCCTTCGCCGCACCTGGGCACGGTGGAGGTACGGATCTTCGACGGTGTCTCCAATCTGCGGGAGCTCAGCGCACTCGTCGCGTTGACCCATTGCCTCATCGTCGACCTGGACCGCCGCCTCGACGCAGGCGATCATCTGCCTGCCATGCCGCCGTGGCACGTGCAGGAGAACAAGTGGCGCGCAGCGCGGTACGGCCTTGATGCGGTCATCATCCTGGACGCCGACAGCAACGAGCGGTTGGTCACCGACGATCTCGACGATCTGCTCAACCGGCTCGAGCCGGTCGCGAAATCGCTGTGCTGCGCCGACGAATTGGCAAGCGTGTCCGACATCTACCGGCTCGGTGCGTCCTATCAACGTCAGCGCAGGGTGGCGGAAGAGCACGACGGTGATCTGCGCGCCGTGGTCGACGCGCTGGTGGCCGAGCTGGACATCTAACCGATGGCCATGCCGATGTTCCCGCTCGAGGTGGCGATGCTGCCCGGTGAGGAACTGCCGCTTCAGATCTTCGAGCCTCGCTACACGGCGATGGTCACCGACTGCCTGGCCGCCGACGATCCCGCGTTCGGGGTGGTGTTGATCGCCGCGGGCCGCGAGGTCGGTGGCGGCGACACCCGCAGTGATGTCGGGGCGTTGGCCCGCATCGCAGAGTGCGCCGATTTCGGCGAAGGACGCTATCGCCTGCGATGCGTGATGGGCGAGCGCATCCGGGTGTTGGAGTGGCATCCGGACAACCCGTATCCGCAGGCCGCAATCGAGCCGTGGCCCGATGAGCCCGGTGATGCGGTGGACGTCCACGCGATCCGCGATGTCGAGGACCGCATCGTCGCACTGTTCGAGCGGATCGCGGCCGCGCGCGGCGCCGAGGTGAACGCGCGTGACATCGTGCTGGGAGCGGACGCCTCCGGTAACGCCGCGATGTGGTTGTACGCGTTGGCGTCCCGGGTTCCGATGGGTCAGGCCGACCGGTACGCCGTGCTGTCGGCGCCGTCCGTGGCCGCGCGCCTGGCCGCGTTGAGCGATGCCGTGGACACCGTGATCGCGATGGTCGAGTTTCAGCTGTCAGACGGCTAACGCGTGAGCACGCACCATGCTTCCGCAGGAAAGGTGTATGAACCGTCCTCGTTGCGGTAGGGCTCGGCGTTCGCCGCGACCGCCGCTCGCGTAGCCGACCGTTCGTCCTCGGGCAGCGCATTGATCACCTGCGCCAGCGGGCCGGCCAGGTGGACCAGAAAGTCCCACAAGTCGTCGAAATCCTGGAAGGGGAAGTCGAGGGCGACCTCCTCGAGTTCGGGCTCACCGAAACCAGCTTCTGTGACAAGCTCCGTGATTCGGGCCGGCTCCGCCAACGCAAAGATCCCTGGTGCTCCTGGTTCGGGCGCCGGCATGTGACCTCTCTGCACGAGGGTAATCCCGGGCACTGTCGCCCACGGGTTGGCGTCGGCAGTCCGCCAGACCGCGAAAGCCAACCGGCCGCCGCTGCGCAGCACTCGCCGGGTCTCCATCAGGGCCAGCGTCGGGTCGGCCATGAGCATGTAGCCGAAGCGGCAAACCACTCCGTCGACAGTGTCGTCGTCGATGTCCATGCTCTCGGCGTCGAGCACTCGGTACTCGACGTTCGTCAGGCCGCGCGCTTGACCCTGGCGTCGGGCGACTTCGATCATCTCCCGTGCGAAGTCGGTGGAGATCACGCGGCCTAGTTCGCCGACGTGTTCCGCCACCCGGAAGCCCAGGTCGCCTGTCCCGGCGGCGATTTCGAGGATCGTCTGGCCGCCGCGCGGATCGAGTTTGCCGACCAGCCAGTCGCTGACCGGTGCAGTCATCTGCATCAGCCACTCGCGGCGGCGCTTCCAGCCGGAGGCCATCTGGCCCCACGTGTGCAGGCTCTGCTCCCGATATGTATCGCGATCCATTCGCGTGCTCCCCTGGATGTCCCGAGAGTGCGGTTTGACGCTCTCACTCGCGATTTGTGTCAATGATCGCACTCTCGGCGAGCGGTTAGCAGACCCGGTGGCCTTCGATGAAGACCGTGCGCGGTGCGACGGCTTCCTCCTGTCCCGACGAGCCGCGGCCGTATCGGATCATGAGCTGGATCGCCTCGACCGCCGACACCTCCCAGCTGTGCTCCGTCAGCCAGTCGGCCACGTCGGTGCGGTCCTCGACGTACCACAGATCCTGGACGTCGGGGAAGTTCTCGTCGGGGTCCTCGCCCGCCTCTTCGCGCAAGCGGCGCAACTGTTCCCGGCGAGCGGCCAGATAATCCGTGTCGAAGACGCCGGCACCGAACGACTCGACACCGATGCGGCTGCCCGGCGCGCTGAGTGCGTTGATCCGTTCGAACAGCAGGTCCTGTCCCTCGGCGGGCAGATACGGCAATAGCCCCTCGGCCGCCCACGCTGTCGGTTTCGTTGCGTCGAATCCCGCGTTGCACAACGCCTTCGGCCAGTCCTGTCGCAGGTCGATCGGCACCGCAATGTACCGGGACACGCCGGGCTTCACGTCGTGGCGGGTGAGTGTGTCGGCCTTGAACTCGAGAACCTTGGGCTGATCGATCTCGTACAGCGTGGTGCCGTCCAGCCACGGCAGCCGCCAGGCCCTCGCGTCAAGGCCCGCGGCGAGGATGACCGCCTGGCCGATGCCGTGAGCGCCTGCCGCGACGAAGAACTCGTCGAACCACTTGGTGCGCGACGCGGCATAGCCTCCGATCGTGCGGATTCGCTCGAGCATGTAATCCGGCGGCAACTGCCACCCGCGTTCGATCGCGGCGTCGACGAATAGCTGCGCAAACGGGTCGGTGTACAGCGGAGAGGGCGATGTCACTTCCTGTGCGCGCGACCACGCCACGCCGAGCGCCGTCGCGCCGACACCCTCGGTGATGTCCCAGCTGTCGTTCTCACTTCTCGCCATTGCCCCCACCGTCTTCCCCGTTTTCGGCGAACCCACGCATCTCGTCCCTGGTCATCAGGTCGTCACGAATGTTCTGTTCCCGGTACGCGAGTTGGCCAACGCGGTTGGCCACCACCGGCGCGGTGATCAACGTGAACAGTCCGGTGAGGATGATCATCCCGACGTCGGCGTGCCCGCGGAGCCGGATCGCCGCCCCGACTAGCACCAGTAGCAGCCCGAGCACCTGCGGTTTGGTCGCGGCATGCATGCGCGTCAACGTGTCGGGAAAGCGGACCACGCCGATCGCCGCGGTCAACGCGAACGCCGAGCCGCCGAGCACCAGCACGGCCGCGACGAGATCGAGCGCGTTCATTGCGATCTCCGTGTGGCGCGGCGTTTGTCGGGAACGCGGAACCGGGCCACGCTGACCGAGCCGACGAAACTGATCAACGCCAGCGCGGTCAGGCCATAAGTGACCGTGGTGTCCAGGCTGAACGCCGCCCATGTGCCGACCGAGCACATCGTCACCGCGACAAGCGCATCGAGGGCGACCAACCGATCCAACGTGCTCGGGCCGGCGAGCAACCGGTACATCGTCAAGACCGCGGCCGCCGTCAGCATGACCGCCGCAACCGCCCACACGACTGTCATGCGCGATCCGCCTTCGCTACTCGCTCGCAAGTCATGCGCGATCCGCCTTCGCTACTCGCTCGCAAGTCATGCGCGATCCGCCTTCGCTACTCGCTCGCAAGTCATGCGCGATCCGCCTTCGCTACTCGCTCGCAAGTCATGCGCGATCCGCCTTCGCTACTCGCTCGCAAGTCATGCGCGATCCGCCTTCGCTACTCGCTCGCAAGTCATAGCGCCTCCTCCCGAGGCGCAGGGCGCCAATCCGATTCGCGCTCGAACGTCGCAATCATCAGCCGCTCCAACCCGGCGACCTGGCTGTAGAAGCGGTTCAACGTGCGTTCGGAACCGACATCGATGACGTGCACGTAGATCATCCGTCGCACCTGGTCGATCTCCAGCACGATCGTTCCCGGCGTGAGGTTGATGATGTTCACCGCCAGCGCGAGCACCAGATCCGACTTGATCGCGATGTGCGTACGCAACACCGCCGACAGCACCGGCGGCCCCGGCTTGATCGCAAGCCACGCCACCTGAACCGACGACACCACCAGGTAGTAGGCGACCGTGGCGATCAGCCGCACCAGCGGGATCGGGTGAAGCCTGCCCTCGATGGGGACGTCCGGTAGCGGCAGCAGCAGTGTGATCAATAACGCGATCGAAAGACCGGAGATGATGTTGGCCGCAGAGAAGGTGCCCCACAACAGGATCCACACCAGCACCAGCCAGCACAGTGCCCATATCCGCAGCGCCGCACGCCTCATCGTGTCGATCCCAACACTGCGGTGATGTAATGCCCGCGGTCCAGCACCTCGTCGGCGGCGCGGCCGCTGTAGGAGAAGATCGGTCCGGCCAGAACCGTCAGCACAAGACCCACCACGATCAGCCCAGCCGTGGGAGCGATCATGCCAACCGGCATGCGGCCAACGTCGTCGCGGTTGATCAGTTCGATGTCCTCGGAGTCATCGAGCAGCGCCGCAGGCGCGGCGGCGGCCAGGTGACCTTCTGGCGCGTCCTGGCGCGAGCGCCAGAACGCCGTTGTCCACACCCGCGCAACCACGTACAGCGTCAGCAGGCTGGTGACGACGCCGCCGCCGACCAGCAGCCAGGCCAGCACCGAGCCATCCTCGGCGCCGGCCTCCAGCAGCGCGACCTTCCCGATGAAGCCGGAAAACGGCGGAATGCCACCGAGATTGAGTGCGGGCACCACGAACAGGAACGCCAGCAGAGGACTGGCTGCGGCCAGCCCGCCCAACCGTTGCAGGGTCGACGCACCCGCCTGCCGTTCGATCAGGCCGACCACCAGGAAGAGCGTGGTCTGCACCAGGATGTGGTGCGCCACGTAGTAGATCGCGCCGGACATCCCGAGCTCGCTCGACAGCGCGATGCCGAACACCATGTAGCCGATGTGGCTGACCAGGGTGAACGACAGCAGCCGTTTGATGTCGCTCTGCGCGATCGCGCCGAGGATGCCGATGAGCATGGTCAGCAGCGCCGCGACGAGCAGCACCCGGTCGAGCCCTCCGCTGGGGAACAGCAGCGAGTGCGCGCGGATGATCGCGTACACACCGACTTTCGTCAGCAGGCCCGCGAACACCGCGGTGACGGGCGCGGGAGCGGTGGGGTAGGAGTCGGGCAGCCACGCCGACAGCGGGAAGACCGCCGCCTTGATGCCGAAGCCGACGAGCAGCACCGCGAACAACGCAGTCCGCGTGCCGCTGCTGACGCCGTCGAGCCGCACCGCGAGCTCGGCCATGTTCAGCGTCCCCGTCGCGGCGTAGACCAATGCGATGCCGAACAGGAACACCAGCGACGACACCATCGACACCATCACGTAGGCGATGCCCGCACGCACGCGGTCCTTGCTGGCGCCGATCGTCAGCAGCACGAAGCTCGCCGACAGCAGCACCTCGAAGCCGACGAACAGATTGAACAGGTCGCCCGCCAGGAACGCCGTGCACACACCGGCCGACAGCACCAGATAGGTGGGCAGGAAGATCGAGACCGGTTGACGCTCGTCCCCGTCCCGGATGCCCTGACCGATCGCGTAGAACACCACGGCCAGCAGCACGATCGACGACACCACCAGCATGAGCGCCGACAGCCGGTCGACCACCAGCGTGATGCCGAGCGGCCCCATGCCTTGGACCGTCTGACCCCATCCGCCGACGTTCAGCGCGAGCGCGCCGTTCCGGTCGGTGAGGTACAGCAGCGCCGCGCACACCGCCACCACCACCGAGAGCGCGACGAGCGTGATCGCCCGCTGCAGCCGCGGCCTGCGCCCCGCGATCAGCGTCAGCGCGGCACCGACCAGCGGGACCAACACGGGCAGCGGCGTCAACACCGCGCTGATCGTCATGCGCGATCCGCCTTCGCTACTCGCTTGGCCGTCACCGCGACCCCTCGAATCCGGGCAGCGCGTCGAGTTCGTCGGGCATGTCGGTGTCGCGGGCGGCTTGTGGTGTCGGCCGGCTTTCGTCGAGCGCGACGGCGTCGTTGTCGGACATCTGCGAAACCCTGGCGTCCTCGGGGTCGACGGCCACTTCCTCGGCTGTGGTCAACCGATACGACCGATAGGCCAATGCCAGCACGAACGCGGCGATACCCATGCTGATCACGATGGCGGTCAGAATCATGCCCTGCGCCAACGGATCTGCGGTTGTGGTTTCGCCATTGCTTGTCCTGCCCCGTACCGGCGGGTTCCCTGACGTTCCGCCGACGGTCAGGATCAGCAGATTGATGGCGTTGCCGATCAGCAACAGTCCCAGCAACATCCGGGTCAGGTTGCGCTCGAGCAGCAGGTAGACACCTGCGCTGGTGAGGCCGCCGATCAGCACGAGCGGAACGATGTAGGCGGTCATCGGCTGGCCGCCTGCAGTTGCTGGCTCATCTCGGTGTCCACCCGTGCGCCGAGGCTTCGCAGCACGTCGAGCACCAGACCGACGACGATCAGATACACCCCGAGATCGAAGAACAACGCGGTGACGAATTTGACAGTGCCGAGCACCGGCACGTCGAACTGAATGAGCGCCGACGACAACACCGGTGCACCCAGTAGCAGTGACACGACCGCGGTGCCCGCCGAAAGCCCCAGCCCTGTGCCGAGGATCTTGCCCGCGTCGAGCGGAAGCGTCTCACCGAGTTCGTAGCGTCCGCCCGCCAGGTAGCGCAGCACGAGTGCGAGCCCGGCCGTCAGCCCGCCCGCGAATCCGCCGCCAGGCGTGTTGTGTCCGGCGAAGAAGAAGTAGGCCGACAGCACCATGATGAGCGGGAAGATCAGGCGGGTGGCGACCTCGAGCACGAGCGACCGGTGCCGGGGATCACGCAACCCGCTGCCCCGCAGCCAGGTGACGTCGCCGACGGCCGGGCTGCGATCAGTGTAGGACGAGGATGGCCCGTTGCCTGCCGGCCCGGCGTCCGCAACCCGGGGTGCGGCGCCAAAACGCCTGTGCCGGAACACCAATGACGCAACACCGGTGGCCGCGACAAGCAGCACCGACACCTCGCCGAGGGTGTCCCAGGCCCGGATGTCGACCAGCAGCACGTTGACGGTGTTGGCCCCGTGGCCGCGGAAATACGCAGCGTCGGGCAGCAATTCGGCAATCGGCCTAGTGGTGCGCGCTGCCATGGCGTACGCCGCGAGCGTCGTGACCGTCGCACCGACCGCGAGCGCCAGCGCGGCGCGTGGCAGCCGGTACCGCTTGATGTTGGTGCTGTCGGCTTCGGCGGGCAGGGTGCGCAGCACCAACACGAAGATGACCAGCGTCAGCGTCTCCACCAGGAACTGCGTCAGCGCGAGGTCCGGCGCGCCGTGGAAGGCGAAGATCGCGCCGCAGCCGTAGCCGGTCACGCCGGCCAGCAGCACCGCCGCCAACCGGTTGCGCATCACGGTCGCGCCAATCGCGGCGGCCAGGATCAGCAATCCGACCACCACTTGTATCGGCGAGTCCCACAACGCGAAATCGGGACGGTCGCGCGCGCCGAGAGCCAGCACGATGATGGGCAGCAGCACCAGCGTGGTCAGGATCACCGACTGTGTCGCAGGGATGGAACCGCGCTGCGTGGCCGCGGTGAGCCGCACCGACAGTAGATCCGCACCGCGCAGCACGTTGTCGTAGATGCGGTCGGCGTTTCCCAGCGCGTCGCGCATCGTGCGGACACGGGGCAGGCGGCCCCTGCCGAAGTAGATCGCAGTACCGGCCGCGAGCACCAGCACCGACAGCACGAGCGGTGTACCGAACCCGTGCCACAAGGCCAGGTGGTAGCTCTCGCCGCCGGGCACCGTTTCCGCGTACGTGTCCAGTACGTCGTCGAGCCAGGACGGCCACACGCCGAACAGCAGCCCAGCGCCGGCCAGCAGGGCCGGCGGGAGCATGAATGTGGTCTCAGGACGGTGCATTTCGGTCACCCGGGTGCTGGGCTCCGCCCGACCCTTTCGACCGAACGCCCCCAGCAGGAACCGCAGGCTGTAGACGGTGGTGAACACCGAACCGATCGTGATGCCCGCCAGCACCCACGGCGCGGCTGCGCCGAGTGCCTGGCTGTGCGCGACTGTTTCGAAGTCGGCTTCCTTGGCGACGAAGCCAAGGAACGGCGGCAGCGCGGCCATGCTCGCGGTCGCGGCAACGGCTATCGTGAGCAGCGGTCTGCTGCGGTCGCCGAGCCAGGCCAGCCTGCGGATATCTCGGGTGCCGGTGGCGTGGTCGATGACGCCGACGACCATGAACAGCGACGCCTTGAACATCGCGTGGGCGCAGAGCATCGCGAGCCCGGCCAGCATCAAATCGCGGCCGCCCGTCCCGACCATCATCGTGATCAGCCCGAGCTGGCTGACCGTGCCGAACGCCAGGATCAACTTCAGGTCGTACTCCCGCACGGCGCGCCAGCCCGCCAGCAGCATGGTCAGCACCCCGAGCACGACGACCGTCGGCCGCCACGGCGGCGAGTCGGCGAATCCCGGCGTCATGCGGGCCACCAGGTAGACACCGGCCTTCACCATCGCCGCCGCGTGAAGGTACGCGCTGACCGGGGTGGGTGCGGCCATCGCCCCCGGCAGCCAGAAGTGCATCGGCACGATCGCGGACTTGGCGAGCGCGCCGATCAAGACCAGCACCACGCCGATCGAGGCCGCCATCCCCGTCGGCGGCGCCGCGATCAGCTCGGACAGCAGATACGTCCCGGCGATGTTGCCGAGCACGACGATCCCGACGAGCATGGCCAGTCCGCCGAACGTCGTCACCAACAGGGCCTGGGTGGCGGCGCGTCTGCTGGTGACACGCTCGGCATAGTGGCCGACCAGCAGGAACGACAGCACGGTCGTCAGCTCCCAGAACACGTAGAGCACGAGCATGTTGTCGCTGATCACCAGGCCGAACATCGCACCGGAGAACGCGACCAGCTCGGCGGCGAAACTCGGCAACCGGTTCTCGGTACGCCCGTCGTGGTGGTGGAAGTAGTCCGCGCAGTAGAACAGCACCAGCGCGCCGATCCCGAGGACCAGGATGCTCATGATCGCCGAGAGCGAGTCGAACCGCAGCGAGATGTCCATCGACAACTCGGGCACCCATTGCAGTTCAGCGGTCACCGCACCGCCACGACCTGGCCATTTCAGCCCGACCCACACCAGCGAACCGAGCGGCACCAACGCCAGCGGGTAGAACGCCATCCGCCCCCACCGATAGACGAGCAGGGGCGCCAGCGCGGTGGCCACCGCGTGCACGACAAGGATGGCGAGCATGGCACTCCGATCAAGAGCAGATAGTCGGGGTGTCAGCCGTGTAAAGGGCTTTCGATTAAGGGCAGTCTACGTGGGCAGATACAGCTATCGAACAGGCACCGCCTACTTCAGAAGTAGCGCAGCCACACATACACCCAGGCCAGAGCCGTGCTGAGCAGCGTCACCACGATGCCGTAGCGGGTGAAGCGCCAGAAGCTGATCGCATGCCCTGCGCGTTGTGCGATGCCGATCGCGACGACGTTGGCGCTGGCCGCGATCGCCGTGCCGTTACCCGAGAAACACGCGCCGAGCGCGAACGCCCACCACAGCGCCCTGCCGGTCTCGGCGTCGGGGGTCTGGGCCACCAGATCCTCGACCACGGGAGCCATCGTGGCGGTGTAGGGGATGTTGTCGACGAACGCGCCGAGCACCGCTGACCCGATTAGCAGCCCGGTGGCGGCAAGGAAGAAGTCGTCGCCGAACAGCGCCACCGCGGCGTCACCGATCCATCCGATGACACCGGTGTGCACGAGCCCGGCCACCATGGCGAACAAGCCCATGAAGAACACCAGCGTCGGCCACTCCACCTCGGGGAGCACCTCGGCGACGTCGACCTTGGTGACCAACAGCATCGTTCCGGCACCGAGCAGCGCCACGATCGACGGCGCCACGTGCAGCACCGAATGGAGGCTGAATCCGACGATCACGAGCGCCAGTACCGCCATCGACCGCACCAGAAGTTTGGTGTCCTTGATCGCTCGCCGTTCCTGCAGCGCCATCACATTGTCGAGGTGGATGTGGTTGGTGCGCAGGTCCTTTCGGAACAGCACCTTGGTGAACAACACGAACAGCGCAAAGATCACCACGACCGGAGGCGCCATGTTGACCAGGAAGTCGTTGAAGGTCAGCCCGGCCCGGCTGCCGATGATGATGTTGGGTGGGTCACCGATCAGCGTTGCGGCCCCACCAATGTTCGACGCGAGCACTTCCGCGATGAGAAACGGTTGCGCCGCGATGTTCAGCCGGTCGCAGATGACCAGGGTCACCGGCGCGACGAGCATGATGATGGTCACATTGTCGAGCACCGGCGAGGCCACCGCGGTGATGACCATCAGCATCACCATGAGCCGAAATGGCTTGCCTTTGGACCGCTTTGCGGCCCAGATCGCCAGGAAGTCGAATACGCCGGTCTGCTTGATCACGCCGACGATGACCATCATGCCGAGCAGCAGGAAGATGACGTTCCAGTCGATGCCCTCGTGTTCGGAATAGAACACCTTCTCGCCGGGAATCAGGCCGAGCACGGTCATCAGGCCGGCGGCGACGAGAACCGTCGTGACCTTGTTGGCGCGCTCGGTAGCCAAAAACCAGAAGGCGACAACGAATATCGCTAGCGCCGCCAGCGGGGCCAGCACGAGGCCGGTGTGTCAGTCGTTGGGGCCGGCCACGGCCAAGCTGGTGAGCAGTCGCTCCAGTGTCACCGCACCGGTGAGACGCCCGTTGCCGTCGATGACCGCGATCAGCGGGCTTCGTTTGTTCGCCATCACGGTCGCGACCTCGAGCAGTGTCGCGTCGGACGCCACGGTCGCGGGCTTGGCAACGGGATTGGGCATGCAGTCGCCGACCGTCAGCTTGCCGGGGCCGTGCCAGAAGAGGTCGGCGTGGATCTCGTCGACGGTGCGCACCAGCGCGGGATCGTCGCGATAGGACTCGGGGATCGTCAGGCGCAGCACCTGGGTGCCGGGGAGCACCGCGATCGGGCGGTCTGAGTCGTCGACCACCACGAGTCCAGGCAGCCGGTTGACCACCATCAGTTGCACGGCCTTGGACACCGGATCGTCCATCCGCACGGTCGGCGGGGTCACAGCGATCTCGTGTGCCTGCATAAGTTCGTTCCACTGGGTTGCGGCGGGGGCGTTGTCCGTGATTGTCATGGTCCTCGTTCTCCGATTGGTGCGCCCAGTCTTGGTGGCCGCGCGGCCGGTGACCATCGGGTCTGACACCCATTCCGGAGGGGATGTGACCTGTATGGACAACAACTGCGCCACAGACCACGCTGTGGGTATGAACCGTGCGCGAACACCCGCCGGGGCGTTGTTCCGGCGCGTCTTCCTGATCAACGGGCTGATCTTCACCCTCGGAACGCTGATCCTTGCGCTGTCGCCCGCGACCGTGTCGGCGCGCATCAAGTTGACCGAGATTCCGGTTCTTGTCGTCGGGCTGGCGGTCATCCTGACCGCGAACGCTCTGCTGCTGCGGTCGAGTCTTGCCCCCCTGGATCGGCTCGCCGCTTCGATGCGGCGAGTCGATCCGCCCAAGCGCAGCGATCGTGTCGATGACACTGGCAACGGCGACCTGCGGCATCTCATCGCGTCGTTCAACACGATGCTCGACCGACTCGAAAAGGAGCGGACGACGGCGAGCGCCTCGGCGCTGGCGGCGCAGGAGAACGAGCGTCAGCGCATCGCGCGGGAGCTACATGATGAGATCGGCCAAACCCTGACCGTCGCGCTGTTGATCCTCAAACGAGCGGTCGACCGTGCGCCCGCCGAGATCCGCGGGGAGCTTGCCGACACCCAGGAGGCGGTACGCGCCAGCCTCGACGAGGTTCGCAGCATCGCGAAGCGGCTGCGCCCGGATGCCTTGGAAGACTTGGGACTTCACAGTGCACTGAACGCGCTCTGTGGCGAGTTCACCCAGGCGACCGGGACGACCGTCATCAAACACATTGCGCTGCAGTCGGATCGGCTACAGCACGATGTCGAGTTGGTCTGCTACCGCGTCGCACAGGAAAGTCTGACGAACGTCGCGCGCCATGCCGGGGCCAGCAAGGTATGGCTCGACCTGCATGCCAGTGCGGAGGCGGTCACGCTGCGGATCGCCGACGACGGCAAGGGTGGCGTCGCCCAGGAAGGCGCAGGCATCAACGGAATGCGCGAACGGGCGTTGCTGGTGAACGCCGACCTGATGATCACGTCGTCCGACGGTGAGGGCACCGAGGTGCGGCTTGTGGTGCCGCTGCGCGGGCGGGGAGACTGATGCCGGCAGCTCCGGCACGGATCCTGCTGGCCGACGATCATGCGTTGGTGCGCAGCGGATTACGGATGATTCTCGACGCCGAACCCGATCTGCAGGTGGTCGCCGAGGCCGCCGACGGGCATGAGGCACTGGCCGTTCTCGACCACACGCCCGCCGACCTTGCCATCCTCGACATCGCGATGCCGCGCATGACCGGTCTGCAAGCCGCGCGGGAGGTCAACCGCAGGCATCCCCACGTTCGGATTCTCATCCTGTCGATGTATGACAACGAGCAGTACTTCTTCGAGGCGCTGAAGGCGGGCGCGTCGGGCTATGTCCTCAAATCAGTTGCCGATCGAGACCTTCTCGAGGCGTGCCGAGCCACGTTGCGTGGTGAGCCGTTCCTGTACGCAGGCGCCGTGACGGCGCTGATCCGCGACTACCTGCACCGCGCCCGGCAGGGCGACGACCTGCCCGAGACGATCCTCACTCCGCGTGAGGAGGAAGTGCTCAAGCTGATCGCCGAGGGGTACTCGACCCGAGAGATCGCAGTGACGCTGAGCATCAGCGTCAAAACGGTCGACCGGCACCGCACCAACACCTTGGCCAAGCTCGGGCTGCGTGATCGGCTGGCGCTGACGCGCTACGCGATTCGGGCCGGCTTGATCGAGCCGTGAGGCCGATGGCATAGGGCAGGCCCAGCGAAGCGGATCGGAATGGCGTGGGCGACCAACCCGATGCCCGCGCCGAGGATCGGCCAGATCGGCCAGAAGTACCAGGCGCCTGCCGTGAGGCCGACCACAAGCCACACGGTCAGCACGATGAACACCATCGCCAGGTAGCCGGCCAAATGGATCTGGACGCCGCGGCGCGCGGCGCGCTGTCGGGCGGCCTGGCGCCGTGGATCGTTGCGGCGGATGCGGTCGAGCGGCAGATCGGCGACAAGGGCCCGCAGCTCGGCGGTGGTGTGGGCGGCGAACGTGGCCTGCAGCCGGGTGTCGTACTCGTCCATTGCCAGGTAGCCCTGGGCGAGCGCCTGGCCAAGCTGGCTCGCTGTCCGCTCGCGCTCGCGATCGCCCGCCCGGACGGCTGGTGCCCTTGGTGCGGTCATGCCGCCTCCCCTTGTCGATCTTGACAGTGACTAGTTATGGGGCCGACTATGCCCACTCAACTTGTCATTGTCAAGATTTAAATCTGGGCGGCTATCCGCCGCCGCGCAGTCGGTTGCGGACTTCGGTGAGTGCCTCGTCCAGCGTCGGATACAGCGAGAACACCTCGTCGAGCTTGGTCAATTGGATCGGCCTGCTGGTGACGGGACCGCTCGCGACAACGGCGAATTCGGCAGCACCGCCGATCCCCTCGTGTGTGCTGACCAGCAGCCGCAGCCCGACCGATGCGAGGAATGTCACCGCGGACAGATCGATGATCAGTGCTTTCGGATTCTGCGCGAGCACACCGTCGATGGCCTCTTCGAGAGCCGATGCCGTGGCCAAATCGACGACTTCACCGACAGTGAGCAACGTGATCTCGTCTCGCTGCTCGACTGACGTGGTTATCGAGTCCTTCTCAGACAATGCCCATCCCTTATCCAGCCGCGGCGAACACCGTGGAGCCTAACCCGAGGCGGCTTCACCAAGAATGAAACTTCGCCGGATCCCAGATCGATCGTCAAGCTAGGCTCGAAATAGCGACTTGCGCCCTTCGGACGCGTGAGCGTGAGCCGGGAGATCAGATGTCTGAATCGACGACTGACGTCGCCGCGAACAGTGTAGCCGTGCAGGCGGCAGGAATCTCGACGGAGGGGCTGCTACCGCAACTGGTTAAGCACTTGCGTCAGAACCGAACTGCGCTGCGCGAGGAGTGGGCGCGCCGGATCACCGAAGCAGAACTGCTCACCGCGATGTCGCCGGAGGAGATCTTCTCCGAGGCGACCACGGTGTACGACAGCTACGTCGAGGTGCTCGAGACCGGTAGCGTCGAGGCGCTGCAGGACTACGCGCGCGACCTGTCGGAACGCATCATCCCGCGAGGCGTGGAAACCGACGAGGTGGTCGGCATCGTGCTGTTGCTTCGCGACGTGCTGGCGCGTTCGCTGTTCGAGAAGTATCAGTCGGACTTCGATCTCCTGAACCAGGTGCTCGACGCGTACGAGCCCGCCGCCAACCGCATCGCCAACACAGTGGCTGTCGGCTTCGTGCAGGAGCGCGAACGCATCATCCGCCAACAGCAAGAGGCGATTCGCGAGCTGTCCACGCCGGTGCTTCAGGTGCGCGAGCAGTTGCTGATTCTGCCGATCATCGGCGTGCTCGACAGCCAGCGCGCCCGCCAGGTCACCGAGCAGCTGCTGCGGGCCATCCGCGCCAACCGCGCGAAGGTCGTCGTCATCGACATCACCGGTGTGCCGACCATCGACTCCACGGTGGCCAACCACCTGGTGCAGACCGTCGACGCGTCGGGCCTGATGGGCGCGAGCGTCATCATCACGGGTCTGTCCTCCGAGATCGCGCTGACGCTGGTGACAATCGGCCTCGACCTGTCGAAGATGAACGCCGTCGGCGACCTGCAGGGCGGCATCGAAGAGGCCGAGCGCCTGCTCGGCTACGAGGTCACCCGCACCGGGGAACAGAACGGCTAACCCCGCATCACGCCATGCCCGTACCCATTCTGAAACAAGGCACGATCCTGATCGCGACCGTGCAGGCCGCTCTCACCGACTCCGACACCGAGCGGTTGCGCCACGACCTCATGGAGCATGTCAGCCGGTTCCGCGCGCACGGGATCATCGTCGACCTCACGGCCATCGATGTGATGGACAGCTACGCCGCCCGTTCGCTGCGGACCGTCGCGCATATGACGCGGCTGCGTGGCGCTGCGACCGTCATCGTCGGCCTGCAACCCGAAGTGGCCTTCGCGATGGTCCAGCTGGGGCTGGCCTTCGAGGGCATGCACACCGCGCTGGACCTGGAAGAGGGGCTCGCGCTGCTGAACCGGCAGCTGGAGCGGCGAAAACCGGCGATCGGGCGTGACGGTGACGACTGACTTCGTTGTCGACGTCAACCATCCCGACGACATCGTCACCGCGCGCCAGGCAGGCCACCAACTCGCCCGACAGCTCGGATTCTCGCTGACCGACGTCACCATGATCGCCACTGCGATCTCCGAGATCGCCCGCAACATCACGAGTTACGCGGGGAAGGGCGAGGTTCGGGTGGGCGTGCAATACCGCGACGGCCGACGGGCGCTGGTCGTCCGCGCCGAGGACGACGGTCCGGGCATCCCGGACATCGAAAGAGCGCTGGAGGACGGGTATTCGACGGGTCGCGGGTTGGGCCTCGGGTTGCCGGGGGCCCGGCGTCTGATGGACCGCCTCGTCGTCGAATCGACACCCGGAGAAGGAACGATCGTCGAGATGTGGAAGTGGACTCCAGCCGATGACTGAGTCCGGACGCTTCGGTCCGATCGAGTGGGCATCCGCATTTCGTCCGGTGCCGGGAGAGCAGGTTTGCGGCGATCATTCCATCGCAGTCGAAATACTAGGCAGCGCTGCTCTTTTCGGTGTGATCGACGGGTTGGGCCACGGCGTCGCGGCGGCGACCGCTGCGGCATCCGCCGCGGATGTGCTCAACCACCGCGCCGTCGAGCCGCTCGGCGACCTGATCGGGCTGTGCCATCGACGACTCGCGACCACCCGCGGTGCCGCAATCACGTTGGCCCGCATCGAGTTCGGCGCAGACACCCTGCAGTGGATGGGCGTGGGGAATGTGGCCGCCACCCTTTTGGCCAAGGGGCACAGCGGTGTCGAGACCCGGCAGCAGGCGCGTCTCGCCGGGGGAATCGTCGGCTATCAGATACCCGAGATCTCGCCCCCGGAGAAGATCTCCCTGCGGCCCGGCTGCCTGCTCGTCATCGCCAGTGACGGCATCGCGGAAAAGCTATTTGGACGGGCTCGATTTCACGGCGCCCGCCGTCCTGCTCGCCGAGCGGATCCTGCGCGAGCACGGCAAGGCGACCGACGACGCCCTGGTGCTCGTGGCGCGTCACCGGGGCCTTTCGCCGTGACAGCGGCCAAGGACTTCGCCGGCACGTACGCCGCAGCGCTGCGGACGCATCTCAAACAGCGCAGCGAAGCGAGCCTGGCCGTCGGGTATGAGCTCGGTAGACGGGCCCTGCTCGAACAGGTCAGCGTGCTGGAGATCATCGAGACCCATTTCCAGTTGATCACCGATGTCGCCGTCAAAGACGCCGCGGCGTTGCAGTTCTTGCTGCAGACGCTGGTTCCGCTCGACGTCGCAACTCGTGGATTCCTGGATGGCACACGGCGTTACGAAGAGCAACGGGCGCGCGCAGAGGATCTCGCCGACCGCGACGCGTTTCGCAGCGCGCTGGTCAACTCGCTACAGGAAGGTTTCTTCGTCGCCGACGAACAGGGCGCTGTCGTCGACATCAACGACGCGTTCGTCGAGATCACCGGTTACGGAGCCGAGGGCTTGCCCTACCGATGGCCTCACCCGTGGATCGTCGATGAGCAGACGGCCACCGATCAGCGAACGCGGTTGGAGCTGACCGGGAGCATCTCCTACGAAACACCGATCCGGCATCGAGACGGCCACCTGGTCTGGGTGGCGATCAACGTCAACGCGGTCATCGAGGACGGCGCGGCGCGAGGCGTCTTCGTCGGAACCATTCGCGACATCACCGGCGCTCGGGCGTCCGCGGTGCGCGACAGCGCGGTCGTCCATCTCGCGACAGCAGCAGGCGTCGCGAGAAGCGTGTCCGAGGTGCTGACTGTCCTACTCGGCGAGTGTCGAACGGCGATCGACTTGCAGCGGGTGGTCGCGGTGACGTGGGTGAAGGGCAACGGCGATCCAATGGTTCAGGTGGCCGGTGAGCCGTCGGCCAGGACATGGCAGGAGCTCGATCAGTCCCTGCGCGACACGTTCACCGAGGCGCGTCACTGGTCACCGCTGAGGCTGGAGTCGATCGCAGCGGAGAACAACCCGGGCAAGTCACGCGGGATCCTCACCATGCTGTCCGGAGCTGAGGACGTCGCGCTGTGGCTGGAGCACAATGCCCCTCGGCGGACCGACGCCAACGATCGCCTGTTGGTCAGGGCCCTGGTGGGACACCTCAGCCTCGCGATGCAGCATGTGCAGCAGTTCGAGACCGCCCGCGAGGCGTCGTTGACGCTGCAACGCGCGATGCTGCCGACTGCCCGGCCGCCCGCGGGTTTCGCGGCCCGCTACGAGCCGGCCGTGGAACCGCTGGAGATCGGGGGCGACTGGTATGACGTCCTCGAGGTCGACTACGGCCACGTCGGCATCGTCGTCGGCGACTGCGTCGGTCGTGGCCTGCCTGCGGCGGCCGCGATGGGGCAGCTGCGCAGCTCGGCGCGGGCACTGTTGCTCACCGGCGCCGAGCCCGCGCCGCTGCTGGAAGCGCTGGACGCCGCCGCCGAGCTGATCAGCGGTGCCTACTGCGCGACGGTGTTCGTTGGGCTGCTCGACACGGAAACGGGCAACTTGCGATACAGCAGTGCAGGCCACCTGCCCGCATTGCTGGCGGGGCCAGGGTCCGGCGCGGTCACGCTTGACGGTGCGACCTCGGTGCCGTTGGCGGTGCAGCGGGGCCAGCCGCGTCCGCAGGCCGCCGAGCCCCTGCCGTTCGGGTCCACGCTGATGCTCTTCACCGACGGCCTGGTGGAGCGCAGGGACCAGTCCATCGACATCGGCATCGACGCCGTGACCGCAGTGCTGACCAAAACGCTCCGTTCCTCGGCCGAAACAATCGCGGATGCGGTTCTCGGTGAGTTGTCGCCGGCAAATGGGTATGACGACGACGTGGCAATCGTGGTTCACCGGCGACCGCCTGCACCCCTGCGGATCGGGGTGCCGGCTACCCCCGATCGACTCAGGGACATCCGCGGCCAGCTCAGCGAGTGGTTGGACGCGGCGGGGGCCTCCGATGACCTGGCGGCCGACATCGTCCTCGCCGGGAACGAGGCCGCCACGAACAGCGTCGAGCACGCGTACCGCGACGTCGACCCCGGCACGATGGAGGTTGAGGCCCGGGTCCACCGGGGCGAGATCGAGATTCGGGTCATCGACTTCGGCACGTGGAAGCAGCCGCCTGCGAACCCGGGTTTCCGCGGCCGCGGCATCCCGCTGATGCACGCCGTGAGCCAGCGGGTCGACCTCGAGCATTCGGACCGCGGTACCACCGTCGAGCTGGGCTTTCGGCTTGGGTCGCAGGACCCCGACGATCAGCGGGCGGCCGAGAACGCCCGCAGCGACTCGACCTGAACCGGGTCCAGCGACGGCCGCACCGTTTCGCGGGCCTGTGCGACGTCGGCTCCAGTGACATCGGCCGCGTCGATCGACCGCCGCATCGCCGTCAGCGCGGCCTCGCGCAGCAGCGCGACGCAGTCCGCGGCGCTGTAGCCGTCCAGCTCGTCCGCCAGCGCGTCGAGGTCGACGTCGTCAGCGAGCGGAATCGACTTACCGGCGGTTCGCAGGATCTCGCGGCGTGCGTCGGCATCGGGCGGTTCGACGAACACCAGCTTCTCCAGCCGGCCGGGCCGCAGCAGTGCGGGGTCGATGAGGTCGGGCCGGTTGGTCGCGCCGAGCACCACGACGTTGCGCAGCGGCTCGATGCCGTCGAGTTCGGTCAGCAGCGACGCCACCACCCGGTCGGTCACGCCGGAGTCGAAGCTCTGCCCTCGCCGCGGCGCGAGCGCGTCGAGTTCGTCGAGGAAAACCAGCGACGGCGCGGAATCTCTGGCGCGTCGGAAGAGGTCTCGCACCGCCTTCTCCGATGAGCCGACCCATTTGTCCATCAGCTCGGCGCCCTTGACCGCGTGCACCGACAGCCGCCCAGAGCTAGCCAGCGCCCGCACCACGAACGTCTTACCGCAGCCGGGCGGGCCGTACAGCAGCACACCGCGAGGCGGTTCGACGCCGAGGCGCTCGAACGTCTCGGGGTGCTGCAGCGGCCACAGCACCGCCTCGGTGAGCGCCTGTTTGGTCTCCGCCATATCGCCGACATCGTCGAGCGTCACCGAGCCGACCGACACCTCTTCGGTGGCCGACCGTGACAGTGGCCGGATCACGGTCAGCGCGCCCGTGAAGTCGTCCTGGGTCAACGTCGGCGGCTTACCGTCGGCACTGGCCCGTGCCGCGGCCCGCAGCGCTGCCTCGCGCACCAGCGCCGACAAGTCGGCGACCACGAATCCCGGTGTGCGCTCGGCGATCTCGTCTAGGTTGAGGTCTGCCGACGGAACCCCGCGCACCAGCACCTCGAGCAGTTGTTTGCGGATCGTGCCGTCGGGCAGGCTAAGCCCGAGTTCGCGGTCGCAGAGGTCGGGTGCGCGCAGTCGCGCGTCGACCCCATCAGGCACCGCTGACGTCGCGACGAAGGCGACTTTCGGTGTCGCGATCGCGTTGCGCAGTTCGGTGAGGATCAGCGTGGCCACGGGGTCGGCGCTCGACGGCAGAAGCGCGTCGACATCGGTGATCAGCAGCACGCCGCCGCCGTCGCGGACCGTGGCGACCGCCGACGAGACGCGCTCGAGTCGGTCCTCGGCGTGCAGCGCACCTACCTCGGGCCCGTCGAGTTCGACGAGGCGCCTCTCGGCGCAGACGGTGCGCACCAGCGTGGCCTTGCCGACCCCTGCTGGGCCCGACACCAGCACGCCGAGATTAGGTTTGGCGCCAAGGGTTTCGAGGAGTTCGGGTTGGTCGAGCGCGAGCTTGAGCCACTCGGTCAGCCGCGAGGCCTGGGCGTGGGAGCCCTTGAGATCGTCGATGCTGATCTGCGCCTGCGCAGGCGCGCTGACCGTGTGGTGGCCCGTTGTCGACTGGGCGATCGGGGTGACGCCGTCGCCCGATGTCGCCGCCGCAGCGGCTCCGGCGCCCCATCTGACTAACGAATTCGGTTGCACGCTAACCGGTCCCGCGGGATCGGTGCCCGTGACAGTCAGCAGCTCGGAGGTCCACGTGATGCCGACCGATGAGGTGAGTGCGCTGGTGGCCGCCGACGTCGACGTGCCAGGCCCGAGGTCACGTGGCAGCAGCGACACCGTGTCGCCGACCGTCATCACCTTGCCCAGCAGGGCCTGTCGCAGCGTCGCGGATGAGATCGACTGGGTGGCCAGGTTGGACCCGGCAAGCGTCACCGACCGTGCGCCGTAGACCGTCACCGGCGTGACGATCACCATGGTGTCCTCGCGCAGCCCCGCGTTCGAGAGCGTGACGTCGTCGAGCAGAGCGGTGCCGGTGGGTGTGCCCGTCGGGGCCACGCCCGCGACCGCGGAGGTGGTCCGCGATCCGCTGAGCGACACCGCGTCCCACTCGCGAATGCCCAGCGCGGCAATGACTTCCGGATGCAATCGGACGACGCCGCGGCGTGAATCGAGTGCGGAGGTGTTCAGCCGGGCGGTCAGGCGCAGATGGCTCAGCGCCGGATCCTCCGCCTCGTCGGTTGCCGTCACGTCACCCGCCAGGTCTGCGCAGCCCGAGCCGCATCATCGAACGTCGGTGTGGCTGCGCCCGACGGATCGCTCGTCGCGCCGCGCGCTGCTGTCGTGGCTTGTCGTCCCACACCTCCGGGTGGGCCGCCAGGAACTTCCTGGTGCGGATGGCGAACGGGATGTGGAGTATGTAGCCGAAGATGATCAGCAGGATCACGATGTAGCCGTACAGGATTGAGGCGGCGACGCCGATCGCCAACAGCGCCAGCAGCGGCGCGACCATGTTGGCCGACACCGAGAAGGTGTGGACCTTGCGCATCGGGACGGTACTGACCACCAACAGCGAGACGCCGATCATCCAGATCACCACGGCGGGTTCGGAGGTCCACCACCCCTCGCCGAATTGCATCTTGGCGGCAAGCGGGCCGATCGCGCCGATGGCGCCCGCCGGGGCGGGCATGCCGACGAAGTATTCCTTCTCGTAGGCGGGCCGATCGAGGTCGAGCATCGCGTTGAACCGGGCCAGCCGCAACACGATGCACACCGCGTACAGCAGCACCACGATCCAACCGATGCGGGAGTGCGAGAGAAGCGTCCCGTAGACGATGAAGGCAGGTGCGACACCGAAGTTCACCGCGTCGGCCAGCGAGTCGATCTCCTCGCCCATGCGGGAGGTCGCCTTGAGGATCCGAGCGGTACGACCGTCGAGCGCGTCGAGGATCGCGGCGACGGCCAGAAACGCCATCGCTTCTGTCGGCCGGTCGTCGAGTGCGAATTTGACGGCGCTCAAGCCGAGGCAGATCGCGGCCACCGTCATCGCGCTCGGCAGGATGCGCAGGCTGACGACCGGCGCCTTTACCCGAGGTCTCATGGCAGCTCGGCCAATATCGTTTCACCCGCTAGTGCGCGCTGTCCCCTCGACACGAGAATGTTCGAGCCTGCGGGCAGGTAAGTGTCGAGCCGCGAACCGTACCGGATCAGCCCATAGGTGTCGCCGATCGACAGCTTGTCACCGACCTTGGCCCGGCACACGATGCGGCGTGCGACGAGACCGGCGATCTGCACCGCGATCACCTCGACGCCGTCGGGAGTGCGGATCACCACGCTGTTGCGTTCGTTGTCCTCGCTGGCCGCTTCCAGCTCGGCTGAGACGAACAAGCCCGGCCTGTGCACGACGATCGCCACCTCACCGCTGATCGGGGCGCGCTGCACGTGGGCGTCGAACACCGACAAGAAGATGCTCACGCGCGGCAAGGGTGTTGCGGGCAGGCCGAGTTCGGCAGGCGGTGTCGCCTCCTCGATCAGGCAGACCAGCCCGTCGGCCGGTGCCACCACGAGGCCTGGTCGAGTGGGAGGGACCCGAGGCGGGTGCCGGAAGAAGGCGGCGTTGACCGCGGCCGACGCCAGCCCTGCGCGCAGCAACCACCGATTCCTGCGCCCTACGGCCGCAACGGCAAGGCTCGCACCAACGAACGGAAGGCCTGCGGGATGGATCGGGGGAATGGTGGAGCGCACCAGCGCGACGAGCCGCGCGGGGCCTGATGTGAGGTCGGGGCGTCTGGCCATCGTGCAGCGATTGTACGGGCGGCCAGCTCGCCAGAAATGGCTATGCCAAGTCCCATACCCGCACCGGTGATCCGGCGGGCACCTCGGTGCGATCCTCGTCGATCTCCAGCAGGCAGTTCGCGGACGCGAGCCAGCGCAGATGATGCGATGCGGGCGGTCCATAACTGGTGACCGTGCCTGCCGCGACGTCGAGCACACCCCGGCGGAACTGGCGCTTATCCCGCGGCGAGGTGAGGTCCTCGGTCAGCGTGGCAGTGCGCCGTGGGCGCCCCGGGTTCGGCAGCCCCATGGCAGCGCGCAGTGGGGTGCGGATGAACACCTCGAACGAGACCAGAGCGCTGACGGGATTCCCGGGCAGCGTGATGATCGGGGTGTTGCCAATTGTGCCCGCGCCCTGCGGCATGCCGGGCTGCATCGCCACCTTGACGAAGTCGACCTGCCCACCCAGAGCGTCCTTGACGACCTCGTACGCGCCGGCGCTGACGCCGCCGGTGGTGATGATCAGGTCGGCGGCACCCGCATGACGGCCAAGCTCATCGCGGAACGCCGCGACGTCGTCGCCGGTCATCGTCGACGCCACCACTTCGGCACCCGCCTCGCGCACCTCCGCGGCCAACATCACCGCGTTGGACTCGTATATCTGGCCCGGCTGCAACGGTGTCCCCGGCGCGACCAACTCTGAGCCGGTCGACATCACCAGCACACGCTGTCGCGGAATCACGGTGAGCTCACTGAGGCCGAGAGCGGCCGCCAGCCCGAGCACCGCAGGGGTGATCAGCTGTCCGGTGCGTAACACCGTGGTGCCCGCCGTGACGTCCTCTCCTGCATGACGGACGTGCTGGCCGTGCTTCGCGCTCGCGCGGATCTGCACCGTGTCCGTCGCGCCGTCGGTAGCCTCCACCGGCACCACGGCGGTGGCACCCGTCGGCAGTGGTGCACCCGTCATAATCCGGTGTGCTGTACCGGGTTTCAGGGTGAGCGCGTCGGTACGGCCAGCCGGGATGTCCTCGGCGACGGGCAGGAGCACCGGCTGTTCGGTTGTGGCGGTGACGATGTCGTCGGCGATGACGGCGTATCCGTCCATCGCCGAGTTGTCGAAGCCGGGCAGCGACAGCGGCGCCACGACATCCTGGGCGAGCACGAGACCGAGGGCGTCCGCGAGCGGGAGGGCGACGGCGGGGCAGCGGGTGATCAGATCGGTGACGATGCGCCGATGGTCATCTACGGAACGCATCAGACGGGAAAGGTGACGGGCACATCGGCCGCGGTCCATTTGGCACTCATGGCGTTCAACATACTCATGGCGTGGGGGCGGTTACATACGCTGGAACGCAAACGGGAGGTTTCATGCTGAAACGCATCGTCGGTGCACTGGTCGGCTTCATCGTCGTGCTGCTGGCACTGCTGGTCGCCGGAATGCGCTGGAAGCTGGCGCCGGTGCTCAATACAGTCCGACGCATCAACCACACGGTGACCAACCCGCGGGTGATGCGAACAGCCGGAACCGCAGGCACGCAGACGTCGGTGATCCAACACATCGGACGGGAATCGGGACGGGCTTACGAGACACCCGTCGACGTCGTGGCGACACCCTCCGGGTTCGTCATCGCGCTGCCGAACGGAACCCGCGCCGATTGGCTGCTGAACGTGCTGCGGGCGGGATCGGCCACCGTCGTCACCAACGGAGAGCGCATCGACGTCGATTCGCCGACCGTCGTCGCCACCGCGGACGTCGCCGACCTCATCCCGAACCGGTTGATGCGGACGCTGCGGATGTTCGGTGTCAACGAATGCGTGCGCCTGGATCGGGTATCGGCGCCATCGTGACCGACCTCGTCGACCCCGCCAATCCGCCGAGCCGCAAGGCCCCGCTGGTGTGGGCGATCGGTGCCGCGATCCCGTGGCTCGTGTTGGTGATCGGTCAGGTGGCGTGGTTCGCGCTCGACGGGCGAACGCTCTGGCTGCATGCCCTCGCGGCGGCGGGCTCGGTCGTCGGGATCGTGGTGTTCGTGGTGGTGGTGCCGTTGTGGCGGTACCGCGTGCACCGCTGGGACATCGGGCCGCAGGCCGTGTACACCAGGACCGGCTGGCTGGTGCAGGAACGACGGATCGCGCCGATCTCCCGGGTGCAAACCGTCGACACCGAGCGCGGCCCGCTGGATCAGCTTTTCGGGTTGTCGAATGTCACGGTGACGACGGCGTCGTCGGCCGGTGCGGTGCGCATCGCCGCGCTGGATTCCGACGTCGCCGACCGGGTCGTCGCACAGCTCACCGACATCGCCGCCATCGGTGCCGAGGACGCCACGTGACCGTCGTGCACAACACGGAATGGCACCGGCTCAGTCCTCGCATGTTGTTGGTGCATCCGGTACACGAGGTGCTGCGCCAGATTCCGGTGCTGATCGGCACTTTGGTGCTGGGCTCGGCGACCGGCAACCCGATGTGGACGATCGTGGTGCTGGCAATGACGGTCGCTTTCGGCGTCGCGCGATGGTTCACCACGACGTATCGCATCGGCCCCGACGACGTGCAACTGCGGACCGGCGTAGTGCAGCGCAAGGTGCTGTCGGTGCCGCGCAACAGGATTCGGTCGGTATCAACCGATGCCCGGCCGCTGCACAGGGTGCTTGGTCTTACCGTGTTACGGATCAGCACGGGCCAGGAGGCCAGGGGCCACGCGGCGTTCGCGCTCGATGCGGTGGAGGCCGAGCAGGCGCCCGTGTTGCGGGCGATCCTGCTGGCCGACTCACTGGCCCTGCCCGACCACCAAGCAGCGCCCGCTGGGCGGGTGCTGGCCCAGTGGCAGCCGTCATGGCTGCGCTACAGCCCGCTGAGTTTCACCGGGCTGGCGATGATCGTGGCTGCGGTCGGGCTGGCGTATCAAGCGGGAATTGGTGTGGTGCTGCAGGATTCGGACATCGCGCGGTCGGGTGTGAATGCGGCCGAACGTTTCGGTGTCGTCGCAACTGTGGCGGTGACTGCGGTGGTCGTGGTGGTCGCCTCTGTCGTGCTGTCGATGATGCGCTCGCTGCTCACGTTCGGGAACCTGATGCTGCGTCGCGACGCCGATGTGCTGCATCTGCAGCACGGGCTGCTGCGGGTGCGCGAGCAGACCTTCGACATGCGCAGGCTGCGTGGCGGGACCCTGCGGGAGCCGCTGCTGGTGCGGTTGTTCGGCGGTGAGCGGCTCGACGCGGTGATGACGGGTGTCGACGGCGCCGGCGAGGCGTCGCTGCTGCTGCCGCCCTGCCCGCGAGCCACCGCCGAGGAGGTGCTGGCGGGACTGATCGACCGGCCCGACGAGGTGACGGGACCGCTGCGTGCGCACGGACCGGCCGCGACGCGTCGACGCTGGACGCGGGCGCTGACGCTGCCCGCCGTGGTGCTGGCGGTGCTGGTGGTGTTGGCGGTCACGGTGTCGCTGCCAGGGTGGCTCTGGGCGGCGTTGGCCGTGCTGACGGTGTGCAGCGCGCTGCTGGCCGCCGACCGGGCGCGATCTCTCGGACATCGGGTGGGAGACGGCTGGCTGGTGGCGCAGGCAGGCAGCCTGGAGCGGCGACGGGACTGCATCGCCGAGGCGGGGATCATCGGCTGGACGGTGCGCCAGACGCTGCTGCAGCGGCGCGCCGGGGTGGCGACGCTGATCGCGGCGACGGCCGCAGGGGTGAAGCGATACCAGGTCATCGACATTCCGGCGGACGAGGCGTGGTCGATCGCCGCAGCTGCGTCGCCGTGGCTGGCCGAGACCCAATGGGCTCGCCATTAGCAGGGGTCCGACTTGCGGCCAGACGTTTGCCGTTTACTGTCGGGGCCATGGCTATCGGTGGGGTGCTGTTCGACATCGATGGCGTCTTGGTGACTTCGTGGAAGCCGATCCCGGGTGCGTCAAAAGCGTTGCGAACCCTTTCGGACCACCAGATCGCCTGTTCGTATCTGACCAACACCACGACCCGCACGCGGGTGCAGATCGCCGACTTGCTGACCGAGGCGGGCATGGAGGTGCGCCCCGATGAGGTCATCACGGCTGCGGTACTGACCGCGGAGTACGTCCGCCACGAATACCCCGATGCCCGATGCTTCCTGGTCAACAGCGGCCAGATCGCTGAGGACATGACCGGCATCGACATCGTGTATTCGAACGAATTCACCGGTCCGGAAGCGCCGGAGACCCCCGATGTCGTGCTGCTCGGCGGTGCGGGTCCGGAATACAGCCATCTGACGCTGTCCTGGGTCTATGACTGGATGGCGCAGGGCGTGCCGGTCGTCGCTATGCACCGCAGCACCGCGTGGACGACGACGGATGGTCTGCGGGTGGACACGGGCATGTATCTGATCGGAATGGAGGAGACCTCCGGCCGCAAGGCAACCGCCGTCGGCAAGCCGGCGCCCGAGGGATTCCTCGCTGCGGCAGGACGTCTGGGAGTCGAGGCCGACGAGATGTACATGATCGGTGATGACCTCAACAACGACGTGCTGGCGGCGCAGGTGGTGGGGATGACGGGGGTATTGGTGCGGACGGGCAAGTTCCGTCAGGACACGCTGGATCGTTGGGCCGCAGACGAATTCGCGATGCAGCCGAATCATGTGATCGATTCGGTGGCCGATCTGCCTGAGCTGCTGGGGCTCTAGCCGCCACGCGCTTGGTCCAGCGGCTTACGATGAGTTGACGAGAGTACGAAGGGTGGCGTCGTGCAGCCAGTACCGTTCACGGTTCGAGTGGCCAGTGGAAGCGGCCTGGTTGCGCACTTCGGCGATGTCGTCGCTTACACGGCCGCCAACGACGATCCCGCGGCGTTACTGCTCGCCGCGATCGCCGCGGCCGCACGCAATCCCCTCGCAGGAGCGGTGTTGGCAGACCAACTCGGCCCGATCGCACTCGGCGAGGCCCGCAGGGTGTCGTTCGGTGTGGTCGCCCCCTCTGCGGAAGGCACGCACCTGATTCTGCGCGGATCGGTGACGGCGCGGGTCGAGACGCAGCAGGGCCTGCGCGAACTGTCTGGTGATTCGGACCCGAGGTTGGTCAGTCAGCTGCTGCCCGGTCAGTTCCGCAAAATCGAATTGTTTGACAGCCGTTCCGCCGTGACCGTGGTTCCGCGAACCGACCTTCGCGCCGGTCTCGTGGGTGGAGGGGGATTCCTCCTGCTTGGCGCTGCCTCCGCGCCCACCGTGGCGGGACCGGAACCCGAGGAGACCGAACGGATTTCATCCTCGCCGAAGCTGGCGCCGACTCAAGTGGTGCCGCGCGCCGCTGCTGTGGTCGAGACCGCGTCCCCCTCGGCCTCAGCGGGAGTGTTGTCGACACCCGACGGTGCCGTCTACCTGTTGGACCGCCCCTATGTCGTCGGCCGCGCACCGCTGCACGACGACACCGTGCGCGATTCGACCGCGACGCCGATCGTCCTCGATTACGACCCGTACATCTCCCGCGTCCACGCGTACATCACGGTCGAACGGGGCGGAGTGTACGTGCGTGACGCGCTCACTCCTGCGGGTACGTTCATCGCGGCCCCCGGGGCCGCCGAGTGGAATCAAATCGGTAAGGAGTCAACAAAGCTCGAGCCCGGATGGAGTATCCGCATCGGCGAGTGGATCGCGACGTACCGGACGGGACCCGGCCCGTAGCTCACCGCGCAGGGGATGGTTCCTCCGTCAGCGTCGTCCAGTCGCCGGCCCGCAACGCCGCCAACGCCAAGCGCGCCTAGCCGTTTACAGTCTGCGGGTGTCGAGGATGTCCTCGGTGACGCCGCCGTCTTGGGTGGAAGTGACGAAATATGTTGAGGCGCCGTCGTGCTCGCTGACCGCCTCGACGAAATCGGTGTCGCGATAGAGGACACCGGCGCCGTCGTCGGTTGCGTATCCCGGCGGCAGAATGCCCTCGCCGATCAGCCGTTGAAACAATGGCCTGCGCTGCTCTTCGGAGTCGTAGTGCACACCGTTCGAGAAAGGCACTAGTGCGAGTCCATTGGTGACAGGGCGTAATTCGGGTCCGAACGAATCGGTGGTGCCGCCGCTGTGCCAGCAGATCGATCCTGCCGAGATACCCGTCAGCACGACACCGGCACGCCACGCGGTGCGCATCGCGGCATCGACACCGTGGAGCCGCCACATCGCCAGCAGACCCGCGACACTGCCGCCTCCTACCCAGACGACATCCTGGTCGAGGAGCAGGCCCTCGATGTCGTCGACGCTGGGCATCGGAAACAACGCGAGATGGCTTGCGGTGAAGCCGCGCAACTGGGCGGCGTCATAGAGGTTGCGTAGCGCGGCGGAGTCGTCGCCGTGCGCGGTCGCCAGGAAGCACACGCGCGGTGCCCTTCCGGTAACTCCGGAAAGCTCGACCGCATAGTCGGTGAGCGCGCTGAACTCGTAGCGTGTTCGCCGGCCTTCCCGGATGCCGCCACTGGCCGCAAGGATGGTCGGAGCGTCAGCAAGCATGCGGCCAAGGTAAGCGCGATCGGTGCTTTTCGCGATGAGTTTTTGCGCTTGCGGCGGTCGGTACGTGTGTGACCGATGAAACCGTGATCGCGAAGACCACCATCAACGCTTCGGCAGAGGCGGTGTTCGCAGCGTTGGCCGACCCGTCGACTCACGCGGCGATCGACGGCACCGGATGGGTGAGAGAGTCGCTCGACGACAAGCTCCTGACCGAAACAGGGCAGATCTTCCGCATGCACATGTATCACGAGGGGCACCCCGATAAGGACTACGAGATCGAGAATCGGGTGGTGGTCCTGGATCCGCCTTGTGCGATCGCATGGCAGCCCGGCTATCGTCCCGACGGCACCGACCTCGTGTTCCCCGGATGGTTCTGGCGGCATGACCTCGCGGTCATCGGGCCGTCTGAGACGGAGGTGACGCTGACCTACGACTGGTCTGGGGTGCCGCCGTCTCAGCGCGACATCGAATTCCCGCCGTTCGAACTCCAGCACCTCGACAACTCGCTGAGGAATCTGGCGATGCTGGCGGAGAAGCGGGCCTAGGGTTCGCTCGTTCCCGGCAGCGGTTTGTACTGCGGTACAGACGTTTTCGTGATCGCGGAGCCGAACGGAACGGATTAGACCTTGCCCCGGCAGGCCCGAGTAATCCGGCGGTGCATGCGACGAACCATCCTGCTCACCTCCTTCTCCGAGATGCGCGGTGGAGAGGATGTGGATCGCCAGAAACTTGATATCACATGCGATATCAAGTTCCGGACGCACACGGGCCAACGCTTTCAGGGGCGGATGTGACGGATGTGGCCTACGCCTGCAGGGTCCTGACCGCCTCGATGCGGGCCTTGAGCTGATCCGTCGTCGCGGCCGCGATCGGCGGGCCGCCGCAGATCCTGCGCAGTTCGTTGTGGATCCAGCCGTGCGGTTTGCCGAGGCGATGGTGGGCGATTGACACCAGGGTGTTGAGCTCGCGGCGAAGCTCGCGCAGCTGGCCGTGCGTCGAGGGGCGCGGCACTTCGCCGGTCGCCGTCCGCTTCGAAAGCTGTTCTTCTTGCCTGCGCCGCAACAGGTCTCGCATCTGCTCCGCGTCGAGCAGACCAGGGATGCCGAGGAAGTCGGCCTCCTCCTCGCTTCCTGCAGGTGTCGCGGTGCCGAACGACGAGCCGTCGAAGATCACCTGGTCCAACTCGGCGTCGGCGCCCAGCGATTCGAAGCCATTGTCCAACTCGCTGGGTTCTGACTTACGTCGTTCGACGTACTCGTCCTCGTCGCCCTGGGACTCCCTGTGCGGCTTGCCGAGTACGTGGTTGCGCTGTGCTTCCATCTCGCTGGCGAGCATCAACAAGTTCGGCACCGACGGCAGGAAAATGCTCGCCGTTTCGCCGGGCCTGCGCGACCGCACGAAGCGGCCGATGGCCTGGGCGAAGAACAATGGCGTCGACGCGCTGGTGGCGTACACACCGACGGCGAGACGGGGCACGTCGACGCCCTCGGACACCATCCGGACCGCGACCAGCCAGCGGCTGTCGCCCGCCGAGTACCGACTGATGCGATCCGAAGATCCGGGGTCGTCGGAGAGCACGACCGTTGGGACCTCACCGGTGATGGTGGTCAGCAGGTTGGCGTAGGCGCGCGCCGCTGTTTGATCGGAGGCGATGATCATGCCGCCCGCGTCGGGCACGTGTTGGCGCTTTTGGCGTAGCCGGGTGTCGGCGGCCGCGATGACCGCTGGCATCCATTCACCCGCCGGGTTCAGCGCGGTGCGCCAGGCGCGGGCGGTCTGTTCGGCGGTCAGCGGCTCGCCGAGGCGTGCTGCGTGTTCCTCGCCCGCGCTGTCGCGCCATCGCGCCTCCCCGGAATACGCCAGGAACACGACGGGACGGACCACGCCGTCGGCCAGTGCCTCCGCGTAGCCGTAGGTGTGGTCGGACTGCGAGCGCATCACACCGTCGCTGTCGGGCTCGTAGGTCACGAACGGGATGGGGCTGTCGTCGCTGCGGAACGGCGTGCCGGTCAGGGCCAGCCGGCGGGTCGCGTCGGTGAAGGCCTCGCGAATGGCGTCGCCCCAGCTTTTCGCGTCGCCGCCGTGATGGATCTCATCGAAGATGACCAGAGTGCGGTAATTCTCGATGCGCACCCGGTGCCGGGTCGGGTGGCTGGCCACCTGGGCGTAGGTGACGACGACGCCGTGGTACTCCGACGACGTCTGCGCCGACGAGTTGGAGAACTTCGGGTCGAGCGCGATACCGACGGCGGCGGCGGCATTCGCCCATTGGATTTTGAGGTGTTCGGTCGGCACGACGACGGCGATCCGCTCGACGGTGTTGTCGGCCAGCAGCTCTCCGGCGACGCGCAGGGCAAACGCTGTTTTACCCGCGCCCGGCGTCGCGACCGCGAGAAAATCGCGAGGCCGGTCGCCGAGATACCGCACCAATGCCCGACGTTGCCAGCTTCGCAAAGCCTGGGTGTCGGGCGCTGCATAAGCCCGCACCCAAGGACTCCTCACTGATCGGACAGCAGCCTAGCGCAAGGGAATTGGAGGATGCACCTCCGCAGCTCAATGTCGCCGCCGTTGCGACTCCATGTGTCGGCTACTCGATGAAGAAGTTGTCGTTGGCGATGAACCATTCGCGCCGTTCCTCGTCGGTGAGGTCGGCAAGGTGGGCGAAGCCTTCGAAGTAGTGCTCGCGCGGCGCGCCTGGAGCAAACAGCATCAAGATCGACGTCGGCTCGTCGGCCTCGTTGCGGAAGCCGTGGACGCCGCCGGGCGGAACGTAGAGGAAGTCGTGAGGGTGCCCGTCGATCCAGTCGTTGCCGTCGTAGAGCTTGACCGTCCCGGACAGCACGAAGAACGCCTCCGACATGGCTCGGTGGAAATGCGGACCCGGGCCGCCGCCTTTCGGGGCGATCTCCACCTGGTACAGCCCGTAATCGCCGGCGGTGGCTTGTTGAGTGGCCAGATAGTGGTACGTCGTCAGGCCGAACGCGTCGTAATCCGGTGGGTCAGTGCCTCGCCGAAGCCAGGCACTGACCTCCGGTTGGTCTTTGGTGTATCGCGGCGGGGGATAGGGCGGCACGACGAGTGACATCCCCACCCACACTGCCACATTCAGCTGACGGGAAACGTCACCCCGGTGAGCTCTTCGGAAACGGTCCACAGCCGTCGCTGGGCGGCCGTGTCGTGCGACGCCTGAGTGGACGCAACCACCTTCGGGTGGCCCCGTTGTTCGCCGAGCCCGTCGGGGCCGAAGTACTGCCCGCCAATCACGCCGGGGTCGGTGGCCGCCCGCAGCGTGGGGAGCGCACCCATATCGGCGTCCTGGAAGAGCGGCTCCATCACACGCCCGACCACACCGAGCACCGGCGGCAGGTTGCGCGTCAGTTCGGTCTTCGATCCGCCCGGATGGGCCGCGGCCGCGATGGTGTTGGTGCCCTGCAATCGCCGCTGCAGTTCGTAGGTGAACATCAGATTCGCCAGCTTGGACTGACCGTACGCAAGGACCCGGTTGTAGTCGTGCTCCCACTGCAGGTCGTCGAAGCGGATCCCGTTGCGGGCGAAGCGATGGCCCACGCTGCTGACAGTCACCACGCGCGAACCCGGAGTCGCCAGCACGCGGTCGAGCAGCAGGCCCGTCAGCGCGAAGTGGCCCAGATGGTTGGTGCCGAACTGCAACTCGAAACCGTCTTTGGTCGTCGACTTCGGCGTCATCATCACGCCCGCGTTGTTGATCAACAGGTCGATCGAGTCGTGCTTGGCCTTCAGTTCTTGTGCCGCGGCGCGGACCGACTCCAAGGAGGTCAGGTCGAGTTCTTGAACGGCGACGCTTGAGCCGGGCGCGGCCGTGGTGATGCGGTCGGCGGCCTCCTTGCCCTTCTCGAGATTGCGGACTGCGAGCACGACGTGCGCGCCCTTGGCGGCGAGCGCTGCCGCGGTCTCGTAGCCGAGGCCGGTGTTGGCGCCGGTGATGACGGCCGTACGGCCCGGCTGATCGGGAATGTCGGCGGTTGTCCATTTGGGCATGGGATCTCCTCGCTAGAGTGTTAAACGGAGTGTTCGCTCCGTTTGGTTGCAACTATACGGAACGCGCGCCCCGTTTTTCTATTCCCGAGGTGGGATGTGACCGAAACCGAGAAGCCGCTGCGGGCGGACGCCGCGCGTAACCGCGCGCGCGTGCTCGAGGTCGCCTATCAGACATTCGCCGACGAAGGCCTGGCCGTGCCAATCGACGAGATCGCCCGTCGGGCCGGGGTTGGCGCCGGCACTGTGTACCGACATTTTCCGACGAAAGACGATCTTTTCCGGGCCGTGGTGAGGGACCGGATTCAGCGGATCGTGAACGACGGGCGCGCGCTGCTCGACGATGACAATGCCGGGGAGGCGCTCTTCACCTTCATCAAGTCGATGGTGCTCGAGTGGGGCGCCACCGACCGCGGGCTGACCGACGCGCTCGCCGGGCTCGGCATCGACGTGGCGACCGCGATGCCACAGGCAGAAGGCGAATTCCTGGGCTTGGTCGGTGAGCTCCTGCGCGCAGCGCAGAAGGCGGGCACCGTGCGGCGCGACGTTGACGTACCGGACGTGAAGGCGATCGTGGTCGGATGCCAGGCCATGCAGGCCTACAAGCCCGACGCCGCCGAGCGGTTGCTTGGCGTCGTTCTGGACGGGTTGCGGACGTCCTGAGTGCCTTGCACTCACCCTGGTCGAGTGCTAAGAATGCAGTTGGCACTCGCGACCAGTGAGTGCTAGGTCGGGACGGTGAGGCAGGGGCCGCACTCGCGGAGCACATCCCCAGCCGTCCGTCGCGGGCACTGCTCCGACCAACAAGACGTGCATCCCCAATCCGGAGGAAACACTTCGCAATGGCCAAGATAATTGCGTATGACGAAGAGGCCCGCCGCGGCCTCGAGCGGGGCCTGAACAGCCTCGCCGACGCGGTAAAGGTCACGTTGGGCCCTAAGGGTCGCAACGTCGTCCTGGAGAAGAAGTGGGGCGCCCCCACGATCACCAACGATGGTGTGTCCATCGCCAAGGAGATCGAGCTGGAGGACCCGTACGAGAAGATCGGCGCTGAGCTGGTCAAGGAAGTTGCCAAGAAGACTGACGATGTCGCTGGCGACGGCACCACCACCGCCACCGTGCTGGCCCAGGCGCTCGTTCGCGAGGGTCTGCGCAACGTCGCGGCCGGCGCCAACCCGCTCGGCCTGAAGCGCGGCATCGAGAAGGCCGTCGAGAAGATCACCGAGACGCTGCTGAAGTCGGCCAAGGAGGTCGAGACCAAGGAGCAGATCGCTGCCACCGCCGCGATCTCGGCCGGTGACACGCAGATCGGTGAGCTCATCGCCGAGGCGATGGACAAGGTCGGCAACGAGGGTGTCATCACCGTCGAGGAGAGCAACACCTTCGGTTTGCAGCTCGAGCTGACCGAGGGCATGCGCTTCGACAAGGGCTACATCTCGGGTTACTTCGTCACCGACGCCGAGCGTCAGGAAGCGGTCATGGAGGATCCGTACATCCTGCTCGTTTCGTCGAAGGTTTCGACCGTCAAGGATCTGCTGCCGCTGCTGGAGAAGGTCATCCAGTCCGGCAAGCCGCTGCTGATCATCGCCGAGGACGTCGAGGGCGAGGCGCTCTCCACGCTCGTCGTGAACAAGATCCGCGGCACCTTCAAGTCCGTCGCCGTCAAGGCCCCGGGCTTCGGTGACCGCCGCAAGGCGATGCTGCAGGACATGGCCATCCTCACCGGTGGTCAGGTCATCAGCGAAGAGGTCGGCCTCTCGCTCGAGACCGCCGATCAGTCGCTGCTCGGCAAGGCTCGCAAGGTCGTTGTGACCAAGGACGAGACCACCATCGTCGAGGGTGCAGGCGACAGCGAGGCCATCGCCGGCCGCGTTGCCCAGATCCGCGCCGAGATCGAGAACAGCGACTCCGACTACGACCGCGAGAAGCTGCAGGAGCGCCTGGCCAAGCTGGCCGGCGGTGTTGCGGTGATCAAGGCCGGCGCCGCGACCGAGGTGGAGCTCAAGGAGCGCAAGCACCGCATCGAGGACGCCGTTCGCAACGCGAAGGCGGCCGTCGAGGAGGGCATCGTCGCCGGTGGCGGCGTGGCCCTGCTGCAGTCGGCTCCTGCGCTGGACGAGCTGAAGCTCACGGGCGACGAGGCGACCGGCGCGAACATCGTTCGCGTGGCGCTGTCGGCTCCGCTGAAGCAGATCGCCTTCAACGGTGGGCTGGAGCCCGGCGTTGTCGCCGAGAAGGTCACCAACTCGCCCGCCGGTGTCGGCCTGAACGCCGCGACCGGTGAGTACGAGGACCTGCTCAAGGCTGGCGTGGCCGACCCGGTCAAGGTGACGCGTTCGGCGCTGCAGAACGCGGCATCCATCGCGGCGCTGTTCCTGACCACCGAGGCTGTCGTCGCCGACAAGCCGGAGAAGGCGGCCGCACCCGCGGGCGACCCGACCGGTGGCATGGGCGGCATGGACTTCTAAGTCTGGTCGACGAGAAAGCCCGGCTCCTCACAAGGGGGCCGGGCTTTTTCGTGTCTATGCGGCCGCGAGGTCCGACTTATCGCACGTCTGCGGGCGAGATCCGTATCAAAAGTCGGGTCTCGTCGTGAAAAACTCAGGCCGTTTCGAGCGGCATGCAGTCGTCCTTGCAGCCCGGCCTCGTCGGCGCGCCCGGTGCTGCCCGGCGATGCAGCACAGCCCGGCTCGGTGCGACCCGCAGCCCATCGTCAGTCGGCGACCCGGCGCCGTCGACGATCAGCGTGTAGCCACCCGGTTCGCGCGGCGGCCAGACAAGGGTGACGACCTCGTGCTTTGCGACGTTCTTCAGCGTGGTGCCGCCGAGGCCGCCGACGTCGAAGACGCTGTCATCGAAAACCGGGTCGACGGCTACCGCGTGCGCCCGATAGTCGTCGCCGACGGTGACGAGATAGGCGTATGCGTAGTCCTGCAGCGTCGTCGCCAACTGGTCAAGATCCACTTTCACGCTCATGACGCGAGGATACGGCGCACCGCACGCTCAGAAGGGACTGGGATCGAGGAACCGCCGCAGCACGTTCTCGGTGATCCGCGAGACGTTGTTGTGGTAGCCGTTGGCCGACAGGCTGCCCGCCCACGCGATCGAGCCGACCGCGAAAACCGCTCCACCGTTCGGTGTTTCGAAGAACACCAGATCTGCACGCGCATTGGGGTTTTCGTCGCCGCCGAGCGCGGGCCCCGTCTCGAGGAACTCCTCCGGCACCAGCCAATAAGCATTGGTATGTCCCTCGGAGGACGCAAGGACGTACGCGTTGGGCGGAGTTCCGACTTCCGCACCCGCCCGATCAACTTCGAGGCCCGCTGCGCCGCCGCCGATCAAACCGAAGTCGCCGATCAGCTCGTCGTCGCCCACACCGTCGAACACGAACGCGACCTCTGGTTTGAAGCTGTCCGGCTTTCTGCGGTAGTAGGACGACAGATCAAAGCCCTGAGCCGCAAAGCCGACACCGACCAGCTGTTGGGGTGGGCGGCCCTGCCTCTGCCACAGACCTCCGTAACGGCCGTCGAAACCCTGGTAGTACTCACCCGGTGCGGCCGCCCACGCCCGCACACCCGACTCCGCGCGGCGCAGCTCGATGATGCCGGGATACTCCGCGTGATACGCGATGCGCCAATAGAATCCGTCACCGCCCAGATACATGATGCGGCCGCCGTGGTTCTTGTACGCGTCGTAGGCGTCCCACATCTCTGTCGACGTGTACTCGGGATGTGATCCCGTCACCACCACCGCGTACGGCTCCAGCAGCCCGTAGCCCTCATGGTGCAATTCCTCGTCGGTATAGACATCGACGGCGAAACCCTTGGTGTCCAGCCAATCGACGATGTGGGTATCGGCGTTGAACTGCCACAACTTCGACGAGCCGAAGCCGCCGAGCAGGCACTGCACCCTTGGCCGCATCTGCAATAGCGGTCGCAGGCGCGACGAATAGCAGATGCCGCTGCCGTCGGAGTGCTCGTCGTAGAGCGATCCGCCGTACTCCCACCGTTCGTTGAGGAACAGATCTGGCGGGGTGAGCACGTTGAGGATGTTGTTGAGCAGCTCGCCGTTTCCGCCGTCGGTCCCCAGATGATCGTTGCCGTAAGCCATGTAGCTCGCGGTCGGCAGGATGAGCGCGATCTTGGCTTTCGCGCCGGGAGCCGGGCCGACGGTGAAGGGAATGTATTCCTCGGCACCATCGGCGCGAAGGCGCGCAGCGTAGACACCGCTCGTCATCTCCTGCGGAACCGTCAGGGCGAAGTCGGTATCCCAGCCGGCGTCGTAGATGTCGTCGTCGTGGAAATGGATCGCGCCCCACTGGGTCGGATCCTGCTTCCAGTCCATCACCTCGCCGGTCCAGTTCCAGCCCGTCATGGCGCGCGCCGGGAAGTTCACGACCGTGCCGTGAAGCTGGTTGGCCGACCTGTCGACCGCGGTCTGCGATGCGACGTCGACGCTGAAATCCCACGCACCCAACACATATGGTGGGTGCGGCTCGGGCCGCGGCATCGTGAGAGCGACACTTTCCGCCTCTGTCAGCGCGCGATCGCAGATCCGGGGACTGTCGATTTTTCCGTTGAACATGCCGTCCGGGCCGAGTCGTGACATGGCGGCGAAGTAGACGGGAGCTTCGGGATGCTGGGGCGCAAAGTCCAGCTGCGCCGCCACCTGGCCGCGGTCGTCGACGCCAGGCACCGGGTGCACTGGGACCTGTTGCACCGCAACGGTGCCCGTGGCGGCGTCGTAGCTGGCGCTGACGCGGTACCAACGGCGTTCCTGCATCGGCTTTCCCGGCGACATCGTGATATCGCGTTGTCCATCACCGACTTTGAGGGCAATGCCGCCTGATTCGTCGACGATGAGTGCGAAGCCACTACCCTGCGCCCAATTCGTGATGACGCCCTGCACACCCTTGGCCGGGGTGGTCGGCCACACAAAGGCTTGAAACGTGAAGCTGGTCAGATTGTCGAGCGCGTGGCCGCCGTGCACCTCCACGAACGAGCCGGCGTGGATGGGCTGCGGTCGCCCCGGATAGCGTCCGTTCGCCGGGGAATCGATCACGATCTCTTTAACGCCGGGTCCTTCGGGGCAGGTGTCACCGCAGATGATGCGCACGATCTCAGCCGAATACTCGCCGGACGTCTCGCAATTGACCTTGAATTCGATCGTGTCGCCGGGTCGGCCGTAGATGCGATCGCTGTATCCGGTGAGCGTCAGCATATTTCGTCGTCAAGGTCATTGCCGGTGTGTTCCTTCCAGCGCAGCCGAAATACGGCGCGCTCGGCCGCCAGTAGATCGGTGAACTCCGTGGCGAGCAGGTTCACCGGCTGCCCGCGCTGTCCAGTGAGCCGGGCCAGCCGCCATCGACGATGGGGTTCGACCTCGACCAGCACGTACTTCCCGCGCAGCGGCTCACCGCGAAATACGTTGAGCACGCGCTGCAGCCCAGCGCTATGTGACCCGACCGGTGCCGCCATGAACTCGCGCGCGAACGGCAGATCCCCGACCGGATCGACGCGATAGGTGGACTCGGTCATCTCGCGGGTGCCGGTTGGCGGCCGCGGACCAGCTTGCCGGGGCGTGCATCGGTGGGCACGCCGTTCTCGGCGATAACCTCGCCCGACACGATCGTCGCGACATAGCCGTCGGCGGTCTGATCCAAACGCCTGCCGCCGGCAGGCAGATCGTGAGCGATCACCGGCTTGTGCAGCCGCACTGCGGCGTGGTCGATGACATTGAGATCGGCCTTGTAGCCCACCGCGATTCGGCCACGGTCGGATAGCCCGGCCACCCGCGCCGGCACCGACGTCATCATGCGAATCGCATCGGGTATACCGAGCCGTTGAGCACCGCGATCGCGCGTCCAATGCGCCAGCATGAACGTCGGATAGCTTGCGTCGCAGATCATTCCGTAATGCGCCCCTCCATCGCCGAGGCCCAGCACGACATCGTCGCGACGGATGAGTGTGCCGACCGTGTTCAGTGAGTTGCCTTCGAAGTTGGCAATCGCCACCAGTAGCATGGCGTGGCCTTCGTCGTCGAGCAGCCAGTCGTAGGCCTCTTCCATCGGGCTGACGCCGCGGGCCCGCGCCCGCGCGGCGATCGACGTCGACGCGTCGGGCTCGTAATCGGGCTCAGAGGTCAGCGGGAAGATCCACTCCCATGCCTGAGCCAGGTACAGCAGCGGATTGCCTTGGCCCGCAGGCTTGTCGGCCAGGATACGGGCTCGCACCTCGGGCTTGCGCATCTCCGCGACGCGTTCGGCCAGCGGCAGATTCGCGATCTCCTGGTAGCTCGGATAGAACACGAACGGGTTGCCCGTCAGCTCAAGGCCGATGACCAGACCGATGGGCCGCGGGAACATCTGCGCGGTGATATCGCCGCCGTCGGCGTTGAACTTTTCGACCATCGTGATCGCGTCGGGCCAGATCGGTTCGCCCGCATTACCCGTCGCCAGCGTGAACGTCACGGGCAACCCGGCGTCGGTCGCGACCTCGAAAACCTGTTGCAGCACTTCGGCATAACCGCCTGCGGCGATATCGGGCACGAATTGAATCAGCCCGCCGCCCCCGTCAACCACGCCATCGGCGATCGCGGCGATCTCGGCCTGCGCCGCGTCATAGGTCGGAATCGGCACGCCGCTGGCGGTCTTGTGGAACGAGAACCGTGACGACGCGAATCCGAGCGCGCCCACCTCGATCGCTTCCTTGGCCAGCGCCCGCATCTGCGCGAGGTCGTCGGCCGTCGCGGGCTCACGATGGGCGCCCCGTTGGCCCATCACGTACACCCGCAGCGGCGAGTGCGGCAGGTACGCGGCGACATCGATATCGCGCCTGCGCGACTCCAATGCAGTCATGTACTCGGGGAACGTCTCCCAGTCCCACGGCAGCCCGTCGACCATCACGACACCCGGGATGTCCTCGACGCCGGCCATCACGTCGACGAGCACCTCGTGATCATCGGCTCGGCACGGTGCGAAGCCGACCCCGCAGTTGCCCATCACCGCGGTCGTGACGCCGTGCGCCGACGACGGTGTCATCCGGTCCGACCAAATGGCCTGCCCGTCATAGTGGGTGTGCAGGTCGACGAAGCCGGGCGTGACGAGCAGTCCGGTTGCGTCGATCTCCCTGGCGGCGGGCTCAGAGGCCGCGCCGACGGCCGCGATCACACCGTCGGCAACCGCGACATCCCCGACGAAAGGTTCACCACCGAGGCCATCGACGATGGTGCCGTTTCGGATGATTAGGTCGTAAACCATTCGTCGAATGTACGACTGTGTCGGTCCGGGATGCCAGGATGAGGCCGTGATTGACCACTTCGGAATCAACTGCTCGGACTGGGACAAATCGAAAGCGTTCTACGACAAGGTCCTCGGGGTGTTGGGCTACTCGCGGCAGATGGACTACCAGGTCGCGATCGGCTACGGCAGGGACGGTAAACCCGACTTCTGGATCGCCGATATGAGTGCAGGTAATGCCGCCGGGCCCAATCGCGAGATTCACGTCGCGTTTCAGGCCGCCGACACCGATGCCGTCACGGCGTTCTACAACGCGGCCGTGGACGCGGGCGCGGAGTCCCTGCACGCACCGAGGTTGTGGCCGGAGTACCACCCCGGTTACTTCGGCGCGTTCGTCCGCGACCCTGACGGCAACAACGTCGAGGCGGTCTTTCACGGCGCGGCCCCGCAGGGCTGATATGTAGGTCAGTCCTCGTCGGCCATGGCCATCTTTGCGGACCCGACCTGCTCGCCCCGCGCACGCCGGATCAGCCACGGTAGGTAGGGCAGGACGAACGCGACGCTTGCGAGCACCAGGAAGACCGCCGACGTCGGGCGGGTGACGAAAACGGTCCAGTCACCGTTGGACGCGGTGAGCGCCCGCCGGAGCTGGCTTTCCAGGTTGGGTCCCAGGATCGCGCCGAGGATGACCGGTGCGATCGGGAAGTCATACAGCCTCATGAACATGCCCACCACGCCGATGGCGTAGGCGATGAGAATGTCGGTGGGGTTCCCCGAGACTGAGTACACGCCGAGCGTGGCGAACAGCAGGATTCCGGCGTAGAGCACCGGCCGGGGGATCTGCAGCACCTTCACCCACAGCCGGATCAGCGGCAGGTTGAGCAGCAGCAGCAGGACGTTGCCGATGTACAGCGAGGCGATCAGTGCCCACACCAGATCCGGTGAATTCTCGAACAGCTGCGGCCCGGGCTGCAGGTTGAAGATCTGGAATGCGGCGATCAGCACCGCCGCCGTGGCCGAGGTCGGCAGACCCAATGTCAACAGCGGCACAAGGACGCCGGAGAACGAGGCGTTGTTGGCGGCCTCGGGACCGGCTACACCCTCGATGGCGCCCTTGCCGAATTCGTCCTTGCCTTTCGAGCGGGTCCGTTCGTAGGTGTACGACAGGAATGTCGGCAACTCGGCGCCTCCCGCGGGCAGCACCCCGAACGGGAAGCCGAGGCCCGTTCCGCGCAGCCATGGCCCCCACGATCGCCGCCAGTCCTGCCGGCTCATCCAGAAGATGTCGCCCTTGCGCGGTGGATCCAGCGGTGCCAATACCCCCGGCCGGGTGCGGTCGCGAATCAGCACATACAGCGTCTCGCCGATCGCGAACAGCCCGATGATGAGAATGACGTCGCTGATCCCGTCGTACAGCAGCGGTTGGCCGAAGGTCAGCCGTGCCTGACCCGACAACGCATCCAGCCCGACAAGGCCGAGCGTCACGCCGAACAGCAGCGCCAGCAGTCCCCGGACCATCGACCGACCGACAAGTGCGGTGACCGACACCAGTGAAAGGACCATCAGGGCTGTGTAGTCGGCGGCCGTGAACGACGTGGCGAGGTGGCCGATCGGCCGCGCGACGAACGTCAGCAGGACGGTGGCGATCGTGCCCGCCACGAATGAACCGATCGCCGCCGTGGCCAGCGCCGCTCGTGCGCGCCCACGGCGCGCCATCTCATGGCCTTCCAACGCCGTGGCGACCGAAGCCGATTCGCCCGGCGTATTCAGCAGAATCGACGTGGTCGAGCCGCCGTACATGGCGCCGTAGTAGATGCCGGCGAACATGATGAATGCGCCTGCGGGATCGTCGAATTGAAAGGTGACCGGCAACAACAGCGCGATAGTGACCGCGGGACCGATGCCCGGCAACACTCCGACAAGGGTGCCGAGCGTGACGCCGATTGCGGCCAGCAGCAGGTTGGTTGGCGAGAAGACCGTCGCGAAACCACCAAGGAGATCGGTGAACACCGTCATAGAGGCAGTACTCCCATGGGCAGGTAGATGCTCAGCCCCCGACTGAACAAGAAGTACACCGCCACCGTGAGGCCGACCGCGATGACTGCGTCTCGAATATGGTTGCGGCTCCCTAAGATTGCCGCGCAGGCGGCGAAGAGCGCCGACGTCGAGATCAGGTACCCGAGGATCTCCAATGCGTAGGCGTAGGCGATCAGCACCACGATCAGGGCCACCACCCGCGGAAGGTGGTCGAGCCGCTCGGCGGCCATGTCGATGCGCCGGCCCGCCAGCCTGGCCACGGCGCTTGCCAGATACGCCGCGGCCAGCAGGATCCACAGCACGCCGAGGAAGACGGGCATGAACCTCGGACCCCGCGGCCCGAGGTCGCCAGGAACCTGCCAGCCCTGCCAGAGGAGCACGACGCCGACGGCCAACACGATCACGCCGAAGACGACCGGCGCCACCGGAGAGGCGGCAGGTATCACCTCATCGCGGTCCTCGACGTCAGGTCCGTCGTCCCCGGAGCCAGTGTCCCGGCTTCCCTCCATGATGCTCACAGGCCGAGCTCGTCCAGGGTCGACGCCGTTTGCTTCTCCTGGTCCGCGACGAACTTGGCGGCGTCGTCGCCTGTGCGATAGTCGTCCGTCCAACCGCGCTTCTCGAGCAGCGCCTTCCATTGCTCGCTGCTGTGGATGCGGTCGATAAATGCGGTGATCCCCTCGACGTCGGCGTCGCTGAGCTCCGGCGGGGCGAAGATCGCACGCCAGTTGACGAAGTCAACGTCCAAGCCGGCGCTGGTCAGTGTTGGGGCCGGCTTCCCGGCAACGTCAACCTCATCCTTGGAGCTGACCGCGAGCACTCGCATCGCGCCGCTCTCGACCTGCCCCTCGAATTCAGAGACCCCGGAGACGCCAACCTTGACGTCGCCGGAGAGGATCCCCGCCGTCGCTTCTCCGCCGCCTGCGTACCCGACGTAGTTCATGTCGGCCGGGTTTAGCTTGGCCGCCTGGAGCATCTCGCCGATGACGATGTGGTCGGACCCGCCTGCTGAACCGCCGCCGAAGATCACGGATTTCGGGTCGGCGCGATAGGCGTTGACGACATCCTGAATGTTCTGGAACGGAGAGTCGGCGCGGACGACGAAAATCTCCGCCTCAGAGGTGAGTGTGGCGATGGCGGTCGCATTGGTCACCGAGAGCGGTGAATTCGCTTGCTTGAGGGCCCCAATCATCACGAGGCCGCCGATCATCAACTTGTACGGGTCGCCCTTGTCGCGTGCGGTCAATTCAGCGAGGCCGGTGGCGCCGCCGCCGCCCTCGCGGTTGATCACCTCGATGTTCTGGTCGGTCAGCTTCGCTTCCTGCGCGACTTCCTGCAGTCCGCGTGCGGTTGGTCCCAGCCGCCGCCGGGATTGGCGGGCACCAGCAGCTCGACCGGCTTGGACGGGTAGTTCGCGGCATGCCCGCCGCCGCCGCCTTTGTCGGCGCCCGGGGCGCATGCGGTTCCCAGCGTGAGGGCCATGTCGCGCCTACGACGATGGCGGGAAGAAGGCGGCGGAAACGCCGCGGTCGCAAGACGGTCATCGTTGTGCTCCTCGTCACAGATGCGGTCGCGCCGACCCTACAGCACAACCCATCAGTGGTCTAGAAAAACCATTGAGTGGATTTTTACGTTGATTATTGGGTACGTTCGCCTCATCGACAACCGACCTGGAGGGGGGCGCGCTTGACTGGCGATTCCTCGGTCCGCAGCGTTGCCCGTGCGCTTGACCTGCTGAATCTGTTCGATCACCACCGGCCGTTCCTGACGTTGCGTGAGATCGTCGAGCGCAGCGAACTGCCGAAGACCACAGTGGTGCGGCTGTTGGCCAACCTGCAGTCCCGAGCTCTGGTATCGGTCCGGGCCGACGGCACCTACACCCTCGGCGCCGCGATGTTGCGGTGGGTGCGGATGGCCGCGGCGCTGTGGGAGGTGAACGAGCCCACGATTGCCAGCATGCGCAGGCTCGTTGACACCTGCGGCGAGACCGTCAACATCTACGTGCGGCAGGACACGACGCGGATGTCCATCGCGCAGCAAGAGGGCATCCACACCGTCCGCAACGTCGTCGAGGTCGGCTCGCCGATGCCGTTGTGGGGTAGGTGCGGCGGCGAAGATCCTGCTCGCGGGGGCCCCGCAGGTCATCGACGAACTAGAGCTCCTCAACCCGACCCTCGACTCGGCGCGGTTGCATGCGGAGGTGGCGCGGGCCCGCGAGGCTGGGTACGCGATCAGTCACGGCGAACGGGAAGACGGGGCGAGCGCGGTCAGCGCTCCGATCGTCGCCGCCGACGGCCGCAGGGTACTGGCGGCTCTGTGTATCAGCGGTCCCAGCTCCCGGCTGACCGGCGACCGGTTGGACATGGCCGTGCGCGCTGCGGTCGAAAGCGCGAAGGAGATCTCCGGGTTTGGCCTCGGCGGTGTCGAGGAGTTGCTGTGAGTGCCCCACTGCTGCAAGGAGTTCGGGTCCTCGACCTCACCAACGTGCTCGCCGGACCATTCGCGGGTTACCAGCTCGCATTGCTCGGTGCCGACGTCCTCAAAGTGGAGAGTCCGCACGGCGGTGATCTCGCGCGCCAGCTCGGTGCCGATCCCGACCTGGCCCGCGAACACCTCGGCGCATCGTTTCTCGCACAGAACGCGGCAAGCGTTCAGTCGCGCTGGATTTAAAGAACGACCACGACCGCGATGTGTTCACCCGGCTCGTCGCGGACTACGACGTCATCCTCGAGAACTTCCGGCCAGGAGTGATGGAACGTCTCGGGTTTCGGCTGGGATGCCGTCCGCAACATCAACCCGTCGGTGATCTACTGCGCCGTATCGGGTTTCGGGCAGACGGGCCCGATGCGGGACCGCCCGGCCTATGACCAGATCATCCAGGGCCTGTCCGGTCTGATGAGCGTCACAGGGACCGCCGAGGTACCGCGCCGCTACGTGTCGGTGTGCCGATCTGTGACAGCATCGGCGGCCTCGTCGCAGCCTTCTCGATCTGTGCGGCCTTGGTCAGACGGGCCGGCACCGGGGAAGGCGCGTTCCTCGACGTCTCGATGCTCGAAGCCGCGATCGCCTCGATGGGTTGGGTCGTGTCAGACCAGCTCGATCGCCGGGCGCGACGCCCGCCCAATGGCGAAACGAGAACCCCACCTCGGCGCCGTCCGGGCACGTTCGACACCGCCGACGGCAAGTTGAATATCGCCGCGAACAAGCAGGAGCAGTTCGAGACGCTGTGCGGGGTGTTGGACAGGACCGACTTGCTCGCCGACACCCGATTCGCCACCCGTGACTCGCGCAGACATCACCGCGACGAACTGCGCGAAGAACTCGAAAAGACACTGGCGCAAAGGTCCGCGCGCGAGTGGGACGAGTACCTGACGCACAGTGGCGTCCCTGCGGCTCCGGTCGTCAGCGTCCGTGAGGCGTTGGAGTCCAAGCACATCCGCGCGCGCGGCTTGGTGCACACCGTACGCTTCGCCGTCCGCGCGCGGCGGCACACTGCGCCTGCTCGGCAGCCCGGTCCACGTCGACGGGCAGGCCATCGGACCCGCGGCTCCGCCACCACTTCTCGGCGCCAATACCGCCGAAGTACTCGCAGAGATACGAAAACCAAACCAGGACTTGAGGATCCCAATGACGACGACTGAAGGCCCACTTCGCCCAGTTCGAACGCTGCGAACCCGAATTGCTCGCCGGGCTGACCCGGTTCGGCGCCGCAATGTTGACCGACGCGATGGAGCGATTTGGTGCCCTCGATTCCGAGATCCATGCCCAATGGCTGACGGCACGCCTGGTGGGAAATGCTTTCACCGTCTGGACGCGTGCCGGCGACAATCTGGCGATTCACGAAGCCCTCGACGTCGTGGCCCCAGGGGATGTCCTGGTGGTCAACGGTTCCGGCGATAAGAGCCGCGCATTGATCGGCGAAATGATCGGCATCAAGGCCAAGGCCCGCGGCGTCGCCGGTTTCGTTCTCGACGGCGCGGCCCGTGATATCGACGCCCTGCGCGAATTGGACATGCCGGTCTTTGCCCGCGCATCGACTCCGGCCGGGCCCTACAAGCACGGCCCGTTCCGTCTTCTTGAACCCGTTGCCGTTGGCGGCGTGTGTGTTTCACCCGGCGACGCCGTCATCGCCGACCGCGACGGTGTCGCGGTCATCGGACGCCACATGCTGGCGGCGACCATCGAAAAGGCAACGCAGATCGAGGCGCTGGAAGCGACGAAGCGCATCGCGAATGCGCGACCCATCCGATGAGCACCGCGCCGCTGACCTGGATCCCGCGACCCGTCGCCGACGAAGCCGTCGCGCATCTGCGTGAACACGGCGACGTTGCGCTCGGCTACGGCCCAACCGCTGTCGACTATCGAAGGGTCGCCCCTCGAACCACCGGGGTGCTATTGCGCACCGCTGAATTTCGCAGAGCGGAGATGGATCTCGCGCCCAACCTACGCATCATCGCCCGCCACGGCGCAGGTTACGACACCGTCGACGTCGAAGCCGCGACGGAACGTGGCATCCCGGTCACCATCACCGGCGCCGCCAATGCCGGTTCTGTCGCCGAACACGTCTTCGCCCTGCTGTTCGCGGTCGCCCGAAACATCACCGCCGCGGACCGCGCAGTCCGGAACGGGCGGTGGTCGGATGCCCGCGGCGAGCTCACCGGGTATCGAACTGCCCGGTCGCACGATGGGTCTGCTCGGATGTGGGCGCATCGGGCTTCGAGTCGCGGCCATCGCAACGGCGTTCGGCTTGACGGTCGTCGCCTGCGACCCCGCGCTGTCCGACGCCGACGCACCGGGAATCAGGCTGACCGGAAAGGACGACCTACTGCGCGTCAGCGACATTGTCTCCCTGCACCTTCCGCTGACTCGGAACACTTCCAAGATCATCGATCGTCGCTCACTTGCGACTCTCCGAAAGGGTGCCATCCTGATCAATACGGCCCGTGGCGGATTGATCGACGAGGTCGCACTCCTCGAGAACCTCGACAACGACCACCTCGCTGGAGCCGGTCTCGATGTCCTCGCCACCGAACCGCCATCTGCAAAAGATCCGCTCCTCACGCATCCCCGCACAGTGATCTCGCCGCACATCGGCGGCCAGACCCATGAGGCGATGCGCCGCGTCGCAGTGGGCGCCGCTCAATCGATCCTCGCCGTCTATCGCGGCGAAGTCCCGGCCAACGCAGTCAACATCGGAGAGCCTCTCTCATGACCGGCACGCGCGCCTCGCGCACATCCGACATCGACATCCTCGTCAGCGAAGTCGGCCCCCGCGACGGCCTGCAAAGCGTCGAGGCCACGATGCCCACCGAGGTCAAACATCGATGGATCGCCGCGCTCGCCGATGCGGGCCTGCGGGAAATCGAGGTCGCCTCGTTCGTCTCGCCCAAGCGGCTACCGCAGATGGCGGATGCCGCCGACGTGGTGGCCCACGCACTGCAGATACCGAACCTGAACGTCTTGGCGCTGGTGCCCAACGTCATTGGCGCCAGGAATGCCATCGCGGCCGGCGCGCGAGCATTGTCGATGCCGATCTCCGCATCCAGAGCGCACAGCGAGAGCAACGTCGGGATGAGCCCGGAGCAGGCCCTGCTGCAGGTCGCCGCCATCGCCGAATTACGGGCAGAGGCAACCGATTTCCACTTCGAGGTCGGGGTGTCGACAGCCTTCGGCTGCACCATGGAAGGACCGGTGAGCGAGGACTGGGTAATCGAACTCGCCGCCAAAGCCGTTGAGCGCGGGGCCGACAGCGTCGGTTTGTCCGACACCACCGGCTACGCCAACCCGGCACAGATCCGGCGTCTGTTCACCCGATTACACGCCGAGCTCGGTGACCAGGCAGGCGGCGCGCACCTACACAACACCCGTGGTCAAGGCCTCGCCAACGTGATCGCCGCGCTCGACGTGGGCATCACGACATTCGATTCCTCGCAGGCGGGTCTGGGTGGATGCCCGTACGCCCCTGGAGCGAGCGGCAACATCGTCACCGAAGACCTCGTCTACCTGCTGGAGTCGATGGGACTGCGCACAGGGGTGGACCTGGAAGCGCTGATCGCCGCCCGGTCGGTGATCGTCGAGGGTCTACCCGGTGAGGACCTCTACGGCCACCTCCCCGACGCGGGCATACCAAAGGGATTCCACTACGCCGAGTAATTTCAAAGGTATGGCTGACACTGATGCGACGGCGACCCGCGAACTGCTGAGAGACTCCTTTACCCGGCTCATCGAGCATGTCGAGGAGCTCACTGACGAGCTGACGGACGAACTCGCGTTCTTCCGGCCGACCGCCTCGGCCAACAGCATCGCCTGGCTGATCTGGCACAGCGCGCGCGTTCAGGATGCGCAGCTCTGCGACATCGCAGACATCGAGCAGGTGTGGACACGCGACGGCTGGGTCGACCGATTCGGCCTCGACCTCCCGCGCGACGACACCGGATACGGCCACGACTCCGACGATGTCGGCAAACTTCGTGCGTCGGCAGACCTACTTGCTGGGTACTATCATGCAGTGCACAAAGCGTCGCTCTCCTACATCGCTTCGGTGACCCCCGAAGAGATGGCCCGCGTCGTGGACACGCGCTGGAATCCGCCGGTCACCGCGGGCGCCCGGTTGGTCAGCATCGTCGACGACTGCGCCCAGCACCTGGGACAAGCGGCCTACATCCGGGGCATCGCATCTTGAGACTAACGGAAGTGCTCGCCCATAAGGCCATTCGCGTATGGCCGCCGATCGCCCTGGTTGCGATGCTGCTGCTCGGATGGGCCGTGGGCAAGCGTTCCACTCCGCTGGACGACTGGTTCCACCACCGCGACATCTTCCCCTGGATGCTTTTGATCCTGACCAACGGGTTCGTCATCGTCGGGGTGCTGACGGTGGCGTTTGTGGTTGCGCTCGTACGTCGACGGTGGCGCCTGGCAATGGTGATGGTGCTGTGTCCGCCCACCGGGATCGCGATGGTCCGCCTGCTCAAGCACATGTTCGACCGCGAGAAGGGCGGTGCGCTGGCCTACCCCAGCGGACACATCACGATGCTCGTCGTCGTGATGTGCATGGTCGTGCTGGTTGCCGGTGGCGCGCGATGGGCGCTGATTACCGCGGCCACGGTCATCTCGCTCGGCATGGTCGGAGTCGGCCTGACTTACCACTACTTCACCGACACGGTCGGCGCGCTGCTGCTCGGCACGGCGATAGCCTGCCTTGCCGTCCGCGTCGTCACGGCCGCACCCGCGCCCTCGCCGACTTGACAGGTGTCAAGCCACCTGCGATCCAGATCACAGCGCGCGTTAGCATGACCACATGACAGCAACGCCCGAAGTTGACCTGCCAGACACCAGCACCATCCGCAATCCCGCGACCGGCGCCGTCGCAGGACAGGTGCGCTGGACGGATCCGGCCGATGTCCCCCGCATCGCGGCGGGGCTGCGCGAGGCCCAACGGGAGTGGGAAGCGCGCGGACCGAAGGGGCGTGCCAAGGTCATGGCGCGCTACGCGGTCTGGCTGGGCAAGCACCGCGAGGAGATCGAGGTGCTGCTCATCAAAGAGACCGGCAAGTCGGCCACCGACGCGGCCCAAGAGGTGCCGCTGGTGATCATGATCGCGTCCTACTACATCAAGACGATGGAGAAGGCGCTTGCACCCGAACACCGTCCGGCCGCGCTGCCGTTCCTGGCCATCAAGAAGGTCGAGGTGCACTACCGGCCCCGCCAGCTGATCGGCATCATCGCGCCGTGGAACTACCCCGTCGCCAATGCCCTGATGGACGCGATCGCCGCGCTGGCCGCCGGCTGCGCCGTGCTGCTCAAGCCGTCCGAGCGCACGCCGCTGACCGCCGAGCTACTGCTGCGTGGGTGGCTGGATTCGGGCGCACCCGAGGTGCTGGCGCTGGCGCAGGGCGCCCGCGAGGTGTCCGAGGCCGTCATCGATAACTCTGACTTCATCCAGTTCACCGGCTCGTGCGCGACCGGTGCCAAGGTGATGGAGCGCGCCGCCCGCAGGCTCACCCCGGTCAGCCTCGAACTCGGTGGCAAGGACCCGATGATCGTGCTCGATGACGCCGACGTCGACCTGGCCGCGCACGCGGCGGTGTGGGGCGCGTTCTTCAACGCCGGGCAGACCTGTGTTTCGGTGGAACGCGTCTATGCGCTCGAGCCGGCGTACGACCAGTTCGTGGCGGCCGTCGTGCGTGACGTCGAGAAGCTGAAGATGGGCGCCGGCGACGGCTATGACGTCGGATCGCTGATCGACGAGAGCCAGGTCGCCGTCACCGAACGGCACGTGGCCGATGCCAAGGCCAAGGGCGCCAGGGTGCTGACCGGCGGGAAGCGCGGCTCCCCGGCGGGAAGCTTCTACGAGCCCACGGTGCTGGTCGACGTGGACCACTCGATGACGTGCATGACCGAGGAGACGTTCGGCCCGACGCTGCCGATCATGAAGGTGTCCTCGGTGGAAGAAGCGGTCAGGCTGGCCAACGACAGCCCATACGGCTTGTCGGCATCCGTCTTCTCGAAGGACATCGAACGCGCCAAAGAGGTTGCGGTGCAGATCGATTGCGGCACGGTCAACGTCAACGACGTGATCTCGAACCTGATGTGCACGACGGCGCCGATGGGCGGCTGGAAGACCTCAGGCATGGGCGCGCGCTTCGGCGGGGCAGAGGGGCTGCGGAAGTACTGCCGGCAGGAGGCGGTGGTCGCTCCGCGCACCAACGTCGGCGCGGGCGGCAACTACTACAACAATTCGCCCAAGGCGCTCAAGCGGATGAACAAGCTCATGACGCGGTTGGCGCTGGCAGGTCCGCGCCGCGCCGCCAAGTAACACACCGGCCGTTCACCTGTGCGTCACTTCGCCGTACACGCGCGTCGATAGGTTTTGCGGGTGACGACGCTTGACACAACCGAGGGCTACACGGTTCGGGATGATGACGACGATGATCCGGTGCTGCTTCGTCAGCCAGAAGGCACCGAGGTCGACACGTGGCGGGAGAACTACCCGTACGACGAGCGAATGAAGCGCTCCGACTACGAGGAGCAGAAACGACTGCTGCAGATCGAACTGCTGAAGCTGCAGAAGTGGAGCCAGGCCCACGGGCACCGGCACGTGATCGTGTTCGAGGGCCGCGACGCCGCGGGCAAGGGCGGCACCATCAAGCGGTTCATGGAGCACCTGAACCCGCGCGGTGCACGCGTCGTCGCGTTGGAGAAGCCCACCGAACGCGAACGCACGCAGTGGTACTTCCAGCGCTACGTCAACCACCTGCCCGCCGCAGGCGAGATGGTGCTGTTCGACCGGTCCTGGTACAACCGCGCAGGCGTCGAACGCGTGATGAACTTCTGCAATGGCAAACAGCACGCCGAGTTCATCCGGCAGGTCCCGCTGTTCGAGCAGATGCTGGTCAACGACGGCATCAGCCTCACCAAACTGTGGTTCTCGGTGACTCAATCCGAACAGCGCACCCGCTTCACCATCCGTCAGGTCGATCCGGTCCGCCAGTGGAAACTGTCGCCGACGGACCTGGCTTCCCTCGACAAGTGGGACGACTACACCGCGGCCAAGGAAGACATGTTCGCGTGGACAGACATCGAGGTCGCGCCATGGACGGTGGTCAAGAGCAACGACAAGAAGCGCGCCCGCGTCAACGCCATGCGCCATGTGCTGAACAAATTCGACTACGACAACAAGGACTTCGAGGTGGTCGGCAGGCCGGACCCGCTCATTGTCGGACGCGCCCTGGCTGACTGAAAGGGTCAGTCGTTTTCGATGATCTGACGTGCGACGGCGACCGCCCGGTCGATCGGCACCGCGAATCCGATGCCGATATTGCCTGCGTCAGGTGCTCCCATCGTGGCCAGCGCGGTGTTCACACCGACGACCTGCCCCTGCAGGTTCGCCAGCGGGCCGCCGGAATTCCCCGGGTTGATCGAGGCATCGGTTTGCACCATCTGCTGTGGCCCGCCGATTTGGCCGAGCCGCGCTGTGCGATCGAGGGCGCTGACGATCCCCGCGGTCACCGTGCTGGTCAGGCCCAGCGGCGCACCGACTGCGATGACCGGCTGCCCGATGCGCACCTCTGAGCTGACGCCCAGCGTGGCGGGGGGCGGGGCACCGCTGGCCACTTCCAGCACGGCGACGTCGGTGTCCGGGTCGGTGCCGACCACGCGCGCTCCGGACTGCCTGCCGTCCGCCATCCGCACGATGACGCGCGAACGGCCGTCTACGACATGACTGTTCGTGATGACATGACCGTCCTGGTCGATCGCGAACCCCGACCCGCTCGCGTTACCTGCCCGCACGTCGACGACGCTGGGCAGCACGGCGGCCGCCGCGCTCTGCGCGTCCGGCACACCGCCCGCGCCGCGAGGGTCGGGCTGGTATTGCCGGATGGACGACGTCGGCATGCCATCGACCGCCACCACCGCGGCGCCCGCGCCCGCCGCGCCGGCCGCGACCAGGCACGCCGCGACCAGCAGCACGGTCGAGCGGCCCGACCGGCGTGCGGGTTGCGCAGGCACAACCGCTGATGCGGGCTGCGGCGCCCCCTCCGTCGTATCGGTGCGGATCCGGGTCGGGATCGACGGGCCCGGCGCTGGCGGCGGCGGAGGAAGCGGTGCGCCGGTCGGCGGCAGAAAATCCGGTCCTGCCGGCCTGCCGAGGTCGAAACGGTTATCGGTCATGTCGGTTCCTGTCAGACAAGGCGGGAGAACCATCGGAGGGAAAGGGCGGCCGCAGCCACGCCGAACAGCACGGCCAGCGCGGCGACGTGCGGCGTCACCTCGCGCCATTCCGTGCGCCAGCCAATGGACGACCCGATGTCGCGGTAGACGTCTTGCAGTTCTTCGCTGTCCGTCGCCGAGTACGCGGTGCCGCCGGTGGTGTCGGCGAGTTCGGCGAGCGTCTCCGCGTCGACCGGCACCGGTGTGGAGTAGCCGTAGTTGTCCATTGCGCCGTTCTCGGTGCCGTAGGCGATGGTGGACACCGGAACACCCGCCGCGACAGCGGCTGCCGCGGCGTCGGCGGGGCTGCGGCCGCTGGTGTTGCTGCCATCGGAGAGCAGCACGATGTGGGCGGGCAGATCCGCGTCGTCGCCTGCGACCGTGCGGATCTGGTCGAGCGAGGTGAACACCGCCTCGCCGATGGCGGTGCTCGACCGCGTCTGCACCGTGTTCAGGCTGGCCCTCGCCGACTCGTGATCGGTGTCGGGCGGGTGCAGGACCAAGGTGGACCCGCCGAACGTCACCACGCCGACGTTGAAGGTGTCGGGCAGCTGATCGATGAATTCACCGGCCGCGGCCAGTGCGGCCGTCAGCCGGTCGGGTGCGACGTCGCGGGCACCCATGGATTCCGAGGCGTCGATCGCCACGATGATCGCCGCGCGCTCATACGGGACGCGGATCGGCATCTCCGGGCGGGCCGCTGCCAGCCCGGCCAAACCGAGCGTCCCAAGCAGCAGGGCTGCGGGCACGTGCCTACGCCATCGTGGACGTTCCGGAATCACCTTGTCCAGCAACGGTAGAGCGGCATACCGCACCGCGTAGCGTTGTTTGCGGCGCAGGGTGGCCAGATAGCCGATCGCCAGCACCGCGACCGGGATCAGCACCAGCAACCCCAGCGGGAAGAGGAAGTTCATCGTGGGCGCACCTCCCTACTGCGCCCCGCGCGGCGCACGGTGCGTCGTCGTTGCCGCACAAAGCGTGCGAGATCGCGCACCCAATCGCGACCCGTGCTCACCGCCAGATGCGATGCCCCGCAGCCACGGATCGTCTCGGCGACCGCGATTCGGTGGGTCGCGGCGGCGTCTTCGTAGCGCTGCCGCAGCCGGCGGTCCGAGGTCCACACCTGTCGTTGCCGCCCGGACTCCGGGTCGACGAACACCACCGATCCGATGTCGGGCAGGCTCAGCTCGCGCGGGTCGACGATCTCGACCGCGATGACGTCGTGGCGGGCCGCCAGGTGGCGCAGCGGACGCTGCCAGCCGAACGGCGGTCGGTGATCCCCATCCGGGTTGAGGAAATCGGACACCACCACGCGCAGGCCGGGACGGTTGCGCTGCCGCGCAAACGCTTCCATCGCGGTCGCGAGATCCGGTCCGCCCGCACCGTCGCGTCGCTGCGAATGTGCGAGTTCACCGGTGATTCGGTGGGCGGCCAGCCGCGACCGGGTCTGCCGGTGCCAGCGCATGCCGTCGGGACCGAAGGTGGCGACCCCGAGGCTGTTGCCGGGTCCGTCTGTGAGCAGCCCGACTGCCCAAACGATTTGTGTTGCGAGATCACGCTTTTCGCCGTCGACGGTACCGAAGGCCATGCTCGCGGTGACGTCGAGCAGCACCCACGTTTCGAGCTGGTTGTCGGCGCGTGGTCGCCACACGTGCAGATCGGTTGAGCGCGCGGTGATGTTCCAGTCGATCCGCCGGACGTCGTCCCCGGGCTGATAACGGGTGACCTCCTCGCGCTCACTGCCGATGCCCAACCGGCTGCCTTCGTGATCGCCCGATAGCATGCCGTCGACGCGCCGACGAATGCCGAGATCCAGCGCGTGGAAGGGATGTGACGTCATGATGCGGCCGCGTCCAGTTCGTAACTGCGCGGGGCAACCTGCGGCGCCGCAACACAATTGAGCACTTCTCGGATGACGCCACGCGGGTCCACGCCGTCGGCGACCGCGTCGAAGGTGAGGACGAGTCGGTGGGCCATCACGTCCTGTGCGATGTCGGTGACGTCGCCGGGCAGCACGTAGTCCCTGCCGCGCAGCAGCGCCAAGGCCCGGCTGCCTGCGAGCAGACCGAGCGACCCGCGGGGGCTGACGCCGTACTCCAGCACACTGGCGATGGCGTCGGCGCCGTATGCGTGCGGTTCTCGCGTCGCCATCACCAGCCGCGCGATGTAATGCGCGACCGCATGGTGGACGAACACGTTCTCCGTTGCGCGCTGAAGCCGCACGACGTCCTGCGGAGACATCAGGTTGCGCGCCCGGGGCGGTCGGGTGCCCATCCTCGCGAGGATCGCCATCTCCTCGAGCTCATTGGGCAGTGACATCTCGACCTTGAGCAGGAACCGGTCGCGCTGAGCCTCCGGCAGGTGATACACCCCGTCGGATTCGATGGGGTTCTGGGTAGCCAGCACCAGAAACGGCGTCGGCAACGCGAAGCTGTGTCCGCCGATGCTCACCTGCCGCTCGGCCATCGCCTCCAGCAGTGCCGACTGCACCTTGGCGGGCGCGCGGTTGATCTCGTCGGCCAGGATCAGGTTGCCGAAGATCGGGCCGAGCTCGATGTCGAAGCTCTCCGTCGATGGTCGCCAGACCCGGGTGCCGAGAATGTCGGCCGGCATGAGATCAGGGGTGAACTGCAGTCGGTGGAACTGTCCGCCGACCACGGCCGCCACGGTCCGCACCGCCAACGTCTTGGCGATCCCCGGCACCCCCTCCAACAGGATGTGCCCGTCGGCCAGCAACCCGACCAACAGCCGCTCCAGCATCTGGTCCTGGCCGACCACAACGCGTTTCATCTCGAACAACGCCCGCTCCACCAGCGCGCTGCATTCTGCGAGTGAGGCGGCGTCCTCGTCGACGGCCCGATGCCCACCGCCGTCGTTGGTGTTGTTGTTGACGCTCATGCGGCAAGCACAGCATCGCGGTGCGAAAACCAGCGGAAGAGCGACCGAAAGCCGACCGAAAGCGACCTGGGCAGCCGTGGTGGCCCGGGGCTATCCTCGGCGCGTATGCGGGTGTTGATCGTCGAGGACGAGGAGGGACTGGTCAGCGCCCTGCGCATCGGGTTGCAGCGGGAGGGCTACGCGGTTGATGCCGCCCTGAACGAGGCAGAAGCCACCGAGCGGCTCTCGGTCAACGAGTACGACGTCGCGCTCGTCGACGTCAACCTGCCCGACGGCGACGGAGTCCAACTGGCGCGCGGAATCCGAGCCGGAGACGTCGATTGCCAGTCCGGACAGGATCTTCGCCTCGTGATGCTGACGGCACTTGGCACGCTGCCCGACAGGGTGCGAGGACTCGATGCCGGCGCCGACGACTACATCGTCAAACCGTTCGCGCTTGCTGAATTGACCGCGCGCCTTCGTGCGGTGCTCAGACGCGAAACCCGGGGTGAGTCATCGGTTCTGCGTGTCGGTGACATCCGGCTCGACACCGCCCGCCAGGTGGTGCATCGGGGGGCAAGGGAAGTCGACCTGACGCTCAAGGAATTCTCCGTGCTGCGGTTCCTGATGACGCGGCCGGACCACGTGGTGTCCGCCGAACAGATCCTCGAGCACGTGTGGGACGAGAACGCCGACCCGTTCAGCGAAACCGTCCGGGTGACGGTCGGCACCCTGCGCCGCAAACTGACCGTCGACGGCGAGGAGCAAGTGCTGCATACGCTCGTCGGGCGCGGCTACCGGTTGAAAGACCTTGAGCCCCAGCAGCTACCGTCGGTGCGCAGGTTGTGAGACGTGCCCGCTCCGTGCTCCGGGCGATGAGCACCATCCGGGTGCGCCTGGCACTGACGACGTCCTTCTGGCTGTTCGTGATCTGTGCGGCGATACTCGTCGGCGTCTACGTCGCCCTGTCGAAGACCATCGACGCACGACCGCTCGATCCGGTGACGGTCAAGAAGTTCGAACGGCGGTCCGGCGGCACGATGGTGTACCGGCCGGGGGAGAACTTCCAAGCCGCGGACATCGAGAGCATCCAGCGCGCGGTCAACCAGTCCACCCTCGACACACTGCGCAACTACTCGCTCATCGCGTTGGCCGTGATCTTCGTGATCAGTGTGGTTGTCGGGTGGTTCGTCGCGGGCCGGCTGCTGCGCCCGATTGGTGAGATCACGGCGACCGCCAATCGGCTGCGGGCCACGAACCTGTCCGAGCGCATCAATGCGACCGGTCCGCAGGACGAACTTCGCACCTTGGCGGACACCCTCGACGACATGCTCGATCGGCTGGACACGGCATTCCGGGCGGAACGCGCACTCGTCGAGGACGTATCCCACGAGCTGCGCAACCCCGTTGCGGTGGTGCAGGCAAACGTGGAAGCGGTGCTGGCCTCCGCCGACGCCTCCGAGACCGAACGCGCCAACGCGCTGGCCGTCATCTCCCGCGCCACCAGCAGGATGTCACGGCTGCTGGAGGATCTGCTCGCCACGGCCCGCCGCCGGTCGGGCACGTTCGCCGATCAACGAGTCGATCTGCACGCGTTCGTCCGCGATGTCGTCGACGAGCACCGGCTGCTCGCCGAGGAACGACCGCTGCGGGTGACGGTTCGTGCGTCGCCCGGTCCGATCGTGTTCGCCGACCCGGAGCCGTTGGGCCGCGCGCTGGCCAACCTGCTGTCCAACGCGATCCGGCTGGCGCCCGAGGAGTCGGAGCTGACCGTCGCCAGCGGCAGCGTCGGCGGGTGGGCGTGGATCGCGGTGCAAGACGAGGGACCGGGAATCGCCGAAGAGGAGCAACAGCAGGTGTTCGACCGGTTCCGCCGCGCCACCAACGGGGACACCGGTTCGCGGGCGCGAAGGGGATCGGGCCTGGGTCTGGCCATCGCCCGCCAAATCGTCGAGAGCCATGAAGGCAGGATGGCCCTGCACAGTCGGCTCGGGGTGGGCAGTACGTTCGTCATCTGGCTGCCCGACCGGGCCATAGGGGACCGGCCCGAGCGCAGCGACCAGCCGCCGTCTGACTCACCGATGCCGCGCCGGTAAGTTCGACCACGACATCGGGGACCACCGGCTGGGAGGACGCGCGTGCGGTTGCTGGCGACCGTGTTTCTGTGGCTCGTCACCACCGTCTTGCTGGCGGTCGCCGTGCCGAGCATGTGGGCGCAGCGCAACGTCGTCGACGAGAGCGGGTACGCGGCGCTGGCGGCGTCCGCGGCCAAGGATTCCAAGCTGCAGGAGGCGATGGCGTCGGAGTTGACGACGCAGATCAGAGCCTTCGCGTCCGACAACGGATATGAACTCAACGCCGACCTCGTTCACGACGTCGCCGCCGTGTACACCGGTAACGCCGGGTTCCCCGGCCAGTTCGGGCAGGCCAACCGCATCGCGCATCGCTGGATGTTCACCGATTCCATCCAGCGCGACGAGAGTTCCGACGACCGGTGGCTGATCGACATCGCCCCGATGCTCAACGACCCGTCGCTGAAGGCGACGCTCGGCAACCTCGACCTCGAAGTGCCGCAGACGCTGACGGTGCCGATTACGGTGCCCGACACGACGGGACTTCAGCCGGGGAAGCTGCGGTCGGTGGCCACCTGGGGTCCGTGGGTCAGCGTCGGTGCGACAATCCTGACGGGCGTGTTCGCACTGCTGACATTGGCGGCGGCGCGCTCACGCGGTAAGGCGCTTGCCGCGCTTGGCGTTTCGGCACTAGTGGTCGGAGCGGCCGGATGGGCGGGGCTCGAGGTGGCGGCCCGCTACGTCAACGAGGCGCTCAACCGCACCACCGGCGACATCCGGCAGGTCGCCGATGTCATGGTCGAGTACGCCGAAGGCAGCCTGCACCATTGGCTGAACCTGACCTTGGCCGCCGGCGGAGTGCTAGTGGTGTTCGGCGTGATCGCGGCGATGCTAGGCGGCCTGCGCCGACGTGAGTGACCCTGCGGCTCAAGCCAGTTGATGCTCGGCGCGCAACGGTGCCAGACCGAGGTGCGACCGCAGCCAAGCGCCCATCTCCGCGATCGCATCGTCGACCTCGGGCACCCGCCCGCCGCCGAGGATGAACGAGTGTTGACCCCCGGGCACGCCACGGAGAAACACATCGTTACCTGCTGCCTTCGCCCGCTGGGCGAGTTCTTCCGCCTCGCCTGCCAGCAATTCGTCAGTGCCGTAGTACAGGGCAATCGGCGGAAGACCGGTGAGGTCGGCGGCGAGCAGATTCACCCGAGGGTCGTCGGGGCCCACGTCCGTTCCGTCGAGCCATGCCGAACGGAAAAACTCCAACAGAGGACGCGACAGCAGCTTGTCCAATTCGGCGTTGCTGGAGATGGTTTCGTTGGTCAGCGTCGGATCGGCCCACGGCGAGATCGACAGGATCGCACCGGGTAGCGGTTGGGCCTTGTCCCGCAGTCTCAGCGCGAGGCTGATCGCCAGGTTGCCGCCGACCGAGTGGCCGATGCTGGCGATGCTGGCCGGCTCGCGACCTGCGTCGAGCAGCCAGGAGTAGGCGGCTTCGACGTCTTCTATCTGCGCGGGGAACTTGTGCTCGGGCGAGCGCCGGTAATTGAGTACGAGGGAGCGCACGCCTGCCGCACGGGCGATGTGTGCTGCGGCCTTGCGATCCGAATGCATCGACGTCACGACGGTCCCACCCATGTGACCGTGCAGCAGGACGGCGTTCGGATCGCTGTTAGCGGGGATGCACCACAATGCCTCGACTCCTCCCGCGTTCACCTCCGCATAGCTCACCCCTTCGGGTTCCGCGGTCGCCAGGTGGATCGTCTCGACGACGTCTCGAATTGTCGATAAGTCGAGGTTTGGACTGCTGCTTCGGGTGCGGAGTCCGTCCAGGAACTCGGCGAACGCCACGGCCTGGTCACTTGCCATCTCGGCTGTCCTTTCAGCTCAAAATAACGATCGTGATGTAACGTTCGTTATCCTACGATAATAGGGCCGTTAACGCGGTCGGAGGATGCTGTGAGATACCCGCCAGATCACAAACCCAGGGCACGCGATGCGATGCTCAAAGCCGGCGCGCACGCGTTGAAGACGCACGGTGTCAACGGCATCGGGGTCGACGGTCTCGCGGCCGCCGCGGGCGTGACTTCCGGGGCGTTCTACTCGAACTTCACGAACAAAGAGGCGATGCTCGAAGCCGTCGTCGAGGCGGGCGTGGGTGAACCGTTACTGTCCGACACCGACTCGTCGACGGTCACCGAGCTGCGCGCGATCATCATCGACTTCCTCGGCCGCTACATCAGCGCGGATCACAGCGCCGATCCCGGCGGCGGCTGCGCGATGCCCGCGCTGAGCGCCGATGTCTCGCGCGCTCGACCCGTGGTGAAAGAGGCCTACGAGCGCAAGATGATCGCTCTGGTGGACCGGATCGGTAGCGCTCTTGGCGGCGACGAGTCCGATAGGCAGCGACGCGCATGGAGCGTTGTCGCCGGCATGGTCGGTGCGATCCTCATCTCCCGCGGATTGCCTGAGGACAGCGATGCCAGAGCCACTCTTCTCCAGAGCGCGCTCGAAACTGCTTTGGCGCAGATCGCTGACGACGTGAGCTGACCGTTGCGCGGCTCACACCGGCCATTGTTCACGTCGGTATCCGGCGTCGAAGAACATCCACTCGTAACGGGCGGTGGTGACGAAATGCGCACGGGCAGCTGATTCGTCGACGGGGGTCAGGGTCGGGCCGATACGGTCGGTCAGCTCGAGAACCTGCGCGACGGTGGTCGCGAATTCGTCTCCGCCGTAACTGTTTATCCAAAGTTGGTAGCGAGGATCCGATGAACCCCGTGCCAGCAGCGCGGCACCAACCTCGGCGTAGATCCAGTAACACGGCAGCACAGCAGCCAGTCCGTCCGCGAAGCTGCCGTCGTAGACGGTGGCGATCAGATAGCTGGTGTACGCCTTGGTGGTGGGAGACGGCGGCACCGCGTCCAGTGCCTCGGCGTCCAAGCCGAGCTGGGGCAGCAGCGTGGAGTGCAGCGCGAGCTCGACGTCGAACACCTCGGCGGCGTGCCGGGAGAACATCGAGGTGTCGGCCAGAGTGGGCGCTTTCGCTCCGACGATGGCGAGCGCCCGGGCGTAGTCCCGCAGGTAGTGGACATCCTGGGCGACGTATTGGGCGAACGCGCTTTCGTCGAGGCTGCCGTCGGTCAGCCCGGTGATGAACGGATGGGCGAGGATCGCGCCGAAGATGGGCTCGATTTCGCGCCACAACTGGGTCGTCCACGAGCCGGGTTCCGTAGCGCCGATCGTCGGGCTGTGCTTTTGATTCACATCCGAAATCCTTGCATCTGCACGTGGTCAGTTCGGCTGCGTGGGTAGGTGTTCGGCACTAACGTGATCCAGCGCACACGTAGATCCGAAAGGGGACGTCGATGCTACTGCGTCTGGAGAATCCGTCCCGAGGGGCCGCGCGTGCCGCGGCCGCGTTTGTCCTCACCGCCATCGTGTTCATCGCGGCGCCGTTCACGGCGTGGGCCGCCGATTCCATCACCTTGACCTGGGTGCGTCATGGGGAATCACGGGCAAACGCCGACGGGGTCATCGACACCAAGGTGCCCGGTCCAGGCCTTACGGCGCTGGGCGCGCAGCAGGCGAAGGACGTGGCGGCCGTGCTTGCCGCGAGCCCGCACGACGCGATCTACGTGTCGGACATGATCAGGACCAGCCAGACGGCGGAACCGTACCGTGAGGCCACGGGGCTTCCGGTCAAGGTCCTACCCGGTCTTCGCGAGATCAATGCGGGCATCTTCGAGGGTGCCCCGCAGGACACGGGTATCCGGCGCATCCTCTACGGGTCCCCCGCGATCGCCTGGACGCTGGGATTGCGCTTCGTGCCGATCATCGGGTCCACCGACAGCAACGGCAACGAGTTCGATGCGCGAACCAACAAAGCCATCCGGGAGATCTACACCGACGGCTACAAGAACCCGGTGCTGTTCTCGCACGGCCTGACGATCTCGACGTGGACGATGATGAACGTCGACAACCCGGATCCGCTGCTCATCCTCACGCACCCGCTGGACAACACCGCCATCGTGGTGGTCACCGGCAACCCGACCGACGGTTGGACCCTGGTGAGCTGGGACGGGATCGCGGTCGACCCCAATCCGGGGCTCCCGAAGAAACTGTTTGTCGGCGCCAGGGACCGCATCGTGGCGCCGCAGGAAGCGACGGCCGACGCCGATATCGACGCGACGGTTCAGCCGGATGCGACGGTCAGGCTCGACGCGACGGTCGAGCCCGACGCGACCGGTGATGCCGATGACGAGCCACCCGTGACGTTGTCGCCCCGCAAGACATGGAAGCGCGCCGTGACGCACTCCGACAGCGCGGCCGACCGGGCGACTGCGACGTCGGCGAAATCACCGAAGGCCGAGGCGGAGTCGACGGCGCGCAAGGAGGGCAAGCGCGACAACGTGATACGCAACCTCCGGGACGAGATTCGCAGCAGGGTGAGCTCCGCCGCGGATCAGCCGTCGGGCGGTGCGGCAGCGGATGGCAACGACGATGCAACCGATAACGGCGGCGCCGATCGGGACCGCAACGCCGCGTAAAGAGCCTGCGCGGCAGAGGGTTCGGTGTCAGGGCTCGATCACGTGTGACGGGTCGGGTCGCTTGTCGGCCGGTCCCTGGCTGTAATCGCCCCACGGCCCGTCGCGGCGCTCGATCGCGGCCCGCACGCCCTGGTTCGCGGCCGTGTCGACGAACTCCAGCGCCTCGGGAGTGTTGCGCATCAGCCCGTCGAGAACTCCGCCGAGCGTCTGAGTGGACGCCAGGCCCATGTTCTCGTAGGCCTGGTTGACGATGAGTTTCTGCGCCTGCAGTTGAGACAGTGGGATGTTCGCCAGCTTGCTCGCGATCTCGGCAACGCGGTGTTCCAGTTGCTCGAAGGGCACCGACTCGTTGATGAGTTCGACTGCGGCGGCTTCCTTTCCGGTCAGGGGTTCACCGGTGAGCGAATGCCACTTCGCCTTCGCGAAGCTCAGGCGGTAGAGCCACATACCGGTCAGGTAGGCACCCCACATGCGCGCGTACGGGGTGCCGATGACGGCGTCGTCGCTGGCAATGACGATGTCGGCGCACAGCGCGTAGTCGCTCGCGCCGCCGACGCACCAGCCGTGCACCTGCGCGATGACGGGCTTTGATGCGCGCCAGATGGCCATGAACTTCTGTGTCGGCCCGGTCTCGCGGGCGCTGACCATCGCGAAGTCCTTGCCCGGGTCCCAGCGGCCGTCGGTGTTCATCGCGTCGCCCCAGTGCGCGAAGCCGCCACCGAAGTCGTAGCCGCCGGAGAATGCGCGGCCCGCGCCGCGCAGCACGATCACCTTGATCTCCGGATCGCGTTCGGCCAGCCCGATCGCCTTCTCGATCTCATCCGGCATCGGCGGAACGATGGTGTTGAGCTGCTCGGGCCGGTTCAGCGTGATGGTGGCGACGGGCGGGGCCGTCTTGTAGAGCAGCGTCTCGAACTCGTGCGTCGACATAGGAGCAGTCGAGCCCACTTCCGTTTCGGAAGTCAAGGCGTGGCAGGCTAGGCCACGTGGCAGTCCAAGTCGAGCGCCGCACTATCGACGTGGTTCCGGACAGTGAACGGCACGGAAGCCCCCGCGACCAGTTCACGCTGTGGTTCGGCGCGAATATGCAGATCACCGCGATCGTCGACGGCGCTCTGGCGGTGGTGTTCGGTGCCGACCCGCTGTGGGCGATCATCGGCCTGCTGATCGGCAACGTCTGCGGCGGTGTGGTGATGGCACTGCATTCGGCGCAGGGCCCGAAAATGGGTATCCCACAGATGATTTCCAGCCGCGCCCAATTCGGTGTGTGGGGCGCGTGCCTGCCGTTGGTCCTGGTGGTACTCATGTATCTGGGCTTCGCGGCCACCGGCACGGTGCTGTCCGGTCAGGCGATCAACGAGATCCTCAACGTCGACAGTCCCGCGATCGGCATCGTGATCTTCGGCGTCCTCACGCTGATCATCGCGATCGTCGGATACCGATTGATTCACGTGTTGGGGCGAGTAGCCACCGTCGTCTGCGCCGTCGGCTTCACCTACCTCGGTATCCGGATGTTGATGGAGTACGACGTGGGGTCTCTGCTGGGCGCCAAGCCGTTCGACATCGCGACGTTCCTGCTGGCGGTGTCTCTCGGTGCCGGATGGCAGCTGACCTTCGGTCCCTACGTTGCGGACTACTCCCGCTACCTGCCGCGTTCGACGCCGGAAACGAGCACGTTCTGGGCCACCTTCCTCGGCTCGGTGATCGGGTCGCAGTGGTCGATGACGCTTGGTGCGATCGTCGCGGCAGGCGCCGGAGACGCGTTCCTGGCCTCCCAGGTCACCTTCATCGGAGACCTCGCCGGCGGCGTGGTGATCGCTACCGGAATCTATATCGTGCTCGTCACCGGCAAGCTTGCGGTCAACTGTCTGAACGCATACGGCGGCTTGATGACGATCATCACCACCGCGACCGCATTTACCAGGACTGCGCGTGTGCCGCAGTGGGTCAGGACGGCATGCGTCGGCGCTTTCATCCTGATCTCCGTCGTCATAGCGCTGCTCGCCACCAAGGACTTCTTGGACAACTTCCGGAACTTCGTCCTGCTGATTCTGATGGCGTTCACGCCATGGAGCGCGGTCAACCTGGTCGACTACTACCTGATCTCCAAGGAGCGGGTGGATATCCCGGCGCTCTACGACCCGAACGGCCGCTACGGTCGCTGGAACGTCACGGCGTTGGTGAGCTACGTGTTCGGCATCGCGATCCAAGTGCCATTCCTGGCGCAGACGCTGTACACCGGTCCGCTGGTGGAGAGCCTCGGCGGCGCCGACATCTCCTGGATCGTCGGACTATTTGGGACGGCAATCGTCTACTACCTGTGGGCGAAGAAGACCGCCAACCCGCCGTCGCAGATGATCTACCCCGACGATGTCGAGATCGCTCCCGAGGCGCACCAGCGCTAGGTGCCCAGCGTGCGGTGCAGGAACTCGAATATCAACGCCGACCGGAACGCGGTCTGCGCGTTGTCGGCGGCGCCTGCGTGCCCGCCTTCGATGTTCTCGAAGTACTGGACGGGATGACCCGCCGCCTCCAGCGCCGCCGTCATCTTCCTTGCGTGTCCCGGGTGCACACGGTCGTCGCGGGTGGACGTGGTGATCAGCACGGGCGGGTAGCGGCGATCGGTCGAGATGTTCTGGTACGGCGAGTATTCGGAGATGAACTCCCAGTCGTCGGGATCGTCCGGATCGCCATACTCGGCGACCCACGACGCACCGGCCAGCAGCAGATGGAACCGCCGCATGTCCAGCAGCGGCACACTGCACACCAGCGCGCCGAACAGTTCGGGGTACTGCGTCAACATGACGCCCATCAACAGGCCACCGTTGCTGCCGCCTTGTGCGCCCAACTGATCGACCGTCGTGATACCCCGCTTCACCAGATCCCTTGCTACAGAGGCGAAATCCTCGGCAACCAGATGCCTGCCCTCGCGCATCGCCTGGGTGTGCCACGTCGGCCCGTACTCGCCGCCGCCGCGGATGTTCGCCAGCACGTAAGTGCCGCCGCGGGCCAGCCACAGCCGGCCGAGCACGCCGTCGTAGGCCGGTGTCCGTGCCACCTCGAAACCACCGTAGCCGCCAAGCAGCGTCGGCCCTGCCGCCTCGACATGCCGATGGGCGACAACGTAATACGGGATCGCGGTGCCGTCGTCGGATGTCGCGAAGTGCTGTGAGACGACCAGGTCGGCCGCGTCGAAGAACGACGGGGCCCGCTTGATCTCGGCGAACGTCTCGCCGGCCCGCCCGTACAGCAAGCGTGACGGGGTGTCGAAGCCGCTCGAGTCCAGGAAGACCTCGTCGCTGTAGTCGTCGGCTGCGGCGATCACCGTGTTGGTGTTCTCCGGAAGTCCGAGGACGGGTTCGGCCTGCCACGATCCGGGCGTGAAGATCTCGACGCGGCTGGCGACGTCGGCCAGTGTCACCACGACGAGCTTGTCGCGGGTCCACGCGTAATGGTTCAGGCACGTGTGCTCGTCCGGTTCGAACACCACCTGCAGTTGCGCTGTGCCTGCTAGGAACTCGTCGTAGTTCGCTGCTAGCAGGGAGCCGGCGAGGTAGTGGGCGCCGCCGGTGTACCAGTCGGTGCGCAGCTCGATGAGCAGCCAGTCCCGGTGTGCCGAGACGGTCGCGTCGGTCGGCGCGTCGATGCGGATCAACTCGCCGCCGCGCAGCTCGTAGTTCTCGTCGTTGAAGAAGTCGATCGCCCGGCCCAGCATCGTCCGCCTGAATCCCGGTGTCCGGTCCACCGACGCGGCGACGATGACGTCCGTGTTCGCCCCGCTGAACAACGTCTCGGCCTCGTCGAGCGGCTGTCCGCGTCTCCAGCGTTTGACCAACCGGGGATATCCGGAGTCGGTTAGCGAGTCATCGCCGAAGTCCGTGCCGATCAGCACGGAGTCCTCGTCTTCCCAACTGATTTGGGTCTTGGCCTCGGGCACGTCGAATCCGTTTTCGACGAATTCACGTGTGCGCATATCGAATTCGCGCACGATCGCGGCGTCTGAGCCGCCGCGCGACAGGCTGAGCAGTGCCAGGGTGAATTCCGGCTCGATGACCCTGGCGCCCGCCCACACCCAGTTCTCGTCGTCGGCGGCCGCCAGCGCATCGACATCGAGGACAACATCCCACTCCGGCTGCTCGGTGCGGTAGCTCTCCAGCGTCGTGCGTCGCCACAGCCCGCGAGGGTTGGCCGCATCGCGCCAGAAGTTGTACAGATAGTCGCCGCGGCGCCGCACGTATGGGATGCGCGCGTCGGTGTCGAGCACCTCCAGCGCCTCGGTGCGCATCTGCTCGAACCGGTCACCCCCGAGCGCCGAGACGGTGGGATCGTTGTGCTTGCGCACCCAGTCCAGCGCGTCGTCGCCCGTGATGTCCTCGAGCCACAGATGGCGGTCATCGCTCATCCCGCCATTGTGGCGGTTCCGCTGTCAGCTCAGGTGGTGGACCTCCTGCAACCCGTAGACCGGGGTGGGGATTCCCTCGTAGCGAGCCTTGAGCTGCAGGGCGAGGTAGAGGGAGTAGTGCCGTGACTGGTGGAGATTGCCGCCGTGGAACCACAGATTCCGCTGCTGCGTGGGCTTCCACATGTTGCGTTGTTCGCCTTCCCACGGCCCGGGGTCTTTCGTGGTGTCCGATCCCAGGCCCCAGACCTTGCCGACCTTGTCGGCGACGTCCTGGCCGATGAGGTCGGCGGCCCAGCCGTTCATCGAGCCGTATCCCGTCGCATAGACCACGACGTCGGCTGGCAGTTCGGTGCCGTCGGCCAGCACCACCGAGTTCTCCGTCAGGTGGTCGACTTGGCCGTGCGCGAGCTTGATCCTGCCGTCGGCCACCAGATCACACGCACCGACGTCGATGTAGTAGCCCGACCCGCGACGCAGGTACTTCATGAACAGGCCGGATTCGTCGTCACCCCAGTCGAGTTCGAAGCCGGCAGCGTTCAGGCGCTCATAGAAGTCCTTGTCGCGCTCGCGGATTGCGTTGTAGACGGGGATCTGGAACTCGTGCAGGATCCGGTAGGGAAGCGACGCGAACGTCAGGTCGGCCTTCTCGGTTGTCATGCCCGCCGCGACGGCCCGCTCCGAATACAGGTCGCCGAGCCCGATGTCCATCAACGAGTCCGACTTCACGATGTGCGTCGACGAACGCTGGATCATTGTCACGTCGACGCCGTTCTCGTACAACGCTTTACAGATGTCGTGCGCGGAGTTGTTCGACCCGACCACGACGGCGCGCTTACCGATGTAGCGGTCCGGACCCGGGTGGGCGCTGGAGTGGTGCTGGTCGCCACGGAACGCATCCTGGCCGGGCAGCGTCGGCACGTTCGGCTTGCCGGACATGCCCGTCGCGAGCACCAGATGCGTCGGATGCAGGGTGACGCGCTCGCCGTCGCGATCCACCTCGACCGTCCAGGTTTGCGACTTGTCGTCGAACGACGCCGAAACGCATGTCGTCTTCGACCAGTACGGCACCTCCATCACCCGCGTGTAGAACTCCAGCCAGTCGCCGATCTTGTCCTTGGGGGAGAACACCGGCCAGTTCTGCGGGAAGGGCAGGTACGGCAGGTGGTCGTACCAGACGGGGTCGTGCAGGCACAGCGACTTGTAGCGCTTGCGCCACTGGTCGCCAGGCCGCTCGTGGCGGTCGACCACGATCGCGGGCACACCGAGCTGGCGCAGCCGCGCGCCCAGCGCGATACCGCCCTGGCCGCCGCCGACGACCAGCGTGTACGGCTGTGCGATGTAGCCGAGCGCGGCGTCTTCGGCAGCCTTCTTCTCGGCCCACGAACGCGGGTCGGGGTCGTCGCCGTGCACCGCGCCGAGCACGCGGGTCGCGCCCTTGGCTTCCTCGTGGTCCTTGAGTTCTTGCAGCGCGGTCAGCAGGGTCCAGGCCTGACCGCCTTCGTGATCGTCCCTGATGCGGAGGTGGCCGATGCCGCGGCCGACTGCCGTGTCGAACTCGATGAACGCCGACGTCACGTCGCCGTCCACCGTCGGGGTCTCCTTGGTGCGGAAGTTCGAGGGGTCGGTCGAGGCCAGCCGGTCGCCGAGCATGTCGGCGATCTCGTCGCGGCCCTCGACGGTCTTGATGTTCCAGGTGAACGCGACGAGGTCGCGCCAGAAGCTGTCGGTGGCGAACTTGGCCACCACGCGGTAGATGTCGCGCACCGCCAGCGCCGCTTCGAAGTCGGCGAGCCAGGCGTCCACCCGCTCCTGGGGCGACAGGGCGGAAGCGGGTTCGAGTGTCTGAGTCATGTGACTCAGCGCACACCCAAGTTGGGCCTCTGCACAAGGGTTGCACCGGGTTGCAGGCCAAACAGGGGCCTCTTCAGGCGCCCCCTTTCACGCCCAAACGGACAAACGGGCGAACTTTTGCGAGTAGTTCGCGCCATTTCGTCGATCTCGGCGATGTCCCCCGATCGGTGGACACCGAATTCCCCCTGCGCATCAACCGGTTACCCGACAGACGTGGGCGTCGATTCGCGGGAGAGTTATCTCAACGCCGAAACAACCCGGCACACAAACGAAAAACACTCTCCCACAGAAGGATTGAACCAATGAGCATCGCCCGCAACCTCGTCCGCTTCGTCGCCGCGCCCGCCCTGATCGGTGGAGCTGCCCTGGGCCTGGCCGGCATGGCCAACGCCGCCACGATGGACCAGAGCGCCGGAAACAACTTCGGCCCGCACACCACCGCCGCGCCCGCTCCGACCGCGACGCCGGGCTGGCACCACCACCACGGCATCTACAAGGTCCAGAGCCTGCAGACCCAGCGCTGACCAGACCCCCGCCAAGGCCCCCTCACAAGGTGAGGGGGCCTTGTTTCGTTGCAGAAAGACGCGCCGAGATCGACGAAATGGCGCGAACTACTCGCAAAAGTTCGCCCGTTTGTCCGTTTCGGCGTAGTTGGGCCACAGCGTTGCAACGGTCTGCAACCCTTTCGCAGTGTGGCCGCGGTCACATAGACATGTCGAATGAGAGCAGCTGTTTACCACGGACCGAACAAGCTCGAGATCGACGACGTCCCCGAGCCCTCGCCCACGCCGGGCACCGTGAAGGTCAAGGTCGGGTTCAACGGAATCTGCGGCACCGACCTGCACGAGTACTACGCCGGGCCCATCTTCGTGCCCACCGAACCCCACCCGTTGACCGGCAGGCAGATGCCGCTGGTGATGGGCCACGAGTTCTCCGGGGTGATCACCGACATCGGCGACGGTGTGACGGGGTGGGCGGAGGGGGACCGCGTCGCCGTCGAGCCGGTCTACCGGTGCGGGGACTGCGCCGCCTGCCGCGCGGGCAACTACAACATCTGCGCGCAGATCGGCTTCCACGGGCTGATGTCCGACGGCGGTATGGCCGAGTACACGGTGGTGCCCACCAACATGCTTCACAAGCTTCCCGACAACGTCTCGCTGCAACTCGGCGCGCTGGTCGAGCCGATGTCTGTGGCATACCACGCCGCTGACCCTCAGCGATGCGAAGCGGGGCGACACCGCGCTGGTCTTCGGCGCCGGGCCGATCGGCATAGGCCTCTGGTTCGCGTTGCGCGGCAAGGGAATTGACGATACTTTCGTCGTCGAGCCGTCACCGACCCGGCGGGCCGCCATCGAGGCGCTAGGGGCGCGGACGCTCGATCCGACGGCCGTCGCCGTTCCGGGTTTCGTCGCCGATCACACCGACGGGCGTGGCGCTGACGCGGTGTTCGACGCCGCGGGCGTCGCACCCGCCATCGAGGCCGCGCTCGCATGCGTCGGCGCCCGCAGACCGATGGTCAGCGTCGCGATCTACGAAAAGCCGCTGACCACGCCGCTGCTCAACCTCGTGATGAACGAATCCCGGATCCAAGGATCGCTGTGTTACACGGCGGACGACTTCGAGGCGGTGATTGCGCTGATGGCACAGGATGCGTACGACTCTACCGGCTGGGTCAGCGAGATCGCCATCGACGATGTCGTCCACGAGGGCTTCGAGGCGCTGCATGCGGGCGAGAAGATGAAGGTCCTCGTCAACCCGACGGTGTGAAGACGAAAGGAACGACATGACAACACCATTGGCAGGAAGAGTCGCGTTGGTCACCGGAGCGGGCCGCGGCATCGGGCGGGGCATCGCATTGCACTTGGCCCGCGACGGCGCCGACGTAGCGCTGGTCGACGTGCGTCCCGACGGAATCGACTCCGTCGCCGCGGAGATCGCCGAAATCGGCTCGAAGACAACTACTTCGGTTGCTGACGTCGCAGACCGCCAACAGGTCTTCGCCGTCGTCGAACAGGCCGCATCGACGCTCGGAGGGTTCGACATCATGGTGAACAATGCCGGTATCGCGCTGGTGGGGCCCCATCGTCGACGTCACCGAAGACGAGCTCGCGAGGATCTGGGGCGTCAACGTCAACGGTGTGCTGTGGGGTATCCAGGCCGCGGTCGCGAAGTTTCTGCAACTGGGGAACAAGGGCAGTGGCAAGATCAGCCGGATCATCAACGCGGCGTCGATCGCCGGTCACGACGGATTCGCGATGCTGGGGGTCTATAGCGCGACGAAGTTCGCCGTCCGCGCCTTGACGCAGGCTGCCGCCAAGGAACATGCCGCCGACGGCATCACTGTCAACGCCTACTGCCCCGGTGTCGTCGGTACCGATATGTGGGTCGAGATCGATAAGCGCTTCGCCGAACTGACCGGCGCGGCCGAGGGCGAGACGTACAACAAGTTCGTTGGAGGTATCGCCCTGGGGCGGGCCGAGACGCCCGACGACGTCGCCGGATTCGTCTCGTATCTGGCGGGCCCCGACGCTGATTACATGACGGGCCAGTCCGGGTTGATCGACGGTGGCCTCGTGTACCGCTGACTGGGCGGCTGGTAAAGGAGTGTGATGGAGAGCACAATCGGCTGTGATGCCCGGTCCGTCGGTTCCTGAGCCCGCTGTCGCGGTGGGTGAGGACCCGCGCAGCTATGCCCGGCTGATGTCCGCGGTCTACGACGCGACGATGGCGGGGGACCGCGCACCGGCGCGGCCGCGCCAGGTCATCCAGGACTCCTGGCAGCGGCTGATGGCACGAGGCATCGGGCCCGACAACATGCCCGCGCCCGTCGTCGAATCCAACGGCCTGGAAGCGCTGCGAGGCGTGTCCGGTCTCGTCGACGTCCTCGACGAGATCGCGAGGGGACTCGAATCGCTTGTCGCCGAAGGCGAGAACATTCTCGTGGTCGCCGACGCCAAGGGACGCGTGCTCTGGCGTTCGGGGTCCAACAAAGTGCTCGGCCACGCCGATCGCCTCGGGTTCATCGAGGGGGCGCACTGGGCCGAGAACGCTGTCGGCACCAATGCCATCGGCACCGCGCTGGCGTCACGGCGGGCGGTGCAGGTGTTCTCAGCCGAGCATTACCTGCGCAGCCACCATCCGTGGACCTGTGCCGGTGCGCCGATCAAGGACCCGCGAACCGGACAGGTCATCGGCGTCGTCGACATCTCGGGCCCGGCCGCGACCGTGCACCCCACCACCATCGCGCTGGTGGATGCGGTGGCCCGGCTGGCCGAATCGCATCTGCGTGAGCAGCACGACCGCACGCTGAACCGGCTCAGGACCGTGGCGGCCCCGATCCTCGCGCGGATCGGCAGCCCCGCCCTGGCGGTCGATCAGGACGGCTGGGTGGCCGCCGTCGACGCGATGCCCCTGCACAACCGCATCCTGCTCCCGGTGGATATCGGCCCCGGGCGGGTGCAGTTCTCGACGCTGGGCCCGTGCGACGTCGAGCCGCTGCCGGGCGGCTGGCTAGTCCGGCTGGCGACCGCGGAGTCGGCGGGCCACCTCAATTGCGTGACGCTCGATCTGCGCAACCCCGATTCGCCCTCGCTACAGATGGCCAGCCAGTTCGCGGCGTGGCGACACGACATCTCGCTGCGGCACGCCGAGATCCTGCTCACCCTGGCCACCTCCCCGAACGGACGGTCGGCACCCGAGCTGGCCGCCGACCTCTACGGCGACCGATCGCGCGTGGTCACCGTGCGCGCCGAATTATCCCGGCTGCGTAAGCAATTCGCGGGTCTGTTGGCCGCGCAGCCGTATAGATTCGCGGCGTCGGTCGACCTCGAGGTGACCTACCCCGACGACCCGTCCATGCTCCTGCCGTCCTCGGCCGCCCCGGCGGTCAGGGCGGTGCGAAACAGTCAACAGAATGTACCAACCACAACCGCTCGAACCAGGAGGACACAATGACCGTGTACACCCGACCAGGTGCCGCAGATGCCCTGATGTCATACGAGTCCCGCTACGCCAACTTCATCGGCGGCGACTGGGTTGCCCCGGTCAACGGTGAGTACTTCGAGAACCCGACCCCGGTGACGGGCCAGACCTTCTGCGAGATCCCGCGCTCCACCGAAGCCGACATCGACAAGGCCCTCGACGCGGCACACGGTGCCGCCACCGCGTGGGGCAAGACGGCCCCTGCCGAACGCGCGGGGATCATCAACAAGATCGCCGACCGTATCGAAGAGAACCTCGAATCGATTGCGCTCGCCGAGGCATGGGACAACGGCAAACCGATCCGTGAAACCCTCAACGCCGATATCCCGTTGGCAATCGACCACTTCCGCTATTTCGCCGGCGCCATCCGCGCGCAGGAAGGGTCGCTGAGCCAGATCGATGAAGACACCGTCGCCTATCACTTCCATGAACCGCTCGGCGTGGTGGGCCAGATCATCCCGTGGAACTTCCCGATCCTGATGGCGACGTGGAAGCTTGCCCCGGCGCTGGCCGCGGGCAACGCGGTCGTGCTCAAGCCCGCCGAGCAGACCCCGGCATCGATCCTGTACCTGATGTCGTTGATCGGCGATCTGCTGCCCGCCGGTGTCCTCAATGTCGTCAACGGGTTCGGCTTCGAGGCGGGCAAGCCGTTGGCGTCGAGCAACCGGATCGCGAAGATCGCGTTCACCGGCGAGACCACGACGGGCCGGCTGATCATGCAGTACGCGTCGCAGAACCTGATCCCGGTGACGCTGGAACTCGGTGGGAAGAGCCCCAACATCTTCTTCTCCGACGTGATGGCCGCCGGTGACGACTTCCAGGACAAGGCGCTGGAGGGCTTCACGATGTTCGCCCTCAACCAGGGCGAGGTATGCACCTGCCCGTCGCGCAGCCTGATCCAGGCCGACATCTACGACGAGTTCGTCGAGCTGGCCGCCATCCGCACCAAGGCCGTGCGTCAGGGCGATCCGCTGGACACCGAGACCATGATCGGCTCGCAGGCCTCCAACGACCAGCTGGAAAAGGTGTTGTCCTACATCGAGATCGGCAAGGACGAAGGCGCACGCGTCGTCACCGGCGGTGAGCGAGCAGAGCTCGGCGGCGACCTCAACGGCGGCTACTACGTGCAGCCCACCATCTTCGAGGGCAACAACAAGATGCGGATCTTCCAGGAGGAGATCTTCGGTCCGGTCGTGGCCGTCGACGTCGTTCAAGGACTACGACGACGCGATCAGCATCGCCAACGACACGCTCTACGGTCTCGGTGCAGGCGTGTGGAGCCGCGACGGCAACACCGCCTACCGCGCGGGCCGCGACATCAAGGCCGGCCGGGTGTGGACGAACTGCTATCACGTCTATCCGGCGCATGCCGCGTTCGGTGGCTACAAGCAGTCCGGCATCGGCCGCGAGAACCACAAGATGATGCTCGACCACTACCAGCAGACGAAGAACCTGTTGGTGAGCTACAGCAACAAGGCTCAGGGATTCTTCTGATTCATACGATGGCCGAACGTTCCTTACCACTCGAAATTTTCGCAAAAATTCGCGTGGTACGGAACATTCGCGGGGAAGGAGACGTGAGGGTGAGCGACGCTCCTACGCGCGCGTTGGTTACGCGGGCGGCCGCCGATCTGCTGGAGAAGCTTCAGGGCAGGCACGGCAACCTGATGTTTCACCAGTCGGGCGGCTGCTGCGACGGGTCATCGCCGATGTGTTACCCCGACGGCGACTTCATCGTCGGGGACCGTGACGTGCTGCTTGCCGTCCTCGACGTCGGCGACGACGGGGTGCCGGTGTGGATCTCGGGCCCGCAGTTCGAGGCGTGGAAGCACACGCAACTGGTGATCGACGTCGTGCCCGGCCGCGGTGGCGGGTTCAGCCTCGAGGCCCCCGAGGGCATGCGGTTCCTGTCGCGGGGCCGCGCGTTCACCGACGCCGAGAACCGGTCGCTGGGCGAGCAGCCACCGGTCACCGGCGCCGACTACGAGCGAGGTGTGCGGCCACCCGCGACGTCGACGCACATCGTCGCGGAGGCCGTCGACGCCTGTCCTGTGCCTTTAGGGCGTGGCGTGAACCCGTAGTCGGCAAAGTCGGCGTTATCGTCAAAATGTGATACCCCTACCGCGGGCATGGTTGCTGACCAGCGCAATGCTTGTGGGCGGTGCGGTCGGGCTGGTCGTCGCGGTCGCGTCGACACTGCTGGTGAGCGCGACCGTCCGTCCCGACGTCGTGATCGCTCTGGTCGTCGGGGTGCCGAGCGCCGTCGGGATGCTGATGATCCTGCTGTCGGGTCGGCGCTGGGTGACGACGTTGGGCGCGTTCATCCTTGCCATCGCGCCCGGCTGGTTCGGCGCCCTCGTCCTGATTCAGGTGGTTCACGGTGTCTGAGCAGATGTATCGCGGAACGCACCGCCATCGCCCGCCGCTGGGTTGGCACCCACCGCGCACGAACTCAGAGGCCAGAGACGGAATGCCCGGCGAGACGACGGAGCCGTTCACGCCCGCCTTCGCCGGCGCCCAGCCGGCCCTCGACGGACCATTGGTCCTCACCGAAGAAACGCCGGCGCCCGCCCCGGCTCAGCCCGTCGAGGTACCGGGTGCCTACCCGTACCTCAAGCGCTGGACCTTCGTCCTTGTCGTGGCCGGTGTGTGGATCGTGTCGGCGGCGGTCGGAGTGGGTCTGTACTACTGGTGGTTCCATTCGCTCGACAAGACGCTTGCCGTGTTCGTGGTGCTGCTTTATCTGGTTGTCTGCACCGTCGCCAGCCTCATCACCGCGATGGTGCAGAACAAGCCACTGGTCTCCGCGGCGGCTATCGGATTGATGTCCGCGCCCCTGGCGGCGATGGCCGGCGCCGCGGTCCTGCACGGCCTTTACTTCTGCGATCGAGTGGGCCGTTGCCTGATGGGTGTGATCCCCTACTAGGGTTGGCCGGGTGACCCACTTTGACGTCGTCGTTATCGGAGCCGGCCCTGGCGGATACGTCGCGGCCATTCGGTCTGCCCAGCTGGGCCTGAAGACCGCAGTAGTCGAGCCCAAGTACTGGGGCGGGGTGTGCCTCAATGTCGGCTGTATCCCGTCCAAGTCGCTGCTGCGCAACGCGGAACTCGCTCACATCATCACCAAGGAAGCCAAGCTCTTTGGCATCAGCGGTGAGGCCACCATGGACTACGGCGTCGCGTTCGATCGCAGCCGCAAGGTCGCCGAGGGCCGCGTTGCCGGTGTGCACTTCTTGATGAAGAAGAACAAGATCACCGAGATCCACGGCTACGGGAAGTTCAAGGACGCCAACACGTTGGAGGTCGCGCTCAACGAGGGCGGCACCGAGACGGTGACCTTCGACAACTGCATCATCGCCACCGGCAGCAGCACGCGCCTGGTGCCGGGCACGTCGCTGTCGGAGAACGTCGTCACCTACGAGGAGCAGATCCTCTCCCGCGAGCTGTCGGGCTCGATCGTCATCGCAGGCGCAGGCGCGATCGGCATGGAGTTCGGCTATGTGCTGCGCAACTTCGGCGTCGACGTCACGATCGTCGAGTTCCTGCCGCGCGCCCTGCCCAACGAGGACGCCGAGGTGTCCAAGGAGATCGAAAAGCAGTTCAAGAAGCTCGGCGTGAAGGTGCTCACCGGCACCAAGGTGGAGTCGATCCAAGACGACGGCGCGCAGGTGACCGTCACGGTGAGCAAGAACGGCAAGTCCGAGGAGATCAAGGCCGACAAGGTGCTGCAGGCGATCGGCTTCGCACCCAACGTCGAAGGCTTCGGGCTGGATGCCGCCGGTGTGAAGCTGACTGACCGCAAGGCGATCGGCATCGACGACTACATGCGCACCAACGTGCCGCACATCTACGCGATCGGTGACGTCACCGGCCTGCTGCAGCTGGCCCACGTCGCCGAGGCACAGGGCGTCGTAGCGGCCGAAACCATCGCTGGCGCAGAGACTTTGGCGCTCGGCGACTACCGGATGATGCCGCGTGCAACGTTCTGCCAACCGCAGGTTGCGAGCTTCGGGCTGACCGAGGAGCAGGCCCGCGAGGAAGGCTACGACGTCAAGGTCGCCAAGTTCCCGCTCACCGCCAACGCGAAGGCGCACGGTCTGGGCGACCCGAGCGGGTTCGTCAAGCTGATCGCCGACGGCAAGTACGGCGAGCTGATCGGCGGTCACCTGATCGGGCATGACGTGTCCGAACTGCTGCCCGAGCTGACCTTGGCGCAGAAGTGGGACCTGACGGTCAACGAGTTGGCCCGCAACGTGCATACGCATCCGACGCTGTCGGAAGCGCTCCAAGAGTGCTTCCACGGCCTGGCCGGCCACATGATCAACTTTTGAGAGCGATCTGGGTCGCCGGCATCGGCGGGTTGGTGGTCGGCCACATCCTGTGGCTGGCCGGCATTTCGATCGCGATCGCGACCACATCGGTCAGCACCTTGGTGCTCGTCGTGGCCGCAGTCTCGTTTGTCGTGGGAGCCGCGGCGTGCTTCTTTGCGCTGCGGGCCTATCGGCGTAAGTCGGACGTGTGGGGGGCGTTCCTGTGGGCGCTGCCGGTGTCGCCGGTTCTGTTATCGCTGACGGTCCTTGGAGTCACGTACCTGTAAGTCCCCTACGCGAGCAAGCGCTGAAGGTCTCTTCGCAGGTCGCGCCGCAGGTAGATTTCGATGAAGTCCCTGAGATACGGGTCCGCGCCGATGGTCCTGAAAACCCCCGCCAGGGCTTCGTCGAAGGCGGGCGTGATCAGCACGATCCTCCAGATGTTCATTGGACGGTCCTCACTGCCCTCGACCGAGTGCTCGACATGGAAGAGGGGCTGCTCCGATCCCGCTTGGAGGTCCCTGCCGTCCGGCGTGCAGAACTCGGGAGCGCCAAGAAAGAAGGCGCGACGTCCGGCGTGGTCGAGCTGAACGTGTTCGATCACCCGGCCGTGCCGGCTCCCGTCGAGCCACAGGCGCTGGTCTGAGATTCGGGTGAAGTACTCGGTCAGACCGCGGAATTCACTGGGAAACCGCTCGACGCTGCCGGGACGGACCACTCTCGGAAGGTAGACATCCGGCGCCGTGGCCTTCTTCACCTCCATGTCCCATAGGGATGCCCCGGTGAATTGAGTGGCCGGCTGCACGCTGTAACGACGGTCCAGTATGTCGTTCACGTCGACGGCGGGGAGCTCGATCGCCGTGTTATCCCGGTCCGCCCAAGCCTTTTCGAATAGCACGGCAGGGTCGGCGGGTTCAGGAGCTGGCATGGCTGTCACCTTTCAAGAGTCCGATTCAGTAAGTCAAACAGACGGTCATGAATACTTACTAAACAGCGCGCCACTCACAAGAACATCATCGACTCGAGTCACGTAATTATAGTCATGCTATGAGCACTGCGCGGCGGCGGCTGATGCTGGCCAACGGCGTGTTCCTTGTCGTGGTCGGCGGGGTGCAGGTGGTCTTCGAGCTGCTCGCCTATTACGGCGGCGCCGGGCCGTACGGCGACATTTTCGGGGATTCGCCCTACACCATCGGTTGGGTCGAGGCGCACGGCCTCGCGTTCATCATCGGCGTACTGCTGCTCACCGTCGCCGCACGCGACGGCCGAAGGTTCTGGCACCTCTTGGCCGCGAGCGTGCACGTACTGCTCGGGACCGCGAACCTTGTGTTCTGAAGCAGCTTCGTCGTGTTCGACGTGGTGCCGATGGGTGTCGTGGCCACCGTCGTGCACTTCGTTCTTGTGGCTGCGCACACAATCGCGTTCCTGGTGTCTCGTGAGCCCGTCGGCCAGTCTTGAACGGATCTATCGGCAGTTCGCGGCCTACCGCTGCCCGGAGTCTCTGTGGGTCTGTGAACAGTGCGGACCCGAATGGTCGGCCGACGACATCCGCGAGACCTCGCTGCGGTCGGTGTCACTGCCGCAACTCGTCGCGATTCACGTGATGTCGCTCGACGATGACGGGCTGCGGCATTTCGTCCCGCGACTGATGGAGCTCATGCTGGGCACGGCCGCCCCGGTGTTCGACTTTCGGCTCGCCGACCTCAAGCATCGATTGCCCGCGTGGGGCCCCACCGAACAGGAGGCCGTCGGCGGGCTGGCCGCGGCGATCTGGTCGGCGTTGCCTGCGCGCTATCCCCTCGCGATGGGCTACTTCTCCGACTGTGCGTCCGCGCTGGATTTCCTCGACTGGTGCGGTCTGAGCGTGCCGGGGCATCTCGATGAGCTGCTGGCCGCGAAGGGGTCAACAGCAGCCAGACATCTGGCCGATCTCGTCGACGCGGTGCTCACCCGCGCTGCGCCGTTCGAAACTGCGTCCAAAACAACGGTTCTCGACTGGATGACGGACCGCGCCATCGGAGAGCGGCTGGAGGAGGGCTTCCATTCGGCCGACTCGGCGGACGTCGCGCGCGAGCTGTCGGATGCCCATGAACTGTGGACGGTGTGCCGGCCGAAGTGACCATCTGGTCAGCGGCCAGGGAGGCGTTGAGTGACCTCTTGGAGCACCCATCCGTTGCCGTCCGGATCGCTGAACGACGCGAAGGAGGCGTAGCTGCCCCGGTTGGGATCGGGGCCCGGAACCCGATGCTCGTTTCCGGCGTGCTCGAATATCCCGCCCTGGTCGTGGTACACCTCTGAGACGTCGATGCCTCGATCCGCCAGATAGTCACGAGCCGCGACGATGTCGTCGACCACCAGGTACAAGCCCTGCGCCGACCCCGGTGCCGCCTTGGTGACGCCGCTGCCGAAGATGATCGACGTGTTCGAGCCCGGCGGAGTCACCTGGACGACGCGAAAGCCACCCTCGCCGGGAAAGTCCGCATCCAGCCGGAAACCGAGCGATTCGTAAAAAGCCTTGGCGCGGTCGACGTCAAAAACCGGCAGCACCAGCACTTCGAGCTTGAGATCCATACTCGGGCTCCTTCGACGCCCATACGGTATGGCATCCGCGCATACCGCGCTTCAAGTCAGACGCACTCGGTGCAGATCTGCTGACCGTCCTTACGAAGGGCCAAGCGGGAGTGGTGCTGCACCAGGAAGCAACTCGAGCAGACGAACTCGTCGGACTGCTTGGGCAGAACCCGCACCGTCAGTTCCTCGCCGGTGATATCGGCGTCGGGCAGGTCGAACGAATCGACCGCCTCGCCGTCGTCGACGTCAATCACCGCGGTGGCCGCATCGTTGTTCCGCCCGCCGGACAGCGCCTCGAGCGACTCTTCGTCGGTTTCCTCGGTGACGCGGGGAGTGTCGTAATCAGTGGTAGCCATGCGAAAACGCCCTTCCTGTCCATACCGATGAACTGCTTAACGCGCCAGGGAAGTGGATTCTTCCCTTTTCGGAGCGCAGTCAAACCAGGCGGGGCGGGGCGGCTCAGTCCGGGAAGTCCAGCGGAATCTTCAGCGTGGCCATGGTAGCCGCGAGTGCATCGTATTGCCCTGCGAGGGTGCAGAATTCGATGAGCTGTGCCCGGTTGTAGATGCCCGACAGCGCCGCCCAGGTCTCGGGTGACATCGACCGGGTGATGACGAACTCGTCGGTCGCGGTGATCAGCACCCGCTGCCGCTCGGTCAGGCCCTCGGCATCCGGCCCCTCGAAGATCCTGGCTTGATGCTCCGCGTCGATGCCGCGGCTTCGTGCCAGCCTGCGGTGTTGCTGCAGCTCGTACTCGCAATCGCGCAGATGGCCCACTCGCAGGATGATGAGTTCCGCGTCCCTGCGGGACAGTTTGCCGGCGTAGAGCAGATAGCCGGAGAGCGGCAGCCACGCCAGGAACAGCAATCTGTGCTGGCCGAGCACGTTGAACAGGTGAAATTTGGGGGCCCGGATGCCGCGGGCGCCAGCCTTCGCGATGGCCCAGTTCACCGGACCGAGTTCCTTGAATCCACCCGGCGGGACGCGCGCCGACTCGGTTGCGCTCACCGAACGGAGTCTATAGAGGCCGCTGTCGTCGGTTCAGGGTTGCTTGACCAGATACGGGGACACGGTACTGCGGTGCTCGTTGATGTCGAGTGCGCGGCCCAGCGCGGGGAACGCCCGCTGCGGACAGTTGTCGCGCTCGCAGACCCGGCAACCCGCGCCGATCGGCGTTGCGTTCTCACCGGCCAGGTCCAGTCCTTCCGAGTAGACCAGCCGGTGGGCATGCCGGAGCTCGCAACCGAGGCCGATCGCGAACGTCTTACCCGGCTGGCCGTAGCGCGACGCGCGCCGCTCCACAGTGCGCGCCACCCACATGTAGTTGCGCCCGTCGGGCATCTGGGCGATCTGGACCAGAATCTTGCCCGGGTTCGCGAACGTCTCGTACACGTTCCACAGTGGGCAGGTGCCACCGCTGGACGAGAAGTGAAAACCCGTGGCGGACTGGCGTTTTGACATGTTGCCTGCACGGTCGACGCGCACGAAGGACAACGGCACACCGCGGACCGACGGCCGCTGCAGCGTCGACAGCCGGTGCGCGATGGTCTCGAAGCTGACGGAGTAGAACGCCGAGAGTCGCTCCACGTCGTAGCGGAAGTTATCCGCGACGTCGTGAAACTGCCGATACGGCAACACCGTTGCGGCCGCGAAGTAGTTGGCAAGGCCGAGTCGCGCCAGCGTCGCCGACTCGTCGCTGGTGAACTTGCCCTCCTCGACCAGCTTGTCGATCAGATCGCCGAACTCCAGGTAGGCCAGTTCGGCCGCCATCTTGAACACCGTCTGACCCGACGAGAGGTGGCCGCTGATCTCGAGCGTCTTGGATGTGGGATCGAATCGGTGCAATACCGTGTCGCCCAAGTCGATTCGTCGCACGATGTGCACACCGTGCACCCGGGTCAGTCGGTCGGACAGTTCGCGGGCCAACTCGGCGCGGTGCATGCGCATCCGGATGGTCAGGTCTTCGGCGGCGGTGTCGAGTTCGTGCAGGTAGTTTTGCCGCTGATAGAAATAGTCACGCACTTCCTCGTGGGGCATCGTGATCGATCCGCTGCCGCTGCCGTCGGAGTACCTGTCCTCGGTCGCGGCCGCCAGTTGTGTGGTGGTCAGGCGGTAGCGCCGGTGCAGGTTCACCATCGCCCGGGCCAGCGTCGGATGCGACCCGACCATGTCAGCGACCTCGGCGAGGTCGACGTCGATATCCACGTCGCGGTCCATGGTCACCTCGCGCAGTTCGGCGACCAACCGGGTGTCGTCCTGGGAGGCGAAGAACGTCGCGTCGACGCCGAACACCTCGGTGATCCGCAGCAATACCGCCACGGTGAGCGGGCGAACGTCGTGTTCGATCTGGTTGAGGTAGCTCGGCGAAATCTCCAGCATCTGGGCCAGCGCGGCCTGGCTGAAGCCGCGCTCACTGCGGAGTTGTCGGACCCGCGACCCGACGAACGTTTTCGCCACGTCAGGCAGCCTAACAACGCTGTGAAGAAACCCTTCGCATTGTTGGCAGATCGGCCGCTATGGCAGGATCGGGGCCGGTTGGAGTGACAGGGGAGTACCACACATGGCAGGAATCGCAGGCACCTCCGGTTTGGCGAAGGTGATGATGCCTGTGCCTGATCCGCATCCCGACGTCTTCAACGTGGAATGGCCACTGCGCGTCGCCGACATCGATCGCGAGGGCAGGCTACGGTTCGACGCCGCGACCCGGCATATCCAGGACATCGGCCAGGACCATCTGCGCGAGCTTGGCTTCGAGGAGACCCACCCGCTGTGGATCGTCCGGCGCACCATGATCGACCTGATCAAGCCGGTCGAGTTCCAGGACATGCTGCGGTTACGCCGCTGGTGTTCGGGCACCTCGAACCGGTGGTGTGAGATGCGGGTACGGATCGACGGTCGCAAGGGCGGGCGGATGGAGTCCGAGGCGTTCTGGATCAACATCAACCGCGAGACGCAGGGTCCCGCGCGCATCGCCGATGACTTCATCGAAGGACTGAAGCGGACCACCAGCGAGGGCCGGTTGAGGTGGAAGCCGTATCTGAAGGCCGGTAGCCGCGAGGACGCCGCCGAGATTCGCGAATACCCGGTGCGTGTCTCCGACATCGACCTGTTCGACCATATGAACAACTCGGTCTACTGGACCGTCATCGAGGACTATCTCTTCAACACGCCCGAACTCCTGCACAAGCCGATCCGGGTGACGATCGAGCACGACGCACCGATCGCCCTCGGCGACAAGCTGGAGATCATTTCGCATGTGCACCCGCCGGGATCCACCGAACAGTTCAGTGCCGATCTGGCGGACCGCACTGTTAGAACGCTCACATATGCGGTCGGCGAGGAGACAAAGGCCGTCGCAGCTCTCTTCGCGCTCTGAATCGAATCGGTAAACAGTACAAGCGTACTGACCAGCTAAAACTAGGTTACCTGTGAGTAGCTACTGAACCGGTACAGGTCGAGCCGTCTTTGCAATCTTCGCAAGTTAACTGAGCATGTTTACGAAAATTCACAATTGAAACAGGTGGACCAGCGCTTATGTACTGGTGCATGCTCGGGTTAGCACACAAGTGAAGACGCTGGAGCGTTAACAACCTACGAGGGAGTAACGCGTCCAGCGACTTGCAACGGAAGGAGCAGCCCAATGTCTACCGTTGGCACGCCGAAGTCACCCGAACAGATCCAGCACGACTGGGACACTAATCCCCGGTGGACGGGCATCGAGCGCACCTACACCCCCGAGGACGTGGTGGCGCTGCAGGGTTCTGTAGTCGAGGAGGCCACGCTGGCCCGCCGCGGTGCCGAGGTGCTCTGGGCACAGCTCCACGACATGGAGTTCGTCAACTCGCTCGGCGCGCTGACCGGCAACATGGCGGTGCAGCAGGTGCGCGCCGGCCTGAAGGCCATCTACCTGTCCGGTTGGCAGGTCGCCGGTGACGCGAACCTGTCCGGCCACACCTACCCCGACCAGAGCCTGTACCCGGCCAACTCGGTGCCGCAGGTGGTGCGCCGCATCAACAACGCACTGCTGCGCGCCGACCAGATCGCCAAGGTCGAGGGCGACACGTCCGTCGAGAACTGGCTCGCCCCGATCGTCGCCGACGGTGAGGCCGGCTTCGGCGGCGCGCTGAACGTCTACGAGCTGCAGAAGGCCATGATCGCGGCCGGTGTCGCGGGCTCGCACTGGGAGGACCAGCTGGCGTCGGAGAAGAAGTGCGGTCACCTCGGTGGCAAGGTGCTGATCCCGACCCAACAGCACATCCGCACTCTGACCTCGGCCCGCCTCGCGGCCGACGTCGCCGACGTGTCGACGCTCGTCATCGCCCGTACCGATGCCGAAGCCGCCACATTGATCACCTCCGATGTCGACGAGCGCGACCAGCCGTTCATCACCGGTGAGCGCACCGCCGAGGGCTTCTACCGGGTGAAGAACGGCCTGGAGCCGTGCATCGCCCGCGCCAAGGCGTACGCGCCATACTCGGACCTGATCTGGATGGAGACCGGCACCCCGGATCTCGAGCTGGCGGCGAAGTTCGCCGAGGGCGTCAAGAGTGAGTTCCCGGACCAGATGCTGGCCTACAACTGCTCGCCGTCGTTCAACTGGCGCAAGCACCTGGACGACGCGACGATCGCGAAGTTCCAGAAGGAGCTCGGCGCGATGGGCTTCAAGTTCCAGTTCATCACGCTGGCCGGCTTCCACGCCCTGAACTACTCGATGTTCGATCTGGCCTACGGCTACGCCCGCAACCAGATGTCGGCGTACGTCGAGCTGCAGGAGCGCGAATTCGACGCCGAGGAGCGGGGTTACACCGCGACCAAGCACCAGCGTGAGGTCGGCGCGGGCTACTTCGACCGGATCGCCACCACGGTGGACCCGACGTCGTCGACCACCGCGCTTGCCGGCTCGACCGAAGAGGGTCAGTTCCACTGACGATCAAGCGGGCGTAGCCCGCGTTGAGGAAGTGGAACCGGAGACGGAAGCCACTAAGCCGCATAGGTATTGACAGCGCAGGCCCTGCCCAGAAGTGCTGGGCGGGGCCTGACGCTTGTGCGAGAGGAAGTTCAGCATTGAGCAACGCAATCGAACGAGTAGGCGTGATCGGCGCAGGGCAGATGGGCGCCGGCATCGCCGAGGTGTCGGCGCGGGCCGGCGTCGACGTGTTGGTCTACGAGCCCACCGAGGCGCTGACCACCGCGGGCAAAGCGCGCATCACCAAATCACTCGAGCGGGGCGTGAGCGTCGGCAAGATCACCGAGCGCGAGCGTGACGGGGCACTGGCGAATCTGCGGTTCACCACGAACCTTGCCGATCTGTCCGACCGTCAGCTGGTCATCGAGGCGGTCATCGAGGATGAGTCGGTCAAGGCGCAGATCTTCGCCGAACTCGACAAGATCGTCACCGATCCCGACGCGGTGCTGGCGTCGAACACGTCGAGCATCCCCGTCATGAAAATCGCTGCGGCAACGCAGAATCCGGGCCGCGTTCTGGGCCTGCACTTCTTCAACCCGGTCCCGGTGCTGCCACTCGTCGAGCTGGTCCGCACGCTGGTGACGACGGATTCGGCCGCGGAGCGCACGGAGCAGTTCGCGAGTCAGGTGCTGGGCAAGCAGGTGGTGCGATGCTCGGACAGGTCCGGGTTCGTCGTCAACGCGCTGTTGGTGCCTTACCTGTTGTCCGCGATCCGGATGGTCGAGGCGGGTGTGGCCACCGTCGAAGACGTCGACACGGCCATCGTCGCCGGCCTGTCGCATCCGATGGGTCCGCTGCGGCTGTCCGACTTGATCGGGCTCGACACCATGAAACTCATCGCGGACTCGATGTTCGAGGAGCTCAAGGACCCGCACTATGCGCCGCCGCCGCTGCTGCTGAGGATGGTCGAGGCGGGTCAGCTGGGCAAGAAGTCGGGCCAGGGCTTCTACAAGTACTGATTCCGGTGGCGCGCTCCGGCGAACGAATACCCTGCGGCCCAAGCCACAGCTTCTTCGCGAGTTGTGGCCGGGAGCGAATCGTCGGCGAGGGCCGCTTTAACCTGATTGACCCGAAGCGCGCCGTAGCGCGCGCCTCGCTGCGGTCGTTACGCCGCCGCGAAGCGGTGCCTACCATCGGGTCTTATGTCAACTGGTGGCGGCGATGGGTCGGCGGCCGGTGGTCAAGTGACGGCCGAGAACTGGCAGTTGCCGCCGTTTAATCGCTGGGCGTTCTGGCACGTGAAAGAGATCCTGCCGACACTGCCAATTCCTCGCCGAACGCGCGCGTCCCGAGAGTTGACCCCGGCGAATGTACCTACTGTCGCCACCGAGGTGACGCTGACGAATGTGGCCGGATCAGTGGTGTCGGCGGGACAAGTCATGACCTACACGTACACCGACGCCTATGTCGTGATGCAGGACGGCGCCCTGGTGGCCGAGTGGTATGCACCTGAGGGAGCCCCCGACCGAACGCATGCGGTGATGTCGATATCGAAGTCGGTGGTCGGATGTGTCGCGGCGGCACTGGTCGACCGCAACCTGCTGGACACCGACCAGCCAGTCACCGACTACGTTCCAGAGCTGGCGGCCAGCGGCTACGCCGGTGCGACAGTGCGGCACCTGCTCGACATGCGCAGCGGCGTGCGATTCCGCGAGGATTACCTTGACCCGGACTCCGAGGCGAGGCAGCTGGCGCGGTGGATCAGCGCGGCGCCGCCGCCGGGCGAGGCATCGCCGTCGGAGCTGTATCGGTATCTCATCGGGCTGTCGGCCGAAGCACCGCATGGCCAACGTTTCTTATACCGTTCTGCGGAAACCGATGTGTTGGGCTGGGTCTGTGAACGAGCGGCTGGCAAGCCGATGGCTGAGTTGATGTCGACACTGATCTGGCAGCCGCTCGGCGCAGAGTTTGATGCCGAGATCCTTTGTGACGGCCTGCGCACGGCTGTGCACGACGGAGGCATGTGCGCGACCGCGAGGGATCTAGCGAGGTTCGGCCAGATGCTGCTTGACGGCGGCGCCGTAAAAGACGAGAGCGACGGCACGCGAACGGTGATCGGCTCGCGGTGGTTGCGCGAGGCGTGGGCGGTCGATGCCGACGCGCGGTCCGTGTTTATTGGCTCTCCCGCCGAGGTGTCGATGCCCGGGGGGTGGTATCGCAATCAGTTCTGGTTCCGCCCAGGACCGTACGGTGATGTGCTGCTGTGCCAAGGCATCTACGGTCAACTGGTCCACGTGACCCGCCGCACGCGCACTGTGTGCGTGAAATTGTCGAGCTGGCCGGATCCGCAAAATCCCGGGTACAACCAGGACACGCTGCGCGCGTTTGACGCGATCGCAGGGGCGCTTGCGGGCCGGCCGTCCGCCGCGGAGAACCCGAGGCAACTGGGCGTTATCGCGGGCCGGAGTCGCCACGGCAAGTCCGATCGGTCGGGTAAATGAGGTATGCACGCGGATTTCGCACCGTTTGACTAACGGTCGGCGGGCGTCGGCCTACGCTCGACTCACGCTCGATGCGTCGTGACGACGCCGGGGGAGGTCGAAGCCGCAGGAGGCGAAAATGGCCGAACAAAAGACTCGCAAGACCCGTCAGCGGAAGTCGTCGACCTCTCCTAAACGAACCTTGTCGCGGCTCTTCGGTAGCGGCGGCTCGCTGAACGGAATCGCCGAGATACGGACGTTTTTCCGCACGAATGTGCAGCCGATCTACTTCGTTGGCCCGACGGCGTTCAATTTGCTCGGCATCGACCGCTGGGTGCGCAATTTCCAGTACGTCGCCTATTACGACTCGTGGGACGGTGCGCATCCGCGCGTCTTTACTCCGAAGAACAAGCCGTACGTCGAGTTCGAGTCAAGCGAGCACATCAACAACTATCTGCTGCGCGATTCGGAGGTGCGCGCTTACCTCAAACGCCGTGGTGGCACACCGATGGTGGCGATGGTTTTCTTTGACGAGGAAACCGAGGAGATCTGTCGCGAACTGGGCTACAAGCTGATTCTGCCGCCGGATTCCCTGCGGCGGCGGCTTGATTCGAAGATCGTCACCACCCAACTGGGCAACGAGGCCGGCGCTCCTTCAGTGCCGAACGTGATCGGCAACGCCAATGCCTATACCGAGTTGCGGGCGCTGGCCGACTCGGCCAAGCTCGGCGCCGATCTGGTGGTACAGACGCCCTACGGCGATTCCGGCAAGACGACGTTCTTCATCAGGTCAGAGGCGGACTGGGACGACAACGCCGAGCACATGATGGGGCAAGAGTTGAAGGTGATGAAGCGGATCAACAACAAGGCCGCCGCGGTGGAGGCCTGTATCACCCGGCACGGCACCGTGGTCGGGCCCTTCATGACCGATCTGACGGGCTATCCCGAGCTGACCCCGTACAAGGGCGGCTGGTGTGGAAACGATCTGTTCCCCGAAGCGCTTTCCGACAATCACCGCGCCAGCGCTATCAGCCACGTGCGCAAGATGGGGGATCGGCTCGCGCAAGAAGGCTATCTGGGGTTCCTCGAGGTCGACGTCTTGATCGACCTCGACACCGATGAGGTATACCTCGGCGAAATCAATCCGCGCATTTCCGGTGCCTCGTCGATGACAAACGTGACGGCGGGCGCATACGCCGACGTACCGCTGTTCTTGTTCCATCTCCTGGAATTCATGGACGTGGATTACACGGTAAACGTCGAAGAGATCAACGACCGCTGGCGTGACCTTGCCGCCGTTGACGTTTGGTCACAGTTGATCATGAAGGAGACCACCGTCAATTCGGTCGAGCGGCTTCTGGCCGCACCTCGGACTGGCACATGGCATCTCAGCGAGGACGGCGAACTCGAGTTCGCGCGGGTGAGCAACGACTGGCACGAAATCACTGGCGAGGACGAGGCGTTCTTCCTGCGGGTCTACGGCCCTGGAGATTTCCGGTTCTGTGGCGCCGATTTGGGCATCCTGGTCACCAAAGGGCGGATGCAGACGGCGGACGGGCTCACACCGCGCTGCCGGCACTACATCGACGGCATCCGCAATAATTACCAATCGGAGCCGCTACCCAGTCCCCCCGCTCTGACCCCGCTCTCTTACGTCAAGTAGCTGGCTGCGGTCAAGCATTGGAGGCCGTGGACATGGCGAACGAATTCACTTTCACGGAAGACAATGCAGAGCGGCCGGTCACGATGTTCGGCCCCGACTTTCCATTTCCCTTCGACGACTGGATCACCCACCCGGCCGGAATCGGCTCGATCCCCGAGGAGCGCCTCGGCGAGGAGGTCGCGATCGTGGGGGCCGGGATGTCCGGCATGGTCGCGGCATACGAACTGATGAAACTGGGCCTGCGGCCAGTGGTGTACGAGGCCTCCCACATGGGTGGCCGGTTGCGCTCACAGCAATTCGAGGGTGCGCCGACCGGCGTGATCGCAGAGCTGGGCGGAATGCGGTTCCCGGTCTCGTCGACCTCCTTCTATCACTACGTCGACCTACTGGGACTGAAGACCTCACCGTTTCCCAACCCGCTGACGCCGGGGTCTAACAGCACGGTCATCCATATCGAAGGTACGACGCATTACGCCGAGCAGCCCGGAACCCTGCCTGCGCTATTCCAGGAGGTGGCGGCGGCCTGGGCCGACGCCTTGGGAGAAGTGGGATTCACCAAGATTCAGGATGCGATCCGAATCCGTGATGTTGCGAGCCTGAAGTCGCTGTGGAACAAGCTGGTGCCGATCTGGGACGACCGCACGTTCTACGACTTCGTGGCGAGTTCGGACGCGTTCTCCAAGTTGTCTTTCCATCACCGAGAAGTGTTTGGTCAGGTCGGTTTCGGGACCGGGGGTTGGGACTCGGATTTCCCGAACTCGATGCTGGAGATCTTCCGCGTCGTGATGACCAACTGCGACGAAGACCAGCGCCTCATCGTCGGTGGCGCCGAGCAGGTGCCGCGTGGCCTGTGGGAGTTCGCACCGCCGAGCCTCATTCACTGGCCGGCGGGCACGTCGCTGGCTTCGCTGCACTCCGGTGGGACTAGGCCGGGTGTGGCGCGAATGGCGCACGCCGACAATGGGTTTGAGATCACAGACGTATGGGGGGTGGCCCGGCGCTTCCCAGCGGTGCTTGTGACCTGTCAGGGTTGGCTGCTGACCACCCAGATCACGTGCGACGAGAGCCTGTTTTCGTACAAGCTGTGGACCGCGTTGGACCGGACGCGATACATGCAGTCCTCGAAGACTTTCGTGATGGTCGACCGGCCGTTCTGGAAGGACAAGGATCCGAACACCGGCCGCGACGTGATGAGTACGACGCTGACCGACCGGTTGACCCGGGGGACCTACCTTTTTGACAACGGCGACGATCAACCGGCCGTGATCTGCCTTACCTACTCCTGGATGAGTGACGCCTTGAAGATGCTGCCGCATTCGGTCGAGCATCGGGTTCGGCTCGCACTCTCGGCGCTCAAGAAGATCTACCCCGACGTCGACATCGCCAGCCACATCGTCGGCGACCCGATCACCGTGTCCTGGGAGGCCGATGAGTACTCCCTCGGCGCATTCAAGGGCGCGCTGCCTGGACACTACCGATACAACCTGCGGATGTACTCGCACTTCATGCAGGACGAATTGCCCGCCCATCAGCGGGGCATCTTCCTAGCGGGCGACGACATCTCGTGGACTCCCGCGTGGGTGGAGGGCGCGGTGCAGACCGCGTTGAACGCGGTCTGGGGTATCCAGCGGCATTTCGGAGGTCGTACCCATCCGGACAATCCGGGTCCAGGGGACGTGTTTGGTGAGATCGGGCCAATTGAACTGCCCGACTGATATTCGCGTTCAGCGTTGCTTTCCCGAGGTATCGTCCGACTGTCAGTAGCGGTCGTCCACGGCTCTGCGAGAGGCCCGGGCTCGCCGGCTCGACCCTGATCGGGTCACGCATGTCGGCCGTCGGGTCGGGGCCTGGAAGGGTGGTTGGCGATGGCATCGCACCCGCTGGAACCACTGAGTGCAGACGAGTTCAAACGAACCACCGAAATACTGCGCCGCGACGGGCACGTCACCGACACCTTCCGCTTCGCTTCGATTGAGTTGATGGAGCCCGCCAAGCAGGAGGTGTTGGCCTGGCGAGCCGGAGACGCGATGCCACGGCACTCGTTCGCGGTGGTCTGGAACCGTTTGGACAACAAGACATATGAAGCGACGGTCGACCTCACCGGCGATGCCGTCCTTTCGATCAAGCATGTTCCCGACGCCATTCCGAACTTCACCGTCGACGAGTTCCACGAGGTCAACGACCGGCTTCGTGAACACCCGGACCTCATCGCCAAACTGCGCGAGCGCGGCATCACGGATACAAGCCTTCTCATCGTCGACGTCTGGACCTACGGCAAAGCGCTGATGCCCGAGAAGTACCGTGACCGACGGCTGGGCTGGTGTGACTTGTGGATTCGCGAGACCCCCGACGGGAATCCGTACGCCCACCCGGTTCCGGGCCTGAAGGTCGTCGTGGACATGAACACGCTCGAACTCCTCGAGATCGAGGATGAGTACGACGTCGGAATGCCGGCCGTGGACGGAGAGTACGTGCCAGGTGCGTGGAAGGGTGAGCAGCGCACCGATCTGAAACCGCTGCACATCACTCAGCCTGAGGGCACGTCCTTCACGCTCGAGGGCACCGAATTGCGTTGGCAGAACTGGTCGATGCGTCTCGGGTTCAACTATCGCGAGGGCCCGGTGATCTACCAGGTCGCCTATGACGATCACGGGGAACCGCGCGACATCGCGTACCGCATGTCATTCGCCGAGATGGTGGTGCCCTACCGTGACCCCACGTTCGAGCACTACCGCAGGACCGCCTACGACATCGGCGAGTGGGGACTGGGCTTCATGACCACCTCGCTGGAACTCGGCTGCGATTGCCTCGGCGAGATCCGTTACCTCGACGCGGTGCTGCACGACTCCGCTGGCGCACCGTACGAGATAAAGAACGCGATCTGTCTACACGAAGAGGACAACGCCGTGCTGTGGAAGCACGTCGATCTGGTCACCGGTGCCGAGGTACGCCGCCAGCGTCGCATGGTGATCTCCTGCCACGTCACCGTCGCGAACTACGAGTACCTCATTTACTGGCGCTTTTACCAGGACGGCAACATCGAGTGTGAGGTCCGCGCGACCGGCATCATGGTCACCACCCCCTTTGCCGAGGGCGAGGCCGCGCCGCCCTACGGCACCGTCGTCGACAACCGCACCTACGCGCCGATCCACCAGCACTTCCTCGTTGCTCGCCTCGACCTGGACGTCGACGGTTCGGCGAATACTGTCGTCGAAGTCGACTCGGTCGCACCACCCGTATCCGACGAAAACCCCTACGGGCTCGCTGTGGTCACCACGTCCACCCCGATCACCTCCGAGAAGACAGGTGCGCGCGACTACGACTGGAACACACAGCGCGGTTGGAAGGTGGTGAACCCGGACAAGCTGAACCGGCTCGGCACCCCGGTCGCCTACAAACTGGTTCCCGGCGCCGCGTTCCCAGCCCTGATGGATCCTTCTACGCCGCAATATCTTCGGGCACCCGTGATCGGTCACACCCTGTGGGTCACGCGGCACGACGACGACGAACGCTGGCCGTGCGGCAAGTACCCCACGCAGTCCAGCGTTGACACCGGTCTGACGGAGTGGATGAAGGACGACGCGCCGCTCGAGAAGGCCGACGTCGTGCTGTGGTACGTCTTCGGCATCCACCACATCACCCGTGTGGAGGACTGGCCAATCATGCCGGTCGATACGATTTCGTTCTGGCTGAAGCCGTTTGGGTTCTTCGACCAGAACCCGTCGATCGATGTCGCCCCTACGCCGAAGGCCGAGGGCGGGACCTGCCACACCGGCACGGCAGACCACCTCGCCGCCGATTCAGCGGCGCACATGCACTGAATCGCGGGCCGACCGCTACGGCTCGTCGACGACGAGTAGCGGCGTGTCCTTGCGCAGTGTTTCGCCACGGAAGAACGCCGGCTGACGCGCGCGCATGACCAGCATGAGTACCACGCCGAGCAGGATCATCCCGAGACCAAGGATCAGGACCAGGCCGACGCCGGCGATGCTCGCGCCGCTGCCGTAGTCGGGCGAGGCGCTGTCGCGAAGCGTGATCAGGAAGACCGCGAGCAGACCAAGCCCGCCCAGCAACGGGAACAGCAGCTTGAACACGAAGCTCTGGGCATTTGCGAACAGCTCGTTGCGGAAGTACCAGATGCAGGCGAACGCGGTCAGTCCGTAGTAGAAGCAGATCATGATGCCGAGCGAGTAGATCGTGTCGGTGAGCACGTTCTCGCTGGTGAACGTGAGGATCGAGTAGAACAACGCCGAGCCGATGCCGGCCGCAATCAACGCGTAGGACGGTGTCAGGTACCGGGGGTGGATGGTGGCGAAGCGCTCGGGGAAGGCCTTGTAGGTGCCCATCGCCAGCATGGTCCGCGAGGTCGGCAGGAATGTGGTGATCAGGCTGGCGGCACTCGAGGCCACCACGGCAAGGAACAGGAACAGGTTGAACGGGCTGCCCATCACGGGTTCGGCGAGGGCGCCGAAGACATTGTCGGAGATCTCCTCATTTCCCAGACCCAGCCCCTCGGTTCCGACTCCGGCGTACATCTGGGTCGCGACGGCGACCAGTAGGTAGGTCAGCAGGATCGACAGGACGCACAGCAGCGCAGCGCGGCCGGGGGTCTTTTCAGAATCCTTGGACTCCTCGTTGACCGTCAGGGCGGTGTCCCAGCCCCAGAACGCGAAGATCGAACCGGACAGACCCGCGATGAACGCCGACATTGTCAGGCCGGCGGGGCTGAACCAGTCGAGGCTGAACGACATGCCGGTCTCCGAGGAGCCGGATTTCGCCAGCGCCATTACCGCGAACAGTACCAGGACGACCATCTGGAACCCGACCAGGATGAACTGGACGTGTTCGGTGGTGGTGATGCCGCGGTACGACACCGCCGTCGCGATCGCCAGGAAGACCAGACAGGTGGCCACGTTGATCAGTTTGTTCTCCCACAGCGCGCCGATAGATTCGCTGCCCGTCAGATCACCGATGAACTGGTAGAAGAACTGCACCGCGACACCGGCCAGGTTGGACAACACGATCACCGTCGCCAGCACCGCCGCCCACCCGCCCAGCCAGCCGACATACGGCCCGAAAGCCTTGGTGGTCCAGGTAAATGACGTCCCACAGTCGGGTGCGACCTTGTTGAGCTCACGGTAGGCGTACGCGGCGAAGAACATCGGCAGGAATCCGGCGATGATAATCACCGGCATTTTGGAGCCCGACTCGGCCACCAGGATGCCGATCGTGGCTGTCAGCGCATAGGCCGGAGCCACCGAGGAGATGCCGAGGACCGTACCCCCGAGCAAGCCGACGGCGTTGTGCGAGAGCCCCTTGTCCTGAAGATCCGTCTCAACGCGATGGTTCGGGTCGTGAGCCTCTATGCGCATGATGACTACCTCATTCTTTGTCGGTTGGGCGAGTTCGAAACGATGCGAATCGCCAAGCTCAGCCCTCGAAGCCGTGGTGATGCATGACGTGCTTGATGCGTGTGTAGTCCTCCAACCCATACATGGACAGGTCCTTGCCGTAGCCGGAGTGCTTGAAGCCGCCGTGCGGCATCTCTGCCACCAACGGAATGTGGGTGTTGATCCACACGCAGCCGAAGTCCAATCGCGCCGCCAACCGGGCCGCGATATCAACGTTCTTGGTCCATACCGATGACGCGAGCCCGTATTCGGTGCCGTTGGCGAATGCGATCGCCTCTTCCTCGTCACTGAACCGTTGTGCGGTGACGACCGGGCCGAAGATTTCGGTCTGGATCAGTTCATCGTCCTGATTCAGATCGGCGATCAGCGTCGCCTCGTAGAAGAAGCCCGAGCCTTCCTTTGGCTTGCCGCCGGCCAGGATTCGAGCATGCTCGGGGGCGCGCGACACCAAACCCGACACGTGCTTGATCTGGTTGGCGTTGTTGATGGGGCCGAAGAGGATGTCCGTGTCTGCGGGGTCATATCCGGTCTTGGTGCTGCGCACCGATTCGGTCATCGTCGAGAGGAATTCGTCGTAGACACCGTCCTGGATCAGCATGCGGGTCGCCGCGGTGCAGTCCTGTCCGGCGTTGAAATAGCCTGCGGCCGTTAGCCCTTCGACTGCCGCCTCAATGTCGGCATCGTTGAAGATGATCACCGGTGCCTTCCCGCCGAGTTCCAAGTGGGTGCGTTTCACGTCCTTTGCGGCGCTGGTCGCGACGGCCATTCCCGCCCGGGTGGACCCGGTGATGGACACCATTTCCGGTACCGGGTGGGCGACGAGCTCGGCGCCGGTGTCGCGGTCGCCGCAGACCAAGTTGCAGACTCCGGGCGGGAAGATATCCTGCATCTTCTCCACCATCCAGTATGCGGATGCGGGCGTGGTGTCCGACGGCTTGAGCACCACGGAGCATCCCGCGGCCAACGCAGGCGCGAACTTCCACACCGCCATCATCATCGGGTAGTTCCACGGGGCCACCTGCGCGACCGGGCCGACCGGCTCGCGGCGAATCGACGAGGTGTATCCGCGCATGTATTCGCCCTGCGACCGCCCCTCGAGAACCCGCGCGGCACCAGCGAAGAACCGTATCTGGTCGACCATCGCCGGGATTTCCTCCGACATGGTGAGCGAGATCGGCTTGCCCGTGTTCTCGCTCTCGATCTCGACGAGTTGCTCGGCGTTCTGCTCGACCACATCGGCGAGCTTGAGCAGCGCACGTTGCCGTTCACTCGGGGTGGACCACCGCCACTTCTCGAACGCCTTTGCCGCCGCTTGGCATGCGTCGTCGACATCTTTGGCAGAAGAATTAGGCGCCGATGCGTACACCTCGCCGGTCGACGGATTCACGATATCCATCATCTGGCCATCGGATGCGGGCTGGATTTCTCCGCCGATGACGTTGTGGATAACCATCTTTTCCGACACTTCGATCACTACTCCTATCAGTCGCCGTAGCAGCATTCAGCCACCGCGAGGGCATCTTGATTCTGGAATTCCCCTGAGGACCAACTCGTTTCGGAACCTCGGTGGAGGCAGGCCATGATCGCGCGCCCCTCGGGCCGTCCACGCCGTGGTTGCGCGGCAGGATCCTCGCCGCCTGGTGGAACTCGTCCTCGGTCGGCGGGTCGAGCGGATGGAGCGTCTGGATCATCGCGGCTCCCTGGCAAACGAGGTGTCGTCGGTTGCCCCGAATGCGACGCAGCCGTCCGGCACACCCATATGCAACGGGTAAGACTGAGCATGCACCGATCGGCCCAGCTTGAGGCTATTTCCGTCGAATCCGTGCGGCCAGTTCTGTTAGGGCTCAGGCGGCTAGCTTGGCCGTGATGGCGCCGCACGCCCGCAAGGTGTTCGCCAGATAGTCGGGGTTCTGGGCATCTGGCCAGGATGACAGCTTGACAATCACGGTGCGGGAGGTTCGGTCGACGAATACCAGCTGCCCATGAATCCCCAGGCACAACAGGATCGGACCCGCTTCGGTACGAAGAAACCAGAACTGGTTGCGGTACCAGCCCCCTGGCAACATCGCCTCGTTTTCGGTGTGGGCGAACGCCTCCCGCACGCCCGGTGCCGGGTCGAAGGCATCGGCCAGCCATCCCGCGGGCGTCACCTGTCTCCCGTCGACGAGACCGTTTTCAAGAATCATGTGACCGAACCGAGCGAGGTCGCGAAGCGTCGCCGAGATGCCCCCGTCGTGAACCGCGGTGCCAACCGGATCGCAAGTGATCTCGGCGTCGAATTCTGCGCCCATCGGCTGCCAGATCAGCGTCGAGATCAGATCGGCCATCCGCTCGCCTGCGGCACGTTCACACACCCAACCCAGCATGTCGGTGTCGGCCGACCGGTAGGTAAACGCACCGCCATGCGGTCCCTCGGGGGAGATGGTCGCCAGGTAGGCGTAGGCCCCCCGAGGATCGTCAATCAGCGCCGGGGCCCAGCCCATCGACCGCTCCATCATCCGAACCTCGGAATCGAGGGCGGTATATGTTTCCCGGAACGCCACGCCGGTACGCATGTCAAGGACATCACGCACGCTCGCCCCACGGTATCCCGATCCGGCTACCTCGGGAACGTAGTCGGTTACGGCCGCCTGCGGGTCGAGGCGGCCCTGGGCCACCAGGACGCCCGCTACACATCCGACAATTGACTTGGACACCGACATCAGCAGATGCCTGGTCGTTTCGGTCACTCCGTCGAAGTAGCGCTCGTCAACGACAGCGCCGTCGTGTACCACCATCACGGCATCGGTGAATGTGCCGGCGAAGATCTCCTCGACCGTCGACGAACTTCCGTCGACCCGCAGGACGACCGGATTCCCAAGCTCGATTCCCGTCGCCGGCAGCGGGCATGGACTGCCGGTTCCGGCCGAAATCAGTTGCGTCGGGATGATTTCACGCATGTGTCGGAAGGCCCAACGAAGATTGCGTGGTTGCTGCCAGTTCGACACGTTGACCTGTTGGTCGGGCGGCACGGGAAAGCCGACCATCTGGCCGGCGGCCATGTGAGTCACAGCCTCCGTGGCCGCGTGATCAGCGGGCATGGCACGTATCGTATCCGGCCGGCTGTGGCCGATCAGTTTGCCCAGGGTCGGTGATATTCGCGTGTCAGCAGGCTAATTGGCATGGGGACGCTACGGAGTCAATCGGTATCGCTGCCAGTGTGGTCCGTGTGCCAGTGGCGAAGCGCGGTTGTCAGGCTAGGCCTTTGCGAGCCGGGCCTTCTCGGCCTCGATGTCGAAATCGGCTGGGGGCCAAGCCAAATCGAGCTGTTCGAGCGCCTCGATCAGCAGCTCGAGGGTGGCCAGCCTGCTGTACCACTTGCGGTCACATGGAACGACGTGCCACGGCGCATAATCCGTCGACGTGCGTTCGAGCATCGCCTGGTAGGCCTCTTGGTACTTCGGCCACAGCAGGCGCTCGTCGACATCGGCCGGGTTGTACTTCCAATACTTGTCCGGCCGCTCCAGCCGTTCGGACAGCCGCTTCTTCTGCTCGTCGAGCGAGACGAACATCGCCACCTTGATGATCGTGGTGCCGTCGTCGACGATCTTCTTCTCGAACCGGTTGATCTCGTCGTAGCGCTTGCCCCACACCTCGGGCGACACGAGGTCGTGCACCCGTACCACCAGGATGTCCTCGTAGTGCGAACGGTCGAACACACCGATGTGCCCCGCGGGTGGCAGCGCCCGCCTGATCCGCCACAGGTAGTGGTGCTTGCGCTCCTCCTCGGACGGCACACCGAACGCGTGGTAGCGGATTCCTTGGGGATTCGCCGCTCCGACAACATGTTTGACGATTCCGCCCTTGCCTGCAGTGTCCATACCCTGCAGTACCAGCAGGATCGACCGGTTGTCGTCGGCGGTTCGGCTGCGGGCGTAGAGCATCTCTTGCAGCTCCGCGAAGCGCTGATTGCGCTCCGCCTGAAGGGCAGGCGCGTCGGCCTTCTTACCCTTGAAGCCCGGCGTGGCGCCTGCGTCGATGTCCGCGACCAGGTCGCCTTCTCGGTAGACGAGATAGTCGTGAGGCTCGTGTGTCCAGTGGGCAGGAAATGCGGCAGGCTTACTCATTAGCGAGTAATTGTTGCGGCAACATCGGCGACGGGTGCGACATCTCGCGGAACTTCTCCAAAGATCCGCCGACTTCCACGATGCCGCAGAGCGCGTTCCACGACAGCATCGTCAGGTAGTCGATCAGCTCGTCGGTGCTCATCCGCGGATTCGACATCCACGAGTGCGTGGCCAGCTGAACTCCGCCGACTGTGTGGTAGGCCCACGGTTCGACGCCCTTGGTGTCCATGCCGACCTCCGCCATCCGGCGACGCAACATCACCGCGAGCATCCGCGCGATGATCTGTTCGGAGTCCGCGACCGCCTTGCTCTTGCTCGCCGAGTTGTTGGCCATGACGAACCGGTACGGCTCCGGTTCGGCGGCAACGGTCGCGACGTAGACGCGGATGATCTCGCGGGTCAGCGCGAAGCCGTCCAGGTTCGACGACAGCGCCGCTGCCATGTTGGGGATCAGCGTGGTCTGAGCGAACCGCATCATCACCGCGGTGGTCAGGTCGTTCTTGTCGACGAAGTACCGATACAGCACCGTCTTGGAGACGCCGATCTCGGCGGCGATCTCGTCCATGCTGATGTTGCTACCGCGTCTTCGGACAGCTTCCAGCGTGCCATCTACCAGTTCGTTGCGCCGCTCCACCTTGTGCTGGTGCCAGCGCCGTTTGCGGCCATCGGTCTTGACCGCAACCGCCGATGTCTGCTCTGTCACTGTCGCCGTGATCCGTTCCCTAAGTCTCCACCGATACTACGGCGATCTTGACAGCGAATGTTGTCGGAGGGGCAGCACCGTGGCGTCTTAGCGGATGATGGACGTGTGGCACACAGACCGGACGCCGGTGGGCGCGCGTTAGAGGCGCGGACCAGCTTCGCTGAGTCGCTTGCCGGCGCGGACAGCGCAGCGGACGCCGAGCGTCTCCGCGGGCTTCGACGGATGAAGGTCGTCGCGCTGTCTTTCCTGGTCGGCGCCACGATCGTCTTTCTTCTTTGCACCTGGGCGCAGTCCAACGGCGCGGCGCCCTGGGTCGGCTATGTCCGTGCTGCCGCGGAGGCAGGCATGGTCGGCGCGCTGGCGGACTGGTTCGCGGTCACCGCGCTCTTCAAGCACCCGTTGGGCATCCCGATCCCGCACACTGCGATCATCAAGCGCAAGAAGGACCAGCTCGGCGAGGGCCTCGGCACCTTTGTCCGGGAGAACTTCATGTCTCCGCAGGTCGTCGAGACCAAGCTGCGTGACGCCCAGATCGCGGGCAGGCTCGGCAAATGGCTCTCCGAGCCGTCGCACGCCCAGCGCGTCGCGGCCGAGACCTCGACCGTGCTGCGCGTGCTGGTGGAAATGCTGCGCGACGAGGATGTGCAGCATGTGCTGGACCGGATGATCGTCAAGCGCATCGCCGAGCCGAAGTGGGGCCCGCCGATCGGACGGGTGCTGGCCTCTCTGCTGGCCGAGGGTCGTCAGGAAGCGCTGCTCCAGCTGCTTGCTGACCGGGCGTTCCAGTGGTCGCTCAACGGGGGCGAAATCATCGAGCGCGTGGTCGAGCGCGATTCGCCCACATGGTCACCGCGCTGGGTCGACCACCTCGTCGGCGACCGGATCCACCGCGAGCTGATGGACTTCACCGACAAGGTGCGTCGCAATCCCGACCATGAACTGCGCCGGTCGGCTACCCGCTTCCTCTTCGAGTTCGCCGACGACCTGCAACACGACGAAGCGACGATCGAGCGCGCGGAAAGCGTCAAAGAGCAGATCATGGCCCGCGAGGAGGTTGCCAAGGCCGCGGAGACGGCCTGGTCCGCCGCGAAGCGGATCATTCTCGAATCAGTCGACGACCCGTCGTCTGCGCTGCGGACGCGCATCGCCAACTCGGTGGTGCACATCGGGGAGTCGCTGCGCGACGACGCCGAGCTGCGGGACAAGGTCGACAACTGGATCATCCGAGCCGCCCAACATCTGGTCACCGAATATGGGGTGGAGATCACAGCGATCATCACCGAGACCATCGAGCGCTGGGACGCCGACGAAGCCAGTCGTCGCATCGAACTGCACGTGGGTCGTGACCTGCAATTCATCCGGATCAACGGCACAGTCGTGGGTTCGCTGGCGGGGCTGATCATCTACACGGTAGCCCAGCTGCTGTTCTGACCTGCGCTAACGAGTGCTTGCAAAAGTTAGCACCCCCACGTACGGTTGAAGGCGTCGCACATCGGATAACCGGCGCAACCGAGGGGGCAAACGCATGTCGCAAGATGAAAATCTTGCCGCCGTTGTGTCCAACGCTGCGCAGGACATCGGCTCTTTCATCCGCACGCAACGCGAGGCGGCGCAGGTATCCGTGCGGCAGTTGGCCGAGAAGGCCGGCGTCAGTAATCCCTACCTCAGCCAGATCGAGCGGGGATTGCGGAAACCCTCCGCCGACGTGCTCAGTCAGATCGCCAAGGCGTTGCGAGTGTCCGCGGAAGTGCTCTACATCCGCGCCGGGATTCTCGAGCCGAGCGAGCCGAGCGAGGTCCGCGACGCCATCATCACCGACACGGCGATCACCGAGCGGCAGAAGCAGGTGCTGCTCGACATCTACACGTCGTTTTGCCAACAGAACGAAGCAGCTGCAGGTGAGGAGCCGACGACTGACTGACACCAGACGAACCGCTCACTAACGCCAACCCCAAATACCGTGAAAGGAAGTACGACATGGCTACCAAGACCCCTAAGAACCAGCCGAACATTGACGATCTGAAGGCTCCGCTGCTCGCCGCGGTCGGCGCCGCCGACCTCGCCCTTGAGCGGGTTAACGAGATCGTCGCCACCCTGCGTGATCGCGCAGGCGAGGCCCGCACCGACGCCGAGGCCCGCGTCGAGGAGACCCGTGCCCGCGTGAACCGCCTGCAGGAGGATCTGCCCGGCCAGTTCGGTGAGCTGCGGGAGCGCCTGAGCAGCGAAGAGTTCCGCAAGTTCGCCGAGACCTACGCGGACGCCGCGCAGACCACGTACAACAACCTCGTCGAGCGTGGCGAGGCCGCACTGGAGCGGCTGCGCAACACCTCGGCGCTGGAAGAGGGCCGCGAGCGCGTCGAGAGCTACCGCGAGCTGACTGAAGAAGCGCTGGGCAACGTGGCGTCGCAGACCCGCGCGGTGGGCGAGCGCGCCGCCAAGCTGGTGGGCGTCGAGCTGCCGAAGAAGGGCGCCGCCAAGAAGGCCCCCGCCAAGAAGGCCCCCGCCAAGAAGGCCCCCGCCAAGAAGGCCCCCGCCAAGAAGGCTGCGGCCAAGAAGGTCACCCAGAAGTAATTCGACGCTAGGGGCGGTACCCGCATAGGCTTGCTAATTGTGAGCCACCTTGTGGGTACCGTCCTTTTCGTTTTGCAGATCGCTGTGCTGGTGACGACGGTCTATGCGTTCGTGCACGCTGCGATTCAGCGGCCAGACGCCTACACCGCAGCAGAAAAGCTGACCAAGCCGGTCTGGCTGGTGATCCTCGGGGTCGGTGTGTTGCTGGCATTAGTGCTCGGCATCACCGGCGTGGCGATCGCGGCGGTCGCCGCGGGCGTCTATCTGGTCGATGTGCGGCCCAAGATTCTGGAAATCCAAGGGAAGTCCCGCTAGCCACCGATGACTTTCGCGCGCCTTGCCATCGCCGCAGCGATGGTGGCTGTTCCGCTGTCCGTGGCCTTCGCGCCGACCGCCCTCGCCGAACCCGTCCCTGCACCTCCGTACGTCGATCACGTCGAATGGGCCAAATGGGGTGACCTCTCCAGCCTGCGTGTGTACCCGACGGCGTCGGGGCGACTGGCGGCAGGCAACGTCGGTACCAGCGCGCAAGCCGACGAGGCGTGGGCCGAGGTGCTGACGCTCTCACCCGACGCCGATATCCCGGGGATGAGGCCCCAGTTCCTCTGCCACTGGCAGTTCGCCGAGATCGCCCATCCGGGCAAGACGAGCTGGAATCTCGAACCGTGGCGGCCCGAGGTGACCGAGGACCAGATGCTCGGCGCGGGCTGCAATCCCGGCGGCACCGAAGAACCGTTCTAGTGACCGCCTTTCGTCGTGAGGACGTGGCCGCCCTCATTGACCACACGCTGCTCAAGCCGGAGGCCACCGAGCCCGACGTCGCCGCTCTCCTGCAGGAGGCGGCCGAGCTCAAGGTGTGCGCAGTGTGCGTCTCGCCGACGATGGTCGCCACGGCCAAGGCGTTCCGCACCGGTGAGTTCGACATCGCCGCCGTTGCGGGTTTCCCGTCGGGCAAGCATGTTTCGGCCGTCAAAGCCGAAGAGGCACGGCTCGCGGTACGAGACGGCGCCGGCGAAATCGACATGGTCATCGACATCGGCGCCGCACTGTCGGGCCGCTACGACGATGTGCGCACCGACATCGCGACGGTGCGCGACGCGATCGGCACCGCGCAGCTCAAGGTCATCGTGGAATCGGCCGCTCTGCTGAGCCTCGGCGACGAGAAGACGCTGATCGACGTATGCCGCGTCGCCGCGGACGCCGGGGCCGATTTCGTCAAGACTTCCACGGGATTTCACCCGGCAGGCGGCGCGTCGGTGCGCGCTGTTGAGCTGATGGCCGGTGCCGTCGCTCCCCAGTTGGGCGTCAAGGCCAGTGGCGGCATCCGCACCGCGGCAGACGCCATCGCGATGCTGAACGCCGGCGCGACGAGGTTAGGGCTGTCCGGTACTCGCGCGGTGCTCGACGGGCTTGATTAGAGGCGCTGGAAGCAGGGGTCGTCGTTGCCCTTCGGGATCGACGCGTTCTGTGTCGAAAACTGGCTCGCCACACCGGTATCGGTGACCTGGACAGAGTCGGCCTTGATGCCCAGCGGGTAGTTCTTTGTCAGCTGCGAGGTGAACGCGTCCAACGCGGGCTGAACCGCCTCGCGCGGCAACGTGAAGCCCAGCCCGGTCAACTCCGTGACCTGCAAGGCGAGTCCGCCGTCGGACGACCTCGGTTTGGCGATGATGCTGCCCAGCGCACCCTCCAACTCGATCGTGCCGTCGGACGGGTGTGTGCTCACCCCGGTGACGAAGCTGCCGACGAGCGGAATCGAGCCCTGGATGGTCTGCTTGATGCCGTCGGCCGACCATGACAATTGGCGACCAGCGAGCCGATCGAGCCGCTGGAGTCCGCGGTGTCCTCCAGCCGAACATCCTTGATGTTCAGGTTGACCTTCATGCCCTTGGCGTCGACGGATCTGGTTGCCCGCGGTCTCGATGTGGATGTTCGTGTAGTGGCCGGACATGTGCTGCACCAGGAACGGCGGCATCACCCCGAACGACGCCGTGGCGCCGTCCTCGACCACGCACTCGGCGGCGGCGGCGACGATCGTGTCGGCGCGGCTGCGCGCGTACAGCTCACCGCCCAGCAGACCGGCGATCACCAGCGCCAGGACGATGACGACGGCCAACACGATCGACAGCGGGTCGCGAAGGAATTTCTTGCCCTTCGCCGACGGTGGCGTCCGCGGCGGTTCCCCAGCGGGGGAGCCTGTGGCGGTCCGGGCGGGTGTGGCGGCGGTGGTCCACCGTACGGGGGTGGAGGCGGCGGCGGTGGCCGGTAGCCCGGCGGCGGCGGGTAACTGCGGCGCGCGGTGGGACGCGCGGGGGCTGGTTTGCCGGGCGGGCCCAGGGATCGGTCACCCCAGCGATTCTGCCCTACTGGCACGGGTGAATTCCGAGCGGTTGCGCAACACCGCGATAGTCTCCCGGGTCTTCTGCGCTGCGGCGAGGTCGACGTCGGCGACGAGCAGTTGCGGGTCGGCGCCCGCCGAGCCAGCACCTCACCGAGCGCGGAGGCGACCAGGCTGCCGCCCACTCCGGTCGGCCCGACGCCGCGATCTCGTCGCCCGGGTAGGCCTGACCGACCGCCGCGACCAAACCCGTCGTGTCGATCGCGCGGGCGCGCGCCAGCAGCGTCCACTGGTCGAGCTTGCCCGGCCCGGTGCCCCACGACGCGTGCACGGTGATCAGCTCCGCGCCTCGCTCAGCCAACTCGACGTAGAGCTCGGGGAAGCGGACGTCGTAACACAGCGTCAGCCCGACCGGTCCTGAGTCGCCGTCGACGCTGATCATCACCGGCTCGCGGCCCGGCTGCGACGGTGTCGGACTCGGTGAAGCCGAACGCGTCGTAGAGGTGGATCTTGTCGTAGTGGGCGTCGACGCCGGGGCCGGTCGCGATCAGCGTGTTGGTCACCCGTCCGTCGTCGGCGGGGACGAACATGCCCGCGACGACGACGATGCCCGCGCGCTCCGCGATCGCGCGCACGCCCGATGCCCACGGCCCGTCCAGCGGCTCGGCGAGCGGGGCCGAGCGGCACCCCGAACCGGCACATCGTCGCCTCGGGGAACAGCACCAGCGGCGCGCCCGCGTCCGCTGCCCGCCGCGTGTAGTCCTCGACCAGGCGCGAGGTTGGCCGCCGGATCGGTGCCGCTGACGGATCTGCGCCAGGGCGATCCGCATGCCACGCAGCCTACGAGGGCTTGGCTACGGGCCCCCAGGCGCGCCGGGCCAGCGACGCCGACTTGTTGACCGAGCTTGCCGGACCGGATCTGGCGTGGCCAGGCTGTCGAGGATCACCCGCGAGCTCGAGCAGCGCGGTCTGCTCGGCCCAGTCGTACGGCGGCGAGCATTCCACGACCTCGATGCCGGCCAGGCCCGGCTCGGACACCATGCGCGACCAGGTTGAGCGCCTCACGCGGCAGCAGTCCGCCCGGCTCCGGCCAGCCGGTACCCGGCACGAAGCCGGCGTCGATCACGTCGATGTCGAAGGACAGGTAAACCGCCTTGGCGTCCTTCCATGCGATCTCCGAGCGCCATCTCGGCGATCTTCTCGACGCCGACCCGCTCCACGTCGCCGACGGTGATGACCGTCGACTTGCGCTCGCGGCCGACCTTCACGCCTGCCCGCGGCGCCTGCCAGCCGCCGATACCGATCTGCACCAGGTTGGTCGCCGGCGCGTTCTTGATGTTGGTCGCGTGGAACCACGGCGTGGTGTGCATCCGCTCGTCGAGGTCGGTCTCCTGGGTGTCGACGTGGCGGTCGAAATGGATGATGCCGATGTTGCCGTCCATGTACGGCGCCATGCCGCGGATGGTGGGGAAGCCGATGGAATGGTCACCGCCGAGCACGACGGGCATCACGCCCTTCTGCACGACGTGCGCCATGGCCTGGCTGATCTGGTCGAACGACTTCTCCAGGTTGCCGGGGATGGTGAACACGTCACCGATGTCGACCATGTTGAGCTGCTCGCGCAGATCGACACCCATCTCGTAGTTGTAGGTGCCGAACAGGTTCGTCGAGCGCCGGATGCCCTGCGGGCCGAACCGCGTGCCCGGCCGGTAGGTGGCACCCGCATCCAGCGGGACGCCGAAGATCGCCACCTCGGCGTCGTCGACCTGGTTGACATCCTCGATGAACGGACACTTCAGGAACGTCCCGCGCTCGCCGGCGAAATGCGGCAGCTCGCCGCGGACGAACGTCGAGATGCTGCGGTCGTTGATCGTCGGCGCGGCCTCCAGCCCGAAGGCCAGGCTGCGCTCGATCTCCTCGCGCTCCCGGCGGTCCGGCAGCTCGGCCTCGGCCTGTTGCGCCCAGGCGCCTTCGCGATTGAGTGGTTCGGATTGGTCGGCCATGAGTGCTCCTCACGCGCCGTCTTGTCGCTGACCGGGTACGACGCACCTCGTCCGGGAAGGCGCCAATGGCGGACTCCTGCCGAACATTCTTGGCACGCTTTGGCCCGCGCCGCCACCCGGCAATTGCAACAAGCCCGTTAACAAACGCGACCTTTGTCCGTAACGGGGCGGGGTTTCTCTGTTGGACGACTCACATCCACCTGTGAGGCGCGTCTAGGGTTCCGCCGGCTACGCGGGTCTGGTCCGAGAGACGCAGGCGGTCTGGCGGCGAGGCCGGCCGCTCCACGGCGGGACAAAAGCCCGGGAGACTCCACAGCCCGTAAGGGAGGCTCCGCCATGATTCTTCTCGGCGTAGGGATCAGCATCGCCGTCGTCGTCTTCGTCGGCTTCCTGGTGTCCAAACGAATCGCAGGCGACAGCGCCAATTTCCTTGTCGGCGGCCGCATGCTGCCGCTGATGCTGGTCGGCGGCGCCCTGATGGGCTCGGCCGTCGACACCAACGCCACCCTCGGCAACACCGACCTGGCCTCCGAGTTCGGCTTCTGGGCGGGCGCGTGCCTGCCGCTCGGTCTCGCGTTCTGCCTGTTCCTGACGGGCGTGTTCTTCGCCAAGCCGATGAACCGGATGGGGCTGACGTCGTTCCCGGACTACTACCGGCTGCGGTTCGGCCGACCGGTGGAGGTCGTCGCATCGCCTGATGCTGATCGTCGGCTTCTGCATGCTGGTGGCGGGAAATCTGGTGGCCGGCGGCTTCCTGTTCAACTACTTCGTCGGCATGCCGTACTGGCTGGGCGTCGTGATCATCGCCGTTCTCGCGGTGGCCTACACCGGCACCGGCGGCCTGATCGCCGATGCCTACACCGCGATCATCCAGATGGTGACTGGTCCTGGTCGGCGCGGTCGGGCTGTTGATCTGGATGGCGGTCACGCACGGCCTCGCGATCGCCGAGGGCATGGGACCGCTCGGCTCTCGGACAGATGACCGATCCCGCGCAGGGCGCCGACCATCAACTGGGCGACGCTGATCGCACTCGGCATCGGCGACATCGTCGCGATCGACTTCATGCAGCGGGTGTTCGCCGCGAAGATCTCCGGAGACGGCCCGCAGGGCCTGCTTCGGTGCCGCCACCGGGTCGGTCGCGATCTGCGTCCCGTTCGGTCTCGTCGTGCTGTCGGCGAAGGCGTTCCTGCCTGACGAACTCGACGGCCCGGTCCTGTTCGTGCTGCTGGACCAGTACGCGCCCGTCTGGTCCTGACGATCATCGTGCTGTGCGGACTCGTCGGCGCGTCGATGAGCACCGCCAACGGCGCGATCCTGGCCATCTCCAACGTTTCGGTCCGCAACCTCGGCGGCGTTCGGCGCGTGCACGTGCCGGGCCAGCGTGATCCGCTGTTGCGCGCGACGCGCGATCGCGATGGTGCCGATGACGCTGCTGGCGATCGCTGATCGCGATCTACGTCAAGCAGACCGGCATCCTGCTCACCCTCGCTTTCGATCTTGCTGCTGGCCTGCCTTGTGGTGCCGTTCATCCTCGGGCTGGTGTGGCGCATGGGCACATCGACGGCGGCGCTCGCATCGATCGTGGTCGGTCTGTCGGTGCGGCTCGTGCTGTTCGTGATGACGCCGACGATGTACGGCCTCGACAACACGATCCTGTACATCCCGAACACGATCGTCGACGCGTCGTTCGACGGGTGGCCGACGTTCATCGCATTCGCCGCGTCGTTGCTGACCTACTTGGCCGTCGCGCTGGTCATGCCGCCCGCGCCGATCCGGGGGCTGGACATCCGGGTGGCCGAGGACGTCGACGACGCGCTCGGCGACCGGTGCGTCGAGCATCGACGACGAGGCTCGGTCAGCGCGGCTAGCGGTGCCACGGTCCGACCACGGCACCGTAAGCACACCGTCGCGCATCCGGCGGCGCGGCGGCGTCGACCGGAAAACCGTTGTTGCGCAACAAATCCAGCATCGCCCGCCACCGGATCCGCGGGCCGAATACCCCGTGGCCCGCGACGCTGGCCCACGCGCGGTCGGCGGCGTCCAGCAGCGTGTGGATGGGCTGACCGTCCACGTTGTGGTGGATCAGCACCTTGGGTAGCCGCTCGGCGAGATCCGACGGGCGGTCGATGGCGAACGGGTCGCACGCCAGCGTCAGGCTGACCGGACCGTCGGCGTCGAGCAGCACCCAGCAGCACCGCCGGCCGAGTTCGTCGCAGGTGCCGTCGACGATCAGCCCGCCTGGCGCCAGTCGCGCCTGCATCGCCGACCACGCTTCGGGCACCGCCTCGACCGGATACTGGCGCAACACGTTGAACGCCCGCACCAAAACCGGCCGTGTGCCCGGCCAATTCGAAACCGCCGAGCGCGAATTCGACACCGGCGTGCGGCGCTGCGGCTGCGACCCGGTCGGGGTGGATCTCCAGGCCGATGACGCGGACGTCGGCGCGAACCCCCCGCAGCCGCGCGGCCAGTTCCAGCGTGGTCACCGGCAGCGCGCCGTAGCCGAGATCGACACCAGCGGATCGGCGGCGGCCTGCAGGGCGGTGCGCACCCGCGGCGCGAGTGTACCAGCCAGCGGTCGCTGCGGCGCAACCGGTTGTGGCCCGTGGTGCCCCGGGTGAGCTGACCGATGGGGGCGCTCATAGTGCGATGCTTAGGGTGATCGGAGTCAGACGGCCTGAACCACGCCGCGGGATCGGTCGCCGCAGGACCAGCACGTACTTGATGTCGGCCTGCAGAAAACGAGGTTCTGACACTCTGGGTTCGAGGTAGGAGTCCATCAGGGTTTGCCAATACTCGGGGCTGGTGAAGTCCTGGTAGATCTTCTCCGCGGGTGCGTCGAACGCAATCGTGTACTCCATGCGTCGCGTCATGGCACGTAATTCTACTGACGCCTCAGCTGTTCTCCGTGATCCACAGCGTGGTGAAGCGCTGTTCGGCGATCAGCAGGTCGACGAGTTGGCTGCCGATGAAGTTCTCGATCTTGCCGCCAACAAGCGGGACCCGGACCTCGACGGTGGCCTTGAACTCCATCCGCGAGCCGGCGCCGGAGTTTGCCGGCGCCAGCACGGCGTTGCCGCTCAGGGTGGCCGGGGCGCCGGTGATGGAGCCCTTGATGGTCGCGGTGGCCTGTCCGTCGCGGACGGCGTCCACGCCTCCTCACGCACGAAGCTCAGGTCGCCGCGATGGAACTGGCTCACCACGCCGGGCAGCCGGTCGGCGCGCAGCGTCTGGGTGGTCACGATGTCGATGCCCTGCCGTCGGCCGTCATCGAATCCACCGAGTAGGCGTCGGCGCCGGAGTCGGCCAAGCGCGCCAGCCAATACTGTTCGTCGCTGAATGCCCGGTGGACCTGCTTCGACGCTGCCCTCGTATTCGGCGGCCATGTCGAATGAACGCGGCATAGCTGGCCACGCTACCGTTACCGCCCGTGAAGGTGTGAACGTTCGCGCGCGGCGGCGAGTTGCGGGCGCCGCGTTGCCGAAGACGTGCCGCTGGCACCGCTGACCACGCTGCGCATCGGACCGGTCGCGCGACGCCTGATCACGTGCGACACCACCGAGAAGGTCGTCGACGTGATGCGGGCGCTGGACACCGTCGACGCGCTGGTGCTGGCAGGCGGATCCAACGTCGTGCTCGCCGACGACCTGGCCGACCTGACTGTCGTGCTGCTGTCCAACACCGAGATCACCGTTGAAGGCAACATCGTGCGCGCCGAGGCGGGAGCGGTGTGGGATGACGTCGTCGTCACCTCGCTGGCGTACGGGCTGGGCGGGCTGGAATGTCTGTCGGGCATCCCCGGCTCGGCGGGCGCGACGCCGGTGCAGAACGTCGGCGCGTACGGCGCGGAGGTCAGCCGACACGATCCGTCGGGTGCGGCTGCTCGACCGGCGCACCGGCGAGGACCGCTGGGTGGCGCCCGAGGTGCTTCAGTTCGGTTACCGGACAAGCATTCTGCAGGCACTCGCAGGCCGCGATAGTGCTGGAGGTGGAGTTCGAGTTGGACGCCGAAGGGCGCAGCGCGCCGCTGCGCTACGGCGAATTGGCGACCGCAGCTGGCCGCAGAACCGGGCTCACGCATCGACCCGGCGCGCGTGCGCGAGGCGGTGCTGGAGCTAAGGGCAGGCAAGGGCATGGTGCTCGACGACGCCGACCACGACACCTGGAGCGTCGGATCGTTCTTCACCAACCCCGTCGTGCAGTTCGGTGGAGTTCGACCGGCTGAAGGCCCGTGTCGACGGGCCCGTCCCGAACTATCCGGCGCCAGATGGGGTGAAGCTGGCCGCGGGCTGGCTGGTGGAACGGGCGGGCTTCGCCAAGGGCTTTCCCGGCGACGGCGCACCCGCGCGGCTGTCGACCAAGCATGCGCTGGCGTTGACGAACCGCGGCGGCGCCAGCTCCGCCGATGTGATTGCACTGGCCAGAGCGGTACGCGACGGTGTGAAGTCGACATTCGCGATCGAACTCACGCCCGAGCCGATTCTGATTGGCGCCGTTCTCTAGGTACCCTGGTTCCACGTGAGCCCAGCCGATTCGCTGCCGCCGTTAAGTCGACGGCAGATCCTGACCGCCCTCGCGGTCGGTGTCGTCGCGCCGGGCGCCCTTGCTGCCTGTGGCAGTCAGATCAGCAAACCGTCCGAAGATAAGCCGCGCCGCACCGGCGGCACCGACGGTGACATACCAGCCGGCGAATGCAGCCACCGACGTGGCGCCGACGGCTCGGATCGGCGTCGAAGTGAAGGACGGCTGGTTTCAGCGGATCGCCCTGACCAATGCCGACGGCAAGGTCGTCGCGGGCGCACTGAACCGCGATCGCACCGCGTTCAACACCACCGAACCGCTCGGCTACGGCGTGGACTACACGTGGAGCGGCTCGGTCGTCGGCCAGGACGGCAAGGCCGTCGCCGTGGAGGGCGACTTCACGACGATCAACCCGACCACCCAGGTCAACGGACAGTTCCAGCTCGCCGACGGACAGGTCGTCGGCGTAGCGGCGCCGATCATCATCCAGTTCGACGCGTCCATCACCGACAAGGCCTCGGTGGAAAAGGCGCTCAAGGTCACCACCGAACCGAAGGTCGAGGGCAGCTGGGCGTGGCTGCCCGACGAGGCGGGCGGTTCGCGGGCGCACTGGCGCACCCGCGACTACTACCCGGCCGGCACCAAGGTCCAAGTCGACGCGAAGTTGTACGGCGATTCCGTTCGGCGACGGTGCATTCGGCGCGCAGGACGTCACGCTGGACTTCGAGATCGGCCGCCTTCAGGTGGTCAAGGCCGAGGCGTCGTCGCACCGCATTCAGGTGCTCGACGCAGGCGGCGCCGTCATCATGGACTTCCCGTGCAGCTACGGCGAAGGCGACCTCGACCGCAACGTCACGCGCAGCGGCGTCCACGTCGTCAGCGAGAAGTACGAGGACTTCTACATGACCAACCCCGCAGCCGGCTACGCCAACGTGCGGGAGCGGTTCGCGGTGCGGATCTCCAACAACGGCGAATTCATCCACGCCAACCCCGCCAGCTCGGGCGCACAGGGCAACACCAACGTCACCAACGGTTGCATCAACCTGTCGATCGACGACGCCCAGCAGTACTTCAACTCCGCGATCTACGGCGATCCGGTGGAGGTCACCGGCACCCGCATCCCGCTGTCCTACGCCGACGGCGACATCTGGGACTGGGCGGTGCCGTGGGACGAGTGGGTGGCGATGTCGGCGCTGTCGCCACAGAAGTCGCCGAGCGAGATCCCGAGCACCGCACCGGCCACGCCCTCCGGCGCACCGCAGCCGGTCGACGGCACGACGAGCGGCCGCCCCGGCGGCTGATCAGCTCAGCGCCGGTTGTAGCGCGTCGCGCTCGCCTGATCCCGTGGCTTGATCACGATCGTGTCGAGGTTGACGTGCGAGGGACGCGACGCGACGAACCCGATCACCTCGGCGATGTCCTCGGCGACCAGCGGGGTGACGCCTTGGTAGACCTTGTCGGCGCGCTCCTGGTCGCCCTCGAACCTGCGCAGTGAGAAGTCGGTCTTGACCATTCCCGGTGCGATCTCGGTGAGCCGCACCGGTTTTCCCAACAGCTCGCCACGAAGCGTGCGGTGCAGTGCCCCCTGTGCATGCTTGGCCGAGGTGTAGCCGGAGCCGTTGTCGTAGGTCTCGATCGCCGCGATGGAGGTGACGGTGACGATCAGGCCGTCGCCGGATTCGATCAGCTTGGGCAGCAGCGCGCGGGTGACGCGCAGGGTGCCCAGCACGTTCGCTTCCCACATCCAGCGCCAGTGATCGAGGTCGGCGTCGAGCACCGACTCGAGCCCGCGGGCCCCTCCGGCGTTGTTGACCAGCACATCCACCCGGTCGAGTTGCTCGTCAAGCGCGGCCACGGCCTCATCGGACGTGACGTCCGTCACAATGGCGGTGCCGCCTATCGCCGCGGCGAGCGCCTCGATCGGGCCTTCCCGGCGGGCCACGCAAACGACGTGGAAACCAAGGGCCGCAAGCGCTTTCGCGGTCGCTTCACCGATACCTGTGCTGGCTCCCGTGACTACGGCAACCCGCGGGCCGCTCTGAGGTGTCGTCATCTGCCTGACTTTAGTTGGCGTGCTAAGTTCACCGTGTGTACCGGATGAGTCAGGGTGCTGCCGCCTCGCGGCGCTGTTGTTGTTGCGCATTTCGTCGCGCCTGACTGATCCCGGACATTCTGACCGTCCCGCTGAGTCGCCAGGTGTGGCCCGGACCCACCAGCCGATCTCACAAGGACACTGCCAGTGCGCACTTCCAACACCACCACCACTCTTCCGCAGCCGGTCAAGGGTGTCCGCAGCGCGGATCACGCCAAGCGCGCATTGCTTGCCCGGCATCACATCGTCGCGCCGTCCCTGAAGGTCGCTGAAGCGGCCGCCGCGTCCGTCTTCGGCGCCGCCCGGCTGCGCGGCCCAATTGCCCGTGACGTCATCGCCCAGGTCACGCAGCTGAGCATCGCGACAGTCAACCGTCAGGTCACCGCCCTGCTCGACGCGGGGATCCTGCGCGAACGTGCCGACCTCGCGGTGTCCGGTGCGATCGGCAGGCCGCGCGTACCCGTCGAGGTCAACCACGAGCCGTACCTGACGCTCGGAATCCACATCGGCGCCCGCACCACGAGCATCGTGGCCACCGATCTGTTCGGCCGCACGCTCGACGTCGTCGAGACCCCGACACCACGGGGGCCGCAAGGGGCCGCGCTGGCGTCGCTGGCCGGCAGCGCCCGCCGCTACCTGAGCCGTTGGCATCGCCGCCAGACGCTGTGGGTGGGCGTGGCCGCGGGTGGCGTCGTCGACAGCACGACGGGATACCTCGACCACCCGCGGCTTGGATGGTCGGACGCACCTGTTGGCCCGGTGCTGGCCGAGGCGCTGGGCCTGCCGGTGTCGGTGGCGTCGCACGTCGACGCGATGGCAGGCGCCGAACTTCTGCTCGGGGTGCGCCGACTGCCGACGCAGTCGACGACGAGCCTTTACGTCTACGCCCGAGAGACCGTCGGCTTCGCGCTGTCGATCGGCGGCCGGGTGCACTCACCCGCCAGCGGACCCGGCACGATCGCCGCGCTGCCGGTGCAGTCGGAGCTGCTCGGCGACAGCGGCCAGCTGGAGTCGACGGTCAGCGACGAAGCGGTGCTGATCGCCGCGCGCAAGGCGCGGATCATTCCGGCCGATGGTCCCGGGTCGACGGTGACGGCCGTGTTCAAAGCGGCCCGGCAGGGCAACACGCAGGCTCGAGCGCTGCTGGCCGAGCGGGCGCGGGTGCTCGGCGAGGCTGTCGCCCTGCTGCGCGACATGCTCAACCCCGACGAGCTCATCGTCGGAGGCCAGGCGTTCACCGAGTATCCGGAGGGCATGCAGCAGGTCGAGGCTGCTTTCGCCGCGCGGTCCGTGCTGCCCGCCCGCGATATTCGTCTGACTGCGTTCGGCAATCGCGTGCAGGAGGCGGGCGCAGGTGTGGTCTCGCTGGGCGGGCTGTACGCCGACCCGATCGCTGCGATGCGACGGGCACAGACGCGCCGTCCCGAAGCGACTGCCTGATCCGCTCGGCGGTCGACGCGAGCACTTACACACGGTCCGCCAGGGCTGGTGCCGTTAGTCACTGCACGGCGTGAAGCCCGCCGCGACCCAACTCATGTAGCCCGTGCGTGTTACCCACCGTTGACACCCGATATGCGTCTGCCTATGCTCCGCATATAACAGACCACATTATATGTAATGCACGATCTATTTCGCCTTGACCTGATAGATGCCGGCGGCGTGGTATCGCCCACCGGATTTTCCGATCACTAGTCAAGGTTCGGAGGCAGAGAATGATCACCGCAGTCCGCAAGTCGGTGGTTCTGTTCTCGGTGGTTGCGGTCGCGTTGGCGGCCTGTAGTTCGGGTGGATCGCAGGGATCGCAAGACGCAGCAGCACCGGGGCAGGCTGGGAAGCTAGTCATCGCGACAGCCGAAGCCGCAGCGCACCTCGATCGGCAGCTCGTCTCTGCCAACGGCAGCTGGGACACCCTCTACAACATCACCGATCCTGTCGTTCGAATCGACAAGAGCGGCAAGGTCCTTCCCGGGCTCGCCGAGAGTTGGGAGTTCATCAGCCCGACTACCACGAGGCTCAAACTCCGTGAAGATGTGGTGTTCTCCGACGGAGAGAAGTTCAACGCCGAAGCGTTCAAGATCTCCCTGGATCGTCTTCTCAGCCCGGAATCACGAACTGGCGAATCCAGCTTGCCCACCGTCCTTCGGGACGGAAACGGGGTCAAGGTGGTCGACGAGTACACGGTCGACATCAATCACGAACCGGACGCTTCGCTGCTGAACACGATGGCGATCAACGTCGACGTCTTCTCACCCAAGGCGATTAAAGAGAATCCCGAGGGACTGAAGACCAAACCCATTGGCAGCGGCCCGTACCGGGTCGAGATCTACGAGAGCGGGCGTCTGCTCCGGCTCGTCGCACGAGACGATTACTGGGGACGGGAGCTCTACGGGCCGCCGGCAATACGCGAGGTCGAGGTTCGGCTGGGGCTGGAACCGGGCGTCCGGTTGTCGGCTCTGCAGTCAGGCGAGGCCCAGATCGTTCAAGGCATCAGCCCGGATGACGCCAAGCTGCTTGACCCAGAGTCGATCGTCGACGTCGCAGGTCCCGAGGTGTACTGGCTTCGTTACGACGTCGCCAATCCGTTGATCAGCGACATTCGCGTGCGACAAGCGATTGACCTCGCCATCGACAAGGAGGCGCTGACCCAGATCTTCGCGGGCTACGCCAAACCGGCCTCTCAGCTCTGGCCGAGCCATGTCGTCGGCTGGAAGGAACGTCCCGATCCTCACGATCTGGAGCGCGCGAAAACCCTAATCCGCGAAGCCGGAGCCGAAGGGCGGGAACTCGAGTTCGGTTACAGCAGCGACTACAAGGCGAACATGGGTCCCGTCGCCGAAAGCGTCGCCGCCATGATCGAGCAGACCGGACTGCGGGTGAAGCTCAATGACACTGACGGGCAGACGTTCCGGACGTACATGCGTGACGTCACGAACTCGAAACCGATCAGCCTGATCTCACTGAGCTTCGAATCCTTCGACGCGACTCGCGGGCTCGACAGCCGAATCGGGTGTGGCGGTGGCGTGAGCACCTACTGCAACGAGAAGGCAGACGAGATCCTTGCCCTCGCCACGGCGGAATCCGATCCCCAAGAGCGCGTCAGGTTGTTGCAGGAGTATATGGACATCCTCGATCGAGACGTCGCGGTCACCCCGCTTGTGAACCCACCACTCCTGTGGGCGAAGAGTCCCAAGCTGAATCTTGATGGCAAGCCTTCCGGCGAGTTGATCGCGGGGGCGGCGCCGCCACAGTTCCAGGCGATGCCGTTCAACGATTGGACGTTGGCCAGCTAGGCCGCTCGGCCGCTCGTCTTCGGTAACGCGTTTGGAGGGTGGCGTGGGTCGATACGCACTGACGCGCGTAGGCCAAGGGGCGGTCACGATCATCGCGATATCGATCGCCGTGTTCGCACTGACGCATTTGTTCGGCGATCCGGTCGTGATGATGGTGCCGGTCGATGCCTCCAACGAGCTCCTGTGGACCACCAGAGAGAGTCTGGGACTAAACGATCCCATCCTGATTCAGTTCAAGGATTTCGCGCTGGATGCCCTCAAAGGAGACTTCGGGCCGTCCTTGAGCACCGGCGAATCGAGTCGCACAATGCTCGTCAACAGCCTGTTTGCGACCCTCATTCTGGCGGCTGCGGCGTTTGCGCTGGCCTTGTTGACCGGGCTTATTCTCGGCATCACCGCTGCCCTGCGGCCGAATACTTGGCTGGACAAACTGGTGAACGGTATATCCGTTGGCGGCATTTCAATGCCCGAGTTCTGGTTGGCGTTGATCCTCATCTCGGTGGTGGCAGTCCAACTTGGCTGGTTGCCGACGTCAGGTTACGGATCCTGGCAAAACCTCGTACTGCCGGCCATCGTCTTGTCTGTACGACCGATGGGAAGGATCGCACAGATAACGCGCGCGGCGATGATTGACGAGCTCCGCCAGCAATACACGCTGACCGCCCGCGCAAAGGGTTTGCGAACCGCGGTGATAATACGTCGGCATGTATTGAAAAACGCGAGCATCAATATCGTGACGATTACCGGAATCGAGCTGGCGGATCTGATCTCGGGCACCATCATCGTGGAAACGATATTTGCATGGCCAGGAATTGGCCGATTGGCCGGAGTGTCCCTGGTAAATATGGACTTTCCCGTAATTCAGACGGTAGTGCTCTGGGCCGCGGTGGTCACGATAACCGCCAACCTATTGGTGGACCTGAGCTACACCTGGCTGAACCCGCGCATCAGATTCACCTAGCCCCGAGAGATGGAGGTTGCGTATGCGGCGCGTGGCGGCCGACACCTTCACCCTGCGAAAGCGCAGGGGCAGGCTTCGTGGGCTGCTGGTCGACGACAAATTGGCAGTCGTTTCGGCCCTGTTCATCCTGATCATTGTCTTCGCCGCCGTATTCGCACCGTTGGTTGCGCCACACGATCCCGCGCAGCAGGATCTGCTCGCGCGCCTGTTGCCGCCGGCTTGGTCGGACGGGGGATCGGCGAGCCATCTGTTGGGGACGGACCAACTCGGCCGGGACACGCTGAGCCGGATCATCTACGCCTCCCGCATTTCACTGCTTGTCGCGTCGATAGTGGTCGCGGTGACCATAGTCGTTGGCACCCTCCTCGGATTGGCTGCGGGCTACTTCGGAGGTCGAATTGATAATTGGATCATGAGTGTCACGGACGCCTTTATGGCCTTTCCAGGACTCTTGTTGATAATGAGCGTGGCGGCTTTCATGGGCCCAGGTCTGTTGACCATTATCGCGGCTCTGTCGGTTCGGTTCTGGACCACTTATGCGCGCATTGCCAGGGGTGCCGTGCTCGCACTCCGGGAGACGGATTTCATGCTGGCCGCCAAGGTTGTCGGCGGATCCGAAATACACCGCATACTGCGGCATCTTCTCCCGAACATATTCACGCCGCTGGTGACGCTCATTCCATTGGAACTCGGCAGGGTCATGCTTGCGGAAGCCAGCGTGAGCTTCCTGGGCTTAGGTGTTCAGGCGCCAGTCACGTCGTGGGGACTATTGGTGGCAGAGGGTAGAGACTTCATCTCCAGCGCATGGTGGCTCATTACATTTCCCGGGCTGGTTCTGTTCTTGACAATTCTCGCAACCAATTTGTTGGGAAATTGGCTGCTGATGTCTTCGGACCCCATACACCGAGAGAGGTAGAAATGTGTCTCACCGGTCACGAGGAGCGCCGCCCGTGGCACTTCTCGAAGTAAAGGATCTGCGAACGGAGTTCGACACAAGCGACGGAAAGGTACGGGCCGTCGACGGAGTCACCTTCGAGGTTAACGAGGGCGAGACTGTCGGGCTTGTCGGGGAGTCAGGCTGCGGCAAGTCCGTTACCGCCTTGTCGCTCATGCGCCTGATTGGCGCACCAGGCGCGATTGTCGGCGGTGAGGTCCTCTTCGACGGCCGAAACGTCCTAACCCTCAGCGCGGCCGAAATCAGGAGGCTGCGCGGCAAGAGTATGGCGATGATCTTCCAAGATCCCGGCACCTCGCTGAACCCTGGGCTCACCGTCGGCCTCCAAATATCGGAAGTGCTTCAACTGCATCTCGGGATGGACCGGTCAGCGGCACGAAAGCGGACACTCGAACTGTTCGAGATGGTCGGCATACCCGGCGGCGGTCAGCGATTCGATGCCTACCCGCATCAGTTCTCCGGAGGGATGCGCCAGCGGCTGATGATCGCGATGGCTCTGTCGTGCCATCCGCGATTGGTGATCCTGGATGAGATCACCACCGCTCTCGACATGACGATCCAAGCTCAGATCCTGGACCTCCTAAAGGACGTCTCGCGCGACACCAGTGCCTCGTTTGTACTGATCACCCATGATCTCGGAATCGTCGCGGGCATGGCCCAGCGCGTGCACGTCATGTACGCCGGCCAGGTTGTCGAAAAGGCGGACACCGGCGAGCTTTTCGCCAACCCGAGAATGCCGTACACGTGGGGATTGTTGCGGTCGATCCCACGCCTCGACCAACCGCGCCGAACGAAGCTGCTGCCGATCGAGGGAATGCCGCCGGACCTGGTCGATATGAAGCCAGGTTGCCGGTTCGAGCCACGCTGCCGGCACAGGAGGAGCATCTGCCGGGAGAAGGATCCCGAGCTCACCGCAGCTGCCGACGCTGCGACCGGTCACGAGACCCGTTGCTGGGGAACGCAATCGGTTTCTGGCGGCGGATGGCTGAGAGGACTTGATTGGCGCACGGCCAGCACGGCTGGCACGGCCACACACACCGCCGTTAGCGATGACTGGCAGTGACAGCGGCAGCCGGCGGATCGTCCGCTCATGCGCAGGAGGCCGGCCCCTTCCTCGAGGTCCGTGGGCTCACAATGCACTTCGCACTCAAGGGTGGTGGGCTCAGGCGAAAGAAGGCAGGCACGGTTTACGCCGTCGACGGGGTCGATCTCTCTGTCGACAAGGGTGAGACCCTCGGCCTCGTAGGCGAGTCGGGCTCGGGTAAGACCACGACGGGTCGCGCCATCACCCGCTTGTACCGGCCGACGTCTGGGTCGGTCCGATTCGACGGAGTCGAGCTCACCACACTCGACGAAGAAGAGATGCGGTTGATGCGCAGGCGTGTGCAGATGATCTTCCAGGACCCCAGGGCTTCCCTGAACCCGCGCATGACTCTCGCCGACGCGATCGGTGAGCCGCTCGGCGTGCACCGTCTGGCCAAGGGTGACGAGAAACGGCAGCGAGTCGAGGAGCTGTTGCGCCTCGTCGGCTTGAACCCGAACTTCATGAATCGCTATCCGCACCAGCTCAGCGGGGGGCAGGCGCAACGGGTGGGAATCGCACGGGCACTCACGGTCGAACCGGAATTGATCGTCGCCGACGAGCCGGTCTCGGCACTCGACGTCTCCGTGCAAGCCCAAATCGTCAACCTACTGACCGAGATGCAGGAGCGCTTCGCTCTCACATTTGTGTTCATTGCGCACGATCTGGCCGTCGTGCGTCACATGTCCGATCGCATCGCGGTGATGTATCTCGGCAAGCTCGTAGAGCTTGCCAATTGTGACGAGCTGTACACGAGGACTCTGCACCCCTACACCAAGGCGCTCATTTCGGCCGTCCCGGTTCCGGATCCTGAAGCGGAATTGGGAAGGCGGCGAATCATCCTTTCAGGCGACATTCCGAGCCCGGAGAATCCTCCCCCAGGTTGCCGGTTCCACACCCGATGCCCGCTGCGCGAAACTCTCGGTAAACCAGAGGTCTGTTCCACGGTCGACCCGAAATTCACCGAGCATTCGCCGGGGCACTGGGCTGCTTGCCACTTTGTCGATCACGCCGGCGCACCCGGCGAATCGAGGGCCTGACGACCACCTGGTGAGGTCGTTTGCGCGCCGGTGTAGACATGTGTGTGTGCGCCTAGCGACGGAGCTGTCCCGGTCGAAACCGGCTGACCTCCCGACGCCGCGACGCGTCGCCGTGCTATCGGTGCATACCTCACCGCTGGCCCAGCCCGGCACCGGCGACGCAGGCGGTATGAACGTCTATGTATTGCAGAGCGCGCTGCAGATGGCCCGCCGCGGTGTTGAGGTCGAGATCTTCACCCGCGCGACGTCATCGTTGGATCAACCGGTGGTGAAGGTGGCGCCGGGAGTGCTGGTGCGCAACGTCGTGGCCGGGCCGTTCGAAGGACTCGACAAGTACGACCTGCCCACTCAGCTGTGCGCGTTCACCGCAGGCGTGCTGCGCGCCGAAGCCACCCACGAGCCTGGCTATTACGACATCGTGCACTCGCACTACTGGCTGTCGGGGCAGGTGGGTTGGCTGGCAAGGGACCGGTGGGCGGTGCCGCTGGTGCACACCGCGCACACCTTGGCCGCGGTCAAGAACGCCGCGCTGGCCGACGGCGACTCGCCTGAACCTCCGCTGCGTGCGGTGGGGGAGCAGCAGGTGGTCGACGAGGCCGACCGGTTGATCGTCAACACCGAACATGAAGCGCAGCAACTGGTTTCACTACACCACGCCGACCCGGAGCGCATCGACGTCGTGCACCCCGGCGTGGACCTCGAGATGTTCACACCGGGAGACAAGCGCGCCGCCCGCGCCGTGTTCGGGCTCGGCGCCGACGAAAAGGTGCTGGCGTTCGTCGGGCGCATCCAGCCGCTGAAGGCACCCGACATCCTGCTGCGGGCGGCCGCCGAGCTGCCGGGGGTGCGGGTGGTGATCGCGGGTGGACCGTCGGGCAGCGGGCTGGCCGCCCCCGACGGGCTGGTTGCGCTGGCCAACGATCTGGGCATCGCCGATCGAGTGACGTTCCTGCCGCCGCAGTCGCGTGAACGACTGGTCGAGCTGTACCGCGCCGCCGATCTGGTGGCGGTGCCGAGCTACTCGGAGTCCTTCGGGTTGGTCGCGATCGAGGCGCAGGCGTGCGGCACCCCCGTGGTGGCCGCCGCGGTGGGCGGTTTGCCTGTCGCCGTGCGCGACGGCGTCAGCGGGATGCTGGTCGACGGCCACGACGTCGGCGACTGGGCCGCGGCGATCGCGGCGCTGCTGCGGCGCGGTCCCGAGACCATGAGCGCGGCGGCGGTCGAACACGCGGCCACGTTCTCGTGGGCGCATACCGTCGACGCGCTGCTCGCCAGTTACGGCAGGGCGATCAGCGACTACCGGGCCCGTCACGGGCAAGCCGAGACCACCGCCAGGCGCAACGGGCGGCGCTTCTCGATGCGGCGAGGCGTTCGGGCGTGAGCGGCGATGAGCCGCTTGCGCGAAGAGCAGACGGCGGCGATGAGCCGCTTGCGCGAAGAGCAGACAACGGCGATGAGCCGCTTGCGCGAAGAGCAGACAACGGCGATGAGCCGCTTGCGCGAAGAGCAGACAACGACGTCACGAAGGTCATCGAGGACACCTGCAAGGAACACGGTCTCGTTTGCACCCGTCACGAAGGGGCGCGCGGTGGCCTGCCCGGCATCATCGTCGAGTTGCCCGGTGAGCGCCGCCTCAAGACGAACACGATCCTGTCCATCGGCGAGCACTCGGTGCGCGTCGAGGCGTTCGTCTGCCGCAAGCCCGACGAGAACCACGAGGGCGTCTATCGGTTTCTGCTCAAGCGCAACCGCCGCCTGTACGGGGTCGCCTACACCCTCGACAACGTCGGCGACATCTACCTCGTCGGCCGGATGTCGCTGGCCTCCGTCACCGCCGACGAAATCGACCGAGTGCTCGGGCAGGTGCTCGAGGCCGTCGACTCGGACTTCAACACACTGCTGGAATTGGGTTTTCGGACGTCGATCCAGAAAGAGTGGGAGTGGCGGGTGTCGCGCGGCGAGTCGCTCAAGAATCTGCAGGCATTTGCACATCTGATCGACGACGACTGATCGCTCGCGTGAGAGGATCGCAGCCATGGCTGACGCTACGTTGATCCTGCTTCGTCACGGCGAGAGCGACTGGAACGCGCTGAACCTGTTCACCGGCTGGGTCGATGTCGACCTCACCGAGAAGGGCAGGGCCGAGGCGGTTCGGGCCGGCGAATTGATCAAAGAACTGGAGCGACAGCCCGACGTGCTCTACACGTCGCTGCTGCGCCGCGCGATCAACACCGCCAACCTCGCGCTGGACGCGGCCGACCGGCACTGGATCCCGGTCCATCGCGACTGGCGGCTCAACGAGCGTCATTACGGCGCGTTGCAGGGCCTGAACAAGGCCGAGACCAAGGAGAAATACGGCGACGAGCAGTTCATGGCCTGGCGGCGTAGCTACGACACCCCGCCACCGCCGATCGAATCCGGCACCGAATACAGCCAGGACAGCGACCCGCGCTACGCCGATATCAACGGTGGACCGCTGACCGAATGTCTGAAGGACGTCGTCGATCGGTTCGTGCCCTACTACGAGCAGGCGATTGTGCCTGACCTGCGGGCGGGTAAGACGGTGCTGATCGCCGCGCACGGCAACTCGCTGCGCGCCCTGGTGAAGTACCTCGACGGCATGTCGGACGAGGACGTTGTGAGCCTTAACATCCCGACCGGGATCCCGCTGCGCTACGACCTGGATTCCGATCTCAAGCCAAAGGTCATCGGCGGTGCCTACCTGGATCCGGAGGCGGCCGCGGCGGGTGCGGCGGCCGTTGCTGCACAGGGCGCCAGATAAGTCTCCGCAAAGTGCCCTATGGCAAACAGTGGGTGAACGGTCATCGAACAACTGCGATTGGGTGTGTGACATGTCCCGATTTGGCCGCACGCTGCTGGGATGACGTTCACCGGATGCGTACGATTTTCCCGTGAGTGTGGTAACCGCTCTGCTGCTCGCAGCGGTCGTGGCACTGCTCGCACTGACGATTGGTATCGCGTTCGGGGCGGGTGTGGTTCCGCGTATCGCCGACCGCAGACGTCGTCAAATGGCCGAGCAGGCCGGTATCACCGTCTCGCAAATGCTCGAACACATCGTCGCGCAGTCGCCGACGGGGATCGTCGTGGTCGACACCTACCGTGACGTCGTCTACAAGAACGAGCGGGCCAGCGAACTGGGTCTCGTACGTGACACGCTGCTCGACGACCGCGCCTGGCTGGCCGCGGAGCGCACGCTGGCCACAGGTGAGGACGGCGAAGTCGACCTGTCGCCGCGCAAACGGACGAACCCCGGACGGTCGGGGCTGTCGGTTCGCGGGCACGTACGGCTGCTGACGGAAAAAGATCGCCGGTTCGCGGTCGTGTACGTAGACGATCAGTCCGAGCACGCCCGGATGGAAGCCACCCGCCGCGACTTCGTTGCGAACGTCAGCCATGAACTCAAGACACCGGTCGGCGCCATGGGTGTGCTGGCCGAGGCGCTGCTAGCGTCCGCCGAGGACCCAGAGACCGTGCGCCGGTTCGCCGAGAAGATGCTCGCCGAGTCTCATCGGTTGGCGAACATGGTCGGCGAGCTGATCGAGTTGTCGCGGCTGCAGGGCGCCGAACGGCTGCCCGATCTCGAGGCCGTCGACGTCGACACGGTTGTGTCAGAAGCGCTCTCGCGATACAAGGTGGCGGCCGACAACGCCGACATCGCGATCACCACCGACGCACCGACCGGCTACCGCGTGCTTGGCGACCAGCCGTTGCTGGTCACGGCGATCGCCAACCTGGTTTCCAACGCAATCGCTTACTCCGCCAACGGATCTTCGGTGTCGATCAGTCGCCGTCGCCGGGGCGACAACATCGAAATCGCGGTCACTGACCGCGGCATCGGCATTGCCCGCGAGGATCAGGAGCGTGTGTTCGAACGATTCTTCCGCGTCGACAAGGCGCGGTCCCGGGCCACTGGAGGCACCGGGCTGGGCTTGGCAATCGTCAAGCACGTAGCGGCCAATCACAACGGATCGATCCGGCTGTGGAGTCAGCCGGGAACCGGATCGACATTCACCTTGTCGATTCCGGCATACCCCGATCATGAGGATGAATCGGACGAACGAGAGGACTAGCTAGACCCATGACCAACGTGTTGATCGTGGAGGACGAGGAGTCGCTGGCCGATCCCCTGGCATTTCTGCTCCGTAAGGAAGGCTTCGAGGCGACGGTGGTCGCCGACGGGCCTTCTGCCCTCGCCGAATTCGAGCGAGCGGGCGCCGACATCGTCCTGTTGGATCTGATGCTGCCCGGTATGAGCGGGACCGACGTGTGCAAGCAATTGCGTTCGCGCTCAAGCGTGCCCGTCATCATGGTGACCGCACGCGACAGTGAGATCGACAAGGTCGTCGGACTGGAGTTGGGTGCCGATGACTATGTAACCAAACCGTATTCGGCCCGTGAGCTGATCGCGCGCATCCGGGCGGTGCTGCGGCGCGGTGCCGACGCCGACGACTCGGGTATCGGCGACGGCGTGCTGGAGGCGGGCCCGGTGCGGATGGACGTCGAGCGTCACGTCGTCTCCGTCAACGGCGAAACAATCACGTTGCCGCTCAAGGAATTCGACCTGCTGGAATACCTGATGCGCAACAGCGGCCGAGTGCTTACCCGCGGCCAGCTGATCGATCGGGTGTGGGGTGCCGACTATGTCGGCGACACGAAAACCCTTGACGTACATGTGAAGCGGCTGCGCAGCAAGATCGAGGCCGACCCGGCGAACCCGGTGCACCTGGTCACGGTGCGCGGCCTCGGCTACAAGTTGGAGGGCTGAGACTTCTGCCCGCGAGAACTAAGGCGTGATACCGCCGAGGATCTCGAATACCTCGAAGGTGTTGACGCCTGCCCGAACTGACGGGTCACGCTCGCCGATCGCCAGCACCTGAGCCAGGTCGTCGGCACGCACAACGCCCATGCCCCACACCCCTTCGGGGTCGGCGACAGGGCCGTAGACCACCACCCGGCCGTCGCGCAGTAGATCCTGCCAGTACGTCATGTGCTCGGCCATCGCGCTCTGCTCTTCTGGCGTCATCGTCTGCGCGAAGTCGGCCCGGGGCGGGATCAGCCGGAACAGGAACAGCGCTGCGCTCATTCGGCGGCGCGCGTCGCGGGGTGCACGGCGATCAACCCTAAACCGCTGCGCCGCTTGCACATTGCGGCCAACTCGGAGTAAGCCTTCTCGCCGAGAAGCTCGGTTAGTTCGGGCGCGTATGACTCCCACACCTGCTTCTTGCCGACGTGCGCGCCTGGGTCACCGGTGCAGTACCAGTGCAGGTCCGCACCACCCTCACCCCAGCCGCGCCTGTCGTACTCGGTGATCCATGTCTTGAGGATCTCTGAGCCGTCTGGCCGCGTCACCCATTCCTGCGTACGACGGATCGGCAGCTGCCAACACACATCGGGCTTCATCGTCAGCGGCTCCACACCCAGCTTGAGCGCCTTGGAATGCAGCGCGCACCCGATGCCGGCGGGAAAGCCGGGACGATTCAGAAAGATGCAGGCGCCCTTGTACTTTCGTGTCCGAAGGTTCGGCTTGTCGTCGTATTCGTCCATCTCGAGGTAGCCCTTTTTGCTGAGCCCTTTATCCCGAAACTGCCAATCTTCGTCGGTCAGCTGGTTGACGGCGTCGTCGAGTCGGGCGCGGTCGTCCTTGTCGGAAAGGAAGGCTCCGTGTGAGCAGCAGCCGTCGTCGGGTCTGTTCTTGACGGTGCCGTGACACGCGGGTGTACCGAACACACACGTCCATCGCGACAGCAGCCATGTCAGGTCTGCGGCGATCAGATGTTCGGCATTGTCGGGGTCATAGAACTCCACCCATTCGCGGGCGAAGTCCAATTCCACCTCACCAGGATGCGATGCACTCACAAAACTCAACGGTAGACCCATTAGGTTGTGTGGGTGCGATTAGGCGTGCTGGATGTCGGCAGCAATACCGTCCATCTGTTGGTGGTCGACGCACGCCGCGGCGGCCACCCGACGCCGATGAGTGCCACCAAGGCTTCCCTGCGCCTCGCCGAGGCGATCGACAACTCGGGCAAGCTCACTCGAAAGGGCGCCGACAAGCTGGTCGACACTGTCGACGAGTTCGCCAAGATCGCCACCAGTTCGGGCTGCGCCGAGCTGATGGCATTTGCCACGTCGGCGGTGCGAGACGCGAAGAACTCCGAGGACGTGCTTGCGCGGGTGCTCGCCGAGACGGGTGTCGCGCTTCGGGTGCTCAGCGGAGTCGACGAGTCGCGGCTGACATTCCTTGCGGTGCGCCGCTGGTATGGATGGAGCGCGGGCCGCATCATCAATATCGACATCGGCGGGGGTTCGCTGGAGCTGTCGATCGGGGTTGACGAAGAGCCCGAAGTGGCGCTGTCGCTGCCCCTCGGCGCGGGCCGGTTGACGCGCGAATGGCTGCCCGACGATCCGCCGGGTCGGCGCCGCGTCGGCATGCTGCGGGACTGGCTGGCTACCGAGCTGGCCGATGCCGGCGCCGAGATGCTCAAGGCCGGTAGCGCCGACCTTGCAGTCGCAACGTCGAAGACTTTCCGCTCACTGGCCCGCCTCACCGGCGCGGCCCCATCGGGAGCGGGTCCGAACGTGAAGCGGACACTCACAGCAGCGGGTCTTCGGCAACTCATAGCCTTTATCTCTAGGATGACCGCGGCTGACCGTGCCGAGTTGGAAGGGGTGAGTGCCGAGCGGGCGCCACAGATTGTGGCCGGAGCTTTGGTAGCTGAGGCGAGTATGAAGGCGCTCGCAGTCGATAGTGTGGACATCTGCCCCTGGGCATTGCGCGAGGGGCTGATTCTGCGGAAACTCGACAGCGAAGCCGATGGAACGGCCTTGGTTGAGACGTCGGTACGCGGTACGCGACGATAAGTGACGAGGCCCGAAGGCAACACACAATGACAGGACCAGAAGATAGCCACAGCAGCACGCGACCGATCTCGGTCGCGGAGTTGCTGGCGAGGAACGGGACGATAGGCGCCCCGCCAGTCGGCGGCCGCAGGCGTCGGCGTCGCGCCGACAGCGAATCCGTCACGGTCGCCGAGCTGACCGGCGAGATCCCGATTATCGCTTCCGAAACCACCGCCGAACAGCCACTTGTCACCGATGAGCCCCTCGAGGCCCCGGCGTCCAGCAACGGCGCCGCCGACCACATCGACGAAGTCGATGCACCCGCCGACACGCATGTCGACATCGACCCCGAGCCCGTACTCAACGAGCTCGATGAACTCGACGAGCACGACGACGATTACGCCGACGCAGTCGCCGACTACTCCGCGCACGTGCAGCAGCGTGACACCGATTCCGACCTTGATTTCTTCACACCGCCTCGCCGCTCTCACTATGCGCCGCGGCGCTTCCAGGCCTCGGCCGGCGTGGGCGCGGAACAGATGAGCCCCGACCCCCTCGTTGAAGACGACGACGAACTCATGCTCGTCGAACCGTCCGAGCTGGACGAGGACGACAGCGAGGACGTCGACGGCGAGAAGGACCGCGACAAGCTGCCGTCCTACCTGCGCTCGACAGCGGGCCCGTTGTTCGGCGGTCAGACGGTCGCTGACGACCTGGCGCGCCGTGGTTCGCGCCCTGGTCCCGAGGACCTGGACCTCGAGGACGACGAGCACGAAGACGAGCACGAGCGCGACACCACCGCGCCGTCGAAGATGACGTCGCTCATGCACGGCGCATGGATCGTCGGGCAGTGCATCCTCGCGGTGGCGTTCGGCGCAGGACTTTTCGTCGCGTTCGACCAGTTGTGGAAGTGGAACAACATCGTCGCGCTGGTGCTGTCGGTGCTGGTGATCCTCGGCCTGGTGGTCGGCGTGCGGGTGGTGCGCAAGACCGAAGACATCGGCAGCACGCTGATCGCGGTGGCGGTCGGTGCGCTGGTCACGCTGGGACCGCTCGCGCTCCTGCAATCCGGCTAGGCGCCGACAGAACCAGTGCGCCCCGCCATCAAGGTCGGTCTTTCGACGGCCTCGGTCTATCCGCTGAGGACTGAGGCCGCTTTCGAGTACGCCGCCCGGCTCGGCTACGACGGCGTCGAGTTGATGGTGTGGGCCGAATCGGTCAGCCAGGACATCGCGGCCATCGAGGAGATGTCGACGCGCTACGACGTTCCGGTGCTCTCAGTGCACGCGCCGTGTCTGCTGATTTCCCAACGGGTTTGGGGCGCCAATCCGATCACCAAGCTCGAACGCAGCGTGCGCGCCGCCGAAACCCTTGGCGCCCAGACGGTGGTGGTGCATCCGCCGTTCCGTTGGCAGCGCCGCTACGCCGAAGGCTTCGCCGATCAGGTCGCCGATCTCGAGGAGTCCAGCGACGTCATGGTGGCGGTGGAGAACATGTTTCCGTTCCGGGCCGACAGGTTCTTCGGCGCCGGACAGACGTCCATCGACCGGATGCGTAAGCGCGGCGGCAAGCCCGGTCCAGGCATCTCGGCTTTCGCCCCGTCCTTCGACCCGCTCGACGGCGATCACGCCCACTACACGCTCGACCTGTCGCACACCGCGACGGCAGGCACCGACGCCATCGACATGGCACAGCGGATGGGTGACGGGCTGGTGCACCTACACCTTTGCGACGGCAGCGGGGCATCGACGGACGAGCATCTGGTGCCGGGCCGCGGCACCCAGCCCACGGTCGAGGTCTGCGAGATGCTGGCTGCGGGCGACTTTTCCGGCCATGTGATCCTCGAGGTGACCACTTCGGGTGCACGCACGGCGGCCGAACGCGAAGGGCTGCTGACGGAGTCGTTGCAGTTCGCCCGCGCGCACCTGCTGCGCTGAGCCGGGAAAGACACAGTAGGAAATCACTTATGAATTCAACGCTGTTCACCGACGCCATGGCGCTTACCCCGATTGGCGACGGCAGCTATGAGGGTGAGCTCAACGAGCACTGGACGATTGGGCCTAAGGTGCATGGCGGCGCGATGCTGGCGCTGTGCGCGAACGCTGCCCGCATCGAAAACGGCGGAGATATGCAACCGATCGCTGTGTCTGGGAACTTCCTCTGGGCGCCCGACCCGGGACCGATGTGCGTCGTCACCACGGTCCGCAAGCGCGGCCGCAGGGTGAGCCTCATCGATGTGGAACTGAAGCAGGGCCCCCGCACCGGCGATGAGCGCTCGCGCGAAGAGCAGAGAACCGCGGTGCGCGCGGTGATCACGCTCGGCGACCCCGAGCACCACGTTCCGCCGCTGCTTTCGGTGAATCCCGTCGTCCCCCTGATGACGCCGGAACCGCCGCCCGGTCTGGAGCCGATCGGCCCCGGCCATCCGATGGCAGACATCGTGCATCTCGCGCACGGCTGCGATATCCGGCCGTCGCTGACCACATTCACCCCGCGCACCGATGGCGGCCCGCCGATCATCGAGTACTGGGTGCGCCCGAAAGGCGTCGCACCCGACGTGCTGTTCGCGCTGTTATGCGGCGACGTGTCCGCACCGGTGACGTTCGGGGTTAACCGCATGGGCTGGGCGCCGACGGTGCAGTTGACCGCCTACCTGCGCGCCCTACCGGCCGACGGCTGGTTGCGCGTGCTGTGTACGACCGTGCAGATCGGCCAGAACTGGTTCGACGAGGACCACATCGTCGTCGACTGTGCGGGCCACATCGTCGTGCAAAGTCGTCAACTCGCGATGGTTCCTCCGCAGTAGGCGTCGAATTACGGTCCGCCGTGCGCGTCTGCAATGCTTTCCGCATGGCCAGAATCGCGATCATCGGCGGCGGAAGTATCGGCGAAGCACTGCTGTCCGGGCTGCTTCGGGCCGGGCGCCAGGTCAAGGACTTGGTTGTCGCGGAGAAGGATCCCGCCCGTGGGAAGTATCTGTCCGACACGTACTCGGTGTTGGTGACGACGGTGGCCGAGGCGGTCGATACCGCGACGTACATCATCGTCGCGGTCAAGCCTGCCGACGTGGAGAGCCTCGTCAGTGAGGTTGCTGACTCGGCCGCCAAGGCCGAAAGCAATGCGGCCGAACAGGTTTTCGTGACGGTGGCGGCCGGCGTCAACACCGCGTTCTACGAGAACAAGCTGCCAGCAGGAGCTCCGGTCATTCGGGTCATGCCCAACGCGCCGGTCGTCGTCGGCGGCGGTGTGAGCGCGCTCGCGAGGGGCCGGTTCGCCACCCCGGAGCAACTCAAGGAGGTCTCGGCGATCTTCGACGCGGTTGGCGGTGTGCTCACCGTTCCCGAGTCGCAGCTCGACGCGGTCACTGCGGTGTCGGGTTCGGGCCCGGCCTATTTCTTCCTGATGGTTGAGGCGCTCGTGGACGCCGGCGTCGCGTCCGGCTTGACGCGGTCGGTGGCCACCGATCTTGTGGTGCAAACAATGGCGGGGTCGGCTGCGATGTTGCTGGAGCGGCTGGACGAGGCGCAGCCGGCAGGCGACGTCGCGATGGGCACCGCGATCGACACCACCGCAGCGCAGTTGCGGGCCACCGTTACCTCGCCCGGGGGGACTACTGCCGCTGGTCTGCGGGAACTCGAGCGTGGCGGTTTGCGGGCAGCCGTGGCGAACGCCGTGGAGGCCGCAAAAAGGCGCTCTGAGCAGCTCGGAGTTACATCCGAGTAATTAACCAATTTCCAACCGATTAGCCCACACCCGTCGCAGTAACCCCATTGGCCACGCTATTCTCCCTTTGGTAAGCACGGGTTGGTGCCAGCGGTGGGGAAGCCGCTGGAACTGCCCGTGCCTGATGGATTGGGTTGCGATGACGTCTATGAACGGGCCATCGGCACGGGATTCGGCTAGTGGGAAGGCGGCGCGTGACGCCGGCGCAGGCGACCAACCGCCGCGCGCCCAATTCCTGACTGTCGCCGAAGTGGCAAGCCTGATGAGGGTCAGCAAGATGACGGTGTACCGCTTGGTGCACAACGGCGAGTTGCCCGCAGTTCGGGTCGGCCGGTCGTTCCGTGTGCACGCCAAGGCCGTTCATGACATGTTGGAGAGTTCCTACTTCGACGCAGGCTGATTTGTAATCGGACCGCGTTTTCCGTTTACCTCGGTGACCCGGGTAAAGTGTGCGGGTCAGGCATAGAAGACTTAGGTAGCGGAGTTCATGGGTTCAGTTATCAAGAAGCGACGTAAGCGCATGTCGAAGAAGAAGCACCGCAAGCTGCTTCGTCGCACACGAGTGCAGCGCAGAAAGCTCGGCAAGTAGCTTTCGTTCGCCGCCGCTAGGCTGACCGAATGGATTCCACGAATCACACGAACGGGTCTGATTCGCGGGACACCGTGCACTATCCCAAGGTGGTTCTGGTCACCGGGGCGTGCCGGTTTCTGGGTGGGTATTTGACCGCCCGGCTGGCCCAGAACCCACTGATCAATCACGTGATCGCCGTCGATGCCATCGCGCCGAGTAAGGACCTCCTTCGGCGGATGGGCCGAGCGGAATTCGTGCGCGCTGACATTCGTAACCCCTTCATCGCCAAGGTCATCCGCAACGGCGACGTCGACACGGTGGTGCATGCCGCTGCGGCCTCGTACGCACCGCGTTCGGGCGGACGGGCAACGCTGAAGGAACTCAACGTCATGGGCGCGATACAGCTGTTCGCCGCCTGCCAGAAGGCCCCATCGGTGCGCCGCGTGATCCTCAAGTCGACCTCCGAGGTGTACGGCTCGACCGCACGTGACCCGGTGCTGTTCACCGAGGACGGCAGCGCGCGCAGGCCACCGGGCGAGGGCTTCGCCCGCGACAGCATCGACATCGAGGGCTATGCCCGCGGGCTGGGCAGACGCAGGACCGATATCGCCGTGACGATCCTGCGGCTGGCCAACATGATCGGTCCCGCGATGGACACCGCGCTGTCGCGGTATCTGGCTGGGCCTGTGGTGCCGACGGTGATCGGCCACGACGCCCGGCTGCAGCTGCTGCACGAGCAGGATGCGCTGGGCGCGCTGGAGCGCGCCACGATGGCAGGCAAGGCGGGCACGTACAACATCGGGGCCCAGGGGATCATCATGATGAGCCAGGCGATCCGGCGGTCCGGCCGGGTTCCGCTGCCCGTTCCGCGGTCAGCGCTTTGGGCGGTGGATTCGCTGAGGCGCGCAACTCGCTACACTGAACTCGATCGCGAGCAGCTCAACTACTTAAGTTACGGCCGGGTCATGGACACGATACGAATGCGTAATGACCTTGGCTACAGCCCGAAGTGGACAACTGCGGAAGCTTTTGACGACTACGTCAGGGGTCGAGGATTGACTCCAATCATCGACCCGAGATGGGTACGCTCAATGGAGAGTCGCGCCGTGGCGGCGGCGCAGCGATGGGGACGATAAACACAAAGTTTCAAACTGGGCGGGGAGAAGGTACCAACGTGGCGGGCGAGTCCAAAGCCAAAGTCATTCCGCTGCACTCGAATTCGGGGAACCGATCAACTCAACGGCGCGCCGCTGCCCAGCGCGCCGAGGCTTCGCGCCGACATCCGTCGCTGCTCACTGACTCCGGTGGCCGCGCGTCTGCCGACCAGATCGCCGCGGTTGTTCGCGAGATCGACCAGCGCCGCGGAGCAGTCGGCGGCGTGTCGCCCGCCGAACAAACGCCGACCGAACTCGCCAAGCGGATCGCCTCGGTGGCCGAGTTCATCCGCAAGCGGATGTTGGGTGATTACACCGTCGACGAATTCGGATTCGATCCGCACCTCAATAACGCTATCTTTCTGCCTTTGCTACGTGTGCTGTTCAACTCATGGTTCCGGGTGGAAGTCAGCGGAATCGAGAACCTGCCCGTCGACGGTGCCGCACTGGTGGTTGCCAACCACGCCGGGGTGTTGCCGTTCGACGGACTGATGACGGCAGTGGCGGTGCACGACAAGCATCCGACCCATCGCGACCTGCGACTGTTGGCCGCCGACATGGTTTTCGACATGCCGATGGTCGGCCAGGCGGCGCGCAAGGCCGGCCACACGATGGCGTGCACGGCCGACGCGCACCGGCTGCTCGCCGCTGGCGAGCTGACCGCGGTCTTCCCCGAGGGCTATAAGGGTCTCGGCAAACATTTCAAGGACCGCTACAAGTTGCAGCGGTTCGGTCGCGGCGGCTTCGTTTCGGCCGCCATCCGGACCAAGGCGCCGATCGTGCCGTGCTCGATTGTCGGGTCCGAAGAGATCTATCCGATGATCGCCGACGTGAAGCTGCTCGCCCGGCTGCTCGGGCTGCCGTACTTCCCCGTCACGCCGCTGTTCCCGCTGGCAGGTCCTGCGGGCATGGTGCCGCTGCCGTCGAAGTGGCACATCCAGTTCGGCGAGCCGATCGAAACCGGCGGCTACGAAGAGTCCGCTGCCGAGGACCCGATGGTCACGTTCGAGCTGACCGATCAGGTGCGCGAGACCATTCAGCAGACGCTGTACCAGCTGCTGGCAAACCGCCGAAACACGTTCTTCGGCTAACTGGGTCAGTCTTGCTTCGACTGGCTTTGCCCAGCAATCATTTTGGCGATTGCCGCATCGCGTGCGGCGGCGATCTGCGCGGTCACCTCATCGGCCTCGTCCGAGTGCGCGGCCTCGCCCATCACTGTGACCACACTGGTGATCACGGGCTTACCCTCGGCGTCGGTCACCTCGCCGCGGACCTCGGTGACCACGGCGCCGTGTGATTCGGTCACCGAGTCCAGATACGAATCGAAGTACAGCTTGTCGCCGGCCAGGATGGGCCGGTGGAAGGTCAGCTTCTGGTCGCGGTGCAGCACCCGCTCCATGTTGATCGGCACATCGAACTGGTTGAAGATCTCCAGCTGCACGCGCCGCCCGGCCACGGATAGGAAGGTCAGCGACGCGATCAGCGCGTCGTAACCGCACTCCTTGGCGGCTTCCTCGCTGTAGTGCGCCGGATGGTCGTCCTTGACGGCACGCGCGAATTCACGGATCTTCTCCCGGTCGACCTCGAAGTGGTCGGGGTAGCGGTAGTGAGTTCCGATGATGTCTTCAGCGATGGCCATGAAAGATCTTTCGGTGTCGTCTTTTGGGGCGCGAGCCTATCAGCGCAGGGTGCCGGCCCCGCCGTGCGCGCTGTTCAGCTACCGTCTTGGCGCCGCGCGACAATGGCGGCCAGTGCGCCGCCGACCGCGCCGAGCGCCAGCGCGGACGGCACCCCGATCCGCGCGGCCTTGCGCGCCGTGCGGAAATCCCGGATCTCCCAGCCGCGCTCGCGCGCCAGTTCGCGCAGATCGGCGTCGGGATTGATCGCCACCGCGGTGCCAACCAGGGACAACATCGGCACGTCGTTGAAGCTGTCCGAGTACGCAGTGCAGCGACGCAGATTCAGCCCCTCGCGGATGGCCAGTGATCGCACCGCGTGAGCCTTTCCGGAGCCGTGCAGGATGTCGCCGACCAGCCGGCCGGTGAAGATCCCGCCGATCGACTCGGCGACGGTGCCCAGCGCACCGGTAAGGCCGAGCCGCTTGGCGATCGTGGCGGCCAGTTCGTAGGGCGTCGCGGTGACCAGCCACACCTGCTGACCTGCGTCCAAGTGCATCTGCGCGAGCGCACGCGTGCCGGGCCAGATCTTGTCGGCGATGATCTCGTCGTAGATCTCCTCGCCCAGCGCGACCAGTTCGGCGGTGGAGCGGCCCTCGATGAACGCCAGCGCCTTACGCTTTCCCGCCGCGACGTCTTCGCTGTTCTCCCGGCCGATCAGCTGAAACTTGGCCTGCGCGTAGGCGAATCGGCCCAAGTCGCCGTAGGTGAAGTACTTGCGGGCGGCCAATCCTCGCGCGAAGTGCACCAGCGACGATCCGTGTACCAGGGTGTTGTCGACATCGAAGAACGCGGCAGCGGTCAGGTCGGGTGGTGGGAGAGGCGGGGTGGCGACGGTGTCGAGCGCCAACTCCGTGACAGCCGCCTCGGCGCTCGCGTCCCCGGCGATCGCTTGTTCGACCGCCTCGACGTCGGCTCCCCCAATGTCAGACACGGATTTAACAGTAGGTCACCAGCCACGGATACTTGCGTCGTGAACCGGGTAGTGGAATTGCTGACGCGCGACGGCTGCACGATCTGCACGGGTGCCGCGACCCGGCTCAAGCAATTGGCCGACGAGCTGGGCTTCGAGCTCAAGATCACGGATGTGGACGCGGCAGCGGCGGCGGGGGACTCCGCGCTTCGTGCCGAGTTCGGCGATCGGCTGCCCGTCGTGATGCTCGACGGCAGGGAGCACAGTTACTGGGAGGTCGACGAACCTCGACTGCGGGCGGATCTCGCACCGCCCTGACCTGCGAAGCAGATTTGGTAGCCCAGCTGGTCAACGACTACCTTGGTTGACGTGGTGGTGAAGCCGTGAGCGTATTGCTGTTCGGGGTTTCGCACCGCAGCGCGCCGGTGTCCGTGCTGGAGAAACTGAGCACCGACGAGTCCGATCAAGCCAAGATCGTCGACCAGGTCCTGCAGTCCTCTCTCGTGACCGAGGCCATGGTGCTGTCCACCTGTAACCGCGTCGAGGTGTACGCCGTCGTCGACGCTTTCCACGGTGGCCTCTCGGTGATCGGTCAGGTGCTCTCGGAGCATTCGGGCATGGGACTGGGCGACCTCACGAAGTACGCGTACGTCCGCTATGCCGAGGCCGCGGTCGAGCACTTGTTCGCGGTGGCCAGCGGCCTGGACTCCGCGGTGATCGGCGAGCAGCAGGTGCTGGGCCAGGTGCGTCGCGCCTATGCGGCGGCCGAGGCCAACCACACCGTCGGCCGCACCCTTCACGAGCTGTCGCAGCGCGCACTATCGGTCGGCAAGCGCGTGCACACCGAGACCGGAATCGATGCCGCCGGTGCGTCGGTGGTGTCCGTCGCGCTCGACATGGCCGACACCAAGCTGAACGGTCTGGCGGGACGCAGCGCAGTCGTCATCGGAGCCGGCGCGATGGGCGCGCTGGCGGCCAAGCACCTGGTGCGCGCCGGAGTCGAGCGCGTCCACATCGTCAACCGGACGCTGCCCCGCGCCAAGAAGCTCGCCCACAAGGTCCGCGAACTCGGCGTGACGGCCGACGCCTTCCCGTTCGACCACCTGACGCCTGTCCTGACCGACGCCGACGTCGTCGTCAGCTGCACCGGCGCCGTGCGTCCCGTGGTCTCGCTCGCCGACGTACACCGTGGCCTCGCCCACGGATTAGAGCCGAAGCAATTGGTCATCTGCGACCTCGGGATGCCGCGCAATGTGGACCCCGCCGTCGCGGGCCTGCCCGGCGTGTTCGTCGTCGACATGGACCGCATCCAGCGCGAGCCGTCGGCCCGGGCGGCCTCATCGGACACCGAAGCGGCCCGCTCGATCGTCGCCGCCGAGGTTGCCAACTACCTGGCCGGGCAGCGGATGGCCGAGGTCACCCCGACCGTCACCGCGCTGCGCCAGCGCGCCGCCGATGTGGTCGAGGCGGAGCTGCTGCGGCTGGACAACCGGCTGCCCGGGCTCGACGCCGCCCACCGCGACGAGGTCGCCAAGACCGTGCGACGCGTGGTCGACAAGCTGCTGCACGCACCGACGGTGCGGGTCAAACAGCTGGCCAGCGCGCCCGGCGGCGACAGCTACGCGGAAGCCCTTCGCGAGCTGTTCGAACTCGACCAGCAGGCCGTGGACGCCGTCGCCGGACCCGAAATGCCTTTCGTAACATCCGATCTCGACAAAACCGAGTAACGCTTGACTGATCTCATCCGGATAGGCACCCGGGGTAGCTTGTTGGCGACGACCCAGGCCGGTCTGATCAAGGACGCCTTGGCCGCCAAGGGGCATGCCGCCGAACTCGTCATCATCTCCACCGCGGGCGACCGTTCCTCCGCGCCGATCGCCAGCATCGGCATCGGGGTATTCACCGCCGCCATCCGCGAGGCCGTCGACGACGGCCGCGTCGACGTCGCCGTGCACTCCTATAAAGATTTGCCAACGAAGCCCGACCCACGCTTCACGATCGCCGCGATACCACAGCGCGAAGACGCCCGCGACGCCTTGGTCGCCCGTGACGGGCTGGTGCTCGGCGAGTTGCCCGCGGGCTCGGTGATCGGCACCTCCAGCCCGCGACGGGCCGCGCAGCTTAGAGCATTGGGTCTCGGTTTGGAAATCCGCCCCCTAAGAGGCAACCTTGATACCAGGTTGAACAGGGTTAGCAACGGTGATCTCGACGGCGTCGTTGTCGCACGTGCGGGACTCGCCCGCATTGGGCGACTGGGGGACGTCACCGAGACTCTGGAGCCGGTGCAGATGTTGCCAGCGCCGGCTCAAGGTGCGCTCGCGGTCGAGTGCCGCGTCGGCGACACCGAGCTCGCTGCGCTACTGGCGGAGTTGGACGACGCCGACACACGCGCTGCGGTCACCGCTGAACGAGTCCTGCTCGCCGAACTGGAGGCGGGTTGCTCCGCACCGGTGGGTGCGATCGCTGAGGTGGTCGAGTCCATCGATGAGGACGGCCGTGTCTTCGAAGAGCTGTCGCTTCGCGGTTGCGTGGCGACGCTGGACGGATCCGACGTGATCCGTGCGTCCGGTATCGGGAGACCCGATCGGGCACGGGAGTTAGGTCTCTCGGTGGCCGAGGAGCTGTTCGAACTGGGGGCGCGCGATCTGTTGGCCGATGCTGGGAGAGAGAGATGACTGGGCATTCGGGGCGAGGGCGTAAGACAAAGCCCGGCCGCATCACGTTCGTCGGCTCCGGGCCGGGGGACCCCGGCCTGCTGACGACGCGAGCCCGCACGGTGCTCGCCAACGCCGCGTTGGTCTTCACCGACCCTGACGTTCCTGAAGCGGTGCTCGCCCTAGCGGGTTGTGAGCTGCCGCCGCCGTCGGGACCGGAACCGGCCGACGCCGTGACGACCACAGACAACGACACCGCTGGGACGTCCGATGCCGCTCAAGCGGCTTCGACGCTTCCCGGTGGCCCCGATATCCGGCCCGCGCTGGGTGACCCGGCCGAGGTCGCCAAGACGCTGGCGACGGAGGCCCGCACCGGCGTCGACGTGGTGCGATTGGTGGCGGGGGATCCGCTGTCGGTGGACGCCGTCATCACGGAGGTGACGGCATTGGCCAAGAGCCACCTGAATTTCGAGATCGTGCCCGGGCTGCCGGACACCACCGCGGTACCGACGTATGCGGGCCTGCCGCTGGGGTCGGCACACACCGTCGCCGACGTCCGCGGCGACGTGGACTGGGCGGCGCTGGCCGCCGCGCCCGGCCCGCTGATCCTGCACGCCACCGCAACACATCTGCCTGACGCGGCGCGCACGCTCATCGAGTACGGCCTTGCCGACACCACGCCGATCGTGGTCACCGCGAATGGCACAACGTGCCAACAGCGTTCGGTCGAGACCACACTGGCGGGGCTGCTCGACAAGGCGACGCTTGCTGGTGCGGAGCCCGCCGGTCCGTTGGCTGGCCCGCTGGTGGTGACGATCGGCAAGACCGTCGCCAACCGCGCCAAGCTCAACTGGTGGGAGAGCCGCGCGCTGTACGGCTGGACCGTGCTCGTGCCGCGCACCAAGGACCAGGCGGGCGAGATGAGCGAAAAGCTGGTCGGCCACGGTGCATTGCCGATCGAGGTGCCGACCATCGCCGTCGAACCGCCGCGCAGCCCCGCGCAGATGGAGCGGGCGGTCAAGGGTCTGGTCGACGGCCGCTTCCAGTGGGTGGTGTTCACCTCCACCAACGCGGTGCGCGCGGTGTGGGAGAAGTTCAACGAGTTCGGGCTCGATGCCCGCGCGTTCTCCGGTGTGAAAATCGCGTGCGTCGGGCAGGCCACGGCGGACCGGGTGCGCGCGTTCGGCATCAACCCCGAACTGGTGCCGTCGGGTGAGCAGTCGTCGCTGGGGCTGCTCGACGAGTTCCCGCCGTACGACGACATTTTCGATCCGGTCAACCGGGTGCTGTTGCCGCGCGCCGACATCGCGACCGAGACACTGGCCGAGGGTCTGCGCGAACGCGGGTGGGAGATCGAGGACGTCACCGCTTACCGCACGGTGCGCGCGGCGCCGCCGCCTGCGCACACGCGCGAGATGATCAAGACCGGGGGCTTCGACGCGGTGTGCTTCACCTCGAGTTCGACGGTGCGCAACTTGGTCGGCATCGCGGGCAAGCCGCATGCACGCACGATCGTGGCGTGCATCGGTCCCAAGACCGCCGAGACCGCAGCGGAATTCGGCCTGCGTGTCGATGTGCAGCCGGAGGTCGCGGCGGTGGGCCCCTTGGTCGAGGCGCTCGCCGAGCATGCCGCCCGGCTGCGCGCGGAAGGTGCATTGCCGCCGCCGCGCAAGAAGAGCCGTCGCCGCTAGCCGCGAGGAGCCCCCAGTGGTTTTCCCACGTCACCGTCCACGGAGACTGCGGTCAACCCCCGCACTGCGTCGCCTGGTCGCGCAAACGTCGCTGCAGCCAAGGCATTTGGTGTTGCCGATGTTTGTCGCCGACGGCATCGACGAGCCTCACGCCATCGCGTCGATGCCCGGCGTCGTTCAGCACACCAGGGACTCGCTGCGCAAGGCGGCCGCTGACGCGGTGACTGCCGGCGTCGGCGGGTTGATGTTGTTCGGTGTGCCGCGCCATGACGACAAGGACGCCACCGGGTCGGCGGGCGTATCCGAGGACGGCATCCTCAACGTCGCGCTGCGGGACCTGGTCAAGGATCTCGGCGACGAGACCGTCCTGATGGCCGACACCTGTCTCGACGAGTTCACCGATCACGGCCACTGCGGCGTGCTCGATGACCGCGGCAGGGTCGACAACGACGCCACCAATAGGCGCTACGTGGAACTTGCTGTGGCGCAGGCGGAGTCGGGCGCACAAGTGGTCGGTCCCAGCGGCATGATGGATGGCCAGGTCGCCGCGATCCGGGACGGACTCGATGCGGCCGGACACACCGACACCGTGATCATGGCCTACGCCGCCAAATTCGCGTCGGGATTCTACGGCCCGTTCCGCGAAGCTGTGGCGTCGACCCTGAGCGGCGACAGGCGCACGTATCAGCAGGACCCCGGCAATGCCCGCGAGGCGCTGCACGAGATCGAACTCGACATCGACGAGGGCGCCGACATCGTGATGGTCAAGCCTGCGATGAGCTATCTCGACGTCGTGCGCGCCGCTGCGGACATCTCTCCCGTGCCGGTCGCGGCCTATCAGGTCTCCGGTGAGTACGCGATGATCAGCGCGGCCGGCGCCAACGGCTGGATCGACCTGCAAACCGTCGCGCTGGAGACGCTGACCAGCATCCGGCGCGCGGGCGCCGACATCGTGCTGACGTACTGGGCCGTCGACGCGGCCGGCTGGCTCGCGTGACGGAGCCGGCGCCAGCCCGGCCGGCCGACGTCGACACCGGGTTCTGGTTGTGGGTCGCTGCCGTGCCGATGCTGGCCGTCGGCTATGTCGTCGATCTGATCGCGACGCCGACCAACCATCCGCCGACGATCGTGTACGCGGTCTCCACAATCTTCATCCTGGTGTTGTCGACAGTGGTGGTGACCTTCCTGATCTTGATGCGTCACGGCTACCGATGGGCCCGCACGTTGCTCACGGGCGGCGGGATCACATCCGTCGTCTACACGGTGACGAACCTGTTGACCGTGGATCGCCCCGCCGCTGTTGCGGTGACGTATGCGATCACCGCGATCGTCGGGTCGGTCCTGATCGTGGGTGGCGTGTTCCTTTTGCACCGCAAGGACGCCCACGCGTTCTTCACGAGGTGAGGCGTTAGGCTGGCCGACCATGACAGCTCCTCAGGCGCGACCGCAGGTCGTCACCGCTGCATTCTGCTGCTGGGTGATCGCCGCGCTGCTGTTGATCCTGTTCGGCATGCTGTCGCTCACCCAAGCAAACCTGATCGCGTTCGGTCGCGGCGCCGGGACGCTGTTCGCGTTGGCTGGAGTCGCGCTAGCGTTCCTGGCCGGCCGGGCCCGTGTCGGCCATGCCGGATTCCGCCGGGCCGCGATCGCGTTGGCAATGGCGATGGCCGTGCTGTTGGCGGTCTACTCGTTGATGAGCCACGGTGTGCTGTGGCTGATCCCCATGGTGCTCGCGATGGTCGGTGCGGTGCTGATGGTGCGGCCGTCGGCGCAGGCGTGGTTCGACGCGATCGGGGAGCGGCGGTGACGGAGAGCTTTCCGCAGCCCACGCCGCTGTTCTACGAGCCGGGCGCGAGCTGGTGGTGGGTGCTGGCGGGCCCGGCATCGGCGGTCGCGATGTCGTTGATCCAGATGTCCGCAGGCTACGGCTTCCAATGGCTGATCCCGGGCATCTTCTTCGTGCTGGTGACGGGTTTTCTCGCGATTCAGATCAAGGCGGCGCGAATCCACACGTCGGTCGAGCTGACACCGGACCATCTGCGACAGGGCACGGAGCGGATAAGCATCGATGACATTATGCGGATCTACCCCGAGGCCGAGGGGCCGGAGGACCCGAGATGGTTGTCGTCGCGGGCACTCGGCGAGCTGACTGGCGTGCCACGCGGGCGCACCGGCATCGGTCTGAAGCTCACCAACGACCGCGGCGCGCAAGCGTGGGCGCGTAAGCATCGGCGGTTGCGGGCGGCGCTGACTCAATTGGTCGAGGAGCGCATACCCCCGGGGCGGGCCTCATGAGGGCGGCAGTACATCTCCTGCTGGCTGTCGTCGCAGCCGTCGGCTGCGTGCTGACGTGGTTGGCGGGCCGCTCGACGGTGGTGGTCGCACCGGTGCTGGAGGGTGAGCCCCAGACCATATCGGTGGTGTATTACGCGCCGCTCGTGGCGTTGTCGTTGATCCTGGCGACCGCCGCCGGAGTACTGGCCGTGCTCGGAGTCGCGCGGCTGCGCCGCGCTCGCGCCGAAATGGAATTCCGGGTGGCCAAGCCCGAGGCGTGACGCCTCTCGCTTCCTTCTCGACGGCCGCGTCCAGTCAGCCCCAACGGCAGGCTGCGAGAACGCGTCGCTCAGCGCGCCTAGCCGGCAAGACAGGGCTCACAGAGGGTTTGGTACAAAGTTCAAAATCTGTAACACTGTTCCACATGACGGAGTTGGCGGAGAACTCGACACGTGCCGACGCGCTTCCGCTAGGCCCGAACTCGCTGGTCTGGCGCTATTTCGGCGACAACCGCATGTACCTGATCGGGCCGCGGCCTGCGGTGCTGCAGAACATGCTCGCCGAAGTCGGCCAGGGCGTGCTCGACCATTCGCTGTTCTTCGCCGACACCGCTGCGCGGGTCAAGCGCTCGCTGCCGCCGATCTTCATGACGGTGTATGGCTCCGACGACGACAACGAGGGCCCACGGGTCCGCGACTTCCACCACCAGATCAAGGGCGATATGCCCGACGGCAGCCGCTACCACGCGCTGGACCCGGACACTTACTTCTGGGCCCACGCGACGTTCGTCGATCAGGTGCTCTATTTCGCAGACACCTTCGTGAAGCGGCTGAGCCGCGAAGAGAAGGAACAGATCTACCTCGAATCCAAGACGTGGTACCGCCGCTACGGCGTCAGCGACCGGCCGATGCCGGCCGGCTACGACGAGTTCGAGCGGTACTGGAACCGGATGATCGACGAGATCGTCGTTGCGCATCCGACCGCCAAGTACGGCGTCGGCTATGTCGCCAAAGGCATTCCGCGCCCGAAGGGGGTACCGCCGTGGCTGTGGCGGTTGATTGCGCCCGTCTTCAACCCGGCGGCGGCGTTCTTGACGACCGGTGGCATGCCGCCGCGGACCCGGGACCTGCTCGGCCTGCCGTGGAGCGACCGCCAGGAGCGCCGGTATCAGCGCTTCGCCGCGTTGTGGCGGTCGCGCCCGGTCAACTGGCTGTGGGATCATCTGCCAATGCGCGTGCGCTACAACGGCTATGCCCAAAAGGGCTATGCCAGGGGCTGATCCGACCACAGAAGCCATCCTCGACGCCGCGGTCGCCGAGTTCGAACGACATGGGTTCCGACGGGTTGCGCTCGACGATGTCGCCCGCCGCGCCCAGGTCAGCCGCACGACGATCTACCGGCGCTTCTCCAACAAGGACGAACTGATCGCCGCGGTCATCGAGCGCGAGAATGCCCGGCTGTTCGCCGACATCGCCAATGAACTGAAACAGGCGGGGCCGCAGTCGAATTACTACGTCGAAGCGTTCACGCTGTCGATCCTCAAGTTCCGCAGGCACCGCGTACTGGACCGAATGATCACCGACGACCCCGCGCTGGTCATGCAGCTCGCGCATCAACATTGGGGTGCGGCGATCGAGCGGATGGCCGAAGCCCTGCGCCTGATCTTCCCTGAGGGCTTTGCCGAGCGGATCGGTGAACCGGCCGTCGACGAGCTGGCGGACACGATCCTGCGCTATGCCGCGATGGCCTTGATGATGCCGAGTGTGCACGCCTTGGACACCGCCGACGACATCCGCGTGTTCGCTGCACAGCATTTCCTCCCGAGCCTGCCCGCTGCGCTTCGCCCGGCGCCCGCTCGTTAGCTGGGCTGGGTTTGGTATTCGGGGTGTTCGGGCAGCCATGTGACATGGGTAACGAAGCGGAGACCAACGACGCTGGCCAGTTGACAGAAAAGCCGGAAATCACCGACGAGCACAAGGAGAAGGCCAAGGAGATGGCCAAGGCCTACGACGAAACCATCCCGACGACCACGTTGCCCGGCAGTGGCGGCACCGTCGCAGGAACGGCGGTGACCGAATGGGTCGACGAAGAGGACAAAGGCAAGATCGAGACCACCGCCGAAGAAGGCAAGGTGGAATTCCGCAAGACAGAGGAATTCCGGAAACAGCAGGCGGGGTGACCGTCGTGCCTACGCTAGGCACTTGTGATGTCGCTTGAGCAGATCGCGCCCGCCTTCATCGACATGGCCCACTCGATTGTGTGGGCGTCGGTCGCCACGGTTGACGCCGATGGCCGTCCCCGAACCCGCATCCTGCATCCGATCTGGGAGTGGGACGGCACAGACCTTTTGGGTTGGATCGCGACGGTGCCCAGCCCCGTCAAGCGGGCGCATCTGGCCGCCCACCCCGAAGTCTCCGCGAGTTACTGGGCTCCGAGCCACGACACCTGCAGCGCCGACTGCCTGGTGGAGTGGTATTTCGACGATGAAACCCGCACCGCGGTGTGGGATAGGTTCGCCAACGCCCCCGAGCCGGTTGGCTATGACCCCAACATCATTCCGATGTGGAGCGACGGACCGACATCCGATCAGTTCGCGGCGCTGCGGCTGGCGCCTTATCGGCTGCGCGTGATGCCCGGCACCGTCATGACTGCGGGCGAGGGTGAGGTCCAGACCTGGTCGTCTCTACGTTCCTAGTCGAACGAACTCGTTGCGCCGATAGCGTTCGACGCAGGCCGCCCGCCGGACCTTGCCGCTGGTCGTGCTCGGTATCGATCCGGGCGACACCAGAACCAGATCGGCCGCCCCCAACCCGTGCGACTTCGACAGTGCCGACGTGACTTCACTTTTGAGGCTCTCGAGCGCTTCCTCGCCCGAGGGGTCTTGCGTCTCGAACTCGATGACAGCGACCAACTTTTCGACGCGGTCGTCCTGCACCGAAATAGCCGCGACCCGACCACCGGTGATCTGCTGGATGGTCGCCTCGATATCGTCGGGATAGTGGTTGCGCCCGTAGATGATCACGACGTCCTTGATGCGGCCCATGATGAACAGCTCGCCGTCGGAGATCGCGCCCAGGTCACCCGTCCTCAGCCACGGCCCTACGGGTGTGCCGGCCGACGGGTCGACGAGCACCACGCCAAATGTCCGCTCCGTCTCCTCCGGTTTCTCCCAGTAGCCCTGAGCGACGTTGTCCCCGTGCACCCAGATCTCGCCGACGGTTCCCTCAGCGCACTCGGTACGGCTGTCCGGATCGACGATTCGAACTACCGGTTCCCGGGGCACCCCGTAGCTGACCAGCCTTGTTGCGCTTGCGTTTTGATGACGCCGCGCGCGGCCCGCGCATAGTTCATCCGGGTCGAAGCCGACGACCTCCGCTGGATGCCCGGTTTCGCGGGTCGCCACATAGACCGTCGCCTCCGCCAATCCGTACGACGGACGGACGACCGTGTCACGCAGATTGAAGGCCGCGAACCGGTCGTTGAACCTCCTCAGCGTGGCGGGCTGGATCCGTTCGCCGCCCGCGATGATCGCCCGCACGTCACCGAGATCCAGCCCGGTCATGTCCTCATCGGACGTCGACTGAACCGCCAAGTCGAGCGCGAAATTCGGGGCGGGCGAGAAGGCATGCGTATTGCTCGCCATCAGCTGAATCCAACGGGCCGGCTTCTGCAGGAACGACATCGGGCTCGTGAGCACGGTGCGCAGTCCGGCCAGGATCGGTGCGCAGACACCGATGAACAACCCCATGTTGTGCGACAGCGGCACCCACGACACCACCGTGGTGTGCGGAGGCGCCACGTTGCCGTTGTCGTCGAAGTAATTCGCCATCACCTGCTCGAAGTTGGTTTGTAGGTTGCGGTGTGATACCTGGACGCCAGCCGGTGCTCGGGTGGACCCGGACGTGTACTGCAAGTACGCCGTCGCGGAATGATCCGTGGCGGGAATGTTCGCCGACGAGACCGGCTCCACCCCGTCGACCTCGATGATCGACGGTGCGGTGTCACCGTTCTGCGGCTGGGCGAACGGCGCGATAGTTCCGGCGATGGACGACGTAGTCAGAAGCGCCGACGGCGACGAGTCACGCACCACCGAACGCACGTGCTCGTCGTTGGTGAAGACGTCGATCAGAGACAACGGGATCGCGGTGAACCCGGCTTGCAATGCGCCCAGGAACGCGACGACGTAATCAAGACCCTGAGGCGCGAGCACCAGAGCCCGACTGCCCCCAGGCCCACACCGCTGGAGCTCTTGTGCGACGCCCAGCGCGCGCCGATACACCTGGGACCACGATAGGCTTTCGGCGACACCGGCCGGATCCAGGTCGTAATTCATGAACGTGAATGCGGTGGCGCTGGGTGCAAGTAGAGCCCGCTCCCGCAGCACGCTGGAGAGGGAAGACTCGATGACCGGCATCGCGCTACCTTTCGTGTTCGACTGGGGTCTTAAGGCAATCCGCCAGGGCGGCCCGCATGGCCTCGCTGCCCACGATGCCGTGGTGGCCGGTGCCTCGATCGACTTCCTGCAGTTCCGCGGCGACAGCCGCTGCGATGACGACGGAGTCGTCGAACGGGACCAGATCGTCTGCTGGGTCGTGCAGTATGCGCAGCCGAACCGCCACTGGAAGGCCCAATGTCGTGATGTCCCAATGTGACACCGGGACACCGTCGCGCCGGTCCAGCTCGCGGTAGATCAGTGAGGTCACGCCTCGCGGCAGGCTTCGCTGAGCGGCCCAGCGCTCGAGCACGCGGGACAGCGAGCACGCAGGCGCCATCAGCAATACGCTTCGCACCGTCGTGGGTTCGGAATTCGCGACGGCCGCGACCGCGGCGAGCGACGCGAGCGAATGGGCGACGACAGTGTGAATGCTTGGAAAACGTTGCAGCACCGCCTCAGTGGCCCGCGCGTACTCGGTGATTGTCGCATGCGCGCCCGGGGAGACACCGTGACCCGGAGCGTCGAAGCATGTCGCCGGCTCGCCGTGTGCCACCGCCGCCTGTATGACGGGAGACATCGCCGAGCTGTCGCTTCCCCAGCCGTGCAGCGCAAGGACGGTGGGTTCGTCGCCACCCCAGACGTAGGCCGCGGCGACCCGCGGCACGTCGCGCAATTCCACCCGGTGGGCGCCCAACGGGCAGAGATCATCCGGATAGATTCCGGATTCGCGGGTATTGATGAACATTGCCGTGTGCACGTATCCGGCGGCTCGCGGCATGACGCGATGCCCGCGCGAAAGGGTCGCGGCGAGCAGCGAACTCGCCTTCACGCCCGGCCTGCCTCGGCGGAGTCGGCGCGCCGCATGGGGCTCGTCGAGTACAGCCCCGAGATCGGATCGTAGAACCGGCAATTGCGCAGGATGCGCCAGAGGGTCGGCACACTCGCTTTCTCGATGCGCACGAGTTCCGGGTACTGCTGCTGCAGTGCGGCCTGGGCCTTGCGGAGGTTGTAGAACGGGACGGCGGTGGACACATGGTGTGCCGTGTGCAGCGAGATGTTGTGGGTGAGCGCGAGCAGCCACCGCGGGTACGTGTAGTCCGTCGTGACCAACAGCTTGCTCGCATTGCGCGTCCAGTACTTCTCCGGCAGGTACGGGATGTCTTCACAGCTGTGGTGCATCAGGGTGGTGATGCTGAACCATGCGTGGACGGCGAACCACGGCGCGACGAAGTAGAGCAGAAGCCCCTGCCAGCCCGTGAAATACGTCAGCGCGGCAAGGTATGCACCGCCGACCGCGATCACGAAGGCGATGGACCGGCGAACGTCGCGGCGCATCTCCTTCTTCAGGAAATATGACGGCCGAAAACCGGATTGAGCCCAGTAGTTGATCGAGCCTGCCCATACCGCCCAGGTGCGGATGCTGACGTAGAGGAAGCGATGGCGCAACGGCATCCGGCGGTAGACGGCCTCGGAGATCGGGCGCCAGTCGACATCTAGTTCGAGGCTGTTGGTGTGGGCGTGGTGCTGATTGTGTACGTGCCGCCACGCATGGAAGGGATACATCAACGGCAGCAGCGACAGGTGCCCCATCACGAAGTTCAAGCGGCGATTCCGGGAGAACGAACCGTGGCCGCAGTCATGGCCGATGCAGTGCAGCCCCCATCCGCCGAGGCCGGCCACGACCACGAGTGGCGGAATCAGCCACCAGCGGTGAAACGCGGCCATCCCCACGATCGCCCCAACATACAGCGCCAAGCTGACTGCGAATCCGGCGAAGCCGCGCGCAAGCGACGGCTTCATATACTCCCGCGGAATCGCCGTCACGACCTTCTCTCCCGCGATCGCCTGGCTCTTCTCGAGGAATTCGAGGAACCGTGGATCGGGGTCGACGGGAGCTGCGGTCTGCGTCATGGCTGCCTGATCAGCGAGCGAGGCGGAGCTCGCGGGTCAGATAGTCCGCGAGGTCGTCGATGGTCTCGTGGTCGAACAGGATCGCCGGTGACAGGCGCCGCTCGACGATCTTTTCCAGAGCTCCGGAAACTTGAACCGCTGTGCGCGAGTCGAGACCGTAGGCGTCGAATGGCTTTGCGGTATCCACCTGCGACTCAGGGCATTTCACGCGACGGGCAAGTTCACTGACCAGCCATGACCGCAGCGCCTCATGCGTCAGCGGTCCTTCGATGGCCGGCTTCTTGGTACGTCCGAACATGGCTCAACTTTCTCAGTTAGTGGGGTCAGTGCGGAACATCGCTTGGTTTCGCCGCAGGCGGCGGTTGATCGTCTGGCGGCTCGGCATGTGCAGATCCCAGACGACCCTCGCTTTGGCGAGGACGTCCAGTAGCCAGGCGCTGGCATCCGGCTCCCACCAACGCATTGCGTGCCGGTAGGCACCGGGGAACGCGTGGTGGTTGTTCTGAAGGCCCTCGCCGAAGGTGAAGATCGCCACCGGCCAGTTGTTCGCGCTGTTGTCGCGATTGACGAAGGGTCGTGAGCCGAACATGTGGCTGACCGACCCGACGCACCACGCCGCCTGATTGGCGACGAACACGCGTGCCAGCCCGCCGAAGATGAAGCCCGAGAACGCCGCTGCTGCGGTACCGCCGATCGCGAGGCCCGCCACGGCGGGCAGCAGCAGGGACAGCAGCGCCCAGATCGGGTAGGTCCTGCTGTAGTTGTACAGGTGGCGATCCCTCAGTACGTCGGGAGCGAACACGTTGATCCGCGATTCCTGATCGCTGAACATCCAGGGAATGTGGGCATACCAGAGGCCCTTGAACTTGGCCAGCGGTCCTGTGCCTGACAGGTTCGGGGAATGCGGATCGCCGAGCTCGTCGGCGTACCGGTGGTGTCGACGATGTGTGCTCACCCAGAACGCGAGCGGGCCCTCGAGCGCCATCGATCCGCTGATCATCAGCACGCCCTCGAAGAACCGTGATGTCTTGAACGACTTGTGCGCCGCGTAGCGGTGGAACCCGAGCGTGATGCCGAACATCTGAATTGCGTAGAACACCCCGAACAACCAGTAGTCGAGCGCAGTCGCCCTGCCCGTGAACACCATGTACAGGGCGATCGCGAATCCGATCGCCGGTATCCCGATCGTGACCAGTGCAACCACCCGCTTGGCGCGGGCGCTTTTCGGGTTGAGCGTGACGATCGCACGGGCGAGGGATTCGTCTCGCTGCACCGAAGCTGTTGTCGGACGGCTATCTTCGACTGTCATGTTTCACCTCTGAAACCTCCGACGGGGTATTGGCGTACCGCACGTTGTGGACCAGTCCGACGGTGTCGAGGAGCCGGATGAACTCCCCGGCCGGGTCGAGTTGCCACCAGTGTCGGCGGGTCTGCGCCAGGGCGGGTCGTGCGTGGTGGTTGTTGTGCCATGAACCACCCATGGTCGGCGGCGCCAGCGCGCCGATGTTGCGGCTGTCGTCGCGGAGCTCGAATTCGCGGTTGCCGATGGTGTGGCCCAACGAGTTGACTGCCCACGTCGCATGGTCGAGCGCGAAGATTCGCGCGAAGCCGCCCCACAGGACACCGCCGACGAAGCCGTGTACGGATTGCGTTGCGAGGCCAGCTATCACGCCGGGAATCAGGATGCCGAGCAGCACGAGCCAGAAGTACTGCGTGTTGATCTTCACCACCCGCCGGTCGGCAAGCCAGTCGCGGGTGTGCTTGCTCCAGTCGATCTTCTTCACACGGAAGAGCCAACCGACATGTCCGTGCCACAGTCCCTTGACGCGACCCGCAATGCCGGGGCCCTGCGGCTGAGGCGAGTGTGGATCGCGATCGGTGTCGGCATACGCGTGGTGCAAACGATGATTCGCCACCCAGAAGATGATCGGGCCTTGCGCAGCCATCGATCCGGCGACACCGAGGAAAACCTTTACTGGCTCGGATGCCTCAAACGAGCGGTGTGTGAAATAGCGATGCAGACCGGCCTCCACACCTAGCGCGGTGATCACGTACATGATCACGAACGTCAGCACGTCCGACAGCCACAGGCCGTCGAACGCCGCATAGAGGAGGGCGGCGATCGTTCCGAGAGTGGGTAATCCCACGGTGAGGTATGCCAGGCGGGATGCCAGCAGGTCGGGCTCGGGTTCGGTACGGATCGTCATGCGGGGCACTCCTGGGCTTCAGCAGGATCTATTGCAAGGCAGCGCAATCCGTCGGCAAGGAACATCTGCCTGGCCTGTTGCCTGCGCACCTTCCCGCTCGTCGTGGTCGGGATGGTTCGTTTTGGACAGAGCTGCACGTGCGGGCGTACGCCGAATTCCGCGGTCACGTTGGCCCGAATGGCCTCGACCATCGTCGAATACAGCGTCGGGCTCACCGATTGATACCGCGTTTCAGCGACGATGCACAGGTTCTCGCGCCTGATGCCATCGATCGAAAACGCAACGGCGGTGCGGAAAGCGGGATCAGTGCGCACGACGGCAGCCTCCACGTCGTGTGGATAGATGTTTCGGCCGTCGACGATGATCAGGTCCTTGATTCGGCCCGTGACGAACAGCTCGCCCGACTGCATGAAACCGAGATCACCGGTCCGTAGGTAGTCACGCTCGTCGCCGTCCAGGCGTGTGCGGAACACCTCGTCGCTCAGATCGGGTCTGCGGTAATAGCCGGCGGCGACGCTTCGTCCCGACACCCAGATCTCGCCGACGACACCGTCGTCCAGCACGGTCGCGCCGGCCACGATGCGCACCATGTGTTCGCGGTCGACTTCCCCACAACTGATCACTGTGCGGCCACGCCCGTCGGGCTCCGGTGCGGTGACCGTGTGGTAGCGGGAACGGCGCGGCTTCCCGGCGACGAACAACGTCGCCTCCGCCATCCCGTAACACGGAATCAACGCCCGGTCGTCGAATCCCAGTGGCGCCGTAGACGCCAGGAACCTTGTGAGAGTGTCGGGATGAATGGGCTCGGCTCCGCAGTAGAGCTCCCTGACGGTGGACAGGTCGAGGTCGCCGGAATCGTCCTCGGCGAGCGCGTCCGCGCAAAGGTCCAGCGAGAAGTTCGGTCCAACAGTGATCGACACCCGGTAGTCGCTGATCGCCTTGAGCCAGCGGCGAGGTTCCTGCACGAAGTGCATCGGCGACATCAGCACGAGCGGCCAGCCGTGATACATCGACAGGATGATCGTTCCGATCAACCCCATGTCGTGATACGGCGGAAGCCAGGACAGGCCGACCCGCTGCGGATCGGGACCCATACTGCGGGCCAGGGCCTCGCAATTGCTCAACAGGTTGTCGTGGGTGAGGCACACGCCTTTCGGTGATCCGGTGGAGCCCGACGTGTACTGGAGCAGCGCGAGGTCGTCACGTCCGGGTGACGCGAGCTCATGCGTGGTCTCATCCGTCCGCACGTGGTCGGCGTAGACGACTATCGGTGCGAGATTCGCGGATTCGAGGTGACTCCGAAGTGTCGACACCTGATCTCGATACATCTCGTCGATGACGATGCCCGCCGGACAGCAATCGGATGCGACTTCCTGGAAGCGGGCCAGGTCTTTGGCTCGCAACGGCGGGAAACAAGGCACTGGCACCGCGCCGAGGAGCATAATTCCGTAAAATGCGGCGACATATTCCAGGCTCGGATTCACCGCCAATATCACCCGATCTCCGGCATTGATGCCGCGATCGTGCAGGCATGCTGCAAAGGCGCGTGAATTCCTTATCGTCTCCGCGAATGTCCACCGAATTTCGGTCGCTGAAGTACCGTCGGCGAGAAATACGTAGGCGAATTCATCTGACGTCGATCTCGCGTTCAAGACCTCGACAATGTTAAGCCAATTTTGATTTTTCATAAATCCCCCGCGCCCCCATTTACTACCGCACGATTCTCAGCTGCGTACAGCTAGCCAGATGCAGCCCCTCCTCTGTCCACATGTCAATCGTTTCCCGCACGAAACCGTGAGCGTCAGCAGACGTCGTGCTTGCTCGGACGAGCACCCACTCGAATGTAGAGTCTGCCGCGTCGGCGGACAGCTGAATGGACATTTCGATCGTGGGAACCGCTCTGAGCTCTGTCAGGAGCGCCGTGTAGGACGGCGCAAGTGAGTCGATGAGGATGGTGATGCGCTCCTCGACCGCGGGGACCTCATCCGTGAGCCGGATCCAGCCGCACAGAGCGGGGAGTGCCGAACCGCTATACGGCAATTCAGGGGTGGCGGCCCTGATTTCCATTCGCTGCGAGATCGGAATGAATTCAGGTGGAATTTGGACGACAGGTGCGCTGGGCTGATCCGCGATCCCGGAGGGCATCTTCGGTGCGAATACCGGGTCGCGTCGCGCCGAACCGGCGCTGAAGATCGCGTTGGCTTCGACGCTCGTACCGGACTCCGAAGAAGCGGTTGCGCACGCGATAGTCAAGGTCGAACCGTTCCTGACAACGTCGGCATCGACGACGATTGGACCCGTCAGGGGCCGGATGAATCGGCCGTTGACCGACACCAGTCGGCGGTCCGTACCGACACGCGCCCGCATTTGGTGGACCAGGGCGGCGATCGCCAATCCGCCGTGCAATCCATTGAAGCCGTTGAAGCTTTGCTGGTCGGCCGATTGAATTCGTTCGCTGGCGTCCAGGAATTCGGCGAGTGATACTGTCATACGCGCCGCCTTCATTCGACCGAAACTAGCTAAATCACGGCGCCGCGTGCGAATAGACGCTGACGCATAAACCCAGCGTTATGACGCGCAATCGTAACGATGATTTGCAGTCGCGTCAATCACTAGATTCGCCAGTTGACCAGCGGGTTTCGGCGCTGCGCCGAGTCCGTTGAGCGACTGACGCGGGCGTTGAATTTACTTTTGTCGGCAAACACCTTCGGACGCTCCGCGAAGGGTATGAAGAAGCGCGTACCGCTTGCGGCCGGGCGCGTGCGGCGCGATTCTCGATGCCATGGTGACCACGACCGACGTCAGCACGCTGCCGTTGGTGCCGAAAAGCCCGCTGCCCATTTGGCAACTCGCGAAGTTGATCAGGTCGCTCGACCGAGGACAGGAGGTGATCCGCGACGCAGGCGGACCCGTGACACGTGTGCAGTTCGGTCCGAAGTGGGCGTTTCCTCCGATCGTGGCCGTCATGTCGCCCGATGGGATCCGCGACGTGCTGAGTCGCAATGACGCCTTCTCTGAGCGGTGCATCATCCACGAGGAAGTCCGACGCATGGCGGGGGACAGCCTGTTCGTGCTGCCCAACGAACTGTGGTGGCCCCGTAAGCGTGCCTTGCAGCCGGTGTTCACCAAACAGAACGTGCGGAATTTCGGCGGCCACATGTCCCGGGCGGCACAGACATTCGTCGACCGCTGGCGTGACGGAGGTGAAGTCGACCTCGACATGGAGTGCCGCAGGGTCGCCATGCAGTCGTTGGGGCGCTCGGTGCTTGGCGTCGATCTGAACGAGCGCAGTGAGTTGATCGCCGAACACATGCATGTCGCATCGTCCTACGCCGCCGACCGCGCATTGAGCCCGGTGCGTGCGCCGCGGTGGCTACCGACCCCTAAGCGTCAAAGGGCGCGCAGGGCGGTGGCGTCGATGCGCCGATTGACCGACGACATCCTGCGGGCCTGCCACGCGGATCCAACGCGTGACGCACCGCTTGTTCACGCGTTGATCGCGGCCACCGACCCGGAGACCGGCCAACCGATATCGGATGACGACATCTCCAACGATCTGCTGATCTTCATGTTGGCGGGCCACGACACCACCGCGACGGCGCTGACGTTCGCGTTGTGGGTGCTGGGTCATCATCCCGATGTTCAGGATCGCGTCGCCGCAGAGGCCGCCGATATCGGGGACAGGGAGCTGACACCGGCGGATGTGCCCCGGCTCGGCTACACCGTGCAGGTGCTGCACGAAGCGTTGCGGCTGTGTCCGCCCGCGGCTGGGGTGGCTCGGTTGGCGTTGCGCGACATCGCGGTCGACGGATACTGCGTCGAGGCGGGCAGTCTGATGGCGGTCGGCATCTATGCCCTGCATCGGGATCCGACGCTATGGGACAACCCCTTGGTCTTCGACCCCGACCGGTTCAGCCCCGAAAACACCAAGACCCGCAACCGCTGGCAGTTCATCCCGTTCCTGGGCGGCGGCCGTCCGTGCATCGGCGAGCACTTCGCGAGGCTGGAGACCACGCTCGCGCTCGGCACCATTGTTCGGGCAATGCGGATTCGGTCGCTGGACGAGGACTTCGAGTGCGACGTGCCGTTCACCACCGTCGCAAAGGGTCCGATCCGGGCGATGGCTAGCCCGCGGAACTAGACGCCTATAAGTAGGCGTCTGCGACGTTCAGCGCACTGTCGAGGATGGCGAGGCCGTCACGAGCCTCCCGCTCGGTGACGGTGCACGGCGGGACGACATGAATCCGGTTGAAGTTCGCGAACGGGAGCAGGCCCTCGGTTTTGCAGGCGGCGACGGTTGCGTTCATCGCCGCACTGGTGCCGCCGTAAGGTGCCAACGGTTCCCGGGTGCGCTGATCGGTAACCAGTTCGACGGCCCAGAAAACCCCGAGACCGCGGACCTCGCCGACGCTTCGGTGGCGGCGGGCGATGTCGGCCAGGCCGGGACGCAGAACGTGCTCGCCGATGCGCGCGGCGTTAGCGACGATGCCTTCGTCTTCCATCGCGTTGATGGTGGCGACCGCAGCCGCCGTGGCCAGGGGATGCCCGGAGTAGGTGAGCCCGCCAGGGTAGGCACGATGAGCGAACGTCTCCGCGATCGCGGGGCTGATCGCGACGCCGCCCAGCGGAACATAGCCGGAGTTGACACCCTTGGCGAAGGTGAGCAGATCGGGTGTGACGTTGAAATGATCGATGCCGAACCACTTTCCGGTGCGGCCGAAGCCCGCCATCACCTCATCGGCGATGAACACGATGCCGTAGCGATCGCACAACTCGCGCACACCGGCCAGATAGCCCTGCGGCGGCACCATGATTCCTGCCGTGCCGGGGATGGATTCCAGCACGATCGCGGCGATCGTCGACGGTCCCTCGAGTCGGATCACCTCGTCGAGGTGGGCCAGTGCCCGCTCGGACTCCTCGGCTTCGGTGGTGGCGTGGAAGTGCGAGCGGTAGAGGAACGGGCCGAAGAAGTGCACGACGCCGCTGTTGCCGTAATCATTGGGCCAGCGACGCGGGTCGCCGGTGAGGTTGATCGCCGTGTCGGTCCCGCCGTGATACGAGCGGTAGCGGGTGAGCACCTTGTAGCGGCCGGTGTGCAGACGCGCCATGCGCAGCGCGTGCTCATTGGCGTCGGCGCCGCCGTTGGTGAAGAACATCTTGTTCAGCTCGCCGGGGGTGCGCTGCGCGATCAGCCGCGCGGCCTCCGAGCGGGCTTCGTTCACGTGTTGTGGAGCGATCGTGCACAGCGTCTCGGCTTGGGCCTGAATGGCGGATACGACGCGCGGGTGCTGGTGACCGATGTTGGTGTTCACCAGCTGAGAGGAGAAGTCCAGCAGGCGATTTCCTTCGCCGTCCCAGACGTAGGAGCCCTTCGCAGCGACGATCGTCATCGGCGAGATCTCGGCCTGGGCCGACCACGAATGGAACACGTGCGACCGGTCGAGTTCATACGCGCGTGCAGCAATGCCGCGGGCCTCGTCGACGGTGAGGCCATTGGGCAGCAGTTCGGTTTCGGAAGTCCAGTGTCATGAGGTGATCTCTCACTTGTTCTCGGGGAAGCCGAGGTTGATGCCGCCGTGGCTGGGGTCGAGCCAGCGGGCTGGTGATGGCTTTGGTGCGGGTGAAAAAGTGGACGCCTTCGGCGCCGTGGGCGTGGGTGTCGCCGAACAGCGAGGCCTTCCAGCCGCCGAAGCTGTAGTAGGCCATCGGCACCGGGATGGGCACGTTGATGCCGACCATGCCGACCTCGACCTCGTTCTGGAAGCGCCGGGCGGCGCCGCCGTCGTTGGTGAAGATCGCGGTGCCGTTGCCGTACGGGTTGGCGTTGATCAGATCCAGGGCCTCGTCGTAGGACTCCACGCGGACGACCGAGAGCACGGGGCCGAAGATCTCGTCGGTGTAGACGCTCATCTCGGGGGTGACGTGGTCGATCAGGGTGGGGCCCAGCCAGAACCCATCCTGCACCACCGTCGGCCGTCGACGTTGCGGCCGTCGACGACGATCTTGGCGCCGTCGGCCTCACCGGCGTCGATGTAGGAGGCCACCTTGTCGCGGTGGGCCTTGGTGACCAGCGGACCCATGTCGGAGTCCTTGGCGCCGTCACCGGTCTTGATGCGTGCGGGCGCGTTCGGCGATCTTGGCGACCAGGTCGTCGGCGATCGGGCCGACGGCCACGCACGCGCTGATGGCCATGCAGCGTTCCCCGGCCGAGCCGAACCCGGCGTTGACCATCGCATCGGCGGCCAGGTCCAGGTCGGCGTCGGGCAGGATCACCGCGTGGTTCTTGGCCCCGCCCAGGGCCTGCACCCGTTTGCCGTGCGCGGTGCCGGTGGCGTAGACGTACTGGGCGATCGGGGTCGAGCCCACGAAGGACACCGACTTGATGGCCGGGTTGGTCAGCAGCTCGTCGACGGCGGTCTTGTCGCCCTGCAGCACATTGAACACCCCTGGCGGCAGGCCGGCTTCGGCCCACAACTCGGCGATCCACAGCGACGCGCTGGGGTCTTTCTCCGACGGGTTTGAGCACGACGGTGTTGCCGGTGGCGATGGCGATCGGGAAGAACCACATCGGCACCATGGCCGGGAAGTTGAACGGGCTGATGATGCCCGACCGGGCCCAGGGGCTGGCGCATGCGAGTAGACGTCGACCTTGGTCGAGGCGTTCTCGGTGAACCCGCCCTTGAGCAGATGCGGGATGCCGCAGGCGAATTCGACGACTTCCTGGCCGCGGCTGACCTCGCCGAGCGCGTCGGAGACCACCTTGCCGTGCTCGGCTGGTGATGATCTCGGCCAACTCACCCTTGCGCGCGTTGAGCAACTCCCGGAAGGTGAACAGGATCTGCGGTGCGCTTGGCCAGCGAGGTGTCCCGCCACGCCGGGAACGCCGCCGCGGCGGCATCGATGACCGCCCGCGCATCCTCGACGACTGCCAGCGCCACCTCACCGGTCACCACACCGGTCGCCGGATTGGTCACCGGCGCGGTCGCACCCGAAGCCCCCTCGAACAGCTTGTTATTAACCCAATGGGTGATGGTTTGCGGCATACACCGAGTGTGAGGCCGAAAGACCCCGGTCAGTCCGTGCAAATGCGTTAACGATACCGCGCATGTGCTTTACACTGTGTAAATGCCGTTGACCGTCGCGCGAGGTGGTTGATCTGCCGGTCCTGCAGGCGGGGCGGCCCGAGGTGTTCAGCGCGCGTCGATGGGACGAGCAGATCCGCTGGGTCCACGTCGGCGACGTCGCTGATCTGTCGACCCTGCTGCAGGGCGGCGAGTTGGTCCTGACCACAGGCGCGGCGCTGCGGAAATCGCCCGAGACGCGTACCTGCGCGGTGTTGCCGATGCGGGCGCACTCGGCGTCGTCGTCGAACTGGCCGGTGGGGTGCCGCTGGCCGAGTCGGTGGGGCCGCTCGCCGAGCGCCTCAACCTGGCGCTGGTTGCCCTGCACCGCGAGATCAAGTTCGTCCAGGTGACCGAGGAGGTGCACCGCCGGATCGTGGCCGAGCAGTTCGAGGAGGTCGCCTTCGACCGACGCGTGCACGAGACGTTCACCGACCTCAGCATGAAGCGCGTGTCGGCGACCGGGATCGTCGAGGCCGCCGCCCGCATGCTCGACGAGCCGGTCGTGCTGGAAGACCTTGCGCACCAGGCTGTTGCGGTCGCGCCGGGCCCGGATACGACGGCGGCACTTCTCGACGACTGGGAGCGACGCTCCCGTCGGGTGCACAGGCAGCGACGGCTGGGCGATGACGGCGGTCGGACCCCGCGGTGAGGAGTGGGGAAGGCTGATCGTCCCGCGGGTTCCCGCGGACACCGCGCGCGCCAAGATGGTGCTCGAGCGGGCGGCGGCGGCGCTTGCGCTCAACCGGATGATCGAGCGAGACCGGTCCGGTCTGCACCAGCAGGCTCAGAGCGGCCTCATCGACGATGTACTGCGCAGCCGGATGAGCGACGAGCGGGAAATCGCCGCTCGCGCACATGCATTGGGCCTGCGCAAGGCGTCGCGGTACTTCCCTGTGGTGGTGCGGACCCGCAGCGCGTCCACGGGGTCCGACCCCGTGGCCGATCAGCGCCGCAACATCGCGCTCCTCGATGCGGTGGCGCACACCGTGAATGCGTTGGGCCACACCGGATTGTTCACGATCCGCGGTCGACGGCGAGATCGGCGCGGTCGTGGCATTGGGTCCGACGCGCGCGGCAGCTTCGGACAAGGCGTGGAATGCCTTGGGCACCGCTGTGTCCCGCGAGGTCGCGCGCATCGACAGTGGGCAGCGTTCGGTATTTGCACTCGGCGAGCCCGTCCGAACTCGTCACCGACGCCGTCAACGGGCTCGGCGACGCGGCGCACGTCGCAGAGGTGGCGTTGGCCATGCGCGCCGAGTCGCGACCGTTCTACCGCGCGTCCGACATGCGGCTGCGGGGGCTGATCTCCTTGCTGCAGAACGATCCTCGCGTCCAGGCCTTCGCTGAAACCGAGCTCAAGGCATTGCTGACCGCTGAGAACGCCGGGACGCCATCGGATTTGGCGATCCTTCGCGAGTATCTGCGGCTGGCGGGAAACAAGGCGGCGTTGGCCCAGCAGTCTGCATATCAGCAGGCCATCCCTCTACAAGCGGCTGTCGGCCATCGAACGGGACCTCGGCGTCGACCTCGCCGACGCCGAGTCGATGGCCTCGCTGTACGTGGCGATGCTGGTACTCGAGGTGCGGCGGGGCGGTGACATCGGCGTGGCCGGTTAGACGCTCACACCGTCTCGGGCAGGCGCGCACCCGTGGCCAGTTCGGCGTACTCCCGCATCAACCGCAGCGCGGTCTCCCGGCTCAGGTCGGGATCGCGCGCCACAATGCGGTATCCGAGATAGTCCTCCATCGACATCAGCGTCATCGCCACGTCCTTCGCGGGGGAGCGGAGCGTCGAAATCTCCTGCCTTCGCGCCCGCGCTGAGGATCAGCGTGTACAGCTTCACCTGGCGGTGGTAGATGCCCTGCACGTCGCGGCGCTGGTCGAGTTCGAACCCGGCCGCCAGCACTGCGCGCCAGATCGCCCGCCACTCGGCATCTTCCGGGCCTGTCGGCAGTCCGGCGGCGATGGTCAGGGCCAGCTGCTCGCGAACGTCTTCGGTGCGCTCCACGATCGCTAGCCGGTCGTCGTAGAAGCGGACATCGGAGCGCAGGGCCAATTCGGACAGCAGCTGGTGCATGTCCTTGAAGTAGTAGCGCACGGCGTTGGCGGTCAGCCCGAGTTCGGCGGCGACATCGGTGACTCGCAGCGTGGCGAGGTCGTGGCGCTCGATCAGGCCGATGGCCGCATCGAGGATCTCCGCTCGTCGCTGCGTCTGTCGGTTGGGCCGTGCCACGGACCCATGATCACCTTTTCGGTCGCATTCTCTTGCGCAACCCCCGCCCTAGGTGCATTCTTTTCCGCAGAGGAAAAAAACGTCTACCACGGATTCCGCAACGGAGGCCACATGCGAGCCAGGGATCTCGGCATCGTCATCGGCCAGCCATCCAACCGGCCCCGAGAACGCCATCACCGATGTCGCAGGCGTGCGCGTCGGACACGCACGATCGACCGGACCGGCCCGCCGGCCGTGCACACCGGGGTGACCGTCGTCGTCCCGCACCCCGACATCTGGACCGAGCCGGTGTTCGCGGGCGCGCACCGCCTCAACGGCAGCGGCGAACTCACCGGACTGGAATGGATCCGCGAATCCGGCGAGCTCACCACCGCGATCGGGCTGACCAATACCCACAGCGTCGGCGTGGTGCGCGACGCCCTCGTCGAGGCCCAGGTGCGCAGAGCGCGGCGACGGGCTCTACTGGTCGCTGCCGGTCGTCGGCGAGACCTACGACGGACTGCTCAACGACATCAACGGACATCACGTGCGCGCCGCGCCATGTGCACGACGCGCTGGCGTCCGCGTGCGACGGCCCCGTCGCCGAGGGCAACGTCGGCGGCGGAACGGGCATGATCTGCCACGGCTTCAAGGGCGGCATCGGCACCTCCTCGCGCGTGACCGACACCGCGAAGGGGCAGTACACCGTCGGGGTTCTGGTGCAGGCCAACCACGGCCGCCGCGAGCGGCTTCGGGTGAACGGCGCCCCCGTCGGCGAGCTGATCGGCCCCGACGAAGTGCCGCTGCCCGAATCGCCGACGCGTTACGAACCCGGCTCGGGATCGATCATCGTCATCGTCGCCACCGACGCCCCGCTGCTGCCGCATCAGTGCACCCGGCTCGCGCAGCGGGCCGCCCTGGGCGTCGCCCGGGTCGGCGGCACCGGCGAGCAATACAGCGGCGACCTGATGCTCGCATTCGCGACAGGAAATCGCGGCATTCCGCCCTACGCATGGGACGAGGACGCCCGACGCCGCACGACCCGAGATACCGCTGAAAATGGTTGCGCCCCAATTGATGACGCGGCTTTTCGACTTGGCGATCGAGGCTACCGAGGAGGCGATCGTCAACGCGATGGTGGCCGCGACCACGCTCACCGGCCGCAACGGCTTGACCGCGCACGCCATCGACCACACCCGGCTTCGCCGGGCGCTCACCGACTCGGAGAACCAGCCCGTTCACCACTAGGAGGACCAATGACCGAGAACGCCGCAACAACCCGGGGCGAGCGCCTCAGCGGGCACCTCGGCACCGTCGGCGTCGTCTTCATGGTGGTGGCCGCCGCCGCGCCGCTGACCGTGATCGGCGGCAACATGCCACTGGCCATGGGGCTGGGCAACGGCGCGGGAGCGCCGGTCGGCTTCCTGATCGCCGCCCTGGTGCTGCTGTTGTTCAGCATCGGCTTCGTGACAATGACGCCGTACGTACCCGAGGCGGGCGCGTTCTTCTCCTACGTCACCGTCGGGCTCGGGAAACGCGTCGGCATGGGCATCGCGGTGGTGGCGCTCATCGCGTACACGGCCATCCAGGTCGGCATCTACGGCTACATCGGCTGGGCCATCGACGACACCGTGCGCTTCTACGGTGGCCCGCAAATCCCTTGGCCCATATACGCATTCGTGGTCCTGGCAATCGTCGCCCTGCTCGGCTACCGGCATATCGACCTGAGCGCCAAGGTGCTCGGCGTCGCGCTCGTCCTCGAGATCGGCATCGTCCTGATCCTCGACGTGGTGATCTTCGCCAAACCAGGGCCCGCCGGCCTGACGCTCGCCTCGTTCCAGCCTGACGTGTTCACGCAGGGCACCATCGGCATCGCGGTCCTGTTCGCGCTCACCGGGTTCATCGGATTCGAGGCAACCGCGGTCTTCCGCGACGAGGCGCGCGATCCCGAACGCACGATCCCGCGGGCCACGTATGCGGCGGTGCTCATCATTGGCGGGTTCTACGCGCTGACGTGCTGGGCGTTCGTCGTCGCGATCGGCCCCGACCAGGTCACCGAGGTTGCGCAACGCACGCTCGACGGCGAGGCGAACATGCTGCTCGACACCACCGACGACACATTGGGTCGCGTCGGCAGAGACATCGTGAACGTGCTCCTGCTGACGAGCTTGTTCGCCTGTGTGCTGTCCTTCCACAACGTGATCGCCCGTTACCAATTCGTGCTTGCCGGAAAGGGATTGCTGCCACACCGGCTCGGCACCGTGCACCCCACGCACAACTCGCCCGCCTTCTCCTCGGTGGTGCAGACCGTGACCGCCGCGGTGATCGTGTTCATACTGGCGGTGTTCGGGGTCGATCCGCTTGTCGGTGTGTTCGGGTCGATGGCAGGCGTGGCCACCGTCGGCATGGTGATCCTGATGCTGACCACTTCGGTCGCCGTGCTTGTTTACTTCCTGCGTAGTCGCGAGCATGCCAACGGGCGCGTCTGGCAGACCAGGATTGCGCCCGCACTGGCGTGTCTGGGGCTGCTGGGCAGCCTGTGGCTGGTGCTGTCCAACTTCACGCTCGTCACCGGCGGCAGCGCCGCACTGAGCACCATGCTGGCCGCGGTGCCGTTTGTCGGACTGCTCATCGGATGCCTCGTTGGCCAGCCGGAGCGCGTGCGGACCTAGCGGCGCGTCAGCAGCAACGCCTGCTCGAACGGCAGGCGCGCGAAGATCGGCCGCCACAGGCCCGTCACCGCGGGTGCCGCCTGGGTCCTCGGCATCACCCGCGGAATGATGAGTTCGAACGTCTCGTTGTAGCGGCGCATCCGGCCACCGCCCGCGGCCAGGATGTTCTTCAGCCAGTCACGGTCGGGACCGTAGGTGAGCAGGACCGCGACGCCGTCCTCGGTGCTGAACACCGTCAGGGGGTGCGGTACGTCTTGCCCGACTTTCTGCCGACGTGTTCGAGGATGCCCATCGTCGGTGCCCACCCGGCCCACAACCGCTGGATCGGGTTGGTGACGTACCGGTTGACGCGCGCCAGCCATTGCGGCAGTCGCATGACAACGATCAAACTTGTAGCCGATGGCCTATCTCAAGCCCCCGTGGTTCACCCGGACGGTCTTCAACAAGATCGCGATGTCGACCGGGATGAGCAACACCGAAACGCTGACGGTCACCACGCGTAAGAGCAGGCAACGTCAGCAGATCCCGGTGATCCCCGTCGAGGTCGGTGGCACGAAATACCTGGTGTCGACCCGCGGCGAATCCGAGTGGGTGAAGAACTTGCGCGTGAATCCGAACGCGAGCATCGGGTCGACGGACTACGTCGCCAGGGAAATCGCCGAGCCGGATCGTCAGGCGGTTCTGACGGCCTACCGACAGAAGGCCGGCCGTGCGGTCGAGGGCTACTTTCGCAAGCTGCCCCGTGAGGCCGACCATCCCGTGTTCGTGGTCACGCCGAAGGGCTGACCACTACACCCTGTAGTTGACGCGCGGGGGTCGGCTGGGACACTGGTGGCCATGCACAGCACCGACGATTCCGCGAAGCTGTTCGCCGACGCGTGCGCCGTCATCCCCGGCGGCGTTAACTCGCCGGTGCGCGCGTTCTCCTCGGTCGGCGGCACCCCGCGATTCATCACCTCGGCCAACGGCTACTGGCTGACGGATGCCGACGGCAACCGCTACGTCGACCTGGTGTGTTCCTGGGGACCGATGATCCTCGGCCATGCGCATCCAGCCGTGGTCGAGGCGGTACAGCGCGTTGCGGCCGACGGCTTGTCGTTCGGTGCCCCCACTCCTTCGGAGACCGAACTCGCCAAGGAGATCATCGGGCGGGTCGCACCCGTAGAGCGGATCCGCATGGTGAACTCCGGCACCGAGGCCACCATGAGCGCGATCCGGCTGGCCCGCGGCTTCACCGGCCGGGCCAAGATCGTCAAGTTCTCGGGCTGCTATCACGGGCACAGTGACGCGCTGCTCGCCGACGCGGGTTCGGGCGTTGCAACGCTCGGCCTACCCTCATCGGCCGGCGTGACGGGCGCTGCCACCGCCGACACGATCGTGTTGCCGTACAACAACGTTGCCGCAGTTGAAGAGGTCTTCGGCCGGTTCGGCGATGAGATCGCCGCAGTGATCACCGAGGCGAGTCCGGGCAACATGGGCACCGTCGCTCCGCTGCCCGGCTACAACGCCGCGCTGCGGCGCATCACCGCCGACCACGGTGCAGTGCTGATCTCCGACGAGGTGATGACCGGTTTCCGGGTGAGCCGATCCGGTTGGTACGGGCACGATCCTGTCGACGCCGACCTGTTCACCTTCGGCAAGGTGATGAGCGGCGGCCTGCCCGCCGCGGCGTTCGGCGGCCGCGCCGAGGTGATGGAGCGGCTGGCCCCGCTGGGCCCGGTGTACCAGGCGGGAACGTTGTCCGGCAATCCGGTCGCGATGGCCGCGGGGCTCGCGACGCTGCGGGCGGCCGACGATGCCGCCTACGCGGCACTTGACGCCAACGCCGACAGGCTTGCCGCCCTGATGACCGACGCTCTGACGGACGCCGCTGTGCCGCATCAGATTCAGCGTGCGGGCAACATGCTCAGCGTGTTCTTCTCCGATGAGCCGGTGACGGACTTCGCGGGTGCGCGCGCCACCGAGACGTGGCGCTTCCCGGCGTTCTTCCATGCGTTGCTCGACGGCGGCGTCTACCCACCACCGAGCTCATTCGAAACCTGGTTCGTGTCAGCAGTTCTGGACGACGGCGCGTTTGATCGCATCGCCTCAGCGTTGCCAGGCGCTGCCCGTGCCGCCGCCCAAGCGGACAGACCGGCATGACCGAGAAGACGGTCGTGCACGTGATGCGGCACGGCGAGGTGCACAACCCCGAGAAGATTCTGTACGGCCGCTTGCCTGACTACCACCTCTCCGAGCGGGGCCGAGCGCAGGCCGAGGCGGTTGCAGACTGGCTCGCCCAACGCGACATCGTCTACGTGGTGGCGTCTCCACTGGAGCGCGCGCAGGAGACCGCAGCGCCTATCGCGGGGCGCCTCGGTCTTCCGACCGACACCGACTGTGACTTGGTCGAATCGACGAACGTTTTTCAGGGCAAGCGTGTTTCGCCCGGCGACGGTGCTCTGCGGGACCCCCGCAGCTGGTGGTATCTGCGGAACCCGCGCACACCGTCATGGGGTGAGCCCTACACCGAGATCGCGACCCGAATGAAGGCGGTGTTGGAGCGGGCCCGCATCAAGGCGGCGGGCCACGAAGCGGTGTGCGTCAGCCATCAGCTTCCCGTCGAAACGCTGCGGCGGGCGATGACGGGCCAACCGCTGCATCACTTCCCGACTCGTCGCCTGTGCAACCTGGCGTCGCTGACGTCGTTCTACTTCCACGGGGACACCTACGTCGGCTGGGGCTACGCGGAGTTGGCCGGGCGGTGAAGTACCTGGTGGCCATCCTGAGCGCGGTCGCCGTCGCGCTCATCGGATGCTCCACCGGTGACGATGCCGTCGCGCAGGGCGGCGGCACCTTCGAGTTCATTGCACCCGGCGGTAAGACCGACATTGTCTACGATCCGCCCGAAAGCCGCGGGCGCCCAGGCGCATTGGCTGGCCCAGATCTGATGGACCTCGGCAAGACGATTTCGCTCGACGACTTCGCGGGAAAGGTCGTGGTGATCAACGTGTGGGGCCAGTGGTGTGGACCGTGCCGCACCGAGATCACCCAGCTGCAGCAGGTGTACGACGCCACTCAGGCGCAAGGCGTCGCGTTCCTCGGAATCGATGTGCGTGACAACAACCGTGACGCCGCACAGGATTTTGTCGTCGACCGTAAGGTCACCTTCCCGTCGATCTACGACCCCGCGATGCGCACGATGATCGCGTTCGGGGGGAAATACCCCACGACGGTCATCCCCTCCACGGTGGTGCTCGACCGCGAGCATCGGGTCGCCGCGGTGTTCCTGCGCGAACTGCTCGCCGAAGACCTGCAACCGGTGGTCGAACGCCTGGCCGTCGAGCCGGAGCCAAAGGCATGACCGGCTTCACCGAAATCGCCGCCGCGGGGCCCGTTCTGGCGGCGTTGGGTATCGCCCTGCTCGCGGGTCTGGTGTCGTTCGCCTCGCCATGTGTGGTGCCGCTGGTGCCCGGCTACCTCTCATACCTCGCCGCGGTTGTCGGTGTGGAGGAGCAGCCGACCTCATCGGGAGACAGGGGAGTCGCGGTCCGCGCGGCGCGGCTGCGGGTCGCCGGCGCTGCGGGCTTGTTCGTCGCCGGCTTCACCGCGGTGTTCGTCCTGGGCACCGTCGCGGTGCTGGGGATGACGACGACACTGATTGCCAACCAGCTACTGCTGCAACGCATCGGCGGGGTGATCACGATCGTGATGGGCCTGGTGTTCGTCGGCTTCATACCCGCCCTGCAGCGCGAGGCGCGGTTCACCCCGCGGCAGGTTTCGACGATCGGCGGCGCGCCGTTGCTCGGCGCAGTCTTCGGTCTGGGCTGGACGCCGTGCCTCGGCCCGACGCTGACCGGGGTGATCGCGGTCGCGTCGGCCACCGAGGGCTCCAACGTAGCGCGCGGTGTGGCGCTGGTCATCGCATACTGCCTTGGGTTGGGAATCCCGTTTGTGCTGTTGGCATTTGGGTCGGCGCGCGCCGTACAGGGACTGGGCTGGCTGCGGCGTCACACCAGGGCGATCCAGATCTTCGGCGGAGTGCTGCTGATTCTGGTCGGCGCGGCGCTGGTGACAGGCCTCTGGAACGACTTCGTGTCATGGGTGCGCGACGCGTTCGTCACCGACATGACGTTGCCGATATGAGAAGACTTCTCGCATACGCGCGCAACACCTGGCGGACGTTGACATCGATGGGCACCGCCCTGGTGCTGCTGTTCCTGCTCGCGCTCGCGGCCATCCCCGGCGCTCTGCTGCCCCAACGCAGCCTCAACGAGTTCAAGGTCGAGCAGTACATCGTCGAGCATCCGACGATCGGGCCCTGGCTGGACCGGCTGCAGGCGTTCGACGTGTTCTCCAGCTTCTGGTTCACCGCCATCTACGTGCTGTTGTTCATCTCGCTGGTGGGCTGCCTGACACCGCGGCTGGTCGAACACGCCCGCAGCATGCGGGCCACGCCGGTGCCGGCTCCGCGCAACCTGAGCCGGTTGCCCAAGCACCACACCGCCGAGGCCACCGGTGACCCCGACACCGTCGCCGCGGCGGTGTCCGACCACCTGCGCGGCTGGCGGCGCACCACTCACCGCAACGACGGCACCACCGAAATCTCGGCTGAGAAGGGCTATCTGCGCGAATTCGGCAACATCGTGTTCCACTTCTCGCTGCTGGGCCTGCTCGTCGCGGTGGCCGCAGGAAAACTGTTCGGCTACGAAGGGAACGTCATCGTCGTCGCCGACGGTGGCCCGGGGTTCTGCTCGGCGTCACCCGCCGCATTCGACTCCTTCCGCGCTGGCAACACGGTCGACGGCACCTCGCTGCATCCGATCTGCTTGCGGGTGAACAACTTCGATGCTCAATATCTGCCCAGCGGGCAAGCCACGTCATTCGCCGCCGACATCGACTACCAGGCCGGCGCCGACCTGAACACCGACACCTGGCGGCCCTACCGGCTCGAGGTCAACCACCCGCTGCGCATCGGCGGTGACCGCGTGTATCTGCAGGGCCACGGCTACGCGCCGACGTTCACCGTCACGTTCCGCGACGGCCAGACCCGGACACAGACGCTGCAGTGGCGTCCCGAAGACCAGATCACGTTCCTCTCGTCGGGCGCGATGCGGTTCGATCCGCCCGGCGGCACCTATCCCGACGCCGATGAGCGGCGCAAGAACCAGATCGCCATCCAGGGTCTGTTCGCGCCGACCGAACAGCTCGAGGGGACGTTGCTGTCGTCGAGCTTCCCTGCGATGAACGACCCGGCCGTGGCCGTCGACATCTACAAGGGCGACACCGGCCTGGACACCGGGCGGCCGCAGTCGCTGTTCTCGCTGGATTCGAGGCTCATCGAACAGGGTCGGCTGGCCAAGAAGGCGCGGGTGAACCTACGCGCCGGCGAAGAGACGCGTCTCGACGACGGCGCAATGGTGCGCTTCGACGGGGCGGTTCCGTTCATCAACGTGCAGGTCTCGCACGACCCCGCCCAAGTATGGGTGCTGGTGTTCGCGCTGACGATGATGGCAGGCCTTCTGGTGTCACTGGTGGTGCGGCGTCGCCGCATCTGGGTTCGAATCACCCCCGGCGGTCCGGGTACGGTGGGCGTCGAGCTGGGCGGCCTCGCCCGCACCGATAACTCCGGGTGGGGCGACGAGTTCGAGCGGCTGACGGAGCGCCTGCTGGCCGGGCGAGATGCTCCGAGCGCGGCTATGGAGGAACGTCGCATGGACGACGTTCAGCGAGGAGCGAAGGCGGATCGCGCATGAACACCCGAAGACGAGCGCGAGTGAGGATCGCAGCGAAGCGAGGACCGGAGCGAGCGGGAGTCGAGGCATGAACACCCGAAGACGAGCGCGAGTGAGGATCGCAGCGAAGCGAGGACCGCAGGGAGCGGGAGTCGAGGCATGAACACTCGAAGACGAGCGCGAGTGAGGATCGCAGCGAAGCGAGGACCGCAGGGAGCGGGAGTCGAGGCATGAACACTCGAAGACGAGCGCGAGTGAGGATCGCAGCGAAGCGAGGACCGCAGGGAGCGGGAGTCGAGGCATGAACACCGTGCACATCGACATCGGGTTGGCCCGTTATTCCGACTGGGCCTTCACCTCGTCGGTGGTGGTCCTGGTGGCCGCGCTGCTGCTATTGGCCGTCGAGCTCGCGTACAGCCGCGGCCGCAAGGTCGAAACCCGTGAGCTGGTCGGGGCGGCCTCCAGCGGCCGGGTTGGGGCGGACAGCGCCACTCCAGGCATCGTCATCGACGCACCAAAGGGTTCGCTCGACGAGCGGGCAGGCAAGGCGGGGCTCGCGCTGACGTACGTCGGTATCGGGCTGCTGCTGGCGTGCATCGTGCTGCGCGGCATGGCGACCGCGCGGGTGCCGTGGGGCAACATGTACGAGTTCATTAACCTGACCTGCTTCTCGGGTCTGGTTGCCGCCGCGATCGTGCTGCGCCGTCCGCAATTCCGCGCGCTGTGGGTCTTCGTGCTCGTTCCCGTGCTGATCCTGCTCACGGTGTCGGGCCGCTGGCTCTACACCAATGCGGCACCGGTCATGCCCGCGCTGCAGTCCTACTGGTTGCCGATCCACGTCTCGGTGGTCAGCCTCGGGTCGGGCGTGTTCCTGGTCGCCGGTGTGGCCAGCATCTTGTTCCTGGCGAAGATGTCGCCGTTGGGAGAGCCGGGGCGTGAGGGTACCGTCGCGCGCATCGTGGCACGGCTGCCCGATGCGCAGACCCTCGACCGCATCGCCTATCGCACAACGATCTTCGCTTTTCCGGTGTTCGGTTTCGGCGTGATCTTCGGCGCGATCTGGGCCGAGGAGGCATGGGGCCGGTACTGGGGCTGGGATCCCAAGGAGACGGTGTCGTTCATCGCGTGGGTGGTGTACGCCGCCTACCTGCACGCCCGCTCGACGGCGGGCTGGCGCGACAAGAAGGCCGCGTGGATCAACGTCGTCGGCTTCGTTGCGATGGTGTTCAATCTGTTCTTCATCAACCTGGTGACTGTCGGATTGCATTCGTACGCTGGGGTCGGCTGAGGCGGGTAAAACACCGAGGAGGAAAGCGCTGTTGTCTGACCAGTCGGGCGGCTTTCGCGCGCAGCAACGGTTCACCGATCCGGCGAGCGAGGCGCCGCGGGAGTGGACCGCGCCGACGCCACCCAAGGGGCTCCCGCTGTCCATTAACTCGGCAGCGCCTGCGTCGCCCGCCCCGCCGCCCAGTCCGCAGCCGCCTACCTCGGAGCCGCCCCAGGACGAACAGCAGTCGTACCTGGATCTGTCGACCGTCGCCCTGCTCGGGCAGCCGAAGCGGGCGCCGTCCGAAGGCTGGCGCAAGTGGCTCTATCTCGCGTCGCTGCGGTTGATCAATCTCGGTGAGGGCCCGAAGGTCGTTCGGCGCAACACCCTTGTCACTGAGGTGAAGCAGCCACTTCGAGACTGCTACCGGATCGCGCTGCTGTCTTTGAAGGGCGGAGTCGGCAAGACCACGATCACCGCGACGCTCGGGGCGACGTTCGCGTCGATAAGAGGTGACCGCGTGGTGGCCGTCGACGCGAATCCGGACCGCGGAACGCTGAGCCAGAAGGTGCCGCTGGAAACCCCTGCGACGGTGCGGCACCTGCTGCGCGATGCCGAGGGCATCGCCGCCTACAGCGATGTCCGCAGCTATACCTCGCAAGGCCCGAGCCGTCTCGAGGTACTCGCGTCCGAGACGGATCCGGCCGTGTCGGAGGCGTTCAGCTCCGAGGACTACGCCCGCACCCTGGAGGTGCTGGAGCGGTTCTACAGCTTGGTGCTCACCGACTGCGGCACCGGCCTGATGCACTCGGCCATGGCGGCGGTGTTGTCCAAGGCCGACGTGCTCATCGTGATCAGCTCGGGGTCGGTTGATGGCGCACGAAGCGCGTCGGCGACCCTGGACTGGCTCGACGCACACGGCCACGAGGACATGGTGCGCAACTCCATCGCCGTCATCAACGCCGTGCGCCCGCGTTCGGGAAAGGTCGACATGAAAAAGGTCGTCGACCACTTCTCGCGCCGGTGCCGGGCCGTTCGTCAGGTGCCATTCGACCCGCATCTGGAGGAAGGTGCGGAGATCAGTCTCGATCGGCTGCGACCGGAGACCAGGGAGGCGCTGATCGAGCTCGCGGCCGTGGTGGCGGACGGGTTCGCGAGCGCGAGGCGGCCGGCAGTTCACCAGCCTGACTAGTCGTTACTGGCGCGGGTTGTTCCCGTTGCCGAGCCGTCGGAGGAAATCCGGATCGTCGTCTGGACCGATCACACGCGTCTTGGGACGGCCCGCGGACATGCGCATGAGCCGGTAGCCGACGTAGGCCAGGCCGGCCAAAACGAATATCAGGAGCAAATACGCCACGCAGAAAACCTCCTTGATCTGAATATACGCGCCCGTGAGTAGGCTCGTTTCGTGCCCGACCGCCGCGCAGGATCTCGCCTCGTCGTGGACGTGGCGGCATATGCACTGGCCCGGCTGCTCCTCGTCACTGTCCTGACCGCGGTGATCTTCGGCGCAGGACATTTGCTCGGCGTGCGTGAACTTCCGATCATCGTGGCTCTGTTGTTCGCATTGGTGATCGCGCTGCCGCTGGGCATCTGGATCTTCGCCCCGCTGCGGCGAAGGGCCACCGCTAGCATCGCGGTATTCGACGAACGCAGGCGCAAGGACCGCGAGCAACTGCGGGCCAGGCTGCGCGGCGAAGAGCCCGAAGGATGACCGCAGTATTGACCAGAAAGGCGTTCGGAGCCGAATTCTTCAGTGCCAACGGGTTTCTCAACTCTCCCACCTACGGGCTGCCGCCACGGTTCGTCGTCGACGCGCTGCAGAACTGCATTGGGCAATGGCAGTCCGGGACAATGGAAGTGCCGCTGTTCGACAACTATGTGCATGACGGGCGGGCCGGCTTTGCGGCGCTGGCCGGCGTACCCCTCGACTCCGTGGCGATGGGCGGCACCGTCTCCGCCGTTCTCGGATTGGTCGCCGCCGCGATTCCCGACGGTAGCCGTGTCGTCACCTTGGAAGCGAATTCACAAGCACCACATTCCCATTCGCAGCCCAGGCGGGTAGAGGCGTCACGATCACCGAACTGCCCGCCGACGAGCTGGTGAACCGCGCCGGCGAGTTCGACGTTGTAGCAGTGAGCTTGGTGCAGTCGGCGAATGGGGCAGTGCTGGACACAGAGGCGCTGCGGCAGAACGTGGTAGGCAGCGACACGCTGACCGTGATCGACATCACTCAGGCACTCGGCTGGAAACGCGTCGATGTGGGCTGGGCCGACGTCTCCGCCGCGGCTGTCTACAAGTGGCTGCTGGCTCCGCGCGGTACTGCGTGGATGTCATTGAGCGACAGGGTGAGACGTATCACCACCCCGCATGCCGCGAACTGGTATGCGGGGGAGGATCCGTGGCAGACCATCTACGGTCTTCCGCTGCGACTGGCGGGCGATGCGCGCCGCTTCGATGCCTCCCCAACGTGGTTCAGTGTGTTGGGTGCCGGACTGTCGTTGCCGTGGCTTGCGTCACTCGATGCGGCGGAGGTGGAGGCGCACGCGTTGCGTCTTGCCCGTCGTGTGCGTACGGAACTTCAACTGCCACAGCAGGATTCGGCCATCGTGTCAATCCCCATCGCGGACGCAGCGGAACGGCTGACGCGCGCAGGAATCCGGGCTTCGGTCAGGGCCGGTGCGGTTCGCGTCGGCTTTCACCTCTACAACACCGACGACGACGTCGACCGATTGCTGGAAGCCCTGGGGGATAACGGGTAGGAAACGCTGCCAGGTGTCCGGTGTGACTGTTTGGTGGCAGCAGCGACGATTTTGCTTGGCACACAGCGGATTATGGAATTGTCAAAGAAAGCCAGGCAATCAAGGAGCCACCATCATGATCATTCGTGCAGTCGTCGCCCAGCTGCTGGCTGCGGGCGCAAGCGTTGCTGCGATCGCGATCGCACCCGTGGCTCAGGCCGCCCCGTCGGGTCCTCACTGCGAGTTCACCGGCAACGCGAGCGTCTGCCAGTCCGAAGGTAACGCCCAGATCAGTGCCACACCCCCGCCGGTGAACTACAACGCGCAGTTCCCCTTCTTCGGTGGCTACGCACTGCTGTTCCACCACGGTGGTGGGCGCTTCCACTAAGCAGCTATTCCTGCAGGAGCGGGATGGCAACCACCAACGCCGTCCCGCCTCCGGGCGGGCTGTTGATGCTGATTCGACCGGCAAGCGCCTCCACACGGTCCTTGAGGCCGATGAGGCCAGAACCAACTCCCGCGGCCGCGCCGCCGATCCCGTCGTCAGAAATCATCAACTGCAACTCGTCGCCCTCGGCGAAGGCACGCACAGTCACGTGCGTGGCCTGCGCGTGCTTGGCCGCGTTGGTCAGCGCCTCGGCCACGACGTAGTAAGCAGCGACTTCGACCGATTCAGGCATCCGGCCATCGACCTCGAGATCAAGCTCGACCGGTACGGCGGAGCGGCGTGCGAGGGTCTTGATCGCCGGACCGAGCCCGCCCTTGGACAGGATCGCCGGGTGCATTCCGCGAGAAATCTCCTGCAGCTCCGATGACACACCGGCCAGGCCGTCGACGGCGTGCGACAAACGTTCGCGAATGTCCTGGTACTCCTGCGGCATCAAATCCTCGATGGCACGCAGTTCCAGGCCCAGCGAGACCACGCGCTGCTGAGCGCCGTCGTGCAGATCGCGCTCGAAGCGGCGGCGGGCGGCGTCTCCCGCGGTGACGATGCGGGCACGCGACGCGGTGAGCTCGGCGCGGGTCTCGGCGTTGGCTATCGCGGTGGCGACGAGGTCGGCGAAATCCAGGATCCGCGCCTCGGTCTCCGGCGGCATTGGCTCCGCCTGCGATGTGTTGACCGCCAGCGCGCCCCAGATGCGGTCGCCCACCAGGATCGGCGCCCCTACGGCCGAGCGCAGCCCGAGCTGGCGGATGCGGTCGGCGGTCGGACCCGTCGCATCGTCGAAGCAGTCGATCCTGGCCGGCGCGCCGGTGCGGCGAACCATCGCCGCGACGTTGTCCCCGTCCAGTGAAAGCCGCTCACCGATACTCATCTTCGTCAGGCCGTGGTTGTCGCGGTTGGCGAGCAACACCAGCGCTTCCTCGGATTCGTAGCGCAGCAGCAGGACATTGTCGACGCCAAGTCCCGTTGACAGTTCGGCGACCGCCGCCGGGTACACCTCGGATGGATCAGTGCCCCGCGCCACCAATGTCGCGACCCGACGCAGCGCCGACTGCTGCTCCGCGAGGGCACTGACTTCGGCGTGGCTCGCCTCGATCATCCGTTGCGCCTCGCGCAAGCGGTCCTGTTCGCGGCGCCGGTCGGTGACATCGCGCCCCGCGCCGTAGAGCACGCCTCTCTCCGCGACGACGCTCCACTCCAGCCAGCGCTCCGCGCCGTCGCTGCGGATGCACCGATTTTCGAACTGCGCTGTTCCTCCGCTGCGGAAAACAGTGTCAAGGAGGCTGCGCGTGCGGTTGCGGTCGGCGGGATGAACGAGGTCGATGTAGGGCTGCGACGTCAGCTCGGTGGCCGAGTAGCCCAGTGTCCGCTCGAAGGCGGGATTTACTCGCCGTAAATGGGTTTCGCCACCGATGTAGAGCAGGTCGGAGGTCAGATCGAAGAACCGCTCCCGTTCCCTTCGGCTGGCCTGCAGCTCGGCGTTGATCGCCTCGCGGTCACGGGCGGCCGACAGCAGGGCCTCGAGGGACGGCACGAGGCGGTGCAGAAGCTGCCGCACCTGCTTGGGCAGGTGGGCCGGGACCAGCAGGGTTCCCAGCGTTGTGGAACCCTCGCGCAACGGGATCGCGGTCTGGTGCTCGCCTGCGACGACCGCCGACGGTTCGAGTACGGCGAACGGCAGTGCGAGCACCTGAGCCATCCGTCGTCCTGCGGCATCCAGGGCGAGACGCAAATCACCGGCGCCCAACATCAGCCGCGCGAGCTCGGCGCCGAGATCGGCCTCCCGGCGGCGTTGTTCGGACTCGGCAGCTCGCAGCCTGGCCTGGCCCGCGAGGACGTTGGCCAGAAGCGCTATCGGAAGAAATATGAGGATGGCCACCGCGCCCTGTGGACGCTCCGGAACGAACGCACTGCCCGTCTCCATGTGGAAATAGACATAGACCATGGCGCTCGCAAGCGACGTGGCCACCGCGAACCAGAATCCCCATCCGGCCGAGACAACCAGCACGCCGAGCAGGAATAGCGCGCCGAAGGCGTTGTCCGGCGCGATCTGCCGTAGGCCGAAAACCAGCAGTGTCTCGCCCGCGATGAAGGCCGCCGCGACCAAGACGCCCAGCCACAGCGGCCGCGCCGTCGGCCGCACGACGAGGGCCAGCATCCGGTCGTGCAGGGGCGGCCGGACACCCTCGGGGTCCGGCGGAAGTCGCGAAGTACGGTGGCGCCTCATATGCTCTTCTATCTCGAACACCGAATAGACCCGCGTTTATTGCCGCGGAGATACCGATCCCATTGGAAGCCGAGTTTTCCGGATAACCGGAATGCGTGCACGGTGGTCGTCTGCCAAGCTGGAAAGGTGTGTTGCCACGGGTCGCGACGTGCGCTGTCTGATTGTTGACGACAGCGCGGATTTTCGCGATGCCGCGAGTGCCATGCTCCAGCGCGCGGGGATCAGCGTAGTCGGAGTAGCATCGAATAGCGTTGAGGCACTTAGGTGTTACGAGGACATGCACCCGAACGTCGCGTTGGTGGATGTTGACCTCGGCACCGAGGACGGTTTTGAACTCGCCGAACTACTCGATCAGGCGAGCACGGGAAGCTCGTTAGCCGTGATTTTGGTGTCCACATATGCTGAGGCTGACCTCGCCGATATGATTGCGACCAGCTCAGCTGTGGGTTTCCTGCCAAAATTCGCGTTGACCCCAGATGCGATTCTGGACCTACTCGATATCAGCGGGACTCCAGGTAGGTGATCACCGCCCGGACGCGGCGGTGATCGTCTCCGGTTTCGGGCAGGTTCAGCTTGGTCAGGATGCTGCGGACGTGCTTTTCGACCGTGCCTTCCGTCACCCACAGCCGCCGGGCGATACCGGCGTTCGACCGCCCCTCGGCCATCAGCATCAACACCTCGTGCTCGCGTGAGCTGAGCACCGCCAACGGATCGTCGCGCCGCCGGGCGGAGACCAATTCCTGGACCAGCGCCGGGTCCACCACCGAAGCCCCCTTGGCGATGCGCTCGAGGGTGTCGACGAAGTCTGCGACGTCGGTGACCCTGCTCTTGAGCAGGTAGCCGATGGCATGACCGCTGGCCAGCAGTTCGGTCGCGTGCTCGACCTCGACGTGCGCAGACAGCACCAGAATGCCGGTGTCGGGCGATTCGGACCTGATGACCTTGGCGGCATCGAGGCCCTCGGTGGTATGCGTCGGCGGCATGCGAATGTCCACGACAGCGAGCTGCGGATGTCGATCGCGGACGAGGGTCAACAACTCCGTCGCATCGGCGGCCTGCCCAACCACCTCGAATCCCGAGCGGTCGAGCAGACTGGCCAGCCCCTCGCGGAGCAGGACGTCATCGTCGGCGACGACCACCTGCACGGCACACATGTCGGTCCTTTCATCGCCTAGCGCGATCGGCACAAAGCGCCCAACCTCAACAATCTTGCAACGGATTCACAGTCAAACGTTAGAGGGATTACCGCTACCTGGTATCCGGCGACTGACGCCAGTGGGAGGTTCGGATAGCAGACAGCGTTGACGACTTCAGAGTCTAAACCCGCGAGTGTGGATGTCCATGACTGCTGCGCGATCGTTGCTTTTTGACGCAAGAGAATCCCTTCCGATCGCCGAAACTTCGCACGCAAGCGGTAAGTACGCAATTGAGGCACTCGGCACGTTTGGACTGCAATTGACGGTCGGTTTCGCAGTATGCAGTGGCGATCCCGTTGCCGCGGTGGGCATCGGCATCATCGTGATGACGATGATCTACGCCGGGGGATACCGCGCGGGGGCCCATTTCAATCCTGCAATCACGCTCGCAGCCTTGGTATGGGGCAGGATCGCGTTGCCTGAGGCCACGCGATATTGGTGCGCGCAACTCATCGCGGGCCTCGGAGCGGCCTTGACGTGGCGGCTGGCTGACGCCGAGGGCCAGGCCGAGACCGGTATCGCGATGATGCTGGGTGGGCGCACGCTGCTCGCCGCGCTGGCCGCGCAGCTGCTGTTCACATTGGCGGTCGCCTATGTCGTGTTCAGCTGCACGGGCTTCGGCGAGCAATCGTCAAACACTCTCTCCGGCTTGGCGATCGGGGTGGCCGTGTTGGCAGGCGGGGTCGACCTTGCTGCGGTGTTCGGCGGCGTGTACCTGGTGAGTCAGGTGATCGCCGGTGCCTTCGCCGGGATCGCGTTCCTGACATTCGGATCTGCGGCCCACTGATGTTGATCGAACTTCACATCCTCGGCAAGACGCTGGTGTTGGGTCCCAGGGCGCATATTCGGCGTTCTCGAGGGGTAGACGTCGGTCATGAGTGCGGAAAAGGCGCTTTACCTGCGATGGATCAACGAATTGTGGGCGGGCAAGCCGATCGCGGCCGATATCGTCTCCGGCGACTTCGTTGGGCACTGGCCGCACCGTGACCTGCACGGTCCGGAGCAGTTGCAGGCGATTGTCGACGAGACCCACACGATGCTCTCCGAACTGGAGTTCACCATCGAGATCGAGCCGTTCGTCTCCGGTGATCTGGTAGCGGCCCGCTGGATCGGCACCGGTGCCACGGACACCGGCCCGGTCCGCTTTACCGGCAACGACATCCTGCGGGTCGCCGACGGCAGGTTTGTCGAGTACTGGGTCGGTACCTCGACCCCTTCCTAGGGATTGATCGTGTACTCGCCGATCTGACGACCCCACACGTACTCGAGCAGAATCGGCTGGCCGAGTTCGAAATGGTTGTACGGCGCGATCGAGGCGCCGGTGTCCATCACCAGATACGGCGCGGGAAACAGATCACGGGTGATCTTCTGCCAGCAGCCCGGCCTGCCTTCCGGGCCGCCGCGGGCATTCACCCGCGGCAGGTTGTCGGGATAGACGTACGGGTTTCCCGGAAAGATGAGCGGCCCGACGGCGTTGCCTGAGTAACTGTTGCCTCCCAGCGCCGCCGACAGCTTCGGTTCGACGTCGTGGTAGTTGCGGATGGTGCAGAAGAGCGCAGGGCTGTAGTAGTCCAGCACCGCGGTGGTCGGGATGAGATCGCCGGCGCCGCGGACCAAATAGGGTCCACCGCGTTCGAGGATGTCTGCGCCGGTGTTGCCCAATCCGATCGACGCCATCAGCGCACTGTCGAGATCGGCCTGCTGCTGGTTCAGAGTGCCCGCGGTGGTGACCGCGTTCTCCAGCGCGTCGAACAGGTCCGGGGCCGCGTCGCCATATATCTCGGTGAGTTCGGCCAACCGCCCGGCGTCATAGCGAACCTGCGGCAAACGGGGATTCAGGTCGGCGAGTATCTCGTTGCCGTCGACGAGCGATCGGCCGAAGTTGTCGCCCAAGCCGTCGAGTGCCTGCGCGGTGGCGGTCAAGGTCTGGTTCAGCTTGATCGGGTCGACCTGCTCGGCCACGCTCAACACCGTCTCGAACAGGTTGTTGAACTCCGTCGTCACCCCCGACACCTCGATCACATCTTCGGAAGAGATGTGCTGTGGTGCAGGCTCTTTCGGTGAGGAGAAGGCGACGTACTTGTTGCCGAACACCGTGGTGGCCTTGATCTCGGCGTTGACGTTGGTCGGGATCAGCTCGATGTACTTCGAGTGCACATCGACCGTTACCCTCGCCTTCGGCACCCCGCCGACGTCGATCTCCTCGATACGCGCGACCTTTCCGATTTCTACGCCGTTGTAAGTGACCCTCGAGCCGGGGTCCAACACCAAGCCCGCCCGATCGGAGACCAGCGTCAGCGGCATCTTCTCCGTGAAAGCGCCTCGGAACTGGCCATAGAGGAAGCCGAGCAACACCGCGACGATCGCGATCAGCACCAGCCCCGCGGTCTTGTATGGCGGAGTGCTGCGCCGATGGAGCAGGCGGCGTGGCATGGCCTACTCGATGCGGCTCCCTGCGGCAAACGCTGTGTGCATCAGGACGTGATCCGGTGTGTCACAAGCGTCCGGCAGATCTTCGACTCCATGACCGTTCTCACGAGCCAGACCGCCGAAACGTTCAAAAGTTTCCGTGTTAAGTACCGAATGCCAATGCCAGCGCTACGGCGACCGCCCACACCAGCATGGTCAGCCCGGTGTCGCGCAACACCGGAATCAGGTCTCTGCCCGAAAGCCCGTGACGCACGGGCTTCGCCGCGCGCACCGCCAATGGCAACGCCACCAAACCGACCGCGCACCACGGCGTCGCGAGCGTCAGGACCACCGTCAGCGCGAACGCGACCACCAGCAGCGCCTGGTACAGCACCCGGGTGCGCGGGTGACCGAGGCGAACCGCGAGCGTGATCTTCCCGGATTCCTTATCAGTCGGGATGTCTCGCAGGTTGTTGGCCACCAACACCGCCGACGAGAGCGACCCGGTCGCCACCGCGAGCGCGGCTCCGACCCAATCGATCCGCAGCGCCTGCGTGTACTGCGTGCCGAGGACCGCGACCAGACCGAAGAACACGAAGACCGCGATCTCGCCCAGTCCCTGATAGCCGTACGGCTTGGACCCGCCGGTGTAGAACCATGCGCCGGCGACGCACAGCGCCCCGACCGCGATGAGCCACGGTGCGGTGAACAACGCCAGCACGACGCCTGCCACCGCCGCGATGCCGAGGCTGACCATCGCTGCTGTCAGCACCGACCGCGGCGTGGCCACCTTCGATCCGACCAGCCGCAGCGGGCCTGCCCGTACGTCGTCGGTGCCGCGGATTCCGTCGGAGTAGTCGTTGGCGTAGTTGACGCCGATGATCATCGCCATCGCCACGAGTAGGGCAAGCAACGCCCGCCACCAGCACGCGGCGTCCAGCCAGGCCGCAGCGCCGGTGCCCGCGATTACCGGCGCGATCGCATTGGGCAGCGTGCGCGGGCGGGCGCCTTCTATCCACTGCGCGACGCTGGCCACGCCCGCCAGTCTTGCACGCGAGCGGTGCCGCGGGTCATGGCAGACTGAACGCCATGGATGACGAGCAACTGAGCAAGGCCGAGATCCGCAAGGACGCCGTGCAGGAGCTCGTTGAGGCGGGCGCATCGACGGTCGGGCAGGTGGCCGCCATCATCACGACCGCGGTCAAGGACGTCGTGACAGCCATCGGCGGGCTTGCGACGGACGTGTTCGAGATTCGCGACGGCGCTCGGCGAGCATCGCGACAACTCCGGGACGAGACCGAGGAGGAGTAGCCGCCCCGTGCTCGGAGTCATCGGCGGCAGCGGCTTCTACACGTTCTTCGGATCGGACGCCCGCAGCGTCAGCCTGGACACGCCCTACGGAACGCCGAGCGCACCCATCACCGTCGGCGCCGTCGGGGAGCATGAGGTCGCGTTCCTGCCGCGGCACGGGGTCAAGCACGAATTCTCGCCGCACACCGTGCCATATCGCGCCAACATGTGGGCGCTGCGCGCGTTGGGGGTGCGCAGGGTCTTCGGGCCGTGCGCGGTCGGCAGTCTCAGCCCGCAGCTGGGCCCGGGCGCGATGGTGGTGCCCGATCAACTCGTGGACCGCACCTCCGGCCGCAATGACACCTACTTCGACTCGGGTGGTATCCACATCGGCTTCGCCGACCCGTACTGCCCTACGCTGCGCGCGGCCGCGGCCGACCTGCCCGGTGTGGTCGACGGCGGCACCATGGTGGTGATCCAGGGCCCACGGTTTTCCACCCGCGCGGAGAGCAAGTGGTTCGCGAGCCAGGGATTCAGCCTGGTGAACATGACCGGCTACCCGGAGGCGGTGCTGGCTCGTGAGCTCGAAATGTGTTACGCCGCTATCGCGTTGGTGACCGACTTGGATGCAGGCATCGACGCGGGGACGGCTGTGAGGGCGGTCGACGTGTTCGCCGAATTCGAACGCAACATGGTGCCGTTCAAGAAGCTGGTGCACGAGGCCATCGACCAAATCGACGTCGAGCGCACCTGCACGCACTGCCTCCCGCACGAAGGTGTCCGACTGCCGTTCGATCTGCCGTGAGAGTTCTGCTGACCGGAGCGGCGGGCTTCATCGGAGCCCGCGTCGACGCCGCGTTGCGCGAGTCGGGCCACGACGTCATCGCTGTCGATGCGATGCTTCCCGCCGCCCACGGCTCCGGCGCCGCGCCGCCGCCGGGCTGCCGCGTGCTCGACATTCGCGATGCGTCGGCGTTGGCCCCGCTGTTGGAAGGCGTCGACGTGGTGTGCCATCAGGCCGCGGTGGTCGGGGCCGGGGTCAACGCCGCCGACGCGCCGTCCTACGGCAGCCACAACGATTTCGGCACCGCGGTGCTGCTCGCCGAGATGTTCGCCGCGGGCTGCCAACGGCTGGTGCTGGCGTCGTCGATGGTGGTCTATGGGCAGGGCGGCTACGACTGCCCGCAACATGGCGCGGTCGATCCGCTGCCGCGCACGCGCGCCGACCTCGACTCCGGTGTGTTCGAGCACCGATGTCCGGCGTGCGGGGCGGCCGTCATGTGGCGACTCGTGTCTGAGGATGCACCGCTGCGACCCCGGAGTCTGTACGCCGCCAGCAAGACCGCACAGGAGCATTACGCGTTGGCGTGGTCGGAAGCGAGTGGCGCCTCCGTCGTCGCGCTGCGTTATCACAACGTCTACGGCCCGTTCATGCCGCGCGACACCCCGTACTCCGGGGTGGCGGCGATCTTCCGTTCGGAACTGGAATCAGGTGACGTGCCAAGGGTTTTCGAGGACGGCGGTCAGATGCGCGATTTCGTACACGTCGATGACGTCGCCGCGGCCAACGTGGCGGCGATCACCGGCGACCTGGACGGGTTCGCGGCCTTAAACGTCTGCTCCGGCAGGCCGATCTCGATCAAGGAGGTCGCCATCGAGCTGTGTGAGGCGCGCGGCGACGCACTGCCGGTCGTCACCGGTCAATACCGCAGCGGCGATGTCCGCCACATCGTCGCCGACCCCGCGAAAGCGGCTCGGCTGCTGGGATTTCAGGCGGCCGTCGACCCGCGCGACGGGTTGCGCGAGTTCGCGTTCGCACCCTTGCGGGTCTAGATGCGGCGGGCGGCGGCGGTTGTCGTTATCGTCACGCTCGTGGCTTCGGGGCTGATTGCGTTGGTGTGGTCACAACAGCGACGGTTGATCTACTTCCCGTCGTCCGGCCCGGTACCGTCGGCCGCTTCGGTGATGCCGGGTGGTCGTGACGTCGTGCTCGGCAGCGACGACGGAACTCGCCTGGGTGCTTGGTATTTCCCTGTCGCAGGCGGCCGCACCGCGGTACTGGTGTGCAACGGCAACGGCGGGGATCGGTCGCTTCGCGCCGAGCTCGCCGTCGCGCTGAATCGGATGGGGATGCCCGTGTTGTTGTTCGACTACCGCGGGTACGGCGGGAACCCCGGGCGCCCATCGGAGGACGGCCTCGCCGCCGACGCCCGCGCGGCGCAGGCGTGGCTGGCAGGCCAACCCGGGGTCGATCAAATCGTGTACTTCGGCGAATCCCTCGGCGCCGCAGTGGCAATCGGCCTCGCGGTGCAACTGCCACCCGCGGCGCTGCTGCTGCGTTCCCCGTTCACATCACTGGCCGACGTCGCCGCCGTGCACTATCCCTGGCTGCCGGTGCGGCGGCTGCTGCTCGACCGTTACCCGTCGATCGACCGCATCGCCACGGTGCACGTGCCGGTGCTGGTGATCGCGGGGGACCGCGACGACATCGTGCCGGAGCGCCTCAGCAGGCGACTCCATGACGCGGCCAACGAGCCGAAGCACTACGTCCTGGTGGCCGGCGCGGGCCACAACGATCCGGCGTTTCTCGACGGGCGGCAGATGCTCGCCGAGATCGCGGGGTTCCTGTCGGCCACAGGTGTGACTTAGTGATACTGGTGGAGTGAAGCCCGCCATCTGTGAACAGTTCGGCATCGATTTCCCGCTCTTCGCGTTCAGTCACTGCCGCGATGTCGTGGCCGCCGTGACCAACGCCGGAGGTCTCGGCGTGCTCGGCGCCACCGCATACACCCCGGAGCTTCTGGACCAGGAGCTGTCGTGGATCGATGAGCACGTTGGCGGCAAGCCGTACGGCCTTGACCTCATCGTGCCCGCCAAATTCGAGGGCAAGGGCGAGAAACTGTCGCGCGGCGAGCTCGCGGGCCGGATCCCGGAAAGCTATCGCGAGTTCGTCGCCACGCTGTTGAGCGAACACGGCATCGAACCCGAGGAAACACCACGCACCGGACCGTCGTTCCTGTCCGGCGATACGGGGCAGGACCTGCTCGAGGTGGCGATGAGCCACCCGATCAGGCTGATCGCCAACGCACTGGGTGTGCCGCCGGACTACATGATCGACGCGGGCAAGGAGCGGGGCATTCCGGTGGCCGCGCTCGTCGGCGCCAAAGAACACGCGGTCAAGCAGGCGAACGCGGGGGTGGATCTGATCGTCGCGCAGGGGACGGAGGCGGGTGGTCACTGCGGCGAGGTCACGACGATGGTGCTCATCCCCGAAGTGATCGACGCGATCGACGGTGCGGTGCCGGTGCTGGCGGCCGGCGGAATCGTCACGGGCAGGCAGATGGCGGCGTGCGTGGCGATGGGCGCCGACGGCGCGTGGACCGGGTCGGTATGGCTGACGACCGAGGAGGCCGAGACGGCTCCGCACACGGTGCAGAAGTTCCTGGCGGCGTCATCGCGAGACACCATTCGGTCGGCTGGCCGGACGGGAAAGCCTGCACGGCAACTGGTTTCGGACTGGACCGACGCATGGCTGCCGCGCGAAGGCGGGCAACGGCCACTGCCGTTGCCGTTGCAGTCCATGCTGAGTGAGCCGGTCATCCGCCGCGTCGACGTGCTGGCGTCCCAGGGACATGCGGGCGCGCAGGCGTTGGCGACCTACTTCGTCGGTCAGGGGGTTGGGCTGATGAACAAGGTCAAGCCCGCGCGCGAGGTGGTCCGTGAGTTCATCGAGGACTATTTGGCCGCGACCGAGCGGCTGAGCAACTCCTTGCCGGACTGAAGCGTGTCCCGGCCAGCGATGCCGGGAAACACGTAGTTGACTACGCATGTGGGTGGCGTAGGGGTGCCCATACGGTCGGTCGTGTCATTTTTGCTGACACTGCCCTGCCCCCGACCCGAGGACGACAATGACGCCGACAATGGCCTTTCCCTCCAGACCCCGAGTTGCCCGATCCGTGCTGCGGGTCGTTGCTTTGCTTGCGATCGGGGCGGGCGTCATCCTGGCGCTCGCGGCTGAAGCCATCACACGGCCGGTCCCCGCCCCGCCACCCGTTGATCCACCCGAGCGCACCCCGGAGGTACCGATCGGCACCGGACTGATGATCGGGCCGTACAGCACGCCGGTGATTCGCTAGTCGTGCGTGATGCGCACCGAGATGGGGTCGCTTTCCATCGCGCGCATCGTCAGCGCGGTAGCCGACTGCACGATCTTGCCGTCACCACCGAAGCTGCGGGCGCGGGCGCGCACATCGTCATCGGGCTCGAAAGTGGCTGTGCCGCTGCGCCATTGATTGTCGACCCGCAGACGCACCTTCGGGTCGGCGGCGATGTTGTGCGCCCAGCCGGCACGCCGGCCGTGCTGGGAGATCACCCAAACGCCGTCGGCGTCGGCGCGCCCGGCGAGTGGCACTCGTCGCGGCTCACCGGACTTGCGACCGGTCGTCTCCAGCTCGACCACAAGGGACGACCGAACGCCGAGTCTGTCGAGCGCCGCGACCACCGGGTTGAGCACGGTGCGCCCGAGGTGGCGTTCGAACTTGAACTTGCGCAGACCCTTGGTGGCCATCGCCTCTCCCTCTGTTTCTGGTTAACGACGTTAATAGAATGATCTATCAAATACAAGATCAAGGGCATACTGCCGGGTCGAGTGGCATGCTCGTCGTTCCCTGGATCCTGGGTGCGTATTCGCGGTGAGCTAGTTCTCGCCCGCCAGCGGCAGGCGTACCTCGAAGCGCGCTCCGGTATCCAGGTTGTGCGCGGACAGTGTGCCGCGGTGCGCCTGCACCAGACCCGCTGCGATGGCGAGGCCGAGGCCCGATCCGCTGGGCAATGACGAATCCGCCCGCGGCACGCGGTCGTTGGAGCCCCGGTAGGCGACGTCGAACACCCGCGGGAGGTCTTTCTCGTCGATCCCGACGCCGGTGTCGTCGACGCGTGCCCATGCGCCGTTCTCATCGGCGCCGACCGCCAGTGAGACCTTGCCGCCCTCGGGCGTGTGCGCGATCGCGTTGGCGACCAGGTTCGAGAGCACCCGGACCAGCGCGCGGTCACTGCCGACGACCCGCACCGGTTTCTCCGGCAGCGCGGCCCGCAACTGGACGCCTGCGCGTTCGGCGGCGATCCGATGGGCGGACATTACGTCGTCGACGACTTCGTCCAGCGCCACCATGTCGAGTGCGGGCTGCACTGCGCCCGCATTGATCTTCGACATCTCGAACAGGTCGTCGACCATCTCTGCGAGCCGAATCGACTCCTGTTCAATGGTTTTAGCGTGAACGCGCACTTCCTCATCCGGTACCACGCCGTCGGCGATCGCCTCCGAGACAGCGCGGATCCCTGCCAGTGGTGTGCGGAGATCGTGGCTGACGAATGCCACCAGCCTGCGGCGGGAGTGTTCGGCTGCTCGCTCGGAGTCGCGAATCTCCTGCTCCCACACCGTCCGACGGGCTTGGTACCGCGCAAGCATCACCGCGGCTGGAATCGTCACCACCGAGACGATGACCAGCACGACGACCGTGCGCTCGAATGTCTGGGTGATCATGAACCCGCTCGCGCCGAGCACGCCGGTGAACGTCGCGAGCACCGGAATCAACACCAGTGCAACCATGCTGACGGCCAGCGACCAGGACCTGGCTAGCCGGATGATCAATGCACCTGCCAACACCACCGGCACCGAACACGCCAGTGCCCACCCGACGATCTCCCAGAAATCATTCGTCGGCATCGGGACCGTTCCACAGGTACCCGCGGCCCCATACCGTCTGCACCCGATGCTGGTCGCCGAGCTTGGACCGCAGCCGCTTGACGTGCACGGTGACAGTGGACAGATCGCCAAAGTCCCAGCGCCACACCTGCTTTAGCAACTCCTCACGGGAGAAAACCGTGTCGGTGTGGGTGAGGAAGAACAGCAGGAGGTCGAATTCGCGGTTGGTCAGGCTCACCGACTCGCCGTTGACGGTCACCGATCGCGCAGCGGTGGACACGGTGAGCTCGCCGATCGTGAGGTCAAGCGGCAGCACGCCCGCCGATGATGGTGCCCGTCGTAATACCGACCGCACCCGCAGCGCGAGCTCGCGCGGGCTGAACGGTTTGGTCAAGTAGTCGTCGGCGCCGGCTTCGAGCCCGGCAATCCGGTCGTCTTCCTCGCCGAGCGCAGTCAGCAGAATCACGGGAACGGCGTAATCGCCCCGCTGCCGCAGGCTGCGGCACAGTGTCAGGCCGTCAGGGCCGGGCATCATCACGTCGAGCACGGCGACGTCGATGCGCTGCGAGCTAAGCAGCCGCAGCGCTTCTGTGCCGTTGTGTGCGATCGATACCTCGAGGCCGTCGCGCTCCAGGTACCGGCGCACGACATCGCGGACGACCATGTCGTCGTCGGCGATCAGCACCCTCGTCACAACATTCGAGGTTAGCCCGGCCCGACCGCTACCTGGGCCGATGTCATGGTTTCGTCACGGTTGATTTGCTGTGCGCTGGTCGGGATCGGCCTAACGTCGGGTGATATGCCCGGCGTCACGGTGGTGCTGCCCTGCCTGAATGAGGCTGCCTGTTTGCCGGGTGTGCTTACCGCGATGCCTGACGGGTACAGGGCACTGGTGGTCGACAACAACAGCACCGACGACACCGCGGAGGTGGCGCGCAGGCTGGGTGCCGACGTCGTTACCGAACCGCGGCCGGGATACGGCTCGGCGGTGCATGCAGGCGTGGTGGCGGCGACGACGCCGATCGTTGCGGTCCTGGACGCGGATGGCTCCCTCGACCCGGCGGATCTTCCGGCATTGGTGTCCGACCTCGACGGCGCGGACATGGTGATCGGGCGGCGACGCCCCGTGCGCGGGTTGCGCTGGCCATGGCATGCCCGGCTGGGCACGGCGGCAGTGTGCTGGCGGCTGCGCACGCGCCACGGCCTGCGCGTGCACGACATCTCGCCGATGCGGGTGGCGCGCCGCGAAGCGCTTCTGTCGCTCGGCGTGACGGACCGCCGATCAGGCTATCCCCTTGAACTGTTGGTGCGCGCCGCACACGCGGACTGGCGGGTGATCGAACACGACGTAACGTACGGCCCCCGCACGGGTGGAAAATCGAAGGTCAGCGGATCAGTTCGGGGGAGTTTCATTGCCGCGTTGGACTTTTGGCGCGTGATTTCGTGATCCCTGTAGCGGTGCTGGTGGTCGCCAAGTCGCCGGTGCCTGGCCAGGCCAAGACACGCCTGGCGGCCAGCATCGGCAATGAAGCCGCAGCCGAGATCGCAGCGGCCGCATTGCTGGACACGCTCGACGCAGTGGCCGCTGCTCCTGTGCAGTCCAGGGTGGTCGCCCTGACAGGAGAGCTGGACGAGGGCTGCCGCTGCGGCGAAATCCGCAGTGCACTAGCCAATTTCACCGTCATCCCGCAGCGCGGCGCCGATCTCGCCGAGCGGCTCGCCAATGCGCACGCCGACGCCTCCGCCGCGACGGGAGGACTTGCGATCGTTCAGATCGGCATGGACACCCCGCAGGTGAACGGCGAACTCATCGGTGAGTGCGCGCGGGTACTGACCGGGCGTGACGCGGTACTGGGGATGGCCAGCGACGGAGGGTGGTGGGTGCTCGGTGTCTCCGATGCCGCCATGGCCGATTGCCTGCGAGTGATTCCGACGTCGCGCTCCGATACCGGCGCCCTGACCCTTGCGGCGCTGCGTGACACTGGAATAGACGTGGGTCTGGTTCGTGAACTGACCGATGTGGACACCGTCGACGACGTCGCCGCGGTTCGCAGCGCGTGTTCGCCCGGCAGTCGGTTCGCCCGTGTCACTCAAGAGGCGGGCGTCTGACGTGTTCGGAAACCTCTATGACCGTGCCCTCCACGGCGAGCGCTGCTGGCTGCGTCACGAAGACGGCCGCGTGGACCGACTGCCGGTGGGCAGTTGGTTGGGTGGACGCACTGCCGATAGGACGTTCGATCTCTCTGTGGTGCGGTTGTGCGACGGCCCGACCATCGATTTGGGTTGCGGTCCCGGACGTTTGGTGGCGCGTCTCATCCAGCGCGGAGTGCCTGCGCTGGGCGTCGATCGGTCAGCCACAGCGGTGGAGTTGGCGCGGCGAAGTGGTGCGCCTGCACTGCGCCGCGACGTCTTCGAACCTCTTCCGGGCACCGGGCGTTGGCAGACTGTGCTGCTGGCCGACGGTAACGTCGGCCTCGGCGGTGATCCACGGCGGATCCTGCGGCGAGCGGGTGAACTCCTGCGGTGTGGTGGCCGGTGTGTGGCTGAATTCGACTCGTACCTCGAGGGAATTCAGGTGGATTGGGTGCGGCTGGAATCCTCGCGCACGATCGGCCCGTGGTTTCAGTGGGCCTCGGTCGGCATCGACTGTGTGACGGACCTTGCGGCCGAGGTCGGCCTGTCGGTGGCTGGCGTGCATCCGATTGGTCGGCGCGTCGTCGCCAGCCTGACCGCGACTTGACCATCACGCGTGGGGCAGGAGATCCGGCGTGACGATCTGCAGCGTGCCGCCGGCATTGCTACCGGTGATCAGTACGGCGCCCGAAACAGGTTCGACTGCGACAGAGTTAGGCTGCTGCACCGTCGGGACGACGCCGAGAACACGTGGGTTCCGCGCATCGGATAAATCCATCACCTGAAGCTGATTGGACGCAGTCAGCGTGATGTAAAGCCTACGACTGCGCATGTCGTACGCGAGACCGTAGGGCTTACCGGGAGCGTCGATCCTGGCGACTTCGGAGATCTGTGGGTCGATCCGTTCGATGAGCACCGCATCGCCGTCGGTGTCGGCGAACGCCGCGAGACCGTCGGACAACGCCACCGCGTGGGTGAGTTTGGTTCCGACCTGTTTGTGCGCCACTTGCCGACGGCCTGGCCCGTCGTACACCCATACGCCATTCCCTTGCACATCGGCAACCGCGGCGTAATTGCCCACCGCTGCAACGCCACCCGGCTGCGGCGGCCCTGCGGGGAGAGTTGCGACTACCGCACCTTCACGCACGAACACCACGCCGCCGCCCATCTCGTTGGTGACCACGATCGTGCCGTCTTCGGTCTGCACCGCATCGTGGGGGCCCCGGCCGACGTCGTTCGTCGTCGACAACACCTGGCCGTCAGCGAGGTTCAGTTCGGCGAGTGCGTTCGCAGTTTCCATCGGCACCAAAACCGGCCCGTCCGGCCCCGCAAGGCTCAGGTGACGAGCCGCACCGGTGAGCGGGATGGTGCGGCGCACGGCTCCTGTCTTGGCGTCGACAAGCGCGATGGCCGCAGGACTGCGCACGGCGATCGCCGCGACGCCCGACGTCCCGATGACGATGCCCTCCGGGCCGCTCGGTATCGGCACTACGCGCCCGCGGGGCGGCACCGCGGGGACACCGGCGGTCGCAGGCTCGGCGGGGCGCGCGTCAGTCGATGACGGCGCGGAAGGCTGTGCAGGCGGTCCGTTTCCGCCGCACCCGGAGATCAGCGCGCAGACCGCGAGCACCCGCAGCGCATCAGTCAGTCGGCTCATGGACCACCGCCAACCGGATACCGAAGACGATGGCGCTGGCGATGAACATCGACGCGGTGAGCAACAACCACCTGCCCAGAAACTGATCCTGGGTAAGTCCGGTGGCGGCGCGGAACGTCGGAGCGCCCTGTTCGATGATGCCGGGCAAGAAGACGAGGAACGATAACCCCGCGCCGAGCGCTGGTATGCGGATGTAGTTGAGCACTGGTACCCGTGAGGGGGGTTGGCGCTCACGACTGGTGGCGACGAGGAGTCGGTCGGCCAGCGCGTAGATCGGGAACAACACGAGATCGTGCGCAACGATTGCGGCGGCGAACCACACCGCGATCGATTGCCACCACGTGTTGGGGTTCCACAACGTCACCGGCTTGATGGTGGCCAGCACGTAACCGAAGAGCGCGAACCCAGCGACGAGCGTAAGCAGGTGCAACGGATGGGATCCGTACACCCTCCGAAAACCGTTCAATGACATGTTAGTTCGCCCTGAAATCGATAGAGCCAACCCACTTTGTGTTGTGCACGCCGGGAAGCGCGGGAACGATGATTCGTGCCGGGTAGCCGTGATCGGGGGACAGCTCGGCGTCGTTGACACGCAACGCCAGAAGCGAGTCGGGATGCATCACCTGATTGGCCTGCAACGACGCGCGATTGAAGGCGCCCCGGCGCTCCACTGACCGGACGAACGCGGACTTCGGTTCGGGTACGCCTGCGAGTCGGGCCAGGTCCCGCAGCGGTACTCCGGTCCAGATCTCGGTCGTCGACCAGCCCTCGACGCAGGCGATCGGCAATCGGGCGGTGTGTTGCGGCATCGCGGACAGCGTTGCCAGATCGAGAACGACCTGTGTGGGTCCGCCGGTAAGGGTGAGTCGCCACCGCTCACCGGTGAGTTCGGGATTGATCCCGGCTGCAGCGGCCGTTCGGTTGACCTGGAAGTCGTTCGGGCCGGTGCCACGGCTGAGTCCGCGCGGCAGCAGCATCGCAGCTTGGCGGGTGAACCCTCCGATGGTTTGGCCTGCGGTGATGAGAGCCATGAACACGGCGCCGCCGCCGACCAGTGCCAGCGCGCCCCGGCGACTGATCGTCGGGGGGCCGGGTTGTTCGGCGACCAATCCGTCGGGTTCGTAGGGTTCCGGTCGGGTTTCGGCTCGGCTGGTGTGCATCACAGTTCGAAGGGACATCGACCGCAGTCCCATCCACATGCGCGGGATCTTGACGGTGATGTGGATCAGGAAACCCGCGATGAAGACCCAGCCGCCGTAGTAGTGGGCGGTGTAGAAGCTGAAGCCGAAGATGTAGTCGTACTGGATGTTGAGGACACCGGTGATGATCTCGAACAGAATCCCGCCGACCAGCATCAGCAGCGAAATACGTTCCAGCACTTGGGCGATCGATCGAGATGGGGGCCAGGCGAACAGCCGCGGAATCACCGACCACAGCTTAGCGAGCACGATCGGGATCAGTACAAGTCCCAGCCCGACGTGCAGGCCCTGATTGAGCCGGTACAACCACGACGGGTCGGTCGGCCAATCGAACGTCGGCAGCTTCAGCCAGCCGACGTCGCCCGGGATGGCCTGGCCGAACTGGGGCCCGTATGCGGTGTAGGACAGCAGACCGGTGAGGATCACGACAGGCAGGGCAACCAACAACACCGAACCCAGTACCGACGTGAACCACAGACCACGCAGCGGACTGCGCCAGCGGATAACGCGTTTGAGCCCGGGGGGTGGGTTTCCGTCCAGCCCGCGCCACAACCGCTGAGGCCATCCGTAGCCGCCTGGTCCAGCGCCGGTCACCATTGCATCATCGCCGATAGCGGACATCGCCTGCCGCCGATTCCTGCGGCTTTGCCTACGGCGTCACCAATTCGTCAGAGCCCCGGCCCTCGTCCGGGCCGAACGTTCCTTACCACTCGAAATTTCGACAAAATTTCGACTGGTAAGGAACGTTCGCGCGGGGTCAAGTGGGGGGTCAAGTGGGCGGCTGCTACCAGTTCGTCAGGATGAAGTGGTTCAACAGCAGCGCCCCGACGACATTGAGCGCCAGCCACCATCGGTGGGACCGCGGCAGCAGCAGCGCCGCCGCGGCGGTCAGCCACACCGTGAACGGCAGCCAGATGCGTTCGACTTCGGCCTTGCTCAGCATCGACAGGTCCGCGCACACGATGGCCAGCAGCGCCCCGAGCACGACGAGGTGTAGACCGGAACGTCGCCTGATCGCCGCGATGTCGAATGCACGCCCGATCCCGGCCACGCTGCCGAGCCCGATCGCGCACACCACCGACGCGAAGTTGCCCCAGACCCAGTACTGGAACGGCCGGTCGTTAGCGATGCCCTGCCAATAGCGCTGTTGCACCAACGTGTAGCCGTCGAACCACCAGAAGCCCGCGACGGCGAACACCGTGACGACCGCCAACGCCGCCACAACGGCCGGCACGAGACCACGCAACGCGGATCGCCAATCCGCGGCGGAGAAGAGCACCGCGACCGCAGGCAACGCCATCAGCGCAAGCCCGTAATTGAGGAAGATGCCCCACCCGAGAAGAAGACCGGACGCGGCGGCGGCCAGCATCGGCAGCCGTCCCGTCCCGCGGACGGCCAGCGCCAAGAGGGCGATGCCCCACGCCGCCACACCGGCGTAATAGCCGTCGGCCGACACCGCAATCCAGATGGCCGTCGGCGCCACCGCGACGAACGGTGCGGCCAGCCGCGCGGTTTCGTCGTCTGCCAGCGCGCGCACGGCCACGACGATCGCCGCGGCGGCGCTGGCACCGACGAGCAGGCACAGCAACCCGGCCCATGCGCCGCCACCGAGACCGATGCGGTCCAGCCACACGAACGTCAGCAGCGCGCCGGGCGGATGCCCCGACACATGGGTGATCCACGAATCCGGTTGGAAGTCTGGGATTCTTCTGGCGAAGGTGCGCAACGCCTCGGGAATGTCGGTGACGGTCGGGACCTGGCGCAGGTACTCGTGGCGCGCGGTGAGCCGGCCCGCGAAGCCGCGCTGCCAGCCGTCGATCATGGCCAGCGAGAATGCCCACCCGCACGCCGTCGCCCACGTCACCCACGGGACTGCGCGACGCGGCAGCCGTAGTGCGATCGCCTGGCCCCACAGCACGGCGGCGGCGCCGATGACGATGGCAGGGGCGGTGCCCCATCCCACATGGGCGTTCCACCATCCGAAGATCGGTGCCGCACCCGCGAAGTCGTGGAACCGTTTCGGAGAGGCGTTGATCAGCGGCGTGACGATGCCGAGGTGCAGGTGCGGCACGACGAACGCCGCGACGACCAGAATGACGCCCACGGCGACCGCGACCACCTCTTTGCGACCGACCCGCACGCCGCCAGCCTATGGGCCGCCACCTGCGCGATCGGCGCCACGCTCGGCGCCGACGTACCTCCCTTGCCCCGCGAGCGTGCGTGTCTGCACCCCGACACGCCGCCTCACCACCGACAAATGCGCACGCTCGCAGGGCCCTTACGAATCGGTGACGCATCACTCGCCACAGCGATCGTGTAACGCACAGTCCGCGTTGGACCACTACGAACGAGGCGCACTTTGCCCGCCGTTGCCGTCGAAAGGAACGCAGTTGATGTCGGACGTCCCGGTCGTCTCTCCAACCCGTGAGAACGTGTCGAGATGGCTGACCACCGCCGGTCAGATCGTGAGCAGGTATGGGCTCGTGATCGTGCTGGCGTGGATCGGCTTCGGCAAGTACGCGAAGATGGAGGCGCGGGTGCTGATCGAGCACAGCCCGCTGATGTCGTGGATCTATCACGTTCTGAGCGTCGGCGCCGTCGCGAAGGTCCTCGGCACAGCCGAGATCATCGCTGCGATCCTCATCGCCCTTCGGCCGGTGTGGCCCAAGGCCTCTGCGGTAGGCAGCGCGATGGCGGTGGTGCTGTTCCTCGGCACGCTGAGTTTCTTGTTCACGACGCCCGGTCTTGTGGCCACCCACTACGACGGTCTTCCTGTCCTCGGTGCTCAGCCTGGCCAGTTTCTGCTCAAGGACCTGGTGCTGATCGGTGTTGCACTCTGGACACTCGGAGAGGCTCTCGGGGCTCGAAAAAACGGATGACGACATCGACGACTGCTGATCTGATGAGGGCATGAAATCCGCGCTGTTCTGCAGTGTCGAGTTGGCCGAGCGCATCGAACGCGTGGAAGTACAGATGATCAACGCCGCGACCGAGGTCGCTCGCCTGCGCGTCGGCGCAAAGGCGTTCGTGATGCCGATCGCGGGCGGTGTGGCGTGCTACGCCGAGGAAGGCTCGCCGCTGAACAAGATCGCCGGACTGGGCTTCGGCGGTGTGCCCGGCGGCGACGAACTCGGTGAGATCGAGCAGGCCTTCGCCGCACGCGCATCGGCTACCCACGTCGAACTGTCCAACCTCGGAGATCCCGAGATCGGCGCGGCCTTGACCGGCCGGGGCTACCAGCTGGTGTCGTTCGAGAACGTGCTCGGACGTTCGCTGGACGGCCAACAGCAGCCGCATACCGCGCCAGGCATCGAGGTAAGACCGTCCGACGATCCCGCAGCGTGGCTCGACGTGATCGTCGACGGCTTCGCCCATCCGGACGTCGACGGTGTGCCGTCCCACGAGGACTTTCCGCGCGAGGTCATCGAGAAGGCGATAGGCGATATCGAGCAGGCCGGTGCCACACCGTATCTCGCGTACCGCGACGGCGTCGTCGCCGGCGGCGCAAGCATGAGGATCTCTGACGGCGTGGCGCAGCTGACCGGCGCGGCGACGTCTCCCGCGCATCGCCGACGCGGTGTCCAGACCGCGCTGCTGTCCGCGCGGCTGGCCGACGCGGCGCGCGCAGGCGCCGACGTCGCCGTCGTCACCACCCAGCCGGGGTCGAAATCGCAGCAGAACGTGCAAAGCCGGGGTTTTCACCTGCTCTACACCCGCGCGGTGCTCGTCAAGCCGCCGGACGGATCCGTACCGATCGTTCCATAACGGCGTACCGTTCTACGTATGCCCCGCCCCCGCAAGTTCGACGAGAGCGACGTCCTGGCCGCCGCGCGCGATGAGTTCTGGACGCGCGGCTACGCGGCCACCTCGGTCGACGACCTGACGAACGTCACGGGCCTGGGCAAGGGCAGTCTCTACGGGGCGTTCGGCGACAAGCACCGGCTTTTCCTGCGCGCGCTCAACGACTACATCACCACATCGATGGACACCGTCCGCGCTCAGCTCCGCGATCCGGACGCCACCGCCTACGAGCGGCTTACCAACCACATCCGCACGCAGGTCAAGGCCATCGCAGCCGACACCGGCAGGCGCGGCTGCATGATGGCCAAGAGCGCCGCGGAGCTCGGCGGATTCGACGACGAGGTCGAGCTCGTCGTCGAGCGTGCATATGCCGAATGGCGCAGTGAGCTCACCGCGTGTATCAAAGAGGCGCAGCGCGACGGCGCCATCGACAAGAAGCAGAACGCGCAGTCGTTGGCCGCCACGCTGTTGGCCTTCATGCGGGGCCAGGAGGCTCTCCACAAGGGTGGCGTCAAGCCCGCCCAACTCAAGGCCGCCGCCGACCAGATGATCGCCCTGATCCCGAAATGAGCAACGCGGAATAGATCAGCGGCCCGACGCGTCGATAGTTATTGACCGAACGGTCCATAATTATCGAAAGGCACAATCATGGCACTGCTCGAAGGCAAGACAGCGGTAATCACCGGCGGCTCCACCGGTATCGGCTTCGCCACCGCGAAGCGGTTCGTCGAGGAAGGCGCTTACGTCTTCATCTCCGGCCGCAGGCAGGCCGAACTCGACGCGGCCGTCAAGGAACTGGGCGACAACGTCACCGGCGTACAGGGCGACGTGGCCAATAGCGAAGACCTCGACAGGCTCTACGCAGCCGTGGCCGACAGCGGCAGGCGCATCGACGTCGTGTTCGCCAACGCCGCGGTCGCCGACGTCGCGCGGATCGGCGAGATCACCGAGCAGCATCTCGATTACCAACTCGATGTGGACTTCAAGGGCGTCGTGTTCACCGTCCAGAAAGCGCTGCCGCTGCTCAACAACGGCGGCTCGATCATCCTGAACTCATCGAATACCAACGCCAAGGGCACCGACGGCATCGGCGTGTATGCGGCCATCAAGGCGGCGCTGCGATCCTTCGCTCGGACATGGGCAAGTGAGCTACGCGACCGCGGGATTCGCGTCAACGTCGTCAGCCCCGGCGCCACCGACACGCCCGGCATTAGGACGCTGGCAGGCATGCTGGTCCCCGGCCCGGACGGTGCCGAACAATTCGAGAACCACCAGCGCAGCATCGTCCCGCTGGCCCGATTCGGCACCGCCGAAGAGGTCGCGAACACCGTGCTGTACCTGGCGTCGGATCTCAGCAGCTTCACCACCGGCGCGGATATTCCGGTCGACGGCGGACTCAACCAGATCTGACAGGGGGAAAGGTTACGGGCGAGTGAGTTCACGGTTGCGGGATGCGGCGGATGGATGCGCCCGCGGCGCTGCGATGGAAATATGCCGAAGGTGGCCGAAGAGAAACCGCAGACGATCGCCTATCCCGCGCCGGACTCCCGTCCGCACCGCTATGACGACGCGGCGGTCAGCCCGCACGTCATCGTCTTGTTCGGTGCCACCGGCGACCTGGCGAAACGGAAGCTGATCCCTGGCCTGGCCTACCTGGACCAGTCCGAGCTGGCTCCCCACGTCGAGATCGTCGCGACCTCGCTCGAGGACCTGAGCGACGACGAGTTCCGGGCGCTGGCCAAGTCGGCCGTCGACTCGTTCGGAAACCACAAGCTCACCGATGAGCAATGGGCCAGCTTCGCGAAGTCCATCACCTACGTTCCGCAAGGCGCAGGACCCGAAGCGCTGGCCGCCGCGGTCGAAGAGGCCGAGCGCAAACTCGGGCCGGACGTCCGCAGGCTGCACTATCTGTCGGTGCCGCCCAAGGCAGCCCGTGCGGTCATCACGATGCTGCGCGACGCGAAACTGGTCGAGCGCTCGCGGGTCGTGATGGAGAAACCCTTCGGTACCGACCTCGCCAGCGCCGTCGAGCTCAACGGCTTCGTGCACGAGACGTTCGAAGAGTCGCAGATCTTTCGGATCGACCACTTCCTCGGCAAGGAGGCCGCGCAGAACATTCTGGCCTTCCGCTTCGCCAACGGTCTTTTCGAGCCGATCTGGAACCGCAACTTCATCGACCACATTCAGATCGACATCCCGGAAATGCTCGGCCTGGATCAACGCGCGAACTTCTACGAAAGTACCGGCGCCTACAAGGATATGGTCGTCACCCATCTCTTCCAGGTGATGGCGTTCGTCGTGATGGAGCCGCCGACGGCGCTGGAACCCCGCGCCATCAGCGAGGAGAAGAACAAGGTCTTCCGGTCGATGCTGCCCGTCGACCCGGCCAACGTCGTACGCGGTCAATACGCGGGATATCGCGAAGAAGAAGGTGTCGCAAGGGATTCCGACACCGAGACGTTCATCGCACTGAAGGTCGGCATCGACAACTGGCGGTGGGCGGGTGTGCCGATTTATCTGCGCACCGGTAAGCGGATGGCCGAGGGGATGCGCATCATCTCCATCGCCTTCAAGGAGGCCCCGCGCACGATGTTCCCACCCGGCTCCGGCGTCGGCGCCCAGGGGCCGGATCATCTGACCTTCGATCTGGCCGACGCGTCCAAGGTGTCGCTGTCGTTCTATGGCAAGCGGCCCGGCCCCGGCATGAAACTCGACAAACTGTCGATGCAGTTCTCCACACAGGAGATCGACAGCGTCGTCGACGTTCTCGAGGCGTATGAGCGGTTGATCCTCGACGCCATGCGCGGCGATCACACGTTGTTCACCACCGCAGAAGGCATCGAATCACTGTGGGAGCGATCCGAGCGGCTACTGCGTGATCCGCCGCCGGCCAAGGTGTATCAGCCAGGCACGTGGGGTCCGAACGCGATCCATCAGCTCATCGCGCCCAACGCATGGCGCCTGCCCTTCGAGAGGTCGTGGCGCGAGGCCAAGCGCTAGTACAGGATCTTTCGCACGTTCGCCTCGCTGTACTGCTCGTCGAGTTCGGCCTGGCTGACATCGGTCTTGATCAACGCCTTGGCGATCTGCGCGACGCTCGGCACGCACATCGGGTTCCAGGTGTCGGGTTCCCACGCATCCGAGCGCAGAAATGCCTTGGCGCAGTGGAAGAACACCTCCTCGACGTCGACCTCGAGCGCGAGGATGGGCCGCTTGCCCTGCACCGCGAGCTCGTCGAAGTAATCGGCGTCCGACAGGATCCGCGCAGTTCCGTTGATCCGCAACGTGTCCCCGCGGCCGGGGATGGCGAACAGCGTGCCGACATGCGGCCGCTGCAGCACGTTGAGGTAGCCGTCGACTCTCTTGTTGCCCGGCCGCTCCGGAATGGCGATGGTGGTGTCGTCGATGATGTGCACGAATCCGGGCGGATCACCCTTCGGTGACACGTCGACGCGGCCCTGCGCGTCGGTGGTTGCCACGAAGCCCAGCGGGGACTGCGAGAGCCAATCCTGGTGAATGGCTGTGAGCCGCTTTCCCACTTTGTTGGCGACGTACTTGTTCGGGTGACCGACGATCTCGCGGAGCTCGTCGACGCTGCTGACTTCGCGACGCATTGCTTCATCATCCTCCTTGCGTTCACTTGGCGGTCGTCCACACCTGCCACACTCCGCCGATGACCGACGTCGTCCAGAGCCCCGACACCACCCAAGCTGCCAACGAACACAGCCGAACCGGCTTGTCCGCCGATGCATTGCGACGGGGCATCATCGACCACCTGCGCTACTCGATCGGTCGCCCCGCGGCCGCCTTGCGGCCCGAGCACTATTACCGGGCGACCGCACTGGCCGTCCGCGACCGCATGCAGGACAACCGGGTGGCATCGACGCAGACGTCGCTCGATCTCGGCAGGAAGGTCACCTGCTACCTGTCGGCAGAGTTCCTGATGGGTCCGCAGCTGGGCAGCAACCTCATCAACCTCGGCATCGAGGCCGCGGTGCGTGCGGCGCTGCAGGAACTCGGCCAGGACCTCGACGAGGTGCTGGCGTGCGAGGAGGAACCGGGGCTGGGTAACGGCGGCCTGGGCCGGCTCGCCGCGTGCTACCTCGACTCGTTGGCCACCCTCGAGCGTCCGGCCATCGGCTACGGCATTCGCTACGAGTTCGGCATCTTCGACCAGGAGATCCACGACGGCTGGCAGGTCGAGAAGACCGACAACTGGCTGGACAACGGGAACCCGTGGGAGATCGCGAAACCCGATGTGAACTACCGGGTCAACTGGGGCGGGTACAGCGAACACTATGTCGACCAGACCGGCAACGACCGCGTCCGTTGGGTGCCGGGACGCATCCTCAAAGGTGTCGCCTACGACACGCCCATCCAGGGCTACGGCGTGAACACCTGCAACGTGCTGACGCTGTGGAGTGCGCGCGCCGTCAAGTCTTTTGCCTTGGACGCGTTCAACACCGGCGACTACTACAAGGCGGTGGAGGACGAGGTCAACTCCGAGACCGTCACCAAGGTGCTGTACCCGAATGACGAGCCCGAGGCGGGCAAGCGGCTTCGTCTGTTGCAGCAGTACTTCTTCGTGTCGTGCTCGCTGCAGCATGTGCTGCACATCATGGATGATCTGGCGGACGCCTCGGTACTCGATCTTCCTGAGCGATTCGCGTTGCAGCTCAACGACACCCACCCGTCCATCGGCGTTGCCGAGCTCATGCGGCTGCTCGTCGACGAGCGCGGTCTCGATTGGGATGAGGCGTGGGACATCACGGTGGCCACCTTCGGCTACACCAACCACACCTTGCTGCCTGAGGCGCTGGAAACATGGCCGCTGACCATGTTCGCCGAGTCGCTGCCCCGCCATCTGGACATCATCTACGAGATCAACCGCTGTTTCCTCGAAGAGGTAAGCGCGAAGTTCCCCGGTGACACCGATCGGCTGCGGCGGATGTCGCTGATCGGCGAGGACAACGGTAAGAGTGTCCGGATGGCCCACCTCGCCACGGTCGGCAGCCACGCCATCAACGGCGTCGCCGCCCTGCACTCCGAGCTGCTCAAAGACAGTGTGCTCAAGGACTTTTACGAGATGTGGCCGGAGCGGTTCTCCAACAAGACCAACGGTGTGACGCCGCGACGCTTCCTTGCGCTGTCCAACCCGGGTCTGCGGGAGCTGATCGACGAAACCATCGGCGACGGCTGGCTGTCCGACCTCGGCAAGTTGCGTGGCCTCGAGCCGTACGCGGGCGACGCCGCGTTCCGCGGCCAGTGGCGTGAGGTCAAGCGTGCCAACAAGGCTCGCCTGGCCGACTATGTGACGGCGACGACGGGTGTCGAGCTCAACCCCGACTGGCTGTTCGATATCCAGGTCAAGCGCATCCACGAGTACAAGCGTCAGCATCTCAACGTGCTGCACATCATCACGCTTTATCACCGGCTCAAGCAGAACCCCACGCTCGACATCGGATCGCGGGCATTCATTTTCGGCGGTAAGGCAGCGCCCGGCTACTTCATGGCCAAGCGAATCATCAAGCTGATCAACGCCGTTGGCGAGACGGTTAACAACGACCAGGATGTGAACCGGTTCCTGCGGGTTGCGTTCGTGCCGAACTTCAACGTGCAGAACGCGCACCTGATCTACCCGGCCGCCGACCTGTCGGAGCAGATCTCGACGGCGGGCAAGTAAGCCTCGGGCACCGGAAACATGAAGTTCATGCTCAACGGTGCGCTGACCATCGGCACCCTCGACGGCGCGAACGTCGAAATGCGTGACGAGGCAGGCGCCGAGAACTTCTTCCTGTTCGGCCTGACCGTCGAGGAGGTCGAGCGGATCAAGCGCGACGGGTACCGCCCGTCGGACTACATCGACGCCAACCCGGAATTGGCGACGGCCCTCGGCCTCATCGCCGACGGCACCTTCTCGCACGGGGATACCGAGGTGTTCAGGCCGCTGGTCGACAACCTGCGCTACGACGATCCGTTCCTGGTCCTCGCCGACTACGCGGACTACATCGAGTGTCAAGAGCGGGTGAGCGCCGCGTGGCGCGACATCCCGGCATGGACGCGGATGTCGATCCTGAACACCGCGCGCAGCGGCAAGTTCTCGTCGGACCGCGCCATCGCGGAGTACTGCGATGAGATCTGGAACGTGTCGCCGGTGACGGTCAAGGTCAGCTAGACGGGATGTCGCGCAGGCGCACTGACAAGCAGGTCACGCAACCCTCGAGCTTCTCGAACTCCGAAATATCCACTGGCACAGGGGTATAGCCGAGTCGAGAAAGAAGGTCGGCGCTGCGCGGTGCGCCGGCGGCGATCAAGACCGAATCGCCGCCGAGGAGCACGACGTGTGAGCCCGATTCCTCGGGCATACCGATGAAGTGCGGGAAGAAGCCGGGGTCGTCCAGGGCCTGCGGCCAGCCGATGATGGTGCCGTCCGGCAGGGCCGTGATCGCGGTCTTCAGGTGCAGCACCTTGGTCAGTGGTACGGCAATCACCCGTAACCCGAGCGGCGCGAACACCGCCCGCAACTGCCGGATGCCCTCGCCGTTGGTGCGTCCGCTCTGTCCGACGTATACGACGTTGTCCACCTTGAGGATGTCCCCGCCGTCAAGCGTTCCCGGCGCAGTGATGCGGTGCACGTCGTAACCGAGTCCGATCATGGCCTGCTCGGCGGCGGCCGTTTCCGGCTGACGGCTCTGCGCTGCGGATCGGGCGATGACGGCGGTACCGCCGTAGACGACCATCGTATCCTCCACGAAGACGCTGTCCGGGCAGTCGTCGGCTTGGGGCACCTCGACCGTGCGCCACCCGGCACCGCGCAGCGCCTGACCGTAGGCTTCCCACTGCTCGAGCGCGCGCTCGACGTTGACCGAGCCGCGTTCGATATGGGTGACGAGCCCTTCGTCCAAGCGTGGGCTCGGACGACGAATCAATGCGGTTGCGCTCATTGCGATCCTCCGAACTGGGCGGCGAGTGCGCGCCGATCGACCTTGCCGATGCCGCGGCGCGGCAACTCCTTGACTATGTGCACCTCTCGCGGTGCGGCGGTGGCGTCGAGTGTCTTTGCGACGTGCGCCCGTAACTCGGGCAGCGCGGGAGCGTCGTGGCCGTGCGCGACGACGACTGCGGCGACGACCCGCTGCCCCAACCGTTGATCGGCCACGCCGAACACCGCACATTCGGCCACCGCGTCGTGCGCGGCCAGGGCCGACTCGACAAGCTGCGGCAGAACCGTCAACCCGCCGGTGCTGATCGCGTCGTCCACCCGGCCGAGCACCGACAGCACGCCCGAATCATCAACGGCCCCCAGATCGTCGGTGCGAAACCAGCCCGGCTCCGCAAACGGATCGGGCTGCACTGGATTGCGATAACCGTCCGCCAGCGTCGCGCCGCCGAGCACTATCCTGCCGTCGTCGATGCGCACCAGCACCCCGTCGAGCGGAACCCCGTCGTATACGCAGCCGCCAGCGGTCTCACTCATCCCGTAGGTGCGTACCACGGAAACACCTGCCGCCGCCGCCCTTTCGGCCAATCCGGTCGGCATCGGGCCGCCGCCGATCATCACCGCATCCACCGTTGCCAGTGCCGCGGCGGACCGGGGATCGAGCAGCGCCTTGTCGAGCTGCGCGGCCACCAGTGACACATACCGGCGGTCAGGCCCCAATGAGTCCACCGCCGACGCGAATTCGGCTGCATCGAAGCTCGATGCGATCGCCGCGGGTGTCGTCCCGGCCACCACGCTGCGCACCAGCACTTGCAAACCAGCGATGTGGTGGGCAGGCAGCGCGAGTAGCCACCGGCCAGGGCCTCCCAAGCGCTGATGGGTTGCCCGCGCGCTGGCGATCAGCGCGGTGGCGCTCAGCAGCGCCCCCTTGGGTGAGCCCGTCGTGCCCGACGTCGACACCACCACCGCGATGTCATCGTCGATCGCCGAGTCGGCGCGCAAAGACGTTGTCAGCAAAGATGTTTCGCGCGGATCGTCGGCAGGCACCGGAAGCATCGACACTCGTCCCTTGAGCGCGTCAGACACGACCGGCAACGCCGACAGCGCCGCAGCGCCTGACGGGATCGCGACCGAGCGAAGGACGGCTATTCGGCCTCCTCGGTGTCGCGCGGATCGTCGAGCGGCCAGCCCTTGGGGGCCAGGCGGCTGCGCACCCGTTCGATGTCGTCGGGGGAGGGCAACTCATTGGTGATCTCCGTGATCAGCACGCCGATGTCGACGACGTCGAACTCGCCGCGGCTCGTCAATTCCGTTGCGACGGCTTTGACCTCGTCGTCGGTCAGTCGTCGTTTGAGCAGCGCGAACAGTGGCACCCGATCTGGACCCGGCACTCCTTCGGGGTAGCCCGCAGTGATCCAGGCGACGATCTTGGCAAGAAACTTGTTCAACAGGTCAACTCCCACGGGGCACCCGACGACGTTCCCAGGACTTCCCGATCGTAGTAGTGCTACCTGCAAACCGCGGCCCCGGCGGGACGGACAAACGGTGTCGGACCACCCGGTGAACACTGAATGAACACCTATCGGAAATAGGCAAAATGCCTGGTCGGGCGTGCCTTCTGTGATCTTCGGCAGCTGGTCATAGTCGATAGTCAAGACCCAGAATTAGCTCTCATGAGCGCAGAGATGATCATTCTGGTGCTGCTGATAGCAACAGCACTCGCATTCGACTTCACCAACGGGTTCCACGACACCGGCAACGCGATGGCGACGTCGATCGCCACCGGCGCGCTGAAGCCCAAGACTGCGGTGCTGCTGGCCGGCGTTCTCAACCTTGTCGGCGCGTTTCTATCCGTTGAGGTCGCGGTCACCGTGACCACCTCGGTGCTCAACGTCCAGGACAGCAAGAGCGGTGACCTGTTGCCCAACATCACGCCATCGATGGGGCTGACGATCATCTTCGCCGGGCTGATCGGCGGCATCCTCTGGAACCTGCTGACCTGGTTGTTCGGCATCCCGTCGAGCTCGTCGCACGCGCTCTTCGGCGGGTTGATCGGCGCCGGTCTCGTCGCGCTCGGCAGTGCAGGCGTGAACTGGAGCGGCATCACCTCCAAGGTGCTGATCCCCGCGGTCGCAGCCCCGGTGATCGCGTGCATCGTCGCGGCCTGCGGAACCTGGCTGGTCTACCGGATCACCCGCAACGTGATGGCGAAGCGCCGCGAAGACGGCTTCCGCTGGGGCCAGATCGCCACCGCGTCTCTGGTGGCGCTGTCGCATGGCACCAACGACGCGCAGAAGACGATGGGCGTCATCGCGCTCGCGCTCATCACCACCGGCCACCTGACCGGCGACGTGAAGGAGAACGGCCTGCCGTTCTGGATCATCTTCAGCTGCGCGCTCGCGATCGGCCTTGGCACCTACATCGGCGGCTGGCGCGTCATCCGCACCCTCGGAAAGGGATTGGTCGAGATCGAGTCTCCGCAGGGCCTGGCCGCAGAGGCCTCGTCGGCCGCGATCATCCTCAGCTCCAGCGCCGCGGGCATGGCGCTGTCGACCACCCACGTGGCGACCGGTTCGATTCTGGGCAGCGGTGTCGGCAAGCCCGGCGCCGAGGTGCGCTGGGCGGTGGCCGGCCGCATGGTCATCGCATGGTTGGTCACCCTGCCCGCCGCAGCCCTCGTCGGCGCGCTGGCGTTCTGGCTGTCGCACGGCGTCGAGTCGCTCACCGGTTCCGACCTTGCGGGTGACGGCCTGATCTTCGTCATCCTGTGCGCACTGTCCTTCTACATGTGGTGGCGTGCCCAGCAGCAGAAGGTCGACAGCAACAACGTCAACGCCGATTGGGACTCCTCGACCAACTCGGTCGTTCCTGCCAATGTCCGCGAGGCCGCCAAGCCCAAGGACACCGCCGCGGTCTGACCGCCGCCCTGCCCTGAAAAGCAAAGGAAACGTCGATGACTTACGTGGAAAGCATCCTCAAGGTGCTGATCGTGGGACTCATTCTCGGCGCCGGACTTCCCGCGGTCTTCGCGGCGGGTTTGGTGGCCTTCTCGCGCGGCGCCGGGGGGCAATCGCCCGACGGCACTGTGCACGCCGGAAATCCCGGGCTGAAGTACCTGGGCATCCTGCTGTTCGTGTTCGTCGGCTGGGTGATCCTGACCGCGGTCGCGTGGATCACCAGGACGACGATCATCCACCACTTCGGTTTCGACCCATTCCCTTTCATCAAGAGCTGAGCTGAGGCGCAGATGACCGAGAACCAGAGCGTTATGGAGAACGTGCTCTTGTGGCTGCGTGACGGCTACCCCGAGGGCGTCCCGCCGAAGGACTACTTCCCGCTGCTGGCGCTGCTGAAGCGGTCGCTGAGCGAGGAGGACGTCGTCAAGGCCGCGCAGACCGTGCTGAAGGGCAGCGAGTCCGACACCGTCAGCGAGGACGAAATCCGGGAAGCCATCCACAAGGTGACGGCGCAGGAGCCGAACCCTGAGGAGATCCACCAGGTCGCTTCGCGGCTGGCCTCGGTCGGCTGGCCGCTCGGATCACCTGCTCGCTGAACAGATTTCACGGACGACCCCCGGCTCAACGAGAGTCAGGGGGCCGTCACTGTCTGGTGTCATGGCGCAGCGGATGATCCTCGGGCACCTGCACGAAGATGAGCAGGACTCCGTCGGGGTCGGCCACATGCAGCTCGTGCAAGCCCCACGGCTCCTGGCGGGCCTCGCGGGCGATCGGCACGCCGCGGTCGGCCAATTCCTTTTCGGCGGCGTACACGTCGCGCACCTGCAGCCACATCGCGCCGCCCGCGCCCGGGGTACCGTGGCCGGCCAGCTCGATCAGCGACTGGCCCGCATAGAACACGGTGCCCGACCCGTAGTCGCGGGCGATCGCCAGCCCGAGCTCGTCGCGGTAGAACCGCAATGAGCGCTCGTAGTCGGCCGGTCGCAGGAGCATCCGGCTGGCCAGGATCTCCATGGGACTGTGTCTATCACGCCGTCAGCCGATCCGGCGGTCGACACCCGCCCAATACGGCTCCCGCAGCTGTCGTTTGAGGAGCTTGCCGCTGGGGTTGCGCGGCAGCTCGTCGGCGAAGTCGACGGACTTGGGCAGCTTGTAGCCGGCCAACCGATCGCGGGCGAACGCGATCAGGTCCGCCTCGCTAGGGGAGGTGCCCGCCGCGGGCACGACGACGGCCTTCACCGCTTCACCCCACGTCTCGTCCGGTACGCCGATGACGGCAACGTCGCCGACGTCGTCGTGCGCCATCAGGACGTTCTCCACCTCTGCCGGGTAGATGTTCTCGCCGCCCGAGACGATCATGTCCTTCACGCGGTCGTACAGGTAGATGTAGCCGTCGTCGTCGAGGTAGCCGGCGTCTCCTGACTTCAGCCAGCCGTCCGCGGTGATCGTCGAGGCCGTCGCATCGGGGTTGTTCCAATAGCCGAGCATGTTCTGCGACGAGCGAGCCCACAGTTCACCGACGGTGCCCACCGGAACGTCCGCGCCGTCGGCGTCGACGATCCGCACCTCGACCCACGGGTGGGGTTTACCGCACGACCGCAGCAGGTGCGGCCGCGCTACCGGATCGTGGTCGGCCGCTGTGAGTTGTGTTATGGCGCCGGTGGTTTCGGTCAAGCCGTAGACGCCGATGAACTCGCAGCCGAACCGATGCAGGCCCTTGACGAGGACGTCGTCGCTGATCGGTGACGCGCCGTAGACCAGTGCGCGCAGGCTGGAGAAGTCGGTGGTCTCGACGCCGGGCGTCATCAACACGAACTGGATCACGGCGGGAACAAGGAAGATGTTGGTGACGCGGTGGCGGGGGATCGCGTCGAGGATGGCCGCCGGGTCGACGTCACGCAGCACCACGCTAGGGCAACCCATGAACGTTCCGACCATCGCCCAGCCCGAGCCTGCGATATGAAACATCGGCATCACCGCGAGGTTGACGCTGTCTTCGGTGAACCGCCACTGGGGCGCGATGCTCGACAACAGCCCGAAGAAGTTGGCGTTGGTCAGCATCACGCCTTTGGGAAGGCCGGTGGTGCCGGAGGTGTAGAGCTGCAGCGCGACATCCTCGGGGCCGGTCCGAACGCCGGGATCGGTGGCGGGCCGATCGGAGATCCAGTCGTCGAACGCGGGCCAGCGGTCGTGGGCGCCGACGGCGATGGTCGTGTGGACTTTGGTGAGCCGGTCCTCGATCGCCTCGATGTGACCGAAGAACTCGGGTCCCACCACGACTACCGATGCACCGGCGTCGGAGATGATCTGCAGCATCTCCTGCGCCGCCAGTCGCCAGTTCACCGGGACGATGACGGCGCCGAGCTTGGCCAATCCGTATGTGACTTCGAAGAATTCAGCGCAGTTCTTCTCGATGAACGCGACCCGGTCACCCAATCCGACCCCCGTCGCGGCAAGCGCATTGGCCACTTGGTTCGAGCGGGCATCGAGTTCGGCGAAGCTGACAGTGCGCTCGCCCACCCGGAGGGCAACCGCGTCGGGCCGCTCTGCGCCTCGCACCCGCACGATGTCGGCGACGGTGGTGATGTCCGCGGTCGGCATGGCCCATCACAGCACGCCACCGGGTCAGGGTTGGACGGTTTGGCGTTTCATGATCGCGTTCACCCAGCCCGGCGCCACGGTGTCCAGCGCCCTGGCGGTGACGGCCATCCGCGGCGCGATCCGCACGGGGCGGTTGCGGGCGGCGACGATCATCCAGTCAGCGGCTTCGGCGGGCGTCAGCGCGGGCAGGCCGGCGTATGCCTTCGTCGGCTCGATCATCGGTGTGTTCACCAGCGGGTAGTACAGCGTCGTCGAATGCAGTCCGACGTTGGCCCACTCCGTTTCGATCACCCGGCTCACCGCGGACAGGGCGGCCTTCGACGCGTTGTACACCGCGAACAGCGGCGACGATTCGCTGAGCACACCCCATGTGGACACGTTGATGATGTGACCGTCCTTGCGCTCACGCATGCCCGGTGCCAGGCCGCGGATGAGGCGCAGCGGCGAGTAGTAGTTGAGCGTCATCGTGCGCTCCACGTCGTGCCAGCGGTCCAGCGATTCGGCCAGCGGCCTGCGGATGGACCTGCCTGCGTTGTTGATCAGGATGTCGACGCCGCCGAGGTCCTGTTCCACCTTGGCCACCAGTTCGTCGACGGCGTCGAGGTCCGAGAGGTCAACGGCGTGTGCGCACGCGTCGCCGTCGCTTCGCTCGATCCGGTCGACGAGCGCGTCGAGCAGGTCCTGCCTGCGGGCCACTGCCACGACGGTGGCGCCTCGGCGGGCGAACTTCTCGGCGGCGGACTCGCCGATACCCGAGGACGCGCCGGTCAGCAGGATGCGCTTGCCCTCGAGGTCGACGACCTCGCGGCCGGGCCGGTATTGCAGTAGCTCGGGGGTTATCGGCGGCCGCATGCTCGCCAACACCAGCCCGTCGGCGAGCCGGCGCAGGGGGCTCTTACTCACGGTTGCTGAGTCTAGGAGGCCCATTTTTTCCCTCGCGATGAGTCGGCGCAGGCGGCACAGTCAGTACCGGTATGACGATCACCGGCCACCTCGACGCCCGATTCAGCGAAGCCAAGCAGGCCATCGACTGGCAAACCGTGAACGATGCACTCACCGCGGCCGAGCTGTACTGGTTGACCACCGTAAGGGCCGACGGGCGACCGCACGTGACGCCGCTGATCGGGCTGTGGATCGACAACGGTTTCGTGTTCTGCACCGGCCCCGAGGAGCAGAAGGCCCGCAACCTGGAAAACAGTGCAGCCGTCGCCGTCACCACCGGCACCAACACCTGGAACGACGGACTGGACGTTGTCGTGGAAGGCGCCGCGGAACGCATAACCGGCAAATCGACGCTGACTCCGCTGGCCGACGCCATTCGCGAGAAGTACGGCGACGATTGGGATTTCACACCCGATGACGACGGGTTCGGGCACACCGACGATAGCGGCGACAGCCACATCGCCTACGTGTTCCGGGTGCCGCCCGATAAATTGCTGGCGTTCGCGAAGTCGCCGCACGGCCAGACCCGCTTCCGGCCCTGACAGCACCCTCGATGCGACAAGTTCTGTCTTGCGGACTATCATTCTGCTTGTTCGTGGAGGGGAGTATTCCTCGCGCGACACCGTCGTCATCACGGAAGGCCCCACGGCCGACCCGGCGGTGTCGGTCCCGGCCGAGGCCGTGGGCGGAAGAGACCTCCGGACCGTAGCGTCATGCCGTCCGGAGGTCGACTGTGATTTCTGTTGTCTCACCGCTGGTTTGGGCCATCACCGTCGTGGTGTTGCTCGCCATCATCGTCCTCGACCTGGCGGTGATCGGTCGGCGGCAACGGACCGTCACCACCAAGGACGCCGTGCGTTGGGTCCTCTTCTACATCGGGCTGGCCGCGGCCTTTGCGGTGGGACTCTTCATTCTCGCGCCGGGCGCCTCGGGCCAGGAGTTCGTCGCCGGCTACATCACCGAATACAGCCTGAGCGTCGACAACCTGTTCGTGTTCATGATCATCATGGCCCGGTTCGGGGTGCCCGAGCTGGCCGTCGACAAGGTCCTCTATATCGGGATCATCCTGTCGCTGGTGTTCCGCGCCGTGTTCATCTTCGCCGGGGCCGCGGCGATCGCCGCGTGGAGCTGGGTGTTCTACATCCTCGGCGGATTCCTGGTCTACACCGCGATCCAGTTGGCCCTCGAGGATCCCGACGAGGAACCGGACTTCCACAAGAACCCGCTGCTGCGGTTCCTGCGCCGGATCCTGCCGCTCAGCGAGGACTACGACGGCCGCAAGCTGGCCACCCGCGTCGAGAAGCGGCGGATGTTCACGCCGCTGGTGATCGTCATCGCCGCGATCGGCATCGCCAACGTGGTGTTCGCCCTCGACTCGATTCCCGCGATCTTCGGGCTGACCAACGACGCCTACATCATCTTCACCGCCAACGCGCTGGCCTTGATGGGGCTGCGGCAGCTCTACTTCCTGATCGGCGGCCTGCTGGAGAAGGTGGTTTACCTCAGCAAGGGGCTAGCCGTCATCCTCGGCTTCATCGGCATCAAGCTCATCGTCGAGGCGCTGCACCATTCGCACCTCGACCACGTCGGGTCGTTCCACCTGCCCGAGATCGGCATCGTGACATCGCTGCTGTTCATCGTCGCGACGCTGACCATCACGACGGTGCTCAGCCTGATCAAGAACAGCCGCGACGCGCGCCGTGCCGCCGAAGCCGACTAGAAGTAGCGGGGGAACGGCGACCAGTCGGGGTCACGCTTCTCGAGGAACGCGTCACGGCCCTCGACAGCCTCGTCGGTCATGTACGCCAATCGCGTTGCCTCACCCGCGAACAGCTGCTGACCGACGAGCCCGTCGTCGGTCAGGTTGAACGCGTACTTCAACATGCGGATCGCCTGCGGTGACTTGCCGTTGATCTGTGCGGCCCAGTCGAGCCCGACCTTGTCGAGATCCGCGTGGTCGACGACCTCGTTCACCGCGCCCATCGCGTGCATCTGCTCGGCGGTGTACGGGCGACCGAGGAAGAAGATCTCGCGGGCGAACTTCTGGCCGACCTGCTTGGCCAGATACGCGCTGCCGTAACCACCGTCGAAGCTGCCGACGTCGGCGTCCGTCTGCTTGAAACGAGCATGTTCACGGCTGGCCAGCGTCAGGTCGCAGACCACGTGCAGGCTGTGCCCGCCACCCGCCGCCCATCCACTCACCAGGCAGATGACGACCTTCGGCATGAACCGGATCAGCCGCTGCACCTCGAGAATGTGCAGCCGTCCGGCGCGCGCCACGTCGACGGTATCGGCGGTCTCACCCGCCGCGTACTGGTAACCCGTGCGGCCGCGGATGCGCTGATCCCCGCCCGCGCAGAACGCCCAGCCGCCGTCCTTGGGGCTCGGCCCGTTGCCGGTCAGCAGTATGACGCCGACATCGGGCGACATGCGCGCGTGGTCGAGCACGCGGTAGAGCTCGTCGACCGTGTGCGGCCGGAACGAGTTGCGCACCTCAGGACGGTCGAACGCCACCCGCACCGTCGGCTGCGGTTTCCCGTCGACGATGTGGCGGTGGTAGGTGATGTCGGTCAGCTCGAACCCGTCGACGGGACGCCACACCGACGGGTCAAAAGGGTTGTCGCTCATGCGTTTACCGGGTCGAAACGAAACACCGGGCAGCGGCCCGCGAGCGCCTCGTACTCGTCGGGATTGGGTCCGGTCACCAGACCCGCGTTCTTCAAGAAACTCACACCGGTTGGCACCTCGACCGGAAACAGCCGCAGTAGCGGGCGCGCTTCGTCGGGTGCGAGCTCCACCATCCGAACCCGTTCGGTATCGCGTCCCTGCCGCAATTCGACTTCGTCAGCGGCGCGTGCGTTGGCCGCCCAGTCGCTGCCCGGCAGGCCACCCAGCACGTACCGCGTGCCATCAACAGTCATCGGCGTGATCGGTGTCGAGCGCATCTTGCCCGTCTTGTGGCCGCGCACGACCAGAATCACCGGGCCTTTGCCGCCAAACCCGAAACCGAGGCGCTGCGCCCCGACCATCACCTTGTTTACGTACTTCAGCCACCACGGCGGCCGGATGCGCGCGCTGTTGGACATAGCTGCGACGCTACGTGATCGCCTCGATGCGGAATACGGCCAGCCTGCCCGCAAGCCCCTCCAGTTCGTCGGGTGTGCCCTCGGTGAGGACCCCTGCGCGCTTCATCAGGTCGACGCCCGTCGGCGCCATCGCGGGGAACTTCCGCAGCACCGGACGGGCTCGCTCGGATTCGAGCTCGACCATCCGGACGTTCTCGGTGCGTCGCCCCTGCGTCAACGTCGCGGCTTCGGCGGCACGGACGTTGCGGACCCAGTCCGCGCCCGGATAGCCGTTCACGACATAACGCTGTCCGTCGACGTGCATCGGTGTGACCGGAGTCGAGCGCGGCTTACCGCTCCTGCGACCGGGCACCGTCAACACGACGGGCGATTCCTTGCGCGACATCGGTAGGCCGAGCCGCAACATCGCAATGAAGATCTTGTTCATCGGTTTGAGCCATCGCGGCGGCGGGATGCGCTCGGACGCCATCCACCGACGCTACGTCTCAGAGCGCGATGCCGTATTCGGTTAGGGCACTTCGGAGCCCGTCGGGGCGCTCGGTGGTCGGCAGCGGGTCGACGAGAATGAAGCCGCAGCCGACTCGACGGGCACCGCCGTCGGCCTCATCGCTGTCGCCGACCATCACCGCCCGCGCCGGTTCGACGCCGAGCCGCCTCAGAGCCGTCTCGAAGATCGCGGCGTCCGGCTTGATGGCACCGACCTCAAAGGACAGTACGAACTCGTCGACATCGTCGAAGGCACCGATCATCTGGAAGGCGGGCCGGATGTCGAACGCGATGTTCGACACCACCGCCGTTCTGATGCCGAGCTGGTGCACGCTCTTGAGCACCGCGGCGGTGTCGGGATAGGGCGTCCAGCTGGACGGGTCGATCACGCGGTCATACAGCGACTGGGCGTGATGGTCGGCCAAGCCGGACTGGCGCAGCACATGCAGGTAGGCCTCGCGGTGCAGATGCGGGGTGAGATCGCGGTTGACCCACGCGTGGTAGGCCTCCGGTGTCATCTCGACGGACCGGCCGGTCGGTGCGGTGAGCCTGCGCATCAGCTCGGCCTGCACATGCCCGTCGATCTCCTCCTCGTCGACCTTGATGCCCTCGAACCAGCTGTCGTCCTCCTCGAGGCGAAACAGCGTTCCGGAATAGTCGAACAGCACGGCGTTGACGGAGTTCACAGCTGCAATCGTGCCAGGTGTGGAAACACCCTCCGCGGGTAAATATCTTGCGTGACCGAACTCCAGCAGGCCGTCGTGGTCGTCCCAGCTCACAACGAGCTGGCGCACTTGCCGAACTGCCTTCGCGCATCGACAACCGCGGCGCTGTGCCTGCCGATGCCCGTGCTGACCGTGGTGGTCCTCGACTCGTGTGACGACGGCAGCGACACCTTGGCCGGACAATTCGGTCCCGACGTGCACTTTGTCTCGATCGATGCGGGCAACGTCGGCGCCGCGCGGGCGGCCGGGTTCGAATACGCACGCTCGGCCTCCGGCGCCGTCGACCTGCAAAACGTCTGGTACGCGACCACCGACGCCGACAGCGCGGTGAGCGCCGACTGGCTGGTGCGCATGACCGAGGCGGACGCCGACATGGTGCTCGGTGTGGTCCGCATACCGGCATGGCGTCATTTCCCCGCCGACGTCGCCCGCCGCTATTTGCGTGGATACCAGGCGAACGGGCGCGGCCACAATCACGTCCACGGGGCCAACATGGGATTCCGCGCCGACACGTACTGGCAGGTCGGCGGCTTCCGTGCGTTGAAGACCGGCGAGGACGTCGACCTGGTCGAGCGCTTCGAGTCCGCAGGCATGCGCATCCACCGCGACGCCGAACTGTCGGTTGCCACCTCCGACCGTCGTAATGGCCGCGCACCTAGCGGGTTCGCCCAGCATCTGCGGAATCTGGCCGTGCGAAAGCGCGGAGCAGGCGCGGCGCCATGAGCCGCGGGCTGGTGGGGCGATGGCTGGCCTCGGGGATGTTGGAGCTGCCGCTGCCGGGTCGGGGCGAGACAATTGGACGGTTCGAACGGCTCGCTGGCCTCGCCGAGATCGACGTCGTCGCGGGGCGGCTCGCCGAAGCCCATACGGATGCCGTCGCGATCCTCGCCGAGCTCGACGGCCCCGACGCGCAGGACGGCCAGCTGTGGGGCGTCTGGGCGGCTGAACCGCCTGACGCGGTCTTGACTGCCCGTCGGGTTGGGGACCGGGTGAAGCTCAACGGATGGAAGGCGTGGTGTTCGGGGGCCGCGCTGTGTACACATGCGCTCATCACCGCGCGACTGGAATCCGGTGAGCGAGGCCTGTTCGCCGTCGACCTGGCTCAATCGGGTGCCGATCCGCAACCGAGCGCATGGCACAACGCTGGCATGGTCGAGTCCGACACGCGCTCAATGCAATTCACGTGCGTATCGGCGGTCGCCGTCGGAAGGCCGGGGGACTACCTGTCACGACCCGGATTCTGGCACGGCGCGATCGGCGTCAGCGCGTGCTGGCTGGGCGGGGCGCGCGCAGTGGCGGCACCGCTGTATGGGCGGGCGGCCGACGAGAAGGTCGACGCCCATACGCGGGCGCATCTGGGCGCGGTGGACGCAGCTCTCGCTGCGGGCGACGCGATGCTGCAGTGGGCTGCCGCCCAAATCGACGCGGATCCTCAAAACAGCAAGGGCGCAGCCGAACTCGTCGCCAGGCGCACCCGCGCTGTCGTCGAGACGGCCGTTGAGGAGGCGATCGGCCGCACCGGCCGCGCGCTCGGGCCCGCGCCACTGACCCAGGATGCCGCGCATGCGCAGCGGGTGGCCGACCTGACCATCTACGTCCGTCAGAGCCACGCCGAGCGCGACCTCGAGCGGCTCGGTGTGCTGGCTGGTGAAGCCCGGTGAGCAACTGCGCGCGATTCGCCGACCGGCCGTTGACCGTTGGCGGGACGACGGCAGATGTTTGGCGCGACGCGCTCGATGCTGCGCCCGAGCTGGATCTGACTGGCTGCGACGAGATGGTTGTCGTGGCAGCCCATCCCGATGACGAGACGCTCGGGTTCGGCGCGTCGACCGCCATGCTTGCTCGACGTGGCGTGCGAGTGAAGGTGGTCGCGGTCAGCGACGGCAGTGCATCGCATCCCAATCTGAGCCCGGTTGAGAGGGATTGCTTGGCGCGGACGCGTCGGGCCGAACTCAGTTCCGCCACAAAGGTTTTAGGCGTCGAGGAACCGATCTGGCTCGGCCTTCCCGACGGCGCTGTGAGCGACCATGAAGACCGGCTCGCCGACCTGCTCAGTGACATTCTTGCCTACGGAGCCTGGTGTGTCGCCAACTGGCGCGGTGACGGCCATCCCGACCACGAGGCCGTCGGGCGGGCGGCGGCGGTCGCGACTGCCCGAACCCGCACGGTGTTGCTCGAGTATCCGGTGTGGATGTGGCACTGGGCATCGCCAGGAGACGCCGCCGTGCCATGGGACCGGCTCTTTGCGATGCCGGTGGCGGACAACGCTGTCGAAACCAAGGCCGCCGCGGCGCAGTGCTATCGCAGCCAACTCGACGCGCCCAGCGCCGATAGTTACCCAGTTCTGGCGCCGTTCGTGGTGGAGCGGCTGCTCTCGGTCAAGGAGGCGGTTTTCCGTTGACTGCACGACTCACTGATGACTATTTCGACCAGATGTACTCCGAGTCCGATGACCCCTGGCAGCTTCAGGGTCGATGGTATGAGCAGCGCAAGTATGCGATCACGTTGGCGCTCTTGCCATATGAGCGGTACCGGCACGCGTTCGAGCCGGGCTGCTCTATCGGCGTGCTCACCGAGCAACTCGCGGGCAGGTGCGATCACGTCACCAGTACGGACGTCGCCTCGGCGGCGCTTGACGCCACCCACCGTCGACTCGCGGCGGCAGGCAGGCGCAGTCAGGTGACGCTGCTTCGCGCCGCGCTCGACGAGACTTGGCCGCCAAGACAATTCGACCTAGTCGTGCTCTCCGAGCTCTGCTACTACCTCGACGCGCAGGCGCTGCGTGAGGTGCTGGACCGTGAAGTGCCGAGGCTGGCACCGTCGGCGACCATCATCGCGGCGCACTGGCGGCATCCCGTCGCTGAATACCCGATGACCGGCGATAACGCCAGCGATGTCATCGCCGCGACGCCGGGACTGCATCACATCGGCGAATACCGGGACGCCGACGTGATCGTCGAGGTGTTCGACACCGCGTCCCCGACGTCGGTGGCCGCTCGCACAGGTGTGCCGGGCGCTTAGCGTCGGACGCGGGCGGCCTTGTCCGCCAGCACTTCCCGCTCGCGTTCGTTGTCGGTCATCTGCGCGGCGCGGTCGAACTCGTCGGCGGCCTCGGCGTCGCGGCCCAATCGGGCCAGCAGCTCACCGCGCACGCTGGGCAACAGGTAGGACCCGTCCAGGCCCTCGATGCGCTCGACGATCTCCAGGCCCGCTGACGGACCCGACGCCATCGCGACTGCGACCGCGCGGTTGAGTTCGACGATCGGAGACGGTGCGACCTGCACCAGCCCGTCGTAGAGCAGAACGATGCGAGGCCAGTCGGTGTCCGCCGCGGTCGGCGCGACGGCATGGCATTCGGCGAGCGCGGCCTGCAGCGCGTACGGTCCCCAGCCAACACCCTTGCGCTGCACGGCATCAGCGGCGCGCTCCAGCGCGGCGACTCCGCGCTGGATCTGGGCGCGGTCCCATCTGGTCCTGTTCTGATCCTCCAGCAGGACAGGCCTGCCCTCGGCGTCGGTGCGCGCGCCGAAGCGCGACGACTGGAACTCCATCAGCGACACCAACCCGTGCACCTCGGCTTCGTCGGGTACCAACGCGGCGAGCACACGCCCGAGCCGCAGCGCCTCGCTGCACAGCTCGTCACGAATCCAGCGCTGCCCGAACGACGCCGAATAGCCTTCGTTGTAGATCAGGTAGATCACGCTCAGCACGGCCGACAACCGTTTCGGGAACTCCGATCGATCCGGGACTTCGAACGGGACATTCGCCTCGCCCAGCGTTTTCTTGGCGCGGGTGATCCGTGCGGCGATCGTCGCCTTCGAGGTCAGAAATGCCCTGGCGATCTCGTCGGTGGTCAAACCGCCGACGACGCGCAGTGTCAATGCGATCTGGCCTTCGCGCGACAGCACGGGGTGTGCCGAGATGAAGACCAGTCGAAGCACGTCGTCGTCGATGCGATCGGGGTCCCACGCCTCGTCGACCGCGGTCTCCAGCTCGCGCGCAAGCGCCGTGTATTTAGTGTCGAGGTTCTCCTGCCTGCGCCACTGGTCGATGGCCTTGCGCTTGGCGACCGTGGTCAACCACGCCCCGGCGTTGCGTGGCAAGCCGGTGTCGGGCCACTGCGTCAGCGCGTCGACGAGCGCTTCCTGGGCCAGATCCTCGGCCAGCCCGACGTCGCCGACCACGCGGGTCAGTGTCGCGATGATCTTGGCGGCCTCGATCCGCCACACCGCATCGACGGTCTGCGACAGATCGGCGGCGGCCACGTCGCCCATTCTGCCGAGCGAACGCAAAGTGTCACGACACGCCGACGAAAAAAGACCCTTTGCGTCAGCTCGCGCAGCAAAGTTAGTAGTCATGGCGCATCGGTTCGTCAATGCCTACCACGAAGGCCGCAAAGCCTTCCCGACCACGCTTCTCAACCCCTATGCGGGGATCGGGGACCGCATCGCTGCCCGCATGTGGCGCTTGGGTTGGCTACGGGCCTGCGACGAGTCTCGCGGGATCCCCAGCGAAGAAGAACGCATCGCGCGCATCGCCGCGGAGATCGACGCGCTGCTGGACTAACTCGCCCGGACCGCACCGCGCCTCGCACCGAAAGGGTGCGTGTCTGCAGCCCGACACGCCGCCAGTTGCCGGCATTTTGTGCACGCTCGCGCAGCGTCTCACCCTTCTCACCCTTCCAGGATCAGGTCCACCGCCCGCTCGGCGATCGCGTACACGCTCGCCGCGGTGGGCGCCGACGGGATGGCAGGCATCACCGACGCGTCGGCAACCCGAAGACCGTCGATCCCGTTGACCCGCAGCCGGTGGTCGACGACAGACGCGGAGTTGTCACCGATCGCGCAGGTTCCCACGGGGTGCCAGTAGGAGCGGAAGTTGTTCTTCACGAAGCCGCGCATTGCCTCGTCATCCTCGACCGCCGCACCCGGGGCGAACTCCGCTTCGCGCCAGCCATCGAGCGCCGCGGAGGCACCGATGCGGCGGGCTTCGCTGATACCGGCGACCATCGCCTGCATGTCGCGGTCGTCGCCGAAATAGTTCGGGTCGATCATCAGCGGGTCGCCCGCCGCGGGGCCGGACAAGCGCACGGTGCCTCTACTGACTGGTGTGATGACCCCGACCGCAAGCACATAACAGTCCCTGATGCCGTGGTCGGTGACCACGTTGCCGCCGATGGAGTCGATACACAGCACCTGTAGATCCGGCCCGCCATCGGTGGTTCCACTGTGGAACAACCCCATCAGCTCACCGTGACTGTGGCGTGCCGGTGGGACCGGACGCGAGGGGAGGTACATGACGTCGACCATCGGGTGGTCATGCAGGTTCGCGCCGATGCCGGGAAGGTCCAGCGTCACATCGATTCCGATGTGGCTCAGATGTGCCGCAGGACCGACGCCCGAGAGCATCAGTAATTGCGGCGACCCAAGCGTGCCTGCCGCCAGGATGACCTCACCCGCCAGCGCGCGCGACACCGAATCTGCGCTACCCGAGCTGTATTCGACCCCGTGGCAGCGCCCGTCCTTGATCAGCAGGCGGTGCACCGTCGCCTCGGCCACCAACTCGAGGTTCGGCCGCGGCAGTGCCGGGCTCAGGTAGGCGTCGGCTGCACTCTGCCGCTTGCCGTCGGCGATGTTCAAGTCCGGCGCACCGAAGCCCACGTCCAACCCGCCGCTGATATCGGTGGCGTGCGGATGCCCGCACTCGACAGCCGCCGCCAGACAGGCGTCGAACAGGTCGCCGATCGGACTGGCCGGACCGACATCGAGCAGGCCGTCGCTGCCCCGCAACTCGGGATTCGTGCGACGCGACGATTCGCTGCGCTTGAAGTAGGGCAATAGTCGATCGAAGTTCCAGTCCTTCGCGCCCAACTTCTCCCAAGTGTCGTAGCTGGCGCGATGTCCCCGGGCGAACAGCATTCCGTTGATGGCCGATGAGCCACCGACCCCTCGGCCACGGGCAAGCGCGGGTGATGTTCCCGTCGCCGACTGGACGACGGTGGATTCACCCCAGTTCCACGAAGTTTCAAGGAGCGCAGGCCATGCCTGCGGCACCGCGCCTTCTGGCAATGGTGTCGACGAACCCGCCTCGATGACTAGGACGCGAACGGCGTCGTCCTCGGACAGCCGCGCAGCGATGACCGAACCTGCAGTCCCCGCGCCGACAACGATGAAGTCGTAATTGGCATGAGCTGATTGCACATGACCCTTAACGGTGCCGGACAGCGGCACCATACAAGCGTGCGCAAACTCACCCCACGGCGCGGTCGGCGCCCTCCCAGAACTGCGCGCGCACAGACTTCTTGTCCGGTTTACCCAGCGCCGTCACGGGAACCGAGTCGACGACGATCACCTGCTTAGGCGATTGCACCGAGCCCTTGCGCTCCTTGACCGCGGCCTGGATCTCGGCGCTCATGGTCGCGACTGCGTCGTCGCTGCGATCGGCGTCGGGCCGCAGCACCACCACCGCCGTAACGGCTTCACCCCATTTCTCGTCGGGGGTGCCGATCACACAGACTTGTGCGACCGAAGGATGTTCCGCCACCACGTCTTCGACCTCGCGCGGGAACACATTGAAGCCGCCTGTGACAATCATGTCCTTCGTCCGGTCGACGATGTACCAGAAGCCTTCCGCGTCCTCGCGGGCCAGGTCGCCGGTGTGCATCCAGCCGTCGCGAAACGTCTCGGCGGTCGCCTCCGGTCTGTTCCAGTACCCGCCGGATACCAACGGGCCGGACACGCAGATCTCGCCAACCTCGCCCTGCGGCACCGGGTTTCCGTCACCGTCCAGCAACGCGGTCCTGGCGAACAGCGTCGGCCGCCCGCACGATGTCAGCCGCTTCTCGTCGTGGTCGCCCTTGGCAAGGTAAGTGATGACCATCGGGGCTTCGGACTGCCCGTAATACTGCGCGAAGATCGGTCCGAACCGGCGGATCGCCTCCTTCAGCCGGACGGGGTTCATCGCCGATGCGCCGTAGTAGACGGTTTCCAGCGACGACAGGTCGCGGGTATGCGAATCCGGATGGTCCATCAGCGCGTAGATCATTGACGGCACCAGCATGGTCGCCGTGATCTTCTGCTCCTCAATGGTTTTCAGCACCTCGGCCGGGTCGAACTTGGTGAGCACGACCAGCTCGCCGCCCTTGATGATGGTCGGCACGAAGAACGCGGCGCCCGCGTGCGACAGCGGCGTGCACATCAGGAACTTCGGATGCTCGGGCCACTCCCACTCGGCGAGCTGAATCGTCGTCATCGTGGTGATCGATTGCACGGTGCCGATCACGCCCTTCGGCTTGCCGGTCGTCCCGCCGGTGTAAGCCATGCCGCCGATGTGATCCGGTGCAAGGTCGGCGGCGATCAGCGGCTGCGGCGTGTACTTCGCCGCCTCGGCGGTCAGGTCGACGGCGACGTCGGCCAGTTCCTCGGGCACCGGTCCGATCGTCAGCACCTGCTTGAGCCCGGGCACCTTCTCCAACAAGCCCTTGGCCCGTTCGACGAACATCGGGTTCGGGTCGATGATCAGCGAGCTGACCCCGGCGTCGTTCAGAACATAGGCGTGGTCGTCGAGGGAGCCGAGAGGGTGTAGTGCCGTGCGGCGGTAGCCCTGCGTCTGGCCTGCGCCGAGGATCATCAGCACCTCGGGCCGATTGAGCGAGAGCAAGCCGGTCGCGACGCCCGACCCGGCGCCAACCGCCTCGAACGCCTGAATGTATTGGCTGATGCGCTCGGCCAGCTGGCCACCGGTCAGCGTGGTGTCGCCCAGGAACAGCACCGGCTTGTCCTTATTGCGCTTCAGAGCCCCGACGGTGAGGTGGCCGGAGTGAATGGGTTGGCGCAACAGCGAGTCACTCATGACTTCAGATTAGAACGTGTTACAGATTTGGTTTCAAGGGAACCCCGATTGGGCTCCCGATTGATCGTGGACGACAAGCTCCGGGCGGCAATCCTTGACTTGGCCCACGAACGTGGACCGGCGAAGACCATTTGCCCCTCCGATGCGGCTCGCGCCGTAGGCGGCGACGGCTGGCGCGACCTGATGGACCAGGCCCGCGATATCGCGCGCGACCTAGCCAGGGCCGGCGACGTCGAGATCACGCAGCGCGGGGAGGTGCTCGACCCGGACGCGAACTGGCGCGGACCCATCCGGATCCGCGCCACGTAAACCTCCGCCGAAACGGTATTCCAGTGGTCCTCACTCGCATTTTCGTTGCTGGAATACCGTTTCGGCGAGAAGTGTCAGCGGCCCGCGGCCTTGTCAGCCTCGGCGCGCGCCTGCGCGGCGACCTTCTCGGCGAGATCGGCACGCCACTGGATCTCCTTGGCGATCCACGGGTTGTCCGCAGGGAACTCCTCGGTCTCGCTGACGCGGCGCACCTCGACCTTGACGCCCTTGCCCAGCGGGATTTTATGAGCCCACTGCTTGGCCTCCTCCTTCGACGACACGTCAATCATCCAGAACCCGTTGAACAGCTCCTTGGCCTCGGTGTACGGGCCGTCGGTGACCACCGGCGGATCAGAGCTGTAGTCGACGACGAAGCCCTCCTCGGGACCTGTCAAACCCTCACCCGCCAGCATCACGCCGGCCTTGATGAGCTCCTCGTTGAACCGGCCCATCTCCTCGATGATCTGGTCGAAATCGATGTTCAGCTTCGCCATCGCGGCCTCGGCCTCGGGGGTGGAACGCATGATCAGCATGTAACGCGACATTGTTTCGTCTCCTTCTATCCGTGGTGGAAGGGGCGTCTCCATCGTGCCCTCGCAACTACGTCGAACGGCAACCCGCGGAAATCGACACGGGCCCAGAATTTCTTCAAAGAATTTTTCCCGGCCTGACAGGATGGGCCCATGCCCGCTGCTGACCTGGTCATTTCCGGGACTGTCCTCACTGTCGACGAACACCAACCCACGGCCGAGGCGCTGGCCGTCTCCGATGGCCGCATCGTCGCGGTCGGATCCCGTTCGGACATCGAGAGCTGGATCGGCCCCGGTACGCAGACGCTCGACATCGGCGACGGCTGCGTGATGCCGGGACTCGTTGAGGCTCATGGGCATCCGTTGATGGAGGCGATCGTGCTGTCGGATCGGATGGTCGACATCCGCCCGGTCACGTTGCCCAAGGCCGACGACGTGGTCGCCGCGATCCGAAAAGAGGTCGCCAAGCGCGGCGATGCAGGCGCATACCTCAACGGCTGGGATCCGCTGCTCCAACACGGGCTGCCCGAGCCGACGTTGAGCTGGCTGAACGACCTCGCACCCGACACCCCGTTGGTGATCGTCCACAACTCGGGCCACAAGGCTTACTTCAACTCCGTCGCTGCGGCCCGCGTCGGCCTGAACCGCGACACCCCGGACCCGAAGGGCGCGAGTTACGGCAGGGACGGCAACGGTGACCTCGACGGCACCGCCGAGGAAATCCAGGCGGTGTTCCCGCTGCTGGGTGACGCGGTTGCGCCCACCGACTATCCCGCGATGCTGCACGCCGAGCTCGCACGACTGAACCGCGCGGGGCTGACGACATGTTCGGAGATGGCGTTCGACCCGGTGTTCCGCCCGATGGTCGAGCAGGTGCGCAACGACCTCACGGTGCGGCTGCGGGTCTACGAGATCTCCAACGCCGACATGAAAACCGACATGTCGCCCGACAACGGCGACGACATGTTCCGCCAGGCGGGCATCAAGATCTGGGTCGACGGGTCACCATGGATCGGCAATATCGACCTGTCGTTCCCCTTCCTCGACACCGACGCCACGCGCATCATCGGTATCCCCAAAGGGTCATGCGGCTGCGCCAACTACACCGGCGAACAGCTCACCGAGATCGTCGGCGCCTACTTCCCGCGCGGTTGGCAGATGGCCTGCCACGTGCAGGGCGACGCGGGTGCCGACACCATCCTCGATGTTTACGAGGAGGTGCTGCGCAACCATCCCCGCGAGGATCACCGGCTGCGGCTCGAGCATGTCGGCGCGATCCGCGACGATCAGCTGCAGCGCGCCCACGATCTCGGCGTCACGTGCAGCATCTTCGTCGACCAGATCCACTACTGGGGCGACATCGTCGTCGACGGCCTCTTCGGGCCCGAGCGCGGAAGCCGGTGGATGCCATGCGGTTCCGCCGTCGCCACCGGGATGCGGATCTCGCTGCACAACGACCCGCCGGTCACCCCCGAGGAGCCGCTGCGCAACATCAGCGTCGCCGCCACCCGCACCGCGCCGAGCGGTCGGGTGATCGGACCGGAACAGCGGATCTCGGTCGAGCAGGCGATCCGCGCCCAGACCATCGACGCGGCGTGGCAGCTGTTCGCCGACGACGGGGTCGGCTCGCTGGAGCTCGGTAAGTACGCCGACATGGTGGTGCTGTCGGACGATCCGCGCGCTGTTCCGCCGGAACAGATCGCCGACCTCGAGGTGCGCGCCACCTTCCTCGCGGGCAAGCAGGTTTATTCGAAAGACAGCTGACCGACGGCTGTCATGGCACATGCTTCAGGGCATGTCTGACCTGCCGTATCCGCGCTATCTCGATGAACGAGTGGCCCACTGGGCCGCGACGACGCCCGACGACGAGGCGTTGACCTACCTCGACCGGACCTGGACATGGGCCGAATGGGACGGCAGGATCCGACGTCTGGCGGGCGCGCTCTAGGAGCTTGGTGTCAGCCGTGGCGACGTGGTCGCGTTCCTCGACAAAAACCACCCCGCCTGTGTCGAGATGACGACGGCCGCCGCATCGCTCGGCGCCGCCACCGCGATCATCAACTTCCGGCTGGCGGCTGACGAGCTCGACTATGTCCTCAGCGATTCGGGCGCCAAGGTGCTGATCATCGGCGCCGAACTCAAACCCGGCGTCGACAAGATCCGTGACAAGCTCGCCAGCCTCGAGCGCGTCATCGTGGTCACCCCTGAAGGCGGCGACGGCGACGAGTACGAGGAACTGCTCGCGAACGCAACGCCGGTCGACCGTTCCGACGACGTCGAATCCGACGACGTCTGCATCGTCATGTACTCCTCGGGCACGACCGGTCGCCCGAAGGGTGTGCAGTTGACCCAGGCGAATCTGATCGCTCACACGCGTAACGGAGAGGACTTGTACGCGTTTGACCCGGGCGACAAGAACATGGTGGCGATGCCGTTGTTCCATGTCGGCGGCTCGTCGTATATGCAGGTCGGCCTTCATCTGGGTGTTCCCACGGTGATGACGCGGAAGGTCGACGGCATGTCGCTGGCCGGCGCAATCCTCAAGGGCGCCAACCGAACGTTCCTGGTGCCCGCGGTGCTGGCGAAGGTGCTGGAGTCGGGCGACGATGCCGTCAAGCTGTTCGGCGCATTGAAGACCTTTTCGTACGGCGCCTCGCCGATGCCGCTTCCATTGCTGCGCGCGGCGTTGCAGGCCTGGCCGAACACCGATTTCATCCAGGCGTACGGCCTCACCGAGCTGTGCGGTGTGATCAGCACACTTCTCCCCGACGCACATCGCACCGAGGAAGGGGAACGACTCTCCAGCGCGGGCACGTTGGTGCCCAACGCGGAACTTCGCGTCGTCGACCCCGACACCCTGGAGGACGTGGAGCCCGGCCAGCAAGGCGAACTGTGGTTCCGCTCAGCGCAATTGATGAAGGGTTATCACCACAAGCCGGAGGCGACCGCGGAGGCGATCACGGAGGACGGCTGGTTCCGCACCGGAGACATCGGCCGCGTTGACGACGGTGGCTTCATCTTCGTCGAGGATCGGCTCAAGGACATGATCATCTCGGGCGGAGAGAACATCTACTCGATCGAGGTGGAGCGGGTGCTGGCCGAACACCCGGCCGTCGCGGAGGTCGCGGTGATCGGTGTGCCCGACGACAAATGGGGCGAGGTCGTCAAAGCCATTGTCTCGCTTGAGGGTGACGCCACCGAGCAGGAGTTGATCGCGTTCTGTCGCGAGCGGCTGGCCGCCTACAAGTGTCCGAAGTCCGTCGACGTCAGGGACGAGTTGCCGCGCAACCCGACCGGCAAGATCCTCAAAAAGGATCTACGTAAGCCGTTCTGGGAGGGTCGCGACCGCGCGACGGTCTAGCGCTGCGGCGTGAAGGCGACTGGCAGCGAGCTGGTTTCGATCATGATCCCTCCCGTCAGGCCGGTTTCTGAAACCTCACCGTCGATGCGAATATCGGGCAGACGTTTGAGTAGTGTCCGCAAGGTAACCCGCATTTCGGCGCGGGCCAGGTGCTGGCCGGTGCACGCATGCAGTCCGCGACCGAACGCGAGATGAGGGTTGTGTGCGCGGCTCGCATCGAACACCTCAGGGTCCGTGAACTGTCGGGGGTCGCGGTTCGCGGCGTAAAGGTTGAGCATGATCCGGTCGCCTCTGTGGAACGGGACAGACCGGATTTCTCCGTAGCGGCGCACGGTGCGGGCGAACAGGTTCAATGGTGTGGTGAGACGTAGGCTCTCTTCGACAACAGGAACAAGCAACTTGTTGTCTTTGATGATCCGTTTGCGCAGAGCAGGTTTCGGTACGACGTGTCGTATCAGTCCGCTGATGGCCGTCGCCGTCGAGTGGTGGCCGCCGAGCATGAAGGCCACCATGATGCCGGTGACGAATTCGGCGTCGACTGGCTTACCGTCGATCTCACCGCGAGAGAGCCCCGTCAGGTAATCGTCGCGCGGAGCCATCTTCCGCTTCTCCAACTGGGCGTTCATGAACGTTGTCAAGGCTTGCATCTGTTTCGGAAAGTCCGGCCCGCCAATGCTGGCGAATGCCGCCATTGAGATTCGGCGGACGTCGGACGCTTCGTTTTGGTCGAGACCAACCATGCGGCCGATGACGAGGGCAGGCATAATCTCGGCCAGCTGACTCGCCAAGTCCGCGGCACCCGCGCCGGCGAAATCGTCGATGAGCAGGTGTGCGATTTCTTCGATCGTCGGCTCAAAGGCACGCACAGCGCGGGAGTTCAACGGTCCGTCCATCAGCGCAGATAAGACGGTGTGCGCGGGCGGATCGTATTCCAGCGGGGGGATCCGGGGCAGACCGCTTGGCGGGATGAAGACTCCGTCGGTCGCGCTGAACGTCGTGTTGTCAGTGAGAACTCGACGGACGTCGTCGTAACGACTCACGTAGTCGAATCCGCCGAAGCGATCGCTGTGCGCGACCGGACAGTTCTCCCGTAGGTCCGAATATGTTTGACGGACGACATCGGCAGGCACCGACGAGTCGGTGTGGTCGAAGTCGGTTCTCCGCTGTTCGCGTGCGAACTCGTGCAACGTCATGGTCGCCGCCTAGTTCCACGCGATCCGGCGGGCGCGCTCGCTGAGGATGATGTGCCGAACGACATCTGCCGTCACGACAGCCAGCGCCCTGTCTCGACTCAGGGCTTTGTTACGCAGTACCGCAAGCAATTTCGTGCCGTGGAATTCACCGCGAGAGTCCAGTGTCATCAGCCCGGCTGCAACACCTGCCTTCAGCAGCATCAATGTCGTCTCGCGGTCGGCACCGGCGCGTGCAGCGATTTCGGTCGCCGTCAGACCGCCATCAGATAGATGATCGGCGATGGAGAGGTCGACGACGCCTCTGACCACCTGGTCGGCGACGAAGCGGTACACCAGGTACACCGCGTGCTCGTCAACGAAGTCGGGTGAATGTCTCGTCGGTCTCATCGAAAGACTCCTGTCTGCGCGCCGCGCGACGGTTTAGCACCTCATCCCGATCAACGACACAGGAGCGGCGATCACTGGCACGACACACATGCAAAGAATGGAGTCATAGAGTAATTCCGCCGAATCGAACGACGTCTCTACCTGAACATATACTGCTGGAACAGGTTCCATTCATCGGTGTAACGGTGGTCGACGTCCGCCGCGCCCGCGTTCCGAAGCAGGCTGACCCAGCGCGACGCGTCGAGTTCATACACGTCGCGCTCATCGATGGGAAGAAGCGCATTGTCGACCTGATCCAAACACCAGTGGCGCAGAATCGCCTCCCACGCTTGGCGCAGTTGCGAATCGGGCGCTGCCGCTTCCAATGCCTGCGCGACCGCGCAAGCGGTGCGGCGTACGTACACATCGATGAAGTGGTCGATGAGCACGGGGTCGCCGGGCGCGTAGTCGATGTCGTTATGGATGTCGGCTTCGTTCAGGACGCCGATGCCACCTCTGCGTTGGACCGCGGCGACGCAGCGCCGCAGGATCTCGGTCTTACCGTCGCCCTCCATACCGACGACGCGTCGGTGTGCGGCGTCCATCCCCGCGACGTGGTGCAGGGTCAGACTGCACACGAGGACGTCTGCGTCGGGTATTTCGGCCAGTTCAACGCCGGCGATGTGCGACCGGAAGTCGACGGTGTCCGGCAACCTCGCGGCCACTGCCTGCTGAGCCTCCGGATGTGGGTCTATCAGCGTCAGCGTGCCGGAACCGCGCGCAGTGAGGAAACCCTCCCACAGAACTCCATTGCCGCCACCGATCTCGACGATGTGCCAATCGTCTCGATCGCGTAGCACCTCGTCGATGACTGCTCTATTGGCTTGGTAAAGGCCCTGCATCAGGGGCAGTCGGGTCCACGCGTCGTAGAGGCTGGCCGGTCCGAAAGCGGTGTTCCACTGCTCGTCACCGGCTTCGCTGTGCTGGGTTCGTAATTGCTGCAAAGCCGCATACTGCTGGGCTCGTGGCAGTGATAGAACCTGTGCGAGCTCGGCGGTCCACATCGTCTCAGCCTCTTATCTACTCAACGCCGACATCAGCCTGATTTGGGCGGCACCTCCCAGTATCCCGCCACACAGATCAGCAAGCCGGCCTCATTCACCCGGTAGACAAAGATGCAATCCATTGAGGCTGTCCCGCCGCCGCGAGTGGGAAGCATCATCGTGAGCGAATTGGCGACCCGATCGTCCGTAGCGAGCGACGCGTGAACGATGAAGCTCAGTGTGCCGACCTTGGCGATGCTCTCGTCCCAGAACTTCGCGAGTGCCGCCTGTCCGCGATGCCCTGCACCGGTTGGATCAACACCCGTTTTGCCGACGGGATCGTGGATCACGCCATCTGGCGCGTACAGCGAGATGTACCGCTCCTTCTCGCCATGCGTGATTGCGTCCAACGCTCGCCATGAGGCGATGCGGGCCGGATGTGGTGACCGCGAAGCGTTCCAGCGGATTCGCGGGGTGTTATCGATCTGCGAAGTCATCAAGTGTCGTCTCTCGCGATGGGGGCGAGATGCCCTTCCGTATAAAGCAATTCACAGCGTAGGTCGGAACTGCCCGTGGTGAGATTCGACTTTCGAACCCATGGGAACCGAAACAATCATGCTGTCGAACTCGTCGACCGCTTGGCGCGTCGCTACTCTGATTTCAGAAGACAAGCACGTGAAATCCGTTGAGGGAAACGACTTTCACCTACGAAGAGGATAACCATGAGTGAACGACCGATTCGGCTCGGCCTGAGTCTGACTTGTGTTGGGCCCATTTCGGAGATGGTCGATGATGCACGTCGCGCGGAGCAGCTCGGATTCGACACGGTCTCGCTCGTAGACCATCTGGGGTTCACCGCACCGTTGCCGCCGTTGGTCGCCATTGCGGCGTCGGTACCGAACATCCGCGTCGGCAACTTGGTACTCAACACCGCGTTCTATCGCCCGTCGCTGTTGGCCCGCGACCTGGCCAGCGTGGACTCCGCCACCGGCGGACGCCTCGAGATCGGGCTTGGCGCAGGCTATGTGGAGTCGGAGTTCCTTCGAATCGGACTGCCGTTCTTCAAACCCGCAGAACGGATCCGACTGCTGACGGAGCATGTCCTCGAGATCCGACGGTGCTTCTCCGATCCGGGTTATGCCCCACCCGCCCCTCAGAAGCGGCCGCCGATCTTGATCGCAGGCATGGGGTACAAACTGCTCGGCATGGCCGCCCGCCATGCGGACATCATCTCCATCGGCGGACTCAACACCGAAGCGTTTCTGGCGGAGCGTGCCGCGTACGTGAAGACGCAAGCGGCGCAACGGCTCGACGATATCGAGCTGGCGTTTGCGTTCTTTCAAGTCTCGCTCGATGACCATGACGATCTGTCCGCGCTGTACTTGGTTCAGCCGGATGCCGATCCCGCCGATCTTCGGCAGGCGGCGACGCTGCTCGACGGGTCAGTCTCGGAGGCCGCTGATCGGATTCGGCGATACCGCGAGGCCTTCGGCATCACGTACTTCACCCTCCACAAAACTTCCGCAACATCGTGGGGCACGCTGCAGAAGCTTGTCGACGCGATCAAGTGACACCACGGTTATTCGACACATGAAAGGTTCGGTGCTTTAGCTTCTAAACCACAAATGTGACTATTTACTGGATTTCTGTCGTTTCGCCTTATGTGGGGCAGAAGCGAAGGAATCGCGCATGACGACGCTGCGGACGCTCGAATGCCTGGTGGCTCTGGTGGATCACGGTTCGGTAAGCGCGGCCGCCGCGGCGCTTCACATGTCGCAACCTGCGCTCTCGCATCAGATCGCGGCGCTCGAAAAAGAGCTTGGTGCGCCGGTGGTGGAACGGCTGTGGCGTGGCGTGCGTGTCACCGCCGCAGGCCGCGCCAGCGCCGAGGAGGCCCGGTTGGCCCTGCGGGCGGCCGAGCAGGCGATTCAGATCGGCAGACAGGTCGGTGAAGGGGGAGCGGGCCGCCTGCGCATCGCGTGTGTCGAGACGATGACCGCATGGCTGTTGGTTCCGGTACTGCGTCACTGGAGATCGCGGCGGCCCGACGTCCATCTCGATCTATCCGAGTTCACGAGTTCGGATGCCATGGTCGCCGCCATGGAAGAGCACCGCGCCGACATTGCGATCGGGCCGTGCCCAACGCGCACCGATGCCCATGTCGAGGTGTTCGGGGAAGAGGAAGTTGTCGTTGTCGCCAGCACAGCGCACGCCTTCGCCCGGCAATCGACAGTTCCCATGCGGGTGTTGGAGTCCGAACCGTTCGTGCATTACGACCCGGACAACGGGATGGCGATCTATATCGATCAACTGGCCGCGCAACACGGCGCGGTTCTCAACCCGGTGCTGCGCACCAGGAGTCCCCGCACCGCAGCGCAGTTGGCTGCCGCCGGAATGGGAGTCACGATCGTTCCGGTGTCGGCGTTGGCGCCACGGCCCGCAGGAGTGGTGCGACGGCTTCGTCCGATGGTCAAGCGCGATATCGTCGCGATGGTGGCGGCACCGTCGGACACCCTCGTCCAGATGTTCGTCGCCGACCTTCACCGCCGCGGCCTGCCCACATGGTCCGGCCCGACCTAGTCGCTAGTCGTCGTTGTCACCGGCGTCTGCTTTGTCCGTATCGGCCTTCTTGGTGTCGGATTTGCTGACTCCGGATATCGCGTCTCTCACCCGATCACGGGTCGTGCCTGCCTGCTCCGTCTCCGTCGTCCCCCGTGTCCTTTGTGGCGGTGGATGTCTCGGGATCCGCTGTCCGGTAACGGATACCGCGGTTCGCGATTCCGATCGTGTACTCGTCGGTATCGAGGATGCCGAGATTGCCCGTACCGGTGTCGAACAAGCCGATGTTGGCCTTACCCGTGTTGCCTACGCCGACGTTCAGCGATCCGCGGTTGCGGATCCCGAAGTTGCGCCTGCCTTCGTTGTCCAGTCCGACGTTGAAGTCCCCGTCGTTTCCTCGACCGATGTTGAACCGACCTTCGTTATCTGTACCGATGTTGAAGTCGCCGGTATTGCGCGCGCCGATATTGAAATTGCCGTCGTTGCCTGCGCCGGTGTTGGCAATGCCGGTGTTGTTGAGGCCCGTGTTGAACACGCCGATGTTGCCCGCGCCGAGATTCGGCGTGCCGGTCAAGAGGCTGAGTTGTAGGCCGGGACGGTCGGCGACGACCTCGGCCGCAGGTGCCGGGTCCACCGTCGCGGCCACCGTCGTGGCCACCGGTGCGGGCGCAGGACTGCTTGGTGCGGGCGGCGAGACGCTGGGAGTCGACGCGGCAGCAAGGACCGGCGGCGGTGCGTGCTCGGCCACGGGCGGCGAGGCACGACCAGCGGACACCATTCCTGCGGCGACTACCGAAACACCAGCGATCAGATAGCACCGAGCAGACACATGCACTTCACACCTCGCCATTGAGTTCGATTGGTTGAGTGGTTGCAAACTGCCCATCGCGGTTGGGTCGAAACCCCCAGATGCTTACGAAAGTGTGACGTCGGTCGACCGCGTCACCAACCCATGGACCCGGGCACTCCCTTGAACGGCCCCACGACCCAACTGGTCACCCAGCCGCCGTAGAAGCCGCCCGGTTGCGGGACGACGTGTTCGCCGTTGACCGTGCAGCGGTCGACGAGCGCTGCCATCACGGCGATCGCGCCCGCGATCGCGGTAAACGAAGGCGTGGGACTCGGATACGTCCACGCGGCACGCGGGGCGACCCTGGCCGCGCTCACCAGGTCGAAATAACTCGCTTGCCCTTTCCACTCACACCATGACGAGCCCGCCGCCGGGCGCAGTGCGCCGTCGGCGAAGCTGTCGCGCGGCAAGTAAAACGTCGGCGGGTGGCTGGTTTCGAGCACTCGCCACCCCGTGGTCGTCGACGCGATGGTCTCGCCGCCCAATTCGACGGTGATCGTTCCGGTGAACGATTCCAGCCGTGGCGGCCGCGGGTAGTCCCAGACCGACTCCTGTCCCGGTCCCGGGGGGTCAGGTGTTGGTCGGGGCGCCATGACCGACACTTTAGGTGTGCCGCCGCTGACCGACATCCTCGATCGCCTTCATGTGGTGGCATTGCCGATGCGGGTTCGCTTCCGAGGCATCACCGTTCGCGAGTTGGCTCTGATCGACGGGCCGGCAGGCTGGGGTGAGTTCGGGGCGTTCGTCGAATACGAACCGGTCGAGGCTTCCGCGTGGCTGGCCGCAGGCGTCGAGGCCGCGTATGAGGCGCCGCCCGAGGTTCACCGCGACCGCATCCCGATCAACGCCACCGTGCCCGCCGTCACCGCCGAGCAGGTGCCCGACGTCCTTGCCCGCTTTCCGGGTGCCCGCACCGCGAAGGTGAAAGTCGCCGAGCCCGGGCAGACACTGGCCGATGACGTGGCCCGCGTCAACGCGGTGCGCGGCCACGTCGGCACAATCCGTGTCGACGCCAACGGTGGATGGACCGTCGAGCAGGCCGTCGCGGCCGCGGCGGCACTGACCGCGGACGGGCCACTGGAGTATCTGGAGCAGCCGTGCGCGACGGTGCCCGAACTCGCCGAGCTCCGGCGCCGGGTCGACGTGCCGATCGCGGCGGACGAGAGCATCCGCAAGGCCGACGACCCACTGCGCGTCGTGCGCGAGCGCGCCGCTGACGTCGCGGTGCTCAAGGTCGCCCCGCTCGGCGGGGTCGGCAGGATGCTGGCAATCGCGGCGCAGATCGACATCCCGGTCGTGGTGTCGAGCGCGCTGGATTCGGCCGTCGGGATCGGACGCGGCCTGCTGGCCGCCGCCGCGCTGCCGGAGCTGAGCCACGCCTGCGGGCTGGGCACCGGCGGCCTGTTCGTCGAGGACGTCGCCACGCCGGTCGCACCCGACGACGGATATCTGCCGGTCGGGCCGGTGATCCCCGAGCCTGCTCGGCTCGACGCGCTGGCCGCCGACGCCGAGCGTCGTGACTGGTGGATTGCGCGCATCAAGGCCTGTTATCCGCTCATGGCCTAATTTGTGGGGTGCGTGGCATAGACGCCACGCCGGCGGTCGCCAACACTGGATTCATGGCGCGGACCGTCCACATCCTCGGGTATCCGGGAGTCCAGGCTCTCGACCTGGTCGGCCCGTTTGAGGTGTTCACCGGCGCGACCATCTGCCTCGCCAGCCAGGGACGCGCCGACGAGGGTTACCGCGTCAGCGTCGTCACGCAGAACGGTGAGCCCGCCACCACCGGCACCGGCCTTGCACTTGTCGCCCAACCCCTGCCCGACCCGCGCCAACCGGTCGACACGCTGGTGCTGCCCGGCGGATTCGGGGTCGACGAGACGCGACAGAACCCGGACGTCATCGGCTGGATAAAGATGGCCGCCGAGAACGCCCGACGCGTCGTCAGCGTATGCACCGGCGGCTTCATCGCCGCTCAGGCCGGTCTGCTCGACGGCTGCGTCGCCACCACGCACTGGGCGTTCGCCGACCGGATGGCACACGAATTCCCATCCGTCACAGTTGATCCCGAGCCGATCTTCGTGCGCAGCTCCGATCAGGTCTGGACGGCCGCCGGGGTCACCGCCGGCATCGACCTGGCGCTGTCGCTGGTCGAGGACGACTACGGCACCGAGGTCGCGCAGACCGTCGCCCGATGGCTGGTGCTCTACCTTCGGCGGCCCGGCGGGCAGACGCAGTTCGCCGCGCCGGTGTGGATGCCGCGCGCAAAGCGGGCGCCGATCCGTGACGTCCAGGAGGCCATCGAGTCCGAACCCGGAGACGCACACAGCATTCCGGAGTTGGCGCGCCGCGCCGCGATGAGCCCTCGGCACTTCACGCGCGTGTTCACCGACGAGGTCGGCGAAGCGCCGGGCGCCTACGTCGAGCGGATACGCACCGAAGCGGCCCGCCGCCAGCTCGAGGAGACCGACGACACCGTCACCGCCATCGCGGCGCGCTGCGGTTTCGGCACCGCGGAAACCCTGCGCCGCAATTTCGTTCGACGGCTTGGCATTTCGCCAGACCAGTACCGCAAGACATTCGCCTGAAACCCAAGGAGACGACAATGACCCAGATCGCGATCGTGGTGTATCCCGGCTTCACCGCCCTCGACTTCATCGGCCCCTACGAGGTGCTGCGCAACCTGCCCGACGCCGAAGTGCGGTTCCTCTGGCACGAGCCCGGCCCCATCACCGCGGATTCCGGTGTGCTGCTGATCGGCGCCACTCATTCGTTCGACGAGACGCCGTCACCTGACGTGATCCTGATCCCCGGCGGCATGACGACGATGGAGCACGCGCGCGACGAGAAGCTGCTCGACTGGGTGCGCCGGGCCCATCAGACCGCGACATGGACGGCGTCGGTGTGCTCGGGATCGGTGATCCTGGCCGCGGCGGGCCTGCTCGACGGCAAGCGGGCCACATCGCACTGGCTGGCGCTTACCCCGCTGAAGACGCTCGGCGCGGTGCCCGTCAGCGACGAGCGTGATAGTAGTCGCCGAGGCGACGCCAAAGGGCCTAGTGACCAGCGCGGGCGTATCGGCGGGCATCGACCTGGCGATGTGGCTGGCCGGCCAGATCGGCGGCGAAGGCCGCGCCAAGACCATCCAGCTGGCCATCGAATACGACCCGCAGCCGCCGTTCGACTCCGGCCACATGTCCAAGGCGTCGGCGGCGACGAAAGCCGCGGCCACGGCCCTGCTGACCAAGGAAATGATCAAGCCCACGCAGCTCAAGGCCACCACGCTGCTGGTGTGGGAGGGTGCGCTGAAGGCGGCCCGCAGCCGCCGCAAGCGGCGCTCGCGCGATGTCGGCGTGGCCAGTAATGCCCAGCGCAATTGAGCACGCCGAAATCGCTCTCTAGTACGGTCGTCGGGTGAACTTGGCCTACGACGATCGCGGCTCGGGCGAGCCGGTGCTGTTCATCGCCGGTCGCGGCGGCGCAGGCCGGACCTGGCATCTGCATCAGGTGCCGGAGTTCCAGCGGGCTGGCTACCGCGTCATCACGTTCGACAACCGCGGCGTCGGCGAGACCGAGAACGCCAGCGGTTTCGACACCGACCAGATGGTGGCCGACACCGCCGCCCTGATCGAGAAGCTCGACGCCGCGCCGGTTCGCATCGTCTCGGTGTCGATGGGCTCCTACATCGCTCAGGAGCTGATGCTGGCCCGCCCCGAACTCGTCAGCCAGGCGGTGCTGATGGCCACCCGCGGCCGCCAGGACCGTACCCGCGACTTCTTCCGCATGGCCGAGTGGGAACTGGCCGAATCGCGTGCCCGGATACCACCCAACTACGACGCGAAGATCCGTCTGCTGGAGAGCTTTTCACCGAAGACGCTCAACGACGACGCGAAGGTGCGCGACTGGATCGACATGTTCACCATGTGGCCGATCAAGCAGACGCCGGGCTACCGCACCCACCTGGGCATCGGGCCCAAGGACAATCGGCTGCCTGCTTACCGAAGTATTACGACGCCGGTGCTGGTGATCGGATTCGCCGACGATCTTGTGCTGCCGCCGCACCTGAGCCGCGAGGTCGCCGACGCCATGCCAAACGGCGGCTACCTGGAGATTCCCGACACCGGGCACCTCGGCTTCATCGAACGGCCGGAGGAGGTCAACGCCGCGGCGTTGAAATTCTTCGCCGATACGCTGTAGTGGTGAACCCCTCGACGGCACAGGCCCGTGTCGTCGTCGACGAACTGATTCGCGGCGGCGTCCGCGACATCGTGTTGTGCCCCGGTTCCCGCAACGCGCCGCTGGCGTTTGCGCTGCACGACGCTGACCGCGCGGGGCGCATTCGGCTGCACGTCCGCATCGACGAGCGCACCGCGGGCTACCTGGCGATCGGGTTGGCGGTCGCCGAGCGGGCCCCGGTGTGTGTGGCGATGACGTCGGGCACCGCGGTGGCCAACCTCGGTCCGGCCGTGGTGGAGGCCAACTACGCGCGGGTACCGCTCATCGTGCTGTCGGCCAACCGGCCGTATGAACTGCTCGGCACCGGCGCCAATCAGACGTTCGAGCAACTGGGCTATTTCGGCACCCAGGTGCGGGAGTCGATCAGCCTCGGGTTGGCCGAGGACGCACCGGAGCAGACCGACGCGCTCAACGCGCAGTGGCGCTCCGCGACATGCCGAGTCTTGGTGGCCGCCAAGGGATCTCGTTCTGCGAACGCCGGCCCGGTGCAATTCGACATTCCGCTGCGCGAGCCGCTGGTGCCCGATCCCGAGCCCGATCCGGTCGCGCGTTTCGCACCTGAGGGGCGTCCGGACGGCAAGCCGTGGACCTACACCCCGCCGGTGACGTTCGACCAGCCGCTCGACATTGACCTGACCCCCGATACCGTCGTCATCGCCGGGCACGGCGCCGGTGTGCACCCGAACCTCGCGGCGCTGCCGACGGTCGCCGAACCGACGGCGCCGCCAGCTGTCAATCCGCTGCACCCGTTCGCCTTAAGGCTGCTGCGGCCGCAGCAGGTGATCATGCTGGGCAGGCCGACGCTGCACCGCCCGGTGTCCTCGCTGCTCGCCGACCCGTCGGTGCCTGTCTTCGCGTTGACGACCGGGCCGCGCTGGCCCGATGTGTCCGGAAACTCGCAGGCCACGGGTACCCGCGCCGTCACGACCGGCGAGCCGAACCCGGCGTGGCTCCATCGCTGCGCCGAGGTGAACCGGCATGCGATCGAGGCGGTCCGCAGCCAGCTCGAAGCGCATCCGCTGACGACGGGCCTGCACGTGGCGGCCGCGGTGGCCGACGCCACCCGGCCAGGCGATCAGCTGGTGCTTGGCGCGTCGAACCCGGTCCGCGACGCGGCTCTGGTGGGACTGCGGACCAACGACGTCAAGGTGAGGTCGAACCGGGGCGTGGCCGGTATCGACGGCACGGTGTCGACGGCCATCGGTGCGGCGCTGGCGCACGACGGGCGCACCATCGCGCTGATCGGCGATCTGACATTCGTGCACGACAGCTCCGGGCTGCTGATCGGGCCGACGGAGCCGACGCCGCGCAACCTGACGATCGTCGTGTCCAACGACAACGGCGGCGGCATCTTCGAACTTCTCGAACAGGGCGATCCCCGGTTCTCCGACGTGTCGTCACGGATCTTCGGCACACCGCACGACGTCGACGTCGGCGCGCTGTGCCGCGCCTACCACGTCGAGAGTCGACAAATCGAGGTCGACGAACTCGTCGACACGCTCGACGAGCCGTTCGAGGGAATGCGGGTGTTGGAGGTGAAAGCCGACCGGTCGTCGCTGCGCGCGCTGCACGCGTCGATCAAGGCTGCTCTGTGAGCAGAGCGACCAAGACAGCACCGTGGAAGCGTCCACTTCGTTTGTGGCGCAGTCTGGTTCCGAGTCTCCACCGCGTTCCGAACGAGACGCGAACGGAACGGATTTTGCGGCGGGTGCGCATCGGCATCCTGATCGCGGCGTGTTTGATCACCCTGCAGTCGGTGCTGCTGGTGCTCGGGGCGTGGCGCAACGACCGGCAGATCGAACGCCACATGGGCGTCGCGGAGGCCAACGTGTTGAGTGCGGGTCCGCGCCGCTCGACAATCGAGTTCGTCACCCCCGATCGCGTCACCTACCGCCCGGAACTCGGGGTGTTGTATCCGTCGGAATTGGACACCGGCATGCGGATCTACGTCGAATACGACACCAACAACCCCGATCTCGTCAGGGTCCAGGATCGCAACGCTGCGCTGGCGATCATCCCGGCGGGCTCGATCGCCGTGGTCGGCTGGCTGGCGGCGGGCGCCGCGCTGATCGGGGTCCGACTCGTCGAACGCCGGCTGGCCTCTGGTGGCGAGCCTTCCCGCGAAACTTAGGGCGTCAGGTCTGCATCAGCTTGTTGAGCCAGTCGTTGTCGTAGATGTCGAGCTTCTCGCCCTTGTTGAGGTCGTAAACCGTTGGCGTGCCGGCGTTCATGCTGTCGATCTCGTAGAGGTACTCGAAATTGGTCGAGTCCATCTCCTTGACGTTCACCGCCGAACCGCCCTCGCTGATCCGCTGGGCGACATCACCCGGCATACCGGCTGTGGTCGCGTAGTCCTTCAGTTCGTCCGCGGTGGGTGGAGTTCCACCAGGACGCTGGTGGCCCCACACTTCCTCGACGAAGCGCTGGAACTGCGCACCTGTTGCGGTCGTCGGCTTGTCAGCGGCGAGGAAAAGCGCGTTGCTCACTTGACCGGAGTAACCGCCATGCGTGTCGTCCATGAACGTCAGTGGGCGATAGGTCACCTCGAGCTGGCCGACTGCGATGTAGTAGGCCAGCTGGTCACCGAAGTCGGCCTGCAGATCGGCGCAGTGATTGCATTGCGGTTCGGTGTAGATCTCGATTTTCGCGGGGGCATCGGCGAAGCCGGCGACGATGCCGTAGCCGTCCTGGCTGATCCCCAGCGGCGGCTTCTTCGGATCCGGTCCCGCCGTGCCGGTGACCTGGCGGGTACAGCCGACGGCGGCGACCACAAGGCCGATCAGCAACACCACCAGAAGGCGCGACATCCGCATAAAGACATAGTGACCGCGTCGACGCGTCACGTCGCGGCTTTCCCGCGAGTTACCACCCAACCGACAGGGCTGCGGCGAACGTAGCTGGCGTTTTCCGGACTTATGCGGCCCACCGGCAATTCGCGTGTCATATTCCTTGACGCAACCTTGGCGACAGCCGCCGCTGGCACCCTCTTGGTGTGCGCGTTGCAATCGTCGCAGAGAGTTTCCTCCCGAATGTCAACGGCGTCACCAACTCGGTGCTTCGGGTGATCGAGCATCTCCGTCGCACCGGGCACGAAGCCCTCATCATCGCCCCGGACACGCCGCGCGGCGAGCCGCGGGCCGAAAAGGTTCACGACGGAATCCGTGTGCACCGGGTGCCGTCGCGGATGTTCCCCAAAGTGACCTCGCTGCCGCTGGGTGTGCCGCGGCCGAGGATCGTCGGGGTGCTCCGCGGATTCGACCCCGATGTCGTGCATTTGGCGTCGCCTGCACTGCTCGGCTACGGCGGCCTGCATGCCGCACGCTTTCTGGGCATTCCGACGGTGGCCGTATTCCAAACGGATGTAGCGGGTTTCGCGGAGAGCTACGGCATCGGCGCCGCATCGCGCGCCGCGTGGGCATGGACCCGGCACCTTCACACGCGTGCCGACCGCACCCTGGCACCATCGACATCGGCCATGGAAAATCTTGCCGCTCATCGTATCCCACGCGTGTACAAGTGGGCGCGCGGTGTGGACATCACCGGCTTCGCCCCGTCGGCACGCGACGAGGACTTGCGCAGGCATTGGTCGCCCGACGGTAAGCCGATCGTCGGTTTCGTCGGCAGGCTAGCGCCGGAGAAGCACGTCGAGCGCTTGGCGGTGCTCGCGCAACGCGACGACCTCCAGCTCGTCGTTGTTGGCGACGGTGTCGACCGCGCCAAGCTCGAATCAGCCATGCCGTCAGCCGTTTTCACCGGCGCGCTGTACGGCGCGGAGCTCGCCGCGGCCTACGCAACCATGGACGTGTTCGTGCACCCCGGCGAGCACGAAACCTTCTGCCAGGCCGTGCAGGAGGCGATGGCCTCCGGCCTTCCCGTCATCGCCCCCAACGCCGGAGGTCCCCGCGACCTTGTCGCGCCGTTCCAAACCGGCCTTCTGCTCGGGGTCGACGAATTCGAGGCCAGGCTCGGTCAGTCCGTCGACCATCTGATCGCCGAGCGGCAGCGCTACTCGCTGGCGGCGCGACGCAGTGTGCTCGGTCGTACCTGGCCTGCGATCTGTGACGAGCTCATCGGTCACTATGAGGCGGTGCAGCACACGTACCGTCGGCGCGCCGCCTGATACTCGCGGGGCAAAAACTCAGCCCTGCGCCTCGACGCTGACCGGCTGCCACTCTTCCCAAGTCTTGACCCGGTTTTCGTAGTCGGCTTTGGCCAGCTGTAGCGGCAGTTCCCCGAAGAACACCCGCAGGGGCGGCTCGGTCGCGTCGACGACCTTGAGCAGCGCGCGGGCCGACGCCTGCGGATCGCCTGGCTTGGATGTGCGTTGGCTGCGGGCCCGCTCTGCCTGCTCATGCACCTCTTCGTAATCGGGCAGGATTGCCGACCGCTTCGATGACGATCCGGCCCAGTCGGTGGCGAACCCGCCAGGCTCGATCAACGTCACATGGATCCCGAACGGCGCGATCTCCTGGGCCAGCGCCTGCGAGAAGCCCTCGAGCGCCCACTTGGACGCGTGGTAGATGCCTACGTTCTGGAACGCGGTGATCCCACCGATCGACGAAACCTGGATGATGTGTCCGCTGCGCTGAGCCCGCAAGAACGGGAGCGCCGCCTGCGTCACCCACAGCGCGCCGAACACATTGGTCTCGATCTGTGCGCGCGCCTCGTCCTCTGTCAGTTCCTCGATGAAGCCGAAGTGGCCGTAGCCCGCGTTGTTGACGACGATGTCGAGCCTTCCGAAGTGGTCATGGGCCTGCTTGACCGCTGCGAAGTCCGCGTCGCGATCGGTGACGTCTAGCTGGATCGGCAGCAGCGCGTCGGGGTACTTCTGAGCGAGATCGGCGATCGTATCGGTGTTTCGTGCCGTTGCCGCTACTTTGTCGCCGCGCTCCAGCGCAGCGATCGCCCACTCCCTGCCGAATCCGCGCGATGTCCCGGTGATGAACCAAACCTTGTTAGCCATGCACAAGGTAATGCCCGCTATCGCGTCCCAATTCCCGGATCAAGCATGTTCACATTCATTTGCCAAGGTCTGACCGCACAAGCGGGGTCATATCTCGGTGAATACACTGCTGACGCCGCCTAGTCCATCTTTGCGCAGCGTCACAGGTAGCGTCGGCGCCATGAACCGGGCGACGCTGGACAAGGACCCACATGAGGTGGCTTCGATGTTCGACGCCGTGGCACGGCGTTACGACTTGACCAATACCGTACTTTCGCTCGGCCAGGACAGGTTCTGGCGGCGGGCGACTCGCTCGGCGCTGCGGATCGGCCCGGGGGACAAGGTGCTCGACCTCGCGGCGGGCACAGCGGTGTCGACCGTCGAACTGGCGACGTCGGGCGCGTGGTGTGTGGCCACGGACTTCTCGGTCAGCATGCTGGCCGCCGGAGCGGGCAGGCCGGTGCCCAAGGTCGCGGGAGATGCGACGCGCCTGCCCTTCGACGACGGCGTGTTCGACGCGGTGACGATCAGCTTCGGATTGCGCAACGTCGTTGACCCGTCGGCCGGTTTGCGCGAGATGGCGCGGGTGACGAGGCCGGGTGGCCGGCTGGTGGTCTGTGAGTTCTCGACGCCGACGAACCGCATGTTCGCGACGGCCTATAAGGAGTACCTGATGGGCGTGCTGCCGAGAGTCACGCGTGGCGTGTCGTCGAACCCTGACGCCTATCTGTATCTCGCCGAGTCGATCCGGGCGTGGCCCGACCAAGCCCAACTGGCGCACCGGATCTCTGCGGCGGGATGGTCGGCGGTGCGGTGGCGCAACCTCACCGGCGGCATCGTCGCGCTGCACGCGGCGACCAAACCGTCGCGCTGACCCTCGCCACGCCTCTGGCCGTCGATGTCGAGTTCCGCAACTCGGCGGGCAAGCTGGGTCCGCACCCGTACCCCGCGGGACTGAACGACTGCGCGGCTGCCGTGCGGTGGGTGTGGGCGAACCGCCGCGAACTCGGCGTCAGTCATCTGGTCGTGTCCGGCGAGTCGGGCGGTGGCAACCTGACGCTCGCCGTCGTGCACTTGGCCAAGCGCCACGGATGGCTCTCGGAAATCGCGGGTGCCTTTGCGCAATGCCCGGCGATCTCGAACCTCTATCTGCAGCAGTCCGACCATCTGCCGTCGATGCGGGAGAACGGCGACTATTTCATCGGCTGCCCCATGGCCGCACTGCTCCGGCGATTGGACGGGTCGTAGCAGGAACCTGCCATGGCGGCGACTTGCTATGCGGCGGCGCGATGCCCGAGGTGTTCGCCGCCAGCGTTCGCGACGTCAGCGGGTTCGCAAAGTCGTTGGGCTAGTTGACGACGACGTGGATGCCACTCGTGGTATCCGGAAGGAACACATCTCCCGAGTTTGGTTGCAGCGGTGGCGTGGGGCTCTCGCTCAGCGGTGTGCACACGCCGGCAAAGGGGACGTCTTTACAGGGCCCGCCGGGATTGGCGGACCCGGTCGCGGCGAAGAGTAGCGCGGCCGCTGAAGCGGCGGCTGCGGCGGATATGCACCGAACTGTCAGTCCCGGCATCGTGGATCCTTCCGAAGCCGTATGCACTCAGGGTAGTCCTGACAAGTCGTCTTGGACAGAGCAATTGAGTTAGCCCAGCTTCACAACTGAGTGACCGTCAGACGAGGGTTCATCTCGACCAACGCGTCGGCGACGAGTGCGCGGTGGCACTCGGATGCGTTCTGCTCGAAACACATCAGCGCGATGTCGTGACGTTGAGTTAGATCCACTAACTGCGCCAAGGCCGTTCGAGCCTCGGGCGCTTTGAGCGCCGCCATGTACCGCGCGACGGCGTCTGCGTCGCGACGGCGGAAGGCGGCACGGTTGTCGCGCGGATTGCCAAGCTGGGGCAGATGAAGGTAGTCGATCCCGACGCGTTGCAGACGGAAGGCCAGCCGGTGCTTCGAAAGCCCGGTCTTACGGGATATCGGCGTAAGACGAACGTCCACAAGGGTTTTCACGCGGGCCTTGATCAGGTCCTCGATGAGGTCGTCGACGGTGCGGTCTTCGTAGCCGACCGTCGCGACGGTGTTCATGCTCTCAGCCGACCGCTCGCCGCACGTGATCGACGATGAGGTCGTACATCTGCCGGGTGATCGCGGTCGAACCGCCCATGATGTTGTAGCCGTGGTCCACGCCGCGCACCTCGTGGTACTCGGCAAGTGCGCCCGCGTCGGCGAGTTTGTCCGCATAGCGCTCTGCCTCGTCGCGGAGGCGGTCGTACTCTGCCGTGATCACGAGTGCCGGTGCGATACCGCTGATGTCGTCGGCGTTGGTGCCCCATGCGGGTGAGGCCAACCGGTGGCGGCGCTGCGCGAGATCGGGCATGTAGGCGGTGTCGAATACTTCACCCATCCACGGTTTCATGACGGCGGCAGACCCGATCGGTGAGTGCTTTCTCGCCGTGGGCGTCATGAAGTCCAGCGGCGGGTAGTGCAGCATCTGTAAGGAAATCGTTGGCCCGCCCTTCTCCAGGGCCATCCGTGAGACGGCCGCCGAAAGGTTGCCGCCGGCGCTCTGCCCTCCGATGCACATCCTGGTGCCATCCCAATCCCGTTGTGGCGCAGCCGCCCACACCAGCACATCGTAGATCTGCTCAACCGGTGCCGGAAACCGCTTGCGTGGCGCCAACACGTAATCGGTATTGATCACAAAGACATTGGCGTGGGCGGCGAGGTAGCGGCACCACGGATCATCCTGTTCACGGTGTCCGACCACGAAGCCCCCGCCGTGGACGTTGACATACACCGCTGGTGCGGTGGTGCTCGCTTCCGGCCGGTATAGCGTCGCGGCGACCTCACCGTGGCGAGTCGCAATGGTGATCTCAGTCGTCCGGCCGACAATCTGGGGGAACGTCACCGCTGGCTTCGGCTTGGGGGAGATGGCGGCCGAGAACAGGCGAGCCACGGTGTCGGCCACAATCGGCTGGGACAGGATTGACACAACTCCCCTAACGCCTCTTACGCGACCTTGCGTCCCAAAGCCGTTGCGTGTCGTTGCTGACAGTTCGGTCATGGGTCTGTTGGAAGTTTCGGCCGCCGCGGCCGAACGTCGCGACGACGGCGGCGGGCGTTTCGGATTCGACGACGGGCTCGGGCAACCAATCGCAGGTACGCACGTGGACGAGATCGACGGCCGCCGCGTCCGCGGTGTTGTCGTAAAAGTACGGCCCGCTGATGCGACCCAACCAGTACAGGCCGTCGGGATCGCGGGTCCAGACGAAGGCGTCGTCGTGGACGTCGGCGAAGCGTGCGACGCGTCGCGCCAGGCGCCCCTCTTCGGTCACCAAGCGGCCGAATCCACACAGGTTGAGCCGAAAGGCCCGGTCGATGGTGGCCTGCGGGTCGATGTCTTCGCTGCGGGATCTCATCGGCGCACGGTAGACATCTGCCACACCATCTATCTTGCTCGGCGATATGCTGCCTCGGGCGCCCACCCTGCTGATAGGAGTCCGGCGATGGAGACGTTCAAGCGGTACGTCAAGATTCAGCTGATGGTCTTCGTGTTCGGCTGCGTCGGGCCGATCTTCTTGATTATTTTCTTTGCGACACAACCAGATCCGACCATGAAGTGGGCCTATTGGGTGGGGCTGTTCATCACCGCCGCCGACGTGCTCATCGCGCTGGCGCTCACGGATGCGAGCTCGCCGGACAAGGCTCCTGCCGATGTCCGCACTGCGATGGCCGTCGCCAAGCGTGTGCGGTCCAGCCGCTCCAGCGACCACGAGTAGAGAGCCGGGTCACCTCGTTTGCGCGAGCGTGCGTGTTTGCACACGACACGCCGGTAATCCACGCGATATCACGCACTCTCGCCCCCGCGCGACCGTGCACAAACTGCCGGCAGGCCGCGGCGTGTCGTGTGCAAACACGCAGGCTCGCGGTGCAAAGGGACCCAAGCGAGGCGGCGGGTCAGCTGAACGGTGGGCGGCTGTCGAGCCGCCGCGAGGCCAGGCCGCCACCACGCCACACCCGCGCGACCCAGTCGGCGTCCTCGTCGGTGATGAGGTTGCCCATCACCCGCACCGCGATGTTCATCAGGAACGCCGAACGCATCGCGATCGGACCCGTCGACGGCAGGAACCGCGGAATCGTCAGCAGCAGCGCCAGCCGCCGCGCGACGGAGAACCCGCGTGCATAGTGCTCCGACAGCACCGAAGGCCACGCAGCGGACAAGTCGCCGGTGCCCAGCAGTTCTGCGGCCAGCCGACCCGTCTCGAGCCCGTAGTCGATGCCCTCGCCGTTCAGCGGGTTGACGCAGGCTGCGGCATCGCCGATCAGCATCCAGTTCGGCCCGGCCACCCCCGACACTGCGCCGCCCATAGGCAACAAAGCGGATAAGGCCAAGCGCGGCTCCCCGGTGAAGGCCCATTCGTCACGGCGCAGCCCGGTGTAGAAGGACATCAACGGTCGCAGCGCAGCGTCGGCGGGCCGTTTGGATGTCGCCAGCGCGCCGACTCCAATGTTCACCTCGCCGTTGCCCAGCGGGAAGATCCAGCCATAACCCGGCAGCACCTTGCCTCCCGGCGAGCGCAACTCCAGATGTGACGTGATCCACGGCTCATGGCTGCGGGGCGTCGCGATGTATCCGCGGATCGCGACGCCGTACACCGTCTCCTGATGCCACTTCCGTCCCAGAACACGGCCGAGGGGAGACCGTGCGCCGTCGGCGACGATCAGCTCCGAACACCCGATCTCGGCTCCGGAGTCCAACAGCAGGCTAGCGACCCGTCCCGACGAATCATGCCGAACATCAACCGCTTTCACGCCCAGCTGCATTTTGGCGCCCTCGTCGACGGCCACCATCCTGATGCGGTCGTCGAGCTCGGTGCGGGGCACCGCGCTGCTGAAGGCGGGGAACGACGGACCGGCCCACACGACCTCGACGTCCGCGCCGAACCCCGACAACCGCAGCCCGTGGTGGGTGATGCGGTCCTCCAGCCACGGTCGCAGCCCGAGCCGCTCCAACTCCAAGACCGCCCGCGGGGTCAGCCCGTCGCCGCACGCCTTGTCGCGGGGAAACTGCGCCGAGTCGATCACCAGCACGTCGCGTCCCGCCCGGCACGCCCACGCGGCCGCCGCCGAACCCGCAGGCCCAGCCCCGACGACGACCACGTCGGCTCGCGTATCCATGGTTCCCAGTATGTTGGCAGGGTGAGGACACCAGCGAGTGTGGTGGCGGGGGTGGATTTCGGAGACCCCGCCTTCGCGGCTGATGTGCGCGACGGCGTGGCCCGTATCGAAGACTTGATGGCCACTGAGCTGGGCAAGGCCGACGAGCTGATGTCCGAGGCCGTTCAGCATCTCTTCCAGGCCGGTGGCAAGCGGTTCCGCCCGCTGTTCACGGTGCTGTCCGCGCAGCTGGGGCCCGAACCCGACGCATGGCAGGTCACTGTCGGGGGGGCCGTCATCGAGCTGGTCCACTTGGCGACGTTGTACCACGACGACGTGATGGACGAGGCGCAGGTGCGCCGCGGGGCGCCGAGCGCCAACGCCCGCTGGAGCAACAACATCGCGATCCTGGCGGGCGACTACCTGTTCGCGACCGCTTCGCGCCTTGTCAGCAGGCTCGGGCCGGAGGCGGTGCGAATCATCGCGGACACGTTCGCGCAACTGGTCACCGGGCAGATGCGCGAGACCCGCGGCGCGGTCGAGGGCGTCGACTCCGTCGAGCACTACCTGAAGGTGGTCTACGAGAAGACCGCCTGCCTGATCGCGGCGTCCGGGCGGTTCGGAGCGACGTTCTCCGGCGCCGACGAGGAGCAGATCGAACGCCTGAGCCGGCTGGGCGGCATCGTCGGCACGGCGTTCCAGATCTCCGACGACATCATCGACATCGACAGCGACCCCGACGAGTCGGGCAAGGTGCCGGGCACAGACCTGCGTGAAGGTGTGCACACGCTGCCGGTGCTCTACGCGCTGCGCGAATCCGGCCCCGATGTGGATCGTCTGCGGGAGCTTCTGGCCGGGCCCGTGTCCAACGACGACGATCTGGCCGAGGCGCTGCGGCTTCTGCGCAACTCGCCGGGAATGGCGCAGGCCAAGGCCACCGTGGCGCGCTATGCCGCCGACGCCCGCGACGAGCTCGCCAACCTGCCGGAGGGCCCCGGTCGCCAGGCGCTGGCCACGCTGGTGGACTACACGGTGAACCGTCACGGCTGACCGCCGTTCTTTGCTAGTGTCATCGCAGGTCAGCGGGCCCGCAGTGCGGCGAGCCTGCACTGAAAGAGGTCGGGGCCATGACGGTGTACCTCAGCGCTTCGCGGCAGGACATCCTGCTGCGAGAAGCCTTGGTCGCTGCCTTGGAGGAGAGCGGCGAGACCGTGTGGTGGGACGAGCAGCGGGGGCGCGGAGAGGCCTGGTGGCACAACAGCGTGCGCCAGCTCCGACGCTGCGACGTGTTCCTTTTCGCGCTGTCGTACGGCTCGGTGGCATCCGATATCTGCCAGGCCGAATTGAAGTACGCGCGGGAGATCGGCAAGCCGATACTCCCGGTTCTTGTCGGCTCGGTCGGTCGAGAACAAGACAACCCGTTCGACAACCGTTTCGTTGAGAGTGCCGTCGAGTTTCGACGACCGAGCACGGAAGCGGCTGCCGAGCTGCAGAACAGGGTGCGCGGGCTGCGCGGTTTTTCGGTGCTCGCGGGCCAACCACAGCCGGCGTCGCCGAGTCACACGCCGAGTACCGACGGCATCTTCATCAGTTACCGCCGCGGTAACGAGAACTTTTTCGCCACATGGCTTTACGGCAAGCTGGCCGACCGCTTCGGCAAGAGCAGGGTGTTCATGGTCGTGGATTCCATCGACCTTGGCTTGGATTTCACCGAGGTGATCGACGAAAAGCTGTCGCACTGCGTCGCGATGCTTGTCGTCATCGGCAAGGACTGGGTCACCGTGAGCGATGCGAGCGGGGACAGGCCTCGGCTGCATGATTCCGCGGATTTCGTGCGGTTCGAGGTGGAGAAGGGGCTCACCCGACCGGGCGTCCGGGTAATCCCGATCTACGTCGACGGTGCGTGCGCCACCACCGCACGCCGACGACCTGCCCGACAGTCTTGCCAAGCTCGCCGTGCGCAACGGGATCGCCATCTCGCACGCGTCGTCCGAATCCGGTCTGGAACGATTGGTCAAGACCCTAGAACGTGTCGTTGGCCAGGGCTCATAACCGGAGTACCGGCCCTGGAACCCGCGGCGCCGGTTTGAACGTTAAGTCAGCGGAGACTTCGTAGGAGGAAGCTGATGACCTGGCATCCGCACGCCAACAGGTTCAAGACGTTCCTGTTGCTGGTGGGCATGTCGGCGCTGATCGTTTTCATCGGCGCGCTGTTCCGCAACACGGCGATTCTGGGCCTGGCGGTGCTGTTCGCCGTCGGCATGAACGCGTACGTGTACTTCAACAGCGACAAGATGGCACTGCGCGCGATGCACGCCCAGCCGGTCAACGAGATGCAGGCGCCGGTCATGTACAAGATCGTGCGCGAGCTGGCCACGACAGCCCGGCAACCCATGCCGCGGCTGTACATCAGCGACACCGCCGCGCCGAACGCGTTCGCGACGGGTCGCAACCCCCGCAACGCGGCGGTGTGCTGCACGACGGGCATCCTGCAGATCCTCAACGAACGGGAGCTGCGGGCGGTGCTGGGCCATGAGCTGTCGCACGTTTACAACCGCGACATCCTGATCTCGTGTGTGGCCGGTGCCCTGGCCGCGGTCATCACCGGGTTGGCCAACTTCGCGATGTTCGCGAGCATGTTCGGCGGCAACCGCGAGGGCGGTGCGAATCCGATTGCGCTGCTGTTGGTTTCACTGCTGGGTCCGATTGCGGCGACGGTGGTGCGGCTGGCGGTATCGCGGTCGCGGGAGTATCAGGCCGACCAGTCGGGCGCCGAGCTGACGGGTGACCCGCTGGCCCTCGCGTCGGCGCTGCGCAAGATCAGCGCGGGCGTGCAGCAGGCGCCGCTGCCGCCGGAACCGCAGTTGGCCGACCAGGCGCACCTGATGATCGCCAACCCGTTCCGGTCGGGCGAGAAGATCGGCAAGTTGTTCTCGACGCACCCGCCGGTGGAGGAGCGGATCCGTCGGTTGGAGGAGATGGCGGGGCGCGGCCCCGACCGGTACTGACCCCTAGCTAGCTGGCGTTTCCGCCGAAGTCACAGCTGTAACACCTTCCGGCGGGCTGCCGATGTAGGGAGCATGCTGCGGGTCACATTTGCACCATTTAGGGTGTGGACATGCTGAGCAAGGTTCTGATCGGCGTCATCGGGTCTGTCGGGGCGGCACTGGTAGTTGTGCCGGGTATCGCGTCGGCCCAGCCGGAACCGGCACCGCCGCCACCGCCTCCCAATGTCAACGCGCTCGCACCGGTGAAGCTGTCGGAGTACGGGGTCGCGGACTACGCCTGGTACGTGTTCAGCGCACCGCCGGGCGTGACCTGCGTGCTGCAGAAAAACGGTGGTTACGGTTGCAGCGGACCGCTGCCGGGAGCGCCGAACGGCGCGAACCTCGTCAGCGGGGGTCCCGGCCCGGCCGGGTTCGCCAACGCGGACAGACTTGTCTTCGGGACGACAGAGGCTGCCAAGCCGCTGCCCGCGGGGTCGCGGATCAGCTACCAGACCGTGAGCTGTGGCAACGACGGCGCAACGACGACATGCGTGGACAGCCGCAGCCAGTCTGGCTTCGTGATCACCCCGACGGCGACCTGGGTCTTCGGTCAGGTCAACCCGCTGCTCGACCGTCCCGAGGGAACGAATCCCTTCTTCAACTAAGGCCAGACGTCACAGGTAGTTGCCGTCCGGCAGTTGTGGCTTGAAGCGTCCGGACTTCACGGTCGCGATGAGGGCGGTGGTGCCGACAGTGCCTGCGCTCGACAACACGGTTCGACGGACGACCTCGCGAATGTCGGCGCCGCTCATGTCCACCGCGAATTGCGCTGCGACAAGATCGGCGTCGACGTCATCGGCGCCGGGCACGCCGCGCAGATACCTCGACAGAATGCGGGCGGCGGCATCGCGGGACGGGTAACCGATCTCGATGATCGAGTCGAAGCGCGCGGATCGGATAGCGGCGGCGTCAAGGGTGCTGACGTCGTTGGTCGAGGCGAGCGTCAGCAACGGCGCCATCGGATGAGCGTCCATGGCGGCCAAGAACTCTGACAGCACCGAGGGTGCGCCGTGACGATTCCGCCGACTGTCGACAATCAGGTCGATGTCCTCGATGACGATGAGAGTGGGGCCGAAGCTGCGGGCTTCCTTGTAGACGTCGGACAGCGCGGACTGTCCGGCGCGCGCGTCGACCACGATCACCGTGAACTCACCGACGAGCTCGTTCGAGATCACCTGTGAGATCACGGTTTTGCCGACGCCGGGCGGGCCTGCCAGCAGGACGCCGCGCCGGACACCGAGCCCGAGCTGCTCCATCAACTGCCGGTGAACGGTGACAGAAGCGACGTTCAGGTCGAGTTCCGCCCACACCTCGCTGGGGATGATGACATTGGCGCGCGTGACGGCCGGCAGTTCGATGGGCTCGAGGGTCAACCCGTTGTTCGACGACGCCGCCAGCACGCGTCCGCGGAAAACGCTTTTCGCGCCGTCGGCGTCGTTCATGATCGCGTCGAGAACCTGCGTCGCGTGCGGACGATCTTCTGGCGCGGTGTACACCTGGACTCGGCTGCTCTCGGTGAACCCGCTGGCATCGCAGATCCGCACCACGACGGGTACAGGCGCCAATTGGCCCGCTTCGAAGTGGGCCGCCAACATCGCTGGGGGAGTGAGGCGTTCGTCACCGACCTCGACCGAACCCCACGTCGGAGGCTCGTCGTCGCCGGGGCCCAGCGGGGGATCGAACTTGTCGATGAGTGCGGCCAAGGCCAGGCCGGCGGTCAGGTGGCCCACGGCAGTGAGCCAACGCGATTCGCAGACGACGTCGGAGCCGTGGCGTCCGAACGCGGAGTGCAAGAACCCGTCGAAGGTGGCGCGGGACGTTACGGTCCCGGTCAGGATTTGACCGAGCACCTCGACGGCGCGCTGAACATCACGGGGTTCGCCGGCCAGCGCGGCGGCCAGCGGCGAACGGCACTCCTCCTCTCCAGTCACGAGGTCCAAGTATGGACTTAGACCCTGACAAGAAGCCAGCGGATATCTGAGCCGGCTTTCAGAACCCTGAGCCGTGTACCTCGTGGCCGGGCTTCTCGGCGGCCAATCCGCGATAGGCGTCCTCGACGCTGGAGCCGTGGTTGACAACGCCGTCGACCTCGCGGGCGATCGGCATCGAGATCCCGTACTCGTTGGCGAACTCCATGATGACGCTGGCCGCCTTCACACCCTCGGCCACCTGATTCATCGACGCGATGATCTCGTCGATCGGCTTGCCCGCGCCGAGTTGCTCTCCCACGTGACGGTTGCGGCTTCGCTGTGAGGTGCACGTGACGATGAGATCGCCCATGCCCGCCAAACCGGCGAACGTATCGCGGTGCCCGCCCAGCGCCTCACCGAGCTTGGACATCTCGCGTAACGCACGGGCGATCACCATCGCGCGCGTATTCTCGCCGATGCCAAGGGAATACCCCATCCCGACCGCGATCGCGTACACGTTTTTCAGCGCGCCCGCCATCTCGACGCCCACGACATCATCGGTGGTGTATGTCCGGAATCGCCTGGTGCGGAACAGATTTGCCAAGTTCGCCGCGAGGTGCTGGTCGGGCATCGCGAGCACTGCAGCGGCGGCGTACCCCTCGGCCACCTCACGCGCGATGTTCGGCCCGGCCAGTATGCCCGCCGGATGTCCGGGCAGCACCTCGTCGACAATCTGGCTCATCCGGTAATTCGTGCCCTGCTCAAGCCCCTTCACCAACGACACCACCGGCACCCACGGCCGCAGTTCCTTGGCCAGCTCGGTCAATACCGCACGGAAGCCGTGCGACGGTACGCCCATCACAATGACGTCTGCGCAGTTCGCCGCCTCGGAGAAGTCGGTGGTGGCCGCCAGCGTGGCCGCCAACTCGACCTCGTCTCCGAGGTACTTGGTGTTGCGGTGCTTCTCGTTGATGTCGTTGGCAGTCTCCTCGGAACGCACCCACTGCAGCGTCGGACCGCGTCGGGCGCAGATGGACGCCACGGTGGTGCCCCAGGAGCCTCCACCGAGGACAACGACATTGGGTTCGCGTTGCGCGGGTGCCATGGCGATCAGCGTAGGACCGTCGGCAGCTCAGCTGGGGCGGTTTAGCTGCGTGCTGTTGTCAGCCGACGGTGACGATCTCGCCGACGTGCGCGGTCAGCGGCCGTTCTGGCGGCGGCGGAAGCATGCCCAGCACCGACGAATGCCGTCAATGGTTTCGACGGGTCCCCCGCACTCGACGCACTGCTTGACGGAGCCGTGACAGCGGCCGGGTGCGGTTACCTGCGGCGGCAGTGCCGCCCACGCGGTCTCCCGCGACGTTGCGTCCCGCTTCCATTCGGCATCTTGTTCCGCGCTCGCCCGTGCGTCGCGTGCCTGCTCCTCGAACTCCGCTGTCCGCAACTCCTGTTGCCCTGTAGTGAGGGAGGCGTAGTCCTGCCCCTCCTCAACCGCGCTGCGCAGATCGTTGCTGACTCCCTCGATCCTCTGGGCCAGGTCGTGCAGGACGTCGTATGCGCTGTCGTCAAATGGGTGGCGCGAAAACGTATGAACGTTGAACTCATCGGTGCCGGCATAGTTCATGTCGGCGGTGTGTTTCTCTAAATCAGCGGTGACTCGTGCCAGCGCAGAAATCAACGAGTCGATGGTGGCCAGGCTGATCGCCTCAGTTTTTCCTCGGATGCAATATGGCTTCGGTCGATGAGACGTGTTCCGACTTGGCTTTCTTAATGGCGCGTTTCTCTTTCAGAGACTTACCCGACTTCTTGGTCATGGTCTGCCGGGGAGACTTGTCAGACATCGCTGGCCCTTTGATATGGGGGCCTGGGTGGTCCCGATCACACCACCCTACGCCCATGGGTCGGCCGCCAACGCCGGGCTCGGACCGGCGAAGCCGGCCCCGGGGTGTACCGTTAGAAAGGTTGGGAACCCAGCCAGTCCGGGATGAGTCAGCCGTCTGCCGCTGACCGCATAGAGCAACCGCTCGCGCCGGACACGCCGGTGACAACCGCACCTCGGGATCACCTTGAAATCATTATCCACCCTTCCATCGTTGACGTTTCCAGTTGTAAGCCAAGCATTTTCCGGCCTTCCGAGCGTTGGCATTCTGAGTACGCATCCACCAACAAAGTGCGGGCTGGCGACATTCAGTGCCGCACTGTCCGACGGCTTGACCTCAAATGGCGCCGACGTCAGCGTCGTGCGGGTGGCCGACCGTTCACCAGCTTCGAGCGGCCGCGTCATCGGAGAGCTTGTCAACGACTCGCCGACATCCGTAGCAGCAAGCTCTGAGTTGCTCAACCGCAGCGACGTCGCCGTCATCCAGCACGAGTACGGCATCTACGGCGGTGTCGACGGTGACGAGGTGGTGGACATCATCGGCGCCCTGCGCGTCCCGTCGATCGTCGTGGCGCACACGGTCCTCAAAGACCCAACGCCGCACCAGCGTTCGGTGCTCGAAGAGGTCGCTTCGCGGGCGGATCACGTGGTCGTCATGTCAGATGCGGCCAACCAGCGGCTATGCCGTGGGTTCGACATCGACCGCCGAAAGGTCACGACGATTCCGCACGGCGCGACCGTCCCGACGAACTTCCACGCCAAGCGTCCCAGTCGACCGACCGTATTGACCTGGGGGCTGATGGGCCCGGGTAAGGGCATCGAGCGGGTGATCGAGGCGATGGGTTCGCTCGAAGGTCTGCCCGGCCGGCCGCGGTACGTGGTTGCCGGCAGGACCCATCCGAAGGTCTTCGCCGCCGAGGGCGAGGCGTACCGCGATGCCCGAATGGAGCAGGCGCGGCGCAACGGAGTCGCCGATTCGGTGCACTTCGATTCGGATTACCGCGATGTGTCGATGCTGACTGTGCTTATCCAGTCGTGTTCTGTGGTGGTGCTGCCGTACGACTCCACCGATCAGGTCACCTCCGGTGTCCTGGTCGACGCCATCGCGTGTGGCCGACCGGTCGTCGCCACCGCCTTCCCGCACGCTGTCGAGCTGCTTGCGACCGGCGCAGGGGTCGTCGTCGACCATGACGATCCGGACGCAATGGCGTCCGCCCTGCGTCGGATCCTGACGCAGCCGTGCGTCGCCGGTTCCATGGCGGCCGAGGCCCGCCGACTGGCGCCAGAGATGGCCTGGCCGGTCGTGGCCAACGCGTATTTGGGACTGGCCAAACGTCTCCTCACTCAACGGGCGGCATTGGTATGACGGTGACCGCTCCCCCTCCGAAGTTCGATCATCTGCTGCGTCTGACAGACCGTCGCGGCACCTTTGAGCACGCCAATCTGACGGACCCTCGCCCCGAGCACGGCTATTGCACCGACGACCTGGCCCGGGTGCTTGTTGTCGCCACTCGGGAGCCCGACCCTGAGCGAACACTGAACGGTGTCGCCGGCGTCGCGGTGCGGTTTTTGGGCGATGCACAGGCGCTCACCGGCGCTTGCCGCAACCGAATGGACAGCGCCGGACGCTGGACCGACGAACCGTCGACGGACGACTCTTGGGGAAGGTGCCTCTGGGGACTCGGGACGGCCGCGGCTCACAGTCGGGTGAACGTCGTCCGCACGATGGCCGTCATGCAGTTCGAGCGTGCCACGCAGGTGCGGTCGGTTCATCCGCGGGCGATGGCATTCGCGGCTGTGGGCGCCGCCGAGCTGCTTTCGGTCGACGCGGACCATGCCGCGGCGCGCCAACTCCTCACCGACTACGCAGACTCGGTCGCGGCACCGAGCGCCGACGCCGCATGGCCCTGGCCGGAACCCCGACTCACCTACGCGAACGCCGTCCTAGCGGAGGCGATGATTGCCGCAGGCGTTGCGCTCGATGATGCGACGCTGCGGCAGCACGGCCTCGACCTGCTGGCGTGGCTCCTCCACTACGAAACGGCCGACGGCCACCTGTCTCCGACCCCAGTCGCGGGCAGAGGCGCCGATGATGCCCGGCCCGGATTCGATCAACAGCCGATTGAGGTGTCGACGCTCGCCGATGCGTGCGCGCGTGCCGCCGTCGTCGACGCTGACCCGATCTGGCCCGACGGTGTGCGCGCCGCGGCGGCCTGGTTCATGGGCGACAACGATTCAGGGCAGCTCATGTGGGACCCGGAGACGGGCGGTGGATTCGACGGTCTGCACGCCGATGGCGTCAACCGCAACCAGGGCGCGGAATCGACTCTGGCGGTGATATCGACCTTGCAGCAAGCTCGGCGGTTCTCGACTGTGCCGCAATGACTTCGGTGCGTGCCGGGCTTGCCACTCGCATCGCTCCGCGGCTCGAGGCCGACCCGACACGAGTAATCGCCCGGCTGTTTGTGCCGGGCCAGGAAGGCTTCGAGCACCAGGACTCGCGAGCGGGAGCGGTGCTGGCGCGGATCCTTGCGCTGGATGAGGATGATGTTCGTGCGGCGTTGGACGATGTCGTCACCCGGTTCGATCGACGTCACCGCGATCTCCGTGGCACCTTTTGTCGGCACGCCCGTGAACTCGCCGATCGGCTGAGTCCCGGCACGAAACTTTCCGATGCACGAATGTTGTTGCTGGGTGCCACGTTCACCAGCGAATACGCGATCGAAGGTGCGGCCCTGTGCAATCCAAGCATCGTGGCCCACCCCGACCAGTCGGGCACACCCGCGGGCAGCCTGCGATTCGTGATGAGCGTGCGGGGGATCGGCGAAGGGCACGGTTCGTCAATTGGATTCCGCACCGGCGTCGTCGACGCGGCGGGCCGTGTCACAGTCGATGAGGTGGCTCGGTTCGCCGCCATCGGAACCGTCGTGCCGACATTGCTCGACGCAGTCGTGTTCCGTAGTGAGCTCACCCGACTTCGCGACGCAGGTGAGGCCGCCGACTATGTTCTTGACCCACTCGGCGACCGGTTCACGCGACCCGACCTCGACGAGCAACTGGACAAGCTTCAGACCCACGTGAGCACCCGTGGACGTGCCGCACATACGATGTCGCTCATACGGGCCATCGCAGAACGGTCGTATGCTATTGAATTCTCCAAGGACACAACGCTTTCTGAGCGCATTTTGTGGCCAGCGATGGCGGCCGAGGCGGCCGGTATGGAGGACGCACGTTTCGTCCGCTTCGTCGATGATGATGGCTCCGTCACATTCCATGCCACTTACACGGCCTACAGCGGATCCCAGATCAGCCAGCAACTCCTCGAGACCAAGGACTTTGTGTCCTTCACGTCAACGCCGCTCGTCGGGCCCGCGGCGGCAAATAAGGGTCTGGCTTTATTTCCCCGCCGGATTCACGGTCGCTTCGCGGCGATGTCGCGATCCGATCGGGAGTCCAACACGATCGCCTTTTCGGATCATCTCTCGGCATGGCAGCGTGCCCAACCCTGCCAGGGGCCGACTGAAGCGTGGGAGGCCTTGCAACTGGGGAACTGCGGTCCGCCCATCGAAACCGCCGCCGGATGGCTGGTGCTCACCCACGGAGTCGGACCCATGCGTACGTACCGTATCGGGGCAATCCTGCTCGATTCCGACGACCCGACACGGATTCTCGGCCGGCTACGGCGACCGCTCCTCAGCCCCGCCGATGACGAACGGGACGGCTACGTGCCCAACGTCGTCTATTCCTGTGGCGCACTCGTGCACGCCGAGACCCTGGTGCTCCCATACGGCACCTCGGACACCGCCATTTGTTTTGCAACTGTGCCCATGCAGGAACTTCTCGAGGCGCTGAGTCCCTAGCCGGGCGGCGAATAGCAACGGCGTACGTCAACAATGTTGACACCACGTCTTACCAGCGTGTTTAATAGAGATCTACCCCGGAAACCGTGGCAGGCACCGTCCGTGCTCACTCGCCTTCGGAATCAATTCGGTTTCCGCGTTCGACACCCGAAAACGGGTTCACAGCATGCGTCGCGGCCCGCGACCCCACACGCTCTAAGTATTAGGAGAACGACCACGATGAAGACGTACAATTGCTCCGCGGCAATCGCCGCCGGCGTCATAGCCACTCTTGGCCTACTGCCCGTGGCATCCGTTGCCCACGCCGCTCCGCCGGTCGGCGAGGCGGTGGCATTCCCCGAATCGGGGAAGTACATCGCCGACATGTCAGGCTCGGACGGCAAGACGATGGCAATGGCCATCACCGTCGACGGCGATAACGTCGCCGCTTTTGTCACCAACGGCGTCAACGACGAAGCGTATTTCTCCGGGACCGAGCAGGACGGTGCGATCGACCTGACCTCGACATACCAGGATCACGTGACAGCTGCGTTCGATGGCACCGCGGTGAAGGGCACTCTGACCATGAACGGTATCGCTCAATCCTTTGCGGCGCCGCCGGTTTCGGCCCCGGCGGGAATGTATACGGCGACGCTCGATGACACCCGCGCCTCGTGGGTGGTGCGGCCAGACCAGTCGATGATGGGCACGCTGGACAAGATGTCCCGCCGCGACGACGAACTGATCGGCCAGATACTTCAGGAGCAGCAGGACTTTCAGGATGACGTGCGGCAGATGCGTATCGATCGGCAAATAGAACCCGCGCCGTCGATGATGTACGGGACCTGGCACGTCGATATGGATGGCGTGCCGATGACGGCGGTCCCTGCCACCGGCGCCATGACGTTCTGACAGAACCGGAAGCGATGATGAACACATCTGACCGCGAACAGCGAAACATTCTTGACGAGAACGTGATCCATGTGGGTGTCGGTTTCGTTGCGAAGGAACGTCCGCATGTGCTGGCTGCGCTGTCGGGACTCGCGCCGCACCTGGGTCGGTGGAATCCTCACGACGTCGACATCGATGTGTCCCTACAGGAGCGCGGTGGTAAGGAGCAGCGCGTCACGTTGCGCACGAGCCTGCCAGGACGCCCTCCGCTGGTGGCGGTCGCTGACAACCCGGACATCGACCGCGCTCTCACTGAGGCGAAGCGTGAGCTGATCCGGCAGATCGAACACCAGAAGTCGGCGGGCGAACCCATGAACAACCGCAGGATGCGGCGCAGGACGATTCGGCGACCGGGCCCCGAGCCCGCTGTCTTTGACGAGTAGACGAACACGATCCCGCTTCTGCGGGCAGATAGTGAGATTTCATGACGCACATCACGGATGAGCGGGTGATCGGAAACCATGCCGACATGGGCACGACCAGCCATAACGAAATCGGTGCGGCTCGATCCACCTGGGATTCAGAAGGCGGCGCGTCCCACCGGGATGCAGTCGACCGAGAAGGTGGGTCGGCGTCCGGCGATGCCGAGGGTTCATCGCAGACGTCGGCACATCGCCGTGGACCGCAGAACCGCCCAACATCGGCGAGATGAAACGACACGTCGGCGTAGAGCTCGAAGTTGAGATCGTCTCGCCAACAACATTGGAATTCCAGATTGCCGTCGCGCCGCATCCCAACACCGAGCTGAGTGAGTCGTTGTCCTTCGTCCTGGACGGAAAGCCACTCCAACCGTTGGAGATCAGCGGTACTCACGGCAATCGCATCCACAAATTCGAGGCTCCGATTGGCAAGTTGAAGGTCGACTACACCGCGACAGTCATCGGTCGGACGGACCCGGCGCCGGTGAGCGAATACGACCTCTCCATGTACCTGCGTCCAAGCCGCTACGCCGAGGCGGACAAGTTCTATGGTTTCGCCGCAACGGAATTCGGCAACTACGTCGATTCGACCACGCTGCTGGAGAAGGTGTCGTCGTGGGTGGGCACGCGCCTAAATTATGTACCGGGGTCCAGCGATCCAATCGATGGGGCAGTGGACACCTTGCTTTCCGGCGCCGGCGTATGTCGCGATTACGCGCATCTCGTGGTAGCGCTGCTGCGGGCCGTCAACGTACCGGCCCGCGTTGTCTCGGTGTACGCGCCAGGCCTGTTTCCAATGGACTTCCATGCGGTCGCCGAGGCGTTCGTTGAGGGACAGTGGCGAGTGGTCGACGGTACCCTGCTGGCACCGCGACAAACGTTGGTGCGCATTGCAACTGGCCGCGACGCTGCTGACACCGCATTCCTTGACAACCACAAGGGCGAGATCATTCTGCACAAGTTGTTGGTGACGGCTGTGGTCGACGGCGATCTCCCAAGGGACTCGATCGACGAGTTGGTATCGATCGGCTAGAACTGGGGCGGCTAGCTGGACGAAAGATTATGCGCCGTGGCACTTCTCGTCATGGAGCAAGGTCAGAGATCACTGTGCCTCTGACGTGTTCGGGGCTCGATTGGTCGCCGATTCCTCGACCTCCCTCCGAAGGTTCCGTGTAGACACACAGCGTTGACGCACAACGTTGGCAGCACTAGACTGGGGCTGTGCGCCGACGCGCTATCGTCGTCCTTAATAAGTCGCGACTGGTCGTCCGCTTCCTATCGGGTTCTCGCAAGAGCCCAACCGCCTCCTGCGCCCACGCGGCCAGATCGACCCAGGACACCCAATGGCAATTACCGACATCGCTGCGTACGCGCATCTGAGCGACGCAGACATCGAGAGCCTCGGATACGAACTGGACGCCATTCGCCACGACGTTACGGAGTCACTCGGCGAGAACGACGCCGCTTATATCCGGCGCACTATCAGATTCCAGAGGTTGCTTGACGTGACGGCCCGCCTCCTCCTCGGCACCTGTCGGTCGCGGGCCGGCTGGATGTTGGGAACCGCAGCGCTGGCTTTTGCGAAGAGTGTCGAGAACATGGAAATTGGCCACAACGTGAGTCATGGCCAATGGGACTGGATGAACGACCCCGAAATTCATTCGACCACGTGGGAGTGGGACATGGTCGCGGTGTCTTCGCAGTGGAGGTCTGCCCACAACTACCGCCACCATGTGTTCAGCAATGTTCTCGGCAGGGATGATGATCTCGGCTTTGGGGTGATGCGGGTAACCCGCGACCAGCCCTGGCGGCCTTCGCACTTGTTGCAGCCCCTTCAGAATCTGTTGCTGGCGGCCACGTTCGAGTGGGGCATCGCCGTGCATGATGTCGATTTGGACCGGTCATCAGCCGAAAAGTCCGCTCAGGTGCGGGTGTTGTTGAAAAAGATTGTGCACCAGGCCATGAAGGACTACGTCCTCCTCCCATTGCTCAGCCGATCCTGTTGGCGCAGAACCCTGGTCGCCAACGCAGTAGCCAACCTGCTACGCAACCTCTGGGCCTACATGGTGATCTTCTGCGGGCATTTCCCTGACGGCGCGGAGAAATTCACCGCGGATGTGCTGGATCAGGAAAGTCGTGCCGAGTGGTACCTGCGACAGATGCTGGGCGCTGCGAACTTCAAAGCTGGTCCACTGCTGGCATTCTCAAGCGGCAACTTGTGTTACCAGATCGAGCACCATCTGTTCCCTGACCTGCCCAGTAACCGTTACGCGCAGATCGCGGTACGCGTTCGAGCGCTGTGTGACAAGTATGACCTGCCTTACACAACTGGTTCGCTACTGCATCAATATCTTTTGACACTTCGAACCATCCACAAGCTGGCGCTACCCGACAGGCTCCTGGTGGCCACTTGCGACGACGCACCGGAAACTGCCTCGGAGCGGAAGTTCCGCTCCGACGCTACGCCAACCGTCCCATTGGGCGGTCCAATAGTGGGACTACGAACAGCGTTGCGGGCTCGTGTGCGCCGGCACCGACGCTCAGCAGTCCTGAACGAGACGTCACTGTCGGTCGACTCGCCGGAGTCGAATGTCCATCAGGCTAGGGAATTTCGCGGAGCTCGTCGGCCGCACCGAGCGTGTTCAACTGATCGTGAGATGAGATTGACACGCTGCGATGGACAGTCGCTCGCTGTGGCAAGCGACCCGCCCGGACTGTTCTGACGTCGATCCGGGGCCGTGCATTGTGGTCCCTCGTGGCGTCCTCACCGGCTTTGTCACCAGATGTCTCGCCGCTGACGTGACGATGGTTGGTGCGTGTCTTATGTGCCACTCCCGCAATCATGCCTGCGAGCACAAATGCCGCCAGTGTGGTTACAACGATCAACACGATTGTGTGGGTAGCCATGTCCGCCTCTTTAGTTTTGGTCGAGCGTCGCTGCGGACCCAATGCCGGTTCTTGGCGGCTCTTGCCCGCGACCGCGTCCGACGTCCGACAGCCCGGCGTTCGTTATCGTCCACCAGCGATCCGGCAACGGACTTCGACGCGGTGCATTCTCACCGAAGGGCCCCTAGGGCTTTGCCCGCTCTAGGTCTTGTCGGCTCGTTTTTGGTGTTCGAGCCGGGTGTCGCGAGCCCGCTTGCTAAATGCCTTCTTGCGCCGGACCCGGGCAGCGGCGCGTCGGCCGTCGGCGGCACGGCTCGCGCTGCGCAGCCCGCCGACGATCAGTTCGGCCAGGCGGAGCGAAGCCACCGCGCCGATCACGATCCTCAAGAGGAACATTGTGTCGGTCGACCGCTTGGGGTGAAATCCCCACACGGCGTGACGTTCGATCGGCGGGTGGCCCGCCCAAGCTTTGCTCGGCAGCGGCGACGAGACCGCGACGAGGAAGGCAATCATGCCGACGATGATAGCATTCAACCCCTCCTCATCTTTGGCTAGAACTCCAGTACACGCCTACTCAGAGCGATCTGTCAACGATGTTGACGGGTGGCGTTAACATACGATGTTGCCATGCCAACCGAAGGGAAGGCTGCAGTGATGATGAAACAGCCGACCGTGCCTGTTATGCCCGCCGACGGTATCAACCCCGCCGCCGCGAACAGTCCGGTCAGCCGGTCGGTGATCTTGCAGTGCGCGCTGAGAATCGTTGACAGTGACGGTATCGATGCCTTATCCATGCGCCGCCTAAGCGCCGAGGTGGGGCGTGATCCGACAGTGCTGTATCGGCACGTCCCGAACAAGGCTGCGCTGCTCGATGGCGTCGTCGAGATCGTGCTCGGGCAACTGCGGGTGGATCCGGCTGATCCGGACTGGAAGGGTCAGCTGCGCACCGTAGCGAGGGGTTTTCGGCAGTTGGCAGTTGAGCATCCAAACGTGGTGCCGCTGTTGGTAACTCGGCCGCTTGCCACGCCGTTGGGGCAGCGGCCGGCGGGCATGTTGCGGCCGTTGGAGGACGTGCTGGCGCTGCTCACTTCCGCTGGTTTTGGCGGGGTCGATGCCTTGCACATCTACCGCGTGCTGTTCGGCTACCTGCACGGGCACATCCTCACCGAGTTGCAGGAAGTCATCGAACGGCCCGACGAGACCGACGATGTGCTGCGCTTGGGCCTGCACCGGCTGGTGGTCACTGAGTTCCCGCAGGTCCGGGCGTTGGCGTCGATGTTGGCGTCCTACGACGGCGCCGCCGAACTCGAGCGTGGCCTCGATCTCATCCTCGGCGGTCTCGCCGCCACCATGACACCGCCCGACGCGCTCAGCGATAGTTGACGAACTGCAGCGCGACGTCGAGGTCGGCGCCCTTGAGCATCGCGATGACGGCCTGAAGATCGTCGCGCTTTTTCGAGGACACGCGGACCTCGTCGCCCTGTATCTGCGTCTTGACGCCCTTGGGGCCGTCGTCGCGGATCAGCTTGGTGATCTTCTTCGCGTCCTCGCTGGAGATGCCCTGCTTGATGGTGCCGCTGACCTTGTAGGTCTTGCCGCTGGCCTGCGGATCGCCCGCGTCGAAGGCCTTCATCGAGATGTCGCGGCGTATTAGCTTCTCCTTGAAGACGTCGATCGCGGCCTTCGCGCGCTCCTCGGTGGACGAGGTGATGATGATGGTCTCCTCGCCCTGCCAGGCGATGGATGTGTCGGTGCCGCGGAAGTCGAAGCGGGTGGCCAGCTCCTTGGCGGCCTGGTTCAGCGCGTTGTCGACCTCTTGGCGGTCGACCTTGCTGACGACGTCAAACGATGAATCCGCCATTGGACCCTGTCCTCCTCGGTGGTCGGGTGCGTTTTCGTCTTAAGCCCATCCTCGTTGTACCCTGCTAGTCGCACCAAACCGGGTCACCCCGCGGTGCAGCACCCAGGCAGGTTGCCCGAGCGGCCAATGGGAGCGGACTGTAAATCCGTCGGCTAACGCCTACGCAGGTTCGAATCCTGCACCTGCCACCCAGGTCAGGCCCACTTTCGAGTGGGCCTGCTTTCGGTTGAAGAGCCGGGATTGTCACAAGGTGTGTGTAACTCTGCGTGAATCGTGATGTCCACGGGGGCACCGAACGTAAGCTGGCGCGCCGGTCTGCTGTGTGGCCGTGTTAGACGACGCGCACCACTTAGAGTTCGCACCGTGGTGGACAGCTACGAAGTCGTCGACCTCGCCGGCTGGACGCGCGGAGAGAGCCAACCAGGTGGCGACGAGGCGAAGCGATGGTTCATAGGGCCCGACTCTTCGCGGCATGCCGGCCATTGGTTGTTCAAGCCGCCAGGATCAAAACTCTGAAACTGTCGAAGGAACGTCAGCGACTCGGCGATAAGCCCGACGTGCCCGTTCGGGGAGAGGACTGGGCGGAGAAGATCTCATACGAGGTCGCCAAGATGTTGACTGTCCCCGCTGCGGAAACCGAGTTGGCGACGGTCATCCAGTTGCGCACAACGAGCAAGTTTTACGGCTCGATGAGTCGAGACATGCGGCCTCGCGCCTGGGCATGGACCCCGGGAGCGGCATTGCTTGCCGAGCGCGATGACGAGTTTGACGCCAAGTCGTGCCGCGGCCACACGATCGACGCCCTTCGCGAAGCGCTTGGGAGATTTGGGAGGTCCGGTGGGTGCCGATTACGCCGACTGGGCCGCGTTCGACGTCTTTGCGCACTCCGTTGACCGTTCGGACTGCAAAGGCGCAGTCGAGCGCATCAAGGGCGTCCTGCCGAAGAGTGCCAGGAATTGCGGCGGCGACATCGTCCTTGGTTACAGGATTGTCTGCCGTACGTATTGCGCGTCTCCAAAGGCTAGTAGGCGCGTTGAAATCCTGTAAGTGATACAGCCTGCGTCGGTTCTCGTTGACCTGCTCAAGTTTCGATGCAAGGTCGGCATCGAACCAGTCTCGTTCTCTCCCGGTGCGGATAAGGCGGCCTAAACCCCAGCGCTCGGCGTTCGGCGTAGCAGGTTGTTGCCATTGCAGAATTACAGCAAGCTCTCGTTCACAGCAGGCGTGTGAGCACAATATGCAGGCGAGGTCGGCACCTAGCCGATAGCGGCGGGTTGCCTCAAATATGAGGAATCCGTTTTCAAAGCCTCCAGCCGATGACCCGTAAAGGATTGGGCCATATGACTCGACGATTCGGTTGACCTCGGCCAAACGGGCCTGTTCGTCAGTAGAAGCGCTCATCGACGAAAGTCCCGGCGCTTGTGTCAACGGCGGCCGAAAATTGACCCCTTTTCGACGGTTGAAAATTGACCCCCTAGGTGTTCATTCTTCGGTCGTCGATCCCGGGACGCGCCCGAGGTCGCGGTCTTTGATGCGGTACGAATCGCCTTTGAGCGCGATCACTTCGGCGTGGTGGACGAGGCGGTCGATCATGGCCGCGGCCACCACGTCGTCGCCGAACACTTCACCCCAGCGGCCGAACGGTTTGTTCGAGGTGACGATGAGGCTGGCCCGCTCGTAGCGGGAGGAAACCAGCTGGAAGAACAGGTTGGCGGCCTCGGCCTCGAACGGGATGTAGCCGACTTCGTCGACGACGATCAGCGGGTAGCGGGCCAGCCGGATCAGCTCCTGCTGGAGTCGTCCGGCGTGGTGGGCTTCGGCCAGTCGGGCGACCCATTCAGACGCGGTGGCGAACAGCACCCGGTGGCCGGCTTGGCAGGCCCGGATCGCGATCCCGATGGCTAGATGCGTCTTCCCGGTGCCCGGCGGGCCGAGAAACACGACGTTGTCTTTGGCGACCACGAAGTCCAGCGTCCCGAGGTGAGCGATGACGTCGCGTTTGATGCCGCGGGCGTGATCGAAGTCGAATTCCTCCAGCGACTTTCGCGATGGGAACCGCGCAGCGCGGATACGGCCCTCACCGCCGTGCGACTCACGTGCGGAGACCTCACGCTGCAGGCAGGCCACCAGGAACTCCTCATGAGTCCAGGACTCGGCGCGGGCCCGCTCTGCGAGTCGGGCCACCGCCTCGCGCATCGTCGGGGCTTTCAGGGCGCGGGTCAGGAAGCTGATCTCGGCGGTCAGATCCCGGTTGGTCGACGAGGCGGCAGCCGTCTTGGTCGCGGCCGTTTTGGTGGTCATGACACCAACCCGCCTTCACCGACGTCGATGCCCAACGCGGCGTCATAGTCAGCCAGGCAACGCTGCTCGACCATGAGTTGATCGTCATGTTCACGGACCGGGCGCAATGCACCAATACGGTTGTGGCGCAGCATGTTCGCCGCTTCGCGATGTTCCGGATCGGTGATGGTCTGATGCCAGGCCCACACCCGTTCATGATCGGCGACGGTCTTGCCGTCACAGAACACCTGGACCCGATCCAGATCCGCGAGGACCTCGATACGCCGACCGATCACCCCCGGGTGCACCGAGTAGTCATTGGAGTCCAACCGGACGTAGTGATCGCGGGCCAACCGCGTCGAATTTCGCCACCCGACCTGCGGAGCCACCGGGGGCAACGCCAGCATCGCCTGGCGGTCCGCGCCGATCCGATCCGTCGGAGCACATCCCAACACCCGGCGCCGACGCGCATTGACCAGCTGCAACCACTTCCCGAACTGGTGGTTGAAATCCCCAGGGCCGCTGAACACTCGGCCGGGCAGAAACGACCGCTCGAAATAATCGTGAGCCCGCTCGATGATGCCCTTGTGCTCGGGCTCGCGCGGTTTGAGGACCACCACCTTGGTGCCCAGAACCCCGCGAAACGCCTGACAATCGCGGGTCAGCTTGGACTTGCCGGACCGATACCGTCCGATCGCGCCTTCACCGTCCCAGACCAGGGTGCGGGGCACCACACCCAACGCGGCAATCAGCTGCCACCAGCCGGCGAACAGATCCTCAGCCCGCCGCGAGGGCAGCAAGATCGCCGAGAGCCACCGCGAATAGCCCAACACCATCGTCAGCACCGGCAACTGCATCGGCGTGCGGCTCTGCCCGTAACCCACCGGGATCGTCGTTGGCGGAAACCACAAGTCGCACTGCGCGATATCGCCGGCGTCGTAAGTGGTGCGCCCGGCTGGGTCCGGCGGTAGATACGCCGGACGCAGCTCCCGCACCCGGGTGTTGAACACCGTCATCCCACGCGTCCAGCCGACCCGCTCGGCGATCACCGAGGCCGGCATCGTCGGCACCGCCGTCAGCTGGGCGCGGATCGCGTCGTCGAACGCGTCCACCGCCGACCCTGCCGGTTTGCGCTCATACTTCGGCGGCCCATCGGAAGCCAACGCCGCCCGCACCGTGTTCCGTGAAATGCCCAACGTCCTAGCGATCAACTTGATCGGCAACCCCTCCGCTCGATGCAACCTGCGGATCTCAGCCCAGTCCTCCACAGCCAACAACTCCCTTCTCCTCTCAGCTCGTAAGCCGAGACTCAGACGAAGGGGGTCAAAATTCGGGCGTCGACACGGGGTCAGTTTTCAGACGACGCCGACAGCTTGTAAATGCAAAGTGGTGTAGGGCGATTCACGATGCAACTGTAAATAAACTGGCATCGCCGTTTGTGCGATAGGCGGTGACACGCGGCAACCTCCGGTCAGTGCAAGGAGGCTCCTCGGTTTGCATGAGAAAGGTGCGCAACGCAGTCGCGCGGTGTTCTCCGGTTGCACAGGTGTCTGCGGGTTCAAAGCACCGTCTTCGTTGTTCCCAATGACGTTTGCGAAGCTCTGCGCCGGCCGGCAGAGATGTCGGCCCAGGCCGCGATGCAGGAATCCACCGATCTACCTCGGTGGTACCGCGGAATGCCGCCGAGGGGCAGTGATTGGTTGCGCCGAAGCTCCAATTGAAGGCGAGCGCCGGGGCACCCTGACGTTAAGCGCAGCTAGCGCGGCACGCGCTCGCCGTCCGTCACCGCGCTTCATCGACCCGCGCCGCATCTGTGAACAGATTTTTGATCATGACGGCTGATGGGCTCGATGAGTCACCGGTCGAACGGCGTTGGCCGGCGGCACCCCGCAGCGGGTGAGCTGGTATCGCTTCTACTTCACCGCCCAGCGGTGGGAGTGGTCACCGGAGGTCGAGCTGATCCACGGCTACGACTGGAACCCGGCGTAGGCCTTCAGCATCGTTTCCTGCAAAAGGTCCTCAGCGTCGGCGCGATTGCGCGTCATCCGCAACGCGCCACGATAAAGCTGATCGAGCAGCGGAATCGCGTCGTGCTCGAAGCGTGCCCTCAGCTCGGCATCAGTCACGGGCACTGCGGCGTCCACGACATCACGCTGGACAGCGTCAACCACCGCCGATCGCGCACGACCATCGAGCGAGGCGATTGTTTCGGTCAACGTCGGCCTTTCCTGCCAGACCTGTTGCGTACCGCCGCAGACCAAGCACACCGTCCGTTCGCATGTCCAGGATTGCCCCGGGTTGCTGCGGCTCGCGACGGGCTGTGGTGGATGGTGAGGCTGGTCGTGGAAGGTGGTCATCGCCGCCTCGACGGTGCCCGCGGCGGGTAGCAAGCCCTCTGGGTCGGAGATCCGCAGTACCCGGCAGACCGCCTCACCGGGCACTAGTGCCCAACTTATGCCGGCGCCCGCGCAACAGACTGAGACCCTGTGTAGTGCCGAGAAGCCCTCGGTTCCAAAGAAATTTAGGCCGCGCAGATCAAGGATCAGCCCGCGGCAACGCATCAGATGAGCCAGCGTGTACTCGGTCAGAGTGTCAGCGTTGGATGCGTCGATGTCGCCGTGGGCGCTGATGACGGCTACCGACGACCTCAGCCGACGACTGCCTAACCGCGGTGTGACCCTTCCATGGCTGGAAAAAAAGCCGCCTTCCGGCAGCACGGATGCGGAAGTCGTCATGCGTCACCATGCGCGGGTTGGCGGCCGGTGAATGACACAGTCAACGACTCCAGCCTGGGCGGCACAAGGCTGCCGAAACTATTTGGGGTGAGGGGGGCGGATGGAGCATTCATGGTGATCCCCGACACGCGGTTGTCACCGACCTGTTCGGCGCGAGCTATTGCTCTGCGAGGACAGCGGCGGACAGCTGGCCCCATCCGGACTGGTTGTTAGTCCCAACTTGGCTGACGTTACACCCCCGGCAGCGAGCCGCCGGGCGGTTCTGAGAAGTCCAGCGCACTCGTTGGATATCGCTCCCGGGCACCGCCCCGCTGGGCGTCTGGAAGTCGCGACGCCCACGCCGGTCAATGGTCGATGGGGGCGTGGCGGTGATGCGGTCGGGGCTTGATACCAGTGCCAGCGCCTTATCGACGCTGCCGACCGGGGGCTCAAGTACTTCCATCCACGATCACTGCGCCCTCTCACTTCCGCGGTTGTAGTCGAGAGCTTGGCATACGAGTGACCCTTCCTGACATCACTGTAGACACATGGCGTGTGTCGACACTGTTGACAGACGATCTAATTAGGAGTCTACTGGGAGATCTAGCACCGGAATCAGAGGGCGTCGCCATGATCGTCATCATTGGATTAGCTGTTTTGTTCATCGCGGTGATCGTCGGGATCGTCGGCGTGCTGAGCAATGCCGGCGCCGATCACCCGTTGACCGAGAATTTCGCCGTGTTCGGCTACCACGTCACCGGATCGACGGGCACGCTTTTCCTGTTCGGGATCGTGGTCGGAGCGGTGGCCATGCTCGGAATGAGCACGCTGTTGGCCGGCGCCCACCGCGCCGCGGGCCGCGGGAAAGCCGCGCGCCGCGAACTGGCACAGTCCCAACGCGAAACGGCGTTTGTAAACCGCGACCGCGCCATCCTGCTCGAACACCAGAACACGGGTACTGCTGGCTCAACGATGAAATCTGGGCGGGACACCTCCGCGGCCGGGGGCCCGGGGGGCCGGAATCGAGTGCGGCGGCCCCGTCCCTGGTCGCGCCATCGCCATCCGGACGCCACCGCGCAAACGTGACACAACCCGGTCGCACCGAACCCCGATCAAACCGGTAACACCGAGCTCCGGTCGATACCTGTCCCCGGTCGGTCTGCAATCGCCACAACACCGAAGGAATCCCACATGAGCATAGGCAAGAAGCTGGCCCATAAGGCCGAAGCGATTAAGGGCTCCGCCAAGAAGTACTTCGGCCGGGCCACCGGCGACACCCGGCTACGCACCGAGGGACGCGTCGAGCAGGCCAAGGGCAACGCCAAACAGGCAGGGGCCAAAGCCAAAGACGTCTTCAAGCACTGACCGCTGACCATTACACCCCCACAAGGAATCGGGTAACACCCATGATCGTTCTCGGAATCATTCTTCTCATCGCCGGGTTTCTCCTCAACATCTCGATCCTGTGGACGATCGGCATCATCGTCCTCATCATCGGCGTAGTCCTCACGGTGATGGGATCGATGGGGCGCGCCGTCGGCGGCCGCCGGACCTATTACTAAATCGCTCTGCCAGGTGGCAGCGCCAAGGTGATGGGCTGCTCCATGCCGAGCCCAGTCCCCAACGTCAACAACCGATTCGAACCATCGACCCTCTCAACCAAATCTAGGAGTCAACATGACTACCAACACCATCGTTTTGATCGCGGTCGTCGCGGTCGTCGCAGTTCTGCTCATCGCCGCAATTGCATGGGTGGCGCGTAACAAACGCACCCAACACCATCGCGTCGAGGCCGGCGAAATCCGCGACAAAGCTGCCGAACAGTCCCACAAGGTAGGGCAACGGGAGGCGCTCGCCGACGAAACGGCGGCCAAGGCCCGCGTCGCTCAAGCCGAAGCCGACGCCAAAGCAGCGCACGCGACCGGCCTACAACACCAGGCGCAGATCCGTCGCAGCGACGCGGCCACCGCCCGCGACGAGGTGAACCAGGAATTCGACCGTGCCAACAAGATTGACCCGGACACGCAAACCGACGACACCGCGCACACGGATTCCGAAACCCGTGAGACAGCTCGAGCAGCCTCCAACGGCCAGCAAGCCCCACCAGTGATGCCCAGAGCCAGGTAGCCTCGCCCACCCTGGAAGGCAGCGCCGGCCGGATGATGATTCACCCGGCCGGCTAGGAGGAAACAAATGTTTGACCAGGCCTCGGCCTCTACCGCGACTGAGATCGTCCAGAACGGCACCTTCGAACGATTCGCCCGAACCGGCTACGTCGTGAGCGGCCTATTGCACCTCACGCTTCGTCAAGCAGCCCGGCGCGGTGCGGACTGCATCTGGTCGAGCTGAACCTACGCGCAGATGCCGCAAGCGGGCCCGTCAACGGCGTACGTCAACCGTCGCAGTCCACACTGTTGACAGATTCCACAAATGGGGTGTGTACTGGAGTTCTATCACCAGGATCAGCGGCGTCGGCATGATCGTCATCGTTGGGTGTGTTGTCATTGCTCGTCGCCGTGATTGTCGGGTTCACCGGCGTGCTGACCAACGCAGCGCCCCACCATCTGTTGACGGAGAACTTCTCCTTGTGACCAACAGAAGGAACGGACATGACTAGCAGCGCAGCTATTTTTTTGATCGTTGTCGCCGCGGGCGCGGCGATCTTCTTCCTCGCAAAGATTGGGTGGGCGGCGGCCAGCAAACGCAGACAAGGCCGTCACGTCCAAGCCGACAAAGTCCGCGAGGCCGCCAAGCAGGAAACACGGCGAGTGAGGCGACAGGAAGTACTGGTTTACCAGGCTGCTGTTAAGGCGCGCGCCGTCCAGGACAAGGCTGACGTCCAGGCTGCGGTCCAAGCCGCCACGAGGCGGCGACCTCGCGTGACCACGCTGGTCGAGTAGCTGGACCGCGCTGACCCAGATGACTCGTGTGTTCGCTGACGCAGGGCCCGTTTGTGTGGGCGTTATCCGCGAATTCCACTTGGAGGACAAGGTGAATCGTCCCCGCCAGTGGCCCAATCACGAGCGGGTGGTTCGGCACCCAAGCACCTAGTCGTCGTCGCCGCCGGGTCCGTCGTCCGTTTGCAGCTGGATACGGACGAGGTCTGGGCCGGTGACAGTGACCGCCCGTCGAGTCCGGCTATAAGGCCCAGATCGTCGACAACGCCGGCGGGGTCATCCTCGACCACAACGTCGAGATCGACAACCCCGCAGCTGGCCCCGGTGATCCAACGGATCACCGCCCGCACCGGACTTACTCCACGCGCGGTCACCGACGACCGCGGCTACGGCGAGCATCCGTTGAACGCAACCTGCACGACCTCGGCGTGCGCCACGTGGCGACACCACGCAAAAGCAAACCCAGCGCCGAGCGCCGGGAGTTCGAACACCCACGAGCCTTCCGCGAGAAGGTCAAATGGCGAACCGGATCCGAAGGCCGAATCAACCACATCAAGCGAAGTTATGGAATGGAACCGCACCGAACTCACCTGCATCCACGGAGCCCGAACGTGGTGCGGACACGGCGTGTTCGCCCACAACCTCGTCAAGATCGGCGCGCTCGCAGCACGACACCAACACCCCGAGCCTCCCGCCACACCTGACCCGACACCCTCGGCCTCACCACTCACGCCGATCAAGGGTTCTTCAGGTCGAAGTAGCGAGCACGGCCGGGGCGTAACCTGCACAGATAAGCGGTGATACGTGCAATGAGGGGTGTTGATGATGGCTGATCGCGTCATGAGGGGCAGCAGGCTTGGGGCCGTGAGCTACGAGACCGACCGTAATCACGACCTGGCGCCGCGTCAGATCGCGCGGTATCGCACCGAGAACGGTGAGGAGTTCGAGGTCCCGTTCGCCGATGACGCCGAGATCCCCGGCACCTGGCTGTGCCGCAACGGCATGGAGGGCGCCCTTCTCGAGGGTGGTGACCTGGCCGAACCCAAGAAGGTCAAGGTGCCGCGCACACCCTGGGACATGCTGCGGGAACGCCGCTCTATCGAGGAACTCGAGGAACTGCTCAAGGAACGCCTCGAGATCATCAAGTCCTGCCGTCGCGGCAGCTAGCTTAGCTACCGGCCGGGGTCACGAACCTCGACCAGTACCGGGACCTCTGACTGAAAGATCCGATTCTGATGACTCAGAAGATTTGCTTTGATTGCTTCCATAAGTTGTTCCCTGACAAGCAAATTCGGAAGGTTACGTTGGGTCGGCAATGCGTTGTGTGCAAAGCGCAAACGGATCGAACGGAACAGATGATTCCTATTGAGGCAGAGGACATTCCGCTGGTTAAGCAAATGGCTCAAGTGCCGCGGCGAGTACTACACCGAACTGAACGGCATGCCGACCAGCGTGACGCTGTTCGTGTGGCTGCCCGAGGAGCGGGCCAAGTGGGTCGAGATGCGGGCCAAGCGGAACCGCGCGATCCGCGCCATGTTCGGGCAATGAGCGCCGATCTCGAAAAGGCCCAAGCCGAGGGGGTGGAGTTGTCAACCGCCGCCGCCGGCAATCAGTAGCGGTATCCCATTGGGCACGTATTGTGCACAAATCTGTTGAGCTAGCCTAGATATGGTTCCGAACTGCACGAATATTGGTGCGCGATACTTGGGATTGAATCCGGCGAGCATTGCCGGTCGTTTACGCGGTCGTTGCGAGGATCGGACCCCATGTTTGGGACCACATTGGAACCACATCTGACGCATAGGTGGCGGTGGATGGAGCTCACCGACACGATCAGTCCATGGTGGTGTTGCCAGTGCCAGGCGATGGTGTGCGGCCGTGGTCGAATCCTTTGCCAGCGTGTCTTCCGCGTAGGCCGGTGATCGGGTCGATGGTGGCCTCTGGCAGGCGGGTGGGCTGGCGTGCGGCCGGCGCGAGCGCGGCTGGAACGCCGCCTCACCCTCGAGCCGGTAGCGCTTGACCAGCCGCGAGATCCAACCCTGCGAAACCCCGTACTCGCGGGCCACCTCCGATTGGCTGCGGCCCTCGACGATGACAGCGGTGATGACCAGGCGAGCTTTCGACACCAGCTGACGCTGGGCGGCTCACCTATTCCGATGTCTCGCGACGCGCTATTCGCACGTCCTGAAACCAGACACTGTCAGCCCCACTCATGTCAGCCCCACTCAGCATTACCCGAGGTCAAAGGCCATAATGGTGAACCGCGGCACACCCCGATGGGTGTCCATCGGGGTATGTACCGCAACCGGCATAGCTTCCTAGCGCCTAGCCGTTCCAGCGCCGAGAAGGTGGCCCGGGCGTCGCCGACTTCCTCCTCGGCGGCCCCGGGCACACACCACTGCGGAGGTTGTGTGAGGTTAGCGTTCGGCGGCCAAGTTGCCTTCAGGTGACTGACCAGCCAAACCACTCGGGCGGCTCCCCATCCCACCTACTTGCTGTTTCGCGGATGCGTTCGGCGACAGCGTCAATGGACGCTCGAGCGCTGTCGCCGGAACCGCCGCCTTCTTGCGGAATCGGGAAGATGAATCGGCCGCTCTTTCCCCATTGCCAGACCGCTGAGAAGTCTTCGCGGCTGAGGGGCCGAAAGATGACTTCGGTTCGTGCATCGTTGAGCACGACTTCGAGCCACGTTTCGTACTCGACCCGATTGCCGGTCATCAGGTGCGGTTCATTGTTGACGTGCACCTGCCCTGCATCACCAAGAGTCGTGCGGAGAGCCTTTGCGAGCGGCTGCAACAGTTCCTGTTCAAATTCGTCTGCTTGGTCTTTTTTCATTCCCGCTCCTTGGTCGGCGCTTGCGCTCAGGGGTCATCCGGCTTGGCGAGCTTCGCCGCGCGTCCTCTGTAGCTTTATGCTCTGCGTTGCCGAGCCGCCGAGTCCCCAGGCAAGAGTCCCAGGCAATACGTCGGCCTCGTAGTTGTCGTTTGCGTACTCCAGGGCTAGGTCGATCACTTTCACGACGCGCTCCAGGTCATCCGAGGCGGCGAATGAGATGATCCCATCGCGGTCAACCCCCGAGTAGGTGTACACGGCGTAGACCCCGAACTCCTTCACCTGTTTATTGAAGTAGCCCTGCCAGCCTCAGGCTTTCGCGGGGCAGTATTCACTTCAATCTGGATCTCGTTCGGCTGCCACGTCGCCTTCACCTTGGGCGTGCCGACCCGCGCGATTCTTTCGGCATACACGAGTCGGACGGCACTCCTGACGAAAAGGAGGGCCGTCCGAAGCATCAACCACCTGGTTACCAAGCGTGCATGAAGGGCGCGGTGAAATGTGGCCTCGGCGTCAGGAGAGAGTTTCCCGCCCTGACGCAAGCCCACCGCGCTGTGCCCAGTTGATGGGCCTCGCTTCGCGTGGGTGCCTAGTGCTCGTGCTGGGCGCCACAGCCGAGAGGAGGAAACTTCTCTTCCGGTCCGACCTTGGTCTGCCGTGGATCCGTACTTTGAGTCTACGCCTGTCCCGGTAAAATGGGTTGGGCCGAGCGTTCAACGGGCATCGCGCCGACCATCACCGAATCCTGTTCGCGCACATGTTTTCTTGTTCGCGGACACGGTGGGCCGGATCGACAGCATCGACGCCGATATCGCTCGACATCGGCGAGCGGATTGAGGCGCGTCTGGCCCCTTTCATGTGGAAGACGATCCTGGACACCAGGGTCCTCATCGCCGAAGACCTGGCGCAGCGCCGACACCCCTGGTGCTCGTGCAGGTGGAGTGCTAAACCAGAAGTAGCGCAGCCTGCCGACACCCGTCGCGGTGGCGCGGTGCGGCAACCAGCATGTAGGAGGTGGTTGCTGTGCTCCATCCCGATCCCTTCCGTGACATCGACAGACTCGCCGCGCAGCTGCTCGGTACATCGCCCGGATCCGCCCGAGTCCCACTGGCCATGCCGATGGACCTCTACCGCTCCGGTGATCACTACGTGCTGCACGCCGACCTCCCGGGCGTGGACCCCGATTCGGTGGACGTCAGCGTTGATGGCGGCATCCTCACCGTGACGGCACAACGCAGCGAACGCACCGAACAAGACGTGCAGTGGCTGAGTTCCGAGCGCTTCACCGGCGGTTACCTGCGCCGCCTGTCCCTCGGTCAGGACATCGACGCCGACCACATCACCGCCACCTATCACAACGGGGTGCTGACCGTAACCCTCCCCGTGGCGGCAAGGGCCCAGCCGCGCCGCATCGAGATCACCCCAGGGGCACGTGAGGACACAAAGGTCATCGAGCCCAGCGACGCATCCGACTAGCACACCACGACCTAACCTCGCTTAACCGGACGGGGTCCAGGCCGGTGATGCCGGCGGGCCTTGGCAATTGGTGATGCCCATTTCGCATCGAGTGCGCCAACTGCACCCGGAAGTCTTCACCGAGGCCATCGTCCTCCACGCTCGACAGGGTGACCGCCGAGTAGGCCGCTGAAAACTGCCAGATCGGGACAATCGTTCATGTTGTTGTGCGCGGAAAATGTTGCCGTGCAACCTAATTCACTCATAGTTGTGCAGTAAGGTGGTGATGCACGACGCCGCCGTCACGACGTGGAGATCCGCCGGGTCATCTGCTCGACGAATTCGATTGAGTCACTCAACGCCCCCTACCGACGAGCGATCAAGGCCCGCGGCCACTTCCAGTCTGAACAGGCCGTCATGAAGTGTCTGTATCTGGTGACTCGTTCCCTGGACCCCACCGGCGTCGGGAGGGCACGATGGATGATGCGGTGGAAGCCAGCGCTCAACGCGTTCGCCTTCGGCGACCGATTCCCGGCAGCCGAAACCTACTGATGAACACCGCCGGAAACACCGTTAAAGAGAGATAGCCCCCGCACCGTCGCCGCCCCATCGAGCGCCACGCAGTATGTGTTCATCGGCGGCCCATAGACAACGGCCTCGCATGTGCAATGTCAACTAGTGTGGCCGCCGCAACCGTGTCCGAGGCAGGCTTGATGGCCGACGAGGAATTGGTTCGGGCCGAGCGGGTGGCCGTGGGGGCGGGGGTGGGTGGCTTCGTTATCCACTGGTCGGCCGTGGTCTGTGGGAGGTCGCCGAGCACCCCATCAAGCCTAGGCCGCGCGGGAACCACCCACGGTCAGGATTAGCGTTGGATGTGGTGCCACCATGAGGCGGGCCGAGGTCATCTAAACGGGAGGGATAAGCAGACGATGACGGAACAGCCGGGACTTCCTGACCAGTTCAGGGAGCTGGTGACGGAGAACGAGAAGCGGATGAAGGCGATTCAGGACCAGATGGCCAACCAGTTGGAGGCTCAGCGCAAGGCGGTCGCGGAGTTGGTCGAGTCCCAGCAGAAGGCGTTCGCGGATTTCCTCGAACAGCAGCGCGGCGTCAAGATCGCTGACCACTGGGAGGCTCAGCGCAAGGCGATCAGCGAGCAGATCGAGCATCAGCGGAAAGCGTTCACGGATCTGGTGGAACGGCAGTGGACCGTCCAAAAGAAGGCTATCGAGGACGCGCAGCATGCAATCGTCGGGATATTTCGACCTGAGCCGGACGAGTAGGTCTTAATCGGGCCGCCACCTCCTAGATCCCCGCGGGTGGCGGGCCGAGGGCTCGTGTGCGAGTGGGCTGGCCCCACACCTGAACCAATTCCGAGGTTAACGGGCGGTCAGATCTGCTCCTATGAGAGGTGCACGCCGGTGCTGGCCAACGTCTCGACCCACCCAACGGTGCGCAGCATCTCCGGCGGGCTGCCGAGCCCGATGAAATTGGCGATTCGCCGCTTCCCTTGTGAATGGTCGAGATACGCACCACTGCCGGCTCCGCCAGCGGCGTGAAATGACTATTAAGCGCCAGCCCGTACACCGTCGCATCGCATGTGCGGCACGTACACCACGTGTGCCCGCCGCTGTGCCCGAGACAGGCTTGATGCCCACCAGCACCTCGCCAGGACCAGGCCGGTGGCCGCTTGGGCATCGTGTCGGTGGGTGGGTGATCCACTTCCCGGCTGTGGTTGGTAGGAGCTCGCCGTAAGAAAAGCGTGGAGATTGGGAAGTCGTTACCGGGAGGGTGGTGCGCATACAGGTTTCCCGAACTCAGCAGAACCACGACGCGGTTGTCGCGACGCTCGAATACCGTCAGCTTGCAGAACTTGGCGAAGTTATCCACACGGGCATTCGTCCGGGAGTCCGAGGCGAAAATCATGCCCTTGTCGAGCATTACGCCGATACCGTAAGTCACGCGATGCACCTTCTGGGCAATCGACCCCGCTCACAATGCCACAGCTCGGCTGGGGGCCGACGCGCAGGTGAGCGAGTGCCAATCCGGATGTGATCCTGCCCCAATGCCTACGAGAACACTCAGCTTAGGCCGCTCGACGTGCGGCTACGGCCAGACATCTGGGGCGTGGTAACGGGACGGATCGAGCCAGAAAACTCTGCGGAACAGTCATGGTGATCCGATGTGCAGACAATCAAAGGCATGCAAGGGCCTTGGAACCGGCGCTCCCTGAGTTCTGCAGCGGACAGCCGAACTCATCCCGAACCAGCTGAGATTCTCAGCACCCCCGCGTTACATCCCCTTACCGCCTGTCGAATCGGATTCGGGGCGAACCCGATTCGACCGCGTGCCCTCCGTAGCTGGCGGTGGATGTGCGCGGGTGCGACATCGCGGACACGCAACCGCAGCAACCGGGACGGGCCCCAAACCATCAGCGGCGGTACTCTTGGCATGACGAAGCACCTCGTGGCTGTTGGGCTGCAAGGGTATGTCGCCGGGCTCTGGCCAGGGATGCCGAGACCGAGCAAGACTACGTGAGCGCAGGTGGCAACGGATGACCGAGTTCACCACCGGCGCCGACCGCACCCCGGCAGGGCCACTGGGCGCCGAACAGGCGCGCGCGGACATCTCCGATTTACAGGCCGCCATCGGCGATTTGGCGGGCTTGGTGGCGGGCAGTCTGGGCTTGTCGGAGTTGTTGACCGAGGTGGCGACATTCGCAGTGCACGCGATCCCGGGCGCAGAGGGGGCCGGGGTGACCTTATTGCGGGTCGACCGGATCGACAACATGGTTGAAGCGCTGGCGGCGAGTGCACCGTTTGTCGCCGAAATCGACGAGATCCAGTACGTCACACTGCAGGAGGGCCCCTGTATCACTGCAGCGCTGGAGCGCCGCACGGTGCGGTCGGGGTCGCTGGGCGGCGAGAAGATGTGGCCGCGGTTCGGTCCCCGCGTGGGCAGGTTAGGCGTGCACAGTGCACTGTCACTGCCGCTGCTGCTGCCCGATCAGGTGGTCGGGGCGATCAACGTGTACTCCCGCGACAAGGACGTCTTCGATGAGCACGCGGTCGAGCTCGGGGAAATGTTCGCCAAACCCGCAGCGGTCGCCGTGCACAACGCTCACGTCCTCGCCCAGGCGATGGCGCTGACGGTCCAGTTGCAGACCGCCCTGTCGACGCGGCCGGTGATCGATCAAGCGATCGGGCTGCTCCGCGGACGCAGCGGGCGCAGCGCCGAGGACGCATTCATCCAGCTGCGGGCGATCAGCCAAGCCGAACACCGCAAATTGGCTGACGTGGCGCAACGCATCGTCGATGAAGCCGTCCGCCGCGCCCGCGCCCGCCACAACCCGACCTGAGTCCTGATCGCCATGCCGGGTTGTCGGTGCGCGGCGGGTCCCGCGTACGGTTGAGGTGGAGGCTCAGTCCCAGGGGACGGTCCTGACCTGCATCCTGGATCCTCCACCGTGCACGGCGACTCGCCCTGTTCGGCTTTGGCAGGCTCGATCGGCGCTCGGGAGCGCCTAGCGGAGCATTCATCTCGTGAGGATCACCGCAGCGATGGCCGCCGCGTTGGCCATCCTGACGGAAGCGCTCGATGAACCCGGCACCGACATCGCGCACAGCCTGCACCGGCTGACCCTCGACGCCGCAGCCGCCGTAACAAGCTACCTCGGTCTGAGCGTGGTTGTGTCCCACAGCGATTCCCCGTTCACCGTCACCGCTCTGGCCGAGGGGGCCCTAGCCAGCGACATCCGCACCTCGCTGCACCTGAGTCTGCCGGACCCCAATGATTCTCAGAACTCGCCGGCGGTGGCCATCATTCTGTACGCGGGATCACCGGGAGCGTTCGTCGACCTCGCCGCGGACCTGGCGTGGCTCACTGCGCGCTCACTGAGCGAGTTCATCCTCGATCAGCACCTGTCCCTCGCCACCGAGCCGCTGCCCGAGGGACAGCTGCGCGCGGCATCAGCGATTAACCAAGCCCTCGGGGTTCTCATCGGGCGCGGCTACACCCCACAGGAAGCCCACTGGGAACTCGACACCCAGGCTGCCCACGCCGGAACCGACCAACACACCGCCGCCTACCACATCCTCGCCAAGATCAACACCGGCGACGATGACCAGCATTTCGGCATCTACTGGGGGCTGTCCGATTGACGGTGGATCCGACCTTGACGTCGTAGTCCAGGAACGCCACGAACTCGCTCCTGGCGTTCTCCCGCAGCCGGACGACCGCCGGGTACTGAGTGCCCATCTGGCGGCGAATTCGACGAAGCGGTCCTTGGCCGCCTCAGTCGGGGCGGGGTAGACCGGCCGGACGTCCTTGGCGATCTGATGCCAGTACTTCCGTGATGCGTAGCGAAACGTGTTGCGATACAGATGAATCACAACGTCTGGACGACCGCGTCGTCCACACCTTGTTGACCGCCTCCGGCGATCCCTTGAGCCCGTCACAGACCACGATGGCATCAGTCTAACGGCCGGTTGCACCACTCCGTCATTTCACCCTTCACTTTGTCGGTGTTCCGGGACATGGCGTCCTTGGACACCATCTCCGCCGAGACTTCGGCGACGTGCGCGGCGACCTCGCCGATCATCAAACCCTTTGCCGTCAAAGGCAATACGATTTCATCGATCCCCGTCAACCGACGCTGACCTCTTGACGATCTGCGGCTCGAACGAACTATTCGTGTCAGGGGGCATCTCGATCTCGACCGGGTCGATCTTGGACAGCACCGTCTTAGCTCGAGTGCCGATACGCGAGTTGCCCTGCCGCGCCCAGCCGGGTCGTGCCCGTAATAGCCCAGGTGCTCGGTCATCTCCGCATGCACCGGTCTCCAACACGTTCTTGGTCGACTGGTTGAGAAACCCATTCGGGCCGGCCCCTAGTCGCGTCGGTATTGCGAGTGCTGGCGAAGGTGTAGTTGAGGTGGCCAGCAGCCAACGCGGGAGAAGAACGCGGCAGCGAAGAGAGTGATGATGAGGGCCACGTTCGGGCTGTCCGGAGACCGTTGCGGCGCCGACGCCGGCGATCGCCGCGATGCCGATCACGAACAGCGAGGACCCGAGCAGACAGGCGGGCGGCGTCAGATTCCCACCGTGGAGGAGTTCAAGGCGGCGGTCGAACGTGAACCCCTGGCCGCCATCCGGCTGACCCCGTGCGGCTAGCGGCGTCGATCAACGCCAGAAACCGCGCCTGTTGAACTTCTTTTGGTCGCCTTCTACGTCGGTCCACTCGCCGGATGTGTAGCTGTAGGGCCGTTTGGCGCCGCCGCGGATAACGTCGAGCGTGCCGTCGTTGTGCCTGACGTACGCGTCACCGAAGCGCATGAACTGGTCGGTTCCGCCCGCCGGGGAGTGTCACGGTAACTGTCATGGTCGAAACCTCCGGATGCGCCGGTGAAATGTCGGGCGATAACAGGCGGTGTGCGGTTCTCGGCCGCCGTCGACGATCCCGAGCAGGTCGGCGACCGTCGAAGCGTTCTTCGGCGCCATCGCGGTCATCATCCACTCCTGTGCAATGTCCGGGTCGGTGTTCGGAGGGATTACCAGCAAGACAATCCTGTTGCGGTTGAGTCCGACAATTTCGATGGTGTTCGTTGGCTGAAGTCGGTATCCGTCGAGCCGTACCCGCGCCCGCCAGTCGCGAGTTTTGCGGATGCCTGCGCCCATTCGTTGAAGTTGTACATCACGCGGTCAATGCGCCCGAGCCGAACGGACAACGCCGCCAGTAGATCTGGCAGCTCCGCGGCGAGGTCGTCACTTTGTGGCCACCATGCCCCGTCGACGTACCCGCTCTGGGCCGCCTTGGGCTTCAAGCGTAATCGCGGCGTGTGTTCCGGCGGCGTGTAGTGTCGTACGTCGGTGCGATCTTGTTGTAGCGTCATGGAGACGCTCCCGTCTTGACCGGTGAGCCGGCCAGATCCTGCGAATCGACGGGCGACACAACATTGAACAGTCATGTGACGAAGTACCGTCGACATACACAGCATACTCGGGTAGTCCAGCACGGAGCTGTGTGGTGGAGCACCCGCCGCCATCATCGTCGGTCTCCGGTCTAAATCGCTTGGGCATCAGTGCTTCCAGCCCTCTGCCGACGCGGTCCACGGGGCCGGCGGGAGTCGAGGACGATGAGGTCGACGCGGTCGATAGACGTACAGGGCGTCGACCACTTCGAGCTGTCGGTGAAGGTCGTGACGCAGAGCCAGAGGGGTGTGCTGTTCCGGCTCGGCAAGGTGGTGGGTGTCAAGGAACCCGGCCTGGCGCTGATCATCCCGGTGATCGACCGGCTGGCGCGGGTGTCGCTGCGGATTGTGACGATGCCGATCCAGTCACAGGGAATCATCACCCGCGACAACGTCAGCGTCGACATCTCCGCAGTCGCCTACTTTCGCGTCGTCGACCCGCTGAATCGGTGATCGCCCGTCGAGAAACGTCGACGCCATGATCAACCAAGATCGCCCAGACGACGCTGCGCAAGGTGGTCGGTCAACACACCCTGGACGAGGCGCTCTCCGAAATCGACGTCATTAACGCCAACATCCAGAAGATCCTCGATGTGGCGACCCTCAAGCGGGGCTGGAAGTGAACCTCGTCGAGCTGAAGGATAACCAATTGCCCGACAGTATGAAACGCGCGATGGCCCGGCAAGCCGAGGCCGAGCGGGACAAGCGTGCCAAATTTATTGCCGCCGAGGTCGAATCGATGGCCGCGGCCGCCCTTGGGGATGCGTCGGGCACGATGGCGCGCCGCTCGCCCCTTGCGACTGCGGAACTTGCAGACGCTGGCCGAGCTCGGGGTGGAGAAGAAACACCACGGTGATGTCTCCGTCACCGATGATGAGTGCGATCGGCCAGATCAGCAGTTTCCGCACCCGGGAAACCGCCGCCGCGCAAGGGATCACACCCCCGTCGGCAACAGCCAAACCATCGGCACTACCGGCGCCCAGTCACAACCAATAGGGAGCCGGCGAACGGCGCGGCTATGGGACCGGGGCACGCGGGCGTCTGACCGCTCGACGAATGGATAGAGATTGAGACGCGCACACGAAACACGGAAGCCGTGCGGTCGCGAATGCAGGACCACCGCGTCGCCGTTGTTTAGCGCATCTTCTCGGGGATTGAATTCAGCGCGTGCAGGACGTGCACGGCAAGTTCGCTTGCCCCCTTGTCTCCAAGCTTGGAGTGAGCAGTGATCATGTCCCTGACGAGTTCGACACGTTGGTCGTACGGCGTGCGGATCGTTGTTGGCGAAGACATTTCATATTCCTTTGCAGTCGAGCATATTTGCTCGCTAACCGAGCTGCCCGATATCTATAACGGTACGCCGCTTCCCATCACCGGGGTTGATTACGGACTTGTCAGCCCCTCGCCCCCGAAGGCGCTTAGCTGATCGACACCAGCTGGTCGATTGCGTCTCGGGAAGGGCACCATCGAAGACCGCCGTCACCACCAACTTGTTCAATGTAATCGCACCGTTGTGGTTGTCCAGGAACGCGATGTCGGCAGCATCGCGTCCGGTGGCGATGCGCATCAAGGTTTGTCGCGACGCCAAGAGTGTGCCGTCGACCGCCCGCCACTGCCCCTCGACGAACGCCTCGGCGACCGCGTGGAAGCCCATGGGGTACAGGCCCGGCGCATACACCGAAACAACGCGAGCCGGTACGTTCACGGCGCATAACAGCGCCACCACCAGGTGCGCGAAGTCGCGGCACACCCGGCACCCGCGAGTAAGGTGTCCACCGCTCCGTCGATCGGGTCGATGGAGCCGGGCACATAGTTCAGCCGCGTACCCACCCACAAGGAGACCTTCTCCAACAGAGCCGTAGAACTTGTCGGCCTCGGCGTAGTGGCTCGGTCGCAGATACACCGACAGGTCGTAGTCACTCACCGTCGCGGGGTCGGTTCGGCCGATGATCGTCGCGGCCGTAATCCACCCTTCAGTTGCCCACCGGGGCGTCCAGTTTGTGGATAGGGTTACCGCGCACACCGCTGATCTCTAGGGCCTGGACGGGCTGTCCGTCCAGGACAAAGGAAACGACTCGGACACCTGGGTATTGGGGATGCAGCGCGACGGCAATCTGGAACTCCAATGTTGTCGGCGCGGTGATCTCGACTTCGAGTTCTGCGCCCACACTTCATGGCGCTGAAGATATGTGGGTCAGCGACCAAAACCACGAGGCGGCGCCAGCGGAGAACCCCCGCGGGGCTGCAACTCACATTCTCGGGTTGCTCCACCTTCGGAATCCCACATGGACTGGGCCGCAGTCATTTCCTTGCGTGTGGTCCTGCGCCGGACGCCCTCGCGCAGTACGTCCGTAACGGTCAACGAAGTACGAGTGGCCACGGTGGTCGACCCACCCATGGTGGCATGGTTGCCGATAACACGCTCTTCGGTGATGTGCGTCATGACGGTCTCTCTATCTGTCCGCGGGAAGCGAGCTGCTGTTTGGTGGTCGGATGCCGAATCGTCGCGCTCCTGAGCCTGCGATTCTTCATGGGTTCGCGCGCCGACTTCTGGTGTTCGAGCTGCCGGATCAGCTCACGCTTTGCATCGCAGAGACCGCGAGTGAGGTCCGGGTTGTCGGCCACCGCCACGAGCTGTGGACGGCCGGGCAGGGTCGTCCGCAGTGTGACCCGCTGCTCCTTGCCGCCGCGGTCCTGCAGGGTGATGTCGATATCCACCTCACTGGGATCCCACCTCCCCAGATGGGGCGCTAGCGTCGACAACGCCTGCAACACGTGCGGACGCTCCTTCGCTACAAAGCCCGCTCCCACGTGGATCACGTTCTCGCGGAAAACCTTTCTTTGTTTGTTATCGGACTTACTCATCGTGGTGGTTCTCCTATGGCTGAAGGGTGGCACGCGTTTGCGGTTGCCCGACGCGTGTCGTTGTTCGTGTTGTGGTCTGAACCCGATTTCCGGGGATAGGACAGGTAACGCCGCGACTCCGACGGCGAACCCTATATAAATGCTGCCGAGGGGCGGTTTCCGGATAGACCTTTAGTAAACGCCCTGCTAGAACCAATGTCAACACTGTTGGCCCACGGTGTATGGCAGAGATTGCTGGTCGGCTGTCTAAGTTCTCAGCCGCCCAGAGCGGCGAGGAGTTCGGGCAGCGGCACGGTGCGACACCGATCGCGGAATCGGCGATGCCGCTCGGCAGCACCAGCGTCTCGACGTGGACAAGCGCGCCGCAGGAGTAGACGACATTGGGCACGTAGCCGTCCTGCTCGTCGGCGGCGGGGCTGAGCGGCGGCTCCTGGAGCTGACCGAGGATCCGTGTCGGATCTTCGAGATCGAGCAGAATGGCCCCGATGTGGTAGGTGCGCATCGGGCCGACACCGTGGGTGAGCACCAGCCACCCGGCCTCGGTTTCGATGGGCCGGCCACAGTTGCCGAGTTGCAACGCCTCCCAGACTCGAGCCGGCCTTTGGCAAGGAGCCGAGTCCGTCCACACGAACGGGTGATCCGAGTACACAATCGAATTCGATTCGCGGTCCGATCTCGACATGTCCGCGAAGCGTCCACGCACCCGGCGGGGAAACAGTGCAAAGCCATTGTTGGCCGCGGCACCGGCCGACCATCGGCGTGGAGGTAAACGACCGGAAATCTCCTGTCTCCAAAAGCTGCTGGCCGATGTGGGATCCGCTGTAGGCCGTGTAGCTGGCGTAGAACTTGACCGACCCGTCGTCGTCGACAAAGCGGACGAAGCGCGCGTCCTCCATACCGGCCGCCTCCGCACCCATCGCCGGCCACAGCACCCGCTCGGAAAGCGTGGTGCCGTCGGTGAATTCGATCCCATAGGTCCGCTCGGCGATGGTCCGAATCAGCGACATCGTCTCCGGAGCATGACCACGGGTACTCAGGTGGGTCTGGAGATTGTCGAGTTGTTCGTCGAGGTCGGCTCGGGTGAAGAGGTCGCCGAGCGCATCGAGGACGTAGTCGGCGGCCTCGCCGGCGTCGTTAAGCCGCGCGAGCTCGCTGCGGAATACCGCTGCGTCGAGGAGCGTGGGCATGACCGCTCCGACGGTGGCGAGCGGAGCCGGCTCGTCGATCGTGACCCCACCCGCATCGTCGACGACGCCGGTCCGGAACCCGACTGACGAACAGTGCCCCTCCCAGATGCCCCGCACACTCATCACGAATCGCAGGCTGCCGGCCGCGGCTCCACTCTGGTCCGGATCTGCCACCATGCTGGGGTTGCACAACGCCGCCCCCTCAATCGCGAACTCGTTGGTGAATACCGCCCCCAGCAATAACATTCGCGCCTCGGAACGATCACTGTCGGGGTCAAGACGATCGGCGAGCTCACGGGCGTTCCCGCGGAATGTGCCGACGAGATCGCGGTGACGTCCGTCGAAGCGGGTGACGAGATCGTGGAGCGATGAGCGCACCTCGTCCTCATCGAGGGCCAGTACGCGATCCAGCACCCGCGCGGGAGTCCTGCCGCTCGAAACCCTCCTGCCCAGGTAAGAACAGCCGTGTGATTACCCTCGACGGGGTCGGCCGCGAGCCGCAACGGGCTACGCGTGACGAGCCCGGCCCGCACCGAAGTCATTGCAGCACAGTCGATAAGCGACGGGTCTGCTGCAACGTGGAGGTCACCGCCATGGTCGACTCCGCGCCTTGGTTAAGGTTCACCCCGTCGGCGTGCAGCCCGTCGTATCCCCCTCCGGTGTCCGGGTCCCACATGGGTTCTCCGGCATCGTTGTCGCGCTCAAACCAGGCCGCGGCGGCTCGGACGCCGTCGGGCCAGATCGGATTGGTGTCGACGGCAGCGGCACGCGCGCACGCATCGGCGAGCGTGGACACCTCGATGGGCTGCTGATCGAATCCGGCCTTGGCATCCTCGGCGCCTCTGCCCGCGACGGGGGTGGGAGACAAGTGGCCGTCGGCCGTTTCGAACTCGACCAACCAGGCCAACAGATCCAGGCCGCGCCGGCGTAGCGTCGCGTCGTCGAGCGCGGTGCCCGCTGCGATCATCGCCTCGGGGAGAACTGCGTTCGCGTATGTCAGTCGCGGCTCGGGCCATGGCCGCGCCGCGTCGGGCCAATGTTCTGCGTGAGTTGGATGAAAACTCCCCTACGCCAACACCGTTCACGAACTGCGAAGCATGCCAATACTCGCGGTACATCGTCGCCTATCAGCCGGTTGGCCTCGTATCGCCACCACCGCCGCCCGCGCGCAAGCCCCGCAAACAGAAGAGTCGCCACCAGCTTCTGCAGGAGCGGATCAAACGCACTGAGCGCGAACTTCGGAAACTCCGCGGCGAGTGTGAGGTAGGGCGCCCCCGCTTAGCGCGAAGATAAACGACCGGTCGGCTAATATTGATTGCATGCCACGGCCATCCAATCCCGAGGTGCGTCGCCGCCTGCTTGCCGCGGGGCTCGACCTCGTGCACGCGAACGGCTTCGCGGCCAGTGGCGTCAAGGACATCACCGACGCGGCCGGCGTGCCGAAAGGGTCGTTCTACGCGTACTTCCCCAGCAAAGAGGCCTTCGCCGCGGCCGTCCTCGACCACTACTGGTCGGATATCGAGGCGCGGCTGCTACCCATCCTCGGCACGGAGGGGCGGGCGCAGGAGCGAATCAAACGCTTCTTCCATGCGCTCGCCGACGAACACGAGGCGGGCGATTTCCTGCTCGGTTGCCTCGTCGGGAACCTGTCACTCGAGCTCAGCGGCTCGAGTGAACCAGTACGCGCCGAACTCGTGTGCATACTCAAGCGCTGGGACGAAGCTCTCACCGCGTGTGTGCGTTCCGGCCAGGGCGCCTCCGATGGCGTCCGCACCGACCTCGACGCGGAAGAGCTCGCGTCGCTGCTCATCGAGTCGTGGGAGGGTGCGGCCCTCCGGGGGAAGGTGACCCGCAGTCGCGTCCCGTATGAGCGATTCGAAAAAGTCACCGTCCCAGCACTCTTGCGCTGATCTGACACAGCAAGGCGACTAGCGCCGCCACGAGTTGATTTATAGACGACTGGTCATCTATTGTGGATGGCATGGCCGCCCTGACTGACTTGAGCATCTACGCCGAACCGCAGAACCCTGCGCTGCCCGGCTCCAAATTTGTGATCGACCATGAGCACGCCGCACTCGTCATCACCGATCCGCAGATCGACTTCCTCAGCCCTGAAGGCGTCTCGTGGCCGGTGTTCGGTGACAGCATCCGCGACAACAACACCGTGGCTCACATCGGCGAACTGTTGGACGCCGCGAAGCGGGCAGGCATGACCGTCGCGGTATCGCCGCACTACTTCTATCCGACCGACAAGCAGTGGCGGTTCGGTGATCCGCTCGAACAGTTCATGAGTGCCGTCGGCATGTTCGGGCGCCAAGGCGCGTACACAACCGACGGCTTCGCCGGCTCCGGTGCTGACTTCCTGCCCGCCTACCAGCACCACATTCACGACGGGAGAACCGTGATCGCCTCTCCGCACAAGATCGTCGGCCCTGAGTCAAACGACCTCGTGCTCCAGTTGCGCAAGCGCGGCGTGAACCAGGTCATCCTGGCGGGAATGGCGGCCAACCTGTGCGTCGAAGGCCACATGCGCGAACTCGTCGAGCAGGGCTTCGAGGTCGCTGTCGTCAAGGACGCCACGGCGGGTCCACGTCTGCCCGAAGGCGACGGCTATCTGGCTGCACTGGTGAACTTCCGGTTCCTGGCCAGCGCGGTCTGGACCACAGCCCAGGCGGTCGCCCTGATCGAGGAGGGTGGGCAATGCACCACGCCCCATGTCGCGGAACTTGTTGTAACTGAGCGTCCCTCGCGGTAGTCCGCGGAGAAAACGAGTAAGACGGAGGCCGAACTAATGGCACGAAGTGAGCAGATGTACCAGCGCGGATTCACCCTCAACAATGGCAGCGGTGAGATGCCGGCGCTCGGGTTCGGCACGTTGGTCTCCGACAGCACACAAACGCGGAACGCTGTCAGGGCCGCGATCGAGGTAGGTTTTCGGCATCTCGACGCCGCGGAACGGTACCGCAATGAAGCCGAGGTCGGCGCAGCGCTCAAAGACTTGTTCGCCGACAGAACGGTCCGCCGTGACGACCTATTCGTGACCACGAAGCTGTGGAACAACAACCATCGACCCGAACGGGTTAAGCCAGCACTGCAGGCGAGTCTTCACAGGCTAGGGTTGGACGCAGCCGATCTGTATCTGATGCACACCCCGTTTGCATTCCAACCCGGCGACGACCAAGATCCCCGTGACTCGTCCGGTGCCGTCGTGTACGACGACGGAGTCACATCGGAGGAGACATGGGCCGCCATGGAAGCCCTTGTCGACGAAGGACTTACCCTAGCGATCGGCCTATCCGATATCGATGTCGACGGGGCCAGGAAGGTCGTCAACACGGCTCGAATCAAGCCGGCGGTAGTGGAGGTGGAGTCGCACCCCTACCATCCGCAGTGGGACCTCCACGAATACTGCAACTCGGAAGACATCGTTCTGCTGGCATTCGCACCGCTGGGCCATGCCTTGGAACCGCGGCTACTCGACGACCCCGTCGTCGTGACCATAGCCCGGGGTTTGGGAAAGACTCCCGCGCAAGTGCTTCTGGCCTGGGGCATTCAACGCGGTACCGCAGTCCTCACGTCATCCGTCACGCCGGGGCGGATAAGCGAGAACTTCGATGTCACTTCGCTTCCGGAAGATGCGATGCGCGAGATCAACGAGCGTCTCGAAACCCGCCACCGCTTCAACTCCGTCGTTGACGCCGGCGAACCCGGGTTCTTCGAAGTGCCTCGTGATGTGGCGCTTCCCGGCCGGGGCCGGGGCCGGGGCTAGGCTCGTGTGTGAGCGAACCCGGTGGGACAGCACAACATAGAACGGAGGTAACGCCGATGGCGCGTGTTGCGTTGATCACCGGAGCCAGTCGGGGAATCGGGGCCGCGACCGCGTTGGTTCTCGCGCAGCGGGGATTTCGCGTGGTTGTCAACTACCGGTACAGCGCCGAGGAAGCAGACCAGGTGGTGAAGGCAGCGATCGCGGCCGGCGGTGAGGCCGTGGCGATCCGGGCCGATGTCACCGAGGCCGACGCGGTCGCCGCGATGGTAGGCGAAATCGGACAGCGGTGGGGCGGGGTCGACGTGCTCGTGCACAACGCCATGATCCCCTTTGACGTCACCTCGTTCGCCGATCTGACCTGGGAGCAGCTCGGCGGCAAACTGGACCGAGAGTTGCGTGCGGCATTCCTGATGACTAAAGCTGTTGTGCCAAACATGATTTCCCGCAGCTACGGGCGGTTGGTGTATCTCAGCACGGGGTTGTCTCGGCGCCCGCGCGAAGGGATGATCACACTCGGCACCGCCAAGGCGGCATTGGACCAGTTCGTGCGCTACGTCGCGCTCGAGCTGGCGCCGCAGGGGATCACCGCAAACCTGGTCGCCCCCGCCACGGTCGATGAGACAAAAGTGATCGAGAGGCTGTCGACCGAGCAGGTGCGGGCGCTCGGCGCAACCAATCCCATGGGTCGCCTCGTGCGCCCCGACGAGGTGGCCCGGACGGTGGCCTTCCTGGCAAGTGAAGACTCCGGCTTTACCACCGGCCATTACCTGCCGGTCAACGGCGGACTTGGCATGGATTGAACCGGATTGTCACGCAACAGATTTAGAAGGAGGCATGTCCCATGGAAACGATCGATCTGGCCTTCGTCGGGCGTGGTATCCACGAAGAACTGGTTGCCTATATTGCTGACCAGGAGGGCTACTACGAGGATGCGGGTGTCCACGTCGCCATCCGCGACGGGGTCAGTTGGGAAATCGAGCGGGTGCGCCGCGGCGCAACGATCGGTCTGGGTCGAGCCTTGTTATCGCGGCTGACCGACGGCATCGATTGGAAAATGCTCAGCGTCAACACCCATCGTCCACTGTTCTGGTTCATCGGCGGCACGGATGTGAAGTCCATGGCGGACCTTCGCGGGCGCCGCCTGGCGGTACATGCCGGCCACACCGCGCCCGGATGCTTCGCCCGAATCGTCCTACGCAAGCACGGTCTGGACCCCGACCGCGACCTGGCCTGCGTGGCGCGGGCACCGGGTGACTATCAGATGGACCTGCGACACCTTCGGGACGGCTCCATCGACGCCGCGTACGTCGGCAGCACGCTCTCCCCCGAACAAGTCGCCGAGGAAGAAGGATTTCACGTACTGGCCTGGGTAGGGGATCACTTCCAGATCCCCACCGTGGGCGTAGCGGTCGACCCCATTTACGTTCCGCTGGACAGCCCGGCGCTGCAGGCGCTGGTGCGGGCCAACGAGCGCGCGCTGCGGACAATCGCGGAAAAACCCTCCCTGGCAGTCGATTACATCGCATCGTTCCTCAACCGGCTGACGCGGGATGAAGCGCGGCAATACTACGAACGCTACATCGGCCCGCACTTCACCCCCGCTGGCCAGGTGGACCTCAACATCGCTCGAGAAGCGATCGATGCGGTTGCGGCCGAACTCGGCGTAGCCCCGGTCCGCGCCGACGCCGTCTATATCCCGTCCGCACCAAAGATCGATGACTGACGCGTCCATTCTTGGCGGGACACGCACACCGTCCGCGCGCTACGGGGGATCGCTGTCGCACCTGCGGCTCGACGATCTGCCGGGGATGAGGATGCGGGGTGCCTGTGAGCGCATAGGGCTACCCCCTCGATCAGGTCGAAGGCATCATCGCCGGCTGCAGTTGGTGACTCCGCCGACATCCACGAGCTGCAGTTGTCGGTCGCTGCGGCACCCACCCGTCAAGCCGCCGCTGCGGTGGAGGCCGAAGAGCGGGTTCATGGAATGTGACGACGAGTCCGCACAACTGCGCTACGCCAACGCACTGACCGCTTGGGGTGACATCGAGGGCTACGCGGCCGAAAACGTTTGGGGGCGCGGGTTTCACGAAACGCCGAGAGCTTGGTGCACTGAAGCGACCACTATCGAGCCCTCGCCCACTGCAGAGGCGACGCGTTTGATCGATCCGGATCGCACGTCTCCGACTGCGAAAACGCCTGGACAGCTGGTGGCCAGCGGTTGAGACAACGCGTGGGAGTCCGCCCGGTCATCGGAGGCGGCCGATGTACCGGTCCGCACAAATCCCTTGTCGTCCAAGGCGACGGCGCGGTGGAGCCACTCGGTGTTCGGCGCGGCCCCGAGCATGAGAAACACATTGGGTATGTGACGGGTCTGGGACTGCCCGGTCACCAGATCGCGCCACGTGACGGTGTGGAGGTGTCGCTCTCCACTGAGCGCGATGATCTCGGTGTGCGGATGCACGGTGATGCGTTCGGGCGCCGCCTCGATGCGACGAATGAGGTACTCGGACATGCTGGACGCCAATCCGTCGCCGCGCACCAGGATGTGCACATGGTTGGCGAGACGTGACAGAAAGACCGCGGCCTGCCCTGCGGAGTTGCCCCCGCCAACGACTGCCGCGTCGTCGCCCTCGCACAGCTCCGATTCGACCGCGGTGGCGGCGTAGTGGACCCCGCACCCTTCGAATCGGTCGATATTGGCAAGGGGAAGGCTGCGGTAGCGCGCACCAGTCGCAATGACGACGGTGTGCGCGCGCACTCGGATGCCGTCGTCCAATTCGAGGATGTAAGGGCGTGAATCGGTCACCAGTCGCACCGCCGCGCGCGGGACGATGATCCTGGCCCCGAACTTTTGGGCCTGGATCTGCGCGCGGTGTGCCAAATCCCGGCCAGAAATACCTATCGGGAATCCCAGATAGTTCTCGATGCGTGAGCTTGTCGAGGCCTGGCCGCCAGGTGCATCGGCCTCCAACACGACAGTTTCGAGGCCTTCGGAGGCCGAATACACCGCCGCGGCCAGTCCGGCCGGCCCGGCTCCAACCACGGCCACATCGGCGACGCTCTGCGGGTCGAGAGACTCGGCGATGCCGAGACGGTCGCCGAGCTCGCGCGGAGTCGGGCACACCAGGACGCGATCGTCACCGCACAACACCACCGGTGTGTCATCGATGAGGAAGCCCAGATCGGACAACTGAGTCGCGACCTCAGATTCGGCTTCCGGATCGGCGAGAAGGTAAGGCTGGCGGTTGCGGGTCAGGAACCGTTGCAGATGAAGTGATTTCGCGGAGTGGCGCGGGGCGATGATCGTCACCGCTGTATGACCGAGCACAATGATGCGTTCACGGCGCAGGATGAACGCGCGGATCACTACGTTGGCGATGTCGGGCTCGGCGGCCAGGAGCCGCCGGAACTGTGCGCCGTTCAAGCGGGCGACGCGTCCATCGCCGCCCATCCGCCCGCCGACGAGTATCGCCCGATCGTTGAAGAGGTTGAGCTCGCCGGTGAACTGGTGCTGTCCGTACACGTGCACCACCTGTTGCGCCGTGCCGCGGGACACATAGATCTCGATGAAGCCGTCGAGGACGAGGAAGAAGTCGACCCTTCTGTCGCCCGGCTCGTAAAGCACGGTGCCACGCGGCACCCGTTGCACTTCGCCGAAGCTAGAGACGCGCTCGACTTGATCAGTAGTCAGGCTCGGGAATGCCTCTGTCTCGCGCGCATGTGGATCAGAGGGATCCAAGACCTCGTCCGCGAAGATTCTTCTTGCGTCGGAGCTCCCGCTCACGCTGTTAGCGTATACGCGCCGCCGCCCTTTCGCGGACGGGGACTCGGTGATCTGAAGTCCTACGCGGTCCGGTCGTGGCGCTGCAAGCCCATCGCGCTATCGATCGCGGTGCTGATGCAACGCGGCGACTCCTGGAGAAGCATGTGCCCGGCGTCTGGGCGGTGCACATGACTAGCGCCCGGGATGGCGGCGAGTAGGTCGTGTGCGTGGGAGGCCGGGGTCAACACGTCCGCCCCGCCGCTGACGATGACGGTGTTGGCGGTGATGGACGAGATCGTCTGGTACTGGTCGAAGCACTTCAGGCTGGGCAGGAAGCCAGCTGCAGTCGTCAGCGCCGTGGAAGAAACGGCGCCGGCGGCGACTGCGGCCAGCGCATTTCGCTCGGTGCTGGCTTCGCCGGGATACCTGGTAATGGCTTCGCAAATCGGTCGTACTAGAGCCTTGATCGCTCTCTCCGTAGCGCCTCCTGGCATGTGATGAACGAGTTCAAAAAGCATCCGTGTGGCGGGAGTGGCTAGCAAGCGGCCGATTCCTCGCTCGGCGATCTTGCCTGCCGCGGTTGCGATCAGGACGAGGCCTTGCGGCTCTACCGGACGGGCCTCGATGGGACGGCCGAGGTATGCCAGCGCGGCCATGCCACCCATTGAGTGTCCAGCCAGGGTAAGCGGGCCCTCAACGCGCAGAGCGGTAAGGACATCGGCGAGGTCGTCAGCGAGGCGGTCGATTCGGTAAGTGCGCATCGAGGCGTCGGCCGAACGGCCATGGCCACGGTGGTCGTAGGTGATGATTCGGATCGTGTTGCCCCACTGACGGACCAGCTGGCGGATTTGGGCTGCCCAGCTGTCCTGTGTCAGGCAAAGACCGTGCAGTAGAACGACGGTATGTTCAGCGTCGACTGTGCCATATTCGCGGACCGCCAGGCGCACGCCATCACTGGTGGCAACCGTTCGTTCGACCCGGCCGTCCCGCTTCGCGTCCAATCGTTGCCTGTGCGTCGCCGGGCTGCCAAGGCCGCCGCCCGGGGTTTTCACGGACGCCATCGGACAATACCCGCGGGATACCGTCGTCCGACTTGGCGGAGCGAACATTGGGGACTCCTTGTTGGTGTCGAGATGGCGTTGTTGTGAAAGCGGCTGTGTCCGAAAGTTTCCGAGGCGCCCGTCACCTGGCACCTCGTCGGGCTGGTATTCCGGCCGTGTGTCAGCAGTTCACGTCGACGTAGACGGTCTTGTAGGTGACCGTGGTGACGAGGTCGTCGCCAGCTCCGGGTGCACCCGAGTCGGTGCGCGAGTACGTCTGGCCGGGACGCACAGCGCCGACCGTGCACTGGTCTGCCGGCGCGGCGCCGACGCGATTCACGATGACGTCAAACCCTTGCGCGCGCAGTTGGTTGACCGTGGCGTTGACCGACGGCGAGCCGGACGGGGCGGCGTAGGCATGCCCGGCGAGCCCCAGCGCGGCCGAGGCCAGCGCTCCGGCGGCGAAACTTGTGACGAGGATGCTCTTCATTGGTGTGCCTTTCTTGTGGTGCTGTGACAGCGGGGGGTTGTGGTTTTGGGATCGGTTGCCTTGCAAGACATAACGGTGATGCCGGCGTAACGGTTCAATGCGGATCCGTAAATGTGGGCGTCATCCGGACACCGGCCTGCGAAGCATGTTGAGGATTTGCTCCCGCAGCACGGGGATACCAGGCGTGGTCACCATGGCATGGATCGCCGAGAGCTTGGCTTCGGCCTTGTCTGCGCGGGCGCGCTCAACATCGACAAGCTCCCGCAGGGATTTGATGCTTCCCTGAAAGGTTGTCTCGATCGCGTTCGTGGTCATGGAGAAATAGTCGCCGCCGAGAAGCGGATCTGTAATCGCCGGAAAGCCAGACTTCGTCGGTGACGAGGGAAGGTTTTCCTGTCCGCCAGGTAAGGAACCGCCGTGTCAATCGACGCTGCCGACCATGCCGTGGGCTCTATCGTTAGTGCACGATTGGCTCCGCCAAGGAGGATTGGTATGGATCGCCTTCCCAGAGTCTCCGCGCTCACACTGGCCACCTTGCTTGCCATCGCAGGCACCCTCGCCGTCGGCCCTGCGCCGAAAGCCGCTGCGTCGCCGGACTTTTCGGGACTGGTTGATATTGGCGGCCGGTCGCTCTACTTGGAGTGTCGCGGCGAGGGCAGCCCCACCGTGATCCTGGAAGCCGGGGCCGGCGGCCGCGCCGACGTCTGGAGCCAGGATCTGAAACAGCCCGAGGGCATGCGAACGATGGTCCTGCCCGGCGTGGCGGCGTTCACCCGTGTCTGTGCCTACGACCGGCCTGGCACGCTCACTGACGGCAATCCCGCCCTCGATCCGGATGCGCCGCTCTTCTACCCCAGCCGCAGCGACCCCGTGCCGCAGCCGCGCACCACGCAAGAACGGGTCAACGACCTGCACGCGCTGCTCGGCGCCGCTGCGATCCCCGGTCCCTACGTCCTGGTCGGCCACTCCGCGGGCGGCCTCGTGGAGCGGCTCTATGCCAGCGAGTACCCGGACGAAGTGGTCGGCATGGTGCTGCTGGACTCGACCCATGAGGATGTCTGGCTACGGTTCCGGGAGGCACTGGCGCCGGACCAATGGACGGAGTTCGAGGCGCTCACCGTCACCAACCAAGAGCTGATCGATGCCTATCCGGACGCGGAGCGGTGGTACACCGCGCCGTTGGCGGACGACGCCACCACCGGGCAGGTACGCCAGGCGCGCAAGGATGCGCCCCTGCGTCCGATGCCGCTATTCGTGCTGGCCCACGGCATCCCGTTCGACGCCCCGCTCCCGGGCTGGCCGAGCGAGAAGATGGAAGCCATCATGAGTGCGCTGCAGCAGGATCTGGCCACCCTGGTCCCGAATGCCCGGCTTGAGGTCGCCACCGAGAGCGGACACAACATCCACCAGGATCAGCCCCAGCTGGTGATCGACGCCATCCAGCAGGTGGTTACGGCCGTACACGACCCGCGCGCATGGGCCGCGTCGCCTGGTGGGTGACGAGAAGCGGGAGGTCTACACCGTGCTCGCCGGCTCCGATACTCGAACGGCATCGTGCTGCTGATCGAGCAGACCGAAAATTTGGACGGTTGCGTATCCCGGTGACGGGTGCGCAACCGTCCTGCCGTATCTATACGAGTAATGAGCTCGCACCTGTCCAGCCCTGGGTCCGCCGGGCCGAGCGAGACCGGCCTGCGTCGGGTGCTGATCACGTTGTGCTTGACGCAGATCACCAGTTGGGGCGTGCTGTACTACGCATTCTCGGTCATGTCGGTGCAGATCTCTGACCGATCTGGTTGGTCGCCGCCTGCGGTCACCGGCGCTTTTTCCGCGGCACTGGTCACGTCCGCACTCGTCGGCATACCGGTGGGTCGGTGGCTGGATCGCCATGGTCCGCGCGGCGTCATGACTGCCGGCGCGGTGGTCGGCCCTCTCGCAGTGGTGGGCGTCGCGATGGCCCCGACCCTTCCGTGGTTTGTGGCGGCATGGGTCATCGCGGGCGTGGCGATGGGCGCAGTGTTGTATCCGCCGGCGTTCGCCGCATTGACCCGTTGGTTCGGCGAACGTCATGTCGGCGCCCTGACGCTCCTCACAATCGTGGCCGGTCTGTCGAGCACCGTGTTCGCGCCTCTAACCGCTGCCCTCGCCGATCGGCTCGGTTGGCGCACGACGTATCTCGTGCTCGCGGTGCTGCTGGCGGTCGTCACGATTCCGGCGCACCTGATCGGTCTTCGTCAGCCATGGCCCCCTGCGGCGGGACTTCATGTCGCGGAACCGCCGAGCCGGGTTACCCGGAGTCGCTCGTTCGTCGCATTGGCGGTCGCACTCACGCTGGCCGCTTGCGCCTCCTATGCGGTAATCGTCAACCTGGTGCCGTTGATGGGTGAGCGCGGCATCGACACTCAGGTGGCCGCCACCGCGCTCGGGTTGGGTGGCGTTGGGCAGGTCCTTGGCCGGCTTGGTTACGGGATGCTCATCGCCCGCGTCGGTTTACGAGCCCGAACGGCGGTGATTATCGGTGGCGTGGCGGCGACAACCGCGCTGCTCGGTGTTTTCAGGTCGATGCTGGCGCTGGTCATCGTGGCGATACTCGCCGGCTTCGTGCGCGGCATCCTGACACTGCTGCAAGCCACTGCAGTCACCGAACGGTGGGGGCCCGCACATTACGGACATCTCACCGGTGTCCTGTCCGCACCTATCACGGTGGCCACCGCGATGAGTCCGTGGATCGGTGCCGCGCTGGCGAGTTGGCTTGGCGGATATGCCTCGATGTTCTTGGTGCTCGGCGCTTTCGGCGCTGCGGCAGCCGTCATCAGCTTGGCCGGTGTCCCCGGTCATCCCGATGCAGACGACGTCACCAACAGATCAACGACCGCCCCGAACGGGTGAGGTCGCACCTGAAGGCCATTGTCCGGCGGTGTCAGAAGTCGTCGGGTCCGCCGGGTTCGGACTCGAGGACCTCGCGGTTGAAGACGAGCATCTTGGCGAAGTAGAGCCCGCCTGCCACGATCAGGCCCACGACGATCAGGTCGGGAACCAACGCGCCACCAGGTGACGCCAATGCGAACAATGCGACCACCACCCATATCAGCGCGGCGTAGGCGATCGGCAGTTCGAAGCGCCCGAGGCTGAACCCGCCTTCCTTGCGTTCGAGGCGTTTTCGCGCCGAGAGGTAGAGCACCACGATCGCGCCATAGATGAGGGCAGGCAGGATCGTCGACCCGATGATCAACTGCAGCAGTGCGGCACCCGGCAGCGCGACCATGAGGACGACCCCCACGACGAGGATCAGGATGGTCGCGGGTATTGGTGTCCGAGTGCGCGGATTCACTCGACTGATCAGTCTGTGAAAGGGAAATCGTGAATCACGCGCCATCGCGAACGCCATTCGCGAGCAGGAGGCCATCATCACCATTCCCGCGCCGAACATCGCATATACCAGCCCCGACAACAGGATTCGCTCCATGACCGGACCGAGCTGGTCGCGAATGATCGACGCGACGGGCGAACCGCTCGTGCTGACTCGGGGAATGTCCTTGATGGCGAGCGTGAGGGTGACGACGAACAGGAGGCCTAACACCGCTGATACCACCACCGACGAGACGATCGCGCGCGGCACACTGCGAAACGGATCCTTGGCTTCCTCAGCGAGATTCGCCGCGGAGTCAAAGCCGACCAACGTCACCAGGCCCATAATCATCCCGCCATCAAGCCGCCGCCGATCGCGAAATAGTTGGGCGCATCGGCGGCGATGCCCCGCGAGATCAGGTTGTCGACTGTGCCGCTGCCGGTGAAGACCATCACCGCGCCCAAACCGAGCACCAACACCGCGACGATCGCCAGCTCCAATCCCACTGCGCTGGAGGTGATCATCCCGAGTAAGTGGGTGGAGGCGATGACGAGCACGGCCTGAATGAGCAACACCGCCAACGTGATCAGCCGCGCGATGTCCTCATCCGGAGCCATGCCCAGCAGGGGCATGAGCGCCTGGCTCGCCAGCGCGTTGTCCCTCGCCACCACGGCGATCGCCAGGAACCAGAACGTCAACCACCCGAAGAACCATCCGATCTTCGGGTTCGCCAGCCGCGACGCCCACTGATAGGAGGATCCACTGAGCGCGATGCGGGCGGCGAACTGTGCGACGACAAGCGCCACAAGCGTCTGCCCGACCGCGGCGATGATCCACAGCCAAATCCCGACCGGACCAGAAGTCTGCAGCACGGCGGGGTAGGTCGCGAAGACGCCGACAGCGACCGAGATGAACGCGAACGAGATCGCGAACACCTGAAATGAGCCGAGGCTTCGCTTCAGTTCGGGTTCGTAACCGCTGTCCCGACACTCATCGTCGGCCGACTGTGCACGCACAACGTCTTCTGCTGTCATCGCGACGCGTCGCCTTTCGGAGAGTTAGCTGGACCATAGGGGAGAAGCCGCAGCAAGGGCGGGAAATCGGAGGTCTCGGACCTCAGTAGGTCTCGCCCTTCGCTCATGTCCGGCGGCTTCAGCATTAACCAGACCGCTGCGGCCGAAGCCAATAGCAGCGCCGAGCCGACCCCCGCCGCGATCGCCAGCCCTTCGGTAAACGCGCTTTGGGCGCTCGTCAGCAGTTCGCGCGCCGCGTCGGCCGGCAGTGTTTGCGCGGCGGCGTGGGCAGCGCCGAGCGTCTCTCGCAAGCGACGCCACGGCGTCGAGAGGACCGGGCGGGATCGCCAGCCCGCGATACACATTGGCGACGATCGATCCGAGCATTGCGATGCCGAGCGCCATCCCCAGCTCGTAGCCGGTCTCCGAGATAGCCGCGGCAGCGCCTGCCCGCCCCGGCGGAACGGTGGCGAGGATGACGTCGTTGGCGACGGTGTAGGCCAGGCCGAGGCCGGCGCCGACAACGAACAGGGCCGTACCGAGCTTCAGGTAGGCGGTCGACGGGGTGATGAGTGTCAATGACGCCAACGCGACGCCGATGAGTGCAAGGCCGGTCGCGAGGACCGCGCGTCGAGACCAGAAGCGCACCGCGACGCCGGCCAACACGCCGACCACCGTCGCCGCAACAGCGGCAGGCACTTCGGCGAGCCCGGCCTTCATCGGGCTGTACCCGTCGACGAGCTGAAAGAACTGGGACAGAAAGAACACCACGCCAGAAAGTCCCATTACCGAAAGCAGGTTCGCAACGACCACACCCGAAAAGGTGCGATTGCGGAACAGCGCAACGTCGATCAGAGGGTTTGGCAGCGTGTGTTGCCGTCGGACGAACAGCGTCAGCGCCGCAGCCCCGACCACGCCGACCCCCACAATGTCGGCGCGAAGCCCGTTGGCGGCGCCTTCCTTGATGGCGTACACGAGGCCGAGAATGCCGACCAGCGAGAGCCCGACGCTCGGCAGGTCGAGAGGCCCCGGCGTGGGGACCCCCAACTCGGGCAACAGCACGATGCGGCCGGCGAGCAACACGACGATGACGGGGACGTTGATCAAAAAGACTGAGCCCCACCAGAGGTGCTCCAGGAGGACGCCGCCGATGACGGGACCCAGCGCGGTGCCGACCGAGAAGACGGACGCCCAGATGCCGACGGCGACGACGCGGTCCCGTGGCTGGACGAAGATGCCGCGGATCAACGCGAGTGTCGACGGTGCCAGAACTGCCCCGGCCACGCCCAGTAGCGCTCGCGTGCCGATCAGCAGCTCGGCCGTTGGCGCATACGCCGTCGCCAACGACATGAACGCGAAAGCAGTTGCGCCGCAGAGCAGCAGCTTCTTGTGACCGATGCGATCGCCGAGGCTGCCCATCGTGACAAGCAAACCCGCGAGGACGAACGAGTAGATGTCGCCGATCCACAGCACCTCGGTCGTCGTCGCCCCGAGTTCCCGGCTGATCATCGGTGTCGCCACCGCCAACACGGTGCCGTCGACACCGATCAGCATCACTCCGAGGGCGAGCACACCAAGCGCCAGCCAACTGCGCGTCACGATGTGTGCCGCTAGCTGGTGGGGCACAACGCGTCGATGTACACGGTGTTGAAAGCGTCGCTCTGGGGGCCGCCGTGATGTTCGTGGCGATCCTGCCGGGTTGTGATGATTGAGCACTGGTTCAGAGGACCGTTGCCGGTCTTGTTGATGACGACCTCGTGACCCTCGTCCGTGAACTGGGCGATCACGTCGAGCGCCGATCCGCTGGATGTCTCGGCCGAAGCGGCCCCGGCCAGACCCATCGCAACTGCGGCAAGCACTGGAGCGGCGAGCGCTGCGAATGCGAACTTCTTGGTTGCGGTGGCGTTCATGGTGTCCCTGACCTTCTGTGCGATGTCCGGCTTGACCGGCTGATTTAGAAGGTATGGCCCTCACGCAGGGCGGGACATCGGGACAAAGATGTGTTTGCTGACCGAGCCTATGGTGCAAATGATGTAGGTAGCACCTTGTTCTCGTGTGCCCACGCCGCTGCGGCGGTGCGTGAGGAGACTCCGAGCTTGACGAAGATGTTGGCCAGATGCCTGCCGACGGTCTTGTCGCTGATGAACAACTCCTTGGCGACTTCGCGGTTGGACTTGCCTGCCGCGATGCGGGCGAGAACCTCGACCTCCCGTTTGGTCAGGCCGCCGGGCGCCGGAATGTTGACCGTTCGGGTCGGCCGGGCGCCGAGTTGGTGGAAGATCGACTCGTCGTTGGCTGCGGCGGATGCGGCGCTGTCGTTGTCTCCGCACGCCCGGTGGGCCTGCGACATCCACTCGTACACCTGAGCCATCTCGTAGCGGCGTTGGGTATTTCGGTACCGTCGCAGCGCGTCTTGAAGGACGGGCAGCGCCTCGGCTGCGCGACCCTGTTTGACCAGCACTGCACCGCGGGCATGCAGCGCCCACGCGCGGAAGCCCGGCGAGTCGAACTTCTCGGCGCCCGCCTCGATTTCGGCGCAGTACTGGCCCGCCTCGTCGATGCGGTCGCGTGCCAGTGCGATCTCGACCGCCGCAGGCAGCAGCCGGATGCGGCCGATGGCGTCCTCCTCGGCGTCCATCCGCATCCGCAAGTCGTTGGCGGCTGCGGCGTCCTCACCGAGTTGGCATCGCAGCAACGCCTCGCCGGGCAGTGGGTCGAAGCCGATTTGCCGTGACCTCGTGAAGGCCGCACGAGCGCCGTCGATGTCGCCCAGTCGGCGACGTAGGTCACCGAGTTCGTAGTAGCCTTCACCGGCCGTTGGCGCGTGGAAGTCCTCGATGGCGGCCAGAGCCTTGACCAGCCGCTCTTCCAGTTCCCGGTAATCGGCTGTGGCGCTCAGCAATTGCCATTTGTGGATCTCGCACGTGGTGCCGTACCAGGATGCGGAGACCTCTGGACCCTCGCACCACTTCTCCATCGCCGTGGTCCACGTCTTCATGCGGCTCAGATCCCCGAGCCGATAGCACTCGTGAATGACGGCGCAGTAGATGTCGCCTGCCCAATCCACCGGTACCTGACTGGCCAAGACCGGCATCATCGCCTCGTCCAGTTCCGCGAAGGCCTCGCTGGTACGGGCATAGGGAAGCTTGGACAGCCCGCTGGCGGTAAAACCGAGCGCATTCAATCCGGGCGAGTTGAGCCGACTGACGAACGCCTGGAGTTCTTCGGCCCGCTGCACCCCCGCGTCGTACTGGCCCTCGCAGACCGACAGTTGCGAGTCCACGTACAGGAGATAGGCGAAGGTCTGATCCTCAGGGAACTTCTCCAGCAGCCGGCGCGCGCGATTCAGCCAGACCCGGGTGATCGTCCAGTCCCCGCCGTTCAACCACTGCAGAGCGACCTCGGCAGCCTTCATGGCGGCGTTTTGCGCGTTGTTTTCGGCGAGCAGTTGGTTGAAGGCCTGTTCGGACAACCGGATGGATTGCCTGCCGTAGCCCAGGCGCCACGCCGCCATGCCGTACGAGGACAGGTCATCGGTGTTCAGCTCGGCGGTTTCGTGAGCGCGGCCGAAATGATCGTAGGCGGCGCGCCAGTCGCCGCGCGAGTACGCGGTTCGCGCGGAAAGGACTTCGTCACCGTCTACAGACATCACAACTGGCTCAACCGTATCGGCAGATGACCACTCCGTTGGCCGAAATTGCTTGAGGTTGACACGTGTCCAAAGACTTTATCTACTTTCGGGACATTATTTGCCCCGCGAACTGGACCCGGGATGACGGACTAATGAGATGATTGCCAACGACTCTCCGAGCGGCTGGGCCTACTCCAGCAGCTGGTCCGGTATCTCTATTTGAAGACTGGCGTAGAGGTGCCCGACGAGGAGATGCTCGCCCAAACCGAAGTATCGGTTCACGTGCATTTGCCGCTCGCCTCCAGCGACAAGGGTGGCGCCATTCAGGCCTACCGCGACGAGGCGAATGTCGATCTGACTATTGCGAGCCGGGTCATCGACGCACTCTGACCCATTCGCGGACTGAACTGGTTCGCTTTCAGTTGCCACACGGCCGTGTCATGTAGCCTTTTTTCGTGATAACACACGTTGTTGGTTTCAAATACAAGCCCACTATCACGCAAGCCGAAAAAGAAGAAGTCTCGAGTCGATTCTTGGCACTGAAGCAGGCTTGTAAAAGGGATGGCAACAGCTACATGGAATCACTGGTCGGCGGGGACTGCACCGGCAGCCTCGAGCGCCTGAACAGGGGTTTTGAGCAGGTGTTCGTTGCCACATTCAGCAACGTGAACGATTTCAACTATTATCTCGGCCAACCATTTTCGGCGTCGTTCGATCCCGCTCACGATGAGTTCAAGAAATTCGTTTTCCCGCTGCTTTCTGTCGATGAAGACGGGGAAACCGACGGAGTCGTTGTCTTGGATTTCCCCAACCCGTCATAACGCGTCCACGCCCGCATCATCTGAGCGTGCTAGCCCGTCGGATTGCTGCGGTACCGGTTGCGTGAGATCAGCGTGACGTGCAGGTCCTCGATCAATGGCTTGTCGCGACCATCAGCAGATGCATTATTGGGCGCCGGCCAATAGCAAGACGACGGTGATGCGCTCGCCGCGCGTCAACGCGTGGCTCACCGGTGGGTCGGGTATCGCGGCGAAGGGTGTGCGGCCAATCGGGGGGCGTCGTCGTGGGGGGCCTTGCCCGTAACCCACATGGGCCTGACGCGGGCGATGGTCGCGGAGACGAGGAAGACGATGGCGGTCGCCATCAGGAACGGGACGGCGAGCCAGCGGACCGCCTCATCCCGATCGTCCTCATCGATCGTCATCGACATCCGAACTTTCTGCGCAGCAGGTCTTTTGGATGATTTGGCTTCCAGGGTCTCGCCGTCGTGGGGTAGCGCGACGGTAGGGGAGGCCCTGCCGTCGCGGCAGCAAATTGGCGATTCCAGTGTCGCGAGAGTAGTTGACGGAGAGCGCCTCTCGCTCTTTGTCGAGCCCACTGTCTGCCGGATCCGGACATCGGCATCTGTGACGTCCGACACATCTGGGGATCCCGTGGTCACACTCCGTCGCTGCGAGGTGTCTGGGAGGTCATAGCCACACGAAGAGCTACCCGAACAGGAGGGAAGCAATGACCACCAACATACGACCGGAGGCGTTGAAGAAAACTCGCGTCGTTGTCGTCGGCGGCGGATACGCCGGGACGCTGGCCGCCAACCGGCTGCAGCAGAACCCCGATATCGACATCACCATCATCAACCCGCGGCCGAAGTTCGTCGAACGGATTCGGCTGCACCAGATGGTCGTCCGAAGCGGCGCCGCGACCATCGATCTCGGCGCCATGCTCGGCAAGGATGTCCGGCTGATCGTGGACACAGCCGAACGTATCGATGCCTCGGGGCGCGCCGTCGTGCTCGCCTCCGGCGATGCGGTGCCGTACGACTACTTGATCTACGCCGTGGGAAGCACGGGCACTGTTCCCGCGGGAATCCCCGGTGCGCGCGAATTCGCTTACCCGATTAGCGAACTCGAACAGGCCGAGCGGCTGCGCGCAATACTGGACAGGCTGCCTGCCCACGCACCGATCTGCGTGGTGGGTGGCGGATTGACCGGGATCGAGGCGGCCTCGGAGCTGGCCGAACAGCGAGCCGAAGGCTCGATCACGTTGTTGTGCGGAGGAATTCTGGCTCCGTCGGTGGGCGAGAAGGGCCGTGGCTCCGTGCGCCGGCAGCTGACGCGTCTCGGCGTGGCCATCCTCGACGATGCGGTGGTCGCGGAACTTCGCTCCACCAGCGTGCGGCTGACCGACGGGCGGGTCTTGCCCAGCGCCGTGACGGTGTGGACGGCAGGCTTCGGCGTGCCGGATCTGGCTCTACGTAGCGGTCTGAGCACCGACCACATGGGCAGGCTGCTGACGGATGAGACGCTGACCAGCGTCGACGACGTGCGCATCGTCGCCGCAGGCGACTCCGCGGCACCGTCGGGCGAGCCGTTGAGGATGAGCTGTCAGGCGGCGATGCCGCTGGCAGGCCGAGCCGCCAACACCGTGCTCGACCGGCTCGCGGGGAAGGAGCCGACACCGCTCGGCCAGTCGTTCTTTGTGCAGAACATCAGCATCGGTCGCCGGCACGCCACGATCCAGCCGACCTACGGAGACGACACCCCCCGCGGATCGTATGTGGGCGGCCGCCTGGCGGCGAGCTTCAAGGAGTTCGTATGCAAAGCGACCGTCAAGCAAATCAAGAAGGAGAGCCGCAGGCCCGGTTCCTACAAGTGGCCTGGCGACGCCGCCTTGGAAGTGACGTTCAAGGGCGCGGTCGGATGACGATTACCGAGCGCGGAGCGCAGGTGCCGGTTCTCATCGTGGGTGGCGGGGGCGCCGGCCTGACTGCATCGATGCTTCTGTCGACACTGGGCGTCGACTCTGTGCTCATCAATGCGTTGCCGCACACGTCGGTTCTACCGAAGGCGCACATGCTCAACCAGCGCACCATGGAGATCTTCACCGAAGTTGGTGTGGCGCAGGAGATTTACGAGCGGTCAACCCCACCGCAGAACATGAAGGCAGTCGCGTGGTACGCCGGTCTCGCCGGCAACCACGACGGTTACGGACGTGAACTGGGCAGGCTGGAGGCGTGGGGCGGCGGCTACACCGACCCCGACTACATCGCAGCGAGTCCGTGTCACACCTGCAATCTGCCGCAGATCCGCCTCGAACCGGTTCTTCGAGCGCATGCGGAACAACTCAACCCCTGCGGCGTGCGGTTCAACCATGAGCTTGTCGGCCTCGAGGTCACCGCCGACGGCGCCGAAGCCACGGTTGTGGACAGGGAACGCGATGAGAGATACACGCTCACAGCGCAGTACGTCATCGCGGCCGACGGCGGTCGCACCGTCGGCAATCTGCTCGGCATCGGCATGTCCGGCCCGCGGGATGTGATGAAGATGGTGTCGGTTCACATGACGGCGGACCTCTCGGAGTGGGCACGCGACGACGACGTGCTCATCCGGTGGCTGATCAACCCCGACTTCGGCGGTTCGTTCAGCGGCGTCCTCGTCCCGATGGGGCCGCAACGCTGGGGTCCGCGGTCGGAAGAGTGGGTGTTTCACATGCAGTACGCGACCGATGATCCCGATGCGATGCAGCGCGACAAGGTCATTCAACGCATGCACGCCACGCTCGGCATCCCCGACTTCGCTCCGCAGGTGCACAAGATCAGCACCTGGACGATGGAAGGTGTCATCGCTGACGCCTTCCGCGTCGGCTCGGTGTTTCTCGCCGGCGACGCCGCCCACCGGCACCCGCCCACGGGCGGACTCGGTCTGAACTCGGCGGTGCACGATGTCTACAACCTGTGCTGGAAGTTGGCCGCTGTGTTGGCCGGCCGGGCCGGGGACCGGTTACTCGACAGCTATGAGCCCGAACGCCGCCCGGTTGATCAGGCCAACATCGACAACGCGCTCGCCAATGCGATGAACCACTTCGCCATCGACAGAGCGCTGAACTTGGCGGCGGACAACACGCCAGAACAGAACTGGGCCCAGCTGCGACCGCTCTGGGAGGAAGCACCGCAGTCCGCGGCCAAACGCCACGCGCTCAATGAGGCGATCGTGTCCCAGACGATCGAATTCCGGCACCACAATGTCGAATTCGGCTATGTCTACCGCTCCGGTGCTATAGTCCACGACTGCGCCGCTGAGCCCGAACCCGTCGACGGGGTACGCGTCTACGAGCCGAGCACAAATGCTGGCCACCCTCTGCCGCACGCGTTTGTCGAACGAGAAGGGCAACGCATGCCGTTGTGTGATCTCGTCCATGGCGGCCACTTTGTGCTGGTCTGTGGTGAACAAGGGCAGCGATGGGTTGAGGCCGCCGAGCGGATCGCTGTCGACAACGGGCTGCCGCTGCGGGCCATCACCGTCGGGTTGGATGGCTGCGACTACGTCGACGTGCGCGCCGCCTGGCTCAAGCAGCGCGGCGTCTCTCCACGCGGGGCGGTTCTCGTGCGCCCCGACCGATACATCGCGTTTCGTGCTCTGGAGGCCGTCGACGACCCGAGCGCCGCGCTCAAGGCGGCGCTCGGTCAGGTGCTCGCAACCGAATTAGTTTGACTTCGCACACAACCCTGGGGCCGAACGTTCCTTACCACTCGAAAATTTGGCCACTTTTCGAGTGGTAAGGAACGTTCGCGCGGGAAAAGTCAGTAGTGGTAGCACGAGTGGTAGCAGTGAACTCCTCCGCACCATGTCGTCGCGGTGGGCCCGGATCCAACGGCCACGGGCTTGATCCGCCACGTCGTTCGACGGAGTTTTCTGCCGGACGGTCAGCCGTTTCGATGACCGCACAGTGCAGAGCGCGGCGTGGTTTGTTGCAGGTCTCCATCAGCTCCTGCTCGTCGGAGATGCCGAGCTGATTGCGGATCAGTCGAACCCCGAAGCGATCGATCTTGCCGCGCGCGCGAAGCCGTTCGGCGAACCCCGCCAGCACGGCCTCGTCCTCGGGGCCGATCGGTGTTATGGGTCCGAAGTCCACGGGTCCGGCGAACTCCATGCCGACCAGGCCCACACCGGAGGTCACCTCAGTGTCGAACCGCACCGCGGTGGCCTGTAATCCGGTCTCCGAGAACGCGGCCCGGTCGATCAGGGTGGTGTGGGTCTGCGGCGGCGTGGGGATGGCGCGTTCGACGAACACCTCGCCGGGCTGGGGCACGAAATGCTTGTGCAGCAGCCACACCGCGAACCGGCCCCACCCGTCACTGTCCACCAGAAACTGCCCGAGCTCGTTGATACAGTCGCGGTCATCCTCGGTCAGCACACCGACGTCCGTGGTGTCCATATCGTCCAATTCGGCGTAATCGTCGACTCGGTGATCGCGCATTGTGAGCATTTCAGTCTCCTAACGGACTGGGGTAGAGGCTTCTGACATCTCCTAACGGAACGGTGTAGGGCTTCCAAGGTGGGCGTTCTGATAGCCGAAACGCTAGCAGCGGCCACGTTGCTGATGATTGGTTTCGCTCAAATCATCATCGGTGTTCGTACGGCCTTAACAGGGCATTTACCCCGGCGTACGCTGATGCCAGCATACGACACCGATGTTGCTCGGCTAATTGTCCGAATTACGCTGGCGCGACGGTCGGTAGGCATTATCTTTTTCAAAGAAGTTAGGCGATATTCAGCGGAGCGGGGACTGGCCATGGAGGTGCGCCGGCACGACAGCGCCGACGATTTCCGCCGCGTCGCCGTCGACATATATCGACGCGATCCGGTGGTGTCGACCATCGAGCTGATGGTCCTGCGCGGCAGCCTCGTTGACCGCAATCCGGGAACGTTCGTCACTGTCTTGGACCAAGACGCGGTGGTCGGCGCTGCGTTCCAGACGTTGCGTTCCCCGCTGCTGTGCAGCGGCCTTCCGGAGGAGGCAGTGGAATCAGTCGCCGCTGAAATCGCGGGCGCTCAACTACAACTGAACGGCGTCCACGGACCACGCCAGATCGCCACGTCCTTCGCGGCAGCGTGGAGTGCCGCAACCGGGGCGGCCGCCACGCAGACCACACAGGAGCGGTTGAACAAGCTCGGCACGCTGGACCCGCCCGCGGTCGACGGGGAAGCCCGACTGGCCGACTCCCGTGACGAGGGCCTGGTGGCGCTGTGGCTCAACCGATTTCGCACCGAAGCTTTGAGAATCAAGGTTGAACCCGGTGCGAAGCGGCGCAGGGTGCGCATCGCAGTGGAACCGCCGGACGAGTTCATGCTGTGGATCGTCGACGGCCAACCGGTGAGTGCGGGCGGTCTGCGGGCGCCCACGGAGGGCGTTTCGCGGATTGGACCCGTGTACACCCCGACCGAGCACCGCGGAAAGGGCTACGGATCGGCGGTGACCGCCGCGGTGGCCGCGCGGGCGTTGGAGTCCGGCGCCGACGAGGTCGTGTTGTTCACCGACCTGACTAATCCAGCGGTTGAAGCCATCTATCAACGCCTCGGCTTCCAGCCGGTCACCGAGTTCGTCCGGTTCGATTTCACGGTGTCGAAGTAGCCAGCCCCGATACCCTCACGACGTGGGTGGCCCAGGGGCTCGCGGTCGTCTCGGCGCGTTGGTGTTCGGCGCCATGGCTGCGGAAGCGGTGTTCGCCGAAGAAATCGGCGCCGACGACGCCGCGCTCACCCGCCTGCTTCGCGCGCTCGCGGCGCTGGAACTGGTAACCGAGACCGCCCCTGCGCAGTTCTGGTTGACCGACGCAGGCCAGCTGTTGCGATCCGACCGGCCGGAATCGATGCACGCGTTTGTCCGAATGTTCGGCGACCCGGCGATGCTCGCCGCTTGGCGTGAGCTCGCGACGGCGGTCCGGACCGGCGACCCCACGTTCAACAAGGTCTACGGCACAGGCTTTTTCGACTATCTTTCAGCGAATCCCGAACTGTCCGAACAGTTCAACTCTGCGATGCGGCAGGGCACCGTCGTGGCTGCGAAGGTACTGCCTCACCACTACGACTTCGCGCCGTTCCACACGATCGCCGATATCGGCGGCGGCGACGGCACCTTGTTGGCGGGCGTGCTGCAGGCGTACCCCGGCGCGCGCGGCATCCTGTTCGACACCGCCGACGGTCTTGCCCAGGCGGACCGCACCCTGCACGCCGCGGGGGTCGACCACCGATGCGAGATCCGTGTCGGCGATTTCCTCGAGGCTGCGCCCGACGGTGCCGACCTGTACCTGCTCAAGAGTGTGGTCCAGGACTGGGACGACGATCACGCGCGCACGATTCTCGCCAACATCCGCCGGGTCATTCCCGACGACGGCAGGCTGCTTCTCATCGACCCGGTGTTGCCCGAAGTCGTCGACAGATCGATGCCGTACACGATGTATCTCGGCGACCTGAACATGTTGGTCAACACCGGCGGTCGGGAACGCACCTGCTAGATCATGAGAATCTCTGTGAACAAACGGGTTTCAGCCTGCAATCGATAACACAGCTGCCGCCCCCAGTCGCCATCTCGGTGCTGGAGGCGGCGCCGCGCTAAAAGTTCAGGTCCGCTTGGCTGCGATCAGCAGCCCGCTGGCCCAGTCGATTTCGACAGCGACGAGCTTGTCGTGGCCCAGGACCGCCTGTCGAAGCTGCGCCACCGCGGTGTCCGGCTCGATGACCTTGGTGTGGTCGATGATCAGCATGCCGCCGGCTCGGGCCGAGTCGACGATCTCGTCGATCCGGTCGAGTGCCGCAGCGGTGGCGTCGGCGAGGATGAGATCGAACGCGTCGGGGTGGACCACCGCGCCTTCCATCACCAAGATGTCGACGTCGGTGCGCGAACCGAGTCCAGCCACCAGCCATGCCGTTGTTACCTCGGCGCCGGCGCCGAGCTGGAGAATCTTCGCATCGGGCTGAAGGTGGGCGGCGTGAACCGCGAGCAACCTGCCCACCCTGTCGTCGCAAAATCTCGTTGTGAGTTGGTGTTTGACGGCCTGCCGCTTGGCGCCGGCGACGGGCGTCGGGATGCCGGTCGACAGCGCGAAGAGCGTGTCACTGCCCGATTCGACCATCTCGCCGACCATCTCGTCGTGCACACCCGACGCGCTCGTCCGGTGCCCGTCGGGTGACGCGGCCAGCAGGCACGCCTCGACGGTGCGCCGAATTTCGGGATAGCCGTCGGGCAGGTCGGCGTCGGTGACTGCGGCCTCGAATACGGCGAGTTCCTGATCGGCATCCAGGTCGCGCAGGATCGCACGCGTGCTCGTGATGTCCCGTCGGGCAAGGGTCGTCAGTGCGTCGCGCAAAGGCCCCGGCGGATCGGCCAGCATCCGCTGCACCCGGTCGTTCTCTCTGCGATAGAGGTCGAGGTAGAGATGCAGCGTGGCGTCGTCCGGCGCGGGAGCCGGGTCGAGGACGTCGAGCAGCGAGTGCAGCCAATCGGCCAGCCCCTGTGCGACGGGCCCCAACTCATCCCAGCACTGACGCTTGACCAGCAAACGGTGGCCGAGGTAGCGGGCCCGTGCCCGCGCGCGCCGACTGTCGATCATTCCGGACAGCGGGCCGTAGGCCGCCTCCAGCTCGGGTGCCCGCCGCTCGGCAACGGTGCTCAGCAGTGCCATGTGCACGTAGACGTGGAATGCGGCGAGGACGCGCCAGCCATGCCAACGATTCGCGCCCGCCAGCATCGACGGGTTCCACGGCGTGATGACCGGGCGCGCCACGGACATTCCGCCGCCGGACGGCATGAGGGTGTCTCCGTCGAGCAGGTCGTAGAGCTTGAGATGCATCGACTCGTGCAGCAGGTGTTCCGCGACCCACCACGGGCTGCCGAGTCCTTGGTTGAGCAGGAGCATGCCGCCGAGGTCGGGTCGTGAGCTGGACCCGAAGAACGCCTTGGAGGTCGGCACGCAGCCGACGATGTGGGCGGGGTGTAAAGCGCTGGGTGCCAACGACGGAAGCAGCTCCTCGAGTAGGCGGGTTCCGGTCGTCAGCGTTTGGAAGCTATAAGCGTCAGGCGTACTCGGGAGCATCCTGTACCGAGCGCTTATCAGGTTCCGAAGTGCGAGGCCGTACGCGTCGTTGGGGTGTTCGTCCTGCCAGATCCAGCCATGGTGCGGTGCTGGCCCCAACGCCGCCAGCGAACCATCCTGCAGCGGGGTGTCGGTGCCGCCGTTTTCGACGTATCGGGCCGCGGTGGTGAACACCGCTGCGCAGTTGGCCAACCCGAGAAGCCGCGGCCCGCGTTGAGGCTCGGATGTCAGCTGTTTGTGGGCGTGCCCGATCGCTGAGCGCAGCGTCGTCTCCGTGAACAACCGGCGATGTTCGGCGGTCGAACTACGCGCGACCGCGTCGAGCAGCTCTCCGGCTGCAGGCAGCCCGGGCGCGACGTCCCCGAGCCGCTGGATGAAGTGGTCGCGCCTGCGGTCGAGGATCTGCGCGTGGTCGCCGTACGGCTGTTCGCTCGCCAGGGCTGCTCAACCGTTGTGCAATCGTCCATCGGCGGTCCCTTCGACGACGGCTAGCTCGCTGGCGTCAGCCGGACCACAGCGATGCGCTCGCGATCGACCGACCTCGGCGAACTCCTCGACCGTGGGGACCTGCCCGTCGCGGAACTTCATTCCCATCATCCGCTGCGCGCGCTTGACGCCGTACGCCTCGGCGCACCGCCTGCAGATGTCGGCGACCGTTGCGCGGTCACCGATGAGCTCACCGCGCATCCGCACCGTCTTACCGCGTTGCAGGACCTCCGCCGGTGCGCCGTCGCGGAAGTTGAACTTCCACTGCGCGCTTGAAATGGCGTAGATGGCGTTGTCAATCTGGTGCGCGCTCAACGGGATTGAGTACTGGCGACCGGACTTGCGGCCGCTGAAGTTCAGCACCATCACCTGGTCGCGCAAGGATCCCGCGAGAGGAGTCCGCAGCAGGGCCCGCACGCCGGGGTTGGCGATGCGCAGGAGTTGGTCTGGCGGATGCGAAAGCTCGACGGCGGGTGACGGTTGTGTCATGCCGCCTAGTATGACTTCTTCGGCTTCCGGCCTCAGAGATTGCCCAAGTCGTCGGGGACGTCGACGGCGTTCTGGCGCAGCGCCTCGAGGGGCACAACGTCGAGCGTGCGTTCGTGCGTGCAGGCCAATACGACGGGCGCCGCACAGCCTTCCTGATACGCCCGCAGCCAGTTCGCTGCGGTGACGCACCACCGGTCGCCGGGCGTCAAGCCGGGAAACCGGAACTCCGGCCTCGGCGTCGAGAGGTCATTGCCGATGGACCGCTGGTGTTCCAGGAACTCGGCCGTCACGACGGCGCAAATGGTGTGGCTGCCGACGTCCTCTGGCCCCGTCGAGCAACAACCGTCACGGTAGAAACCGGTGAGCGGATCAGTGCCGCAGGGTTCCAGCGCTCCGCCCAAGACGTTGCGATCCGCCATGAGTCATCCCTCGATTTCTGACCGGATGGATTCGAGGTTGGCCTGCATGTTCTGCTGCCATTCCGACAGCCGCCTCGCGACAATCCTGGCCTCTTTGTCGGGTTGTGCGGTGATCGCCGGAGTGAGCCCCGACGGTCCTGGACCCATCCGGCCCCACTGCCGGATCAATGTGCCGTCGCTTGTCGGCTCCACCTCGAAGCCCCATGTCGCGCCGACCCCGTCGAAGCCGATGACGTCCCACACCCAGCGGCGCTGATCCTCGACCTCGACGACCTCGCACACCGTCTCCCATTCGCCGAAGGCATCGTGGGCGCTGCGTCCGCGGAAGCGGGCACCGACCTGGACGCCGTCGGCACCGTCAAGCCATTCCACCGCGACAAGCTCCGCAGAGTTCCGCGCCGGAAGGTTGATGTCGGTGACCTGCCGCCAGGCGGTGGCGACGTCACAACGGACACGCTGGGTCACTTCTATGGTGGGCTGATCGCGATAGCGCACAGTTGCAGCATGCCAAGGATGCGTGACCGGGCGCTCGGAACGACACGAAAGTGAAGGCACCCGTGAAGATCGGCACGATGATCGAGCCCCGCTCGCCGGGCGCCGCGGAGTTCGCTGCAGACGCCGAACGACTCGGCGTCGATTCCCTGTGGACGCCTGAAGTGTGGGGCTACGACGCGCTGACCGGACTGGCCTACATCGCCGCGACGACGTCGTCGATCAAGCTCGGCACGTTCGTGGTGCAGCTCGGTTCACGCAGTCCGGCGCTGCTGGCGACGTCCGCGCTCAGCTTGCAGGAGCTGTCGGGCGGTCGGTTCCTGTTGGGCATCGGCACGTCGGGCCCGGGTGTGATGGAGGGCTGGCACGGCGTCCGGTTCCGCAAGCCGGTGCAGACGACACGGGAAACCATCGAGATCGTCCGGATCGTCAGTCGTGGCGACCGGCTCGAACATGACGGTGAGATCTACCCGCTTCCGCTGGCCGACAGCAGCGGCGCCGCCCTGACCCCGATGGTGCGCCCGCAGCATGTGCCGATCTATGTGGCGGCGATGGGTCCGCAGAATCTGCGGCTGACCGGTGAGACGGCCGACGGCTGGCTGGGCAATGCATTCATTCCGGAAGCCGCCGAGGTGTTCCTTGGTCCGTTGCGCGAAGGTGCTGCGCGTGCTGGACGTACGTTGAGCGATCTCGATCTCGCCGCGCCGGTCGCAGTGGAATTCCATGACGACGAGGCTTCCGCCGCAGAAGCCACACGCCGCCACGCCGACGGTTACGCGTTCACCATCGGTGCGATGGGCGCGGGCGGTCGCAACTTCTACAACGATGCCTTCACCCGGCTTGGATACGGCGACGAGGTCCGCACCGTCGCCGAGCTATGGCAGGCGGGTAAGCGCGATGAAGCGCGCCGCGCCGTGCCGCTCGATCTCGGTCGGCTCACGAATCTCGTTGGTAAACCCGACGGAATCGCCGAACGCATCGGGAAGTACCGCGCCGCCGGAATCACGACGCTGCTGGCCAAGTTGGAAGGCGACTACTCAGATCAGCTGTCGACGCTTGAACGGCTCGTCAACATAGTCGCCCAGTGTTAGATGGGTCACGCTGACTTTGGTCCGGTTTGGTTCTGCCCGGTGCCGATGCGAGGGTAAAGCCCCTGCAGAACGACACTTTTACGGCTGAGGGAATGCTGTCGGTCTATTCGCGGGTACCCTTACCCTAGCGAAACCCGGTACGCACCAACGAAGTTGCTGCGCAAGCGGCCAGCTGTTGTTTCGCGACGGGTCGGGGAAAGCAGGACTGTGCACAGTCGCATCGTCCTGTCGCGGCGTTTCGGTGGGCGCCGCCTTCGGGAACACCGGTGGGAGTCGGACCGAAAGGATCTTCAATGGCCTCCGTGAAGGGCGGCTCGCGTCTAGGCACCCAATTCGGGCCCTACGAGCTGAAATCTCTGATCGGCGTAGGCGGAATGGGTGAGGTCTATCGGGCCTACGACACGGTCAAAGAACGCATGGTCGCGGTCAAAGTGCTACGCGCAGAGATGGCCGCAGACCCGAGCTATCAGGCGCGCTTTCGACGCGAATCGCGCGTCGCGGCGCGACTGCAGGAACCACACGTCATCCCGGTACACGACTTCGGCGATATCGACGGCACTCTGTACATCGATATGCGGCTGGTCGATGGCGCCAGCTTGAAGGACGAACTGCGGGCCAACGGTCCACTTGAGCCGAAACGCGCCACGACGATCATCACGCAGGTTGCGGCGGCGCTGGACGCCGCGCATTCCGACGGCCTGGTGCACCGTGACATCAAGCCGGAAAACGTCCTGCTCACCCCAGACGACTTCGCGTACCTGGTCGACTTCGGCATCGCCCACGCGGGCGGTGACGCCAGCGTCACGCAGACGGGCATGCTGATCGGCTCCTGCGCCTACATGTCTGCCGAACGCTTCAGCGGTGGCCAGGTCGGCCCGCCTGCCGACATCTACGCGCTGACCTGCCTGCTCTACGAGAGTCTCACCGGGCGGCCGCCATACGAAACCGGTGATCTGCGGCAGCTGATGACTGCCCACATGTTCGCGCCTGCGCCCCGGCCCAGCATCATGCGCAGGGGAATCGCCCGTGATTTCGACGACGTCATCGCCCGAGGGCTCGCGAAGGAGCCGACGAAGAGGTTCCCGTCCGCCAGTGAGCTGGCCAAGGCGGCCACCGCGGCCGCATCGACGAGCACCGCGGGCGCATCGACGAGGACCGCCGACGCACCGCCGACAGCACCTCTCGCGACTCCGGCGGCTGCGCCGCCCGCCAGCCCCCTACCGGCGCGGCCGAGCACCCGGCAGTTCTCGTCGATCTACCCGAACCCGTCCGCGACGGGATACACGCCCTACCCGGCACCGGTGCCCACTCCGGAGCCGCCCGCGCAGCAGAAGCAGAAACCGCGGTTCGGGCGCACACAGATCGCGCTGGTCGCCGTGACCGTAGCGATGCTCGGGCTGGCCGCCGCACTCGCCTCGATCCTGATTTTCCGCGACGACGCCACCACAACGTCGCCCCAGACGGTGGTGCCCCCGCCACCACCGCCGTCGGCGACAACCGAGACGACCACTGTCACGTCGACCGAACCGGTGCCGACCACCACCACACCAGCACCAACGACCACAGCGACCACGCCGACCACGCCGACCACCAGCCCGCCTCCCGGCGTGCCCGGCACCGACGCACAGGGCTTCGTCGACCACAGCGCCCGCTGCGACAGCGGCAGCACGCCTGCGGCGATGGTTCGTACGGCCAATTCGCTGGCCGTGGTGTGCCAGTCGGGTACGGGCAGCTTCTACTACCGCGGTGAGCGGCTGAGCGACGGTGCCGACCTCGAACTGGCCAACGCGCAGCGTTCGGGCGGCGGATTCGATGTGACCAACCCGGCGGACGGCACCCGCTATGAGGTACGTCCCGATCGTCTCTCGATCGTCGGTCGCTACAACCAGGAGACCGAGCCGGTGCTCCAGTACGCATCGCGGTAGCATTGGCCCATTCGCGGCCGACGTGACGGCGCGGTTCACGGGGGGCCATTCACTTCGCTAGCAAAGCCTGGAGTTTGCATGTCTGCCAACAGAATTGCCCAGCCGCTCGCGTGGCTGGGCGGGGGAGAGTGGCGTGAGCTCGGTGAGCGTCACGAGCGGTCCACCCACGCGATCGCGGGCGCCGTCGTATTGCTGAGTGCGGCACTGGCATGGCTGGTAGCGGCGCTGGCCGTCGTCGAGTCGACGCACTGGCCGATCGTCGCAATCGTCGCGTTGACTTTGCTATTCGGCGTGTTGGTCGGTGCAGTGGGCCGTGCCATCGCAGGCGGCCCGACGCGCGGCTGGCCCGGTGTCGCCGGACGCGCAGCCGTGGCGATTGTCGTTGGCATCGTCGTCGGTGAGTTGACGGCAGTGGTGATTTTCGCCGGCTCGATCGACCGCCAGCTCGACGAGCGCGCCGCACGTACCAGCGACTCCGCGCCGGCCGTCACACAGGCCGCCGCCGATCTCGAGCGGACGCGTGACGTGCGCACCGCGCTCGACGGTGCGGTGGATCAGGCCAATCGACATCGCGACGAGGCGCTCGTCGTCGCGCGCTGTGAGCAGAATCCGTCACCTGCCTGCCCGCAGACCCGCATCACCGGTCTCCCGGGTGCCGGGCCCGAAACACGAACGGCTAATGACTTTCTCGGCGATGCCGAGCGTGAACTGAAAGACGCCGTTGCGGAACACGACCGCTTGGCACCCGCACTCGACGCCGAGATCGCAGACAGGCAACAGGCGTTGGCGCAAGCCCGAGCCTCAGCGACCGCTGATGTCGACCACGGCCTTGGTGCACGGTGGGTGGCGATGAACGACCACACGTTCGCCAACCCCGGCGCAATGCTGGTGCGCCTCGTCATGATCACGTTCTTCACGTTGCTAGGCCTGCTGCCGCTGATCCTGCGCGGCTGGCGCGGTGAAACCACCCACGACCGCGGGCTCAGCGCCCGCACGGCCGTGGAGAAGGCCGAGCTCGACGCCGACACCGCAATCGCGGTCAAGCGCGCCGAAGTCCGGGCCGCCGTCGAAACGATGTGGGCCGAGCAGCAATTGGAAAGCGCACGGCTGGCGGTCGAGGCGCAGATGGAGATCGACCGCGAACAGCATCGCCGTCGCGTCGTCGAGGCCATCGCCGCTCCCGAGCAAGAACACGGCGATCCGGTGCGTGCTCATGCGGAGCGGGTGTCCGACGACATCGCCGAACTGCCTGCGGTCGAAGAGACAACGGAGAACCTGCCTGCGCGAGTCGAGGACGAGCCGCGCCGCGAAGGCGCTTCGCTGATTCCGACCATCCCAGACGTCACCAGGGTCGCCGCACGCTGGATCCGGCCGTTTGTGCCGCCGATCATCGCCACCGCGATCGACACGACCACCAAGCCGCTGCGCAGCGCGCGGCAGACGTTTGAGGAAGTCGAGGAGATCAACTTCAACCTCAGGCGCACCCACAAGGTGACGGTTCACTCCGAGGAGAGCGGCGAGGCGATGGCGACGGAGGTGTCCAGGGCGTCCGACACGAAGGCCAAGCCCCGCCTGGTGGAATCGTCGACCGTGATCTCCTCACGTCGCGGTGAGGTCAAAACGCGCACCGAACCTGCGTCACTGCGCACCGGCAACGATCCGCGCGAGCTCCCATCGGCCGAATAGGCCGTGGCTGACGACGATTGGCAGCTCGACGCTTCGGATGGTGAGCTACTCGTCCACACCGGTGTCACGGGCCGCGCGGCAAAGATGGGTCACCGCTTGACGATCGCGATGAACGCGTGGCGGGCCACGGTCGCGTGGACCGACGGGCAACCCACCGATGTGGATCTCACAGTCGAGGTCGCCTCGCTTCACGTGCGAAAAGGCGAAGGCGGACTGGTGCCGCTTTCGGGACCGGAGAAGGCGTTGGCCCGCTCCCACGCGTTGAAGGCACTGGACGCCGACCGGTTCCCGCAAATCGGATTCCAGGCAGGCGACATCGAGAAGACCGACGATGGCTACCGTCTCAACGGGACACTGGAGATTCGCGGCAAGCGTCTTCCACGCGTGATCGACCTGCGAGTGGAGGGACGGGACGGCGCCTGGCGACTGTCCTGCCAGTCCGACGTGCGCCAAACGGAGTTCGGTGTCAAGCCGTATTCGATGCTGATGGGGTCGATGAAGTTGGTGGACGCCGTGACCGTCTCATTTGCAGGTGAGCTAAATGGACTGACGAGACCACCAATGAGCTTTTAATCTGATAAGAACGCTCAACAAAGTCGGTTAGCGAAAAGGATTTCGACGGCATGGCAGCGTTGAGAACTGGGGACGGGTTCGTCGACGTCGTGGTCACCGCGGTCGCGTCGACGACTTCGCTCGCGCCCGACGCCGAGGGCACCTGGCAGCTGCTGCAGGAGGGCCGAAGCGGCATTCGGCCGCTCGATAAGTGGTTCGTCGGCGAATTCGAATCACCGGTGCGCATCGGTGGTCAGGTGTTGGAGGATTTCGACGCGCAGCTCAACCGGGTGGAGCAGCGCCGGACGTCGTACATGGGCAAGATGTCGACGGTGCTGGGCCGGCGCCTCTGGGCGAGTGCGGGGTCGCCGGAGGTCGACACCAAGCGGCTGCTGATCTCGATCGGGCTCGCGCTCGGAAGCACCGAGGAGATTCCTGCCCAGCACGACGCATGGCGAGAAAAGGGCCTGCGCGCGGTGTCCCCGCTGGCCGTACAGATGTACATGCCGAATGCACCTGGTGCCGCAGTCGGATTGGATCGTCACGCGAAGGGCGGGATCATCTCCGCGGTGATGTCCGACGCGTCGGGCGGCGCAGCCATCTCCCAGGCGTGGCGATCCATCGTCTTCGGCGAGGCCGACATCGCGATTTGTGGCGGCATCGAAACCTGGATCGAGCCGGTGCCCATCGCTGCTTTCAGCCAGCTCGGTCTGTTGTCGACCAACAACGACGATCCTGCGGGAGCCTGCCGTCCGTTCGACAAGGACCGTGACGGCATGGTGTTCGGAGAGGGCGGCGCGCTGATGCTCATCGAAACCGAGGAGCATGCCAAGGCGCGCGGCGCGACCATCCTGGCCCGGGTGATGGGCGGGGCGATGTCGTCGGACGGATATCACGTCGTCGAGCCCGATCCCACTGGCGAAGCCGCAGGCGACGCCATCACCCGCGCGATCAGGCTGGCGGGCCTTTCGCCGAGCGACATCGACCACGTCAACGCCCACGCTGCAGGGACCGTCCTCGGAGACGTCGCGGAAGCCCGCGCCATTCGTCTGGCCTTCGGCGACCACACCCCCGCCGTGTACGCACCCAAAGCCGCGCTGGGCAACTCGCTTGGCGCCGCGGGCGCGATCGAGGCGGTGCTGACGGTGCAGGCCCTGCGCGACGGCGTCGTGCCGCCCACGCTCAACCTGAAAGACCTCGACCCCGAGATCGACCTCGACGTTGTGGCCGAGGGTCCACGGCGCGGCGACTACCGGTATGCGATCAGCAATTCATTCGGATTCGGCGGGCACAACGTCTCTTTGGCGTTCGGTGCGTACTAGCCCTTGACCAGCGTGAACTGCCCGACGTAGCTGACATTGCGCTCGAAGAAGTCGGAACACCCGCGCAGGTACTTCATGTACCTGTCGTAGACCTCCTCGGACGTCACCGCGACCGCCTGATCGTGTGTGGCTTCCAGCTTCGTGGCCCACGTGTCGAGGGTGCGGACGTAATCGGAGGTGAGGTCCTGTCGCTTCTCCACCGAAAAGCCTGCGGCGCCTGAGTATTCGACGACGTCCTCGTCGCAGGGCACCGAGCCGCCGGGGAAGATCTCCTTGGCGATGAACCGCATGAACCGCAGATCGGTCATGGTGATCGGGATGCCCATCTCGGGCCAGCGCTTCAGCGGGTGGCCCATGATGGTCTGCAGCACCATCCGGCCGTCGGCGGGCATGATCCGGTAGCACATGTCGAAGAAGGCCTTGTAGCGCTCCTTGGGGAACGCCTCGAACGCCTCGATGCTGACAATGCGGTCGACGGGCGCGTCGAACTCCTCCCAGCCGCGCAGCAGAACCTGACGCGAACGGTCGGTCTCGATCTCATCGAGGATCTGCTGGGCCAGGCTGCGCTGGTTGCGGCTCAGCGTCAGCCCGATCACGTTGACGTCGTGCTTCTCGACCGCCCGCTTCATCACCGAACCCCAGCCGCAGCCGACGTCGAGCAGCGTCATACCGGGCCGCAGGTCCAGCTTGTCCAGCGCGAGGTCGATCTTGGCGAGCTGCGCCTCTTCGAGCGTCATGTCGTCGCGCGCGAAGTAGGCGCAGCTGTATGTCCTCGTCGGGTCCTGCCAGAGCCCGAAGAAGTCGTTGGAGATGTCGTAGTGGGCCTGGATGTCCTCGTAGGCCACCTTCATCTTCGTCGAGTCCCCCGACTCGGTCATCTGCGTACTCCTGACGGTCAGTCTGTTTCCGACGTGTATAACGTACTTTTCGTAAACTGGCTAAGCGGGCGACTTTTCGAGCGTGAACTGGCAAACATCGGTGTAGCCGTCACGGAAGAGGTCGGCGCAGCCCGTCAGGTACCTGAGGAAACGTTCGTAGATCTCCTCATTGGTGATCTCGATGGCCTCGTCCTTCTTGGACTCCAGGTTGGACGCCCAGGTGTCCAGCGTCTTGACGTAGTGCGGCTGCAGGTGCTGCTCGCGGGTCACGGTGAAGCCGGCCTTGACCGCGTGCTCCTTGACCATGGAGCCAAGGGGCAGACGTCCACCGGGATAGATCTCGTCCATGATGAACTTGATGAAGCGCACGTTGGACATGGTCAACGGCAACTTCTTGGCTTTGATCTCCTCGTCCTCCGGAATGATGATCGTGTGCAGCATCTGCACACCGTCGTCCGGCATCCAATTGAAGGTCTTCTTGAAGTAGTCGTCGTACTTGTTGAAGCCGAAGTGCTCGAAGGCGCCGATCGAAACGACCCGGTCGACCTGCCCGTCGAACTCCTCCCACGGCTGCAGCCGCACTTCCATGTTGCGCTTGCTCGTGGAGTTGGCGAACCAATGGTCCTCGATGTGCTTCTTCTGGTTCTCCGACAGCGTCAGTCCGATGACGTTGACGTCGTACTTTTCCACGGCGCGCATGATCGTCGCGCCCCAGCCACAGCCGATGTCGAGCATCGTCATTCCGGGCTGCAGGCCCAGCTTGCCGAGTGAGAGGTCGATCTTGGCCATCTGCGCCTGCTCGAGCGTGTAGTCGGGCTTCTCGAAATAGGCGCAGCTGTAGACCTGGTTCGGGTCTTGCCACAGCTTGAAGAAGTCGTTCGAGATGTCGTAGTGGAACTGCACTTCTTTTTTGTCCGAACCGCGCGTCTGCGCCGCCGATTTGGAGAGCCACTTCGACTCGGCGCGCTGCTGGCTGGTCTTTGATGTATCCGGCACTGTCCGTCCTGGTGAAGCGGGAGATTCAGGTTTTGGGATGTACGTGCTAGATGCTGAACACGCTGTCTTGACCCTACTACCGAGGCCCCGGCTCTGGCGCGCCTGGGACGCTGGAAAGAAGGTGTGTCTCAGAGCCGTGGTCGTTTGATGGCACATCGGCAAACGCGGTTTGTTGGCTGTCGATTCGGCGGACCAGAACTTGTTGGCGATTCCAGCAACATGACCGCGGGCCCGGACCGGCCAGGGTAAGTACTTAGCTCATGGGTCCGGGGTCCTACATCGGGCGGATTGGCGGATTAGCGGTGGCGCTGGGGTTCGGGGCCGCGGTTTTCACGGGACAAGGGGTCGCTTCGGCGGAGCCGTCGGATCATCCGGGGCGTCGGGCACCGATTCGTCGTCCTCGTCGGCATCATCGAAGTCCTCATCGACATCAAGCGGCACTTCGACCGAGTCCCCAGGCTCGGCGTCCAACCCCGCGTCGGAGAACGAGCAGTCGGCGGAGTCCGAAAAGCCGCAAGCCACAACGGATTCAGAGACAACGTCGGCTCCGCCCACGCGGACGAACAAGCGGCAGAAGAAGTCGTCGCCGACCAGTCGTGCCCAGTCGACCGCCGAATCTCCGAAGAAGACGCGCCTCGCCACGCCCCGCGTCGCACGGTCGGAGACAACCGAGTCGACTCCGAAAGTGGAGAAAGCGCCGGTCACAGAGGCCGCGCCCGCAACTCAGGCTGTGGCGGCCACAACGATGACGGAAGTGCAAGTCGCGCCGGCCGAGGATCCTGGCAACCCCGCCACGGTCGGGATATCGCGTCTGGTCAGTGCACTCGTCAAGCTGACGCTGCCGACAGCCGATGCGTCGCAGATCAACCTGCCGACCGAGGCCGCGGAGACCGTGGCGGCGTAGCAAAGCCGTCGATTTGCCTTCACGGCGGTGAAAAACCTGCTGAGCTGAGCTTGCGTCGCGACAGACCCGGCAAATGTGCGGTAGCTTCGGTCGACGCAGCGACGCGGGGTCCGCTGTCAAGGAGCAAACGGTGGATGCGACACCCTTCGGACACTATCAGCTGCAGCAGCTGATCGGCCGAGGCGGCATGGGCGAGGTCTGGAGGGCCTACGACACCAGGACCGATCGCATCGTCGCGCTCAAGGTGCTGCCGCACCATCTGGCTGAGGACACCACGTTCCAACAGCGGTTCCGGCGTGAATCGCAGGCGGTCGCCGGGCTCAACGAGCCACACGTCGTGCCGATCCACGGTTTCGGGGAGATCGACGGCAGGCTCTATCTGGACATGCGGCTGATCGAGGGCCGCAACCTCGGAACCATCCTCGGAGAGGGCGGTAAGCCGCTACCGCCGACGTTTGCGGTGACGGTGATCGAGCAGATCGCGGCGGCGTTGGACGCGGCGCACGAAGCAGGACTGATCCATCGCGACGTCAAACCGTCGAACATCCTGATCACCGACCGGGATTTCGCGTACCTCATCGACTTCGGATTGGCGCGCACCGCAGGGGATGCCGGGTTGACCACCGCGGGCAGCACGCTGGGCACGATGGCGTACATGGCGCCGGAGCGATTCGAGGGCGGCCATATCGATCCGCGGTCGGACATCTACGCGCTGACGTGTGTGCTCTACGAAACCCTCACCGGCACAAGGCCGTACCCTGCCGACAGCCTGGAACAGCAGATCGCCGGGCATATGACCAAGGATGTCCCGCGGCCGTCGGCGGTCAATCCCAAACTGGCGGCCTTCGACGATGTGATCGTCAAGGGGATGGCGAAGAAGCCAGCGAAGCGGTACCAGACGGCAGCGGAGATGGCTGCGGCCGCTCGGCGGGCGCTGACCGCACCGGTGCGCACGACGGGCAGTAGCGGACGGCACTCGGCGGGACGGAAGCGATCACCACGCGTGTCGAAGCGTGTCTTGGCCGTGGCAGGCGCGGCGGTATTGGTCATCGCGCTGTGCTTGGTCGGGGCGTGGCAGTTGTGGGGCGGGCCTCGGCGAGGCGATGCGCGGCCCGCAAGCGTGGCGGAGAGTTCGTCGACCGAGACGCCCGCGGCGGTACCGGGTGCGGTGGACTCGATCGCAAAGACGGTGCCCGAAGGGATCAGGAGCACAGGTCGTTTGGTGATCGGCGTGAACGTGCCTTATGCGCCAAACGAATTCAAGGATGCGTCCGGGCAGATCGTCGGCTTCGATGTCGATTTGATGAACGCTGTGGCGCGGACGATGGGTTTGGTGCCGGAGTACCGCGAGACTGGGTTCGAGGCGATCATCCCGTCGGTGCGGGCGGGGGACTTCAACATCGGGATGTCGTCGTTCACCGATACGAAGGCACGCGAGGAAGCGGCCGACTTCGTCACGTATCTCGAGGCGGGGACGCTGTGGGCGCAACAGGCCGGGTCGTCCGTCGATCCCGACAACGCGTGCGGCCTTCGGGTCGGCGTGCAATACGCCGCGCTACAGGAGACCGAAGAGATACCGGCGAAGAGCGATGCCTGTGTGGCGGCTGGCATGTCGCCGATCGAGAAGGTCGTGTATGTCAGCCAGGACGACCTCACGACTGCATTGATCAACGGCGAAGTCGCTGCGATGGCGGCGGATTCGCCGGTGACGGGCTTTGCGGTCAAGACTTCCGGTGGGGCGCTCCAGCCGGCGGGTGACGTGTTCGACTCGGCGCCCTACGGGTGGCCGGTGGCCAAGGGCTCGGGGCTTGCCGAATCGCTGCGGCAGGCGCTGGATTACCTGATCAAGTCGGGGGAGTACCGGACCATCGCCACGATGTGGGGTGTCGAGAAAGGGATGATCGACAAACCGGTTATCAACGGCGCGATCAGGTGATGGCCCTACCCTGGGTTTGAATCAGACCTTCTCGCAGGTGAATTGGCAGGCGTCGGTATAGCCGTCGTGAAAAAGCTCGGCGCAGCCGGTCAGGTAGCGCATGTACCTGTCGTAAACTTCCTGAGACGTGACTGCGATGGCCTCGTCCTTCATGGCCGCGAGGTTGACGGCCCAGATGCCCAACGTTCGGGCGTAGTGCGGACGCAGTGGCTGAACGCCGGTCACGTCGAAACCTGCGGTGACGGCGTGCTTTTCGACCTGCGCGACCCGCGGTAGCCGACCGCCGGGAAAGACCTCGTCGGCGATGAACTTGATGAAGCGCAAGCGCGACATCGTCATCGACAATCGACGCTCCTCGATCTCCTCTTCACTCGGAATGACGACTGTGTGCAACACCATCACGCCGTCGTCGGGCATCAGGGCGAAGGCCTTCGCGAAGTAGTCGTCGTAGCTGTTGAAGCCGAAGTGCTCGAACCCGCCGATCGACACGATCCTGTCGACCGGCTGGTCGAACTCCTCCCACGACTGCAACCGCACTTCCTTGCTTCGCGGGCTGTCGGACTGCGCAAACAGTTGCTCGATGTGCGTCTTCTGGTTGCGGGAGAGCGTGAGGCCGATGACGTTGACGTCGTACTTCTCGACCGCCCGCATCATCGGGTAACCCCAGCCGCAGCCGATGTCGAGCAGCGTCATCCCGGACTTGAGGCCCAGCTTGCCGAGCGACAGGTCGATCTTGGCGCGCTGCGCCTCCTCCAGCGTCATATCGGCGCGTTCGAAGTAGGCGCAGCTGTAGACCTGATTCGGGTCTTGCCACAGCTGGAAGAAGGTGTCGGAGAGGTCGTAGTGCGACCGGATTTCTTCGGCATTCGACCCGCGAGTTCTGGCAGCCGCATGCGACTCTGCGGGTGAATTCGCCACTGTCTGTCCTATCGGCGCTGGTGAAACACTCTGTGTGGTTTTCGCCACGTTGGTGTTCCCGACACAGCGCCGTTTTAGTCCTGCACCGCCTTGGCCACGGTCACGTAGCGGGTCAGCGCGGCGGAGTCGTCGCCGTGGCTCAACGCGCGAGCGGCCTCGCGCACCACACGAACGACCACCCAGGCGCGCGCTTTGTCCTCGTCGAAGGCGCCCGCGTCGACGAGGGTGTAGAAGCGGCGCCGAACCCCATCGCGGATCTGGCCGGCGAGTTCGTCCCAGCGGCTCCACAGCATCGGGGCGAGCTCGTAGTGCGGGTCGCCGTTGATCGGTCTCGGCGCGATCGCCAACCACGGCTCGCGATCCGCGGCGAGCGCTCTGCCGTAGTGCAGATCGCCGTGCAGCACGGTGTCGGCGGGTGTCGTCGCAAGATCGCCGCATAGGGACATCGCCTGCTCAACGAGTCGGTGGGGGATCGGCGCACTCCGCGGAAGTGCGGCAAAGTCGTCGGCCCATTGCGTGAGAAGCGATGTGAGATTTGGCAACTGGGGCATCGCTGCGACGTGGAGGCGTCGGTAGAGCCCGGCGACGACCTCACAAGCCTCGACGTCGGCCAAGTTGTTCAGAGTCTTGGCGCGCAGTCGCTCCAGCAGGAGAGCCCGTCGGTGCGGGTCTGCGCGCAACAGCCGAACGGCACCGTCACCGCCCCAGCGCCGCAGCACCAGGTGCTCGTGGTCGCCTGCGTTGCCGACCTTCAGAACTGCCGCCGCGCCGTCGGTGCGGACGGGCAGCACCACGGCCGACGATCCGTGGATCGTCTCGCCGTCGGGGTGAAGCTCCCACTCGTCGAGGAGGCTTCGCACGAGTTCGTCTGGAACGTGGGCCACGCCGTTCGTTACGGCAGGAACCGGTCGCCACCGCCGGCCCGCACCAGTTGTCCGGCCATTGCGTTGCGGTATCCGAGGCAGATCCCCGCCGCAGTGAAGAACACGATGCCTGCGACGCCGGGAAGCGCGCCAGTCGCGATGTCGCTCAGCGGCCTGCGCAGGTAGGCGGTGTTGTAGCTGGCCTGCTTTGGGGCCTGCACACCCGCGGCCAGACCGGCGTTGGTTGGCAGCTCACGCAGTTGAAGGTCATTCGGGGATGCACGGAGAAGCTCTGGCCGTTCGTTGCCCCACCGCGGCGCCGAGCTGAGCGTCGGCTTGCCAGGCGTCGCGCGCGCTGTGGCAGATGCCCCGATCAGCGACAACCGCAGAGCAGGCGCAAACGGAACGATGATCCGCGACGTCGCCACCGGCGGGCCACCCCAGCTGTCCCCGCCCGAGGTCGCGTCGACCATGTCCGGCGCGACCGGCGAGGCAGGAGCCGGCGGGATGTCAAGGGGCGGAGGCGCCTCGAGGACAGGTGCCGGCGGGATGTCAAGGGGCGGAGGCGCCTCGAGGACAGGTGCCGGCGGGATGTCAAGGGGCGGAGGCGCCTCGAGGACAGGTGCCGTTATCTCATTGGGCACTGGCCCAAGCTCTTTTTGCGGCGACTCGGGCGGTGGGGCAGCAGGCCTGCTGATGGTCTCACCGGTGTCGTCGCCGCCGGCGGAGGGGTTGTCATGAACGGGCTTCTTGTCGGTGTCGTCGGTGTCGTCGGCGGCGCCGGTCGTAACCGGGGTCGTTTCCTTTGTCTCTTTGGGGTCGCTGCCGCTGAAGGTAGAGGCAGTCTCGCCGGCCGACCCTTCGGACGCCCGCTCGGCGGCATCGCCGCTGAAGGTGTTGTCGGTCGTGTTCGCGGATGGTTCGGGGGCGGAGGCGGCCGGTGCGGAATCGCTGGCAGCCGAGGCTTCCGCCGAATCGGGGGTATCGGCGGCGGCAACCGCGCCGTTGGCGCCAGCCAGCAGCAAGGCAGCTGCGATCGCGCACACAGCCAGGTGCCTATCCCCCATTGCGCCTCACTCATGCCTGCGTGTCTCCGCCGATCAGAGCCACGTGGCCGCGTAATTGTCGCATCTGTCAGGCTGCAAGTCATGCGCATCCCGTCAATCAGGCGTTCGGCCCGATGATCGAACTACGTTGTCGCACAACGCTTTGACGGAGTGGGCGTGATATTCAGCCATTACCAAACGCGGAGAAGAAGCGCCTCCGCAATGGCGTTGAATATTGGCAATTGCCTTCTACAGCAAATGGTCTTGGGGCGATAGCGTCGCGTTTCGTTGTATCCGCAAACTCATATTGAGTTGCTATCAATTAATCTCGGCAATCTAAGCAATGGCTCTTTGGTGCGTAATGTGCAATTTGATTCGAATTTCGCAAACTTTCGTTTGGGTGACCCAGGCCACGCTGCGGGACTCGGGTCCGAACGTCGACGTTTGCTATAGGTTGACCCGTCGATGGCCAGCCCGAGAGCCCACTGGCGGCTTCCTTCGCGATTTCTGCATGCGGGCTGAGATTCGCAATTTTCGCGACCTTCATGCAGAAATCGGCGTCGCCATCTATTCGCTTGCGGTGGCGGAGATGCCGCGTGTGTTGACGAACGGGGGGCAGTCCGCGCGGTTGAGCTAGATACTGTTCGGGATGGCCACGACGTCAAACCGCACTGCGCGCCTGCGACCGATGATTGCGTGCGCATGCACTGTGGTGCTTTTGGCCGGCTGCAGTTCGACCGTCGTGGATGGCCGCGCGACTTCGATGCTTTTCAACCCAGAACGTGTGGGCGGCCTGCCTGTCAGTGAGGGGCCAAGCGGTCCGCGTCCGGATGCGCCTGAACCCGTCGGCACTGTCGAGAACGCCGACGATGGCCCCATCGATCGCCTGGCGTTGTTGGCGGTCAATGACATTCAGGATTTCTGGCAGAAAAATTACGCGGATTACCTCCCTGGCGAATTCGAGCCGGTGGAAACCCTCGTCTCCTACGACTCCACGGACCCGTCGAGCCCGGAGGTGTGCGGGTCGCAAACCTATGAACTCCCCAACGCGTCGTTTTGCTACCCGATCAACGTAATGGCTTGGGATAGAGGTGCTTTCCTGCCGGTCGGGCAAAAGTACTTCGGCGACATGGGCGTGGTCGGGGTGATCGCCCACGAGTACGGGCATGCGCTGCAGTGGATGGCCGGACTTGTCACCATGGAAACCCCGGTTCTGGTCAAGGAGCAGCAGGCCGACTGTTTCGCCGGCGTCTATCTGCGGTCAGTGGCGGCAGGCGAGTCGTCGCGATTCACGCTGAGCACCGGCGAAGGGCTCAATCGAGTGCTCGCAGGCGTCATCTACATTCGCGATCCAGTGACAGTTGGTGCGCCCGCCGACGCGCACGGCAATGCGCTGGATCGTGTGAGTGCCTTCCAGATGGGGTTCAGCGGAAATGCTGACCAGTGCGCGGCGATCGACGAGGCAGAGATCAAACAGCGCCAGGGCGATCTCCCGGAGAACGTGGTCGCCTATGACGACACTGACTCGGTCCTGGACAGCCCGATCGACGAGGACCTTCTGTCGAGTTTGATGGACAGGCTCACCGATATCTTCCAGCCGTCCGAGGCGCCGACGCTCAGCACCGAACGCGGTGACTGCTCGGAAGCGACGGTCAGTGAGCCGACCGCATATTGCCCCGCGTCTAACACGGTCTACGTCAACCTTCCTGAGCTCCGGGCGGCAGGCCAGACCAAGACCGAGGAGGAGGACGAGGTACTGGTTCAGGGCGACAACACCGCACTGTCTATGGTGGCGTCGCGGTATGCGTTGGCGATCCAGCAGGAGCGGGGCGTGCAACTCGACACCCCCGTCGCGGCGGTGCGGACGGCTTGCCTGACGGGAGTAGCGCAGGGCCAGATGACCGAGGGGGACTTCGTCCTGTCGCCGGGAGATACGGACGAAGCGGTGGCCGGACTGCTGACCAATGGCTTGGTTGCCAGCGACGTCGACGGAACGCCGGCGCCCGCGGGATTCACGCGGATTCTTGCCTACCGGCTGGGTCTGACCAGTGACGTCGACGACTGTTTCCAGCGATTCTCCGACGACAGTTGACCTGCCTATGAACAACTCTCGGGGCCCAGGCCAGCCGTGGTGGGCGCGCCAGGGGGGCGCGCCGATGCAGGGTCGGCCGCCGACTGCGCCGCCCCAGTACCAGCCCGTGCCGCCACCGCGACCGCCTGTCACCCCTGCGCCCGCTCCGCCCAAGCGCTCGCGACGCAAGATGCTTGTCATTGCGGGGATCGCGATAGTCGCGTTTGAAGCGTTGGTGTTGGTCGCCGCGCTCTGGTACTACGGACGCTTCGAGGGCACGGTGCTCAACGTTCGTCAAGCGGAAGCCGGTGTGCAACAAATACTTAGCGACCCGATCAATGGCTACGGCGCGAACGTTGTCGAAGCGGTCACGTGTAACAACGGCGAGGACCCGACAGTCGAACGCGGCAAGGGCTTCACGTGTCAGGTCACCATCAACGGTGCCCAACGAGAAGTCCAGGTGTTGTTCAGCGACGACGCGGGCACGTACGAAGTCGACGGACCGCGCTAGACGCTCAGCGGAGGGCGCTATTGCGTCGAGTTCTGCATAAGGGCGGTAAATTCTCGAAAACAACGACCCTCATGCAGAAATCGGCGTCAAGGCAGCGGAACCGCGCTAGACGCTCAGCGGCGACCAGCCTCGATGTCGCTGACAATCGCCGCGGCCTCAGGCCCACAGATCGTCTGCAGGTCCACCGGGCCGGCGGCCACGATGTCGTCAATGCGGCGCTTGAGATCTCCCGAAGTGACGTGTGCGTAGAGGCTCGCTCCAGGGCAGGCGGTATCGGGACTGGCGTCCCGGTGGCCGCCGAGTGTGTCGGTCGCGATATCGAATTGTTGGGCGGCCCAGGCGAACGCGACAGCTGCTCCCTTGAGCTGTTGCTCCGTGACCTGTTCGTCGTCGAAGTTTCCCTCGCAGACGACGAGGAAGTGTCCGGTCGGGTCGTAGCTTGTCGCGGTGTCACCGACGAGTTTGGGCGAGCGCAGCTGGTAGATGTTTCCATGACGGTCGACACTCATGTGGTACGCGATGTCGATCCAGCCCTGCGATTGCTGGTGGTACAGCTGATGTTGCCGAAGGCGAGCTGGCGCGTAGCTGTTGTCGCCAAGGACAACGGCCGTGTGGTGGATCGTCATGCGGTTGAGGGTGTGGGGCGTGCCGCCGGGAAGGGGAGGGCGAGCACCCCAGCTATCGCGGCACAGCAGCGCGTTCGAAGCAGCGGCTGCCGTCGGCGCGGTCGAGCAGACGCCGACGCCAGCGAACGCCAGGCCCGCTGCCCCGGCCAGCTGGAGTATCCGTCGACGACCTATCAGCACGATTCGGTGTTTGCCTCCTAGAGCTCTAAGGTACCGCCTCGCCGACTTCTGCATGAGGGCTGTGAAATTCGCAAAGCAACGACCCTCATGCAGAAGTCGACGTTATGGGAGAACAGTTTTCATCAACATGACGTTGTACGCCGACCACAGCGACAGGTTGTAGTAGAGCTCTCTACCTGTCGACCACGGGTGCAGGAACGGCCCGTAGACGCCGCCTGGGAACTGCATTGACGGGACGAGCAGCTGCTCAGGACCCCACGGTCCCTGCGGTGCAGGCGCCGTCCTCGCCACGACGTCGTTGGCGCCGTTTGTGTAGAGCACCAGATACTGCTTGAGATACGTGTTGAACTGAGCCGACATCTCGCTTACCGGGCCGGGGATCACCGGCGTCGCGGCCCCTGGATTGCCAGGAACCCACGAATTGCTATCGGAATTCCAGTATTCGTACCTCCTCGGGTCAGGAATCGAGTTGGGAGGAACCCGCGCGACGAACGCCGAGCCGCTGCGACCGGATGGCGTGCCGAACGAATAGATATACGGATCACCGGGCCCGGGTTTCATGAACGCACCCTGTTGAAAGTTCTCGTTACCCGGAACATGTTGCGCCCCAGGGATACTGTCCGGTCGAGGCGTGCGTACGGAACCGGGATAGACCCCCCAGTGCTCGCCGTTGTCGGGCGATACCGCGATCGCCGAGTAGTTCGTCGTCCATGCGCCGTTGGCATCCCAACTCTTGATGGACATGAAGTTGAGGTACTGGTTCCCGCCCGCAGCGATGCCTGCGGTCGGAATGATTCCCGTCTCGTTTTGCGCCCACTTGGTGCTGTTGATGATCTGCTTGGACAGGCCGGGCGACCACAGCGGCGAGCCCGAGTATTGGTTCCCGACAGCGCCATTCGGCACGCTGATCGTCTTGGCCAGGGCGCCGTCCTGGGTGCGGAACAGGGCGTTGTACCGCCATTGCTGGCCGCGGACGCCGCAGAACCCATACGTGTCGCCGAACGCCATGAGCACCTGGTGGCCGCCGGGATCACCGTTGTCCCACATGATCCCGAGGTCGGTGCCGGTGATGGCGAAGCGTCCGACGGTGTCGTTCGGGCTGTCTGGTCCGGTGACCCAGCCGACGAGCGACGTCCCGGGTGGCGAAGGTGGCGTCGCAGGCTGGGCCGCCGGAACCTGCTGAGCCGCGTCGGGCGACGGTTGATTAGCCGCACCGGGCGGATTCGGTGAAGGCCTCACCTCAGCCTGTTGCTCCACCCGCGCCGAGCGCGGACTCAGCGAGTTGAGGATCCTCGACGGGATCAGACCGAGCCGGGGAAGCGGCGCGCCTTCTCTCGCATTGGACGGCCGTTGCCCTATCGGCCTGCGATCCGACGACGAGGGCAGGTCGGGTGTTTCGGCCGGAGCGGCAGGCGGTTGGGCGGCGGCGGCAGCGCCCGTACAGGGCTCAGCCGTCGCAGGAGGCGCGACGCCAGTAGCAACGCAAAGTCCGATCGCGGCCGCCGACGCTATCGATACCGAAGCGATTCGAAGACGCGGCGACATGTCACACCTTTCCAGGGCACGACGTCGCTTTGACGTCAGGAGTCGACTCGTGTGACGATAGTGATCAGTGGGTCTGTTGTGATCAGTGATGTATCGATCGGGATCGATCCGTGACCGTGTCGCAACCCGTAGATCGGGCTCGCAGTCAGTTTTTCAGGTAGCCCGCGCATGCAGGGCTGCACGGGCTCGAGGTCTTCCTCGATGCCGATGCCACCCGGCCTGTCGCCCATTCCGAACGAGTAGTGCACCACCAACACCGGCCCGAGCGCGGCGACTCCGTTCAGCACGCTCTCGTCCGCCGGACCGATGACCGGCTCGACGACTCGTACGGCGTCCTGCGCCTCGGCCACTCCAGAAAAGAAGTGCAACTCGGTCGCCCCGATGGGAGCATCAGCGATGCCGCCGTCTATCTCGGTTGGCCCGCCGCTGTGCACACCGAGCGCCGCCTCGGACGGTTGCAATGCTGTCGTGAGCGCGCGCTGCTGTGCCGCCGTCAGCGAAGAGACGTCCGGTCGGCCCGGTGGTATCGACGCCACGTGCGCAAGGTCCTCACGCTCGGAGAGGCAGTTCTGGACGCGCTCGGGCGTCGGTGGGCCGGATGCCTCGGGCTCGTCGGAGCAACCCGCGGCCAGGGCGGACGCGGCGGCCACCACCGCAAGAAGTGGTCGGCAGGCCATAAAAGAGCAAATTACTGGCCCGGATGGAAGCGGACGCTGAGAATGTGCCAAGAATCCGCCAAGAGCTCCGAAGAGGATGACGAGATGGAACTTCGGCAACTCATCTCATTCCTGCAGCTGTGCTTCGGTGACCAGGACGACGAGGAGGGGCTGGCGGACCTTCGTGGTTCAGCTGGCTTCATGCGCAGCTGAAGGCACGTGGTTCCCATTGAACCCAATCGCTGCGCTGCCCGTTGAACTCGACGGTGGCACCGCATAACTGAAACGCCCAAGAGCGACAACAAATCCAACGCGAGCCGATGTTGTTCGGCTTATTCGTTGTGCCCTGGGGCGATCCGTCATTAGTCGAAACCCAAACCCAAGATAGGTGCAGCATGAACAAGATCGTTTTCACCTCCCTCGCCGCAGGCGCATTGGCATCCGCCGCCTTTGGACTGGCATCAACCGCGTCCGCCGCCCCGTCCGGTCCATCGTCCGTCGACGCCACGATCAGCCAACTGCAGGCGCAGGGCTACAACGTCATCGTGAGCCGGGTGGATAATGGGACCGTGGACAAGTGCGCAGTCAATGCGATTCGGCCGGGCCAGACCTTCTCGCGTACCGACTCCGGAGTGCCTGGCGCCCAAGACAACCCCGTCACCACGCTGACCGCAAAGACCGTCTACGTCGATGTCACCTGCTGAGGCCGCTCGCCTATGAGCAGCACTCACCACGACATCACCACCCATGGCCGGCCCCGGGTGCAGGAGGTTGACGACGGCGTCTTCGCCTACATCCAGCCCGACGGAACCTGGTGGATCAACAACACAGGATTTCTTGTCGGACAGCGCGGAGTAGTCAGCATCGACACGTGCTCGACGGTCCGCCGTACCAGCGCCTACCTCGACGCGATCCGAACGATCACCGAGCAGCCGGTACGGACCGTCGTCAACACCCACCACCACGGCGACCACACCTTCGGCAACTTCTTGTTCGCCGGCGCCACGATCGTCGGACACGAGGGCACCCGCACCGGCGTATTCGAATGGGCGAACCGAAGTCGGCCCTGTTCTTCACCGAGATCGACTGGGGTGAGATCGTCCTGGAGCCGCCGTTTCTCACCTACACCGACTCGGTGACGGTCTGGGTCGACGACGTGCGCGTCGACGTCCGCCACGTCGGCACGCCCGCGCACACCACCAACGACTCGATCGTGTGGCTGCCGGATCGCAAGGTGCTCTTCTGCGGCGATCTGCTGTTCAACGGCGGCACGCCGTTCCTGCTGCAGGGATCGGTGGCCGGGGCCATCGAGGTGCTGGATGGACTACTTAAGCCCATCGGCGCGACGACGATTGTGCCCGGACATGGCGCCGTCGGCGGACCCGAACTCATCGACCCGGTGCTGGGCTACCTGCGCTTCGTGCAGGCCAGTGCCCGCGCCGGCCGCGATGCCGGGCTCTCACCGCTGGACACCGCACGCGAACTCGACCTCGGCGAATACGCCGAACTGCTTGATGCCGAGCGCATAGTCGGCAACTTGCACCGGGCGTACTCCGAACTCGAGGGCGCCCCGCGCGGCACGCCGATCGATGCTGCCGCGGCACTGACGGACATGGTCACCTACAACGGCGGGCGCCCGTTGAGCTGCCTGGCCTGACGGTATCGGGTACAGCGTCTAGAAGAATCGAGTAGCCGACTACTCTCGTGCGCGGCCTGCTCTCCCGATGACCATTGCCCCATGGCCCGAGTGTTCTTGCCCCACAGCGCCGCGCAGGCGGTTCACGCGCTGCGCGGTGGAATACCTCGCGCCACACCGTCGGGTTTCCCAAACCCATCCTCCGTAGTCGACGCGCTCATCAGCCCGCCGAGACTGCTGCGTCCGTCGTTCACGCTGCCCGAAGTCGCTCCCGTTGGTCGCCTTCCGCGCGGCCGCGTGATAGAGCTTCCGAATCGCGGCAGCACATATGTTGTGGACTCCGGCGCAACTGCCACAGGACCGACGTTTGTCATGTTGCATGCGCTGGCGTGCACCGGGCTGCTGACGTGGTATCCGTCGTTGGAGATGATGCGTCGTCTCGGGCGTGTGGTGGTGTTCGACCAGCGCTGCCATGGCTCGGGTGTCGTCTCACCACGATTCCTGCTGGAGGACTGCGCCGACGATGCTGCGGCATTGGCGGACGCACTCGGCATCGACACGTTCATCCCGGTCGGCTACTCGATGGGATCACTTATAGCGCAGCAGGTTTGGCGGCGTCATCCTGACAGGGTCGACGGTTTGGTGCTCTGCGCCGCGGCGTCGACCTTTGGCCGTGCCACTCATGAGCGGCTCGCCACAGGCCTGTTGGCCGCGCTGCTGGAGGCGACGGGCCCGCGGCCATCGCGGCCCGACCCGGAGCGGCCGTCCATCGACGACTTCGTGATGAACGACCGGCTCTGGGCGCTCGGGCAAGTGCGGGCGACCAGCCGTGGCGCCATGATGCGGGCGCTCGCCGAAATCACCCGGTTTGATTCCACCCGCTGGATCGCTGACATCGATGTACCTACCTCGGTGCTGATACCGCTGCGTGACGGGGTCATCCCGCCCGGGCACCAGCGTTGGGTGGCCGAACAGATTCCCAACGCCGATACCGTCACAGTTGATGCGGGGCATGCCTGCTGCACGATGCAGTGGAAGGAGTTCGTGCCGGGGCTGCAGACCGCTGTCGAGTGGGTGGTTAAGCGAATAGCACACTCGCGCAGCGGGACTGCCGGAATTCCGGCATAGTCAGCGTGCGGTCGCCTTCGCCGGGGCAACCGGCGCTTGCGGATTCACACTCGAGACTTCCTCCAGTGACTTGCCCTTGGTCTCAGGCGCCATCAGGATGCAGATGACGAACGCGACCGCGGTGAGAATCGCACCGAACAGCATGGTTGTGCCGGTGCCGAGCGACGAGATGCTCAGCGGCAGAAGGTAGGTTCCCGTCGCGGCGCCGAATCGGCTGACTGACGTCGCGATTCCGACGGCCGTGGCACGGAACTCGGTCGGGAACAATTCGTTCGGGTAAATCCACACCAGAATGCTCGGACCACCGGACACGAACGCGTAGATGCAGAACGCGGCGACGACGAACCACAGCGGACCACCCGCCCATAGCCACAGACCGGCAAGCGGAATCACCATGATGCCCAACGGAACTACCGCGACGGGCCGCCGTCCCCACCGCTCGACCAGGTACAGCGCCGGGATCGAACCTGCGACGATGAGGCCGATGATGACGGTCTCGACCATCAAACCCGTCGGTCCGTCGCCCGAGATCGAGAAGCCGGACAGGATCGTGGGCAGGAAGGTCAGCAGCGCGTAGAGCGGGGTGACTACGGCCAGGTACAGCGCGCTGCACATGATCAGCCGACGCAGGTACTCACCGCGGAAGAACGACCTGATGTCGACCTTCTTCTTGACGTCGTCATCGAGCTGGGCCGAGCTCAAATCGAGTGTGACGCCGTAGATCTTCTTCACCACCGCCTCGGCGTCGGCGACGCGGCCGTTCTGCATGAGCCAGCGAGGCGACTCGGGGATGCCGCGCCGCATCAGGATGACGATCACACCAAGCACCGCGCTCGTCGCAAGCAGCGCCCGCCAGTGGTCGTTGCCGCCCGAGATGCTCACGAACAGCGCGCCGACGACATACGCGAAGGCTGCGCCGGCCGACCAGGCCACCGCGGACATGCCGACCATGAAGCCACGCTTCTTCGACGGCGTGAACTCGGTCAGCAGTGACGTCGCGATCGGATAGTCCGCGCCGATGGCGGCGCCGATGATGAAGCGCAGCACGATCAGCTGCCACGGCGCGCTCACGAACACCGACAGCGCGCAGGCCACCACCAATGCCACCAGGTCGAGGGCGTACATCTTCTCGCGACCGATCCGGTCGGTGAGGAAGCCGAACACGCTGGCGCCGAAAAAGATACCGATCAGCGATGCGGCGCCGATGAGCCCCGACTCGGTGGTCGACGGGTTCAGCTGCTCGGCCACCCCGAGCAGCGCCACGCCGATGATGCTCATCACGTAGCCGTCGAGGAATGGCCCGCCGCAGCAGGCGATCAGGAGCCTTGTGTGAAAGCCGCGCTTGGCGGGTCTGTCCATCACATCGATTGGGTTCATATCGTCTCCACTACTTGTTGTGGTCGGTGACGCTGTTGAGGGCCGCGTAGGCGAGTTGCTCGAGAAGCAACGCGGCCTCCCGCGGCGCGTCCAAGCTCACGTCGATTACCTGCTTGGTGATGCTCAATGCCAACGGTGAATGCTCGGCCAGTTCGCGGGCGATCGCTCTCGCCTGCGTGATGTGCTCGCCGGGCGCTGTGATTTCGGTGATGATGCCCCATTGCTCGGCCTGCCCGGCGTCGAATCGCCTGCCGCGCAACACCAGATCGCGGGCACGCCCAAGGCCGACCGTCCGCGCGATCCGCGTGACGCCGCCCGAGGAGGGCAGGATGCCGATCCCGATCTCGGGGAATCCGAAAACCGCTGCGGGGTCGGCGATCCTGATGTCGGCGGCGAGCGCGAGTTCCAGCCCGCCGCCGAGGCAGTAGCCGCTGATCGCGGCGATTGTCGGCTGACGCAGCCCGGCGAAAATCTCGTACACCGCACCGGACGACCGGTAGTAGTCGGCGATCGCCTGAGTCGTCATCTCCCGCAGCTCGTTGACGTCGGCGCCCGCCGAGAACACGGTGTCCCCGCCGGTGATGACGACCGCGCGGCTGGATTCGACCTCCTTGCCACGCAGCACATCCATCAGTGCGTTCTCCATGTGGGTGGACAGCGCGTTGCGCTTGCGTTCACGCCGTAGCGTGACGACGGCGATGTCGTCGGAGAGGGTGACGTCGACGGTTCCGGTGTCCTCGGCCGGCATCGCGGCTAGTTCCCGTCCGCGCTGTAGTTGAAGGACAGCAGGTTCTCGACGCCGCGCTTCTTGGTCTCGTTCGCGATGACGAGGCGCTGGATCTCCGAGGTGCCCTCCCAGATCCGGTCGACCCTCAGCTCGCGCCACAGGCGCTCGACGGGATAGTCGCGGATGTAGCCGCGGCCGCCGAAGATCTGCACGGCGCGGTCGGCCACCCGGTTGGACGCCTCTGACGCCGCGAGCTTGACCGTTGCCGCCTTGGCGTGCAGCGTCTTCCGCTGCTCGGCGTTGTTCGGGTCGGCCTGGTCGAACTCCCATGCCACCTGGTGGGTGTAGGCGCGATTGGTGGTGATGTCGACGACCGAGTCGGCGATCATGCCCTGGATCAGCTGCCGGTTGATCAGCGGCTCGCCGCCCTGCACCCGCTGCCGCGCCCAATCGACTGCGAGCGTGAGAGCCCGCTCGGCCGCACCGATGGTCCTGGCGCCGATCATCAGCCGCTCCTCGGTAAACCAATCCCGGGTCAGCTCGAGTCCGGCGCCGACGCCGCCGAGCACCGCTTCGGGCCCGACGTGCACGTCGGTGAAGGTGAATTCGGGGTGCTCGTAGACGAACGTGTGGGTGTAGCGGGGAATGTTGGTGATCTTCACACCGGGCGTGTCAACGTCGATCAGGAACATGGTGGGCGCATGGTCCGGCTGGACATTGGCGAGCACGATCAGGTAGTCGGCGGCGTCGCCAACGGTGACGAACCACTTCTCGCCGTTGATGACGTATCCACCCTTGCCGTCGGGCGTCGCGGTGGTCTGAGCGGCCGAGAAGTCCGAGCCGGCACCGGCTTCCGAGATCGCGACGGCATCGCGGCGGTCACCGCGCGCACCGGGGACTAGGTAGCGCTCCTGCTGCTCGGGAGTGGCATGCGCCAGCGGGTTGGCCGGCCGCCACACGGTGTCCCACAGCGCGTTCGTCAGCTTGCCGAGCTCGTCCTGCACGACCACCTGCTCGAGCACGGTCAACCCCGCGCCGCCGAACTCGGTCGGTGTGTTGATGGCCTGCAGGCCCGACTCGAGGACCGAGGCCTTGATCGAGGCGTGCGACTCACTGGAGAGCCCGTTGTTGCGCTCGCACTCGTCCTCGAACGGGATGATCTTCTCGGTGAGCACGCGCGCGCGCTCCTTGAGCTCAGCCAGACGCGGGCTATAGGCGAATTCCATGGTGATGCTTTTCCTTTCGGGATTTGGTAGGGGACTAGGACTCGAGCACGATGCGTGCGTCGAGACCCAGCGCACCCTCGGGGGTGACGAGTAGGGGATTGATTTCGAGTTCGGTGATCTCGGGGTGCGCGGCGGCGGTCGCCGTGATCGCGGCGATGGCGGCGCCTGCGGCCTCGAGGTCGACGGGCGGGCGGCCGCGAACACCGTGCAGCAGCGCTGCGGCCCTGAGGTTTTCGATCAGCCCGCGACCGGTGTCGGCGTCCACAGGAGCCAGCGCGAACGTGACGTCGGCGAGCACCTCGGTGTAGACGCCGCCGAGACCGACCATCGCAACGGGCCCGAACCTCGGATCGCGCTGGACACCGACGATCAGTTCGACGCCGCTGCGCAGGTCCGCCATCGCCTCCACGCAGTAGCCCGGTGCATTGAGTGTGTCCTGCATCCGGGTCAGCGCTACGACCAGCTCTTGTTCGGTCGATAGGCCGAGGGCGACCCCGCCGGAGTCGGACTTGTGCAGCAGGCCCATCGCCTTGAGCACGACGGGATAGCCGATCGCTTCTGCGGCGGCACGCGCCTCGTCGGCGTCGCGCACCAGCCGAGCGTCGGTGAACGCGACGCCCGCCGCGCGGAACAGTTCGCGCGCGTCCCAGTAGTCCGAGGACGTGACCGGCTGCACTGCCCGCTCGGGTAGCGACGGCAGCGGGCGGGCGTTCGTGGCGCGGTCAAGCACGGCGAGCGTCGTCGCCGCGTCTTCGACCGCGGCGAACACCGGGACGCCCGCGTCGGCGAGTACCCGAGCGGCCTTGCTCTCGTGGCGCATGGTGTGCACGACGACTGGCTTGGCATGTGCGTGAGCAACTTTCGCCATGCGGGCCGCGACGTCCAGCTCCGCGCGGGACAGGCCGTCGCCGTATTCGCCATATCCGCCGAAGTAGCCGGTGATCAGAACCGAATCGATGCCAGGGCTGGCGAGCACCGTGTCGAGCACGGACACGAACGAGGTGATGTCCTGTTCGCCCGCTCCGGCCAGGTCGACGGGATTCGTCACGCCTGCCGACGGCGGCAACAGCGCCCGCAGCGCTGCGCTCACCTCGGTGGTGAACTCGGGTACCGAGAGCCCCGCGGCGTCGACAACGTCGGACGCGAGTCCCGCGTGACCGCCGCCGTCGGCGATCACCCCGACCCGGCGCACTGGGCGACGGCCGTAGCTCAACAGCGTCGCAGCCGTGTCGGCGAGCTGGCGGGGGCTGGCGACACGATGGATGCCCGCGGCGTGGCAGGCCGCGTCGATGACGGCGGTGTCGGAAGTGAGTGCGCCCGTGTGTGATTGAGCGCCGCGGATCGACGCCTCGCTTCCGCCGACGGTGAGCAGCAGTACCGGCTTGCCGGCCTTCGCTGCCGCGGTGGCCGCCGCGACGAATGCGCGGCCGTCGCCGAAGTCCTCGCAGTAGACGGCGATGAGATCGGTGTCAGGGTGGTCGACGCAGGACTGGATGAGGTCCGCCGCACTGAGGTCGGCCTGGTTGCCCAGGGACACGAAGCGGGAGAACCCGTGCCCTCGCGCCTCGAGAAAGCCGCTGAGCTCCAGCGCCATGTTGCCGCTCTGCGACAGCAGGGCAACCCGTCCGGGCGGCAACGGGTTTGAGGCCAAGGTGAGGGAGGTGCTCGAGTCGAGCACGCCGAGGCAGTTCGGGCCGAGCAGCACGGCGCCTGCGGACCGGACCCGCTCGACGATGCGGTCCTGAAGTGCTCGCCCGTCCGCGCCGAGTTCGGCGAACCCCGCGGTGACGCCGACGATCGCCCGCGCGCCCGCCGTTAGGGCGTCGTCGACGGCCGCTTCGAAACCATGCGCGGGGACGGTCACGACTACCAGCTCCACCGGTTCGTCGAGCTCGGCGAGGCTGCGCACCGCCGGCCTGCCCAGGATCGATTCGCCGCGGCGGTTCACGAGGTGGACTGTGCGGTGCTCGGTCATGCGCACGGCTTGCACGCTGATCCAGTTGCCGTATTTTGTCTCGTCGTTGCTTGCGCCTAGCACCGCAACACTTTTCGGGTCGAACAGGGCGGTGAGATCGCGGGTCATGGCCTCACCTCGATCGGCGGTACGGGCTGCCCGGTGCCCCACGCGTCGGCGCCACCGTCGATCAGGATCGTCGTGCCGGTGACGTAGCGGGCGGTGGGCGACGCGAGAAATGCGATCACGCCGGAGACGTCCTCGGCGGTGCCGAGCCGGCCGAGCGGAACCGCCGCCTCCCACTGGGCGCGGTCTTCGGCGCTGTAGTTCTGCTCCATGCCCTCGGTCGCGATGGTGCCCGGCGCGACGCAGATGGTGCGGATGCCGTAGCGGCTCCATTCCAGCGCGAGCCCGGAAGCGAGGTTTTCCAGCGCGGCTCGCGCGGAGGTGGCGTGCACCATCGCAGGGATTCCACGCCGCGGCGAGAACGCCATGAAGAAGATGACCCCGCAGCGCTGCGGGATCATCGCGCGGACGGCGACCTCGCGCGTCACGGCCCACGTGCCATCGACGGCCAGGCGGTGCACCGCGCGCCAGCCCTTGCTGGTGATGTCCTCGGCGGGAGCGGAGAACTGACCGCCCGCGTTGTTGACAAGGGTGTCGATGCGGCCGAACTGCGCGAGCGTCTGGTCCACCATCGATGCGACCTGGTCGTCGTCGCGAATGTCGACGGACAGCGCCAGTGCGCGCGAGCCGAGCATTTCGATCTCGGCTGCGGTCTTCTCCAGCGGCTCGGGGCGGCGGCCCGCGACGACGACGTCGGCCCCGCAGCGCGCCAGATCCAGCGCGGTCGCGCGGCCGATGCCGGTTCCGCCGCCGGTGACCAGGGCGACCGTGCCGCGGTGGACGTCGGGGCGCAGCACCCGGCCCGCTCCGCCTTCAGGATTTTCGACTTGCATCAAACGAAACGCCTCTCGAGTGTCTGACTGATGCATCAGTTTTACCGTGTCACACCCCACAGCTGTCAAGCCCGTGTCGGGACCGTCACGTGGCGCGGCTCACGCCTTCTTGGATATTGTCGCAGGTAAATCGCATCGAGAGGTTGCGCAATCCGCCTCCGAAGAAAATTCTCAACCGTCTGACTGGTGCATCAGATTGGTTATATGTTTTCATTGAGTCAGAGGTGAGAAGGGGGCGTGGCAGTGACGACGCAACTCGGCGAAGACGTCAGACGGACCGCCATCCTGGATGCCGCTGCGCAGCTGATCGCCGAGCGCGGCTATCACGCAGTGCGGGTCTCGGACATCGCCGCGATGGTCGGCACCAGCACCGGTGCGGTGCATTACTACTTCCCCGGCAAGAGCGAGGTGCTCACCGAGGCCCTTCATCATGCGGTTGACCGCGCCTTCGAGCGGCAGAGCGGCGAACTCAAGAAGATCGACAACGCGCACCAGCGGCTGCTGAAGCTCATCGACATGCAGCTTCCGCGGATCGGCGCGGTGCGCGACGAGTGGGCGATCTGGATGCAGTTCTGGGCGGAGGCGACGATCCGACCCGAACTACGCCCGTTCCACAACACGTACTACGCGCGGTGGCACGACACGGTGGTGCGCATCGTCGGGCGCGGGCAGCGGCAGGGTGTCTTCCGCGCGGACGTCGACCCGGACACGTTGGCCCATCGCCTCACCGCCCTGACGGACGGCGTCGCGATTCAGGTGCTCACCGGCGCGCCGAACATGACGGTGTCCGCGATGAAGGAGATCCTCGTGCAGTTCGTGCAGGACGAGCTCATCGCGCGCTAGTAGCGCACCACAGCGCGGTGACAGCGACTAGGCGGGCGTGCGCTCGATCTTCTCGAGATGCAGCATCCTGGTGATCACCTTGTCGAGCTCACCGTCGTCGAAGATCTTCTTCCAGTCGTCGCGCACGATGCTCTCTCTGCCGTAATCCATCGCGATCAGGCATGCATCGGAGAACGGATTCGACCCGCGGAGGGTGTTGGCAAGCGCCACCTGAACATGGCCGAAAAGCATTGCCTTGGCGGCGGCTTCGGGCACACCGACCGTGTGCACGGTCTCGTGCAGCGCCTCCTTGAGCAGACCGCCCACCATGCAGGCCACCGTCTCGACCAGCGTAGGCTCCAGCACCGCGAGCTGCTTGACCGTCACCCAGTGCACATCGAGCACCGGCCCGTAGCTCACCCGTACCACGCCCTCGACGAGATCGCGCGCTTCATCGGTGCCGTTCTCGAAGGCCGCGACAACCTCCTGCGGGGCCGCGATGCCGCCGAACGTGTCGGCGTGCTGTTCGGTGGTGGTGCGCTCGAGGAACACCGACGGGTGGCACGGATGAGCGACGGCATAGGCGATCTCGTCGCGCTGGTACAGCAGATTGGCATACGCCGCAGCAGGATCCAGCGTCAGCAGGATGGCACCCGTCTTCATCAGCGGCAGGACGGCCGCCGACACCTTGCCCAACACCACATCGGGAACGGCGAGGATGACGACGTCGCTTTGCGTCACCGCCTCGTCGGTTTCGGTCAGTTCCCGGCCCCGGCCGGTAATCAGCTCGCGGCCGTGCGGCGAGTTCTCGCAGTAGAACACCCGGTAGGCGCTCTTGGCCAGATTGTTCGAAATGCGTTGTCCCATTTTGCCTCCGGCGCCGACGACGGCAACCGTGGCTGACTGGTTGGTCATGACTTACTCCTCAGATACTCGACACTGTGTTGGGTCCACTGGGCCTCCATCAGGCAGGTCCTGTCGGCGTCGTTCTGCCACGGGAGCCAGTGCTCCACTATCTGGTTGATGCCCCGCGACACAGGATCTGCGACGGTGATCATCTCGCCGTAATCCAGCAGACCTTCTCCGAGCCGGCAGCCGGCGAGCGTGAACCCGACCCAGCCGTCCTGCCTGGTGAATGCGAAGTCTTTGATGTGCATGTTCTTCACATACGGCGCGGTGCGGTCGACCACATCGTGTGGCAGCTCGAGGCCGGCCACGCAGTTCGCCGGATCAAGGCAGATTCCCAGCGCGTCGGATCCGACACCGTCGATGACGCGCACCAGGTCGCTCGTCGCGACCTGCTCGTAGGTCTCCAAAGCGACTGTCACACCCGCGCTTTCGAATGCGGGCAGCGCCTGCTTGAGCAACGAGATCGCTTCGCCGGTCATCGGTCGGTGCGTGGCCGTGTACAGCATCGACCTAAGCAACGTCACGCCGAGTTGACCACAGAGGTCGAGGTAGTGGTACAGATGGGCGGGCTCGATGCCGCGGGTGCCGAGCTCCAGCTCGATGCCGAGATCGGTCGCAGCGTCGCGCAGGTCCGTCAACTCGGCGGCGGTCAGGGATTCCACGGCCGGGTAGTCGCAGATCTGAAAAACCGTGCAGCCCATATCGTGGGTCTGTTTCACCATGCCGTGCAGCGAGAGCGGCGCGGGCATGCGGTCCGAGCCGCGCCAAAAGAACGCGTAGGTGCTCAGGCCGATTGCCATTGCGGTGCTCCTCTCGCCGCGAGCTCGACAACCTCGTCGAGGATCATGGCGATCGCCGACGGGTCGTGCGCGAAGCGTCCGAGGAACAGCCCGTCCACTCCGTCGGCCAGCTGGGTCAGCAGGCCGGGCTTGGCGCTGCCACCGTAGATGACCTGACCCGTGGTGAGTTCGGACAGGTGAGCGCGAATGGCGCTGCACACCGCGGCGATGTAGGCAGGTGATGCCGGTTCGGCCGCACCGATCGCCCACTGCGGTTCGTAGGCCACCACCACCGGCCCACGCCGTGAAGCCAGCGCCGAATTCAGTTGTGCCACACACTCCGCCGCGGCGGCCGTGACCGAGGATTGGTGCACTTCGCCGACACACAACAGCGGTATGAGCCCGTTGCGGAACGCGGCCGCCGTCTTGGCCGCAACGATCTCGTCGTCCTCGCCGAAGATGCGCCGCCGTTCGGCATGCCCGATTTCGACGTAGTCGCAACCGATTTCGCACAGCTGCGCACCGCTCACCTCACCGGTGAACGCACCGGTGTCCTCCCAGAACAGGTCCTGTGCGCCGACGAGCACAGGTGCAGAGGCGAACAGCGCGGCGACCTCGAGCAGGTAGGGATGCGACGGCAGCACCACCAACCGAGCGTGGCCGTCGGTAACCGCCGGATGGGAGCGGGCGACGTCCGCGACCGCGCGGCACCACTCGACCGTACGGTTTCGCCCGAAGTACATCTTCAGGCTGATACCGATTGTCAGCGCTGACATCTAGCAGGTACCACTCATCTCGTAGGACTCCAGGACCCGCAGCTTGTCCGCCGATGCCGACGTCTCGTCGAAGCGGTAAGTCAACCATTCCCGGGCCAGCCGTGCGCGCCAACTCCAGACCGATCACCCGCTGGCCGAACGTCAGGACCTGAGCGTTGTTGCTCAGCACCGAGCGTTCCACGGAAAAGCTATCGTGAGCGGTGACCGCGCGAATGCCCGCGACCTTGTTGGCCGAGATCGCCACGCCGAGACCGGTGCCGCAGATCAGTAGGGCGCGATCGGCCTGTCCCGAGGCGACGAGTTCGGCCGCCCTGAACGCGATATGCGGATAGGGTTCCTGATCGTCGATGCCGACACCGACGTCGGTGACCGACTCGACCAGCGTGTTCGCGGTCAGGTCTGCCTTGAGCACTTCCTTGTAGTCGAAGCCGGCGTCGTCGGACCCAACGACGATGCGGAGCTTATTGGTCACGCTTGTTCCCCCTTGGTTGGTCAGCAAGTGCCGATGAGTGCGTTGGACACGGCGCGCAGCGCCAGCGCCAGCGATACCGCACCCGCATCCGGTGTGCCGTAGCTCTTCTCGGCAAGCGGGCGGGCCCGGCCGATCTTCGGCGTCAGGTGGGCGGTGGCCTGTGCGGCGTCCTCGGCAACGCGGGCGGCGTGCGACATCGCGGCACGCAGACCCTTGCCGTTGGCCACGGCCCAATCCAGCGCCTCGCTGGCGGGTGCCAGCACGTCGACGAGCGTCTTGTCGCCGAGTTTGGCCTGACCCACCCCCTGGATGTTGCGCAGTGCCGCCGCCACACCGTCGCAGACGGTTTGAGCGTCGGGCCTGGCTTCGTCGCCCATCCGAGATGCGATGGCGCGCAATCCAACTCCCCACAATGCGCCGGAGGTCCCTCCGGCGCGGTCGGCCCACGCATCGGCGGCGATGGTCAGCAGCGTGCCTGCGCCCGCCCCCTTCTCGAGCGCCCGCTTCGCGGCGCTGACGGCGGCCTTGGCGCCGCGCTGCATGCCGATGCCATGATCACCGTCGCCTGCCACCGCGTCGATGTCGCCGAGGCGCACGGCGTGCTCGTCGATGGTCTCGCGGATCGCCTCCAGCGCGTCGAACAACGTGCGGGCGGCCTCGCGGGACGCGGTACTGCCGCGCACGATCGGCTCGTCGGCGCTGTAGTTGGCCACGCTCACCTGCCCTTCTGCGGGGGTGACCTCCGCGAGGTTGCCCTTGCGGAACGCCGCGGTGTGCACCGGCAACGTCCAGAAATGTTCGAGTTCGTCGTCGAGCCAGAACAGGGTCAGCGATAACCCGGCGAGGTCATAGCTGGTGACGAACTCACCGACCTCGGGGTGCACGACCTCGACGCCCTCGCTCTTGAGCAGCTGTGCGACCTTGCGGTACACCACGAACAGCTCTTCGTGCTTGACCGTGCCTAATCCGTTGAGAATCAACCCGGCTCGTGCGCCGCGCGCCGACTCGATTTCCGTGGGCAGGTCCTCAAGCACCCGGGACACCAGAAACTCGGCCAGCGCATCCGCGGACGGCGTGGCGATCTCACCGGTACCCGGTTCGCCATGGATGCCGAGCCCGACGGCCATCCGGCCCGCGGCCACGGTGAACAGTGGCTCGGGCGCGCCGGGCAGCGTGCAGCCGGAGAACGCGACACCGAACGAACGGGTGCGGTCGTTGGCGCGCGATGCGACACGGTGCACCTCGTCCAGGTTCAGCCACGCCTCGGCGGCCGCGCCTGCCGCCTTGAACACCGCGAGGTCTCCCGCGATGCCTCTGCGCTTGCCGATCTCGTCGACGCCTGCGCTGGCGATGTCGTCGGTGACGGCCAATGTCTTTGTGGGGATGCCTCTTTCATTGAGCATCGCAGCGGCCTCTGCGCAGTGCAGCACGTCGCCTGCGTAGTTACCGTAGGTGAGCAGTATGCCGGCGCCGGCGGAGACCGCGCAGGCGACCGAGAAGATCTGCTTGGCGGACGGCGAGGCGAAGATGTTGCCGACCGCGGCGCCGTGCGCCATTCCCGGCCCTACCAGACCCGCGAAGGCCGGGTAGTGTCCCGCGCCGCCTGCGACGACGACCGCGACGGTGCCTGGCGTCGGAGCGGAGGCCCGCACGACGCCGCCCGACACGCGACGGACGAGGTGGGGGTGGGCGGCGACGAATCCTTCGATCGCCTCGTCCGCGAAAACCGTTGGGTCGTTGAACAAGTAGGTCATCGGACGGCCTCTCCTGTAGCCGTGCCGAGAGCCGCGAGGTCGCTGTCGGCCGGAATATTCTGCGTCACTTCGGGATTGGTCTCGCCGCGTCGGCCGAGCGCAACCATCAGCACGCCGGACAGCAGCATCAGGCCGCCGACGACGAACATCGGCAGCACGTAGGAGCCGCTGACGTCCTTGAGCCAACCCGTCACATATCCGGCGGCAAAGCCCGCCACGTTGCCGAGGGTGTTCACCAACGCGAGGCCGACGGCAGCGGCCGCCCCGGTCAGGAACTTCGCGGGCATTGTCCAGAAGTTCGGCAGTGCAGCGAAGATCGCGCAGGCGGTCACGGTGATCATCGCAACCGTGGCGGCCGGTGAACCCATGAACAGGGCCAGCGGAACGCTGACACCGCCGACGACGGCAGGGCCCGCGATGTGCCAGCTGCGCACTCCGCGTCGGGTGGCGTCGCGTGACCACAGCAGCAGCACGATGGCAGCGGGCAGATACGGGATCGCCGTGATCAGGCCCTTCTCGAACACGTTGAACGTGGTGCCGAACTGGTCCTGGAAGCCAGAGATGATCGTGGGCAGGAAGAACGCGAGGGCGTACAGGCCGTAGATGAAGCCGAAGTAGATGACCGCGAGCGTCCACACGCGGCCGCTGCGGATCGCGGCCATCATCGCGCCCTTGCCGGCGTGTCCGGTCTTCGTGCGGTCCTCGACCACGAGCTCATCACTCAGCCACGATTTCTCCTCGGCGGTAAGCCATTTGGCATCGGTCGGCTTGTCGCTCAGGTAGAACCAGGCCACGACGCCGATCAGAATCGCGGGGACCGACATGCACAGGAACATGAACCGCCAGCCCGCGAGGCCGAGGATGCCGTCCGCGGAGATGAGGGCACCGGCCAGCGGTGCGCCGATGACGGTTGTCAGCGGTTGGGCGACGTAGAACAGAGCCAGCACCTTGCTGCGGTGGCGCGCGGGAACCCACAGGCTCAGGAACAGGATTGCGCCCGCGAAGAAACCGGCCTCGGCGATGCCGAGCAGCACGCGCAGGATGTACAGGCCCTCGACGTTCTGCACGAAGGTGAACGCGAGCGAGACGAGGCCCCAGGACACCATGATGCGGGCCAGCCATTTGCGGGCGCCGAACTTGTGCAGTGCGATGTTGCTGGGGATTTCCAGCACGATGTAGCCGATGAAGAAGATGCCCGAAGCCAGGCCGAACTGTGCGGCGGTCAGGCCGAGGTCGTCGTTCATGCCGTTCGGGCCTGCGAAGGAGATCGCGGTGCGGTCGAGGTAGTTGATGAAGAACATCAGCGCGACGAACGGAACCAGCCGTACCGCAATCTTGCGAATGGCTGCCCGCTCGACGGCTGGCGGGGCCTGTGAGGCCATGCTGACTCCTACGTGCTTGCATGCGCTGGTCGGGGAGTGCCAGGGGGCGCGCCTGCGAGTCGCCGCCGCAAATGCGCGCGACGTGATGTTAGGCAGTTGCACTGCAGGTGAACCAGCCATGTTGAACGGAGTTGCAGCCATGTAAATAAGCGCTGCAAAGGGCAGCGGATCCGGTTGTCGCAGGTGAGCAATTCATGGCTCACGTCACAACAAGATCAGCTTGTGACTGCGGTCATTAAGCTCACGCTGTGCGGATGCATCGTCGTGAGAATCCGTTCAGTCTGCCAGTAGCGGTTCGGCGAGGGCGTCGTCGACGACGAGGTCGGTCACGGCGTCTGCCTCCAGTGCCGCCTTGATGATCGTCGCTTTGTCGGCGCCGACGGCGACGCAGAGGCGGCGCCGGATGCCCTTGAGCTTCTCGATGGGCAGTCCGCTCGAGCGAGCATTCAACGGGATCGAGTCACTGGAGCCGTCGGCCCGCAGGAACACCGTCCCCAGCTCGCCGACCACACCGCTGTCCGCCAGCTGCCGGAGGTCGTCGCGGTCGAGGTAACCGGCGCGGTAGAGGTGGCCGGGGATCTGACTGACGAGCGCCCCGACCGAGAACACCGCGAGACTGGCGCGCTCCTGCAGCCGCAGCACGCGCTGCACGCTGCTCTCGTTCCAGACGGCCTCTCGCGTCGACGCGTTGTCGAAGAAGGCGGGCACGGGGAAGTGGTGGACCCGCGCACCGAACGCCGCCCCGAAACGGCCGAGCGTTCCTGCCGCGTACTCGGCGCCCGACGAGAACGTGTTGCCCGCCCCGCTCATCTGGATGATCTGCAGGCGCGGGACGACACCGGGCGACAGGCTGCGGGCAACCGTTGCGATGGTGCCGCTCCACGCGACCGCGATGGACATATCGGGAGCGAGGTTGGCGCGCAGTACATCTGCGGCCTGGGTGGCGGCGTGCCGGACCCTGTCGGTGTCGTTGGCGCTTTTCGGTGGCGCCACGACGGTGACGTCGATGTGGTAGCGCTCGGCGATGAGCCGCTCGAGTGTGGCGGCGGCGCGGCGGTCGCGGTGGACGGTGATCTCGACGAGGCCCGACGTGCGGGCTTCGCTGATCATGCGGGACACGGTCGCCCGCGAGCAGCCGAGGGCTTCGCCGATGGCGTCCATCGTCATCTGCTCGATGTAGTACATCTCGGCGGCGCGCATCACCGTGGCGGCGCGCGAGGTTTCGGTCACGCGAAATGTTCCGAGACAGCGGCCATTACGATCGCGAACGACACCGCACCGGGATCGGCATGGCCGAGGCTGCGGGTCGCGAGTGGCCGTGCCCGGCCGAGTCGAGGGGTCAACGACGAGGTCGCGTCGGCGGAGCGGGCTGCCGCCGCGGCGGCGTTCACCCATGCCGCGCCGATGGGCAGGCTGGCCTGGATGTCGTCCTCGAAGCTCTCGACGAACGGCAGGAACGCGTCGACCAGAGTCTTGTCGCCGAGGCGGGCGTTGCCGTATGCGGTCACCGCGTCGAGCGCGGCACGCAGCGCGGTCGTTGCGGTGTCGTCCGAGAGGGTGTCGTCGGACATCACCCGGGCTGCGGCGCGTAAACCTGCGCCCCACAAGGCTCCCGAGGTGCCGCCCGCACGGTCGCTCCATGCGTCAGCGGCCAACAGCAGTGTGGTGGCAGCGCCCGCGTCGTCGGCGGCGGCGCGTCGCGCGGCCGCGACGGCCGCCCGTGCGCCGCGCGACATCACCCTGCCGTGGTCGCCGTTGCCTGCGACCGCATCGAGTTGATCGAGTTCGCTCTCGCGCTGGGCAAGCGAGAACGATAGCGACTCCAGCGCGGCCACAATGCTTTTCGCGATGGCGCGGGACCCCTCGGACGCCGCGGGGATGACGCGGGCCGCGGGGGGATGGATCGGTCGGGCCACAGGGGCAGCCTCCATCGCGATCTTGCGGTAGGCCGGGGAGTTGGCGGGTGCGCACCACAGGGCGCAGGATTCGCTGTCGAGCCAGCCGATGGTCAGTGACACGCCCGCCATATCGAGGCTCGTGACGAGCTCACCTACTTCGGGGTCGACGACCTCGACGTCGGCGGCTTCGAGGCGGGGTGCGATTTCGCGCCACAGCACGAACAGTTCCTCGTAACGGGTGGCGCCCAAACCGTTGACGAGAACCGCTGCCTGCGTTGAATTCTCAGGTCGTTCAACGAGGACACGTGAGACGAGGAGGTCGGCGAGGTCCGCCGCGGACAGCATCGGTTGCTCCGATATGCCGGGCTCGCCGTGCAGGCCGAGCCCCACCGCCATCTGGCCCGGCGCAAGGGTGAACAGCGGTGCGGCAGAACCTGGTGGTGTGCATCCGGAGAACGCCACGCCCAACGACGACGTTCGTCTGTTGATCCGTTCGGCCACGGCTGCGACACCGTCGAGGTCGTAGCCGCCCTCGGCTGCGGCTGCGGCGATCTTGACGATGATCAGGTCGCCTGCGGTGCCACGCCGCAACGGCCGCTCCTCCGGCGGCGCGGATGCCAGGTCGTCGGCGACGACGACCGTGCGGGTCGGCACACCGGCCGCGATCAACTGGTCCCGCGCGGCGTTGAAGTTGAGCACATCGCCTGCGTAGTTGCCGAAGCTGAGGAAGATCCCGCCCCCCGCATCGGCCGCGCGGGCGACCGACACGATCTGTTGCGTCGAAGGCGACGCGAACACATCCCCGACCACGGCGCCGTCGGCCATGCCAGGCCCGACCCATCCGGCGAATGCGGGATAGTGCCCCGTCCCGCCGCCGACGACGACGGCGACCTTGCCCCGCGCGGGTGGACCTGCGCGAACCAATCCGCCGGGAACCTGCTGCACGTACTTGGGGAACGCGCCGGCGAATCCCGCAAGCGCCTCGCCCGAGAAGTCGGCGGGGTCGTTGTAGATCTTGGTCATCTATGCCTTCAGGCTGCTGAAACGTCGTTCGCGATTCTAGGTTCAGGCTGGACCATCACCGCACGACGATCGTGTGCTCCCCGCGGGCGACGAGTTCGCCGATCACTGGCGCGCCGGGGATCTCACCCGCGATGAGCAGCCCACCGGAGGTCTGCGCGTCGGCGAGCAGCAGCGCCTCGTCCTCGTCGACCGCACTGGTGTCGATGTGCGGGGCGACCCAGTCGAGGTTGCGACGCGTGCCACCGCTGACGTAGCCCGCACTGAGTGCCTCGCGGGCGCCGTCGAGATAGGGCACCGCCGACGCGTCGATGACCGCCGTGACACCGCTGGCGCGGGCCATCTTGTGGAGGTGTCCGAGCAGGCCGAAACCCGTTACATCGGTGGCGCATTCCACGCCCGCGTCAAGCGCGGCCGTTGACGCCTTTTCGTTCAGCGTTGTCATCACCTCGATGGCCTCAGCGAAGCGTTCTCCCGTCGCCTTGTGCCTGCTGTTCAGAACGCCGATACCGAGTGGCTTCGTCAGCGACAGTGGCAGCCCGGGCTTGGCGGAATTGTTGCGCAGCAGGCGGTTCGGGTCGGCGATGCCGGTCACCGCCAGCCCGTATTTCGGCTCGGGATCATCGACACTGTGCCCGCCTGCCAGATGGCAGCCCGCTTCGCCGCAAACATCCATTCCGCCGCGCAGCGTCTCGGCCGCCAGCTCGAACGGCAGCACGTCGCGCGGCCAGCCGAGCAGGTTCACCGCCACCACCGGGCGCCCGCCCATCGCGTAGACATCCGAGAGTGCGTTGGTCGCCGCGATCCGGCCCCAGTCGTACGCATCGTCGACAACCGGGGTGAAGAAGTCCGTCGTCGCGATCAACGCAGTCCCGCCCGCGATGCGCACCACAGCGGCGTCGTCGCCGTCGTCGAGACCGACCAACAGTTCGCCGATGGGATCGCGCGGCGCGGCCTTGGTCAGCCCGCGGACGACCTCCTCGAGCTCGCCGGGCGGGATCTTGCAGGCGCAGCCGCCGCCATGGGCGTACTGGGTCAGTCGGTAGGTCATGGCCTCTATGCTGCCTGCAATGATTGGGCTATGCGCCAGGGAGGTGTATCCGGTCTGGTGACCGGCACGGTCTTCAAAATCGCTGAGCGGCAGATCCTGTCGCTGGCGGGTTCGATTCCCGTCCGCCTCCGCCAAACTCCCGGGGCTGCGCATGGATGATCCGCGGCGGCACGTACCCCGCACCGATGCGTTGCTGGCCGACCCCCGGCTCGCCGAGGCATCGCGGGTGTTGGGCCGAACCCTCGTGAAATCCGTTGTCGCTCAGGCTCAACAACGGGCACGCTCGGGCGAGATCGGGCCAACGCAAGTCGCCGACGATGCCGTTGCCGCATTGCCTGCGAGCGCGTCGAGCCTGCGGCCGGTCATCAACGCCACCGGTGTCGTCGTGCACACCAACCTCGGCAGGGCGCCGCTGTCGCAGGCCGCAATCGACGCGGTGGTGACCGCGAGCGGCGCGACCGACGTGGAGTTCGATCTGGCGACCGGCCGCCGCGCCCGCCGCGGTCGCGGTGCGCTCGGCGCGCTGGCCCGCGCGGTCCCCACCGCTGGCGGCGTGCACGTCGTCAACAACAATGCCGCCGCGCTGCTGCTCACCGCCCTGACATTGGCGCCTGGCAAGGAGATCGTGGTCAGCCGCGGTGAGCTGATCGAGATCGGTGACGGGTTCCGGCTGCCCGAGTTGATGGCGTCGACGGGTTCACGCATTCGCGAGGTGGGCACCACCAACCGCACGCACCTGCGCGACTACACCGACGCGATCGGAGCCGACACCGGTTTCGTGCTCAAGGTGCACCCGTCGAACTACGAGGTCAGAGGGTTCACGTCGGCGGTCAGCGTCGCCGAGTTGGCCGACCTCGACGTGCCGCTCGTCGCCGACATCGGCTCGGGGCTGCTGGCACCTCATCCTTTGCTGCCCGAAGAACCCGACGCCACCACGATGCTGCGCGACGGCGCCGACCTTGTCACCGCGAGCGGTGACAAGCTGCTCGGCGGACCGCAGGCCGGACTGCTGTTCGGCGACGCCGAGCTGATCGAGCGGCTGCGGCGGCATCCGGCGGCCCGCGCCTTGCGCATCGACAAGCTGACGTTCGCCGCGCTGGAGGCCACCCTCGTCGGTCCGCCGTCGCCAGTGGCGCAGGCGTTGGACGCCGACGTGGCTTCGCTGCGGGCTCGCGCGCGGCGGATCGCCGAACGGTTGCCCGATACGCAGGCGGTGGACTGCATCGCCGCGGTCGGCGGCGGCGGCGCGCCCGGCGTGCAATTGCCGAGCGCGGCGGTGAGCCTGCCGGAGTCCTGCGCCGTGGCATTGCGCACTGGCACTCCCGCGGTCGTCGGGCGTCTGGAGAACGGCCGATGCCTGCTGGACCTGCGGACGGTCCCGCCCGACGAGGACAGCGTGATCGTCCAGGCGGTGAAGGCATGTATGTCGTAGCCACCGCGGGTCACGTCGACCATGGCAAGTCGACGCTCGTGGAGCGGCTCACCGGGATGTGGCCCGACCGGCTCGCAGAGGAGCAGCGCCGCGGCCTGACCATCGACCTGGGGTTCGCGTGGACCGAGATCGCTGGGCGGCAGTTCGCGTTCGTCGACGTGCCGGGCCACGAGCGGTTCGTCGCGAACATGCTCGCGGGGGTGGGTCCGGTTCCTGCCGTGATGTTCGTCGTCGCTGCGACGGAAGGCTGGATGCCGCAGTCCGGTGAGCATCTCGACGCGTTGGAGGCGCTCGGCGTCGCGCATGTGTTGGTGGTGATCAGCAAGGCAGACCTCGCCGATCCGGTCGCCGCGATTGCGCAGACACGGGAACGGCTTCCCGATGCGCCGATCGTGTTGGGCACCGACATCGACGCTTTACGTGCCGAACTGGTCGCGTTGGCGGACCGGCTCGCTCCGCCGGACGTCGATGCCGACGTTCGGCTGTGGGTGGATCGATCGTTCACGGTGCGCGGCGCGGGCACGATCGTCACGGGAACCCTTGGGGCAGGGACGATTCGCGTCGGCGACGAACTCGAGCACGACGGGCGGCGGGTCACTGTGCGCGGGCTGCAGTCGTTGGGTCGCGACGAGTCGGAGGTTCGTGCCGTCGCCCGTGTCGCCGTGAACCTGCGGGGCGTGGATCGTCAGCAGATCGGTCGCGGTGAGACCGTTCGCACGCCCGGCGCGTGGCTGGATACCTCCGAGATCGACGTCGCGTTGCGCTCGGCGGGCGAGCTGCACCGGCAGTTGGTGCTGCATGTCGGTTCGGCGGCGGTGCCGGTGCATGTCCGTCCGCTCGGCAAGGTCGGTGCGCGGCTGCGGCTGACGCGGCCGTTGCCGTTGCGCATCGGCGATATCGGCCTGCTGCGTGATCCCGGTGAGCACCGGATCGTCGCGGGTGTCGAGGTGCTCGACGTGCGCCCATCGCCGTTGCGCCGCCGCGCCGCGGCGCGGGACCGGGCCGACGAGCTGGCGGGCGGGCGGGTCAGGCCGCCGGTTTGTGCACGCGCAAAAGACCTGCGCGCCATGGGCTTTCCTGCGACGGGTGAGCGGGTGGGCGAGTGGGTCGTCGACGGCGATTGGTGGACCGGAAAGCGTCATCAAGTGATGACGGCCGTCGAACAGTGGTCCGCGCAGCACGACGTCGCGGCGGGCATGCCGCTGGAGACGCTGCGGCAGCAACTCGGGCTGCCCACCGCTGATCTGGTGGGTGCACTGCTGAACGGGACAGGCCTGCGGGTGGCCGACGGTGTGGTCCGGAAGCCGGACGCCGACCTGCCGCCGCGTGTCGACAAGGCGGTGCACGCGCTGGAGGAGTCGCTGGCGGCCGAGCCGTTCCGCGCGCCGGAGGCCGACGAGCTGGCCGACCTTCAGCTTGGATCTCGCGAACTGGCGGCCGCGGTGCGGGTGGGACGGCTGACCCGAATCGCGGACGGGGTCGTGCTGGGCGCGAACGCGTTCGAACGGGCGGCGGCGGTCCTGGCGACCCTGCCGCAGCCGTTCACGGTCGCCGAGGCCAAGCGCGCGTTGAACACCACCCGCCGTGTCGCGGTTCCGCTGCTGGAGCAGCTGGACGCGCGACGGATCACCCGCCGGTGCGATAACAGCACACGCCAAGTGGTTTGATCGATACACCGCCGGGTAGGAGGACGCTGATGGACATCAAGAAGTTGATCGAGTCGTGGCCCGTCTATCGGCAGCTCACCGGGCAGGACGTGTTGGGCCGTGGTAAGGCCGCCCAGTCGAAGCGTTCACTCAACTTGACGCCGCGTACCGCCGAGGCCGACCATGTCGCGCACTCCGTCTGCCCGTACTGCGCGGTCGGCTGCGCACAGAAGGTGTACGTCAAGGACGAGAAGATCGTCCAGATCGAGGGTAATCCCGACAGCCCGATATCCCGGGGTCGCTTGTGCCCCAAGGGTTCTGCGAGCAAGCAACTCGTAACCGGGCCGCAGCGGTTGACCACGATCCGTTACCGTCCGCCATACGCCACCGAATGGCAGGAACTCGACCTCGACACAGCGATGGAGATGGTCGCCGACCGCGTGCTCGACGCCCGCAGCAAGGGCTGGCAGCAGTTCGACGCCGATCGCAACACGCTGCGCCGCACGATGGGCATCGCGAGCCTGGGCGGCGCGACGCTGGACAACGAAGAGAACTATCTGATCAAGAAGCTGTTCACCGCCCTTGGCGCACTGCAGATCGAGAACCAAGCCCGTATTTGACACAGCGCCACGGTTCCCGGTCTGGGGATCTCCTTCGGTCGCGGCGGGGCGACGAACGACCAGCAAGACCTCGTCAATTCGGACTTCATCGTCATCATGGGCTCGAACATGGCCGAGGCGCATCCTGTCGGCTTCCAGTGGGTGAGCGAGGCCAAGGCGCGCGGCGCGCGTGTCGTGCACATCGATCCGCGGTTCACCCGCACCAGCGCGGTGGCCGACAAGCATGTGCCGCTGCGCGCGGGCAGCGACATCGCGTTCCTCGGCGGGGTGATCAACTACATCCTGACCAACGAACTCGACTTCCGTGAGTACGTCACCGCGTACACGAACGCGTCGTTCATCGTCGACGAGAGCTTCCGAGACACCGAGGAACTCGACGGGCTCTTCAGCGGATACGACGACGAGACGGCTGCCTACGACCTGTCGAGCTGGCGGTACGAGTCGACGGATCCGGAAGGCCATGGCCCGAGCGACAAGGAACACGCCGCACCCGACCAGCACGGCTCCGGTGGCGCGCCGATCGAGGGCGCCCGCGAGATCCCGAACGACCCGACGCTGCAACACCCGCGCTGCGTCTACCAGGTCCTCAAGCGGCACTACGCGCGCTACACGCCGGAGATGGTGGAGCGCGTCTGCGGCGTGCCTGCCGAGGAGTTCCTCGCGATCGCGAAGGCGTGGACGCAGAACTCGGGCCGCGAACGCACGACCGCGCTGGTGTACAGCGTGGGCTGGACGCAGCATTCGGTGGGCGCGCAATACATTCGCGCAGGCGCGATTATCCAGCTGTTGCTGGGCAACATGGGCAGGCCCGGTGGCGGCGTGATCGCCTTGCGCGGGCACGCGAGCATCCAGGGATCCACCGACGTGCCAACGCTGTTCAACCTGCTGCCCGGGTACCTCGCGATGCCGAGGGCGGGCGACGACACACTGTCGGACTACCTCGACCGCATCATCGGTGACATGCAGAAAGGCTTCTGGCGCAACGCCGATGCGTACATGGTGTCCCTGCTCAAGGAGTACTGGGGCGAGCATGCTACGGCCGAGAACGACTTCTGCTTCGACTACATGCCGCGAATCAACGGCGACCACGGCACATACCGCACCGTGATGGACATGGTCGACGGCAAGGTGTTCGGCTATTTCCTGCTGGGGCAGAACCCCGCGGTCGGCTCGGCCCACGGACGGCTGCAGCGCCTCGGCATGGCCAACCTCGACTGGCTGGTGGTGCGCGACCTCGTCGAGATCGAGAGTGCGTCGTTCTGGAAGGACGGCCCCGAGATCGAGACGGGTGAGATCGCGCCGGAGACCTGCCGAACCGAGGTGTTCCTGTTCCCAGCCGCATCGCATGTGGAGAAGGCCGGCACGTTCACGCAGACGCAGCGGAAGCTGCAATGGCGTGAGAAGGCCGTCGAACCGCCGGGCGACGCCAGAAGCGAGCTGTGGTTCTTCTACCACCTGGGCCGCATCCTGCGCGAGAAGCTGGCCGGCTCGACCGACGAGCGGGACGCGCCGCTGCTGAACCTGGCGTGGGACTACGAGGTGGAGGGTGACGAACCGTCGAGCGAGGACGTGCTGCGGCGCATCAGCGGTGTGGACCTGACGACGGGCAGAGCCGTCGACGACTACATGTCGCTGAAGGTCGACGGCACAACGATGTGCGGATGCTGGATCTACAGCGGGGTCTACAAGGACGAGATCAACCAATCGGCGCGGCGCGAACCACGCAACGATGCCGAGTGGGGCTGGACCTGGCCGATGAACCGTCGGGTGTTGTACAACCGCGCGTCGGCCGACCCACAGGGCAGGCCGTGGAGCGAGCGCAAGAAGCTGGTCTGGTGGGACCCAGAAAAGGGGGAGTGGACGGGCAACGACGTGCCGGACTTCGAGAAGAACAAGCCGCCGGATTACCGGCCGCCGGAAGGTGCGGTGGGCGTCGAGGCGCTGCGCGGCGATGACCCGTTCATCATGCAGGCCGACGGTAAAGGTTGGCTGTTCGCACCGAACGGCGTGCTGGACGGCCCGATGCCGACCCACTACGAGCCCCACGAGTCGCCCGTGCGCAACGCCATGTATGCACAGCAGGGCAACCCGGCACGAAAGGTCTACGGCCGCATCGATAATCCGTCGAATCCGGCGCCGCCGGAGTTGCACGGTGAGGTGTTCCCGTTCGTGTTCAGCACGGCGCGGTTGACCGAGCACCACACCGCGGGCGGGATGAGCAGGCAGCTGCCGTACCTGAGCGAGTTGCAGCCGGGACTGTTTGTGGAGGTGTCGCGGGAGCTGGCGGAGATGCGCGGCCTCACCCACATGGACTGGGCGCACGTGATCACCAGCCGGACAGCGGTGGACGCGCGGGTGTTTGTGACCGATCGGATGCGGCCGCTGCGGGTCGAAGACCATGTGGTGCACCAGATCTGGATGCCATACCACTGGGGGAACAAGGGGCTGATCGAGGGCGACGTGGTCAACGACCTCTTCGGAGTGGTCGCCGACCCGAACGTGTTCATCCAGGAAAGCAAAGTCGCGACGTGCGACATCCAGCCGGGCCGACGCCCGCGCGGCCCCGCGCTACTGGAGTACGTTGCAACGTATCGGAAGCAGGCGGGCATCACCGTGGCGACGGGTACGGATCTCGACACGACGAAGAGGTCGACCGACCACACCGAGGAGAAGCCGTGAGAGACAACAGTTTTTACGGACCGCTGCACGACGTGTCGGGCGATGCCGGATATGTCGAACACCCCGAGCGGATGGGCTTTTTCACCGACACCTCGGTGTGCATCGGGTGCAAGGCATGCGAGGTGGCGTGCAAGGAGTGGAATGAGTTGCCCGACGACGGGTTCAACCTGTTGGGCATGTCGTTTGACAACACCGGTGAGCTCGGTGCGAATTCGTGGCGGCACGTGGCGTTCATCGAGCAGCCTGCGGACCCTCCCGTCGACCTCGGGATGCCGGGGTTCGAGCGGCCTGGCGATGCGACGGGCGTCGAAACCCGCACCGACTTCCGCTGGCTGATGAGCAGCGACGTGTGCAAGCACTGCACGCATGCGGGATGTCTCGATGTATGCCCGACGGGTGCGCTGTTCCGCACAGAGTTCGGCACAGTGGTTGTGCAGCAAGACATTTGCAACGGGTGTGGGTATTGCGTTTCGGGCTGCCCGTACGGGGTCATCGAGCGGCGCAAGGGCGACGGCCGGGCGTGGAAGTGCACGATGTGTTACGACCGGCTGCGTGACGGGCTCGAACCGGCGTGCGCCAAGGCGTGCCCAACGGACTCGATCCAGTTCGGCCCGTTGGACGAGCTGCGGGAACGGGCGGCTCTGCGGGTCGCCACGTTGCACGAGCTGGGAGTGACGCAGGCGCGGCTGTACGGCGAGGACCCGAACGACGGGGTGGGCGGCGACGGCGCGTTCTTCCTGCTGCTCGACGAGCCCGAGGTGTACGGGCTGCCACCGGATCCGGTGGTGCCGACGCGGGACGCCGGTGCGATGTGGAAGTACGCGGGGATGGCGGCGTCGGCGTTGGTCGGGCTGGCGGTGTCGGCGTTCATGGGGCGTAGCAGATGAAGGAACAGCTGGCGGTGCCCCGCGCGGAGTTCCGGTCGTACTACGGGCGACCGATACTGAAGAAGCCGGTGTGGGATTGGAAGATAGCGGCGTATCTGTTCTGCGGCGGCTGGTCGGCGGGGTCGGCGCTGCTGGGCGCGGGGGCCGACCTGACGGGTCGGCCCGGCCTGCGCAAGGCTTCTCGGCTCGGTGCGCTGGCCGGCCTGATGGCGAGCATGTACTTCCTGATCGCGGACCTGGGCAGGCCCGAACGGTTCCATCACATGCTGCGGGTCGCGAAGCCCAGCTCGCCGATGAGCATGGGCACGTGGATCCTGTCGGTGTATGCGCCGGGCGCTGGCCTGGCCGCGGCGGCGGAGCTGATGCCGTCGCGGTTGCGCAGGACGTGGCTGGGTCGGCTGGCGGAACGGTTGGCGAGACCGGCCGGTCTGCAGGCGGCGGCGGTGGCGCCGGGGGTCGCGTCGTATACGGCAGTTCTGTTGTCGCAGACCGCGGTTCCGGCGTGGCGGGAGGCATACCCGTACCTGCCGTTCGTGTTCGCCGGATCAGCGGCGGCCAGCGGTGGTGGTTGGGGGATGCTGCTGGCGCCGATGTCGGAGTCGGGACCGGCGCGGCGGATGGCGGTCGCGGGGGCGGGGCTGGAAGTGGCGGCGTCGCGGGTGATGGAGCGTCGGCTTGGGCTTTCGGCGGAGGCCTACACGACGGGCAAGGCGCATCGACTGCGTCAGTTGTCGGAAGCGTTGACGCTCGGGGGAGCGGTGGGCGCCGTAGTCGGCCGGAATCGTGCGCTGGTGGCGGCGTCGGGTTTGGCGCTGCTGGCAGGCAGCGCGTTGCAGCGGTTCGGGGTCTTCGAGGCGGGTGTTGAGTCGACGCGCGACCCGAAGTATGTGGTGGTGCCGCAGCGCGAGCGGCTCAATGCGTCGGCGACTACCGGTGCCGACCACTCCACGCGATAGGTGTCGGGACGCCACTTCTGTCACAAAAAGCGTGGGCATATAGGCCGCTGAAATGTGATATCGCCGGTGATATCACATTTCAGGGACCTCGCATGCTGCGGCGCGTGGTAAGCGTTTGAAGAGTTCGGCGGCTCAGCCCCCTCTGAGCTCGCCTACGGACAACCTTATGGCCGCGGCGTAGGCACATGAATCGGGTGTTTCCCTATGGTTTGTTTGCTGGAGACGGGTTAGGGGTTGGCCTGATCCGCAATGCTCGGCGGGTTGGGCGTGGTTAGGTAAGCCATCGCGCACTAGCATCGGGCCGTGGCCGCCACCACAAGCCAACGATGGCAAAGGTTGTACCGGCGATTCCTCTCGCTGGTAGTGCGGCCGACGGCGCCTCCGATCTGGCTCGGCGTGATCGTCGGAGCAGGGTTCATTGCGCTCGAGATCGCCCTCGTCCTGCTGCTCAGGAGAGTGGCGCCGCAGAACGCATTCGGGGCGCTGTTCCTGCTCGGCGTCCTCGTGGTGTCGGCCGCGTGGGATTTCCGCGTCGCGGTGCCGATGTCGCTGGCCAGCGCGGCGGTGTACGTGTATTTCCACGCCGAAGGAGTAGCCAGCCACGCGCCCGCGCTGGCCGTTTTCCTGTGCCTGTCACTGTTGGCAAATGTGTTGGCCGGCCAGGCGCGGATGCGCGCGGTCGAGGCCGAACAGCATCGAGTGGAGGCGGACCTGTCGGCCGAACTCGCGCGGTCCACGCTGCGCGCTGAAGACTTGCGCGGCGCCCTGAACGCCGCTGGAAACCGGATCGCCGAGGTCCTCGGCCTCCCATACGCCATTCTCGATCTCGGCGACATTCCCGGTGACGTGCAACGCGAGGCGATCACGCTGCGCGACGGCGGGGAAACGGTTGGCACGTTGGTGATTCCCGTGAACCTGCCGTCGGCTGCGCGCGAGCGCGTCGAGCGGATCGTGCCGCCGCTGGAAGCGCTGTTGGCCGCGACGCGTGACCGTCAAGAGATCACCACCGAGGTGGAGGCCAGTCACGCCGAGGCCACTGCGCGGGCCAAGCAGCAGGCTGCGCTGCGCCGGGTGGCGACACTGGTCGCGCGCGGAGCGGAGCCGTCGGAGGTGTATCCGGTGGCGGTGAGCGAACTTGCGCGTGGGCTCGAGGTCGAGCATGTGACGGTCGTGGGCTATGACGACGGCGTGGGGGAAGTCCTGGCCACACGTGACAGCCCCGACCGCGCGACAATGGTTGTCGGGGAACGGTTTCCGCTCGTCGGTACCAGTCTGAGCACACAGCTGGTCCACACGGCCGAACCGGCGAGGGTCGATGACTACAGCGCCGCGGAAGGGCCGATCGCGGAGCGGATGCGCGAGCTCGGGGTGTGCTCCGGGGTGGGTGCGCCGATCGTGGTCGATGGCAAGGTTCGGGCCGGCGTTGTGGTGGGTTCAATTGTCGCGCAACCACTACCGCCCGAGACCGAGGTGCGGGTAAGCGACTTCGCCGACCTGCTGGCGACGGCGATCTACAACGCGGAAAACCGCGCGGCGCTCAAGGCATCACGTGCCCGCATCGTGGCGGCGTCCGATCAGGCGCGGCGGGAATTCGAACGGGATCTGCACGACGGCGCACAACAGCGGATCGTGTCGCTGGGTCTGCAGTTGCGGGCGCTGGAGGCCTCCGATCAGGGCGCGACGCGCGAGTCGCTCGATCGCGTGGTCGCCGATTTGATGGAGGTGCACGCCGATCTGCAGGAGCTCTCGCGCGGTATTCACCCGGCGATTCTGTCGCGAGGCGGACTGGGCCCGGCGATCAAGAATCTGGCGCGACGCTCAGTGGTGCCGGTGAAGGTCGAACTCGACGTGGACCGGAGGCTGCCCGAGTCGGTGGAGGTGGCCGCGTATTACGTTGTTGCCGAGGCGCTTACAAACACCGCGAAGCATGCCGAGGCGTCGCAGGCGCTGGTACGTGCCTCGGCGAATGCTGGCGAGTTTCGGATGTCGATCAGCGACGACGGTGTCGGCGGTGCGGTCGAGGGAGCTGGTACGGGTTTGATCGGACTCAAGGACCGGGTCGAGGCCGCCGCAGGCAGGTTGGAGATCTCCAGCCCGCGCGGCGGCGGGACGACGCTGGTGGTGACGATTCCGTTTGACGAGTGAGCGCGCGTCAGCTCGAGCTATCCGCAGTTGTGGCGATGAGTGAGGCCTGTGCGCGCGCGGCCTGCACGATCGCACCGGCGTTGCGGAATGCTTCGGTGTCTTGGTGTGCGTACAGGACCGGCAGGTCGGCGGCTTGACGCAGCAGCATGACGGCCAGCGGCATGCTCGTCCGGCAGGGCACGATGAGTAGATCCGCCTTGGCGTCCGTTCCGGTGAGGGTCATGACGCGGAGATGACGGCTGTCCCGACCGGGCGTTGCCCCGATACCGCGACGATTGAGTTGGTCGAGATCCGGTAGGCCCTGCAACGGCGACCAGTTGACGCCGATATCAATTACCTGGCCCAAACGTTCCCGAAGGGCGTCGGTCAGGTCGGAGAGCTCGCGTGCTATCGAGACGGTGTGCGGCCACCAGGCACCGTCGAGGCCGCTGCCCAGGGTTGACGCCAGGGTAAAGCGGACCGGACTTCTCAAGCGCCGCCCGTATATCTCGCTAGTCATGAGCGGCTGTGGCCGACGAACCCGATTGAATCGCAAGGAGATCGATGTACGCGTACGTGTGACCCATGGCCGGATTCCTTAGTTTCGAGACCGACGGTAGGTAGGTCGGCTTACGAATCGGATCGCACATTGGCTACGAAACGGTTCACCCTAAACACTACACCGGGGGACTTACGGGAGTCGCAACGACATCTATCGGCATCTATCGGCTCGTGATGGTGCATGAGAAGCGTTCTGCCACAGCCGAAGACGTTTTTTCGCGGTGTCCGTGCTAGTCTATTCGCGAATGCCTGTCGGCATTCGTACGAAGATGAAAGAAGCAAAAAAGTATGGCACAGGGAACTGTGAAGTGGTTCAACAGCGAAAAGGGCTTCGGCTTTATTGCTCCGGACGGTGGCGCACCCGATGTGTTCGTTCACTACTCCGAGATCCAGGGCAACGGATACAAATCGCTGGAGGAGAACCAGCGAGTTGAATTCAATGTCGAGCAGGGGGCCAAGGGCCCGCAGGCAGTCGGAGTCACTGCCGTCTAAAAGACTTCTATGACATGTGGGCTGGTGGGTCGTTACCCACCAGCCCACAATGCATTGGGACGAGGCTCAGCCCAGCGGCGCCAGCGGGTAGATGATCGGGGCCTCCGCCGACTCCTTCGGTGCGATCGCCTTGACCTCGCCGCCCTGGATCTGCACCAGCATCGGGTCGAGCGCGGTGTTGTTGTGGAAGTGGTCGCCTTCGGTGGCGAACTTGATCGGGCCGTAGAAGGTCTGCAGGTCAGTGCCTGCGATCAGCTCGTTTAGCTTGACCCTAGCGTCCTCGGATAGCGACGGCGTCTCACCCAGCTTCTCGACCGCGGCCTGCAGCACCAGGCCAGAGGCGCTGCAACCGGCGGCCGTGTAGTCCGGGGGCGAGCCGTGCTTCTCCTCGAACACCTTGGCGTAGTCGGCGGCCGAGCCGAACAGGTCGTCCTTGAAGGTCGCGGTCGGCAACCACACCGATATGCCCATCACGCCGTCGGCCTGGCGGCCGAGCGCCTTGGCGAACGAGGCGTCGGTGATGCCGTAGTGCTCGATGATCGCCTTAGGGGTGTAGCCGGTCGCTGCCATCGCCTTCACGAAGTCGACCAGCAGCACGTCGTGGCCGCCAACCGCGACGATGTCGGGCCGCGTCCCCGCGACCACGTTGGCCACCGGCGCCAGGTCGGCGTTCGGCGGGAACAGCGAGAAGTGAGCGACCGTCAGCCCCGCGTCCTCGGCGCCCTTGCGGAAGCCCTGCGCGGTGTCGTCGGAGAACGGCTCGTTGGCGCCGACGACCGCAGCCGTCACCGGCTTGGGGTTCGCGATGTCCACGATCGACTGGATCGAGCGGGCCGCAGTCGTGTCGACGGCGGGAATGACGCCGAAGGTGAACGCGGGCTGCTTGGCCCAAATGCCAGGGGACTCCGCCGATCCCGCGATGCACGGCACCTTGTACTTGGCGCAGATCGGGTCCATCGCGATCTGCACACCGCTGGTGTACGCGCCGAAGATCGCGTTCACGCCTTCCTCGGTGACCAGCCGGGACGCGGCGTCGGCGCCGGTGGCGGGATCGCTCTTACAGTCCTGCACGATCAACTCGACGTTGACCTTCTTGTCCCCGATGGTCAGCCCGCCCTTGTTGTTCACCGTATCGGCCCACAGCTGGTATCCGCGTTGGGCGATCTGTCCGCCGGTCGCGGATGCGCCGGACAGCTCGAGCACCGCGCCGACCTTGAAAGTGTCGGTGGCCTGCTGGCCGGTGTCGCCGCCGCACGCGCTGAGGAAGCTCGGGCCGGCGACAGCCCCACCCACCACGAGGCCGGCTCGGGTGAGAAACCGTCGACGGTTGATGTTGTTGGACATGATCATTCCTCTCGAATCGCGGTGGCGGACTGAGGCCTTGGGTCGTTCAGCGACCCCCCAGGTACAGGTGCATGAGCTCGCGGTCGTCTTCGACGTCGGCGGGGGTACCGTCGAACCGGTTGCGACCTCCGACGAGGACGTACATCCGGTCGGCCACCCGCAGCGCCTCGCGGATGTTCTGCTCGATCATGATCACGCCAACGCCGCGCCGCGCGAGTTCCGCGGCGCGCACCAGGACGTCACCAACGAGCTTGGGGGACAGGCCGGCTGACGGCTCGTCGAACAGCAGGAATCGCGGGTTCAGGACGAGCGCGCGGGCGATCGACAGGATCATCTGCTCCCCGCCGGACAGCTGGCCTGCTTGCACCCCATAGCGTTCGCGCAGCCGCGGGAACTCTTCGAGCAATTCCTCGATCCGCTTGTCCAGCTTGTCCCGGGAGCGAATCGTGTAGCCGCCGATTCGCAGGTTGTCGCGCACGGAGAGTTGCGGGAACACGCCTCCGCCCTGCGGCATCATCGCAATGCCGCGGCCAAGCGTGCGATGCGACGGCAGATGGGTGAGATCGTCGTCGTCGATCATGATCTTGCCCGCCCACGGGTCGATGACCCCGACCATCGCCTTCAGTAGGGTGCTTTTCCCGCAACCGTTCGGCCCGAAGATGCAGGTGACCTCGCCGGTGCGCGCCGTCATCGATACGTCGTGCAGGATCTGCACGCTGCCGTAGCCGGCGTCGAGGTTGTCGACCGTGACGACACTGACCGGGACGTCGCTGTCTGGCTGTTCGCTCACTCCGCCGACACCCCCAGATACGCCTCCATGACGTGGGGGTCGTGCGAGATCTCCTCGAAGCTGCCCTGCGCGACGATCTTGCCCGCGTCCATCACGATGATCCGGTCGCAGATGTCCTGTGCGAGTTCCATGTCGTGCTCGATGATCAGGAAGGTCGTGCCCGAGTCGCGCAGGGCGCGGATGGCATCGAGCATGATCTGGCGCAGTCGAGGGTGCACACCGGCGGCGACCTCGTCGAGCAGTGCGACTTTAGGGTTCTGCATCAGAACGCGGCCCATCTCCAGCAGCCGCTGTTGCCCGCCGGACAGGCTGCTCGCGAGGTCGTCGGCGACGTTGGTGAGCTCGAGCCTCTCCAGCACGCTGTCCGCGTTGGCGCGGGCATTGTCCCAGTCGAATTGCACCGCTGAGGTCCAAAGGTTCTCCCGCACAGTCATGTTCACGAACAGCGCCGGGATCTGGAAGGTGCGGCCGAGGCCGGCCCTTGCGATCTTGTACGGCGCGAGGCGGGTGATGTTCTTGCCGAACAGTTCGATGGTGCCCTTGTTGGGCTTCAGCGCGCCGGTGAGCAGGTTGAACAGGGTGCTCTTGCCGCTGCCGTTCGGCCCGATGATGCCGACGATCTCCGCCTGCTCGACGTCGAACGTGACACCGTCGACCGCGTGGATGCCACCGAAGGCGCGGTACAGCTCGTTGACCGCAAGCACCGTCATCGCCGGGCCTCCTCGGTCTCGGGTTCCGTTCGGCGGGGGGCGATGTCATCGCGGGCGCGGCCGAGGAGCTGGCGTACCAACCGCATTCGTCTGGCTCGGCGTCCGAGGCTGACCAGCCCGTCGGGCAGGAACAGCACGACCGCCATCACCAGCGCGCCGACGATGATGATGTAGGCGGTGGTTTCGCCGTAGCTGACCCGGAGCTGTTCCTGCAGCAGGAACAGGGCAGTCGCGCCGAGTGCGGGACCCCACGCATGACCGAGGCCGCCGACGAGCACCATCACCACCAGCTGGTCGGTGATGATCGTGTTGAGCACGCTGTCGGGGTTGATGAACGTGATCCAGTACGCGTTGATGCCGCCGAGCACGGCCGGGATCATCGCGCTCAGCACGAAGGCTTCGATCTTGACCAGCGTGGTGTTGATGCCCTGCGCGCGTGCGGCGACTTCGTTGTCGCGCACCGCCTTCACGCGGAATCCGAATCGGGACCGTTCCAGCAGCAGGTAGCACAGGGCGTAGGCGATCGCCGCGGCGCCGAGCATCGTGTAGAAGAAGAAGTTGTCGTCCAGCGCGATCGGCGTCGTGAGTCCGCGGGAGCCACCGGTGAAGCCCAGGACCGTGGTGAGCTCGCGGACCGCCTCGGCCAACGCCCACGTCGCGATCGCGAAATACGCGCCTTTGAGTCGCAACGCCGGCCAGCCGACCAATGCCGCGACAGCTCCGGCGATGACGGCCGCGACGGGCAGAGTCGCCCAGAAGTTCCAGTCGAAGTTGGGCTGCATCAGGATCGCTGTGGTGTACGAGCCGATGCCGAAGAACGCCACGTGGCCGAAGCTGATGTAGCCGGCGTAGCCGCAGATCACGTTCCAGGACAGCGCGAGTCCGGCCCACATCGCGACGCCGGTGACGACGCGGATGTAGTACGGCGTCGTCATCAGCGGCAACAGGCAGAGCAGCGCGACGACGACGGCGAGCACGCCGAGGTTGATGTACGGGTTGCCCCCGGACGCAGGCCTGCTCACGCGACTCATGCGACGACCTCGCAGGCTCGCTCGTCGCATTCTGGGCCGATGATTCGCTCGCAAGCGTCGCTCATGCCAACCCCCGCCGCGAGATGCCTTGCGGGAACAGGAGCAGCGCGAGGAAGAGCACCGCGAAGACGACCAGCAGTGTGTAGTCGGCGCCCACATACGTCGTGACCACCGACTGCAGCACGCCGAGGAACAACCCGGCGGCCAGCACCCCGATTACCGAGCCGAGCCCGGCCAGCACCACGACGAAGAACGCGAACAGCGTGTAGCGCAGACCGACCTCCGGGGTCATGGCGTAGATGGCGCCCAGCAGCGCGCCCGCCGTGGCGGTGAGACCCGTGTAGATCGCGTACACCAGGCTGCTGATCCGCTTCACGTCGATGCCCATCAGCCCGGCGTTTTCCTTGCTCTGCGCGGTGGCCCGGATCGCGAGACCGGTGCGGGTGTAGAAGAGGAACGCCAGGAAGAGGCCGGTGGCGACGATGGCGAAGGCGAAGCCGACGACCCGGATCGTGGGTGCGGTGATGCCGAAAAGCTCGACGTTGCCGGAGACGACGTTGGTGTGCACCGTGCGGGGGTTGTAGCCGAACACCGTGAGCAGGCTGCCGCGGATCAGCGTGGCGAGGCCGAAGGTGAACGCCAGCCCCATCAGCGCTGGCAATGCGTACTTGCTCGTCCTGACCCGATAGATCAGTGGCGCGATGAGCCAGCCGACAACGCCGAAAACGACGAACACGACCGGGAGCAACAGGAACGCGTCCACTCCGAGCAGGTCACTGGCGACGATCGCGGCGAACGCGCCGATGACCACCCACATTCCGACGGCGAGATCGACAACGTCGAGAACGCCGAACGACAACGAAAAGCCGATACTGATGGCGACATACACGCCACCGATGAGAATCCCCCCGACAAGCGCTTGCGCCAGTTGGGTCACGGCGTCCTCTCGACTGGGCGGGTCAGGACTGTCCTCTCGACTGGGCGGGTCAGGACTTCTTCGAGCGTAACCAGGGTCGTAGGGTTGTTAACAATAAATCAATCAAATCGACACCTAATCCTCCAGCGCGCGGCCGACGATCAGCGGATCTGGTTCGGCCACAACCTCGTGGTCCTTGTCGTCGTAGTCGAACTTGGCCAGCAGGTGGCGCATCGCGTTGATGCGTCCACGCTTCTTGTCGTTGGTCTTGACGACGATCCACGGCGCGTAGTCGGTGTCGGTGACTCTGAACATCTCTTCCTTGGCCGTCGTGTAGTCCTCCCATCGGTTGATCGATTCCATGTCCATATCCGAGAACTTCCAGTTCCGGAGCGGATCGACAAGCCGGATCGCGAAGCGGGTGCGTTGCTCGGCGGGGGAGACCGAGAACCAGAACTTGGTGAGGTTCAGGCCTTCGTTGACGAGCATTTCCTCGAACTGCGGTGCCTGGCGCATGAATTCGGCGAGTTGCTCGTCGGTACAGAATCCCATCACACGCTCGACTCCTGCGCGGTTGTACCAGGATCGGTCGAACAGGACCACCTCACCGGCCGTAGGCAGATGGGACACGTAGCGCTGGAAATACCATTGCGCCTTCTCGGTTTCGGTGGGCTTCTCCAGTGCGACAACGCGCGCGCCGCGGGGGTTGAGATGTTCCATGAAGCGCTGGATGGTGCCACCCTTGCCTGCGGCGTCGCGGCCCTCGAAGACGATGACGTGGCGCGCGCCGGTGCGCTTGCTCCACCTCTGTAGCTTGAGTAGCTCGATCTGTAGGCGCCGTTTGGTCCGCTCGTAATCTTTGCGCGGCATCCGTTCGTCGTACGGGTAGTGGGCTTGACCCCGTTTGGTGGACACAGGGTCAGGCGGCTTGTGCCGTCTGATTGAATCGGTCTTCATAATCGACCGGGCTGATCATACCGAGGGCTGAGTGGCGTCTGCGCCGGTTGTAGACCCGCTCGATCCAGTCGCCGACGGCGAGCTTAGCGGCTGCCCGGCTGGGCCACAGATATCGATCATAGAACTCGACTTTCAGTGTCGCCCAGAAGGATTCGGCCGCAGCGTTATCCCAGCACACACCGGTACGGCCGACCGAACGGGCCAAGTTGTGCCGACGGGCGAATCGAGCCAGCTGCGCAGAGGTGTATTGACAGCCACGGTCGGCGTGCAGAATCACCTCCTGGGCCACCTGGCCGCGCATCGCGACCGCCATCGACAGCGCGGCCTCGACCAGATCGGTGCGCAGGTGCTCATCGATAGCCCAGCCGATCACCCGCCGCGAACAGCCGTCACGCACGGCGCACAGGTAAAGCCAGCCCTGCCCGGTGCGCAGATAAGTGATATCGGACGTCCACACCCGATCCGGCTCACCGGTGTCGAACCGCCGACCCACCAGGTCGGTCGGTACCGCCGCGTCCAGGTCGACCACCGTGGTAGCCGGCGCGAATCGCCGCGGGCAGATCCCGGCCAGCCGCTGCCTACGCAGTGACGCCGCGACCGTCTTGCGCGACACCCGCCGCCCGTCGGCACGCAAGTCGGCCAGGACCCGTGGCGCCCCGTACACGCCGTCGGAAGCCGCGTGCGACGCCGCCACCTGGGCGTCGAGTTCGGCGCGTCGCCGCTGCAACGGACTGGGACCCCGGTCGCGACGCACCCGCCACTTGTAGAACCCTGAACGTGACACCTCCAGCAGATCGCACATCCGCTTGACCGTGTAGGTGGCCTTCTCCGCCTCGATCACCCGGTAGGCCTCTACCGGTTCTGCTCGGAGACGAAGAAGGCCGCGGCTGAAGTGTGAATCCCTTGGTGCCCCTGACCCTCATAGGTCGGGGACCTCAGAGCGGGATGTGGCGGGGTCAGGCGGCGGGCATGGTGATCTCCACGGCGGCGCCGAGCTTCTCGATCTGTTTGGCCAGTCGCGCGATTTGATGTTCACGGCTATGCCGTCGTGCGACCCAGTCGACGCCGAGATCCTGATAGCCAACGTCAGCAGTGACGATGTGCCAGTAGGCGATCAGGATGTCGTGGCGGATCGCGCCGACGGCTTTGAAGGTGCCGCGGCGTCCCCGGATGACGTGATACCGCGCGCCCAGATAGGTGTTCTTGGTGCGTGCGGCGGCTTGTGCGGCCTCGGTGAGCACCGTCTTGAGCGCGACCGGCCCGTGGCGGGTGCGTCCTGATCGGGCTTTGCCTCCGGAGGCGTTGTTGCCCGGGCAGATTCCGGCCCACGACGCCAGGTGCGCGGGGGTGGCGAACACGCTCATATCGACGCCGATCTCGGCGATCATGCCGATCGCGCATTTCCGGGCCACCCCCGGGATCGTCTGCAGGCGTTCAATGATCGGCTCGAAGGTCGCCACCCGGGTGGTGATCTGTTCATCGATCTCGGCGAGCTGGGCGTCCAGGAAATCCACGTGCGCCAGGATCTGACGAACCAGCACCCCGTGATGGCAGACCCGGAAACTACCGCGCAGCGCATCGGTGAGCGCAGGGATCTTCGAGCGCATCCTGCCCTTGGCCAACTCCGCCAACACCACGGGGTCGGATTCGCCGGCCAGCATCGCCTCGAGCATCGCCCGCGCCGACTTCGACAACACCGTGGAGGCCACCGACGTCAACTTGATCCCCGCATCCTGCAGCACCTTCTCCAGCCGCTGCACCATCCGGGTGCGTTCCTCGCTGAGCGCCCGGCGGTGCCGGGTGAAATCACGCAGCTCTCTAATCGGTGGCGACGGCACGAACGAGGGCCGTACCAGCCCGTGCTCGACCAGCTGCGCGATCCAGGCTGAATCGACCACATCAGTTTTGCGGCCCGGGACGTTCTTCAGATGCTGGGCGTTGAGCAGCCACAGCTGTTCGATCCGGTCCTCCAACAGATAGAACACCGGTTTCCAGTACACCCCTGTTGATTCCAACCCCACCCGAGTGACCCGATGCGAGATCAGCCAATCACCCAACGCGACGAGTTCGGCGGTGTCGGTGCCGAACGTCTTTGTCTCACTGCCGCGTTGGCGACCCTGCGGGAACCGCACCGTCGCCACCACCGTGTCGCGGTGCACATCCAGACCCGCGCAGAACTCAACTACCTCATCCATCAGCAACCTCCCTACTCGCGCCCACAACAAGAGCGGCGACTGCCGGAGGAAGGTCGTCGATCAAAGGAGTCTGAAGTTCGCGCTCACCGGCAGCACAACCGGGTGCCCACAACCCTCCGCGCCATACTTTTTTCCGGGCTCACGGGCACCAAGCGGCGTCGGCGTCAGCCCAGCAGCCGCCGTGATCAGCATCAGCCGCCCGGGGCAGCACCGCAACACCGACGAACGCCACCAGCGCCGGATTCTCATCTCATCGGGTGCGCCCGCCCAGCCGGGCCCATCGATACTTTTTTCAAAAACTCACGGTCCAACCGTAATTCGGCGTTTTCCCGGCGCAGACGCTCTAGCTCTGCGCGTTCATCAGCATCGAGCACCGCGCCAGTATCGCCAGCCGCGGCCGCTTCCCGCGCCCGACGCACCCAACGACCCAGCAATTGTTCGCCGACACCGATCTCAGCCGCCACATGCGCGGCCGGCCGGCCAGTCTCGATCACCAGGCGGGCAGCCTGCTCCCGGAACTCCGGGGTGTACTTCCGACGCTTGCCCGACATACAGACAACCTTCCCGCAGGACCAGCAGTCCCACCAGTCAGGTGTCCACCATCACGGGTCAATCCCAGTAGCGCTCGCGCCACGTTTGGATGGGGTTGCCGTCGCGATCGAGCAGGACGGGATCGTCGTCGTCCTCGTCGTCAACGGTGTACCCGTGGTGGTCGGTCGACAGGTCTTCCAAATCGATTTCGGGCATGCGTCAGCTCCTCGCGATTGCCGTACCCCTTAGGAGCCAGTTGCCAAACGTGCCGGTCGGTAGGGTCGATTTGGTGGACATCCGTACCATTCGCAGTGCCCCGCTGAGCTTCTTGTGGCTGCTGGTGCTGCTTATCACCACTCTGGTTCAGCGGTCGGCCGGCCAGCGGGGATCGCGGCGGTTACAGCGGGAGAACTCGACGAATCTGCGCCATCTGAGAACCGAACCGGTGCGGGTGCTGGCGACGAGCCTGTTCTGGCTGGACGACCGCAAGTGGTTGCCATATGTGCCGGTGTTTGTCGGAATCGTGGCGCCTGCCGAACGCCGATTGGGTTGGCGGCGTTGGCTTCTCGTCGGCCTTTCGGCGCACGTCATCGGCACCTACGTGGGCGAGGGTTATCTGCGGGTGTTGATCAGGAAAGGCGAAGCGCCTGCGCGGTTGGTGAACGCCCGCGATGTCGGGGTCAGCTACTTCGTCTTGGGGGTTGCAGGCACGTTGTCGGGGTACGTGAAGCGACCGTGGCGGTCGCGACTGCAGGTGGCGGCGTTGGTGGCGTTGATTGTCAACGCAGCCGTCAGGCCGACGTTCACGGAGGTGGGGCACCTGACGGCGTTCGTCGTCGGGTTGTCGGGCCCGTGCTTCCTGACGCCGCGAACGTTCCTTACCACTCGAATTTCTGGCGAAATTTCGAGTGGTAAGGAACGTTCGCGGGCAGGTGGGTGATGCCCCAGACGTAGGGTAGCTACGTGGACGTATTGGTTGGCATTGACATGGGGACAGGAAGTACGAAGGGCGTACTGACGGACGCCTCAGGGTCGGTGCTGGCCTCCGAGACGGTCGCTCACTCGATGGACCTGCCGCGGCCGGGGTGGGCCGAGGTGGACGCCGAGGGCTTGTGGTGGCGGGAGATCTGCGACAACAGCGCCAAACTGATGGCCGCGCTGCCCTCGGGGGCCAACGTCGCAGGCGTCTGCGTCAGCGGGGTTGGGCCGTGTCTTGTGCTGTGCGACGATGACCTGCAGCCGTTGCGGCCAGCTATTCTGTACGGCATCGACACCCGCGCGACAGCCGAAATCGATTCGCTGACCGAGGAATTGGGCGCGCAGTCGATACTCGATCAGGCAGGCACGTCGCTGTCGAGCCAGGCGGTCGGCCCGAAGCTGGAGTGGGTGTACCGCAACGAGCCTCAGGTTTTCGAGCGCGCCACCGGCTTTTACGGGTCCAACTCGTACATCGCTGTCAAGCTCACCGGTGAGTACATTCAAGATCATCACACCGCAAGCCAAAGTGATCCGCTCTACCTCACCCGCGATTTCGACTGGAATACGCAATGGGCACAACGGATCTGCCGCCATCTGGCACTGCCCCGGCTGGTCTGGCCCGGTGAGGTGGTCGGCGCTGTACACGCCGCCGCCGCTGAAGCCACCCAAATTCCGCAGGGCACCCCCGTAGTCGCCGGCACTGTCGATGCGTACTCGGAGGCGTTCTCGGTGGGCGTCCGCCAACCGGGCGATCTGATGTTGATGTATGGCTCCACGATGTTTCTCGTCCAGATCATCGACGGCTACTACAGCGACCCCACCCTGTGGACGACAACCGGCGTCGAACCCCGCACGCTGGCACTGGCCGCGGGGACCTCGACCGCGGGCAGCCTGATCAACTGGCTGCAGACGATCACCGGCGGCGCATCGTTCGAAACCCTCATGGACGAGGCGCAGGCCGTCCCACCGGGCAGCGACGGACTGCTGATGTTGCCCTATCTCGCCGGCGAGCGAACTCCGGTGTTCGACCCGCACGCACGAGGCATCTTCGCAGGACTCACCTTGCGGCACGGCCGCGGACACCTGATCCGGGCCGCCTACGAGGGAATCGCGTTCGGTATCCGGCAGATTCTCGAGCGATTCGACGACGCACACACGGCACAGCGGACGGTCGCGGTCGGCGGGGGATTGCGCAGTCCGATCTGGGCGCAGACCGTCAGCGACGTCACGGGGCGAGACCAACTCGTGCCGGAGCAGGCCATCGGCGCCAGCTATGGCGACGCTCTGCTCGCCGCCATCGGCGTTGGACTGGTGCCTCCGACGACCGACTGGGCGAAGATCTCCCGCGAGATCAAGCCAGACCCGGGCAATCACGAGCGCTACAACGACCTGTACGCGACCTGGCGCGAGTTGTATCCCTCGACCAGCGGACTCATGCACCGCTTGTCCGAGGACCCGCATCAACCCATCGTGTAGCCGCCGTCGACGGGTATGTCCACACCGGAGATCATGCTGGCCGCATCCGATGCCAGCCACAGCACGGTGTCGGAGACCTCGCGGGGAACCGCGAAGCGCCCCAACGCTATTCGCGCCAGCATCGGCGCCGCCTTGGACTCTTCACCCCATACTCGCTGACCCATCTCGGTCATCACCACCGTCGGGCACACCGAGTTGGCGCGGATCCCGTACTGGCCGAGTTCGCGGGCAAGCACCTTGGTCGCCATGACGAGGCCCGCCTTTGACGCGCAGTACGCGTAGTGGTCGCGCAGCGGCGCCAGCGCCGCGGCGGATGCCACGGTGATGATGGAGCCGCCGGTGCCCTGGCTGACCATCGCCTTGCCCACCGCCGCGGCGAGCAGGGATGGGGCGCGCAGGTTGATCGCAAGAGTGTCGTCGAAGTGGTCGGGATCGGTGTCGATGACCGGCTCGGGATGGGAAATTCCGGCGTTGTTGACGAGGATGTCCAAGCCGCCGAACGCGTCGGCCGCCTGTTGAGCCAGGCTCAGAGGTGCGTCATACCCAGCGAGATCGATTGAAACAGAGGCGACTTGCACTCCGAATTCGTCGGCAAGGGCAGATTCGGCCGCGCGCAGCTCCGCGCGGTCGCGTCCGCTCAGCACGAGTTTCGCGCCTGCGGCGGCGAATGTCCTGGCGATGTCGGCGCCGATACCTTTGGTGGCCCCCGTGATCAGAGCCCGCTTGCCGTCGAGGCGCAGGCCGACCGCAGGGCGAGATTCAGTGTGTGACATCAGGCAGGCTCGGGCTTTCGAGTATTGCGGCGGCGGTCCCGGGATCGGTGACGAGCTGGTTGAAGTACCCGCCGACTGCGCCCCCGATGATCGCATCGATCTTCTCCCTGCCGACCGCCACCGCGATGGTGACCGGGATATGGCGCAGCGTCTCGAGTTCGATCGCGATCAGCCGTTCACGGCCTTCGAAGTCGACCGGTTGGCCTGCCAAGTCGTAGAACCGCGAGCACACGTCGCCGACCGAGGAGCGCAGCGAATCCGAGCCCACCGGAACGAATCTCGGGATGTCGGACCGCATCAACGGAGGCGCCCCCACGCCCATGAGTACACAACGGGCACGCGGCCACAGATGCAGCACGCGCTGAATGGTGGGGTCGTTGAGCAGCGACGGGTACAGGTTCGGTCCGGGCAGCGCGGGCGCGAAGAGATAGCTCGCTCGACCACCGATCCGATTGGCGACCAGTCGGGTGATCTCGTTGGTTTGGTACCACTCCTCGGGCTGATCGTTCCCGCCCACCGTGGGTGCCACGATCACGCCGGCCAGCGGCGCCAGCTCGAACCTGGCGACCTCGTAAACTGTGCGACCCGATGACACCAGGAGAACGTCGCCTGCAAGCAGCCCGGCCCCGGCCAATGCTCGGCCGACGGCTGGCGCGAGCGCGCCGCCCATCACGTCGACGACGGTGCGGCCGGCGCCAGGGTTGGGCAGGGGAAGGCTCAGGTAGACCGCGGTCAGGCCGAGGGCCCGGGCGAGCTGATCGGCCAGGTCACCGGATTCGGCCTCTTGTGGTGGCACGACCTCGATGCGGACGATGCCTCGCCGTTTCGCCTCCGCCAGCAGGCGGCTGACGGTCGCTCGACTGGTCCCCAGCTGGGCCGCGACCTCGGCCTGCGTCGCGTCTTCCGTGTAATACATCTTTGCTGCCGCAAAGAGGACCGACGGCGAAAAATGGCCCACCTCGGCGTCGGATGCGCCATCACGGCCGGTCACGCCTGTGTTCTGGGCGGCGCGTGGCATGGGCTCAGTATGGCACGTGAACCTTTGTCGGCGAATAAAATTTCGCTGCACATTCGTTCTGGACATCTGTGCATCGTAAGCCTAGTGTGGTTCACACCACACCCGGGTAGTCCCTTTGAGCTGGGACATCACCGTTGATTGCCGAGTCGGGAGGAATGCCGATGACCGAACAAATTCCCGAGAAGATGCAGGCCGTTGTTTGTCATGGGCCGCACGACTATCGACTCGAGGAGGTCGCGGTCCCCGAACGAAAACCCGGCGAAGCTTTGATCCGCGTCGAGGCGGTCGGGATCTGCGCCAGTGACCTGAAGTGCTACCACGGGGCGGCCAAGTTCTGGGGCGACGAGAACCGCCCGGCCTGGGCCGAGACCATGGTCATTCCCGGACACGAATTCGCCGGCCGCGTAGTCGAACTCGACGACGAGGCCGCTGTGCGATGGAACATCGCGGTGGGCGATCGAGTCGTGTCCGAGCAGATCGTCCCGTGCTGGGAATGCCGCTATTGCAAGCGCGGTCAGTACCACATGTGCAAGCCCCATGATCTGTACGGCTTCAAGCGCCGCACGCCGGGAGCGATGGCCAGCTACATGGTGTATTCGGCAGACGCCTTGGTGTACAAGATCTCCGGCGACATGCCCGCCCATCACGCCGCGTTCGTCGAGCCGCTGTCATGTTCTCTGCATGCAGTCGAACGGGGTCAGATCACCTTCGAGGACACGGTCGTCGTCGCCGGCTGCGGCCCGATCGGGCTCGGCATGGTCGCGGGTGCACGCGCGAAGAACCCCGCGCACGTGATCGCCCTCGATATGGCTCCCGACAAACTGGAGCTGGCCGCCGCCTGCGGCGCGGACATCACCGTCAACATCGCTGAGGAAGACGCCGCGGCGATCATCGCCGATCTGACCGACGGCTACGGTGCTGATGTGTACCTCGAAGGCACCGGTCATCCGTCGGCAGTTCCGCAGGGCCTCAACCTGTTACGCAAGCTCGGCCGCTACGTCGAGTATGGCGTCTTCGGCAGCGACGTCTCCGTCGACTGGAGCATCATCAGCGATGACAAGGAACTCGACGTGCTCGGCGCCCACCTGGGCCCGTACTGCTGGCCGCCCGCCATCAGAATGCTCGAGTCCGGCGTGCTGCCGATGGATCGGATCTGCTCGCACCAGCTGCCGCTGACCGATTTCCAGAAGGGGCTCGACCTGGTCGCAAGCGGCAAGGAGTCGGTGAAGGTGTCGTTGATCCCGGCCTGACGTCCGGCCCGAGCGAAAGCTGAATCACATGAGTTGCAGAACGGTTCTCCGGCCGGCAGATGTCGCGACGGAACATGTTGATGGCGTTGGGTCTCGGCGGTGTCGCCGCGGCCAGCGTGCCCGTCCTTGGGGCGTGCGGAGTCGGCGGTCGGACGAACGCCCCGAACGGTGCGGGCGAGGTCACCGGAGGTTTTGACTGGAAGAAGGCCTCCGGCACCACCATCAACATCCTGCAGACGCCGCACCCTTACCAGAAGTCCTATCAACCGTTGTTCAACGAGTTCACCGAACTCACCGGAATCAACGTCAACGCCGACCTGGTGCCCGAGGCCGACTACTTCACCAAGCTCAACACGGAGTTGGCGGGCGGCACCGGCAAGCATGACGCGTTCATGCTCGGTGCCTACTTCATCTGGCAGTACGGCCCGGCAGGCTGGATCGAAGACCTACACCCGTGGCTGGAGAACACGTCGGCCACCGCGGCGGACTACGACTTCGAGGACATCTTCGAAGGCCTGCGCACGTCCACCCGATGGGATTTCCAGACCGGCGCCCCGCTGGGCACCGGCGGTCAATGGGCGATCCCGTGGGGCTTCGAGAACAACGTCGTCGCTTACAACAAAAAGTACTTCGACGAGCGCGGGATCAAGAAGCTACCCGACAGATTCGACGATTTCATCCAGCTGGCCGTCGATCTCACCGACCGGTCGGCGAACCGTTATGGCATCGCCACCCGCGGATCGAAGTCGTGGGCCACCATCCATCCCGGGTTCATGACTCAGTACACCCGGGAGGGGGCCGTCGACTACAGCTTCAACGGCTCGGAGCTGATCGCCGAAATGGACAGCGACAAGGCGATCGAATTCACCAAGAAGTGGATCGAGATGCAGCACAAGGCTGGTCCGACATCCTGGACAGCCTACGAGTATCCCAACGCCACAGGTGATCTCGGCGACGGTAAGGCGATGATGGTGTACGACGCCGACAGTGCGACGTACCCGAAGAACAAGCCGGGTGCGAGCGCCGAGGCCGGTAACCTCGCCTGGTACGCCGGCCCCGCCGGCTCGGACGGCAACTACAAGACGAACCTGTGGACGTGGAGTTGGGCGATGAACGCCAACTCGCGGAACAAGCACGCGGCGTGGTTGTTCATTCAGTGGGCCACTGGCAAGGATTCGTTGAACAAGGCCGTCGAGGCGGGAAGCTATGCGGATCCGGTCCGAAAGTCGGTGTTCGACGGCACGTTCAAGCGAGTCGCGGCCAGCCAGCCCGGCTACCTCGAAGCGTTCGAAACGGTGATCGGAGAGTCGAAGATCCAATTCACCCCGCAGAAGAAGTTTTTCGACACCACCAAGGACTGGGCGGTGGCATTGCAGGACATCTACGGCGGGGAGGACGCCGCGTCACGCCTGCGCAGCCTCGCCAAGACGAACACGTCCAAGATCAACCTCTAGGAGTTCGGGTCCATGACAACGAAAACCACCAAGGCGCCGCCGACCACTCCGCAGCGACCCGCCCGCACAGACCAGCAGCATTCCGAGATCCCGAGTTGGCGGCGCAAGCTGCGGCCGTACCTGCTGTCGATCCCCGCGTTGATCGTCGTCATCGGGATTCTGTACCCGTTCGTGCTGGGCGCGTACTACGCGTTCCTGAACTACGCGGCGGTCAACCCCGACCCACAGTTCGTCTGGTTCAAGAACTTCCAATCGGTGCTGGGCGACCAGATCTTCTGGCAGAGCGTCAAAGTCACGCTGATCTTCGCGGTGGCGGCGACGGTCGTCGAGACTGTGCTCGGCGTCGGGCTGGCATTGCTGCTCAACCGCTCCAGCATCGTTGGCAGGCTTTTCGAAAAGGTGCTGATCGTTCCGCTGATGATCGCACCGGTGATCGCAGGCGTCATCTGGAAGCTGATGTTCAACCCGCAGTTCGGGATCCTCAATCACGTTCTGGGGCTTGGCAGCACGTTCGACTGGCTGTCGGGCACCACGGCGCTGTGGTCGGTGATTCTCGTCGACGTCTGGATCTTCACGCCGTTCGTGGCGATCCTCGTGCTCGCCGGAATCCGCTCGCTGCCGAAGGAACCGTTCGAGGCGTCGGAAGTTGATGGTGCCAATTGGTTCTACATGTTCCGCAAGCTCATGCTGCCGATGCTCTGGCCATACATCCTCGTCGCCGTCATCTTCCGGTTCATGGACAACCTGAAGGTGTTCGACCACATCTACGTCCTCACCGCAGGCGGACCGGGTGTGGCCACCCGCTCGCTGCAGATCGGCGCGTTCGAGGACTCGATCATCAACCTCGACTACTCCCGCGGCAGCACCTACATGCTGCTGCTGTGGATCATCGTGTTCATCACTGCGCGCTACCTGGTAAGCGTGCTGGGCAAGGCGCAGCGCCGAGCTGCAGGAGCGGAGGCCTGACCATGGCGAAAGCAGCTGCCCGCGAGCTACTTCCGGGTCAGAAGCGGTTCGGCGTAGGCCCGCTGGCCGCCGATATCACGCTGATCGTGTGGTTCATCTTCTCGCTGTTTCCGATCATCTGGATGATCCTGCTGGCGCTGAAGAACGATGCGCAGCAGACCACCACCTACTTCCAGTTCAGCCCCTCGTGGTCGAACTTCGCGACGGTGCTGTCCGACAAGGGCAAGGACCTGACGAGCGTCGACTTCAAGACGTCGCTGCTGACCAGTCTGATCAACTGCGGTGGCGCGGTGATCGTCTCGCTGGTCGTCGGTATTCCCGCGGCGTATGCAGCGGGACGATGGAAGTACCGCGGCAGTGACGACTTGATGTTCCAGATGCTGTCATTCCGGTTCGCGCCGGAGCTGATGGTGATCGTGCCGCTGTTCGTGATCTACAACCAGATCGGCTTGTTCGACACCAAGGTCGGCATGATCTGGGTGCTGCAGCTCGTCACGATGCCGTTGGTGGTGTGGATTCTGCGCTCGTACTTCCAGGACCTCCCAGAGGATCTGGAGCAGGCCGCCCTGCTGGACGGATACACCCGCAAGCGGGCGTTCCTGATGGTGGCGCTGCCGATGGTGCGTCCCGGCATCGCCGCGGCGGCGCTGCTGGCGTTCATCTTCGCGTGGAACAACTACGTGTTCCCGTTGATCCTCGCGGACACCAACGCCGGTACGGTCACGGTCGCGATCACCAAGTTCCTCGGCGGTGGCGGGCAGGCGTATTACAACCTGACCGCTGCGGCCGCGATCATTGCAGCTCTGCCTCCGCTCATCCTGGCGCTGACGATTCAGCGTTACCTCGTGCGGGGCCTGTCATTTGGGGCGGTGAAGGCCTGATGGCTACCTTGTCAATCGCGAACCTGCGCAAGACGTACGGAAAGACGGTCGCCGTCGACGACTTGACCGTCGAGATCAGGGACGGTGAGTTCTTCGTCGTCCTCGGTCCCAGCGGCGCAGGCAAGACGACGACGCTGAAATCGATCGCCGGGCTGGTGGACATTGACCGCGGGTCGGTGCACATCGGCGGGGTCGACCTGACCCAGGTCGAGCCGTACCAACGCAACGTGGCCATGGCGTTCGAGAGCTATGCGCTTTACCCGCAGAAGACGGTGAGCGAGAACCTCGCGTCGCCGCTGAAGTCGGGGCGCACGGGCAAGTACTCCGAGCAGGATCAGAAGACGCGCATTGATCAGGTGACGACGACGCTTGGAATCAACCATCTGCTCAAGCGATTTCCGCGTGAGCTGTCCAATGGTCAGCGGCAGCGCGTCGCGCTGGGCCGGGTGCTGGTCCGACCGGCGGACGTCTATCTGCTCGACGAGCCGCTCTCCCACCTGGATGCCAAGCTACGTGCCGCGATGAGGGCCGAGCTCAAACAGCTCGGCGCCATGTCGAACACCACCACGGTCTACGTCACCCACGATTATCAGGAGGCGCTGGCTCTCGGCGATCGGATCGCAGTCCTGCGAGAGGGTTCGTTGGTGCAGATCGGGACACCGGAACAGATTTGGCGTCAGCCGGCGGATACCTTTGTGGCGCGCGCGTTGGGGCAGCCGGAGATCAACCTGATCGACGGCGTGGTCGACGAAGGGCGGATACGGCTGGGCAACGGCTCCTTCGACGTGCCGGTGCCCGCCGACGCGGACGTCCAACGGGGTGATCGGGTGCTGGTGGGTCTGCGACCGTGTGATCTGCACGTCGATGACAGCGCGGCACACGACGACATTCACGGACGGGTGAAGTTGGCCGAAAGGCTTGGCCGCAACGTCGAATTGACGGTCGACGTGGGCGGTGCGGAACTGATCGTGCTGGCTTCCGGACGGGAAGGCCACGACGAAGGCATGGAAGTCAACCTGCATGTCGCCGATTCGGATGTGCACGTCTTTGCTCCCGGCGACGGATACCAACCACGGCTGACGACCGCGGACCGTGATTCAACGTTGGAGGCGGCACAGTGAGCGTAGTTACGGACAAATCGCGTACGGGCGCCGCCGACGGCGCACAAGGTACTGCTCAGAGCCTGACGCTGGCCGACCTGGTCAAGACCTACGCTTCGCGGGGCCGCGAAAGCGTCACGGCAGTCAAGGGCATCAACCTGGCGATCGAGCCTGGCGAGTTGGTGGCGTTGCTGGGCCCGTCGGGGTGTGGCAAGACGACCACGCTGCGGATGATCGCCGGACTTGAAACGGTGACAAGCGGTTCCATTCGCATCGGTGACCGCGAGGTCTCGGAGCTGCCTGCCTCCAAGCGCGGCATCGGCGTGGGATTCGAGAGCTATGCGTTGTATCCGCCGCTGTCGGTGCGCGACAACCTGCTGTACGGCTTGAAGGCGCGCAAGGTGAAAGGCGCCGAGCAGATGGTTGATTCGATCAGCAGCAGGCTCGAGATGGACGACATGATGAACCTGCGACCGGCCGGGTTGTCCAGTGGCCAGAAACAGCGGGTGGCGCTGGCGCGCGCATTGGTGCGCAATCCTCCGGTCCTGCTCCTCGACGAGCCGCTGAGTCACCTCGACGCGTCGGCCAGGCAGAGGGTGAGGCGCGAGTTGAAGGTGCTGCAGCGCGAATTCGGCTACACGACCATTGTCGTCACGCACGATCAGGTCGAGGCGCTGTCGCTGGCCGATCGCCTCGCGGTGATGGACGGCGGCATCGTGCAGCAATTCGGCACGCCGGATGAGGTTTTCGACGATCCGGCGAACCTGTTCGTCGCGACGTTCGTCGGCGAACCGCAGATCAATGTGGTGCCGGGGATAGCCCGGGTTCAGGACGGCCGAGTGCGCGTCGAGATCGGGACGGACTCCGGGTACCTCGACACGGTCGTGTCCGATGTGGCCGACGGGGCGAAGGTCACCGTGGGCATCCGCCCGCAGGACGCGACGATGTCGGCAGGCAAGAGCGGTAACGGTATCACCGCGACGGTGGCGTACTTCGAGCATCTGCTCGAATTCGGTCTTGCCACAGCCACTGTCGCAGGCCGTGAAGAGGGCATCGTCGTGCAGACGCCGGCGCAGGACAGTTATGAGCCCGAGCAGGCGGTGACGATCAGTGCGCCGCCCGAGCGGGTCTACCTGTTCGACCCTGACAGCGAGGAGAGGCTGCGATGACCAAGCTGTTCAACGATCCGGCGCGGTTCGCCGAGGATATGCTGGCTGGCTTCCTGGACGCGAACGCGAAGTACGTCGCCGGTGTGCCTGGAGGCGTGGTGCGTTCCCACAAGACCACGCCGGGCAAGGTCGCGGTGGTAGTGGGCGGCGGGTCCGGCCACTATCCGGCGTTCTGCGGCGTGGTAGGCCCCGGGTTCGCCGACGGTGCGGTCGTCGGGAACATCTTTACCTCGCCGTCCGCGGAAGAGGCGGCTTCGGTGTCACGCGCCGCGCACGGGGACGCAGGGGTGCTGCTGACGACGGGCAACTACGCAGGCGACGTGATGAACTTCAACCTGGCCGTAACCCAGTTGCGCAGCGAGGGTATCGATGCGCATTACTTCGCAGTCACAGACGACATCGCCAGCGCACCGAAGGGCGAAGAATCGAAAAGGCGTGGCATCGCGGGTGATTTCACGGTTTTCAAATGCGCGAGCGCAGCCGCCGAAGACGGGTTGGACCTGGCAGGAGTGATCCGCGTTGCGGAGGCGGCGAACGCGGCGACGCGGACGTTCGGGGTCGCGTTCGACGGCTGTACGCTGCCCGGCGCTGATGAACCGCTGTTCACTGTGCCGGAGGGCAAGATGGGTGTCGGGCTGGGTATCCACGGCGAGCCCGGTGTGGCCGACGAGGACATGCCAACGGCGGCCGAACTTGCCGAGAAGCTTGTCGACGGGCTGATCGACGAGAAGCCCGAGTCCGCATCTCAGCGAATTGCGGTAATTCTCAACGGGCTTGGCCGCACCAAGTACGAAGAACTGTTTGTGGTGTGGGCCAGCGTGGCCGGTCTGCTGCGGGACCGTGGATACGAGATCGTCGAGCCGGAAGTCGGTGAGCTCGTCACCAGCCTCGACATGGCCGGGTGTTCGCTGACGATCATGTGGCTCGACGACGAGCTCGAAAAGTACTGGAACGCACCGGCGGACACGCCCGCATACCGCAAGGGGTCACCGTCATCTGGGCAACCTGAGGGTGAGGTGCGGACAGACGCCGCCGCGGAGGCTGCGGTAGATTCTGTTCCGCTGTCCGAGTTGTCGGATGACGAGGGACGGGCGGGCGCGCAGGTGGTGGCACGGGCATTCGACGCGATGGCCGCGATGCTCGCGGACGCGGAGGATGAGCTGGGTCGTATCGACGCGATCGCGGGCGACGGCGACCACGGCCGAGGAATGGTCAAGGGCTCGTCCGCCGCGCGCGAGGCCGCGGCGCAGGCGCTCGCGGATGGCGCCGGACAGGGTTCGGTGCTGACTGCCGCGGGCAAGGAGTGGGCGGCGAAAGCCGGCGGCACTTCGGGCGTTCTGTGGGGAGCCCTACTCAACGCGTTGGGCGCCCGGCTGGGTGACCGCGGTCGACCGGATTCGGCGACGGTGGCGGCGGGTATGCGGGACGGATATGAGGCGCTGGTGCAATTGGGCGGTGCGGCCCCGGGCGACAAGACCATGCTCGATGCGTTGCTGCCGTTCGTCGAGGAACTGGAGCGACGCGTCGACGACGGGGAGCCGTGGCAGGACGCGTGGCGGTTGGCGGTAGAGGTGGCGACCGATGCTGCGCGGGCGACCGCCGACATGCGGCCGAAGGTCGGCAGGGCGCGTCCCCTGGCCGAACGGAGTGTGGGAACGCCCGACGCTGGGGCGACCTCGCTCGCGATGTGCGCACGCACAGTCGCAGAATGTTTCGCGCTTACTGCAAAGGGAGATAGCTGATGCCGCAGGGACTGCGGGTCGTCGTTGGTTCTGACGATGCCGGATACGAATACAAGGAAGCACTGAAAGGTGATCTGCGCGCGGATGATCGGGTAGCCGAGGTCACCGATGTCGGGGTCGGCACGGATGAGAATACGGCTTACCCACATGTCGCCGTCGCGGCGGCTCGACTGGTCGCGGAGGGCAAGGCAGATCGGGCGTTGCTGGTGTGTGGGACGGGACTGGGCGTGGCGATAAGCGCCAACAAGGTTCCAGGAATTCGTGCGGTCACCGCGCATGACAGCTTCTCGGTGGAGCGGTCTGTGCTGTCCAACAACGCACAGGTGTTGTGTTTCGGACAACGAGTGATCGGGCTTGAACTGGCCCGCCGCCTCGCCCGCGAATGGTTGAGCTACGAGTTCGATCCCGAGAGCCCGTCGGCCAGCAAGGTGGAAGCGATCGATCAGTACGAGCCCGCGGCGAAGATGAACTAAGCACCGGGTCACCCGAGGGCGCGAACGTTCCTTACCACTCGAATTTCTGCCGAAATTTCGAGTGGTAAGGAACGTTCGTCGCACACGCCAAGGCGCTAGACGTAAGCCTCTTTGATCTCCTTCGGCCCGAACGGCCAGGTGCTCTCGGCCTTGGCGTAGATGAGAAACGCGATGACGCCGATGGCAATCCAGCCCAGCGACAAGCCGATTGACAGCCAACTCGCAGAAACGTAGATGTAGACCCAGCCGAGCAGCGCGATTATCGTCGGCACCGGATACAGCCATTGCCGATACGGCCGTGCGAGATTCGGCTGGCGGCGGCGCAGCACGACGATCGCTGCCACCTGGGCCAGAGATTGAATTATCACCAGGGTCGCGACCGCCGCGTTGATGATCGTCGTCAGCGTGAACAGCGAGCCGATGATCGTGATCGCACCCATCGTCAGCACGCCGGCCGTTGGCAGATTCAGCTTCGGGTGCAACCGCCCGAACACCGGCAGGAACACCTTGTCGCGCGCCGCTTCATACGGCACGCGAGACCCGCCGAGCAGGCCTGCGAAAACCGACCCGATGGCCGCGACGACAATCAGCACCGTGATCACCCGTGCAGTGCCCGACCCCCATGCCTGTTCCAGCACAGTCGAGGCCACCGACGTCGCGTCCTTCAACTCGTCGAGCGGGATCGAGCCGAGGACGCCGATCTGCAACAGGAAGTACAGGCTCATGATCCCGAGGATCGACAACACGATCGAGCGGGGAATCGTGCGGCCCGGGTCGCGCATCTCGGCGCCGAGGTAAGCGGTGGTGTTGTAGCCGAGATAGTCGTAGATCGCGATGATCAGACCCGCGCCGAGGCCCGCCCAAAATGTGCCGTGGCTGCCGAATGCGCCAGGCGTGAACGCGAACGCTTGCGCGCTGCTGAAGTGCGTGAACGCGGCGATGATCGTGCTCAACACCGCGACCAGCATGACGACGAACAGCACGGTGGTGAGGTTGCCGATCTGCCCGATCTTGCGGAACAACGCCACCATGATCACCAGCACGATCGCGATTCCGATGATCTTGCCCAGCACGGTGTTCCCGGAGTCGCTGGTGACGCCGGGGATCAGGTACCCCAGGTACTGGATCAGGCCGATGATGCCGGTTGACATGATCAGCGGAATGAAAAGTACTGCACTCCAGACGAATAGGAATGGCATCAGCCGCCCGGTGCGGTACTGGAACGCCTCGCGGAGGTAGATGTAAGTACCGCCCGCACCGGGCATCGCGGCGCCGAGTTCGGCCCAGATGAGGCCGTCGGCGAGTGCGAGGATGGCGCCAATGATCCAGCCGAACATCGCCTCCGGGCCACCGATCGTGGCGACCATGGCGGGAATCGTGACAAACGGACCGATGCCACACATCTGGGTCATGTTGATCGCGGTGGCCTGAACCGGGCCGATCTGACGCTCGAGCGTGGGCTGCGGGGACACCGCGGCGCCGGGCGAACCGGAGCCTGTGGATGAGCGCACGATGTACCTCCGTTTCTTTGTTAGGAAACTTTCTTAACATATTCTGGCCTGAGTGTGGAAGAGTGCGTTTGTAAACTTCGTGCGATCGGACGGGGGAGCCACGGTGGAGGGGCAGGCTGCGCGTCAGGCGGGAACGCCGGCAAGCATGCGCGCGCTGAACCAACGGCTGGTCCTTGACCGGCTCCGGCACCACGGTGAGGCGACCCGCCCGCAGATCGCCGCTGACACCGGCCTATCGAAACCAACTGTTGGACAAGCACTTCTGGATCTCGAGCAGCATGGCCTAGTGCGTGCGATCGGCCGGAGCGCCCCGCGCCCCGGCAGGTCTGCGGTGGTCTACCGGACGGCTCCGGACGGCGGCCACATCGTCGGTGTGGATATCGGCAGGCGCGTGCTTCATGTCGCGGTGGCTGACCTGGAAGGCACCATCGTCGTCCGTCTCGAACAGCCAAACCGCAGCAGGTCAGGGACCACACTGCTGCGCACCGTGTCGGAGTCCGTCGAGCGTGCGATCGCCGACGCCGGGCTGTCGCCGGAGGACATCGTGGTGACGGCGCTGGGGACACCCGGTATCCCTGACACGTCCACCGGCACCGTCTACCGCGCGCCGAATCTGCCGGGCTGGGAACGCCGCGGCTTGCTGAACGAACTGGTGTCGACGCTGGCAGCGAACGGCTCGAAGGTGATCGTCGAAAACGACGCCAACCTGTGTGCCGTCGGTGAGCACGCACAGGGTGTCGCGCGAGGCGTCGACGTTGTCGCGTGCGTAACTGTCGGAACCGGTATCGGTATGGGAATCCTGGTCAACGGCAAGCTGTTTCGCGGTGCACACGGCGGAGCCGGCGAGATCGCGGACCTCCCGTACGGCCACGTCCCCGCGGGTGTGTTCGCGCACCGGCCCGGCCCGGTGGAAGTGGTGGCGGCGGCGCAAGCAGTGGTCGAAGCGGCCCACGAGGCAGGGCTGAGACAGGCTTCGACGGCGAAGGCGGTCTTCGACCTGGCGCGCGAAGGCGATGAGCGCGCCTTGAAGGTGGTCGCCGACGAGGCGTCGAAACTGGCGCACGTCGTTTCGGTGGTGACGGCCGTGCTCGACCCCGGAATGATCGTGCTCGCCGGCGGCATCGGCAGCAATGCGGACCTGCTTGCGGGCCCGATGCATCGTGAACTCGCCGAGACGATCCCCGTGGTTCCGGAGATCGTCGGGGGTGAGCTGGGGGAGGACACCGTGCTCGTCGGGGCGATTACGACGGCCATGGACACGGCATGGGATCTGGTGTTCGAGCGTCGGGTCCTGGGGCGAAAGGTCAGCGAGGCCTGATGCAAGTCATCATCAAACAGGACGAACACGCTTGCGGCGTCACGGTTGCCGACATTTTCGACCGCGCCGTTCGATCCGGTGCCACGACGCTCGGCCTGGCGACGGGCTCGTCGCCGCTGTCGGTATATCGGGAGTTGATTCGCAGGTTTCGGGAGGAAAGTCTGAGCTTCGCGGATGTGCAGGCGTTCCTGTTGGACGAGTACGTCGGCCTGCCGCCGACTCATCCGCAGTCGTACGCGCACGTGATCCGGGCGGAGTTCACCGACTACATCGACATCGACCAGGCCCAGGTGCACGGTCCCGACGGCGTCGCTGACGACATCTTCACTGCTGCAAGCAATTACGACGCGATGATCACCGCATTCGGGCCGGTTGACGTGCAGCTTTTGGGCATCGGGGCAAACGGACACCTCGGCTTCAACGAGCCCGGTTCGTCGTTGTGGTCGCGCACCAGGGTGACAACTCTCGCGGAGCGGACGCGAAGGGACAACGCAAGGTTTTTCGCGAGTGTCGACGAGGTGCCCCGCCACGTCATCACGCAGGGCCTTGGCACGATCAGTGCAGCCCGACATCTTGTTCTGATCGCAACAGGGAGTCACAAGGCGGCGGCGATCGCAGCGGCCGTCGAAGGTCCGCTCACGTCGAGTTGTCCGGCGTCGGTACTGCAATTGCACGCCCACGTCACGGTCGTTGTCGACGAGCACGCGGCAGATCGGCTGGAGAATGCGGAGTTCTATCGCCGGTCGCACTCTCGCCCCTGTGCGTGATGCAGCTCACGCGAGGTCGATTGACCCGCATTCGCCGCCAATGTCGTCATGACAAGGAGGAGGGGCGGCACAAAGGAGTCAGTTATGACGGTGATCGATCAACAAAGCACATCGGTGCATGCCACGCTCCTCGAGCGAGCCATCACATTGCAGCCGCTGTTGCGCCAGCACGCCGGCTTCGGGGAAGTCAACCGCCAGGCGGCCGATGAGGTGGTCGAAGCCCTGACCGACGCCGGGTTGTTTCGCCTCGCGCGTCCAACTCGGTTCGGCGGCTTCGGCGCCGGCGCCCGCACCCGGCTGGCAGTCATCGAGGCGCTCGGGCAGGCCGACGGCTCGGCCGCGTGGCTGGTGGCTATTGCGGCGGACGCCGCGTGGACCGTGGGTCGCGCACCCGAACGCGTCCAGCAAGAGGTGTTCGGCGAGGGCGCCAATGCGCGGATGGCGGGAGCCGTTGCGCCGGTCCAGGGTCGTCGGGTGGACGGCGGCCTGCAGGTCACGGGACGCTGGCCGTTCGCATCGGGAGCGCCGCACGCGACGTGGGTCGGTATCGGGGTGCTGCTCGCAGACGACTCGGACCAAATCGAGCCGTACCTCTGCGTGGTGCCGGCTTCGGAAATGCGGATCGAGTACACCTGGCAGACCGTCGGTATGCGCGGAACGGGCAGCCACTCTTTCGCTGCCGAGGATCTGTTCATACCGGAGTACCGCATGATTCCGGTCGCCGCGTTGACCGAGGGCGCAGAAATCTCGTTCGGAGCGCTGGGTGCGCTGAACCTACTCGCCCCGATCCTGGGGATGGGTAGCGGCGCGCTTTCTCTGGTGATCGACAAGGCGCCGACCAAGCCGCTGCAGCACACGTTCTTCGCTCGGCAGAGCGATTCGGTCGGCGTACAGATCCAGATAGCAGAGGCGGCGTTGAAGCTGGAGGCCGCGCGGCTGCTCGCCTATCAGGCCGCCGACGAACTCGACGGTGCCCTGGCCAAGGGATCCTCTCTCGGCTTCGACGGCAGCGCCCGAGTCCGGGCGCGGTGCGGGTACGCGGCTCAACAGGTGCTCTACGCCATCAACATCCTCGTCAACGTGCACGGCGCCGGATCCTTCGCCGAATCCAATCGCATGCAGCAGTTTTGGCGGGACGCCAACACGGCCGCGCGCCATGCCACGTTGAACGCCACGGTCGGCTACGAGATTTTCGGCAAATCACTTCTCGGGGTCCAGGAGCGGATCACCGCCTTGATTTGAGGCTGCATGCCTCCACGTTCCCGCTGGCCCCCACAGGGGCGGAGGCAATTCGACAGGCCACAATCGCGGGTATGAGCGACGACCAGTCCAGCCGGGCGGGACGGCTACTGCGGTCGATCCGCAAGGAAATGCCGCAGGCGTTGGCCGATGAACAGCGCAACAACGACGCGGACGTCGCCGCGATGCTGCGCGAGGTGGGGATCGCACTGATCGAATGCGAACAACCGACTCAGCTCGTCGCGGCGCGGCTGCACGCGATCGCCAAGCAATACACCCGCCACACCGTCCGGGTTGTCGCGCTGCCGACCGCGCTGGTGGTCCAGGTCGGCACGGTCGCCTACGAGGTCGAGACGGTCACCAAGCCGACGACCCAACTGAACCTCGCGGGCCGCATCGACGCGATCGCCGAACTCGCAGAGGTCGGTGCCATCACCCCGGCCGACGCGGCCCGGGAGGCCGCCGCCGCGCGCACCACGCCGCCGCGGTTCGGGCCCGTCACCACCGTGGTCGGCTACACGATCACGACGCTTGGCTTCGGCATGGTGATCAACCCGACGTGGGCATCGTTGTGGGGCTATGTGTTTCTCGGCGCGGTCGTCGGCGCCATCGTGATGCTGGGCAGGCCCTTTCCCGCATTGAATGCGGTGCTGCCCACGTTGGCGGCGACGGTCGTCACGGTGCTGGCCACGTGGTTCGTCGCCGATGCCGCCAACGACGGGCTGCTGCGGGTGATCAGCCCGCCGCTGGTGGCGATCCTGCCGGGTCTGGCGTTGACGATCGCCGCGATGGAATTGGCGAGCGCGCAGGTGATCAGCGGCGCGAGCCGACTGATTTACGGTGTGGCCCAGTTGATGCTGCTCGTCTTCGGCGTCGGACTGGGCATGCATGTCGGCGGTCGCCTCACGCCGACGGATCCGTCGACGCAGATGGGCGGCTGGTCGCTGTATGTCGCGGTGGTCGTGATCTCAATCGGGCTGTACATCTATCTGTCGGCACCGAAGGGCTCGCTGTTATGGCTCGTGCTGGCGGTGGGTGTGGCGCTGGTCGGGCAGAAGCTGGGTGGGCTCGTCCTATCGCCGACGCACTCGGGCGCGGTCGGTGCATTTCTGGTGGTGCCCTTCGCTATGTTGGGGGCGCGGATCAAGACCTCGCCGCCCGCGATCGTGATGATGCTCGCGGCGTTCTGGGCGTTGGTCCCCGGCGCGTTGAGCTTCGAATCACTCGGCGAGGCCGCGGCGGGGCAGGGTGACATCGCGACGCTGGGCACGACCGTCGCCGCCATCTTCTCGATCGCGCTCGGCACGCTGATCGGCTGGAGCGTCTTCGCAGAGATCAACAGAAGACGCGGGCGCTGAGCGGAGCAGACCGGCATGGCGGCCCACGAGAACTACGATTCGGTGGTGAGCACAGACATCGACCTGCTGAAACACCCGGCGGTTTCCGCCGCCGTGGGCACAGCGGCGATGGCGGTGGACGCCGCGGAGGCCGCCTACCGCATGGCCGGGAAGGTGCCGGTCTTCGGGCCGTTGATGCAGCGTGCCGTCGCCGGCCTGACCGCGCGAGGCGATCGGTGGGTGATGCAGAGTGCCGACCAGATCAAGGCCCTGGTCGCCGTGGTCGCAGCCGGTCTGGTGGATCGGGTCCTCGACGAGATGGACTTGAACGCGCTCGTGCGCGAGCGCCTGGATATCGATGCGATCGCCGCCGATCTGGATATCGACGCGGTGATCGACCGCGTCGACCTGATCGCCTTGGCGGACAGGGTGATCGAGGGCGTCGATCTGCCCGCGATCATTCGCGAGTCGACCAACTCCATGACCGCCGAGGTGATGACCGATGTGCGCACGCAGGGCGAGCGGCGATGACGTCGTTGCCGGGATCTTCGATCGCATGCTGGGGCGCGAGCGAGAAAACCGGTGATCTCATCGGGGTCGGCGCCCGACGCTGACCGGCCGGCCGGGCTCGTCACCCGGGGGCTGGCCGCGGTGATCGACCTGCTGGTGGTCCTGCTGATCATGAGCGCGCTGTACGCAGGCCTGGTTCTGGTCAGGCTCGTCTATTCGCCTGCGGCTTTCAGCCTGCCGTCGCTGAACGTGGTGTTCTCCACCGTCATCACCTTCGCGGTCGCGGTCGTGTATCTGACGGGGTGCTGGACGGTCTCGGGTTCCACGGCGGGCGCGGTGGTGATGGGCCTGAGAGTGGTCGGGCGACGGTCACAGCAGGTGCGCCTGCTGGTCGGACTGCTGCGGGCAATCGGTTGTGTGGTGTTTCCGATCGGGCTGCTGTGGGTCGTCGTCGACCGTCGGCGCAGGTCACTGCAGGACATCGCTTTTCGTACACGCGTGATCTACTCGCGACCGCTGGCCTCCTGACTGGATCCCGCAGTCAGAACCCAACCCGAGTCCCAGGTCGAAATTCGCGTCGTCGCAGCACCTCGCACCTTCGGGTCTGCAGATCGGTCCCTGTGAATTTGCTGTACGGGAATAAAACTCGCCACGCCGTGGTTACACGGCCACGTGCCCCGACCCGCCTTCTTAAGTAATCGTGCGCACGTAGCGCGCCAAAAGTACTTGTCAGCCGTCCGCGAGGAGTGCTGATGCGGCAGGGACCTCTCGCCGGACGATATCCGGCCGTGGCCGCCATGGTCACACTTGGATTGATTCCCTATTTAGCGCTGTCCGCGGCGATCGACCCGCTGGTGCCGATCATCTCCGAGCAACTGAACATGTCCGCTCAGGCGATGAGCCTGAGCTCCGGATTGGGCAATGCGGCTTACGCGGTGGGTACGGTCCTCGCGGTCCAGTTCGCGCAGCACCTGCCTCAGCGCCGGATGCTGCTCGCCTATGCGGTGGTGCTCGTCGTCGGGTCGGTGCTCGCCGCGGCCGCGCCGAACGCGGGCACGTTCGTCGTCGGACACGTGCTTCAGGGGCTGGCGACGAGCATGCTGTTGATCGCCGCTGCGCCGCCACTGACGATCGGCTTCCCGAGACAGAAGCTTCGCTACACCGCGGTGATCATGAACATGTGCATCTTCGGGGCGGTCGCGCTCGGCCCGTTCATCGGAGGTGTGCAGGCGGAGGCGCATGCGTGGCGGCCGCTGTTTTGGATCGTCGCGGGAATCGCGCTTCTGGCATTGATCCTGGCGGCGTTGACATTTGAGGACGCCCCGCCCGCCGACCGCGACGCCCCGCGTGACCTGACTGCCATCGCATTGGCGGCGGTCGGTTGTACGGCCGCGTTCGTCGGTGCCGCGCAGCTCACCAGCCACGGATTCGACGACCTCGCGGCGAGCGTGCCGATGTTCGGTGGGCTGGCGCTGATCGTGGTGTTGATCGTCTACCAGTTCATGGCACCGCGCCCGCTGCTGACGATCCGCACGATGATGACGAGTTCGATCCCGGTCGCGGGCGTCGGTGTGGCGTTGTTCGCGGCGGCGGCGTCGATTGCGGCGACCGCGCTGACGGCCAACGTGCTCTTGCAGAGTTTCAGCCCAGTGCAGGTCGGGCTGCTGTATCTGCCTGAGCTTGGCGGGGCCGTCGTGATGGCCCTGGTGTTCGGACACGTCATTACCCGGCGCTCGATGCACTATCTGCCGCTGGTCGGCATGGCGCTATTGGCGGCGGGGATCGTGGTGTTCTGGTTCGCGCTTCCCGCGAGTGTGCCGCTGGCGCTGGTCGGCTCGGCGTTGACGGGCCTGGCGCTGGGTGCGACGGTGGCGCCTGCGCTTTTTGTGGCGGGCTTCTCGCTGCAGTCGGCGAGCCTGCAGCGGGTGTTCGCGATCATCGAGCTGTTGCGGGCGGTGGCCGCGTTCATGGTGGCGCCGATCCTCGCGCATATCGCGGACGCGCTGCCGGGCGACCTGACTGCGGGCACAGGAATCACGCTGTGGATCGGCTTCGCGCTGGCGATCGGCGGCGCCATATTCGGGGTGACGATCTATGCCCTGAGCGGGGCGCGACCGCAAAAGCCCGACCTCGACGAGTTTCTCGATGGCGATTCACCTGCTTGGTACTCGCCGCCGCTGCTGGCGCGTATCCGGGGTACGGCTGCGCTGGCTGCCGTCGGGCATCCTCGAGTTGTGACGACACCGGCGCACCGGCACCAGCCGACGTCCATCGGACCGGTCGTCTTCGCGTACGACGGGTCCGCGCTCGCGGCCTATGCGATCGCCCAGGCCGCGTCGCAGCTGGGCCCGGGACGACGGGCGGTGGTGGTGTGCGTCTGGCAGCCCGCCGACGTCGGCTTCATGCCGGTCGACAAGAGGCACTTCGACGCCGACAACGCCTCGGAGGTGCGGCGGGCGGCGGAGGAGACCGCGGCCCATGGCGCGTCGCTGGCGGAGCGGGCTGGATTCCTGACCGAGAGCATGGCCGTGGAGGCAGCGCCGACGTGGCAGGGGATCGTCGAGGCCGCAGAGGACCACAACGCGAGCCTGATCGTGCTCGGGCCGCATCGACGCAGCGGGCTGTTCGGGGTTCTGCAGGGCAGCGTGGCGGCGGCGGTCATCGCGCACTCGACGCTCCCGGTGATGGTGGTCCCTGAGGGGTCAAGGCCGGTCGAGGAGGCTCGTTCGCGGCTCGGCGTCGCGGCCGGGCAATAGTGCCGAGGCTCGTGGGTTACACCGCAGAGGCGATGCTGTGGCGGCACTGTGCGAGGCGGTCGAGCCGCGCCAGGCCGGCGGCGAGGTCTTCGGCGAGCGGCAGCTCACTGTCGGGGTCGCAGATCTTCAGCAGGCGCTGCAGCGGCGGGCTGCCGAGAATCGTCCAGTCCACATCGGCGCGGGCGCAGTGCACGCTGATGTAGTGCAGCGCCGTGAATGCCTGGGTACCGACGAAGTCGACGGCGCGCAGGTCGAGCACCAATTGTCGGGAGATGCCGGTGTGGCGCTCGACGTAGTGCCCAAGGGCGCGGCCGTTCGCGGCGTCGATCTCGCCGACGACAGCGACGGCGGCTCGCGACGAGGACATGGGCCGGACAGTGAATGTGGCTCTGCCGCAGCGGTGTAGTTCGTTCGCCGTGGCAGGATCCGGCCGATAGATCCTTACAGTGCCGACCGCAGCCATCGCACATCCCCTCAGTGGATTTGCAAGTCGGAGCACACCGGCAGCGTCACTGGCGAAGCCTGAACTGAGGCGATGCGGTGAGGCGCTCCCGGCGGGCTGGCAGCTCAACCAAAATTGAGAGTAGTACGAATCGAGTGGTCCGTGAATGGCCTTCAGTAAACTCTCATTTAACTTTGAGGGGTTTACGTGCATGTCAGTTAGCTATGCATCGCACGACGGATTTCGTTGTCTCGGCCAGCAGCGCCTAACCCATCTGCCCGCGCATTGCCTCGAAGGTCGGCTCACGATCACGCTCGATGTGCGCGTAGGCGACCGACTCGGCGACCCGCTCGTTGCCTGACGCGATCGCGTCGCGCAGCAGCACGTGGTCGTGGAACGCCTCATCGGCAGGCAACCCGGAGGTCAGGTAGAACAGCCACGTGATCCGCCCCGAGATGGCACCCATCACCCGGATCATCAACTCGTTGGCCGAAGTCGCCACCACCGCCTCGTGAAACGCCGTACTGCCCTGGGCGATGGCGTAGGCGTCGCCGGCTTCGACGACTCGCTGTGCCTCCGCCAGTGCGTGGTTCAGCGGATCCATCGACCCGCCCCGCCCAACCTCCCGCGCGGCGTACCGGGCGGCCCCGACTTCCAAGGACAGCCTGGCGTCGAACAGGTCGTCGATCGTCTTTCCATCCCAGCGGGTGACGACCGCTCCGCGCCGCGGATAGGAATGCACGAAGCCGTCACGCTCCAGCCACGGAACCGCCTCGCGCAGCGGCACCCGCGACACCGCCAACTCCTCCCCGATGCGTTGCTCGGGCAGCCGACTGCCCTGCGGATACTGACCCAGAATGATGCGCTCCCGCACCGTGGAATAGATGCGCCGCGACAATGACAACCGCGACTCGGCGTCCTGGAAACTCAACTCGCGATACCGAGCAGCGAGAAGTTCAACTCGTTGGCGCCGATGTTCTGACTCTCGGGCACCCCGGTCAGCCACTTCTGCGCCACCACCCAGTCCTGGTTGTACGACAGGTTCAGGAAGCATCCGGTCTGTCCGTACAGATCGCCGGCCTTGACGAACGTGGCCATGTCACCGCTGCGCAGTCCGTCATCGAGGAGTGCGTTGACTTCCTTTGACTCACAACCGAAATAGTTGATGCCACCGGCCGCGTCCCAGAACACGTGGCCCCACATGTACGGGTCACCGCCGTCGGGACCGTTGTTGCCGTCGACGAACGCATCGGGACCACTGGGCGGGTTGTTGATCCAGCCGAACACCGTCGAGGTGTCATAACCCTGCGCCGAGGCGGTGAGCCCGACGTTCTGAAGATTGGCGACGACGATGTTGGCCATGGATTGGGCGTTGACGTTGCCGTTGGCGTACCCGATCACCAAATTCTTGTTCGCGCCTGCGGGCAACGCGTCGACGTGGGCCTTCAACGCGCCGGCGTCGAACGAGATCGCTTGGTGGTCACCGCCGCCCGAAACCATGCCCTTGGCGTACATGGTCGTTGCGACCTCGGATCGCTTGCCCAGCACCTGACTCACCAGCGCCTTCTGGTCGATCGACTTGAGGAACGCGACGCGGGCATCGGCATTCTTGAAGAAATCGTGACTCGGGTTCACCGTCACCAACGCACCCTGCAGCGTCGGTAGGAAGTAGTTGGAAACCCCGTCCTTATCGGCGTACTTCCCCAGACTCGACGACGGCAGCGACGCGACGATCGTGTCGACGGTGCCGTTGTCGAATGCCAGCTCCAGCGCGGATTCGTCGGTGTAGACGGGCAATTCGACCTTCTTGAACGGCGACTTCGGTCCCCAGTAGCCGTCATACTGCGTCAGCTCGTACTTCACTCCGGTCTGCGCGGTGGTCAGCATGTACGGCCCGGTGCCCAGATCGTGTGAGGACAAGTAGGTTTGGGCGTCGTCGCTGCCTGCGTTGGTTTTGAGGCCCTCCGGTGATTCCATCTTCGGGCCGAACGGCGACGCGAGGTAGCTCAGGAACGCGGTGTTGGGCTGCTTCAGCGTGATGACCGCGGTGTAATCATCGGGCGTCTCAACGCTTTTGACCACCTCAACCATGTACGCCGCACCGCCCTTGACCGCGATCCGGCGCTTGAACGCGACGTCGACGGCGGCGGATGTGAATGGCGTGCCGTCATGGAACGTCACACCCTTGCGCAGGTGGAACGTGTACACGTCGTGGGTGGGGTTGACCTCCCACGTCTCGGCCAGGCGCGGCGCGATTTCCACCTTGTCGGTGTTGTTCTTGTACTGCACCAGGCCTTCGTAGGCGTTGATCATGATGGCGGTGCCGTTGTTGGCGTAGTAGATATCGGGGTCAGGCGGCTGGCCGATGTCGCCGACCAGCCCGACGGTCAGCGTGCCGTCGGTCGGCGCGCCGGGGCACGCCGCGCCACCGCCCCGCCGCCGTCCGAGGTGCGCGTGCCCGAACTACACGCACTCAGGGCCATGGTCAGCGCGGCACAGATGGCGACGGCGCGCAGCAGATCGGTTGTGCATGACGGTGCTCCTTCGATCGGTGGAACTAAATGTCATTCGGCGGCCACCCTCGGATCCGCCAAAGCCTGCAGTAGGTCGACGACGACGTTGGACACCACGTAGATCGCCCCGAGCACGAGCGTGACCCCGGCGATCGCGGGGAAGTCGGCGACGGGAATGGAGGCAGCCAGGTAGTTGCCGATACCGGGCCAGGAGAAGACCTGTTCGACGACGACGACCCCGGCGAACATGAACCCGAGCTGCAGCCCGCCCATTGACAGAGCGGGCCCGATGCCGTTGCGCACCACGTGATGCGCCACGACCTGGAACTCAGTCAGGCCCTTGGAACGGGCGGTGCGGACATAGTCGACGTCGAGCACGGCCTGCAGCGACGACCTGAACACCCGGCCGATCGCCACCGCAGGCGCGATGGACAACACCACCGCCGGGAGCATCAGGTGCGCCAACGCGTTGGCGAACGCGTCGGCCTGACCGTGCAGCAGTGTGTCGAGCGCCTGCATGCCGAACGGCCCGGGATCCTCGAAATCGCCGACACCGCGGGCGGGTAACCATCCGAGCTGACCGAAGAACACGATGATGCCGATGAGCGCCAACAGGAATGGCGGTGCGGTGGCCAACAGCAGCAGGATGCCCCTGCCGAGCGCGGCACCCGGCCATCGCAGCGCGCCCGACAACGCGTACAACGTCGCGAGCACCAGCGCGATGAGAAATGCGGTGATGACCAGTTCAGCCGTCGCGGGCAGATAGGTGGCGATATCGGAGATCACCGGTTGGCGGGTCCGCAGCGACCGGCCCAGATCGCCGGTGAACAGGCCGCCGAGGAAGTGGAAGTAGCGGCTGAAGAACGGGTCGTTCAGGCCGAGGCGCTGGCGTTCGGCGGCGACCATCTCCGGTGACGCATTGGCCCCGACGTATGCGCGGGCCGGGTCTCCCGGCGAAACCGCCTGCAGCACAAAGATCACCAGCGACAGTGTCAGCAGGATGACGACGGCCGCGGCGGCCCGGCGGGTGAGAAACGCCAGCATCGTCCTACCTCCGCACCGGAATGAGGTCGCGGATGGCGTCGCCGCCGAGGTTGGCGATCAGGCTCAGCACCAGCACCGCAATCCCGGGGATGCCCGGCACCCACCACTGGCTGAGCAGCTGGCTCAGCGCACGGGCGGTGTCGGCACCCAGCTCCGGCGCGGGCGCCTTCTGCCCGAGCCCCAGGAAGGACAGCGCCGCCAACAGCAGGACGACGTTGCCGATGTCGAGGCTGGCGCTGACCACTGCGGTGGGGATGACCCCAGGCAGCAAGTGGTCGAGCAGGATTCGCGGCCGCGACACCTCCGCCAGCCGCGCGGACTCGACGTGCGGGCGGGCGGCCAGCGCCTTGACCTCTCCGCGCACGATGCGCGCGTAGTACGGCCACCATACGATCGCGACGCCGATCAGCGTGTTCACCAGCCCAGAGCCCAGCGCGGCGACGATGGCGATGGCCACCAGCGCGCCTGGCATCGCGAGGAACAGGTCGGTGATGCGCATCAGCAGCACCGAGTCAACCCAGCCGCCGGTCGCGCCGGCGATCAGCCCTATGGTGCCGCCGATGAGCAGGCCACTGGCCACCACCACCAGTGCGGATAGCCAGCTGACCTGGATACCGATCAGGGTGCGCGACAACAGGTCCCGGCCGATGCCGTCGGTGCCGAGCAGATGGTCGGGGCTCAGCGGCGGCAGGTTGATCGGGCCGACCGGCTGAATCGGGTTGTACGGGGCCAACTGTCGCGCGAAGACGGCCAGCAGGGTGACCGCGACCAGCAGTCCGACCAGGGCCCAAGCCATGGGTCGGTTGAGCCGTCTGCTCCCGACCGATATCGGCCGCAACCGCCCCCTTGGCACCAGGATCGCTGTCACGACGCCTCCACGATCTCGGGCACCGCCGCCAGCAGCGTGCGGGTGTAGTCCTCGGCCGGTGCGGCGATCACCTCTTCGGCGGGGCCGATTTCGACGATGCGTCCCGCCCGCATCACCGCGATGCGATCGCCCATCAACCGGGCGACCGCCAGGTCGTGGGTGACAAACAGCACCGTCATCCCGATGCGCGCGCGCAGGTCCCGGATCAGCGCCAGCACACTCTTGGCGAGTGAGGCATCCAGCGCGCTGGTGGGCTCGTCGCACAGCAACACCGCGGGCGGGATGATGGTGGCGCGGGCCAGCGCGACGCGCTGTCGCTGCCCACCCGACAGTTCACCTGGACGGGCCGCGGTGACCTCCACCGGCAGGTCCACCGCGGCGAGTGCCGCCCTCACCCGTTCGCGGACTTCGGCGCGACCGAGCCCGAGCGGACGCAGCCGCTCTCCCAACATCTTTCCGACACTCATCCACGGGGTCAGCGACGAGCCGGCGTCCTGGAACACCATCTGCGGCCCGCCGGTCCCGGTCAGTGTGACCGACCCCGACGTCGGCTTCTCCAGCCCGGCGACGATGCGCAGCAGGGTCGACTTACCCGAACCACTCTCGCCGACAATTGCGAGCGACTCACCCGGTGCGATGTCGAGATCGACCCCGTCGACCGCGGCGATCTCGCTCGAGCCGCCGAAGATGCGGCCGCCGCGACGCACGCTGTACGTGCGATGCAGATCGCGGATGCGCATCGCCGGTTCGGCATCGCCAGCGTTCTGGGTGAACCGCTCGTCGCGGGGCATGGTCAGGCTCAGCCGCGACGCCAGCAGCGAACGGGTGTATTCGTGCTCGGGGTTGCGGATAACGTCGGCCGCCGTGCCGATTTCGACCAGCTCGCCGCGGTGGAGAACCGCCAGTCGGTCGGCGATCTGGTCGGCGACGCCCAGATCGTGGGTGATCATCAGCACCGAACAACCGAAGTCGTCGCGCAGCTCACGCAGCAGGTCGAGCAGCTGTGCCTGCACGGTCACGTCGAGCGCTGTGGTGGGTTCGTCGGCGACGATCAGCGCGGGCCGGCCCGCCACCGCGATGGCGGCCATCACCCGCTGCCGCAGCCCGCCGGAGAGCTCGTGCGGGTACACCCGCAGGCGCAGCTGGGCGTCACGGACCCCGACGGTGTCGAGCAGCCGCACGGACTCGGTGTCGTCGTGGGTGCGTTCGCCGATCTGCCTGCCGATGCGCATCGTGGGATTCAGCGAGGTCATCGGGTCCTGGAAGATCGCGCCGAGCAATTCGCTGCGCACCCGCCGCAACTCGGAATCCTTCGCGCTCAACATGTTCACCCCGCCGACAGTGACGGCACCGCCGGTCTCGGGGTGAGAGTTCTGGGGGAGCAACCCGAGCAGGCTCAACGCGAGCACGCTCTTACCGGATCCGGACTCGCCGACCAGCCCGAGGATCTCACCCGCCCGGATCTGCAGGTCGACGCCGGTGAGCACCTGGCTGCGAATCCCATTGCGCACCAACGCCAGCGAGTAGTCGTCGACGTGTGCTACCGGTTCGGTCACGGCGCCACCACCCCGATCGGCGGGAACAGCTTTGGCGAATCCAGCACGGCGGCGTGGATTTCGCGCGGTGTTGTCAGCCAGACCCCTTCGGCCGCGGCGATACGTTCGAGCGCGCCGCGCACCGCGTGCAGTCGGAACGGTACCCCGCTGATGAACGAGTGCAGCACGACACTCATCACCAGCGGGTGTGGTGTCGCCGCGAGTTCGGCGAACTCGTCGACGATCATGTCGGCGAACTCGTGAGCGGACGCCTGCCTGCCGATCATCGTCGACGAGTCGTTGATCTCCGCGTTGTACGGAATCGACAGCAGGGGGCCGGATTCCGTGTGCAACCAGACCGGTTGGTCGTCCAGCCGCAGGTCGAGCAGGTAGCGGTACCCGGTCTCGACCAGCAGCCCCAGCGTGGCGGGGGTGTGGCTGAGCCAGGGGCTCGACCAACCGCCCGGCTGCGCACCCTCGTGCGCGCGGATGCGTTCGGCGACCTCGCTGAGGTACGCGCGCTCGGTGTCGGGTGTCAGCTGCGCGAGCGAGTCGGAGTTCGACGTGCCGTGCCCGACGATCTCGGCGCCGACGCGCCGGGCGGCGGCCAGCACGTCGGGGGCTTCGTCGTAGACATCGGTGTTCAGCAGCACTGTGGGCGGGATACCAAGGCCGTCAAGCATTTCAAAAAGTCGGAAGGCGCCAACCCGGTTTCCGTAGTCCCGCCACGCGGTGTTCACCAGATCGGGGGCGGGCACGTCGGGCAGCACGTCCTCGGTGTGGCCGTCGCCGAATCGGTAGGACTCGATGCCGACACAGACCACCAGCGCGAGCGGCGCGCCGTTCGGCCAGCTGCCCTCGGCGCGGGTAGGCAGTGGTGTGTAGGCGTAACCGGCGGGGTTCGTCATGGCGCCACCCATCGGCTGAAGCCGACATCGGCTTCGGCGGCGCGCCGCACGATGTGCTGGTAGGCGGGAAACAGCTTGTCGGCGTCGGCGTGTGCGGCGCGCAGCGCGGGCGCCTTGGCGGCGAACGCCTCCCGCGCCTCGTCGAGCAGTGCGGCCTCGTCGACGGAGGTGACGTGGCCGTGTTCGGCGACCACCCGACCCGCGACCATGGTCAGCACCACGTCGCGGCCGTCCTCGCAGTGCACCAACTGCTCCCGCAGATCGTTGAGCGGGGTGAACGCAACGGAGTGCAGGTCGACCATGGCGAGGTCGGCGAGCATGCCCGGGGCGATCACCCCGAGATCGTCCCGCCCGGTGGCGCGGGCACCGCCACGCCAGAGCGCGTTCAAAATCTCGGCGGGCGTTGGCCATTCGCTGCTGTCGAGCCCGGAGATATTGTGAATCAGGCCTGCGGTCTTGGCGACGGTCCAGACGTTGACGGTGTCGTCGCAGATCGCCTCGTCGGTGCCCAGTGCGACCGGGACGCCGTGGTCGAGCAGGGCTCGCCACGGTGCCACTCCGCTGCCGAGCCGCAGATTGCTGACGGGATTGTGGACGACGGTGGATCCGGCTTCGGCGATCGTTTCGAGGTCGGCGTCGTCGATCCAGACGGCGTGGATGACGTTGGTGTGCGGCTTGAGAAGACCTGCTTCGGCGGTGAATTGGACAAGGGAGCGGCCTGCGAACCGCGGCTGTTCGGTGATCAGGGTGCGCTGCGCCTTGGTCTCGAGCATGTGCGCGTAGAGCGGGATGCTGTGGCGCTCGGCCAGGTCGTCGAGCGCGGCGAAGTAGTCCAGACTGACGCGCTGCGGAGCGGAGATCGAGACCGCGGCGCGGATGCGGTCGTCTTCAGCGCCGTGCCAGGTGCCGATCAAATGGTCGTAGGCGTCGAGCAGGGTTGCCGCGTCCGCCGGTGCGGGTTGATGGAAGGCGGCGATATCGGTGAGTTCGCCTGTGAACGGCAGCTTTTCGGCTTCGGTCAATTCCGGCTGATCGAGGGCGAGAAAGGCCCTGATCCCGCTGTCGCGGTAGGCCGAGGCCACCGCGTCGATGATCTGCGGGTCGGGGTAGGGCATCAGGAAGGCGTCGTCCTGCACGGTGGTGATGCCGCGCTGCAGCATCTCGATCGCGCCGAGCATGGTGCGCAGATAGGCCTCGCGCGGGGCCGGGGTAAGCGCCGGGTCGGCTGGTGACTCGTAGAGCATGAACATTTCGAGCGGCAGGCTGCGCACCGCACCCTTGAGATGGTTGGCGGGCGAATGGAAGTGCGCGTTGATCAGCCCTGGCACCAGCAGATGCCGTTTGTGGCCCTCGACGATGCGTGCACCCGGCGCGACCAGGTGCGCACCGACCGCGCTGATCCGGTCGCCCTCGACCAGCACGTCGACGGGTCCGGTCCTCGCGTCGGGAGCATCGGCGTCGTACACGTACACCTGGCGGAACAACACGGTCATGGCAGCCTCACTGGGGCAAAAGTGTTGGCGGGTGAGGTGTTCAGGCCCATGGCGACCAAGCCGGCCGCGATCCCGACACCCGCCGCGACGCCGTCGATGACGGGCATGCCGAGTTCTGCCGACAGCGGATCGACGAGCCCGGTGAGGCCCGCGCAGCCCAGCACCACCGCTTCGGCGCCGTCGGCACGGCGTGCGGCTTCGGCGAACGCGTCGAGCAGGTGGCCGGAGCCGTCGACCAACTCGGCCACCGGAGCGTCGACAGCCGTGACGATGCACCGGTGTTCCAATCCGAGGGCACGCACGACGCGCTCGCTGTGGGCGATGGTGCGGGCAGGCATGGTGACGACGACGAACCGGTGTGCCACCAAACAGGCGGTCTGCAAAGCGGCTTCGGTCATCCCGACGACCGGACAGGTGGCGATTTCGCGGGCCGCGTCGACACCGGTGTCGCCGAAGCAGGCGATGACGAATGCGTCGGTGTCGGCCTGGTGCGCACGGACCTGCTCGATGACGCCGACGGCGGCGATGGCCTCCTCGGCGTGGCTTTCCACGCTCGCCACGCCCTTGGCAGGGTGCACGCCGGTGACATCGACGCCGCTGCCCGCGACGGCCTGCGCTGCCTCGGTGATGGCTTTGGTCAACGCGGCGGACGTGTTCGGGTTGATCACGGTGATGCGGGTGCTCACTGCGCCACCCCCGATGCGACCGCGGCCAGCAGTCCATTGATGCCGGGGGCGCCGACGGCAATCCGCGCTGCCGATGTGCCTGCCCTGGCGCCGGCGTACACGTCGCCGCTGCGCAAATGCTCGGCGGCGAAAGCCCCGCAGAACGCGTCTCCTGCGCCGGTGCTGTCCACCGGTTCGACGACATCGGCTGGGACAGTGGTGGGTTCGGGGTGCTCACGGGTCGCGACCAGGCAGCCGGCCTCGGCGAGTTTGATCACCACCGCGGTCGGGCCGAGCTTGAGGAAGGCCGCGGCGGCGGCGGTCAGGTCAGACGTCCCGGCCAGGGCGGTGGCCTCGATCTGGCTGGGCAGGAAGACATCACAGGCGCGTACCGCATCCAGCAGAGCGGACTCGTTTCCGGTGAGGTAGTCCTCCTGCGGATCGAAGTAGATCCGTGCCTTGCTGTGCTGTCGTAGCCACGCCGAGAGCGCGAGCTGTGCGTGCAGCGCCATTCCGCACTGCAGGATCCCGGCTGCGGTCAGGGTGGCGTCTGACACGTCTCCGGGGTGCACCGAAAGATTCTCGAAATGGGCCTCGCCGAACATCAGCGCCCAAACCCGTTGTCCTGCCTCATCGTAGCGCACGACGTTGCGCACGGTGGGCAGGTCGCGACGCGGCAGAGACGCGGGATCGGTTCCCGCCGAGCGGATGGCGTCGAGCAGATCAGGGGTGGCGTCGTTGCCCAGCGGGGCCAGGATGACGGGATCGCCTCCGGCCAGTTTGGCGGCCAGGGCCGCGAAAAGTGCGTCCCCGCCGACAGATTCACTGCTCTCACCCGCCGGGGACACCGCGTCGTCGATGGTGAGGTTGCCGATGCAGACCAAGCGGTCATCCATGGGACGCCGCCGCATAGCAACTCAGGCCGAGGTGGTAGCCCACCAGCTGGGCGGGCAGCACATACAGCAAGGGCGACAACGGTTCCGGTACCGCAGGCAGCGTGATGAGTCGGCTGTCCAGGTCGTCGAAGGCGTGCTCGCCTTCAGTCGTGACGACGTAGAGTCGACCGCCCCAGCGCCGCGCATCGGTGCCGGTGTCGACGGAGCGCGGCACCGACGGGCCCGAGGGAGTCAGCAGGAACAGCGGTTCGTCTGCCTTCTGCGAGTTGTAGTGGTGATACTCCTCGGTCTGGATGTCGATTGCGTGCAGCGTCGTGCACTCCTTGACCTTGGCGGCGCCGATGATTGCGGATGCCAGGTTGGGGCCGGCGCCGCTGAACAGCACGGTCTGCACGCCTGCCTTGACCTCGTCGTCGGCGATCTCGGCGATGAGCGGGTCGATCCGCTGCAGCACCCGCGTCATCTGGTCGGGCAGCGCGTCGAAGGCCGGGGCCAGCGTGGCGGCCACGCCGGGAGCGCTGCGCTCACCTACTCGGATTGCGAGTTCGAGGAGCAAGGCCAGCGCCGCGGTGGATGATTGGGTGGGCCAGCCGACGCGGGTGGCCTGGATCTTCAACGAGGTGTCGGCCTCGACCTGAAGGGTCGAGCCCTCGGTGTTGGTGAGGGCAACGGTATACGATCCGCGGTGCTGAGCGACCAGAAGCGCTTCGACGGTGCGGGTGGTCTCACCCGAACTGGACAGCGCGATGACCGCCGTATCGGCATCGACAAGGTGCGCGTGGTAGTAGGCGAACTCCAGGCTCTGCATGGGTTCGCATGGCACGCCGAGCGTGCTCTCCAGCGACTGGCGCGCGGCCATCATGACGGCCAGCGAGTCTCCGCACCCGACGAGCACCACGCGTCGGATCCCGTGGGCAAGCCGATCGGCGATGGTGTCCAATGTTGTGGCGTTGAGCTGCAGTGTTGCTCGTATGGCCGTGGGTTGGTCGAACAGTTCCGGCCCGGTCGCCAGTACGCGCTTGCGCAGCCTGGGGTCCAGCGGGTCATTGCTCGGCAGGGCGAGGATGTGGGCGCGCTCGGCGTCGGAAACTTTTTGGATGACGCCACGCTGCCTGGCGTCGAGGGGGCTCACGCTTGGGTCGAGCAGCGGGCTCGCGAGAGGACTCATTCCGGGTGGTACCGCCTTCGTCCTGGAGCGGGGGATCGTTTTCTGGACGGTATACCGTTTGTGTTTCCGACGTATGACGTTCGGTGGCTTTTCCGTTACTTGTAGTGCGTTTATGCCCAACCAAGATCAGAGCGTTATGACCTGCAAACAACGGCCCGTCGCTAGGCTCCTCGATGTCAGGGACATGACGATCGGGGGCCACCATGAACAGGCGTCAGACCACTGAGGCAAGACAAGCCCGTGAGAGGGAATCCGAAGAGGACGCCCGGCGGCTCAAGGAATTCGCCGCGTTCTCGAAGTTCTCCGATGACGACCTTAAACGAATCACAGTGGCGACACACCGCACCTCGACGTCCGGGCCGTGGCCGTTGATTCGTGAGCAAACGCCTTCGGACGCTTGCTACATCTTGCTCAGCGGAGACGCGGGCGTGTACGTCGGCCAGGACCGCATTGCCGTGGTGGGGCCCGGTGAGGTGATCGGCGAATCCGCGCTTCGCCACGGGAAGCTGCGCAACGCGACGGTGACGACGACAGGTCGGGCCGAAGTGCTGCACATCGCACGCGATGATTTCCAACGCCTGCTCAATGAGGTGCCTGCGCTGCGTGAGACGATTGACGAGACCGTGGCGCGACATGTCCCGGGAGCGGCCGATCCGAGTTGACCGCGCCTGGCGCTGAGCTCCAAATGCCGTAACGAGTGGGCAGTTTGATGTTCGGTAAGCCATCTGTGCGGACGGCCGCTGTGGTCGGCATTGTCGTGCTCGCCCTCGCTGCGGTGTCCACGCAGGCGGCGGAGGAACCGGATGCGGCTGCCGCGCCGGAGTTCGCAACGGTCTCCAAGCTGATCGACGATGGCATTGCGGCACATAGGCTTCCGGGTGCTGTGGTTCTGATCGGGCATGGCGGCAAGGTCGTCTTCCACCAGGCGTATGGCGTGCGCAAGCTTGCCGGTGAGCCAGGGCTCGATGGCTTGCCCGCACCGGCGGAGCCGATGACCGAGGACACGATCTTCGACCTGGCGTCGTTGACGAAACCGCTTGCCACAGCGACTGCCGTCATGCAGCTCTACGAAAAGGGCAAGGTTCAGTTCGACGATCCCGTCCAGAAATACCTGCCGGACTTCAACACGGCGAACGATCCACAGCGCGCAAGGGTGACCGTTCGCATGTTGCTGACGCACACCTCGGGCGAAACGGGGGACGTCGCACTCGGAGATCCGTGGGGACTGGACCGAGCCGATAGACCAGAAGGCTTCCATCGTGCGCTCACGACGCCGCTGGAATCGCCGCCTGGTGAGGGTGTCCGCTACTCGGATATCAACTTCATTCTGCTCGGCGCGCTGATCGAGAAGGTCACCGGCGAGACAGAAGACGTCTACGTTCAGCGAAACGTCTTTGCGCCGCTTGGCATGGACGACAGCCGCTTTCTTCCGCTGGCCGAGGCGTGTGGCCCGCACAAGATCAGGGGCGCTGCGATTGCGTGGGCGCCCTCGCCGGAACAGCCCGGGCCGGTCCGTTGTCCCGCGGGTGCGTGGAGCACCGGTCTGTTGTCGCGCATCGCACCGACGGCACGTGACGAGGAAAGCCGACACGATCCGGGCATGAATCCCAACTTCTTCTACCTGCTTCGCGGCACGGTGCACGACCCGACGGCGCGGCGGATGGGCGGAGTGGCCGGGCATGCCGGCGTGTTCTCGACCGCGCATGACGTCGGTATCTATGCGCAGGCGCTACTTGATCGGCTGGCGGGCCGTCCGAGCAAGTTTCCGCTTTCGCGAGCGACGCTGGCGTTGATGACGACTCCTGAGCAGCCCGGGCACACCGCTCGGCAGGTGCCAGCAGCGGACAACGCCGCCCGAGAAGCCGTCGCCAAGACACCGAACGCCAGGAATCCGCTGCTCGCTCCGCACTATCCGGCGATCAGGGGGCAGAACCTGCGGGGCTTTGGCTGGGATATCGACACTGGCCAGTCCGCGCCGCGCGGCATGGTTTTTCCGGTCGGCAGCTTTGGTCACACGGGGTTCACCGGAACGTCGCTGTGGATCGACCCGACGTCAGACACCTACCTGGTGCTGCTTGCGCACTCGATCCAGACGCGAGGCAGTCCACCGATGACCATTCTGCGAGGTGAGGTGGCGACGGCTACGGCGCAGACGTTGCGTCTGTACGGCAGCGGGTGATGTGCGGTCCACGCGGGAGCGGCACCTTGTTTCCGCGATCATCGCTCGAAGTGCTGATAGTCGATGGGCGTTCGCCAGTAGCCGCCCCAGCGCCACCCGCGGTCGGTGAAGACGCGGACGACCGGGTCTCCGGCGTGCAGGATTCCGGGGTCGGTGCGGTTGCGGTCGAGGTAGGGCGCGGCGTTCTTGGGCTGGAAGGCGCCGGTGCGGTCGATGTAGGGGTTGATGAGCGGGTTGAGGTCGATGGCTCGGCCGTAGGCGTGTAGGGCCCAGCGGCCGGTGCCGGGGATGTCGCGGCAGTTGAACGCCGAGGTGTTGTTGTCTTCCATGGACAACTCGTCGTCGGCGTCCGGATAGTTGTCGACTGTGCGGATCTTCTCGATGGGATAACGCATCGCAAGGAGCTGGTCGAAGATCGCGATGACCTCTTCCGCCAGGTCCTCGTTGACGACTAGGGCGCCGCGGTGGGTCTGTCCGTCGAAGCCGACGTAGTTGACCTCGACCCGGCGCAGTTCTTGCGGATCGGTGGGACAGCCGGGCCGCCAGCTGGGCCCGAGGTCGGCGGCGGTGACCGGCTGAATGGTGGGCGCGGGTGGTGCCGGGGGCGTGGTGGGTGGCGGCGTGGTTGTCGGTGACGGCGTCGTCACAGACGGTGGTGACGTCGTCGCGACGGGGGGCGAGGACGGCGGCGGGGAGCTGCATTGCACAAGTACGGCCGCAGCTAGCGTCAGCGTGGCGATTCGCCAAGCCGAAAGCGCAACTGCAAGAGGCGGTTTCGCACAAGTTATCCGGATGCGGCCAACGGTACCGTGCGGTCACCAAATCCGGGGTATACCTGCTGGGTGGCCTCATCATTGCTAGCGAAGAGGGTCGCAATCGCGCTTGCCGCTGTTGTGATGTTGATCGTCGCGTGCGTCAGCGATCCCGAATCTGTCGGGCAGCCGAGCAGCGGCGGACCCGCGGCCATCGCCACCAACCTCGATGTGCCGTGGGGAATCGCGTTCCTGCCCGACGGGAGCGCGCTGATCGCCGAACGCAATACCGGCGCGATCCAACACATGGCGCAGCCTGGCGTAGTCACCAACGTCGGAGGTGTGCCAGGTGTCGCGGCGCGCGGAGAAGGCGGTCTGCTGGGTCTGGCCACGGCGGGCCAGACGGTGTTCGCCTACCTCACGACCGCGCAGGACAACCGCGTCGTGGCGATGCGCTTCGACGGATCGTCGCTGAGCGAACCGGCGGCGATCCTGACCGGGATTCCCGCGGGTTCGGTGCACGACGGCGGACGGATCGCGTTCGGCCCGGACGGCAAGCTCTACGTGACCACGGGCGAGAGCGGCGATCCAGGTCTTTCGCAGGACCGATCGTCGCTGGGCGGCAAGATTCTTCGCATCAATCCGGACGGCTCGATCCCGTCGGACAATCCCGACCCCGGTTCGCCGGTGTGGTCCTACGGGCATCGCAATATCCAGGGGCTGGCCTGGGATTCGGCTGGACGCCTGTGGGTGACGGAGTACGGCGCGAGCCGGGTGGACGAGCTGAATCTGATCCAGCCGGGCGGCAACTATGGGTGGCCGATGGCCGAGGGCCGCGCGGACACGCCGGGGCTGATCGACCCGGCGGTTCAGTGGGGGACCGGTGAAGCGTCGCCGTCCGGGCTGGCGTACTTCGGCGGGTCGCTGTGGGTGGCGTGTCTTCGGGGTCAGCGGCTGTACCGGGTTCCGGTCGGGGCCGACGGCTCGGTGGCCGACCCGGCGCCGCTGTTTGTCGGACAGTACGGGCGGCTGCGCACGGTCGTCGCCGCACCGGACGGCACGCTGTGGTTCACCACCAGCAACCGTGATGGTCGGGGCAGCGCCCGCGACGGCGACGACAAGATCCTGCAATTCCGGCCCTGAATCGGGTCAGAACCCGAACCCGATTCCCACGTTGAACTCGAAGTCCACGTTGACGCCCGGCACATCAGTGACGGTGTTCGGATTGGGGTTGCCGACGCAGTAATCCACCTCGACTCCGTCTACGACGTCGCTGGTGCAGTTCGCCACGGGTTCGGCCGAGGCGGTGTGTGCAGCGCTGAAGGTGACGAGGACTGCGCTCGCCGCCGCCAGAAGTCGACCGGCCCGCATAAGCCGCTACTTGGCGAGCAGGTAGTGGTAGAGCTCGAACGAGGCCTGCTCGACCCAGCCGCGCCGCAGCTTTCCGTCATCCACGGTCCAGACCGCGGTGCCGGTCATGCTGTCCGGCTTGTTGTTGGGTTCGGTGCCGAGAATGCCGTTATTGGTCCCCGTCAGCACCCATCGGGAGGTGACGCGAGTGCCGTCCTCGGTCGCGAAGGTCTCGATGATGTCGACGTGCAGGTCATTGACTTGGTCGAGGAACTGCGTCACCCAGTTCTTGACGTCGTTCCTCCCAGCGATTTCCCGGCCGCCAGCCTCGATGATGACGTCGTCTGCGACGAACCGGTCGACGGCATCGGGTTCTTGCGCGTTCCAGACGTCGTCCCAGAAGGCGTTGACGATCTCCGTTGATCGCATGTCTCAACGATCCCCTTCGCAATCACCGCCCGCAGGTCTTTCGACCAGACGCAAGGTTGCGAAAGTAGCGAGACCTGAAGGGGATTGACTGCCCGCCGACGTGCGCACGGCGAGATTGGGAATATGCGAGGGACAACCCCTCAAACCTCCGAATTTGCGTGACGGCTGACAATAAGATGTCGGTGTGCAGCGGACCGTTGCGCATGCGCGGTCGCGGTTGCGAGGTGGTTCACTGCGCGACGACCGGTTGGCGACAACGCGCGACTAGATCTGGACACGGTGGCCGTTACCCCCTCGGCCCAGCAGCGGCGGCCGAGACCGCAGAACGATGCTGCACTGTACGAAGCGGTGCGGGCGCACTGGCGTGAGGTGGTCCGCCGCGCTCGACCGGTTGACGACACCGCGCGATTGGATCTGGACACGGTGGTCGTCGAGCCTGCGACTCAGCCGCACCGCACTCGACCGGTTGATAACACCGCGCGGCTAGATCCGGACACGGTGGTCATTGAGCCTGCGACTCAGCCGCGGCGGCTCAGATCGCAAAACCTTGCCGCACTGGCCGCGGTACGGGCGCGCGGGCCGGGCGCTGACGTGGTTCGCCGCGCACGACCGGTTGGCAGCGCTGCACCACCTCCGAGGCGGGCCGTTAAGCCTTCGGCTCCGCCGCGGCGGCCCAGACCGCAGAACGAAACTGCATTGCACGCGGTGACGGTTGGCGAGGCAAATCTATGGGGGCTCCGCTTCAAGCGGACTGCGATGGCGTTCGGTGCCGTTCTCCTCTTCGTCGCATTGGTGGTCCTCAGTGGGCGGTCTTTTTGGGCCGACGAACAACCCGCGCCGCAGCCGTCGGTGCCCTCAGCCGATGCTGACGGGTCATCAGCCGCGACAGAGCAAGAGCGACCCGGACCGGGTGCGCATACCGAAGGATCATCGGGCGGAGCACTGCCACCGGCCCAAGGCGTGCAAGCGTTTTCAGGCGACACTGAGCCGCCGGCACAGCCGATGCCACCCGAGCAGAGCAAGAGTCGTTCATTGTCGTGGCCCCAGCTCCTGCTCAACGGCGTGCTGGTGGTCCTGTCGCTGGGGTTGTTCACGGTCTCCAGTACCACCCTGTGGTGGATGCTGCACGCGTGGCGCAGTCCGGATACGTTGGCAGCGACCGGGTTTCGGCGTCGATCAGCTGGTGCGCCTCGGTCGTTCTCATTGCTGTTACCGGCGCGCCACGAACAGGATGTTCTCGGGGACACGATCGACGCGCTGGCTCGGCTCGACCACCCCAGGTACGAGGTGATCGTGATCATCGGTCATGATGACCCGGAGACAGAATTTGTCGCGCGTAGGGCGGCGGCACGCTATCCCCGCATAGTCAGGGTGGTCATGGATTACCACCTGCCCAAGAACAAGCCGAGGGCGCTCAACACCGCGCTGCGCAAGTGTCGGGGCGACATCGTCGGTGTCTTTGACGCCGAGGACGAGGTGCATCCGGGGCTGCTGCGTCTGGTCGAGGCGCGTTTCGAGGAATCCGGCGCAGACGTGGTTCAGGCTGGCGTGCAGTTAATGAACGTCCACACGAGTTGGTGGTCGGTGCGCAACTGCCTCGAGTACTACTTCTGGTTCCGCTCCCGCCTGCATTTCCACGCGGAGAAACGGTTCATCCCGCTCGGCGGCAACACCGTGTTCACCCGCACCAAGCTGCTGCGGGAAGTGCACGGCTGGGATCCTGACTGTCTGGCCGAGGACTGCGAGATCGGCGTGCGGTTGTCCAGCCGGGGTGCAGTCGTGGCCGTCGCCTATGACCCGAAAGCGGTAACGCGGGAAGAAACCCCGGCGTCGATCCGAGCGCTGGTGAAGCAGCGCACCCGATGGGATCAAGGGTTCTTGCAGGTGCTCCGCAAGGGTGAGTGGCGCAAGCTGCCGAGCCGCAGACAGCGCTGGTTGGCCCGGTACACCTTGGCGATGCCCTTGCTGCAGGCGGCAACCGGCGTGTTGATGCCACTGTCGCTGGCGTCGATGTTTCTGCTGAAGGTTCCGGTGCCGACGGCGTTGGTGACGTTCCTGCCGCTGGCGCCGACGCTCGTCACCGTGGCGGTCGAGTCTGCCGCACTCGGTGAATTCGGACGCGAGTTCGGCATTCGAATACGAGTCCGTGATCAAGTGCGGCTATTGCTCGGCACCGTTCCGTACCAGCTGCTACTCGCGGCGGCCGCGGTCCGGTCGGTGTGGCGTGAGAGCCGCGGGCACGGGGGTTGGGAGAAGACCACTCACACCAACGCCCACCGCGCCACCACACCCAAGAAACCCGTTCCGGTATGAGCCGGTCATCCCGCCTGAATCCGTCGATCCCGATACTCGGGATCCTGTTGCTACTCACTGCGACACTGCGGTTGATCAACCTCACGAGCTCGCCCGCGCGACTTGACGACGAAGGCACGTATATGGCCCAGGCCTACGCCGTGGCCGAATGGGGAGAACTCGCCCACTACACCTACTGGTATGACCATCCGCCGGCCGGCTGGCTGCAGTTGGCGTTGTGGACGGTGATCTCGGGTCCCGACTTCGGGGGCAATGCCGTCGCTGCCGGGAGATACCTGATGGTCATCATCGCGGTCATCACCGCTGCCCTGCTGTGGGCCCTGGCGCGCCGAGTCGAGATGTCGCGGTGGGCAGCCGCGGCCGCGCTCGCCGTCTTCGCGCTGTCTCCGTTGGCGATCTCGTTGAGCCGCGCGGTATACCTGGACAATCTCGCCACCGCCTGGGTGCTGGGCGCGTTGGTACTTCTGTGCTCACCCCGGTACCGGCTGTCGGCAATGTTTGGCGCCGCAACATGTTTCGGTATTGCGGTGTTGACCAAGGAGACCATGTTACTGCTCTTGCCGATGTTCGCCTGGCTGGTCTGGACCAGGGCCGCGCCGGTGACTCGCCGCTACGCACTCGCCGTGTTCGTCGCCGTGTTCGGCGTGGTGGTGAGCACGTACGTATTGATGGCCGTCCTGCGCGGTGAGCTGATCCCTGGGCCCGGTCACGTCAGTCTGTGGGACGGCATCAGGTTCCAGCTGTGGGAGCGCACGGCCGGCGGGGCGCTCGATGATCCCTATTCGCTCAAACGCCATACCGTTGGCGAATGGCTGAAACTTGATCCGGCCCTGCCGTTTTTGGCCATCCCGATCGCCCTGGCCGCACTGTTCGTCAAGCGGCTGAGGCCGTTCGCGGTTGGGTTGGTGATCCTCATCGCCACGGTTCTCCGTCCCGGATATCTGCCGGTGCCGTTCATCCTGTCTGCGTTGCCGTTGACGGCGCTTCTGGCCGCCGGCGTCGGCGAGGCGGCGCTGCGATCGGTAGGCCTGCGGCGCCTACGTGTTCCGGCCTTGGCCGCAGGGGCGCTGGTCGTATCCATCGCCGTGTCACTGTGGCTGCCCACCTATCACGGCTTGATGGCGTCCGACGATGACGCGTCGATGCGGCAGACACAGCAGTGGATCCAGCGGAACGTGCCTAAGACTGACCGTCTGATCGTCGACGATGCGTTTTGGCTGGACCTGATCCGGGACGGCCGCGACCGGCGCAATGTCGTGTGGGCCTACAAGGTGGACACCGACGAGCAGGTGCAGGGCTGGGCGCCCAATGGCTGGACCGACTACGAGTGGGTCGTGTCGACGCCATCCTTGCGTGCCAACATGCCGTCGAAAGGTGTACTCACCGACGCGGTTGCGCACGCACAACCAGCTGCGACATTCGGCTCGGGCGGGACACGAGTCGAGGTGCTCCGCGTCGACAACGGCGCACCGACGTCGAAACCCCCGTCACCCGCGGCGCCCGCGTTCGGGGGACAACTCGCGGCCCGCCTTGCCGGTGTCACCGATCCGGATGTGCTCGCGGCCCTGCAGTCTCGGACCCTGGATCAACGTGTGCTTGCGACACTGGCAGTGATCGCGGCGACGCAACCCGTTCGTGTCGATGACATTTCAACTATCGAAGGAGAGGACGACACCGGAACGCCGCGACGCGATATCACGCTGACGGGCCCGCGCGACCGGCTACAAGGGGTGGCGGCGTTCTTCGAACGCCAAGTGGGCCCGTTTGCAGTGCAGTCCGTGGATTTGACGACCGAGGGTTTGAGAGTTCGATTTCCGTTGCGTACCAAGGATATCGGTCTGGGGGCGGGTCCGGCGCCGCTGCAGGGGGGTCCGGCCGCGCTGCGGGTAGCAGACCTGCGCCGCAGCCGACCGGCCGAGCATCTCAACTTTGTGAGCATCGACGGCGCCGCAGCCGGTTCGCTTGGGACGAGCGACGACGCGAATCCGTCGAGTTATCGGTGGATGCCCGCGGGGACATACGTCGTGGTGACGGACGGTCCTGGCGGAGGTGACCCGGTTATTCGTCAGGTACTCAGACTCGATCCAGGGGTGACCTACACTCTCGCACTGTTCTCTGCGGCCGAATCCGGCGGGCTCGCAGTGCAACTCGCGCCGGACGGTCCGCCGACGGGACCCACGCCCGACTCCGCCGTGCGGATGCTGCACGCTGGCGCTGCAGCGGGATCCGTCTACTTGGCGCTGGTTGCACCGGGCATGGTCGAGCCGATGGTGCTTGCGAACCAAGCTGGGTACGGGTTGATCACCGGGTACGCCCCGGTGCCTGCCGGGCAGTACGAAGCGGTGGTGAGTGCAAACGGTCGGGAATGGCGCCAACCCGTCGAATTCCGCGGTGGCGAGCCGATGAGCCTCCTGCTCACCGACGGCCCCGAAGGTCCTGTGCTGCGGACGCTACGGGATGTGCCGGAAGCCCCCGCTGCCCTGAATCCCCCGATGTTGGCGATGCCCGCGAGCGGAAGTGTGGCGGAGAAGTCCACAGCGAAAGCGCCTGCGATTGGTCCGGACGGTAGGCGGATCGCGGTCATACTGTGCGCCGCCGCCATAATGTGCGCGGCGGTCCTGATGGCCAGGGCGCGACCGACGCGGCGGCCCGGACAGCAGAACGAAGCGGCGCGGGCACGCCGGCGTGAGGTGGTTCCCCACGCAGGACCGGTCGACGACACTGTGCGACTACCTACGGGGGTCGTTAAGACTTCGGTCCCGCTGCGGCGGCCGCGACTGCCGAACGACGCTGTGCGGGCGCGCGGGCGCGGTGGTGGGGTGGTTCGCCGGATACGACCGGTTGACGACACTGTGCGACTGGATCTCGATGTCGACAAGACCGGGCGACTACCCCGGGCGGTCGTTGGGTCTGCCCTCGGGCGCGGTGGTGGGGTGGTTCGCCGGATACGACCGGTTGACGACACTGCGCGACTACCTACGGTGGTCGTTAAGCCTTCGGTTCTGCGGGGGCCCAGATGAAGAGGCACCTGAGTACAGCATCGGCAATTGCGCTCGTGCTGGTATTGACTGCCGGCGCCGGCTGGTGGATCGCGAGAGCCATCGATCCGCGATTGGATGCGGCCGACATCGCCGACATGCGGGAGGACACGGCGCGCATCGCCGGCCAGAAATTCCTGGACGAGTACGTCGAACCCGACGGGCGGGTCGTGCGACGTGACGAGGGTGGTGACGTCGTAAGCGAGGGACAGGCCTACGGGATGCTCATCGCCGTCGCGGTCGGTGACGAGGCGCGGTTCCGGTCTATATGGAAGTGGACGAACACCCACTTGCGCCGCACCGAGGGCCTGCTGGCGTGGCGGTGGGCCGACAATAAGGTCACCGGTGTCAACAGCGCGGCGGATGCCGATCTCGATGCGGCGCGGTCGTTGGTGCTGGCGGGCCGACGCTTCAATGCGCCCGAGCTCACCAAGGACGGCAGACGGCTGGGCGTGGCCATCCTGGAAGCCGAGACCGTCGCCGTCGGCACCGGGAGCGCCCCTCCGAGCGATGTGAGTCCGCCGGGTACATGGGTGGCCGGATCGGGGCGCACGCTGGTCGGCGGAAACTGGGCCAGGACGGCGCCATACGTCATCAACCCGGGGTATTTCAGTCCTCGCGCCGAATGGGAACTCTTCGAGGTATCGGCCGACCGGCGGTGGACGGACATCACCCGCACCCAGCGGGTCCTGGGCTGGCAGCTCATCGGGACCGGGATGCTGCCGCCCGACTGGGCCACCGTGAGCGAAGTCGGCCATGCCGTCCCCACCGGACCCGTCACCGGGGGGCCCATACGTTTCGGTCTCGACGCCGCGCGCCTACCAGTCCGGTTCGCAGAATCCTGCGATCGAGAAGACCGAGCCCTCGCGAGTGCGCTGCGCCCCGTCATCACAGCGCCGGATGAAGTTCCCGCGTTGCGCAACCTGAATGGGTCGGCTGCCAGCAATTGGCAGCATCCCGTCGCCCTGGTAGCCGCCGCGGCCACTGAACAGGCTGCCGGCAATCCCGACGGCGCCGTCGAGCGCCTTGACGCGGCTGCGCAACTGGAGCAGCGGTCTCCGACCTATTACGGCGCCGCCTGGGTCGCGCTGGGCCGCATCATGCTGACCACGTCGCTGCTCGGCGAATGCCCGATGGTCGGCTGAGCTCAACGACTCGCGGCCCTAGTCACCGCCGCCGTGCCCATGCTTGCCGCCGCCGTGGCCTCCACCGCCGTGGCCTCCTCCGCCGTGGCCTCCTCCGCCGTGGCCTCCTCCGCCGGCGTTTCCCCAAGGCCCCCTCGGACCCGGGTTGAGGAACGGGGGTGGCTGAAGAATTGGTGGCAGCCACAGAACGATGGGCGGCGCAACAACAACAGGCGGCGGAGCGACTGGTGCCGGTGGTGGCGCCGCCGGCGCGGGCGCAACGTTGCGCACCACCACTCGCGGCGGCGGGGCGGGTAGAACCTTCAGCCGTGCCGTCGCTGCATTTGCCGCCGCAACTGGAGGTGCGGCGACGGCAGGGCCGGGGACCTGGTGCGGCGCAGGTCGCAACGGGCCAGGCGGCGCGGCAGCGGGAGGCACCGGCATGCCGTCCGGGACTTCATCGGCGGTCGGCTGGACACTGATCGCCATTGCGATGGCCAGTGCCGCCATTCCCGCTGCGAAGATGGCAATCAGCGAGCTGCCCATCAACAGGAACGGCTTGCTGCGTGCCGTCACATCGTCGGAGTCCGAAGCGATGTCGTCGGTGTCCAGGAATGAGTTGGCGTCGAGGAACGTGGTGGCGTCATCGGCGAGGGCGTAGATCGTGGTCTCTTCGGGATCTTGTGAGTAGGCAAGGCCGACGGTGGACGCGTCATAGCGCGGCGCATTCGCCGACGCCAGCGCAGCGCCGCGCGCCAACGCCACGGCGGGTTCTTCAGGGGCGATGACAGGCACAGAGACAACGTCCGTCAAATGTGCCTTGACCGCGGCGACGTCCACATTGGAGCCGACGATGACCATGCCCTGGGGCATTGATTTCTCGGCCTGCAGGCTGGTGGCCATTTCGGTCAGCACGGCGATCGTGTTCGCACCGTGCAGACCCTGGCTCAGTACCTTTACCACTGAGCCATCGGCCGTTTCGACGACCGCCATTGTCGCGGTGCCCCGTTCGACGAACATCAGTGCGGTCTTGTCGTAGCCCACTGCGCGGGCGACCGCCTGGGCGAGCGCCGCGGCGGCGTGCAACTCCGAAACCAACAGCACATCTTCGATGCCCCGGGCGACCAATGCCTCCCGCAATAGGGCCGCTTGGGCGTGGCGAGTCCAGGTCACCCCGGTCGACACCAGATGGTGGCCGGCGGCGACCGCGCCCTCCTGGGTTCCCAGGATCGCGGCGATCACGTGATCGCACGCCCCCGACATTGCGGAGTCGTCGATGGCGGTGATGTCGAAGACGTCGCGCTCGACGATGACACCGTCGGCCTTCTCGCCCTCGACGAGTGCGATGCTGACCGTCGTGGGTGTCATCGACACACCAAGTACGATCTCCACCGCCGCTCCAACAGCTTTGCTAGGCATGTTCAGCTCTTGGCGGGAAGCGCGTCCCACGTAAGCCGTCGTTTCACCCATCACCGCTGACCGCTCCGGGATCTCGTCGACATGGGCTCGCACTTGCCCTGCGAGAAAAACCCTACTCGCACCGCCCCCCAACGACGCGTCATGCGACGAGATTGTTCAGATTCTGCCGGGCTTCCAGACAACGGCTGAGCCACCTAAAAGAACGCCCTCTGAAGAAACCGCGCGAGTCAGCCGGCCGTATCGGTAGCTGCGCCGCCGCGGGGTATCACCTGGTAGCTGTAACGCCACTCGACCTCGGTGCCATGCTCACCGCCGACCGGTTGTGATCCGTGGAGATGCAAAAAGGCGACCGTGTTATCGTCGCCGACTTGAGCTTCAGCCCTCCGCATCGCCAGCGCCCGTACTTGGGCCTGGCTCGTGCCCTCGGGCACCACGATTCTGTCGCGGCGCACGTTCGACGCATCGGCCATCGCGTCAGGTTGCGGCACGTTGCGCGCATCGCTTCCCGACGACACACGCACGCACACGATCGTGATCGACACGTGGCGCACCTGCGACGTAACCCTGACACCCGGGTAGCCGCGCAGCGAAGATTCAATGTTTGCCACGACTGTCAATGCGGGTACATGAGGCACATGGAAAGTCTTAGTGGGCTTGAGGCAGGTTTCCGCTTCATCGAGTCTCCCGCTGTGGCTCTGGATCTGTACTCGATCCTCGAGTCGGATCCGTCCGGCTACAGCTCCATCGGGTGCCTCGAGGAGTCTGCGTAAGGCGTCTTCTCAGAGCCACCGCGGCGCGCGCGGCAACTCGCCGTCTGAGGACACGTCCACCGCGCCTCTGCCCGCGGCCCATCGCACTATCGCGGGCAGCGAACCCCGCACCGACGCTCCACCGCCTTCACCAACGAGTACGGGCTCGGCCCCGGTCACGTCGAGGATCAGGTCGGTTCCGACACCTCCCCGCCGCCACGCCCCGACGATGTCGGCCAGCAGCGACTCGAGCACGACGTCGGGAAAGTCACCGAACTGCGCACCGTTGTCGAGGTCGACGGCGTGGATCCACACCTCACGGGTCCGCATCCACACCGTCTCCGACGCCGGCACGATGCGGCCCTGCGCGGTGCGCACCGGTGCAGCCCAGCGTGACTCGTCCAGGTTCCGCCACTTCTCGTCGAGCCGGGCGACGGTGTGGTCGAACAGATTTCGCAACGCCGCGGCGGATAGCGTTGCGCCTTCCTTGATCTCGCGGTCGCGATATTCGGCCGACGGGTACATCGGCGTCTCGACGCCGGTCGCCGCCCAGTCCACCAGTCGGCACAGCGCCGCGGCGTTGTAGCCGATATGGGCGACCAGGTGTTTGCGGGTCCAGCCATCCAGCAGCGTTCCGGATTCCAAGTCGTCGTCGGTCAGTTCGGCGAGGCGATGGGCAAAGAAGGCGGTGCCCCGCCGCGCGATTAGCCGCCGCTCGGACCTGTCCAGGTCGTGAAAGCCCATTGGATGCCTACTTCACGATCGTCTTGTTGCGGACCGCGCCAAGGCCCTCGATGCTCACCTCGACCGTCTGGCCGTCGCCGATGTAGCGCGCAGGCTTGCGGGCATGGCCGACCCCACCCGTAGTGCCGGTGATGACCACGTCGCCGGGGTTCAGCGTCACGATGTGGGAGATGTACTCGACCAACTTGGCCGGGCTGAACACCAGGTCGTCGGTGGTGGCGCTCTGCATCACCTCGCCGTCGAGCCGGGTTTCGATCCGGCTGCCCGGCGTGTAGTCGGTGACCAGCCACGGACCGAATCCGCTGGTCTTCTCGAAATTCTTGCCCTGATCCCATTGCAGGGTGCGGTATTGGTAGTCGCGCATGGTGTAGTCGTTGATCACCGAGTAGCCGGCGATGTAGCCGTCGGCATCGGCTTCGCTGACCTGGTAGGCCGGCTTGCCGATGGCGAACGCCAACTCTGCCTCCCAGTCCAGTTGTGCGGCCGCATATTCCGGGACTACGACGTCGTCGTACGGCCCGGTGAGCGCGTCGGAGAACTTCGCGAACAGCGTCGGGTATTCGGGCAGGTCGCGGCCCATCTCCCTGATGTGGGTGGCGTAGTTCAGCCCGACGCAGATGATCTTTCCGGGGTGCGGCAGTACGGGTGCGTAGTCGGCGTCGTCGAGTCCGATGGTTCCCCCGGAAGCGTTCTGCGCCAACGACTCCCAGTCGGCCGTCGCGAGTAGTACGGACAGGTCGGGGTAGCCATTGATCACAGTGGCGTTGACGGTGTCGTTTTCATCGTCGACCCGCACCGCGGTGGTCGTTCCGTCGATGCGGACAGTGGCGAGTTTCATTGTGATCAGGCTCCTTTGGATGTGAGGGTGCGATGGAAATGCAGGCTTTCGACGATCGGGGCGTCGGAGAACATGAACAGGTCGAATTCGGTGTCGGCTTGAAGCGACCACGGCACCCACGACGGGACGACGACGAGGTCGCCGCGGCCGACGGCGTGGCTGCGGTCGCCGAGCCGGATGTGGCCGGCGCCCTCGAACACCTGGAAGACGCGGGACCCGACGTCGCGGCGGGGCTTGGTGTGCGCGCCGGCCCGCAGCCGGTGGAATTCGGCGCGGATGGTCGGCATGACGTCACCGCCGGTGGTCGGGTTGGTGTAGCGGACCGCGGCGTGCCCGGGCTCGGTCGTCGCCGCGTACCCCTCGTCTTCGAGCGAGAGTTGTTCGCGCAGCGCCGCGTCGGTGTGCTCCCATCGGTAGGCCGCGATCGGTGAACTGCTCTTGGCGTCCAGTCCGACCAGCGGACGCAACCCTGGATGCGCCCACAGCCGCTCCGACCGGGAGACGTGCGGCGTGGATTCGTCGGTGACGCCGTCGCACCCGTATTCGAAGAAGCCAGTGTCCGTGTAGTGGGCGAAGGGTATGTCCAGCCCGTCGATCCAAGCCATCGGCTGATCGGTCTCGTTGTGGTGGCCGTGGAAGTGCCAGCCGGGTGTCAGCAGGAAGTCGCCGCGGCGCATGGCCACCGGGTCACCGTTGACGACGGTCCACACGCCCTCGCCCTCGACGACAAAGCGAAAGGCGTTCTGGCTGTGGCGGTGTTCGGGCGCGGTCTCGCGCGGCCCGAGGTACTGGATCGCCGCCCACAACGTCGGCGACACGTACGGCGCGCCGCCCAGTCCGGGGTTGGCCAGCGCGATGGCGCGGCGTTCCCCGCCCCGACCGACGGGCACCAGGTCACCGGCGCGCTGGGCCAGCGGGTACAGCGTCGACCACTTCCAGACGAACGGCACCGCCCGCGGTGTCGGGCTCGACGGCATCAGTTCGTCGACCTGCGTCCACAACGGCGTCAGGTGCTCGGCGTCGAAATCGGCGTACAGCCGGTTCAATTCCCGCTCGTCGGTGGGTTGCTGCGTCTGGGTCATCGTTCGGCTCCTGTGAGGTGTGCTTGTCGACGACGCTAGGTTCGACGCGCCTCACATCTGAAGAAGATTCTTCTGTGCAGAACCGCGCCGAGTTGCACATTGAGGTCTGAGCCACATGCCGCTGCCAACTACGGCTCGATGTCGGCGACGTCGAGCTCCATTTCCCGCACCGCGCGCCTCATCTGCGCGACCAGCTGGCCATGCGCGTGGCGTTGATAGCGGACGGCGGGCACCGACACCGAGATCGCGCCGATCGGCCGGCCGGCGCCGTTTTGCACGCTCATCCCGAACGCGGAGACGCCCTCCTCGGTCTGTTCGACGTTGACGGCGAAACCGGCCCGGCGCACACCGGTGAGTTCGCGGCGGAACTCGTCGAACTCGGCCGGGTCGAGTCGGCGATCGGCGGCGTCGGGTTCGTCGTCGCCGGGGGTTTTGAGATACAGCCGGGCCAGCATCTCGTCGGGCAGTTCGGCGAGCAGGCTCCGGCCGCCCGACATGAGCGCTGCTGGCAGGACCTGGCCCTGGCGGTCGCCGACGCGCAGCATCGCATCCGACTCGACGGTCGCCAGGAACCGGACCTGGGTGCCGGTGCGGATCACCAGGTTGACCGTCTCGCCGCAGGCGGCCACCAGCGCCTCCAGGTGAGGACGGCATCGGTCGGTGAACTCGCGGGTCCAGCCCCGCTCGGCGGGTCCCGCTCCCATCGCGGGTCCGGGGTGATAGATGCGCTTCTCGTCCTGCACGGCGAAGCCGCGGTACACGAGCATCGCCAACAGCCGGTGCGCGGTGCTGCGCGCGATGCCCAACTCGGTGGCGGCCTGATTGAGGCGGACCGCACCGACGTCGCGCAGCATCTGCAGCAGCCGCAGCGCGTTGTCCACCGACTCAAGCAGATACGCGGGCTTTTGGATCGCCTTCTGTGGTTTGTTCCGCACAGCAGAACTATATTGCAGCCTCGATGTGGCCGCGATCACTTTTGAACCATGGTTACTCGCACACCTCTGGCCACCGAGGGGCGCCGCACGGCGTTGGTCGCCGTCATCGTCTGCTGGCTGTTCGTGGTCTTCGACGGCTACGACCTGATCGTCTACGGCAACGTGATTCCCAGCCTGCAGCGGGAGTGGGGGATCGGCCCCGCCACGGCGGGCACGCTGGGCAGCCTGGCATTCGTCGGGATGATGATCGGCGCGGTGCTCGCGGGCCGGCTCTCCGACGCGGTCGGCCGCAAGCGCGCGGTCATCGGATGTGCGGTGGTGTTGTCGGTGTTCACCGCGCTGTGCGCGTTGGCCACCGGGCCGGTGGCGTTCGGGGCACTGCGGCTGATCGCGGGCATCGGCCTGGGCGGCCTGGTTCCGACGGCGAATGCGCTTGCGGCGGAACTGATTGCACCAAAATGGCGCGGCCCGGTCGCGACGATGATGATGTCCGGAGTGCCGATCGGCGGATCGATCGCGGCGCTGCTGGCCATTCCAGTCATCCCGCGGTTCGGATGGCAGCCGATGGGACGCAATGCCTGATCATCGCCGCGGTCGCGTCGCACTACCCCAACGAATTGCGCGGTACCGCGCTTGGTTGGGCGCTGGGCGTCGGTCGGATCGGTGCAGTGTCGGCGCCGCAGATCGGCGGGTGGCTGCTGGCGGCCGGCTTGGGTGCCGGGTCGAACTTCGTGTTGTTCGCCGTCTCCGCGCTTTCTGCGGCACTGCTACTGACAGTCATCTGGCGCAAGCAAGCAGCACCGGCTGAAACTTCCCGCGCCCTCGTGCTGGCGCACTGAAACCTCGCTCGCACAACGGATCAAGGAGAGATCGATGTCAAATTTGGACGGAACGAACGTCATCATCGCCGGCGGCGGAATCGGCGGCGCGGCCACGGCGCTGGCGCTGGCGCGCGTCGGCGCGCAGGTCACCCTTTTCGAGCGGGCATCCGAGTTCGGTGAGGTGGGCGCGGGGCTGCAGGTGGGACCGCACGGGGCGCGGATCCTGCAGTCGTGGGGTCTGCTGGACGAGGTTCTCGCCGACGGGTTTTTGCCGAAGAACATCGTGTTCCGCGACGCGATCACGGCCGAGACGCTGACCAAGGTGGACCTGGGTGCGGAGTTTCGGGCGCGGTATGGCGGGCCGTATTTCGTGACGCACCGGTCGGATCTGCATGCGACGTTGGTGAAGGCGGCGTTGGCGGCCGGAGCGGACTTGCGCACCGGGGTGACGGTGACCGACGTCGTTAGCGAGGGCGACGGCGTTACCGTGTCTACCGATGACGGGCTCGTACATGCCGCCGACGTGGCGCTGGCCATGGATGGGCTGAAATCACGGCTGCGCAAGAAGATTTCGGATGACGAGCCCGTGTCGTCGGGTTACGCCGCCTACCGCGGGACGACGCCGTATCACATGGTGGAGCTGGACGAGGACATCGAGGACGTCATCGGTTACATCGGACCGAACTGCCACTTCATCCAGTACCCGCTGCGGCGCGGCGAGCTGCTCAACCAGGTGGCCGTGTTCACGTCACCGGGATACGAAGGCGGTGTGCAGAACTGGGGCGGCCCCGAGGAGCTGGAGCCGGCGTTCGCGCATTGCCACGACAACGTGCGCCGCGGAATCGACTACCTGTGGAAGGACCGCTGGTGGGCGATGTATGACCGGGAGCCGATCGAAAATTGGATCGACGGTCGGATGATGCTGCTGGGCGACGCGGCGCACCCGCCGCTGCAGTACTTGGCGTCCGGCGCCGTGATGGCGCTGGAGGACGCGAAGTGTGTGGCGGACTATGCAGCGGCGGATTTCGTCGAGGGCGGGCGCACCCAGGCGTGGCCGCTGACCCTCAAGCGGGTCAACGCCGAGCGCGCGCCGCGATGCAACCGGATCCTTTCAGTCGGACGGATGTGGGGCGAACTGTGGCACCTCGACGGGGTGGGACGGACCGCGCGCAATGAGCTGTTCCGGACGAGGGACACGTCGAGCTACAAATACACCGACTGGTTGTGGGGGTACTCGTCGGACGTGAACCTGGTGCCCTCCGGGCTCCAACCCTTGCGCTGAGCCAACAGCGGCCACCCGGTCACAGTAGCCCCATGCGTAACGGGCCCAGGCCGACTCAGAAAAGTGATATCACATGCGATATCACAATTCGGCGACCTTCATGCCCGCCCTCGGCGGTGCTGATGTGGCAGATGTGACGGCCATCCGCGCGACGATCTCGCCCCTGCCGCCTGACACTGCCGGGGTGTCTGGCCGAACCAGCGTCGGCACGACCGATTGAGCGCGCTCTGTTCGGCATACCCGAGCAGGCCGGCGATTTGAGTGAGTTGCAGGCCCGGCTCGGCGAAGTAGCGCGCGGCCTGAGCGCGACGCTCGCGGTCGATGATGTCGGCACACCGCACACCCTCGTCGGCCAGTCGCCGTTGCAGGGTCCGCGGGTGCATCGCGAGTTCGTCGGCGATGGCGTCGGCGCTGCACTGTCCGGTGGGCAGCAATCGGCGGGTCAGCTCGGCCACCCGGTCTGACAGCGGCGCGCTGGCCGGAAGATACGTCGCCTCAAGGTATTTCGTCGCGATGCGCTGGGTCTCCGGGTCCGCGTTCTCGATGCGTCGCGCGGCCATCTCAGACGACAACTCGAACCCGCACGACGGCTGCTCGAAGCGGACCGGGCAGTCCAACGCATCGCGGTAAGCCGCGTCGGAACCCTGCTGGGCATGCGGGAAGGAGACGCCTTCATACCCGGCCTGCGGTCCGCCGAGGAGGTGGATGATGCGCACGGCGATACCCATGCTCAGCTCGTATCCCTGGATGTACGGCCCCCCCGGCTCGGTCATCTCGTAGGTGAACGCCCACCCGCCATCGGCGCGCGGGCGGGCGGTCAGCTTCAGCGCGGGCGAGTGGATATAGAGGAAGCGGCCGATCGCCTCCACGCCGCCCAGCACGGTCGACGCGTTGCGCGCGATCACTGCGATAGGCCCGAGGATCTCCAGGCCCTGCCGAGCCGACAGGCGGAGCCCGAAATCCGGGCAGGCCAACTCCTCGGCGGCGGCCTCGAGCATGCGGGTCAGGGACGCGAAGGAGATGAACATGTCCTGCTGGCGTTCGGCACCGGCGGGGATATCGAAGCGCGCCAGGAATGCCGCGGGGTCACCGCCGAGCTCACGCACCAGCTCGGGGTAGCCCCACATCGCGGAGGCACGGATCAGGCTGCCCATCTAACACTCCCTGTGTCGGGAAATGATAAAAACGTGTCGGGTTTTGTCAAGACCCAAGTGTGTGGCGCCGGTCATCCTCGATACATGACACAGCACTTCGACACCCTGATCATCGGCGCCGGCCTGTCCGGTATCGGGACAGCTTGCCAGGTGCAGGCCGAGTTCCCGCACAAGAGCATCGCGATCCTCGAGCGCCGCGAGCGGCTCGGCGGCACCTGGGACCTGTTCCGCTACCCCGGGATTCGGTCGGACTCCGACATGCTCACGTTCGGCTACAAGTGGCGGCCGTGGCACGAGCGCAAGGTGCTTGCCGACGGCCCCTCGATCCGCCAGTACATCGCCGAGACCGCCGCGGAGTACGGCGTCGACGAGAAGATTCAGTACGGGCTGAAGATCGTGGCCGCGGACTGGTCCAACGCCGAGAGTCGCTGGACGGTCACCGCCGTGCACGAGGCGAGCGGTGAGACCCGCGTGTACACCTGCGGGTATCTGATCAGCTGCACCGGCTACTACAACTACGACGCCGGCTACCTGCCGAGCTTCCCCGGTGCCGACCGGTTCGCCGGGCGCACCGTGCATCCGCAGCATTGGCCGGAGGACCTCGACTACACGGGCAAGAACGTCGTCGTGATCGGCAGCGGTGCGACCGCGGTGACGCTGGTGCCGGCGATGGCCGGCGACGCCGCCCGCGTGACGATGCTGCAGCGTTCGCCGTCGTATGTGTTCTCGCTGCCGGCATTCGACAAGATCTCGGAGTTCCTGAATCGGTTCTTGTCCGATGAGCGGGTCTACGAGATGGGCCGCAAGCGCAACGTTGTGATCCAGCGTGGGTTGTACAAGGCGTGCCGGCGCTTTCCGCGGTTGATGCGCCGATTCCTGTTGTCGCAGGTGCAACGCCGCGTCGGTCCGGGCTTCGACATGAGCCACTTCACGCCGAGGTACATGCCGTGGGACGAGCGGTTGTGCGCGGTGCCCGACGGCGACCTGTTCGACGTGCTGAGGTCTGGTGAGGCCTCGGTGGTCACCGACGAGATCGAAACCTTTACGGAAACAGGGATTCTGCTGAAGTCGGGTCGGCACTTGGAGGCGGACATCATCGTCACGGCGACGGGGCTGAACCTGCAGATGCTGGGCGGCATGCAGCTGTCGGTGGACGGCCAGGCGCACGCGCTGCACGACCAGATGACCTACAAGGGCATCCTCGTCGAGGACATCCCGAACCTGGCGTGGATGTTCGGATACACCAACGCACCGTGGACGCTGAAGTCCGACATCGCGGGTGAGTATCTCGTGCGCCTGTTCAGGCACATGGACGACAACGGTCTGGCCGTGGCGATCCCGCGCGACCTCGAGGGGTGCGCGCTGGACGACGGCATGCTGGACCAGTTGCAGTCGGGATATGTGCAACGCGCCAAGGACGTCATGCCGCGGCAGGGATCGAAGCTGCCATGGAAGGTGCTGATGCACTTCGAGAAGGACTCCAAGATGCTGCTCGAGGATCCCGTCGTCGACGGTGTGCTGTCGTTCGACACCCAGGTCCCCGCGGGGGCGCTGGCATGAGGATCCGTCGCCGGGCCGTGAGGGTGGCGCTACGGGCGTGCCGGGCGCCGCTGGCGTCGCAGCGAATCTCATTGGGCAGCAAGCGAAAGTTGTACGAGGCGTTCACGGCCGTGGCGCGCCCGCCGGGCGGCACTCGCTACGAACGCCTGACCATCGCAGGGGTTCCGGTCTTGCGGCTGCGGCCGCCAGGGGACGTCGCGGCCGGGACGCTGATCTACCTGCACGGCGGCGCGTACGCGCTGGGCAGCGCGGAAGGCTATCGGGGGCTGGCCGCCCGGCTGGCCGCGGCGGCCGGGATGACGGCGGTGGTGCCGGACTACTCGCGGTCGCCGGAAGCGCGGTATCCGGTCACGCTGGAGGAGATGGTCGGGGTCTACTCGGCGATGCTCGCCGAGGGTCTCGATCCGAAAAAGACGGTGATCGCGGGTGATTCGGCGGGCGGCGGATTGGCGTTGGCGCTGGCGATGGCGTTGCGGGACCGTGGGATCGCCTTGCCTGCGGCGTTAGGGCTGGTCTGCCCGTGGGCGGACCTGGCGATCGATGTCGACGGAGTGCGCCCGGCGGGACGGGACCCGTTGATCACGCCGGCGATGGCCGCGGTGTGGGCGCCGCGGTATGTCGGCGAGCACGACTCGAAGCTGCCGGGAATCTCGCCGGTGTACGGGGACATGGCGGGCCTGCCGCCGATCGTCATGCAGAGCGCCGGCGACGATCCGCTGTGGATCGACGCGGAAAAGATTGAAAAGTTCTGTGCCGCTGAGATGCTCGACCATCGGCGGTTCGAGAACCTGTGGCATGTGTTCCATCTGCAGGCCGGTGTGCTGGCGGACGCGGATGAAGCGATAGCGGATCTCGGTGCGAAGCTGCGCACCCATACGACCGAAGGAAAGGTTGCAACAAAGTGAGTTCGTTCGAAGGGAAGGTTGCCGTCATCACCGGTGCCGGGTCGGGCATCGGCAGGGCGTTGGCGCTGAATCTCGCACAGAAGGGAGCCAAGCTGGCGCTGTCGGATATCGACGCTGACGGTCTGGCGGAGACGGTGTGGCGGGCAGAGGCGTTGGGCGCGAAGGTCAAGGCGGACCGGCTCAATGTGGCGGAGCGGGAGGCGGTGCTGGCCTACGCGGACGACGTGGTGGACCACTTCGGTGTGGTGCATCAGGTGTACAACAACGCCGGGATCGCGCACAACGGTAACGTCGAGAGCACCGAGTTCAAGGACTTCGAGCGGATCATGGACGTCGACTTCTGGGGTGTAGTCAACGGCACGAAAGCTTTTCTGCCGCATGTGATCGCGTCGGGTGACGGGCATATCGTGAACATCTCGAGCTTGTTCGGGTTGATCGCGGTGCCGGGTCAGAGCGCGTACAACGCGGCGAAGTTCGCGGTGCGCGGGTTCACGGAGGCGCTGCGGCAGGAGATGTTGGTTTCCGGTCACCCGGTGAAGGTGACATGTGTGCACCCGGGCGGTATCAAGACGGCCGTCGCGCGGAATGCAACGGTGTGTGATGGCCAGGACGCGCAGTGCGTTGCGGCGTTCTTCGACAAGCGGCTGGCACTGCATTCGCCGGAGATGGCTGCGGAGACGATTGTCGACGAGGTCCGCAAAGGCCGCGCCCGGGTGCTGATCGGCTGGGAGGCCAAGGCACTCGATGTGCTGGCGCGCGTTACGGGCTCGGGGTATCAGCGGGTCATCGCCACGGCGGCCGCGCGGTTTCTCCCGTGGGTGCGCTAGCCAAGTCGTATAGCGCGGCACGCCCGGTTCGGGGCAACTGCCTACGACGGCGTCTTGCTGTCCGGCGGCAGCTGCACCTTGGCGGCATCGCCCACGGCCTCGCGAACGGCGTCCGCGATGGCTTTCACGGAGTCTTTGGCAAGATCAACAACGACCTTCTGCACGGCTTCCACGACGGTGGCGAACATCGTCGTGGGCTCCTTGACCTCGAGAGTCAACGAGCCGTCCACACCGATGATTATCACCAGCCCGTACATGACGTCGCGAGTTCTATAGGCCATACGCACCGCACCGGGGCGCATGTCGATGACCTGGCCGCCCTTGAGCCGTTCGATTGCGTCTATGGTCAGCGTCACGGCGGACGCCGTCCCGAGGATCACGAGCAGGATCTCGACGCCGGTGAAGCCTTCCTGCTGGATCTCCTCGACATCGACGCCATTGGCGGCCGCGAGCCGCTTGACCTCTTCGAAGTCCGCAGGGTCGACGACAACCATCACTTCGCGCTTCTCGCCGTCGCTGGCTGATGTCATGTCGCGGTCCTTTCGTATTGGTGCCGAGGTCAGTCTTCTTGCCCAAATCGGATGTAAGTGACGGCTTTTGAGTGCAGCCGGCAGTCCCGGCGCGACTTGTTCCCACACCAGCTCTAGGGTGTGTCGGCAGGAACTTTCATGGCTTCGGGCGCCAGTTTCGGATCAACCATGGTCTGGGTGAGCCGGCGGTACATGCGGTAAATGCTGGCCAGCCTTTGCTCGAAGGGCGGATGGGTGTGCGACGGGGCCAGGATGCCGTTGCGTCCGCTACACGCGATGAGCAGCGCACGGTCGAGGATCTCCTGACTTTTCATTGCCAACACGGCGCCCTGGAGAGCGATGTTGGGCTTGGCGCGGTCGACCTCAGCGCTGTTGAACACGTGGGTGACTCCCAGCGCGTCCATGTTGTGCTCTGTCATCTTGGGATCGGGAGTCGCCGTGTCGGACAGTCCCGGAATGTGCATGCCCAACAGATGTAGAGCGTGGCCGTACTCGTGGGCGATCACGAACCGCCGAGCGAACCTTTCAAGGTGGTCGATATAAGACGCGTAGTACGCCGGTGGGTTGTGGGTGGCCGCGGGTGTGGCCGAGCCGCGGCACAGCCAGCTGACGAGTGTGTCGTGAAGGTTGGCTCCGGGTGTGCTGTCGCGCGCTAGCACGGCGGCAGTGTCCTCGGGTTTGGCGGAGAAGCTCCACAACACCTCGTCCGGTGGAGGCGTTGGCTTGAGCGCCAAGACCACCGATCTGGCGGTCTGCCCCAAGAAGTCGAGAAGGCCGGTGGAGATGACGATCGCCACGCCATCGCTTCGACGCGTTGCACCAGCGTGGTTCCTCGGTTCGTCCGTCGTACCGAGAACGATTCGGTCGAGCACTCGGTCCAACGGCGTCGGCGAGACGAATCCGGCCATGGTCATCTCGAGGGCCGCCGCTTCACGTGCGAGCGACTCCAGGTGCCCGCCGTCCTCGTAAGGTCCGGGGCGCGCACGCTCGATGATGCGCAGCGTGCGGTCACGTCGCGCATCCTCGACGTCCTTGGCGTAGTTCCAACCACCGGCGTGGATCTCACGGCCGTGCATGTCGTTGCGCGGGCACGTGCGGCGGCGCAGTCCTTCGCGATCGCATGGGCATCCTGCGGCACCCGGCCCGAGGCCGGCGCCGCGAGCTCTTGCAAGCCGTGTAGTATCCTGCGCGCAGGGTCGAGGTCGGTGGCGGACAAGCCCTCACTGAGCAGAGTGAGCTCGAAGACCTTGTGTTCCTTGACCGTTGCGATGTCAACGTTGGCCGCGGCCGTTCCCCAGGCGATTTGGGTGAGAAGCGCCGCGCGCGTCTCGTCCAGGCCGCGCCCGGTCTGTTTCGCCATCTTTTCCAGCGTCATCTTCACCGGCCGTGGCGAGCCTTCACCGAATCCTGTGCCAGTATCCGACGCGCTGGTCGCCGACATTCCATGAGTATGAGCCGGGAAGCCACCCCGGGGCGCCTTGTCAAGAAGATCCGTCTGCTTGCGAGGTGCTCGACGCGCAGCACCGTTGACTCGATTGGCGTGGTCGCCGGCGAATTGTCAAGTGCTGCAATACATCATTTGTGGACGCGGCGCGATGCGGACGCCTTGCCGCAACGATCTTGCGTGACATCCCCGCTTGAGACTGCATGAAATAGCCGACTCGGTCAAGAGGAAGAACTACTCTGTAATCATGTCGGAGGGGCGGCCGACGGGGCCAACGGTTATCAAGCTCGCATGGTGCTGTCTGTTGGCCGGGGTAGTGGCGGCGGGCCTGATGTTCCCGGTCGCGGGGGGCATCGGTCTGTTGTCCAACCGCGCCAGCGACGTGGTCGCCAACGGCTCGGCGCAGCTTCTTACGGGTGACGTCCCGCAGGTGTCGACGATGGTCGACGCGGCAGGGAATCCGATCGCGTGGTTGTATTCGCAGCGCCGGTTCGAGGTGCCAGGCGAGAAGATCGCCAACACGATGAAACTGGCGATCGTGTCGATCGAGGACAAGCGGTTCGCCGAACATAACGGCGTGGACTGGCAGGGCACGCTGACCGGTCTGTCCGGCTACGTCTCGGGCGATCGCACCACTCGCGGCGGTTCGACGATCGAGCAGCAGTACGTCAAGAACTATCAATTGCTGGTGACAGCACAGACTGACGCCGAGCGGCGGGCGGCCGTCGAAATCACTCCGGCACGCAAATTGCGCGAGATCCGGATGGCCCTGACGCTCGACAAGACGTTCACCAAGGCCGAGATTCTGACGCGCTACCTGAACTTGCTGTCGTTTGGCAACAACGCCTTCGGCGTCCAAGACGCCGCGCAGACCTACTTCGGTATCAACGCGTCGCAGCTCAACTGGCAGCAGGCCGCCCTGTTGGCCGGGGTGGTGCAGTCAGAGAGCTCGCTGAACCCGTACACCAACCCCGAGGGCGCGCTGCAACGCCGAAACGTGGTGCTGGACACCATGATCGAGAATTTGCCGCAGCAAGCAGGCGAGCTCCGGGCGGCGAAGGCTGCACCGCTCGGCGTCCTGCCGCGGCCCAATGCGTTGCCGGACGGCTGCATCGCCGCAGGCGATCGCGCGTTCTTCTGTGACTATGTGCTCGACTTCCTCGCACGGGCAGGCATCAACAAGGAGCAGGTTGCACGCGGCGGTTATCTGATCCGCACGACGTTGGACCCGATGGTGCAGGCTTCGGTCAAGCAGTCGATCGATAAGGTCGCCAGCCCGACCTTGGACGGGGTCGCCAGCGTGATGAGCGTGATCAGGCCTGGTAAGGACGCGCATCGGGTGATGGCGATGGCAAGCAACCGCACATATGGGTTCAACAGCGACACCAACGAGACGGTACAGCCGCAGCCGTTTTCGCTCGTCGGCGACGGGGCCGGCTCAATCTTCAAGATCTTCACCACCGTTGCGGCGCTGGAAATGGGCATGGGGATCGACGCTCAACTGACGATCCCTGGCTCGTTCCAGGCCAAGGGCCTGGGCAGCAGCGATACGCCAGGCTGTCCCAAGGACACCTGGTGCGTGAAGAACGCCGGCAATTACCGCGGCTCAATGAACGTGACCGACGCGCTGGCCACCTCACCAAACACGGCGTTCGCCAAGTTGATTCAACAGGTGGGCGTTCCCCGCGCGGTCGACATGGCGGTCCGGCTGGGGCTGCGCTCCTACGCGACTCCGGCGACGGCGCGGGCCTATGACCCGGATAGCAACGAGAGCCTGGCCGACTTCATCAAGCGACAGAACATCGGCTCGTTCACTCTGGGCCCGTTCCAGCTCAACGCGCTCGAGCTGGCCAATGTGGCGGCGACGCTGGCCTCCGGCGGGACGTGGTGTCCGCCGAACCCGATCGACAAGATCTTCGACCGCCACGGCAACGAGGTGTCGTACACCATCGAGCAGTGCGATCAGGCGGTGCCGGAGGGACTGGCGAACACCTTCGCGAACGCGCTGAGCAAGGACGACAAGAGCCCCGGCACCGCGGCGGGCGCGGCCGGCTCCGTCGGCTGGGATCTGCCGATGTCCGGCAAGACCGGCACCACCGAGTCGCATCGCTCATCGGGCTTCGTGGGCTTCACCAACCACTATGCCGCGGCGAACTACATCTTCGCCGACTCCAGCACGCCGTCCGGCATCTGCTCTTTCCCGCTGCGCGCGTGCGGTAGCGGTGACCTGTATGGCGGCAACGAGCCTGCACGTACCTGGTTTGAGGCGATGAAGCCGATCGCCACCGATTTCGGTGAAGTGCATCTGCCGCCAACCGATCCGCTTTACGTCGAGGGCGCGCCGGGCGGCCGAGTGCCGAGTGTGTCCGGTCTGAAGCTCGAGGCGGCGCGTCAGCGCCTCAGGGAGGCCGGGTTCCAGGTCGCCGATCAGCCGACGCCGGTGAACAGCTCAGCGCGTTATGGCACCGTGGTGGGGACCTCGCCGAGCGGTCAAACCTTCCCGGGGTCGATCATCACGATCAATACCAGCAACGGGATTGCCCCGCCACCGCCGCCACGTCCGGTCGAGCGCCCGCCGGACATCCCACCCCCTCCGCCTCCGGAAGGTTTGCCGGTCGTGGAGGTACCCGGGTTCCCGCCGTTCAACCTGCCCTTCTTCGGACCGCCTCCGCCACCACCTCCACCGCCGCCGCCACCACCACCACCCGGCTGATCGTCGGCTGAGAAGCTGCGAGCGCACCTGCCTAATCACCTGTGCGCTCGAACGTGTCCTGGAAATCGCCGCCGCCAGTGCACGCCCCTGAAGCCGCGACGGTTTGATTACCACGCCCGGCGAGCACCGCGATCGGATCGTCCATCTGCTCGGGCAACGGATACTCGGCGGTGATGGTGACCTGCGCTGTGCCACCGCCTGTACACATCGTGGTGCCCTGCTCATTGCGTGTCCACTTGTCGTGGGCGAACATCAACGTGACGACCCCATCGGCTGCATGGAACAAGCTCATGCACCGATCGCCGGTGCGAAGGCAGTATGTATTGGCTGCGAGAACATTTCCGGGAACCACGTTGCCGTCGGCGAAGGTCGTCGTTTGGCGATAGCTGCCGCGTAGCGCGTCGGCGGGGGTCGCCACCCGCGTCGGTAGGACGGCCGGGTCGGGAACCTTGTTGGGGTCAGGGTCGCCGGTGCGGGTGAACTTCACGGTTCGTTTGGCGGCGCAGGCGCCGTCGGTGGAGGCCCGGACTGTTTCGCCGGACAGTGTGCCGTCGGGATGCGGTTGCAGGGTGAGCACCACCCAGAGCTCTGAGGGTGCGTCGCCGCCGCAGTGCGCTGAGGCTAGGCCGACGGCCACCCAGGTGCCGCCCAGCTGATCGAATGTCAGATTCGACAAGAGAGCGGTGCCGCCCTCACCGATGTTCGCCGCCGTCGCCACGCAACCGCCGGCGCCACACGTCGAGCGGACGGCCCAACTGCTCGTCGTCGCAGGCGCATTCGGTACCGGTTTGTCTTCGAGATCGGTGCCCGGCCCATAGTCGGCCCGGTAGGTGCCGTTGAAGTCACCCCCGCCGGCAGCCGCGCTGGTTGGTGCTGTTGACGTCGGCTTGTCGGCCGAGGTGAGCTCCACGACGCCGACGACACCGCCTACGACGATCAGCGTCACGAGGAACACCAGCGCGCCGACCAGGACACCGTGGCGTCGCCCCCGACCCTTCGGTTTGGGCGGCGCCGGTGGCGGGGACCATGGCGGCGGCGCCGGTGGCGGTGACCATCGCGGCGGCGCTGCCGGTGGCATGCCACCAGGGGGCGGCGTTGGGTAGCTCAGCGCTGGCCCTGATGGGGAAGGCCGGTTGGTGTGGATTACCGGCGGCGGTCCTGGTGCTACGGCGATCTGGGGCTGGCTGGTCGGTTCGGTGATGGCTTGTCGTGCCGCGGCGGCCATTTCGACGGCGGTGGGGTACCGGTCGGCGGTCTGCTTCGCGAGGCCCGTTTCGATAACCCGGTCCAACTCGGGCGGAACGCTGTCACTTGCTTCCGATGGTCTCGGGGGCGGAGTGACCATGTGGCCCACCGCGACCTGCTCGAGGGTGGAGCCGGGGAAGGGTAGCTCGCCGGTGAGGCATTGGTAGAGCACGCAGGCGAGAGCGTAGATGTCGGAGCTGGGCTCGATGCCACCGGTGCGGAAGCGTTCCGGCGCCATGTACGCCCAGGTGCCGATGGTCGATCCTTCGGATGTCAACGCGGTGTCATCGGCGGCGCGGGCGATGCCGAAGTCGATGAGGTAGGCAAAGTCGTTGCCGGCCAACAGAATGTTGGACGGTTTGACGTCGCGGTGGACCAGGCCGGCTTGGTGAGCGGAGTGCAGTGCGGAGGCGATCTGCTCGATGATGTGTACCGCGCGTTCGGGCTTCAGCGGGCCAGTTTTCAGCAGAGTGTCCAAGCCGACGCCGTTGATGAGCCGCATGGTGACGTAGAGGCGGCCGTCGATCTCGCCGACGTCATGGATCGGCACGACATGGGGGTCGTCGAGGCGTGCCGCGGTGCGGGCTTCGCGACGGAACCGCTTGTCGAAGTCGGGGTCTTGGGCGAAGTGGGGCAGGAGCATCTTCAGGGCCACGACGCGGTCGATGGTGGTGTCGTGGGCGCGCCACACCTCGCCCATGCCGCCGCGGCCCAGCAACTCAATCAGCTGGTAACGGCCGAATGGCGTCCCTTCCACCGGCTCACGATAACGGGCACCCGTCACGTCTGTGGGCGTGATAGGCGAACGGCATTCGGTCATGCCAGGTCGAGCCGGCAACGGTTTTGCGCCCAACTGGCTGAGGGCCCTGGTGAAGCAACCCGCATACCAGGGGGTCGTACCGAGTTTCTCGGGTGGACTCGGCCAATCCCGCAGTCGCGCAACTTAACTGCTGGAGTTCCCGCGTGGCCGTTGCTCAGAGCTGGTCGCGGAGTCCGTCGACGAGGCGAACCAAGCGTTCATGGTGGGAGCCGGGCCAGTAGATCTGCCCGCATCCCGCGCAACGGCTGAAATCCTCGTAGTACCTGCGGGTCAGCGGTTGAAGGCGGTCGGTCACCTCGTCCTTGGTGACGGCGGCCAGTGTGCCGTTGCAGCGCACACAGCGGGTGAACGGCGCGAGCCGTTGGCGAAGGTGCAGTCGCTGCAAGACCTCGAGCGTCTGCTCCTCGGCGTTCTCAGAGCGGACGTACAGGCCGTGGGTGAGAGCGCGACGCTTCAGTAGGGGACGATCTCGGGTCAGCAGGATCCGCTGCTCGGCCAGGCTGACGTCAACCAACGTCTGGTCCTCCGCCTCACTGGACCACCACACGTCAAAGCCGAGCAGTCGAAGCAGACGCGCCAGCCGCCCGAGGTTCACGTCGATGACGAAGCGCGGATTCCGCAGCGGCAGCGGACGCAACCGGGCCGTCGATCCGATGTCGAACGCCTCGAACACCGGGTATGCGGCGATACGATCGCGGGAAGTCGGGCGGTGGCCGAAATCCTTGGCATCGCCGTTGACGAGGATGAGGTCGACCTCGGTGTGCGGAATGCCCATCGCTTCCAAAACGTCCTTGACGGTCTGGTGCGTGCGGAACGGTCGGCGCAGGGTCAGACCGCGCGACTCGGGTGCCAAGAAGTCGTTGAGTTCGGCGTATGCCCGGACTGTCACGTAACCGGCCACACCTGATGGTTTCCCGCGATACGGCCGAACGCAACGACGTTTTTCGCCGCGGTCAGGCCATCTCAGGCACACGCAGGTGTGCGACCGCCAAGTCGAAGTCGCACTGGTCGAGTATCTCTGCGTTGACTTCCTTGCTGCCCGTGGATCTGATCCTGTCGAACGCGTCCTTGTTCCGCGCGAGCGCTTCGGCGTTGTCGAAGGTCGCCGCGGTCACGCCACGACCGGACGCTCGGTCGACGAGCAGGCTGGCACTGCAGAATCCCTCCAGCTCCTCGATCGCGGGCAGGATCGTCGTCTTGAAGAACTCGATCCCTCGGTCGATTTGATCCGGATCGAGCTTGACCCAGGTGGCTCGGACACAGCAGCCGTCACCCGCGCGGTGCTCGCGGTGCATGACAGCGATCTCCCATTCCTCTACCTGCGCGCTGCCACCGAAAAGTTCCGTGGCCTCGTCGCGAATCGGCCGAACTGTCTCCGCGCTCGCCCGCATCGCCTCCTCCGAATCCCAGGAGCTGGTGGCAATGCAGCGGCCAGATGTTCGGTCGACTAACAAGGACATGCCAAGACACCCGGGAATACCTTCGAGCGCGGGCATCGCGGAGTCGCGCATTTGCGCAATACCGGCGTCGATGGATGAGGCCCGCGCCTGGATTGTGGTGCTTCGTGCGTACATGATCTGCCTCCGTTGTATGTGGGGCGGCGTCTCGACGGCGCCGCCGGACCACTTCATCGTCCGCCCACCGGCAAGGCATGGCAATGGGTGGCGGGACTCGCCTGACGACAACTCGGATTCATTGAAACGCGCTGCGCGCCGGAACAATACGTGTTTCACAATCAAGTGCAACTAATCAGTTCTGCGGCACGTGGGTAACGTCGCCGAGAAGCGAGACGCGGTCGATCTGAGCGACCTACCGAAGGTCGCCGGCGTGGCTGGAGTGCCCCACTACTCACCAACGGTTGACTGGACGGGTACAAGCTTTCGGACGTTGTCATCAATTGATGACAACGTGGAAAGGACAACACGCCAGGACGCGAGTGCTCAGCCCGGTTACTGAGCCGCTACTCGCCGCCTCACGTCTGCGTCGACGGCGGTGGCGATGTCATGGACGAGCCTCGAGTGCCATCGCTTATGCGCCTCCAGGTCTGCGGCCAGTGCATGACAGTCTGGGCACTCCTGAGCGGCGGAGGTCAGGTGCTGGGTCTGCTCCACGTTGCTGCACCTCCTAGAAGAAAACGGATTTGCCTCTCCACCGTGGCACGAACCCGACCTCCCGTCCATATCCGGTGATCAATCCGGGTTCGATGGGTTCGACGGTCGGTCCTCACACCCCGGCCGGCACCCGTTCCGCTGTGTTGCGCATCTCCTGGCGCAGCGACGTGAACTCCGAGATCGTCCTGGTCGCCACCGATGCCACCGGTCGGGTGTTGCGGCCCGTGGCCTCGGTCTTGGACACCATGACCACGCTGTCGATGTAGGGCTGGATGGTGGTGGCATTCTGCACCGTCGCCACGATCACCAACTGGAAGCCGAACTTGCGGAACGCCTGCAGCGCCTGCTGGGCGAACTGCGGGTCCGATTTGGAGAACGCCTCGTCGAGCATCAGCTGCGCGAAAACCGGCCTGTTGTCGGCACTTTCGGCGGTAGCCGAAAATGAATCTTGCGCGGGACTGGCCAGGTTGAAGCTCAGCGCGCCGGCGAGGCAGAACGCCATCAGCTTCTTACAGCGCAAACAACAGGAATTGCGTCACTTCGAACGGTAGAAAGTTGTCGTCGCTGACCAGTAGTACTGATTGGCGACCGTCGGGCAGCACGGGTCCCAGAGTGATTCCCTCGATGTTGTCCAACGGTTTGAGAGCCTCGATCGCGTTGAGGTCCACGGCCAGCGACTTGCTCATTGGTGTCACCGGCTGGTCGCCCAGCGATGGCACCGTCAGGACGTCACTCGCCGAGCCGACATCCGCGCGGTAGACGGCTACGGCAGCCGCATCCGGCAGATTCGCCGCGCGTTCGATGACAAGCAGCGACGCATCCGATAATGCCAATACGTCTGACAACCCATTGAGTGCAGTACCCGGGGCGGCACGTTCGATCGGATAAGCGTATTGCGCGACCGCTTCCCTGCTCTCGACGTCGAACTTCGTGATCCGGACCAATCCGGTGTGGTCTTCATCAGCGGTCGGCCCGTCCTGATACAGCGGCTGCTCCATCGCAGCGAAGAGATACCGGCCGTCCGGCGTCAGGGATAAACCTTCGAGCACGCCGTTCGCTCTGGGGCCACTCGTCTGATCTGTTGCGAACCTGAAGCTTGGCGGCAAGGAAAACTCGCCCAGGTAGGTGCCGTCGAGGCCAGCGATTCTGATCCAAGGCTCAAGTAAGCCCGCCGGGCGGCCGTCACTGCCATCGGCCACAGAACCCTCCGACGTCCAATACACCCGCTGCCGAGCGTTGTCGAACGCGATGGCCTCTGCGTCGGGAGCCAGTATTGGCGGGTTGACCGAGAAATCGTTCGGCCCAAACGGACGGCCGGATTCATCGAGCAATGCATGCATGCCAAGAAACCGGACATCCTCAATACCATTGCCAGACAGAGCCACATGAAGGCTATAGAAGCGAACGTTCCCGTGGTCTGACTTGTCATCGCTGACGACGTAATAGACATTTCGAGCAGCGTCATAGCTGATCCCGGATAAGCCACCGATCACGGTGCCGTCAAAGGTCATACTGCGCGGCAGCTGCCACTGACCGCGGTATTGCAGCATCGAGTCTGCACGAGCGACGGGGGGCGCCACCATGGCCAGGATTGCAGCTGCCGTCACCGAACAAGCATTCCTCCCAAACGAGTTCGTATTCAGCGTCAACGACGTCGACGCTGAATACGTTCACACCCCGGCCGGCACCCGTTCTGCGGTCTTTCGCATTTCGTTGCGCAGTGACGCGAATTCCGAGATCGTCCTGGTCGCGACTGACGCCACGGGTCGGGTGTTGCGGCCGGTGGCCTCGGTCTTGGACACCATCACCACGCTGTCGATGTAAGGCTGGATGGTGGTGGCGTTCTGTACCGTCGCCACGATCACCAGCTGGAAGCCGAACTTGCGGAACGCCTGCGCGGCCTGCTGCGAGAATTGCGATTCGGAATTCATGTACTTTTTATCGAGCATCAGCTGCGCAAGAACTGATGTGTTGTCGGCACTTTCAGGGCTGAGGACGAAGCTGCCGCCGGTGACGGACGAGCCCGCCTACACGACGCGCGCCCGCCAAGCCGGCCGCTCCAGTTCCGGTCACCGAGGCTCTTGCCTTGAGGATTCCGGACACACCCGTGACGACAGAGCGGGTGCCGTCCCAGATTCTGTTGCGACTCCGAGCCGGCCCGTCCAGCGCCGGGAGAGCGTGTGTGGCACTCCGGCCACATCCAGAACTTTCGCGGCGATGAAGTCGACCAGTTCGCATACGTCTTTGGCGCCGGCGTAGAAGCCGGGTGAGGCGGGCAATATCACGGCTCCCTCCGCGGCCAGGTCGGCCATCTGGCGCAGCGAGCTATGACGAAGAGGCGTCTCCCTAGGCACGAAGACCAGGGGGCGACGTTCCTTGAGGGTGACGTCGGCGGCGCGTTGGATCAGATCCTTGCTGATCCCGGCGGCCACGCCGGCGATGACGGCGGTCGTCGCCGGCACGATGATCATGCCGCGGGTCCGATAGTTGCCGCTGGCGGGGCCTGCCGTGAAATCGCCGGCCTTCCAGACGACCATGTCGCCGACATCGCGTCCTAGGAACTGTTCGGTGTCGTCACGCCAGCTAGCCTCGCGGAACGTCCAGCCTGTCTCGTCGAGCATCGTCAACCGCGCCGCGTTGCTGACGACCAGGTCCACCGGAAGCTCTGCGTCGAGCAGTCCGCGAAGGACCGCCGCAGCGTAGGGGGTTCCGCTGGCGCCAGTGATTCCGACTATCCACGGAATACGTTGTGTCCCTTCGTGAACCACGTCAAATGACTCCACCCAGGATATCGGGCCAACGTTGCACGACCCGATCGAGCAGGTCACGCGACGCCTCGGCGACTGCGGGAAACTCCGCCAGCCGTTCCCAGGGCCGGCAGGCGTCGATGACGGCTCGGTTGTTGAACGCGGGCGTGCCCGGTCTTCTTAGTGGGTCCACCCGGCTGCCCCAAGTACGGTGGAGCACTTCGATGTCGACGCCGGGATCGGTGCGGGTGCATACCGCCCACATCACGTCGTTGAGGCTGCGGGGGTCGACGTCGTGATCGACGACGACCACGAATTTGTTCATGTAGGCCGCTGCGGGTAGCGACGAGGTGAGCAGTCCCGTTTGGCGGACGTGCCCCGGATACTGCTGGTGCACAGCGACGGCCAGCAGTTGACGGCCGCCGCCGACTTCGTGCGCCCACACGCCCGTCAGGCCGGGAAGACCGGCGGCGACGAGTGCGTCGTGAATCATCGCGGACTTCATCACACTGCGCATGTACGAGTAGTCGTGGGGCGGCTTGCCGGGAGGCGCACCGAGCTGGATGGGGTTGTGGCGGTGATAGATTCGCTCGATGTCCATGGTCAGTACCGGTTCGGTGCTGCCGCTGTAATAGCCGGTCCATTCCCCGAAAGGGCCTTCTTGTTCGCGGCGGTCGGGAGTCAGCCAGCCCTCGATAACGATTTCGCTGTAGGCGGGCACGGGGAGCCCGGTGACCTCGCCTGCGACGATGTCGATGGGCCGACCGAGGACCGCTCCGGCGTATTCGAGTTCGGAGATGCCCCTGGGGACTTCGGTGCCTGCGACCACCAGCAGGAGCGGGTCGTGACCGAGTGAGGCGGTGACTGGCGCTCGTCCCTCGCGCTGGAACCAGGCGCGGATGTGAGCGGCGCCATGCTTGCCCGCTTCCATGTTGACACTTGCTGCGCGCCCGTCATTTTGGACTTGCATGCGGTAGGCGCCCGCGTTGACTACGGCGGTGTCGGGATCGGTGGTGAACACGGCGCAGCCGGTGCCTGCGTAGCGACCGCCGTCACCTTCATGCCAGCGCGGGAAAGGTAAGTCCAGCAGATTGAGTTCGGGTGGCTTGAGAATGTTCTCGCATACTGGGCCGGAATCCACCTCTCGCGTAGGGTAATTCGCCGCGGTGGCGGCCCAGTGATTGGGGCGGCTACGCAGTGCTTCGATCAGCGCACGGTCGTCGAGGTCTGTGCCGAGTCGCAGCGTCACGCCGAGTCGGCGAGCATTGGCGATGCTGGCACTCAATACGCGTTGACCGGTGCGGTAGCCGGTGATGTTGTCGAACAACAAGGCCGGTGGCGAGGGGCGCAGGTAGTTGACCTGCGACGCGGCACCGATCTCCTCGTCCCAGTGTGCGCCGTCGAGTTGGCGTAGCTCGCCGAAGTCGTCGATCAGCCGCAGCCAGTCGCGCAGATCGGTGATGTTCTCGAGTTGATTGGTCATGGACATCCTTGGGGATGGTCTATGGCTAGGCCTTAGCCAACAACTCCCCTTGTACGCCGCTTCCCTGCGCGTTCCCTTGATGGAGGTGGTGCGATACCTCAGACGCCTGCCGGCAGGCGATCTGCCTTGCGCATCTCCTGGCGCAGCGAGGTGAACTCCGAGATCGTCCGCGTCGCGACGGAGGCGACCGGGCGGGTGTTGCGGCCGGTGGCCTCGGTCTTGGACACCATCACCACGCTGTCGATGTAGGGCTGGATGGTGGTGGCGTTCTGCACCGTCGCCACGATCACCAACTGGAAGCCGAACTTGCGGAACGCCTGCAGCGCCTGCTGGGCGAACTGCGGGTCCGATTTGGAGAACGCCTCGTCGAGCATCAGCTGCGCGAAAACCGGCCTGTTGTCGGCACTTTCGGCGGTAGCCGAAAATGAATCTTGCGCGGGACTGGCCAGGTTGAAGCTCAGCGCACCGGCGAGGCAGAACGCCATCAGCTTCTCCTGCTCGCCGCCGGAATTGTCGCCCGCGTTGCTGTGCGTGCGGATCGAGTTCCTCGTTGCTGACGTCCCACTCGGCGCAGTCGAACGTGAACCGGTTGCGCACGTCGAGCGCGTCGCGCGTCCACGCCTTGTCCTCCGGTGCGGTGGAAGCCAGCCGGTTGCGCAGCCGCAGGATGTCGGCGTACTGGTCGAGGATTGCCTGCTTGTCGCCCAGCCCGACCTCGGCGATGCGCCGCGAGATGGACCGCACGATCTCGGTGAGCTCGGACACTGCCGTCAACTGGCGAGGCGTGGCGCGTAGCGTCAGCCGGGTGCCGCGGTTGAACTCCACCGCGCCCAGGCCGGTGTTGACGCGGTCGATCTGCTCGCTGATCCGCCGTGTCTCCTGCTCGGCGACGCGGTGCAGGGTGAGGATCGCGTCGGGCGCCTGCTCGGTGACCAGCCGCATCATCCGCTCGTAGGCCTCGGGCAGTTCGCGCTCGTCGATGTGCTTGCACAGCGCGACGTAGTCGTGCACCCGCTCATCAAAATCGTCCGAGTCGTTCGGAATGGCGTCGGGGAACGACGTGTCGAACGTGTTGAGGATGCGGGCGAGTTCGTCGTAGGAGCGGCGCCGACTCTCCCGTAGCTGTTCGCGTTCCTTCTTGATCGCGGTGAACAGCGCGTCGCGGTGCGGTTCGGGGTCGAGCAGTTCCAGGCTCACCGGCAGTTGCCCGGCGTAGCGGTGCAGCAGTTCGGTCAGCGGCTCCGACACGAACGCCGGCGACAATCTTTCGGACAGCTCCATGCAGCCGGGTGCGACGCTCGTCGAGGCTGTCGCGGCGGGTCTGGATTGCGCCCCGTCGTGTCATGAGTTTCTGGATCTGCGACCAGCATTCGTCGGCGCGCGCATTGAGGGCCTCGACGTCGGGGTTGTCAGCCATCAGCAGGTCGTACTGTTCGCGCAGCCGATCGGCGTGGCCGTCGGCGGTCTCGGTGTCGATCTGGCTCCACTGCGGGTACTGCTCGCAGATCGCCTTGCACGCCGCCGCGCGGTCACGCCACTGCTGGCGCTGGGCGGCGATCTCGTCGGCGGTGTGCCGGGCCTTCTGGTAGGCCTCCTCGGCGGACGGCGAGTTCGAGCGTCAGCGCGTTGATCTTGGCGGTGACGTCGCCCTGGTACAGGTATTCGGACTGCTTGACCGGTCGCCGGTCGTCCTTGACGGCCAGCCGGTCGGAGTCCTTGTACAGCCCGGCGTCGGTGACGGCGCGGCGGAACCGGTCGAACACGTCGGGGGTGTCGACGCAGACGTGGTCGCCGGCGCTGGTGATGACGTCGACGGCCTCGGCGGCGCACGGATGCTTGGGGTCGACGGCGAACAGCTTGCCCGCCAACGTATTCGGGTCGGGCTCGACGGGGTCGGCGCCGAGGAGCTTGGCGCGGACGTGGTGCAGCTGCAGCCGGCCGCGCATGTCGGTCTCGTTGACGAACCGCAGCACCGCCGTCCCAGTGCTGGTCGGGCACCAGCAGTCGCAGGCCCGCGCCTCTGCAGTACCTTTTCGACGGCGAGCCGCCAGCGGGTCTGGTCGGGCTTGAGGTCCATCAGTTCGGCGATGTAGGGGAGTTCGGTGGCGTCAGCTTCGAGCGTCGCGCAGATGTGGTCGCGCATCGCGAGGGCGAACTCCGGCAGCGCGGAGCCGACGTGTTCGACGCGCTTGAGTTCCTTGGCGGCGGCGTCGCGGGCGATGCGGGCGGACTTCTGCGCGTACTCGGCGTCGGTGGACGCCTCGCGGTGGCGTTCGACCTTGGCGAGCAGCTCGGTGGCCTGGGTGAGCAGTTCCTCGCGCAGGTTCCAGAACTCGTCGGCGGTGTCGGGGATCTCGACGTCCTGGGCGGTGAGCAGGTCCTCGTAGGCGGCGCGCCGGCGGCTCCACCTGCTCGGCCTCGGTCTCGGCGGCGTTCAGCTGCGACTGCAGCGGCGCGATGTTCGCGCTGGACCCGCTGATCTGCGCGTTGAGCGAATCCGCTTCGGCCTTGGCCAGATTCAGGGATCGGGTGACGTCCTCGTACTCGTTCTCGAGCTGGTCGATGGTGCCGTCGAGCGTCGCGATCTGGGTCGGGGCACTGTGCCAGCCGGACGTGGTCGGTGAACGCCCGCACCATCGGCGCGTCGACGAGGTCGATGATGCCGAGGTCGGAGGACTCCGAGGCGTAGCGCTGCTGGATCTGTTCGATGTCGCCGAGGATCTTGCGCTTCTTCTGGGCGACGGCGAGCAGTTCGCGGGCCTCGACAAGCGGGTCGATCTGCTTGAGCGCCTCGGGTAGGCGGGCCAGGCTGTCGGGTTCGTCGAGCATGAACTCGCGGACGAACTGTTCAAGCCCGCCAACGCTTTTCAGCGACTTGGCCTTGCCGAGCAGCTGCTGGGCGGCGTCGGAGGCGCGGATGCCGATGGTGGCGTAGAGCTGGGCCAGGTACTGCGACTCGACCTTGGTGGAGAAGCGCCAGTCTTCCTTGAAGACGCCGGCGTCGAAGCGGCCGGCCGCCCAGCGGTTGCAGATGTCCTCGATGTCGAGGTCGCCGTCGCCGAGCACGAAGCGGCTGGAGGAGTCGTTGCGGGACTCGCCGGTGAGCCACTTGAGCACCAGGCCGGTGACGGTGCGGCCGGTATCGCTGGCGTAGGTGACCGCGACGGCTGACCAGGCGGTGCCGTCGCCGCGCAGGTACATCACCCGGCTGGTGCCGCCGTCGCTGCGCTGGCCCCAGGCGCCGCGGACGTACTTGTCGACGGTGCGGCGGCCGGCGCTGGATCCGGCGGCGGTGTTGTCGCCGGAGGCGTTGAAGTTGCGACGGTTGAACGGAAGGAAGCCGAGCGAAATCGCGTCCAGCAGTGAGGATTTGCCGCTGCCGGAGGCACCGGCGATGAGCGCGCCGCCGGTGCTGAACGGGATGGAGTGGTAGCCGTCGAAGACGCCCCAGTTGATGACCTGCAGCCGGGACAGGTGGAACTGCTCAGTCAACTTCGACGTCGGCTTCTTCGCTGCTGGCGCTCCGCCGTTGAGCAGCTGTTCGAACTGCTGCTGGAGTTCGGTGATGACCGACGCGGTCATGATGGCGGTGATGACGGGGCTGATGGTGTAGCTGTCCTCGTCGTCGCGGCTCTTGCGGAGGATCTCCAGGCCGTTGAGGCGGGCGATGGCGCCGTCGACGCGGGCGGCGAAGGTGACGGCGTCGCGGTCGGTGTCGTTGAGGACGCCGGAGAACAGGCCGTGCATCTCCTCGCGGCTGATCAGGACGGTCTGGCCGCCGGAGGCGCGCATCATCTGGGCGAGGTGCAGGGCGAGGATGGAGTCGTAGGTGCCGAGCGGTTCGCGGCGCAGAAGCTTGATGCCCCTTGCGGATTCGTAGCGGGCCTGTTCGACGAAGGCGACGTCGGTGGTCGTCGACGATGCGCAGCAGCAGGTCGAGTTCGGAGAGCCGGACGGAGAGTTCCTTGCGGTATTCGAGGACCCAGCTGTAGACGTCGGCGTCGGCTTCGGCGCTGATGTAGCGGCGGGTGAGCAGGTGCTGAAGGGCCCAGCAGGCGCGGTCGGGGAGTTCGGAGACGTCGCCGTCGAAGCGCGGTCGGCGCTGGACGGGCGGGCGGGCGGTCTCTTGGTCGACCTGCGGCAGGGAGGAGAAGTCGATGTCGGCGTCGGTGGTCACCTGCGTTCCTCGCTCTGTAATTGGTCGGACGCCCCAACATAGGTCACCGTTCCGACATGTTCCGCGCGGGGCGGCTCGTGTCGGGGCAGAAATTCGCGGCGTCACCGGTTTGCCGACGTCAGCGGAATGTCCGCGCTCCCAACGCATCGCGGCGAGCTGGTGCCGCTGTGAAACATGAGGCATATGGTGTCCGTCGCGGCGCAGGTTGCCGGCCCTGCCGCGTGGGGCCTCCGCACGAATATCCGCCGCGCATCGGGCCTGGTGAGCACTTACGCTTGGCGTCATGGCCGACCATGACCGCGCCGCCACGCGCCGGGAGATCACCGATGCCCTGACCGCCGCGCTCGACCGCCGTCACGAAGTGCTCGACGCGATCGTGGACGCCGACGATCGGACCGCGGCCGTCGAGGCCGTCGCCGCGTTGCTCGGCATCGCGCCGCTGGGAGCCGAAGCGGTGGTTGCGATGCCGTTGCATCGACTCACCAAGGAATCGCGCCGACAGATCGCGGCCGAACTCGAGGACCTCAACAGTCAGCTGACCTTCACGCTGATCGAGCGGCCGGAGAGCTCCGGCGAGCATCTGGCGCTGCGGCCGTTCTCCAGCGAGTCCGACCGCGACCTCTTCGGCGCCAGGACCGCCGATATCGGTGCCGCCGGTGATGGTTCCGGTGTACCGGCCGGCAGTCTCGACGACGAGATCGGCTCGGCGCTCGGACGGATCGACGCCGAGGATGCGGTGTGGCTGGTAGCCGAAAAGGGAACGCAGACAGTCGGAATGGTGTTCGGCGAGCTGGTCGGCGGCGAGGTGAACGTCCGGGTGTGGATCCATCCCGACCACCGACAGCATGGCTACGGCACCGCGGCGCTGCGCAAGGCGCGCTCGGAGATGGCGGCGTATTTCCCGGCCGTGCCCATGGTCGTTCGCGCGCCCGGCGCTGCCGGCTAGGGGCTTTCCGCAAACGCCGTTGCGCCAGATTTGTGCACCGCGAGAACTACCATGCGGTGATGGGCACCGACGTCGACCTGCTGAAACACCCGGTGGTATCCGCCGCCGTGGGTACGGCGGCGATGGCGGTCGGAGCCGCGGAGGCCGCTTATCGCGTGGCGGAGAAGGTGCCGGTGTTCGGGCCGTTGATGCGGCGCGGCGTCGTCGGCCTGTCCGAGCGGGGCGACAAATGGGTGACCCAGAGCGCCGACCAGTTCAAGGCACTGGTGGCCGCGGTCGCGGTCGGTTTGGTGGACCTGGTTCTCGACGAGATGGATCTGAACGCGCTCGTGCGTGAGCGAGTGGATATCGACGCGCTCGCCGCCGATCTGGACATCGACGCGGTGATCAACCGTGTTGACCTGATCGCCTTGGCGGACAAGGTGATTGAAGGCGTGGACCTACCGGCGATCATTCGCGAGTCGACCAATTCGATGACCGCCGAGGTGATGACGGACGTGCGCACGCAGGGCGAGCGCGCCGACGACGTCGTGGCCGGAATCGTCGATCGCATGCTGGGGCGTGACCGGGACACCCGGTGACCTCATCGGAACCCGACGCTGAGCGGGCGGCCGGGATCATCACCCGGGGATCGGCCGCGGTCATTGACTTGGTGGTCGTGCTGCTGATCATGAGCGTGCTGTACGGGGGCCTGGTGTTGGCGAGGCTGGTCTTTTCGCCGACGGCCTTCACCCTGCCGTCGCTGAACGCCGTGTTCTCGACGGTGGTGACGTTTGTCGTCGCGGTGCTGTATCTGACCGGATGCTGGACAGTCTCGGGATCGACCGCGGGTGCGGTGACGATGGGCCTGCGGGTTGTCGGGCGACGGTCGCAGCGAGTGAGCCTGCTCGTTGGATTGCTGCGTGCGATCTGCTGCGTGGTCTTCCCGATCGGCCTGCTATGGGTCGTGGTCGACCGTCAGCGAAGATCGTTGCAGGACATCGTCTTCCGAACGCGGGTGATCTACTTGAAGGGAGCGCGGTGACGGCAGGTCAGGCTGGTCGTTCACCGTTTCGTGTCGGTGGGAGAGCAGCTTCCATTGGGCCTGTATGACAGCGAACAGGAACGCCGTGCTGATGCCGAACAGCAGCACACCGTTCACCGCCTGGAGCGCGCTCAACATCTGAAACCGGGCGGGCACCGCTAATCCCGGTATATCGAACGTCGTCATGGTCGCCAAGGCGTAGACGGACGCGTCCGTCAGCGAGTCGATGGCGCCGAGGCCCCAATATGCCAGTGCCCACAGGAGGCCCTCCAGCCCGTGCAGGGCGGCCAAGATCAGCGCGACGGCGCCGATGTGGCCGATCATGGTCGGGACCGCCCGCAGCCGCTCGGCCTTGTGCTTGTCAGCGCGGACGCGAACCCGGGTTTCCAGACCGAAGGCCATCACCACAACGGCGGTGGTGTGGATCGCGATGGTCAGGACGATGAGGGCAAGGCCCACGCTCCAACTCGCAAGATCCACCCATCTTCCCTACCACCGGCCGCAGAGGCAGGCGGCCGATTCGGCAGCCTCACGGCGACTACGGGCGTCTACTGGGGGTATCCAGCTTCAGGCTCCCGACGTGTGGAGGTAAGCCATGGGTGACTTCGGGATCGCGGGTCTGTGGGGACTTCTGGCCTTGTCCCTTATCGCGGCGGTGGCGGTCGCGGCCGGCGGCATATGGCTGGGGCATCGCAGCCTCCCTGATCCGGTGAGCGAGGGGCACAACGGAGCGTTGTCACCGTTCTTGACGTGTGTCGGCCTTGTGTATGGCGCGCTGCTGGGATTCGTCATTGTGGTCGCGTGGGAGCAGTTCTCGTCCGCGGAGACCAATGTGTCCAACGAGGCGTCGACGTTGATCACGATGTACCGGCAGACCGTCGGCATGCCGGTTCCGGAGCAGACCGAGATGCGGGTGCTGCTGCGCAAATACACGGACTCTGTCGCGGGCCCAGAATGGGAGAGCGCGACACGCACCCGCAGCGGAACCGAAGGCGCGCGAGACGCACTCAACGACATGTACCGACTGCTCGGCAGCGAGAAGTCCAGTGTCGCGACGAGCCCGATCAGCCAGAAGTTTCTTGACCAGCTGGGCACGTTGGCGTCGGAGCGGAATCAGCGAATCCTGGATGCCAAACCGCGGATACCCGGGCTGCTGTGGACGGGGCTGGTTTTCGGCGGCGTCGTGCTGCTGGGGCTTGGCGGTTTCATGCGGCTGGGCAGCACGCGGGCGCATCTGGGCCTGCTGAGCGCGGTCGCCGTGCTGCTCGGCTTGCTGCTGTTCGTCGTGTTCTGGCTGGACCATCCGTTCGGCAACCAGTTGGGTGTGACGTCCGAACCGTTCGAGCAGTCGCTGATTGTTTTCGACTCGATCGACCGGGGGACATGACCAGAACCCGAAGCCGACCATCATGAGCGCTCAAGCGAACAGTGTCAGGTCAGCGCCATGTCCCAGAACGCCACCTCGTGTTCCAGCACGTCGGCGACGAGCGTGTCGTGTCGGTCCGGGATGGCAAGGACGCCGAGCGCGTCGACATAGTCCGCGAAGGCCGGCGCGGACCAGTGCTCGATGAACTCACCGAACGGGGAGGTGTCCGACGCGGCGAAAGCCCATGCGAGCAAGTACACCCGTTCGATCACCCACAGCGCTGTCACCGCCGCCTCATACGGCGTGGCATCCAGTCGCCCGAGCAGTTCGCGGTAGGCGAGTGTCGCCGGTAGCGCCGGCTGCTCCAGGTTGATCCCGCGCCCCGCGGCTTGGCTCTCGAACCAGTCCAGCTCCGCGACCAGCGCCACGCAGCCGCCCGCGAGCACCGCCTGCGCTGCCCGCGGCGCGCGTGCCAGCAGCCGAGCCTGGAAGGTCAGCAGGTCACTGACGAACAGCGCATCCTGCACGAGCCATCGGTCAAACGCGGAGTCGGTGATTGTGCCGTCGCGCACCGCTTCGAGAAAGGGATGCCGGGTAGCGGCGGACCACAGCGAATCAAGCACGCCCCGAAGGCTAGTCACGCCGACGGTCCGGGGTGACAGCGCGTCGGCTTCGGCGTGGCGGGCGCATTGGCATCCGCCGCGCCCGGACTCTGCGGGCCAGTTACCCAGCTCCTGCTCGTCGCTTCACGTCCCTGTCGACGGCGGTGGCGATGTCATGGACAAGCCTGGAGTGCCATTGCTTGTGTGCCTCCAGGTCCGCGGCCAGCGCATGACAGTCTGGACACTCCTGATGGGCCGAGGTCCCGCGCTGTGTCTGCTTCACGGTGCTGCACCTCCGGTCAGACCATGTCGGGCACACGCAGGTGTGCGACTGCCAACTCGAAGTCGCACTGGTCGAGTACCTCGGCGTTTACTTCCTGGCCGCCCGTGGCTCTGATCCTGTCCAACTGGTCCTTATTCCGCTCAATCGCTTCGGCGTTGTCGAAGGTCGCCGCGGCCACGCCACGACCGGACGCTCGGTCGACGAGCAGGCTGGCACTGCAGAATCCCTCCAGCTCCTCGAGGGCGGGCACGATAGTCGTCTTGTAGAAGTCGATGCCTCCGTCGATTTGATCCGGATCGACCTTGACCCAGGTGGCTCGGACCCACGCGCCCGCACCCGCGCGGTGCTCGCGGTGCATGGCGGCGATCTCCCATTCCTCGACCTGCGCGCCACCACCGAAAAGCTCCGCGGCCTGGTCACGAATCGGCCGAATGGTCTCCTCGCTCGCGCGCATCGCCTCGTCGGAGTCCCAGGAGGTGGTGGCGATGCAGCGGCCGGACGTTCGGTCGACCAACAAGGACAAGCCGCCGCACCCGGGCATACCTTCGAGCGCGGGCATCACGCGATCGCGCATATGCGCAATACCGGCGTCAATGGACGAGGACTGCGCCTGGATTGTGGTGCTTCGTGCGTACATGATCTGCCTCCGTTGGATGTGGGGCAGCGTCTCGACGGCGCCGCCGGACCATTTCATCGTCCTCCCACCGGCAGGGCATGGCAATGGGTGGCCGGCGTCAGCCTGATGGCAATTCGGATTTGCTGAAACCCGCTGCGCGCCCGAACAATACGTGCGTCACAATCAAGCGCAACTAATGAGTTCTACGGCCACGTGGTGGTGAAGCAATGACGCATCGACAGGCCGAGTTCGTTTGGCGCAATGGACAATCCGAGCGCGGGCCGCGTCGACGCACGATGGCGCGCCGTCGCCCGGGTTGGTGACACAGTCGGTCGACGACTGACGGGCGGGCAGCGCTACGGCCGCCAGATCACCACGATGAGTGCGACGAGGCCTAGCGCGGCGATGAGGCCGGCCATGAGACCGGCAATGGAGAACGGCATCGCTCCGGCTTCTGCCTCGAGTGCAGTCAGTCTGCGTGTGGTTACTTCGGGGCCTTGCTTCTGCTTGCCGGTGGTCAGGAAGCGGCTCCGGCGAGGGTGGTGATGGGTTCGGTGAATGTCAAACGGGGGACGGCGATTTCGCGGTCGCGGCCGTCGAGGGAGCGGAAGCGGACGGTGGTGGAGTCTGAGGCGTCTGGGTTGGGCTGGGTGAGGGCCCAGGACCAGAGCACGATGACGTGGCCGAGGTAGGCGGTGTCGAGCATGGCGACGGCGTCGGGCAGCGAGACGGGGCCGTTGGTGAGGGCGGTGTTGAGCATGTCGGACATGGCGGGGGCGTCGACCTGGGTGGTGAGGGCGGCGAAGCTGGTGAGGTCGACTTCGCCGTCGGCGGGTTTGGCGGGCTTGGGGTTGGACAGGTCGCCGATCTTGAAGCTAAGGGCGCCAACGGAACTGATGGCGTGGCGGGCCAGGGGGATGTCGAGGTCGAGGCGGGAGTCGGTGAAGGAGGACTTGAGCAGGGCGCGGGCGGCGCCGATGGCTTCGTTGAGTTGGCGGGCGACGCCGCGGCTCTGCTCCATGGTGCCGAAGGCGGTGAAGCGTTTGACGCGTTGGGCGCAGCGCTGCTGGATGCGTTCGACTTCGTCGATCTGGTGGCCGACGAGTTCGAAGAAGCCGGCCATGACCTTGCGCAGGGCGGGGTCGAGGGCGGGCAGGGCTTCGGCGACGGCGGCGACGTCGGTCTCGAACTCGGCGCGTTGGTCGGGGTCGTTGATCATGCGCAGGAAGGCGCGGTGGGAGTCGCGGCCCTGGGAGTCCCAGGCGGCCTGGTAGTCCTCGTACATCTGGCGTTGGCGGTCGCGGTACTCGACGTTGGTGTCGATGGGTTCGTCGAGGGCGGCGGTGGCCTGCTCGATCATGGTGCCGTATTGGCCGATGTCGGTGATGAGGCGT